>NZ_JAKNYQ010000001.1:0-3029224 GCF_028858425.1 Vibrio aestuarianus | reverse complement strand
GAATATTGTCTAACCAGACACGCAGCGGAGCGGTAGTTCAGTTGGTTAGAATACCGGCCTGTCACGCCGGGGGTCGCGGGTTCGAGTCCCGTCCGCTCCGCCACTTTATTAGAAACCTCAGCAGCAATGCTGGGGTTTTTTGCGTTTGGGGCATTAAACTATACTCGTTACCTCTTTTCCTACTAGTCTCTCTTCTCTTCCCATGTCTTATTGCTACAACGACAGATGTGCACAGCACTAAAAAATGAGTATGAAAAAGCCGATACAGTATGTTGAAAAATAACGATACGGCTTAAGTTCTATAGGATTAACTTTGCTGAATAAGGTGGGATATGGACAATGGTTAAGTTTAAATGCTTTTTCTCTAGATAATGTTGGCGCCAACTCGCGGTGCAACTGCACCAAACAGATAAGCGTAGCCAAATTGCTGCTGAACAGCTCTAGACTTTGTCCTTCTTTTTTACTAAATCCTTATTGCGGTATTATTCTGCCCCAATCTAGTTTCGTCTTGAAACTGGATATCAACGTGCTCTAGCTTAAAATAATCGGGGAGCCTAAGAATCGTTTCTATTTTAAATTTTTAAATCATCAAATACGTTAGATTTAAAAAAGTCGACACGCAGTGGTATCGACTTGGTGATTCAACAGATATTGTGAGATGTATTCGAATCGGGATTAACTTTCTTGTTCTTGGACTACTGTCGATTCTGTGGCTTCCCTTTGTTTTTCAGCCTGTTTCGCTTTTTCGATCAAAGGAGTAATGGTTGAGCCTTGGATCAGTATCGAAAATACTACAACGGCATACGTCATAACCAGTATCAGTTCTTTTACATCGATCAGCTTATCCGGAATGACTAAAATTCCAGAGGGAATCGATAGAGCCATTGCTAGTGCTAATCCTCCGCGTAGTCCTCCCCAAGTAAGAATCTTAATCGACCATGGGTTATAGCTTCGGTAACGTTTAAAGCCAATGTACGATAAGAAAACACTAAGGTAGCGAGCACATAATACAAGCGGAACGGAAAATGCCATTAACATCCAATCTTCTTCATGAAATTGGAAGAGTAGCATCGACATACCAATCAACAGGAACAATACCCCATTGAGGAATTCATCAACTAACTCCCAGAAGTGATCTAAATGCTCTTCGCTTTCCTTTGAGAAACCGATAAAGCGGGTCCAGTTACCGATCATGATACCGGATACCACCATTGCGAGTGGCCCAGAGACATGTATGACATCTGCAAAAACGTAACCAGCGGTTGGAATACCGATGGTTAATAACAGCTCCATAGAGTGGTCATTAGTCGCGCTAATAAGGTAGTGAAATAATAAACCGAGAGCTAGGCCGTAGATAATTCCCCCCATAGCTTCTTGTGCAAACAGCATGGTGACACTACCAACGGTCGGAGTTTCTGTACCGAATGCGATAGTAAATATTGTGACAAAGATAACTAGACCAAAACCGTCGTTGAAGAGAGATTCCCCTTCAATTTGAGTTGAGATACGTTTAGGCGCATCAAGTTTTTTGACAATGGCTAACACAGCTATTGGGTCGGTTGGTGAAATCAGCGCGCCGAATAATAAGCAATACACAAGGTCAAATTGAATGTCTATCAGCTGGCAGAAGCCATAGAGGCCAAAACCAATGAAGAAGGTTGAAAACAATGTTGCTCCAAGTGCGAGAACAGTTATTTCCCATTTTTGATCTTTAAGATTAGGCAGTTTAATACCTAAGCCACCCGCAAAAAGAAGAAAGCCCAGGATCCCTTTGAGTAAAAAATTTTCAAAGTTGATGCTATTAACTGTATCGATAGCAATCTCAGTGAGATGAAACCAATCGTTTTGACCCGCAATTAAGATTAATAACGAAAGCATCATAGAACCTGCGGTGATAGCAATGGTGGTTTGCATCTTTCCTATCTTACTGTTTAAGAAAGCAATCATCATCGCGGCTGCCGATAGGAAGCACAAAGTATAGTAGACCGACATTTTTTTCTCAGTGTGTAACAAAATATGAACAAATTCTCCTTCTATGGTGAGCAAATAGCAAACACTTTTTCATTACATCAGAGTTAACAACAAGCAGCGATTAAAGTGCTGTTTAGACGTCTAGATTTCTAACGGTTATATGATAGGATGTGGAAATAAAGAAAAGGAATGAGGCTGTACTGTGGGAAGAAAAGTGAAGAGTCAAATTGAAGCTCAATTGCAACAAAGAATATTGTTGATCGATGGTGGTATGGGCACCATGATTCAGGGTTACAAGCTTGAAGAGCAAGATTATCGAGGAGAGCGTTTTGCTAATTGGCCAAGTGATCTAAAAGGCAATAACGATCTCCTAGTATTGACGCAGCCTCAATTGATAAAAGAGATCCATTGTGCTTATTTAGAGGCCGGTGCTGATATTCTTGAAACCAATACCTTTAATGCGACGACTATCGCAATGGCTGACTATGATATGCAAGCCATCAGTGATGAAATCAACTTTGCTGCTGCAAAATTAGCGCGTGAAGTCGCTGATGAATGGACCGCTAAAACACCGCATAAACCCCGTTACGTGGCCGGTGTACTCGGTCCAACTAACCGTACCTGTTCTATCTCTCCAGATGTGAATGATCCTGGCTTCCGCAATGTCAGTTTTGATCAACTTGTTGAAGCGTACTCAGAATCAACACGAGCTTTAATCAAAGGTGGCTGTGATTTAATTCTTATTGAAACCATTTTTGACACATTAAATGCCAAAGCGTGTGCTTTCGCCGTCGATACGGTTTTTGAAGAGCTCGGTTATAAGTTGCCTGTGATGATTTCAGGGACGATAACGGATGCCTCAGGTCGTACCCTTTCAGGGCAGACAACAGAAGCGTTCTACAATGCACTTCGCCACGTGGAGCCGATCTCTTTTGGTTTAAACTGCGCTCTAGGTCCCGATGAACTACGCCAATATGTTGAAGAGTTGTCACGTATTTCTGAATGCTACGTTTCAGCGCACCCTAATGCCGGTTTACCAAATGCATTTGGTGAGTATGATCTGGAAGCGAAAGAGATGGCAGAGCATATTGCTGAGTGGGCGCAAGCTGGGTTTCTAAATTTAGTTGGTGGCTGCTGTGGTACAACGCCAGAACATATTCGACAAATGGCACAAGCAGTTGAAGGAGTGAAGCCTCGCTCTTTGCCTGAATTGCCAAAGTCGTGTCGTTTGTCTGGTTTGGAGCCGTTAACCATCGCGAAAGATACATTATTTGTTAATGTTGGCGAGCGAACAAACGTTACGGGTTCCGCACGTTTCAAACGATTAATCAAAGAAGAGCTATATGATGAAGCGCTACACGTAGCGCGTGAGCAAGTCGAAAATGGTGCTCAAATCATCGATATCAACATGGATGAAGGGATGCTTGATGCTGAGGCGTGCATGGTGCGTTTCCTTAATCTATGTGCTTCTGAGCCTGAAATATCAAAAGTGCCTATCATGGTTGACTCTTCTAAGTGGGAAGTCATTGAGGCCGGTCTTAAATGTATCCAAGGTAAAGGCATCGTTAACTCGATCTCTTTGAAAGAAGGTAAAGAAAAATTCGTTGAACAAGCGAAGCTGATCCGTCGCTATGGTGCGGCGGTTATTGTGATGGCTTTCGATGAAGTGGGCCAAGCTGATACACGTCAACGGAAAATCGAAATTTGTACCAATGCTTATCGTATTTTAGTCGATGAGGTTGGTTTCCCCGCAGAAGATATCATCTTCGATCCAAATATTTTTGCTGTTGCTACGGGAATTGACGAGCATAACAACTACGCCGTTGACTTTATCGAAGCGGTTGCAGACATCAAACGCGATTTACCTTACGCCATGATCTCCGGTGGAGTCTCCAACGTTTCGTTTTCTTTCCGCGGTAACAACTATGTTCGTGAAGCAATTCACGCGGTATTCCTTTACCACTGTTTTAAAAATGGTATGGATATGGGGATCGTCAACGCTGGTCAATTGGAGATCTACGACAACGTTCCAGAAAAACTGCGGGATGCCGTAGAGGATGTAATTCTAAATCGCCGCGACGACAGTACCGAACGTTTATTAGATATTGCGGCTGAATATGCAGATAAAGGCGTAGGAAAAGAAGAAGATGCTAGTGCACTTGAGTGGAGAACATGGTCGGTTGAAAAGCGCTTAGAGCATGCGTTAGTTAAAGGCATTACAGAATTTATCGTTGAAGATACTGAAGAAGCCCGTCTTAATGCGAGCAAACCATTAGAGGTAATTGAAGGCCCATTAATGGATGGCATGAACGTAGTTGGTGACCTATTTGGTGAGGGTAAAATGTTCTTACCTCAAGTTGTTAAGTCAGCGCGAGTTATGAAGCAGGCGGTTGCCCACTTAGAGCCTTACATCAATGCATTGAAACAAGCAGGTTCAACCAACGGTAAAATTCTACTCGCAACCGTAAAAGGTGATGTGCATGACATCGGTAAGAATATTGTTGGTGTGGTATTGCAATGTAATAACTACGAAATTATTGACCTTGGGGTGATGGTGCCGTGCGAGAAAATACTCAAAGTAGCCAAAGAAGAGAACGTTGATATTATTGGTTTATCTGGCCTTATTACACCGTCATTGGATGAAATGGTCCATGTCGCGAAAGAAATGGAACGTCAGGGTTTTGATTTACCACTTTTGATTGGTGGTGCAACCACATCGAAAGCGCATACTGCCGTGAAGATAGAACAAAATTACCAACATCCGGTGGTATATGTAAACAATGCTTCACGTGCAGTTGGGGTCTGTTCGGCGCTACTGTCTGAGACACAAAAGCCAGCTTTTGTTGAAAAGCTTCAGGCTGATTATGACGTTGTGCGTGACCAACACGCTCGTAAGCGTCCGCGTACTAAACCTGTCACCTTAGAGATGGCTCGCGCTAACAAAGTCGCGATTAATTGGGATAGCTATACACCACCAGTGCCACTTAAACCTGGTGTACATGTGTTTAATGATTTTGATGTTTCGACGTTACGGCAGTATATCGATTGGACTCCGTTCTTTATGACATGGTCGTTGATGGGTAAGTACCCGGCAATTTTTGATCATGAAGAGGTGGGTGAAGAAGCTCTGCGTTTGTTTAAGGATGCCAACGAGTTACTTGATCGTGTCGAGCGAGAAGGTTTACTCGAAGCTCGTGGCATGTGCGCCTTATTTCCTGCGGCCAGTATTGGCGATGATATCGAAGTTTACAGTGATGAGTCCCGTACTGAGGTTGCTCATGTTTTGCATAATTTGCGTCAACAAACGGAGAAGCCGAAAGGATTTAACTACTGCCTATCTGATTACATAGCACCTAAAGAATCAGGCAAGAAAGATTGGATCGGTGCGTTTGCGGTTACTGGTGGTATCGGTGAGCGTGAGTTGGCCGATCAATACAAAGCAAATGGTGATGATTACAACGCGATTATGATCCAAGCCGTAGCGGATCGTTTAGCGGAAGCTTTTGCTGAGTATTTACACCTGCAAGTTCGTAAAGATATTTGGGGTTATGCCACAGATGAAAACTTATCGAATGACGAATTGATTCGTGAAAAGTATCAAGGTATTCGCCCAGCTCCGGGTTATCCAGCGTGTCCTGAACATACAGAGAAAGGAACTTTATGGGAAATGCTCAATGTTGAGCAAGCGATTGATATGTCGTTAACCACCAGTTATGCCATGTGGCCAGGGGCTTCGGTATCTGGTTGGTATTTCTCGCATCCTGATTCTCGTTATTTTGCCATCGCACAAATACAGCAAGATCAAATGCAAGATTATGCGCAGCGTAAAGGCTGGAGCGAGCAAGAAGCAGAAAAATGGTTAGGGCCTAATTTAGATTAAGGTAAAAAAGAAAGAGGTTGGAATATCCAACCTCTGTTTTTTTGTGGCACTCAAATTATTGAGCAAAGCACTTTAGGTTATTGCTCAAACAGCTCTTGGTGCAGTTTTTGAATAGCGGCTTTTGATACCGATTCATGCAGCAAGAAACATAAGTTATGCGGACTTGCACCGTAGCAAATCATACGCATGTTGAAGTCTTCTAACGTGCTAAATACCTGCTTGGCGTAACCTTTGGTATTACTCATGTTATTGCCTATCAGTGCGATTAAACTTAAGTTATGTTCAACATCGACAGTGCATAATTCTTCCAATTCTTGACGAACAGCTTGTGGTAATTCTGGTGAACCCCCGGAAGTATCGGTTTTGTCTAATGTTAAGGAGACGCTGATTTCAGAAGTGGTAATCAGATCCACTGAAATTTTGTGTTTGGCTAAAATCTCGAACACTTTCGACAAAAAGCCATAAGCATGGAACATGCTAGCGCTACGCAGTGTGACCATGGTTTGGTTGCCGCGTAAGGTCAAGGCTCTAAAAAGTGGCGAGCTTTCGACACGTTTGCGAATCCAAGTTCCACCTTTTTCTGGCTCTTTCGATGAACCTACAAATACAGGAATGTCATGTCGTAATGCCGGTAACAATGTTGAGGGGTGGAGAATTTTGGCACCGAAATTCGCCATTTCAGACGCTTCACTAAAACTGATTTCAGCAATCGGTGCAGCATTAGGCGCAATGCGAGGGTCGGTAGTATAAATGCCAGGTACATCGGTCCAAATTTCTAAACCTGACGCTTGGACTGCTTCTGCAATTAAAGCGGCTGAATAATCACTACCACCACGGCCAAGAGTGGTCGTGTTTCCTTGTTCATCAGAACCAATGAAGCCTTGCGTTACCACTACGTGCTGTTGACATAATGGCGTTAATTTTTGTTTAGCAAGTAATGCTATTTGCTCTAACTGAGGCTCAGCACGACCGTAATGATCATCGGTGCGCAAGATCTCGCGGATATCAAAACGCACCGCTTCCATACCTCGTTCACGCATCAATTGGGTAAGAATAAAGGTCGACATTAATTCGCCGCACGCAACGAGATGGTCAGTCAATTTTTTACTTGATTGAAAAGAGGCAGCTTCTGCAACGCTAGCAACCATATCTAAAATTGAATGTACTTCTTTTTCAACTTGAGCTGGTTGGGCTAGTTGATCGATGATGGCATGATGGATATCGGCTAACTGTTTGATGATCGCCAAACGTTGCTCTGCATCTTGAACCCCACAGGCTAACTCAACTAACAAATTAGTGACACCAGAGCATGCACTGCTAACCACTAATTTTGTATTTGGATTATTTTCGATAACAGCAGCACAACGGCTCATTGCTTCAAAGTTAGCTACACTTGTTCCGCCAAACTTGGCTACATTGAATGTGCTCACAGCATTTCTCCCACGACTTCCTAAAATAAAAATGTGTTGGTGTTCCAACGTCCAATGTTTGAAGAGAAATTTCTAGAGCATATAAAGAGGTGTTTTTGATTGGTTTACCTCAGAAGCTCTTCATCAGCGCGGCTAATGACAGTTGAAGGGATTCAGCCCATTCAACCGACAAACCAAATCCACAACCTTGGTTCATCTCGGCACTGCTCCCCATCAATGCTTTGTTTTGGAGTTGAGGCTCCACAAAACATCTGCCTGGGCAGTGCTCCTCTTCTGCTAGATAGCTCATTCATTGAACGTTTTTGAACTATTAATGTCAATTGCTAATTAAGTTCAAATGTAAAATAAAATTAACCAGATTGTGACACTGGTTTGACCTCTAGACTTCTGTCGAATTGTTGCTAGGTGATTTTTGCTTTACTCTGGTTTTCCACATTTGGCCGCAAGCAAGGAGCAATTATGTCCATTACCAGTTTCAACCCACCACAACGGATCTTGATGGGACCTGGTCCTTCAGATATTTACCCACAAGTATTGCAAGCACTAAGTCGTCCAACCGTTGGTCACTTAGACCCGTTATTTATTCAGATGATGGATGAGCTCAAACAGCTACTTAAATATGCATTTCAAACGCAAAATGAATTCACGATAGCAGTTTCTGCGCCAGGCAGTGCTGGTATGGAAGCGTGTTTCGTCAATTTAATAGAACCCGGTGATAAAGTCATTGTCTGCCGCAATGGTGTGTTTGGTGAGCGAATGCGAGAAAATGTCATTCGTTGCGGCGGGGAAGTCGTGTTGGTTGATGATGAATGGGGGATGCCAGTTTCGGTTGATAAAGTAGAACAAGCGATCAAGGTGAACCCCGATGCAAAAATATTGGCATTTGTGCATGCGGAGACATCAACCGGGGCATTGAGTGATGCACAAGCGTTAGGTCAGTTGGCTAAGCAAAATAACATGTTGAGTATTGTAGATGCGGTAACATCTCTAGGCGGTGTGCCACTTTATGTCGATAAATGGCAGTTAGATGCCGTTTATTCTGGTAGCCAGAAATGTCTATCTTGTCCCCCAGGCTTATCGCCGTTGACTTTTTCCGCTCAAGCGATTGAGAAAATTCAATCACGCACGACACCTGTACAAAGTTGGTTTTTAGACCAAAGCTTGGTGCTCGGCTATTGGAGTGGTGAAGGTAAACGCAGTTATCATCACACCGCACCAGTCAACAGCTTATATGCGCTACACGAAGCGCTGCTAATGCTAAAAAATGAAGGACTAGAGAAAGCTTGGTCTCGTCATCGTGATATGCATGAAAAGTTAAAGCAAGGCTTAGAGAAACTTGGCTTTAACTTTGTGGTGCCAGAGCAAAGTCGGTTGCCGCAACTTAATGCGGTATATATTCCTCAAGGTGTTGATGATGCGAAGGTTCGCTCCCACTTACTCAGTGAATATAATTTGGAAATTGGCGCTGGTTTAGGCGCTCTTGCGGGTAAAGCTTGGCGTATTGGCTTAATGGGCTATGGGGCTCGTAGAGAAAATATAGCCTTGTGTTTGCGGGCGTTAGAAGAGTCTTTAACTGAGTAGAATAAAACCAGTAGAGCAGCCTTAATGGTTACTCTACTGGTCATAGTTAGGCAATTATTCAGTAGCCGTTGCTTGCACACTACTTGAAGCAGCACTAGATGGTCGAATATATTGCACGGTACTAAAATCTATGTCGGGAAATAGAAATTGGGCCTCAGAGCGAATTTGCTCGGCACGACTATCATCGCCAATGCCTTGGTAAGCAATCACCAAATTACTGTAGAAGGTAGGCCGAGGTTGGTGCTTAATGATCTCTAATGACCAATCTATATAAGGCGTTATAAATTCGGGGTCTTGAGTGTATAAACCAATATTGAGATAGGTGCTATACACATCCCAATCAAAGCGATTTCTCCACACTACAGGATTGGTGACCTTCTGTAAGATATCAGGGTTTGGTGGTTGAGATTTTTCAAACTGAGTGAGTACATGGTTAGTGTGCAGTGCACTCACCATGTAAAAACCCGTCAGTACAGGAGCCACTAAACTTATGACCCTCAGTAATGACTTACTCACCGAGCTAAATGGTGCGTATTTATATTTGGCAACACGTTGATCAACCCAAAAAAGCAAGATAATAAAGGTTATCCAATGCACCGCCGAGTGATAAAACGGATATTCCAGTTGGCTGTGTAAGACGATAGGAATAAACAAGGCAAACATTGCGAGCCTTGTTCCTTTCTTGGCTGAATATATCCTCATCATTACGAAGGCAATCGCCAATAATATTCCGATAACGGGCAGTAACCCGCCTTCGACCCCCCACAACAATAATTCATTGTGTGGGTGATCCATGGAATGGAGCCCCGGATGATAACTCGAATTTAGCTGATGTTGTCTTGCGGTATAAAGCAAATACTCCGCTTCAAACTTGCCGTAGCCGTAACCTGTAAATGGCTTTTCAATGATCATGTCGAGCGTTTGAGGAAAGGTGTAACGGCGAGGGCTTTCTAGATCGGCTTTATTGCTAACAAACCCATCGCTTCCCTGAGTATACATTGCAGCAATACCGAGCAAGATACCGATTAATGTTGCAGCACTCCATCCCCAAAAGCGTTTTGGCGTCGAGAATCGAAATAGGTAAGGGAGAACGAACATAATCCCTAATATTGCACCAAGCCAGCCAGTACGAGAGGCTAGTACGACCAATAACGGTGCGGTTAAAAGCGGAGTGAAATATAAAAGGCTTACAGCGCTTAATTGTTGATTGTATTTTTTTGGTTGGCGAGCAAGCAGGTAACCGGAAATCACCAAGCCAGTAGCAAGGAAACTTGCCATGACATTAGGTTGTTGAAAAATGCCGTAAGGCCGATTTACCTCAGTGTTATAACCAAATAGGTTATTTGGTTGCAATAGAAAATACTGATAGAAACCAAACAGAGCTTCAATCAACACGCCTAATACAATAAACCACAGTAATCGCTGTTTATGTTTGTTACTAAAACGGAATTGTTGTAGTAAGACAAAAAGCAATAGCCCGCACCATAGCCCTACCAAGCGGCTGACTGACAGTTCCAGTGACGCATTGGTGTAAAGCAGTGGAATGGTCATAATGATGCAGCTAATCAACAAGCCGATAGTTAATTTGGAATAACGTAGCCGACGGTTAGAAGCTAGTTGATATAAACCCAATGAGAGCGTGATGCTCAGCGTTAACCAAGTCGTTGGGTTAAAAGATAGCGCTAAACCTGAACCACCAGGGTTAGGCATAAAAAAATGCATCGCCAGTAAATAGATGATGCTAATCGAAAATAAAAAAGGTTTATTTAAAGGGATTGCTGGTGCTTGGTTCTCAAGCTGCGTACCGCTTAGATGCAATGTAGCCATAGGTCTCACGTTCCAGTTGAAAAGAAACCAGCCATCGTGAGTGCTGGTTTCTCTACTCTACCGTTTTTTTCTATTTCAACATAGGCTTAAGAAAGCGAGCTGTGTGAGATATGTCGACCTGTGCAACATCTTCTGGAGTCCCTTGGGCAATAATTTGGCCACCACCTTGACCACCTTCTGGCCCTAAATCAATGATCCAGTCTGCGGTTTTCACTACATCTAAATTGTGCTCAATCACCACCACGGTATTACCATGGTCACGTAGGCGGTGCAGGACAATCAACAGTTGTTGGATATCGTGGAAGTGAAGACCTGTTGTTGGTTCATCTAAGATGTACAAGGTTTTACCGGTATCACGTTTAGATAACTCACGAGCTAGCTTGACTCGTTGTGCTTCCCCTCCAGATAGGGTTGTGGCCGCTTGCCCGAGACGAATATAGGATAAGCCGACATCAATTAATGTTTTTAGCTTACGCGCAATGACGGGAACTGGTTCAAAGAATTGATACGCATCTTCTACCGTCATTTCGAGTACTTCATCAATCGCTTTGCCTTTGTAGCGTACTTCTAGCGTTTCACGGTTATAGCGTTTGCCTTTACATACATCGCAAGGGACGTAAACATCAGGTAAGAAATGCATTTCTACTTTGATAACACCATCACCTTGACAAGCTTCGCAGCGACCACCACGCACGTTGAAACTAAAGCGGCCCGGTTTATAACCACGAGATCGTGATTCTTGAGTTCCGGAAAATAGCTCACGAATTGGTGTAAAAATGCCTGTGTAGGTCGCTGGATTTGAGCGCGGTGTTCTGCCTATTGGGCTTTGGTCGATATCAATAACCTTATCAAAATGTTCCAACCCTTTTATTTTCTTATAGGGGGCTGGTGTAGCAGTAGTTGCACCATTTAAAGCGGTATGAGCAATCTTAAAAAATGTGTCATTGATGAGGGTGGATTTACCAGAACCAGAAACACCAGTGATACAACTAAATAAACCGACAGGTATCGATAAATCGACATCTTTCAAGTTATTGCCTGATGCACCAATAAGCTCAACGGTTTTCTTTGGATCTCTTGGAGTACGTTGCTGAGGGATGGCAATTTCTTTTACACCGCTGAGATACTGACCAGTGAGCGAGTTAGGGTTAGCAATGATTTGGTCGACATTTCCTTCCGCTACTACTTGCCCCCCATGAACACCAGCTCCTGGACCAATATCGATGACATGGTCAGCCATACGGATTGCGTCTTCATCATGTTCCACAACCAGTACGGTATTGCCGAGATCGCGCAGATGGGTCAATGTTTTCAATAGCCGTTCGTTATCACGCTGGTGGAGACCAATTGACGGTTCATCTAAAACGTACATTACACCGACTAAGCCAGCACCAATTTGACTTGCGAGTCGAATACGTTGGGCTTCACCGCCCGAGAGCGTTTCTGCGCTGCGAGAGAGGTTTAGGTAGTTAAGCCCTACGTTGACCAAGAAGTGTAAGCGATCATTGATCTCTTTCATCACCTTTTCAGCAATTTGTGCTTTTTGCCCAGTCAGCGCTAGGGTTTGGAAGAACTGCAGCGCGTCGGCGATACTAAGCTCAACCACTTCAGGTAGTGCCGTATCGTTGATAAACACATTGCGAGCCTCAACACGTAGGCGTGTACCATCACAACTGGTGCATGGTTTGGTTGAAATGTATTTCACCAAATCTTCACGCACTGAATTTGATTCTGTATCACGGTAACGGCGCTCAAGGGTATTAAGAATCCCTTCAAATGGGTGGCGTTTAACACGAATGTCGCCACGGTCATTGATATAATTAAACTCGATTTCAGTTCTGCCAGATCCTTTTAAAATGATCTCTTGGACTTTTTTCGGTAATTTGTTGAATGGCACATGCAAGTCAAAATCATAATGTGTTGCAAGTGAGGTGAGCATTTGGAAGTAGTAATAGTTTTTTTGATCCCATCCGCGAATGGCTCCTTGCGCTAAACTCAAACTGCTGTCTTGTATTACACGTTCAGGATCGAAGTATTGTTGTACTCCTAAGCCATCACAGGTGTGGCAGGCCCCTGCTGGGTTATTGAACGAAAACAGTCGAGGCTCAAGCTCTTGCATGCTGTAACCACAATGTGGGCAGGCAAAGTTAGCCGAAAATACAATTTCTTCCCCTTTACCATCCATATCCGTTACGACTGCAATACCACCAGATAACTCAAGAGTGGTTTCAAAAGATTCAGCGAGGCGTTGCTGTAAGTCGTTGCGAACTTTGAAGCGATCAACCACTACTTCAATGGTGTGCTTTTTATGCAGTTCTAGTGTTGGAGGATCGGAAAGATCACAAGTTTCACCATCTATACGGGCACGAATAAAACCTTGGGCTGCAAGGTTTTCCAATGTTTTGACGTGCTCACCTTTGCGCTCTTTGACGATGGGCGCTAGCAGCATCATTTTTGAGCCTTCGGGGAGCTCAAGAACCTTATCGACCATTTGACTAACGGTTTGTGCGCTTAATGGCACTTTGTGTTCCGGGCAGCGAGGCTCACCAACACGAGCGTAAAGTAGGCGTAAATAGTCGTAGACTTCAGTAATGGTGCCGACTGTCGAACGTGGGTTATGTGATGTCGATTTTTGTTCAATAGATATCGCTGGAGAAAGGCCTTCAATATGGTCTACATCGGGCTTTTCCATTAAAGATAAGAATTGGCGAGCATAGGCAGAAAGAGATTCAACATAGCGACGTTGGCCTTCCGCATATAAAGTATCAAAGGCAAGCGACGATTTTCCTGACCCTGAAAGTCCAGTAATTACAATCAATTTATCGCGTGGGATAGTCAGGTTGATATTTTTTAGATTGTGGGTTCGTGCGCCCCTAACTTCGATTTTATCCATCATCTATGCTCTATGTAACACCAAGTGTGGCAAGTATTGCATAGTGTGAGTTTTGTGCAAATAGATACTGGATAAAAAAACAGTAAATAAAAAGCCACGCAGTTTAACGTGGCTTTATTGGCAACTATTTTGCTTCATAAGATGCTTAACTAAACAGCAACTAGGGCCTGAACAATATAGGTAAGTTAAGCTTTGTGCGTTGAATGTTTGTCTAGCGCGACTTTCTGCTCATTTTTCTTATACATGTTTTCAAAACAGTAGTTAGTGGCCTCGATATAGCCTTCAACACTACCGCAGTCAAAACGTTGTCCCTTGAATTTATAAGCAAGCACGCAACCTGACTTCGCCTGTTTAAGCAGTGCATCGGTGATTTGGATTTCCCCACCTTTACCTGGTTCTGTTTGCTCAATTAAGTCAAAAATATCAGGCGTTAAGATGTAGCGGCCGATGATGGCAAGGTTGCTTGGCGCGGTACCTGGTTCTGGTTTTTCAACCATGTCATCAACACGGAATAGATCATCTTTAATCATCTCACCAGAGATAACACCATACTTGTGTGTTTCATTGTCAGGAACTTCTTGAACCGCAACAATAGAACAACGGAATTGTTTGTACAGGGCGACCATTTGCGCCAGAACACCTCGTTCTTCATTAACACAAAGGTCATCGGCAAGCACGACAGCAAAAGGTTCATCACCAATCAGCTCACGACCAGTTAAGATTGCGTGACCCAAGCCTTTCATTTCACGTTGGCGAATATAGGTAAAGTTAGCGGTATCGATGATTTCACGGATATCAACCAACAGCTCTTCTTTGTTGGTGCCACTGATTTGATGTTCTAATTCATAGTTCTTATCAAAGTGATCCATGATCGAGTGTTTACCTCGTCCGGTCACGATACACATTCCCGTCATCCCGGCTTGAATCGCTTCTTCAACGCCGTACTCGATCAGTGGCTTATTAACCACTGGCATCATTTCTTTTGGCATTGATTTAGTCGCTGGAAGAAAACGCGTACCGTAGCCAGCGGCTGGGAATAGGCACTTTTTGATCATGCTATAACCTTATAATTGTGAATAATAATTGGAGGATGGCGCAACCTTACCACGCTTTACTGGTGGGTATCATCAACAACACTTTGATGCTGATGAAATTCTGTGCCATGCCTCATAATTAAGACAGTATGTTTTGATTTGCCCAGGCGATCGCTTGTGAGCGTTTTTTTACTGAGAGTTTTTTGAATATTTGATAAAGATGAGACTTTACGGTGAACTCACTAATGAACAGGCTTTCAGCCATCTGACTGTTGGATGCTCCGGTTTGAAGGCTACGCAAAATTTGCACCTCGCGAGCGGTTAAATCGGTAATGACCTGTGCAGTATGAGACTCAAAAGTATAACGGTAATAATGCAATAATTGACTGGTGACATGGCGAGGTAGCCAGTTTTGGCCATTAATGATCTCACCGAGTCCATGTGCGATGCTTTCGAAACTATCGCTACGGTAAAATAGCCCTTTTAAATGACCAAAGGTGAGTAATTCATCGGTGGTAAGACGCTGTGATACGTTGAATAATATCGTTTCGTGGTGATGGCTGTTTAGTGGGCTATTGCCTAGCCGTTGCCTAAGTTGTGCATAGTTACCGTAATCAATCATTAGTATTTTATGTTTATCAAAACCGCTAGATTGGCGCAGTGCTTCTGGCTCTATTTGGGGGATCGGTAGCGCTAACAACGAGGTAAGCTGTTCGATATAGGGTGAGGAGCTTTGATCATCTAAACACAAAAAATAAATGGTGCGGGTGTAGTTGGCTTTTCTCATTTTAACGTCCTGTTAATGGGATATCCTTTATTTCCTCAGTGGATAACAATTATCCATCTGTCGCGAAAATGAACTAACTACCAAAATAATGCGAATCAAAGAAATAAAATTGCGTTGGGTTTCATATGAGAAAGTAAATGAGTGTTTTATCACCCTTAATTTTGAGGGGGCTGTTCTAAAAAAGAGAAAAAGGGTGGGGCATAGCGCTGAATATTTGCCAGTCTCTCTATGTATATTTGTACCCCGCGTAAAGCGTGGTATCCTAGTCAGCTATTTTTAGAACACTCATGATGGAAGACGGAGCAAAACATGGCAAGCCGTGGAGTAAATAAAGTTATTTTAGTGGGTAACCTAGGTAACGACCCAGAAATTCGTTATATGCCAAGTGGCGGTGCTGTGGCAAATATCACCATCGCAACGTCAGAGTCATGGCGTGATAAAGCAACGGGTGAGCAACGTGAAAAAACCGAATGGCACCGTGTTGCACTATTTGGCAAATTAGCTGAAGTCGCTGGTGAATACTTGCGTAAAGGTTCACAGGTTTATATTGAAGGCCAATTACAAACGCGTAAGTGGCAAGATCAAAGTGGCCAAGACCGTTATACAACAGAAGTTGTTGTTCAAGGTTTTAACGGCGTGATGCAAATGTTAGGTGGTCGTGCACAAGGCGGTGCACCTGCTCAAGGTGGTATGCCTCAGTCTCAGCAACAAGGTGGATGGGGACAACCTCAACAACCAGCGATGCAGCAACAACCTCAGAAGCAGCAGTCTGCACCTCAACAGGCTCAGCCACAATATAACGAGCCACCAATGGATTTTGATGACGACATCCCGTTTTAAACGCTCCAATTTCGAAAAAAGCCGCGAAAACCGCGGCTTTTTTATATAGTTATCATTAGGTCAGCACGCCCTAGTTAAGACTTTCTTATCTGTCGGCACATTTTCTTTTTATATGGTTTGAATCGAAAAGGAATTCAGTATTCATGCGGTATACCCCCACATTGAAACTGAGCACGCGCTTAGGGGCATTTGTTACCTTAATCGTTACCAGTGCGATGTTTATTTTGTTTATTGGTGGAACCTTGTCTTTTCAGCGTATGGGACAAGAGTACCTCAATCACTATCTGACCGGGATTGTGGAAGTCGTAGATAAAGAAATGGAAGACCCTGACGCCGCGTATTCAATGCAACGTTGGATGCCTAAAATGTTGCAAGCCAGCAATATTGTCGAGATGCAGCTAACTTCACAAGCGGGTGTTATCTATCGTTTTAAAGATACCTCTTCAACAATTGCACCTGAGCGTCTTTATCATATTGATATCCCCTTACAGCGCAATCCCAGTTATAGCCTCTCTTTCAAGGCCATTCCTCCATATCTTGGCTACAGCTATTCGTTAGGAGCGATGTGGTCAATTACCCTAGCGGTCGGGCTAATAGTTTTCTGTTTGATCAGAGGCATCAAATGGTTGAAAGAGCAGTTGATAGGCTCTGAATTGCTTGAAGAGCGTGGTCGTATGATCTTAGCTGGTCGAGTAGAGCAATATGCGCAAGGTGATCACCGTGAGTGGCCTTACACCGCAAGTGAAGCGCTTGATGTGTTAATTGATGAGCTGCAAGATGCCCGTCAAGAGCGCAGCCGATTCGATACTTTCATTCGTACTCAGACTTTCTTAGATAAACTGACCGGAACAGCTAACCGCGTATTATTTGATAGCAAATTGGAATCCGCTTTACTTGAAAGTGGTGCTCGTGGTGGAGTGTTGATGATACGTATTGATGATTGGGATTCCCTGTGCGAAGAGTGCGGTAAAAAAGTCGCGGACGATCTAATCGTCGAAGTGGGTGAAAGTATTTCTAATGTGATACAGCGTTATCCTGATGTCATTTTGTCGCGCTATTACGATGCGGATTTTGCTATTTTTGTGCCTCATCAGGGCGTCAAAGAGGTCGCCTCTATCGCAGTGCAATGCCTGAAATTATTTGCACGCGTTAACCCTCCAGAGCCTCTTGATCCAGAAAATTGGTGTCACATTGGTATTAGCATGTACAGCGAAGGTGAGCGACGTGGCCGAGTATTGGATGAAGCTGAAACGGCACTGAAAAGTGCGCAGTTACAAGGCGTGAATACTTGGAGTCGTTTTAAAAAGAGCAATTTTATCCAAGAAGAGCGAGGAAGCGTTCGTTGGAGAACCTTGTTTGATCAAGTGCTCACTCCAGATGCTATTTTATTATACCGGCAGTCTTGTTATTTAATTGAAAAATCAAATGATTTAACATGGGTACACCACGAATTGTTTGCTCGTATTGATGATCCTGAGCAAGGTGTGATCAAAGCTTCTCGTTTTCATGCGGCGCTAGAAACCGTCGGTTATGAAATGATGATGGATCGTGCGGTGCTATTGAAAGTGCTACGCTTGTTAAAAAAGTCAGAACTCACTGATCCGGTTTCAGTTAATCTGCATGTGCTCCCTTTTGCCGATAAACTATACTTCAAATGGTTTAGATATGAGTTACTTCAACTCTCTTCTGATGTTAGGGCTTTGCTCTCATTTGAATTTCCAGAAGGGCGATTAGTACAGCATCTTGATTATATGCGGCCTGTAATAAAAATGATTTCAGGCCTTGGCGCTAAAGTGGTCGTGGGCCAAGCGGGTAGAACCATCGTCAGTACCCACTACATAAAAGATTTAAACATTGATTATCTTAAATTACATCGCAGTTTGGTTAAAAAAATAGACCAACGGCATGAGAATCAATTGTTTGTTCGCAGTATGCTTGGTGCTTGTAGTGGAACACAGACACAGGTTATTGCTGTCGGTGTTGAAACCGAACAAGAATGGCGAACATTACAAAACCTTGGTGTTCAAGGTGGGCAAGGGCGATTGTTTGAAGAAGAGCTTCCCTTGTTACCAGAGAAAATAGTTGCTCCTACTGTAAAAGCAGGGCGAAGAAATCGTTGGCGTAAAAAATAAAAGTGATCCTCAATGAATGTTCAGTCACTGATTGAAAAAATAAAGCCATCAAAAGCGGCTACTAAACAACTTTTTGCTGTTGTACAGCCAGAGGCTATCTATTTCTCCTCGTTAGAGGGCGTTACTTTGCCAAGAGAGGTTCCTCTTGAGGGATCAACGTGGCAGAGTGTATTACTCGATAGCGTAAAGGCGCTTAATGCAAAAGGTTTGGTGGTTCACCTTGTTTTGCACTCCAATCTTTATCAAACCTATCAAATAGAAAAACCTAATTTACCAAAGGAAGAGTGGTCAGTTGCGCTGCCATTTTTACTCAAGGACCTGATTAACGAAAAAGTGACCGAAATCGTTGCTGATGCTTTTTCGTTGCCTATTGGCAATAAAATTCAGGCTTATGTGGTGGCAAAACGTTTGGTTTTGGAGGTGAGTGCATTATTGCAAGCCAACGGTTTGTTACTGGGTAAAGTTATCCCTGAAAGTGAAGTGTGGGCACGAAGTGCTGGGGAACTTGGTAACTTTCTTTTATTGCATCGCAATAAAAATAGCAGTTTTAAATTCGATGCCTTTATTGACCGTAAATGCAGTTTTCAACGCACCATAAGAGGTGTGGTTCCCCCTATAACTGGTGTAGCAAGTTCAGCACTACAACTTGATGGACTAGCCTTAGAGCTGCAACGTTCGATTGATTACCTTTCATCGCAACTGAAAGGTGCCTCGCTTCATCAGTTAAAAGTGCAGTGTGATGAAGAAGATCAACAAGAGTTAGTCGATGCGCTAAATGAGCGTTTAAGCGTTAAAGTCTCTTTATTGGATGAACGCCACCCTGATTCTGTGGATCTTTTGCTCGAAAAAATCACCAGCATTAATGATGAGATGCTAAATCTGTACCCAGAGCATCTCAAACCGAAGAAAGACTATTTTTCTTTATCTGTAGTGGTTGCGGTATGGGGTGGTGTGACATTGTTGATGCTGCTTATGTATGGTGGTTGTCAATGGCAAAATCAGCGTCAACTTCAACAGTTACAAATGGTACAAAGCGAAGCTCAAACACTGAAAGTTCAATTTGATCAAATGAAACAAAAAGCGGATCGCCATAAACCATCAGCGGAGAAAATAGCCGCGATTGAGCGACTTAAGCTTGAAATAAAAGCCAAGCAGGACTCTTTAAATGCCGTGCATCAATTCGATGAATCGCAACAAGTAGGCTATTCAGGAGTGATGCGCTCATTGGCCAAATTAAGTCGCAATGATATTTCATTAACCTCAATCGAGATCGATTCAGACAAGCTTGATCTTCACGGCCTCGCTCGTGAAGCTAAAGTGATTCCTAATTGGTTAAGCCAGTTTAAAAGTGAGCTTAACTTGGTTGGACGCAGCTTTGAGAAGCTGAAAATAGGTCGTAATGAGCAAGACATCATCACCTTTGAGCTTAAAACAACGGAAGGTGATAAATAATGAATTGGCAGGATCTCAATAACAAATTCTCAAAACTTAGCCCGCGCGAGAAAGTGTTAATTGCACTGTGTGGGCTAGTAGTCAGCGTATTGTTGATTTTTAGCGTATTACTGGAACCGACACTGAAGTCAATCACAGCCAATAAATTGCAACTTCAATCGCTTGAGCAAGGCAATCAGCGTATTCAAGGCGATATTCTGTTACTTACTGCTAAACTCAATAAAGATCCAAATCAAGAGATTGATATAGAGTTCAAACAGTTATTAGAGCAAAGCCAAGCGCTGTCACTGGAGTTATCCAAAGTGGTCGACAGCTTGATCACACCAGCGCAAATGGCAGAACAGTTAGAAAGCGTGTTAGCGAACAGTCAAAATTTAAAACTTGTGTCGTTAGAGTCTTTAAGTGCAGAATCGATAGCCAATAACAGTAAAACATCAGAATATTCAGGCTATTATGTCCACCCGGTTCGACTTGAGTTTACTGGGGAATATTTTGCAATTTTAAACTATCTCGCCAGTCTGGAAAGTTTACCAATGAAGTATTACTGGCGTCACTTTCAATACTCGGTGGAAGATTACCCTCAAGCCAGAGTGATCATGGAAGTGTATACGTTAGGGGTTAGACAGGAGTTTATTGGTGGCTAAGGTTGTTTTCTCATTATTGTTGTCGGCTATTGCATTCCATTGTTGGGCAACGCAAGACCCTACCGCACCATTAGGCTGGGTAGAACAAAGTGTTGTTCCCGCTAAAAAGGTGGTTAGCTATCCGCTACCTACTTTGCAAAGTATTACCTGCCAGCAAACGACACCATGTGTTGCCGTGTTGAATGACGAGGTAATCACCGTTGGGGAGTCATTGAGGGGCTATACCGTGCAAGCGATTGAACCTCAACAAGTGACGCTTTCTCGTGGAGGAAGGTTATGGAACTTAGGCCTCTTTTCCCTAGATATTAAGCAGTAAGGTAGTAGAAATCGTATGCGTAAAATCGTATTAGGCGTGTTGATTACATCATTAGTGGGTTGTTCGATGGGACATCGTGATCCAGTAGAGATTAAGCAATCTTTAAATCAGTCGATTAATGAATCGAATGGCCGAAACTTAGACGCGCTTCCTCCTTCTGTGGAAGCTGACCTTATGCCTGACATTGAAGGGGTAACACCACGCAGCCAAGAAACGGTGAAGCGTTTTCGAATTAAAGCCAATAATGTTGAGGCAAAAGCCTTCTTTGCCAGTTTGGTCAAAGGAACAGAATTTAGTGCTGCTATTCACCCTAATGTTGAAGGACGTGTAACGGTTAACTTAACCGATGTCACACTTGATGATGTGCTATCGGTTGTACGCGATATGTATGGATTTGAAATCACCAAAAAAGGCAAAGTGATTCAAGTCTATCCGGCGGGTTTACGTACGGTGACGATTCCGGTCGACTATTTGCAGCTCAAGCGCACAGGTCGCTCGCTGACATCGATTACTACCGGTACCATCACTAACACTGATACGGGCTCGAATAACAATTCTAATTCATCCAATAGTTCCAATAGCAGTTCGAATTCAAATAGTAGCTCATCGACGACCACTAAAGGTGGCACTGAGATTGAAACTATCAGTGAGAGTGACTTTTGGCCGCAGTTAGAAAAAGCCGTTTTGCAGTTGATTGGTTCAGGGCAGGGACAAAGTGTTGTCGTAACGCCTCAAGCCAGTGTGATTACGGTTCGAGCTTACCCTGATGAAATTCGCGAAGTGCGCAATTTTCTCGGGATTTCTCATGATCGAATGCAACGCCAGGTCATTTTAGAAGCCAAAATTCTAGAAGTCACATTAAGTGATGGATACCAGCAAGGTATCAATTGGTCGAAGATGTTCACCTCAAATGGTACCAATTATACTATTGGGGCTGGCAGTATCGTCAAAGATGTCGCTGGAAATATTTTACCGGCAGCTTTACCAGGACTAGATTCGATCGGCGCATTACTGGGTGGCCAGTCAAATGTTGTGATATCAAGCGGTAGCTTTGATGCCGTGTTGAGCTTTATGGGTACACAAGGTGATCTCAATGTTCTTTCTAGCCCACGAGTAACGGCATCCAATAACCAAAAAGCAGTGATTAAAGTTGGGGCTGATGAATATTATGTGACTGATTTATCGAGTGTAGTGGGTAATGGTGATAACTCAAATGTTGCACCTGAAGTTGAATTAACGCCATTCTTTTCTGGTATTTCTCTGGATGTGACACCGCAAATTGATGACCAAGGGAATGTATTCCTCCATGTTCATCCTGCGGTTATTGAAGTCGAGCAGCAGAGTAAAGAAATTGATTATGGTGAGACGAAAATCATTTTACCTCTAGCAAAAAGCACGATTCGAGAGTCTGACTCCATTATTCGAGCTCAGGATGGCGATGTTGTGGTCATTGGTGGTTTGATGAAGTCCAACAATATAAATCAAGTTTCTAAAGTACCATTTTTAGGTGACATTCCTGCACTTGGGCACTTATTTAGAAATACATCTAAAATCACACAAAAAACAGAACTGGTCATTTTGCTTAAACCAACCGTCGTTGGTGTCAATACTTGGCAAAAAGAGCTCGAACGTTCACGTGAATTGCTGCAGGAGTGGTTCCCAGACGAAGAATAAACACCATGTATCTTGAGCATTTTGGCTTTGAGCAATTACCTTTTCACTTAACGCCCAATACCTCGTTGTTTTTGGGGTTAGCCCCACATTATGAAGCGATTCAGACGGTGAGTGCTGCGATTGAGTTAGGTGAGGGGGTGATCAAGATAACGGGTGAAGTGGGGACGGGCAAGACCATGGTTTGCCGAATGTTGATCAATCACCTGCAACCACATATCGAGTTAATTTACCTGCCCAACCCCGCCTTAAATGGTCGAGAACTGCGGCAAGCGGTTGCGAATGAATTAGGGCTGGGCAAACAAAATGAAGCCGATATTGTTGACCAAATTCAGAAGCAACTGATTTCGCTCAAGCAGCAAGGAAAAAGAGTGGTCGCTATCGTTGATGAAGCGCAGGCCTTACCTGACGATGCATTAGAAATATTAAGGTTATTTGGTAACTTAGAAACTGAATACACCAAATTACTGCAATTGGTTTTGATAGGGCAACCCGAGTTGGATGAGCGTTTAGCACAGCACCATTTGCGACAATTTCGTCAGCGGATAACATTTAGTGCCTCTCTGCGACCTTTATCATTAGATGAGTCTGTCGCTTATGTCGATAGCCGTCTCACTAAATCTGGCGCTAAAACGGAACTGTTTAGTCTTGAGCAGAAAAAAGCCATCTGGCGATCAAGTCATGGAATACCACGTTTGATTAATCAAGTTTGTCATAAAGCACTGTTGCTCGCATTTACTCAGGGGCAATCGAGTATTGATAATCAACACCTATTTACAGCTATTCACGACACTTTTGATACCTGTAAGCCTAAGTTTAAACGCCCTTTTATTTGGGGATGGAGTCAGTCATGAGTGCTATTAATAATGCGCTATCCGAACTTGCACAGCAACGCCCGACGATGGCGAGCCTTGAACAAGCAAAGGTTGCCAAAGTAAAGCGCAGCCGAGCTTGGTTATGGTTAGTTGCCGGCTTTGCTGCCAGTTTAGCGGTTGGTGGTTGGGCTGTTTCACAGCAGCAAGTGACGGTTAGCGAGCAAGTCAGCACATTGACAACCCCCATTGCTTTTAGTGAGCAAGAGGTTCCGTCACCAACCAAAAAAATAGTGACCAATGATGGTCAGGTTTATTCAGTGCCCTCGGTACAGTCTCGCACTGATTCTAAATCACATGTTGAAGTGCAGCGTGTGCCTTCTCATGCTGAACCAGAAAAAAATGCACCGATTAAGATTGCGCAAGTTGCGTCAATACCAGAGGCTTCTGTGATTGTCGATACATCTAGTGTGATGATCGAACAAGTCGAGTTAACCCCACAGCAACTTGCAGAAAAAGCGATGCAGCGCGCCGCTAAAGCGGTAGACAGTAATTCACTGAAAGAAGCCTTAGATTCGTACAATGAAGTATTGCGTTACACTCCTGATAATGACATTGCTCGCCAAAAATTGGCTGCTTTATATTACGGTAAAGGTGATGCACGCAAGGCTTTCGATATCTTGCAGGCTGGTATCAAATCGAATTATGAAGGTGAAGCGTTACGTATTGCTTTGGCTAAATTACTGCTTAAAGAAAAGCAAACAGAGGCAGCATTAACCCCATTAGTGCACTTACCGCATAATCCTTCCGTGGACTATCTTGCGCTGCGGGCAGCGTTAGCACAAAAAGTGAAACAAGATACGATGGCTTTGGAAAGCTACCAATCTTTAGTCAAGCTAGACAGTGAGAATGCTCGCTGGTGGCTTGGGCTTGCTATTACCCAAGAGCGAAATATGGATTTAAGCGCAGCTAAATACTCTTATCAACAATCACTCACTAAAGTCGGGCTCTCTAATCAGTCACAGCTGTTTATTCGTGATCGCCTGAAAGTGCTCGGTAGTTTAGAGGAGAGTACAAATGCAAATTAAGTTACGTAAACGGCTGGGCGATCTGCTGGTTGAAGAAGGCATCATTACTGAAGAGCAGGTCGAACAAGCGCTTGCCGCGCAAAAAAACACCGGTCGTAAACTCGGTGACACCCTGATCGAACTTGGCTTTTTATCGGAACAGCAAATGTTGAGCTTTTTGTCTCAGCAGCTTTCTCTGCCTTTAATTGATTTGAGCAGAGCGAACGTCGATATTGATGCGGTGCAACTACTGCCTGAAGTTCATGCGCGCCGTCTACGTGCTCTAGTTATTGGTCAAAATGGCGACACACTGCGCGTGGCAATGAGTGATCCTGCGGATCTCTTTGCCCAAGAATCACTGTTAACTCAACTGCCTCAATATCGTTTTGAATTTGCTATCGCACCTGAAAAACAACTGGTTGAAGGGTTTGACCGTTATTACCGCCGTACAAAAGAAATTGCCTCCTTTGCCGAACAGTTACAGCTTGAGCACCAAGGTAACGATGCATTTGATTTTGATATTGGTGGAGACGATAGTGATGAAGTTACGGTTGTTAAGCTGATTAACTCACTATTTGAAGATGCGATTCAAGTCGGGGCATCGGATATTCACATCGAACCGGATGCCAATGTGTTGCGTTTGCGTCAGCGTATTGATGGCGTATTGCATGAAACCCTCCTCAATGAAACTAACATTGCTTCTGCGTTAGTACTGCGTTTAAAGCTGATGGCAAACCTGGATATTTCAGAAAAACGCCTGCCACAAGATGGTCGTTTTAATATCCGAGTTAAAGGCCAATCGGTCGATATTCGTATGTCTACCATGCCAGTGCAATATGGTGAGTCTGTGGTGATGCGCTTGCTCAATCAGTCTTCTGGAGTTCGTAAGCTAGAAGAATCAGGTATTCCCGATGATCTGCTTAAGCGCTTGCGTCGCCAACTGAAACGTCCACATGGCATGATCTTAGTCACCGGACCAACCGGCTCAGGTAAAACCACCACCTTGTACGGTGCGTTGTCCGAACTCAATGTTCCGGGCAAAAAAATCATTACTGCTGAAGATCCAGTCGAGTATCGTTTACCGCGTGTTAACCAAGTACAAATCAATACCAAAATTGATCTCGATTTTTCAAAAGTACTCAGAACCTTTTTGCGTCAAGACCCAGATATCATTCTCGTTGGGGAGATGCGTGATCAAGAAACTGTTGAAATTGGCTTGCGTGCAGCACTAACCGGTCATTTGGTGCTCAGTACGTTGCACACCAACGATGCGGTCGACAGTGCTTTACGGATGATGGATATGGGCGCGCCAGGTTACTTAGTAGCCAGTGCCGTACGTGCTGTAGTGGCACAGCGTTTGGTGCGTAAAGTGTGCCCAGATTGTAAGACCAATGATGACGTCGATGAGGCTCGTAAGCAGTGGTTAGCGGTTCGTTTCCCAAACCAAGTCGAGGCGACATTTACCCACGGTCGCGGTTGTCAAAACTGTAATTTAACCGGATACCGTGGTCGAATTGGTGTGTTTGAAATGCTCGAGCTGGAACACGGTATGATGGATGCTTTAAGGTCGAATGATGCGGTTGGCTTTGCCGCTGCTGCGCGTCAATCCGAGCAGTATAAACCACTGCTGGCATCAGCGATGGAATTTGCGTTGCAAGGTATCGTCAGTTTAGATGAAGTGATGAGCTTGGGTGAAGGTGATTCATCGGGCGTCATCCAAGCGATTTATTTATAGGATAACCAATGCCAACTTATCGCTATCAAGGCCGAAATTTAGATGGCAGTAAAGCCTCTGGGCAAGTGGAAGCTCCAACTGAAGAGCTAGCCGCTGAAGCGTTATTTAACAAGGGGGTTATTCCGACGCTTATCTCATCAGATAAGGGAGCCTCTGGCTTTAGTGTTGACTGGAAAAGCGTATTCACACCAGCAGTACCGCTCGAAGTATTGGTGATATTTTGTCGTCAACTTTATAGCTTAACCAAAGCTGGTGTGCCGTTATTACGCTCAATGAAAGGGTTAATCCAAAATTGCGCTAATAAACAGTTGAAAGAAGCATTAGAAGAGGTCAGTGCAGAATTGACAAACGGGCGTAGTTTGTCTGGCTCAATGCAATTACACCCTAAAGTATTTAGCCCATTATTCGTCTCTATGATTCAGGTCGGGGAGAATACAGGCCGACTTGATGAGGCGTTATTGCAACTTTCTCACTATTACGAACAAGAAGTGGAAACTCGTAAGCGGATTAAAACGGCAATGCGTTATCCAACGTTTGTGATTAGCTTTATCGTGGTCGCATTATTTATTCTCAACATTAAAGTGATACCTCAATTTTCCAGTATGTTTAGTCGTTTTGGTGTCGACTTGCCACTACCGACGCGTATTTTGATTGGTATGTCAGATTTTTTTGTCAACTATTGGCCAATGATGGTCGGCGTTATTATTGGTGGTTTATTTGGATTTAGAGCGTGGTTGAATACCGCTGCCGGTCGTGAGAAATGGGATAAATTTCGCCTGCGGATGCCCATAGTCGGTGGCATAGTCAACAGAGCGCAGCTTGCGCGTTTTTCTCGCACCTTCGCGTTAATGTTGAAAGCAGGTATACCGCTTAACCAAGCTGTCGCTTTATCTGCAGAAGCATTAGATAACAAGTTTTTAGAGTCTCGGCTATTGGAAATGAAAGCCGCGATTGAAGCAGGGACAAGCGTGTCAGCTACAGCAATTAATGCGCAGATCTTTACCCCATTAGTCATTCAGATGATTTCAGTGGGTGAAGAAACGGGACGTATTGATGAGTTGTTGCTGGAAGTCGCTGATTTCTATGATCGAGAAGTGGATTACGATCTTAAAACATTAACGGCTCGCATCGAACCGATTTTATTGGTGATTGTCGCTGGTATGGTATTAGTGCTAGCACTCGGTATTTTCTTACCAATGTGGGGCATGTTAGACGCGATTAAAGGTCGTTAATGTGAAAACAGCGATAGAGCGCTCCCAGTTCGTGATTTGGCTTTTTCTGGTACTCATTTTGTTGCTTTCATTTTTATTTGTTTGGAAGTCAATCGAGCAGGAGGCGAACCAAACGGCTTTTGCGGTTGCACGTAACCGAATTGTTGAAAGTGCCAATCTCTATAAACAAAACTGGTTACTAAAAGGTCAGCCTTTAATTCTGAATATGGATGGTCAACAGTTAACAATGAGCAAGGCCGGGTGGGTACTGCCATTGTTTAATAATGAGGCAACGGTAATCGATGAGGCTAAGGATGAATCACCAATGCTCAATTGCCAGCATTGGCTACACTTACTGTACCCTGATGAAAAAGTGCTAGAAAGCCGTGTGGTTGCGATTGATGCTAAAATTGAAACTAACCAATACCAATGTCGCTATCATTACAGCCAAAAACAAGTGATAACTATTGAAATTTTGAGTGATAAGTTTACCGTTAGCGTCGATTTTCCGGCATAGTAAGATAAATTGTCACTTAACATAGAGTTATGTGAAAATATGCGCGTATAATACGTCGTACTGATAATAAATGGGTAGAAGCATGCATAACAAGCAAACCGGTTTCTCTTTGGTTGAATTAGTGGTTGTCATTGTGGTAGTCGGCTTACTTGCCGTTGCTGCGTTGCCTCGTTTCTTAGATGTAACTGATGAAGCCAAAAAAGCCAGTATTGAAGGTGTCGCTGGTGGTTATGCTACTGGTGTGTTGTCGGCTCGTGCTCAGTGGGAGGCACAAGCGAGAACATCGGTGACGCTGGGCGCTGAGAAACAAAATACCGTCAATTATGATGGGGTAAACTTTTGGCTAACTCGTTCGGAAGACAGCAGTGGGGCATCAACCGGCTTTCGTGATGGTTATCCAATTGCGTTGAATACCGATAATACTAGTTACCCTAGTGCTATTACTGACCAAGCATGTATTGATTTAATGGATAATTTATTACAAAACCCACCAAAAGTTGACACAGTCGCTAATGCTGCGACTAACTCTGACGTAAAATACTCAGCACAAGCCGATACCGGTTTATCCACTTGTACTTATGTACAACAAGAGGGCGGAACCGCACACCAGTTTGTGTACGAAATCAAAACAGGTCGTGTGACCGTAACTTTGCAGTAAGTCTGCGCATTTAATTTAAACATAGAGAGAAGGTAACTATGAAAAGACAAGGCGGTTTCACCCTTATTGAACTAGTGGTGGTAATTGTAATTTTGGGTATTTTGGCGGTTACCGCAGCACCTCGTTTCTTGAATTTGCAAAATGATGCTCGTAAGTCATCCCTACAAGGCCTAAAAGGTGCTTTAGATGGTGCCGCTGGTATTGTATATGGTAAAGCAGCAATTGAAGGTCTAGAAACAAAGAGTTCTGCAACCAAGACTAAAGATGGCATTGAAACTATTTATGGCTATCCAACAGCTAGTGCTGATGGTATCGCTGAGGCGGTGGTTGGTTTAAGTAGTGATTGGACGTCTCAAGTCTCAGGTTCAAGCCCTGCGGCTTACCTGATTACGTTTAAAGATAGCAAGCTTACAGATGCGTCTTCTGTTGCAAATACAAATTGCTATGTCACTTATACAGAGGCAACTAGTTCTGCAGTCTATTCCACATCAGTAAGTTCTGGCGGTTGTTAAGTTTTTGAATAAAGGCCAGCATTGCTGGCCTTTATTATATCTATCTGATCGACCCAGCTCTTCTCGCAATAAAACCCAGCAAAATTTAGGTCTAACTCCGCTATTTCTTATATAATCTAAGCACTTATTTTTTGTTTGAGGCATTGTGATGCGACAACGTTTAGTGAAGCAGTCGGCTTTTACCTTGATCGAACTGATTGTCGTTATTCTACTACTTAGCATTGTCTCTGTTTATGCGGCGAGCCGCTACAGTGGTGTTTCCACATTTTCTACCATTACGACGCAAAGTGAAGTTCTGGCCTCATTACGTTTAACGCAAAACCGTGCCATGCAGCGCACGGGCTATTGTAACCGCTGGTTGGTCAGTAATAATCAAGCGCAACAAGTGTCTCCTTCCGTTTCTGCTGGTGCTTGCACCACCTCACTACCCAATCCGTCGACAGACAGCAGTTTTGTTGATGCGGCAGCAAACGATATTACCCTGACATTGACCAACAACGACGGTAGCCACTATTTTGATTTTGATAGCTTAGGGCGCGCCGCTCAATGCCTTGCCGCTCAATGTACAGTGACAGTAAGCAACCCCCAGTCTGGAGAGTCTCGCCAAGTGTGCATCAATAGTGAAGGGTTTATTTATGGCTGCTAAGCGAAAAACAGGCTTTACCTTAATCGAGATGATCATTGTGATCACCTTGATTGCGATTGCTATGACCGGCATCACCGCTGCGCTTTATCCGCGTTCTCAGCAGAGTGCTGAACAGGTATTGGCGGTGAAAGCGGCTGAGCTTGGTCGCGCCGTATTAGATGAGGTAATGGGCCGCGCTTTTGACGAAAACTCTGGCCCCAATGGTGGGGTGCCGGAGTGTGTATTGGTGACTACCACAGGGCGAGAAACTTGCACCTTGCCGAGTGCGCTTGGGCCTGACGCTGGTGAAAATGCGAATACGCTTTATAACGATGTTGAT
This sequence comes from Vibrio aestuarianus, assembly GCF_028858425.1. Taxonomy (NCBI): domain Bacteria; kingdom Pseudomonadati; phylum Pseudomonadota; class Gammaproteobacteria; order Vibrionales; family Vibrionaceae; genus Vibrio; species Vibrio aestuarianus. Next base: position 2,999,289 of record NZ_JAKNYQ010000001.1, on the reverse strand, counting down.
GATTTTCATGGCTTAACTGGTTCAGTTAAAGATGTATTAGGCGCTGATATTAGTGCTGATTACCAACGTTATAACGTTGAGATTAAAGTGTTTTATGAACAAAACAGTAGTGGTGTTATGACTGGGCAAGATGCAGGCACGATAACCGACTATAAACGAATAGCAGTAGTGATCATCGACCCTAGTGGTAACCGCTATCCTTTCGCTGCCACGAGGGGAAACTTTTAATGCGTGGTTTTACCCTGATTGAAATGGTGATTTCCATCATTCTTTTATCTGTTGTTGGGCTGTTTTTAGGTTCAGTAATTAGTCAAGGGATGGGCATTTATGTCGATACCACCGCGCGCGAAGCGCTTATCCAACAAGGGCGTTTTATTACTGAACGTTTAAGCCGAGAATTAAGAGAAGCGGTACCCAACAGTGTTCTGGTGGAAAATGACTGTATTGAGTTTTTACCTATCACCAATAGCGCGATTTACAATACCCTTCCTTCCCCTCAAGCGGCATCAAGTGCGATTCGTATTCTGCCTATAAATAAAAGCGTCTCGAAAGGAGAGCGACTCGTCGTTTATCCAACCAATGCGGCATTATTACGTCAAGCCCCTTCGGTAAATGGGCAGGTGGCAGAAGTGGATGCTGATGTTGAGTTTACCGATGTGAACCGTGCCACTATGGTTGATGTCTCGCTGACTCAAGCGACCGGTTTTTCAATTCAATCTCCGGCTAAGCGACTCTATTTTTATCGTGCCCCGGTCGCCTTTTGTTATCAAAATCAGCGTATTTATCGTTACGCTAACTACCCTTTAAATCGCACTGCACTAACACCGAGTCAGCTTGGTAGTGGGGTGCTGGTAGCTGAAAATATTAGCCAAGCCAGTTTTCAAGTTACACAGCCTGAGTTGCAACGAAATGGGTTAATTAAAATTGAATTAACGTTTTCTGACCGTGGTGAGGAGATCAAGTTTGACCATGATGCGCTTATCTACAACACGCCATAGGCAACAAGGCAGCGGTTTGGTGTTAGTTATTTTTATCATTGTGGTGGTGGGCTTTGTTGCTGCGGTTGCCAACCGAAATCAACAACGCAATAGCCAACAATTGGTATCAATGGTCTTAGGCACAAGAGCCGAAATGACCGCCCGCTCTGCGATGCAAATTGATATTAGCCGTTTTTATAGCCCACAGGCACAAGGAAGCTGCCAGCTTGGTACTGATAGTAACTATACTTTTAAAGGTGAAGGGCTTGAGCGGTGTGAGGCAAAGGTATCTTGTCGTTCAATTGGTGTGTTGGATGATAGTGGATATCAGGTCTATCAATTAGAGAGTATCGGAACCTGTAAAGCAGGAGATAATATCTACCAAAGAATTATTGAGGCTGGAATTCGTGATGATAGCTAGGCAATTGGGTCAGTTTACATTTTGTATTTTAATGTTGTGCTTTGCCAGTTTAGCTAAAGCACTGGCACCGATTGATGAGTCTGTCTATTTCCCGAATAGCGCACAAGGGCATGCCGTAAGTGGCAGTTGCAGTAATATTTCCGGTTCACAATTGACTCAATATGGTCGTTCACAGATCAAAGGTACATATGGCGTTGATTTACCATTTTGTACTATAAACACAAGCAATGAGAGACCGGACAGCAGTTGTGATGATAGTGCTGGTAATGGTGTGCTTTGTAATGTGTCAGGCTCTCCAACGCCAGAGTTAAATTTAGACAATTTTAAAAATAATAACGGTGGTAGCTCAATCGGTTACTGTGATTCTGGGGACCGCTTATCCATTAATGACCCCAATACACAGGATATTTCTTTATACAGTAATTGCACTTTAGAGTTTGATAGTTCAAGAACGGAATATCGAGTGAATTCACTGGCGATGGGCAGCAATGCTGAAGTGATACTTCATACTGGTGATTATTGGTTTAATTCGCTGCAACTCAATGGCAGCAGCAAGATAATCGCAAATGGTGATGTGAGAATTTTCGTTAATGGCAATATCGCATTAAATACAGCAGCTACTATTGAAGCCTCGATTAATAGTAACGTTCAAGTCATTGGATATAGCGGTGCTGCGCTCGAAGGTGACACACAAATAACGGGTGATTTATATATATCGGAGACTTTGAATCTCTATAATTCAGCCAGAATTGTCGGTCGTACCAATAGCCGTAAATTGATAATGACTGATGATGCAGTCATCGAGGGCAGTAATACCCTGCCATCGAATCCTGTCATGTGGTTAAAAATGGATGAGGACAGTTGGGATAATCTTCAAGGCACTGTTGCTGATAGCTCGGGAAATAATCTTCATGGCCGAGCGATTAATGGAGCGAGCACTGCACAGAATTCGCCTGCCTTACCTGAGATTAATAACTCAGGGACATGTGGTTATGGTGAGTTTACACATGCACGCAATCAGTATGTAGAGGTGCCATACGATAACAAATTGGATCTGGATAAAGAGTTAACGATTTCAGCATGGGTGTATCCGAAGAGTCGCCCTAATGGCGGCTTATACAGCATCTTATCTAAAGATAACAACTATGAATTTCATATAAACTCAGCAGGTTATGTCTATTGGTGGTGGCAAGAAAAAAATGGTTCAACCCGTTCTTTAGCCAGTACATCACGCATTCCTAATGGCCAATGGAGCCACGTTACTATTCGCTATAATTTTAAAAATAGCAGTGCAAGTATTTTTATTAATGGTGTGTTGGCGGGGTCTCGAACATCGAATCAAAACAAACAACTGCAAACCAATAATCTCCCTTTGCAAATAGGGCAAGATCAAAATTTTTCTGGGCGTGCGTTTGATGGATATATTGATGAGGTTTTGATCTTTAATCGTTCATTAACAGACCAGCAAGTTTGGGACCTTTATAACCAGCGTCACCTATGTGGAGGTCTCACGCCAAGTTGTTTTACCGATGATTTTCAAAGCAAACCTTTGGATGAGCAGTGGCGCGTTTTTAGTAGTAGCGGTGCATTTACCCCCTCAATCGTTAACCAGCGTTTACGTTTGACTCAGGCGGTGAGGAATCAAGCCACCGCTTCAACCTTCCAACGTATATTTCCAGCAGCGAATAACAAAATTGATGTTGAGTTTGATTATTTTGCTTACGGAGGTTCGGGAGCTGATGGCGTAGCCATCGTCTTTTCTGATGCGAGTATAACTCCACAAGTGGGAGCATTTGGTGGCCCGTTAGGTTATGGCTATAAAACTTATGAGCAGAAGCCGGGGTTTGCGGGTGGCTGGCTGGGGATTGGTATTGATGAATTTGGTAACTATTCCATCGAGGGCGGCCCTGATGGGCCGGGGCGTCGAAGACAAGCCGTTGCACTGAGAGGCTCCGGTAGTGGTTATAGTGGTTACGGTTATTTAGCCGGTACTTGTAATAATGGTTCACAAAACAGTAATGGCGACTGCTTAAATCCTAAAATCGATAGCAATAATGGTAACCCTTTACATCGTTATCAAATCTCGATCGATTCGACGCAATCGGGTGTATCTAATGTCACCATCAAACGCAAAGTGGGATCAAATAATTGGGAAACATTAATTGGACCTATTAACGTCTTAAGCTTTGCTGGGCAAAGTAATGTTCCTGATGATCTGTTACTTTCCATTACAGGGTCAACGGGAGGCTCAACTAATTATCATGAAATTGATAATTTTGAAGTATGTGCGCTCGATTCACGACCAGTTGGAGAGCAGATTAATCACTTCCGTATCTCTTTGCCTGCGCAAGGGTTAACTTGTGCCGCTTCTGATGTTTCTATAAAAGCGTGTGCCGACGACAGCTGTAATAATTTATTCACTGATCCCGTGACGGCTTATCTAATACCGAATTCCTTGCCAAGCGCCAGTGGTGGTTGGGTGGATGGCTCAACATTATCGTTTAGCAATGGTGTCGGCAATGCTCAATTAAGGCGTAACAGTGCAGGTAATGTCACTGTTGGTGTATCTGGATCTATTCCTACAGCGATCGCCTTCAATGATACGTTATGTAGCCATAATGGTGATGCTGGTCCATTTTCGACTAACAATTGCACCATCACTTTTGCTGACAGTGGTTTTATTTTGGATGTGCCGAATTCTTATGCCAATCAAACGGTAGCAGGAACCATTAAAGCGGTACGTAAAGACAATGTTTCGCAACAGTGTTTGCCTAGCTTCCAGAATGTACCGAAATCCGTTTCTTTTTGGAGTGATTACTTGAGTCCAAGTGCAGGGCAAGGTTTCACAGCTAACACCGTTGGAGTGAATAATGTTGCTGTAGGGCAATCATCAAATTCTTCGGTTCCGGTCACTCTCAATTTCAACCAAAATGGCGAGGCGAGCATTAGTGTCTCTTATCGTGACGCAGGTAGCCTCGCTTTAAATGCACGTTTTGATGGTAGTGGAGAAGAGCAGGATTTAACGCTCACAGGACAAGATAGTTTTGTTCGTGTCCCTCGTGCTTTAGTGCTCAGTGCAACTAATTATTATGGTGATGATGGAGCGTGTCCAAGTGCCGATATGAGCTGTAATATTTTTGCTAGGGCTGATGAAAACTTCAATCTGCACGTCAAGGCGGTAGCGGCTGAACCCGTTGAAGATAATGATTTCACCAATAATCTTGGTGTGACAAATTATCAGCAAACAAATATTGAGCTCTCGCATACACTAATAGAGCCGGCAACTGGCGTGCCGGGTAATCTTGGTGAAGTGGAATACAATCATCAATTGGGCAGTTCAACCACTGTGCTACAAAAAGTGAGTGAAGTTGGAGCATTTGATTTTTCTTTGCTGTCGCCGACTTCTTACCTTGGCGTTGATTTATTAGCGGAAAATTTACCAATTACTATGGTATCAACGGGGCCCGTTGGGCGTTTTATTCCCGCTTACTTTTCTCCAACCTCGGTTGTGGCAAGCCTAAAGGCTGAATGTAAGCTTACTTCTTCAAGCACGGAATCCTTTAGCTATTTAGGACAACCTTTTGGGTATCAAGAAAATCCTGGTGTCTACTTAAACCCAAGATCCGCGTTAGGCAGTAAAACGGTCAATTATTTTGACAGTACTTGGTGGCGTTATAACCAACAGTGGGATAATCGTGTCTATGAGGATACCGTGCATGATTTATCAATCAGCTTTGATAAAGATGCGACTAGCGTAAACCGAATTAACGCGGGGGATTCTCGTATTGAGCTTTTAGGCGAAGAGTTAATTTATCAAAAACCACCACAGGCGATTGTCCCTTTTAATAGCAAACTAGAGCTTACTCTCGCTGCGTCCGATCTTACTGATCTCGATGGTGTTTGTTATAGGGCGACGGCAAGCAGCCCTTGTATAGACTATACGATTGCCGATATTGATAACGAAATGAAACTGCGTTGGGGAAAACTGGTGATCCACGACACTTACGGCCCAGAAACCGCACCGTTATTGCAGCAGGTGGTGAGTGAATATTATTCGACAAATGGTTTTGTCATTAACAGTTTCGATAGTTGTACTCAGTTGCCAGACATTGCGAACTTCACTTTAACAGCGACGGATCTGACTTTAGGCTCGGGTGGGCCACCGGCTGTGGAGGCGACCTTAACGAATCGTACATTATCATCTGGTGTGACAACGATTAAATTTTCTGCTCCAGGTGCGGGGGAGCAAGGATTTATTGATACCTTACTCGATCTTGATGCCAATGGTTTACCCTGGTTACGCATCGATGAAAATCAAGATGGCAGTTTTGAAAACGACGTTTCGGGACGAGTTCAATTTGGTTTATACCGAGGTAGTGATCGCGTTATCTGGTGGCGCGAAAGAAATTAATCGAAGAATGAGTTCAATTTAGAGCGTTTTTTCCTACCTAAGTTAGGGATCTGTTAGAAATTACGGGTTTCGGTTCATGTTTATGTAGCAATGCCTTGCTGTGATGGCGAGGCATTGGTACATTTAGTGCAATTTTTTATCTTCTAATTCTTGCAGGACGAGCGAAGAATATGTTCAAAAAACTGCGTGGCATGTTTTCTAACGACCTATCGATCGATTTAGGTACCGCCAATACTCTTATTTACGTTAAAGGACAAGGTATTGTCCTCGACGAACCTTCCGTTGTTGCTATTCGTCAAGACAAAGGTCGTGGCGGTAAAAGCGTTGCTGCTGTCGGTCATGCGGCGAAGCAAATGCTAGGTCGTACACCGGGCAATATTTCTGCTATTCGTCCCATGAAAGACGGCGTTATTGCTGACTTCTATGTGACTGAAAAAATGCTGCAGCACTTTATCAAACAAGTGCATGACAACAGTGTCCTTAAACCAAGCCCTCGTGTTCTTGTGTGTGTACCTTGTGGTTCAACTCAAGTTGAGCGCCGTGCTATTCGTGAGTCTGCACTCGGTGCTGGTGCTCGTGAAGTTTATTTGATTGATGAGCCAATGGCGGCGGCAATCGGTGCTGGTCTACGCGTATCAGAGCCAACCGGTTCAATGGTGGTCGATATCGGTGGTGGTACGACCGAAGTTGCAGTTATCTCACTAAATGGTGTGGTTTACTCTTCTTCTGTACGGATCGGTGGTGACCGTTTTGACGAAGCTATCATCAACTATGTACGTCGTAACTACGGTAGTTTAATTGGTGAAGCAACAGCAGAAAAAATTAAGCATGAGATCGGTTCCGCTTACCCAGGTGATGAAGTAATGGAAATTGAAGTGCGTGGTCGTAACCTTGCTGAAGGTGTGCCGCGTAGCTTTACGTTGAATTCCAATGAGATCTTAGAAGCACTTCAAGAGCCTCTGAGCGGTATTGTTTCTGCAGTCATGGTTGCACTTGAGCAGTGTCCACCAGAGCTAGCTTCTGATATTTCAGAAAATGGTATGGTGCTGACTGGTGGTGGTGCACTACTGAAAGATATCGATCGTCTATTGATGGAAGAGACAGGTATTCCAGTGGTTGTCGCTGATGATCCTCTAACTTGTGTCGCCCTTGGTGGTGGTAAAGCGTTAGAAATGATCGACATGCACGGTGGCGACCTATTTAGCGAAGAATAATGGCTTTGAGAGCCATTGTGCTCTCATCATGAAATCTAGGATTTTTATAGAATGAAGCCAATATTTGGTCGAGGACCATCTCTTCAGCTACGTCTCTTTTTTGCTGTCATAATATCAGCCAGTTTAATGCTGGCTGATAGTCGTTTAGGCGCATTTTCTAACGTTCGGTTTTTTTTAAATAGTTTAGTTGCCCCCATTCAATATGCTGCCGACTTACCACGCAGTATGTTTGATGGCGTTTACGAGCGTTTTACGACACATCAACATCTTTTAGAATCCAATCAAAGACTGAAACGAGAAGCTTTGGGGCTGAAAAGTGATTTGATTTTATTTGACCAATACCGTGAAGAAAATCAGCGCTTGCGCAAACTACTTGGTTCTTCTTTTGTTCGTGATGAAAAGAAGGTCGTTACCGAAGTCATGGCGGTGGATACCTCACCTTATCGACATCAAGTTGTGATCGATAAGGGACGTATTGATGGTGTTTATGAAGGACAACCGGTTATCAACGATAAAGGCATTGTTGGGCAAGTTACGTTTGTTGCGGCACATAATAGCCGAGTGTTGCTGCTTACCGATTCCAATAGCGCAATTCCGGTGCAGATTATCCGCAACGACATACGGGTCATTGCTTCTGGTAATGGTCAGATTGACCGAATTCAGTTAGAGCACATACCAACTAGCACTGATGTTGAAGTGGGTGATTTATTAGTAACATCAGGTCTGGGTGGCGTTTATCCAGAAGGATACCCAGTGGCGCACGTTTCTGTTGTTGATAAAGACACGCAGCGCGAGTTTGCTTCCATCATTGCTGACCCTGTTGTCGATTTTGATCGGCTGCGGTACTTGTTACTTATTTGGCCTAATGAAGACCGCCAACATAAAGTATTACAAGCAACACCAGAGCAAATGTCAGAGGACGTAGAACATGGCCAATAGAGTATTTCGCGGTAAATTGGTTATTGGTGTTTCGTTTCTTTTCGCTCTGATTTTGCAAACTATTCCATGGCCTGGTGAATTAGATCTGATGCGCCCATCATGGTTATTGCTGGTTGCGTGTTATTGGGTGCTGGCTTTGCCGTATCGCATCAACGTCGGCACCGCATTAATCCTTGGTTTACTTTGGGATTTATTGCTCGGTTCTACACTCGGTATTCGCGGTATGATGATGGCGATCGTGATCTATTTGGTTGCGATCAACTTTTTAGTATTACGCAATATGGCGTTGTGGCAACAAGCGGTAGTGATTGGTTTGCTTTCGATGTTGCTAGATGTATTGATTTTCTGTGGTGAATATTTGATTCAAGATGTGACTTTCAATCCTCTTTCACTATGGAGTGGGTTGATTAACTGCATTTTATGGCCATGGATGTTTTTACTACTGCGTCGAGTTCGTCGCCATTGGCATGTGAAGTGATGAGTAAAAAAATTGTTTTAGCCTCTGGCTCGCCAAGACGCCGAGAATTGCTCGCCCAATTGGGTTATCAATTTGATATTAACGTACCGAATGTGGAAGAAACGCGACAAGCGAATGAAAGCCCGAGAGCTTACGTTGAGCGGCTCTCTCGTGATAAAGCGTTTGCTGGACTTAAACTGATTTCCTCAGATGCGATTGTTATCGGTTCAGATACCATCGTTGTGCAAGGTGATTCCGTACTGGAAAAACCTATTGATTTTAACCATGCTCAACAAATGTTACGCCATTTATCGGGGACAAAGCATCAAGTGATGACTGCTGTAACCGTAGCAACAAATGATCACTATAAATCCGTGGTTGTGACCACGGATGTTTGGTTTAAACCTCTGTCAGACAATGAAATAGAACAATATTGGCAGTCAGGAGAACCATGCGATAAAGCTGGCAGTTATGGCATTCAAGGATTGGGTGGACGATTTGTAACGAGGATCGAAGGCAGTTATTACGCCGTTGTAGGGTTACCGCTATTTGAAACTGACCAGCTCTTGCACGAATTCTTATAATTTAACATTGAGGTGTGCTCATGAGTGCAGAGTTGATACTAAATGTCACCCCGAGTGAAACTCGTGTGGCGATGATTGAAGGTGGAGTTCTTCAAGAGATCCATATTGAACGTGAAGCAAAGCGCGGTATTGTCGGTAATATTTACAAAGGTAAAGTCAGCCGGGTTTTACCTGGCATGCAAGCGGCTTTTGTTGATATTGGCTTAGATAAAGCCGCTTTCTTGCACGCATCCGACATCGTTCCTCATACCGAATGTGTTGCTGAAAACGAGAAACAGCAGTTTCAAGTACGTGATATTTCAGAGCTGGTTCGTCAAGGGCAAGATATTGTAGTACAAGTGGTGAAAGACCCTCTAGGTACCAAGGGCGCTCGTTTGACAACCGATATTACCATTCCTTCTCGCTATTTAGTGTTTATGCCCGGAGCGAGTCATGTGGGTGTTTCACAACGTATTGAAAGTGAATGTGAGCGTGAGCGGCTAAAAAAAGTAGTTTCACATTACTGTGATGAACATGGTGGCTTTATCATTCGCACGGCTGCGGAAGGGGCGGATGAAAAAGAGCTGTCGCAAGATGCTGCCTTTCTTAAACGCTTATGGTCGAAAGTGTTAGAACGACGTGTAAAGTACAAAACACGCACTACTTTGTACGGTGAATTAGGTCTATCTCAACGTATTTTACGAGATTTTGTCGGCACAGAACTGACTAAGATCCTCATTGACTCACGTCTTGAATTTGAAAACCTCAAAGAATTCACCTCTGAATACGTGCCAGAGCTTACCGAAAAGCTTGAACTATATGAAGGGGATAAACCAATTTTCGACATGTATGACACCGAAAATGAAATTCAACGCTCTCTAGAGAGAAAGGTTGAGCTTAAATCTGGTGGCTATCTGATCATTGATCAAACCGAAGCAATGACCACGGTTGATATTAATACCGGAGCATTTGTCGGTCGTCGTAACCTTGAAGAAACCATCTTTAACACCAACATTGAAGCAACCCAGGCGATCGCTCGTCAGCTTAGGTTACGTAATCTTGGTGGCATCATCATTATTGATTTTATCGATATGATGTCGGAAGAGCATCGTAAGCGGGTACTCGCTTCATTAGATGCTGCGTTATCTAAAGATCGTGTAAAAACCAACATCAACGGCTTTACGCAACTCGGATTGGTAGAGATGACGCGTAAACGCACACGCGAAAGTATTGAACATGTGCTCTGTTCTTCTTGTCCAACCTGTGAGGGTCGTGGCAGTGTGAAGACGGTTGAGACTGTTTGTTTTGAAATATTACGTGAAATTACACGCGTCAATCGCGCCTATGATTCGGATAAATTTGTGGTGTATGCATCGCCAGCTGTGGCAGAAAGTTTGCAAGGAGATGAGTCTCATGCTCTGGCTGAACTGGAAGTCTTTATTGGTAAAGAAGTGCGTATTCAGGCTGAGCCACTGTATGTTCAAGAGCAATTTGACGTTGTAATGATGTAGTAGGACCTTTGTGATATCACCTTTTACGCGCCTTTGGCGCATCGTGTTATGGCTACTAGTCAGTGCCATGGTGGTCTTAGCCATTGCTGTGACCACCTTGCGTGTTGCACTGCCACAAATGAATCGTTTTCAGGGCGAGATTCAGCATTGGATCAACCAAAACTCAGGCTTTGAATTTGAGCTCAGTGAGGTAAAGGGATTCTGGCGTAATACGCACCCTTCTATTGCCTTAAAAGGGCTACAAGCTAATTTACCCGATGGTTCGAAAATTTATTTTTCCGCCCAGCAAATTGATGTTGAGTTTGACCTTATTCAATCTCTGTTACAGTTACAGCCTGTCATTGCTGACCTAAGCGTACATCAACTCAAACTCGATATTCGTTCAGTAAATTGGTTAGAACTTAATAAAGATGATAATCCTCAAAATAACACTCAGAGCAGTGTCATTCATCGTTTAGATAACTTACTGCTACGGCAACTGGATGATTTTGCGTTGCTCGACTCCACTGTCTTTTATCAGTCGGTAGCGGGCGATATTCGTCAGTTGGATATAGAGCGTCTGCGTTGGCAAAATATTGGCGCTGAGCATAAAGCGGAAGGTGTGGTCAGTATTGCTGATACCAGTATCAACTCTTTGTTGGTGAGTGCTAACTTCGAAGACCATGGTTCATTGCTTGATATTTCCGGCAATTTCTATGTCAGTGCTGACAATATTAAAATCGGGCCTTGGTTAACACGTTACTTGAAAGATGAAACTGGGATTGAAAAAGGCAACATTAGCTTTGATGGTTGGCTAACGGCTCAACATAACCAGCCAGTCGATGGTTATGTTGAGCTAAAACCGTCAGAACTGGTGTGGCATGATGAACGTCAATATGATCTGCTATTAGAATCAGGAACGGTTAAGCTTTCTCCAGTGGATAACGGTTGGCAAGTAAATGCTTACTCACTGAAACTTCGTACGGATGATGATGCATGGCCAGATCTTGATGTCGCTTTTGATTGGCATCCTAGCCAATGGCGCTTAAACCTTTCTCAATTGGACATTAAAACACTGCTTCCGTTGGTCAAACTTGCACCTGATTCATCGAAAACCAACCAGCTTTTGCAACAGTTAAACTTGGGCGGCACACTGGAAGATATCCGGTTGAGTAAAGGCGAAACGCTAAATTCACTGAAATATTCTGCCAAATTGAATGACGGTTCAATGGCGCAATGGAAGTTATTGCCTGAAGTTCATCACCTGCAAGCTGCGATTTCTGGTAATACAGAACAAGCCAGAGCCAAGGTCACTTTAATTGACGATGTGTTACCGTATGGCGAAGTCTTCCAAGCGCCATTAAATATCCGCCAAGCTGAAGTTGATATTGTCTGGCAACAACAGGTTGACGGTTGGTCATTATGGGCCGATAAAGTCACTGCAGCAACGCCCGATCTACAAGTGCTTGGTGCATTTCGCCTCGATTTCCCTGAGCAAAAAAGCCCTTTGCTTTCCTTCTATGCGGAAGCGGATTTATACAACGCTGGTGAAACGTGGCGTTATTTACCAACGCTTGCGATGGGTCGTAGTTTAACCGATTATCTTTCAACGGCTATTCAAGCCGGTAAAGTCACTACTTCTAAACTACTGTGGTACGGTGAACTGGCAGATTTCCCTTACGATAAAAATAACGGCATGTTCCAGGCGTGGGTTGGATTAAAGCAAGCTAAGTTTAGTTTTGATACCGCATGGCCACCGATCACCGATTTGCAGCTTGATCTGTTATTTGAAAATGATGTGATGTATTTAGATTCACATTCTGCAACGTTAATGGATGTAGCAGCCAAAAGAATTACAGGTCGTATTCCCAAGCTTGCACCGGGTGGTCATATAGAAATTGAAGCCACGGCGATAGCGCAAGGCAACGCAGTTCGTGATTACATGACTTCCACACCGTTGGTTGATTCGGTTGGTGCGGCATTAACTGCTATTCAAGTGAGTGGGGAAGTTCAATCACAATTTCAGCTCAATATCCCTTTTGATCACGATAGAGAAGCCAGAGCGTGGGGTTGGGCTGACTTAAACAGTAACCATGTCCAAATTAATGCACCACCAATGACACTGGACGGGGTATCAGGACGAATTGAATTTGATAATGATGTCGTAACGGCGGCCGGTCTTTCCGCTGAACTGCTGACTCAGCCAATTTCTGTCGATTTTAAGGGTGAAAATGTCCCTCAAGGCTACTCAGTGAAGATTGATGCGCTAGGTGATTGGGACATAAAACCCTTGACCCCGTTTGTTGGTGAACGTTGGGTGAGTCGTTTAGGTGGTCATGCACCATGGCAAATGGGCGTTGATCTCCAGCTCAATGATATTGGTTTTACTTACCAAATTGATAGCACAGCAGATATGAAGATGATCGAAAGTGATTATCCATATCCATTGAAAAAAGCATCTAATGTGGCGGGTAAAGCGCGTTTGCAAGCCTCTGGAAATCAAGAGTCGATTACGGCTCGCTTACAATTGCCACAAGTTAAATACCAAGCGGAAATAGACATAACGCCTAATACACCAGTGCTTACCGCCACCAACCTAGTGGTTGGAAATGGAAATTTCAGAATTAGCCCTGTTGTGGGGCATCATGCTCAGATACGTAGTGATCAATTTGATTTTGATCAGTGGTTAAGTGTGGGCAGTGAGCCTCAGTCAAAAGCTGAAGCAGTGCTTGATAAAATGAACACGCCTACTATCCCCCAACCAGAAAAGATTAATGTTAACGTCAAGGAATTGATGTTAGCTGGGCTTGAATGGCACGATGTTGATTTTAGTGCAAGACGTAAAAACCTAGGGTGGTTGCTACAACTTGACAGTCAAGAAGTCAAAGGACAAGCCAGTTATATTGAGCCTTATGATTTGTCTGTCTCATTAGAACGTCTGCATGTTTACATTCCATCTTTAGATACTTTGTATGACGATAATAATAAAAACTTACTAGTGGATTCAGATCGTCAAGCCGAGCCTCTTATTTCTGATTTTGACCGCCAGTTTCATCAGTTGATGCCAAACTTAACCTTAGCTATCGATGATTTTTGGTTGCAAGGGTATAAAATTGGTCAGTTAAATATGGACTTCCAACGCCATGGTGACACGCTCGAATGGAAGAGCATTGACATCAATAGTGGTACTAACCAAGTCAATATAAATGGTACTTGGACGCTCAGCGAACAAACCAGTCACACTGTTTTTAACCTCAATATGAAAGGTGACAATAACAGTGATGTAATGGAACGTTTTGGTATTAGTTCCGGCATTCAGAGAGCACCTTTTGAATTGTCCTCTGAAAGTAATTGGGATGGCGCACCATGGTCAATGAAGATCAATACGCTACAAGGACAACTCAGAACTAAATTAGGAAAAGGTATCATTTCAGATGTAAGCGGCGCGGCGCGGTTACTTGGTTTGTTTAGTTTAGACTCGATCATCCGTAAGATGCAGCTCGATTTTAGCGACGTGTTTGATAAAGGTATGGCATTTAACTCGATTACCGGTAGCGGTGAAATTTCTCAAGGAGTATTTGTAACCAATGATATCGAGATGGATGCGGTCGCGGGTGACATGAAAATTAAAGGGTTAGCCAACCTTAATACACGGATTGTCGATGCTGAAGTTAACTTTGTGCCTGATATTACCTCTGGCATTCCAGTACTGACAGCATTTGCGGTAACGCCACAAACCGCGTTGTATGTATTGGCAATTACCACGGTCATTGCGCCCGTAGTGGAAGTGTTTAGCCAAGTGAACTATGAGGTTAAAGGGCCCATTAACGCTCCTGTCGTTAAAGAACTGTCACGTAGCAAAGGTGAATTCAAACTGCCCGAAAAACTGAGAAATATCGCAGAAAAATAAGGACACAAGCATGGATAGCGTAGGACTTATTCAAATGACTTCCGGTCCTTGGCCGGATTTGAATCTTGCTGATATCGAGCAACAAGTTAGTCAGTTGGCTGCTCAAGGCGCTCAATGGGTTGTCACACCAGAAAACTCAATTGTATTTGGTACTCGGCAAGATTATCACCAATATGCAGAGCCACTAGGGCAAGGTGATATTCAAGCTAAGTTAGCATCGATTGCGCGTCAGTATCGGGTCTGGTTGTTGGTTGGTAGTATGCCGATTAAGCAAGGTACTGCTGTGACGACAACATCGTTGCTGTTTGATGCGCAAGGCACACTTTGCGCACATTACGATAAGCTACATATGTTTGATGTTGATGTTACCGATGGCCATCAACGCTATCGAGAGTCTGAAACTTTTACCCCCGGCACAAAGCTGAATGTTGTTTCGACACCATTTGGTCAAATAGGTCTATCCATCTGTTATGATGTTCGCTTTCCTCATTTGTATTCTCAGCTTCGAAAACAAGGTGCGCAGATTTTAATAGTTCCCGCGGCTTTTACCGCTGTGACTGGACAAGCACATTGGGAAATTCTGCTGCGAGCGCGAGCGATAGAAAATCAGTGTTGGGTCGTTGCCGTCGGGCAAACGGGCGTTCATCCATGTGGGCGTGAAACTTGGGGGCATTCTATGGTTATCAATCCTTGGGGTGAAGTTGTCGCAAGCTTAGCCAACCAAGCTGATAACTTGGTGGTTGATATTGATTTAAGCATCGTTGAGCAGATTCGCCAACGTATGCCCATTGCCACACACACACGATTCACGAATCAATTTATAGATGATAAGAGCAAACTATGAGTATTAACCGCATTGAAGATGCACTATTAAAACCCGCTGGCTTAACTGAGCAAGATATTGCTGACACGCTAGCGAGCATTGCCACTCGCCAAATTGATTATGCCGATATCTATTTTCAATCTAGCTGGCATGAGTCATTGGTACTTGAAGACAGCATTATCAAAGATGGTTCATTTAATATCGACTGCGGTGTTGGCGTACGCGCTGTTACCGGAGAGAAAACGGGGTTTGCCTATTCAGACCAAATTCAACTTGAAGGGTTGAAACAAAGTGCTATGGCGGCGCGTGGTATTGCTCAGCAAGGTAAAAATGGCCGTGTTCAAGCATTTAAGCGAACCGATAACCAAGCCTTTTACTCTGCGGATAATCCATTAGAAAGCTGGCAAAAGCAGCAAAAAACAGATCTTCTCAAAGAGCTCGATGCTTACATCCGAACTAAAGAGCCAATGGTTCAGGAGGTGTCGGTTAGCTTAAGTGGTGTGCACGAACAAATGTTAGTCGCTGCCACTGATGGCACTTATGCTGGGGATATACGCCCATTGGTTCGTTTGTCTATCAGCGTATTGGCTCAAAAAGGTGACCGCCGTGAGCGCGGTAGTGCTGGTGGTGGTGGACGCTTTGGCTACGACTTTTTCTTGACTGAACAAGACGGAAGCAAAATTGCTTTCCAATTTGCAGATGAAGCGATTCGCCAAGCGTTAGTGAATTTAGAAGCGGTAGCCGCTCCCGCGGGCACTATGCCAGTGGTCTTGGGTTCTGGCTGGCCGGGTGTACTGCTTCACGAAGCGGTCGGACATGGTCTGGAAGGTGATTTCAACCGTAAAGGCTCATCGGTATTTTCCGGTAAGATCGGCCAAAAAGTGACGTCAGATCTTTGTACTATTGTTGATGATGGCACTTTGAAAGATTTGCGTGGTTCACTCAATGTTGATGATGAAGGGGTGAACGGCCAATACAATACCTTGATTGAAAAGGGCGTATTGAAAGGTTACATGCAAGATAAGCTTAATGCGCGCTTGATGGGCGTGAACCCGACCGGTAACGGTCGTCGTGAATCTTACGCACATTTGCCTATGCCGCGTATGACCAATACTTACATGTTGCCAGGTGAACACACACCAGAAGAGATCATTTCTACCGTTAAAAAAGGGGTGTATGCGCCTAACTTTGGCGGTGGTCAGGTCGATATTACATCTGGTAAGTTTGTTTTCTCAGCTTCAGAAGCTTACATGATTGAAAATGGTAAGATCACTCACCCAATTAAAGGTGCAACCTTGATTGGTTCAGGGATTGAAGCTATGCAGCAGGTGTCGATGGTCGGCAATGATCTAAGCATTGACCGTGGCGTTGGCGTGTGTGGTAAAGCAGGACAAAGTGTACCTGTGGGGGTCGGTCAGCCCACACTTAAACTTGATTCCTTGACGGTTGGCGGCACGGAATAAGCACTTTTGGGGTGGTTGAATTTACAAAAAGCGGCGATATGATTCGCCGCTTTTTTATGAGGCAATACTTACCAAGTTAGAAACGGTTAAATACCATCGCGTTCAATTGGGCAACTCATGCAGCGTGCTCCACCGCGACCGCGCCCAAGCTCATTTCCTGGAATAGTAAGTACTTCAATACCTGCTTTATCGTATTTTTCGTTGGTATACACATTGCGTTCGTAACCGATAACCACGCCTGGCTTTACTGTCAGTACGTTGTTAGCGTCATTCCACTGTTCACGCTCTGCTTCATAGCTGTCACCACCAGTGGTGATGATTTTAAGGTAATCAACCTCGAGGGCCGATTCAATGGCGTGAATATAACTGGGAACATTTTCTACCTGTATATCAGCATCGTTTTTTGGTGTTAAACGCCAGGTATCTAAGTCTTTACGCATAATTTCCGGATAGACAGAGAACGTATCAATATCCATATGTGTCATGACGGTATCTAGGTGCATGCAAGAGCGATGTTTGGGTAAATTCACCGCAATTACCTCTTTGGCTTGACCATGTTTGAATAGGTTCGCCGCTAAATTTTCTACACCTTGTGGTGTGGTTCGTTCTGAAATACCAATCAGAACCGCACCTTTACCAATCACCAGTACGTCACCACCCTCAATATTGGCATTATCGTAATGCAGATCTTCATCGCCAAAATATTTAATGAAATCTTGACCAGCAAAGACTGGGTGCCAGCGATAAATTGCACGCAGATGGTTAGTTTCACGTTGACGAGCCGGTTTCATCATTGGGTTGAGTGATACGCCACCGTATACCCAGCATGATGTATCACGAGTGAATAGGTGGTTGGGTAGAGGCTCAATCACAAAATCCAATGGTCTATGCATCTTTGGTAGCATCGATGATGAAGGTATCGGTAGTTCCGAATAGGCTAGCCCACCAAGTAAAATAGTGGCAAGGTGCTCGTTGTCCATCTCGGCTAGATAACGGCGAAGATCGCGAGCAAAGATCGGCCCGTAGCGAAAATCAGATATCTGAGTATCAAGTAGCCAGGTTTTTGCTTCTGCCACCGCTAATGTATCGACTAAAAGATCATGCAATAGCAATACTTCTACATCCTGCTTTCTTAGTGTATCAGCAAAAGCATCGTGCTCTTTTCCCGCATCTTCGACCGCGAGAACGTCATCAAACAGCAGTTCATGACAGTTCGAAGGGGTGAGATGGGTTAAGGCGCGTTCTGGTCGATTTAACAGTACTCTTCGTAAATGGCCTACTTCAGATCCCACGTACAACTTACTCATTTTGTATCCTTACTCTTATTCCTGAGGCTATTAATGACAAGCTTACCGTTAAGATGCAAGTTATCCTTCTGGCAATATAAACCAAAAAAATCAAAATGATTGGTTTTAAATTTTATTAATATTTACTTTAATGCTCATAAATTCCAATTTTGCATAAATAAGAGCTAGAATAGAAAATGCCTTATTATGCGCTTTTGCGTAAAATAGAAAGTAATCAAGCATGAACAATATATGCATAAAATTTCGCTTTTATGCGTTTTTTGTGAATAAAGGTCAGAGATTCTCGTAAGTTCTAATTTTCGAATATGCATGGATGATCGATAAATGGGCACTTTCAGGCGTAATTCACCAAAAACGATAGGCAGATAATCTGCTGAAGTGGTCAATTGAAAATAAATTGTTAAATTATGCTGTCTCGCCGCTTTACGAGAGTTTTAAGGTGAATGATCTTCTACAAAGATAACGATCTTAATGCTTTGTAGGTGGTAATTTTTAGCGATCCATGCCATATTTCGTCGCAATTCATTTAGATCTATTTTTGCCAAATCTGGAGCGCCTTATGTCTCAACCTCAACAAGATGATTACGTGTCCGTTGAAGAGTTAATTGAAATCCAAAAAGAGGATACTCGCGACATCATTCAAGCATTATTGGAAGATGGAAGTGATCCAGAAGCGTTATATGAGATTGAGCACCATCTGTTTGCTGAAGATTTTGACACGTTAGAAAAAGCGGTCGTTGAAGCATTTAAAATGGGTTTTGAAGTTCTTGAAGCTGAAGAAACTGAAGATGAAGATGGCAATAAATTACTGTGCTGTGATGCGACAATGCAGTCAACGCTTAATGCAGAAGCTATTGACGAACAAGCGGCTAAGCTTATCAATCTTGCTGAAAAATATGACATCATCTACGACGGATGGGGCACTTACTATGAAGGTGAAGATGCACTGTACGGTGACGACGACGAGGATGATGAAGAGTAATTCCTCAGTTAAAGAATGCCAGCCTTGTTGCTGGTATTTTTTTATCTGCAACTAGGGCAAGGTGCATTGATTTATCCAACATTTCATCTTTGCTTATCTTGGACTACAGAATAAATAGTTACCTGTAAGCGAACATTTGAGTGCTTTTTTTGTATATAATGCGACAAAATTGATCTGGCTCAAGTTTATTATGCAACTTTCTCTCGCTGGCTTTTGGCAGCTTTCACCGTTGACTGATTTGTCGATCCCTCAAGATGATCTGTGCTTTCCTGCTCCTCTTAGTCAAGTTTTGCCTGAAACAATGACAGAGCAGCAGATTGCCGAACAAGAATGGCACTTGATGCATGATATTGATGTCGATGAGTCTATGCTGGCGTTTGCCGCGGTAGATTTGGTATTGGAAGGGATCGATTTTTATGCCGAAATACGGTTAAACGGCGTGGCCCTTTTCGATTGTGATGGTAGCCAGTCTATCTATAAAAAAGATATTCGTCCTTTAATGCAGCTTGGGCGCAATCGTTTTGAGATTTTATTTCTCGAACAGGAAGAAGAGTGGTTGCTTGACGAAGAAGATGCGATTGAACTTTGTCCACTGGGCCATCATCAGGTTAAAAAGTACGATCAACGAATCGGTATTTGGCAGCAGCCGTATCTACAGTTTATTCGTCACGTTCGTTTAGAGCATGTGACCACTGAACAGATTTGGCACCACGGTGGTGGGTGTGAGTTTTTGGTCAATCTGCACTACAAAACCTACTCACCAGGTTTGGTGGCGGCGGTGGTTAAATTTAATGGTATGAGCTATCAGTTGCCGATCGATGTGCGCCAAGATCACATTAGCGCGCTATTTCAAGTTGAAGCCCCTAAATATGCTGATCTGAATAAGCTTGATCCGAGTGATCTTTACACGTTAACCGTGCAACTTGATGGACAGCAGCAATCATTTCATATCGCATTGAGTGAAGATTTATGTGTCACTCATTTTCCTTTGTAAGCCTTGCGCTGTGAAGTTGCTGATGGCGCTCAACTTTCCCAATTACCTTGTTTATAGCCATTGAGGGGCTTGTTTGCACCTCTACTGCAATTTCAAGACATTTTAGTGTGAATAATGGGCTGGGTGCCAAGTGGCTGCATGTTTGCGTTGCCAAAATTTCTCGTAGAAGTAGTAAGCACAAGTGTTAATACTTGGTTCGATCATCGCCATTACCCCACCAATTAAAAAGCTCCCTGTCATTAAGTAGGCGACCCCAAAGGCGACATTAAAATGTATGACAGCAAAACTGGTGGTTTTGATTGTGGCGGACTGAGCAAAGCGTTGCAACGGTGAATATTGAGCCCATAGCTTCTCATGGAAGTAAAAAGCAACTGTGTTGACCATAGGTTCAAGCATAGCAATCAAGCTACCGAGAATGATGTCACCGGTTAATAAATAAGCCACTGTAAACGCAATGCTAAAATGTATAGCTGCAAAGTTAAGTGTCTTTTTCATGTCGTATACCTATTGATTATCTATGGGATACAAACATTATTGATAACTATTCTCATAATTAAAAGGTGGAAATATCGATTAATGTGATAGTCGATTCCTAATGTAAAAAAGGCGCATTCAGCGCCTTTTTTCGGTGGGGATAAGGTTTTTAACCTTGTGGCTTTACAACCAACACGTTAATCGGTGAATGCTGCACGACTTTACTCGCCACTGAACCCAACATGACTTTATCGATCTTCGAACGTTTATGGCTTGGCATCACAATCAGATCCGCTCCGAGCTTTTCTGCATAATCTAAAATGGTCGCGTAGGTTTTACCTTCTGCTACGTGCAGTTTGTAAATAATTTCATCATCGATATGCTGATCAGCGAACTGTTTGAGCTGCTGCTTGACATCATTTTTCATTTTAGCTGCAGCATCTTTAGGGAAGTAAGTCGCGACCATCGACATGTGAATGCCAGGTAGTACATTTAATAGATGAATTTCAGCGTTTGAATATCTTGCATGCCAAACAGCAAGTTCAACGGCTTTATCTGCAAAGCCTTTATCGTTTAGGTCAACTGGAACAAGGATATGTTTATACATTATTGTTTATCTCATTGTGCGATATGGCGCTTTGGAGCACCTTGTTTCCGTTAAGTATATGCCTAGCTTTAGCTAGGCATATTGATTAAGCGCGTATTTTTTGTGTTCTGATGCGGCGTTTTTGATTCCATGCTAAAGCAATGACCAATAGTAGCGCAGGTAGGAATACCCACTCTTTCATTGGACGGTCACTATCAACCACGACTGAGCGAATTTCCCAATCGAAATCAATCCCTGATGCTTCTGCTGGACTACCAAATTCAATCATGTCGACAATCATACGGTTATTAATTTGCTTGAGTGTTAGCCCCATAGACTGAATACGCTCTTCAGCGCTTACTGCTTTATCATTAAAAGGTAGTAGTACCGTCTTTGAACGGAAATCTCCGTAAAGTGTTTCACCAGCAACGATCAGTTCAATAGACTCACCGACATTGAGCGCCTCAGTAATTTGAGCAATCTCAGTACCTGGGTGAATCTCGGTCGCTGGATAAATCATATCCCACCAAAAACCAGGGCGGAAGAATGAGAAAGTGAGCACCAGCAATAAGACGGTTTCCCACCATTTGCTGCGAGTAAACCACCACCCTTGAGTTGCTGCTGAGAAGAGTAGCATCGCCGTGATGGCTGAGAAGATGGTCAATGCTAAATGCCACCAAGTATCAATACCCATCAACAGTAGTTGTGTATTAAACACGAACATAAATGGCAAAATAGCGGTACGAATATCGTAGGCAAAACCTTGAATACCAGTACGAATCGGATCTGATTTGGCGATAGCCGCTGCGGCAAAGGCCGCGAGACCAACCGGTGGCGTATCATCTGCCAAAATACCGAAGTAGAACACAAATAGGTGGACTGCAATCAGTGGAATGATAAGGCCATGCGCCGCGCCTAAAGTAACAATCACCGGAGCCATTAACGTCGATACAACGATATAGTTAGCTGTTGTTGGTAGACCCATACCGAGGATCAGACTGATCACTGCGGTGAAGATCAACATCATGATCACGCTACCACCAGAGATGAACTCAACAAAGTCAGTCATGACGAGACCAATCCCCGTCAATGTGACGACACCGACGACAGTTCCTGCAGCCGCTGTTGCCACACCAATACCGATCATGTTGCGAGCGCCAGACACTAGGCTTTCACTTAAGTCGATAAAACCCGCTTTGATCTGGGTATTCACATCATTGGTTTTGTTAATGAGCGACATGAGAGGTCGTTGAGTGATCAAAATAAAGATCATAAACACGGTGGCCCAGAAGGCGGAAAGCCCTGGGGAAAAACGTTCTACCGTTAAGCACCAGACTAGAACCACAATTGGTAAGAGGTAATGAAGACCAGACTTTACCGTCGGACCCGGATCCGGAACTTCGGTCAGTTCGGCATCCATATCCATTGCCCCTTCAGCGGCATAGCTAGCAGAGATCTTAACTAAGGCGATATAGGTCAACAGTAATGCAATGGTAACGATAGGGGTTGCTGCTGCGCCGAATACGTCTTTAGTCCAGCCAATGCCGTAATAAACGACAGCGCTGATGACACACAGACCTAAAATTGTGCCGGTAAAAGAGAGCAAGCTGTGAAGCAAGGTCGGTGTATTACGACGAGGTAGTCCGGTCATACCGGCTTTACAGGCTTCTAAATGCACAATATAGATAAGCGCAATGTAAGAGATGAGTGCAGGCAGTAATGCGGCACGGATAACTTCAACGTACGAGATACCGACATATTCGACCATCAAAAATGCCGCCGCCCCCATGATTGGTGGCGTTAATTGTCCGTTGGTTGATGCCGCAACTTCTACCGCTCCGGCTTTAGTGCCCGGAAAGCCAACTCGTTTCATCAATGGAATGGTAAAGGTACCAGTTGTCACAACGTTGGCAATCGATGAGCCAGATACTAGGCCAGATAAACCTGATGCAACTACCGCGGCTTTTGCTGGACCACCACGCATATGGCCAAGCATTGAAAACGCGACTTTAATGAAATAAGCACCGGCTCCCGCACGCTCAAGCATGGCGCCAAATAAAACAAAGAGGAAGACAAAAGAAGTGGATACCCCTAACGCAACCCCAAATACCCCTTCGGTCGTTAGCCATAAATGCGACATTGCTTTATTTAAGCTTGCACCTTTATGAGCAATGACATCTGGCATGTATGGGCCGCCAAAGGTATAGAGCAAGAATATCGCAGCCACCATCATTAACGGTGGACCTAACGCTCTGCGTGTTGCTTCAAGAAGTAACACCATACCAATGACTGAAACGACGATGTCTAATATTGTCGGAGCTCCCGAACGCCCCGCCAACTCGGTATAAAAAAGGTAGATGTAGGCAGCCGAGAAACTTCCTGCTAGGGCCAATAGCCAGTCGATAAGAGGAATGCGATCTCGCGATGAACTCTTCATGGCGGGATAAGCGGTAAACGCGAGGAATACGGCAAAAGTAAGATGAATGGCTCGTGCTTGAGTATCGTTCAAGACAGCAAAATTGAAGATAAATGGTAGCGGTGATGCATACCAAAGTTGGAACAATGACCAACATAATGGAACAAACCATAGAATGCGCCCAGATAACCCACTTGGGTTTCTTGCGCCAGTATCGGATTGCGCCACCATTTCTTGCACATCGGTAGACTGAGTCGTTGTCTTCGTCATGTACGTTATCCTTATTATGTGATGGTCTGATCTGAAAAGTTTCCATACATCAGTGCATTCGGCATGAATGATTCATTGCCGTGAACAGATTAGTAGGGTTTTCAGGAATCGATCAAAGTTGGTTTTCTAATCATTGAAAACCAAAATACATCCCTAAGATATAGAGTTTTAACAGCTTGGCTAAACTCTAACGGTTTGGAATATATGAATGTGTTAATGAAAGGAGGCATGACACCTCCTTTCTGGTTCGCTAAGTTATGAGTTATCGCAGTGCGACATTATTTTAGCAGGCCAATTTCTTTGTAGTATTTTTCAGCGCCAGGGTGAAGAGGAATAGAGATCCCCGCTTTTACCATGTCTTCTTTTTTCAAGTTTGCGAAAGCAGGGTGTAGGCGTTTGAAGGTATCGAAATCTTCAAATACTGCTTTAGCTAAGTTGTAGGCAACATCGTCTGAAACGTCAGTGCTCGTCACTAATGTTGCCGCTACACCAAAGCTTTTCACATCTTGCTCTGTACCACGGTACATGCCAGCAGGTACTGTGCTGTACGCATAGTAAGGGTTACCTGCGACGATTTTTTCAATCTCAGGCCCTGTTGCAGAAACTAATTTCGCATCACAAGAAGTTGTTGCTTCTTTGATTGAACCATTTGGGTGCCCAACCATGTAGATGAAGGCATCAATTTTGTTATCACATAATGCTTGAGAACGCTCAGAACCTTTTAGTTCAGAGGCAAGTTTGAAGCTATCGTTAGTCCAACCCATCGCATCCATAACAACGCCCATGGTTGCGCGGTCACCAGAGCCTGGGTTACCAATGTTGACACGTTTACCTTTAAGGTCTGCTACGCCATTAATGCCAGAATCAGCACGCGCGATGATGTTAAAAGGTTCGGTATGAAGTGAGAAAACCGCGCGTAGTTTTTTGAATGGACCTTGCTCTTCAAATTTACTGGTACCATTGTAACCATGGTACTGCCAATCTGACTGAACGATACCGAAATCTAACTCACCAGCACGAATAGTGTTAACGTTGTAGATAGAGCCGCCAGTTGATTCTACAGAACAACGAATGTTGTGATCTTTACGTCCTTTGTTGACAAGTTTACAAATCGCACCGCCTGTTGGGTAGTAAACACCCGTCACCGAACCAGTACCAATTGTAATGAACTCTTGAGCATTGACCGCACCCGCGCCAATCACTGCAGCTGCAATCGCTCCAACTTTAATCAATTTATTCAATGCCATGAATTTTCCTTCCTTATCCATTATTAACCCCATAAATAATAGCAATATAGGGGGAGTTTCCTTAACTAGGAAACGTCGTCTTTTTCAATCCGTGTGTTGAAAAAGCGGCTAAATAATACCAAAAAATCGACACATAATTATAGGAATGTTAAAAAATATAGCGAAATAGGCTATATATTAGTGACTCCTTTAGTGTCAAATATATGACAATGGCTTGCCTATCAATGAGTTATTATCGCTTAATTAGTGATGTCTTATTTTTGAAGATGTGAACAGAGTCACGCCTCAATAAGCGGCACGACTCTGATAATGTTAGAAAATGAGCGGAGTTTGAGCTGAAGTTTAACCTGCGTATTCAAACAGATCGCAAACAGAATCAAATAGTTGCTTGGTTGTGACATTCAAAGTTGGGGTGATAAAAATCGTATCATCACCGGCTACTACGCCTAAAATACCTTCTGATTTCCCCAAAGAGTCGAGCAAGCGAGCAATAAGCTGCGCTGCGCCAGGGCCGGTATGGATCACAACCAGTGCAGCGTTATGGTCGATATCTAGCACCAGTTCGCGCAGTGAGCTTGATACAGTCGGAACCCCAAGCTCAGCAGGAAGGCAGTAAACCATTTCCATTTTTGCATTGCGAGTACGTACGGCACCAAACTTAGTGAGCATGCGAGAAACTTTAGATTGGTTGATATTCTCAAACCCTTCGTTACGCAGTGCATCAACGATGTCACCTTGAGAGCCGAATCGTTCTTCTTTTAGTAGGGCTTTAAAAGCACGAACTAGATTATCTTGCTTATCATTATTGCGCATAGTCATCGTCTTCGATTGAACATTTATTGCTGCATATTCTCGCATAGCTATGCAGTTATAGCCAAACTATCCTGCAAAAGTGTCTAAAAGGTCACTGTAAAGTTGACGTAAAACTTTGGTCGAATGGCTGCTTAAGCCTTTGTCAGTAAAGATAATAAGCGGCATAATCGCCACTGGTTTTGTGGCACGGTTTTTTGCGATTGCGCAAGGTCGCAAAGCTGACGTTAATTGATTGTAATCATATTGTGATTGCTATAGCGTTCTACCTTAAAAATACCCTACTAAAAACATTTATAAGAGATTAACTCTCAAGGAGAACTACGATGAAAGTAGCTGTTATTGGTGCCGCTGGTGGCATCGGTCAAGCCCTAGCACTTCTACTTAAAAACCGTCTTCCTGCTGGTTCAGATCTAGCATTATATGATATTGCACCAGTTACTCCTGGTGTTGCTGCTGATCTTAGCCATATCCCGACACCGGTATCGATCAAAGGTTATGCTGGAGAAGATCCAACACCAGCACTGGAAGGTGCGGATGTGGTTTTAGTTTCAGCAGGTGTTGCGCGTAAACCAGGTATGGATCGTGCTGATCTATTTAATGTTAACGCTGGCATTGTTAAAGCGTTGGCAGAAAAAATTGCTAAAGTGTGCCCTAAAGCTTGCGTTGGTATCATCACCAACCCAGTAAACACAACAGTGCCAATTGCGGCTGAAGTATTGAAAAAAGCGGGTGTGTACGACAAGCGTAAATTATTTGGTGTGACTACACTGGATGTTATTCGTTCTGAGACCTTTGTGGCAGCACTTAAAGATAAAGATCCAGGCCAGGTTCGTGTACCTGTTATTGGTGGTCACTCTGGTGTCACTATTTTGCCTCTTCTATCTCAAATTGAAGGCGTTGAGTTTAGCGCTGAAGAAGTCGAAGCTTTAACTAAGCGTATTCAAAACGCGGGTACTGAAGTGGTTGAAGCAAAAGCGGGTGGCGGTAGTGCGACACTTTCTATGGGACAAGCGGCTTGCCGTTTCGGTCTGTCTTTAGTGAAAGCACTGCAAGGTGAACCTGGTATTGTTGAGTGCGCTTACGTTGATGGTGGTAGCGAACATGCTTCTTTCTTTGCTCAACCAATCAAATTAGGCAAAGACGGCGTAGAAGAAGTATTAAGCTACGGTGTATTAAGTGCTTATGAGCAAGCTGCTTTAGACGGCATGCTTGAAACACTGCAAGGTGATATCGCTATTGGTGTTGAATTCGCTAAATAATCGCGAAATATCATTACGCTAAAAATGCTGCTCTTTTAAGAGCGGCATTTTTTATGGGCTAAATGTTTTCATAACAGCACTTTAATCGGTTTAGTATTTGTGTGTTTTAAGCGGTTTAATCGCTATATTTACCTATTTTTGTAATTAATTTTTAAGGCTAACTCAGTATTATTGTTTGAATTAATGCAACTTTTTATATTAAGACGCTTTTCTGTATGTAGAATGTGGAGTTTTTTACTGTTTGCATTGTTATTTTGATGATGAACTTACTATCTTTTTGATCCTCGGCAATGAAGTTGCCATCTTTATCACTATCTAGGTGATAAAGATCACTTTAGGGCTATGTCTTATCATATTGTTCTCTAAAATAGCGCCTTCTTCCTCGTATGTGTAGATACTCACAGGAACATCACCATGGATAATAAACTCGGTTTAGGCTCACTCACAGCGCTTGTCATTGGTTCAATGATTGGTGCTGGTGTATTTAGCCTGCCGCAAAATATGGCCTCTGTGGCTAGCCCTTTAGCCGTCATGATTGGATGGGGGATCACTGGTATAGGGATGATCTTTCTTGCGCTTTCTTTCCAACAATTAGCGATTCATAAGCCGCACATCAATAGCGGTGTGTTTGGTTTCGCCAGAGAGGGTTTTGGAGACTTTGCAGGTTTTTGTTCTGCTTGGGGTTATTGGTTTAGTGCCATGGTCGCCAATGTTTCTTACCTAGTCATCGTTTTTAGTACGTTAGGGATGTTTTTTGATAGCCCAGATAGCGTCATTTTCGGAGCAGGAAATACTTGGGTTTCTATTGCTAGTGCTTCGGTATTACTCTGGCTTGTGCATTTACTGGTGTTAAGGGGAGTGCAAACCGCAGCGTTTATTAACCTCATTACTACCTTTGCGAAAATGGTACCTTTAGTTCTGTTTATTCTTTGCGCTGCATTTGCCTTTAGTTGGGATAAATTTACGCTAGATTTTACTGGGCTCCATTTTGGCAGCGAACACGATCTGCTTACCCAAATTAAAAGCACAATGTTGATTACCGTATGGGTGTTCATTGGTATTGAAGGTGCTGTCGTCGTGTCTAGTCGAGCTCGTCATCGTGCTGATATTGGCAAAGCGACCATTCTCGGTTTGTTGACAGCTCTGACGATATATGTGCTGGTGACTTTGCTGTCAATGGGGGTAATTAAGCCGGTAGAACTGGCACAATATCAAAATCCATCAATGGCAAAAGTTCTGACCATGATTATTGGCCCATGGGGTGAGTACATCATTGGTATCGGTCTTATTATTTCTGTTTGTGGGGCATTTTTAAGCTGGACAGTGCTGGCATCTGAAGCGCCATTTTTATGTGCAAAAGATAAAGTGTTTCCTGCCATTTACGCTAAACAAAATGCAGCGGGCAGCCCGGTTAAGGCGTTGACGTTAACCAATATCTGTATCCAGTGTTCATTGATTTTAGTGATGTATGCAGGTAGTACCTATGACACATTGTTGATCTTTGCATCTGAAATGATCTTAGTGCCATATTTTTTGGTCGGTGCATTCACGCTTAAGCTGGCGATTGAACAGAAAAATCGTGGCAAGTTACTCATCATTGGTTTGTCGGCGACGATTTATGGGTTGTGGTTGCTGTACGCTTCTGGTTTGCATTATTTGATGCTCTCTGCATTGCTGTATCTGCCAGGGCTTTATTTCTACATCAAAGCTAAACGGGAGCAGGGCATTCATCCATTCCAAGGGAGAGAGAAGTTTGGCGCGTGTGCTTTGACCCTTGTTGCTGTTGTTGCTTGTGGGATGATTTGGCAAGGTGGGTTGTAGCTTAATGTTCAGTAGAATGATGAAGCGCCTTGATAGCAAGGCACTTCATCTCTGTTTGTCTAATGCTTGATTACTTGCGGGTAAAAAATAGAAGAACAAATCGCAAGTTATATCGAGCCATCATTATCGGTTACTTAGTGCGGTTCACTGCCATATGAGCCAGTGTAATCAACGCCTGCTTGTAATCGCTATCAGTAATTACAGCAAGTTCAGCTATCGCTTTATCGGCTTCTTGTTGCGCTTTTTGCGTTGTATATTCTAACGAACCTGTCTGCTTCATGACCGCTAGAATTTCATCTAAACGCTCCATGCCATTCGATTTTTCAATTGCCTCGCGGATCATGCTGGCTTGTTCTGGTGTACTATTTTGCATGGCATACAGCAGTGGTAAAGTGGGTTTACCTTCCGCTAGATCATCACCAACGTTCTTGCCCATCTCTTTTCCATCAGAGGTGTAATCCATCACGTCATCGATGAGCTGGAAAGCGGTGCCGAGGTATTTGCCGTAATTTTGTAAAGCTGTTTCGATCTCTTGAGGGGCATCGTTTAAGATAGCGCCAATTTGAGTTGCCGCTTCAAATAAACGTGCCGTTTTTGAGTAGATCACCTGCATATAACTTTCTTCGGTGGTGTCAGGATCATTACAGTTCATTAACTGCTGAACTTCACCTTCCGCAATGACGTTTACAGCATCGCTCATTAACTCGAGGATCCTTAATGATCCTAACTTAGTCATCATTTGGAATGAACGGGTGTAGATGAAGTCTCCGACCAACACGCTGGCGGCATTACCAAACGCGGCATTGGCAGTTGCTTTGCCACGACGCATGTCAGACTCATCGACGACATCATCGTGCAACAAGGTCGCAGTATGAATAAATTCGATAAATGCGGCTGCGGTTGTGTGCGCCTCTCCCTGATAACCGAGAGCACGAGCTGACAAGATGGCCAGCAGAGGGCGCAGGCGTTTACCTCCGCCACTGACAATATAAAACCCTAATTGGTTGATTAAAGATACATCAGAGTTGAGCTGAGCTTGAATTGTTTCATTCACTTTTGCCATGTCGTTGGCAGTAAGTGTTTGGATAGCGTTAAAATCCATGATTGATCCGGCTGAAGTTAGAACCTATAAGGTATTTTGTTCTTCTATAATTCTCGAATAATACACTAAAAAACGTTGATTAATACATGGCTTAAAGGCATGATTGCGGCACTTTTCATTGGCGATTAGCTTTTCGCCAATTTTTTCAAAATATGGCTTGTCTTAGGGTACTCATTCGCGTAGAATCTGCGCCCTATTGATGATTAGTTTAGCGCACACCCAAATTGCTCAAATAAAAAGCATACGGCTGTGCGGAAAGAGCGGAGTAAAATATGTACGCTGTTTTCCAATCTGGTGGTAAACAACACCGTGTAAGCGAAGGTCAAACTCTTCGTTTAGAGAAATTAGACGTTGAAACTGGTGCAACTGTTGAATTTGATAAAGTTCTTCTAGTTGCTAACGGTGAGGTTATCACTGTTGGTGCACCTCTTGTTGAAGGCGGTAAAATTACTGCTGAAGTAGTACAACACGGTCGTGGCGATAAAGTTAAAATCGTTAAGTTCCGTCGTCGTAAACACTCTCGTAAGCAGCAAGGCCACCGTCAGTGGTTCACTGAAGTGAAAATCACTGGCATCAACGCTTAAGTAATTTAGGAGAGTTTAACAATGGCACACAAAAAAGCTGGCGGTTCTACTCGTAACGGCCGCGATTCAGAAAGCAAACGTCTTGGTGTTAAGCGTTTCGGTGGTGAATCTGTTCTTGCAGGTAACATCATCGTTCGTCAACGTGGTACTAAGTTCCACGCAGGCACTAACGTTGGTATTGGTAAAGACCATACTCTTTTCGCTCTTACCGAAGGTAAAGTGAAGTTTGAGGTTAAAGGTTCTAAAAACCGTAAATTTGTTAGCATCGAAGCTGAATAAGTTTAGTACCTAGCTGAATTCAAAAGCCCTGCCGTTACGGTGGGGTTTTTTATTTATCAGTCGAACAGAAAAGAAGACACTCTAATCGCTAGAGTTTCTCCTTATGTGTTCCAATTGCAGGTGAAACAAAGGATGATCAAGGTCGATTCTGAGTCTGTATCTGCTAGAATTTATATCATTGTGTAACAGTGATATCGCAGCGCAAATAGTGCGGAGTAACAAATGAAATTCGTTGATGAAGCGGTAATTAAAGTCGAAGCGGGCGATGGCGGTAACGGTGTCGTTAGCTTTTGGCGTGAAAAATTCGTGGCGAAAGGTGGCCCTGACGGTGGCGATGGCGGTGATGGTGGTGACGTCTACATTCAAGCTGACGAAAACCTTAATACTCTAATTGACTACCGATTCCAGCGTTTCTACGCAGCTGAGCGTGGTAAAAATGGTAGTGGTGGTAACTGTACTGGTAAACGCGGTAAAGACATTACGCTAAAAGTCCCTGTCGGTACGCGTGCGGTTGATATCCATACCAATGAAGTGGTTGGTGAAGTTGCTGAGCATGGTAAAACCGTCATGGTCGCAAAAGGCGGTTGGCACGGTCTAGGAAACACTCGCTTTAAGTCCTCGGTTAACCGTGCTCCACGTCAAAAGACGATGGGTACTAAAGGTGAAGTCCGTGAGCTGCGTCTTGAGCTATTGCTGCTTGCTGATGTCGGTATGCTTGGTTTACCTAATGCGGGTAAGTCAACGTTCATTCGTTCTGTTTCCGCTGCAAAACCGAAAGTTGCCGATTATCCGTTTACAACCTTAATCCCAAGCTTAGGCGTGGTGAGTGTTGTCCCTGAGAAGAGTTTTGTGGTTGCCGATATTCCAGGCTTGATCGAAGGCGCTGCGGATGGTGCTGGCTTGGGTATTCGCTTCTTAAAACACCTAGAGCGTTGTCGCGTGTTGCTGCATATGATCGACATCATGCCGATTGATCAAAGTGATCCGGCGCAAAATGCACTAACTATCATTGATGAGCTCGAGCAATACAGCGAGAAAGTAGCACAAAAACCACGTTGGTTAGTGTTCAACAAAGTTGATCTTATGCTGGAAGAAGAAGCGGATGAAAAGATCCAAGAGATCTTGGAAGCATTGGCTTGGGAAGGTAAATACTTCAAAATTTCGGCTGTGAATAAGAAAGGCACCGCGGAGTTATGCCGTGAGCTGGCTGACTTTATGGAAACATTACCTCGTGAAAAAGAAGAGCTAAGCGAAGCGCAAAAAGTTGACTTCATGTGGGATGATTACCATAAAGATGCAATGAGTGGTCAGAACGTTATTACTGAAGATGACGATGATGATTGGGACGATTGGGATGACGAAGAAGATGACGGTCACGTTATCTATGTTCGTGATTAATTTTGTCCAAAGTATTGAGCCGCAATAGCAATTGCGGCTTTTTTGTGTCTAAATCAAATTTCAGATACTTATTTTCGTGCAAAATGTTGCACTTTTAGGACGTTAGGAAAGGAATCATGGCATCCAAACAGAGATCGGTTTCTCGATTAGTCGCCCAAGCAGGGCAGATGTTATTAGCGCATGGTGCTGAAAGCACTTTAGTGGGTGATATTATGCGTCGAATGGGCGCAGCCTGCGGAATGAGTGAAGTGGAAGTATCACTTTCCGCCAGTTCATTAGTGTTGACTACCGTTTATGATAGCCACTGTATTACGACCGCTCGTCGTTGCCCTGATCGTGGTATCAACATGCGAGTTGTGACTCAAGTGCAGCGCATTTGTATCATGATGGAGAAAGGAATTTTAGACTATTCTCTTGCGCAGAAGAAACTCAATCAAATAAGTCCAGAGCGCTATAATCGTTGGTTAGTGGTGGTGATGATCGGTCTTTCATGCGCGGCATTCGCTCGTTTGGCAGGCGGAGATTGGACCGTATTTGCAATGACTTTCATTGCTTCTGCTGTAGGCATGATCGTTCGCCAAGAAATAGGCCATCGCCACTTTAATCCGCTCGTCAACTTTGCGGTCACAGCATTTGTTACGTCTACCATTTCTACTCAAGCGGTCATTTACCAATTAGGTAATAAGCCGACCATTGTCATGGCTTCTTCGGTATTGATGTTAGTGCCTGGTTTTCCATTGATTAATGCGGTTGCTGATATGCTCAAAGGCTACATCAATATGGGCATTGCCCGTTTTGTCATGGCCAGCTTACTCACCTTGGCAACTAGTCTTGGGATTGTGGCTGCGATGAGTCTGACTGGCGTGTGGGGGTGGTAACATGGATTGGATGAATTTATTGATTGGCTTAGCTAATGATATGTTTTTTGCAGCGATTCCTGCGGTGGGTTTTGCTTTGGTATTCAATGTGCCCGTACCTGCGCTTAAGTACTGTGCTTTAGGTGGCGCGATTGGTCATGGCTCGCGTTATTTGATGATGCAATTTGGTATTCCAATTGAGTGGGCGACTTTTTTCGCCGCAACCATTGTTGGAATGGTGGGCGTTAATTGGTCGCATAAATTTTTGGCACACCCCAAAGTGTTCACTGTTGCGGCGTTAATCCCGATGGTACCTGGTGTCTTTGCTTTTAAAGCAATGATCGCCATGGTTGAAATTAACCATATTGGCTTCACCCCTGAACTGTTTTCGACGCTGATGGCTAATTTTCTGAAGGCAATGTTTATTATTGCCGGCTTAGCGGTTGGTCTCGCGGTACCAGGCTTGTTATTCTATCGCCGTAAACCCATTGTTTAGAACATTGAAAGCGGAATATCGTTTTCTCTCACTCCACTCTAGGATCTTATTTTATGATCATCAGTATGATTGCCGCGATGGCAGACAAGCGAGTTATTGGTAAAGATAATCAAATGCCATGGCATTTACCTGCTGATTTTGCGTGGTTTAAGCGCTGTACTTTAGGTAAACCTGTGATCATGGGGCGTAAAACCTATGAGTCGATTGGTCGTCCTCTACCTGGTCGCCATAATATCGTGATCAGCCGTGATGCTTCTCTGATGATTGAAGGAGTATGTGTTGCACCTTCCATAGATGAAGCAATCAAGGTTGCGGGTGATGTGGATGAAGTGATGATCATTGGTGGGGGTTCTATCTATCAAGCCTGTATGCCAAAAGCCAATAAGCTATATCTCACATTTATTGACTTAAATGTTGAGGGTGATACCCAATTTCCTGAATGGGGAAGTGAGTGGCAGGAAGTGCATCGTGAAGCGTATCAAGCGGATGAAAAAAATGCACACAACATGCAGTTTGTGATTTTCGATAAGAAATAACAGATTCCGGATCGCCATTAAGCGGTGATCCGGATGTTCTTATCCGCTAGCTTTTGTGTGCTAAAGCTGGCTGAATGAAATATTGTTGATCTTCCCAACGTAGCATGGTCAGAGTTCCTCCCCATACACAGCCAGTATCCAATCCAATGCAGTATTGACTGCGGTAGCCTTCCAATGCGGCCCAGTGACCAAATATGACGGTTTTATCTAAGGGAATTCGCTGAGGAACATCAAACCAAGGCACGAGTGCGTCATCGCTAACTTGTTGTGGCGGCAGCTTACACGCCATGTCTAGCCTTCCATCCGTAAAACAAAATCGCATACGGGTATAAGCATTGATGATGTAGCGATAACGCTCGATACCTTGCAGCTTGTGACTCCAGATATCGGGAGTGTTGCTATACATCTGCTCTATCAACCAGCGCCAGTTTTCACCTTGCAAAACAGCGGCGACTTCTTTTGCTGCTTCACGTGCTGTATTGAGATCCCACTGCGGTGAAATACCGGCATGACACATCACAAACTCGGGATGTTCAGCCATAAGTGGTTGATGGCGTAG
Source organism: Vibrio aestuarianus (assembly GCF_028858425.1). NCBI lineage: Bacteria > Pseudomonadati > Pseudomonadota > Gammaproteobacteria > Vibrionales > Vibrionaceae > Vibrio > Vibrio aestuarianus. The sequence goes on along the minus strand of NZ_JAKNYQ010000001.1, from coordinate 2,964,641 downwards.
CCACTCTAATAGTTCGTCAGCGTCATGAGCTTGAAGGATCGGCAGTGTTTTATCTCGAGATTTGGCCGGATGAATCCCAATAGATACCGCGAGTAAGTGAAGATCATGGTTACCTAACACGACGCGCGCTGAGTTACCTAGCGCTTTTACAAAGCGTAATGTTTCTAATGATTTTGGCCCCCGTGCGACTAAGTCACCCGCTAGCCAAAGCGTATCATGTTGTGGTTGAAATTTTACGGTAGCAAGCAGATGCTGAAGTTCATCAAAACAGCCTTGAATATCACCGACGATATAATTCGCCACGAGTACCTCATTAGTTTAAAACGTTAGGGATCGCGAGACGAAAAGGGGCTATCTCTACGATAAATTCATTCTGATCTTGATCAAGCATGACATAGTGACCTTGCATAACACCGACTGGTGTCTCTAAAGCCGTTCCACTGTGATAGGAGTATTCATCATTGGCTTGGATAATTGGTTGCTCTCCAACGACGCCATCGCCTTCAATCGACATTTGCTTACCATTAGAGTCAGTGATAAGCCAGCTGCGGCTCATAAGTTGAACTTGCTGTTTACTTAAGTTGGTGATGGTGATGAGGTAAGCGAATATATAGCGATGTAATTCAGGACTTGACTGTTCGGCAATGTATTTAGTTTGGACTTGGATTTTGATACAAGGTTGAGATACGTCCATGTTAACTCCTTGTTTTGATAGATGAGCGATAGACATTGAAAGTATATCGCTCAATCGTCATTAGGCGTGATTAGCGTCTAACCAGTTTGCCATAGCAACAAACTGTTCAAGTGTTAGGTTTTCTGGGCGCAAAGCAGGGTTAACACCAAGTTCTTCTAACGTTTCCGCTTCAATTAAACCTTTGTAGCAGTTACGTACCGTCTTACGACGTTGGTTAAAGCCATCACGACACACTCGTTCCAACCACTTCATATTGGTTGTTGGATGCGGCAGGACTTCATAAGGTACTAAACGTACAACGGCTGAATCTACTTTTGGTGGCGGTACAAATGCAGTGGGTGGTACTTCTAACACCGGTACCACTTTGCAGAAATACTGAGCCATAACGGTTAGACGACCGTATGCCTTGCTACCAGGGCCCGCAGCTAAACGATTAACCACTTCTTTTTGCAACATGAAGTGCATGTCTTGAATGTCTTTATGAAATTCAAATAAGTGGAACATTAACGGTGTTGAAATGTTATACGGCAAGTTGCCAAAAATACGCAGTTTATTATTTGGCTTCACTAATTGAGTGAAGTCGAAACGCATGGCATCGCCTTCATGAATTGTCAATTTACTTGATAATTCAGGGTGGTTACGGAGACGTTCGGCCAGGTCACGATCCAGCTCTATGACCGTAAATTTATCGACTTCACGGCCTACAGGTTCAGTGATGGCACCAAGACCAGGACCAATCTCAACCAGGTTTTGCCCTGGTAGTGGATTAATCGCAGAGACAATACCATCAATAATGTATGGATCGTTTAGGAAGTTTTGACCAAAACGTTTACGCGCTTTGTGTCCTAAGTGGACATCATTTCTCATAGTTTTCTCGAAATTAATTAGGTTTCTTTTCTACCAAGTCAATCGCGTAGGCGAGTGCTGTTCTAAAGCTCCCTGTATCCGCAACCCCTTTCCCTGCTAATTCGAGCGCGGTGCCATGATCGACCGATGTTCTTATAAAGGGTAGACCAAGAGTAATATTTACTGAACGACCAAAACCTTTGTATTTTAATACGGGTAAAACTTGGTCGTGATACATGCCTAAAACAGCGTCGGCATCTTGCAAGTATTTGTCGTTAAAGATGGTGTCGGCTGGTAGTGGGCCTATCAAATTAATGCCATCTTGTTGACGAATTTTTTCTAGTGTCGGCGTGATGGTTTCAATCTCTTCACGACCTAGGCAGCCATCTTCTCCTGCATGAGGATTTAATCCGCACACATAAATCTTCGGTTCTGTGATGGCAAATTTTTCCAGCAGATCCTTATGTAGGATCTCAATGATTTTTTCTAACCGCTCTTCTGTAACCGCTTTGGATACATACGCAAGTGGAATGTGAGTCGTCACCAGTGCCACTCTTAATCCTTCAGTTGCAAGCATCATCACGACTAATGGTGTATTTGACTTCTCAGCAAAAAACTCGGTGTGGCCACTAAAAGCAACGCCAGCACGGTTGATCACCCCTTTATGCACAGGGCCGGTGACAATAGCATCAAATTCATCATTCATACAGCCTAAAGCGGCTCTTTCTAATGTGTTTAATACATAATGACCGTTTGCTTCATCAAGCTTCCCCGCGACAACGGGGGTTGCGAGAGGAATGTGATCAACAACTAATGACCCCGCTTGTTGGGGAGTAGGTTCCGCACTTGAGTCATAATCTTCAAGTTTTACATTAATACCAAGCTGCTGCGCACGTTGTTCGAGTAACGTTTTATCAGCGCACACAATCAGTTGATGCGCCCAATTTTCTTTAGATAGCGCCAGTACTAAATCTGGACCAATACCTGCTGGCTCACCAGCCGTGACAACAATGCGCTTAATTGTCATCTTGCTCATCCTTTAAGATTTCCACAAATGCACTGGCGCGCATCTCTTGCAGCCAAGCACTTGCTTCTTCATTAAATTTGCGATTAAAAAGAATACGATAGGCTTTATTTTTAATTGCAGAATCGGTGCGGTCAACTTCACGGCGATCAAGTACTTCAACAATGTGCCAGCCATGCACTGTTTTAAAGGGCTCGCTGATTTGACCAACTGGCAAGATTTCAACTTGGTGTTTGAATTCTGGAACGTATAAGTCAGGTGTTTGGTAGCCTAATTCACCATTTTGCGCAGCTGAACCTGGGTCTTGGCTGTATTGTTGAGCGAGTTCGGCAAAGGTTGCTTCACCGGCATTAATGCGTCGGATGAAGTCATTTAGCTCTTTTTTAACTCCATCATCACTTAAAATAACCGTTGGTTTTATCAGAATATGACGCGCATTTACTTCGGTTACCGCAACGGTTTCTAAGCCTTTCACATCTTCGATTTTTAAAATATGAAAGCCAACACCACTACGAAATGGACCAATAATAGTGCCCTTATTTTGCATTTTGATTTGATCAGCAAAGATAGTTGGCATTTCTTCTTTACGCATCCAGCCCCAATCACCACCTTGCAGTGCCTTTGGACCTTTAGAGTAGGTATAAGCCATGGTACTAAAATCAGCACCTTGGTTTAGTTTTTCAGCTAATTCTTCGGCTTGTTTCTCAACAACGGTTTTATCTTGGTCATCACTAAAACGTAGCTGGATATGACCAATTTTATACTGAACGGTCGCATTGGTTTCTTGGGCAAGGATATCGGCTAGGTTATCGACTTCAGCAGGGAGAATATTGACTCGACGGCGTACAAGAGCATTGCGAGCTTCACTAGCAGCAATTTCTTTGCGCACTTGTTCGCGAAATTCTGCGTAAGTTAAATCTTCAGCGGCAACCGAAGTTGTCAGTTCGTCAATCGTTTGGTTGTTATTTTGAGCAATTTCATTGATGGCTTCATTAAGGCGATTATCATCGATCCGCACTCCAATACGCTCAGCTTCTTGTTGCTGAATGGTATCGATAACCAGCTTTTCTATCACTTGTTCGCGCAGGACCTTTTCATCAGGAAGTGTTTGGTTATTTTTCTTAGCATTGATGTACAGGGTTTTTATGGCGCTATTAATATCGCTTTGCAAAATAACGCCGCTATTGACGATAACGGCAACGCGATCAAGCTCAACGGGAGTCGCTGAAGCGGTTGCAATATTTAATGTTGCAACTAAGCCAATAAGGGTGTGTTTCCACAATTTCATTTGCAGTCCTATCAAAGATGAGAAAAGCCTACGTGATAGCATAGGCCAAATAAATTAGTTACTTAGAGTAAATGGGCGACCATAACCTAAAGCATTCCCAGCGTTATCAACTCCAGCTAAACCTGAACCTGCACCAATGGTGGTACCAAAGCCGACAATGCCGAAGTTTAGGCTAAAGTTATTTTCATAAACTGGGTCAGCATCCGGGTCAGTGATAAAGTTACCATTCCAACTTCTTAACTGATTGCTATAGGTAAAGCCGATATACCAACAATCAGAGGTATAGCTTAAGTTCGCCAGCCACTCCAAGCTTTCATCGGTCGTTAAATCGTAGAAGTACTGACCGCTCACATTCCATTTACGATTAATCTGGTAACCGCCTAATAAACCAGCCTGTGAAATGCCATCGACAGTAATTGAATTTACCGGAACGCTATCACCGACGGTGTTTTCGATATACTCTTTCGTTACATAACGATAGTTAGCTTGAATATATCCAGAGCCAGCACGGTACTCTAAGGTGCTGTTGGCGAGTTGCATCGCATTTGTATCAATGTCGTACTGAACGCCACCGTGGTAGAAAAGGTAATCGTCATAGTTGAAGTCCATTTCTACCGCCCAAGCTGAGTAGTTGGATTTAACCTCTTCCTTACTACTGCTATCCAGTCGGTTGCTTTTGTTAAGGTATAGAATTTGACCAAAAGAGATGTTCAAACGTTCTTTATATTGCTCATCAAAGAAGCGGGTTGATGCGCCGTAGCTAAATTGGTTTGCTGCCGCTATTTCATCAACACCACTGTATTTGCGGCTGCGGAAAAGCCCATAGTAATCGGTTTGCAGCAGCGTTGTATCGTATTTAGCAATGTTGTTTTGATTTTCTTTCGGTACATACAAGTACTGGAGTTGTGGTTCGAAAGTTTGTGTGTAGTCCTCGAAGATTGCGGTATTTCTTTCTAGGACAATTCCGGCATGAGAGCGAAATTCAGGTATAACGCGAGTGACGCTTTCTTCAAGATCTTTGTATTCACTTGCTGTAACACCATCGAGATCTTGCTGGTAATAAGTCCCTAACAGTCGGGCTTCAGTAGTCCAAGTCCCCCAGGTATTAGCTATAGGGATAGTAATGCCGGGTTCTATATGTACTCGTGTTGCGTCGGGCTTGCCCGTAGCGTCAGTTTCAAAGCGCGATATATGACTGATTAAGTCGAAGTCCATATAGGGCAGCAGCTCTGGTGCATAATAGTTAAACGCAAGCTGCGGCATTAAACGGTAAGGTTGATTGCCGTTATTTGTAAGAACTTGAAAGTCACGCACTAATATAGAGCCATCCCAGTTATTAGATCGATAGGTAGCTTGACCTTCTTGAATTAACTGCCCATCCTCACGGTTACCAATGTCAGAATCTAAATCGGAAAAGTAGCTAATGTCACTGACGCGAGAGTAATCAATATCAAATTTCCATACCTGGTTGAAAATACCGCTGTGTTCATATTGGAAACCCCAACGGTTTCCTTGTTCAGTGTATTTTTTATCGTCATGTAAATATTCAGATTTAATGCTACCGCTGCCGAAGTCACTCAGATAACGAAATTTGCTGTTTAACTGTGTGCCACGTTCTTGCATGTATTTTAACGTGGTTTCTAAGTCGTAGTTTGCTGCTAAGTTCCAATAAATAGGAACTTCGACTTCAAAGCCATCACTAGAGCCATAAGATACCGTTGGGTATAAAAAACCTGTCTTACGAGTGTCACCAATAGGGACGGTTAAATACGGCAGGTAAAAAATCGGCACATTTTGAATTTCAAAGCGAGGGTTGTAGAACGTTGCTTGTTCTTCGTTTTGGTCAACATCAATGCTCGATGCTTTCAAACGCCAAGCGTTATCGCCTTCGGGGCAAGAGGTAATCGAACCATCTTCAATTTCATAAACCGCTTTGCCTGTTTTTGAAACATAAACCGCTTCACCGCGTCCCGGTTCACACAAAAACTGATATTTTGTGTTTTCTAGCGTCATTAAGTCGGTATTAAGATCATTGGTCGCTTTGTCTGAAACGGTTTTTACTTCGCCATCACTAAAGTTTACATTGCCCTCAGCAACCACAATGTTTTCTTTTTGGTGAAGAGTCACTGTATCGGCCAAAATACGTTTTTTGCCTTGAACGACGACCACGTTACCTTTGTAGTTTGCGCGTTCGCCATTCACTGCTTCTAGCGTATCGGCTTCAACATTGATAGGCTGCTCATTAGCGCCTTCAGCTTCGGGTTCGTTGATCAAACATTGATCTATAGCGGGCAGTTCCTGCACACTATCGTCTAACATAGCTTCTGCTTGAGTCGGTGGCACAAAAAGAGCAGCGCTAATTGAAGCGGCTAGTATGGTGCGGGAAAAACATGACATCGAGTTGTACTATCCTGTTGAACTTGATTGATTCGGAATGTGAATGGCCGAATGTTAAATAAAACGTTTCCTATCATAAAGGAAATTGAAGCTCCCGGCACTATCAGACAGCTTCACTACTAAAAAATTCATAGATTGAGAGCACATAATGCATATTTTTGGCAAAATTCTTGGCGCTTTTTTTGGCTTCTTGTTTGGCGGGCCGTTTGGCGCAATGTTTGGTTTATTCCTCGGGCATCAATTTGATAAGGCTCGCCGCTTAAATCAAGCGGGTTTTAAAACTGGCGCATTTGGCTCTGGTCCAAGCCAAAGTGAGCGACAAGAAGAGTTTTTCAAAGCTGCATTTGCGGTTATGGGGCATGTAGCCAAAGCCAAAGGGCAGGTGACCAAAGAAGAGATTCAACTCGCCACAACGATGATGGAACGAATGAATCTGCATGGCGAGCAAAGAGCCGCAGCACAAGCAGCATTTCGTGATGGTAAAGAGCCACACTTTCCTCTTGATGAGGTACTTGAGCGAGTGCGCTTATCAACCGGTGGCCGTTTTGATTTGATGCAGTTTTTCCTTGAACTGCAAATATCCGCAGCGTTTGCTGATGGTTCTCTGCATCCGAGTGAACGTAGTGTACTGCACAAAATAGCCAACGGTTTGGGCTTTTCTTCAGCGCAATTAGAGCAACGTTTACGTATGCAAGAAGCGGCTTTCCGCTTTCAGCAAAATGGTGGTGGTTTTGGCGGACACCAAGGGCAGCAACAATCAGGTTCATGGCAGCAAGCTTCGCAAGGCGATCGCTTGTCAGACGCTTATGATGTTTTAGGAGTCGACGACAGCGCGGACTCCAAAGAAATTAAGCGAGCTTATCGCAAGCTGATGAATGAGCACCATCCAGATAAACTAATGGCCAAAGGCTTACCACCAGAAATGATGAATGTTGCGAAAGAAAAGTCACAACAAATCCAAAATGCTTATGACCTAATCAAAAAAGTGAAAGGTTTCAAATAAACTCGGTTTGAGTCGTAGATTTAAGAGTCAGTCGATACTGGCTCTTTTTTTATGATTCAGATATGAAAAAAGCCAAGTCATGCGACTTGGCTTTGGAAGGTGGCTCCCCCTGCAAGACTTGAACTTGCGACATACGGATTAACAGTCCGCCGTTCTACCGACTGAACTAAGGGGGAATTGATGCTTTTATCTCTCATCAAGAGAATGGTGCCGACTACCGGAATCGAACTGGTGACCTACTGATTACAAGTCAGTTGCTCTACCTACTGAGCTAAGTCGGCTCCGAATCAATAAGCTATGGCTCATTGATGAAAAGTGGCTCCCCCTGCAAGACTTGAACTTGCGACATACGGATTAACAGTCCGCCGTTCTACCGACTGAACTAAGGGGGAACAGGTTTTAAAGAATGGTGCCGACTACCGGAGTCGAACTGGTGACCTACTGATTACAAGTCAGTTGCTCTACCTACTGAGCTAAGTCGGCACATATTTTCTTTAATTTTATTGTCTGTGCTGAGCACCAACAATTTAGAAACTGTGGTGCCCGGAGGCGGAATCGAACCACCGACACGAGGATTTTCAATCCTCTGCTCTACCGACTGAGCTATCCGGGCGACGGGGTGTATTAAAAGGTTTTTCGCATTTAACGTCAACACTAAAATGCAAAAAAAATATCGTTTGTTGCTTTTCTATACTTAGTGACTCGTTTTTGCCCATTTAGGTTAAGAAATGGTAGCGGATTATGTAGGGATATGGATATCAGATAATAAAATAAGGCCATTTAATTAAAAGGAGAAAAAACAAAAGCACGTCGAAAACATGCTTTTGTTGAATTTGATGATGTGTGCTGAGCTATTGCTGTAATACAGAGAGCTAGTTTTTTATGGTGAATTTATTCACCCACAGTTCAAGTTCATTAGAGAGTGAAGTCAAAGTTTGGGTACTATTGTGACTTTCAGTAACCACCTGGCTAAGTTGTACACCACTTTCTTCGATCATATTAAGTCGCTTATACCCAAACAACTTCAAGTAGGAAGGGTAAAAAAACATCATCACCGACTTGGGTTTGTTTTGTCGCTATTCAATAAAGGGGGACGATAATATGGATGGTGGATATATGATGGGATGAAATCTATAGATACAAAAAAGCCAAGTCTTGCGACTTGGCTTTTAAAGTGGCTCCCCCTGCAAGACTTGAACTTGCGACATACGGATTAACAGTCCGCCGTTCTACCGACTGAACTAAGGGGGAATTATTCTTGTGTAAATGTCTTTATTAAACACTTGCACCAAATAATGGTGCCTCGAGGCGGAATCGAACCACCGACACGAGGATTTTCAATCCTCTGCTCTACCGACTGAGCTATCGAGGCAATAAATGGTGCCGACTACCGGAGTCGAACTGGTGACCTACTGATTACAAGTCAGTTGCTCTACCTACTGAGCTAAGTCGGCACACTTTATTTATTGCTTGCTGTTACTTAAGTTAAGCACCAACAATTTAATTTGTGGTGCCCGGAGGCGGAATCGAACCACCGACACGAGGATTTTCAATCCTCTGCTCTACCGACTGAGCTATCCGGGCAACGGAGCGCTATTAAACGGATTTTCCTCTCAATCGTCAACTGCTTTTTTAAAATATTTTCAAAAAAACGTTTGTTTGCTGTGAATTTAGACAAAAATACCTTTGCTAACCACTGGTGTTAAATTCCTTTTTAAACTTTGTTACTTTTTCTAAGTATCTTCTTGATTCTGAATTGGGGTGTTTTTTAGTGAGCGCCCAGTAAACTTGGTTGGGTTGCAGTGAGTTTAAGTCATTCATGGCTCGTTTTCTGTCTTTATTGAAGGTGTTGAGAACTCCGCCAGTGCCGCCGTTATAAGCCGAAATCATACTGTATTCGAGCGATGTTGGGTGCTTTACGTCCTTTAGGTAGCGATTTTTGAGGATATAAAAATAGGCTGTGCCGGTATCAATATTATTTTCTGGGTTAAATAGGTACTCAGGGCTAGGTTCACCTGGTTTCTTTTTCACCAAAGAAAAGACATCTCGGCCTGCTGTTTTAGGCACTACTTGCATTAAGCCGTAAGCATTGGCCCAACTGACAGCGTAAGGGTTAAAACTACTTTCTGTTTTGATGATCGCGTAGATCAAATCTTCGGGTATGTCATATTTCTTTGATGCTCGATGCACAATATCCGCGTACTTGTAGCTACGCTTTGATGCGTGGTCGACCACCATCGGAATTTGCACGTAATAGGCTTTTTTGAAATCTACATTTTTCGTTTTTAATTGATTTTCAATGAGATAATCAGCGTATCGATTAGCGCGCCAAGACCATTGGATTGGCTGTTTGTCTTGATCCAGAACTTGGTTGTACAAAAATGGCTGGCCTTTAAGTTCGATGTTTTGTGATGAAAAAAGGTCAACTTGGGCAGGATCATCAGGCGTCAATAAGGTGGTGATAATCGCATTACGCAGATGCTTTTTGGGGTCGGTCGGGGATACGGTTTCGACAATAATGATGCCATCAGAAAAGTTAACTTCAGAGCGGCTAAGGTAATTATCGATGTATTTTACATAGTTGCTTTTACCTGCAACTTTAATTTCTTTGCTACCCCAGCGTTTTTCGATGTTACCGGAGAAACTGCTAATTAACGCATCTAAGGCGGCGGTATCTTTGACAAACTGCCCAGGTAATTGCGCTAGGTTTTTCGCAAAGCGGTTGGTGGGCTCATAGTTAACGTCGTAAATACGTTCTATGAATTCTCGACTGCAGCCAGCCAGCAGCATTGCAATAAAAAAGTAAGTCAGCTTTCTCATTAGGTTCCCAATACAAAAATGACATCAGAGCGTCGACTATGATGTCATTGATTATCCTTGAAATAAATAAGGTTACTTTTATTTGCTTGGAGGCGTATAGCCTTCAATGTGGATTTCTTTTCCTTCAAATAGGAAATTGGTCATCTCGGTTTCGAGCAACTTACGATGTTCTGGATCCATCATATTGAGTTTTTTCTCGTTGATTAGCATGGTCTGTTTATGCTGCCATTGCGCCCATGCTTCTTTTGATATGTTATCAAAAATACGTTTACCCAATTCGCCTGGGTAAAGTTGAAAATCCAAACCGTCGGCTTCTTTATTTAGTCGAGCACAAAATACAGTGCGGCTCATAATGACTTCCTCTTAAGTTTTTAAGGGTTAATTTCAAATGGAAGGCTTTCTAATAGCTGCTTTACAGGGGCAGCTAAGCCGATTTGTTCTGGTTGCGATAAGTTATACCAAAGACCTTTGCTTCCTTCCATGATGATATTGGGTTGTTGAGACAGTTCAACCAATATTGGCGTAATGTCTAAGTGGTAGTGGCTAAATGTATGACGAAATGCGATCAAAGGACGAATTGAACGCACGGTACTTTCTTTTATTGCTCTGTGGTCAAGTTGATCTTCAATCGCGCTATTAGGGTTTTCTGGAAAGCAAAATAATCCCCCCCAAATACCGCTTTGAGGACGCTGTTCTAACCATACCTGATTATTATGATGGAGCATGATGAACCAAGTTTGCTTGGTTGGTTTTTCTGTTTTGGGTTTTTTACCCGGGTAATCGAGAGGGTTACCCTGCTTATTGGCGATACAAAAGGATTCAACTGGGCAGAGCGTGCACTTCGGTTTGCTACGAGTACAAACCATGGCTCCCATGTCCATCATAGCTTGGTTGTAGCTATCGACATCTTGACTGGGCGTATTGGTTTCGGCGTATTGCCACAATAAATTTTCGACTTTTTTCTGTCCCGGCCAGCCTTCTACAGCAAAACAGCGCGCTAATGTGCGTTTTACATTGCCATCTAAAATAGCGTGTGGCTGCTTATAAACCGAAGAGAGTACCGCTGCCGCTGTAGAGCGGCCAATACCCGGTAGAGCATTCATTTGCTCTATATCAAGGGGAAACTCTCCGCCATATTCACTCGCAACAATTTGAGCCGCTTTGTGAAGGTTACGCGCGCGCGCGTAATAACCAAGCCCTGTCCACAGATGCAAAACTTCGTCTTGCTCGGCGTTGGCTAAGTCAACCACGGTTGGAAAACGTTGCATAAAGCGTTCGAAATAGGGGATCACCGTGGTTACCTGGGTTTGCTGCAACATAATTTCAGACAGCCAAACGCTGTAAGCGGTTTTATTCTGTTGCCACGGTAAATGTTTGCGCCCATAGGCGTCATACCATTTTAAAATGGCTTTAGCGAAAGGTGTCACGACGTGCTCTTTAGTTTATAGTTTTGGTGGGGCAAAATTGCACCACATAAATGATGAGTTGTAAAACCGACAAACTGTGTGGGTTTATCCAGCAAGTTTATTTCGATAACACTTGCACCGAGAATGATTCTTTGGATAATCCCCGCTTTGATTAATCAATGTGCAGGCAAGATCAATGAGTGAAGTAACCACCAACGAATACACCGAAGAAGGCAAGATCCTACGCAGAATCCGTAGTTTTGTTCGTCGTGAAGGTCGATTAACTAAAGGCCAAGAAGCTGCGATGAATGAATGTTGGCCAACAATGGGTATTGATTACCAGCCACAATTACTTGATTGGAGCGCTGTTTTTGGCAATGACAATCCAGTAGTGTTGGAGATTGGTTTTGGTATGGGTGCCTCATTAGTTGAAATGGCTAAAAATGCACCTGAGAAAAATTTCTTTGGTATTGAAGTACACAGTCCAGGTGTTGGAGCGTGTTTAGCTTCTGCACGCGAAGCGGGTGTCACTAACTTACGTGTAATGTGTCATGATGCGGTTGAAGTTTTTGAGCACATGATCCCTGCGGGCAGCCTGCATACTTTGCAACTGTTCTTCCCAGACCCTTGGCATAAAAAGCGTCACCATAAACGCCGTATCGTACAGTTAGAATTTGCTGAAATGGTACGTCAAAAACTAAAAATGGAAGACGGTATCTTCCATATGGCGACAGACTGGGAAAATTATGCTGAGCATATGATTGAGATAATGAACCAAGCGCCAGGTTTTACCAATATTGCAACCGATGGTGACTATATTCCTCGCCCAGATGAACGACCACTGACTAAGTTTGAAGCGCGTGGACACCGTTTAGGTCATGGCGTGTGGGATATTAAATACAAGCGTATTGCATAAGGCGTGTTTGTATCACTACTACAAATGAAGTGCGTTTAGTCGTTATCCATTACCGCTAAGCATACTCGCTACAATAAACGATTAAATAAAAGCCAACATTATAGTAATGTTGGCTTTTTCGGCCTTAGCGCCCTACAAAACATCACCATTATAAAAATAGAGAAAGTACATTTCTCACCGAAGGTAAGGTCATCAATGAAACCGACACAAGCAATACTTGCGGACATCTTGGATGAGGTTCGCCCTCTTATCGGTCACGGCAAGGTCGCCAATTATATTCCTGCGTTGGCGAAAGTTTCGAATCAAAAACTGGCGATTGCGGTTTATACCAACCAAGGCGAAGTGATTAAAGCGGGAGATGCAGACCAAGGTTTTTCGATTCAGTCGATTTCAAAAGCACTGAGCTTAACATTGGCGATGATGTTGTATAAGCCAGAAGAGTTATGGATACGTGTTGGCAAAGAGCCCTCAGGCCAAGCGTTTAATTCGATGATTCAGCTTGAAATGGAACAGGGTATTCCTCGTAACCCTTTTATCAATGCAGGAGCAATAGTGGTAGCTGATATGCTGCATAGTCGCTTGTCTGCGCCTCGACAACGTTTACTTGAATTTGTGCGCCAGCTATCCGGTGAAGAGAGTATCGTGTACGACAAAGTGGTGGCTGCCTCTGAAATGATGCACAGTGACCGTAATGCCGCGATAGCCTACCTGATGCGCTCTTTTGGTAATTTTCACAACGAGGTTATTCCGGTTCTTCATAACTATTTTCACGCTTGTGCACTGAAAATGAGTTGTGTCCAGTTGGCGAAAACTTTTAGCTACCTAGCCAATAAAGGTGTGTCGGTACAGACGGGGGAAGCGATTGTGACGACCACTCAAAGCAAGCAAATTAATGCACTACTAGCCACATGTGGTTTGTACGATGGAGCGGGAGAGTTTGCTTATCGAGTGGGTATGCCGGGCAAGTCTGGCGTAGGCGGTGGTATTGTTGCCATTGTCCCGGGGGAAATGACGATTGCTGTATGGTCTCCAGAGCTCGATCCGTCGGGAAACTCTCTGGCTGGGACAAAAGCATTAGAGTTATTAGCAGAACGCATTGGCCGCTCTATCTTTTAATACATTGTTTTCGTTTGCAAACCGTTTTATACATTAATGACGCCCCTCTATGAGAGGCGTCTTAGCGTTACTCTTCATCAGCCATAAAGGCTTCTAACAAATCATTGAGGAACAATTTTCCTTTCTCGGTGATCTGCCAGTGTGTCGCGTTTTCACTTAAATATTGCTCTGCCAGTGCCCAATCAATGGTCGGCTTAATGATATCTAAACTTAAACCTGTGGTTTCGACAAAATCTTGTTTTGGGCAAGGCTCCATCAGTCGAAAACGGTTCATGAAAAATTCGAATGGGCGATCACTGTCAGCCACTTCCATTTCACTATCTAGATAAGGTTTAAGTAAGTTGAGATAGCCGCGAGGGTGTTTGACCTTGGTGGTACGTACAATTCGACCATCAGCAAAACTCAGTTTACCGTGAGCACCACAGCCAATACCGAGGTAGTCACCAAAGCGCCAGTAATTGAGGTTGTGCTGACATTGATAGCCGGGCTTGCTGTAGCCTGAAATTTCATATTGTACGTACCCAGCTGCCGCCAATTTTTGATGACCTAATTCAAAAATATCCCACAGTGCATCATCGTCAGGTAGTGTCGGTGGTTTGAAGTAGAACATGGTATTGGGCTCAATGGTTAGCTGATACCACGATAAGTGCGGAGGGTTAAGCTCTATCGCTTTGTCTAAATCTGCTAGTGCTTGTTCAGTGCTTTGATCCGGCAAACCATGCATCAAGTCAAGGTTAAAGCTATTGAGCCCAATTTGATGAGCTAAGTGGGCGGCATTGACGGCTTCTTGCTGACCATGGATACGACCTAGGCGCTCAAGTTTTTGTTGCTCAAAGCTTTGTACACCAATCGATATTCGGGTCACACCAGCTTGTCGGTAACCGACAAAGCGCTCGGCTTCTACCGTGCCAGGGTTCGCTTCCATAGTTATTTCAATATCAGGCTTAAACGCGATTCGTGCTTCAATGCCTTGCAGTAAGCGGGCAATACCTTGTGCGGAAAACAGGCTTGGTGTACCACCACCAATAAAAATAGAATGCAGTGGGCGAGGGGTGTCAGCCAGTTGATATTTGGCGATGTCGGTATCGAGATCTTCCAGTAACGCATCAATGTATTCACGCTCGGGAATATCATGTTTTAGCGCGTGTGAGTTAAAGTCACAATATGGGCATTTTTGTACACACCAAGGGATGTGTACATACAAGCTAAGTGCGGGTGGTTGCAGCATTATTATTTTTGCTCATTGATGGCTTGAAATAGCTTTTGCAGTGCTTTGCCGCGATGTGACAACTGCTTTTTACGCACAGGATCTAGTTCCGCTGAAGCACAGTTGTCTTCCGGTACAAAGAAGATTGGGTCATAGCCAAAACCATTGCTGCCATGTGCTTGATGGAGAATTCGCCCTTCCCATTTGCCATGGCAAACTAAAGGTGTTGGGTCGTTTTCGTGGCGCATTAAAACCAAAACACAATGAAAACGTGCGCAGCGTTGTTCATCTGGCACACCATCCATTGCTGCTAATAGTTTCTCTAAGTTTTGTTGGTCGCTTGCTTTCTCACCGGCGTAGCGAGCCGAGTAAATGCCCGGAGCACCTTGTAGGTAATCAACTTCTAAGCCTGAATCATCAGCGATCGCAGGTAAGCCTGTTTCTTTAGCGGCATGACGCGCTTTGATGATCGCATTTTCAATAAAAGTGGTGCCAGTTTCGGCGACTTCAGACACATTGAATTCGCTTTGCGCAACCACATCAAAGCCAAAATCAGAGAGGAGATCGGCCATTTCACGCACTTTGCCTTGGTTGCCGGTGGCTAAGACTATTTTTTTCATCTTCAATGTTTCTCTTTATTCTTCGACATAAAATTTTTGGGAAAATTTAAGTTTGCCAGCCCCTTTTAAGCCAGTATTAACATCAATATCAAAACTCAAATTTTCTTCATTGGTGATCGGGAATTGAGCAATGTAATAGATTGCATCTCCCTCTTTTACTTGTTTAAATTCTAGCTCACGTAAATTACCAATGAGGTTTTTGGCGTAACCGGTAATTTTCGCTTCGACCGCAGGTTTACCCAACGATGAGTTGTCCAGCACGCTGATGTTTAAAATCGCGGAATAGCCATTACGTTTGAGCTGGTAGCTGCGCGCCACTTGCGGTGTCAAAAAGGTGGAATTAAAGGCGGAGTAGTGCACTTCCACGTTTTTAATGGTCTTAAACTGCTCGGCTAGAGTGGGTAGTGAGAGGACTGCCATCAGTAGGGCGATAATCCATTTGCGCATGGTTTGCTCCTTATGCATGCAGGTTTACTAAATAAAAAGCCATCACAAGATGGCTTCAATAGGTGCTGGTATCACTTGTGGTGAATGGACTCTGACTTGTTTGTGACGGCCCAATTCTCCCTTTTCAATTTCTATTAAACTTTTAGCCACTTTAAATTGTTTGGCCAAAAACTTAGTTAAATGTGCATTAGCTTTACCATCGACCGGAGGTGCAGTGATGGCGACTTTCAGCTCCTCACCATGCAAGCCGACGATGCTATCGCGGCTTGCTTTAGGTTGAATGTAGAGCTTGAGAATTAAATCGTCGCCCTCTTGCCAAGCGGCAACTGACATTACAACTGGTGCCACACTGGGCCAATCAGATCGCCCATCAGGAAGTTGGCAAATTGAAGGCCAATAAAGAGCACTAATACGCTTAAATCAAAGCCACCCATTGCAGGTAAAATACGGCGAATAGGCGCCAGCATTGGTTCTGTCAATTGATGGAAAACGTATTCAATTGGACTACGGCCTTGGCTAACCCAGCTCAAAATAGCGCGGATCAACAATACCCAAAACAGTAAACCGCCCGCCGCTTTAATCAAAGATAGTAAGCCTAGGAATAAAAAGTCCACACTGAAGCTAACTGAACCGCCCGAGGCGATTAAGATCAATGCGACGAATTTAAGGACGCATAGTACATAAGCAAACAGTACGGTGGCTAAATCAAGACTGCCAATCGATGGGATTGCGCGGCGCAGTGGTCCCACAACTGGTTGTGTTGATTTAACGATAAATTGTGAAAATGGGTTATAGAAATCCGCACGCGCTGCTTGAAGCCAGATACGTAAGATCACAACCATGATATACAGATCAAACAGGGTGGATATCAAAAAACTCATTGAATTCATAAATGGCCCTTAATACGAGTAGTGTGTCGTTTGCGCTATAGCTTAGTGAAACGACACTAGGATTAAAACTGTTTTTCCATCTCTTGTGCACGTGCGACGGCTGCTTGCATCGCTCTTGCCACAATATCTGACAGCAGGTGGTCATTAAAAGTACGAATGGCTTCTGCGGTAGTGCCACCTTTGGAGGTTACCTGTTCACGCAGTGTGGATAGCTCAATATCTTGATTCGCTACCACCATTTCTGCGGCACCTAGCGCGGCTTGCTGAACCAACAAACGAGCGGTCGCTTGGTCAAAACCTTGTGCGATGGCTTCGGTTTGCATCGCTTCCATAAACAAGAAAAAATAGGCTGGCGCACTACCTGCAGCGGCGATTACTCCGTTAATACCCGACTCTTGTTCTACCCAACATACTTCGCCAACCGCTTGCATCAACTCAGCGGTAAAAGTTTTATCTTGCATAGAAACTCGTGGTGCTGCAAATAAGCCACTCATACCACGATTGACCAATGATGGTGTGTTCGGCATAACGCGCACGATGTTCAAATCGCTGGCTAGCATCTCGTTTAGGCGTGAAATTGAAACCCCTGCGGCAATCGAGATAACCAATTTGTTTGAAAAATCGATCACTTGTAATGGTTCACAAACGCTAGCCATCAGTTGTGGTTTCACCGACAGCACGACGACATCGGCTTGTTGCGCTGCACTCAAGTTGTCGCTAGTAGTCTGAATGCCATAATCGGCTTCAAGTGGCTTACGTCGAGTCTCTGATGGTGCAGTCGCGGTGATTTTATTCGCCGGATAACCACTAGCAACCAAGCCTGCAATGATGGCTTTCGCCATATTTCCCGCACCGATAAAAGCGATATTTTTGTGTTCCATTAAAAGATTCCTAACTTGTGATTGGTGCGCTCGTTACGATTGACTGTAGTCGCGTGCGCCAAAAATAGCGGTACCGATTCGTACCATGGTGCTGCCTGCTTCGATCGCGGCTTCCATGTCACCACTCATGCCCATCGATAACGTATCTAACCCTGAAAAACGTTCGGACAATTGTGCTTTTAACATGGCTAGTTTTTGGAATGCTGCCAGTTGAGAAGCATGGTCTGTCACATTTTCAGGTATTGACATTAACCCTCTTAACGTGAGGTTGGGTAGAGAGGATATCAACTCTGCCAGTTCAAATATTTCTTGTTCAGAAATACCTGATTTTGAGCTTTCACCGCTAGTGTTTACCTGAATTAACACCTGTAGTGGCGGCATGCTTGATGGGCGTTGGTCATTTAAACGTTGGGCAATTTTGTTTCTATCTACCGTGTGTACCCAGCTAAAATTTTCAGCGACTAAGCGTGATTTATTGGATTGAATCGGGCCAATAAAGTGCCATTCGAGGGCCAATTCAGGGTGCTGTGCAGCAAAGTATTGCACCTTATCGACCCCTTCTTGCACGTAATTTTCCCCGAATGCAGTCTGCCCAGCTTGCGCTGCTGCTAGAATGGCTTCGACAGGTTTGGTTTTACTGACTGCTAAAAGTTGCACTCTGTCTAGAGCGCGTCCACACTTTTGTTGTGCACTTTCAATTTGTGAAGTGATCTGTTCAATGTTTTGTTGAATACTACTCATAGCCTGACTTTACTAAGGAAATTAAATGGATATCGCTGAGCTACTGGATTTTAGTGTAAAGCACAACGCGTCAGATCTGCATCTTTCTGCAGGTGTTCCACCTATGGTACGTATAGATGGTGAAGTAAGAAAGCTTGGAGTGCCAGCTTTTACTCATGCAGATGTACATCGTTTGATTTTTGAGATCATGAACGATGCTCAACGTAGTGAATTTGAAGAGAAATTGGAAGTCGATTTTTCGTTTGAGTTACCCGATGTCGGGCGTTTTCGTGTCAACGCGTTTCATCAATCTCGCGGCTGCTCTGCTGTTTTTCGTACAATTCCAACCACAATTCCGACATTAGAAGAGCTGCAAACGCCAGATATTTTCAGCAAAATTGCCAACTACGAAAAGGGTTTGGTACTGGTAACTGGACCAACAGGGTCAGGTAAGTCAACCACGCTAGCGGCGATGGTCGATTACATTAATACTCATCACAACAAGCATATTTTGACGATTGAAGATCCGATTGAATTTGTGCATAGCAACAATAAATGTTTGGTCAATCAACGAGAAGTACACCGCGATACACACAGTTTCAAAGCGGCTTTGCGCTCGGCTCTGCGTGAAGACCCAGACGTTATTTTGGTCGGTGAATTACGTGACCAAGAAACCATTAGCTTAGCGTTAACTGCGGCGGAAACTGGCCACTTAGTGTTTGGCACTTTGCACACTAGCTCTGCGGCGAAAACCATTGATCGAATTATTGATGTGTTTCCCGGCAGCGATAAAGAGATGGTGCGTTCTATGCTGTCAGAGTCATTACGTGCGGTGATTGCGCAAAAACTGCTAAAAAGAATTGGTGGTGGCCGAGTTGCTTGTCATGAAATTATGTTGGGGACGCCTGCCATTCGTAACCTGATTCGCGAAGATAAAGTTGCTCAGATGTTTTCCATTATTCAGACTGGAGCGGCTCATGGGATGCAAACCATGGAACAAAATGCGAAGCAGCTCATTGCTCAAGGTATAGTTGACGCTGAAGAAGTGCAAACAAAGTTAGAATTGAACTCATCCCCGTTCTAAGAGACAACCCATGGAATTAAATCAATGCCTTGAGGGCATGTTAAATCAAAAAGCATCGGATCTTTATATTACGGTTGGTGCTCCGATTTTGTTTCGAGTTGATGGCGAATTGAGAGCGCAAGGTGAAAAGCTAACCACACCACAAGTGATTGATTTGCTCGATGCAATGATGGATAGCGAACGCCGTGAAGAGTTTAAGCACACTCATGAAGCTAACTTTGCGATTGTGCGTGATTTTGGGCGTTTTCGTGTCAGCGCCTTTTTTCAACGTGAATTACCGGGAGCGGTGATCCGTCGTATTGAAACCAATATTCCAACCTTTGATGACCTAAAGTTACCGGGAGTTTTACAGGATCTGTCGATTGCAAAGCGTGGTTTGGTTCTGGTCGTTGGGGCTACGGGGTCGGGTAAATCGACCACGATGGCTGCGATGACGGGGTATCGCAATACGCATCGAAGCGGGCATATTTTAACGGTGGAAGATCCGATCGAGTTTGTGCATGAGCATCAACGATGCATCGTCACGCAGCGTGAAGTTGGGTTAGATACCGAAAGCTACGAGGTGGCGCTGAAGAATTCACTTCGACAGGCGCCTGACATGATTTTGATTGGCGAAATACGTTCTCGAGAAACCATGCAGTATGCGATGACCTTTGCTGAAACGGGCCATTTATGCATGGCAACGTTACACGCTAATAATGCCAATCAAGCGTTAGAGCGAATTCTTCATTTGGTTCCTCAAGAGCAAAAAGATCAGCTTTTGTTTGATCTTTCAATGAACCTGAAAGGGGTGATTGGCCAGCAGTTGATCCGCGATAAAAACGGACAAGGGCGACATGGTGTGTTTGAGATCCTACTCAATAGTCCGCGCGTTTCTGATTTGATCCGCCGCGGTGAACTGCACGAACTGAAAGCCACCATGGGGAAATCACAACAGGTAGGTATGCAGACATTTGATCAAGCGCTTTACCAACTAGTGATTGATGGCAAGATCAGCGAGCAAGACGCACTTCATAGTGCCGATTCAGCCAATGATTTACGTTTGATGCTCAAAGCCAAACGCGGCGACCGTTATGGATCCGGCTCATTAGATAATGTTCAGATTGATATGGATTAACTTTTAGCTGCTGTAAAAAGAAAAATCCCAAAACTAGTTTGGGATTGGGTATTGGAGAGTGGTGCGATTATTCGCCCCACTGCGCCTCAAACCAACTCTCTAATATGACGACCGCCGATTGGCAGTCAACATTTCCTTTACTAAGCGCTTTGTAGCCACCCATCTCAAATAAGTCGGCGCGAGCTTCTCTGGTCGATAGGCGTTCATCGTGCATTTCAACTGGCAAGCCATAACGACCTTGTAGACGTTGAGCAAATTTTTTCGCTCTCGGCGTAATGGTTTCTAGTGCTTTGCCATGCAGATCAGTAGGGAGCCCAACTACGAGTAAGTTGGGCTGCCACTCTTTGATCAATTTTTCTATGTCATCCCAATTAGGGATGCCGTCATTGGCCTTAAAAGCCTTCAACGGTGAAGCCGTTCCTGTTACCTCTTGACCAATGGCACTGCCAATACTTTTGGTGCCAAAGTCAAAAGCCATAATGGTTCTTGAAGTCATAATTACGTTCTTGATCGGTTTACGCGTGTCCAGCCAGGCCAGACAGCTGTATCGGGTCGATGCCGAGTTTTTTAATCGCTTGGCTCCATTTATCATGGATTGGCGTATTAAAGATAACCTCAGGATCGGCTTCAATGGTCAGCCATGAATTTTCTGAAAGTTCCAGTTCGAGCTGACCAGGTTCCCACCCAGAATAGCCCAAGGCAACTAGATAGCTACTTGGTTCAGCATCAGTACCTAGTACGGATAGAATATCCTTCGAAGTGGTAACAGCAAGGTCATCACTCATACGAATACTCGACTCATAATGATCTTTTGGGCGATGCAAGATAAAACCGCGATCTTCTGCAACCGGTCCGCCATTTAAGACCGGCATTTTCAGGCTATCCACTTGGATTTGCGGATAACTTGGTTCGATGTTGACCTGCTTTAACATGCCCCCGACGGTGATATCTATCGGTGCATTGATCATTAGCCCCATCGCCCCTTCTTCATTATGTTCACAGATATAAATGACACTGTGCTTGAAGTAAGGATCTTGCATACTTGGCATGGCGACTAAAAAATGATTTGTAAGATTCATACTGCCTCCAACCCTTCCGCGAGTAATAGGGTAATGACTTACCCTATTAAACGTTACTTGTTGATACGACGCTCGATAGCATCCATCAACTTACCGGTAATTGAGATATCAAATGCCGCCTCAATCTCACGAATACAGGTTGGGCTTGTCACATTTATCTCAGTTAGCTTGTCGCCAATAACGTCAAGACCTACAAAAATTAAGCCTTTTTCTTTCAGTGTTGGAGCGATTGTCTGCGCAATTTTAATATCGGTTTCGCTCAGTGGACGAGCTTCACCACGACCACCAGCAGCTAGGTTACCGCGTGTTTCACCTTTCGCTGGGATACGAGCAAGGCAGTAAGGCATTGGTTCACCATCAACTACCAAAATACGTTTGTCGCCATTACTGATGTCTGGCACGAAGGTTTGCGCCATGCAGTAGTTTTGACCGTGGTTGGTCAATGTTTCAATGATCACCGAGACGTTAGGATCACCTTCTTTGACTCGGAATATTGAAGCGCCGCCCATTCCATCAAGTGGTTTTAAGATCACATCACCATGCTGCTCGCGGAAGGCTTTAATTTTCTCTGCTTTACGCGTAACAATTGTGGTTGGTGTCAGTTCTGGGAACCACGCAGTAAATAGCTTTTCATTACAGTCACGTAAGCTTTGTGGTTTGTTAACGATTAAAGTGCCTTCGTCTTCTGCGCGCTCTAAAATGTAGGTGGCGTAGATGTACTCGGTATCAAACGGAGGATCTTTACGCATCAATACTGCATCAAGTTCGGCTAATTTAATGGTTTGTTGTGATTTAAATTCATACCAGCCATTTGGATCTTCTTTCAGTTCGACGATTTTAGTATCGGCGACTGCGACGCCTTGATCTAAGTGTAGATCATTCATTTCCATATAGTGGATTTCATAACCACGGCGCTGTGCTTCAAGCAACATGGCAAAGCTGGAATCTTTTTTAATATTAATGGATGCAATGGGATCCATTACGATACCAAGTTTAATCATTGATTTTCTCCGGTTAGCCAAGGTCGCCGAAACGAACTTGAAGGGCAGTAATTGCAGTTAAGGCAGCCGTTTCAGTGCGAAGCACGCGTGGGCCTAACAGGGTTTCTTCAAATTGATATTCTTCCGTCATGCGGATCTCTTGTGCCGATAATCCGCCTTCAGGGCCAATCAATAAACGTACTTTAGTGACAGGCTCTGGCAAGGTGTTAATTGAATATTTAGCTCGTGGATGCAGGTTAAGTTTTAATGCATCACTTTGTTCTGCACACCAAGCTTCTAGCTGCATGATAGGACGAATCACCGGAACGGTGTTGCGGCCACATTGCTCACAGGCACTGATCGCAATTTTCTGCCACTGTTCGAGTTTTTTCTCGAATCGTTTAGCGTCAAGTTTAACGCCGCAACGTTCAGAAATCAGTGGTGTAATAGTATTCACCCCCAACTCAACCGATTTTTGGATGGTGAATTCCATTTTGTCACCACGAGAGATGACTTGTCCGAGGTGCAAATTTAATGGCGATTCACAGCTACTCTCTACGCGTTCTGCTGCTTCGACCAACACGCCTTTTTTCGTCACTTCGCTGATAGTTGCTGGAAATTCAGCGCCACTTCCATCAAATAGCAGCACTTCTTGACCAACTTGCATGCGTAACACTCGGCCAATATGTCCAGCCGCGTCATCACTTAACGCGATGGTGCCGAGCTGCGAAATTGGGGTCGGGTGATAAATTCTAGGGATGCGCATGGTAACTTCCTGCCTGACATTGAATAGCCACTAACATGGATGCTTTTAGCTGAAAAAACAAGGGGCAAGAATGAGTTTCAGCCATCAAGATTAAACGTTTCAACGGATTATGAACCACATTGCTTTTGAACAAATGGGTTGTGGTTGCCTTGTACTTTAGCAATGCGTTGGTCACGCTTACATTCCCATGAATCTGCCGGATATTGGCGATTCCATGCCTGCATTAGCTGAGTTTGTTGTTTTGATAGCTGAAAACCATATTCTTGGCTCATGTACAAGTAGGTACGAGCAATCGACCCGCGTGCTCTATCCGGTGGCATGACTTTACGTTGCTTGAAATTGACCTGCATTTCACAGCGACCATAGGTTTCACCATCCACTCCATTCCATTGACTGAAATTGTAGTTTGAGCGATCACCGTTAACTTCTCCGATTGCAGGGGTTAAGTTGTGTAGATCCGCCTCCATAGAACGAAAAGCGCTATCATTCTTGGTGCAATTTTTACGCCCGCCACTTTGCCAGCATTGACGCTGGTGACCAAATTGCCAAGCAGGAACCACATGCTCCCATTCAATACGGCTGGCGCGGGTTTGTTGTTTACGTACTTGATAGCCACAAGCTTGTAAGTCTGGTGTACCTTTACGACCTTGCCATTCAATGTCACAACCACAATAAAAACTAATTGGATGATCTTGATAGATCTTCAATGCTTCTTTCTTTGCTTTAGAAAATGAAGAGGGTGGTGCTGATAGTGCACTAAACGAGAGTAATGCTAAGAGCCCTGCGACAGACAATAAACGAAGATACGACATAATTTAGACTGATATAAGTGTGGTTTTTCTCAGTCTAACACTCAGGATGAGGAATTATAAATGATGTTTTTATCGTTATTTTTCGGGGATGGTCATCACGAAAAGCAGCGAATAGAACACTAATTTAAGAAAGCTGTACGCCTGTAAAGATCAGAGTTTGCGAACATTGTTGGCAGCGATAAGTGGCTTGATGGCGCAACACTTTGTTATGGCGACGAATAGTCAGAGGATAGCGAGTACAGTCGCAGCGATATTCAAAGGTTTTGCCTTGTACAGAAGAGACTTCAAACCGATGAGTGGTATTGGCGGGTAAATGAAAGACTTGATTCATCACACTCTGCCACTCTTTTCCGTGTGGACGGACTCGACCATAGCGTTGATAAGTAATGAGGTGAGCGATTTCATGTGCGATCACTTCATCTAAAAAAGCTTGTGTGTTTTCTGCAAATAAAATGGGATTTAAGCGAATTTCCCAACGTTGTAAGTAAGCTTTTCCAGCGACTTTGCCTCTGAGTTGGTAATTTAATGTTGGCAAAGGAAAGGGATGTCGAAAATGGTCGGATGCGATATCAATACATTGTTTAACTTTTGCTTGAGCGCGGTAATGTAACTCAAAGTTTTGCACGTATTTATTCCTAAAAAGCCCTTACTAAAAAGTAAGGGCTTGTGTATTTTTTATCTACAATGCAGTTGCTTATTTCAAGCCAGCGAATTCACGAAGAATAGCGGCTTTATCTGTTGCTTCCCAAGGGAATTCTTCACGACCAAAGTGGCCGTAAGCGGCAGTTTTCTTGTAGATTGGTTGTAGTAGGTTCAACATTTCTTGCAGGCCGTATGGGCGTAGGTCGAAGTGTTGACGTACTGCTTCGATAATGATCTCTTCTGAGACTTTTTCGGTACCAAATGTTTCAACCATGATAGATGTTGGATCAGCAACACCAATTGCATAAGAAAGTTGAATTTCACAACGGTCAGCAAGGCCTGCAGCGACGATGTTTTTCGCTACATAACGTGCTGCGTATGCTGCACTACGGTCTACTTTTGATGGATCTTTACCAGAGAATGCACCACCACCGTGACGCGCTGCGCCGCCGTAGGTGTCAACAATGATCTTACGACCAGTTAAACCACAGTCACCCATTGGTCCACCGATAACAAAACGGCCGGTTGGGTTAATAAAGAATTTGGTTTCTTTGCTGAGCCATTCTGTTGGCAATACTGGCTTGATGATCTCTTCCATTACCGCTTCGCGTAGGTCTGGTGTAGAGATAGAATCACAGTGTTGAGTTGAAAGAACGACTGCATCAATACCAACGATTTTTCCTTGGTCATATTGGAAAGTAACCTGAGATTTTGCATCAGGGCGTAACCAAGGAAGAGTACCGTTTTTACGAACTTCTGCTTGTCTTTGTACCAGACGATGAGAGTAGGTAATCGGTGCTGGCATTAGGATTTCTGTTTCGTTAGTTGCGTAACCAAACATGATACCTTGGTCACCAGCGCCTTGCTCTTTAGGATCGGCTTTATCAACACCTTGGTTGATGTCTGGAGACTGCTTACCGATAGTGTTCAATACGGCGCATGAGTTTGCATCGAAACCCATGTCTGAGTGCACATAACCGATTTCACGTACTGTTTGACGAGTTAATTCTTCAATATCAACCCATGCTGAAGTGGTCACTTCGCCACCAACCATCACCATGCCTGTTTTTACGTAAGTTTCACAAGCAACACGAGCTTTTGGATCTTGTTCTAAGATGGCGTCAAGGACAGCGTCAGAGATTTGGTCTGCAATTTTATCTGGATGACCTTCTGATACGGATTCAGAAGTAAACAGGTGCTTAGCCATGAGAGCTCCAATTTAAGTAGTTGGTCGGTGGCAAGTCGCTAGCAACTTACCACCTCAATTCATTAATTTATGTAGGTGTTTCTACATCTAGACGTCTATTCTAGTTTTGAATGGTCGAATTACAAGTAATTTTTTTCTGATCTGAAAGCCAAACGATTGCTTAAGTTTGCTCAAAATTTTTTGAATTTGGGTTAATATCCTAAAAATAAGCCACAAACAGCCGGATTTCCTCAGTAAAACGTTTGCAGTGATAAAAGTGCTTTGAGAGAATAGCCGCGCTGTTTTCAGCCCAATTTCGTTACTTTGAATTCGCTTAATGCACTCAGGAGCAGACATGTCTTCCCGTAACCTTCTTTCTAATAAAGAACTAGCCAATGCAATCCGCGCTCTTAGCATGGATGGTGTTCAACAAGCCAACTCTGGTCACCCAGGCGCACCAATGGGGATGGCTGATATCGCTGAAGTACTTTGGCGTTCTCACCTAAATCACAACCCACAAAACCCACAATGGGCAGACCGCGACCGTTTCGTTCTTTCCAACGGCCATGGCTCAATGTTGATTTACTCTTTGCTGCATCTAAGCGGTTACGAGTTATCGATTGATGATCTGAAAAACTTCCGTCAACTGCATTCAAAAACCCCGGGTCACCCAGAATATGGTTATGCACCGGGTGTTGAAACGACTACAGGTCCACTAGGCCAGGGCATTACCAACGCGGTTGGTATGGCAATGGCAGAGAAAGCACTAGCCGCACAATTTAATAAAGAAGGCCACGACATCGTCGACCACTTCACTTATGTATTCATGGGTGATGGCTGTTTGATGGAAGGTATTTCTCATGAAGCTTGTTCTTTAGCGGGTACGTTAGGTCTTGGCAAGCTGGTTGCTTTCTGGGATGACAACGGCATTTCTATTGATGGTCACGTTGAAGGTTGGTTCTCTGACGATACACCTAAACGTTTTGAAGCGTATGGTTGGCACGTTATTCCTGCGGTTGATGGCCACGATGCTGAAGCTATTAATGCGGCAATTGAAGCGGCGAAGGCTGAAACTGGTCGCCCAACTTTGATTTGTACTAAAACGATTATCGGTTTTGGTTCTCCAAATAAAGCGGGTTCACATGATTGTCATGGCGCGCCTCTTGGTGCGGAAGAAATTAAAGCTGCTCGTGAATTCCTAGGTTGGGAACACGGACCGTTTGAAATTCCTGCTGATATTTATGCACAGTGGGATGCAAAAGAAGCAGGTCAAGCAAAAGAATCCGCTTGGAACGACAAATTTAAAGCATACGCTGCGGCATACCCAGCGGAAGCGGCAGAACTGAAACGTCGTTTAAATGGTGATTTACCAGCACAGTGGGAAGAAAAAGCCAGCGCAATTATTGCCGACTTGCAAGCTAACCCTGCCAATATTGCATCACGTAAAGCGTCACAAAATGCGCTTGAAGCCTTTGGTGCAATGCTACCAGAATTTATGGGCGGCTCTGCTGACTTAGCACCTTCTAACCTTACTATGTGGTCTGGTTCTAAATCACTGACTGCGGAAGATTTCTCGGGTAACTACATTCACTACGGTGTGCGTGAATTCGGTATGACTGCCATCATGAACGGTATTGCACTTCATGGCGGTTTCGTTCCTTACGGCGCAACGTTCCTAATGTTTATGGAATACGCACGTAATGCAATGCGCATGGCCGCTCTGATGAAAATTCAGAACATTCAAGTGTACACGCACGACTCTATCGGTTTGGGTGAAGATGGCCCTACGCACCAACCGGTTGAGCAAATTGCTTCACTGCGTTTAACACCAAACATGAGCACATGGCGTCCATGTGACCAGGTGGAATCAGCGGTAGCTTGGAAACTGGCGATTGAGCGTAAAGATGGCCCATCTGCGCTTATCTTCTCTCGTCAGAACCTAGCACAGCAAGAGCGTACTGTTGAGCAAGTGGCTAACATTGCTAAGGGTGGTTACATCCTGAAAGACAGCGATGGTAAGCCTGAGCTAATCCTAATTGCGACAGGTTCAGAAGTTGAGCTAGCAGTGAAAGCCGCAGAGCAACTAACCGCAGAAGGTAAGAAAGTACGCGTGGTATCGATGCCTGCTACTGATGCATTCGATAAGCAAGATGCCGCTTACCGCGAAGCAGTATTGCCAGCAGACGTGACTAAGCGTATCGCGATTGAAGCGGGCATTGCAGATTTCTGGTACAAGTACGTTGGCTTTGGCGGCAAGATCATCGGTATGACCACCTTTGGTGAGTCAGCGCCTGCTGATCAGTTGTTCGAGATGTTTGGCTTCACTACTGAAAACGTAGTGAAAATAGCCAACGAGCTGCTTGCTTAATTGACTTTAGGCATACAATAAACAGAGCCTCGCTTGTTATAAGCGGGGCTTTTTTTATTGTCATCCCTAAACCACCGCCTTGGGCGGTGGTGATTGAACCTTGGGGCTATTGCCCGAATGAGTGCCCATGCTAGAAGTAAACCTCTTATTCACCATAAGTAAGAGGAAACTAAAAACATGGGCGATTATAGAAGTTCATCACATGTATATTGGCGTTGCAAATACCACATAGTTTGGACACCGAAATACAGATTTAAGATCTTGAAAGGGCGTTCAGTAATCCGCTTGTTTAACAAGTTCCCACATATAAGAAAGAAACCGTGGGGTAATCATTTTTGGGCAAGGGGATACTTTGTTGACACAGTTGGTGTGAATGAAGAAATCATCAGGCGTTACGTAAGGCACCAAGACAAGAAAGATCAAGAATATGAGGCGCAGTTAGAGTTGAAGATAAACTAGCAGCGCAGGGATGCCCCCTTATAGGGGGCTATAAACCAAAGCCGCCTTCTAAGAAGGCGGATTTTTACTTGCTCGACGTATCAACACTGTGAGTGAGAATCAAAGCGTTCAGGGAAATTCTATTTAACGTTTTATTAGGGTGTTGCTCTTAGCTGCTATCGGTTACTATTTGTGCCACTTAAAAAAGTTAAGATGATAGAAGAATGCTTAAAGTCGCAATCAATGGTTTTGGGCGTATCGGACGCAATGTATTACGTGCGATATATGAAAGTGGAAAGAATGAGCACATTAAAGTGGTTGCCGTGAACGAGTTGGCGCAGCCTGATGCGATGGCTCACCTTCTGCAATATGATACAAGTCATGGTCGATTTGGAAAAAAAATCAGCCATGATCAAGAGCACATCTATATCCACCATGACGCTTTGTCGCAAGCAAAGGGAAAATACGACTCGATTCGGATATTGCATCTTAGCGAAATTAAACTACTTCCTTGGCGCGATTTAGGCGTCGATATTGTTTTAGATTGTACGGGGGTGTATGGCTCTAAAGCTGATGGTCTAGAGCATATTGAAGCCGGTGCAAAGAAAGTGTTGTTTTCTCACCCGGGGGCGAATGATCTGGATAACACCATCATCTACGGTGTAAACCATGAAACGCTTCGTGCGGAACACCGCATAGTCTCTAACGGTTCTTGCACTACCAATTGCATTGTTCCTATCATCAAAGTGCTTGATGAAGCGTTTGGTATCGATTCGGGAACCATCACTACTATTCACTCTTCAATGAATGATCAACAAGTGATCGATGCTTACCACACAGACTTGCGTCGTACTCGTTCTGCCAGCCAATCTATCATCCCGGTTGATACCAAGTTGCATAAGGGGATTGAAAGGATCTTTCCGAAATTTTCTAACAAATTCGAAGCCATATCAGTGCGTGTACCGACAGTAAATGTGACGGCTATGGATTTAAGTGTCACAATTAATACAAATGTGAAAGTTAATGACGTAAATCAAACCATAGTTAACGCATCTCAGTGTACATTACAGGGCATTGTTGACTATACTGAAGCGCCGCTTGTTTCCATCGATTTCAACCATGATCCCCATAGTGCGATTGTTGATGGTTCACAAACAAGAGTAAGTAATGGGCAGTTAGTAAAAATGCTCGTTTGGTGTGATAACGAATGGGGCTTTGCGAATCGTATGCTGGATACGGCGCTCGCAATGCAAGCATCCGAGTAGTAGCAGGATGATGGAGAATTATTTATTTTTTTCCTTGAAATAAATAATGATAATCTCCATATCAATAACCAGTTTGAAGAATTAATAGGCTCGGCAAGGTTGCCGGGTTTCCAAAAACTTTATTTATTAATATTTGAGAGGACAAACCATGTCTGTAATCAAGATGACCGACCTGGACCTAGCAGGTAAACGCGTATTTATCCGTGCTGACCTAAACGTGCCAGTGAAAGATGGCAAAGTAACTTCTGATGCACGTATTCTTGCATCTCTACCAACAATTCAGCACTGTCTAGCGGCTGGCGCTAAAGTAATGGTTACTTCTCACCTAGGTCGTCCAACTGAAGGCGAATACGCGGAAGAGTTCTCTCTACTACCAGTTGTAAACTACCTAAACGACGCACTAGATTGCGAAGTTAAATTAGCAAAAGATTACCTAGATGGCCTAGAGCTGAACGCAGGTGAGCTTGTTGTTCTAGAAAACGTTCGCTTTAACAAAGGCGAGAAAAAGAACGAAGAAGAGCTTTCTAAGAAATACGCTGCACTATGTGACATCTTCGTCATGGATGCATTCGGTACGGCTCACCGTGCACAAGCGTCAACTCACGGTGTTGGTATGAACGCGCCTATCGCGTGTGCTGGTCCTCTACTTGCTGCTGAGCTAGAAGCGCTAGGCAAAGCAATGGATAACCCAGAACGCCCATTGGTTGCTATTGTTGGTGGTTCTAAAGTTTCAACGAAACTGACAGTTCTTGAGTCGCTATCTAAAATTGCTGACCAATTGGTTGTTGGCGGCGGCATTGCGAACACGTTTATCGCAGCATCTGGTCATAATGTTGGTAAGTCTTTGTACGAAGCTGACCTATTAGAAACTGCTAAAAAATTAATGGAAGAGTGTTCTATTCCAGTAGCCACTGACGTTGCATGTGCTAAAGCATTTGACGAAAACGCAGAAGCTGAAATCAAAAACGTTGCTGACGTTCAAGATGACGACATGATTTTCGACCTAGGCCCTGATTCAACGGCTCAACTTGCTGAAATCATTGCTAACGCAAAAACGATTCTTTGGAACGGCCCTGTAGGCGTATTTGAATTCAAAAACTTTGAAGCGGGTACGGCTGGTATTTCTAAAGCAATCGCTGAATCTGCAGGTTTCTCTGTAGCAGGTGGTGGTGACACACTAGCGGCTATCGACAAGTTCGGTATCAAAGCTGATGTTTCTTACATCTCTACTGGTGGTGGTGCTTTCCTTGAGTTTGTTGAAGGTAAAGTGTTACCAGCGGTTGAAATGCTAGAAGCGCGCGCTAAAGCATAATCATGAATGAGAGCGGGGGATTACTCCCGCTTTCTTGTTTGCTGCATAGGCGTTTTTATTCTGCTAGAATAGCGTCAGTTGTGAGCAAACGTTTGCAAGAATTTAAACTTAACTGTTTTATTTTTAAAACGACAGAATAAATAGGATCAAATCCATGTCTAAGATCTTCGATTTCGTAAAACCTGGTGTGATTTCTGGCGATGACGTACAGAAAGTATTTGAAGTAGCAAAAGAAAACAACTTTGCACTTCCTGCAGTAAACGTAGTAAACACTGATTCAATCAATGCGGTACTTGAAGCAGCATCAAAAGTAAAAGCACCAGTGGTTGTTCAGTTCTCTAACGGCGGCGCAGCTTTCTTTGCTGGTAAAGGCGTTAAACTTGAAGGTCAAGGCGCCCAAGTTCTTGGTGCTGTCGCTGGCGCGAAATACGTTCACGCAGTAGCGGAAACTTACGGTGTACCTGTTATTCTGCACACTGACCACGCGGCGAAGAAACTACTTCCTTGGATCGACGGTCTACTAGACGCGGGTGAAGAGTTCTTTGCTCAAACTGGTAAGCCTCTATTCTCTTCTCACATGCTAGACCTTTCTGAAGAGTCTCTAGAAGAGAACGTTGAAACTTGTGCGAAATACCTAGAGCGTATGGCTAAAATGGGTATGACTATCGAGATCGAACTAGGTTGTACTGGTGGTGAAGAAGACGGCGTTGATAACTCTGATATGGACGCATCTGAGCTTTACACTTCTCCTGAAGATGTTGCATACGCTTACGAAAAATTGAGTGCAGTTAGCCCACGTTTCACTATTGCGGCTTCTTTCGGTAACGTACACGGTGTTTACCAAGCTGGTAACGTTGTACTGACTCCAACTATCCTACGTGATTCTCAAGCATACTGTGCAGAGAAGTTTGGTATTGCGCCTAACGCTCTAAACTTCGTATTCCACGGCGGTTCTGGTTCTTCTGAAGCTGAAATCAAAGAATCAATCAGCTACGGTGTTATCAAAATGAACATCGATACTGATACACAGTGGGCGACTTGGGATGGTATCCGCAAGTACGAAGCAGAAAACCACGATTACCTACAAGGCCAAATTGGTAACCCTACTGGCGAATCTGCTCCGAACAAGAAGTACTATGATCCACGCGTATGGCTACGTGCTGGTCAAGCTTCAATGGTTGCTCGTTTAGAGAAAGCATTCGCTGACCTTAACGCGGTTGACGTACTATAATTTATTAAATTGAATACGATATTAGCCCGCTCATTGAGCGGGCTTTTTTGTTGTCAAAATTCAGTCTAAGTACTGGCGAATTATGAGAATATTGCTTAATCTGTAACAAGCTGATATCAAGTTTTGGGGTAAGTTTCTGTTTTGTCAGTCTTATCATTAAACTGGCTTTGCAAAATTATCAAAGTAAGATATTGTGCCAAAAAAATGACATCGCACGGTGAGTGTAAGTTTTTACTCTTGATGTTCAAATACAACAGCAAAATTATGACGATTTTATTTAGAGGATACGGAATATGGCTAGTGAATCTATGGGAATTGAAGTCCCATTGGTCGATGGTTTAGCGCAAGCGAATACTTGGTTAATGGATAACTCAGATCTTTTGGTGCAATACGGTGTCAATATTATCTCTGCGGTACTGATCCTGTTTATCGGTAATATCGTGGTCAAAGCCGTGGCGGGTAGTGTCGCGAAGGTTTTGAAAAAGAAGGAAATGGATAATGCGGTCGTTGAATTTATCCATGGTTTAGTCCGTTATTTGTTATTTGTTATTGTACTGATTGCTGCTTTAGGGCGCGTAGGCGTTGAAACCGCTTCAGTGGTTGCCGTTATCGGTGCAGCAGGCTTAGCTATTGGTTTAGCACTGCAAGGTTCACTTTCTAACTTTGCAGCAGGTGTGTTGATTGTCGCATTCCGCCCATTTAAATCCGGTGATTATGTTGAAATCAGCGGAGTGGCGGGTTCTGTTGAAGCTATTCAAATTTTCCAAACCATCCTAAAAACACCTGATAACAAAATGGTTGTCGTTCCTAACTCTGGTGTTATTGGTGGAGCCATTACTAACTATTCACGTCATGCAACTCGCCGTGTTGATATGGTGATCGGTGTTTCTTACAAAGCTGATCTGCAAAAAACCAAGCAAGTGTTACGTGCAACGTTGGAAAAAGATCCGCGTATCTTAAAAGATCCAGACATGACAATTGGTGTACTGGCGCTAGCTGATTCTTCTGTAAACTTTGTAGTACGTCCATGGGTAAAAACTGAAGATTACTGGGGTGTATACTTTGATTCAATGCAAGCTATTAAAGAAGCACTGGATGCCAATGGTATCGAGATTCCATTCCCACAAATGGATGTGCATTTAAACAAACTAGATTGATTCGGTTTGTAAGAATCCATTTTATTTAGATAAAGAAAAAGGCGTGAAATGAGTTATCATTTCACGCCTTTACTGTCATTAGCTTATCTATAAGGTATGGATTGTGTTTGGAAGTAGTGACAGCAACCGGTCTAAATCTTGCCCAGTAATACCGAATGTATATTCTGGATCGCCCGGCGTATACAGAAGCTCTTGATGCTTAAATAAGGTGCGATCAACAACCATGATAATGTGGGGCGGAAGTCCAAATGGGCAAACGGCACCTGGTACACAACCTAATTGTTCAATCATCTCTTCATCGCTACAAATAGAAGGACGTTTACCTAGCAACGCTTTAAGTTGCTTGCTGTCTAAGCGTTTGTCTTTCTCTGTCAAGTAGAGTACAAAGTCGCCATTTTTAAGTTTTAGAAATAGACTTTTACTGTGTGTGCCGATCCAATCCAATTGCTTCGCTATTTTTTCATCGGTCGCAAAATCTAGGATCGGTTCATGCCGCCATTGGTTAAAGGTGATTCCTGCCTGTGCTAATAAATCGAGATTTGCTTTAAATATGGCTTCTAGCCGAGTCATGTTTTACTCCTAAGAGGAATAGCTAAGAGCTAGTTCTTTGGTCAGCATAAAGGCAATGGCAAACATCATCACCGCTACCGCTATATCGATGCCTTTTTTTACTTTAGGCTTGGAAAGTGTTGGCCCTAATTTAGCCGCACCGATGGACAATGAATAGAACCAAACAAACGATGCCATCATAGTGCCTATGGCAAATAAAATCCGGTCGTTGCCTTCAAATTGACCGCCAATCGACCCTAATATGACGACAGTATCTAAATACAAATGTGGGTTCAATACTGTGACGGCCAATGCACCTAGAATGACGGTTCGCTTGCCACGAGCAATCACTTCACTGTTTGATTCCTGATTTTTCTGTGGGTTAAAAGCACTTCTTAAAGAAAGAAACCCGTAAAATGAGAGAAATGCGATTCCACCTAATGTCACTGCGGTGAGTAGTGACTCATTTTGTGACAAAATCGCGCCACCGCCAAATATGCCCAGAGCTATAAATAGCACATCTAAAAGACTACAGATGGTTGCGGTCGTTAAGTGGTGATTACGCTTAATACCTTGGTTGAGTACATACGCATTTTGTGCGCCGATAGGAATGATCATCGTCGCGCCTAAGCCAAACCCTTGTAGCAAAATCCAAAAATTCACATCCATCCTCATATTGTGAATAAAAAGTATGCGTGCAAGATAGCGGCAGTTTTAAAATAAGTATAATTAATGATTTTAATAATATATAAGGAAGTCTAATGAGATTTGAACATAAGGAGATAATTCATGAGAGGATTGGATTATAAATGGATCGAAGCACTGGATGCGGTATTAAAACAAGGCAGCTTTGAACGAGCGGCAGAAAATCTCTATATTTCTCAATCGGCTATTTCTCAGCGAATCAAACAACTTGAAAAGTTTGTTGCTCAACCTGTTTTAATTCGTGAACAGCCACCAAGGCCGACAATGATTGGTAAAAAACTACTAGGGCTCTATCGACGTGTTCTATTGTTAGAAAATGATCTCGTTCCTGAATTAATGAATGAAGAGTGCGCGCGTCCCATTTCGATTTCAATAGCGACTAATGCTGATAGTCTAGCGACGTGGCTGCTTCCTGCATTATCAAATATCATGAAAACTCGGCAAGTTGAGTTAAATTTAGCGATTTTTGGTGAGTCTCGAACCATTGATAAACTGAAAAGTGGTGAGGTTGCAGGAGCGATTAGCTTAGAGTCCCAACCCATTGCTGGCTGTAGTGCTGATTACCTTGGAAGAATGGATTATGTCTGTGTGGCCAATCCTGACTTTTATCAACGTTACTTCTCACAAGGCGTTAATTTTAATACCTTAAAAAAAGCGCCTGCTGTTTCCTATGATCAATATGACGATTTACATAAGAAATTTTTACATGATCACTTTAACGTTCCAAGAGATTCTGTTATCAATCATACGGTTGGAAGTTCTGAAGCTTTTGTAAAACTTGCGGTATCAGGTGCCGCCTATTGTTTGATCCCTCGTTTACAGATAGAAAAAGAGCTCGCTAAAGGGGCTCTCATCGATATCACTCCTGGTTTTATTTTGACCAACCGAATTTATTGGCATCATTGGCAATTAGAAACCGGCATATTGCAGGCAATCTCACAAGCGATCCTTGAATATGCTCGAACTGCCTTACCTCAATGATCAACGTCAGAGTTGTGTGATTTCGTTTTGCTGCTATTTGATTACTGCTGACATCGCCTATTATGTAGTCATGTAATTGAATTAGGGTAGAGACATGAAATTGATAACAAGTGTTGCCGTATTAACTGGATTAATGAGTTTTGGTTCGTGGGCGCAAGATATGAGCTTTCCTCACCTTTCCACCACTGGCTATGGTGAAGTGATTGCTGTACCAGACATGGCTGAATTCTCTGTAAAGGTCGTCGAGTCGACACTTACAGCGGAACAGGCTAAAGCAACGGTCGATAAGGTTGTTGAGTCGTTTGTAGCTCGCTTGAAAGAGTCTGGTGTTACTTCAATGCAGATTTCTAGCTCTAACCTCTACCTCGCACCGCAATACCATTATCCCAAATCTGGCAAACCAGAGTTAATCGGTTACCAAGCAACTCGTAGTGTGACGGTGGAAGTTTCTGATCTCAGTAAATTAAACCAATATTTAGATGTTGCACTGGGTGAAGGAATCAACCAAGTTGATAAGATTCAACTTAAAGTTCGTGAACAAGAAAAATACCAACAACAAGCACGATTAGCAGCGATTAAAGATGCCAATGCAAAAGCTCGTTCGTTGGCTGAGGGGTTTGAATTGAAGTTGGGTGAGGTATGGAAAATTGATTACAACACTCCTAGCACCCAGCCGATCATGATGAGAGCAATGGCTATGGATGCTAACTCTGAGTCTAATGGTTACCAAGATTCAACGTTGACTATTCGAGATAGGGTCAATGTTGTGTATAAAATAGAGGACTGAAAAATACAGACGATACTGTTTTTGTATCTTTATTGTTGAGGTCTATAGTGTTTAAAATCGCGGCTGTAGGGGTAGACTAAAGTCTAACTCCACAGCCGCGATTTTATAGACTTAAACCAAGGCAGCAAACGTTCTTACACAAATGTGCCGACATGGTTCGATATGAGTCAAAAACTTTGGGCGTAATCGTATCTTTGTGCCGCAGTAGTGATGGTATTGCGTGGTATCACGTTTTCCTCTCATCAAGACTAAAGTCTAATATCATTTTTCACTTGAGCTAAACTGAATAATAAGTAAACTGTTGCTTTTTTAATCACCAGTTTGCCCTGTTCTAAGCAGGAAGTTAGCTTTTTATTCATTTATTGAGTTAAAAGATAAGGAAATCATACGCTTCGGGCACGAGAGGCATAGTATGTATAATTATTTTCTAGTGAGATTGACCATCGGTTGTTTGGTCGTATTGGGAATAAAGCTTAGTGCGCTTTATTTTCTACCTATGGTGTTATTGCTTAACACCCATCACAAAGAGTTTTTTGGTTGGTAAATGCAAATACCTTGGTGAACAGCCTACATAATCCAAACCGCAGAAACAAAAAATCGGGGCAAGCCCCGATTTTTCTGTTTTTATTCGACGTTCGATTATAGAACGTGAACAGATGCAGTGTTTGTAGTACCTGAAGCAACAAGAGCACCAGAAACCATAACCACGATATCACCTTTTTTGCCTAGACCAGAAGTTAGAGCAATTTCTTTACCATTGATGTAGAAAGCGTCGGTGTTTTCGATGCTATCAACAACAACAGGAGTAACACCTTTAGTCAGCACTAGCTGAGCAGCTGTTTTCGCGTTAGTTGTTACTGCGATGATGTTCGCTGTTGGGAAGTATTTACGTACTGAACGTGCAGATTTACCTGCTTCAGTTGCAACAACGATAAGTGGTGCAGCTAGCTTCTCAGCTGTATCTACAGCGCCTTTACATACCGCTTCTGTGATACGTAGACGAGGGCTGTCTAGGCGTGAACCTAGTTCTGCTTTCAGAGCACTGTCGGTACGAGCACAGATTTGCGCCATAATAGTTACAGCTTCAACTGGGTATTTACCTTTAGCAGTTTCACCAGAAAGCATTACTGCATCGGTACCATCCATTACTGCGTTCGCAACGTCACCAGCTTCTGCGCGAGTTGGACGTGGGTTCTTGATCATAGAATCAAGCATTTGAGTTGCAGTAATAACGACTTTACGTGCGCGGTTACATTTTTCGATCATCATTTTCTGAGCGAAGATAACTTCTTCAGCTGGGATCTCTACACCTAGGTCGCCACGTGCAACCATGATGCCGTCAGAAAGCTCAAGAATTTCGTCAAAGTTATCAACGCCTTCTTGGTTTTCAATTTTAGAGATGATTTGGATGCTAGCGCCGCCGTTTGCTGTTAGCAGTTCGCGAATTTCACGTACATCGTCAGCTTTACGAATGAAAGAAGCAGCAACAAAGTCAACGCCTTGCTCACAACCAAATTTAAGGTCTGCTTTATCTTTTTCAGATAGTGCTGGTAGGTTTACTGAAACATTAGGTAAGTTAACACCTTTGTTTTCGCCTAGTGCACCATTGTTTAGAACTTTACACTTAACTTCAGTAGCTGTAGTCGCGATAACTTCCATTTCGATTAGGCCGTCATCAACAAGGATTGTATTGCCTACAGTTAGGTCGTTCGCAAAACCTGCGTAAGTAACAGCTACAGTGTCTTTGTTACCAACAACGCTAGTGTCAGTAGTAAATGTAAACTCTTGACCAGCAACTAGATCAACGTCATCGCCGTTTTCTAGTTTGATAGTACGGATTTCAGGGCCTTTAGTATCCAAAAGGATAGCTAGAGTCTTACCAGTATTTTCCATTACTTTACGGAAGTTCGAGATACGAGTACCGTGCTCTGCGAAGTCACCGTGAGAGAAGTTTAAACGCATAACGTTCATGCCAGCGTTTACTAGTTCAGTTAGTTTCTCTACAGATTCAGTTTTAGGGCCAATCGTACATACGATTTTGGTCTTTTTCATGGAAGGTTCTCTCCGGTAAATTTTATTACAATTTGAAAGTTAGTTTTGTGCTCTCAAGTCATCACAAGTGGCAATCTATTCTTATCTATTACCCTACATCAATTTCAGTGATTTTGTGACCAAAGAGCTGAAAGTCTTTCAACAGTTTAGTCATTTTATGACCAACTGTTGCGGATTTTGTGTCGTAATTCTGCCACTTATTTAGCCTAAACCCAGTAAGTTGCAAAAAAATAACGGTCAATTCTGTAATTTTTTTTCTTTTCGGCGCGAATTCTACCACCTAATGAGTTCAATATCACTGTCTAAGAATTGTCTTAGGACAAGGTTTTAGTGTGAATTATTAATTTTTTGGTTCGAAATAAATAGACAATAAAGTTTCGTTTCGGATATTATTTGTTTCGGTTCGTAATATTGAAAATAAATAAACATGTCGAAACGAAACACACAGCTTAGAAGACACACCATCGCTAACTTAGTGAATGAACAAGGTGAAGTCAGTGTTGAGGCTCTATCCGGTCAATTTGAAACCTCAGAGGTGACGATTAGAAAGGATTTGGCTTCTCTTGAAAAAAATGGTCAGTTGCTGCGTCGCTATGGCGGTGCCATCGCTTTGCCTAAAGAAGTGGTGAGTGATGAATTTAGCCCTAAAGTTTCGAACCGAAAGTTAAAGCTAGCAAGAGCCGCTGCAAAGCTGATCCGTGACCATAACCGCATCGTGATCGATTGTGGTAGCACTACAGCGGCATTAATTCAGCAGTTGAATGAAAAACGTGGTCTGGTAGTGATGACCAACTCATTAAATGTGGCGAATGCTCTGAACGAATTAGAAAGTGAACCTACATTATTAATGACCGGCGGGACTTGGGATGCTCATTCCGAATCTTTTCAAGGAAAGGTCGCCGAGTCAGTCTTGCGCTCTTACGATTTTGATCAACTCTTTATTGGTGCCGATGGTATCGACCTAGATCGCGGCACCACCACATTCAATGAATTAGTGGGGCTGAGCAAAGTGATGGCTGAAGTTTCCCGTGAAGTGATTGTCATGATTGAATCTGACAAGGTTGGACGCAAAATTCCTAATCTAGAGCTGGCATGGGAACACATCAACGTTCTGGTTACTGATAATGAACTGAGCGACGAAAAGGCTGCGCTGATTGAATCTCATCAAGTTCGAGTTATTCGCGCTTAACAACGTATTAAACGTCTCTAAGTTAAGCCTTTCGCTTGCGGCTTTAGGGATGAAACATAAATCTAAAATGGAGTGAAACCTTATGTGTGGAATCGTCGGTGCAGTAGCACAACGAGATGTGGCAGAAATTCTAGTTGAAGGACTGCGTCGTTTAGAATACCGAGGCTATGACTCTGCTGGTGTTGCCGTTGTTGATAGTGAAAGTAACCTCACTCGCGTACGTCGTTTAGGCAAAGTTCAAGAGCTTGCTGATGCCGTTGAAAAACAAAACGTTGTTGGTGGTACTGGTATTGCACATACTCGTTGGGCGACACACGGTGAACCTTCTGAGGCTAACGCCCATCCACACATGTCGGGCGACATCGCTGTTGTGCATAACGGCATTATTGAAAACTATGAACAATTACGTGAAATGTTACGTGAACGTGGCTACGTATTCGAATCTCAAACTGATACAGAAGTCATTGCACACCTAGTGGAGTGGGAGCTTCGTAGTTCTTCTTCTTTGCGTGAAGCGCTGCAAAAAACGGCTAAGCAACTAAGTGGTGCTTATGGTACGGTCGTGGTTGATCGTAAAGATCCGAGCCGTA
This sequence comes from Vibrio aestuarianus, assembly GCF_028858425.1. Taxonomy (NCBI): domain Bacteria; kingdom Pseudomonadati; phylum Pseudomonadota; class Gammaproteobacteria; order Vibrionales; family Vibrionaceae; genus Vibrio; species Vibrio aestuarianus. The sequence goes on along the minus strand of NZ_JAKNYQ010000001.1, from coordinate 2,924,076 downwards.
TTGTTGTCGCGCGTTCAGGTAGCCCTATCGTAATTGGCTTAGGGGTTGGTGAAAACTTCTTAGCTTCTGATCAATTGGCGCTTTTAAGCGTAACTCGTCGCTTTATATACCTTGAAGAAGGTGATGTTGCTGAAATCACTCGTCGTGAAGTCGCTATTTTTGATACCAATGGCAACCCAGTAGAGCGTGAAGAAACACAGTCTAATGCTGAACATGATGCTGGTGATAAAGGCAAATATCGTCACTTCATGCAAAAAGAGATCTTTGAGCAGCCAACAGCGCTGATCAATACGATGGAAGGGCGCATTTCAGCTGATTCTGTTATTACTAACGCCATTGGTGTCAATGCTGAAGAAATTCTCAACAAAGTGGAACACGTGCAGATCATCGCATGTGGGACATCTTATAACTCTGGCATGGCGGCTCGTTATTGGTTTGAATCACTTGCTGGCGTAAGTTGTGATGTTGAGATTGCATCAGAGTTCCGTTACCGTAAGTTTGTGACTCGTCCAAACAGTTTGTTAATTACCCTTTCTCAATCTGGTGAAACGGCCGATACTCTGGCTGCATTACGTCTAGCGAAAGAAAAAGGTTACATGGCAGCCATGACAGTCTGTAACGTCGCGGGTTCATCCTTGGTTCGTGAGTCTGATTTTGCCTTCATGACTCGTGCTGGCACCGAGATCGGTGTTGCATCAACCAAAGCCTTTACTACTCAATTAGCCGCTTTATTAATGATGGTTACCGCACTTGGCAAACAAAAAGGTGTGATTGGCCGTGAAAAAGAAGCAGAGATAGTAGAAGCATTGCATGCATTGCCAGCTCAAATTGAACAAGCCTTGTCATTTGATAAAGAAATTGAAGCGTTAGCGACAGATTTTGCCGACAAGCACCACACGCTATTCTTAGGTCGCGGTGAATTCTACCCGATTGCGATGGAAGCTTCGTTAAAACTGAAAGAGATTTCGTACATTCACGCAGAAGCCTATGCGGCCGGTGAATTGAAACATGGCCCGTTAGCATTAATTGACGCAGACATGCCAGTAGTCGTTGTTGCACCGAATAATGAACTGCTTGAAAAACTAAAATCAAACGTGGAAGAAGTTCGCGCACGTGGTGGCTTGTTGTATGTCTTTGCTGACGAAAAAGCAGGCTTTGAAGGTGATGAAAACATGAAAATCATCACCATGCCGCATGTCAGTGATATCACAGCACCTATCTATTACACCATACCAATGCAGCTACTTTCTTATCACGTTGCATTAATCAAAGGGACCGACGTGGATCAACCGCGTAACCTAGCGAAAGCGGTAACGGTTGAGTAATACTCTGTACGAATGATATGGGTTGTTGTGAGAGAGTAATAAAGTCTCATACCAAGTAATAAAGATTCATACTAAGTATTAAAGTATCATACTAAAATGGCAGCTAGCGCAGTCGATACGCTGCCATTTCTAAATCGAAAATGCCCCGAAGTTTGTTGTGGCTAGATTGGACCTGATTTCAAACATCTGTGTTTGGTTTACTTTTCCTCACGTTGAAGGTCGGACTTTGCGCCCAAATTTGCTAATCCACTACAATTTGACTTTTAATTATGATGTCAGTTCTTCCATTGGCCTATTTTTGTGCCTCTAGTTAGATGGTTGAAATTGGGAAAAAATGGAGGCCAGAGGCCTCCGAATGTGATCAAGGTGAATATTATTGAATTAGAAAGGAGGTGAGTGTAGATACTTGAAGGGGTATTCAATCTATCTGTTACTTTGAGCTTGAGAGTTCAGGTACGATACTGACCAAGTTATTCCTTCTTTTTGAATACAATAAATATAACAGTTGAGGAACTTGAAGAAAATAACGTGGCAATTTTTGCTGGAGCAGGTTTATCTTCTTCTGCTGGATATGTTAACTGGAAAGAACTAATTCGTCCTTTGGCCAAAGAGTTACAGTTGGATGTCGATCAAGAACATGATTTAGTTGGTATCGCTCAGTATTATTTTAATGAAAATGGCCGATATCGTATTAGCCAACAACTTATGGATGAAATTGCATCTGCGAAAAGCCCTACCGAAAATCACCGGATACTTTCAAGCTTGCCAATTAGCACATACTGGACAACTAATTACGATAAACTTATAGAGAAATCGCTAGAAGAAAATGGAAAAATTGTTGATGTAAAATATAGTAACAACCATTTGTCACTAACTAAGAAAAAGCGTGATGCAGTCGTCTATAAAATGCATGGGGATATTGATCATCCGGATACAGCTGTATTAACTAAAGATGACTATGAAAAATACTCAGTCAGAAAAGCTCCTTATATAACTGCACTCTCTGGAGATCTTGTCTCAAAAACGTTTTTGTTTTTAGGGTTTAGTTTTACTGATCCAAATTTAGATTACATTATGAGTCGAGTTAGAGCTTATTTTGAAGATCATCTAAGACAGCATTACTGTATTTTTAAAAAGTGCAGCAAATCAGATTATCCTAATGAGGATGAATTAAAAAATGCATTAGTTAAACAAAATTTGCTAATAAGAGATCTTCAAAGATTTAGAGTTAAAACACTTTTGGTTGATAATTATTCTGAGATAACGGTAATCTTGAAAAGAATTGATAACTTGTATCGAAGACGAACTATTTTCTTATCAGGGAGTGCAAGTGATTTTGGGAAGTGGGCAAAAGAAGATGTAGAAAGCTTTTTGTGTAAACTTGGTGCTATTTTAGTAGAAAGGAATTATAAAATATCTTCTGGTATCGGCTTGGGTATAGGTAATGCGTTTATAACTGGGGCAATCCAATCAGTGTACAGTTATCACAACGGAAAAGTTAGTGATTACTTAAATATGAAGCCTTTCCCACAATTTATAGACGATGCTAATTTAAGAAAAAGCACTTGGACTAAGTATAGACGAGAAATCATTGGTTCTTCTGGCATTGCATTATTTTTCATGGGAAATAAGTTTGTTAATAATGAAATTGTTAATGCTGATGGAATGGAAGAAGAGTTCGATATAGCTCGAGAGCTTGGATTACAAATTGTACCTATAGGTTGTAGCGGGTATAAAGCAAAAGAAATATGGGATCGTGTCAAGTCTCATCCAGATTATTATTTTGAACTAATATCCGATGAATTTATTCAGGCCTTGGATGATCTTGGAGAAGAGGTGGAAAAACCTGAGCACTTGATTTCCAAAATACTTCACTTTCTCGATTTAATATCAAAGGAATAAAATTATGGCAAAACGTGTTTTTTTTAGTTTTCACTACAATGATGTTATAGACTTTAGAGCAAACGTCGTGAGAAATCATTGGTTGACTAAACCCGATAGAGAGATATGTGGTTATTATGATGCATCCATTTGGGAAGAAGCAAAGAAACAAGGTGATATAGCACTGAAAAGGTTAATTAATAATGGATTAAAACAAACATCTAATACATGCGTTTTAATAGGTTCTGGTACTTACTTAAGACCATGGGTCAGATATGAGGTTTTAAAAAGTTTTAAAAAAGGAAACCATTTATTTGGTGTGCATATTAACTCTATAAAAAGTAAATCTCAGGAAACAAAAAAGAAAGGTCCAAACCCATTTGAGTATGTTGGCGTTACTTTTTCCGATTCTGGTAAAACGGTAACATTATGGGAAAAAATCAATGGGGAATGGATTAAATATGACAAGATTGATGGATCTGCCTCTTATCAATTGGATACCCCTATTAAACAAGAAATGCGAGGTAATGGATACAATCTTAGCCATTTTTATAGTGTTTATTGCTGGGTCGATGATAGTGGTTATCAAAACTTTTCCAACTGGGTAGGTTGATTTCAGATACCTCCTACTGCCTATGTTCATTATCTATCTACTTGTTAACAGCATAAGTTACTAGGCGTATCTTTATTGGATACGCCTAGTATGATACTTTATTACTTGGTTTTAAATAACTACTGTAATGCGGTGTGAATATATTATGATACTTTATTTTTAAACTGAAAATGGATGCCCATTATAGAATGGGATTTCAAATGATTTTTAGTATGAAACTTTATTCTCCTCCCACAGTTGTATGGGAGTAATGAAGTCTCATACTAAAATGGCAGCGTTCTCATCGGTACGCTGTCATTTCTAAATCAAAAATGTCGAGTAGACGACACCTGTTACCAAGTGTCGCCCCTCTAAGAACCCAGCGTGCAACTTTCACCGCACTAGGCTCAAGCCTTCACGAAGGCACCAGTTGGCACCCAGCAACTTACAAAGCAGTGAGAGCAGGCTCATGCCAAGAGTTGCGACTTTGCCTCTTTGACTTTCTCTTTGCCAAGTATTCTTGGTGTTGAGGATCAAAAGGTGTAGCGGCACTCCTGATTTTCACATGTCTCTCTATCGGCACTTTGGCTATTTGAAACAGATTGAACTGACAATCCATATTCATGATCTTCTGCCAACCGTGAAATTGCCATTGACCTTGACGGTTGATGAAGTATTTAAGAGCGACCCAAGTTCTAGACTTTGTTGGATGACGCCTTTTAGCCCAGTGCCATAACGCATGGAATAGCTTGTGACCTACATATCCGAATACCTGTTTAGCTACACAGTGTCGATAGTAATTCGACCAGCCCCTGAGTTTCGGATTTACCAACTTGATTAAATCGTTAACGGGGATAGTTGCGTGCTTTTTGATGAGTTCACGCAAGTTACTCAAGAACAGCAGTGTGTTGGATTTGCTCGGTTTAATGAGCAATTTCCCTTTGTACTTCCTATGATTAAAGCCTAAGAAGTCAAAACCACGGCTGATATGGGTAATGTGCGTTTTCTCTTCGGAGAGTGTTAAGCCTCTTTCTGCTAAGAAATCAGCAATCAACGGTTTAATATCGTTCTCCAGCACTTCCTTTGAAGCACAGGTGACGACGAAATCGTCGGCGTATCCAATAAAGTTGGCTCTAGCACCCTTTTTTAGTGCAGTAGACTTTATGCGTTGCTCAAGCCCTGCAAGAGTCATAAGCATCAAGGTCGGAGATATGACCCCACCTTGTGGTGTTCCCTCGTCAGTGCGATAGAACAACCCTTTGTCTATAAAACCAGACTTTAGCCATTGTTCCAACATACGTTTATCTACGGCAATGTTGTCCATAAGCCATTGATGTCCGATCTTGTCGAAACAGGCTTTGATGTCTCCCTCAAGAACCCATTGAGCTGATTTCTTTAATGCCAGACACTTGAAGCACTGTGCGACTGCATCGGCAGTGCTGCGGTTTGGTCTAAATCCATAGCTGTTAGGGCCGGCAAGTGTTTCTGATACAGGCTCCAGAGCAAGAAGATGAAGCGCTTGCTGCGCTCTATCGACCATGCAGGGGATACCCAGTGGTCTGAGCTTGCCATTTTTCTTGGGGATGTAGATACGCTTGAGCGGTTTGGCTTGATAAGCTTTTCTGCTCAATTGATTGACCGCTTTCATGCGGCGCGTATCTGTATTCCAGATAACGCCATCAATTCCAGGCGTTTTACTGCCTTTGTTTTGTGATACCCGCTTAACAGCAAGAAGTTTTGCCGAACGCGAGTGAGTCAGTATCCACTGCAACGCTTTCGCTTTGCTGTGTTTACCTTCTCGTGTTGCCTTTGCAATACGCATCTGAAGCTTTAAAACATGAGATTCAACGTCTTTCCAATTGGTGGATTGCCATTGAGCACTGTCAGGAGAGGCACTAATCTCTTTTGAAATCATCATTTGCGTTTCTCCTTGAATAAAGTTCTTCAAATTCTCTTGCAACGGAAGACCAGTCGGAAGTCAGCCCACTTTCGTGATCAGATATGAATCTGTATCTGCATCGTTACAATGCAGCCTTCGCTTTTTCCAACCTCCTATACCTGCATCACTATCGGCCACGAAGGCTTTCCCAGAGGGAGTGATACAGGCTTACCGTGTTCCGTATGTCGCGCAATGTCAGTGTAGATGCCCGCTATAGTGCGGAGAGTTCAACGATCACGAAAGAGCACGGGGCAATCTCTTTCCGACTCTCATGCCTTTTGGCCACAGCGTATTAACCACTTCCGCTGATTCATCATATAACGCACCTTATGCGGATTCACTTATGTTCATCATGCTGACTACCTAGCACTCACCCGATTGTGGTTATCAGGAGGATCGTTCTCTCGCGATTTAGATCCCGACTGGTGCATGACCAGCCTTCGTTACATTGTCAGACTCGCTACTTTATTCAGAGTCCTAGGTTCATCTGGTGATACAGATGGTTCACACATTAAGCGGTGAACAGCGCTTCATACGACCTCACGTCGCACGCCCCAAAATGAGTTGCAACCAGTGTCAAAGAGAATTATTTACAGGGTCACTAGATATCACACATTTTTGAGTCTGACCTCTATTAGACTCCATGGGTGTTTGTGGACATATGCATACTAGTTATGAGTAACGAATCCCAGTTCACCTATGGAATCCCTAACAGCCGCCATATCTTCTTTAGCGAGTAAATCGTGATCTAAAGCTAACACCAGCCTCTTTTTGGCACGAGTTAGAGCGACATAGATTTTTTTCCATTCTTTATTAAATCGATTTGCTTTGCTAATACCATTTTGAGTTAAGTATTTCAGGGTATTAGGGCTAAGTATGATTACACACACATCAGCATCCAATCCCTTGATAGATTCGATACTTTGGACTTTGAATTGAACATCATTTTTAGTGCATGAATTGCATAGCTCATGTAATTGGGCGAAGTGCTGTTTATTAAGAGCCAATGAATGCCGAGCAATGAGTTTACTTATGGCTTTCCTATTATCTTCATTGATCGCATCGTCCATAAAGTCAGAAAAAGCTGCTTTAACAAACAAAGCTTTGTCTTTCTTGTGGTTAGAATCACGAATCATTTCCTCGATCTCTCGTGGGAATGAGTGTTTATGTTTAGATGAAGTTGTATAGCGACCATTCTTTTTGTCGATACAAACAAGTTGTTTTGTATCTAAGTAGTTCGTTAGTAGATCGTCATATCGCCCGTCCGTCGATTCAATGTACATGAGTTCACCAACCATTTCTGATAGTGACTCTTGTTGCTGATTTTCATAACAGAAGCTGTTTGAGACAGTTAGTATCTCTCTGGGGACTCGCCTAGTTTGATTGTTGATCGGTAGTATGGTCGCGTATTTTTTTTGAGCTAATTTTTGAACGAAAGCATCAAGATCTTGAGGAAACTTGATTGCTTGTTTTGGATCTCCGATCATGTATATGTCAATATCGTTGCTGCCTAGAACTTCGAAAAAGCGAAGTGCATCTTTATCTAAGTCTTGGACTTCGTCGATGAATATCTTGTCAAAACAGCTTCCTAGAATAGCCAAAAGTCTGCGGACTTTATCTTTATTCGCTCTGTTGTTGTGCTTGCTGGTGGTTTCATCAACAATTTGTTTAGCGATGTTGTAGACGCTCTCGGCATGAATGATGTTTTTATCTTTTAATCGCTTTAAGTGCCAGTTTTTGAATCTAGCATCGCTCGGTAACATCATTATTGATGCGTCGTTATACACATCTCCGAGAGTGAATGACGAGAATGGGTAGATGATTTCGTTTAACAAGAAGCTATGTACGGTCTGTATACAGAGATTCGACGGAATAAAGCCATGTTGTTTGATTATCTCTTGCTCTATCTTCGCTGTTGCAGAGTTTGTGTACGTCAGTGCAAATGTCTTTTTGTGACTAGTACAAGCTTCGATGTGCTCTATCAAAGTCTTTGCTAAGCCATAAGTTTTTCCAGCACCTGCACCAGCAATCTGTACTTCTATCATGATACAGCCTCGATAACCTCAGCGATGTGAGCTGGTAACTTGATATCCAGTGGATTCTCTTCATCAACCATCGCATCACATACATCAAGCATTCTTGCTGTCTTACCATTAATCATGTGTTTGGATACTGCGTCGAGGTCGCCTTTCATTTCGAATAAACCATTTAGTAAAGCTAGGTTGTCTTCTGCTTCTACTAAATCAATTTCAAGTGTGTAGTTTGTTGTTGTTCTTACAGTGATATTCGCATGCGCTGTGTCATAGGCATCATGTTTGGCTTTAGCCGCATCTGAATTGTCATAATCACGGACAACACCAATTTTCTTGTTCTGGTTATCTTTGTTCAAGGCTAGCCATATATCTAAGAAAGTGGCGTAACCACGTTGACCAATTGGAATAATATCAATGTCGTTGAGGGCTGGTTGTTTAGACAGATAAGTGCTGATTAGCATTTCTTCAGTCGGACCCTCTACGAGAATGACTTTGTTCGTAAACAGCAGCTTTAAAATGTCGAAGTTAGGTCTCTTTCTTAGGTAGTCAACTAGCTTAGTTGGAGTATCAGACAGACTAATTGCTTTCTCGCCAGTAAACGCCAACACATTAGAGATCTTTAGCTTGTTGATGATCGATGGGTTATGGGTCGAAATGATAGTTTGTACAAGCGAGCCACTGTTGCTTGAGCTTTTCTCAATGAAGTCTCTTACTAAACGAAGGTTGTTAACGCTCAAGTGTGCTTCTGGTTCTTCTATACAGCACAAGTTGAATGTATCACCACATGACTTGTAGTAAGCAAACAGGATGAGTATGTAGATAAGATTTCGTTGTCCTAAGCCTTTTTGGTACAGAAATTCATTCCCGTATTTCAAAGTGATATTCGATAAGATGTTCTTCAAGTTAGGCAGGTTAGGAGTGCACTCCAGCTGTTTGATAATACTGTCGTAATTCTCAAAATCGTCATTAGTTCCAATGACTTTGTCGAATGTTTCAGTCTTTTCAATAGCACTAAAAAACTCAGAGTAGGCGGTATTGATCTGACCTTTGTCGTCATCGTTGAGAGTGTTCATAAGCAGTTTGGTGAAAATGCTATTGGACTTCATTGAACTGCTTTCAGAGAAGTCATCTCGCTCTGCATTGATGCTATGGAGACTGACGTGTTTTAAGTCACTGTATGCGATAGGCTTTTCATTGTTCACAGAAACGACTTGGTAGTCGTATAGCTCAACGGGTAGAGTAAACCAGTTAATATCATCTAAAGTCTTACCAGCGAGCGATTTCTTCACGACCTCAAGCAAATCTTTGTCGTCTTTAGGCTTAAAGTCGTATCTGATTTTGTAAGTTTCTTTATCTCCATCTGCAACAATCCACTTAGCTAACAGTGCTGTTTCATAAGCATCTTTCGGATCAGCGAACTCTACGGTTACTGATACTTTAGGGATCTTTTTAAGCTGATTCTCTTCGGTGTCATCATTGACAACGGACGTTAGAAAATCAATAACGGAATCTTTGTTGATATCAGAAACACTCAAACGCTTCTGGTTGAAGTCTATTAGGTTGCCGCTTAACGGTAACGAAAGTGCGGTGAAAAAGTTCGTCTTACCAGTATCGTTTTCACCAATAACAACTGTCAGTTGTTGAAGTATAGCTTCGAAAGTGCGGAAACTACGGTAGTTGTTAATCGTTACCTTTCTGATGTACATAGGAATTTCCCTAAAAAGCATACAAGCGCATATGCTGCTAATGTACTACAGGTTATGTGGTTATTGTATTCTTCCTACTACTTGTTGATGCCTAAGTGTGAACGCACGTAACTCACAAATGTTCAAAAATAATTTATAAATTGTTTACTATAGCCCCTGCATTAACCATTACACTAACTGTTGTAACTTACTCATACCAGCCGTCCTCATTGCTTCTCACGCTGTTTTCATCTTGGGAGGTTATTTGGCTATGTGGACGAACAAATAGGTTTAAGTCGATAAGGCGTAACGACAGTCCTACAATATCCATGAGGACGAGTACATTGGCAAAGGTGACACTAGTATCGCCTTTTTCTACCTTCATGACTGTTCTACTAGATAAATTGGCTTTTGAAGCGAGATCATCAATACGCCAGCCTCTATCGGTGCGCTTTGCGCGAATGGCGCTCCCTAGCGTTTCCATACTGAACTCGGTATTCAAATCAGGCATAGGTTGTGCCTTTACCATCTTGCCTTTTTTCATAAGTGCCTTTTAATGTACTTTTGTCGCTATTGGGTTCGTCTTAACATATAAGTTCACTATCATTCACTTTTGTGGTGGCTGTATAAGAAATCATCTATAAGTGCAATTTAAGTTACTTATGGTTGGTTTGCGAGTTTAATACCTCTCTTTGTTCTCTTTGTTCTCTTTGTTCTCTATGAGAGATATTTATTAGCCAGAAGGGCACATTTGGCAACAGCGTAGTATTCGGATTAGTATTGGAAGAAGACAGAGAAGAGTGCGTGATCGGGGCTTACCTGACCCAAAATCGTTAGGTACAAAAAAAGGTTAGTAAACACTACGCTTACTAACCTTCAAGAATTTGGTGGCCCCTCCCAGACTTGAACTGGGGACCAATCGATTATGAGTCGTGATTAGGCTCATTTCTATAGTATCTTGCACGTTCTCATATTAGTTTATTTTTATTGTTATTCAATGCCTTATGCTTGGTTTGTGATTTCATCTTTTCTCACGTTATCCCGTTCAGGTACACTACTGTTTGACTAAGTGTTTGACTAAAAAATTTTATAGTCAAACAACGTACAGTGGTTATACAGGGGTATAGGATGCTAACAGCGAGCGCAATAAAGGGACTCAAACCCAAAGAAAAACCTTACTATGAATGGGACAGTAATCAGGAGCGCGGAACAGGCAAGTTAGGCGTACAGGTTACACCAAAAGGTAGTAAGCGGTTTGTGTTTCGCTATTTCACCAACCGTAAAGCCAGCTTTATTCCGTTGGGGCAATTTCCAGAACTAACGCTCAATGATGCGCGAAGCAAACAAAAGGAATTAGGCGATTTATTGCTACAGGGTATCGATCCCAAGGACTACTTGGAAGCACAGCAAAAAGCTCAACAGCAAGCTAAAAGGGAAGAATCACGCAAAGGTAGCCTTAAACAGTTATTTGATGCCTACGTAGCGCAGATGGAAAAAGACGGCAAGCGAACTCACAAAGCTGTTCTTGCTTCACTGGAAAAGGAAGTCTATCCCCATATCCCACCAGCAACAAAAGCAAAAGATGTAACCAAAGAAGATGTTAAGTTTGTTCTCGCAGCCATGATAAGGCGAGGCGCTAAAACCCAATCAAACCGAGTTCGAAGCTATCTAATGGCAGCGTTTAACTATGGTCTAACTCATGATAACGATCCGGCAAACTACATTGATGAAGCTACATTTGGGCTAGATATTAATCCCGTGGCAGGTATCCCAAAACAAAAAGACGCTGAACGAGTCGGGGAGCATTACCTAAAAATGGGTGAGGTCATGATGTTAATTGATGATCTCAACAATGAATACCAGCGCTTTAAAATGGGCGAATCTATCCGTCACCTGATTTTATTGTGCCTTTTTACTGGTGGGCAAAGACCCTATGAACTGGCAGCCTCAAAATGGGAAGCGATTGACTGGCAGCAAAAAACGCTACTTATCACGCCTGATATATCCAAAAACAAGCGGCCTCACTTGCTACCGTTAACCGATAGCGCAATGGCGATATTGGAAAGGCAGCGTTTCAATAATGACAGCGAGTTTATTTTTCCGCACCGTTTACATTCTGGTGAGCATATCCGCCTAGATTCACTCTCACAAGGTATTGAGCGTTACCGCACCGCTACACCGCAGATCAAACCGTTTACGCCTAGAGACTTGCGCAGAACGTGTAAAACGTTAATGGGTGAGCTAGGGATCAGCAAAGATATTCGCGACCGTTTACAAAACCATGCGCTGAATGATGTGGCCTCCAAGCATTACGACCGTTACGAATACCTACCAGAAAAACGCAGGGCACTAGAGGCTTGGGAACAGAAATTGAATTTACAGGCAGTTGATAACGTTGTGGTATTTGGTGAGGTGGTTAGATGAGTGATTGGAAAAGAAGTAAGCGTAAAAATGGCATGGATGGTGGTTTTATTATAAAAAAAATAGACATTGTCACGGATGGTAGTTTTATTTTAAAAGGACAAGGGAGGAGTGACACATTAAATAATTACATAGGTGACTTTAGAGAACTGGCTGCTGATTTGCTCAAGTATTACGGGAAATTGAACGATACGGAATATCAAGAGACGTTGCAGGGGGATATTTTTGCAGTTAAAACGCTTCATATCTCTGATATTGACCCAAGAGTTTGTTTGTTCGCAAAAGAAATGTTGCTTCAGCTAAGTTCTGTAGAACAGCTAAGCGGCTTGGATAGTTGTCGAACAGAGTTACTTAATTTAGCTAAGTTAGCAAATACGGCTTACTTTTTGGGCGTTGGTCACTATGAAGATCAGATTGTTAAAGGTGTCGCAAGTAGTAATGGAACAAAAAAAGGAAATGAAGCTAAAACTATAAGCGCTAACGTTACTAAAGATATTGCTCAACGATTGGCAGATGGTATTTGGGCTGAATTTCCACACCTTAATAAGACACAGGTAGCCGAAAGGATATTGCCTAAGTTACCGATTAAAGGTAATGGTGACCCCTATAGCGTCATTCATGTAGCCAAAAGGTTCATAAAAAAGACAAAATGACTTAGGACATACGCTCTGTTTGTCCTCCCATTTGGCCTTATTGTCTTAACGTTAGTTCAAATTACCTAACGGGAGGACATATGAACAACACACCAAACCAATCACATCAATTTGACCGAGTCATTCCAATGGCAGAGGTTGCACAAATCCTTAACCGTTCAGTTAAGACACTGTGGCGTTGGCATTCGAAAGAAAAAATTATAGAACGCCCTTTAATGGTTAACGGGCGTGCTATCGGTTATCGCGCTAGTACGGTTGAAGAAATCCTAGCCAGCTTTCAAGGGGGCAAATAATGAACCCTCTTTATTCAGAAATTCCACAAAAGGCGATCCCTAAAATTGGCTCACCATGCCGAAGAATGCTTGATCTGTTTATGACAGGTGAAACCATTCTAGAGCAAAGGCTGTGCGATGAGTTCGGGCGCAATTACCGTAGTCACTTACAACGCTTGAGAGGTGATAGATTTCAATATTGGCGCTTTGTTGAAGTTAGAGAAAACGGAGTTATTGAAAGCCGTTATTTAGATCCAAGGCATTTATCGGGTGATCGCTATCTCGATGCCTTGGCGAGGGCAGAAAGGCGCAAGGAACTTAAAAAGTATAGCTTAACTGAAGCAATAAACGGAGCAGGTCGAACGCCTATCGCTTATGCCGAGTTAGAAGCGGCTAACGATGAACTAGAAGCCTTAAAAAACCAACGCGCCCAGCAAAAGCAAGGCGCATAGTTTAACCTTGAAAGGGCTATTAGTCTGAACTTGGTCGGGACGACTAGTAGCCCAATAGAGATTCTATCCTATGGAACATAAAAAACCAAAAGAACTATCCGAAAATTCGAAACGGATCTATGAGTCTATTACTGCAAAGCTTCGATTCCTTACAGCCGCAAAGAGAGTGTTGAGCGAGGGCGAGCAATGAGTACAGACATAAAAGGAATTGATCAATTTATGGAAACTTGTTCAGACCTAATTAACTTATGCCCTGATACTGGTATTGCGCGCTTTTCTAGTGAATTAGCAAAGAGCGCGAAAATGCCTCGCAATACAACATTTTTAACGGTGCTTAGTATTTTTAGTTCTGTAGCTTGTCGGGTTTATAAGGTTGATTACGAGCATGGGGGCGGCCAGCCTCTTAGTATTAACTTTTGTGGTGAACAGCCACCAGCAGCCGCTAAGAGTCGAGTATTGTCGGAAGCACAAAAACCTATCATCCAAGCAGTAAGAGCTGATAGATCTGCTATTTGTACTGAGTTGGATAAAAAACAGGCACAGATTGACAGCGCGAGTGACAAGGAACAGCAAAAAGCGTTAAAGGCTGAACTAAAACCAATACAACAAAAACTGAACGGACTATTTGAGTTTGTGACCGATACAACACCAGAAGCGCTAGATATGTGCTTAGTAAATACTAACGGCTATTACTCAATAGCGAGCGCAGAGCAGGGAGCTATCAATACACTAATGGGGATCTCATACAGTGATAGTAAAGGCGTATCTAACCGTGATTTAGTATTGAAAGGCTGGAACGGTGAATGGCACAGCTCAAAACGCAAAGGACGCGAGAGTTACAGGGGGTACGTTGTAGGCTCCATTACCGCGATTGCGCAGGATGGTATGATAGAAAACCTATTGAAAGCATCGGATACTAGCGGAGTTGTTGAGCGCTTTATATTGTGGGCTGAGGGAACCTTATTGGGTGAACGAGACCACACTCAATACCATAAGATGGACGAACAGATAGTTAATGACTATCACAATGCGCTGGTGGCGCTATATCGGAAAATACCTAATCGAGACTATTTTGATTTACTTTCGTTATCTCTGAGTGTGCGAGCGTGGGAAAAAATACAATATAGGCGCAATGAGTTAGAGCCCACAATTGCCAATGATGGAGAACATGCCAGCACGTTATTAAGGGGGCTTATTGGCAAGTACGACATTTATGTGATGAAAATATCCACCTGTTTGCACTTGAGCAATACCCAAGATGGTTTATTGGTACATGATGATCGAGTTGCGGAAGCAATGGCAATAGTGGATATGTATATATTGCACTTAAGAGGTCTGATTAAGGAATCAGCTATACAGGCATTTAGCGAACGAGAAAAAGCCGTTTTAGAATACGTTAAAGCCAAACCTAGGGTTATCGGTTCAACGGTTATCAATGCGTTGTCTAGAAGAAAGTGCTTCACAAAAGGGCGAAGCTCTAGAGATGCTCAAGCAGTTAAGGAAACAATAGAAAAATTAAGTGAACGTGAGTTATTAAGTATCACCAATAAACCAAGCGCTACACTTGCTGAGGCAGTGATAAAAGCAATTTAACATTAGTGTTACGATAAGCCGCCTGATAATAGGCGGTTTTTTATTTAGTGGTGTCAATAGTGTCAATGGGGTGTCAGTTAACTGACAGCGCGAAAGCCTTGCAGCGCATAGGATAGAGAAGAAAGTGTCAATAATGTCAGTTTTTTTCTTTCTCTTTTTATTCTTTTCCTTTCCCTTGTGTGGTTCTCACTTTTATCTCTCACTTTCCATCATAGTGACAGAAGTGACAAAACTGACACTTTTTACTTAAGGTATTGATTTTAAATGCTTTACTTGTGTCAGTTGGGCGACCTAAGAGTGACACCTTAGTGACAGTAAGAAATTGCTTTTCCCTCTAAGGTGCTTTTATGATTTTTTGCGGCTACGTAGCACACACAAGGCGGTAAATTATGGCGGATAAGCAAAACTCAATAGAACCGATAGCATACGTAGAAACGGCACTGGCTGAATTTTGGGAACAGATTTACCCTAATTTGGAGCATATCCCCATAGAGCGAAAGGGCGATATTTACCGATACGCAAAGCAGAAAGCAATCGCCAGCGTGAGAGCGTCTAGAATAGCTTATAAGATCGTTTAGGCAACTGGTCGAACATTCCCACCAGCAACAGAAACCATTCAACAGGGGCGCTTATGCGCTCTTTTTATGGACTCTAACAATGCGAACCAGTAAGACGAAACAAGATATAAGCTTGAGTTTCCGGAAGTCATAAGGGGGGGGTAACTTTGAATAATTGGAAGTCACATAGTAATGAAGTGACATTTTCTAATGCGCGAAGCTGGTGGGTAGTTTGTCGTTGTTTGACTAACTGTTTGACTAAATTTTAAGAGGTATAAAAAAAGGTTAGTGACTACTATCGTCCCAACCCTTGTAAAATATGGTGGCCCCTCCCAGACTTGAACTGGGGACCAATCGATTATGAGTCGAGTGCTCTAACCACTGAGCTAAGGGGCCAAATTAGGTGAACGATTATAGGGGATGCATTTCGGAGTGTCTACCCGCAAAGTAGGGTAAATGCGCTTAGTTTTTATCCACTTAAACCATTTTATACAAAAAAGGTGAGCCCATGCTCACCTTTTGTATTCTAAATGCTCTGCTTACTCGTCTAAGAAGCTGCGCAGTGTTTCCGAGCGGCTTGGATGACGAAGTTTACGCAATGCTTTTGCTTCGATCTGACGGATACGTTCACGTGTTACATCGAACTGTTTGCCCACCTCTTCAAGAGTGTGGTCAGTATTCATGTCAATACCAAAGCGCATACGCAGTACTTTTGCTTCACGAGGGGTTAAACCTGCAAGAACATCATGAGTTGCTGCTCTTAGACTTGTTGCTGTCGCTGAGTCAAGAGGCAGTTCAAGCGTTGTATCCTCAATAAAGTCACCTAGATGCGAATCTTCATCGTCACCAATTGGTGTCTCCATCGAGATTGGCTCTTTAGCGATTTTCAGTACTTTACGAATTTTATCTTCAGGCATTTGCATGCGTTCTGCTAATTCTTCTGGCAGAGGCTCACGTCCCATTTCTTGCAGCATTTGACGTGAAATTCGATTCAGCTTGTTGATCGTTTCGATCATGTGAACTGGAATACGAATGGTACGCGCTTGGTCTGCAATTGAACGAGTGATTGCCTGACGGATCCACCATGTCGCATAAGTTGAAAACTTGTAACCACGACGGTATTCAAATTTATCAACCGCTTTCATCAAGCCGATGTTACCTTCTTGAATAAGATCCAAGAACTGTAAACCACGGTTGGTGTATTTTTTCGCGATCGAAATAACCAGACGTAAGTTAGCTTCAACCATCTCTTTCTTCGCACGACGAGCTTTCGCTTCACCGATTGACATGCGACGGCTAATATCTTTAATGCTTTGAACCGTTAAAGAAGTTTCTTGTTCGATGATGCGCAATTTTTGGATTGAACGGCGAATATCTTCTTCATTTTGTTTAATTTTGTCGGCGTAAGGTTTGTCTGAAGCTAATACTTCATCAAACCATGCATCGCTCGACTCATTACCGGTAAATAGCGCAACAAACGATTTCTTCGGCATTTTGCCATATTCAACCGTATGCTTCATGATCAAGCGTTCTTGAGTACGCACACGTTCCATTGACTTACGTAGTTCATTGACTAAATAGTCAAATTGCTTTGGCGTTAAACGGAATTCACGGAAGATATCGAGCATTAGCTCTGTTGCTTGAGCGGCTTTCGCGCTATCGTTTCCGTGTTCGTTTTTCGCTAGCTGAAGATTTTGATAGGTGTTGCGTAGCTCAGTGAATTTTTCTAAAGCAAGTTCAGGATCAATACCTGTGTCTACTTCTTCCTCTTCACTATCATCTTTATCTTCGTCGTCTTCATCTTCGTCGTCATCTTCATCAGCAAGATCAGACTCAGCAAGTTCCGAACCGATATGCGTTGCTGTCGGTGCGCTGGTTCCGTCATCGTCTGGATCAACGAAACCAGAAATAAGATCCGTTAAGCGAAGTTCTTCAGCTTGAACTTTATCAAATTGTTCTAGGATGTATGGAATGGTGCCTGGATATTCAGCAACCGCACTTTGAACTTGGTTAATACCATCTTCAATGCGTTTTGCGATATCGATTTCACCTTCGCGAGTCAGCAGTTCTACGGTACCCATTTCACGCATGTACATGCGTACTGGGTCTGTAGTACGACCAATTTCGCTTTCTACACTGGATAATGCAGCTGCAGCAGCTTCTGCCGCATCTTCATCGGTGATTGCGTTGTCATCATTAAGAGCAAGATCATCAGCATCTGGGGCAGTTTCTACTACCTTGATACCCATGTCGTTGATCATCTGAATGATATCTTCTACCTGTTCAGAATCTACAATTTCTGCAGGTAGATGGTCATTTACTTCGGCGTAGGTCAGATAGCCTTGCTCTTTGCCTTTAATAACAAGTAGTTTTAGCTGTGACTGCGGATTTTGATCCATAGACGGTATCCAACTTCATATCTGGTGAAGGAATTAGTATGCGAAATGCAAACCACATATACTAACAAATTTATTCATTGCTGACTATTTAAACTGGGTTACGCTTTTAAATCTAGCATGAGTGCTAGCAGCTCCCGTCTTTCCTCGGTTGATAAACCGACGCTTCTTTCTTTGGCCTGCAGGTTTTCAATTTGTTTTTCGATGCACTGAGCAAGAATTTTGTCCAATGAATCTAAAAATAGTTCTTCTTGATTGTCTTCAACGAGAGGGATTTCCCAACTAGCAAGACGAGACAGAAGGGCCTCATGTTTACTATTACGCCAGTGCTCAAGCAGTTGGCCTGTTGTAATATTGGGGTACTCTTGACAATTCTCAAGTACTTCTATCAATAAACTTATCCCGGGTATGGGAAGGGTTTTGACACTTGAAAGGTCAGGTACCATATCAGCATAGCTTGGATTTTGAATAAGCAAAGCGATCACTTCACGCATTGGTGTTCGTTTTAGCTCTTTGTGTGGCTGTGGTCTAGTTTCTGCTCTTTTTTGACGTCGCTGTCTAAGGTGATTATCGAAGCCTGTGCGTTCATCAAGCAACTTCTCAAGTAACTCTTGAAAATAAGGGTCAGGGATCTTATTTATCAAGGCGCTAGCATGAGCACGAAGTGCTGATTTACCTTCGTTGTTACCTAAATTGAGTTTATGAATTTCGATTAGATTATCAAATAGATAGCTAGACAACGGTGTCGCTTGTTCAATTTGTTGTTCGAAGGCAGCCTTGCCATATTTACGAACATAGCTATCAGGGTCTTCACCATCAGGCAAAAATAGAAATTTGAGTGTATTGCCGGTTTTTAAATACTGAAGAGCATTTTCTAAGGCTCGCCACGCGGCTTCTCGACCAGCTCGGTCACCATCATAGCAACACACCACAGTATTGGTTTGGCGAAATAATAGCTGGATGTGATCACCGGTGGTCGAAGTACCCAGTGAGGCTACTGAATAATCAACACCATACTGTGCGAGTGCTACCACATCCATATAACCTTCGACGACCAATATTTGAGGCGGTTCACGGTAGGCTTGCATGACTTCATATAAGCCATACAACTCTTTTCCTTTGTGGAAAATGGGCGTTTCAGGAGAGTTGAGATACTTAGGTGTTCCGTCACCTATTACTCGTCCACCAAAGCCAATTACACGCCCACGGCGGTCGCGGATGGGGAACATTACTCGGCCACGAAAGCGATCATAACGATTGCCTTTGTCGTTTTCGATCAGCATGCCGCCAGTCACGAGCATCTCTTGAGCATCACGCTGTTGGCCGAAGTTTTTACGAACCAAATCCCATTCATCAGCAATAAAGCCGATACCAAATTTCTGAACGATTTCTCCTGAGAGTCCTCGATCTTTCAAATAGTCGATAGCATGGCGGTTGGCTGCCACTTTAAGTTGATTGCGATAAAACTGCGCAATGCTGCCCATCAAATCATAAAGGGTACGTTTTTCTTCGCTATTGGCTTTGGGGGCCGATGAAAACCCACCGCCACTGCGTTGTTCTCGGGGCACATCAAGGCCAACAAACGAGGCGAGCTCTTCAATGGCATCAACGAATTCTAGGCGTTCATACTCCATCATGAAATCAATGGCATTACCATGCACACCACAACCAAAGCAGTGATAGAACTGCTTTTCTTGGCTTACACTAAATGAGGGCGTTTTTTCATTATGGAATGGGCAACATGCACCGTAGTTCTTGCCTTTTTTCTTAAGTTTCACACGTGCGTCTATGATGTCGACAATATCAAGTCGAGCGAGGAGATCATCAATAAAACTGCGAGGGATGTGTCCTGCCATAAAACCTAAAAGAAAAGACCAAAACGAATGATTAGATACAAACAAGCCGTGCGTTCCAGAGGATAGCACGGCTTGATGCAATTTGATGCGGGCATTTAAGCGAGTTTAGTTCGAACTAATCCGCTGACTTTACCCATATCTGCACGCCCTTGAATTTGCGGTTTCAAGACAGCCATTACTTTCCCCATGTCTTGCATGCCAACTGCGCCAGATTCTGTCATTGCATTGTCAATCAATGCAGAAACTTCATCATCGCTCAGTGGTTGAGGCATAAACGCCTCAAGGATAGTAATTTCTGCTTGCTCAGCATCTGCGAGATCTTGACGATTTGCAGCTTCATATTGAGCGACAGAGTCGCGACGTTGTTTAACCATTTTAACCAGCACGGCAAGAATATCGTCATCGTTCAGAGTTATCTGTTCGTCGACTTCACGCTGTTTAATTGCTGATAGGGCTAAACGAATAGTGCCAAGGCGTATTTTATCCTTGGCTTTCATCGCTAATTTTTGCTCTTCTTTGAGAATATCAATCAGAGCCATAACTCTTATTCCTTAGTGGAAAAGGGTTATTAGTACAGGCGAACGCGACGTGCGTTTTCGCGAGCTAGCTTCTTAGCGTGACGCTTTTGAGCTGCTGCTTTAGCGCGTTTGCGAACGGTAGTTGGTTTTTCATAGTGCTCACGACGACGCACTTCAGAAAGGATACCTGCTTTTTCGCAAGAGCGCTTGAAACGACGTAATGCAACATCGAACGGTTCGTTTTCACGTACTTTAACTATTGGCATATGCCTTTCACCTCAGGGGTTATTCGTTAATGCTGATATTTTGAGACCTAAACCACAAGATTTCTTGTCGGCTTGCCCTGTAATCAGCTTGATCAAAAATGGTGCGGAATTTTAATCCGATCGCAATGGCTTTGTAAAGCCTTTTGTCGATTATAGTCTGTACAAAATTTGTTTACGAAGCCAAGGCAAGGTAACATGGCGGCCATTTCCAATTGTTGATGAAAGCGTGCTGAGAAAAATATGCGCATTATTGGTATTGAAACCTCGTGTGACGAGACTGGCATCGCCATTTATGACGATGAGAAAGGGTTGCTTTCCCACAAGCTGTATAGCCAAGTAAAATTGCATGCTGATTACGGTGGTGTGGTGCCAGAGCTTGCTTCTCGCGACCATGTAAAGAAAACAATTCCGCTAATTAAAGCTGCGATGGCAGAAGCGAATTTGACACCTGCCGACATTGATGGCGTTGCTTATACCGCAGGCCCTGGTTTGGTCGGAGCTTTGTTAGTTGGCGCGACGATTGGCCGTAGTTTAGCGTATGCGTGGAATGTGCCGGCTGTGCCTGTCCATCATATGGAAGGGCATCTTTTAGCGCCGATGTTGGAAGATAACCCGCCTCCATTTCCATTTGTTGCCGTTCTCGTTTCTGGTGGCCATTCAATGATGGTGGAAGTTAAGGGGATTGGGGAATACAAAATTCTTGGTGAGTCGATTGATGATGCGGCAGGCGAAGCGTTTGATAAAACCGCTAAATTAATGGGCCTTGATTACCCTGGTGGTCCGCTGCTTGCTCGCTTGGCAGAAAAAGGCACCCCAGGCCGTTTTAAATTCCCACGTCCAATGACTGATCGCCCTGGTTTGGATATGAGTTTTTCTGGTCTTAAAACGTTTACGGCCAATACTATCGCGTCAAATGATAACGATGAGCAGACTCGAGCGGACATCGCTTATGCATTCCAAGAAGCTGTGTGCGAAACTTTGGTGATCAAATGTCGCCGTGCATTAGAGCAGACTGGCATGAAGCGTATTGTTATTGCGGGGGGTGTGAGTGCAAACAAACAGTTGCGTGAATCGTTAGCCACGCTGGCTAATAAAATCGGTGGTGAGGTGTATTATCCTCGAACTGAGTTTTGTACCGATAACGGTGCAATGATTGCGTATGCTGGTATGCAGCGTCTGAAAAATGGTGAAGTGGTGGACTTAGCAGTACAAGCCACACCGCGTTGGCCGATTGATCAGCTAAAACCAATTGCTTAGTGTTTATACCCTTCAAGTGGTTTGGATATAGTGCGCTTTAACTTCTTTATAACGGTTGCTTTATTAGCAGCCGTTTCTTTTATTTATCATTAAGTTAATTAGTAGATTCTTAAATTCTGCTCAGAGCTGTTATTGGGCTTATCAATGATAAAGTCGCCAATTACGATATTAAATGGATAGTTCTCATGAAAACATTTGCCGTTGATGGCCAAAATATGTGTTACCTCGATAGTGGGGAAGGTGAGGTTCTTGTTTTTGGACATAGTTACTTGTGGGATAGCGCCATGTGGGCACCACAAGTTGAGATATTGAGCCAACATTATCGTTGTATTGTGCCTGAACTATGGGCACATGGTCAGTCTGATTTCGCGCCACAATCGATGACAACACTTAAAGATTATGCGCAGCATATTCTCGATCTTATGGATCACCTACACATAGAACAGTTTTCTGTTATTGGTTTATCTGTGGGTGGCATGTGGGGAACTGAGTTGACAGCTTTAGCACCAGCGCGTGTTAAATCTTTGGTGATGATGGATACTTTTGTTGGCTTAGAACCAGAAGTGACCCACAAAAAATATTTTGCCATGCTGGATGCGATTAGCACCGCTCAGTCAGTTCCTGAACCTATCGCTGAGGTTGTCGTGCCGATGTTTTTTGCAAAAGAAGCTGCGACACAATCGCCTCAACTAATCACCGCTTTTAAGCAGTATTTAATCGGCCTATCAGGCCAGCAAGCGGTGGAAGTGGCACGTATTGGTAGAATGATCTTTGGTCGCCGTGACATGATTGAAGAGGTTGAGAAATTCGCATTACCTGTGTTGATTGCTGTCGGGGCTGAAGATATTCCACGACCAGTGCTTGAATCCTTTTTAATGAAGGATTGTATTACAGGTAGTCAATTGGAGATCATCCCGAGTGCCGGACATATTAGTAGTTTGGAACAGCCTGAATATGTAACGGATATTTTGCACAAGTTTTTAGCTAACGTCTATCAATAGCCGCTAAGCTCACTTCATCTTAGGTAAGGTCTCGAAAGAGGCCTTATTTTTGATCGCTCATTCACGATTCGAGCGATTTTTTCTCGCCGAATTTGGGTTCCGTACCCGTAAAAAGGCGTTTAATATTTTGGTGATGACGAAACACAATTAAACAGCACAGCATAGCAACGGGAAGTGTGTATTGTGGTTTGATCAACCAAGTATAAAAAGGGGTCAGTAGCACAGTGACCAAAGCGGCGAGAGATGAATAGCGAAACAGCAGTGCAACGACGACCCAAGTAAGCATGATGAGCCCAGTAAGGTCCAAACCAATTGGAGCAATGGCTCCTAACGCAGTCGCAACGCCTTTTCCTCCTTTGAAATGGAAGAAGATCGGGTACATATGACCAAGACAAGCGGTGATGGCAACTAGGCCTAATAGAATCGGATCAATGCCAAGATAGTAGCCAACCCAAACAGGAATAGTGCCTTTTAACATGTCAAAGAGCAAAACGGCAATCGCTGCTTTTTTCCCCCCAATACGTAACACATTAGTGGCACCAGGGTTGTTTGAGCCAACATCTCTTGGGTCTGATAGGCGTAAAACACGACAGATCAACACAGCACTAGAGATCGACCCTAATAAATAGGCGAAGATGATCATACTTAGTGCCAATGGAGTCATAAATGCCTCTGCGCTGTTAAGGGCCAAAAATAGGTTGTAAGTCCTTGTTAACCAAGATTAAAAGCAAAAAAATGGATCGGATTTCGCATCTTGGCTCGGTTTGGGTATATGATATCGCGATTGACCGAAATAGTACGATTTTTTACTCAATTAGGGTATCCGACCTCTAGAGGGATAGACACAAAGCATGGATAAAGTATTTATTGAACAGTTAAGCGTGATCACCACCATTGGCGTGTATGACTGGGAACAAGAGATCAAACAAAAGCTTGTTTTGGATATTGAAATGGCGCACAACAACCGACCTGCTGGCAAAAGTGATGATGTCAATGATGCATTGGATTATTCACAAGTGAGTCAAGCGGTGATTGAGCATATTCAAAATGGACGCTTTTTATTAGTCGAGCGTGTTGCCGAGGAAGTGGCAGAGTTGATCATGCAGCGTTTTTCGGTTCCATGGATAAAAATCCGTTTAACAAAACCAGGAGCGGTTGCGCAAGCAAGTGGTGTTGGTGTCGTTATTGAACGAGGTCATGCATGATCACCGCTTATGTTGGTGTCGGTTCTAACATTGACAGGCACAAACATGTTGAAGCTGCGGTACGTGAATTGTCGCAAATCGGAGACAATCTGCGTATATCCACCATCTATGAGTGCGCTTCGGTAGGTTTCAACAGCGGTGCATTTTATAATTTGGTAGTAGCACTGGATACCACACTGACATTAAGCGAGTTTGCTTTACAACTTCGAGATATTGAACATCGATGGGGACGAGATCTTCAAGCGAAGAAATTCCAAGATCGCACCTTAGATCTCGATATCATTTTGTTTGGCGAAGAAGTTTCAGCACAAGATCCAGAGCTACCACGCAGCGATATCTTTAAATATCCGTTTGTCATACAACCACTTTATGATTTATCACCGGAACTGGTTATTCCCAATGATGATCGCAGTGTGCGTCAAATATGGCAACAAT
The DNA here is from genome assembly GCF_028858425.1 of Vibrio aestuarianus. NCBI lineage: Bacteria > Pseudomonadati > Pseudomonadota > Gammaproteobacteria > Vibrionales > Vibrionaceae > Vibrio > Vibrio aestuarianus. The sequence goes on along the minus strand of NZ_JAKNYQ010000001.1, from coordinate 2,899,739 downwards.
CGATCAATTTAGGATCTCTCAATTCCGTTGAGCTATGGTTCAACATTTAAATTAATAAGAGTCAGTAATGAGTTACTTAGAAGCGTTTTTTTTGGCTTTGATCCAAGGCTTAACCGAGTTTTTGCCTATTTCTAGTTCTGCCCATTTGATCTTACCTTCGGCTATTTTAGGTTGGGAAGATCAAGGTTTGGCGTTTGATGTGGCAGTACATGTCGGCACATTGGCTGCGGTTGTTATCTACTTTCGCCGTGAAGTAGTGACATTACTGCGCGCGTTTTTCTGCTCTATTTTTCAAGGAGAGCGTAGCAAAGAATCAAAATTGGCGTGGATGATTGTTTTGGCGACTATCCCTGCTTGTATCTTCGGCTTCTTCATGAAAGATATCGTCGAGCTTTACCTTCGCAGTGCGTGGGTGATTGCCACCACGACAATTATTTTTGGTTTATTACTGTGGTATGTAGATAAAAACTCTCGATTATCAGATGACGAATATCAGGCAGATTGGAAGAAGTCGTTGTTTATTGGTTTGGCGCAGGCCATTGCTGTCATTCCTGGCACGTCTCGTTCTGGTGCCACCATCACTGCCGCGTTGTATTTAGGTTTTACCCGTGAAGCGGCGGCGCGTTTCTCATTTCTAATGTCTATCCCAATCATTGTATTAGCTGGTGGTTATTTAGGCCTAAAACTAGTCACTAGTGGTGAACCGATTCATTTTGGCTTCCTAATGACGGGCATTATTACTTCATTTATCAGTGCTTATATTTGTATTCACTTCTTCTTGAAGCTGATATCAAAAATGGGCATGACTCCATTTGTTATTTATCGCCTACTGTTGGGTGGTGGTTTATTTGCATTCCTAATGATGAGTTAACTACTTGCTTATGGTATAAATGCTCATCTTTTTATCGTGCTGTTGCAAGGTGTTCGTCGCCTAAACAGCACGTTTATCTTTTATAGTTATAGGTATTATGCGCATTTTTGCTGTGATATTAACTTTGTTGTTTGCCTTGCTACAATACGACTTGTGGTTGGGGAAAAATGGCATAGCAGATTTCCGGACAATTTTGGATGAAATTGAAGTTCAGCAGCAAGTTAATGAGAACTTAAAACTGCGAAATTCAGAGATGTTTGCTGAGATTGATGATTTACGTCAAGGGCTTGATGCGATAGAAGAAAGAGCGCGTCATGAATTGGGTATGATCAAAGAAGGCGAAACCTTTTACCGATTAGTCGGTGAGGATGCGCTATAAATGCAAGCTAATACTCTATCTATTACCGCAATAGTGCCAGCCGCTGGCGTTGGTAAGCGTATGCAAGCCGACCGCCCCAAGCAATATTTAACCTTGCATGGCAAAACCGTGCTTGAGCACACGGTTGAAAAATTACTCACTCACCCAGCGATTGAACGAGTAATTGTCGCTGTTAGCGAAGGCGACCCTTATTATCCAGAGCTTGCACTGGTTGATCATCCTAACGTTATACGGGTTAATGGTGGTCAAGAGCGAGCAGATTCGGTGCTTTCTGCATTGAAGTATGCCCAAGCTAATCCTCTCAGTGAGTGGGTGATGGTACATGATGCCGCTCGTCCTTGTATTACCTTAAATGATATTGATCAGTTGATTGCCACCTCAGTTTCACACCCAGTCGGTGGCATTTTAGCTACGCCTGTGCGTGATACCATGAAACGGGCTGATGCGCAGGACAATATTGACCACACAGTCGAGCGTGTGGCGTTATGGCATGCACTGACCCCACAAATGTTTAACCTTGAGCTGCTATGCGAGGCGTTGTCTGCTGCATTAGCAGAGCAAATAACGATTACTGATGAAGCCTCCGCTTTAGAATGGAAAGGCCTACGTCCAGCTTTGGTGCTTGGGCGAGCGGACAACATTAAAATTACCCAACCAGAAGATCTCGCCTTAGCTGAGTTTTATTTAGCTCGTCTTTAGCGATAAACACCTTAGTAAGGAACCACAATGATTAGAATTGGCCACGGTTTTGATGTGCATAAATTTGGTGGTGAAGGGCCAGTAATTATTGGCGGTGTTGCCGTGCCTTATGAGCAAGGTTTAGTCGCTCATTCTGATGGTGATGTTGCACTGCATGCTTTGTGCGATGCACTATTAGGTGCGATTGCCGCAGGTGATATTGGTCGACATTTCCCAGATACAGATGATAAGTGGAAAGGCGCAGATAGCCGTGAACTATTAAAAGACGTATACCGCAGAGTGGTCGAACAAGGTTACCGCTTGGGGAATGCTGATATTACTATCATGGCTCAAGCGCCCAAAATGGCCCCTCATATTGAAGCCATGTGCGCTGCGATTGCGCATGATCTCAACACCGATTTACACAACGTCAATGTAAAAGCAACAACCACTGAACGTTTAGGGTTTACAGGACGCAAAGAAGGCATCGCTTGTGAAGCGGTTGTCTTACTTATGAAAGCATAATTGCTGCGTAGTCGTAGCCATTTTTATTATTACCGCCAACTCGCGTCAGCGATGGACAAAAACATGTCAGATATTCTATCTTCATTGGCTTACCTATGTGGTAAGCCAGCCGCAAAAGCTAAGTTAAAAGCCAAACCAGAACACTTCAAGGTAATCGAAGACTTGGGGTTTGAATTTACTGGAAGTGGTGAGCACTTAATGGTGCATATTCGCAAGACAGGAGAAAATACCAGTTTTGTAGCGAATGAATTGGCGAAAGTCTGCGGCGTAAAGTCAAAAGATGTGAGTTGGGCTGGCCTAAAAGATCGCCATGCTGTAACGCAGCAATGGCTGAGTGTGCATTTACCCAAAGGCGAAACGCCAGATTTCACGGCTTTTCTTGCACAATATCCAAGCATTGAAATTCTTGAAACGACACGTCATAACAAAAAGTTACGACCTGGTGACTTGGTGGGCAACCATTTTGAAATCACACTTTCTGAAGTGACGGACACTGAAGAAGTGTTAAAGCGGTTAGAACATGTTGCTAAGTTAGGTGTGCCAAACTATTTTGGTAGTCAGCGTTTTGGTAATCATGGTAATAACTTGAGTGAGGCTCGTCGTTGGGGCAAGGAAAATGTCCGCTCGCGTAACCAAAATCAACGCAGTTTATATCTCTCTGCCGCGCGCTCTTGGATCTTCAACCAGATCGTTTCAGCACGTCTTGAACATAATATTTTTAATCAATTGATTGACGGTGATATTGCATTCACTGATGAACAGCAGACCGTTGTTACGGCAAGCACAGTTGATGAATTCAACCAACTTCTCGCAGCTGGCAAAGTTCAGATCAGCGCCGCATTAGCGGGGGATAATGCTCTACCAACGCAAAATGCAGCACTAGAGCTTGAACAGCGTTATGTTGATGCAGAGCCTGATCTAATGGCTTTAATTCGTAGTAACCGTATGCGTCATGAGCGCCGTGCGGTCATGCTGAAACCACAAAACCTGACTTGGCAAGCCGAGCAAGATACAGTAACACTATGTTTTGATCTTGATGCAGGCAGCTTTGCCACTTCAATTGTCCGCGAACTGGTGGAAGAGATCCCCGTTGAGCGTGAGTTCTAAGGAGAGAGCTCGATGAAGATTTTATTGAGCAATGATGATGGTGTGCATGCAGAAGGCATACACGCATTAGCGAAAATGTTGGCCGATTTAGCCGAAATAGTAATAGTCGCTCCTGATCGTAATCGTTCTGGAGCCTCTAATTCTTTAACGTTAGAACAGCCATTACGTGTTAATTGCATTGCTCCAAATACTTATTCAGTACAGGGCACCCCAACAGATTGTGTGCACTTTGCACTCAATGAATTATTGAAAGATGACATGCCTGACTTAGTTTTAACGGGCATTAATCATGGGGCCAATCTTGGTGATGACGTTTTGTATTCAGGCACCGTTGCAGCTGCGATGGAAGGGCATTTCTTAGGCGTGCAATCCATCGCATTCTCTTTGGTGGGGAAGGCACATTTTAACACTGCAGCACAGATCGCTCGTCAATTAGTTGAGCAGCATTGTAGTGCGCCTATTCCAACTAATCGCTTACTTAATGTTAACGTCCCTGATGTTCCCTTTGAGCGTTTAGCGGGTATTCAGGTAACGCGTTTAGGTGCTCGTCATCACGCAGAAAGTATGATTAAGCAGAAAGATCCGCGTGGACATGATATTTATTGGCTAGGGCCGCCAGGGAAAGAGCAAGACGCCGGTCAAGGAACCGATTTTTATGCCATTGAGCATGGTTTTGTTTCGTTGACACCGTTGCAGGTTGATCTCACTGCCCATGAGTCACTTGGTAGTATGGACAATTGGTTAAAGGAAAAAGCGTAATGGCTAACCCACATGCCGACAGATTAATTGAATTTCTGGTCGCGAATGGTATTCAAGACAACGACGTTTTGAGTGCCATTCATTATTTGCCGAGAGAAAGCTTCGTTTCTCAAGCAATGATGCATCAAGCCTATGACAATAATGCGTTACCAATAGGGCAAGGGCAGACAATCTCACAGCCCTACATTGTCGCTAAAATGACTGAACTTTTAGAGCTTGAACGAAGTAGTAAAGTTCTGGAAGTTGGCACTGGTTCTGGCTACCAAACAGCAGTTTTGGCTCAATTGGTTGATCACGTTTATTCCATCGAACGAATCAAATCATTGCAGTGGGATGCCAAGCGCCGATTGAAACAACTCGATATTTATAATATTTCGACTAAACATGGTGATGGTTGGCTCGGTTGGGAAACAAAAGCGCCTTTTGATGCCATCATCGTCACTGCTGCGGCAGAGTCTGTTCCTCAAGCATTACTTGAACAATTAGCTGAAGGTGGACGCTTAGTCATTCCCGTAGGCGACAATGAGCAATATTTATTGAAGATTGTGCGTCAAGGTGACGCATTTGTCTCCACTACTATTGAGACTGTCCGTTTCGTCCCTTTAATTGCTGGTGATTTAGCGTAGTGATGGTGTGTAGTCTGCGAAAGCTTCTCGTTATGGTATTCATTAGCCAACTGCTTATAGGCTGTGCGGCAAATTTTCCTGCGCCAGTTTCTGGGCTCAACAAAGACTACAATTCCATTCCTCGTGGTAGCTATAAAGGTAGTTACTATGAAGTACAAAAAGGCGATACGCTGTATTTTATATCTTATGTCACAGATAAAGATGTAAATGACCTGATCCGTTTCAATAATCTTAGCAAGCCTTACACTATTCGCCCTGGGCAAAAATTAAAATTATGGATTCCTAACTACACACCACCCGCTTATGGAGGGAATGGTGTAAGCGAAACAGTTGCGGTTGCAGCCACAACTGGTGCGGCTTCCAGTGTTTCATCAGCACCTATTCCGACTGTTAATTCGAGTAAAAACTCTAATGATAACAAGACCTATAATGCCACAAGTCAGTCGACTAAAGTGGCAAAAAAAGATCCGCCAAAGGTAGTTGATCAATCGAAATCAAAGGAGTATGTTGATTCAAAAGGTAAGCAGAATGTTAATGCTAATGTAACATCTGCTAAACCAAAGGATGAGAAGGTTGCAAAATGGCTATGGCCAACAAAAGGGAGAGTAATTAAGAACTTTTCAGCAGGCGATCAAGGAAATAAGGGTATCGACATCGCAGGACAGCGTGGTCAGCCCATAGTATCAACTGCAGCAGGAACCGTTGTCTATTCAGGAAATGCATTAAGAGGTTACGGCAATCTCGTGATTGTGAAACACAATGATAATTACCTCAGTGCTTATGCTCATAACGATCGGTTACTGGTACAAGAAGGACAAAGTGTCAAAGCTGGCCAAAAGATAGCAACCATGGGCAGCTCTGGAACGAGCAGTGTTCGTTTGCACTTTGAAATTCGATATCAAGGTAAGTCAGTGAATCCAAAGCGCTACTTGCCATAACATACTTGAAAGAGTCATGTAGCGACATTAGAAAGTAGTAATGTCTTGCTAGCTCGCCAGGGGGAGGCGCTATGAGTATCAGCAATGCAGTAACGAAAGTCGAAGAGTTTGAAGACCAAGATGTAATGGATACAGTCGAGGTTACAGAAGAGCTCACTACCACCAACAAGAAAGCCAGTCGTGCTCAAACTGAAGATGTAAAAGAGGAGTTTGATGCTTCAACGAAAACCTTAGATGCGACACAAATGTATCTAGGCGAAATTGGTTTTTCTCCTTTGTTAACCGCCGAAGAAGAAGTGCTTTATGCTCGTCGCGCATTGAGGGGTGATGAAGCTGCTCGTAAGCGAATGATAGAAAGCAACTTGCGCTTAGTGGTGAAAATTTCACGCCGTTATAGTAATCGTGGCCTAGCCCTACTTGATCTTATTGAAGAGGGGAATTTAGGTTTGATCCGTGCGGTGGAAAAATTTGACCCAGAACGCGGTTTTAGATTCTCAACTTATGCTACGTGGTGGATCCGTCAAACCATTGAGCGTGCGTTGATGAACCAAACTCGTACTATACGTCTTCCTATTCACGTGGTGAAAGAGCTTAATATTTATCTCCGTACCGCACGTGAATTGTCACAGAAACTTGACCACGAACCGACAGCGGAAGAGATAGCTTTTCAGTTGGATAAGCCGGTCGATGATGTCAGTAAAATGCTTCGTCTCAATGAGCGTATTAGCTCAGTAGATACACCGATTGGTGGCGATGGCGATAAGGCACTATTGGATATCATCCCAGATGCAAACAATTCTGATCCTGAAATCTCTACGCAAGATGATGATATTCGAAACTCATTGATTAATTGGCTCAATGAGCTCAATCCAAAACAAAAAGAAGTATTGGCACGTCGTTTTGGTCTATTAGGTTATGAGCCGTCAACACTGGAAGAAGTGGGCCGCGAGATTAACCTAACGCGTGAACGGGTTCGCCAAATTCAAGTGGAAGGATTACGTCGTTTAAGAGAGATCCTCGTTAAACAAGGTCTCAACATGGAATCGTTGTTTAACATTGAAAATGATTAGTGGTTACTAACAAAAACATATAAGGGCACGGTGTTGAAACCGTGCCTTTTTTGTTGTCATCCCTAAACCACCGCCTTGGGCGGTGGTGATTGAACCTTGGGGCTATTGCCCGAATGAGTGCCCATGCTAGAAGTAAACCTCTTATTCACCATAAGTAAGAGGAAACTAAAAACATGGGCGATTATAGAAGTTCATCACATGTATATTGGCGTTGCAAATACCACATAGTTTGGACACCGAAATACAGATTTAAGATCTTGAAAGGGCGTTCAGTAATCCGCTTGTTTAACAAGTTCCCACATATAAGAAAGAAACCGTGGGGTAATCATTTTTGGGCAAGGGGATACTTTGTTGACACAGTTGGTGTGAATGAAGAAATCATCAGGCGTTACGTAAGGCACCAAGACAAGAAAGATCAAGAATATGAGGCGCAGTTAGAGTTGAAGATAAACTAGCAGCGCAGGGATGCCCCCTTATAGGGGGCTATAAACCAAAGCCGCCTTCTAAGAAGGCGGATTTTTACTTGTTACGTCGATTTTAGCTTGATACTTCTATAGCAGTTTCTTTAAGCGATATAGTTCTTCCAATGCTTGGCGAGGCGTTAGATCATCTGGAATGATGTTCGCTAATGCTTGCTCAACCTCACTCGGTTCCGGGATTAAGCTAAGTTGGTTTGCAATATCAACCGTTGTGCTTTTCGTCGTGAGCGACTGTTGGCTCATTAACTCTAATTGTGACAATTTTGCCCGTGCATTTTTTATGACGGTTTTTGGTACACCCGCTAAGCCTGCAACCGCCAGTCCGTAAGATTTACTTGCCGCACCTTCTTGGACAGCATGCATAAAGGCAATGCTTTCACCATGTTCGATGGCATCCAAGTGGACGTTGGCTAAATGAGGCAGTTGGTTAGGCAACTCGGTTAATTCAAAGTAGTGAGTGGCAAACAATGTGAGGGCACCAATTTTAGTCGCTAACCATTCCGCACTGGCCCAGGCTAAAGATAAACCATCATAAGTGCTCGTACCGCGGCCAATTTCATCCATCAATACTAAGCTGTTTGCTGTCGCATTGTGCAATATATTGGCCGTTTCTGTCATTTCCACCATGAATGTAGAACGACCAGAAGCCAGATCATCCGAGGCTCCAATACGGGTAAAAATACGATCAATCGAGCCAATTTTTGCCGATTCGGCGGGAACATAAGAACCAATATGTGCTAATAAGGTGATTAACGCCGTTTGACGCATATAAGTTGATTTACCGCCCATGTTAGGGCCGGTAATGATCAACATTTTACGTTGTGGGGTTAGCTCGATAGGATTAGCAATAAATGGGTCACTCATTACTTGCTCTACAACCGGGTGACGACCCGCTTGAATATGTATGGCGGGCTCATTACTTAATGTTGGGCGGCAGTAGTCTAAACTGTCAGCACGCTCTGCCAGGTTTTGCAGTACATCGATTTGAGATAACGATGACGCCAAGTTTTGCATCTGCTCAAGGTGAGGTAGCAATAAATCGAACAGCTCTTCCCAAAGTTGTTTTTCTACTGCTAATGCTTTTGATTTGGAATTAAGCACCTTATCTTCATGAGCTTTTAACTCAGGGATAATATAGCGTTCTGCATTTTTTAACGTTTGGCGGCGTATATAATGAGGAGGTACAAGGTGGCTTTGGCCTCGGCTCACTTGAATATAGAAACCGTGGACAGCGTTGTATCCGACTTTCAGCGTATCAATACCGTGGCGTTCACGCTCTTCCGCTTCCATTTTTTCAAGATATTCAGTCGCACCATTGGCTAAGTTGCGCCATTCGTCGAGTTCTGCGCTATAGCCGTCGGCAATAACGCCACCGTCACGGATCACAACCGGCGGATTTTCTTTAATCGCTTTTTCAAGTAATTCACATAACTCACCCAGCGGTTGAGCATATTGAGTGAGCTTCACTAAATAAGGTTGCGATAAATTTTGTAGCACCTCGTTGAGTTCTGGCAGTTGCTGCATTGCATGACGAAGGCGAGCCATATCTCGTGGGCGTGCTGAACGAAGGGCAAGTCGTGCCAAAATACGTTCAATGTCGCCAATTTGTTTGAGCACGGGTTGCAAATCAGTAAATAGTGTCTGTTGTTTGATTTCACCAATTGCATCAAGGCGTTGGTTTAGCGTGTCCGTACAGCGCATTGGTTGATGTAACCAACGTTTTAGCATACGACTGCCCATCGGCGTTGCACAATGATCGAGTACTTCGGACAGTGTATTGTCAAAACCACCAGCAAGGTTTTGGGTGATTTCCAAATTACGGCGCGTTGCGGCATCTAAGATCACAGAGTGATCTTGGCGATCAAAGGTTAATGAGCGAATATGTGGTAGTGCGGTTCGCTGAGTATCTTTCACGTATTGGATCAAACAACCTGCAGCGCATAGCCCAAGCTGGGCATGCTCTACCCCAAAACCAATTAGATCTCGTGTTGCAAATTGTTGATTAAGTTGCTGCTTTGCGGTTTCTAGCTCAAATTCCCACACTGGTCGGCGGCGGTTACCTTTGCGGTTTGCCATCAGTGATACCGGCTCAAAATCTTCCGGAAACAATAATTCACGAGGCGCAGTGCGTTGTAATTCCGCCATCATCGCTTCATCGGTTTCTGGTTCGGTTAATTGAAAACGACCAGAGGTGATATCTAATGTTGCGTAACCAAATTTTCCATTTTGATGATAGATAGCTGCAATTAGGTTATCCACTCGTTCTGACAGTAGTGCTTCATCAGTCACTGTGCCGGGTGTCACGATGCGTACTACTTTACGTTCAACCGGCCCTTTACTGGTTGCCGGGTCACCAATTTGTTCACAAATAGCGACTGATTCACCCTGCTGTACTAATTTTGCCAAGTAACCTTCTACAGCGTGATAAGGGACACCAGCCATTGGGATCGGTTCACCGGCAGAAGCTCCTCGCTTAGTGAGTGAAATATCTAATAGTTGAGAAGCACGTTTCGCATCATCGTAAAAAAGCTCGTAGAAATCGCCCATTCGATAGAACAACAAAATATCTGGGTTTTCGGCTTTTAAACGAAGATATTGTTGCATCATCGGCGTATGTGAGCTTTTCAATTGTTGATTTTTATTCGGCTTTTCTTTCATTTTTTAGATTCAATCGGTTACGAGATGGGTATATCTCTAAAGTCCCACGCTATGCGGAAGAATTCCAGCATAAAACAGTAAAAGGGCTGTCAAATTAATTAGGAGGAAGAATAGCAAACCTATTACAGATAGAGCAATTGAGATGCGGGTATGAGGACAAGTTCTGCTCTTTTCGAGCGCGAATCAAAGCGTTAATGTTGTTTATTATATTAATAATCACTAGGGCGTGTTGAAGCTTCGTGCTGTTGCCCATGAGTTTTAAGCATTGGGAGAGTGTAAGGCTTGATGTCATTGAGCACTTCAATGTCAGTTGCTCGATAGCTTGATATGAAATTCTTGAGTTTGTGAAACTGATCTTGATGCGAAATCAAACTTAATGAATAAAGCCACCAGTCATAAAAATGGCTGGTGGCTTTTTTGCTACTTTTACTATGTAGTTTTACTGTGGGTTCAAGCCCAGAAGAGTCAATACTTTCTTGAAGTTAGCACGACGCTCTTTAACATTGTGCACCTCGCCAGTATCACACACTAGGTCAGGACAACCACGGTTAACAATACCGGATACATCATCAATAAACTTCGTGCCTTTCATGCCGTTGTCGACATAAGTTTTTAGCTCATTGTAGTAGTTCCAGTCACCGTATTTACCGCTTTCATCCGGATAGGCTTGTACTGAAGTGACCCAGTAGAAGAGGCCAGCAATCCACTTAATCTCTTTATTTTCCTCTGAGCTACAGATGAGCCCTGGGTTAGAACAGAAATCAAGTTCCGCGTATAGTGGGTTCTCTGGTGGAGCTTCTACTGTTAGTCCATCAATTGTTTGACCAATTTTGCTTGGGTCTACATGAGAACGACCTAAGTAATGGTTCAGAGTACCGAAGTTTTGGCGACCTGTGGTTTGAATGACCCCACGTCCCCACCAACCACAGCCTTGAACGCTTTCTCGGCTACTACCATTCCAAACAAATTTACCTGCTTGTTGACCTACGTAAACATGACATTCATCGCGTTCCCATACTTGCTTTGAAGTATCAACCGTTGTTGGCACTTCTGAATTACAATGTTCGGTGTTATTCCATTGGCCCGCAAAACCATTGACTAATAAGCCACGTTCTTCGAGTACTGCATCAGGTGCTGCGAATACTGGAGCCGGAGCGCCATACCATTGCGCATGAGTCAAAGCACTGACTTCCATCTTGTCGTCACGAGGACAAGAATAACCATGATCTAAGCCAGAAATAGGGTTCACACCGTAGTCGGCATATTTCTGACCTAGCTGGCCACAACTTGCTGACATAGGGTAGTTTACAAAACCATTGAATCTCTCTTCTGACCAGTTGTTCTCATCACAGGCATTGTAGCGAATCGTTTCCTGCATACTTTGCGCTAAGAATGCAGCGATAGCGACTTTGGCATACTTGATGTTTGTCTCTTCATCAGCATTTTCATCGATCAGCCAGAATTTATTTCCTGCAACACCAATGTTATGCATTGCATTTACAGCATCAAGGAAGTCTGCCCATTTATATACAGTTGATGGGATCCAGCCACTGGTTGGTGTTTCGAACAAGAAGGCTTCATTATTCATCACATCTTCAGCTGCGATGAGTTGTCGGTTCAACTCTTCAATCTCTGTTAACGGGCCGTCATGAGAATCTTCACCCACGTAATAGAGAGGAACTTGAGCATTTTGGTACTCATTGATCTTGCTGGTTAAATCAGAACTGTCTTGATCAAATTGAATAGCAAAAACATTACTATACGCTGCTTTACGAAGTTGGCGTTCTGCTGTTGTTTTACCCATAAAGTAATCAGCAGCTTGAGCTGTTGGGATATCAGCTAACATGACTGGAGTATCAACGTAGTCACTTACTTGCTTAACGTACTCAAGAGCGTTGTGCCATTGGTCACTATTAAGAGCTGGTGTTTCACCCGATTTAGTATAAACAAGGAAATCCGCTTTAACGCTTGATTCTAAATCGTAAAGCTCAAAATCACGCAGCATATCTGCAGAGTACTTTGATGCAGAATCCCAAACAGATTGGCGACCTGAATGTGTGTTAAAAGCAAAGTCACCAATACTTACTGTCCAACCGAATGTCGCTTTTGGCGCAACGCTTGAAATTACTAAGTTATATGCTTGAGCCCAGCCTTTGGCATCATCGCTCAATGCATTAACGTCAGCGATATCGATGTTAGTATTACCTGTAATATCGATCGCTTGAGTTAAAGCTTGTTTTACTGCAATAGAACCTAATGCTTTTCCTTTGTCCATTGTTGCCTTATCAAGCACATCACCTTTGATGATAATTGATGACGACATTGCACTTTCACTTGCGTTAATTAACGCAACGAAGCTGCTGGTTAATTTTGCAAGATCGGCAATCTCATCACTATTTACCGTATCAATAACTATTGAGCTAGGTGCTGCTGTTGATGATGTTGACGGGCTAGCGACCACTAATTTATTTGGCCAACCTGCGACTTCTAATCGAACAGGATCCATAGGATTAGGCAGTGAAAGTAGAGGCGCAGTTCCTGGTTCTGTACCATCACAATTCAAATGATGAGCCCAAGAACTATCGCTGCCTGGTGTAGATTGAGTCCACCAGATTGCCTCATAAGCGATATTGTTGTGCACCATGATGTCACCACCACCAGCATGATCGCCACGAGTCCAGTCTGGGTAAACATTAAAATCATCACATAATTCACCAACAGGCGGAGCTACCGGTGGCTTACCTGGTATACCAGGCTCTAATGGTACGTCAGGATCTTGTGGTCTTGCCGGTGTTCCATTTGGATCATCTGGATCAGTTGGTGGAAGAATTGGGGTTCCTTCAACCGGAGGTAATACAATTGGTTCACCTGGTATACCTGGCTCTAATGGTACGTCAGGGTCTTGTGGTCTCGCCGGTGTTCCAATTGGCTCATCTGGCTCTTCTGGTGGAAGAACAGGGGTTCCTCCAACCGGAGGTAATATTACAGGAGGAGTAGTACCTTCGTCTGGACAATCGACTGAATCCCAGAACCAAGAGCCAGCGGATGGCGTTTCCCAAACGCCTGGATTGTTTTTAGCAATAAAGCACTCACCATTGTAAGAGACCATGTCGCCATTATTTACTTTGGTTTGTCCCGGAATAAATGGCGTCACATCACCAGGCTCTGGACCTGGACCTGGCTCTGGCTCTGGCGTCGGATCTGTATCACCAATCAGTTTCCATGGTGAATCCCATTCATTAGCATAGTCATCTGTTGGGCTCTGGCCTGGGTTTGCCCACCACTTAGCTTCATACAATTTACCACTTACACTAACCTGAGAGCCACCAGAGTATGACTTACTGCTGTCATAAGGTTCAGCGGCGTACAAATAGCCGCTAAATAGCACGCCAGCTAATACAGCGGCTAATTTACTTTTCTTAAGCATATTGTTATTCCCTTCATTACTATGAATACGTCTTATGGACGAAATTTAGTTGATAAGAGATGCTGCGTTTAAACAGCATCTCTTAGCGATGATTTAGTTGTGAGAAATCATTTCGTTGAAGTATTCAACTTGCTCTTGCATAGAGAGGCCTTCGCTATTTGAGCCTAATGTCCAAATAAAGAAACCACCGTATCCTTGAGCTTTCTGCCATTTTGAACGATCAATATTATTTTCACGAGTTTCAACAAATTGGCCAGCTGGGCCCCATTGTTTATTGATTGTCGCACCTAGCACGATTTTTGATGGGTCACCAACGTGTTTGGCATAGTTCGCCATAGCAATGTCATACTTGAAGTTTTGACCTGCGTCGTAAGCCATTACGTTGAAGAAATCAATGCTATCTTTAGTGTTCTGAAGAAGCGAGATAACTTCACCATTGTGGCTAGAACGATCTGGCTCGATGTATGAACAGTTTTCAAAGACGCTTGGATTATCACACTCAACAGGGTCAGCACCTACGTGGTAAGTCGTCAAAGAGAGGATCTTACTCATACCGACTTTGTTACGAATCAAATCAATCAAGGCTTCTAGGTTACGGTTCTCTTGCTCAGTAAGGCGTGCAGCTTTTTCGTAATCGAAATCGATACCATCAATGCTGACATAGCCGGCAAGTTGGTATTTACTGTAATCACATTCACCAGACCAGGTAGTCGCAAGACATTCACCCACCATCTCTTCTGGTTTTAGGTTCTTTTTGTATACTGGGTATGGCTTGTTCATCATTTCAACAAGGCCATTAGCAATCGCTTCGCGTGTAGCAGGATTTGCCATATGAGCCCACATGCCTTCATGGGTTTGTCCACCAAATGCAACCATCATGGTTTTATTTGGGTGGCTATGTTTCAGCTCAGTCCATGACTGGTAGCCGGGAGCCATCCAAGACTCGTTGTAACTTGGCTCAATCATTCCATCCGTTACTTGAATGTTACCGTTCGAGTCCCACTTACCAAAAGACAAGAAGTATGCGTCACCTTGAGAATTTTGAAGTTGTTCAATATCTTTCAGTCCCCACGATGTCAAATAAGTAATTGAACGGTCGGGGTTATCACGTAAACCTGTCTCTGGTTTCGCTTCTTGTACTTTAATAGTCGAAACTGGGCTTGCTAGCGTGTCACCCTCAGTATTGACGGCAATAGCCTCAATGGTGTGAGTACCTACTTGTGCACCAATCCACTCATATTCGTATGGTGCTTTATTCAGTGTGACTAGCTCAGTTCCATTTGCTTTGAAGGTCACTGACTGAATAGAACCAACGAAGCTTTCTGCGTCAGCGGCAATTTTAATGCTACGACCTTGAGTAAATGCTGAACCATCCACTGGCGATGTAAGACCGACAAAAAGATCGCGATCGGTAATCGCTAGTGTAATTGGTGCTGTTGCCGCTGATGCACCTTTGTCATCATAAGCTGCAGTGACCAATTCATAAGCGCCTTCTGCCTGACCTGGAACTGTCAGTTTGTATTGATCGCCTGATGTTGGTTGTGTTGCTGTGGCTACAACCTTACCGTTAAGCAGTGCTTCTACTTTTACGACTTCGCCATCTTCATCAGTCGCATTAACAATCACGTCAAAAGGTTTATTTGGAGATAGGCGATCACCGTTAGAAGGTGTCTCTAAACCAATTTCAGGTACCATGTTTGGATCACATTGACCTTCTGATTGCCAAGCATCCTTCCATGCATCAGGATAGTTAGGGTGTCCAGTGCCTGGTGCCCATACTGGGTTACCACACCAGCCAAATACTTTACATGAGAAGACTTCACCAACATTCGAAACGCGATCGCCAACTTGGTAGCTGATCCCATCTTGATATGGTGCGACATCACCGCAGCTGTTGTTCGATTCAGTTACAGTGATTTGTACACTTGTGGTGCTTGTCAGTTTTTGCTCATCGGTGGCCGTGGCACTCAATGTTACACTACCCGTTTGTGAAGGCTGCCAATCACAATCAAATTGATCGACTTGTTTAGCATCAAATTCACAAATTTGAGCGTTATTGGCTTTGATGACCACTGAGGTTAAGTCATCATCAGAATCGAACGCATCAACAGAGATCGATACCGTTTCTGTTTTCTTAAAAGTCGAGCCATTTTCTGGTGTAATAAAGCGAACTTCTGGTGCTGAGAACTCGTGATCAGATTCAACCTGTACACTGACAGATTTCTGCTCAATTTTTTGACCTTTTTCATCAAAGATCAGTACGTTAATACTGGTATCGCCTAGTTCGCTTGGTGTCCAAGATTGCGAATAATGAGTAATATCTTGTTCGATGCTCTGTTCTGCAAGCTTAGTGCTGTTAACCCAAAATTCAACTTTAGATGCAAGCTCACCTTCAACAGAAATATTAATCTCTGTCGCTTCATTGATTACTAATTGCTGGCCATCAATAGGAGAAAGAATTGATAACTCTAATTCTGGGATGGGTGGTTGTTCACTACCTGAACCATTAAATTTAATCGACTTTTCAAATGCCGCGAGATCATCAAGTTGACCACTAAGTCCAAAGGAAAGAGTAAATGTTGCCCCAGCAGGGAGTGAGCTTTTAACCCATTCGCCGTTATCAAATTTATAGGTTATCTTGTGATGAACCCCTTCAGCAGTGAATTCATGCTCAATACTCCAGCTCGGGTAGGAAAGTGCAGAAGATGAAAAATTAACATCGTTTATAGCATATGGCAGTAAAAACTCTACCGTAGACGCCTTCATATCAATTGCTTGAATTGACGTATTCTTAATTTCAACGCTATAGGTGCTCCACCACTGGCTTTCATTTGCAGAAACATCAATATTTACATTATTTACATTTTCAGCAACCGCTGCAGCAATAGGGCTAAAACTAAATCCAGCAGCAATAAGCATTGCTGCACCTAATGTTTTTTTCATGGTATATCCTTTGGAATTAACCTTGTTTAGGTTGTGTTGACTGTTATAGGTAATGATATTTTTATTATTGGTATTTTTAATGTTTATTGTGTTACTCATTATTTTGGTTAGTGATTATTTGGCGAAGAGCTGTTGATTAAACTATTTTATTAATTAGAACGCTTAATTTATTAATATGGATTTTAATTATATAGTCAGCTTTAAAGGTGGCTCTTTTTTATGAATTTTTATTCATTCACCCTTGTGCTGCTCGGTTGCTTTTTGCAATGACTTTATAATTATGATGAGTAAAAGCACAAAGGCGCAAGTAGGATAATTCTTACCAAAGAATGTTGTTAATCTTTTATGAATCATTATGCATTTTGTTTGTTTGAGGAAGGTTGGAGTGTGGCGGTGTTTTAAATTGTGATGTTTTGCCAGAAAAAATATCAAAACGTATCTTGATAATAAAAATATTAATGTTTTTTTTAATTAAATATCACTTGTTATACGTTATTGTTGTGTTCCTTTTTTGTTAAAAACAATCATATCTAGCTCGTTGGGTTTTAAGTGACTTAATTTTTTTGAAATATTTTGTTACCATTTGCCAGCTATATGTTTTTATAAATTGAACTAAATAAGAAATTTTTAATGAAATTATTATTTGATGAAGTTATCCACAATATCCCAATTAAAAATTATTGCGAATCAAGTTGAGTATTGATGTGTTTGCGAGTCAAAACATTATTGTTATGGTGAATGAATTGTGTGGTTACCACTTTTGTTTATTAAGATAGCGGCATAGGATAGAAGTACTCTATTTCTATTAAAAAGGCGTAGCGGGGATTAAGCATGGAATCACAGCAGCAACTGAGTCAAGATGTCGGTCAACTTTTATTCGCACATAAACTGGTATTAGCGACAGCTGAATCATGTACTGGTGGTGGGGTAGCAACTGCTATCACCGATATAGCGGGTAGTTCAGCATGGTTTGACAGAGCTTTTGTTACCTACAGTAATGAAGCTAAAATTGAGATGGTAGGAGTTAGTCCTGCCACCTTAGAAAAATATGGCGCGGTGAGTGAACCTATCGTTATTGAAATGGTTCATGGGGCTCTGAAACACTCGCGTGCAACCATCGGGGTTTCTATCAGCGGTATTGCAGGACCAAGCGGTGGCAGTGATGAAAAACCTGTAGGTACAGTATGCTTTGCTTGGGCGGATAAGCAAGGTTGGCTAAAAGTCGAAACTCAACATTTTATTGGTGATAGAACAGCAGTACGAACTCAAGCGATTGCTCATGCATTGCAAGCGTTACATGATCACCTAGTGTGATGATGTGTGAGAAATGTTCGTTGATTGAGAAAAAATATCACACAGCTATAGACACTGTATGAATCAACAGTATAATTAATCCCAATTGACGACGTAAGAGTCGATAAAAAATAACGCACCGCAACCAAGAGCGAAAGTTTGGAGAAAGTAATGGACGAAAATAAACAGAAGGCGTTGGCCGCAGCATTAGGTCAAATTGAAAAGCAATTCGGTAAAGGTTCGATCATGCGCCTAGGTGATAACCGTACGATGGATGTTGAAACCATCTCTACTGGTTCACTTTCTCTGGATATTGCATTGGGTGCTGGTGGCTTACCAATGGGGCGTATTGTTGAAGTCTATGGCCCTGAATCGTCAGGTAAAACAACGCTGACATTAGAACTGATTGCTGCAGCTCAACGTGTGGGAAAAACATGTGCCTTTATCGATGCTGAGCACGCTCTTGATCCAATCTACGCTAAAAAGCTTGGTGTAGATATTGATGCTCTGCTTGTTTCTCAGCCTGATACTGGCGAGCAAGCATTAGAAATTTGTGATGCATTAGCTCGTTCCGGTGCGATTGACGTGATTGTTGTCGACTCGGTCGCAGCATTAACACCTAAAGCTGAAATTGAAGGCGAGATGGGCGATAGCCATATGGGTCTTCAAGCTCGTATGCTTTCGCAAGCAATGCGCAAGCTTACGGGTAATCTCAAGCAGTCAAACTGTATGTGCATCTTCATTAACCAAATTCGTATGAAGATTGGCGTCATGTTTGGTAACCCAGAAACGACAACTGGTGGTAATGCGCTTAAATTCTATGCATCTGTACGTTTAGATATTCGTCGTACCGGCTCTATCAAAGAGGGCGAAGAAGTGGTTGGTAACGAAACGCGCATTAAAGTTGTGAAGAACAAAATTGCAGCGCCATTTAAACAAGCTGAGACCCAGATCCTATATGGACAAGGCTTTAACCGCGAAGGTGAGCTGGTTGATCTTGGTGTTAAGAACAAGTTGGTAGAAAAAGCAGGTGCTTGGTATAGCTACAATGGCGATAAAATTGGCCAAGGTAAGGCTAACGCTTGTAAGTATCTACGTGAGAATCCAACAGCTGCAGCTGCGATAGACGCTAAGCTTCGTGAAATGCTGCTTAGCCCAACAGAGCTTGTAGCGGAAGAAGCTGAGATCGCTGAGTTGCCGAAAGAAGAAGAATTTTAACCATCACTAAATGTGAATTAAGCCCTGCATGCAGGGCTTTTTTTATCTGCGCTGTTTAAGGATTAGTATGTACCCATCAAGCTCGAAACTCACATCGTCCTGCAAAGAAAGTGCACTACAACTGCTGAGCAGACGTGATCATGGTGAATATGAGTTGTACCAGAAACTACTCTTAAAAGGCTTTGAGATAGAAAAAGTCGATGAAGCAATGACTTATTGTCGAGAGCATCAATACTTAGATGATTTACGATACGCGAAAAGTCAGGTCAGACAGCATGTAGCTAAAGGCCATGGTGAAAGACGAATTTGCCAAGAATTAAACCAAAAGCGTGTCAGTAGCGAAATTGTTGAACAAGCGTTAGAGCAAGAACCTCAAGATTGGTTTGAATTGGCAAAAGCAGCTGCTGAAAAAAAATTCAGAGAACCTGCGGCAAAAGGCTCAAAAGAATATGCAAAACAAGTTCGGTTTTTGCAATATCGAGGTTTTAGCTTTGAACATATAAGCTACGCGCTGTCAGAATTAGAAATGTAACCCCCTCATTTTTAATAGCGTCTTGAGGTTAACTATCAATCTATCGGCTATCCCCAAGTAACTTGAGGTTACTTGGGGATATTTATCTTTCCGCTTCGCTAACTAGTGCTAGAGATTGGTTGTTTATGGTCTCTTGCCTTTTCCATAAGAAAACTAGTCGAATACTTGTCCATGCTTTACAATAACGCAAAATTCTAACTTGAGTATTTCAGGAAGAGCTGCATGTTTATGAGCACTGATGAGGTTCGCCGCGCGTTTCTCTCGTTCTTTGAAAATAAAGGACACCAAATTGTTGATAGTTCATCATTAGTACCGACTAATGATCCAACTCTGTTATTCACAAATGCAGGGATGAACCAATTTAAAGATTGTTTTCTAGGTTTAGAAAAACGTGCCTATACGCGTGCCACAACTGCACAGCGTTGCGTGCGAGCCGGTGGTAAACATAACGATTTAGAAAACGTTGGTTTCACTGCTCGTCACCATACATTCTTTGAAATGTTGGGTAACTTCAGCTTTGGTGATTATTTCAAAGATGATGCGATTGCATACGCGTGGGAGTTTTTGACTGAAACACTAAAATTGCCAGCCGAGCGTCTACTTGTCACCGTATATGAAACCGATGATGAAGCCTTTGATATTTGGAATAAGAAAGTAGGTGTACCTGCTGAGCGTATCATTCGTATCGGCGACAAAAAGGGTGGTAAAGCTTACGAGTCAGATAACTTCTGGCAAATGGGTGACACAGGTCCTTGTGGGCCTTGTACTGAAATTTTTTACGATCATGGTGATCATATCTGGGGCGGTCCTCCGGGGTCTCCAGAAGAAGACGGTGATCGCTTTATCGAAATTTGGAACAACGTATTCATGCAATTCAACCGTCATGCTGATGGCACGATGGAACCTTTGCCTAAACCGTCAGTGGATACCGGAATGGGGATTGAGCGTATTTCTGCCATCATGCAGGGCGTTCATTCAAACTATGAAATCGATGTATTCCAAACTCTGATTAAAGCTGCCGCGGAAGTAACGGGTTATGAGGATCTTTCTAATCAATCTTTGCGCGTTGTTGCTGATCATATTCGTTCGTGTGCTTTTTTGATTGTTGATGGTGTTATGCCATCCAATGAAGGCCGTGGATATGTGCTTCGTCGTATAATTCGCCGTGCTGTCCGTCATGGAAATAAACTGGGTGCCCAAGGTGCATTTTTCCACAAACTGGTGGGGCCTTTAGCTGAAGTGATGGGAACCGCTGGTGAAGAGCTTAAGAAGCAGCAAGCGCTCGTTGAAAAAGTATTGCGTATTGAAGAAGAAAACTTTGGTCGCACGCTTGAGCGTGGTATGGCGATTCTAAACGATGCTCTGGATAGTTTAGATGGCAAAGTTCTCGACGGTGAAACTGCATTCAAACTATATGATACCTACGGTTTCCCTGCTGATTTAACTAATGATGTTGCACGTGAGCGTGGTCTGTCTATTGATGAAGAAGGCTTTGAAAAAGCGATGGACGCACAGCGCCAACGTGCACGAGAAGCTGGTCAATTCGGCACCGATTACAACACATTAATTAAAGTCGATACGCATACTGATTTTTGTGGTTACAGCTCAACAAAAGGTGAAAGCCACGTTGAAGCTATTTTTGTTGAAGGTACGCAAGTTGACTCACTTTCTGCCGGAGATAAAGCAATTATCGTATTGGCTGAAACGCCGTTTTATGCTGAATCTGGTGGTCAGTGTGGCGATGCCGGTGTTATCAAAACGGATTCCGGTCTGTTTAAAGTTGAAGATACACAAAAATTAGGTAGTGCTATTGCTCACCACGGTGAATTAGTGGAAGGCGTGTTGGCAAGCGGTGATAGCGTAGAAGCGTTAGTCGATGAAAAACGCCGTGCAGCCATTTCACTGAACCACTCAGCCACTCACTTATTACATGCTGCGCTTCGCCAAGTATTGGGTTCACATGTAGCACAGAAAGGGTCGTTGGTTAAAGCTGAAAACTTGCGTTTCGACTTTTCACACCTAGAAGCGGTAACACCAGCTGAACTAAAAGAAGTTGAACGCCTGGTGAATGCTCAAATTCGACGTAACCATACGATTGAAACTAACATCATGGATATTGAATCAGCGAAAGAAAAAGGCGCAATGGCACTTTTCGGTGAGAAATATGATGATGAAGTACGCGTGTTGTCGATGGGTGAATTCTCAACTGAGCTTTGCGGTGGTATTCATGCCAATAGCACTGGTGATATCGGCCTATTTAAGATTGTTTCAGAAGGTGGTATTGCAGCCGGAATTCGACGTATTGAGGCGGTAACTGGTGAAGGTGCTCTTGATTTACTGGATCATCAGCATGCTCAATATGAAGCGAAAATGGTTGACATGGCACTCAAGGCCAAGTCGCTTGAAAAAGAATTGCAGCAGATGAAAGATAAACTTGCTGCAAAAGAAAGCGCAAATCTCATCAGTAATGTCAAAGAGATTGCTGGAGTGAAAGTTTTAGTTGCTCAACTTGATGGCGCAGACAACAAAGCGTTGCGTGGGATGGTTGATGAACTGAAGAATCAGTTGGGTAGCGGCATCATCATGCTTGGTAACGTAGCAGATGATAAAGTTGGCCTAATTGCTGGTGTGACAAAAGATCTTACCGCTAAAGTGAAGGCTGGCGAGCTAGTTAATATGGTTGCTTTGCAGGTTGGCGGTAAAGGTGGCGGTCGCCCGGATATGGCTCAAGCTGGTGGTAGTGACGCAAAAGCGCTACCTAAAGCACTTGAGTCAGTAGACGTTTGGATCGCTGAGCGCCTATAACCGATGTAATTAATCTCGCTCAATTGATATTTTTTGATTGGGCGTAATTTTATTTGTCTAACCAAGTGGTTTAATTGGCTTAAAATCATACAAAGCCAATTATCTGCTTGGTTTTATTTTTGTAACTACTAAATCGATAGTCAACTGGTTTATTAGCTATTGGTTTGGTCCGAATGAGACTTTGGTCTTGGGAAGGTGAAGATCGGTGAAAAAGCCCCTTATCGTGCAAAAGTTTGGCGGAACCTCGGTAGGTTCAATTGAAAGAATTCATACCGTCGCTGAACACATCATTAAGGCGAAGAATGATGGTAATCAAGTTGTTGTCGTGGTTTCTGCTATGTCTGGAGAGACAAATCGATTACTGGGCCTAGCCCAACAAGTCGACAGTGTACCAACGGCAAGAGAACTTGATGTTTTGCTCTCTGCTGGTGAGCAAGTGTCTATGGCACTTTTAGCAATGACGTTGAATAAATTAGGTCATGCTGCGCGCTCACTAACCGGAGCTCAAGCGAATATTGTGACAGACAATCAGCACAATGACGCAACGATTAAAACTATTGATACTCGAACGATTACTGAGTTACTAGCACAAGAGCAAATTGTTGTCGTTGCCGGTTTTCAGGGTATGAATGAGAATGGGGATATCACCACTTTAGGACGTGGAGGCTCTGATACTAGTGCTGTGACACTGGCAGGAGCTCTCAAAGCCGATGAGTGCCAAATATTTACCGATGTCGATGGAGTTTACACATGTGATCCACGTGTCGTTCCAACGGCTCAGAAGTTAGATATTGTCGATTTTCCATCAATGGAAGAAATGGCGCGTAAGGGTGCAAAAGTATTGCATTTACCTTGTGTTCAATATGCTTGGGAAAATGAAGTACCGCTGCGAGTTCTTTCTACATTTGATTTAAATTCAGGTAGTCTAATTAAAGGGCAGCAGTGTAATAAAGCCGTTTGCGGTATTGCGATACAGCGAGAGATGGCATTAATTACCGTTCAGCCGGAGCACTTTTCAAGTCTAACTAAGCAATGTCAAATGCTGGGTATTGAAGTGTGGAGTGTGATCGAGGAAACAGAATGGACAGGTGTCATTATAAAACAGGATGCCTGCGCTAAATTAGCTCTGGTTTTCGATGACAAAATCCGTAATAGTGAGCAGGTTAGTTTATTAACCACGGTAGGTTTACTAGCTCAGGATCTGGTTGAACGTTCATGTGAGCTATTGGCAGATCACGGCGTTGGGGTGAGCTATCTTTCAGTAGGTAAGCAATCTTTAATGTTGGTTGTAGAACCACAATATGTAAATAAAGCGGCAAATATTCTGCACGATGCCTATATAACGTCGGACGAACTATTAGACTTTCACCCGAAACAAGCATTTTTAGGGTGATCAGACACCAATGAGAGTTTACGAAAATATAACTTTTGGTGGATAATAGCCTAGTTGCAAGATAATACAGAGATTACTCAAGGAGCAAAGAATGCTAATTTTGACTCGCCGCGTTGGCGAAACACTAATGATCGGTGATGAAGTGACAGTAACAGTACTTGGTGTAAAAGGTAACCAAGTACGCATAGGTGTAAATGCCCCGAAAGAGGTTTCTGTTCACCGTGAAGAAATCTACATGCGCATTCAAGCTGAAAAAGGTAATGGTAACGTTGCACCTGGCAACTACTAATTATCAGATTAAGGCTAGCGAATTTCGTTAGCCTTTTTTATGCACCAAAGTCCTTAATATGGCGAGTAGCAATCGTAGTAAATGATTGGATATCCTAGCTTGTTAAAACACTTGATGACGGTGTTAGATTTTTGATTGTAGAATAACTACTTATCGAAAAACCCTGCCTTGTTCTCAAGCTTTTTTGTACGCTATTTCTGAGCACTTATTTACGTTGATTGATATAAAAAGTTCAAATTCACAGCGCTTTGATTAAATAGCCAACGTTTGACTTGTTTTTTGTTGTTTTTACCAAGAAAATGTTTGACATATTTTTGGTAAAAAGTAATATGTGCCTCCGCAAGACGGTGAGGTGGCCGAGAGGCCGAAGGCGCTCCCCTGCTAAGGGAGTATACGGTTTGTAGCCGTATCGAGGGTTCGAATCCCTCCCTCACCGCCATTCTTGCTTGTTTGGTTTTGCACCCAAATAAAGATCAATGTGCGTCCTTAGCTCAGCTGGATAGAGTACCTGGCTACGAACCAGGCGGTCGGAGGTTCGAATCCTCCAGGACGCGCCATATTCTTTCTTTAGATTGAATGTGAAAATGCGGTGAGGTGGCCGAGAGGCCGAAGGCGCTCCCCTGCTAAGGGAGTATACGGTTTGTAGCCGTATCGAGGGTTCGAATCCCTCCCTCACCGCCATTTATTGACCTTCGGTCAATTTTTTTGTTCCGAAATAAATAATTTGTGATATAGTTCACAAACTTACGCGTCCTTAGCTCAGCTGGATAGAGTACCTGGCTACGAACCAGGCGGTCGGAGGTTCGAATCCTCCAGGACGCGCCACTTATTAAGGGTCAATGATCCTAACATTGAAGGTTATTTATAATTACTCAGTGTTGAAACCTTGTGCGTCCTTAGCTCAGCTGGATAGAGTACCTGGCTACGAACCAGGCGGTCGGAGGTTCGAATCCTCCAGGACGCGCCACTTATTAAGGGTCAATGATCCTAACATTGAAGGTTATTTATATAATTACTCAGTGTTGAAACCTTGCGCGTCCTTAGCTCAGCTGGATAGAGTACCTGGCTACGAACCAGGCGGTCGGAGGTTCGAATCCTCCAGGACGCGCCACTTTTAAGGGTCAATGATCCTAACATTGAAGGTTATTTATAATTACTCAGTGTTGAAACCTTGCGCGTCCTTAGCTCAGCTGGATAGAGTACCTGGCTACGAACCAGGCGGTCGGAGGTTCGAATCCTCCAGGACGCGCCACTTATTAAGGGTCAATGATCCTAACATTGAAGGTTATTTATAATTACTCAGTGTTGAAACCTTGTGCGTCCTTAGCTCAGCTGGATAGAGTACCTGGCTACGAACCAGGCGGTCGGAGGTTCGAATCCTCCAGGACGCGCCATCAATTGAAAGCCTCGCATCATGCGGGGCTTTTTTGTTTAAAAATTGTTGCCATTTTGTTAATTTGGTTTTTACAACTGATTGTTTTTCCTGATTAATTGGCAATGTTTTAACTTCCTCCCAGTATTAGCCCTCTTTTTTGATTAACGTAGCCATATTGGTTAGTTAAATGCTTGCCAAAATGCGAATAATTCAGAGTTTTGTTGTTTGTGTGACGCTTTATTCACCGTTTTTGTGTGTTATCTACAAGAGTTCCTTAAACAAAATTGACAATTATTAACCAATCGAGATAATCCTAGTCCGCTTGTCAGGATCGTATTTGCTGAAATCCTCGACAATTGTTGTCAGGATGACACAGAAAGGAAGCAACATGACTAATATTGGAAGCCTGTTAGTTGACGCAGCAACCCTTATGGTGACGGGGATGGCTGTTGTCTTTATTTTCCTAACAATTCTTGTTTATCTCGTTCGGTTAATGTCCAAACTGGTACCAGAAGAAGTACCACAGCCGATCGCAGCACCTACTCAGAACCGAAAGGTTCAATCAAACCCTTCAGCTGTTAGCCCTCAGGTAGTAGCGGCGATTTCCGCTGCGGTACATCAGTATCGTTCAGCTTCAGCCAAATAGTTTTTAAAGTATTAAAAGGAGTTAATGAGCATGTCTAAACCACTAGCGATTACCGATGTGGTCCTTCGTGATGCGCATCAGTCACTATTTGCCACTCGTATGCGTATCGAAGATATGCTGCCTATTGCGGCAGAGCTGGATAAAATTGGTTACTGGTCTTTAGAGACTTGGGGGGGCGCAACATTTGATGCTTGTATTCGTTATCTTGGGGAGGACCCATGGGAGCGTTTGCGAGCACTGAAAAAAGCGATGCCAAATACACCCATGCAAATGCTATTGCGCGGACAAAACCTGCTAGGTTACCGCCACTATGCAGATGATGTTGTCGAGAAATTTGTTGAACGTGCCCATGCCAATGGTATGGACGTATTTCGTATTTTTGATGCGATGAATGATGTTCGTAACTTCGAGAAAGCGGTTAAGGCAACCATCGATGTTGGTGCTCATGCGCAAGGAACCTTATCCTACACGACGAGCCCTGTTCACAATGCTGATACTTGGGTTGATCTCGCTAAGCGTTTGGAAGACCTTGGTTGCCATTCTTTGTGTATCAAAGATATGTCTGGTTTGCTTAAGCCTTATGAAGCAGAAGAGCTCATTACTCGAATTAAAGCCTCTTGTCATGTGCCATTAGCGTTGCACAGCCATGCGACAACTGGCCTGTCTGCGGCTACGGCTGTCAAAGCTGTTGAGGCGGGCATTGATATTCTCGACACCGCTATCTCTTCAATGAGCCAAACCTATGGTCATACCCCAACAGAAACCGTGATAGCGATGCTAGAGGGTACTGAGCGTGATACCGGCCTTAGCTTGACTCAACTTGAACCGATCGCAACTTATTTCCGCGAAGTACGTAAAAAATACGCAAAGTGGGAAGGTCAATTAAAGGGTGTCGACTCACGTATCCTTATCGCTCAGGTTCCTGGTGGTATGCTAACCAACATGGAAGGTCAACTTAAAGAGCAAGGAGCTGCTGCTCGCCTTGATGAGGTGTTGGAAGAAATTCCACGCGTACGTAAAGATTTAGGATTTATCCCATTGGTTACACCGACTTCTCAAATTGTCGGTACTCAAGCGGTTATCAACGTGCTCACTGGCGAGCGTTATAAAAGTATCACTAAAGAAACAGCAGGTGTGCTAAAAGGTGAATATGGCGCAACGCCAGCAGAAGTAAATAAAGCGCTGCAAGAAAAAGTGCTTGGTAACCTTGCACCTATCACTTGTCGTCCTGCTGACTTACTTGATGCTGAAATGGATCTATTAACCACAGAACTTCTAGAAAAAGCGAAAGTGGAAGGTATCTCTTTAGCTGAAGATACAGTGGATGATGTGCTGACTTATGCCCTGTTTCCTCAAGTGGGCCTGAAGTTCCTGAAAAATCGTCATAACCCAGATGCTTTTGAACCTGCGCCAACATTAGAGTCTGCTCAACCAGCACCGGTTGCGGCTGTTACTGCTTGTGGTGGTATTGAATCCTACAGCGTGAAAGTGGATGGACAAGTCTACGATGTTGAAGTCGGTCCTCAAGGGCAGTTAACTTCAGTGACGCCTTCTCAAAACCAGCAGCCGCAAACAGCACCAGCTGCTGCATCTTCTAGTGATGCAGAAGCCGTACCTTCTCCATTAGCGGGTAATATTTTCAAGGTTAATGTGCAGGCGGGCTCTGAAGTGCTTGAAGGAGATGTATTGGTTATTCTTGAAGCGATGAAGATGGAAACTGAAATTCGCGCTGCTCGTGGTGGTGTGGTGCAGGATCTTCATGTTAAAGAAGGCGATGCAGTCACTGTTGGCGCACCACTACTAAGCTTAGCGTAAGGGAGTACCATGGAAGGACTACTGATCTTATGGTCTGAAACGGGCATTGCTAACTTTCAGTTAGGCCAGTTGTGCATGATTGCCGTCGGTTGTTTGCTGTTGTTTTTGGCTATCCGCAAGGGGTTTGAGCCTTTGTTACTGTTGCCGATTGGTTTTGGTGCAATATTAGCGAATATTCCTAATGCAGGTTTTACCGAGCCGGGTGGGCTGCTTTATTACGTTTATCACGTAGGTATTGAGACCGGGGTCTTCCCGTTACTCATATTTATGGGAGTAGGCGCAATGACAGACTTCGGAGCATTAATTGCTAACCCGAAAACCTTATGGTTAGGGGCGGCGGCTCAGTTTGGTATCTTTGCTACCTTGTTTGGGGCGATCATGCTGAACTATATTCCGGGGATGGAATTTAGCATGGCAGACGCCTCCTCCATTGCAATTATCGGTGGGGCAGATGGTCCAACGGCTATCTTCTTGGCCAGTCGATTGTCCCCCGATCTATTAGGTGCCATTGCGGTTGCTGCATATAGCTACATGGCGTTAGTGCCGATTATTCAGCCACCAATAATGAAAGCTTTGACGACGCCAGAAGAGCGTAAAATTAAGATGGCTCAGCTTCGTCATGTTGGAAAGGCAGAGAAAATTCTCTTTCCGATGGCCGTACTAATGATGACAGTTCTCTTTTTGCCTTCTGCGACACCTTTGGTGGGGATGTTCTGTTTGGGTAACTTGATGCGTGAGGCGGGCGTAGTTGATCGCCTTTCTAAAACCGCGCAAAACGAGTTGATCAACATTGTAACGATCTTCCTAGGGCTTGGTGTTGGCTCCAAATTGCAAGCGGATAAATTTCTTAACCTAGAGACATTAGGAATTTTGGCACTCGGTGCGGCGGCATTCAGTATTGGTACTGCAGGCGGTGTGTTGATGGCTAAACTATTGAATCGATACTCTAAAGAGGATATTAACCCATTAATTGGTGCGGCTGGGGTATCGGCTGTGCCAATGGCCGCTCGAGTCGTCAATAAAGTTGGTCTTGAGGCGAATCCTCAAAACTTCCTACTAATGCATGCAATGGGACCAAACGTAGCAGGAGTGCTTGGTTCGGCAGTCGCTGCGGGCGTTTTGCTTGCTCTTGTGGGGTAATTATTGAAAGTGTGGATGGTTATTTTGCGAGCTAAAAAGTAACCAGAAACAATAAAATGGTATATATTCAAAGGGATGCTGAGGCATCCCTTTTTTTATCAATAGGGAAGTTTGAAATGAAAAATAAACAGATCGCAATTACTGAGTTTGGTGGACCTGATGTTCTCGCTATTCAGACCAATGACCTGCCTCACCCCAAAGCTGGAGAAGTTCTGGTTAAAGTTGCCTTTTCAGGTGTCAATCCTATTGATGTTAAAACTCGGGCGGGCCTTGGTTGGGCTGCCGCACAAAATAAAGATAATCTGCCTTGGGTTCCTGGGTATGATATTGCTGGTTGCATTATCCAAGTAGGTGAGCAAAGCCAACGCTTTCAGGTGGGGGATAATGTTGCAGGCTTTGTTGGTTTTCCACTCCGTGGTGGTGGTTATAGCCAATATATTTGTGTAGCGGAAACCGAGCTGAGTTTAGTACCTGACGCTGTTACTTTAGAGGCTGCAGCGGTGTTGCCGTTATCTGGGCAGACTGCGGCGCAAGCCTTAAATAAAGCTCAAGTTAAAGAAGGCGATAGGGTGCTTATCTTAGCCGGTGCTGGTGGGGTTGGTCATCTCGCGGTACAAATTGCATTAGCTGCAAAAGCGGAAGTTTATACCACTTGCAGCGAGTCTAATCTCGACTATTTGGCGACATTAGGTGCCCATGCCATCAATTATAATTTTGCACCAGTTTCTCAGCGTTTAGAAGAAGTGGATGTATTGATTGATTTAGTCGGCGGTGATGCCGCTTTGGATGCACTGAAGTGCTTAAAAGATGAAGCGCGTGTGGTTACGGTGCCGACTTTAAGCGCCGAGTTGATTTGTGAAAAAGCCAAATTATTGGGTTTTGAAGCAACTGGAATGCTCGTTGACCCTAATCCAGAGCAGCTAGACACTATGCTATATATGGTTAGTGTTGGCCTACTCAAAACTGAAATTCAACATATTTATCCACTAGATGAGGCGGTGGCTGCTCATCAACAAATCGAGACTGGTCATACACGAGGCAAGGTGCTACTTGATATGCAATGCTAGAGTTTTTTAACTCATGGTTTGAACAGATTGCTCTATGGTTTTCTGACTCAGCGCTTTGGGTCATGTTCATTGGTGGCTTTTTAAGTGCCACGTTATTGCCCGGTGGTTCTGAGGCTGGCCTTATTGCAACGCTAAGCCTCAATCAATTCTCTCCTTTTGTGGTTATTTCTGTGGCGACATTGGGAAATACCTTAGGCGGTTTAACCAATTATTGGCTTGGATTTTGGCTACCCAATCGAACTGATAGCGAGAAACATGGTCATAAAGCTTTAGCTTGGCTGAATAAGCACGGTTATTGGGCTTTATTACTCAGTTGGTTACCGATTATTGGTGACCCTATTTGTCTTGCTGCCGGTTGGTTACGAATGCGATTTTTCCCCACACTGATGATGATTTTGATTGGTAAGGCTCTTCGTTATACCCTGCTGACCGCAATTTATTATGGTTTTTTCTAAGGAGATGTTATGAGAAAAATTTGGCTGGGTGCCTTTTCTCTTATCGCCGTTTATGGCTGTACTTCCACGACTGCACCCGTATCTTTTTTTTCATCAATACCTGAAGGGGTTACTTTGGTTGAGCAAGTCGATGCGCAACCTGGAAAGGTGATGATCCCTTACTCAAAATATCGTCTCGATAATGGCTTAACAGTGGTGCTCTCACCAGATCATTCCGATCCTTTAGTGCATGTCGATGTGACTTATCACGTGGGTTCTGCCCGTGAAGAAGTCGGTAAATCGGGTTTTGCGCACTTCTTTGAGCACATGATGTTCCAAGGATCAGAGCATGTCGGTGACCAAGAACATTTCCGAATTGTCACTGAAGCTGGAGGAACCTTAAACGGCTCAACCAACCGTGACCGAACGAATTACTATGAAACTGTGCCTGCCAATCAACTTGAGAAAATGTTGTGGTTAGAGTCCGATCGAATGGGTTTTTTGCTTGATGCAGTTTCGCAGCGTAAGTTTGAAATTCAGCGCGATACGGTAAAAAATGAACGCGCGCAGAATTATGACAACCGTCCTTATGGGTTGATGTGGGAAAAAATCGGTGAGGCAATGTACCCTGAAGGTCATCCATATTCATGGCAGACCATAGGTTATGTCGAGGATCTTGATCGAGTCGATGTTAATGATCTTAAAGCCTTTTTCCTTCGTTGGTATGGGCCAAATAACGCGGTGTTAACCATCGGTGGCGATATCGATGTTGACCAAACATTAGAGTGGATAAATAAATACTTTGGTTCAATTCCAAAGGGGCCAGATGTAGAAAATGCGCCTAAACAACCGGTAACTTTGTCGCAAGATCGTTTCATTACTTTAGAAGATCGCATTCAGCAACCGATGGTTGTTGTTGGTTGGCCGACCGAGTATCGCGGCTCTTCCAGCCAGCCTTCATTAGATGCATTGGCGAAAGTATTGGGCAGTGGTACCAATAGTGTTCTTTACCAAGATCTAGTGAAGAGCCAAAAAGCGGTGGATGCCGGAGCATTCCAAGAGTGCGCCGAATTGGCGTGTACATTTTATGTTTATGCGATGGCTCCATCGGGTGATAAAGCTCAACTCGCTTCTTTATATCAAGAGTTGATGCAAAGCCTCGACAAATTTAATCAACAAGGTGTTGAGCAAAGCCGTTTAGATCAAATAACCGGTATGGCGGAAGCCAATGCGGTGTTTGCACTGCAAAGTGTCGCTGGTAAAGTGACGCAATTGGCTTCCAATGAAACTTTCTATGGGCAGCCCGACCGCATTGAAGAGCAACTTGCCCAGCTCCACGCAGTATCACCACAATCTGTGCAAGCGGCTTATCAGAATTTCCTAGCCAGTAAAGCCAAAGTAACCTTGAGTGTTGTGCCTAAAAATCGCATTGATTTAGCGGTTCAAAAAGCGAATTTTACGACACCGAATAGAACCTTGCCTGAGCATCTGAAAATCAGTGATGACCAACTTGATTATCGTCAGGTTGAGGATGACTTTGATCGTTCAATCATGCCGCAAGTGGCGCAAGGCGTGAAAGCACAAATGCCACCGTTGTATGAGCTCTATTTTGACAATGGCACTGAGTTACTTGGAACGGAGACTAGTGAAACACCAACAGTGTTGATTGCTATCAACTTACCGGCAGGTGAGCGACATGTTGCTCGTGGCAAAGAGGGATTAGCTAATTTAACCGCAGCACTATTAGAAGAAGGGTCAACTAAGCGGTCGGTGGAAACCATTCAAGCTCAGTTAGATCAACTTGGTTCAACCATCAGTGTTAATGCGAATGAATATTCAACGAGTATCGTGATTTCGAGCTTGAAGAAAAACGTACCAGCGACATTGGATGTGGTTGAAGAAGTATTATTCCATCCGGCTTTTAAAGAGAGTGATTTTGAACGTCTAAAGAAACAGATGCTTGAAGGTTTGGTTTATCAACATCAAAAACCAAGTTGGTTGGCGTCACAAGCCACTCGCCAAGTGCTATTTGGTCAATCGATTTTTGCGCGCTCAAGTGAAGGTACGCAGCAGTCTTTATCTGACCTGACATTGGCGGATGTTAAACGCTTTTACGCAAAGCATTACACACCACATGGTGCGCAGATTGTTGTTGTGGGTGATATCACCAAGCAAGAAGTGGCTAATGAACTTGTCTTTTTTAAACAATGGCGTGGTGAGGCGTCACCATTACTTCGACCTCAGATCGTCACTCCACTTGAAACACAAAAAATCTATTTAGTGGATAAGCCCGATTCTCCGCAAAGCGTGGTTCGTTTTGTTCGTAAAGGTTTACCTTTTGATGCAACGGATGAGTTATTTCTTAGTCAACTTGCTAACTTTAATTTAGCGGGTAACTTCAATAGCAGAATTAATCAGAACCTGCGTGAAGATAAAGGCTATACCTATGGCGCTAGCGGCCATTTTGCAAGTAACCGTGAGGTGGGTTTAATCGTTTTTAATGCTCAGGTGAGAGCGAATGCAACCATTGCGTCGATTATTGAAATGCAAAAAGAGATGCAAAAATTCAGTCAAAGTGGATTAACTGATCAAGAAATGAAATTTATGCGCCTTGCGGTCGGTCAACAAGATGCACTAACTTATGAAACACCAGCCCAAAAAGCACAACTGTTGAGCAGTATACTGACCTACAGTTTAGATGATGACTATTTACAACAGCGCAACGAGTTGGTCGAAAGCGTTAAAAAATCAACGCTCAATCAATTAGCAGCGAAATGGTTCTCACCTACGGATTATCAAATAATTGTGGTTGGCGATGCGAAAACGCTAAAGCCTCAATTAGAAAAGTTAGATATTCCCGTGGAAGAGCTTGAAATCATCCGTTAGAGTACACATAAATAGGAGGCAGATTTTTATTTGCCTCCATTCTAATCTCTCCATGAGTTAGAGCCACTTCCATTCGGATCATTACACATATAAGCGAATCATTATTTTGACTAATTTTGCCGCACGACTTGAACAAGTCACCAAGAACCCTGAAGTGTTTAAGCAGTTTGGCCGAGGCGTTGAACGTGAAACGTTGCGCTACACTCCGGAGGGATCCATCGCTCTGACTCCTCATCCTGAATCTCTCGGTTCTGCATTAACTAACCGTTGGATTACCACAGATTTTGCAGAGTCGTTGCTTGAATTTATTACCCCTGTTTCGAATGATGTTTCGACATTACTGGCCCAACTTTCGGATCTTCACCACTTTACTCAAACTAAGTTAGGTGATGAAAAGCTATGGCCATTGTCGATGCCTTGCTATGTCGGTAGTGAAGAGGATATTCAACTGGCACAATACGGTTCATCTAACTCAGGTAAGATGAAAACCTTGTACCGTGAAGGCTTAAAGCGTCGCTACGGTAGCTTGATGCAGATTATTTCAGGGGTACATTTTAATTTCTCTTTTCCAGAGTCATTTTGGGATGCATTGTACGGACAACAAGCTGAATCAGAACGTGAAGCGACGAAATCAGACGCTTATTTTGGTGTTATCCGCAATTACTATCGTTTTGGTTGGTTGATCCCGTATTTCTTCGGTGCTTCACCGGCACTGTGTTCATCATTCATTCGCGATCGTGAAACCAAACTACCCTTTGAAAATATAGGTAAAACCCTATATCTCCCTTATTCGACCTCACTACGTTTGAGTGACCTTGGCTATACAAACAGTGCACAAAGTGGTTTGAAAATTGGTTTTAATAGCCTTGAGCAATATCTAGAAGGTCTAAACCAAGCGATTCGAACACCTTCTAGCGAGTTTGCGAAACTGGGCGTGAAAGTCGGTTCTGAATATCGTCAATTAAACAGCAATGTATTGCAGATTGAAAACGAACTGTATGCGCCTATTCGTCCGAAGCGAGTGGCGAAGAGTGGCGAGAAACCATCGGAAGCGTTAGCGCGAGGTGGTGTTGAATATATTGAAGTTCGCTCGTTAGATGTAAATCCATTCAGCCCAATAGGTATTACGGAAGATCAAGTTCGTTTCTTAGATCTTTTCCTTACGTGGACGGCATTATCCGATTCAGATCCTATGGATAATTGTGAGCTTGCCTGCTGGCGAGACAATTGGAATAAAGTCATTTTAGAAGGGCGTAAACCAGGCTTGCAATTACAAATTGGTTGCCGTGGTGAAAAATTGACATTACAAGCATGGGCACATCGCGTGTTTGATGATCTCGTGAAGATCGCAGAGCTGATGGATTCGGCACAGAATGGAACGGCATACCAAGATGTATGTGCTAAGTTGAGAACGTGGATTGATGATCCGTCTTTGACATTTTCAGCGCAACTTCTTGAGCAAACAAAGCAGTTTGGTGGTCTTGGTAAGGTAGGGGCGGCATTAGGCAATGAGTATCGCCAAGCCAACT
Source organism: Vibrio aestuarianus (assembly GCF_028858425.1). Taxonomy (NCBI): domain Bacteria; kingdom Pseudomonadati; phylum Pseudomonadota; class Gammaproteobacteria; order Vibrionales; family Vibrionaceae; genus Vibrio; species Vibrio aestuarianus. The sequence goes on along the minus strand of NZ_JAKNYQ010000001.1, from coordinate 2,864,857 downwards.
TAAACCATGACTATCATATTTATTCTGAAGCGATAATGGAACAAGAAGTTAAAGGGTCGCGTGCAGCGCAGCAAAACGTTGAGCAAAGTGACACTCAAAGCTTTGATGACTTTCTTGAAAGTTACTTTTCATATCTAAAGTAATATGAAAAAAGGACTTGTTGGCGTCGTCGTCGGGAGCGCTACTTTGCTTGCAGGCTGTGCCAGTGCTCCACCTCAGCAGCAACATAATTTGTGCGATATCTTTCGTGAAAAACCGAAATGGTATGAAGATGCGCTCGATATGCAAGAGAAATGGGGAACCCCGATTAATGTTGCGATGGCGATTGTGAAGCAAGAGAGTAGCTTTCGCCATAATGCTCGACCACCTAAAGATTATCTATTAGGTTTTATTCCATGGGGAAGAGTCAGCAGTGCCTACGGTTATGCTCAGGCTCAAGATCCTGCATGGGCGGATTTTCAAAAAGCGACGAATAATGGTGGTTCTCGTACTAATTTTGATGATTCATTGATGTTTATTGGTTGGTACACGACGGAAACTCAACGGACTCTAGGAATTTCTAAGTGGGATCCATACAACCAGTATTTGGCTTATCATGAAGGGCGTGGTGGCTATAAACGCAAGAGTTACCAAGCCAAGCCGTCGCTGATAAAAGTTGCGCGAAAAGTTGAACAGCAAGCAAAAGATTACGGATGGCAGTTGAAACAATGCCGCCAGGAATTAGAAAACAATAGAAGCTGGTTTTTTTAATCAGCAAGGAGAAGGAAATGCCACTACTCGATAGTTTTACCGTTGATCATACACGAATGAATGCACCGGCTGTACGCGTGGCGAAAACCATGCAAACCCCTAAAGGGGATACGATCACCGTGTTTGATCTTCGTTTTACGGCACCGAATAAGGATATTCTTTCAGAGAAAGGTATTCATACTTTAGAGCACCTATACGCAGGTTTCATGCGTGCGCATTTGAATGGTCGTGATGTTGAGATTATCGATATTTCACCGATGGGCTGCCGTACTGGTTTTTACATGAGCTTGATTGGTACGCCAACAGAAGCACAGGTTGCGCAAGCGTGGTTGGCAGCGATGCAAGATGTACTTAAAGTCGAAAGCCAAGACAAAATACCAGAACTCAACGAATATCAATGTGGTACCGCATCCATGCACTCACTGATTGAAGCGAAAGAAATTGCTAATGCAATTATTGCTGCTGGTATTTCAGTGAATAAAAATGATGAGTTAGCATTGCCCGAATCAATGCTAAAAGAACTTAAAGTCGATTAATTTGCTTAGTTTTTTGAGCATGTAAAAAAGGGCTTAGTCGCAGACTAAGCCCTTTTTCTATTGACCAGTGATTGCTATCAATAATTGATGTTATACCAATCGTAGTAAATAACTGTTCATCCTAGCTGGTTAAAATGCTCGATAACTGCGTTAGAATTTTTGATTGTAGAATAACTACTTATCGAAAAATCCTGCCTTGTTCTCAAGCCTTTTTCCTGCGCTATTTCTGATCACTATTTACTGTGATTGGTATTATTTTTTGGCTTTACGTGGGAATACTTTGACCTGTTTTATGCGGTTTTCTTCGACATCCAATATCTCCATGGCATGACCGGATACTCGGACGCTAAGGTGGCTGCTAGGGATATCTTGTAGGTGTTCCAAGATTAAGCCATTGAGCGTTCTTGGACCATCGGTTGGCAGTTTCCACTTTAAGCCTTTGTTGATATCACGGATATTAGCACTGCCTTCTATTAAGAAACTGCCATCGCTTTGTGGTGTAATTTCATCGGCAAGGCTCGGTGCCATCGAGGTGGTAAATTCACCAACGATCTCTTCAAGAATATCTTCCAAAGTGATGAGGCCATTAATATCGCCATATTCATCAACAATCAAACCAATGCGCTCTTTATTACGTTGGAACTTAAGGAGCTGAACATTAAGTGGGGTTGATTCTGGAATAAAATAGACTTCATCGGCGGCGCGCAAAATCATTTCTTTCGTAAATTCGTTCTTTTCCATCATGATTCGGGACGCATCGCGCAGGCGTAGAATACCGACAACTTGGTCGATATTGTCACGGTACAATACGACACGTCCATGCGGTGAGTGAGTAAGCTGACGAATAATCGACTTCCAGTCATCGTTAATGTTAATACCAGTAATTTCATTACGAGGTACCATAATGTCATTGACGGTGACGTGCTCTAAATCAAGGATAGACAGCAGCATATCTTGGTGGCGACGAGGAATAAGCCCACCCGCTTCATTTACCACCGTGCGTAATTCTTCAGAGCTGAGGTGATCATCACCACCATGTGTTGCTTTTACGCCTAGCAAACGGATAAAGCCATTGGTGATAAAATTTATAAACATCACTAACGGTGAGAGTACCTTCATCAAAATCGTTAGTAGGACGCTGCTGGCATATGAGACGCGTTCAGGATACAGCGCAGCCAAAGTTTTTGGTGTGACTTCAGCAAAGACCAGTACAACTAATGTTAAAGCACCGGTGGCAATGGCGACACCTAAGTCGCCATACAAGCGCATACCAATAATAGTCGCAATTGCTGATGCTAAAATGTTGACTAGGTTGTTACCGATAAGGATTAAACCGATAAGGCGATCTGGACGATTAAGGAGCTTTTCTACACGCTTTGCTCCTTTATGGCCTGTATTGGCTAGGTGCTTTAAGCGGTAGCGGTTCAAGGACATCATGCCTGTTTCTGAACCTGAAAAATAACCCGAAATTACGATGAGACCCGCGAGTAGTGCAAACAAGATACCCGTTGAAATGTCGTCCAAAACGTATAGTTTCCTTATTAGAGTGTGTTTAATTAATGACCGAATAGGGTCTTGGTGTCAATTAAGAATTTATACCATCAGTATAAATTCATTAGTTTAAGATTATCTCTCTAACAAAACGGCTGCCAAAATAAGCCAGTGTTAGTAGGGTTGCTCCTGCAACTGCAAACCAGGTGACTTTTCTACCACGCCAACCTTTATGGTAGTGTCCCCACAGTAAGACCGAGTAAACAATCCAAGCGATGAAAGATAAAATACCTTTGTGAGCTTTACCTTGTGCGAACATATCTTGCACAAAGCCAAATCCGGTAATTAAGGTCCCGGTTAGTAATACATTACCGATTAAGATGATTTTAAACAGCTGCCGTTCGACCATTAACAGTGGTGGTAAGTTAGGGTTGATGGTCAGCATTTTCTTTTTCTTCAGTTTGTAATCAAGCCAAGCGAGTTGCACTGCATATAGTGCACCGATAGAAAGCGTTGAATAAGAAAATAGAGCCAGTGAAATATGCACCAACAATTTTGGGTTGTGTTCCAAATGTGTGATGAAAGTACTCGGTAAAAATGCAGCCGCACTTAAATTTATTGCAGCAAAGCTATAAACCACTGGCAGTAAAAACCATAAGCGAGTTTTGAGCATAGCAGCGCTCATCACTAAAGAGATGATAAAGCTAATCAATGATGCCACATTGAGCATACTTAAGTTTTGCCCACTGGTATCTAGTATTAAGTCACTTAATAACCATGCATGAAAAGCAAGCGCACATACGGCAGTAAGCAGCACGGTTTTTGTTCTAATACCGGTTTGATTTACCAAACCAGGAACAATGGTCGCGATGGATAAAAAATACAAAACAGCGGCAACTATTGCGATTAAGTTTTCCATACATCTCACAAAATGGTTTCTGAATTAATGAATTATACCTTGCATCACGATAATGGGCTATGACGGATCTTGATTGATTTGTTATATCGCTATCCCATTTTATATTACAGCCTTATGGATATTGCAGTGTGCAGGTTTTCGCCTCTATGGTTTTGCGCTCATTGAAAAGTCAATTTCCACCCCCCAATATTGAATATTAGGCATTCAAGTCACTCATCACGAGACTTCAATGGGTATGACTATTAGATTGGCTAAGGTATACTCACATTCATTAATCGCCGAATTAGCGAAGAGACAAAGATGTTTGAGAATTTAACGGATCGACTATCCAAATCGCTGAAAAATATCAGCGGTAAAGGCCGTCTAACAGAAGACAATATTAAAGAAACGTTGCGCGAAGTACGCATGGCGTTGCTTGAAGCTGACGTTGCACTACCAGTTGTGCGCGATTTCGTGGCGCGCGTTAAAGAAGGTGCGGTTGGTGTTGAAGTATCAAAGTCACTCACACCAGGCCAAGAATTCATAAAGATTGTTCAAGCTGAACTTGAAGCTGTGATGGGAGAATCGAATGAAGCTCTCAACCTAGCGGCTCAGCCACCAGCTGTTATTTTAATGGCGGGTTTACAAGGTGCAGGTAAAACAACCAGCGTTGCGAAGCTCTCTAAATTATTAAAAGAGCGTGATAAGAAGAAAGTACTGGTTGTATCTGCTGACGTTTATCGCCCTGCTGCGATTAAACAGTTAGAAACCTTAGCCTCTGAACTCGGTGTTGATTTCTTCCCTTCATCTGCTGATCAAAAGCCAATTGATATTGCTAATGCCGCTATTGATCATGCTAAGAAACAGTTTTTTGATGTACTGATCGTCGATACCGCAGGTCGCTTGGCGATTGATGAACAGATGATGGGGGAGATCAAAGAGCTTCATGCTGCTATTACCCCAGTAGAAACACTGTTTGTCGTTGACGCCATGACAGGTCAAGATGCTGCCAATACCGCGAAAGCGTTTGGTGATGCTCTACCATTAACCGGTGTGATTCTTACTAAAGTCGATGGTGACGCCCGTGGTGGTGCAGCGCTTTCTGTTCGTCATATTACTGGTAAACCGATTAAATTCTTGGGTGTCGGTGAGAAAACCGATGCACTTGAACCTTTCCACCCTGACCGTATTGCATCACGCATTTTGGGGATGGGGGATGTCCTTTCTCTGATTGAAGATTTGCAGCGCAATGTCGATCATGAAAAAGCAGAGAAGCTTGCGAAGAAATTCAAAGAGAAAAAAGGCTTTGATTTAGAAGACTTTCGTGAACAGCTTGGTCAAATGCAAAACATGGGCGGCATGATGGGCATGCTCGATAAACTTCCTGGCATGGCAAATCTTCCTGCTAATGTAAAAGATAACGTCGATGACAAAGCTTTCAAACAGATGGAAGCAATCATTAACTCAATGACGATGAAAGAGCGCCAACATCCGGACATGATCAAAGGTTCGCGCAAGAAACGGATTGCAGCGGGTTCTGGTACGCAGGTACAAGATGTCAATCGCTTGCTAAAACAGTTCACTCAAATGCAGAAAATGATGAAGAAAATGCAAAAGGGTGGCATGAAAGGCATGATGCGCAACATGCAAGGTATGATGGGCGGAATGGGTGGTATGGGCGGAGGCGGCTTCTTCGGTCGCTAATCTAACTAACTGCTACGCTTAAAATTTCTAAAGCGTGATATGAATCACTGCAAAAGCTAAACGCTTCTGCTGGTGAAAAAATAGCTAAACCCCTTGCAAAGCCTCGGAATAAGAGTAAAATTCCGAGGCTTTATTTTGGCACGAGACCCCAGACTGTTTTTCGTGAATAGTTATTGGGGTTAATTTTATTATTGAGAAAGCAAAGAGGACGACATGGTAACCATTCGTTTGGCACGTCACGGCGCTAAAAAGCGTCCATTTTATCAAATCGTAGTTGCGGATAGCCGTAACGCTGCAACTGGCCGTTTCATCGAGAAAGTAGGTTTCTTTAACCCTACTGCTACTGGTCAAGAAGAAGGTCTACGTGTAGATCTAGAGCGCGTTAACCACTGGGTTAGCCAAGGCGCATCTGTATCTGATCGCGTAGCTAAGCTAGTAAAAGACGCTCAAAAAGCGGCTTAATTCTTACTTTTATAGAAGAAAATTAGCTTATGTCGATGAAAGGTAAAGAAACAATGAGCAAAGAAAACGAAAAGATTGTTATGGGCAAGTTTGGTGCTACCTATGGCATTCGTGGCTGGCTCAAAGTTTTTTCCTACACAGACGAAGCTGAAAGCATTTTTGATTACAGCCCGTGGTTTATTAACCAAAAAGGGCAGTGGGTCGAGTACAAAGTAGAAAGCTGGAAGCGCCATAACAAGAGTATGGTGGTAAAGCTTGAAGGTTTAGATGTTCGCGAAAACGCACATCTACTCACCAACTTTGAAATTGCTGTTGATCCCGCATCATTACCTGAATTGTCAGAAGATGAGTTCTACTGGCGTGAATTGTTTGGTATGCAAGTTATTACCACTAAGGGCTATAACCTTGGTGAGGTCACTGACCTATTAGAAACTGGCTCCAACGATGTTTTGGTTGTGAAAGCGAATCTAAAAGATGCTTTTGGCCAAAAGGAACGGTTGATACCGTACCTTGAAGAGCAAGTGATCAAGAAAGTTGATCGCGAAGCTCAACGGATCGAAGTTGACTGGGATCCGGCATTCTAACTCTAAAATTTCAGAGCGAGAGAACACATGTGGGTTGGCGTAATTAGCCTATTTCCTGAAATGTTCCGTTCTGTTACTGATTTTGGAGTAACAGGTCAAGCGGTTAAAAAAGGTTTACTGTCTATTGAGACTTGGAATCCTCGTGATTTCACTCATGACAAGCATCGCACTGTCGATGATAGACCTTACGGTGGTGGTCCTGGAATGCTCATGATGGTTCAGCCTTTGCGCGATGCCATTCATGCAGCAAAACAAGCCGCACCGGGAAAGACGAAAGTCATTTATCTTTCTCCTCAAGGTCGAAAGCTCGACCAACAAGGAGTAGAGGAACTGGCAACTAATCAGAACTTAGTTCTTATTTGTGGCCGTTACGAAGGGATAGATGAGCGTGTCATCCAATCTGAAGTTGACGAAGAATGGTCAATTGGGGATTTTGTTATGACAGGTGGTGAACTGCCAGCCATGACGTTGATTGATTCCGTTTCTCGGTTTGTTCCGGGGGTACTAGGAGATTTCGCGTCCGCAGAAGAAGACTCTTTTGCGAATGGTCTGTTAGATTGTCCACACTACACGCGTCCTGAAGTATTAGATGGAATAGAAGTACCAGCGGTACTGAAATCCGGTAATCATAAGGATATTCGTCGCTGGCGACTTAAGCAGTCGTTGGGCCGAACTTGGCATAGAAGGCCAGAGCTCCTGGAAAACCTAGCTCTGACTGACGAACAGGAACAATTACTGGTTGAGTACATTAAAGAAGCTCAGACTCAGTAACCTATTTAATTTAGTATCAGTTTATTCTAGGAATTTTTAAAATGAGTAACATCATCAAGGCTCTTGAAGAAGAGCAAATGAAGCAAGACCTACCTAAATTCGCACCAGGTGACACTGTTGTGGTTCAAGTTAAGGTAAAAGAAGGTGACCGTGAGCGTCTACAGGCTTTCGAAGGCGTTGTAATCGCAATCCGTAACCGTGGTCTACACTCTGCATTCACTGTTCGTAAGATCTCTAACGGTGAAGGTGTTGAGCGTACGTTCCAAACTCACTCTCCAGTGGTTGATAGCATTGAAGTTAAACGCCGCGGTGCAGTACGTCGTGCCAAACTGTACTACCTACGTGAGCGTTCTGGTAAGTCAGCTCGTATCAAAGAGAAACTTACTAAGAAGTAATGCTATTACTAGCGTTCTCATAGAGAAAACGGAGCCATTTGGCTCCGTTTTTTTATCGGTTTAATTAGTTCAGTACACGTTAAATTTAGATGAAGTGGTCAATATTGATCTTCTGACCAACCATCGCTGTCTGACATGTCAGGGGCGCCGGCAATCGATTTCTCTTCATCAGCCCATTCGCCAAAGTCGATCATCTGACACTGTTTTGAGCAAAAAGGTCGATAGGGGCTCTGTTCCCCCCATTCCACATCAGTTTTACATTGTGGGCATTTAACGATAGTGATTTTCTTGGTCATAACATACTGCGCTTAACGAATTGATGAGCGTAAGTGTATTATTTAACGGCATCGAAAGTAAGGGCAAAGAGAGAATTGGTTAGTAAATGGTTTAGCAACAAACGGCGAGATCAAATTCAACATCACGGCTACTTGCTTGCCCAGATTGAAAGTCAATAAACTTAATCGCAAATCGATTTTTATGGCCGGATATCATTGGGTAGACACCATAATCAAGAGGGATCGATAAGCGTAAGATATTAGCGTCTTCAGCATCACTTTGGTAAAAGCCAGAGCTTGCTAAGCGAGTTTTAAAATGCCCTGTTTCACGCGTTAGCCTGAGCCAAAGTTGCAGCGCCTTAGATAACGGTCGCAATGTCTCCATCCATTGGTGCGCGTCCTGTGTTTTCTTTTCCAATGGAATATGTAGCCAGTAGTGTAGAGCTGGTAAGTCAAAACAGCATGAACCACCGGGTAAGTTGAAGCGCTGACGGATGGTGCTTAGGAAACGATCCTCTTTTAAAGATTGGCCAAAACGTTCTGCAGCCATCAAATTTCGATGAACGTCATCAACATCTTCTAGCAGTGATAGCAGCATGGCTTGATCAACGCCATCGACATTCAACCAACTTCGATAAGCCAGACGCTGCTTTTCGATATCTTTAGCGAGTTCACTCTTTAGTTGGATCTGCTCAAATATTTCCAGAAGATCAAACAAAGAACGAAAGAACAATTGGTGTTGAATACCATCACGAAATTGAGCCGAATGCATGAGCTGATTAAGCAGTGCTTCGACTCTTAAATAGATACGAGTTTTTTCGTTGAGTGGATGTTCAAACTTATGCGTGGTCATCTAGCTAGCCTTACGTTCGGTCTTAGTTATTCTCACCGATTTTGCCCACAGATGGCTAGATACTTTTGATGCAATTCTGTGATTTGCGGCAAAAGTTTCTGGTTTTCTGCGCTATTTTTAACCACATCGTCAGCTTGTGCGAGTCTTTGCTCACGGCTCGCTTGTGCAGCTAAGATGGCTCGGACTTGTTGTTCTGAGACATTATCTCTTGCCATTGTGCGGGAGATTTGCGTTTCAGTATCGACATCAACCACTAAAATTCGGTTTGCGAGCGATTGCAGGTTGTTTTCTATTAATAAAGGCACCACCAATAATGCGTAAGGTGAGGTTGTGCTCGATAGCTGTTCAAGCATTTTTTCGCGGATCATTGGGTGGAGTAAATTGTTGAGCCAGGCTTTTTGCGTTTCATCTGCGAAGATTTTAGATCTTAGAGTCGCGCGATCCAACTGACCATTAGCGTGCAAAATCTTATGACCAAAATGCTCTTCAATCGCTTTTAAACCCTTAGATCCAACTTCAACCACTTGTCTTGCTATGACGTCTGCATCAACAATATCAATCCCAAAATGCTGGTGGAATATATTGGCGACGGTCGTTTTACCACTCGCGATACCACCCGTTAAACCTACTACAAATGTCATTAATTTAACCCCACTACTGAGCCTATATACCACCCCATGATATCGCTACCCCAAATGAGGGTTAGCCAGCCTGCAATTGCAAGGTAAGGGCCAAAAGGGAAAGCTTTGTCGATGCCTTTCTTTTGTAAACGAAGCTGAATGATGCCGAAGACTAAACCAACCAGTGATGACATTAAAATGATCATCGGTAAATATTGCCAGCCAAGCCAAGCGCCTAAAGCGGCAAGTAACTTAAAGTCACCGTAGCCCATTCCCTCTTTACCAGTGGCTAGTTTAAACAACCAGTAAACCGACCATAGGCTTAGGTAGCCAGCCATTGCTCCAATCACTGCATCGTTAAGGCTAACTGGGCTAACCTGTAATAAGGATAAGGCCAACCCAGCCCAAAGCAACGGTAAGGTTAGTTGATCGGGTAGTAGCATGGTATCTAGGTCGATAAAAGTGGCGGCAATTAATATGAAGGTGAAAAACAGTAATGCTACGGAAAAATAGCTAAAACCAAAATGGGTAGCAATCAGTAAGCTTAGACTTGCCGTTAGCAGTTCAATGGCTGGGTAACGCACACTGATAGGGCTTTTACAGTGCGAGCATTTGCCTCTCAGAAATAGCCAGCTGAACAATGGAATATTGTCGATGACGCGGATCGGAGTGTTGCAATGTGGGCACGTTGAGCGAGGAATACTAAGCGTCAGTTGCCCTTCTGGCGGTGCAATATGATATTCAGGAAATGAGTCTGCACATTCTTGTTGCCATTCTCGCTCCATTATTTTTGGGAGACGATAAATAACGACATTGAGAAAGCTACCGACAATCAAGCCAAATAAGCAGGCAAATAGTGGGAATAGCCAAGGGTAATAGTCAAAAACTTCCATGCAAGGACTCGAGTAATAAAATAATTCGCGGGGATTATACTATCCCAATACACTCATTAAGTTAAAGATTGGTAAATACATTGCCACAACTAGTCCACCGACGACAGTACCGAGGAAAATAATTATCAGTGGTTCGAGGATTTTACCAAGATTATCAACGGTGTTATCGACTTCAAATTCATAAATAGTCGCCACTTTGTTGAGCATGTCATCGAGTTTACCTGACTCTTCGCCAATCATTACCATTTGCAGCACCATTTCAGGGAAGGCATTGGTATTGCGCATAGCGATGTACATTGGCATACCTGCCGCTGTATCTCGATAAACACCTTGAATCGCTGTCTCGAAATGGATATTACCAGCGGTTTTCGCGGTCGATTTTAAACAGGTCAGAATGGGAATTCCGGCGCTAAAACTGGTTGCCAATGTTCGACAGAATTTAGCGATGGAAGCTTTGCCGATAACAGCACCAAGAATGGGTAATCTCAAACTTAATTGACTGGTTTTAAGACGAATTGAAAACGATTTTTTACGCACAGCTTTAACGCTACTGATAATAAGTAACACGCTAGCGAACCCCCAAAGGCTGTAGTTTTGTACCCAATGTGAGAGCTGTAAAACTTGCTGAGTAAACCAAGGCAGCTCTGCACCGAAGCCTTTAAACATGACTTCAAATTCAGGGATCACAAGCGTGAGCATTAAATAAGCAACGGCCAAAGCGACAAAGACGACCATTGTTGGGTAAATGAGCGCTTTGATAACTTTGGCATGTAATTGCTCACTTTTTTCTCTGTAGGTGGCTAAACGCTCAAAGACCTCGGCCAAGTTGCCGGATTGTTCACCGCTATAAACTAAATCAACATACAGTTGGTCAAAATAGGTGCTTGCTGTGCTCATTGATTTTGAAATAGGAGTGCCGGCCTCAACCCCTTTTGTTACTTGCGCTAGAATCGATTTCATCTCCGCCTTACGATGATTGTGTCCAACCAATTTTAATGCCTGAACGATAGGAACCCCGGTGCTGAGCATGGTTGCTAATTGGCGAGTTAACAAGGTAATGTCTTTAGCTTTAACACGATGAGTGAGGTGAGCGATGAGAGAAAGACGGCCTTTTTTCACTCTCCTAAGTTCAATATGCTGATCTTGTAGTTTGCCGCGCACTTCTAACTCATCCAAAGCCAGTATTTGCCCGTAGACTTTTTTACCTGAGCTATTTATCCCTTTCCAACGGTAATGCTTAAGCTTTGTTGTTGATGTTTTCATTATTTGCGCTCAATCAGTGAGTTATCGTTGAGTTAGAAATAAAGAACACGTTGTAACTCTTTAACGCTGGTTACTCCAAGTTTCAGTTTTTCGATGCCTGATTCTTGGAGGGTTTGCATACCGTTGGCTTTAGCGAGTTGTTCTATTTGTAATATGCTGGCCTTGTGCATGATAGCCTGTGTTAATTGAGGGGTGAATTCCATCATTTCGTAGATGCCCACTCTTCCTGCATAGCCATTGGTACACTCATTACAGCCACGAGGGTTTGCCTCATAAATAACGTCTTGATCAGAAAGATTAAATTTCCGCAGCAAGCTGGGCGTTGCACTAGTTGCTCTTTTGCAATGTGGGCAAAGTCGTCTTGCTAGCCTCTGAGCAACAATAAGACTCAATGAGGACGCTAGGTTAAACGCCTCAATTCCCATGCTACTTAAGCGGATCACGGTTTCAGCGGCGGAGTTAGTGTGTAAGGTTGAAAGGACTAAGTGGCCAGTTTGCGCTGCTTTGACCGCAATTTCAGCCGTTTCTGTATCTCGAATTTCACCGACCATTACAATGTCGGGGTCTTGGCGTAAAAATGAACGTAATGCTTGTGCAAATCCAAAACCAATCTTTGGCTGTACCTGAACCTGGTTAATGCCTGATAGGTTGATCTCGACAGGATCTTCCGCGGTAGAGATATTGACATCGGTAGTATTGAGCAGGCGTAACCCAGCATAAAGTGAAACGGTTTTTCCGCTGCCAGTAGGGCCTGTCATTAAGATCATTCCTTGCGGCCTTTTTAGTGCCTGTAAGTAGAGTTGTTTTTGCTTATCGTTGTAACCTAGTTTGCCTATATCGAGGTGGGAGGCACTGCTATCGAGTAAGCGTAATACGATTTTTTCACCCCATAAGGTAGGTAGTGTTGAAACACGCATATCAATGGCTGTGTCTTGGTTTAAACGCAATTTTATCCGTCCATCTTGTGGAAGGCGCCGCTCGGCAATATCAAGTTTAGAGAGGATTTTTATCCGCGCAGCAAGGCGGCGACCTAAATGACTGGCTGGCTGTTGGGTTTCGACTAACATACCGTCACAACGTAAGCGAACTCGGTAGAGCGTTTCGTAGGGTTCAAAGTGAATATCGGATGCGCCTTTACGTATCGCATCTAATAAAATTTGATTGATGAAACGACTAACGGGAGAATTATCTTGGCTAAGATCTTCTACCGACTGAATTTCATCGTCAGCGAGTTGAACTAAATTTGCCAGTTGATCTTGGTTGATCTCTCTTTCCGTGCTTAATGATTCTTGCATTGCTCGCCCATACAGGCGACGAATTGCGGCTTGTAAAGTTTTATAGTCAGCCAACACCAATTCAATTTTCAAACCCGTTGCGAAGCGAAAATCATCTTCTATTTGCAAATGGGTTGGGTCGGAAACTGCAATGGTCAGGGTTTGGCCTTTTCTTAAAATTGGTAGTGCTTGGTAGCGGGTAATGAGTTCTCGCAAGCCCAATTGTTGACACAATGTGTGGTAGTCATAACCCGTTAGGTCAGTGTCGGGCAAACCGAAAATAGAGCTTAAATGTTCGGTTAACTCGTAATGATGAAATAAACCTAAAGTGAGAAGAGCCTCTAGCACACTATCACCAGAAGCTTCAATATGTTCTATAACCGTTTGCTCTTGCGCAAGGCTAATAAGATTTGCTTGCCGAAGAATTGCGGGGAGATTGGTGAGCATATTTTTTACTAGAACGTGCCTGCCACACAGCTCTTTAATGTTTGTGCTGTATCGTGTTGGCAGCTCCAACCTGATGAACCTTTAGTAAAGCGAACAATTTTATTTTGCATCGTCGATTGGCTACCAAACTTAAACTGAATTGCAGAAGATACGCCGGAGGGAAATTCAAGTGTACCAAGAGTATTCATGGCACTTGATGCACCAATATTGGTCAAATCTGAAGGAAAAGATCCGGTTTCTTGAGCTTCTATATCAATATTGGTTAGTAATGCGCTTAGCGTACTTAAAGCGACTGTGGCTTCAGATTTTTTGACATGATTTTTATACGCAGGCACCGCTATCGCAGACAGCACACCAATAATGGCCACTACAATCATCAATTCAATTAAGGTAAATCCGTTTTGTTTTCTGTTGCTATTGGTGTTCATTGCCTTCTCCAGTTGAATACATTCCAATGACTGAGCATAAGAATCTTGTTGAGTAGAAGGAATGCGTAAAATAGGGCTGCGCGAGTGATTTAGAGTTTTTATTTATCGTATTGCATACAGAACATGAAAAAATACGACTCAGTTAAAAACGAAGCTTTTTTGATATGAGTGTCATTAAAAAGGAAGCTGATTTAGCTTCCTTAGTCAAAAATGTAATAAGTAGATGTGGATTGATCTATTTGAAACGCATGGATAAATCCATCGCCTTTAAGTGCTTAGTCAAAGCGCCCACTGAAATGTAATCAACACCGGTTTGTGCGTATTCACGAATGGTCTCAAGCGTTACATTGCCAGAGTTTTCAAGTGCCGCACGACCTGCATTAATTTTTACTGCTTCACGCATCATATCGGTGCTGAAGTTATCTAGCATGATAATATCGGCGCCAGCTTCAATCGCTTCGACTAACTCTTCCAAGCTTTCGGTTTCAACTTCTACCGGTTTTCCTGGGTTTAGCTTTTTCGCCTCACCGATCGCCTGTGTGATGCCACCGCAAGCAATAATGTGATTTTCTTTAATGAGGTAGGCATCGAATACCCCAATACGATGGTTAAAACCACCACCACACGCGACGGCATATTTCAGTGCGCTGCGTAAGCCAGGAATGGTTTTACGGGTATCAAGCAAGCGGCAATCAGTACCTGCAAGCTGTTTGGCGTATTGCGCAGTTGTTGTGGCGCAGCCAGACAAGGTTTGAATAAAGTTCATCGCATTACGTTCACCAGTTAATAGCGCGCGAGCTGGGCCGGAAAGGGTACATAATGTTTGATTAGGCTCTACGCTGTCACCGTCTTGTACATGCCAGTCAATGGTGACTTCACCACCGAGCTGTTTAAAGACTTCATCAGCCCATGCTTGTCCACAAAATACACCCTGTTCACGAGTGATAATGGTGGCAACGTTGTGAGCGTCTGCTGGAATTAGACTTGCGGTGATATCAGATGTGGCATCAAGAGTACCACCAAGATCTTCTTTAAGTGTCTCGGCCACGGCACGAGTAATTTCAAGAGGAAGCTGTTGTTTTAGATAATCAAGGCGTTGTTGGCTATTGTGTGTATTTTTCATCGCAAATCTAATATTGTGTTGAACAGAAGTGGGAATGATACGCTGACTCAACAGCAAATTCAGCCATTAATCGCTAATTTCTAATAGCGATACGGAAAATCATCACTATACCCAATAGAGAGCCTTTGAATATGGCGTATAACTTAACTATCCCAAGTAGCGAAGTCACGAAAAACACAGCGATTGTTGACGGTTGGTACCAACATGCCCGCCGTGTTGTCTCGCCTTTTTTTGATGAGCGTAGTGATGAGGACGATATTTCATTGCTGGTGCTGCATAACATCAGTTTACCGCCCGGAAAGTTTGGTGGCCCCTATATTGAGCAGTTTTTTACTGGTCGATTGGATCCCAATGCCCATCCTTTTTTTAAGACGATTCATACTATGGGTGTTTCGGCGCATTGTCTGATTTGTCGAAATGGCCAGGTGATACAATTTGTGCCATTTAATGCCAGAGCTTGGCATGCTGGGCAATCAAGCTTTGCTGGCAGAGCAAAATGCAATGACTACTCGATAGGTATTGAATTGGAAGGGAGCGATTTCGTTGCCTACACTCAGGCACAATATCAAGCGCTTACGGATTTAAGCAAGGCGTTAATGATGCATTATCCGAAGATCACCACTGAGCGTATTACCGGGCACCAGTATATTGCACCGCTGCGCAAAACCGACCCCGGTTTAGTCTTTGACTGGCGTCGATTTAGGGCGCAGCTCAAGCAAGATTAAATCTTGTCGTGGAACTCCACTAAAATTTGCTCAACCCAGGTTTGAATGCGTTCGTCACTGAACTCGTATTGCGAATCTTCATCCAACGCTAAACCGACAAAATGGGATCCATCTTCAGTCAGTGCTTTCGATGCTTCAAATTGGTAGCCTTGGTTTGGCCAATAGCCAATAAATTGGGCACCAACTTGTTTTAGCTCATCATGTAGCATCCCCATCGCATCGAGGTACCATTCGCCATAACCTTCTTGATCGCCTAACCCGAACAATGCGACGTACTTGTCGTTTAGTGACACGCCATCGATTTGATCCCATATTGCGCTCCAATCTTCTTGGATTTCGCCAAAGTCCCAGGTTGAAATACCGAGTATTAAAAGATCATAGTCGCTCATCAAAGAAAGTGGTGTCTCTTTCACATTGTGAATGTCGACTAAATCTTCACCGATGATGGCGCGGATCTTTTCTGCTGCCATTTCGGTATAACAAGTGGTTGAGCCGTAAAACAGACCGATCTTCATAATTTTTTGTCGTTTAAAGTCAGAATGGTGAATTCTAACCATAAATTGACGCGCTTTGCAGCGATTATCCTGCTAACCCTGTTTTTTTATGGTATTAAACTCGTGGCTCACTTAACCTGAGCAAGGTTATTTTTACTACTGAGGTTTGATGTGGCTGAGCATTTTTCTCCTGACCAAGGAATTGTCGAACAATTTTTAGATGCGATGTGGATGGAACGCGGTTTATCAGAAAATACGCTCTCTTCGTATCGCAATGATCTGACGAAACTATTGCAGTGGATGCAGCACGATAACTATCGCCTCGATTTTATTAGTTTGTCTGGGTTACAACAGTATCAAGCGTGGCTTGCTGACCAAGACTACAAGCAAACTTCACGGGCGCGTATGCTCTCGGCGATTCGTCGTTTGTTTCAATATCTGCACCGAGAGAAAATTCGCGCCGATGATCCGAGTGCTTTGTTGGTCAGCCCTAAGCTGCCGCAACGTTTACCAAAAGATCTGTCAGAGCAGCAGGTGGATGCGCTGCTTAATGCGCCAGATACCAACAATCCGCTCGAATTGCGCGACAGAGCCATGCTTGAACTATTGTATGCCACCGGGCTGCGTGTCACTGAATTAGTGTCACTCACCATGGAAAACATCAGTTTGCGCCAAGGTGTCGTGCGAGTGATTGGTAAAGGCGGAAAAGAGCGTTTGGTTCCAATGGGAGAAAATGCGGTGGATTGGATTGAAACTTTTCTCCACCAAGGGCGGTCTGCATTATTAGGGGAGCAGACATCCGATATCGTTTTTCCGAGCAAACGCGCACGGCAGATGACTCGCCAAACATTTTGGCATCGGATTAAACACTATGCAGTGATCGCGGAAATTGACGTTGAAAAACTCTCGCCGCACGTATTAAGGCACGCTTTTGCCACTCATTTGCTCAATTACGGAGCAGATCTACGGGTTGTGCAAATGCTGCTTGGACATAGTGACTTATCAACCACGCAAATTTATACTCACGTCGCCACAGAGCGACTCAAACAATTGCATAGCGAGCACCATCCAAGGGCTTGAATAAAGGTGAACTTACATGAGCGTATTACGCCAATTGACTCTACTTACATTGCCATTTTTCGTTGCAGCGTGTAACGCTGAAGAAACCACCACAGCCCCACAAACGGCACAAATCAAGCAAGTACAATCTATTGATAAAGGCGTTTTTGAACAACGTTTTTCAAAATTAGGTTTGCAAGTGGTTGATGTTAAAGCCTCTGATGTCGAAGGTTTAGTTGAAGTGCAAACTTCGGGCGGAATTTTATTTGCTTCGCCTGATGGTCGTCATTTTATTGCAGGAACATTGTATCAATTAGATGAAAATGGTGGTTATGTCGATGTATTGGCAAAGCGTCAAGCACCGCTGAACGCGGCTAAAATTGAAACTTTCAAAAACAGCATGATCGAGTACAAAGCGGCAGATGAAAAATACATTGTGACAGTATTTACTGACATTACTTGTGGCTACTGCACACGTCTGCACAGCCAAATGGCAGGCTATAACGAGCTTGGTATTACTGTGCGCTACATGGCTTTCCCTCGCCAAGGCGCGACTGGTCAAGTTGCCGAACAAATGGCCGTCATTTGGAGTGCCGATGATAAAGCGGCTGCGATGAATGAAGCGAAAACGAATCGTGGCGCGCCTCAAGCCGGTGAAAATATCGATCAGGCGAAGCAGACGATAGCGCAGCATTATCAGCTTGGACGTGAATTGGGTATCAGCGGTACACCAGCGATATTCTTACCGAATGGTGAAATGGTCGGAGGCTATTTGCCGCCAGCTCAACTATTGCAACGCCTTCAACAGCTTTAATAACTTAGGAGTCAGGCTTGAGTTTACTCAAGCCTGCTGATTTATGATTGAGATAAAACGCAGACCTGAACCAGACCTTTCACAACTTCCCGATACTCTCCCTTCCTTGCTGAAACGCATTTACATCAGTCGCGGTATTACCAGTGTCGAGCAACTGGATAAAGCTGCCAAAGCCTTACATTCTTACCAGAAATTAGGGGGAATTGAAGAAGCGGTCGAATTACTGTTTAACGCGATTCAGCAACAACAGCGCATTATTGTCGTTGGGGATTTCGACGCTGATGGGGCAACCAGTTCGGCGCTTTCGGTTTTAGCACTGCGCATGCTTGGTAGTCATAATGTGGATTACCTAGTACCTAACCGTTTTGAAGATGGATATGGCTTAAGCCCTGAAGTGGTTGATCAAGCGATTGAGTTGGGCGCGCAGGTGATCATGACCGTGGATAATGGTGTTTCATCAATCGAAGGTGTGCGCTATGCCAAACAACAAGGGTTAACCGTATTAGTGACGGATCATCACTTGCCTGGGCATGTCTTGCCGGAAGTCGATGCAATGGTTAACCCCAACTTACAAAGCTGTGCGTTTCCATCGAAAGCTTTGGCAGGGGTTGGTGTTGCGTTTTATTTGATGATGGCATTGTGTGTTCACATGCGTAAATCAGGCTGGTTTAGTGAGCAAGGAATGGCTGAGCCGAAATTGATGGAGTTGATCGATCTCGTCGCGCTTGGCACCGTTGCTGACGTGGTACCGCTTGATGAAAATAACCGTATTCTCGTGCATCAAGGTTTACAGCGTATTCGTGCTGGGCACGCAAGGCCGGGGATCCAAGCTTTGATCGAAGTAGCCAAGCGTGATGCGCGACGTTTGGTTGCCTCTGACTTTGGTTTTGCATTAGGCCCAAGGATCAACGCTGCTGGTCGTTTGGATGATATGTCTTTCGGTGTCGAGTTATTGATGAGTAATAACATTCACGCGGCACGCCGGATGGCGAATGAGCTTGATGGCTTAAATCAAACGCGCAAAGAAATCGAAGAAGGCATGAAACAAGAAGCGTTGGCTTTTTGTGAACGCTTACAGCTTGGCGAAAATACACAATTACCTCATGGGGTAGTACTGTTTCAACGAGATTGGCACCAAGGTGTGATTGGTATTTTAGCTTCGCGCATCAAAGATAAATATCACCGACCTGTGATTGCGTTTGCGGATGGTGGCGATGGCAATATCAAGGGGTCATGTCGCTCTGTGGCTGGCTTACACATGCGCGATGCTTTGGATCGGATTGATACGCAACACCCCGGTTTAATTGCCAAATTTGGTGGTCATGCAATGGCGGCAGGTTTAACCATTGCCGAAAAAGATTTTGAACGCTTTGCGAGTTTGTTTGATCAGGTGGTGCGAGAAGAGTTAGATGAGGCGGCATTAAAAGGTGTGATTTTGTCTGACGGTGAATTAAAACCTGAAGAATTCTCTATGCATACCGCTGAAATGCTGCGTGCTGGTGGGCCGTGGGGACAAGCGTTTCCTGAACCGCTCTTTGATGGTGAATTTAAACTCTTGCATCAAAAGTTGGTCGGAGAAAAGCATTTAAAATTAATGCTTGAACCGTTATTCAAAGGTCATCCGACCAATATTATGATCGATGGTATTGCGTTCAATGTTGATTTAAGACGTTGGCCAGATGCATCTGTGAAAACCGTTCGGCTTGCTTATAAGCTCGATATCAATGAATTTCGTGGTAATCAATCGCTGCAATTGATGATTGATCATCTAGAAGCGAAGTAATGTCGACTACTGATGCCGCGTCACTGTGGCATCAGTAGTGATTGATTATATTCAGCTTTTTTATTCTCTTTATACTGCCTTTCCCAAGCTTTTTGTTCTTGAGCAACGATCTGTAGTGAATCAACGACCCTCAACCTAATTTATTTATCGTGTGATTGGGTATAGTAGCCCGTTCATTCCCCATCTGTATTGATTATGTAATTGGTCTGACCATTATCTTTTCTGTTTTAACTTATTAATGTTATCAGTGTGTTTAAACGTGACCTGTTCTATGATTTAGGTCAAGTTTTGGCTGGACATCCGCGTTTTAATTATGTTAATTTCTGCACCAACTTGAAATTGGTATTACCAATTGACTGCAAAGAGTAGAAGAATAATAAATTATGGCTTATCAAAGGATTCGTCAGCCAAAACTCTCCGATGTTATCGAACAGGAGTTGGAAAGGTTGATAGTGGAAGGAACACTCTCTCCGGGGCAACAATTGCCACCAGAGCGAGAACTGGCAAAGCAGTTCGAAGTGTCGCGTCCCTCTATCCGAGAAGCTATTCAACGTTTAGAAGCCAAGCGCCTATTAACTCGGCGTCAAGGTGGTGGAACGTTTGTTAGCGAGAATATCTGGAAAAGTTTTTCTGATCCTCTGCTAAATTTATTGTCTAGCCACTCTGAAACTCAGCTCGATTTACTTGAATCGCGACACGCGATGGAGGGTATTTCTGCCTATTTTGCAGCCTTGCGTGGTACTGAGGAAGATTTTGCTCGAATTCAATCCTGCTTAGCTAGAATTGGTGAGCAACAAGCAAAGAAAGAGATTGAAGCAGAAGCGTCCGCGGTGGTTGAGTTTTTAGTCGCTCTCACTGAAGCTGCACACAATGTGGTGCTTTTGCATATTGTCCGTAGCCTTGCTCCATTGCTTGAGCAAAATGTTCTACAGAATTTAAAGCTATTACACCGCCGCCATGAAGTGGTGGAGAAAGTAAGTAAACACCGAGCTAATATCGTGGATGCGATTGTTTCTGGTCAGCCGGAAAAGGCGCGTGAAATGTCACATTCTCACTTAGCTTATATCGAAGAAACATTGTTGGATTTGACCAAAGAAGAGTCTCGCCGTGAGCGTTCTTTACGTCGAATTCAACAGGGTAATGAGTCGTAAATTAGCGACTAATTGCTTGTTTATAGATCCAACCAACAGAAGGATAGATCTCCATGTCTGACATGAAGCATGACGTAGATGCACTGGAAACTCAGGAATGGCTAGCAGCCCTTGAGTCAGTTGTACGTGAAGAAGGTGTAGAGCGTGCTCAGTTTTTACTAGAGCAAGTTTTAGACAAAGCACGTCTAGACGGTGTTGATATGCCAACTGGTATTACTACCAACTACATCAACACGATTCCTGCAGCACAAGAGCCAGCTTACCCAGGTGACACAACGCTTGAGCGTCGTATTCGCTCAATCATCCGTTGGAACGCGATCATGATCGTTCTACGTGCATCGAAAAAAGACCTTGAGCTTGGCGGCCACATGGCGTCATTCCAGTCTTCTGCTGCGTTCTACGAAACATGTTTTAACCACTTCTTCCGTGCCCCTAACGAAAAAGATGGTGGCGACTTGGTTTATTACCAAGGTCACATCTCTCCTGGGATCTACGCACGTGCTTTTGTTGAAGGCCGTTTAACTGCTGAACAGCTAGACAACTTCCGTCAAGAAGTGGATGGCAAGGGTATCCCTTCATATCCTCACCCTAAATTGATGCCTGAGTTCTGGCAATTCCCGACTGTATCTATGGGACTAGGTCCGATCTCTGCTATTTATCAAGCTCGCTTCCTTAAATACCTAGATGGCCGTGGTATGAAAGATACCAAAGAGCAACGTGTTTACGCGTTCCTAGGTGATGGTGAAATGGACGAGCCAGAATCACGCGGTGCAATCTCGTTTGCCGCTCGTGAAAAACTCGATAATCTATGTTTCCTAATCAACTGTAACCTACAGCGTCTAGATGGCCCTGTTATGGGTAACGGCAGCATCATCCAAGAACTAGAAGGCCTATTTAAAGGCGCTGGTTGGAATGTGGTTAAAGTTATCTGGGGTAGTAACTGGGATTCACTACTGGCAAAAGACACATCTGGTAAGCTTCTTCAACTAATGAATGAAACTATCGATGGTGACTACCAAACATTCAAATCTAAAGATGGCGCGTACGTACGTGAGCACTTCTTTGGTAAATACCCAGAAACTGCAGCACTTGTTGCAGACATGACTGATGATGAGATCTTCGCGCTTAAGCGTGGTGGTCATGATTCATCTAAACTGTACGCGGCATTTAAAAATGCACAAGAAACCAATGGTCGTCCTACTGTTATCCTAGCGAAAACAGTAAAAGGTTACGGCATGGGTGAAGCGGCAGAAGGTAAGAATATCGCACACCAAGTTAAGAAGATGGACATGACTCACGTACTTCATCTACGTGATCGTCTAGGCCTACAAGATCTGCTAACTGACGAAGCGGTAAAAGAACTGCCATACCTAACGCTGGAAGAAGGCTCTAAAGAGCACGAATATCTACATGCTCGTCGTAAAGCACTAAAAGGTTACACGCCACAGCGTTTGCCTAAATTCACAGAAGAATTAGTGATTCCACCAGTTGATGAATTCAAGCCACTACTTGAAGAGCAGAAGCGTGATATTTCAACAACAATGGCATTTGTTCGTGCATTGAACGTTCTGCTTAAAGATAAAAATATTGGTAAGAACATTGTGCCAATTATTGCCGATGAAGCGCGTACATTTGGTATGGAAGGTCTATTCCGTCAAATCGGTATTTACAATCCACACGGCCAGAACTACACCCCTCAAGATCGCGATATCGTTTCTTACTATAAAGAAGCAACATCAGGTCAGGTACTACAAGAAGGTATCAATGAGCTAGGTGCTATGTCTTCATGGGTTGCGGCTGCAACATCATACAGCACCAACAACCTGCCAATGATTCCGTTCTACATCTATTACTCCATGTTTGGTTTCCAACGTGTAGGTGATATGGCGTGGATGGCGGGCGATCAACAAGCTCGTGGTTTCTTACTAGGTGCAACAGCTGGTCGTACAACGCTTAACGGCGAAGGTCTACAGCACGAAGATGGCCACTCGCACATCATGGCGGGTACGGTTCCTAACTGTATTTCTTACGATCCAACCTTCGCTTATGAAGTGGCGGTAATCATGCAAGACGGTATCCGTCGTATGTATGGTGATCAAGAGAACGTGTTCTACTACCTAACTCTGATGAACGAAAACTACGCAATGCCAGCAATGCCAGAAGGCGCTGAAGAAGGCATTCGTAAGGGTATCTATAAGCTAGAAACTTACACTGGTTCGAAAGGTAAAGTTCAGCTAATGAGCTCTGGTACTATCATGAACGAAGTGCGTAAAGCGGCTCAAATCTTAAGTGATGAGTACGGTATTGCTTCTGATGTTTACTCGGTAACGTCATTCAACGAAGTAACTCGTGATGGCCAAGCTTGTGAACGTTACAACATGCTTCACCCTGAAGCGCAGGCACACGTTCCTTACATTCAAACGGTAATGGGTAGCGAACCTGCAATTGCAGCAACGGATTACATGAAAAACTACGCCGAGCAAGTGCGTGCGTTTATCCCTGCTGAGTCTTTCAAAGTGTTGGGTACGGATGGTTTTGGTCGTTCAGACAGCCGCGAAAACTTACGTCGTCATTTCGAAGTGAACGCAGGTTATGTTGTGGTTGCAGCGTTAACTGAACTAGCGAAACGTGGCGAAGTTGAGAAATCTGTCATTGCGCAAGCAATTAAGAAATTCAACATCGATACTGAAAAAACAAACCCGCTATACGCTTAATTGAAGGTAGGAAAGAATAATGGCAATCGAAATAAATGTACCTGACATTGGTGCGGATGAGGTTGAAGTTACTGAAATTCTTGTCAGCGTTGGCGACAAGGTTGAAGAAGAACAGTCTCTTATTACTGTAGAAGGCGATAAGGCTTCTATGGAGGTTCCTGCCTCTCAAGCAGGTATTGTTAAAGAAATCAAAATCGCTGAAGGTGATAAAGTCTCTACTGGTTCATTGATTATGATCTTTGAAGCAGAAGGTGCAGCAGCGCCTGCTCCAGCGGCAGAAGCGGCTCCTGCTCCGGCAGCAGCACCTGCAGCGGTTGAACTTAAAGAAGTTAACGTTCCAGATATCGGTGGTGACGAAGTAGAAGTCACTGAAATCATGGTCGCTATCGGTGATGCAATCGAAGAAGAGCAATCTCTATTGACGGTTGAAGGCGACAAAGCTTCTATGGAAGTTCCAGCGCCATTCGCAGGTACGCTGAAAGAGATCAAAGTAGCAGCAGGCGATAAAGTAACGACTGGCTCTCTAATCATGGTATTTGAAGTTGCAGGTTCAGGCGTAGCCGCGGCTCCTGCTGCTGTAGCGGCACCAATGGCGGCAGCTCCTACCGCTTCTGCAGCGAAAGAAGTCAACGTTCCAGATATCGGTGGTGATGAAGTAGAAGTGACTGAAATCATGGTTGCCGTTGGCGATACCGTGGAAGAAGAGCAATCTCTAATCACTGTTGAAGGTGACAAAGCTTCAATGGAAGTGCCTGCACCGTTTGCCGGTGTAGTGAAAGAAATCAAGATTGCAACAGGCGATAAAGTATCGACTGGCTCGTTAATCATGGTCTTTGAAGTAGCAGGTGCAGCACCAGTTGCAGCTCCTGCTCAAGCAGCGGCACCAGTAGCACCAAAAGCTGAAGTGACTAAACCAGCGACAGTAGCAACCGCTGAGTTTGAAGAGAACAATGAGTATTCTCATGCTTCTCCAGTTGTTCGTCGTCTTGCACGTGAATTTGGCGTTAATCTATCTAAGGTGAAAGGTTCTGGTCGTAAGAGCCGTATCCTAAAAGAAGATGTGCAAAATTATGTGAAAGAAGCACTTAAGCGTCTTGAATCTGGTTCGGCAGCAGCGGCTTCTGGTAAAGGTGATGGCGCAGCACTTGGCCTCCTACCTTGGCCAAAAGTTGATTTCAGCAAGTTTGGTGAAACTGAAGTTCAGCCACTTTCTCGTATCAAGAAGATCTCGGGTGCTAACTTGCACCGTAACTGGGTGATGATCCCACACGTTACCCAATGGGATAACGCTGATATCACCGAGCTTGAGAACTTCCGTAAAGAGCAAAATGCGATTGAAGCGAAGAAAGATACAGGCATGAAGATCACGCCACTCGTGTTCATCATGAAAGCTGTAGCGAAAGCTCTAGAAGCGTTCCCAGCATTTAACTCTTCACTTTCTGACGATGGCGAAAGCTTGATTCTGAAGAAATACGTAAACGTGGGTATTGCGGTTGATACGCCAAATGGTCTCGTTGTTCCTGTCTTCAAAGATGTGAACAAAAAAGGCATTTACGAGCTATCAGCTGAGCTTGCTGAAGTATCGAAGAAAGCACGTGCTGGTAAACTGACAGCGGCAGATATGCAGGGTGGTTGTTTCACTATCTCTAGCCTAGGTGGCATTGGTGGTACTGCATTTACGCCAATCGTCAATGCGCCAGAAGTGGGTATTCTTGGTGTGTCTAAATCAGAGATCAAGCCTGTGTGGAACGGCAAAGAGTTCGAACCACGCCTACAACTTCCACTCTCTCTATCATACGACCACCGTGTGATCGATGGTGCGGAAGGTGCACGCTTCATCACTTTCCTAAATGGTGCATTATCAGACATTCGCCGTCTGGTTTTGTAAGCCAAGTTTAGTTAATGATAGGGCGGCGATTAAGCCGCCCTCGTTAACACGAATAACAAGATGATTGGATTACGAACACTTTTTCCTAATCGAATTGTCGTCTAGCTCACAGGCTAAATGGATTTACTTTTCACACCATTAACATCTCTGTAAACTGTTGCGGTCTGAAAAATATCTCGTTTTAAGTAATTCGTTTTTAATAACAAAACAAATAGATAGAACACCCACTCAGCCTGTTAGGGATAATGACTACAAGAGGTCAAAATGAGCAAAGAAATCAAAGCCCAAGTGGTAGTGCTTGGTGCCGGTCCTGCTGGTTACTCCGCTGCATTCCGCTGTGCAGACTTAGGTCTTGAAACAGTACTTATTGAACGTTACAGCACCCTTGGCGGTGTGTGTTTGAACGTGGGTTGTATCCCATCTAAAGCACTACTTCACGTAGCGAAAGTTATTGAAGAAGCGAAAGCGCTTGCTGAGCATGGTATCGTATTTGGTGAACCACAAACTGACATCGACAAAATTCGTCTTTGGAAAGAAAAAGTGATCAACCAACTGACAGGCGGTCTTGGCGGTATGGCTAAGATGCGTAAAGTTACCGTTGTTAACGGTTTTGGTAAATTTACTGGCCCTAATGCTATCGAAGTTGAAGGTGAAGACGGCAAAACCGTAGTTAATTTCGATAACGCTATCGTTGCAGCGGGTTCTCGCCCAATTAAACTACCATTCATTCCTCATGAAGACCCACGCATTTGGGATTCAACTGATGCACTTGAACTGAAAGAAGTTCCTGGAAAGCTGTTGATCATGGGTGGCGGTATTATCGGTTTGGAAATGGCGACGGTTTACCACTCGCTTGGTTCTAAAATTGATGTGGTTGAAATGTTTGACCAACTTATCCCAGCGGCGGATAAAGACATGGTTAAAGTTTACACCAAACGTATTAAAGACAAATTTAACCTGATGCTTGAAACGAAAGTGACGGCTGTTGAAGCGAAAGAAGATGGTATCTACGTTTCAATGGAAGGCAAAAAAGCACCAGCGGAAGCTGAGCGTTATGATGCAGTCCTTGTTGCTATCGGCCGTGTACCAAATGGTAAGCTGATGGATGCTGAAAAAGCAGGTATTGAAGTGGATGAGCGTGGCTTTATCAATGTAGATAAGCAAATGCGCACGAACGTTCCTCATATCTTCGCTATTGGTGATATTGTTGGTCAACCAATGTTGGCTCACAAAGGTGTACATGAAGGTCACGTAGCGGCAGAAGTTATTTCAGGTAAGAAACACTACTTTGACCCTAAAGTTATCCCTTCAATTGCGTACACTGAGCCAGAAGTAGCTTGGGTTGGTAAAACTGAAAAAGAAGCGAAAGCAGAAGGTATTAACTACGAAGTAGCGACATTCCCTTGGGCTGCTTCTGGTCGTGCAATCGCTTCTGATTGTGCAGACGGTATGACCAAGCTTATTTTTGATAAAGAGACTCATCGCGTTATTGGTGGTGCTATCGTTGGTACTAACGGTGGTGAACTACTGGGTGAAATTGGTCTTGCTATCGAGATGGGTTGTGATGCTGAAGATATCGCATTGACGATTCATGCTCACCCAACGCTACACGAGTCTGTTGGTCTTGCGGCTGAAGTGTTTGAAGGTACGATTACTGACCTTCCAAACGCAAAAGCGAAAAAGAAAAAGTAATGACCTAATCATCAGATAAAGAAAAACCGCTGAAGCCAGCGGTTTTTTTATGTTCTTATCGATCAGATATTAGTGCTCTTTTTTGTAGATGCACAGCATATTTAGGTAGCTTTTCACTAACGTGCACATGCTTTCTTCATTCGGTAGGCGATTGGCCTGAATAAAGAGCGAGTAGCAGATACCGTGGAAAAGTGTCGCCAGATCTTCAGGATCATGTTCGTTGCATACTTCACCACGTTCGATAGCCTTAATAAACATATTCTTGACTAGTAATTGATTGGTGCGGTTTGTAGAAACAAACAGTGGCCAAACTTCTTCACGTGTCGAAGCACTCCACTCAAACCACACTTTTAACCAGTGGCAGTCATTAACCACAAGACTAACCATGGCGGTAGTAATGTTGGTTAAGTTCTCTTTTGCGTGCAGATCAAGGTCGATATTATCAGCGAGAAAGTTAGAAAATTGGCATACAACGTGCGTTAATACGTCATCCACTAAGTCTTCGCGAGTTGGGAAGTAATTGAACACCGTTGCAACAGAAACCTGTGCAATTTCAGCGATATCGGCATGACCACCACGGCCAATGCCTCGTTTTGCAAACACTTCAAGAGCGATTTCCATCAATTGAAGTTTACGCTTTTGTGGTGATAAGCGCGTTCTGGGGCGTTTCTCTATAGATGCGTCCATAATTTTTTAATCCTTACCATTTGACGTTTTGTATTGAGCTTTCCGCTCTAATGATTATTTTGTTAATTGCTTTTAAAGCTTCATGAGTGTACTGCTGCATATGATGTGGGTCAAATAATATGAGCCTGTTTTTTGTTCAATTGCGTTAAATGCAATCAGATTCAAATGTTTTTATTGTTCAAATTAAAAATAACGGTCAATCGGTACAAAGCAAGCCTCATTTAACTATCCCGTACAGCGATGGTACTATATGTACCAAGCTAGTTACGCGACGCCATCATTACGTAAAACAGTGATCGTAAAGCGTGTCGCATCACCTAAAAAGAGAACAGTATGAAGCATACAGTTGAAGTGATGATTTCTGAGGAAATTGTTCAGGAACGAATTCGTGAATTAGGCAAACAGATCACCGAACATTATCAGGGCAGTGAAGATTTGGTCATGGTTGGCTTGCTACGCGGTTCATTTGTATTTATGGCAGACCTTGCTCGTAACATTGATTTGGTTCACCAAGTTGATTTTATGACGGCATCTAGCTATGGCAATACGATGGAAAGCTCACGTGATGTTCGTATCTTAAAAGATCTGGACGATGACATTAAAGGCAAAGATGTATTGTTGGTTGAAGATATTATCGATACGGGTAATACCTTGAACAAAGTAAAAGAGATCCTTTCGCTGCGTGAACCTAAGTCCATCCACATTTGTACTTTGCTTGATAAGCCTTCACGCCGTGAAGTACCTGTTGATGTAAAATGGATTGGTTTCGAAATCCCTGATGAGTTTGTGGTTGGGGTCGGTATCGATTACGCACAAAAATATCGTCATTTGCCGTTTATTGGCAAAGTTGTGCCACAAGAGTAAGTTAACGAAGATATGATACCAATTGTAGTAAATAACTGTTCATCCTGGCTGGTTAAAATGCTCGATAACTGCGTTAGAATTTTTGATTGTAGAATAACTACTTATCGAAAAATTCTGCCTTGTTCTCAAGCCTTTTTCCTGCGCTATTTCTGATCACTTATTTACTGTGATTGGTATGATAAAGAGCCCACTATTGAGTGGGCTCTTGGTATTTTAGCGACATAATAGCTCGTGATTGGGGTTCAGGATTTTTTCCATCGCCTTTTGATAAGTGTCATTCACCCGTTCGCGTGAATTGCAACGTACGCCAAGATATTCTAAGCGTCCATCTTCAATACCGTACACCACGCCATGCAGTTCTACATCTTGACCGCGCTCCCACGCGTTTTGTAGGACCGTGGAGTTGCCCAAGTTATACACTTGTTCAGCAACATTGATTTCACAAAGCTTGTCGGCTTTATTTTGTTCCGGTATGGCATCTAAATAGGTGCGATGTTTCAGGTATAAGTCACGAACATGCAGTAACCAGTTGTTGATCAACCCTAGTTGTGGATTATCAATCGCTGCATTCACACCCCCACAGTCATAGTGTCCGCAGATAATGATGTGTTTTACTTTCAATACATCAACCGCATATTGCACCACAGAAAGACAATTCAAGTCGGTATGAATTACCTGGTTTGCGACGTTGCGATGCACAAACAGTTCACCCGAATAAAGCCCGGTTAAACGTTCCGCAGGCACGCGACTGTCAGAGCAACCAATCCAGAGAAAATCAGGGTCTTGCCCTTGAGCTAGCTTTGCAAAGTACTCAGGACGTTCTGCTTTAATCGATTCAGACCAGCGCGAGTTATTTTCAAAAAGCTGTTTAAGTTCTGGCATCTCACTTCCCTTAAAATAGACCAAATTGCATCAATAGTAATGCTCAAGAATAAATCTGACTATACACAATGTTACAATTTCATTCTCTTATAAAATGAAGAAAAAGGCACTCATCTGACGAGTTCTCGTATGAAAAATCATGAACTTAGCTAGTTCCCATTTTTTTAGTCAAGATTGGCTAAAATTGTCGTTAATTAACGGTTAATAATTGTGATTAACATTTGCTACAGTGATGTGATTTTGGTTTTTTACAAGGAGCGCATAAGTGTTTGGGAGTCGTTTTGCCAATATTGATTTGAAAGGTGATTTGTTTGGTGGAGTGACAACGGCCATTATATCACTGCCTTTGGCGTTAGCTTTTGGTGTTGCTTCGGGCGCTGGTGCGGAAGCTGGGCTTTGGGGCGCGATCATGGTCGGGTTATTTGCTGCTTTATTTGGCGGCTCATCAACCTTGATATCAGAGCCTACCGGACCGATGACGGTCATTATGACTGCAGTCTTAACCAGCATGGTCGCTAGCTACCCAGAAACTGGACTGGCTATGACCTTTACTGTTGTGATGATGGCGGGGGCATTTCAGATATTGCTTGGAACCCTCAAGCTTGGAAAATACATTACATTAATGCCATACAGTGTGATATCTGGCTTCATGTCGGGCATTGGTGTCATCCTCATTATTTTGCAACTTTCACCACTGCTTGGTCAGGCAGCCCCTGCGGGTGGGGTGATGGGAACATTGTCTGCATTGCCAGATATCATCAGCAACATGAAGTTTAATGAACTGTTTTTGGGTTTACTCACTCTTGGTATTCTATTCTTCTTGCCCAATAAATACCGAAAATACGTTCCCGCACAACTGGTTGCTTTAGTGGCAGTGACGTTAATTTCTGTATTGCTATTTAACCCTGAAGATATCCGACGCATTGGCGTGATACCGGCTGGTTTGCCTTCACTGGTGATCCCTACTTTTAATGTTGAAATCTTCACAACCATGGTGATTGATGCGTTAGTGCTAGGCACACTAGGTTGTATTGATACCTTACTGACCGCGGTGATTGGTGACTCTTTAACACGCAAAGAGCATGACTCAGATAAGGAGTTAAGAGGGCAAGGGCTTGCCAATATGGTTTCAGGATTATTTGGTGCGTTACCGGGCGCAGGGGCAACGATGGGGACGGTGACTAACATTCAAGTTGGAGCGCGTTCACCTTTATCAGGAGTTGCTCGTGCTTTGGTGTTGGCGTTAGTTGTGTTAGTGGCTGGTGGTTTAACCGAACCTATCCCGATGGCGGTTTTAGCGGGTATTGCTGTCTATGTCGGGTTCAACATTCTCGATTGGAGTTTCATTCAACGCGCGCATAAAGTCAGCGTGCAAGGCATGGCTATTATGTATGGCGTAATGCTGCTGACGGTGTTTGTTGATTTGATTGTGGCGGTTGGCTTAGGTGTATTTATCTCTAATATCTTAATCATTGAACGTTTGAGCCGCGAGCAAGCGCGTCAGGTTAAAGCGATCAGTGATGCTGATGAGAACGATGTGCCTTTGACTGACAGCGAGCGCTCTTTGCTTGAGAAAGCCAATGGTAAAGTGCTGTTCTTTTATCTCTCCGGACCAATGATCTTTAGTGTTTCTAAAGCGATATCTCGTCAGCATAACCACATTAGTGACTATGAAGCGATGATCCTTGACCTTACCGATGTGCCGATGATTGATGTGACGGTTGGTTTAGCGTTAGAAAATGCGATCAGAGATGCGTTAGATGCGAAATGTGCGGTTTATCTGTTGTGTCCGAATATACAAACCAAACAACAGCTAGAGAAGTTCCACATCTTAGATTTAGTGCCGAGTGAGCAGACTTACTCTTTCCGCTATGAAGCGTTAAATGCGGCTGTAAGGCATGTAACCCCATCTAACTAGTTTAGGGTGATAACCTTAAGAGCGCAGATCACTTGGTCTGCGTTTTTTATTTCATTAATTTCTAATGTTGGGTTGAAAAATGGTGGGTTAAGTGGCACATCTAACAAGTTAAAGTCACAAAGAGTGATCATTGAATGTACGCATTAGAAATAGAACAACTACGCAAAACCTACGCAGGTGGTTTCGAGGCCCTAAAAGGGGTGAGCTTGCAGGTAAGAAAGGGTGATTTTTACGCACTACTTGGACCTAATGGGGCTGGAAAATCGACAACTATCGGTATTATTTCATCCTTGGTCAATAAGACTTCCGGTAACGTAAAGGTTTTTGGCTACGATATTGATAAAGATCTGGAACTTGCGAAGCAAAATATTGGCTTGGTTCCTCAAGAATTCAATTTCAACCAATTTGAAAGCGTTGAGCAGATTGTAATGCAGCAGGCTGGTTATTACGGTGTTGCTAAATCGCTAGCGAAAGAAAGAGCGGAAAAGTATTTATCTAAGCTCGATCTGTGGGAAAAACGTAAAGAACGTGCACGAAATCTTTCTGGTGGTATGAAACGCCGCTTAATGATTGCTCGCGCTTTGATGCATGAACCCAAACTGCTCATTTTAGATGAACCGACGGCTGGTGTGGATATTGAGCTCCGTCGTTCAATGTGGGAATTTCTTAAAGAGATCAATGCACAAGGCATTACCATTATTTTGACCACGCACTATTTAGAAGAGGCTGAAATGCTGTGCCGTAACATCGGCATTATCAACCGTGGTGAGTTAATCGAAAATACCTCAATGAAAGATCTGCTCGCGAAACTGCAGTTTGAGACCTTTATTTTGGATTTGGCTGACGATTCACCGTTGCCTCAGTTAGCTGGCGTTGTTTCACAAACCATGGTTAACGGTTCGTTAGAAATCGAGTTAGAGAAAACCAGAGGGTTGAATTCAGTGTTCGAGCAACTAACGCAGCAAGGCGTGACAGTATTGTCAATGCGCAATAAAGCTAACCGCTTGGAAGAGCTGTTTGTCAGTATTGTGCAACAACAGAGTCGAGGTCAGTAATTATGTATCGTTTGTATTGGACGGCTTTTTGTAGCTTGTTGACCAAGGAAATAAACCGCTTTACGCGAATTTGGGTGCAGACCTTAGTGCCACCAGCTATTACCATGACGCTTTATTTCATCATTTTTGGTAACTTGATTGGTTCGCGAATTGGTCAAATGAATGGTTTTAGCTATATGGAATATATTGTGCCGGGCTTAATCATGATGTCGGTGATCACCAACTCTTATTCCAATGTTGCTTCTTCTTTCTTTAGCGCGAAATTTCAAAAAAATATTGAAGAGTTACTGGTTGCTCCCGTTCCCAATTACGTGATTATTGCAGGGTTCGTTATGGGGGGCGTAGTGCGAGGTTTATTAGTCGGAGCCATCGTGACTTTTGTTTCGTTGTTTTTTGTTGATCTACAAGTGGATCATTGGGGCATTATTGTTGCGACGGTATTTCTCACGTCAGTAGTGTTTGCTTTAGGCGGCATGATTAACGCGGTGTTTGCTAAGACATTTGACGATATTTCGATTATTCCGACTTTTATACTCACGCCATTAACTTATTTAGGTGGAGTCTTTTATTCGATCAGCCTGCTGCCGGATTTTTGGCAAGGAGTATCGAAAATCAACCCAATTGTTTATATGGTTAATGCGTTTCGCTATGGTTTTCTTGGGGTTTCTGATGTGGGTATCGTGACTTCCTTTAGCGTACTGGGGGTTTTTGTGGTCGCGTTGTATGCGGTTGCTCACTATCTTGTATCACGTGGTATTGGTCTGAGAAGCTAGTACCAATCGTAGTCAATAATTGCTAATAAAAAGGTCGACGCATTGTCGACCTTTTTTAGTTCAGTAGGTTGGAGATTATTCTTCTTCAGGATCGGCTTTGCTTTCTACATTGAAATCTACGATTTGGTTATCAATCAAACGGGCTTGGCCTAAAAAAGCTGAAACTAAAATCACTGCTTGAGTTGTCTCGGCTGAGATAACTTGCAGAGTTTTAGCATCGCGAATGAAGATCTCATCCGGTTGTAAGCCAGCAGCGCGCAGTTGATCACTCGCATCTTCAATGATCGATGCATAGTCATCACGTCCACCACGCATTGCACTACTGATCCAACGCATAGTGCGTGCTAGCACTGGAGCGCGTTGGCGTTGATCGAGTGTAAGCAGGCCATTGCGTGAGCTCATGGCTAACCCGTCCATTTCGCGCACGGTTGGAACACCAATAATTTCAATATCCATACATAGGTCATTAACCATCTGACGAATAATGGCCAATTGCTGGAAATCTTTTTCCCCAAAACAAGCGACATTAGGCTGAACAATATTGAATAGTTTAGCGACAATGGTTGCTACACCACGAAAATGTCCTGGTCTTGAAGCGCCTTCGAGCATATGCGATAGCCCTGGTACTTCAATAAAGGTTTGTTTGTCTAAACCTTGTGGATACATTACTTCTGGGGTTGGAGTAAAGACAAAATCAACGCCTTCCGCGTTAAGTTTACTTAAGTCTTCATCTAATGTTCTTGGGTAGTTATTTAAGTCATCTGCACGATCAAATTGCATTGGATTGACAAAAATACTGACCACGACCACATTTCCCTCTTCACGAGCTTTACGCACTAGGGTTAAGTGGCCTTCATGTAAGTTGCCCATGGTTGGCACAAAAGCGACTCGGCGACCATCACGCTTATACTGTTTGATCTGCTCGCGAAGAGCTGAAATGTCAGCAAAAGTTTGCATGAATATCTCCTTTAGGCAATGGTATGAGCATCATCAGGGAAGGCTGCACTTTCTACATCTTGGATGTATTGTGCAACGGCTTTACGCATATCACCTGTTTCAGCAAGGAAGTTTTTCGAGAATTTTGGCATGTAGTTCGCCGAAATTCCAAACATATCGTGCATTACTAAAATTTGACCATCTGTTACATTACCTGCACCAATACCAATTACTGGTACCTCTAGGACTTCGGTAATGCGCGCGGCAAGGCTAGCAGGAACACATTCTAGTAATACAATTTGAGCGCCGGCATCTTGTAGTGCTAATGCATCTTTTACCATGCGATCGGCTTTTTCTTGATCTCGGCCTTGTACTTTATAACCGCCAAAAATATTGACTGATTGAGGGGTTAAACCCAAGTGAGCACAAACTGGAACCGCGCGCTCTGTCAGCATTTTCACGGTATCCACTAACCAGTCGCCACCTTCAATTTTCACCATGTTTGCACCGGCTTGCATGATTTTGGCTGCATTTTCGCATGCTTGCTCTGGTGTGGCGTAACTCATGAAAGGCATGTCGGCCATCAGTAAGCTGTTTGGGCTGCCTGCACGCACACTGCGAGTGTGGTAGGCGATCTCATCGACCGTGACGGGCAGAGTATCAGTTTTACCTTGCAGTACCATTCCTAACGAGTCACCGACGAGTAAAACGGGCATTTCTTGGCTTTCAAAAAGTTGTGCAAAACTGGCGTCATAAGCGGTCACTGACGCAAATTTACGACCTTGTTGTTTCCATTGAATTAGGTCGTTGATCGTAATTTTTTTCATTTGATGTCCTTACTAGGCGTTGGCGATTGCCAAATACTGAGCCCATTACGATCGACTTGGTTTAAAAGTTCGTTGAGCTCAGCCCCATCAGGGAGTTGTAAATTTGGTGCGATTTCAGCGAGCGGGTAAAGTACGAATTCTCGTACTTTCATTCCATAATGAGGAATGGTTAGACGCTCGGAATCGATCACCTCATTGCCGTAAAGAAGAATATCTAAGTCGAGAGTTCTTGGCCCCCAACGTTCATCTTTACGGACGCGCCCCTGTTCCAACTCGATACGTTGTGTGCAATCAAGCAGTTCAAGTGGCGTTAATTCAGTTTGGACTTTAACGACAGCATTGATGTAATCGGGTTGATTTTGCGGCCCCATTGGCGTGCTGCTGTAAAGTTCAGATGTTGCAATAAATTCAGACTTCGGTAGACATTTTAGGGCATCAATTGCTTGTTTTGCTTGTGTGACGGGATCGCCTAAATTGCTACCAACCGCAATGTAAACCTCGATCATGATTCAGGTTTACTCTTCTTCGTATTGCGTGGGCTTTTGCGGCGACGGAAGCTAGGTTTACTGGTACTGCCACCTAAATCGTTTGCCATCGCTTGGCGCATATCACGACCCGCGCTTTCAAAAGTTGCCCACCAATCAGCTAGTTTCTTCGTTTCTCCGCCTTCAATTTCACCACGCATTTGTAGGAAATCAAACCCTGCTCGGAACTTATTGAGTTCCATTAAGCGGAAAGCACGCTTGCCATTGCGACGAGGTAGTCGTAGCTGAAGCTGCCAAATCTCGCGGATAGTTGCCGTATGACGGCGAGGTATGGCCAGTGTTTTGACCACTTGATCAAGAATCAAATTGCTCGCTTCCATTACCGCATCGTAATAAGCAAAATTACGTTGTTCCATTAACTCTTCGGCCAGCTGCACGGTTGGATACCAGAAAATAGCCGCGAACATAAAGGCTGGATTAATGCGTTTACCTTCTTCAATGCGTAGGTCGGTAGAGTCCAAGACGAGATCAAGCATTTGCTCTGTCTGTGAGTCGTATTCCGGCGTGAAATACTGAGCAATGACTGGAAACAACTGTTGGAACAAGTTGTACTCACGCATTAAGTGATAAGTCTCTAAACCATGACCCGTTTGTAGCATTTTGAGTGATTCTTCGTACAGACGTGCTGCCGGAATATCTCTCAGTAAGGGGGCAAGGTGTTCGATTGGATCGGCGGTATCTTCTTCAATATCAAAGTCGAGCTTGGCCGCAAAGCGTATAGCACGCAACATGCGAACTGGATCTTCGCGATAGCGAGTCTCAGGGTCACCAATTAAACGAATCAGCTTATCTTCTAAGTCATCAACGCCGCCAGCATAATCGTGAATGCTGTAATCTGCGATGCTGTAGTACATGGCGTTGATGGTGAAATCACGACGTTCGGCATCTTCATCAATCGTGCCGTAGACGTTATCACGCAAAAGCATACCTGCTTCCGATTGTGCGGAAACATTTTGCGTCGGCTCTTGGTGATGGCCGCGGAAGGTTGCTACTTCGATAATATCTCGGCCAAACATAATATGCGCTAAACGGAAGCGACGACCTATTAATCGGCAGTTACGAAACAGATGGCGAATTTGTTC
The DNA here is from genome assembly GCF_028858425.1 of Vibrio aestuarianus. Lineage (NCBI taxonomy): Bacteria > Pseudomonadati > Pseudomonadota > Gammaproteobacteria > Vibrionales > Vibrionaceae > Vibrio > Vibrio aestuarianus. The sequence goes on along the minus strand of NZ_JAKNYQ010000001.1, from coordinate 2,828,201 downwards.
TGGCGTTGCATTGGTGGCGATATCAAAATCTTTTGGTGTTTCACCAAGCAGTAAATCACGTACTCCGCCACCGACTAGGTACGCGTCAAAACCTGCGCCATGAAGTCGGTATAGCACCTTTAGCGCATTATCGCTGATTTGCTTGCGCGAAATATTGTGCTCTTGACGAGTGATAATATTTAGAGCTAAGTCTTGGTAAACGCGGTTTTCGCGTGGTGTATAGTCGTTTTTATTCATGTGCATCTGGCAATGATTGGTTTTGGCCAACCTTGCTTTTTAAAGTAAAAGTGCCCGATAGGGACGATTTTGCGGCTAATAATAGCGTAAGGATAGCCTTTTGAGAATCACGGTGTGATCTCGATCTCCCGAGGGAGTTGTTCAATATGCCAATTTTGGCAGCCCCATTGGATGATTTCTTCGATTGAGGCGTCGCTAATCTCTTGTTTTATACTGAACCCTAAGAATCGCATTGCATTTAGTAATGTGGGTTTAGGATTCTGAATATCAATCGCCATGGCATGATTTTGTTTCGATAATTTATTACCGCTTCCGTCCATGGCTAATGGAAGGTGTAGATAGCTTACCGGAGTTTTATGTAAGCAATGATACAAGCTGATTTGTCGTCCCGTTGGCTCAATTAAATCCGCGCCGCGTACCACTTCAGTTACTCCTTGATCGATATCATCAAGGACAACGGCTAGATTATAAGCGAATAAACCGTCTCGTCGCTTAATAATGAAGTCTTCTTCTGCTAATGCCTTAGGAATGTGAATTTCGCCATGTTTTTGATCGAAAAATGATTCTATCGGCATGTCGACGCGCAATCTTACCGAGCAATCGCTAGCGAATGAAAGCTTTTTATGACGACAGGAGCCTAAATAGAAGCCACCTGCTTGTTTAATTTGCTTACGTGTACATTGACAGTAATAGGCTTGTCCAGTCGTTAACCAGAGATCAATTTGGCTTTGATATAACGCATGGCGTTGGCTTTGGTAGACGACTTCACCATCCCAGAGTAGTCCATAAGCTTCAATGGCTTGCAATATTAATGAGGCTGCACCGGGCATTTCTCTTGGTGGATCCAGATCTTCAATACGAACCAGCCATTGGCCGTGTTGGGATTTTGCTTGAAAATAGCTACCTAGCGCTGCGATCAGCGAGCCAAAATGCAGTGGACCAGAAGGTGAAGGGGCAAATCGTCCAATATAGTTCATCGCGATTCATCCAAGTGGGAAGGGGATAAAACAAAAAGGGAGCTTAAGCTCCCTTCATTAACATTGCTAGGATTAACCTTGCATCTGTTTTTCTTTAAGCTCTGCAAGCGTTTTACAGTCAATGCAAAGGTCTGCGGTTGGGCGAGCTTCTAGGCGACGTACGCCAATTTCAACGCCACAAGACTCACAGAAGCCGTAGTCATCTTCTTCAATCTTGTTCAGTGTTTTTTCAATTTTCTTGATCAAACGACGTTCGCGGTCACGGTTACGCAGTTCTAAACTGAACTCTTCTTCTTGAGATGCGCGATCAACAGGATCTGGAAAGTTTGCCGCTTCATCTTTCATGTGGTTAACCGTGCGTTCAACTTCGTCACGAAGTTGGCTACGCCAAGCGCCTAAAATTTTTGTAAAGTGAGCCATCTGCTCAGGTGACATATACTCTTCACCTGGTTTTTCCTGGTACGGCTCAACACCTGCAATGGCTAGGATGCCTATCGCTTTTTTCTTCTCTGGCATACAGCGTCTCCTACTAACACCTAGTCAACTGCGTGAGCAGCTAATTTGAGGCGGGTATCTATAGCAAAAAGAAGTATGGTAGGCAAACACTGAATCGTAAACTTGTTGTCAATGTGAAGACGCCATCAACTTTTTATCATGAATAGGCGAATTCTACAGCTTTAACCAGTTTGATTTCATTTTCAGAAAGCACAGCCTTGTAGCACAGTACTTCCACCCCTTCTTTTTGCGCCTGTTTAAGTAATTGTGAATAGTTCGCGTCTATATGGTGCGCTGGCGACACTTTTTCAATCCCTGAATGTAAAACAGTGAATAAAAGTACGGCTCTACTTCCATTTTTAGCCATTTCTGTTAGTTCGCGTAAATGCTTTTGCCCGCGCGTTGTGATCGCATCAGGAAAATAACCTTGTCCAGGGTTGTACTCAGCGGTCTCTGCTGTGGAGTGGGATTCATCTAATAAGGTGACACTCTTCACTTCTATATAGCATTTTGGTTTGGATTCTGATTTGAGCAAGATATCAATTCGACTATTTTCTTGGCCGTATTTCACTTCTGTTTGTAAGTGATCGTAGCCTACCAGCTCTTTAATCACGCCATTTTCAATCGCTTCAACAGCTAATTGATTAGCGCGAGCAGTATTAACGCAAATGCGATCTCCTTGTGTGGTTTCGCTGATTTCCCAGCTGTGGGGATATTTGCGTTTTGGGTTATCGGAAGTGGAAAACCACACACGATTACCTGTATCAGCACAACCGGTCATGGCACCGGTATTGGCGCAATGAATCGTACGTGTTGTACCGTCGTCCATTGTGATATCAGCCAGAAAGCGTTTATAGCGCTGAATCAAGACCGCGGATTGAAGTGGAGGATTGAACTGCATTTATCTACTGTTTTTATGTACAATGTTGCCGCCATTTAAACACAAGGACTGCACATTGTCACAATTGCCCATTCAAGCTGTGATGCCCAAGCTACTGGCTGGGATACAACGCTCCCCTCAGTTAATTGTTAAAGCGACACCGGGGGCGGGTAAATCGACGTATTTTCCTCTGCAATTACTTAAGTCGGGCATCTTAACTGGCAAGATCATTATGCTCGAACCTCGACGTTTAGCAGCCCGCAACATTGCAAGCTACATTGCTCTGCAGTTAGGTGAGCGTGTCGGGCAAACTGTTGGCTATCGAGTGCGTGGTGATAGCAAAGTCAGTGCTTGTACTCAGCTCGAAGTTGTGACTGAAGGTATTATGACGCGGATGATTCAAGCCGATCCGGAACTTTCAGGTGTGCAGTTGCTGATTTTCGATGAATTTCATGAACGTAGTATTCATGCTGATACCGCTTTAGCATTGAGTTTGGAGGTGCAGTCGGCCTTACGCGATGACTTAAAGTTGGTGGTGATGTCTGCAACGTTAGATCAGCACACCTTACAGTCATTATTGCCGCTGGCCGAATACGTTGAATCAGATGGTCGCTCATACCCGGTTGATATTCGTTACGCACCGTTAAAAGCGAATCAGTACCTGATTCCAACCTTGGGTAAACATATTGACTCATTGATGCGTTCTGAAAGTGGTTCATTGCTGGCTTTTTTGCCGGGTGTTTCCGCTATTAAGCAGTTAGAACAACAATTGTCTAACCTTGCTGATGATATTGACGTTTGCCCTTTGTATGGGCAGTTGAGTAGTGAAATGCAGCAACAGGCGATTACACCCGCTAAAGCAGGGCGACGTAAAGTAGTATTGGCGACTAATATTGCCGAGACTTCTTTGACGATTGAAGGTATTCGTATCGTGGTCGATTCAGGGCTGGAGCGTGTCGCCAAGTTTGACTTAAAAACTGGCATTACTCGTTTAGAACAAGTGAAAATCGCCCAATCATCGGCCGACCAGCGTGCCGGTCGTGCTGGTCGTTTAGAGCCTGGAATCGCTTTACGTCTGTATAGTGAAGCTCAGTATAAACAGCAGCCTCAAGTTTCATCCCCTGAAATTTTACACACAGATTTAGCGCCACTGGCGATGGAGTTAGCCCAGTGGGGCGTGGCTTCAGTCAATGAATTGCCGTGGTTGGATGTGCCACCACAACCAGCTATGCAACAAGCATGGCAACTGCTTAATGCGCTTGACTTAATGGACTGCAAGCAGCAGCTTTCTGCATTGGGGCAAGAGGCTCAATATCTAGGCGTTGAGCCTCGACTCGCCAGTATGTTACTAAAAACTAAAGCGCATAGCGACGCGATGCTCAATAGTGCATTGGCCGTCGCTGCGTTGCTTGAAGAGCCGGAACGTCATGTCTTAGATGTCCAACATGGCTTATTTCGCTGGCAGCAAGGTAAGCACAATAAAGCTCAAACCATGCACAAACGTGCCATGAGTTTGGCCAACAAATTAGGGACTACATTCGCTCTTACCTCAGTCGATGAATCACTGGTTGCCATAGTGCTAAGCCTTGCGTTTCCTGATCGTATTGCAGCGCTACGCGATAGTCGCCAAGCTGGGCAATTTTTATTGGCGAATGGTCATGGTGCTCAAGTGTGTGAAGAAGAGCGATTAGCTCATGCTCCCTATTTGGTTGCGGTGGATTTAATGCGCACTCGCGTTGGTGCGAGTCAGATCTTTAGCGCTGCAGAGTTGGATATGCATGCTTTGCAATCTCACTTTCCTGAGTTATTTCATAGCGATGAATTTGTGGATTGGGATGAAAAATCGGGTCGCTTAAGCGCTGAAAAGCAGTTGCGTTGCGGTAAGTTAATTATTGAACGCCAAGTGTTACCAGAGCCGGCTCAAGATAAAATCACGCAAGCTTTACTTAATTATGTTCGTCGTAAGGGGTTATCGGTATTACAGTGGAGCGATGATGTGCAAGCATTACTCACCCGTCTTAGGTGTGCCGTACAATGGTTACCCGAAGAAGACTGGCCTGCCTGTGATGATGACAGCTTACTTGAGCAGTTGGAGGTTTGGTTAGCCCCGTACCTCAATGGTATTAAATCGGCTAAAGGACTGCGCCAAATCTCGGTTGAGGATGCTTTAGATGCTTACTTAGGATGGCCATTGAATAACTATTTGGCTCAATGGTTACCGACTCACCATACTTTGCCTACCGGTAATCGAGCGCCAATTCGTTATCAGCAACATGGTGAGCCAATGCTCTCCGCGAGGATGCAAGAAGTATTTGGTGAGCACGATTCACCTTGCATCGCGAAAGGGCGTAAAAAATTGGTAATGGAGTTACTTTCTCCAGCTCAACGCCCGTTACAAGTGACTCAAGATCTGGCGGCTTTCTGGGCGGGTGCGTACAAAGAAGTACAAAAAGAGATGAAAGGGCGTTATCCCAAGCATGTATGGCCAGATGATCCCGCCACTCATATCGCCACGACAAAAACCAAACGACAGTTAACGAAATGACAACCAATAATAAAAAGCCAGCAGTGAAGAAAACGACAAAGAAAGCAAGCACTCCACGTCGTGCACCACAACGTAAAACCAAAGCTAAAAAAACGCCGTCTCAACACAAAAGCTGGCTAAAAATAGTGTGGGGAATCAGTTGGAAGCTAGGTGTGGCATTAGCCGCGGTACTGCTATTTGTTGGTATTTACCTTGATACGTTAGTCAAACAGCGTTTTGAAGGGCAATTATTTGATCTTCCAACGGTGGTGTATGCCCGTATTTTAAACCTTGAACCTGGTGATAGCACCACTATCCAAGAACTGCGCAATGAATTGGATGTGCTTAATTATCGCAAGGTAAGTCAACCGCGTTATGCGGGAGAGTATTCTTCTTCTTCCACTAAAATCGAAATTATTCGCCGTCCTTTTGAGTTTGCCGATGGTCCGGAGGCTGACCGTCATGCCATGTTGTATTTTGATGAGAATGGATTATCGCGAATCCAATCCTTAGAGCAGAAAGGGGATTTAGGCTATTTGCGTATTGAACCTAAAATGTTGGGGATGTTAGAAAAAGGCAACGATGAACAGCGCCTTTTTTTACGTCGAGAGCAATTTCCAGAAGTGATGGTTGATGCTTTATTGGCCACTGAAGATCGCTATTTTTATCAACATGACGGTGTTTCTCCTTTTGCCATTATTCGAGCTCTGGTCGCTAATATTAAAGCGGGACGAACGGTGCAGGGTGGTAGTACATTGACCCAGCAATTGGCCAAGAATATTTTTCTGTCTAGCGACAGAACGTTATGGCGTAAATTAAGAGAAGCGTATATCGCGCTTATTCTTGATCACCGTTACAGCAAAGATCGCATTTTAGAAGCGTATTTGAATGAAGTGTATTTAGGTCAAAGTGGTGGTGAAGCGATTCATGGTTTTGGTTTAGCCTCGCGTCTTTATTTCGGTCAGCCTTTACAGGAATTGCGCATTGATCAGCTTGCTTTACTGGTTGGTATGGTCAAAGGTCCCTCCTATTACAACCCAGCCCGTTACCCAGATCGAGCCAAAGAGCGCCGAGATTTGGTTCTTAAGCTGATGATGCAGCAAAATATTTTGACAGCTAACCAGTTTGAACAAGCGGCCAGTCGGCCTTTAGATGTGCAGAAAACTCCACATATTGCGAGTCGCCAACCTGCCTATTTTCAACAGTTGAGTATCGAGTTGAAAGAGAAGGTTGGTGATGCTTTTAAATCCGATGTTGGCTTAAGAGTGTTTACTTCGTTAGATCCTGTTTCACAAGCAAAACTGGAACAAGCGATTGATATTCAAATTCCAACCTTGGCTAAGACCGCAGGTAAAGACTTGGAAGCCGCGGCGATTGCAGTTGATCGAAATAGCGGTGAAATTCGTGCCATGGTTGGTGGTAAACGTACAGGTTATGACGGTTTTAACCGAGCGTTAAACGCCAGTCGTCCGATTGGCTCGTTAGTCAAACCTGCGGTTTATCTCACGGCTTTGCAACAGCCAGAACAATACAGCTTAGCAACGACGTTAATGGATAAGCCTATTACGCTTAAAGGCAGTCAAGGTAATGTGTGGTCACCGCGTAATTATGATCGTCAGTTTCGTGGTGAAGTTCCATTATATGTAGCATTGGCTAAATCACTGAATGTCCCAACTGTTCAGCTTGGTATGCAGTTGGGCATTGATAATGTATCAAAAACATTGCAGCGTTTAGGCATCGATAAAAATGAAATTCGCCCTGTACCTTCGATGTTCTTAGGCGCATTCTCGCTAACACCTTATCAAGTTGCACAAATGTACCAAACGCTAACCAATTCTGGCAAAAAAGCTTCCTTGTCAGCATTGCGTTCGGTGTTAGATTTGGATGGTAATGTACTTTATCAATCAATGCCGAAAGTGTCTCAAGCTGTCGACCAACAAGCGGCGTGGCTGACGACCTATGCGATGAAGCGTGGCGTGCTTGAAGGTACTGGACGTTATCTAAATAACCAGTTTGCTTGGGCGGCCTTAGCAGGTAAAACGGGAACAACCAATGATAACCGTGACAGTTGGTTTGTCGGTATAGATGGGCGTGAAGTGACCACTGTTTGGCTTGGACGTGATGATAACCAGCCGATTAAGTTGACGGGGTCCAGTGGTGCTTTGCGTGTTTACGCAGAATATTTGAAGCACCGTATTCCCGAAAAATTAGAGCTGCCTTGGCCGCAAGGTATTACCACGGTCGGGTTTGCAAAAGATCAAAATGGTGAGTTGGTGCTTGACTGTAACAATGAATTTAAGTTGCCAATTTGGGATAAAAGTGGCTCAATCAAACAAGGTTGTGACAAGCCGCCGGGACAATGGTTTAAAAAACTCTTCCAGTGGTAATTATGGACGTTTATATTAAGCTGATTTTAAAGGTATTTAAGGAAGAATCGTGAACCGTTTTGTGACTGGCATATTGTGCTTGCTACTCGTGTTACCCTCGGTTTCTGCATTAGCAGGTGACTCAAAAGCTAAGGAAACGGCAGTTCCTTCTCGCCCCAAAATTGCTTTGGTCTTGGCGGGAGGTGGAGCCAAAGGTGCAGCGCATATTGGTGTTTTAAAAGCGCTGGAAGAGCTCCACATTCCCATCGATTATATTACCGGTACCAGTATGGGCGCTTATGTTGGTGGTTTGTACGCTAGTGGAATGAGCGCTGAAGAAATTGAAAGCCTTATCTATAGTGTGGATTGGAACAGTGGATACCGAGATCGAGTCAGTCGCAGTCAGCGCCGAGTGAGAGATAAAGAATATGAAGACCGTTATCAATTAAAAACCGATCTTGGGGTAGGAAAGGGCGGAGTACGCTCACCTAAAGGTGTGGTGCAAGGACAAAATATGTTGCGGATCTTACGAGAAACGTCAGGTAATTTGTCTGAGTTTCAATCGTTTGATGATCTTGTTATTCCTTATCGTGCGGTTGCAACCGATATCATTGAGCTACAACAAGTGGTGATCGATCATGGTTATTTGGTCGATGCCATGATGGCGAGCATGTCTGTACCTGGTGCTCTGCCTCCTTATGAATTAGAAGGGCGTTGGTTAGTTGATGGTGGTGTGATTAATAACATGCCAGTTGATGTTGCTCGTCAATTAGGGGCTGATATTGTGATTGCCGTTGATATCAGCACCGATTATAAATCTCAGGAAGACTTCACCTCTTTTTTGACGGTGGCTAATCAACTTACCAATTATTTGGTTCAGCGAAGTACCCATGCACAAGCGAGTTTATTAACAAGCGATGACGTGCTATTAAACCCTGAAGTTGGGGCGATGGAAACAACCGAGTTCGATAAAATGCCAGCAGCATTTGATAAAGGTTATGAAGTCGTTATGGCTAACCAATCGATGTTGTCCAAGCTCGCGTTATCTACTGCTGACTACCAAAACCATATCAACCATAAGCAATCTCGACGTAAGCAACTTACTTATGGTGATGAGATTAGAGTTGATGAAATTGTTCTTAATAATCAAACCCACTATAGTGATTCCCTCCTCAAAAACCGTTTGAATTTAGCGGTGGGTGAAGTGCTGTCTACCGAAAAAATTGAGTCGAGTATTCAAGAGCTGTACGTGTTGGACCGTTTTGAACTGGTGACTTATCAACACCGAGTGCAGGAAGGGAAAAATCAACTGGTGATTAATGTAAAAGAAAAATCGTGGGGGCCGAATTACGTCAACTTTCGTTTTTTCTTAGAAGATGATTTTCATACTGATAGTCAATATGCGTTAGGTATATCAACCAATTTTACTGATCTTAATGCTCATGGTGCCGAACTGCGTTTGGACGTTGAAATAGGAACAGATAAACTATTCAAAGCTGAACTATTTTCTCCATGGTTTTCGGGACAGAAAGTTTTCACTACTGGTTTTATCGAATTTAGTCATAATAATAGTGTTGTTCCCTTGGACGGTTTTGAAGATACATCACTGGAAGCCACACAAGATTACTTGCCAATTGTTTACAACGAGTGGGTTGGGGAGATCGCGGTTGGCTATCAATATACCCTTTGGCAAGAGTTTCAATTAGGCGCTCGATATACAGATGGTGAGGCAGAAGTGTCAAACCTTCAGTCGTTCGGAGGTATGGACTATAGTCGTACTGGTGTATTCGCTAGGTATCGACTTGATACGTTAGATAGTTTTAGCTTGCCAAGAAAAGGGGTTTATTTAGATCTTGAATACCTAATTTCACATGACAATAGTACTGATGTTGAGAGTGTAGGTATCGATGAAATTTCAGATACAACTTATGAAGTTTCAGCGGAATTTATTGGCGCTTACAGTATTGAACGCCATACTTTGGTCGCTAATTTAGACTACGGTGTGGTGTACAGTAAAAATTCACTTCAGCCACTTGATCCTCAAACTATTGGTGGTTTTTTAAACTTATCAGGGATTCCTCGTAATAGTTTAATTGGTCAAAATAAGGTATTTACTAGCTTAGTCTACCGCTATCGTTGGTTTGATAATGACTTTGGGCTATTTACTTCCCCTTTTTATGTTGGGGGCTCAATAGAATATGGTGGTGTTTGGTCTGACCCTGATATTCGTTTGGATAGCGCGCCATTATATAGAGCTGGTTCGCTCTTTGTTGGCATCGATTCTCCAATTGGACCCATTATGTTTGGTTATGGTCGTACAGAAGATAATTTTGACTCGATATATTTGAGTATCGGAACCGATTTTTGATGGAAAATATTGGTTAAGTTACTTAAAAATCGTAGAACTTTAGTCTTAAGTTGCTATGTTGGTCAAAATGATAAGATTTTAATTTAAAGTTAAATTTGCTATTCTGCGTCCCACAGTTTGGCCTCTCTGCCGCTGATCATGCTTAAGGTGTTTGGCAACGGAGAGCCAAGTTTCCAAGGATGTTTACTCGTCATTTTTATAACAGTAGAGTAAACCGCAATGAGAGGAAAAAGTCGTGCTTGAAGCCTACCGTAAACACGTCGCAGAGCGTGCTGCTGAAGGAGTTGTTCCTAGACCCCTAGATGCTGAACAAGTCGTTGGACTTGTTGAACTATTAAAAAATCCCCCTCAAGGTGAAGAAGAATTTATTCTTGATCTGCTTGAAAATCGTATTCCTCCTGGTGTTGATGAAGCAGCGTATGTCAAAGCAGGCTTTCTAACCGCAATCACTAAAGGTGAGGTTTCATCACCACTGGTCAGCCGTGAAAAAGCGGCTCAATTGCTAGGTACAATGCAAGGCGGTTATAACATTGAGCCACTGGTTTCTTTGCTTGATGATGAAAAGCTCGCTCCTATTGCCGTTAAAGCGTTATCTCACACGCTATTGATGTTCGATGCGTTCTACGATGTTGAAGAAAAAGCTAAAGCAGGTAATGTCTATGCACAGCAAGTGCTACAGGCTTGGGCTGATGCCGATTGGTTTACCTCTAAAGAAAAAGTAGCGGAAAAAATCACCGTTAAAGTATTTAAAGTGACCGGTGAAACCAACACCGATGACTTATCTCCAGCGCCTGATGCTTGGTCACGTCCTGATATCCCAGTTCATGCGAAAGCAATGCTGAAAATGGAACGTGATGGTATCAACCCAGACCAACCAGGCAGCGTTGGTCCAATTAGTCAAATTGAAGAACTGCAAAAAGAGGGCATTCCACTCGCTTACGTTGGTGATGTTGTCGGTACCGGTTCTTCACGTAAATCCGCCACAAACTCAGTGCTTTGGTTTATGGGGGAAGATATCCCTTATGTACCTAATAAGCGCACTGGTGGTATTTGTTTAGGTGGCAAGATCGCACCAATTTTCTATAACACAATGGAAGATTCAGGCGCTCTACCAATTGAACTGAACGTACAAGAAATGCATATGGGTGATGTGATTGACATCTATCCATATGAAGGCGTTGTGCGCAAAGACGGTATTGAGATTTCAAGCTTCAAACTGAGCAGCGTACTGCTTGATGAAGTGCGCGCTGGTGGTCGTATTCCACTAATTATTGGCCGTGGATTAACAAGTCGTGCTCGCGCATCTCTTGGTCTAGCAGAGTCTGAGTTATTTGCTAAGCCTGTTGATCCTTTAGCATCAGAAAAAGGTTATACACTTGCGCAGAAAATGGTCGGTAAAGCGTGTGGTGTTGAAGGTGTGCGTGCAGGTCAATACTGTGAGCCTAAGATGACGACCGTAGGTTCTCAAGACACAACCGGACCAATGACGCGCGATGAGCTAAAAGACTTAGCGTGTTTAGGTTTCTCTGCAGATCTAGTCATGCAGTCATTCTGTCACACCTCGGCTTATCCAAAACCAGTTGATGTTAATACACACCATACTCTGCCAGATTTCATTATGAACCGTGGCGGTGTTTCTTTACGCCCTGGTGATGGTGTTATTCACTCATGGCTAAACCGTATGCTATTACCAGATACCGTTGGTACTGGTGGTGACTCACATACTCGTTTCCCATTGGGTATTTCATTCCCAGCAGGTTCTGGTTTAGTAGCGTTTGCTGCCGCCACCGGTGTGATGCCTTTGGATATGCCAGAGTCTATTTTGGTGCGCTTCAAAGGTGAGATGAAACCGGGCATCACGTTACGTGATCTGGTTCATGCCATTCCTTATTACGGTATCAAGCAAGGTCTACTTACTGTAGAGAAAGCGGGTAAGATTAACGAGTTCTCTGGCCGCGTGCTGGAAATCGAAGGAGTTGAGCACCTGACGGTCGAGCAGGCATTTGAGCTATCAGATGCATCAGCAGAGCGCAGTGCCGCGGGCTGTACGGTTAAGCTTTCTCAAGAATCGATTGCTGAATACTTAAATTCAAACATCGTGATGCTGAAGTGGATGATCGCTGAAGGTTACGGCGATCGTCGTACTATTGAACGCCGCATCACCGCTATGCAAGAGTGGCTAGCGAACCCAGAGTTAATGGAAGCGGACAAAGACGCAGAATACGCTCATGTGATTGAAATTGATCTGGCGGAAATCGATCAGCCAATTTTATGTGCACCGAACGATCCTGATGACGCTCGCTTGTTGTCTGATGTACAAGGTACCAAAATTGATGAAGTGTTCATTGGTTCTTGTATGACCAACATTGGTCACTTCCGTGCCGCTGGTAAGCTGCTTGAGAAATTTAATGGGCAGCTTGATACTCGTTTGTGGGTTGCTCCACCAACGAAGATGGACAAGGATCAATTGACCGAAGAGGGCTATTACGGCATCTTTGGCCGGGCTGGAGTTCGTATTGAAACGCCAGGATGTTCGTTGTGCATGGGTAACCAAGCGCGAGTTGCCGATAAAGCAACCGTGATGTCAACATCAACTCGTAATTTCCCGAACCGTTTGGGTACAGGTGCGAATGTTTATCTTGCTTCTGCTGAGCTGTCAGCGGTAGGGGCTATTTTAGGTCGTATTCCAACTAAGGAAGAATACTTAGAGTATGCACAGCAAATAAATGCGACAGCAGCGGATACTTACCGTTACTTGAACTTCCATAAAATGGATCAGTACACCAAGAAAGCGGCGGAAGTCATCTTCCAAGAACCTGCATAAGGTTAGTTGTTATCAAAAAAAACCGCAGGTATAAATACCTGCGGTTTTTTTTCGCCTAATGGTTTTCGCCATCTACCGAGTTCATCTGGATGACTCGACCAGAATAGAATGGCTAAAATTGCATTTTTAGTGTAGCCGCAACGTTACGTGCGGTTAGTTCGATATTTTGTGCTGCTTCTGCAAGTGCCGTTGGCAAATCCACTGAACGGTTAACGACGGCAAATACCGAATCGATACCATACTCGTGCACTACGCCGCAGTCGGTAGATAGACAGCCAGCGATACCGATAACTGGTAGATTGTATTGTTTAGCGATACGCGCCACACCAATCGGTGTTTTACCATGGATGGTTTGGCTATCAATACGACCTTCACCGGTGATGACCAAGTCAGCATCAGCAACCACGTTAGCCAAATCTACAGCATCCATCACGATATTGATCCCAGGTCGTAGTTCTGCGCCTAATAGTCCAACTAACGCCGCGCCGAGACCACCTGCCGCACCAGCGCCCGGCATATTGACGACGTCTTTATTCAGTTGCTGTTTCATGATATTTGCATAATGCGCTAGGTTCGCATCAAGCAACTCAACCATTTCTGGTGTCGCCCCTTTTTGTGGGCCAAATACGTGAGATGCGCCTTTCGGGCCACACAATGGGTTATCTACGTCACAAGCCACTTCCAGGCGCACCGTACTTAAGCGAGGGTCCAGGTTGCTCAGATCAATAGTTGCCAGCTTCGCGAGCTCGCCACCACCAAAACCAAGTTCATTGCCGTCAATGTCGAGCATGCGAATACCCAAAGATTGCGCCATACCTAGACCACCATCATTGGTTGCACTGCCACCAATCCCGATGATGATGTGCTTAACGCCTTTGTCTAACACAGCCTTGATAAGTTCGCCTGTGCCGTAAGTTGTCGTTTTAAGTGGGTTGCGTTGTTCTGGCTTGACTAAATCTAGGCCGGAAGCTGCTGCCATCTCAATAATTGCGGTTTCACCATCGCCCATCAGGCCATAGAAACCTTCAACCACTTCACCTAAAGGACCAATCACGGGATGATGAACAATAGTGCCATTAGTCGCATCGACCAAAGACTGCACTGTACCTTCGCCACCATCAGCCATCGGTAACTTAACGTATTCTGCATTTGGCAGAACTTGTTTAAACCCATCTTCAATCGCTTGAGCAACACCCATCGCGGTGAGGCTTTCTTTGTATGAGTCAGGAGCAATTACAATTTTCATTTTTTTTAACCTTACCGAAATTAAACAAATAGACCAAACACACCAAATATCATCACCGATACAAAGGCGATCATTAAGCCAACAGCAGATTCATAAGGGATCAGCTTGAGGCGTTCACGAATGTCCATATGAACCGCGCCGCCGGTAGCATGGAAAAAGCTACCATGTGGCATATGGTCTAAAACTGTCGCACCCGAGTGAATCATGGCCGCCCCAGCTAAAGCAGGTACACCAAGTTCTAAAATAGTGGTGCTAAATACACTTGCAGCAACGGCTGTACCTGCCGTGGTTGAAGCGGTGGCAAGTGACATCATTGCACCAGAGATAGGAGCAAGTAGGAAAGATGGCAGACCAGACAGAGCAAGCAGATCAATCAAACCATCTTTTAATCCAGAGTTGGCTACGATGCCGGCTAAAGTACCAGTACCCATCAACAAGACAGCAACGGGGGCCATACGGTTCAGACCTGATACAGCAAAACGGTTGGTTTCTTGGAAACGTCCCATAGCGATCGCACCAAGCAAACCACCAAGTGGCAACGCAATAAGAGGGTCAACATTGATGCCTGCGATTGGGCGCAGTGCTAGCAGGGCAATCGCTACTAGTGGTGCAACGATTGCTGTTGTGAAAGAAGGCAATTTGCTGTGATCAACCGCGACCACTTCAGTTTCAGAAACTTTGTTACCCTTATTTACTAGACGTTTAGCAATAAAATAAGCAAGCAACAAACCACATAAACCAGGGATCACGCCCGCAGCCATAACTGAAGTTAGCGGTACATTGAAAGCATCCGCCGCCGCAATGGCGTTAGGGTTTGGAGACATTACGTTGCCCGCTTTACCGCCACCGACCATCGCCAATAAAATCGCGGTTTTTGAAATGTCCGCACGACGTGCAATTGCCAAAGCGATTGGAGAAACGGTGATCACTGCAACATCGACAAACACACCGACTGAAGTCAAGATCATGGTTGCAAGTGCCAAAGCAAGGAGTGCTCGAGTCTCACCAACCTTTTTTACAATATTTTCAGCGATAGAAGTTGCTGCGCCGGATTCAATCAATACCCCAGCAAGAACACCAGCTGCAAGAATACGCAGCACAGCGGTTACGATGCCTTGAGCACCACCAATCATTAAGGCAACTGTATCGGTTAACGAAACACCGCCGATCACACCGCCGACCAACGCACCAATGATCATGCCATAAGCGGGTGGAACTTTTTTGAGAATTAAGCCGATGGCAACGACAAGTGCAGCCAAAGCGCCAAGCGTAGAAACTTCAATCATGTTCAATATCCGTACTAGTTAATCTGTATTTGGCTGCAATATATGCAGCCAATAGTGAGTAGTCTTTAGCTATCTGTACGAATTTTAAGGAAGGAATAAGAGGGTTATTTGTGCGTTTGCACAATTTTAATGTTTATTTAAAACAAGAAAAAGCCAGATAAAGATGAGTGATATCATTTAACTTATTGAATTTTAAAGAGGTAACTTGTTCTATCTTCTCTAGCCGGTAGCGTAGGGTATTACGATGAATATGAAGTACTTGGCAAGTTTGATGTACATCGCAGTTTTGAGCAAAATAACTCTCAAGCGTCTTCATCAGAATGCCTTTGGTGTCATATGACTCTAGTAGTGTGTAAGGCTGACGTAATTGATCACTTCGCCACTGCTCATCTTTAATGCTGTTAAGTAACACGGGGAGTTTGT
The DNA here is from genome assembly GCF_028858425.1 of Vibrio aestuarianus. Lineage (NCBI taxonomy): Bacteria > Pseudomonadati > Pseudomonadota > Gammaproteobacteria > Vibrionales > Vibrionaceae > Vibrio > Vibrio aestuarianus. The sequence goes on along the minus strand of NZ_JAKNYQ010000001.1, from coordinate 2,812,575 downwards.
CATCTTGATAGAAGAATACTTGGCCAGGCTTATTATCTGAAGCTTGCATGGTAAGCTTGGCGGTCTGGTAGGATTTTGCCAAACCAGCGAGTGTTGGAAAATAATCACCCAAGGCAATTTTTATAGTGAATTTGCCCTCTTTCTTGATTCGTTTGAGGAGTTGGTTAACTCGTTTTGCTTCGATTTCTTGCGACCATCCTTTATGAGTTAATGAGATCGGCTTTAGCACCACCACTTCATTTAACGAGACCGAGATAATTCCGACCAAGTTGTCGCGTTCTGGGTATTCTAGTAAATGGACAAGTTGTTGTAGATGTTCCAAAGAGAGCGCCGTATCTTTTTCAGGTATGACTTTAACTACCGCGGCTATACGCGGCTGAGAAAGGTCTAGCCCCAAACGTTCGGCAATTGAGTTGAGCTGTGTTTCATTGAGAGTTGAGCCTTGGATCAATTGCAATAATAACTCTTCACGGTGGCGTTTATTCCATTGAACCTGAGCCATCAATGCCGCTTGCTCAACAATAAGCTCAGCCGTCATTTTAACTAACTCACCGTAATGGCGCACTTCACTCGGTGCGCCTGAAATACCCACAACACCAATGACTTGCTCTTGGTAAATAATAGGTAGATTAATTCCCGGTTTTACACCCTTAAGGTATCCAGATGTGGCCTTATCAATCTCGACGACGCGGTTTTCATTGATCGCCAGAATTGCCCCTTCGTGCTTTTGGTGTAAACGTGCAGAGTCGCCAGAGCCAATAATGCGTCCTTTGTCATCCATTACATTGATCGAATAACTGATGATCTTCATGGCTCGCTCAACTATTTGTCGGGCGATGGTTTCGGTGATCTGCATAATCTCAAGTGGTTTCGCTAGGAATAATCACCGATAATAACAAAGTTGACGATATCACCAAGCAGCAATCTGCAGAGAATTTAGATGGATTACGAATTTAAAAAAAATACCCTTGATGGCAGTTATTACTGCGCTTTCTCTATGGGGCACGAAATCATTGGGCGCTGGTTGCAAGAAGAGATTAATAAGGATCACACCAAAATAGGTCAAGTATTGCAGTTGATCGAAACGGCACAAAATGAAGCCAGCCGAGAAGTGACGCTTGAAGGATGCGAAATCAGTCTCATCATTTTATCTGACGAGGTAACGGTGCAAGAAAACGTGTTATCTCATGCAGATGAATTAGATACAGACAGCGAGTTTGATTTTTATGATTGTGAGAGCACCGCGAGCTGTGGCATTGATGATTTTGTTTTAATGATGGATAAATGGTGTCAATTTATCGGTTACCACCGCTAAGTTGCACAATACTGGTGAAGCTTAAGCGTTTCGCCTTATTTTCGGGAAAGGGCTGCACCTAATTGGTGCGGCCCTTTTGTTTTTTTATCGGGAATTTAATTTAAATCATTTAAAATCAACAGATTAAAAAGTTGGCACGTACCTTGGATTTAATTAATCGTAAACGGACTACAGCTTCAGAGAGGATGCGATGAAACTAATAAACGCGATAATTAAACCATTTAAGTTAGATGATGTGCGTGAAGCACTGGCAGATGTTGGCATCGAAGGGATGACAGTATCAGAAGTTAAAGGTTTTGGCCGTCAAAAAGGCCATACCGAACTATACCGAGGTGCAGAGTACCAAGTGGACTTTTTACCAAAAGTGAAACTGGAGATAGCGACACAGTCAGAAAATGTTGATCGTGTGGTTGAAGCGATTATTAAGGCTGCGCATACCGGTAAGATCGGTGATGGCAAAATTTTTGTGTATGACTTAAGCCAGGCGGTTCGTATTCGTACGGGTGAAATGGATACAGAAGCACTATAAAAGATTCAAAGGATTGGAGAAAACTATTATGGAATTATCAGCAACAGTAACAGAGTTACGTTACGCTCTAGATACGTTCTTTTTCTTAATTTCGGGCGCATTAGTGATGTGGATGGCAGCCGGTTTTGCCATGTTAGAAGCGGGCTTAGTACGTTCGAAAAATACAACCGAAATTTTAACTAAGAACTTTTGTTTGTACGCTATTGCATGTACGACTTACTTAGTGGTTGGTTACAACATTATGTATGTCGACAACGCTGAAGCGGGTTGGTTACCATCATTTGGTTCACTGATTGGTAGCCAAGGTGAAGGTGCTGATCACTCACTAGAATCAGATTTCTTCTTCCAAGTGGTCTTCGTTGCAACTGCGATGTCTGTGGTTTCTGGCGCGGTCGCAGAACGAATGAAATTGTGGTCTTTCCTTATTTTCTCTGCCATTTTGACTGCATTTATCTACCCAATGGAAGGCTACTGGACATGGGGCGGAGGTTTCCTCGCTGATGCTGGATTTAGTGATTTCGCAGGTTCAGGTATTGTACACATGGCAGGTGCTTCTGCCGCGTTAGCTGGTGTATTACTGCTGGGTGCTCGTAAGGGTAAATACGGCAAAAATGGTGAGATATACCCAATCCCTGGTTCAAACATGCCATTGGCAACGCTAGGTACCTTTATCCTTTGGTTTGGTTGGTTTGGATTTAACGGCGGTTCACAATTGATGCTGTCTGATTTCGAAAATGCAACTGCTGTAGGTCAAATTTTCTTGAACACTAACGCTGCGGCTGCGGCAGGTTCAATTGCGGCGCTACTTGTTTGTAAGACCACATGGGGTAAAGCGGATTTAACGATGATCCTTAACGGTGCGTTGGCTGGTCTAGTAGCTATCACAGCAGACCCTCTCTCGCCATCACCACTCTATTCTGTTGCTATCGGTGCTGTTGCTGGTGTACTCGTGGTGTTTAGCATTATTGCTCTAGACAAAGTGAAAATTGATGATCCAGTTGGTGCGATTTCAGTACACGGTGTGTGCGGTTTCTTCGGCCTAATGGTTGTGCCAATCAGTAACAGTGACGCAAGCTTTGGCTCACAGTTATTGGGTGCCGCTGTCATTTTTGCTTGGGTATTTGGTGCTAGTCTAGTGGTTTGGGCGATATTGAAAGCAACCATCGGCATTCGAGTAACCGAAGAAGAAGAGCTAGAAGGTATGGATATGCATGACTGTGGCGTAGGAGCTTATCCTGAGTTTGTCACTGTGAAATAATATTTCCTTACAAATAAAATCCTGAAGAACCTGCCATAATCGGCAGGTTTTTTTTCGATTAATGATTGTTTTAAGATTAAGCATGAATATAATAACGAAACTGATAAACATTATCATTACCAATTCAAAGGAACGAGACAATGAAGAAACTGCTTACTCTTTCTGCAATCGCTTGTAGTGTACTGGCTCCATCAGCGATGGCTGCGGAAGAAGTTAATGTTTACTCTTACCGCCAACCATTTTTGATTGAACCTATGTTCAAAGAATTCACTAAAGAGACTGGTATTAAGGTCAATGTGAAGTTTGCAAAAGAAGGTATTGCTGAAAAATTGGCACAAGAAGGCGAATACAGCCCTGCTGATGTGATCTTAACTTCTGAGTTTAGCCGTTTATTTGAATTGTCTGAAAAAGGTTTAGTGCAGGCAGTCGACAACGACACTATCGACAGTAATATTCCAGCGCAATACCGTGACAGCGCGGATGAATGGTTCGCATTAACAGTGCGTACTCGCAGCGTTTATTCTTCACGTGACCGTGTTGGAAAGTTGGGTGATGACTTTAATTATGCCGACCTCGCTAAGCCTGAATTCAAAGGAAAAGTTTGTACACGCAGCGGCAAGCATCCTTATAACGTTGCTCTTGTTGCTTCAATGATTGCGGAACAAGGTGAAGCGACAACCAAAGCTTGGCTTGAAGGCGTGAAAGCAAACTTAGCCCGTAAACCACAAGGTAATGATCGCGACCAAGTTAAAGCGATCAAAGAAGGGCTATGTGACGTTTCGCTGGGTAACAGCTACTACCTAGGTAAAATGATCAACGATCCTAAGCAGAAGTCTTGGGCCGATTCGGTTTACATCAATTTCCCAGGCCAAAATGAGCAAGGTACTCACGTCAATGTCAGCGGAATGGCGTTAGCGAAATATGCACCAAATAAAGAGAATGCCGTTAAATTAATGGAATTTTTAACTAGCGACAGCGCGCAGCACATGTACGCAGAAGTGAATTTTGAATACCCAGTGAAAGCGGGTGTAGAGCGTTCAGAACTTGTTGCTTCTTGGGGGGAGTTCAAAGCGGATACATTGCCACTAGAGAAAATTGCAGACAATCACGCTGCGGCTATTAAACTGCTAGATGAAGTCAAATTTGACCTTTAATTGACTTTAGGGGTATAACCATACCCCTATTCTAATAAAGGGATATGAGATGTATTTGCACTTGTATTTGAATTTCATAAGGCCTTGTTGTAATTAGGCGATGAAAGAAAAAAATTTATTATGGAAAACCAGTAGTGCCTCACTTGCGGTATTACTGGTTTTGCCGATCTTAGCGATCTTTTATACGGCTGTTGGACAAACTGATGATGTTTTTTCTCATCTGATGTCGACAGTGATGCCTACCTATACCTTTAATACCATCGTTCTGACCTTGAGTGTGATGGGGTTGTCATTATTATTTGGCATTCCTAGCGCTTGGATCATGGCTATGTGCCAGCTTCCAGGCGAGCGTATCTTACAATGGGCGTTAGTCCTGCCATTGGCGATGCCCGCTTATATTGTTGGCTATATTTTTACCGGGTGGTTTGATTATGCCGGACCAATCCAAATTCTACTGCGTGATTTGACCGGATGGGGTGTCGGTGACTATTGGTTCCCGGATCTTCGCTCTTTAACGGGTGCTAGCATTGTGTTGGCGTTGGTGCTTTACCCTTATGTGTATTTACTGTGTCGAGCCGCTTTTATGGAGCAAAATGTCTCTTTACTGCAATCGGCGCGGTTACTGAAATGTACTCCATGGGAAAGTTTTCGACGTATCTCGTTACCGTTAGTTCGTCCTTCAATGGCGGTTGGCTTGTCGCTTGTCGCGATGGAGACGGTGGGTGATTTTGGCACGATGAGCTATTTCGCGGTCAACACCTTAACCACGGCGGTTTATGATACTTGGCTTGGTTATTCCAATTTAAATGCTGCTGCGAAGATATCGGCGGTGATGTTGGTGATTGTTATTTTGTTATTAAGCGCGGAACGTTACAGTCGGCGCAAACAAAAATTGTTCCAAAGCCAGTTCAATAGCCATGAAGATTTCCGATATCAGTTACAAGGTTGGAAAAAATGGGGAGCATTAATGTGGTGTTGGGGGTTGGTGGCTATTGCCTTTATTTTGCCACTGATGCAACTGCTGTCTTACGCTTATCATTATTTTGAGCAGAGTTTTACGGTTGAGTTTCGTGAATACGCAATCAACAGTTTTACGGTTTCCTTTAGCGCAGCGATATTGGCCGTGTTTGTCGCGCTGGTGGTCAATTTCTGTTATCGCTTAGCTCCCAATCGCAGTAATTTGAGCTTTATGCGTCTCTCTTCAATGGGTTACGCAGTACCCGGAACTGTGCTGGCGATTGGCATTATGTTGCCCGTACTATTTATGGATCATCTCGTGAATGACATTGCCAAATATATGCAGTGGGGACGCCCGGGATTAGTTTTTTCTGGTTCAATGTTTGCCATTATTTTTGCTTTAGTGGTACGTTTTTCTGCGGTTGCAATTGGCAGTATCGAAAGCAGCCTCAATAAAATTTCGCCTTCCTTAGATATGGCCGCGCGCACCATGGGTTGTAAAACAAACGGTATGTTGTGGCGGGTACATCTTCCATTGATCCGCCGAGGTGCACTCATTGCTGGTTTATTGGTTTTTATTGAGTCAATGAAAGAGTTGAATGCTGCTCTGTTGCTGCGTCCATTTAATTTTGAAACGCTGGCGACTTATGTTTACAACTATGCCTCTGATGAGCATTTGGAGTTGGCTGCGTTACCTGCCGTTTTATTAGTTTTAGTGGGCTTAATTCCGCTTGTTATCGTTAACCGTTCTCTGGAGCAAAATCACTGATGAGCTGTGCACTCTCTATTCATAATTTGACTTGTAAGTATGAATCTCAAACGGTGCTTAAATCGTTGACTCTGGATGTCGAGCACGGTGAAATAGTTTGCTTGTTAGGAGCCAGTGGCTGCGGTAAAACCACCTTACTGAAAGCGATTGCGGGTTTATTGCCTCTGAGCTCTGGTGTGATGAGCTTAAATTGCGTGACTATTGATGATGGCGAACATTGGCTGCCACCAGAAGAGCGTAATATCGGCATGATTTTTCAAGATTATGCGCTTTTCCCTCATCTCACGGTGGCTGAGAATGTCGCATTTGGTTTACGACACATACCACAGCTTGAGCGTGCCAACAAAGTTTCAGAGATGTTGGAACTGGTCCATTTGTCTGGTTTGGATGAGCGCTATCCGCATCAATTGTCCGGTGGTCAACAGCAACGAGTTGCGATAGCTCGTTCATTGGCTTACAAACCGGATCTGCTGTTACTCGATGAGCCGTTCTCTAATATTGATACCCAAGTCCGTCATGAATTGATTGCTGAAATTCGTAAGATCTTCAAAAAGCAGGGAGTGACAGCTATTTTTGTGACTCACAGCCGCGAAGAAGCATTTGCGTTTGCCGATAAAATGGCAGTCATGAACCATGGTGTGATCGAACAATATGGTACGGCATCAGAATTGTATTATCAGCCATCGAGTAAATTTGTTGCTGATTTTCTTGGTGGAGGAAGTTACCTCGCGGCAACGCGTCTTTCTGATTATCAGTTTAAAACGGAATTGGGCGTGGTCGAGGCGATTGCGCAACAAAATATACCACTGAACGCTGCGTGTGAGCTGTTATTGCGTCCGCAACATGTGCAGATTTCAGCTCAAGATGAAAGCAGTATTCATGTTATTGAGCAGCAGTTTATGGGTGATCACTGTCGCTATGTGATTGAAGTCAACGGCAGTAAATTATTAGCCACGTCTTCTCAAGCCTTGCTTATTGGTCAAAGTGTTTCGGTGAATATTGATACCCAAGGGGTATTGGCATTTTAGAAAAAAGCCCGGCCAAAAATGCCGGGCAAATGTCTTCACCTATAGGGAACTCATTTTAGCGAAGGTGGTTACCTTTCCTACTTGAAGTGGTTGCGGTGTTAACTATGCTCGCTTATCCCTAATCACATAGTTTGCTGATGTGCATGGGAATAAGCTTACTTATTGCCTACCTACAGCTCCAAGTAGTTTGGGTATCAAAGTTACAACGACAGGAATTCTTTTACCTGTAGAAGAACGCGTTCTGCGGTTTCTTTATCGGCCATTTCGGCAAAAATTCGCAGCAATGGTTCAGTGCCTGAAAAACGAGCAATAACCCATCCGCCATTTTTGAAATAGACCTTAGCGCCATCTTCGTAGCTGACTTTTTCAATCTCATATTCAAATTGAGGCAATTGTTTCTCGACATAGATCTTGTTGTAGAGTGCTTCTTTCTCGGAAGACTTAAACTTACAATCTCCCTCTGCAGTGTAGGCGTAGCCGTACTTACCATAGATTTCAGCTAACAGTTCTGACAATTTTTTACCAGTTACGCTGATCATTTCAACTAGTAGACTTGAAGCAAAAACGCCATCTTTGCCTTTAATATGTCCACGAATGGTTAAACCACCCGAGCTTTCACCTCCGATCAAAGAGTCATCCGCTTCCATTTGTGAACTGATGTGTTTGAAGCCAACGGGCACTTCAAAACATTTTTCGCCATGATCTTGCGCGACTTTATCAAGCAGGTGAGTGGTAGCGATATTGCGCACGACCGACCCTTTCCAACCTTTGTATTCCAATAGGTAGTAGTAAAGCAAGATAAGCACTTCGTTGGGGTGAATGAAGTTACCTTTCTCATCGATAATACCTAAGCGGTCTGCATCACCATCGGTACCGATGCCGATATCATAACCTTCCGCCGCTACAAGGTGCTTAAGTCGATACAATGTTGCTGCGCTCGGCGAAGGCATTAAACCACCGAAATCGGGGTTTTTACCGTCGTTGATCACATCAACATCACAGCGCCCATTGATCAATACGGTTTGCAGTGCATTTTTAGCCACCCCAAACATAGGATCAATCAAGACACGTAAATTCGCTTTTTTGATGGCTTCAATATCAATGAAGTTGATGATTGAATCGACAAACTCGTTCATTGGATTGATGATTTCAATGGTTTTATCATTAATCGCTTGTTCGAAATCAACCCTTTTTACATCTGCAAGGGTTAGGTGCGCAATTTGTTGCTCAATCTTTTGCGTGATGATTTCATCCGCATCCCGTCCACCTTCGATGAATACTTTAATTCCGTTGTAGTCTGCTGGGTTATGCGATGCCGTAATACAAGCAGAATAAGCACAGCCCATTTCTTTGGCTTTGAACATGACGATAGGGGTTGGAACAAACTTATCAATGAAGCTAACAGGTACGCTATTTGCCGCTAATACTTCAGAGAACCAACGGCCAGCTTTATCTGATAAAAAGCGACGGTCGTAGCCTATAACAAAACCTTTATCTGCCACTTGTTCATTATTGATGATGTTGGCAAGAGCTTGAGCTACAAGACATACATTGTCTTTTGTGAACTCTTCACCAATAAAAGCGCGCCAACCACCTGTACCAAATTTGATCATAATTTCATCCTTTGGGATTCACTATAATTTGCTCCCTAATCTCATTAAGGGAGCAAATATCCCCTTCCTACTTGCAGCTACAGTGGTGTTGGCTACGTTTGCTCACCCCAATCACATCGTTTATCTATGCTCATGGGGAGAAACTCACTTGCTACCTACCTGCAACTTCAAGTGCTTTGGGGATCGAGTTGTCTGTTGACCTTAACCAAGCACTACGACTACGTCATTGACACTACCAGCTTCAAGTACTGGAATAACGCCTTCAATGACTTTGCCGTTCACCGTGATAGATTTCACGCCTTTGCTTACCGAACTAGGGTTTTCAACTTTGATGTTGTAAGTCGCACCACGCCATTGACGAGTCACTTCAAAACCTGGCCAATTCGTTGGAATACAAGGATCTACCGTCAGCCCTTCAAACCCAGTACGAACACCGAGAATAAAGTTTGTCACCGCGAAATATGCCCAGCCAGAAGTGCCGGTTAGCCATGGGTGGTTGGCGCGACCATGATCTTGATGATCGCGTCCCATGATGAACTGCACGTAAGAATACGGTTCAGCAATGCGCTTTTCGATAATGTCATTTTGGTTATACGGGTTTAGTGCGTCATAGAATTTCATTGCACGATCACCACGGCCTAATTTAGCTTCAGCCACCCATGCCCAAGGGTTTGGATGTGAGAAGATAGCACCGTTCTCTTTTACCCCTTGATATACACGAGTCACAAATCCAATGTCGTCGTTTGGTGTTGAGAAAGAAGGCGCATTCAGGTGCAGACCATATTCACAGAATAGGTTTTCATCAACCGCATCCATCGCTTTCTCACCACGCTCTTGCGATACGGCACCAGAAAGTACCGCTAGCGTATTGGATTCAAGGTGAACTCGACCTTCAGTTTGTTGGGCTGTACCAATTTTGTCGCCATTTTTGGTGAGGCCTCGAATATACCAACCACCTTCATCGTCCCACAGGTGAGTTTCACAAGCTTCGCGTACGTTGGCTGCCATTTCTGTATATTTCGCTACATCAGCCTCATTTTTACGGAACTTGGCAAGGTCGATAAACTCTTGTAGTGCCCAGAAATGAAGGAAAGATACCATTGATGACTCACCACCGCCTAAATTTAGGCAGTCGTTCCAGTCAGCGCGTAGACCTTTACAGATGCCGGTTTGTCCGACGTATTCTGCAGAGAAATCTAATGCCGCTTTCATGTGCTCGTAAACGGTTGCATTGCCACCGTCAGCGTATGGGATCTCTTCATCAAAAAAGCTGGTTTCACCTGTTTCCATCACGTATTTGCAAATGGTAGGTACTATCCATAAGTGGTCATCAGAGCAGGTATCTTCGATGCCGTGGATCTTGTCTTCATCACTTGGCGTTGGCACCACAGTTGGTGACTTAGATGGTTTAACGTCAGCTTTTTCTGGATCAAACCAGTCAGGATCAAAGAGGTGTAAACCGTAACCGGCTTTCACTTGGCCTCGTAGTAAATCAACCAGACGTTTACGTGTCATTTTCGGGTTCGCATGAGGCACAGAAATAGCGTCTTGCGCGGTATCACGGTAGCCAAGACCTGTACGCCCACCGACTTCAATAAATGAAGCAAAACGCGACCAAACTACACATGTTTCGGCTTGATAGAGTGTCCAAGTGTTGATCATTGTATCCAACCCTTGGTTAGGTGATTTCACTTGGAATTTATTGCAGCGTTCATCCCAGTGCGCTTTGATATCAGCAAAAGCGGCATCAACGTTGGCAATATCTTGATATTTTTCACGTAGACGAGCGCCATTCCCTTTGCCGATACCGAGAATGTAAGCAAAACGAACTTCTTCGCCCGGTTGAATAACAAATTGCTTATGTAAAGAACCACAATGGTTGTAGCAAGTTTGCGCGCTGTTTGAACAGCGACCTTTTTCAACTGCAATTGGGTTCGCTTCGTCACGGTATAGCCCTAAGAAGCTGTCGCGTTGGCCGTCATATGAATCAGGATCAAATGTTGAAGCTAAGTAGTAGAAACCTTCAAAATCATTGGTGTTGTAGTAAAGGTCGTATTCAATAACACCCGCATCGTAAGCTGTACCAGCCGAGTACAGTGACATTTGGTGATTTTGGTTGTCAGATTGAATATGGCTAAATGAGAATTCAACGAATGAAAAGGCGCTGATTGTTCGAGGTTGATCAGAATCGTTTTTGATCACGACATCCCAAATTTCTGCATCTTCCCCTTTTGGTATAAACAAGGTTTTGCTGGCGCTAATACCATTGTATTCACACTTAAATTTTGAATAAGAAAGACCGTGGCGAACTTCGTAGTTTGCTTCGTCTAGGCTTTTTGCTACCGGTTGCCATGAAATGGACCAGTAATCACCAGTTGCATCATCACGCAGATACACATAGTGCCCTGGACGATCAAACGATGCGTTAGGGCGGAATTTAGTCACACGGTTATACTCTGGCGAGTTATAGAATGAGTAACCGCCAGCATTATGGGAAATGACCGTACAGAATTTTTCTGTTCCTAGGTAGTTTGTCCAAGGTGCCGGTACGTCTGGGCGTGTAATGACATATTCACGATTGTCGTTATCGAAATAGCCGTATTTCATTGTTCTTTCCTTTTAAACACACTGCGTATTGTGCAGCGAAAATTAATGCTAGTGAAAACGGTGGAGAGAAGTGAACTCTCCCTGCTTCATGTTATTTCCAAGGTGATCGGTAGCCTATTTCTTGTTTGTCTAACAAGGGAAGGTGACCTTTCAGCCGTGATAGATAGTCTTGCCAATCACGATGGGATTTTTGAGTCCATCCTGCTTCAGCGAGTGCGGTTAAGCGTGGGAATATCATGTAGTCCATACGCTGTTGGTTATTGACCAGTTCGCACCAAAGTGCGCATTGAATACCGAGAATACGTTTACGAAGTGGATCGTCATCAGGCACTTCAGCCAAAGGCTCGTAGCGATACGCTTTTTCTAAAGGGGTAACGCCAGCCCAATCAACGCCAGGTTCTTCCGGTGCATAGTCTTGAGCGATATCTAAATAGGTATATTGACCCGGTTGTAAGATCACATCGAAGCCTTGTTTGGCGCAGTTCAGTGCCGCTTCTTCCGATAACCAGGAATAAATAACCGTATCTTTACTGACTTTATTACCGTGTTGCGCTTCTTCCCAACCGACCATGCGTTTACCTAATGCACGAAGTTTTTGTTCGGCGTAACGCAGTAGGTGGCCTTGCAATTCTTTGGCGTCGGTATAGTGGTTTTCCGCCATCAATTGCTGGCATTTTGAGCTGTTAACCCATACACCATCAGGGACTTCATCGGCACCAATATGGATAAACTGAGAAGGAAACAGCGCTGCTACTTCTTCCAACACGGCATCTAAAAATTGGTAGGTTCCAGGAAGTGCAGGGGAGAGCACGTTGTCGTTGTAGTATTGAATACTGCGATATTGAGATTGGTCTTCATCATCCACCAATAGGTGCGGTAGCGATTTAATTGCCGCGCGGCTGTGTCCTGGAATATCTATTTCTGGAATGATGGTGATTCCACGTTGATTGGCATAGTCAATGACGTGTTTGATCTCTTGCTGGGTATAAAAACCACCGTGACGCTGAGTGAGCAAACTGTATTGTGGTTCAAGAACCTCACCGGTTCCGCGCCAAGCACCGATAGTGGTTAATTCAGGGAAGGCTTTAATCTCGATACGCCAGCCTTCATCATCGGTCAAATGCCAATGGAAGGTGTTGAATTTATAGTGGGCAAGTTGATTGATTAAGCGTTTGACGCGATCAACCCCATGAAAATGACGGGCGCAGTCAAGCATCATGCCGCGATATTTAAAACGAGGGGCATCGCTAATTTTAACGTAAGGAATAATCAGTGCTGTATCTTGTTGCTGGATAAGCTGTAACAAGGTCGCACAAGCATGAATGAAACCAATGTGTCCACTGGCTTCTAAGCGCACGCCGCTTCGGTCGACAAGCAGATAATATGTGCCTTCGTCGAAGGTCGGGTTGGTTCTTAAGACAATATCAGCACTGCCAATGGGTTTCACTTGCCAATCAAAGAGAGAGTTAAGCTCTTGCTGTAGCCAGGTTGCTGCCATTTCAGCACACGATGATTGTAATGTGATTTGACTTGATGCTGTCAGGGTAAAATGCCCATCAAATGTTTCAACTTTGTTCGGTTTGGGAATTAGGCACATTGCTGCGGTGTCAGTTTCCGCTACGATGCTACGTTCACGATAAGGTGAGGCTAGTGCAATCGGTGTAACGGTCACATCGTGTTGAACTTGAATTCCTAATTCATTGGTTCGAACAAATGCGTGTTTGACACCGTCGGTGTAGTAATGGAACGGTGCAGTTTTTATGCTGAATTCACAGTAAAAATTTGAATTTGCAGGTAAGCATTTACTATCTGGTTCAAGTGAGCAAAAACTACCTACTTGAGTGACTTCACCGTGTGTCACACTGTCGGGTTGGATAAAGCGATCTATCACAAAATGCAGTGACCAGTCGTTTAAATCTTGATCACTTAAATTGTGAAAAGTTAACCCAAAACGGCAAAATTGTTTTTGTTCAGAGAGAACCGCGAAGTCAATTCGATAGCTCATAAGTATTCCTTAATACAAATTATGCTCGGCTTTGCCGGCAAACATAATCGCGCCTTCGATAGCGTCGAATTGAGGTTGAACAATCCATTGTTGTACTGGCGGGGATAACCAACAAACAATGCGCTCGGCAATGCTGCCCATTAGGCAAATGCGATGAGCTCCCTTGTTATTCAAAGCGATTAGCAACATTTCAATATCTGAAGCGGTGTGTTTTAGCATCTCAATCGCTAGGTAATCCCCTTGGTGAGCGAGAGCGAAAATTACTGGTGAAAATTGAGCATAATCGCGTGGTAAGGCACTTTTTGACCAAGTAACAATGTGGTCGATATCATTATTGAAGTGCTGCATAACGTGTCGACTTAATTCGCAATGCTCTCCAATACCATCTTGAATTAACAATACTTTTTGAATCAAGCGTAGCCCCATGACGGCCCCACCACCTTGGTCGGAAATTGGAAACTCTCGTCCACCAACCACATATTGTTGACCGTTTTTAAGTAAGATGCCGCACGAACCAGTTCCTGCAATCATGATTGCACCATCATCACCATGGTGAGCGCCAATACAGGCTCCATAAGCATCGGTGTTTAACGTCAATGATGCGAAAGGATGTGCTTGCTGCATAAAGTCATGCCAAGCTGATTTTTGTTCTGCGCCAGCTAAAGCAAGGCCAAGATGCATTTGGGGAAAATGCGCTGATGATAAACCACCTTGATGAGCGGCTTGCGTAATTGCCTCGATAATGGACGCCATGGCGATCTCAACGCCCAGTAAAATATTGGCACTGCCACTTTTTGCTTCCCCAATCAGCACGCCTTGTTCATCTCGGATCCGCGCTCTACAAGAGGTACCGCCACCATCAATACCAACGTAAAAATAGGTCATGTTATTGCTCTCCTTTTAAAGAAGAGAAATGATCAAACTGCTGGATAATGGCTAATAAATACCAAGCTCCATGAGGGATCCATTGTTCCCCCCAGCGCCAGTTTTGTAACATGTCATCTTTTTGTGCTGGTGGATTAAAGGCGATGTCTTCTTCATCGTCGAAGCCACCAGTAATGCCATTACAAACTCCACCTTTGGCATTGAAAAAGCCTAACTGTGGCAGGTAGTCTGGGTTGTTATGACCATGTCCATCAAGCATGCACATGTTGTATGGGTTAAGGCCAACAATCCAGTTCAAAGTATTCTGCGCAAAAGTGAGCAATTGCTGGTGCAGCTGTGGGGATACATGAGGTTTCACACTGTAGGCTAATGTTGCCAGCGAGCCTAAACGTGCATTTTCGCCTTGCCACCAGTAGCCTGATTCATTGTCGTGAGCGACAAAAAATGCCGTTCGTTTTTCGCCGTTGACTGACTTTACATACTGACGAGGGTAGCCAAATGGGTTGGTGACTTGTTGGGTTATATTCAGCTCAAAATGACAGGCATTTTCTACGACAGAAATGATGGCTGATTTTTTATCGTCTTGGTGCTCAATCGTTAGATATTCACACAGTGCAATAACAGGTAAGCCCGCTTCGGCTGCGTGATAATAAGGCCGGCTACCATCGTGATTGGCTGACCAGTAGTGAGAGATTTCGTCATCACTCATTTGGCGAGCTGATAATCTTTCAGCCCATAGACGGCTTTCTTGCAAATAACGCTCTTGGCGAGTTGAGCGATAGAGCTCAACACTCGCTAATAGAGCACAATACTCATCTATAATATTTTCTTGGCCATCATTAACATAACGAGTGTTGTACTCTTTGAGGTGCCAATAACCATGTTCGGCTGCTGCAAGGTAGTGCTCGGAGGTAAAATCGCCGTATACATCTAATCGAGCCGCAGCGGCGAGAGCTGCAATTGATATGCCACCACCTTGGCGAAAAGCCGCTTGGTAGTCATCAGACTTGTCGCCTTGTTGATGGCTATAGGCACAAATCTCGCGTTGTTTGATGTCTTTGCTCCATTTGTCAAAGACTGTTGAATAAAAAAATCCCTCGGAATTTTGCATGCGAACAAGAAAATCCGCGCCAAATAAGGCCTCTTCCTTAAGGCGAGTACGTGAAAACGCAGCAAAATCCGAGTGATGCTCTAAAATTGCTAACCCTTTTAACATATTCCAAACCACCATTGGGGTTTGCTGAGGATTTAAATAGTTAGCATAAGAAAGGTGACTTAAATATTTGCTAACGTCACCAGAAGCGTCGTACCACCCACCATGTACATCGGCAGTGGTTGATGTACCTAGCAGTGGTACGCGCTTATCTTGCTTATCGAAAAGACCGCCACAACGTTGAGACTTGAAATAGTGCAGCACATCAGAAAAAGTTTTCTGCATTAGCACTGCTGTGCCTATTTCGAAAGTCTCGGAGCGAGTATTTTCGAAACGTAAATAGTATCTTCCTTGAGTGGTAAATTCAGAGAAATCGATAGTGTAAAAGTTACCCACATGCCAATTGGCGACACAACCTTGTGCTTTGATCTCTAAAGTTGTGACCGTTTGGTGTTTATCTGCACAAACCAATAAAGCCATATACGAAGACAAACGCTTACTGCTGGTTGTCAAAATGGCTTGTTTAGGGCCTTGAGATTCATAGCCAATATGGTTAGTGAGTAATTGCATTCAGTCTCTCCAGGTCAATCAATGTGTTGTCGTCAACGTACCGTCTGTTTTGGTATCTTCCCATCAAGCTTGAAGTTGCGGCTTGGCTAGCGTGGTTGTTGTGCTGCAACTTCAAGTGCTTGATGGTTGATTGAGTTAAATAGTTATTGTTTTAGTTGGTGATTACTTACTGCTCATAGAGATAACAACGAACAAAGTGGTTATCAGACAGTTGAGTAACAGCAGGTAATTGTTCACGACATTTTGCAGTGGCATGAGTACAACGACCTGCAAATGGGCACCCGACAGAGTCTGGCGTCCATAGCGGTATTTCACCTTTGTTGCCTTTTAATGGCTCGTGGATCGACTTGCTTGGATCTGGAACGGCTGAAACCAAGAGTTGAGTATATGGGTGTTGAGGATCGTGGATGATCTCTTCGGTGTCTCCCCATTCAACCATGTGGCCTACGTACATTACAGCAAGATCTTCGGCAATATAACGTGCGGTCGCGATATCGTGGGTGATGTATAGAAGTGACATTTGTTTTTCAAACTTCATCTCTTCCATCAGGTTTAAAACACCGGCACGAATTGATACATCTAGCATTGACGTTGGTTCATCAGCAAGTACAACTTCAGCCCCCACCGCAATATTACGTGCTAAGTTAACGCGTTGACGCTGGCCACCAGAAAGTTGGTGCGGGTATTTAGCTGCCGTCTCTTTTGGCGGGATCAGCCCAACTTGTTCGAGAAGATCGTGAACTCGTTCTTCCAGTTCCTTCTTATTGCCAGACGTCACTTTTTTGTGGATCAACAGTGGACGCGCAATATGATGGAAAATCGTATGCGTTGGGTTTAAAGAGCCAAATGGGTCTTGCCATACCATTTGTACACCTTCACGGTAGTGCATTAGATCGCTACGTGATGTTATTTCTTGAATGTTGCGGCCTTTGTACTCGATGATGCCATCGGTTGGAGCGTACATTTTAGCTATCATTTTGGCGGTAGTTGACTTGCCTGAACCAGACTCACCTACGACAGATAAACCACGACTTTTATACATTTTGAATGATACGTCGTTAATGGCTCGCATCATCGGTTGTTTAAGGGCGTTACTGTTGAGTGGAAAATCCTTAATCAGATTTTTACCTTCTACCAGTAATTGACCAAGCTCTTTGCTCATAATTGTCTCCAGAAATTCTTTTAATACAGCACTTGTTCTACAGCTTCATTTGAGCAATTGGTTCACCGTAAAGGTGGCAATTGGAGAAGCGACTAGGCTCTATTTGGCGCAAAGCCGTTGGTATTTTTGTACACGCTTCATGGACGCGATCACAGCGAGCCTGAAAGCGACAACCATGAGGAATATCTAGCAAGTTAAGTGGATTGCCAGGAATACCAGTTAGCTTTGTTTTTGGGCCAGTTAATGGAGGGAAAGAGCTTCCCAACCCTTTTGTGTAAGGGTGGTAAGGGCTTTGCAAAATTTGCTTAGAAGGTGCAACCTCAATTAATTCGCCTGAATACATGATGCCAATGCGGTCTGAGAACTCGACCATCAAAGACAAGTCATGAGTGATAAACAAAATTGAGAATCCAAACTCTTCTTTCAGAGCGTAGATTTTTTGCAAAATTTCACGTTGAACCACGACATCTAGTGCAGTGGTCGGCTCATCCATAATGATCATTTTAGGGTTGAGTGCGAGCGCAATCGCGATGACCAAGCGTTGGCGCATGCCACCAGAGAACTGGTGTGGGTAATCGTTCAAGCGGCTAGGGTGAATATCAACGATTTCCAACAACCCTTCAGCACGGCGTTTCGCTTGTTCACGTGTCATGTTGGTGTGACGCATAATCACATCACAGAACTGTTCTTCCATGGTCAATACTGGGTTTAATGCGTTCATTGCACTTTGGAATACCATCGACATCTGGCTCCAACGAAATGATTGCATGCGTTCATCACTGTATTGGATGATGTCTTCGCCATTGAAGATCACTTCGCCACCAGTAATAAATGCGGGCGGCTTATGCAGACGCATTAAAGAGAATGCAACGGTTGATTTACCACAGCCAGACTCTCCCGCTAAGCCAAAAACCTCGCCTGGTGCAATATCGAAGCTGACATTATTACAAGCGCGGACATCGCCCGCGTCAGTAATGTAGTCTACGCATAGGTTACGGATTGAAATAAGTGGTGATGTCATAATTATTTATCTCCGCTCCAAAGTGCATTGTTTTGTGGTGGTAGTTGTTCTTCAGGCTTGCGCTCTTTTTTGTCTTGAGCTGCCAGTTTTTTCCAACGTTTCATGCCTTTGTGTGAACGTAACTGAGGGTTCGCAATTTCATCGACGGCAAAGTTAAGCAGTGCAAGCCCTGTAACTAGAAGCGTCAAAGCAATACATGGAGCGAGCAGTTCCCACCAAGCGCCAATCAGCATTGAAGATGAGGTTTGTACGTTGTACAGCATGATGCCCCAACTGATGGTGTTGGGATCGCCTAGACCAAGGAATGAAATGGTTGCTTCCATCATGATGGCGTACATCACTGAACCAATGAAACTTGCGCCAACGATAGAGATAAGGTTTGGCAAAATTTCAATGAAAATGATGCGCCAGGAGGATTCACCGAGCACTTCAGCTGCTTTGACAAACTCTTTCTCACGTAATGCGAGTGTTTGCGATCGAACAACACGTGCGCCCCATGCCCAGGAGGTGCAACCGATGATTAGCGCGATGGTCAATGGCCCGGCCTCCCCAATGAAGGCGGCGACCACAAATAAAAGTGGGTACTGAGGAATAACCAGCATGATATTCATCGCTGCGGTTAAAAAATCATCGATCTTTCCGCCAAAGTAGCCAGCAGAAACACCGATTACGGTTGCTAAGAAACAGACGGTAATACCGGCACCAAAACCAACCGCTAGGGAAACGCGTGCGCCATAAACAACTTGTGACCAGATGTCACGGCCCATACGTGATGTACCAAGTACGTGATCAGCTTTTTTTGACATTAACAGCGTACGGCGGTCTGTTGCTAGGTTTTCAGCGACCCAACCATTTGGATCAGCTTTGGCTGCTTTTACGACAAATGATGGATATTCATGTGGATTACCCGTGCGTTTATCTGGAGCGTGGCTTGTGATAAGCGGTGCTGCTAAAGCGATAAATAAGAATGCACTGAGAATCACCACGCCAACCATGGCAACGGTATTACCACGAACAAGTTTAATAAGATCTTTCATGATTATTTACCTCCCTTACGTAGGCGAGGGTCAAGAACGACGTACAGCATGTCTGCTAGTAGGTTAAAGAACAGCATAAACAGAGTCATAATTAACAATTGGCCTTGCAGTACTTGGTAGTCACGAGCGTTGATAGCGTTAAAGAGAACCGTACCAAGACCTGGGTAGTTAAAGATAATTTCGATGATGAGCTGGCCACCAATCGCCATACCAAGAGACATCGACAGTGCCGTTACACTTGGTAATAGAGCATTACGTGCAGCGTAGTTAAAGACTACGCGGTTTTCGCTTAAGCCCTTACCTTTTGCCATAGTGATGTAGTCTTCTGCCAACAAGTTAATCATGTTGTTACGCATGTTGACCAAGAACCCACCGATTTGGACTAACGAAGCACAAACCAGAGGAAGGAAAGCGTGGTAAGCCACATCTTTAATGAATGTCCAACTGGTCCAATCTGGCGTTACTCCTGCAGTATAGGCGTAGCCTGTAGGGAACCACTGTAAGCCAATAGCAAAGGTAAACATGGCGATCATCGCGATAACGACCTGTGGAACCGCCTGAATAACTAACATGCCTGGGGTAACGAAAGTGTCATAGCGACTACCACGCTTCCATGCAGCGAAAATACCTAAAATGGAACCGATGGAGAAAGAGATAACTACCGCCGTGCCAGCTAGAAATAGTGACCAACCAAAAGCACTACCAAGTAACTCATTAACACTCAAAGGGTAAAATTTAATCGATGTACCTAGCTCCCAGCTTAAAATGCTTTTTATGTAGGTTACATATTGAACTAAATATCCACCATCAACGAAGCCAAGAAGCTGTTTCATGGCTGCAATTCGCTCTGGTGTTACTTGTGTTGTTGCATTCGCGAACATCATGGTAACTGGATCACCTGGCATCGCTCGCGGAATAATAAAGTTTAAAGTTGCTGCGACTAGCAACGCGATAAAATAGAACGACAAACGTCTTAAAAAATAACCCATAACTCACACCTTACTCACCCAGTTTTATCCTGTATCTGGTTTCAGGTCGCTCCTAGCGAAATTTAGAGCGATAAATCCCCTAACGACGAGCGCTATACTTTTAATAGGTATTGAAGGGGATTTTTATCAGCGGCGTACAAGGTACGCCGCAAGGATTGAACTTCTACTTATTTAACTGGTTTTAGGTCCAGTACATGCAATAGACGCTCTGGGATACCAGCCCAAATGTTTGGACGGCCTTTTGGATTTTCTTCGTTCCACCAACCAGTGAAGCGAGTTGTATTGTACTGGTACATATATGCACCAGACATTACAGGAACCGTTACTTGATTTTCAGCGATGATTTGCTGAATACCATGAGCGATTTCTAGCTGCTCGTTCTTATCGGCTGTTTTGTAGAAGCTATCAAGTAAGTTATCTAGCTTCTCATTTTTGAAGAAGTGCATCGCGAAACGAGGCATACCGTCACCACCTTGCAGTGCTGAGTTGTAAGCACTGTTCCAGTATAGATGTGGATCGGCACCGTGGAAGTAGTTGGTGTACGCGACATCGTAAGTACCTTCAAGCATGGCTTGGTTGTATACTGCGAATTCTGGTGTACGCGCACGTGCTTTAATGCCAACTTCACCAAGTTGCTCTACAGCTAGCTGTACGGTGTTGTTAAAGTCAGTCCAACCGTTTGGAGACTGAACTAGTAGCTCAAAAGACTTGCCTGATGGTGTATCAACAAAACCATCGTTGTTTACGTCTTTGAAGCCAGCTTTAGCTAGTAGTTTCTTGGCACCTTCTACATCGTATGTGTTGAAGCCTTTGTATTTATTATGAATACTTTCATCTGACCAAGCTTCAAATGCGTAACCTAAGCCTGATGCGAAGTCATTGACAGTACCGCCACCGTAAAATGCGATATCGATAATGGTTTGACGATCAAGAGCCATAGAGAATGCGCGGCGGAAGTCTACGTTTGTTAACGCTTCATTTTTCGCTGCATCTGGATTCTTGAAGTTAATCATAAATGCTTGAGTGCCCGCTGCAGGGTACCAGTAATGGTGATTTGGACTTGCTGCTGCATAAGTACGATCGATATCTGGAACGAATGATGATGTCCAATCAAGCTCAGAGTTTACGATCTTACCTAGAAGTTGGTCATTGTTTGCAATTTGAGGAACACGTAGACAGTCTACCTCAAGGCTTGCTGCATCCCAGTAATTCGGGTTACGACATTGGATGTAAAGCTGAGGAGTGAATGTGTCTATCTCGGTAAATGGACCAGTACCTACAGGGTTTTCATTGGTAAAGGTTGTTGGATCTTTCACATCTTTCCATACGTGCTCAGCAACGATAGGAACCAGAGAGATCTCATAAGGTACGTTAGAGTTTGCTTCTGTTAGGCGGAAACGAACTTGGTACTCGTTTAATTTCTCAACGCTAGTTACCCATTTATTGATACCACGTTGGTCAAGTTCTGGCTTGCCTTGTAAAAGGGCATAAGAGAACACAACGTCATCAGCTGTAAATGCTTGGCCGTCAGACCATTTAACACCTTTACGGATATCAAATGTAACGCTCATCAAGTCATCAGACATTTTAAAGCCTTCAGCAAGACGCATTACCGGAGTATTACCGTGCATTTCATTAAATACTACAAGAGGTTCGTAGATGAAGTCAGTTGTAGTACGTAGGTTTGTTGCTAGGTACGGGTTAAAGTTGCGCACCATTGTAGGGTAGAAATCCGGTACGATAGTTAGCTCACTACGTGCTGCTGCTGGAGCTGAAACACTCGTTGCTGCAGCGGCGATTACTGCTGCGGCTAGTGCTGTTTTTTTTATATTGGCAAGCATAGCTTTTCCTTACTATTTGCTTTCATTTCACTAATGGATTTGAATGTTATCAATTGATAAACACTCTCCAAGGCCTACCTCATTATCTGTTAACAAACCGGAGGAGTGAGTCAACTTGAGTGGCCTGTAGACCTTTGGTAGGAGTAAGAAGACACCTTGCAGAGAAAATTATCAATTCCAATTCCCGTTAAAAACGTCAAAACATGACACTTTGACGTCATAAACGTCAATATTATCGATTTTCTCTCAATGTTGTTCAATTTATCGACAGTGATCAACCTCTCGAATAACTATAAGTATTCCACTTTATGTAAGTGTTCACTACGCATTTTAGCCTTTATTTAAAAGGTTTTTTTTGATTTTCTTGTAAGTGGAGATCTTGCTCACGCCTTCGATTTTTCGTTAATTTGCGTACCTAAATTAAATCTGCCGAATTGTTGTGATTCGGTTCGCAATCTCTATCTTTACTCAATACTATTGGTGATTTTTCACTGTTGAATGAGAATCCTCTGACTCTTTAACGGGAATCTTTATGTTGTTTTCACCTCTTTTTTTCTTTTGTAAAGCAAGGTTTTTGCCTGCCAATACTCGGTTAAAATTTTAAGCCACTAAACAACATCAGACACTAGAAAAGCGTTTTGGAGATAGGTAATACCAATCGTAGTAAATAACTGTTCATCCTAGCTGGTTAAAATACTCGATAACTGCGTTAGAATTTTTGATTGTAGAATAACTACTTATCGAAAAATCCTGCCTTGTTCTCAAGTCTTTTTCCTGCGCTATTTCTGATCACTCATTTACTGTGATTGGTATAAGAGAGATTATGTGGCCATCGCTGATGCCTTGGCTAGCGGTAATAAAAAACCCGCACTAGGCGGGTTTGTGTAGACAATATAGCATTAGCTAGTCAGCAGCTTTTGTAGTTTGTCACGCTGAGTTTCGATATGAGCCCGTTCCGGTCCTTGCTCTTGGCAGTGCTCTAAAATGTAATCTAAAGAGTTTAGAACTGTCCGCCAACGAGGGGTTTTTGGTAGTGTCTCTATTCGCAAGTATTTATCTAATGTCCTTGTCTGCAGAGTGCTTCTATCAAGATACACCCGCCACAAGCCACTTTGTTCGGCGAAGGTAAACTTGCTTTGGCTAGTCACTCTCTCCCAGTAATCTAAAGCACAAGTCATGGCCTCTACGAGGACTTCACGCATCAGATCTTGCTTTGATTGGTTATCTCCCGATACCTTGTCAGCAATACGGGTAAACTCCCCACCGAGCTCTTTTAATTGTTGAAGTTTCTCTCTATCACCTTCAAAAGCATAACTCGAGAGTGCTTCGATGGCGGTTTCCAGATTATTAATGCGAGCGGCGTTAATGTTTCCCCCAACATTAAAAATATACATAGCTTGCAGCCCAGAGCCTTCTGGTAATCGTAGAATATCGGCTGACATATGCTGACGAGTATCATCGACGTAAATATCGATATTGCCGCAATAGTGTTCTTGATCGACAACTAAGTATTTTGGTGCGATCAATTCATCTGCATTAGAGCGTTTTAACTGCTCCTGGCTGCGCCTGAATAACCTAGCGGCGGCCTCATTAGCAAAACGTACTTTATGGTCATCTCGAATGCAGATAATTGCCTCTGGTGCTGACTCTAGTTGTTCAAGAAGGCGCCCTTGTGTTTCTAGTAAGCTGGCTTCGACCATGGCCCGATGTTTAAGTTCTTGCTGTAGTTGTTTGTTTTCGATGCGGCGCTGCTCTGCCTTACTAGCAGATAGATGAGCCACGATACGAGCTGCTAATTCATGTTTATTAAATGGTTTTGATAGGTAATCATTAGCACCAGCATCAAAGCCACGAACACGATCATCAGTCTGATTTAATGCGGTAAGCATAATGATAGGCAGCTCAGCGTGGTCGTACTGTTCTCTGAGTTTTTCACAAACTTGATAACCGCTAAGACCTGGCATCATGATATCGAGTAGCAACAGTTCTGGTTTTTGTTGTTCAACGGCCGCCAATACTTCATTGCCATCTTTTACTGTGCGGACTTGATAGCCCTCTAAGCGTAAGAAACTGTCTAACACTCGTAAATTGACGGGTTCATCATCAGCGACTAGAAGCAGTGGACCAGAATTATTATCAGGGAGAGTGCTCGCTTCTGGCTGCTCTATTTCTGCAATTTCAGGTGCTTGGAAGTGGCGCGGCTCTATATGACTGGCAAATTGGATCTCTTGGTCTGAGGCTATCGGTAGGGTAAAGCTAAAGGTAGTACCTACCATAGGCTGGCTGCTGACATACAGCGTACCGTGCATCAGTTCAATCAGTTGACGGCTAATCGAAAGCCCAAGTCCAGCACCTTGACGGTAGCGACTTGCATCTTGTCCTGCTTGAATAAGAGGTTCAAAAATATGCTCAAGCTGTTCTGCTGGAATTCCTTGCCCAGTATCGACGACTTGCACACGAATCTTGTCATCGACGACATTGGCTGAAATAACAATTTTACCTTCAGTCGTATATTTAATCGCATTACCGATTAAGTTATAGAGTACCTGCTCGAGTCTTTGTGGATCGGCTGAAACCCAAACACATTCATCAGGGACTTGGTTAATAATGCGTATTGGTTTTTTACCCAGTAGGTGGCTTGAAAGCTCTAACACTAAACGGGTTGCGCTAGAGAGATCAACAGCACAGCGGTTGATATCCAAACTGCCATAACGCATTTTATGGTAGTCCAATAGGTCATCAACTAAGTTTGCTAAGCGTTGTCCACTGCTGATGATAATGCCTAATTGGTAACGATGATCAGCCGTAATCGGGCCATTGGCCCCAGAGACTAAGGCTTCTGCAATCCCCACCATACCGTGCAAAGGTGTTCTTAATTCGTGTGAGGTGGTCGCGAGAAATTCATCTTTTAATTTATTGGCTAAGTGTAGTTCTTCATTTTGTTTGCGGATCAGTTGGATATTACTTTCAAGTTCTTTGTTTTGCGATTTGATCAACTGCATTTTTTCACGAATAGAACGTTGCATGCGTTCAAAGCTAACCGCCAAACGGCCGATCTCATCTTTGCGTTCAGTATTGATGACGTTTTCATCCAGATCACCTGCGGATACTTTTTCGGCTGCCCATGTCAGCTTCAATAGTGGAGACGTAATGAAGTTGGATAAGTAGTGAGAGGCGATGACCACTAAAATAATGGCTGTCAGCATGGCAAAAATAAACAGTTTTTCTAGCTGGTGGACTCGTGCGTAAGCTTCTTTCTCTGGAAGTTCAACGACTAAAGCCCACTGCAGGCCAGTGGTGATAATCGGAGTGTAGGCCGCGATGGTTTTTTCATCCAAGGTATTGGTGTAGGTGCCAACTGAACTGATTCCTGAGAGCGCTTGGTTAATGACCTTTTGGCTTTTGTCGATTTCTACTTGCTCATATTCCAAGGTGCGGGATAGATGATCTTGACCAACCAGTAAGGTTCTTATTTGTGAGGTTTTGTTGGTATCTGCCACCAGTTTTGTAATGCCATTATTTGGCAAACGGAACATGGCATAACTGTGCAGATAACCTTGTTGAATGATAGGTGCTCCTAGCCACGCGATTTGCTTACCATCTTGTGGTGAAAAATCTGAAACGATGACCGGAGTATATTCACCATTACTTTTATGATGCTCGTTGACTTCCTGTGTCAAACGGCGGAAAGTTTTTCCTATATTGGAGTCTTTATATTTTCCGGTGAGTAGGTTCGTTCCGTAGTTATCATGTTTATAGACTGAATAAACCACATCACCAGCAATGTCGACTAATAAAATATCATCAAAATCCGATCGTTTTAGTAATTCTAAATAAGCCCAGTGATATCGTTTATGCAACAAACGATATCTTTCACTGCCCACATAACTACTTGATTGAGGCAAAATTGACGTTTTTATTTGATCGCCAGAACCTGGGATGTAGCGCTGCTGTGCATGTTCTCGTGCTTGTTTGATGTCAGGTCCAAGTCTTTGAAATGCATTAACTAAACCGTAAAATCGCCCACCACTGGCATAGGCAAGTTCTGAGCGAACAAAGCCCATCACTTCCGATTCTTTGGCCGCGAAGTAGTCGAATAATTGCTGCTGCTTATTATCACGAACGGAAAGTAAGTGAGAGGTGCTTTGTTCTTGCAGGTCTTGACTGTGTGATTGGAGAAAAAAGATGGCCATCACCGTCAAAGGGGTGATACTTAGTACAAGAAAAGCCAGCATCAATGTATTTTGCAGGCGTTTAAATTTTTGCTTACGAGAGAACCTAAACATAGAAAAAAGCGTTACTTTCTGTGAGGCTTTAACTGTTTCCAGTTAAAGCAAATGAAAAACAAAGAAAACTTAAAGCAACGAAATTAACAAGTTTTTTTACTTTGACAAGTAAGTCCTATTGAAAGTGTTGTCATCAACGCAAAATTAGCTATAACGGTATGCGCCAATGTCGTGGTTAGGTGGATTTAACTGCTAAGGTGAAATGTTTTAAGACTTCTTAGCATGATAAATGACAAATTTATTGGTCTTATTTATCGTCTCACAATTACCATAGGCGTGATTGATAATGGGAGCATATTTTAGAAAACTATTGGCGACGATAAATAATTCACCATTTGATGTTTGATGGCTAGGTGCATCCGCGAGTAAAGTTTCTGTGGCGCTATAGCTAGTCTCTAAACCTGAGTGGAATGGTGGGTTGCTGACGATGAACTGGTAGTTGCTGTTTGTGTCAGAGTAGACATCTGAGGCAAATACTTTTCCGCTTAAACCATTAGCGGCTAAAGTTGCTTTGCTTGATTCAATAGCCAGCGCGCTAATATCACACATTTCCAGTTCAATATCGCTATTGAGTGTTGCCATGACTGTACCGAGTACACCAGCACCACAACCGAAATCGAGCACTTTACCTCTGAGGTTCGGTAGTGTGTCGAGCAATAACTGGCTACCGAGATCAAACTCACCATGGCTGAATACACCCGGTAGGCTTTTGACAATCAATGAATGTTGTTGATATTGAACTTGATAGGTTTTGAACCAGTCATTGATGTCAAAGGTGGCTGGTTGTTCGATACATTGCCCCCAATAAAAAGAACAACGACGCGCAGAGTCATACTTTTTTACTATGCCGTAGGGTTGGAACATTTTTTCGATGCTCTTTACACCAGAGCGATTTTCACCAACAACCACGATCTCGGTATTTTTACCCAATTTAGCAAGTAACATTGCAAGCAGATACTCCGCTTCTAACTTAGCTTTAGGCCAGTAAAGTAAAATCAGATCAGCGTTGGTTTCTGCTACAAATTGAGCGCCAAAATATCGTTGTATCTGGCTATGAGCGTTTAACTGGCGATAGTAACCATAATGGGTAGTGAACACCGAAACTGAACGGCAATGATGAGTTAATTCAACCGGAAATAGGTCTTCAACCTCTCCGGCAACTAAAACATGCTTATCGGCGAAATAAGCGAGTTGACGTTGGGCAATTTGACTCGGTGCGGTGTAAGTTAACATGGGGAACTCTACGCTAAAAAATAGGGGGCGATTTTCGCATAATCGCCCCCTTGCTTGAAGTTATTTCTGCTGTATTTAGCTGTTGTCTTGCTGGTTTAGAAACTCTTTAAATTCTTCTTCATAGATGTTGAACAGCACCATGGTAATGGCAAAAATCAATGGACCATAAATTAAGCCAATCAAACCAAATAGCTGAATACCACCTAGCAATGAAAAGAAAATCAGTAAAGTATTCATACCTGAGCTGCCTTGCATTAATAGTGGGCGAAGTAGGTTATCGATAGAGCCGACAATTGCAATGCTCCAAACCGCAAGGAAAATAGCCCAAGTAGTATCACCTATCAAAAATAAATAAGCGGTGGCTGGAATCCAAATTAATGCTGTACCAACGACTGGAATGAATGAGGCAAAGCCCATCATGGTTCCCCAAAATAGGCCAGGAAAACCTGCAAGCCACATCCCCAAACCACCAGCGAAACCTTGTGCTATCGCTGTCAAAAATGACCCCATTACTGCTGATTTAGAGACTTGCTCAATTTCAGATAGTAGCTTGTCTTCTTGGGTGCGTGAAAATGGCAGTATGTGCCGGATGGCATTGATGATTTTGTCGTGATCGCGTAATAAAAAGAACAACACGAACAGCATCAAAAAGAAATCCATCAAAAAGTTGGTGGCATCGCCAAGGATTTTTGCACTAATACTGACCAGATTCGAGCCAAATGAAGTGGCAAATTGTCCTACTCTTTGTGCGATCTGTTGTGGCTGTATTTCATCAAAAGGTAAGTATTGGTTAGCGATCGATAACCCTTTAACCACCCAAGGATGAGCAAAAACGGTTTGGATGCCGCCATGAGTCACCCATTGATACATATTTTGAGAAAATAAAGAGCCTTGTTGGACAATTGCCGCGAAAACAAATAGCAATGGAATCACAATAATAAAAGTTAAGATCACACAGGAAATGAGCGAAACAGTATTTTTATGTTTCGGCATTTTGCGTTCAAGCCATTCGTGAATAGGGAACATCAATAACGAAATAATAAAGGCCATCATAATGGAGTTAATGTAAGGCTCAACTAGTAGATAGCACGCTATTGAAGAAGCCAGTAATGTAAAGACTAGCACCCAATGACTGGAGGTTATTTTTATTTTTTCAGGCACGTTTTATTCTCACAAAATAAGATATTGGTTTTATAATGGCTGTAAATCAGCGCGTTATCAATG
The DNA here is from genome assembly GCF_028858425.1 of Vibrio aestuarianus. Classification (NCBI taxonomy): domain Bacteria; kingdom Pseudomonadati; phylum Pseudomonadota; class Gammaproteobacteria; order Vibrionales; family Vibrionaceae; genus Vibrio; species Vibrio aestuarianus. The sequence continues at coordinate 2,783,939 of NZ_JAKNYQ010000001.1, read as the reverse complement.
AGGAACTCTGAATATGGGCTGTTGCAACAATGAAAAAGGGTGCAGTGGAAAGTCACATCAGCGGCGTAAAGTGCCTTGGTTTACCCTCACTTTGCTCGTTCTTGGTATGTTAGTTGCGCTAAATTGGCAATAAAAAAGGCTGCGTGTGCAGCCTTTATGCTAGGTGTCCCTAACGATAGGGACACAAAAGATAGTGTTTAAGCTTCAGATGCAATAATCGCTAAGCTGCGATCAGCCGCTTCTAGTGTTGCTTCAATCTCTTTAGTGCCATGAGCTAATGAAGTAAAGCTCGCTTCAAAAGCAGAAGGCGCTAGGTATACACCGTGCTCAAGCATTAAATGGAAGAAGCGTTTAAAGCGTTCAACATCGCACTTTGTTACTTCTTCATAGCATGTCACACGTTCTTGTTCGGTAAAGAAGAAGCCGAACATGCCGCCCACTTGGTTAACCACCATTGGAATACCGTGTTTGTCTGCTAATTCTTTAAACCCATCAGCTAACTGCTTAGTTTTCGAATTTAGGCGTTTTTCATTGCCTTCTTCTTTCAGTAGCGATAAACATGCATAACCAGCTGCCATTGCCACTGGGTTTCCTGATAGCGTCCCCGCTTGGTAAACAGGCCCGGTCGGTGCGATATATTGCATCACTTCTTTACGTCCACCAAATGCGCCAACAGGCATTCCACCGCCAATCACTTTACCTAGCGTCGTTAAATCAGGTTTTATGTTGTAGTGTGCTTGGGCGCCACCTAAAGCAACACGGAAACCAGTCATGACTTCATCAAAAATCAGTAGTGCGCCTTCTTGATCACAGATTTCACGTAGCCCTTCATGAAAGCCTTCAACTGGTGGAATACAGTTCATGTTGCCAGCAACAGGTTCAACGATAATACAGGCAATTTCACCTTTATTTGCGGCAAATAGCTCACGGACTGAATCTAAATCATTAAACGTTGCGGTTAAGGTATGCTTAGCAAAGTCAGCCGGAACACCTGGAGAGCTTGGTTGACCCAAAGTCAGTGCGCCAGAACCAGCTTTTACCAGCAAGCTATCAGCGTGGCCATGGTAGCAGCCTTCGAATTTCATGATTTTATCGCGGCCAGTATATCCACGAGCTAAACGAATCGCGCTCATAGTAGCTTCAGTACCTGAACTAACCATGCGCAGTTGTTCCATCGATGGCACCAGTTCAGAGACCAGTTCTGCCATATCAATTTCCATTTCAGTGGGGGCACCGAAGCTTAGGCCGCGCTGTGCTGCGCTGATCACTGCTTCACGGATAACCACGTGGTTATGGCCTAAAATCATTGGCCCCCAAGAACCAACGTAATCGATATAGGCTTTGCCATCGGCATCAAAAATTAAAGGGCCATCTGCGCGGTCGATAAAAATCGGCGAGCCGCCAACACCATTAAAAGCACGGACTGGAGAATTAACACCGCCAGGAATAGATCGTTGTGCTTTTTGGTAAAGCTCTGCTGATTTGGTCATGGATTTATCCTCTTTTGCTCGTTCGGACCAGTTGCGGGGCATTGTATACCCAAATGGACCAAAGACACTTTTTTTCACTGATTTTCTGAGCGCTTTCACAGCCAACGGTGTTAAATGTGGTGTACAAGCGATGATACAACCACTAGTTTGCTGTTCACTCTCTGTAAAATCAGAGTTTAAGTTAAGTGATGGTGAATACTTGAACGAATAGGTCAGGTATTGGATAATCGACCCATTATTAAAAAAGAGTCACCTTTGCAGGTATGAATTGATCATAATATACCCAAACAACTTGCAGTTGCAGCTAGGCTGCTGGTGAGCTAACCCTTATGAGCATAGATAAACGATGTGATGGGGTGAGCGAACGTAGCCAATTCCGCTGTAGTTTCAAGTTGGAAAGGTATAAACCTGACGGGTATTTACACGAGTGAGAGAGGTCATCGTGAGTGAAGTAAACGTACCATTGTCGTTTTCTGATACAGCTGCAAAACGCGTTCAAATGTTAATTGCTGAAGAAGAAAATCCTGCATTAAAGCTGCGTGTATACATTACAGGTGGTGGTTGTAGCGGTTTCCAGTATGGTTTTACCTTTGATGAAAATGTCAACGAAGGTGATACCACTATTGTTAATAGCGGTGTAACCCTAGTGGTTGACCCTATGAGCTTACAATATCTCATTGGCGGTGTTGTTGATTATACCGAAGGGTTGGAAGGTTCACGTTTTTTTGTGAATAACCCTAATGCCACAACAACATGCGGTTGTGGTGCATCATTTAGCGTATAAATGATGCATATTTAGCTAGACAAATAAACTAGTTAACAAGCCCTACGTATGAGGATGTTTCGTAGGGCTTTGCCGTTCAGGCAATAACATAATAAGGGATTATCTATGCCAGATACTCAGGCGAGCAACCGACAGTTTGGTGGCTTTTTTACGCAAAGACCATGGCTTATTTCTACTTTTTTCATCCTGCTTCTTGCTCTTTGGCTAGGACTTGGTTCATTGAAAGCCGAAGAACCTCGCCAGAAATCCGTCACAACAATTCCCTTAGCTAAAGTTGTTTACCAATCATTTCAAGCACAACAAACCGATAAACGCATTGATTTATACGGTCGAACGGCACCGGATCGCGTAGCAACGATTGGCGCTGAAATTGCGGGGAAAATTACTCAATTAACAGCTACTAAAGGTCAATCAATCACCAAAGGGCAACCAATCGTTACCATTGATAAAGGTGATTTAGCCGCACAACTAGACAGCGCTCAAGCGCTTTTACAAGTGAAGCAAAAAGAGTTTAAAGCCGCGCAGTCATTGAAAAATCGAGGTTTGCAAGGTGAGGTGGCGTTTGCTACCGCGCAGGCGGCTTTAGCCGATGCCAAGGCGATGGAAAGCCGTGCAAAATTAGCGTTGCGTAATACCTCGGTGGTTGCTCCTTTTGACGGTATTGTTGAAAACCTTTTGGTAGAAAAGGGTGACTTTGTTGGTATCGGTGATCCGATAGTGACGTTTATTGATTTAGGTAAATTAGTCATCGAAGCAGATGTGAGCGAGAGACATATCCAGAAAATAAAACAAGATCAGCTCGCCACAATTCGTTTTATTGATGGTTCAACGGTAGAAGGTCGGGTGAGGTATATTTCACGGGTTTCTTCACCGACCACCAATACTTTTGCTATTGAAGTTGAATTGGCTAACCCAAATCAGGCCATTCCAGCCGGCGTTAGCGCAGAGGTCGAGCTCAGTCTAGAAACACAACTTGCTGTGAAAATAACACCAGCCATGCTTGCTTTGGATGCTGATGGCAACCTTGGCGTTAAAACCTTAGTTGAAGATCGCGTCCGTTTTATGCCTATCAATCTCGTCAAAGCAGAGCAAGACGGAGTATGGCTAACTGGGCTTGGTGAGAAGGTTGATATTATCACCGTTGGGCAAGGTTTTGTGCGAGATGGCGATCAAGTGATTGCGGTCAAGCAAGCAAACGCTGATGCACAGTAGGAGGCGCGATGTTTTCCATTATTGATGCGGCGCTATCACGTTCGCGAACCATGCTGTCATTACTGCTGCTGATCTTAATTGCGGGGGTTGCAACCTATTTTACCATTCCGAAAGAGTCTAGCCCTGACATAACTATTCCCATTATCTACGTTTCTGTCAGCCATCAAGGTATTTCACCGAGTGATGCCGAGCGTCTTATCGTACGCCCTTTAGAGCAAGAAATGCGCTCGATTGAGGGAGTAAAAGAGATGACTTCTAATGCTTCTGAAGGACATGCTTCGGTGGTGTTGGAGTTTAATGTTGGCGTTAATCTAGATAAAGCAATGGCAGATGTTCGAGATGCGGTTAACTTAGCGGAACCCAAACTACCAGCAGACAGTGATGAGCCAACGGTCAATGAAGTGACGCTAGCTTCTGAGCAGCCGGTATTGTCAGTGGTGTTGTATGGTACTGTTCCTGAAAGAACAATTGTGCAAATTGCGCGTCAACTTCGAGATAAATTAGAGAGTTATCGTCAAGTGCTGGAAGTTGATATTGCAGGGGATCGTGACGATATTGTTGAGATCATCGTCGATCCGTTGTTAATGGAGAGCTACGGTTTAGACCAAGGTGATATCTATAACTTAATTGCGCTCAATAACCGAGTAGTTGCTGCCGGATTTGTAGATACTGGTTATGGTCGCTTTTCGGTGAAGGTCCCTTCAGTATTTGACTCACTGAAAGATGTATTAGAGCTTCCAGTTAAGGTTGATGGTAAGCAAGTGATCACTTTTGGTGATATTGCTACGGTCCGGCGGGCATTTCGTGACCCAGAAAGTTTTGCGCGTTTAGATGGTAAGTCTGCGGTGGTTTTGGATGTTAAAAAGCGGGCGGGCGAAAATATTATTGATACTGTGGAGCTAGTCAAAGCGGTAATGAACGAAGCGCAAAAGCGAGAGGAATGGCCAAGCAACTTACTAGTCAAATACACATGGGATGAATCCAAAGATGTGGAGATCATGCTCAATGATCTACAAAACAATATTCTTTCTGCCATTATTTTGGTGGTAATTGTTATCATCGCGATTTTGGGGATGAGAACCGCCCTATTGGTCGGCATTTCGATCCCTGGATCATTTCTAACTGGGTTGTTGGTTCTGTCGCTGTTTGGTTTAACCGTTAACATTATCGTACTGTTTTCATTGATTATGGCCGTTGGCATGTTGGTTGATGGGGCGATAGTCGTCACTGAATTCGCTGATCGCCGCATGCAAGAAGGTACGCCTCGTAAACAGGCGTATCGAGATGCAGCAAAACGTATGGCATGGCCGATAACCGCTTCAACGGCCACGACACTTGCTGCTTTTGCTCCCTTGCTTTTTTGGCCAGATGTTACCGGTGAGTTCATGAAGTACTTACCTTTAACTTTGATAGCAACACTAGCTGCCTCTTTGGTTATGGCGCTGTTGTTTGTGCCAGTACTCGGCAGTTTAATCGGTCGGCCACAATATGTATCCGCGCAAAGTCAGGCCCGAATGCTGGCATTGCATGATGGTGACTTCACACAAGCAACGGGTATCACTAAGCTTTACTACCATACTCTTGCCATTGCGATTAAGCACCCATTGAAAATTTTGCTCAGTGCTATTTTATTGGCGATCGCGATTGGTTTTACCTATGCCAAGGCTGGGCTCGGGGCAGAGTTTTTCCCTGAAGTTGATCCGCCCTATTTTAATGTCAAAGTACGATCTTATGGCGATCTTTCTATTCAAGAGAAAGATGTGATCATGCAGGAAATCGAGCAAGTGATGCTCGGCCATGAGGAGTTTGAAAGCGTTTATACTCGCACTGGTGGTGAAGATGAAATCGGTCAAATTCAAATAACCCCTGTTGATTGGCAATACCGACGTAGCGTAAAAGCTATCATTGAAGATCTCAAATCTGTGACCAATCAATTTGCTGGTGTAGAAATTGAGTATAAATTTCCCGATGCAGGACCACCGGTTGAGAATGATCTGGTGATCGAAATGTCGGCTCGCACACCGGAAAACCTTGAAGTTGCGGCTAAAATAGTCAGGCAATGGGCGGATAATAATCCTGCCTTAACTAATATTAGTGACACTTCGAGCAAAGCGGGGATTGACTGGCGTATTGATATTCGTCGCGATGATGCCTCGCGTTTTTCCGCAGACGCCACCTTGGTTGGCAATACCGTTCAGTTTGTCACTAATGGCTTAAAAATTGGTGATTACTTGCCTGATGATGCGAATGAAGAAGTCGACATCTTGGTTCGTTATCCTGAAGAGAAGCGAGATATAGGTCGCTTTGATCAACTACGAGTCAACACGCCAGTTGGCCTTGTGCCGATAACCAACTTTGCTCAGATCAAGCCTGACCATAAACAAGATACCATCAAGCGTATTGATGGACGGCGTGTTATCGACATTATGGCGGATCTCAACGAAGGCTATAACCTTGCGTTAGAGTTACCGAAAGTGACTCAAGCTTTGTCTGAGCTAAACTTACCTAGCGGTGTTGAATTTAAGTTGCGTGGTCAAAATGAAGAGCAGGAGCATTCATCTGCATTCCTGCAAAATGCATTTTTGATTGCCTTAGCGGTCATGGCGCTGATTCTAGTCACGCAATTTAACAGTTTCTATCAAGCGTTCCTTATTCTGAGTGCGGTGCTGTTTTCAACGGTCGGCGTTTTTGCTGGGCTACTTATCTTCCAAAAACCTTTTGGCATCATTATGTCAGGAATTGGTGTAATTGCGTTGGCTGGTATTGTGGTGAATAACAATATTGTACTGATTGATACTTACAACCAACTGTTAGGCCGAGGTTTATCAAAGCAAGAAGCGATCTTACGTACTGGTGTTCAGCGCTTAAGGCCAGTAATGCTTACCACCGTGACGACAATTCTTGGCTTATTGCCCATGGTTCTTGAAATGAACATTGACCTGATTAACCAAAAAATTGAGTTTGGTGCACCAAGTACGCAGTGGTGGTCACAGCTTGCAACGGCAGTTGCTGGTGGGTTGACCTTTGCAACGGTGTTAACCTTAGTATTGACGCCTTGTTTACTGATGCTTGGTCGACAACGAGTGCAGACCGATAGTGAAAGTACCTAAAGCGATAAAGATAAAGCTCATATTTGTGGGCTTTATCTTTAGTTATACTCTGCAGACTTGAAGTTGCAGCGGTGTTGGCTATGTTCGCTCACCCCAATCACATCGTTTATCTATGCTCATGGGGATGAACTTACTTGCTGTCTACCTGCAACTTCAAGTGGTTTGGGTATATCAATGAGCGACATATTATTTGCTCGCGTACAGCAGTTCACTATAGCGTTCCAATTTCCCCATACGAATTTTAGCATTAGCAATGAAGGTCGCTTTCGCTTTACCCGTTAGTGATTTTGATTGTGGTAAAGAGACGGTTCTGGGGTTTTTATGCACTCCGTTAACGAGAAATTCATAGTGCAAGTGCGGGCCGGTAACTCGCCCTGTGCCCCCCAAAGTACCAATGGTTTGTCCTTGTTTGACACGCTGACCTGTTTTGACCATGCGACGTTGTAAGTGCAAATATTTTGTGATGTAGGTATTGCTATGGCGTATAAATACATAATTACCATTAAATTGGTTATAGCTCGATTTCTCGACAACGCCATCACCAGCGGCCCAAATTGGCGTGCCGACAGGAGCGGCGTAATCGGTACCTCGATGGGCGGTTACTTTACCTGTAACGGGGTGACGGCGCGTTGGGTTGAAGTTTGAAGTCACGCGACGAAAATCGATAGGCGAGCGTAAGAAGGCTTTTTTCATTGCTCGGCCATTTTCGTCGTAATAATTGCCAGTGCTGTCATCAAGAATGGCCGTGAACTGCGTACCTTGGTTGGTAAAGGTGGCGGCAATAATATTGCCTCTGCCAATGATTTCACCTTCAACCACTTTTTCTTGATAGAGCAATTTGAATTGGTCACCTTCACGAATATCGAGCGCAAAGTCGATGTCCCAGCCAAATATCCCCGCCAATTCCATAATTTGGTTCGCTGTTAGGCCCGCGGATATCGCAGCATTCCAGAAATTAGAGGTAATGCTCGCTTCAGCATAATTGTATTGGTACATCACCTCTTTTTTGTCAAATTCAGAGGTGAAACTGTCCCCAGACTTGGTAATGCGGAAGCTTTCAAATGCATTAATTTTTCGTTTAAGTTGAATCAACTCATTATTTTCATCAAATCCGAACTGCAGTTCATCACCAGGGTTCAAGCGTGATAATTGGTGGTTAATATCATCGTTAGTCGATGTAAGTTGATAAAGTAAACGCGAAGAAAGTCCAATCCGCTGAAACAGTACGGCGGTGCTTTCGCCAGGGCGAACCTGATATGTTTCCCAACGCAGTACCGCTGATGGGGCGATAGACATGCCGGGAGAGAGTGCTTCAGCGTTTATTGTCAGTGGATAATGCCGACCAATTTCCAAGCGTTCTTGATCTCTCGATAGGTCTTTTGGATCGGGCAGAAAAAACAGAGCAAATACAATGATGGCACTGAGAAAAGCGATAAGGGCTCTGTGTATCCAAGGAAGACGAGCAAAAATAGACAGCATATTCAGGTTCGTTTAGTAAATTATAAAAAAATTGGTCAGTTCGTTAGTCTAACTGGTTTCAAAAAGCATCGCTATTCAAGTAAGATGTTCAACTATTAAATTTTGCCAAATCTGTAGGAGTGAACAAGAATGGCGAGTATTGAAGCGGCTTTAGCTGAGATTAAACGCGGCGTTGAAGAGCTAATCCCAGAAGAAGAATTAATCGCGAAGCTAAAAGAAGGTCGCCCACTACGCATTAAGTTAGGCGCAGATCCAACGGCACCAGACATTCACCTTGGCCACACGGTGATTTTAAACAAACTTCGTACTTTCCAAGACCTTGGTCATGAAGTCACGTTTTTGATCGGTGATTTCACCGGTATGGTTGGTGATCCAAGTGGTAAAAATACCACTCGTCCACCGTTGACGCGTGAAGACGTATTGCGTAACGCTGAAACCTATAAAACACAGGTGTTTAAAATCTTAGACCCAGCTAAAACTAAGATTCAGTTTAACTCGGAATGGTTATCGCAATTGGGCGCAGAAGGTATGATTCGCCTTGCATCAAACCAAACCGTGGCTCGTATGTTAGAGCGTGATGACTTTAAAAAGCGTTATGCGAACGGCCAACCTATTGCTATTCATGAATTTATGTATCCACTCCTACAGGGTTATGATTCAGTAGCAATGGAAACGGACGTTGAGCTAGGTGGTACTGACCAAAAATTCAACCTACTGATGGGGCGTGAATTACAAAAAGCCAATGGTCAGAAGCCACAAATTGTGTTGATGATGCCATTGCTTGTCGGCTTAGACGGTGAGAAAAAAATGTCTAAGTCTGCGCACAACTACATTGGTGTTAGCGAATCACCAAGTGAAATGTTCGGTAAGATCATGTCGATCTCCGACACCTTGATGTGGAGCTACTATGAACTGCTTTCATTCCGTCCATTAGCGGAAATTGAACAGTTTAAAATGGATGTCGAAAGTGGTACTAACCCTCGCGATATTAAGATCTTACTTGCTAAAGAAATTATTGCTCGCTTCCATTCAGAAGCCGATGCCGATGCGGCTGAGCAAGAATTCATTAACCGTTTCCAAAAAGGCGCAATGCCTGACGAAATGCCAGAGTTTGAATTTGATGCCGGTATTGCAATTACCAACTTGTTAAAAGATGCAGGCCTAGTTGGCTCAACGTCTGATGCAATGCGAATGATTAAGCAAGGCGGCGCAAAGCAAGACGGTGAGAAAATCGAAGATACTAAGTATCTACCAACCGCTGGCACGTACGTCTATCAAGTTGGTAAGCGTAAGTTTGCACGAGTTACGATAAAATAAGCCTATTGTTAACGTTAAAGCGCCTGCGGGCGCTTTTTTATTGTCATCCCTAAACCACCGCCTTGGGCGGTGGTGATTGAACCTTGGGGCTATTGCCCGAATGAGTGCCCATGCTAGAAGTAAACCTCTTATTCACCATAAGTAAGAGGAAACTAAAAACATGGGCGATTATAGAAGTTCATCACATGTATATTGGCGTTGCAAATACCACATAGTTTGGACACCGAAATACAGATTTAAGATCTTGAAAGGGCGTTCAGTAATCCGCTTGTTTAACAAGTTCCCACATATAAGAAAGAAACCGTGGGGTAATCATTTTTGGGCAAGGGGATACTTTGTTGACACAGTTGGTGTGAATGAAGAAATCATCAGGCGTTACGTAAGGCACCAAGACAAGAAAGATCAAGAATATGAGGCGCAGTTAGAGTTGAAGATAAACTAGCAGCGCAGGGATGCCCCCTTATAGGGGGCTATAAACCAAAGCCGCCTTCTAAGAAGGCGGATTTTTACTGGTTGCCTATTTATTCTATTTTTATGATTACTTATCAATAAGTTGAAATGAATTAAAAACTTTAAAATCAGGCTGTATTTTAGTTTTACTTTTGGTAGACTCTCGCCACTGCTAATTGGGCAGTACCTTCGGAGATTTATATGAACAATACCGACCATCCCCCTAGTATGAAGGGAGAAAAATAACCGCTTTCGGTATTGGCGATCTTCGTTCCTACCTTAGGTGGTAGGGCATTCCTTTTCTATTCAGTCCTTTCTATATTTTTCTCCTTATCTCTAGATTGAGATGAAAATCACTGATCAACGTTTTTATGACTGCAGCATTATTCGCTGCTGTGATATTGGGTTGTTTGGGGTTCATTTCGGTGGTCGTTACCTTTGCCAATCGGGAGATTCGCCATGACGGTAATGAGCAACATCTATATTGAAAATTCACCAAGCTTTTCTCAAGAAGAGATCGGTGCAGCACGTAATGCATTTTTACAGTATGAGCAGGAGAAACAGGTACATTTACTCACCGTAATGCCTATTGAAGAGGCTGTCGCTATTTTGCGTCATTGCTCGGTGGGGTATGTGCAACAACTATTAACTGAATTAGACAAAGATGGTCATGACATGTGTGCACGTCACTATGCTAACCAACTTGGTTTTATTTATTCAGAGGTCGAAACCTCACAAAGCTATTTAACTACTAGTGTGCTCGAACACGTCAAACAACGTATTGGTTGGATCATTGTGTTAGCGCTATTAGGCATCGTATCAGGGCTTATTATTACCCAATACGAAGATACTTTAAGTCAACTAGTGTTATTAGCCGTGTACATGCCAGTCATCGCGGCGGCGGGCGGCAATACTGGCTCGCAAGCCGCGACATTGGTTGTACGCGCGTTAGCGGTTGGGGAATTAAAAAAGCGTCAATGGTTACTTGTGCTGTGGAAAGAGAGCCGGGTAGCTGTTTGCCTTGCTGTGGCGATTTCTGCGGTGATGGTCGCGCGCATTATGCTATTTAGTGATGCCAATTCAGCGGGTGGCTTTAGCTTGCAAAGTATTGCCTTGGCAATAGCAGTGGCGTTGTTTATCCAAGTGACTATTTCGACCACTATTGGCGGTATATTGCCGATCATTGCGCGAGTGTTTAAATTAGACCCCGCCGTGCTCGTCAGCCCTGTGCTGGCCTCTATGGTTGATATTTCTGGTATGTGGATCTATTTCAATGTGGTTAACTCCTTCTTAGGATTAAGCTGACTGAATTTGACCACATCTTGGAAAAAAAGCGTCTCAAATTGAGTAATAGGAGCAGTAACATTAGGTTGGCTGCTTCTATTATTTGGGTAGTAATCGGTCACAAACTGGACGAATAGAGTACTCGGCTTGCCCTGTTTGTCTAAGCCAAACCCCGCCATGTTATAACTGCCGTATAACGAACCACTCTTGGCAACTAACTGCCCTTTAACATCTTGCCCGCGCATGCTAGAACGATAGCGTAAAGTGCCTGATTCGCCTGCTTTGGGCATTATCGCAATTAAGCCTAGTGTGTGATCATTTTGCCAAATGTAGTTGAGGATATTAGCCATACTGTCGATTGAAAGTCGATTATTTCGTGATAAACCGGAACCGTCAGCAAGTTGAGCATGTTCGAGATTGACCCCAGTGCGAGAGAAGATGATCTGTTTAATTGCCTCGGTACCATTATTAAAGCTGCCCGGTTGAATGAAAAAGTGGTGCCCCAATGTTTTTGTGAGGCTATCAGCGATCAAATTGTCCGATTCTTTGAGCATGATCTCTAGCAATACCTCAAGTGGCTGGGACTGGTGCTTTGCAATAACACGTCCTTTTTCTGTATGGTTGCTGCCCACTTTCACTTCACCTTCTAAGCTAATTCCGACCTGTTTTAGCTGTTTATAGATCATTCGAGTGGTATACAAGTTAGGATCTTGCACGGCAAATTTGAGCGGTAGCGGTTTACTCCGCTCGGCTAAGCAGCCATTTAATTGGTAATTATTTTGCTCAGAGGTGGTTAGTTCTAAATCGCAACGGGTACTTTCTTGTTCGAGTTTGCTAACCGTTTGTGCATTAGTCGTTACATGAATCGGGTACTGCTCAGGAACGTAGACGCGGGTTTTTCCATCATCTTGAGTATAGATAGAAGCTTGTACACAGTTGCCATCTAAGGTGATGGCTGTAGATGGGGCGCTATAGCATACCCCTAGAATATCCCACGGCGAACCGACTGCGCGGTCGTAACCGCTAAAAGTGGAATTATCTAACCAGAGATCACCACTAATTCTACTTAATCCTTGTTTTTTGAGGGTGGTAAGTAGATTTTTGAGATCTTGGTTGGTTAATGTTGGATCGCCAGAAAAGCGAATGATGATGTCATTGCCACTGTGCGTGAGCGTAGTTGAAAAACGATATTGATCGCCGAGCTCCAGTTTGGCTGCTAGGGCAGTAACCAGCTTTAATGTGCTGGCTGGTGGAAAATAAAGACCGAGATTATCTGTTTGCTGGAAAATATGTTCAGAACCTAATGGCTTTACTAGCAGCCCGACACGGCTGCCTTGAGGCAAGGCTTCAAGTGGCGAGTAGGCAAAGGCTGTAAAGGTAGAACTACTGAGTAGCAGCACAAAAGAAACAAGTGAGATAAAGCGGCGATGCAGTAGTGACATAATCAGTATTTCAAAACAGAGTGTGACTGACAGTATAGCGAGATACAAAAACGCCTGCTAGTCAGCAGGCGTTTGGCATCTAAGACATTAAGTCAATAGATTAGAAGTCGTAACGTAGACCTAGAGCTAGCTCATCTTCAGCTTGTGCTTTAGTGGCTGATGTACCAGTGATATTACCAACTTTACCGATGATATCACCTTCATCAATCAGGTTGAAGTTGTAAGAGATGTAAGTACGGAAGTTAGGTTTGAAGTAGTAAGTGTAGTCAATTGCAAAGTTATTTGCAGAAGTCTCATCGTTGGTTTCAGCGTTGTTGTACGTTGCTGTAATTGCAGATGAGCCTGGTAGTTTGTAACCGAATGCAACTTCATAACCAGTGTAATCACCGTTAGTCTCTGCTTTTTCACCATCAGTGTAAATAGCAGCGATATAGGCATCAGAGATAGCTAAAGATGCTGCAACCATGTACTCGTTTTGTTCATCTTGGTCTGCGTAGCCAACACCTAGTTTGAAACCAGTGTCAAAAAACGCGTAGGTACCAGAGATTGAGTAACCGTCGGCACCGTTATCATCATAAGAAACAACAGTATCATCAACTTCTTGCTCTGTGCGGTCAGCAAAGCGGTAGCTTGCTTTTAGACCAAAGTCAGCAAATTGACCTTTGTACGACAGCATGTTGTCAGAACGGTCTGCAACAGCGATTTTATCTGCCGCAGAGTTACCGTGGTAAGACATGATATCTGTGAAATCTGTGATAACACCTAGTGCACCGTCGTTTTTACCGTAAGTTATTTCACCGAAGTTACCACCGATACCAGCGTAACCGTAACGGTTAGTTAGATTGCTCTCACCGCTGTCAGTTTCACCGCCCATATCAGCTGTTGTGAATTCACCTTCGTAGAAACCAACACCGTATAGGCTATCGTTGATCGCAACTTTACCTAGGAAGTTCAAACGTACGCGAGAAGCATCCTTTACTTTGCCATCTTTAGCAGATAGACGCGCTTCAGCACGACCACCGATTTCTATAGAGTTGCCTTGAGAGCTGTATACTGTAGAGCCAGCACGGTCACTGCTTTGGTTTATGCCTTCTGCGTTTACGCCTGTAGCCACTGCTGCGGCTGATACTGCTAGAGCAATCAGAGTTTTGTTCATCTTATTTAGTCCTAATTTATTGTCCATAAATTTTTATTTCCGACGTATGTATCGTCCTAAGGGAAACAATAAGCTCCAAATGTGTTGCATATGTCAGGTTTATGTAAAACCTTAAATAATATACGACAAGGTGCTTTAATATTTCTTGTGCTACTTTTTACCCTTAAGTTCCCTTATTAGTTAGTAAAATGATATAAATCGGACTTATGAACGATGCTTTATTTGTGGTAAATAAATATCAAGACCTTGTTTTATTTGAAATAAAATTGGTTTTTTAAGTTGGTTTGATCTGTTCTGTTTTTATTTTTTTTTAGTGAGATGGGTCGGTTTTATGCGCGAAATGATTTGCCTTGTAGTATGGCAGTGAGTGTTTTACTGCCGTTTTTTTTGGTTCAATTGACAAAAGATGATCAAAGAGTCACTTGATTTCAGGTGATTTAGTCACAAAGTTTGATTACACTAATCAGTAATTATGTTGTTCCATCTACTACCTAGCCTAACAGGTTGGGTAGTTTTGTTTTGCCCAAAGAAAGCTTTGGCATATGAGGTGTAAAATGGAAAAAGTTCCAATGACAGTACGTGGTGAACAGCTACTGCGTACCGAGCTAGATAGGCTATTAAAACTGCGCCCACAAATTTCAGAAGCTATCGCAACCGCGCGTGAGCTTGGCGATTTAAAAGAGAATGCTGAATATCATGCCGCTCGTGAAGAGCAGGGCATTTGCGAAGCTCAAATTCGCGATATCGAATACAAGCTTTCTGTTGCTCAAGTGATTGATGTCACTAAAATGGAAAATACGGGTAAAGTAATTTTTGGTTCGACAGTAACAGTGATCGATGTCAATACCGACGAAGAAAAGCGTTATCAAATTGTCGGTGAAGATGAAGCTAATATTAAATTGGGCCGAATTTCTGTTAGTTCTCCGATTGCACGCGGTTTGATCGGTAAAATGGAAGGCGATGAAGTGATTATTGCCACCCCAGGTGGCGATAAAGATTTCGAAATTGACAAAGTTGAATACATTTAGCTGAAGGTCAGAAATCAAAAAGGTCGCGTTTTGCGACCTTTTTTGTCTTTATCCATGACTAAATAGAGAATAACGATAGACTCTATTTGCGAGGAATTTCGATTTTACGCTGCTCTGATTGGCGGAACAGTACAAGAATATTACCGATAGTCTGTACTTTTTCTGCGCCAGTTTCACGAACAACGGCATCAATGATCAACTGTTTAGTTTCGCGATCTTCTGATGCCACTTTAACTTTAATCAGTTCGTGGTGGTTCAGTGCAATTTCGATTTCCGCTAGAACAGCCTCAGTGAGTCCATTTGCGCCCATAAGCACAACAGGTTTTAGACTGTGTGCTAGGCCTTTAAGATGCTGCTTTTGTTTGGTGCTTAGGTTCATTACGCGGCCAATTTTATTTAATATAAGGGTTGAAAAACGCTATTTTAACGCCATCTATGCTTGAAGACTATATTTTATACCATACTTTCTTGGATAGAAGCATTTCAGTTAGGAATCGAATGAGTAAACAGAAGCATTCAGCGAGCTCTGGCCGTTGGTTGAAAGAACACTTTGATGACAAGTATGTGAATGAAGCCAAGAAGAAAGGTTACCGTTCTCGTGCTATCTTCAAAATTGAAGAAATTCAAAATAAAGATAAATTGCTGAAATCGGGAATGACCGTCGTTGATTTGGGTGCAGCCCCTGGTGGTTGGTCTCAATATGCGGCAGGTATTGTCGGTGATGAAGGGCAAGTTATCGCATGTGATATCTTACCAATGGATTCCATCGCAGGCGTTGCCTTTCTACAAGGTGATTTCCGTGAAGAATCTGTGTTAGAAGCACTATTAGAACGCATCCAGCCAGACATGGTAGATGTAGTGATGTCTGATATGGCCCCTAATATGGCAGGCAATTTATCGGTTGACCAACCCAGAGCAATGTACTTAGTTGAACTTGCTTTAGATATGTGTCGACAAGTTCTTGCCCCAAATGGTAGTTTTGTGGTCAAAGTATTCCAAGGCGAAGGGTTCGACCAATATGTTAAGGATATCCGAGACATGTTCAAGGCCGTAAAGATTCGCAAACCCGACTCATCGAGAGCTCGCTCTCGAGAAGTGTACATTGTAGCCACTGGTTACAAAGGTTAACGTTTTTGCTGTGCAAAGCATGAGTTAACACTATGGCTACAGGTTACAAACTGTAGTACCCTACCTTTAATTACAACTAGTTATCGCGAGGCTTACACCTTGAGTGATATGGCAAAAAATTTAATTCTGTGGCTAGTTATCGCTGTTGTTTTAATGTCGGTGTTCCAGAGCTTCGGCCCTGGTGATAGTAACGGCAAAGCAGTTGATTACACCACGTTTGTACAGGAAGTTGGCCAAGGCCAGATTCAAGATGCTCAATTTAACAACAGTGAAATTACCTTTACTCGTAGAGGTGGTGGTGCTCGTTATGTAACTTACATGCCAGTGTATGATCAAAAGCTACTTGATGACTTGATCAACCAAAACGTGAAAGTACAAGGAACACCTCCAGAAGAGCAAAGCTTGCTCGGAACTATTTTCATCTCTTGGTTCCCAATGATTCTATTGATTGGGGTTTGGATTTTCTTCATGCGTCAAATGCAAGGCGGCGGCGGTAAAGGCGCTATGTCATTTGGTAAGAGCAAAGCTCGTATGATGAGTGAAGAGCAAATTAAAACTAACTTTGGTGACGTTGCTGGCTGCGATGAAGCGAAAGAAGATGTGAAAGAGCTGGTTGACTACTTGCGTGATCCAAGTCGCTTCCAAAAACTGGGCGGGAAAATACCAACAGGTATCTTAATGGTTGGTCCTCCTGGTACGGGTAAAACGCTGCTTGCCAAAGCAATTGCAGGTGAAGCGAAAGTACCGTTCTTTACCATTTCAGGTTCTGACTTCGTTGAAATGTTTGTTGGTGTTGGTGCATCTCGTGTGCGTGACATGTTTGAACAAGCAAAGAAAGCGGCACCTTGTATCATCTTTATCGATGAAATCGATGCGGTTGGTCGTCAACGTGGTGCTGGTGTCGGTGGTGGTCACGATGAACGTGAACAAACACTAAACCAAATGCTGGTTGAGATGGATGGTTTCGAAGGTAACGAAGGTATCATCGTCATCGCTGCAACGAACCGTCCGGATGTTTTAGACCCTGCCTTGCTTCGTCCTGGTCGTTTTGACCGTCAAGTGGTTGTTGGCTTGCCTGATGTACGCGGCCGTGAACAAATATTGAAAGTTCATATGCGTAAAGTGCCGCTAGCGGGTGATGTTGAACCATCATTGATTGCACGTGGTACACCTGGTTTCTCTGGTGCAGACCTTGCGAACCTTGTAAACGAAGCGGCATTGTTTGCGGCTCGTGGTAACAAGCGTAATGTTTCTATGGTTGAATTCGAATTAGCCAAAGACAAAATTATGATGGGTGCTGAGCGCCGTTCAATGGTGATGTCTGAAGAAACCAAAGCGTCAACCGCGTACCATGAAGCTGGCCACGCCATCGTTGGACGTTTAGTACCAGAGCATGATCCAGTATACAAAGTATCAATTATCCCTCGTGGCCGAGCGTTAGGTGTGACTATGTATCTGCCTGAGCAAGATCGTGTCAGCATGTCGAAACTACATCTAGAGTCGATGATTTCTAGCTTGTATGGCGGCCGTTTAGCTGAAGAGCTAATTTATGGTAAGGATAACGTATCAACAGGCGCTTCTAACGACATTGAACGTGCCACGGATATCGCTCGTAAGATGGTGACACAATGGGGCTTCTCAGAAAAACTGGGTCCATTGCTTTACGCTGAAGATGAAGGTGAAGTATTCCTTGGTCGTAGCGTAACTCAAACCAAGCACGTGTCGAACGACACCGCTAAGCTTATTGATGATGAAGTTCGTAAGATTATCGATCGCAACTACGACCGAGCGCGTAAAATCCTTGAAGATAACATGGATATTATGCACTCAATGAAAGATGCATTGATGAAATATGAAACTATCGATGCTGGTCAAATTGATGATCTAATGGAACGTAAAACTGAAATCCGGGAGCCTGCAGGTTGGGGCGATCAAGCAAAGGCAAAAGCCGATGATGCGGAAGTCAGTACTGAAGCGGAAAAAGCTCAAGAGCAAACCAAAGAGCCTGCTGCTGAAGCGACACCAGATGAATCCTCAGAAAAGAAAGATGCTGAGTAATCATTAATCCTTTAATTAAACCCCGAGTTCACTCGGGGTTTTTGTGTTTTAGAGCAAAATGAAGATTCAAACTCCAACGAAAACGCTGATTCTCGACCGTCCACATGTTATGGGCATACTTAATGTAACGCCAGATTCATTTTCAGATGGCGGTAAATTTAATTCACTTGAACTGGCTATAGAGCGCGCAGAAAAAATGATCGCAGCCGGTGTTAGCATTATTGACATTGGTGGCGAGTCAACAAGACCGGGTGCGCCTGAAGTGACATTAGAGGATGAGCTACAACGCGTTGTTCCAGTCATTAAAGCGATTCGAGCGAAACATAATGTATGGATATCGATAGATACCAGTAAAGCTGAAGTGATGAGGCAGGCGGTTAATGCCGGTGCCGATCTGATCAATGATGTACGAGCATTACAAGAGCCAGGAGCATTAGAGGTAGCAGCCAAGGCTGGTGTGTCTATCTGTTTAATGCATATGCAAGGCCAACCAAGAACCATGCAAATGAGCCCTTGTTATCAAGATGTTCTTACCGATGTAAAGGCATTTCTTCAAGAGCGCGTTGCTGCGTGTGAGAATGTAGGTATTGCTCGTGAACAAATTATTCTTGATCCCGGTTTTGGATTTGGAAAAACACTCGAGCACAATTATCATCTTCTGGCACACCTTGAAGCCTTTCATCAGCTAGGTTTTCCTATTTTGGCGGGAATGTCTCGGAAATCTATGATTTTTAAGCTGCTAGAAAAAAATCCAGCAGACTGTATGGTAGCGAGCGTAACCTGTGCGACGGTAGCAGCGATGAAAGGTGCGCAAATTATTCGGGTTCATGATGTTGATGAAACTCTTGAGGCAATGAAAATTGTGCAAACCATTATTCAAAATAGTTAAAAATAATAATTAAGGAAGAATCATGTCTGACAAAAGACGTTACTTTGGTACAGATGGTGTCCGCGGTAAAGTTGGACAATACCCTATCACTCCTGATTTCGTATTAAAGCTAGGCTGGGCTGCTGGACGCGTACTAGCAAAACAAGGCACAAAAAAAGTTATCATTGGTAAAGATACACGTATTTCTGGTTATATGCTTGAATCAGCTTTAGAAGCGGGTTTGGCAGCAGCTGGACTAAAAGCGACACTGACTGGCCCAATGCCAACACCAGCAGTAGCATACTTAACACAAACTTTCCGCGCAGAAGCGGGGATTGTTATTTCGGCGTCACATAACCCTTATTACGATAATGGAATTAAATTTTTCTCATCAGAAGGCACAAAATTGCCAGATGATATCGAATTGGCGATTGAGGCAGAACTGGATAAAGATATCGAGTGTGTTGAATCGGCAGAATTAGGTAAAGCAACACGTTTAGTTGATGCTGCCGGTCGCTATATTGAGTTCTGTAAAAGTACTTTCCCGTCAAAATTAAGTTTAGCGGGCTTAAAAATTGTGGTCGATTGTGCGCATGGTGCCACTTACCACATTGCTCCTAACGTATTTAAAGAGCTAGGTGCTGAAGTTATTGCGATGGGTGTTGAGCCTAATGGTCTCAATATCAACGATGAAGTCGGTGCTACAGATGTAAGAGCGCTACAGCAGCGAGTGGTCGCAGAAAATGCCGCGCTAGGTTTGGCATTTGATGGTGATGGCGATCGAATCATCATGGTTGACGAGCTTGGCAATAAAGTCGATGGTGACCAAATTGCGTACATTATTGCCCGTGATGCTCTGCGCCGAGGCGAGTTGAAAGGTGGTGTTGTGGGGACATTAATGACCAACCTTGGTATGGAAAATGGCTTAAAACAGCTTGGTATTCCATTTACCAGAGCTGCCGTTGGTGACCGCTATGTGATGGAAAAACTTCTGGAGAAGGGATGGAAAATTGGTGCTGAAAATTCAGGGCACATCATCCTGCTCGACAAAGTGACTACCGGTGATGCAATTGTTGCCGCTTTGCAAGTACTTGCATCGGTTGTTGGCAGTGAATTGTCGCTAAATGAATTAGCCAAAGGCATGACACTCTACCCACAAGTGTTAGAAAATGTCCGTTTTAGCGGTGATTCTAATCCTTTAGAAGCGGAAGCGGTTAAAGCTGCGGTTACTGCTGTTGAAGCTGAACTTGGCAGCAAAGGGCGAGTATTACTACGTAAATCAGGTACTGAGCCACTGCTACGAGTTATGGTTGAAGGTGAAGATGCGGAGTTGGTTGAAAATTCTGCACTGAAAATTGCACAAGCCGTGAAAGCAAGTTGTTAAATTAGCGCTAAATAACGGCTGACCTAAGCTTTATTTGATGAATCAGCATTAATAAACTTGGTTAGCCGTGTTTGTATTTGTTTATTGCCCTTTTTTTGAGCGTTTGATACGCAAACAGTGCTTTTTTACGAAATAGCGCTTGTCAGTGTTGGTTGCATTAGTTAGTATTGCGTCCGCCTTCGCTGAGGAGGCCGCTAGCCTTGTTCAAGTCAACTGATAAGAACGGCGCTGGCTCAACAATTTGGAACATAGGTGGAAGTAATGTTTACAGTTCTACTTGTGATTTACCTGTTGGCGGCGCTTGGTATCATTGGCCTAGTGTTAATTCAACAAGGTAAAGGCGCAGATATGGGAGCCTCTTTCGGTGCTGGCGCTTCAAACACTGTGTTTGGTGCTGGTGGCTCAGGAAATTTCCTAACCCGAATGACTGCAATTTTTGCAACAGTATTTTTCATCCTTAGTTTGGCATTAGGCAATATGTCTACGCATAAAACTGAATCACAATGGGTTGACCCTACACAAGGTCAAGTGATTGAGCAAACTACTGATGCCGCGGTTGATGTACCAGCAAAAGCTGGTGATGAAATACCGCAATAACTTATCGTTAGATAAGTATAAATAATTGCCGAGATGGTGAAATTGGTAGACACACTAGCATGAGGTGCTAGCGCCTATGGTGTGAGGGTTCGAGTCCCTCTCTCGGCACCATTATTTACAAACTTGTAAATCACTTGATTGAGCGTATAATGCTCGCAAGTCGGACGCGGGGTGGAGCAGCTTGGTAGCTCGTCGGGCTCATAACCCGAAGGTCGTCGGTTCAAATCCGGCCCCCGCAACCAATTCTTTAGGGTTTTGGATGCAAGTTTGAGCAGTGTCAACCTCACTGCAATTGAGAATTTAGATTCTCAATCATCAGGGTCCAGCAACAAAAAACCCCGACTTTCGGGGTTTTTTGTTATCTAAATTTCTCAAGCTGAGATTTTAGATAGTTGCTTGGGATTTAAATTGGGCTCTGTGCCCTTTTTTTGTTTCTGGAGTGGTTTAAATGACTGGTTTAGAAAGACAACTGACAGAAATGCTTGAAGCTCCAGTAGCAGCTTCTGGTTATGAGTTAGTTGGATTAGAATTTATTCGTGCCGGTGAGCACTCAACACTACGCATTTATATTGATCATGAAAATGGCATTCTTGTTGACGATTGTGCTGAAGTGAGTCGTCAAGTAAGTGCCGTTCTTGATGTTGAAGATCCAATTTCAGTGGCTTATAACCTAGAAGTTTCTTCACCAGGTTTAGAAAGACCACTTTTTAAAGCAGCACACTATGAACAGTTTGTTGGTCACGAAGTCAGCATCGTTTTGAAAATGGCTGTAGGCAACCGCCGAAAATGGAAAGGAATTATTCATTCTATTGAAGGTGAAACTGTTGCGATTAGCGTTGATGGGCAAGAAGAGCAATTTGCGCTTAGCAACATTTCAAAAGCTAACCTGATTCCTAAATTTTAGTTCTCCTAGAGAAAAGAGCTTAAGAGGCTAGATAAATGAGTAAAGAGATTTTAGCGGTAGTTGAAGCGGTTTCAAACGAGAAAGCAGTACCTCGTGAACGTATTTTTGAGGCGCTTGAAACTGCGCTAGCGACATCGTCAAAGAAGAAGCATGACATCGAAATCGATGTTCGTGTTGCCATTGACCGTAAAACGGGTGAGTTTGAAACATTCCGCCGTTGGTTAATTGTTGAAGAAGTAGAGAACCCAACGAAAGAAATTTCTTTCGAAGCGGCTAAGTACTACGACGAAACGGCAGAACTTGGTCAATATGTTGAAGACCAAATTGAGTCAGTAACGTTTGACCGTATTACCACGCAGACTGCAAAACAAGTTATCGTACAGAAAGTACGTGAAGCTGAACGTGCGCAAATTGTTGAACAGTTTATCGACAACGAAGGTGAGTTGGTTACTGGTGTGGTTAAGAAAGTGAATCGTGATTCTGTTATTCTTGACCTTGGTAACAATGCTGAAGCGGTTATCTTACGTGATGATCAGCTACCACGCGAAAACTTCCGTCCAGGCGATCGTGTTCGTGGTCTGTTGTACGCCGTTCGCCCAGAGGCACGTGGTTTCCAATTGTTCATTACTCGTTCAAAACCTGAGATGCTTGCAGAGCTTTTCCGTGTTGAAGTGCCAGAAATTGGCGAAGAGTTGATCGAACTAAAAGGTGCGGCTCGTGACCCTGGTTCTCGTGCAAAAATCGCAGTAAAAACCAACGATAGACGCATCGATCCTGTAGGTGCTTGTGTTGGTATGCGTGGTGCACGTGTTCAAGCGGTTTCAAGTGAAATTGGTGGCGAGCGTATTGATATCGTTCTTTGGGATGATAACCCAGCTCAGTTTGTTATCAACGCAATGGCTCCTGCTGATGTCGCCTCTATCATCATGGATGAAGACGCACATTCAATTGACATCGCTGTTGAAGCTGACAACTTAGCACAAGCTATTGGCCGTAATGGTCAAAACGTTCGCCTAGCGTCACAATTGACGGGTTGGGAATTGAACGTCATGACAGTGGCTGATCTTCAGAAGAAACACCAAGAAGAATCAATGGCTTCAATCGAGAACTTCATGAAGTATCTTGATATTGAGCAAGACTTCGCTGAGCTTCTTGTCGAAGAAGGTTTCTCAACACTTGAAGAAGTGGCTTATGTCCCAGAGGCTGAGTTGCTCGAAGTTGATGGCTTGGATGAAGATCTCATCGAAGAATTACGTACTCGCGCTAAAAATGCTCTAACAACGATCGCATTGGCACAAGAAGAGTCTTTTGAAGGTCTAGAGCCTGCTGAAGATCTACTTGCTCTTGAAGGTTTAGAGCGTGAAATGGCATTTAAACTGGCAGCCAAAGGTGTAGTAACACTTGAAGATTTAGCTGACCAAGGTATTGATGAACTTGAAAATATTGAAGGCCTTACCGAAGAACGTGCTGGTGAACTTATTATGGCAGCACGTAATATTTGTTGGTTTGGCGACGAAGAATAATTTTCAGCAAGGGGAGAAAGCGGCATGACACAACTAACAGTTAAAGCACTGAGTGAAGAAATTGGTACGCCAGTTGACCGCTTATTAGAACAACTTGCTGATGCAGGCATGAAAAAAACAGATGTAGATAGCGTTTCCGATGACGAGAAACAACAACTGCTATCTCACCTGAGAAAAGAACATGGCGACACTACTGGTGATAACGAACCGACGCGTTTGACTCTGCAACGTAAAACGCGCAGTACTCTTAGCGTGAATGCTGGCGGTGGTAAAAGTAAGAATGTTCAAGTTGAAGTGCGTAAAAAACGTACCTACGTTAAGCGCAGTGCAATTGATGATGAAGCAACACGCGAAGCTGAAGAAGCTGCACAGCGTGAAGCCGAAGAATTAGCGAAACGTGAAGCTGAAGAAGCAGCAAAACGTGAAGCTGAAGAAAAAGCAAAACGCGAAGCGGAAGAAAAAGCAAAGCGTGAAGCAGAAGAGAAAGCGAAACTTGAAGCACAAGCAAGTGACAAGAGCAACGCTGATGAGAAAGCAAAACGTTCTGCAGTGAAACCAGAACTTTCTGCTAAAGATAAAATTAAGCAAGAAGCAGCGCGAAAAGAAGCCGAAGAGCTAAAACGTCGTCAAGAAGCCGAAGCATTACGTAAAGCTGAAGAGGAAAGTCAGCGCCAGCTAGAAATAGCGCGTGAATTGGCTGAGAAGAACAAAGAGCGTTGGTCTGCTGAAGAAGAGAAAAAGGGTAGTATGGAAGAAAATACAGATTACCATGTTACGACTTCAACGTATGCACGTGAAGCCGAAGATGAAGCAGATCGCCGTGAAGAAGGTGCTCGTAAGCCAACCAAAGCGAACAAGCGCAAAATGTCATCTAAAGATGATAAGCAAGAGCGTGATTCTCGCCGCGGTAAAGTTCGTAAAGGTCGCATGTCTAAGCCTGCTTCTATGCAACATGGTTTTGATAAATCAGCGGTAGTTGCTAAGCAAGATGTTGTAATTGGTGAAACAATTGTTGTTTCTGAACTGGCGAGCAAAATGTCAGTTAAAGGCACTGAAGTCATCAAAGTGATGATGAAAATGGGTGCTATGGCGACAATTAACCAAGTGATTGACCAAGAAACAGCAGCGCTTGTTGCTGAAGAAATGGGCCACAAAGTTGTTCTTCGTAAAGAGAATGAACTTGAAGAAGCGGTACTTGCCGATCGCGACAACGATGCAGCGGCAGTAAGTCGTGCACCGGTTGTTACTATTATGGGTCACGTTGACCACGGTAAAACGTCAACACTTGATTACATTCGTAAAGCTCACGTTGCCTCTGGCGAAGCGGGTGGTATTACGCAGCATATCGGTGCTTATCACGTTGAAACACCAAACGGCATGATTACTTTCCTTGATACTCCTGGACACGCAGCGTTTACTGCTATGCGTGCTCGTGGTGCTCAAGCGACAGATATCGTTGTTCTTGTGGTTGCAGCAGACGATGGTGTTATGCCACAAACGGTTGAGGCTATTCAGCACGCTAAAGCGGCGGGTGTTCCTTTAATTGTTGCGGTTAACAAAATCGATAAAGAAGATGCAAACCCTGACAACGTTAAGAATGAATTAGCGCAATATGATGTTATCCCTGAAGAGTGGGGCGGTGAGAACATGTTTGTTCACATCTCTGCGAAACAAGGAACGAACATCGACGGTCTTCTAGAAACCATTCTGCTTCAATCAGAAGTTCTAGAATTGACTGCAGTTAAAGAAGGCATGGCCTCTGGTGTGGTTGTAGAATCTCGCCTAGATAAAGGTCGTGGTCCTGTAGCAACAGTATTGGTTCAATCTGGTACTTTGCGTAAAGGCGATATCCTTCTTTGTGGTCAAGAATATGGCCGTGTCCGTGCGATGCGTGACGAAAATGGTCAAGAAATCGTTGAAGCTGGTCCGTCAATTCCGGTTGAAATCATCGGCCTTTCAGGTGTTCCTGCGTCTGGTGATGAAGCGACTGTTGTACGTGATGAGCGTAAAGCTCGTGAAGTTGCAAACTACCGTCAAGGAAAATTCCGTGACGTGAAACTTGCTCGTCAGCAAAAATCTAAACTAGAGAACATGTTCTCTAACATGACTGCTGGTGAAGTTGCTGAATTGAACGTTGTTCTGAAAGCAGACGTACAAGGTTCCGTTGAAGCGATTGCCGATTCATTACGTAAGCTTTCTACTGATGAAGTGAAAGTTAACATCGTAGGTTCTGGTGTTGGTGGTATTACGGAAACTGATGCAGTACTTGCCGCAGCTTCTAACGCTATCGTACTTGGCTTTAACGTTCGTGCTGATGCTTCGGCTCGTCGTACTATTGAATCTGAAAACTTAGACCTACGTTACTACTCAATCATTTACCAATTGATTGACGAAGTAAAAGCGGCAATGAGCGGCATGCTAGCTCCAGAATTCAAGCAAGAGATCATTGGTCTTGCGCAGGTTCGTGACGTATTTAAGTCACCGAAACTGGGTGCAATCGCAGGTTGTATGGTGACTGAAGGTGTTATCAAACGTAGTAACCCAATTCGCGTACTACGTGATAACGTGGTTATCTACGAAGGTGAGCTAGAATCACTACGTCGCTTTAAAGATGACGTACAAGAAGTTAAGAATGGCTACGAGTGTGGTATCGGCGTTAAGAACTACAATGATGTTCGCGTTGGTGACCAAATCGAAGTCTTCGAAACAGTGGAAATTAAACGTACACTGGATTAATTGACTAACGTTGCTGTATTTAAATAGACAGTAATCGGTTGTTGAATACACCATGGGGGGCTGGGTTGAACCATCCCCCCATTCTTTCTATATGTGAGAAAAGATATGTCAAAAGAATTTAGCCGCACGCAGCGTGTATCGCAACAGCTGCAAAAAGAACTTGCCATGATCCTACAACGTGAAGTTCGTGACTCACGTTTGGGTATGGTTACCATCTCTGAAGTTGAAGTGTCTCGTGACCTTGCTTATGCAAAAGTGTTTGTCACTTTTCTATGTGTGGGTGAGCAAACTCCAGAAAGTTGTTTAGCGGCATTAAAAGAGCATGAAGTTCATATTCGTATGATGCTTGGTAAGCGCATTCGTCTGCGTTTGACGCCTGAAATCCGTTTTACTTATGACAATACTTTGGTTGAAGGTATGCGTATGTCAAACCTTGTAAGTGAAGTGGTCAGTAACGATAAGCGCAAACAAAAAGATGCTGGTCGTGAAGATGAACAAGCTGCAGAAGAAGGAAATGAATAAATGGCACGTCGTCGTAAAGGTCGCCCAATTAACGGGGTAATTTTACTTGATAAGCCAACGGGCATTTCTTCTAACGATGCACTGCAAAAAGTAAAGCGTATCTATTTTGCAGAAAAAGCGGGTCACACTGGAGCTTTAGATCCTCTCGCGACAGGTATGCTGCCTATCTGCTTAGGTGAAGCGACCAAGTTTTCCCAATTTCTGTTAGATTCTGATAAAAAGTATCGAGTGATCGCTAAACTCGGTGAGCGTACCAATACGTCAGACTCTGATGGTGAAGTGGTTGAAACGCGTCCAGTTAATGTCGAATTAGACAATTTACATGCTTGCATTGAGAAGTTTCGTGGCGAAACAGACCAAATTCCTTCAATGTTTTCAGCATTGAAGTACCAAGGTCGCCCACTTTATGAGTATGCTCGCGAAGGTATTGATGTTCCGCGCGAATCTCGCAAAATCACGGTATACGAAATTACACTGATTCGCTTTGAAGGCGATGAAGTGGAAATGGAAGTGCACTGCTCAAAAGGGACTTACATTCGTACGATTGTTGATGATTTGGGTGAAATGCTTGGATGTGGCGCGCATGTCACTATGCTACGTCGTACTGCGGTCGCTAAATACCCGTATGAAAAAATGGTGACACTAGAGCAGCTTAATGAGTTACTTGAGCAAGCGCGCGAGCAAGATATTGCACCAAAAGAGTTACTCGATCCGCTACTGATGGCTATGGATACCGCAGTAGAAGATCTCCCTGAGGTGAATTTGATTCCTGAATTGGCAGATATGGTTCAACATGGGCAGCCTGTTCAAGTATTTGGTGTACCAACCGAAGGTAGCGTTCGCATGACAATGGGAGAAGAAAAACTCTTTATTGGCGTGGGTGAAATCGATAACGATGGTCGCGTGGCACCGAAGCGTTTAGTGGTTTTTAGAGACGAAGAGTCACTATAAATAGCTATTGCTTAACGTGAGTGATTTCCCTATAATCCTCGCTTCGCGTAGCGGCTGAATCAGAGATTGGCTGCTACACCTTTAAACTTACTCTTATTAGGAGAGAATTATGTCTCTGAATGCAGAAACTAAAGCAGCTATCGTAGCAGAATACGCACGTGGCGAAGGCGACACAGGTTCACCAGAAGTACAAGTAGCACTACTAACTGCTTCTATCAACCACCTACAAGGTCACTTCAAAGCTCACAAAGGCGATCACCACAGCCGTCGCGGTCTACTACGCATGGTTTCTAGCCGTCGTAAGCTTCTTGATTACCTAAAAGGTAAAGATCTTGGTCGTTACCAAGACCTAATCAAACGTCTTGAGCTTCGTCGCTAAGATCGGTTTGTTCAGAAAAGGGGCTTTTAGCCCCTTTTTTGTTATCTAAATTTGGTACAACCTTCTCTAAGTAGTTTATACTACCCGCCGTAAAAGTGTGTTTTACACATTAGCAACCATACTTAAAGCATTACAGTCACCGAAGTCGGCCAGCAGGTCGCGGCTATTAAAAGTAGCGTTCAGATACAAGAGTGAGCCAAAGCATCATTCTTGCTTTCAAGAGTTAGAGCCTATTTTTACTAGTCGCGATTCGTAATGTCTTGAGTGTAATTTCATTTAATCTAGAGGTAACTCTAGAGCAAGGATACAAAGATACATGTTTGATAAACCAGTAGTGAAAACATTCCAGTACGGTAACCATACCGTGACTATCGAAACCGGCGTTATCGCGCGTCAAGCTACAGCAGCCGTAATGGTAACTATGGATGATACTGCAGTATTCGTTTCTGTAGTCGGTAAAAAAGAAGCGGTTGAAGGTCAAGACTTCTTCCCTCTTACCGTAAACTACCAAGAGCGTACTTACGCTGCAGGTAAAATTCCAGGTGGCTTCTTCAAGCGTGAAGGTCGCCCATCAGAAGGCGAAACACTAACGGCTCGTTTGATCGACCGTCCAATTCGCCCACTGTTCCCAGACGCATTCAAAAACGAAGTACAAGTTATCGCTACGGTTATGTCAGTAAACCCTGACGTTCAACCGGATATGGTAACAATGATCGGTACTTCTGCAGCACTTGCTATTTCAGGCATCCCGTTCAACGGTCCTATCGGTGCAGCACGTGTTGGCCACATTGATGGTCAACTTGTACTTAACCCAAGTATGACAGAGCTAGCTACTTCTAAGCTTGACCTTGTTGTTGCGGGTACTAATAACGCTGTTCTTATGGTTGAATCTGAAGCTGACAACCTAACTGAAGAAGAGATGCTTGCTGCAGTTGTGTTCGGTCACGATCAACAACAAGTTGTGATCAATGCGATCAACGAATTTGCTGCTGAAGTTGCCACTCCAGCTTGGGATTGGGTTGCTCCTGAAGAGAACACAGCACTTAATAATAAGATCGCTGAACTAGCAGAAGCTAAGCTTGTTGAAGCTTACCAAATTACTGAGAAGATGGCTCGCTACGACCGTATTCATGAAATTGCTGCTGAAGTAAACAATGTGATTCTTGCTGAAGATCCTGAAGCAAATACGAAAGAAATCCACACTATTTTCCACGATCTAGAGAAGACAGTTGTACGTCGCAGCATCATTGCAGGCAACCCACGTATCGACGGCCGTGAGAAAGACATGGTTCGTGCGCTCGACGTACGCACTGGCATTCTTCCTCGTACTCACGGTTCTGCACTATTTACTCGTGGTGAAACTCAGGCAATCGTAACTGCAACTCTTGGTACTCAACGTGATGCTCAAATCATCGATGAGCTAACAGGTGAGCGTAAAGATAATTTCCTACTACACTACAACTTCCCTCCATACTGTGTGGGCGAAACTGGTTTTGTAGGTTCTCCTAAGCGTCGTGAAATTGGTCACGGTAAACTGGCTAAGCGTGGTATTGCAGCGGTAATGCCTTCAGTAGAAGAGTTCCCATACACTGTTCGTGTGGTTTCAGAAATCACTGAATCTAACGGTTCATCTTCAATGGCTTCTGTATGTGGTACTTCTCTTGCTCTTATGGATGCAGGTGTACCAATCAAGTCTTCTGTTGCAGGTATTGCAATGGGTCTTGTTAAAGAAGGTGACGATTTCGTTGTTCTTTCTGACATCCTAGGCGACGAAGATCACCTTGGTGACATGGACTTTAAAGTAGCAGGTACTAACGACGGTATCACTGCACTTCAAATGGACATTAAGATCGAAGGTATTACCAAAGAGATCATGCAAATTGCTCTTAACCAAGCGCAAGGTGCACGTAAACACATTCTTTCTGTGATGGACCAAGCTATCTCTGGCGCTCGTGAAGAGATTTCTGAATTTGCTCCACGTATCTACACCATGAAGATCAGCTCTGAGAAAATCAAAGATGTGATCGGTAAGGGTGGCGCTGTTATCCGTGCTCTAACGGAAGAAACAGGCACAACGATTGAAATCGAAGATGATGGCACAATCAAGATTGCGGCAACCGATGGCGCTCAAGCGAAAGAAGCTATCCGTCGCATCGAAGAGATCACGGCTGAAGTTGAAGTCGGCGCTATCTATACAGGTAAGGTTGCTCGTCTAGCTGATTTCGGTGCATTCGTTAACATTCTTCCTGGTAAAGATGGTTTAGTACACATTTCTCAAATTGCTGATCAACGCATTGAGAAAGTGTCTGACTACTTGAAAGAAGGTCAAGAAGTTCAAGTTAAAGTACTTGAAATTGACCGCCAAGGCCGCGTTCGTCTAAGCATGAAAGAAGCGGTAGAAAAACCTGCTGAAGAAGCGGCTCAAGAAAAATCTGCACCAGAAGCTGAGTAATATAGTTTTAGGCAGAGAAGCTTAGGGCTTTAGTCGCCTTTTCGGCATAAAGCATGATATAAAGGGAGCGTTATTCGCTCCCTTTTTTATGCCTAAATTATCGCAATATAATGGATTTATTCGGTATTGGCTTGGGGTATACAGGAGTCTTATTTGTGAAATGGTTTCAAACACTAGCGCTGAGTATTTTGATATTTACGGTATCAGGCTGTGCTTCAACTCAAGATGAAAATCAGAGACAGTGGCTATATCCACCTATGGCGGTGCCTTTGCAGTCGACTGTGCAACAGGAAGTACAAATTGCACGTCTCACGCAATTGCTACAACGTGCAGACTTAGCTGACGATGTGCGCGCCAAAATGTTTTATGAGCGCGGCAACAGCTATGACAGCGTTGGACTACGTGATTTGGCTCGTGTCGACTTTAATCAGTCACTTGCGATTAACCCAGCTCAACCTGATATTTTTAATTTATTAGGCGTGTATTACACGCAAGTCGGGGAGTTTGATGCCGCTTATGAAGCGTTTGATTCAACACTCGAATTAGACCCTGATAACTTCTATGCCGAACGAAATCGCGCGATCGCCTTATATTATGGAGATCGCATTGATTTAGCGTTGCAAGAGATGACTCATCACTATCAGCAAGATCCAAGTGATCCGTTTCGTGCATTATGGTTGTATATCATTCAAAGCGAAGTTGACTCAGCTACCGCTCGCTCTGACCTGCTTAATCGTTATCAAGAACGTGACGAGCAGTGGGGGTGGGTATTGGTTGCTTTAACTTTAGATGAAATCTCTGAAGAGCAAGCTTTTAAAGCGATTTTAAACGGTTCTCGCGATAACACCTTATTGGCACAGCGTTTAACGGAAACCTATTTCTATCTGGCAAAACGTTACCAACAAGAAGGGGATTATGCTCATGCGATCTCATTGTATAAATTAGCCCTCTCTTTCAATGTGTATGAATATGTTGAGCATCGTTACTCCTTCCTTGAGTTGGGTAAAATATTTCAACAAGTGCGAGCTGAGTACCTGACAAAAGTACAGGCTGAAGCTAAAACGCAGGCGACTTCAGAGTAACTGGAAATATCTCATCTAAGCCGCTGCGTAATGCCGCGGCTTTTTTATTGCTCATCATGCCAAAAAAATAGATAGCTTATGGAGTGTCGTATGAAAAATTCGATTTATCGTCAGTTTTGGCGTTATACCATTCCAACGGTAGCGGCTATGTTGGTGAATGGCTTATATCAAGTGGTCGATGGTATTTTCATTGGTCACTATATAGGGGCCGATGGCTTAGCTGGGATCAACATTGCTTGGCCTGTGATCGGTTCTATTTTAGGAATTGGTATGTTGGTTGGGGTTGGTACTGGGGCGTTAGCGTCGATTAAACAAGGTGAGCAAGACATAACAGCCGCCAAACAGGTACTTTCAACTGGTTTATTATTAATACTGTTACTGACGCCAATTGTTGCCGCTATTCTCTGGTTTTATGCCGATGATTTTCTATTATGGCAAGGTGCACAAGGACGAGTATACGAGCTAGGTTTACAATACTTAGAGGTATTGATTATCGCTTGTGCTTTTACACTCGGTTCTATCGCAATACCGTTTTTACTGCGCAATGATGATAGCCCCAGTTTAGCAACGCTACTGATGGTCTGCGGTGCGATCATTAATATTGTGTTTGATTATATCTTGATCGCTTACTTAGGCTGGGAATTAATGGGCGCCGCGATCGCTACTGCTATTGCGCAGTTCAGTGTCACTTTACTCGGTATTGGCTACTTTTTTTCGTCACGTGCGAAGTTACGACTTTCGCTTGCTGTGATGACTTTTCAATGGTCATTATTACCTAAAATTTTTGCGATCGGCTTATCCAGTTTCTTTATGTACGCTTATGGTTCAATGATGGTCGCGGTACACAACACTCTGTTCACTCATTATGGCAGTGCGACGCTCGTTGGAGCTTATGCTATTTTGGGCTATATCGTGACGGTTTACTACTTAACGGTCGAAGGTATAGCTAATGGAATGCAGCCGCTAGCAAGCTTTAATTATGGCGCCAAGCATTACCACAATATTCGCAAGTTACTTCGATTATCAATGAGTATTGCGCTGCTCGGTGGTATCGGTTTTATAGTGTTACTTAACTTGTTTGCGCATCAAGTGGTCTCGGTGTTTAACTCGACTGACTCACAGCTTATGGTTGATGCGGTTCGCGGGCTGAGATTGCATATGTTTGCGCTGTTTTTGGATGGATTTTTGGTGGTGACGGCGGCGTATTATCAATCAACTAATCATGGTAGTAAGGCTCTCTTTATCACCATAGGTAATATGTTGATTCAACTTCCATTTTTATACTTATTACCGAAATTTTACGGTGTTACTGGTGTGTGGATTGCTTTTCCAATCTCAAACATTGCTTTGAGTTTATTGGTGGGGGCTATGCTGTGGCGAGATTTACGTTTACTGCCAAATGATCAATCGAAGCCGCAGCCAGTATTGGTATAAATTATAGTTGCCAGTTTATTGAAAACCGCCTCCTGAATTGAAGGCGGTTATACTTCAAGTGGTTTGGGTATATATACTTGCAGAGCATCAGCTCTGTTGGATCTCTAAACCAGCGAGTTGATGCCAATAACCGTTACATTGATGATCGACTAGCGGTGAAAAATGCGTGCCCTTCTCATTTGCTTTGAATTGTTCAAGCAGTGACAAGCTCTCTATACCGAGTGGGCTGAGACGAACCACATCAACCAACCCATCCATACTTGCTAAGTCATTAATCAAGTTATAACAATAGCCAGATTGCGTCTGAATACCATTGAGATTAAACACCGCTTGTCCTTCTTGGCTATGTACTTGAATGCCAGTTGGGTATTTGACGCAGCAAGTTTCGCACTCATCTTTTGCTCGGTTTTCCGCGCGAGCGGTAAAGCAACGTGCAGAGTAGGCTAATGGTAGATAGCCATGGCTAAAGACTTCCACTTCAAATTGATTTTTGATACCCAGTTCATCACATTGAATTAATACGTTTTTTAACCAGTCTCGAGATAGCTCAACTGGCATGCACCAACGAGTCATTCCTTGTTTTAGAAATAGCTGTAGCGTGTGCGCATTGTAGGTATTGACCGCAGGACCAACCACAAAAGGGACTCTTTTTTCACTGGCTAATTGAATCGCGGAAACATCATTGGCTTCAATCGCAAAATCACCGTTATCAATGTATTTCTTCATGATGGTGATTTCGCTAGGTGCCTCTAATAGTGCCATGGTGGATAACACCACTTGTTTACCAGTTTGAGAAAGCTCTTTAGCGATATCGAGCCAATGTTGTGTTTTCATCTCTCGCCGTTTTGAGCAGACAGACTCACCCAAATAGATAATATCTGCAGCACTTTGCTGTGCCTGCTGGTAGAAGTGTTCAACCTCTTGTTTTGGCCAGAAATAGAGTAAAGGACCCAGCGCGTATTTCATTGTATTTTCCATTCGATTACTGCCATTGACGGTGGTATGCACCCAGTGTGGTTTGCGTACCTTCGGACACATTGGCCAAGGCGGCATTCCACGCGGCTTCAACTTGGTATGCTTGTGGGTTAGCTTGGTAGCGATCTATTGCTGCACGCCAAGTACGAGTAACTTGCTCGACATAGGCGGGGCTACGTTGGCGTCCTTCAATTTTTACTGAAGTCACATTGGCTGCAAATAGTTCAGGAAGCAGCGATAGTGTATTAAGGCTGGTTGGCTCTTCTAGTGCATGATAGCGTTTGTTTTCGCCATCAATCACAGCTTCAAACCGGCCCTTACACAGAGTTGGGTATCCGGCATTTTCACCTGCAGCATATTTATCAATTAAAATCTCGTTTAAGCGAGATTCAAGACCCGAGTCGGTTTCTTGCCAGCGAACATATTTGGCGGGAGAGCAAGCGCCCACAGTATTGGGTGATTCCCCTGTCATGTAGGAAGAGAGATAACAACGTCCTTCAGACATTATGCACAAGCTACCAAAAGCAAATACTTCAAGCTCGACATCGGAAGTGATATTACGTGAAAGCTGTTTGACTTGGTGGATAGACAACACTCGTGGCAGGACCACGCGTTTAATGTTGAAGTTTTGTTTATAGAAATCGACTGCAGCGACATTGGTCGCTGATGCTTGTACCGAAAGGTGTAGCTCAAGGTCTGGATATTTATTGGCAGCGTAATCGAGTACTGCAATATCTGCGACGATCAAAGCATCAATGCCTAAGCTCGCTGCATTATCGACAGCGTTTGTCCAGCGTTCAAATCCATTAGGATGAGCAAAGGTGTTTAAAGCAACGTGAATTTTTTTCTTGTTGTCGTGAACGTATTGCACGGCTTTCTCTAATTTCTTGCCTGCGAAGTTTAAGCCTGCAAAGTGACGCGCATTAGTGTCATCTCGAAAGCCGATGTACACTGCGTCAGCACCGCAATCAATCGCAGTTTTTAGCGCAGGTAGATTACCTGCAGGACATAAAAGTTCCATTGCTCTGTAAGATATTTTGAGGAAAAGTGGCTGTATTTTATGAAGAATTATTAATGGCAAATTTGATGTAAGGCAGGTTTGCGGTGAATAAGTAAGATTTACTTGGCGAGACTCGTGCGGTGGCGGCGGTTTTGTACAAATAACTCTTCGACTTCTTGCCTTGGTTGAGGGCGATAAAAATGAAATCCTTGAATTGAATTGCAGTTTAAGTTCGAGAGTAAAGTCGCTTGTTGTTGTGTTTCTACACCTTCAGCAACAACCGTGAGGTTTAATGATTTCCCTAAATTAATGATATTTTCAATCACCGTCACTTGTTTGGGTAAGGTATCAATATCGGTGATAAAGGCTCGGTCAATTTTAAGCTCATCAATTGGGAATCTAGCAAGGTAGGAGAGTGACGAGTAACCAGTGCCAAAGTCATCAATCGAAAGCGAGAAACCAAGTTTTTTAATCGCATTTAGCATTTGCAGTGTGTGTTCACTGTCGCTCATGACTGCACTTTCGGTTAATTCGAAGGTAATACAGTTTGGATCCAACTCGGTGGTGCGCAGTAACTTTTCCATGTAATCGATTAGCTTAGGATTACCAAATTGTTCAGGAGAGAGGTTTATCGCCACACGCCCAGGCAAAATACCTTGTAGCTTCCAACGTTTAACGGTAGCAAAAACGTCACGCATCACAACGCGACCTAAGTGCTCAATTAATCCCGCCTTTTCCGCGACTGGAATAAAGGCTCCAGGGCTAATATAGCCTTCAACAGGGTGTTTCCAGCGTACTAATGCCTCAGCACCATTAATGCTAAAGTCGCGTGCATTGACCTTAGGCTGATACCACACTTCAAGCCCGTTTTGCTGCAATGCTTTTTGCAGTTCAATTTCTAACCATAAGCGCATCCGCGCTTCTTTGTTCATTTGATCATTAAATTTAATTAAGCGATTACGGCCACGATCTTTAGCTTCATACATGGCGGTGTCGGCATTCTGGAGTAGCATTCGTGCATCGTTACCATCACCTGGGTAGGTAACGCTACCAATAGAACAAGCGAGGCGCTTGCTGAAATGGTGAAGATCAAAAGGTTGATTAATTAGTGCAATAATACGTTCAGCAAGCATCTCTGCTGCGCGGTTATTTTCAGGCTCTGGCAGAATTAAACCGAATTCATCTCCACCGAGATGGCCAACAACCGCTTGTTGAGACAGCAAGCGTTTAAGGCGCATCGAGACTTCTTTGATCACCTTATCACCGATATGGTGACCTAAAGAGTCATTGATATTTTTGAAGTTATCAATGTCGAGATAAAGCATGACCAGTGATGTTTCATTTTGAATAAATTGCTCTAAACGTTTGGTAAATCCAAAGCGGTTATATAAACCAGTCAGTGAATCAATATGAATATCGGCTTGAGCGGTTGCAGATAGCTGTTTGGGTGAATCTTCAGCATCTTGGATCAACACCAATTGCGAGTTGTTACCTAACACAACGGTTTCACTGGCGTGTAATTGCACTTGTCTTTCAAAACCACACCTAGGGCCAGTTAGACAGACTAGAGGTGCCTTTGCTATCAATGAACTCAGTTGTGAACTGAAAACGGTTTTAGCCTTGTCATCAATAAACAGACTAGATAGGTCTTCACCGAGTAGTTCTGCGGTGCTTTCAAAGCCAAGTAGACGAGCGGAGGCTGGATTTGCTGAGATAATGCAGTCGTTGTCGACCAATAATAGTCCGTCAGGAAGCAAACAGGTAAGTGTTGAAAATTTACTTTCAGATTCTTCTAGAGAGCGAATCAGTATCTGTTTTTCAGATGTGTCAATGGCATGAAAAACAATCTGTTTTACTTCTTTGTCAATCAATATAGGTGAGATAGAAAAATGCAAGCTAGTTTCTAAATCTACTTCGTGGAGAGTTAATTCCGTTTCTAGAGTTTCACCTTGAAATGCACGTTCATAATAGGGTTTGAGATGATGATAGAAATACTCACCGAGAATTTGGCAGTCATTCATCCCAACCAATTCGGTTGAGCTCAGTCCAGCGATGTCGCAATAACGTTCGTTGACCATAACATAATTATGTTGGTCATCTAAGATCGCAAAAAAGAACGAGTTGTTCTCGGTTATCTTTGCAAACCAATGTTGTAAATGTTGCGAAGGCATCAAGGTACTACCAACTCTCCAGAGCACTTATATTCATGAGGATGTTACAACGTAAGTAACACATTAACTATAACTTTGATTGCAGCGATGGAAAAGGTTCACAAACAATGTACGTTTTTTGATGCATAACAGGAATCAGCACTATCACATCCATTATGATTAGCCACTACTACATTACAAGGTAACGGATAAAGCGCGTGATTAACAAGATTCGTACTCAACTAGTTCAAAACGCCGCATCAATTTTGCGATCTCCACTCCACTTATTACCGCAAACTGTACAAAAAAAAGCCTTGCTAGAAGGGCTTAAAACCATATTCCATGAGGCCTTAGAGGATGGTGACTTCGATTTTCTTGAAGGAAAATGGCTAAAAGTTTCCATACGAGATTTGAATCTGAGTTGGTACATCAGTTATGAAATGCAGCGGCTTGTTGTGGCAGACAAAGCACAACAAGAAGACGTTAGCTTTAGCGGGAATTTGAATGATTTAGTTCTAATTGCGGGACGCAAAGAAGATCCTGATACGCTCTTTTTCCAGCGTCGTCTTTCGATTGAAGGTGATACCGAACTTGGTTTGGAAGTGAAAAATCTAATGGATAGCGTTGATTTAGATCTTTTGCCTAAATCGTTACAGATGTTAATAAATCAGCTAGCAGATTTTGTGTATAAAGGCGTACAATCGTCGGCGACACAAAATGAGGTAATCAATGCTTATTCGAACTGAAGCCCCTGCAGACATCTTAGCAATCGACCGTTTATTGAAGTCTGCATTTGAAACCGATGCTGAAGCCAAGCTCGTGATGTCATTAAGAGAAAATAGTCACCTGACGTTAGCGCTTGTTGCGTGTGATGATGAAGGCGAAGTTGTCGGTTACGCAATGTTTAGCCCGGTCTTCCTCAATGGTGAAGACTTAAATTGGCAAGGGCTTGCACCGTTAGCGGTCAAAAAAGAGTGGCGCAGACAAGGCATTGCGGCGCAATTAGTCACTGAAGGGCTGATCTCTTTAGCTGAATTTGGTTATCCTGCTTGTGTGGTGCTTGGCAATCCAGAGTACTACCAACGGTTTGCTTTTGAAGATGCAGCGCAACTGGAGTTTCATTGCGCTTGGGACGTACCCGCTGGCGTTTTCCGTATTGCAGAGTTAGCTGATGGAGAATTGTCTGGACGCTCTGGTTTGATTGAGTACTGCTCAGAGTTCTCTGAACTGTAATTGTCTCACTACATGATTGTGAATTGGGAGCCAATGTGCTCCCAATTTTTATAGCGCTAAGCGTAGTTGATTCTCTTATTAGCCAAGATAAAGCGATTAACGGTTTCTGTATCGGCACTGATTTGCTAGCATTGCGGCGTTCAATAAGGTCATAAACAGATGTCAAATCACGAATATCAATATTTACAAGAAATGGGCATTCAGTATTGGGAGTTAGTGCATCCTGAGCGTTTATTAGGGGTGTCGTTACCTACGATTGATTTGCCAGACTCTTGCCGGTTACTACTGGTTTCACCCAGCTGCCCACAGCAAAGCAGTGCGTTGTTATTCTCTCGTGTGCTAAAAAGTATGGGGATTGAGCTAAATGATGCGCGTCATCTTGAACCTCAGTATATTGATCAATTAAGTGGATCTTTGCCTGAATGGGTTTGGTTTGCGGGCTGTGAGGCATCACACAGCGAAGTGTCGGCCAAGGTTTTAGTTTCTCCAAATCTTAGTGATATTGAGGGTAATAACGAACATCGCCGCGATTTGTGGCAGCAGATTTGTTCTTATGAGTAATACGTTGATGAATATTGATATCGTTCCATTATCTCTGCCTTATCTTGATGCCGTTTGGTGTATTGAACAACAAGCACACAGCCACCCTTGGGCTGAGTCTTTGGTGCGCGATATCAATAACCGTGGTGCTTGTCACTATGTGATGTTGAAAAATGAAGAGGTTGTCGGTTACTTTTACGCCCAGAATATTATTGGTGAAGTGACGTTATTGAACATAGCGGTCGATCCTAAGTGGCAAGGAAAGGGCTATGGTAAAATGCTGACCGAGTTTTTCTTAGCTATGTGTGAGAAAGCAAAAGCTGAAAGCGCATGGCTTGAGGTTCGTGAAAGCAATGTCCGCGCTTATTCTTTGTATGAGTCGTTAGGGTTTAATGAACTGGATCGCCGAGTTAATTACTACCCAACCGATAAAGGTTCAGAGGACGCGATCATCATGAGCTACTATTTTTTGTAAGCACATTAATGGTCGTGGATGTTATCTGGGGTGTTTGTTTCTATATGATAACAAGCAGCCTCAAAACGTTTCACGAGTTCGTTTGCCGGTAGTGGTTTATCGAACAAGTAGCCTTGAAATTGAGTGCATCCAAGTTGCTTGAGCGCATAAAGCTCTTCACAATCTTCGACCCCTTCGGCAATTACCTCTAAATTCAGGCGTCGAGCAATCATCAAAATCGTATCAACAATCGCTTGATCACTTTCATCTAAATGCAGTTGAGTGACAAACGAGCGATCAATTTTTAGCACATCAACAGATAATAACTTTAGGTAGCGCAACGATGAATAACCAGTACCAAAATCATCAATCGAAATACTTAAGTTGCTCTCTTTAAGCTGAACCATTTTTTGGATGGCGCTTTCAACATTTTCAAGTAATAAACCTTCTGTAATTTCTAACTCAATATGTTCACCGGTTATTCCTGCATGTTGTAGAGCTTGATTTATGTGCTCAACGAATGAGTCCTGAGAAAATTGCAGTGGGCTGATGTTTATTGCAAGACGACGAAAATGGGCAGGTAGCACACCTTGTTTTTTCCATGTCGCATATTGGTAACATGCCTGCTCAATGATCCACTGACCAATCGGAATGATTTGTCCTGTTTCTTCTGCGATGGGCATGAACACGCCAGGAGGTAGAACGCCTTTTGTTGGGTGATTCCAGCGAATTAATGCTTCGACTCCAATAATGTTATGTTTTTCATCTACCTGAGGTTGGTAGTAAAGCTCAAGCTGCTGCATGTTTAATGCTTCGTGCAGCCCTTTTTCTATCTCTAAGAACGACTCAACCTGAGCCTGCATTTCCGGCTCATAAAATATGTATTTATTGCGCCCATTCACTTTGGCTCTGTATAACGCGGTATCGGCTTGTCTGAGTACGTCGATATTTGTTTTACCAACCGAAGGAAAAATAGAAATGCCTACGCTGACGGTACAATACAGTTGGTGTTCATCAATGGAATACGGATTTGAAACTAACGCCAACAGTTGCTGCGCCAGTTCTTCGGCCTGGTTTCTGTTTAAATTTGGTATCAATATCGCAAATTCGTCGCCGCCGATCCTTGCGGCTAAATGACTACTTTTAAGCCATGCATCCATCCGCATCGCGATGGCTTTAATCAGTTTATCGCCAATAGTGTGACCTAATGAATCGTTAATGGTTTTGAAACGATCCAGATCGAGATAAAACAAAACCCCAGAAGTTTTCGCTTGAATACTTTCGTCAATGGCTTTGGTCAACATTTGTAATAACAAGCTACGGTTAGCAAGCCCAGTTAAGGTATCGTAATAGGCCAATTGATTGAGTTTGGCATCAGCAATTTCTCTATCTTTCCAGAGTGAATGAAAAGTAGAGGCAAGCTCACTGAGTTCATTATTCTGCTTTTGCAGCGGTGGTACGCTGGCACGTTCATTATCTTGTAGCGAGCGCACCCAAGAGGTGAGTGTCGTTAGAGGTCTTGATAATTTATAGTAAAAGAAAAACAGTAAAATAGAGGTTAGAAGTACGTTTCTAAATAGGTCAAACAGCAATACACGAGTAGTTTTAGCAATAAAACTTTCAGCGATTGAAGAACCGTTAACCGAAAAGCTTAATCTTCCCACCACCACATCAGAGCTCGGCTGATGTAAGTCTGTTTTGAAAACAGGAATCTCTGGCGTCAAGTAATTGGATAGCAGTTGCATGAAGGTGGTCTGAGGGTTTACCTCTCTGGTTTTACTGACAAGCGTGTCACCAAAATCATCAATAATTTCGACATGATAAATAGCGTTATCGACCATTAAGCTTGAAGCGACTTGCTCTGCGAGCATATTGTTTAAATGGTAAGCCGCTTGGCTTGCGTTAGCGTAGTTTTGTAATAACTTAAAGCGGTAATGATCTTTAATTCTGCTCTGTTCTTGGTGTAGATCAACCAAAATATGATACAAACTAAACCCTATCCCAAGGATCACAGAAACTAGGAACACGGTTTTGGCTTGTTTAAACGCCAGTGAATTTCGTTGTTTGGTTATTCGCATAGTACCCGCTTATTCCTTTTACCTTGTTAAGTTATAGTTCATATTTCTTGATAACTTAATTTGAATGAGCAAAGTAGTGAGTTTCTTTTCACCTTTAATTGAGCTTGCAAGCGGTAAGTACTGAGACGGAAGTTGCTCCTAGATCAAATATAGGGGAGAATACCGCGCAAAATTGAATCGAATCGCTGATGAGCAAAAGCACTTCTGCTTCCTTTAATACAGCACATTGAGAAGACCTGTTTCATGTCAAATACTCCTTTTTTAAGTGAAGTTTCTAAACGCAGAACCTTTGCTATTATTTCTCACCCGGATGCGGGTAAAACCACCATTACCGAAAAAGTACTTTTATTCGGAAATGCCATTCAGAAAGCTGGAACAGTAAAAGGCCGTGGCTCTAACCAGCATGCCAAATCAGACTGGATGGAGATGGAAAAAGAACGTGGTATCTCGGTGACAACATCGGTGATGCAGTTTCCTTATCACCAGTGCTTGGTTAACCTACTTGATACTCCGGGGCACGAAGACTTCTCTGAAGATACCTACCGTACGCTCACTGCTGTCGACTCTTGTTTGATGGTGATTGATGCCGCTAAAGGTGTCGAAGATCGTACACGTAAACTGATGGAAGTAACGCGTCTGCGTGATACGCCTATTGTGACCTTCATGAACAAATTGGACCGTGATATTCGCGACCCAATGGAATTGCTTGATGAAGTTGAAAACGAGCTCAATATCGCCTGTGCACCTGTTTCATGGCCTATCGGTTGTGGTAAAGAGTTCAAAGGCGTGTATCACATTCATCGTGATGAAACGATTTTATATGCAACAGGCCAAGGCCATACCATTCAAGAAGAGCGTATTGTTAAAGGGTTAGATAACCCTGAGCTGGATACAGCTGTCGGCGAAGACCTAGCATCACAATTGCGTGATGAGCTGGAACTTGTGCTTGGAGCTTCACACGAATTTGATCGTGAGCTGTTCTTGAAGGGGGAGTTAACGCCAGTTTTCTTTGGTACTGCTTTAGGTAACTTTGGTGTCGATCACGTGCTTGATGGATTGACTGACTGGGCTCCGGCACCCATGCCGCGTCAAGCCAATGAACGTATTGTGGAAGCAACTGAAGAGAAATTTTCTGGTTTCGTATTTAAGATCCAGGCAAACATGGATCCAAAACACCGTGACCGTATTGCTTTTATGCGCATCGTGTCGGGCACTTATAGCCAAGGCATGAAAATGAACCACGTGCGTAGCGGCAAGCAAGTGAGCATTTCTGATGCTGTTACGTTTATGGCGGGTGATCGCTCTCGTGCTGATCATGCGTATGCTGGTGATATTATCGGTTTACACAACCATGGTACGATTCAGATTGGTGATACTTTTACTCAAGGTGAGTCACTGAAGTTCTCTGGTATTCCCAACTTTGCCCCAGAACTTTTCCGTCGTATTCGTCTGCGCGATCCTCTGAAACAAAAGCAATTGCTTAAAGGGTTAGTACAGTTATCTGAAGAGGGGGCTGTACAAGTTTTCCGTCCGCTACAAAACAACGACTTAATTGTTGGTGCGGTTGGTGTGCTGCAGTTTGATGTGGTGGTTTCTCGCTTGAAATCAGAATACAACGTTGAAGCGATTTACGAAGGTGTCAATGTAGCGACAGCACGTTGGATTGAATGCGCAGATGAGAAAAAACTCGAAGAGTTTAAGCGTAAAAATCAAAGTAATATTGCACTCGATGGTGGTGACAACCTTGCGTATGTTGCGCCAACGATGGTCAACTTGAACTTAGCGAAAGAGCGTTTCCCTGAGATAGATTTCCGCGCGACTCGCGAACACTAATTCGTACTTTTCTGGTGGAAGTCATTTTCACCGGAAATTGAATTTAAAAGTGGAAATAGAAAAAATGCCGATGTGAAAACATCGGCATTTTTGATCAGTCAGTTTTACACACGAAGATTATTTCTTCTTTGGTTTTACTTTCTTTTTCTTGGCAATGGTTTTTGTTTTTTTGTCATCGGTCTTTTTCTTTTTCTTCTTAAATACCGATTTTTTGTGCTGAGGGCGCATATCTTTAATAAAGCGCTCTTTGATTTCTTCATCAACATAGCGAGCTACACGATCCATCATTTGTTGATCATGTGCTTCAACTAGAGATATTGCGTTGCCTTTTTTGCCTGCACGAGCTGTGCGGCCAATACGGTGCAGATAAACATCCGCAGAGCGAGGTAAATCGAAGTTGATTACGTGGCTCACGTCAGGAAGGTCGATACCACGAGCCGCAACATCCGTCGCTAGCAACACATTTACGTCACCTTCACGGAAACGAGTAATGGCATTGTTGCGGCGATCTTGTGGCATTTCACCTTGGATCCACGCACATGGAATTTGCGCTTTTTCCAATTCGGTACGTAAGTCGGCAAGGCGCTCACGTGTTTTAAGAAAGACGATAGAGCGCTCCGCTTGCTCGGTAAGGATCTTCTTCAGTAGCTCGACTTTATGTTCCATGGTGTCAGCACGGTGATACCACTGAGTGATTTTCTTGCGCTCACGACGAGAAGGATCGGCATTGATTTCAGCTGGTTCTTTTAATAGATCTGCTGTAAATCCTTCGACGCCGCGACCTTCTAGGGTTGCCGAGAAAAGGTGTGTTTGTTTACGCCAGCGACATTCTGCTGAAAGACGGTCAACGACTGGGCCAAAGCCCATATCCAACATGCGGTCAGCTTCATCCAAAATGAGCCATTCAATAGCGC
This sequence comes from Vibrio aestuarianus, assembly GCF_028858425.1. NCBI lineage: Bacteria > Pseudomonadati > Pseudomonadota > Gammaproteobacteria > Vibrionales > Vibrionaceae > Vibrio > Vibrio aestuarianus. The sequence continues at coordinate 2,739,992 of NZ_JAKNYQ010000001.1, read as the reverse complement.
GGCAATCAAAACGCTCACCTTCGATGTATTCCATCAAACGACCGGGCGTTGCAACCACAATATCTTGAGTGGTTGCAAGAATATCTGCGTGTTCTTGGTATTGAACACCACCGGTAATCGTAAAGATATTCAAGCGAGTATTTTTAGCCAGTGCGCGAGCTTGATCAGCGACTTGCATCGCTAATTCACGAGTTGGTGTCAAAATTAGTACGCGTGCAGGACCTGATTTTTTACGAGGAAAATCTAAAAGATACTGAAGTGCTGGTAAAACGAATGCAGCGGTTTTACCGGTTCCCGTTGGCGCTGAGGCAAGAATATCTCGTCCATCTAGGGCTTGTGGGATCGCTTCTGCTTGAACTTGGGTGGGACGTTCAAAGCCCATATCTTCAATGGCCGCAATAATGCTAGGGTCAAGATCGAGGTCAGCAAAGGTTTTGATCACAGTGAGTACTCCACAAGCCGAGGGGCTTATTTGGCAAAAAAATTAAGGTCGAACATTATAGTGGGATTGGTGATTAGGATCACATGTTATTTCTACATCTTGAGATAAAAATCTTTTGTTAAGGCGATAAACTCTTCGCTGTAACCATCTTGAGAATGAATAACTAGATGTGATTGCACGGTATCCGCCGCTGTGAAATTGAGCTCAATCAGAATGCGGTGTACGGGTTTATTGACTGTTGGTTGCACAGTACACAGTCGGCTGATATGCCATCCCAATGCTTTCGCTAAACTAATAAATAGCTCCCCTTCATATTTGGGTAAGACAAAACAGGCATTTCCGTTGGGATGAAGCAGTTTTTTTGCTTTTAGCAATAAGTCTTGGTGACTAAGGCTTGTAGTGTGCCTTGCGGTAGCGCGCTGTTGATGCTGAGACCGCTCGCCATCATTGAAATAAGGCGGGTTACAGATAATAGCATCAAATTGTTTCACGAATGGCGTATGTAGAATATCGCTATGTATGACTTGAATACGACTTGACCATGGTGAAGCTGCGCTGTTGTGACTGGCTGTTGCAAAAGCAAAGTCATCAATTTCGACAGCAGTAATATACGCATCGGGAAAGCGTTGAGCAGACATTAGCGCAAGCAGGCCCGTTCCTGTCCCAATATCTAAGATGGAATTGGGGGAATGAGTGAAGGCCCATGCACCGAGCAGTACACCATCGGTACTAACTGGCATACCAGAATGACCGCCTTCAACGGAAAACTGTTTAAATTTGAAGTCTTTAGTCTTTAATGTGCTACTTTTCATGATTATTTCAAAACTTGATTCATTTTAAGTGAATACCACCATTGTTACTGGTTTGTTTGGTTTTTTGTTCTAACTGTTGTTGTTTTGTATAATAAGATGATCGGCATATCATTCTATCTATTTTTTAACATTTAGGGTTTTTCACTGCTTTTTTGCTGTATATATAAATTAATATAGCGTTTTTGGCTTTGCCCTTGCGAAATATTAAGTGTTTCGTCATTATTCGCCCCTAATTTTAAAAATTAGATGTGGTTATATACCCATCAATGCATACACAACATTTATCAAATAATAATTAAGGGCTATCTGTGAAGCAGACGTTAAAACTAACAGATATTATCGCGATCGGCTTTATGCTTTTCGCGTTTTTCTTGGGTGCTGGTAACATCATCTTTCCGCCAATTGCAGGCCAACTTGCCGGGGATCACCTCTTTCCAGCAATGACAGGTTTCTTGTTTACAGCGGTTGGTTTACCGTTGATTACCATTATCGCAATTGCGATCGCTGGTGGCACATGGGATCACCTCACTAAAGATCTACCAAAACAAGCGGCAACGCTTATGGCGGTAATGATTTTTATCATTATTGGTCCTGCATTTGCAGCGCCACGAACTGGTCTTGTTGCCTACGAGATGGCGATTAAGCCATTTTTCATTGATGCTCAGCAATCACATTTGACACTTTTTTCCATTCTATTTTTTGCTGTAGCGATGTTTTTTGCCTGGTCTCAAGGCAAGTTAATTGACGTGATTGGTAAGGTGCTAACACCTGCATTATTTATTGCGCTGATCGTTCTTGCTGTGGCCGTTTTTATCGACCCTCAAGGTGAAATGCTGAGCGCACACGGTGAATATTTAACCCAACCATTTACGAAAGGCTTCCTTGAAGGCTACAACACAATGGATACGTTTGGTTCACTAATGTTTGGTATGTTGATGGTTGATGCTCTACGTAGCAAAGGTATCACTGAGCGTTCTGCAACCACTAAATATTTAATCAGTGCAGCATGTATTGCAGCGGCTGGTTTAGCATTTGTTTATGTTTCGCTGTTCTACTTGGGAGCTACGAGCTCAGTGGTTGCAGCTGGCGCTGAAAACGGTGGTGTGGTGCTTAGCCAATACGTTCAGGCATTATTTGGTCCTTATGGTCAAATTGTGCTGTCAGTTATCGTTCTATTGGCTTGTTTAACAACGGCGATTGGTTTAATTTCTGCATGTTCTGATTACTTTAGTTCATTGACTTCTATTACTTATAAAAAGTGGGTATTAATCATTGGTACTATTTGCGCTATTGTCGCTAATGTTGGCTTATCGCAGCTTATTTCGCTATCAGTACCTGCACTGTTTGCACTTTACCCAGTGGCGATTGCTTTAGTAGCCCTTACGTTTGTTCGTAGTAAACTGCCTAATCCTCGAGTGGCATACCGCGTAGTATTATTAATTTCATTGCTATTTGCTTTGATTGATGCCGCCAAGGTTGCTGGAGTTGATGTTTCTGCATTCAACATGCTACCACTGTTTGAAATTGGTATGGGATGGTTGTTACCAACTACTGTTGCAATCGTCTGTATGTTTTTTGTGGCAGGTTCTGTACAAGAAACACTGGTTAAAGAAACCGCTTAGTTCAAAAATAAAGTGAGAGACTGGTCATTTATGAGCAGTCTCTTTTTTTGTCTAAAAATGAAAGTAAATACTCGTTTCCCTTCTATCTCATCAAACTAATTTTTCCTGTATCTTCGTCACATTTTTAAGTAGAATTCTTCGGTTATTTTCTACTCATAAATGCTGAGCAAACATGTTTGAAATCAATCCTATTAAAAACCGTCTTCAGGATGTGTCAGAGCGCACAAATATCCTGAGGGGGTATCTTTGACTACGACGCTAAGAAAGAGCGTTTAGAAGAAGTTAATGCCGAACTAGAACAACCCGATGTGTGGAACGAACCTGAGCGTGCCCAAGCGTTAGGTAAAGAGCGCGCATCACTTGAAGCCGTTGTTGATACTATTGATCAGCTTGATCAAGGTGTTGATGACGTTGAAGGGTTGCTTGAGCTTGCTATTGAAGCTGAAGATCAAGAAACATTTGACGAAATTGGCCCTGAACTTGAAGAATTAGAAGTAAAATTAGGCCAACTTGAATTTCGTCGTATGTTTTCTGGTGATCACGATGGCTCTGATTGCTATATCGACTTGCAGTCTGGCTCTGGCGGTACTGAAGCGCAAGATTGGACTTCGATGTTACTGCGTATGTACCTTCGTTGGGCTGAAGCCAAAGGTTTCAAAACTGAAGTTATTGAAGTCTCAGAAGGTGATGTTGCGGGTTTGAAAGGTGCGACAGTGCGTATTTCTGGCGATTACGCTTACGGGTGGCTGCGCACGGAAACTGGGGTTCATCGCTTAGTTCGTAAATCTCCGTTTGACTCTAGTGGCCGTCGTCATACTTCGTTTGCTTCTGCATTCATATATCCTGAGATTGATGAAAACATCGCTATTGATATTAATCCATCGGATCTGCGTATTGATGTATACCGCGCGTCAGGTGCGGGTGGTCAGCACGTAAACACCACTGAATCAGCGGTTCGTATTACTCACTTACCAACCAATACCGTTGTTCAATGCCAAAATGATCGTTCGCAACATAAGAATAAAGATCAGGCGATGAAACAATTGCGTGCAAAATTGTTTGAACTTGAGTTACAAAAGCAAAATGCAGAAAAACAAGCCAACGAAGACGCGAAGTCGGACATTGGTTGGGGTAGCCAGATCCGCTCTTACGTATTAGATGACTCTCGCATTAAAGATCTACGTACAGGTGTTGAGAACCGTAATACTCAAGCAGTATTAGATGGCGATTTAGACAAATTTATTGAAGCTAGCCTGAAATCAGGTCTTTAAGCTTTTTCCGACATATAAGGTGCATGTAAAATGACTGATGCTGTTCAAAATGAAATGAATCAAGAGCAAATAGCGCAAGAAGAGAACAAACTGATTGCAGAACGTCGCAGCAAGTTGGATCACATCCGTAAGAGCTGTAAAGCAAATGGCCACCCTAACGATTTTCGTCGTGATAGCCTAGCGGGCGACCTTCAAAAACAATTCGCTGAAAAAAGCAAAGAAGAGCTAGAACAGCTAAATCATGTCGTTGCTATTGCTGGTCGTGTAATGGCTAAACGCGGTCCTTTTCTTGTGATTCAAGAGACGTCTGGTCGCATTCAAGCATACGCCGATAAAGCAGTACAACAAGCATTGAAAGAGCAATACCAAGGTTTAGACATTGGTGACATCATCGGTGTAAAAGGTGCTTTGCATAAATCTGGCAAAGGCGATTTATACGTGAATATGGAAGAATTCGAGTTGCTGACTAAAGCGCTGCGTCCTCTTCCTGAAAAGTTCCACGGTTTGACTGACCAAGAGATGCGTTATCGTCAACGTTACGTTGATTTAATCGTTAACGAAGATTCACGTAATGCATTTATTATTCGTTCTAAGCTTGTTGCTGCCATTCGCAGTTTCATGACCTCTAAAGGTTACCTAGAAGTTGAAACACCAATGATGCACGTTATCCCTGGTGGCGCTTCAGCTCGACCATTTGTTACTCACCATAATGCATTAGATATTGATATGTATCTGCGTATTGCACCTGAGTTATACCTAAAACGTTTGGTTGTTGGTGGCTTTGATCGCGTATTTGAAATCAACCGTAACTTCCGTAACGAAGGTCTTTCACCACGCCATAACCCAGAATTCACTATGATGGAATTCTACCAAGCTTATGCCGACTACAAAGATTTGATGGATCTAACAGAAGAGATGCTCAGCACGGTAGCATTGTCTGTTCTAGGTTCAACTTCAATGCCATATGGTGATCAAGTAGTTGAATTTGGCGGTAAATATGCACGTATGAGCATGTTGGAAGCCATTAAACATTACAACCCTGAGCATGAAGAGATCCAAGCGCTTGATAATGAAGGCGTGCAAAATCGTGAATTGATGGTGAAGATCGCCAAGTCAGTGCATGTAGAAGTAGAACCATTTTGGACTTGTGGCCAACTGTTAGAAGAAATCTTTGGTGAAACGGCTGAACCTAAGCTTATCCAACCAACGTTCATTACCGGTTATCCAGCCGATATTTCGCCATTGGCGCGTCGTAGCGATGACAACCCATTCTTTACTGACCGCTTTGAGTTTTTCATTGGTGGTCGTGAAGTAGCCAATGGTTTCTCTGAGCTAAACGATGCTCAAGATCAAGATGAACGTTTCCTCGCACAAGTTAACGCGAAAGATGCTGGTGATGATGAAGCGATGTTCTATGATGCAGATTACGTTGTTGCACTAGAGCATGGTTTACCACCAACAGCAGGTCAAGGGATTGGTATTGACCGTTTAGCTATGCTATTCACTAATACACATACTATACGTGACGTAATCTTATTCCCTGCGATGCGTCCACAGCAGTAATTGCTACTTTAGTTGATATTAGCCGCCTTAATTGGCGGCTTTTTTGTATCAGTTCTATTGAATAATTCCGTCATTTATATGAAAGAGGAAGCAAAACTTTCATCATAACTATGAAATACTTCTCTATATCGATTGGTAGATGGCTTATATAGCACCTAGTCTTAAAGATGAGACAGACTACATCGATAAGTCTCGTTAATGTATCGTTCGTCTGATGTGCCTAAAGTAGCACTGCATAGAAATATAAATCAAAAGATAAGGAATAGCTGATGGGAACTCAATTCCGAATGGATTCTGTCCCTGGTTCGCTTGTCGTGGTTGGTGGAACATACGAGCCTTGGTTATCTGTCCTTGAGCAGGTAGGCTGGCGCTGCACACAGTGTGCAGATTTACGTAAAGCGGATGTTCTGTTTTCTGAAACAGGTCCGTGTATCGGTATTGTTGATTTAAGCCACGATGAATTTAGCCTCAATGGTATTGCGAATTTAGTAAGTAATCATAAGCAAGTTCGCTGGCTTGCATTTATTCGAGAATCGCAATTGAGTTCCGATACGATTTGCCAGTTTATCGTGAACTTTTGTATCGACTTTTTTACCGCTCCAATTCCTGATGCGCAGCTTCTGAGTACGATAGGCCATCAGTTGGGGATGTTGAAACTCGAGAAGAAAGTGTGGCCACATTATGGCTCGACTGGTGACATCGGACTGATTGGTGATTCAACACCAGTCAAACGTCTTCGTGATCAAATCAAGCGTATTGGTCCAACTGATGTCAGTATTCTTATTTATGGTGAAAGTGGTACTGGTAAGGAGACGGTTGCTAGAGCGATCCATAAAACCTCCGCTCGTTCGCAAAAACCTTTTATTTCAGTAAATTGTCGAGCAATGTCTGAGAGCCGTTTTGAATGTGAGCTATTTGGTATTGGTTGTGACGATCCTGCGCAAACTCCACTGTTAGAGAAAGCTGATGGTGGTACTCTTTTACTCAATGACATTCTGACTTTACCAAAGAGCCAGCAAGTTAACCTGTTACGTTTCATGCAGGAAGGTACCATTGAGACTCCAGAAGGAGTAAAAGAAGTTGATGTCAGGATACTGGCGGCAAACTCTTCGGATATTGAAAAAGCGTTGATTGATGGAAACTTTAATGAAGAACTTTACCATTACATCAATGTGTTGCGTATTAATGTGCCTAGCTTAAAGGAACGGGCCGGTGATATTGCACTGTTGGCTCGTCATTTCTTACAAGAGTATTCTAAAGAATTTAACGCACAAGCTCGTAGTTTCACTGAAGAAGCAACACGTTCACTGACTCGTTATCACTGGCCGGGTAATGTTCGTGAGTTAATGAATCAGATCAAGCGGGTTGTTTTGATGTCAGACTCGGTAATGTTGGATGAAGTCCACTTAGATTTGCCGAAGCGAAGTGATGGTAAACGAAGTCTTAAAAGTATACGTGAGCGCTCTGAACGAGACGCACTGTTGCTGGTACTGGAATCTAACGCCGGTCAAGTCTCAATGGCCGCAAAAGAACTTGGTATTTCTAGAGCAACCATGTATCGATTGCTAAATAAACATAATTTAATTACTGAAAATACGTTTTAACACCATGATGTTAATAATAAAAATGGTCACTTCGTAAGAAGTGGCCATTTTTTTGTAATCATATCTTTTGTGAATAAGATATTCTTTAGGTGAATATCTTATCTTTTTCTATTGATTGGGTGTGATTATAGGTTAATACGTTGTTTTTAAATCAGTTGAATATTAATGGTTGAATAATAAGCTCAGTTGCTTAGAATTTAACCGTGAGATTAACTCACGTACATCTCTTATTGGATTAACTTACTTGCTTGGAGGCGCAACATGACACATTACGTATTTGTTCACACTGTTCGCGTTTCTGATGATATCACTATGCCCAAAGCGATTAAGCGTTCCGACGCTATTCGTATCTGTGATCATATCAAAGGCACTGATTTTTAGTTAATCCGTAACCTCTAATAGGCTGCGGAAAAATGGCAGCTTATGAGAGTGTTCTATCTACCTTTCCTTTGGCTTTCATTTTTCCCCAGTAAACATTTTAAAACTGGAGAATACCCATGCGTCATTCAATTTATCTACAACTTGCTACTCTACTTGTTCGTGCTGATTTGCGTCGTGAAGAACGCGAATGGAAACGAAAATTTCGTCGTAGTGCGTTTGACTTACCTGTGCATAACGTCCATCTGTTGAAAGATATTGGTCTAGAGAGTGATGGCCGTCCAATTGGTCAATCAGAGCCAGATGCCGTTAAAGCCGAGCGTCGTGTGCGTCATCTACGTCGAGTTTTAAGTGCGCGAATACCGACGTAATCAATAGGGGCTGGTTGCTTCACCAGCCCCGACGTTATTTATGGACAAGGATTGGAGTAAGTCGTCCCAATTTCTTGAATCTTAAGAAGCAGTTCTTCATCTAACACGACATCTAAACTATCTATGTTACTTTTCAATTGCTCCAAGTTTGTCGCTCCAATAATATTGGCAGCGACAAACGGACGTTGGTTGACAAATGCGAGAGCCATTTGAGCCGGATCTACGCCATATTGATTGGCAAGTTCTACATAGGCTTGGGTGGCTTTCATTCCCTGTGCAGTAAAGTAACGAGAAAAACGTTCATGCAAACTACAACGAGCTCCTTGCGGGCGAGCACCGTTGAGATACTTGCCACTCAAACAACCAAAAGCTAATGGTGAATAGGCTAACAGCTTAACCCCTTCAAAGTGACTGATTTCTGATAGCCCCACTTCAAAGCTTCTGTTTAGGAGGTTGTAGGGGTTTTGGATTGAGACTATTCGTGTCAAATCGTGCTTTTCAGCCAATTTTAACAGAGTCATTACTCCCCAAGGGGTGTCATTAGACACACCTACATACCGTACTTTGCCCACTTTAACTAAATCATTTAGTGCTTCAAGTGTCTCGATAAGCGTCACTTCTTCTTGCTCATCTGGATAAGGATAGTTGAGCTGGCCAAACATATTAGTTTGACGCTGTGGCCAATGCAGTTGGTATAGGTCGACATAGTCCGTTTTTAGACGACTAAGACTGTCATCAATAGCAAGGTGGACATTACGTCGGTCGAGTGACATGTTGTCGCGAATGTAAGGAACATTACGAGGTCCTGCTACTTTTGTCGCTAATACGATTTTTTCTCGTTTACCTGATTTTTCAAGCCAATTACCAATGTAACTCTCGGTTAATCCTTGAGTCTGTCCTGTAGGAGGTACGGGGTACATCTCTGCGGTATCAATGAAATTAACCCCTCGTTCAAATGCGTAATCGAGTTGTTGAAAGGCTTCTTGTTGACTGTTTTGCTCACCAAAAGTCATTGTGCCTAAACAGATTTTACTCACTTCCAGTGTTGAATGCGGCAGTTTGGTATATTGCATAATCCTTCCTTGCTGAATATCGCGGATGAGTGCGTGATGTTTTTTCACTATAAGCGAAGAATATTGATAAACGGAAATGAAATTTGTGACTAGAGATCAAACTGTTAACTATTTTACAGCCACTGACTTTACTTGTTTAAACAAAGTATCGCTCAAGAATTGTAGCAGTAAATTGAGTTCTTAAATAAAAGCCACGAGGCAAGGTTCTAATGGGTTTGCCATTAGCGCCATAGGCTTCGGTTAATACTCGGCCATTAGCCGCTTTAGGGCGTAGCTGTAATACTTCACCATGCCTTGCAGTGATCTGTTCTACATTGCCTAGCACAATAAATTCCATTAACTCTTCCCAGTCATTTTTGAGTTGTTGCTCTTCTTCTATTGAAGGGCTCCAAAGTAGTGGCGATCCAACGTGGCGTTCGGCAAGTGGAATTTCTCTTTCTCCTTCGATAGGAACCCACAAAACTCGTGATAGCTTGTTGCGTACATGACTTTGCTCCCAGGTTAATCCTTGAACACCGGTTAAGGGAGCAACGCAAACAAACGTCGTTTCAAGCGGTTTGCCTGAGTAACCTATTGGAATACTTTTTAGTTCAATGCCAAGTTGTTCGAAGTCTTGCTGAGGTTTACTGCCTGCGGTAGCCCCTAAATGCCACTCTAACAGTTGTCCAACCCAGCCCTTGTCTTTCTTAAGGTTAGGAGGAATCGGCATCTGAGCTTCTTCGGCCAGCTCACGAAAGCTTAGCCCAGCGATATTTTGCGCCCTAAGCAGCAGTTCATGTTCGGTTTTAGGTGCTGGTTTCATGATAGTTGGACTTGTAAAAGTCGGATTGTAGCAAATCTAACAGGTAATGTAGTGTTGTGTCGTGTTTGGATCTTTTGTCTAAAAGATCATCGAAAAGTGAGTTATCCACATGTTGACCTCAAAAATATTATACAGTTGGTAGGTATGTATGTATTTACAGGGTTTTTAGAGGGGGGATGTGACCATTCATTACGCTTATCTCTATAATTTCTGTTTTGTTGTGTGGATAACGAATTAAGTGGTGGATCTTTGAGCATCTTGCTAAAAGATCAAAACTTGTACGTTTCACAAGCAGGCTTGTATCGTTTTTTTTATTTTAACCTGTTGTTTTTGTTTGTTATTACTTTTATTTTGTATGTTGCTTTTTAATGGTCTGGATCGTGAATTATGCGGTTTTTATGCTTTAGAACGATATTCTTCACATAGTTACTCACAGAAAACGTGAATAAATGTGGCAGTGCTCTCATTATTTTGTTGATAAGTTCATTTTAGATTAAAAGTTATCCAATCTTCTGTTGGGAGCACATAAATCTCGTGTTAATCACATTAGTAAGTTTGCTCCGATTGGGGATATGTGGAAAAATCAAAGCAATTAAGATTTTATTAGAGGTTGGCCAGTGATCGATGGCGATGGTTACCGACTCAATGTTGGTATTGTGATTTGTAACAACCATGGTCAGGTATTCTGGGCGAAACGATACGGACAACATTCTTGGCAATTTCCACAAGGTGGAATTGATGAAGACGAAACTGCTGAACAAGCCATGTTTCGAGAGCTTTATGAAGAGGTTGGTCTCACCAAGAAAGATGTGAAAATCATAGCAACAAGTCGTCATTGGTTAAGATACAAATTACCCAAACGCTTAGTTCGCTGGGATTCACAACCGGTTTGTATCGGACAAAAACAGAAATGGTTCCTTCTGCGTATGGAATGTGATGAATCAAGAATCAACATGCAACGTGGAAATACCCCTGAATTTGATGGTTGGCGCTGGGTAAGTTTTTGGTATCCAGTTAGACAAGTGGTTTCTTTTAAGCGCGATGTTTATCGCCGGGCGATGAAAGAGTTTGCATCAGTTGCGATGCCATTTAAAGAACGTAAAGGTAAACGCAAAAACCGAAGAGGATAGACATGCTCTCTCAGCTAAGGGAAATAGTTGAACAAGTATCTAAGCTAGAAAACGTTTATCAAGCGTTGGATATTTTGGTTAAGCAAACGTGCAATGCAATGAGTACAGAGTGTTGCACTGTCTATCTTGCTAATGAAGAAAAGCAGCGCTTAGAATTGATGGCCACACAAGGCTTAAAATTCAAAGGCGATAAAATTCATCTCGGTTTTGATGAGGGGTTGGTTGGTTTAGTTAAGCGCTCAGCTGAGCTAATCAACCTTGCTGAAGCGTCGAAGCATCCTAATTTCAAATATGTCAAAGAGTTGGGTGAAGAGGTTTATCACAGCTTTCTTGGCACGCCGATTATCCACCGTAAGCGAGTACTTGGCGTGCTGGTGGTCCAGCAAAAATCTCCCCGTTTATTTAGTGAAATGGAAGAGTCCTTTATTGTGACTCTGGCCGCCCAAGTGGCAGTTATTATTGCTCATGCCCAAACACAAGGGCAGTGGTTACTTTCAAAGAATCAATTAGCAACGACGGGTGTTGCTGCGTCTTCTGGTGTCGCGATTGGCGAGTTTTGGTGGGATAACACTCAACCTCAGTTATCTGAGGTTTATCCGGCTTCTACGTTAGATATTGACCGTGAACAAGAATGGCTTTTACTAGCGATTGAAAATGCGCTTAGTGATTTTCGTCGGCTGAGAAAAAAATTAGATAGCGAAATCAATAAAGATGCTTTAGCTATCTTTGATCTTTTTACCCACTTATTAAACGATCCGATGTTACGCAGTGACCTTAAAGGTCAGATCCAAAAAGGTGATCGCGCCGATTGGGCGTTAAGACAAGTGGTCGAGACCTATTCAAACCGATTTGCCAGAATGTCGGACGTGTACTTGCGCGAAAGGGCGCAAGATATTCGTGAGCTTGGGCAGCGTCTGTTATTCTTTTTGCATAATAGTGAACATGATCAACAGCAGTTGGATAAGCCAATTATTTTGGTGGTACGAGAACTAACCGCCTCAATTTTAGCTTCCATTCCCAAAGATAAACTTCTCGCAGTGGTTTCTATCGAAGGGGCGGCTAACTCACATGCGGCGATTCTGTCACGTGCACTGGGTATTCCTGCCGTGATGGGAGTATCGCTTAATCTTAAAGAAATTAATGGTAAGCAAGGGATCGTTGATGGCTATAGTGGCAAAATATTCATTGCGCCTAATCGACAACTGTTAGCTGAATATCGTGCCTTAGCAGATGAAGAAACAGAGCTTTCTAAGATGGTTAATGAAACCATTGCTGAAGCTCCTGTGACTTTAGATGGTCAACGTATCGAATTGTTGCTCAATTCAGGGTTGAGCGCTGATACTAATATTGCTATCAATCAAGGTGTTGATGGTGTCGGCCTATATCGTACTGAAATCTCCTTTTTATTGCAGCATCGTTTTCCTTCTGAAGATGAACAGTTGCAACAGTATCGTAGTGTTCTTAATGCGTACCCTGATAAACGAGTCGTGATGCGAACCTTAGATATCGGTGGTGATAAACCATTACCATACTTGCCGATCGAAGAAGACAACCCATTTTTAGGGTGGCGCGGTATTCGTTTTACTTTAGATCATCCCGATATTTTCTTAATTCAACTGCGCGCGATGATGCGCGCCAGTATTGATCATCAAAACTTAAGTATTTTGTTACCCATGGTCTCGGGAGCAAAAGAGCTAGATGATGCACTGCACCTTATCCATCAGGCGTACCGAGAAGTCTCTGCTGTTGATGAGAAAATTGTAATGCCACAAATTGGCATTATGATTGAAGTACCATCGATGATCTATCTACTCCCACTAATCGCGAATAAGATCGATTTTGTCTCGGTTGGAACCAACGATTTAACACAATATTTATTAGCTGTGGATCGGAACAATGCCCATGTTGCTGATGTCTATGAATCGATGCATCCCGCAGTTGTGCTAGCACTGAAGCAAATTCATGATACCTGTAAGCTACATAATATTCCTGTTTGTGTGTGTGGTGAGTTGGCTGGGGATCCTATTGGATCGCTACTGCTGATTGGTTTGGGGTATGAGACGCTAAGTATGAATACGTCTAATGTGGCTAAAGTAAAGTATCTGGTACGTCATTCTCAATCTAAACATTTAAAAGCACTTGCTGACAAAGCGCTGATGCAACCTTATGGTAATGATATCTATAATATGATGCATTCATATTTTGAAAATAAAGGTTTTGCTGGCTTTATCCGTGCTGGTAAAAAATAGGAACCGATGTGAATTTTGAGTTGTTGTCTTTGCTCTTGTTGTTGGGCTCTGTTGTCGGTTTTATGGCTGGGTTACTCGGCATTGGTGGTGGGTTAATTGTTGTTCCTGCGCTGTTGTTTTTGCTTCCTATAGCGGGCATTGCTCCTGAATTGAGCATGCACCTTGCTTTGGCTACATCACTCGCGACCATCATTGTTACTTCAGGATCATCCGCTCTAAACCACCTTAAACTGGGCAACGTAGATATGTTTGTCGTGAAATGGTTGATGCCTGGTGTCATTGTTGGTGGCTTTCTGGGCTCAATTGTCGCTGAACTTATTCCGACTCAATATCTTCCTAAAGTGTTTGGTGTGATTGTTTTTTTCCTCGCTATACAAATGTTTCTATCGATCAAAGCGACCATCTCACGTAGCATGCCTAATGCGTGGGTGACGATGCTATGCGGTGGTGCTATTGGTGTTGTATCTAGCTTGGCTGGTATTGGTGGGGGGTCTTTATCTGTGCCATTTTTAAACCGCCATGGTGTTGAAATGCGTAAAGCGGTTGGTTCGTCTTCGGTGTGTGGCTGTGTTATTGCTATCTCTGGGATGATAGGTTTTATCTTACATGGTTACCAAGTTGAAAATCTTCCTCAGTACAGTCTGGGGTATGTTTATTTGCCAGCATTGGTCGCTATTGCCTCAACCTCTATTTTTACGACCAGAATAGGTGCCCGTTATGCGAGTCAATTACCTACAGTGGTCTTGAAAAAAATATTCTCCATTTTCCTTATGTGCATAGCGGTAACCATGCTGCTGTAATCAGTCATCATTTATCTATTACTTGCTTAATAAGAGAGCGCATTTATGTCTCAGGGTTTTATTCAATTTCCTAATATTGACCCCGTTTTAATTGCCATTGGGCCAATCTCCATTCGTTGGTATGGCTTGATGTATTTAGTCGGTTTTGTGTTTGCTATGTGGTTAGCGAATCGTCGCGCGGACAAACCAAACAGCGGCTGGACTCGAGAACAAGTCTCTGATCTTCTTTTTGCGTGTTTTCTAGGAGTAGTTGTCGGTGGTCGTATTGGCTACGTACTTTTCTATAACTTTGAATTGTTCCTCGATGATCCACTTTATCTTTTTAAAGTTTGGACAGGAGGTATGTCTTTTCACGGTGGTCTATTAGGTGTGATTAGTGCGATGTTCTGGTATGCGAAGAAAAATGGTCGCACTTTCTTTGGGGTTGCTGATTTTATTGCACCATTAGTGCCATTTGGGCTTGGTATGGGGCGATTAGGTAATTTTATGAACAGTGAATTGTGGGGCAGAGTTACGGATGTGCCTTGGGCGATAGTCTTCCCAAATGGTGGGCCAGTGCCACGTCACCCATCTCAGTTGTATGAAATGGCCCTAGAAGGGATTGTCTTGTTCTTTATCCTTAACTGGTTTATCAAGAAGCCACGGCCACTAGGGTCGGTTTCCGGACTATTTTTAGCTGGATATGGTACATTTCGCTTTCTTGTTGAATACGTACGTGAGCCGGACGCGCAATTAGGTTTATTTGGTGGGTTTATCTCCATGGGGCAAATTCTATCTCTGCCTATGGTGATTCTGGGAGTGTTGATGATGGTTTGGGCTTACAAGCGTGGCCACTACAAAGATGCAATCGCTAAGTAAGGAATTAGAGTGAAACAGTATTTAGATCTTTGTCGTCGAATCGTAGACGACGGAATTTGGATTGAAAATGAGCGTACCGGAAAGCGGTGTTTAACGGTGGTTAATGCAGATCTTACTTATGATGTTGGCAATAATCATTTTCCTTTGGTGACAACCCGCAAAAGTTTTTGGAAAGCGGCGGTTGCAGAGTTACTTGGTTATATTCGTGGCTATGATAACGCTGAGGATTTCCGTAAATTGGGTACCAAAACTTGGGATGCAAATGCAAACCTTAACGAAGCCTGGTTGAACAACCCATACCGCAAAGGGCAAGACGATATGGGTCGAGTGTATGGAGTTCAAGGTCGAGCATGGGCAAAGCCTGATGGCGGGCATGTGGATCAACTGCGTAAAATTGTTGATGACTTAACTCGTGGTGTTGATGACCGGGGCGAAATTCTCAATTTTTACAACCCTGGTGAGTTTCATATGGGGTGTTTGCGTCCTTGCATGTATAGCCACCATTTTTCACTTCTAGGCGATAATCTGTATCTCAACAGTACTCAACGCTCTTGTGATGTTCCGTTAGGTTTGAACTTCAATATGGTACAGGTCTACGTTTTTCTTGCGATTATGGCGCAAATTACGGGGAAAAAGGCGGGGGTGGCATATCACAAAATAGTGAATGCTCACATTTACGAAGATCAACTAGAGTTAATGCGTGATGTTCAGTTGAAGCGTGAACCACTTGCTCCTGCCCAGTTCCATATCAACCCCAAAATCACTTCATTGCAAGACTTAGAAACGTGGGTGACATTGGATGATTTCTGGGTGGAAGGGTACCAATGCCATGAAGCGATACAATATCCGTTCTCTGTGTAATCATTTCAGCTAATAAATAAAAAAATCCCCGCAGCGGATAGCGTTGCGGGGATTTTTTACTTCACCAATTTTTCGTTTAAGCGGTCAGTGCCAGTATTGATCCAGGCATAACGATGAAGACCGAAATTAAGTAACCCGCCACAACTGCTTTATTCTTAGTTGCCATCTCCGCGATTTTTTCAGCGCCTTTAATCGGCAGTTCACGTAAGAATGGAATACCGTAAATTACTACGGTGGCCAGAATATTAAAGGTTAAGTGTACCAGTGCAATTTGTAAGGCAAACACGGCGAACTCACCAGATACCGCAGTAGCCGCGAGTAGCGCTGTAATACAAGTACCAATATTTGCACCTAACGTGAATGGGTATACATCACGAACTTTTAGTACACCAGTTCCGACTAAAGGTACCATTAGGCTTGTTGTTGTGGATGAAGATTGCACTAATACGGTTACAATTGAACCTGAAAGAATACCGTGTAGTGGCCCACGGCCGATCGCATTCTTTAGCAATTCTTTAGCTCGACCGACCATTAAGCTTTTCATTAGTTTGCCCATGGCAGTGATAGCAACAAAGATCGTTGCGATACCAAGTACAATAAGTGCGATACCACCAATGGTGTCACCAAACACAGATAGCTGAGATTGTAAGCCGCTGACGACTGGTTTTGTTATTGGCTTAATGAAGTCAAGGCCTTTCATACTCATATCACCAGTTGCCAGTAACGGTGAAACTAACCAGTGTGAAATTTTCTCTAAAATACCAAACATCATTTCTAACGGTAGGAAAATGAGTACGGCTAATAGGTTAAAAAAGTCATGAATGGTTGCGCTAGCAAAAGCACGTTTGAATTCTTGTTGGCAGCGAACATGTCCAAGGCTAACAAGCGTGTTAGTCACTGTCGTACCAATGTTTGCACCCATGACCATTGGAATGGCTGTCTCGACAGGCAAGCCACCAGCCACAAGACCGACAATTATAGAGGTTACTGTGCTTGAAGATTGAATCAGCGCTGTTGCAACTAAGCCTATCATCAACCCCGCGATTGGATGCGAAGCAAATTCAAAAAGAACCTTTGCTTGATCTCCTGTCGCCCATTTGAAGCCACTACCCACCATTGCTACGGCAAGTAACAGTAAGTAAAGCATGAATGCCAAGTTCGCCCAACGCAACCAACGAGTGGTACTCGAAATCGGTGCGGCAGTAGTAGTCGCTTGGTTAATCATCATTTTCTCCATTGACCTATTTATTACATCATGCGGTCTGTTGTTGAATCTGAAAGCGATAGTAGAGCGGAAATATTTCATTAATATGACAGAAATATTGATATTGATTATTTTAATACTTATATCGGCAGTAGCTTGTGTTTTGATGATATTTTATTTATCTAACCAATTGAAAATATTGCTTTATTTAGAGTTGTGAACGTGTGTGATTAGCATCATAAATAGTGATTTTTTTCAGTATGTTGATTGCGTTATTGTCATCTTAAAATTGAAATTGATCGGTTATGCTATAACTAATTGTGTTTATATTTCGGTTTTTTCGAGTTTATTGAACATCAATGCTGAGTTTGATATAAACGCTGCATTAATCGTATCGAGTACCTAGTCATGTCTCACCTCAATTACAATCATCTTTACTATTTTTGGATGGTATGCAAACAAGGCTCAGTAACTAAAGCAGCAGAGGCTTTGTTCCTTACACCTCAAACGGTAACCGGGCAAATAAAAGCATTTGAAGAGCGTATGGATGGCAAGCTTACTAAGCGTAATGGAAGAAGCATTGAACCAACCGAGTTAGGCCAGTTGGTGTTTAAGTATGCAGATCGGATGTTTGGCTTGAGCTATGAAATGCTCGATATTGTAAATTATAGCCAACGTTCTAATTTATTATTTGATGTTGGCGTTGCAGATGCGTTATCTAAACGTTTAGTGAGTAAGATATTACTGACGACAGTGCCGGAGGATAATAGTATCCACTTACGCTGTTTTGAGTCGACTCATGAAATGTTACTAGAGCAACTTTCACAACATAAGCTGGATATGATCCTCTCGGATTGTCCGGTTAATTCAAGTCAAAGCCCTGGGCTGTTTAGTAAGAAGCTGGGAGAAAGCCCCATGAGTTTTTTCTGCTCTGGTCATTTAGGTGATGCCTCTTTTCCTGCGATTTTAGAGCAAAGAAAGCTATTGATCCCCGGTAGCCGAACCGCAATGGGGCGCAATGTTCTACAGTGGTTTGATCGTCAAGGCTTGCAGCCGAATATTCTTGGTGAATTTGATGATGTCGCACTAATGAAAGCTTTTGCTCGTTATCACCATGATGCTATTTTCCTCGCGCCTTCACTGTATATGAATGAAGTTGGTGATGATCTTCCGTTGCAATTAATTGGCCAAATTGATGATTTGAAAGAAGAGTACTACGTTATTTTTGCCGAAAGGATGATACAACATCCAGCGGTGAAAAATGTTTGTGACGCAGATTTTAGTAAATTGTTTGCATGACCATTTTATTACTGATGATAAATAGATTACTATCACACCATCCACCAAAACTATTAGTTATCGCTTGCCAAGCAATACCAAACTAAACAGGTTAGACGCCTCTATTGCTTTTATGAAAATTTTAATTGAATGATCGCAGTCGTAAGCGGAATAAAAACTAATACTATATAGTGAGCGCTTGCCTCACCTATGTAACCAATAGCCTGTTAGGTTTGGAGATATGCAAACTTGTGATGTGTTTGATGTAAGAAGTTGTTCCAGGGGGGCTTACTCATGAACCTACAAGAAATGGAAAAAAATTCCGCCAAAGCCGTTGTGTTGTTAAAAGCCATGGCTAATGAAAGACGTTTACAGATTTTGTGCCTACTACATAATCAAGAATTATCTGTTGGTGAACTGTGTGGCAAATTAGAGCTGAGTCAATCAGCACTTTCTCAACATTTAGCTTGGCTCCGAAGAGATGGTCTTGTTGACACGAGAAAAGAAGCACAGACAGTGTACTACACATTGAGTAGTGACGAGGTTAAAGCAATGATTGAACTATTACACGGTTTATATTGTAACTAACTATTAAATAAATAATGGCCGAATCCGATACGATGCATTGGCGTTGTTCGGATTTTTTTACGTTTATTTTAGAGTAAATGCTTTATTTTTTTGGCGGTGTATTTTGTACAGATATAAAAAAACCGGCGTTAGCCGGTTTTTATTCGCTTGGAATCAAGTCTAAATTATAGAGCTTTGATTGCTGCTGCGAAACGAGACTTATGACGTGCAGCTTTGTTCTTGTGAACAAGGCCTTTAGTCGCCATACGGTCTAGGATTGGTGTAACTGCAGCAAATGCAGCAGTTGCAGCTTCTTTATCGCCAGCTGCGATAGCTGCGATGGTTTTCTTCATGTAAGTGCGCATCATAGAACGACGGCTAGCATTGTGCTGACGACGTTTCTCAGCTTGGATAGCGCGCTTCTTAGCAGATTTACTATTTGCCAAGGGTCTAACTCCCAAAAACTTAGTTCGGTGACAATTTAAGGGCCGGGAATATCCCGCATTTGCTCTCAATTGTCAAATGATTTGTGCAAAAACCGTTCTAGGCCAAACAAATTTTGGTATAGGAAGGTCATCGCGGTTAAGATGCGTGGATTCTAACAGTATTTTTTTTCCAATGCTAATACTTATCTGCTCTCTCGCTGACATTCCTTATGTCTGGTGAAGGATAATGATGTTTTGGTGTGTTTTCCGAGGTAACAGTGAGCAAACGCCTACTTAAATCTGGCATGATTGTCAGTGCTATGACGTTGATTTCTCGTGTGTTGGGCCTAGTTCGTGATGTGGTTGTTGCGAATTTAATGGGGGCTGGTGCGAGTGCCGATGTATTTTTCTTTGCTAATAAAATTCCTAATTTTTTACGTCGATTGTTTGCCGAGGGCGCATTCTCGCAAGCTTTTGTTCCGGTATTAACGGAGTATCATGCCTCTGGTGATATCAATAAAACCCGCGAATTGATTGCCAAAGCATCAGGAACGCTAGGAGTTATCGTCACTCTAGTAACCTTAGTGGGCATCCTATGTTCTGGCGCAGTGACGGCATTGTTTGGCGCGGGGTGGTTTTTAGATTGGCTAAATGATGGACCTGATGCTCATAAATTTGAGCTAGCTAGCCTGTTGCTCAAAATTACTTTCCCATATTTGTGGTTTATTACCTTTGTTGCCTTGTCTGGGGCGATCCTTAATACGCTAGGTAAATTTGCGGTTTCGTCTTTTACACCTGTTTTTTTGAACGTAATGATCATCGGTTCTGCTTGGTTTATTTCACCGCAATTGCAGCAGCCTGAAATCGGATTAGCGATCGGTGTTTTTCTTGGTGGCCTGGTTCAGTTTCTATTCCAAATTCCATTTTTGGTTAAAGCGGGTTTATTTGTACGACCAAAATGGGGATGGAATGAACCCGGTGTCGTAAAAATTCGCACCTTAATGCTACCTGCGCTGTTTGGTGTGTCGGTCAGCCAAATCAACTTATTGCTTGATACTTTCATTGCCAGCTTTTTACAGACAGGCTCAATTAGTTGGCTTTACTATTCTGACCGCTTACTTGAATTCCCGTTAGGTCTTTTCGGTATTGCTATTGCAACGGTGATTTTACCTGCGTTGTCGCGTAAGCATGTTGATTCACACCGTGAAGGCTTTTCTCAAACGATGGATTGGGGGGTGCGCATGGTCTGTTTACTTGGTATCCCTGCCATGCTTGGATTGATCGTACTGGCTAAGCCAATGCTGATGGTGCTGTTTATGCGGGGCGAATTCTCGCCAAATGATGTCAATCAAACGGCGCTATCGCTATATGCATTTGGTTTGGGCTTGATTAGTTTTATGTTGATCAAAGTACTCGCGCCGGGCTATTACTCGCGTCAAGATACGAAAACACCAGTGCGGTATGGCATTATCGCTATGGTGTCGAACATGGTATTTAATGCGATGTTAGCATGGCATTTAAGCTATGTTGGCTTAGCGTTAGCGACTTCGCTCTCTGCTTTTATCAATATGGCGCTGCTATACCGAGGATTGCATCAGCAGGGTGTTTACCAAGTGACGATGAAAACGATCAGTTTTATTATCCGTTTAGTGATAGCTGGTGCGGTAATGGTGGCGGTAATTATTTGGCAACTTGATGAAATGAGCCAATGGTTAGAGTGGGATTTAACCCAACGAGCTATGACATTAATGATGTTAATTATCATGGGCGCCATGAGTTACTTGGTCAGTCTATTTGTACTTGGCATAAGGCCAAAAGATTTAAAAGCGGCGACAGATTAACGATGATTAGTATATAATCCGTCGGTTTCGCACCTTGTTAATCGAGAATTATAGGTTTTAAGCATTTTCCAATGGAATTGATCCGCGGCATTCATAATATTAAATCACAGCATAATGGTTGTGTATTAACCATCGGCAACTTTGATGGTGTTCATTTAGGGCATCAGCAAGTGTTGAGCCAAGTATCTGAAAAAGCTCAGCTATTAGGTTTGCCCTCGGTGGTAATGACGTTTGAACCTCAACCGTTGGAATTATTTGCTAAGCAAAATGCCCCCGCTCGGTTAACACGACTACGTGACAAGTTTGTACAATTGGGTAAATTGTCTATTGATCGCTTATTGTGTGTGAATTTTAACCATCATTTTGCTAACTTGGATGCGGAAGTCTTTATTCGTGACTTGTTGGTTGCTCAGTTGGGTGTTAAGTTTCTGGTGGTTGGTGACGATTTTTGCTTTGGTAAAAACCGTCAGGGAAATTTTGCGATGCTGCAACAAGCCGGACTTAAATTTGGCTTTGAAGTTGTCAGTACCCAAAGTTTTTGTTTACAGCAATTTCGTGTGAGCAGTACCGCTATCCGAGATGCTCTAGCAGGTGATGATCTTAAATCGGCCGCTCAAATGCTGGGTCGAGATTATAGTATCAGCGGCCGTGTTTCTCATGGCCGAAAGTTGGGAAGAACCATTGGTTTTCCCACAGCGAATATTCCATTAAAACGTTGCGTTTCACCAGTCTCTGGTGTTTATGTCGTTAAGGCTTTTGGTCTTGCTGAACAGCCAATTGGCGGTGTCGCTAATATTGGTCAAAGGCCGACAGTCAATGGGGTTCGTCAGCAACTTGAAGTGCACTTATTTGACTTTCATGCCAATTTATATGGTAAACAGTTAGAAGTGGCACTTTTACATAAGCTTCGAGATGAAAAGAAATTTGAATCGTTCGAAGCGTTAAAGCAACAAATTGAATTGGATGCTGATGCTGCAAGGGTGTGGTTGCATCAGCTAAAGAATTAATCGGATTATTCCACCGATTAAATAATGTCTAACTTCGCCCAATATAACGGAATTAAGAATCGATGAGTGATTATAAAGATACCCTGAACTTACCTGAAACAGGGTTTCCAATGCGTGGCAATCTGGCAAATCGTGAGCCAGAAATGCTTGAGCGTTGGTACAAAGAAGATCTTTACGGTGAAATCCGTAAAGCTAAGAAAGGTAAAAAATCTTTCGTACTGCACGACGGCCCTCCTTATGCGAATGGCGATATTCACATTGGTCACGCACTAAATAAGATTCTTAAAGACATTATTATTAAATCAAAAACCCTTTCTGGTTTTGATGCGCCATATGTTCCTGGCTGGGACTGTCATGGTCTGCCGATTGAATTAATGGTCGAAAAGAAGAAAGGGAAACCTGGTCAGAAAATTTCTGCTTCTGAATTTCGGGACGAATGTCGTAAGTATGCGGCCGGTCAAGTTGAAGGTCAGAAAGAAAGCTTCAAGCGACTAGGAATCATGGGTGAGTGGGACAAACCGTACCGCACCATGGATTTCGACACAGAAGCGAATATTATCCGTGCATTAGGTAAAATTGCTGACAACGGGCACTTATTCAAAGGTTTTAAACCTGTTCACTGGTGTACAGACTGTGGTTCGGCATTGGCTGAAGCGGAAGTTGAATACAAAGATAAAGTATCGCCTTCTATCGATGTAAAATTTACTGCCGCTGATGAATCCGCTTTGCTAGAAAAATTCACGTTAGCAAATGATCATGCTGGTCAGGGTGATATTTCTATTGTTATTTGGACGACAACACCTTGGACACTGCCAGCGAACCGCGCTGTGTGTCTGCGTGATGATCTCGAATACGTATTGATCCAAGTTGAAGCGAAAGGTGAACAGCAGCAACAGCGTCTTATCGTTGCTTCTGAACTCGCGAAAAGTGTAATGGACCGTGCTGGTATTGAGCATTTCCATAACCTTGGGTTTGCCAAAGGTGCAGATCTTGAACTTATTCAGTTCAATCACCCATTTTATAACTTCACAGTTCCTGCGATCCTTGGTGATCACGTTACTACCGATTCAGGTACAGGTGTGGTTCACACAGCACCAGGCCACGGTCAAGAAGACTTTATTGTTGGTAAACAGTATAACCTTGAAGTAGCAAACCCTGTTGGTTCTAATGGTGTTTATTTGCCAGACACTGAGCTGTTTGCCGGTCAACATGTATTCAAAGCCAACGAGTCTGTTTTAGAGGTTTTAAAAGAGAAAGGGGCGTTGTTGCATCATCACGCTTATGAGCACAGCTACCCACATTGTTGGAGACACAAAACGCCAATCATCTTCCGTGCAACACCGCAATGGTTCATCTCAATGGATCAAGCTGGCTTGCGTGCAAAAGCACTTGAGTCAATCAAAGGTGTTCAATGGATGCCAGAATGGGGTCAAAGCCGCATTGAAGGTATGATTGAAGGTCGCCCTGAATGGTGTATTTCTCGCCAACGTACTTGGGGCGTACCTATCGCTCTGTTTGTACATAAAGAAACCGCAGAACTACATCCAGATAGCCCTGCGCTTATCGAAAAAGTAGCGAAGTTGGTAGAAGAGAAAGGTATTCAAGCATGGTGGGATCTCGATGCCGCTGATCTTATGGGGGCAGAAGATGCAGCCAAATATGAAAAAGTGCTAGATACCTTAGACGTATGGTTTGACTCTGGTGTGACTCACTACTCGGTGGTCGATTCTCGCGAAGAGTTCAACGGTCATTCTGCTGATTTGTACCTCGAAGGCTCTGACCAACACCGTGGTTGGTTCCAATCGTCGTTAATTTCATCGATTGCGATGAAAGATGAAGCGCCATACAAGCAAGTGTTAACTCATGGTTTCGTGGTTGATGGCAACGGCCGTAAGATGTCGAAATCTATTGGTAACGTGGTTTCACCAAAAGATGTGACTAATAAATTGGGCGCTGATATTTTGCGTCTATGGGTTGCTTCTACTGATTACACTGGTGAAGTTGCGGTTTCTGATGAAATCCTAAAACGCTCTGCGGATGCCTATCGTCGTATCCGTAACACAGCGCGTTTCTTCCTGGCGAACTTGAACGGTTTCAACCCAGAAACAGATTTGGTTCCAGCAGAAGAAATGGTAGCGCTCGATCGTTGGGCTGTTGGTCGTGCATTTGCAGCTCAACAAGAAATCGTAAAAGCCTACGAAGAATATAATACGCATGGTGTGACTCAGCGCTTAATGCATTTCTGCTCTATCGAAATGGGTTCATTCTACCTTGATGTCATTAAAGACCGTCAGTACACAGCGAAATTGGGTGGTCATGCTCAACGTAGTTGCCAAACGGCGCTTTACTACATTGTAGAAGCTTTGGTTCGTTGGATGGCCCCAATCATGTCATTCACCGCTGATGAAATCTGGAATGAAATGCCAGGCGCACGTGATAAGTTTGTATTCACGGGTGAATGGTATCAAGGTCTGTTTGATCTTGCCGAAGGTGAAGAGTTGAATAACGAATTTTGGGCTGAAATCCAAAACGTTCGTGGTGCAGTAAACAAATTACTTGAAGATGCTCGTAAAGAGAAAATCATCGGTGGTGCGCTGCAAGCGGAAGTGACACTTTATGCTGATGACACTCTGGCGGCGAAAATCAACAAATTGGAAGATGAGTTGCGCTTTGTGTTGCTGACTTCAAAAGCTGAAGTTAAGCCTGTTAGTGAAAAAACAGCAGCGGCTCATGCGGCTGATATCGAAGGTTTGTTTGTTCAAGTCAACGCTACTGAAGCTGAAAAGTGTGATCGTTGTTGGCACCACACTCCAGATGTTGGCACTATTGCTGGCCATGAAACTATTTGTGGCCGCTGCGTGTCGAACCTTGATGGTGAAGGCGAAGTACGTAAGTTCGCTTAATAATATCGGGATTCAATATGACTGAGCAGACGCTTACATTAAAACAATCGGGCGTGCGCTGGCTATGGCTAGCGCTGCTGGTGTTTACCGTTGACGTTGGCGTTAAGTTGCTGGTGATGGAAAACATGGGTTACGGTTGGGAGAATCGCATTGAGGTTCTACCATTCTTTAACCTTCTGTATGTGCATAATTATGGCGCTGCATTTAGTTTTTTAAGTGACCAAGCTGGTTGGCAACGTTGGTTATTCTCAGGTATTGCCTTTGTAGTCACTGCTTTACTGACGTACTGGATGAGTAAACTACCGGCGCGAGAAAAGTGGAATAACATCGCATATGCGATGATTATTGGCGGTGCAGTCGGTAATGTCTTTGACCGAGTGGTGCATGGTTTTGTTGTTGATTATCTTGATTTTTTCTGGGGTAATCATCACTGGCCAGCATTTAACATAGCAGACAGTACTATCTGCATTGGTGCTGCGATGATCATCTTGGATGGTTTTCGTAAAAAAGACGATGCAAAGTAAGTATCGACAGAAAATTGAATAACCCTAAGCGCTGTCTGTTGATTCAGGTGGCGCTTTTTGTTTACTCTTCGTATCTAAAATAATATCGGTATGGAATGAGCGTATCTTAGTGTATTCGATACTTGAGTATGACGCTGATTTCTTCCATCAATAATAAGAGACGTAACGTGACGACGATAAAGCAAGATAGTACGGTGACCCTACATTTCACCATTAAATTAAAAGATGGCTCTGTCGCTGATAGTACTCATAATATGGGGAAACCAGCTAAATTAGTGATTGGTGATGGCAGTTTGAGTGAAAACTTTGAACAGTGCTTATTTAACCTTAGTGCTGGCGAATCAAAATCAATTGAGCTTCGTGCGGAAGACGCATTTGGTCTGCCAAATCCAGACAATATTCACTACATGGATCGCGCTAAATTTGTTGGTGATGCCGAAGTTGAAGTAGGCACCATCATGGCATTCAGCGGCCGCGATGGGATGGAAATTCCCGGTATTATTACGGCGATTGCGGGTGACTCTGTGACGGTTGATTTTAACCACCCACTGGCTGGGCAAGATGTCATTTTTGATGTTGAAATCTTGTCTGTAGAATAACTATACCAATCGTAGTAAATAACGGGTCATTCTAGCTTGTTAAAACACTCGATAACGGCGTTAGAATTTTTGATTGTAGAATCACTACTTATCGAAAAATCCCGCCTTGTTATCAAGCATTTTTCCTACGCTATTTCTGAACACTTATTTACTGTGATTAGTATTCGTTACCAGTGATAACCCATTCAATGAGCAATGAAATGAAAATATTGTTAGCAAACCCTCGTGGTTTTTGTGCCGGTGTTGATCGTGCAATCAGCATTGTTGAGCGAGCACTTGAGTTATATCAACCACCTATTTATGTTAGACATGAAGTGGTTCACAACCGTTTTGTTGTTGAGGGGCTAAAGCAACGTGGTGCGATTTTTGTTGAAGATTTACACGAAGTACCCGATGACAATATCGTCATTTTTTCGGCTCATGGTGTGTCACAAGCGGTGAGAAAGGAAGCTCAAGAGCGCGCTTTAACTGTGTTTGATGCAACTTGCCCTCTGGTTACTAAAGTGCATATGGAAGTGGCTCGTGCAAGTCGCAGAAGTATGGAAGTGGTACTGATTGGTCACGCTGGACACCCTGAAGTTGAAGGCACCATGGGGCAATACGCTAGCCAAGAAGGTGGCATGTATTTGGTGGAAACCCCACAAGATGTCGATGCACTTAAGGCGCTAGTAAAAGACCCAAGCCATTTGCACTATGTTAGCCAAACAACCTTGTCTGTTGATGAAACGGCCGATGTCATTGATAAGCTGCGTGAAGTCTTTCCTGATATCCAAGGTCCTCGTAAAGATGACATTTGTTACGCAACGCAAAATCGTCAAGATGCAGTACGTCAGCTTGCTCAAGAGGTGGATATAGTCGTAGTGGTTGGGTCGAAAAATTCATCTAACTCCACTCGTTTGAAAGAGCTGGCGGAAAAACTTGGTACACCAGGTTATTTGACCGATTGCCCTGAAGACATTGACCCTAAATGGTTTGATGGAAAGCAAAAGGTTGGCGTAACAGCCGGAGCCTCTGCACCTGAAGAGTTAGTCGACCAAATTCTGCAAAGAATTAAAGATCTTGGTGCAAAGAGTGTTGAAGAGGTTCTAGGACGTGAAGAAAATATGTTTTTTGAAGTACCGAAAGAGCTGCAAATTAAACAAATTGAATAAAACCAGCGATTAATTTTTGTCTTGATTGAGAAAAGGGGTTCCAGCAACGGAACCCCTTTTCTATTTGTGAAATACAGTATGTATTACGCGGTTTTTGTTACGGCTTTAGCTTGTTCTTCATCATCGGCTAAGTCGCTATCACCTTTACCTTTTGAAATTTTAATCACATATCCGGTAACGGCTAGAGTGAATAGAATCCCTGCAATGGTTGAGATTTGCATTGGTAAACCAAAACCTAATGTGCTGTTACTTAAAATGAAAGTTGCACAGACGGTTGTCATAAACATAGCTGGAACAGTTGCAATCCAGTGCAGTTTATTATGGCGTAATAGATAGGCTGAAGCTGTCCAAAGCATCATCACGGCAGTGGTTTGGTTGGCAAAACCGAAATAGCGCCAAATAATGCCGAAATCTACTTGAGTCAATACCCCACCAAGAACAAACAGAGGCAATGCCATCATCAGGCGGTTACGCAGCGTTTTTTGCTCCATGTTAAAGTATTCAGCAAGAATTAAGCGACTTGAACGGAAAGCGGTATCGCCAGAGGTGATTGGCAGAATGACCACTCCTAGGAAAGCAATGATGCCACCGAATACGCCAAGTAAGCCAAATGATGCGCTGTAGACTACGTTGCCTGGGCCACCATTTTTCACCGCTTCAGATAATGCGTCTAAAGAACCAAAGAAGGATAGGGCAATCGCACACCAAATAAGCGCGATAATGCCTTCGCCAATCATGGCACCGTAGAACACAAAGCGCCCATTCTTCTCGTTTTCCATACAGCGAGCCATCAAGGGTGATTGCGTTGCGTGGAAACCTGAAATAGCACCACAAGCAATAGTGATAAACAGTGCAGGCCAAAGTGGAAGATCATTCGGGTTCATGTTGGTGAACATGTCGCTCATCTCAAAGCCACCCATTACCGTATGTTCGCTAGATAGTGCAATTGCGGTCATTAATCCAACTGACATAAAAATCAGTAGCGCACCGAACAGTGGGTAGAAGCGACCAATGATTTTATCAACTGGTACAATCGTCGCCAGAATGTAGTAAGCGAAAATGATCACAACCATAGAAGTCATGCTAACTGTTAGGCTAGTTTGTTCATTGATAAGATTAGTGATCATGCCGGCAGGAGCGGATACGAAAACAACACCGACCAGTAAAAGTAGAACAATGGCAAAGATGTTCATAAAGTGTTTTGCGCCATTGCCTAGGTAACGACCTGTAATGGTTGGTACAGAAGCACCACCGTTGCGGATGGATAACATTCCAGAGAAGTAGTCATGTACCGCACCCGCAAAGATACAGCCAACAACAATCCACAACATAGCCGCAGGGCCGTATAATGCGCCCATGATCGGGCCAAAAATAGGGCCGACACCAGCTATGTTCAACAGTTGTACTAAGTAAACTTTTTTGGTCGACATCGGAACATAGTCGACGCCATCTGATTTTGTATGGGCAGGGGTTTTACGGTTTTCGTTAATTCCAAATACTTTTTCTACGAAAGCACCGTAGATGAAATATCCAGCAAGTAGCGCTGCGACACAGGTTAGAAACCACATCATAGCAATTGTCCTTTATTAATGAATTAAGCTCACTGTCGATAATAAAGGCTCCATTAACAATAAACCTGCCCTTTTCAGGTCAGTGGCAATATAGCCACTTTAATGGTTATTTTACTCAATAAGTGGTTTTCAGTATTTATCATCCCCTCACTTGATAATAGATTGGTGTTGTCCTTCAATTAGTGGCATTTTATGCGACGATGTGGCAATGAGTCGTCATTTTTTACGTTAACTGCTAGGCTGAATAAAAAGCATAAATTAAGGAAAATAATGAAAAAGTTAAATGTAGTGTTGGTTGTAATGGCTTTAACGGGTTGTGTTGCCTCTGAGGCTGAGCTTGCTCAGCAAGGCAACTGGCAGCAAATTGGTTATCAAGACGGTGTGGCCGGTCACAGCCAACGCAGTTATAAATTGTTATCAGAACTAGGCTCTGTCAAACAAGCGGATTACGAGTTAGGTTATACGCAAGGTGTTAAAGAGTATTGCAATCCTAATTTTGCCTATCAAATGGGGTTGTCTGGCCAATTTTATGAAGGGGTGTGTGAAGGCACTGATGATGCGCAGAAATTTCGTATGGAATGGCAACGCGGTTGGAATGAATTCACAAACTAGTTTGCCCATTTAAAGTATCACTACTACAACACTCCTTTTTAGAGAAAGTATATGCATGAAGAGTTTATCGCTTTGGCCATTGCGGCTATTGGCGTTCTTGGTTTAGCGTGTCAATGGCTGGCATGGCGCTTGCGACTGCCAGCTATTTTATTTCTATTGATCGCAGGGCTAGTTGTTGGTCCCTTAACGGGGTGGTTGCAGCCTCAAGCTTTACTCGGTGAATTGCTATTTCCTCTTATCTCTCTTGCTGTTGCTGTTATTTTGTTTGAAGGTAGTTTAACGCTTAACTTTAAAGAAATTCGCGGTGTGAATCATACAGTGTGGAGTATCGTCTCGCTCGGTGCGCTTGTTTCATGGGGAGTAACCAGCGCGGTTACACATTTCCTGCTGGGCTTTGATTGGTCGTTGGCATTACTGTTTGGTAGCTTAACGGTTGTTACTGGACCTACCGTTATTGTCCCGCTATTGCGTACTGTTAGGCCAAATGTTCGGCTTTCCAATATATTACGTTGGGAAGGGATACTGATCGATCCTCTGGGCGCGTTGTTTGTGGTGATGGTGTATGAATTTATTGTTTCTAGCAGTGAAGTGCATAGTCTGTATGTCTTTACTTTAATTCTCGCAGTGGGTTTAGCAATAGGCGCAGCCGCGGGACAAGCCGTCGCGGTGGTATTAAGGCGAGGTATGTTGCCTGAATATTTACAACCTTTCGCTGTATTAGCTGTGGTGCTTGGGGTCTTCTCTGCATCTAACGCTATTGAATCAGAATCTGGTTTGCTGACAGTGACGGTTATGGGGATGTGGCTCGCTAATGCTAAAAATGTCAATATTCAGCACATCTTGCACTTTAAAGAGAACCTGACTATTTTGCTGATCACCGGCCTCTTTATTCTTTTGGCGGCACGTATAGAGCTTGCAGATTTCCAAGCATTAGGTTGGAGCGCTCTATTATTGTTTGTGTTAATGCAGTTAGTTTCTCGCCCTTTGTCCATTTTTATAGCCACGGCTCGCAGTTCGTTATCGCTGAAAGAGAAGATATTTTTAGCTTGGG
Source organism: Vibrio aestuarianus (assembly GCF_028858425.1). Lineage (NCBI taxonomy): Bacteria > Pseudomonadati > Pseudomonadota > Gammaproteobacteria > Vibrionales > Vibrionaceae > Vibrio > Vibrio aestuarianus. Next base: position 2,709,423 of record NZ_JAKNYQ010000001.1, on the reverse strand, counting down.
TTGCTCCGCGAGGAATTGTCGCAGCCTCAATTTCGTCACTGTTTGCAATAAAACTGACGTCGGCAGGTGTAGAGGGTGCGACGCTACTGGTGCCATTAACGTTTATGGTCATTATTGGTACTGTTATCTTGCAAAGTGCGACAGCACGTCCTATCGCCATAGCTTTGCAAGTTGCAGAACCTGCCCCGCGAGGCTTTTTGGTTATTGGTGCGAATGATGTAGCAAGAGAGCTTGGAAAAGCGTTTGCGAAGTACGATTGTCGAGTCGTATTGACGGATTCAAACTGGGACTATATTAGTCAAGCTCGAATGGCTGGGCTTGCTAATTATTATGGTAACCCCATCTCCAGCCATGCCGATGAATATTTGGATTTGATCGGTATTGGACATGTGGTCGCACTCACACCAGATAAGCATTTCAATATTATGGCTTGCATGCATTTTCTCAGTGATTTTGGTGAAAAGCGGGTTTTTTGTCTGAATGATCACCTTAATAGTAGCAGTAGCGATAAGCATAAAGTGGCTCAGGAATATCATGGTTTGTCATTGTTTAATGGTGAAGTGAGCTATAAAAAACTGGCCAGTTTGATCAACCAAGGTGCGGAAGTTAAACATACCAAATTGAGCGGAAACTTTACTTATCAAGATTATCTACAGCGACATAAAGAAAGTTTTGTGCTGCCTCTGTTTGTTGTGAACTTAAAAGGTCGAATTCAGATGTACCACGATACACAGGTATTTGAACCTGTAGAGGGCGAAACGGTTGTCTCTTTGATTAAAATCAACGAGAGCCACTAATGGCTCTCACCTTCTTCCATCGAACGACGCAAAAAAGCGTCGGATTCAGCCAACTTTTCCATTGCTTGCTGGTAGTTCAGCTCTGTTAGGTTCATCAAAATGGCGACTTTTGTATTGTTGTGAGTTTGTTCTAAAAGCGCCTCTGCTTCTGCTCTTTCGCAATCTGTTGCTTGCATTACAATTCGTACTGCTCGGGCGAGTAACTTCGGATTACTACTTTCAGCAATTTTTGAAGTAGGTAGCTGGTCGATATCCCTTGTTTCTGGGTTGCCAGCATCAGACACCAGATGAGAAAGTGCAGCAATAAGCGCATCGTTGGTCATAACATTCCTTACTGATTAATGAGCAGAATAAATTACCCCAAGCGAAGCGAGGCCGCGTGCACCGGTAACTTCAGGTAAATTACTTGGCAGGTTGTGCATTCTTCGTTGAGCGAGCCAAGCAAACGCCATCGCTTCCATGTAGTCACTATCCACGCCTTTGCTGCTGGTTGGTGCAATACGCCAGCTAGGTAGATGGGTTTGTAAGCATTCAACAAGCAAGGGGTTGCGAGCTCCGCCACCACACAATAAGAGTTCTGGATGTGGACCGAATTGGTATTGATTCACTTCAGTGGCAATGGTTAGTGCCGTGTATTCGCATAAGGTGCGTTGAACGTCCTGCGCCGCTACAGATAACCCCGCGATTTTTTGTTGTAACCATGGCCGATTAAATAGCTCTCTTCCGGTACTTTTAGGCGCGCTCAAGGCAAGATAAGGTTCTTGGCATAAAAGGGTTAGCAGTGGTTGATTTAGTTGTCCTGTTCTTGCCCAAGCACCATCAAGATCAAACGAACGTCCTGTGTGTTCGAAACACCACGCATCCATCAACATATTGCCAGGGCCTGTATCATAACCGAGTACTTTTTGCTGCGGTCGAAGTACTGAAATATTAGCAATACCACCGATGTTGAGTACCACAACCACTGAGTCGGTCGATTTGAAAATGGTATCGTGGAAAGCCGGAACTAGTGGGGCACCTTGTCCACCGAGCGCCATGTCTTTGCGGCGAAAATCGGCGACGGTATCAATACCCGTTTGAGTACTAATGATGTTGGCATCACCGATTTGCATGGTAAATGGGTAATCACCAGTCGGTTGATGGAACACTGTTTGGCCATGACAACCAATCGCTCGAATATCACTTGCTTGATAGCCGGATTTATCCAATAGCGCATGGACTGCTTCGGCAAAGAGATGGCCGAGCTGGTGGTCAAGTTCCCCGATCATTTTTAAATTGGTTGGCTGGCCGATGCAGATTTCAAGTAACCGCTGTTTTAATGCATCAGGCATCGGGAAATCATCATGAGCCAGTAAGCGGATGTGCTGATCATTAATTTCGACTAAGGCGGTATCGACTCCATCCATGCTAGTACCTGACATGACACCGATGTAACGTTCACAAGTTGTCATTGGTTACTCCTATTTCCATTGCTGTTGGCTCAAACAAAAGCATTGTAATAGAAATTCAAAGCGAATAATCTCGTCAAATTAACTATTTAACCAAATTATTGGAGTAAGTATGGGACCGTTATGGCTAGATGTGGCTGGTTGTGAACTGAGCGCTGAAGACAAAGATATTCTTGAGCACCCAACGGTAGGTGGCGTGATCTTATTTGCTCGTAATTACCATGATAACCAGCAACTTTTGGCTCTTAATAAAGCCATTCGCCAAGCGGCAAAACGTCCCATTTTGATTGGTGTTGATCAAGAAGGTGGTCGTGTTCAGCGTTTTCGAGAGGGCTTTTCGCTGATCCCTGCCGCACAAGATTATGCGCAGCACAGCAATGGTGAAGCGCTTGCTCGACAAGGTGGTTGGCTGATGGCTGCGGAATTGATCGCCCATGATATCGATCTCAGTTTTGCGCCAGTACTGGATAAAGGCCATGAGTGTAAAGCTATTGGGAGTCGCGCATTTGGCCATGATGTCAATACCATCATTCGTTATAGCTCCGCTTATATGCAGGGAATGAAAGAGATTGGTATGGCAACGACTGGAAAGCATTTCCCAGGACACGGTGGTGTTATTGCCGATTCACATTTAGAAACGCCTTATGACCAGCGAGACACTATTTTTGATGTCGATATGGCGATTTTTAAAGCTCAAATTGAAGCGGGATTATTAGATGCGATGATGCCCGCACATGTTATTTACCCTCAGTATGACGCGCAGCCAGCAAGTGGATCACAATACTGGTTAAAACAGATTTTACGTCAGCAATTAGGGTTTAAAGGGCTGGTTTTCTCTGATGATCTTACTATGGAAGGGGCGTCTGTCATGGGCGGACCTGCAGAGCGGGCTCATCAATCATTGGTGGCGGGGTGCGACATGCTTTTAGTGTGTAACCAACGCGATGCTCAGGTTGAAGTCTTGGACAATTTACCGATATTAAACGTCCCCGCCGCAGAGGGTTTGCTTAAGCGCAAGTCATTTACGTTATCGCAGTTGCACAGCTCGACTCAGTGGAAACAAGCTTCGGAAGCGATCAAGCGCATGTTGGGTTAGAAACCAATAAAACGCCACACTATCAATTATTGTGGCGTTTTGGTCAGTGGTTTAATGGAAGCCCAATACTTCTTTCAAACTTTTGAGATAACGGCGGCTAACGGGCACATGATGTTCGCTCCGAGTGACGATGGTTGCCAACCCATTTTCTAACAACTTGATCTCTTTAATGGCTTTGGTGTTAATTAAATATTGGCGATGACAGCGCACCAAGGGCGTTTTTTCCTCTAAAACTTTGAGCGTTAATTGGCTGGTGGCTCGCTGTTGATCTGTTTGCACATGTACACCACTAATATCGCTATAAGCAAACTCAACATCTTTGGTGGCAAGGATCACAATCCGATTTAGGCCGATGCATGGTACTTGGTCTAAGCAGGTTGGTGCTAAGATGGAAGCATCGCTTTTTTTCTTATCACTGCGAACCAAACGCTGGATAGTCTTTTTCAAACGTTCGGTATCTACTGGTTTGAGTAGGTAATCAAAGGCGTTATCTTCAAAAGCTTGGATCGCATATTGATCATAAGCGGTCACAAATACAACATTTGGCATGGTTTCTGGGTCAAGCATACCCAGTAATTCAATACCTGTTATTTGTGGCATTTGAATATCAAGAAAAACCACATCGGGTTTTAATTGATTAATTTTCTTTAGCCCTTCAATGGCATTGCTTGCCTGACCAATAACGTTAATTTGTCCTGTTTCTTCTAGTAGTTCTATCAGCTCTTCCCGAGCGAATAACTCATCATCAATGACCAGTACCGTAAGCATGTGATTACCTTAATAAGATCCTTTATAAGGAATGAGAAAGCTCATTCGTGTGTATTGATTTGCCAATACTTCTGTTTTAAGTGTAGATTGCGGTCCAAATTTATTGGTTAATCGTTTATCGACGATTTGCATGCCCAGTCCATCGTAGTCTTCGCTTGGTGCTTGGTAACTGCCTGCATTATCCTCAACAACGATTCGGTCCCCTTCCGCTTGTTGTTGGCTAAAAATACGGACTTTCCCTCCAGCTAATAAATTTGATGTACCGTGTTTAATGGCATTTTCTACCAACGGCTGTAGCGTAAAGCTAGGAACATTGCGTTCAAGTAATGAATCTTCAATTTCAATTTCAACTTCTAAACGATCAGCAAAGCGAGCTTGCTCGATGGTTAAGTAAGCTTTGACGTGAGCAATTTCTTCTTTGAGTGTGACGGTTTCAATATTTTGTTTGAGATTACTGCGAAAGAAATGTGATAAATGCTGAATCAAATCTCGTGCTTTATTTGGATCTCGACGAATAACAGCACTGATGGTGTTGAGTGCATTAAATAGAAAGTGAGGATTCACTTGAGCATGCAATAGCTTGATTTCAGCTCGCGAAAGTAGCATCTGCTTTTGTTGATATTCACCATATAAGATCTGGCTTGATAGCAACTGAGCGATTCCTTCAGCCATCGACATATTAATGGTTGAAAATAACTTCCGTTTCGGTTCGTACAGTTTGATGGTTCCAATCACTCGATCCCCTGCTCGTAGTGGAATAATGAGTGCAGACCCAAGTTTGCAGCTCTTCGACAAAGAACATTGATAAGGTGAATCTTTACCATCAAGGTAAATAATACTATTTCTAGTGATCGCATCGAGTGTGCTCTGGGAGGAGATAGGCGTATTTGGTTTATGGTGATCATCCCCAATACCAACGAAAGCGAGAATCTTTTCTCGGTCAGTAATGGATACTGCACCGACGTTGGTGAGTTCGTAAACAATGCGTGCCACTTTGCCTGCATTTTGTGGGTTAAAGCCGTTGGCTAACACTCCGACAGAGCGTTCGGCAATGTTGAGAGCACGCCGAGAAAATGTGGCTGAGTACTCTTCAAAAATGGTTTTCCTATCTTGCAGAATGCTCATAAACAGCGCAGCGCCAACTGAATTGGCGATGATCATTGGTGCTGCAATGGTCGAGACTAATGCATAAGCTTCATTAAACGGTTTGGCGACTAACAAAATGAGTAGCATCTGCACAATTTCGGCAAATAGGGTAACAGCGAACACAATGCTAGGACTAAAAAGTAAGCGTCCTTTGCCTTTACGTAGCAAGTAAGTGTGCAGCAAGCCACCAATCAGCCCTTCTGCCGTTGTTGAAATCGCGCAGGCGACATCGGTGAAACCACCTAAAGTATAACGATGCATACCTCCTGTAAAACCGACAGCAAAGCCAACCACAGGACCACCAAATAAACCGCCCATCACCGCGCCAATTGCGCGCGTATTGGCTATAGCGTCATTGATTTGTAAACCAAAGTAGGTTCCCATGATGCAAAACAGCGAAAATAGCACATAGATGCTGATTTTATGGCTAATCCGATTTGAAATGCTCAGCAGCGGTAGAAAAATCGGTGTTTTACTCAGCATGTAAGCCAGCACTAGGTAAACGCACATCTGTTGCAGCAGTGAAAGGATTAAATCCATGGTAAATCCTAGTAAGTCTGACTCAGTAAGTGGTAATAATGGACATTTTAGGGGAGATAGACGGAATAAAACACGCGTCATCTTATACTTTTTGTCTTAAAGCACGATAAAAATGAGTGTAAAATTTAATTTACATTAAATGTTTTTTATAATTTACACTTGCAATGTTTTTTAAGCCTGATAATTTGTCCTTTATCGGTTTTTAAGCGCAAATTTATTTTTGTGTAAATAAAAGAATACAGGTGATGAGATGCAGAAAAGTGAACTAAGTAATATTAATATCAGTGATGAGCAAGTGTTGATCACGCCAGATGAGCTAAAAGCAAAGTTACCGCTGAGTGATAAAGCTCGTCAGTTTATTCAGCATTCTCGTCAAACCATCGCCAATATCATTCATAAAAAAGATCATCGATTGTTAGTTGTATGTGGCCCTTGCTCTATCCACGATATAGATGCTGCGAAAGATTACGCCAAGCGCTTAAAAGCCCTTTCTGAACAGTTGAGTGATCAGCTTTACATTGTGATGCGTGTTTATTTCGAAAAACCACGTACTACAGTTGGTTGGAAAGGGTTAATTAACGATCCACATCTCGATGGCAGTTTTGATATTGAACATGGTTTGCATGTCGGGCGTCAGTTGTTAGTGGAACTAGCCGAAATGGAGATCCCGCTCGCGACTGAAGCACTTGACCCGATCAGCCCTCAATACCTAGCTGACACCTTTAGCTGGGCTGCAATTGGTGCTCGTACCACTGAATCACAAACTCACCGTGAAATGGCCAGCGGTCTATCGATGCCGATTGGCTTTAAAAATGGCACTGATGGTAATTTAGCGACCGCAATAAATGCGATGCAAGCGGCTTCCTCTAGTCACCGTTTTATGGGGATCAGCACTGAAGGGCAAGTGGCTTTGCTTACTACTCAGGGTAATCCCAATGGACACGTTATTTTACGTGGTGGTAAACAGACGAACTACGACTCGGTCTCTGTTGCGGAATGTGAACAAGAGATGGCGAAACATAAGCTCGACGCTTCCCTAATGGTTGATTGCAGCCATGCTAATTCCCGTAAAGATTACCGTCGTCAACCTTTAGTTGCGGAAGATGTTATTCATCAAATTCGTGAGGGTAATCAATCTATTATTGGTTTGATGATTGAGAGCCATATCAATGAAGGCAGCCAATCATCTGATTTACCTCTCAGTGAAATGGCTTATGGTGTTTCGATTACGGATGCGTGTATCAATTGGCAATCAACTGAGGCACTATTACGCCATGCTCATCTAGAGCTCGTTCCGTTCTTAGAAAATCGACTAAAAGGTCAGTAGAAGGAAGTACCATGGCTGTTGAACTTAACGAATTACGTGATCAAATTGATGCTGTTGATAAACAAATGGTGGAGTTATTGGCTCGTCGTTTAGCTTTAGTCGAGAAAGTGGGGGAAGTGAAAAGCCTGCACGGTTTACCTATCTATGCGCCAGATAGAGAAGCAGCAATGCTTGCTTCTCGCCGCGCTGAAGCCGAGAAAAAAGGCGTCCCCCCTCAGTTAATCGAAGATATTTTGCGTCGCACCATGCGTGAGTCCTATGCCAGTGAAAAAGATTCAGGCTTTAAGTGTTTAAATCCTGAACTGCGTTCGGTGGTGATCATTGGTGGTAATGGACAGCTAGGTGGTTTATTTGGTCGTATGTTCAAACTATCCGGTTACCAAGTTAAAGTACTCGGCAGTCAAGATTGGCATAAAGCTGATGACATGTTGCACAATGCTGGTTTGGTCGTAGTTACTGTTCCTATTCACTTGACTGTTGGTGTGATCGAAAAACTGGGCAACTTACCGCCAGACTGCATCTTGTGTGATCTTACTTCGATCAAATCCAAACCGTTGCAAGCCATGATGTCGGTTCACCAAGGCCCTGTTGTTGGCTTACATCCTATGTTTGGACCTGATGTTCCTAGCCTAGCGAAACAAGTGATTGTTTATTGTGATGGTCGTGGAGAAGTGAACTACCAATGGCTTCTGAAGCAGTTCTCTATTTGGGGGGCAAGCCTATGTCAGATCGATGCGGCTGAGCATGATCACGGTATGACATTAATCCAAGCGCTACGTCACTTCACTTCATTTGTTTATGGGTTACATCTTTCAAAGGAAAATCCCAACATCCAAAAACTGCTCCAATTGAGCTCGCCAATTTATCGATTGGAATTAGCGATGGTCGGGCGTTTGTTTGGTCAAGATCCGAATCTGTATGGGGACATTATTTTGTCGTCAGAAGAGAATGTCGAGATGATTAAACGTTTCCATCAGTGCTTTGGAGAAGCAATGAAGGTGTTGGATGGCCATGATAAACGGGCATTTGTTGAAAACTTTTCTAAAGTTAGTGAATGGTTTGGCGATTACTCACAACAATTTATGCTAGAAAGCCAAAACTTACTCAAGCAAGCCAATGATGCGATTCACCGAGCTTAAGTGGATAGGCTGAACTCAGTTTATCAATTGCTTGAAAGCTAAAAACCCCCCATTATTGAGCAAAGTCGTTTCCATTGATAAAAATGGAAACGACGCTTTTACTCCGCATCAATATCCCCTAAATCTGATAAGTATTCGAGCTCGCGGTGGAGCAAGGCATCATCCCCTACATTCAACTCAACCAAGCGTCTTAAGTGAGCAATGCTGTCGATATCAATATGATCAATGATCGCGCGAATAACGTTGTTATTAATGCTGATTAAATTAGCGACTAAGCTAATGGTTATATCACTTTCAGGTAGGGTAAATTCGACTTGAGCGGTTTCGTTGATGTTGAGTATATCGCTCTTTGGGCTTGAGAGTAATAACCCATGAAGAGACAAATCTTGAATGGTGGTGGCGATGTGATGGGAACCTTGTACCACACTGGCTGGCATCTGGTAGATAATGCGTGAAAAGCGGCGTCTTTCAATCATGTTACACTCTCTTTGTTGAGCCTTTACTATTACAGTATCGGCTCTATATTAGTGATCAATCATTATCTAGTGAGTTTAGACCGAATTAGCGATGGTGTCGCGAATCAACTCCTCACCTTTGCAAACCTCGCATCATTTTTCATCAACAACGTTTGAGTCATGAACCTTCTTAAGGATGAATTTGCGCGACTTTTTAAGAAAGTGAGAGAGTATTTACTACCCATAAAAATAAGGCCGCTTAACAGCGGCCTTAAAAGAGTAAATGGATTACTTAGCAATACGCTTATATTTTATACGGTGTGGTTCTGCCGCTTGAGCACCTAAGGTTTGTTTTAACCAATCGGTATACTCACTGTAGTTGCCTTCGTAGAAGTTAACTTGGCCTTCATCACGGTAATCAAGAATGTGCGTAGCGATACGGTCCAAGAACCAACGGTCGTGCGAGATAACCATTGCGCAACCTGGGAACTCTAGCAAGGCTTCTTCTAGTGCTCGTAGTGTTTCAACATCAAGGTCATTGGTTGGTTCATCGAGTAACAGTACGTTACCACCTGCTTTAAGCAGTTTTGCTAAGTGTACACGGTTACGCTCACCACCAGAGAGTTCACCAATCACTTTTTGTTGATCTACACCTTTGAAGTTAAAGCGTGAGCAGTAGGCACGAGCTGGGATCTCAAAGTTGTTGATCTTAATTATGTCAGCGCCTTCAGAAATCTCTTGGAAGACGGTGTTTTTGTCGTTCATGCTATCGCGGAACTGATCAACTGAAGCCAATTTAACCGTGTCACCTAACTCAATCGTCCCCGAGTCAGGTTGCTCGACACCGCTTAACATCTTAAATAAAGTCGATTTACCAGCGCCGTTGGCACCAATGATGCCGACGATGGCACCTTTAGGCATGCTGAATGACAAGTTATCAATCAGAACGCGATCACCAAAAGATTTAGTCAGGTTCGTAACTTCCAGCACTTTATCACCTAAGCGTTCACCTGGCGGAATGAAAAGTTCGTTGGTTTCATTACGTTTTTGGTGATCTGTCGTGTTTAGCTCTTCAAATCGAGCCATACGTGCTTTGGATTTTGCTTGACGACCTTTCGGGTTTTTACGTACCCACTCAAGTTCTTTCTCAATCGTTTTTTGACGAGCACTTTCTTGCGATGACTCTTGCTTCAAACGCTCATCTTTCTGCTCTAGCCAAGACGTGTAGTTTCCTTGCCATGGAATACCTTCACCACGGTCAAGTTCTAGAATCCAACCTGCCGCATTATCAAGGAAGTAACGGTCGTGGGTGATAGCCACAACGGTTCCTGAATAATCAACTAGGAAATGTTCAAGCCATGCTACTGACTCTGCATCCAAGTGGTTGGTTGGTTCGTCAAGTAGCAGCATGTCTGGTTTTTCAAGCAACAAACGACAAATTGCCACCCGGCGACGTTCACCACCCGATAGAACTGCAACTTTTGCATCCCATTCAGGCAAACGCAATGCATTTGCAGCACGCTCCAGGGCGTTTTCAAGGTTGTGGCCATCTTTGGCTTGAATCAAGGCTTCTAACTCGCCTTGCTCTTTTGCTAGCGCATCAAAGTCAGCATCAGGTTCAGCATAAGCGGCATAAACTGCATCAAGACGGGTCAGCGCACCTGCGACGTCTGCAACGGCTTCTTCAACCACTTCACGTACAGTTTTTGATTCATCCAATACTGGTTCTTGAGGAAGGTAGCCAACTTTTAGCCCAGGTTGTGGACGTGCTTCACCATCAATATCAGTATCAATGCCAGCCATGATACGCAGTAGGGTGGATTTACCCGAACCATTGAGACCTAAAACACCAATTTTGGCACCTGGAAAAAAGCTAAGAGAGATGTCTTTGAGAATTTGACGCTTAGGCGGGACAATTTTACTTACCCGCGACATGGTATATACGTATTCAGCCATTGCCGATTGTTCCTAATCTTAGTAACAGAATAAAGTAGCTATTTTATACCAAAGTGACCTTATTTGTTACTAGCTAACCAGTTTTTAACGCGGAAATAATGCCTTTCTATAGCTTTGATTTTTTGTGGTGGTTGTCAGTGGCTCTCTGATGTACTTGCGTCTTCAAGTTATCTAGATTTGGATATGCTTTAACCAATAAGCATTAAGTTACTTTATGCATATGTCGCAGTTTTATGAATTTAATATTATTTACATATGGATGCTTTACTTTTCTATCTAGAATAAGCGTAATGGAAGTGAATTTCCCCTCGCTTTAGATAGGATGAGAGCACATGACGCTTAGGCATTTTTTAAAGCCGCATTGTCTTTTTTCATCAATGATAGCTTTGACTTCATTGATGAGCGGCACAGCGTTTTCTGGCTCAACACTGGATTTGGATAGCCAGCGAGAGCTCTATGATCAAGCACAACAGTTGCTTGATGAAAACAAGGTTGATGAATTTAAAAAACTCAGAAAAAAGATCGCAGATTATCCCTTAACACCCTATGTGGATTATCGAGCATTTTTGGTTGATCTTAGTGATAAGCCGCCATTAGCCGTGCAGGTCTTTATTGATTCGCATGCAACTTTTCCCTTTTCTTATCGTATTCGTGCTCCTTATTTGGATGCTTTAGCAGCCAAAGAAAAATGGTCTACCTTATTAGCGTTTCAAAAATACGAGCCCAATGACGAATTGTATCGTTGCCATTATTACAATGCTCATTACCAAACTGGACATCGAGACGTTGCTTTTAAAGGAGCCGAGCAACTTTGGTTGAGTGGTAACAGTATTGCAGATGCTTGCGAACCTTTATTTAATGCTTGGGAACAACAGGGTGGCTTGACGGATGATTGGGTGCTCAAGCGTATGCTACTAGCGTTTGATAAACGAAATCTAACGCTGATGAAATATCTCCAGAAAAAACTGAAGCTCGAAAAGTCATTGCTAATCGCTCAATCCATGCTCGATCTGTACGCGAATCCTGACCAAGTGATAACTTTTGCTAAACACAATGTGAATGATGATTTTCACCAGCAGTTAGTTCAATTTTCGTTAGAAAAACTGGCCCGTAAAGACGCCGCTTTAGCGCAAGGTGTTTATCAAAGCTTGCTTGAAGGCAAAGTTTTAAGTGGAGAGCCGAGTCAGAAACTGGCTGACTACATCGCCAGACGATTATTGGACAGCGAAGATGAGCTATTAATGACATGGCGAGATAACATTATTGCGCAAAGCTCAAATAACACTCTGAAAGAGCTGCGAATTCGTCTGGCATTACAAGCGGCAGACTGGCGTGGTTTACAGTATTGGATTGAACAATTACCAGCGAAGAAGCAATCTAGCATTCGTTGGCAGTATTGGCTTGCAAGAGCTGAAATCGAGTTAGGAAATACCAGTAAGGGGATGCAGCGCTTGCAATCTATTGTTGGGCAGCGCAATTTTTACAGTGTGGCTGCAGCCACTGTGGTTAAACAATCGATTAACTATCCCACTTCATCTATCGAGCTAAACGTTACTCTATTAAAGCCACATCAAACCACCTTAACGCGAATTCAAGAATTGATTGATCGCGATAAGATTACCGCAGCAAAAAGCGAATGGCGATGGTTGCTTGAGCGTGTATCGGAGCCAGAAAAAGAGATGTTAGCGGCTTATGCGGCCTCTCAAAATTGGCACCACTTAACGGTTACTGCTTCAATTGCTGCAAAAATGTGGGATAACACCCAACTGCGTTTTCCATTAGCTCATCAATGGTGGTTTAATTTTTATGGGCAAAAGCATGGCATAGACCCGATCATGTTAATGTCTTTAGCTCGCCAAGAAAGTGGCATGGATGTTGAGGCTCAATCTCCAGTCGGTGCTCGCGGCATTATGCAAATAATGCCGAGGACAGCAAGCTATACCGCTAAAAAGTACCAGCTAACCTACAATGGTGAAGATGAATTATATCAAGTGGGTAAGAATATTGAGATCGGAAGCCATTATTTGAATGGTTTGTTAGAGCAATACGATAACAACCGAATTTTTGCTTTTGCTGCTTATAATGCAGGCCCAAGTCGAGTTAATCAATGGCGAGAGAAGACCCAAGGTAAGTTAGATGCCTACGCCTTTATTGAAGCGATTCCGTTTAAAGAAACTCGGGGCTATGTGCAAAACATTTTAATGTTTGAGCTCTATTACCGAGATTTGATGGGTGTTGAAGGTCAATTTCTTAACGCAAACGAAATCGATACAAAATATTGATTCCAATAGTAGATGAAAGTTCTACAATAGCCTTATGTATCACCTAGCGAGTACAAATATGTCGCAACAACCAGAGTACACAGACTGGCAACAGTTAATGACATTGGTCAAGCATGCCGCTGAGCAAGAACAGCATGAAATGCTACTTACGATGATGATGACACCGGATGAGCGAGAATCGTTAGTCGCGAGAGCCAATATTTTATGTGAACTATTTAAGGGTGAATTATCACAGCGGCAAATTAGCCAAATGTTAGGGGTAGGGATTGCGACGATTACGCGAGGTTCTAACGAGCTGAAAACCAAATCAGAGCAAGAAAAGTCTCAACTTGCCGCTTTATTGTTGAAATAAAACGGCTAAGCTCAGTGTAACGCTAGCTTGGCTAGCGTTACACTGATAAGTTTGCAGGAAAATGGCTTGGGTTAGTAAACGGGATTAAGGCTAAAATCAGCGCTTGCTGATAGACAGAGCTGCGAGTGAGTTGATTTTGTGTCAACAGGCTAATCGCTCCTCCTTTTTGTTTGATATTTTCCGTCGCAAATACCTCATCCATTACATCTCCCAGCTCATTGGCGGTGGCCAATTTTTCTAAGACGATAGGCGGTAACATCAAACTTGCTGAGCGAGATTCCCCACGATGAGTGTCTGATTCGATGATCATCCAAGCAAAGGTCACATTTCCTTCTATGCCCGCTTCTAACCCAACGTAATAATCAGCGCCAGGGTAAATTTCTTTAGCATGTTGGACACGATTAAGCGCGCCTAGATGAGTTTCATCATTACTCATTGGTTGATCAGCAACACCGCTTGGAACGCTGACACCAGTAAAGGCAAATTGTTGTTGTGGAAATACACTTTCAAATGCACTGCGTACCGCGTTAATTTTTGCCGGGTTAAGAGAGGCAATGGTCACGTTTTTCATAAGTTAGACTTAGTTCTTTTTGTTGTTTATACCATGAAGTGAGGGCATTCAAGGTCATAGGTTTTGCAAAATAATACCCTTGCATATAATCACAATGGTAGCCGGCAAGCCAGTGATGCATTTCTTGATTTTCAATACCTTCAGCAGTCACCAGCATCGATTGAGAGTGGCATAAGTCGATCAGTGGCTTAATGACCTTTTGATTATTGGTTGCAATGAGTGTGTCCAAAAATAGTCGGTCAAATTTAATTTTTTGTACCGGATATTGCACAAGCTGTGTGATCGAGGTGTAACCAGAACCAAAATCATCTATCGCGAGCCCATATCCTAAATGAGAAAGTTCATGAAGTAGAGGAAACCCTTTAGAGTTGGCGGCAAAAGTTTCTGTGATTTCAAAATCAATCAAATGCGGGGGAATCGCATTTTCTTGTGCATGTTTGTGAATGTAATGTGCTAATTGCAATGTGTTCAGTTCTGCTGATGAAAGGTTTATTGACACTTGCACGGGATGTTCACTAATGGCTTGTAATGCGTGAAACTCCTTGAAAGCGCTGCGAATAACCCATCGGTCAATACTACCAAATAGCCCAGTTTGTTCGGCAATAGGAATAAACTCTTTTGGCGACACTAGTCCTAATTGCTTAGATTCCCAGCGAAGTAAAACTTCTACCCCCGCAATCGTGTTGCCATTGCGATTTAAATAGGGTTGATAAACAAGGCTAAATTCTCGTTCAAAATCGCCCAACCGTAATGCTTGTTCAATATTTGCTCTACGCTGAACGCCTTTATCGAGATCGGGTGAATAGTAAGCAATTTGGTTTTTGCCCGCATTCTTTGCTTGATACATGGCGGTGTCAGCATTCAACAGCAGCTTCTCAAGGGTATTTCCATCAAAGGGATAAGTGGCTATGCCAATACTCGCTGTGATAGGGAAATTGCCCAGCGGAGAATTACTTTGATTTTGGATAGGAGCTAATAACTGAGTCGCAAACTCTGTGGCTCCTTGACTAAAGGAGCTAGGAGCTGAAATAAATATCGAAAATTCATCACCAGAAAGGCGAGCAGCCAAATTTTTGACTTGGTATTGAGTGTAGAAGAAGTGGCTTAATGAACGAACATGCTGGGCAAAATTGACGAGCAAGGTGTCACCGACCTGATGACCATATTTATCATTTACGTATTTAAAATTATCGAGGTCAATGTACAGCACCCAAATATTGTCGTTATACCGTGCATTAGAGAGCACTCGCTCGACGGATTGTTTAAAGTGGTGGCGGTTTGCGAGTTTCGTTAGGTGATCATATTCAGCTAACGCCTTGGTTTTCTTGTAAGTGGTATCAAGCTCTTGATACATATCGTAGAAGCGAGAAGAAAGGCGACCTATTTCATCTTTGGTGTCGAGTGTCTCAATGTTGTCGCGCTGTTTATTCTCTACTTCTTTTAATTGTTTATCTAATTGGGAGATTGGTTTGATGACATGGCGATACAGCAAAAATAGCAGTAAAAAAACAGTGACAAATGCTGATGTGCCAAATGATAAGGCCAAACGTTTTAAAATAATATTGAGTTTGTTGTTAATAAGAAATTGAGCTGGATCTAAGGTTGCATACAATCCGGGTTTCAATTCAACGGTTTGTGTCAGTCCAATTTTATCTATATTAGAATTTTCAGAGAAGAAAATAGTACTTTGATTATCAAATTCAATTTGTTTTCTGAGTTGATCAAATTGTTCTAGTGCAGCGAATACAACGACAAAAAATATTTGATCTCGGTTATAGCTTAGAGGTGCAGCTAGCGTTTTTTTATCGAGCACATCATAGCGAACTAGAATACCTTCACCGCTAGAGTTAGTGATATAGCTAATATCAGATATTTTTTTGGTATGATTAAAAGTATCTTGCACATAGTTAAGTACTTTTTTGTCAATAGTTGCGAACGGGTCAATGCTATTTTCAGCATAATAGAGTACATTTTTGCTGCCATCTAAAATAGATAACGCAACAAAACGTCCTTCTCGAGATTGAAGAATATCTAACGTTTGCTGAAAATTATCGACTAATTCTAATTCTCTATAGGGGTTTTTTTCATGTGCTACATAATGACGAATAATGTCACTTTTCGTTAGTGTGTAGGCGTAACTATTTACAAGAGAGTGAGTCTGGCGAAACAGCCCTGCGAGCTTTTCCATACTTAGCTGTAGATAGCTTTCCTCACGTTTTAGCAAGGCGTCTTTTTGGCTAGAGTAAATAATGTAACTCGACGCCGCTGCACTCAAAAGGATAACTGGGGCGATCAGTAACAGGATTCTATTGTTGAGCTTCATGTTGTTCCAAAATACTGTTAATGATTTTTGCTCTTAAACTGATGTTGGTCGGTATCAATTCACTATCAATGATGCCTTGTTCTAGCAAGGTCGGATCTGGGAATAATGATGCATCATTTTGATAGCTATTAGGCATCAATTTTAACGCACTTAAGTTCGGTGTCGCAGCTTTAATATCTTTTGCATTCGTTGCGGCAGTTTCTGGAAGCATTAGGTAATTTAAGAATGCTTTCGCTTGCTGCTTATTTTTGGAATTACTATTTATGGCTAAGCAGTCTACCCAAATATAAGGTTTACCATTGGGTGTAACGAAATCCCAATCGTCTCCTCCAAAGTACTTGTTTAGTGAGTATTGATCACCACTATAAGCGAGTGCCATGTGTAAATTATCGCTATCAGGATGGCTTCGTACGTAACTCAATACATATTCATAGGTCAAAATATTGGGATTAACGGATAGCATTGCCTGATACGCTTTTTTAAGTGCAGCTTGGTCATCAGTGATTGGCGATTGTGATTGGCTATATAGTGCAGGCAATAGAGTTTCGACCGTATCGGTCAACATACCGACATGACCTTTCAGTGCATCGGGCATATCGAGAAAATCAGTCCATTTTGTGGGGGCTTCTGTGACTTTACTTTTCTTATAGGCTATTCCTACTGTTCCCCAAAAATAAGGAATAGCGTGAGAGCCACAAGCTTGGTTCCATTTGTTGTCATTATATTTTCTATTTTCAAGGTCACTTAAATCTTCAAACGTTTTCAGGCGAGAATATATAAGTGCAGACACATTATCGAGTACGACAATATCAAAAGGAAGCTGGAGGCTTTTTACCATTAACAGGCTGCGTTCATCATCATTATCAAAATGATATAGGTGAATGTTGGTTTCAGTATTTTCGCTCCACTCAGAAATGATCTGAGGGGAGATGGTATCCTCCCACAGATAAATATTGAGTTCTGAACTTAGTATTGGCATTGAAATGCTAAAACCACAAAGCATTAAAGCGCCTAGATGAGCTTTCGTCATGATATAAGTGGATGAACCTTATTTGTCTGAGGAAGAGCATCGATCACAATGAGAGTCACAAGACTTGCGGAAACTATCCGTAATTCAAAGTGCGCTGACAGCCCTATACAATAGCGATAAATAATACTAAAACGCGCGCATTATATGAGCTTTGTTGCTAGCTGTCAGCAGACTCATGACAAAAATTTGACTAAGTGACGATTATTGTAGTTTTACTTGGGTCGGTTTAACGTTTTCGCTTGGGTAGCAACCAAGTACTTTTAGGTGTTTGGTTATTTTCATCAATTCATTGATTGATTGTTGCATTTCGACTGAATCTAAGTGTGATTCGAGATCAACATAAAACATTTCTTCCCAAGGATTACCCATGATTGGGCGCGATTCCAACTTAGTCATATTGATACCATATCGTTGCAGAACCAGTAAGGTTTCAACTAATGAACCTGCTTGTTGAGAGGTAGACATTATCAAGGTAGTTTTAGCTGGTATTTGAGTCGAGACTTCTACCGGCTTTCTAGCAACGATAATAAAACGAGTATGGTTTTCTGTTTGATTGGCGATATTGCCTTTGATTGCTTGCAGACCATAAAGTTTGCCACTAGATGCATTGCCAATTGCAGCTACATCGTTTCGATTCAGTTCTTGGACTTTTTGCATAGCATCAGCGGTACTAGCACAAGACTCTAGTTTAACGCCTTTTAGACGGCTTAAAAACTCACTGCACTGCTGGTGAGGCTGAGGGTGAGAGTAGAGTACTTTGAGATCTTCTAATTTCAGGTCAGAAGTAGCGACCAGGCAATGTTCAATTGGTAATGTTAATTCACCGACAATATATAGCGTTGTGTGTTGTAGAAGATCATAGACTTCATTGATTGAACCCGAGCTGGTATTTTCAATAGGAAGAACACCGTAATCGGCATGCCCCGATTCTACGGTCTTGGTTACTTCTCTGAAATGCTCACAATTGAGTTCAATCAGTTCAGTGTTTTTTCTGCTGAAATACTCACGTGTTGCAAGGTGTGAATAGGAGCCTTTTGCGCCTAGAAATGCGACGCGGGCTAGTGGTTTACGGCTGAGTTGAGGGTTTGCTAAATTCTGTAAATAGGATTGTTGTAGAAGCACTGAGTCTTCAATAATAGTGTGGAATAATTTCGTGATGTATTGTGCATCCAAATTATATTTTTCTTTGCCATTATTTATCAGTTTGACCAAAAGTTGCTGTTCACGTACTGCATCTCGTACTGGCTTTGCGGTTTCAATTTTGCTCTTTGCTACTTCGATGCTGAACTTACGACGTTCAGAGAGCAAACTCAGTAGTTGGTCATCGAGTTCGTTGAGACGTATGCGGATCTCATCGAGTGAATATTGTTTTTCTGTCATAGAATAATCCTTGTAAAAAAGCCTCCCGGTGGGAGGCTTTCTGTTCGTTTTTGACTTATCTTCTGTCAACGACCATGCCTCCAAATATTATTGGAGAAAAAAGAAGTCAAAAAAGAACAGCGAAGTTAAGTGCATAAAATCAGGTTTCGTTTTAAGTGTGAGAACACAATAAGCAAGCAGCTATAGGGCGTCAAGCAAAAAAATAGCGCCTAACGGGCGCTATTTTCAATCCTTTTAATCTTTATTCGATTTCTTCTTCCACTTCCGGTTTCTCTGTACGACGAGCTTCTGGTTTGTGGCGCAGTTTATTGAGTTGACGTTCTAGTTTTTGTTCTACCTCATTAACAGCTGTATAAAGATCTTCATGTACTGCGGAAGCGACGAGTTGTCCTTTGGGTACCGTAATTATCGCTTCAAATTTTTTCTGTTTGCCTGGTTCTTCACTAAAGCTAGCTTGGCAGCCAATAATGTCCACTTGCCATTTTTCTAACTTCTTAAATTTGCTCTCAATGTGATCGCGGATTGCAGAGGTGATGTCGATATTTTTACCAGTGATATTTACTTTCATAGATTTTTTCCTCTGTGTCATCCCTCATGGGTTAACTCCAGATTACCTATTCGATAAGAAATAAATGTGATCTACATCACCTTATGGTGAGGGTTTTCTAATGTTGGGTTTAAACGTGATCTCACGCAAAAAGTGGTATCAAGAGGGCAAGGAAAAGCTTGAGATTCATATTGGTTACGATAGATTGAATGGTATCGCAAGCTAAAAACTTCTCCATTTTTAGGGCCTTTTTACGGCTTAATAAACGTGTTGTTTATTTGCTAAGCAGGTAGGGTAAGTTGTGTCCAATGCCACTCAGGTTTTGTATTCATACCTACGGTGGCGTCTGCTCATTTTCTTCTGTGTTTTTCTTGCTCTCTTATATTTAACCGCTGATAGCAAAAAACCATTAACAAACCATGTGTTAATATCGTTTGTTAATGGTTGAATTTGCTCTGTGCTGCGAAAGGGTTACTCTGGGTTGAGTGCAATCAATTTTTCTGTTCTTTCTATTGCGTCATCAAGTTTTAGCTGTTTGTAGGCTTCAAGTTGAATACGCAAGGATTTTCTCGCCGCTTCTGTATCAGGGTAAGTTTTTTGTAACTCCTGAGTACGATTAATCGCCGCTATCCATGCTTCTCGACGTAGATAGAAATCAGCGGTCGCAAGATCATATTCGGCTAAACGATTTTTGAGAGCAAATAAACGTTTATGTGCATCTTCTGCATATGGGCTCGCTGGATAGCGTTGCAGTAATTTTTTGAAATCAGCAAAGGCTGCTTTTACCGGTTCAGGATCACGATCTGAACGATCAACATTAAAAAGGTCATGCATGAAGTTACGGTCTTGAGCCATGTGCGTTAAGCCACGCATATAAAGTACCCAGTCCATTTTTTCGTGGGTTGGGTTTAAACGTGTAAAGCGTTCAATCGTAGCTAATCCTAAAGCAAGATCATCGTTTTTATAATAGGCATAGATAAGATCAAGTTGCACTTGTTCGGAGTAAGCTCCGAATGGATAGCGTGAATCTAACGCTTCAAGTTTTTCTATTGCAGTAAGCCAATTGCCACTTTGCAGTGAAATTTGTGCATCTGAATACAATTCAGAAGGCGGCACATCAGGGACAATATCTTCGCTGCTTGAACAGCCAAATAACAGTGATAGTGCGAGTAAGCCTGATAAAGTGTGGTGTTTCATGACAGGAGTCGGTTCCTTGAATTAGTGCTTCTTAATTGAGTGCGTAATCGCTTTATAAATCGTTTCGTTACTTTCTTACCAGTAACAGATACAATAAAGCCATATTTTATCCATACTAGACGCTATTAGTCTCACGGTTTTTAAAAAAGTTCTATATGGCTCAGCAGATTGAATTAACAAATACAGTAAAAGATAGCCAGTTAGGTCAACGTTTAGACCAAGCTGTCGCTGAATTATTCGCTGATTTCTCACGCTCACGTCTAAAAGAGTGGCTTTTAGATGGCAAGGTTCAGGTTAATGGTGAAGTGATTACCAAACCGCGAACTAAAGTCATGGGTGGCGAAATCATTACCGTTCAAGCCGAACTTGAAGATGAAGAGCGTTGGGAAGCGCAAGACATTCCTTTAGACATTGTTTATGAAGATGATGACATTATTGTCATCAATAAACCACGAGATTTTGTCGTTCATCCTGGTGCCGGAACACCCGATGGCACAGTGCTTAACGCACTATTGTTCCATTATCCAGCTATTGCGGAAGTTCCACGTGCAGGTATTGTGCACCGTTTGGACAAAGATACTACCGGGTTAATGGTGGTAGCTAAAACGGTACCCGCTCAAACTCATTTGGTGCGAGCGCTACAAAAGCGCAATATCACTCGTGAGTATGAAGCGATTGCAATCGGAACGATGACGGCTGGTGGCATGATTGATAAGCCAATTGGTCGCCATTCAACTAAACGAACCTTAATGGCCGTTAGCCCTTTAGGTAAGCCGGCGGTAACTCATTACCGTGTCGCTGAACATTTCCGCGAGCATACGCGTATTCGTCTCCGTCTTGAAACTGGTCGTACACACCAAATTCGCGTGCATATGTCTTACTTACAGCATCCACTTTTGGGGGATACAGCTTACGGCGGCCGAGCTCGTATTCCAAAAGGGGCAACGGAAGAACTGGCTGAAATGATTCGCGGTTTTGATCGTCAAGCATTGCATGCCGTGATGCTTAGATTTAATCATCCAGTTACCGGTGAAGAGCTTGAGTTCCATGCGCCTGTTCCAGACGATATGGTCGAAATGGCTGAAGCACTTCGAGTGGACACCAAGCTGAATAAAAAAGAAGAATATTAATGGAAATGGTCATCCCTAATTGGAATGCTCCTAAAAATGTGAAGGCCTTCTCTTCGACAAGAATCGGTGGTTTTTCACTTGCTCCTTACGAGGGGCTCAATTTAGGAACTCATGTTGGGGATGACTCATCATTAGTCGAGCGCAATCGTAATTGGCTTCTACAACAAGCTCAATTACCTGCGATGCCTATTTGGTTAAACCAAACTCATTCCACTAACGTCATTGAAGTGAGCTCATCCACGAATGATATTTTGGATGCCGATGGTCTTTTCACTCAACACCCCAATGTTGTCTGTTCAGCAATGACCGCTGATTGCTTACCCGTTTTATTGACTAATACTGCAGGAACTCAAGTGTCTGCTGTACATGCGGGTTGGCGCGGACTCGCCAACGGCATTATTGAAAATGCAGTGGCGCAATTTTCTGGTGATGTGATAGCTTGGCTCGGGCCTGCAATTGGACCACTCGCTTTTGAAGTGGGTCATGATGTCTATCAAGCTTTCGTTGATGTAGACGTTAAGGCTTTTCATGCATTTTCTGCAAAAGGAGATGGAAAGTGGCTAGCGAATATGTCTCAACTGGCAATATTAAGGCTGAATCAATGCGGAGTTGAGCAAGTATTTGACAGTGGTCTTTGTACTTATCAAGATCCTGCCCGTTTCTATTCTTATCGACGAGATGGTATTACCGGACGCCAAGCATCCTTTATTTGGATTGAATAGCTATTTAAATTAGAAAATCTTCCCACACCTCCCCCTTGAAAAAACCATGCCTCGTATCCATCTTTAGCTACATAAGATTGGTCTCTCAACAATAGAATGAGGAATATTGGTATGCGTTTAGATCGATTTACAAGCAAATTTCAAATTGCAATTTCTGATGCGCAATCATTGGCATTAGGCCGTGATCATCAATATATAGAGCCCGTTCATTTGATGGTGGCGCTGCTTGACCAAAATGGTAGCCCGATTCGTCCACTACTGACGATGCTAAGTATTGATGTGATGCATCTTCGCTCAAAGTTAGGTGAAATTTTAGATCGCTTACCTAAAGTCAGTGGTATTGGTGGTGATGTGCAATTGTCGAGTGCTATGGGCACCATGTTTAACTTGTGTGACAAGTTGGCCCAAAAACGCCAAGATTCGTACATCTCATCTGAAGTATTTTTGTTAGCGGCGCTAGAAGATAAAGGTGCGCTTGGGAAACTGCTAAAAGAATTAGGTTTAACCGAAAAGAAATTATCGGATGCAATAGAGCAGATCCGCGGGGGGCAGAAAGTTAATGACCCAAATGCTGAAGAGCTAAGACAAGCTTTAGAAAAGTTTACTATCGATCTTACAGAGCGAGCGGAGCAGGGTAAGCTTGATCCTGTTATTGGTCGTGATGACGAAATTCGTCGCACTATCCAGGTACTGCAACGCCGAACTAAAAACAACCCAGTCATTATCGGTGAACCGGGGGTGGGTAAAACCGCCATTGTTGAAGGGTTAGCACAACGCATTATCAACAACGAAGTACCTGAAGGTCTACGTGGTAGGCGTGTTTTGTCGCTAGACATGGGCGCTTTGGTAGCGGGTGCTAAATATCGTGGTGAATTTGAAGAGCGCTTAAAATCAGTACTTAATGAGTTAGCTAAGGAAGAAGGCAACGTCATTTTGTTTATTGATGAACTACATACGATGGTTGGTGCAGGGAAAGGCGAAGGTTCAATGGATGCTGGTAATATGCTCAAACCTGCACTGGCCCGCGGAGAACTGCATTGTGTTGGAGCAACAACTTTAGATGAGTATCGTCAGTATATAGAGAAAGACCCTGCCCTTGAGCGCCGCTTCCAAAAAGTATTGGTTGATGAGCCGAGCGTAGAAGATACCGTCGCTATTTTACGTGGCCTAAAAGAACGTTATGAACTTCATCATCATGTTGAAATTACTGACCCTGCAATTGTTGCCGCGGCGAGTTTATCGCACCGTTATGTTTCTGATCGACAATTACCGGACAAAGCGATCGACTTAATTGATGAGGCTGCATCAAGTATACGCATGCAGATTGACTCAAAACCAGAATCATTGGATAAGTTAGAACGCAAGATTATTCAGCTTAAAATAGAGCAGCAGGCATTAACCAATGAGCACGATGAGGCGAGCACCAAACGTTTGTTTACTTTGAATGAAGAACTCAAAGAAAAAGAGCGTGAATTCGCTGAATTGGAAGAAGTATGGAATGCAGAAAAAGCGGCGCTTTCAGGTACTCAGCATATCAAGTCTGAACTGGAACAAGCTCGGATGGATATGGAATTCGCTCGTCGAGCGGGTGACTTAAGCCGGATGTCGGAATTGCAATACGGACGTATTCCTGAACTGGAAAAACAACTTGACCTTGCCACTCAGGCTGAAATGCAAGAAATGACCTTGTTACGTAATAAAGTAACCGATGTTGAAATTGCAGAAGTATTATCAAAGCAAACGGGAATTCCAGTATCGAAAATGCTTGAAGCAGAAAAAGAAAAGCTGCTGCAAATGGAAGCTGTACTGCATAAAAGAGTGATCGGACAAGTAGAAGCTGTTGAAGTGGTTTCAAATGCAATTCGCCGTAGTCGAGCTGGTTTATCAGATCCGCAGCGACCGATCGGATCTTTCCTATTTTTAGGTCCAACTGGTGTTGGTAAAACGGAGCTTTGTAAGACACTCGCCAATTTCATGTTTGATAGTGAAGATGCCATGGTGCGCATTGATATGTCCGAGTTTATGGAAAAACATTCTGTTGCTCGCCTTGTCGGTGCACCTCCTGGTTATGTTGGATATGAAGAAGGTGGATATTTAACGGAAGCTGTGCGTCGTAGACCTTATTCAGTCATTCTGCTTGATGAGGTGGAAAAAGCACATCCGGATGTGTTCAATATTCTGTTACAGGTTCTAGATGATGGTCGCTTGACTGATGGTCAGGGTCGTACGGTCGATTTTCGTAATACCGTAGTGATAATGACATCGAACTTGGGGTCTGCTCGTATCCAAGAAAAATTCGCAAGTCTCAACTATGAAGGCATCAAGAATGAAGTTATGGAGGTGGTGAGCAAACACTTTAGACCTGAATTCTTAAACCGAGTCGATGAAAGTGTTGTGTTCCATCCGCTCGGACAAGAGCAAATTAAGTCGATTGCTTCTATTCAACTGGCCCGTCTTGGTCAAAGAATGGAAGAGAAAGGCTATCAACTAGAAGTATCAGATAAAGCGTTAGAACTGATCTCTCAAGTTGGATTTGATCCTGTCTATGGTGCGCGGCCTTTGAAACGGGCAATTCAACAGAGTGTTGAAAACCCACTAGCAAAAGATATATTAGCTGGAAAAATCTTGCCAGATAAAAAAGTGAAGTTGATTGTTAGCAATGATCAAATCATTGCTCATCAAGATTAATCACTGTCTATACCTACAAAAAGGACCATCATTGGTCCTTTTTGTATAATAAATGCCTACTTTGATTGTTTAATGAGCAAGCGAACGGCTTGTTAGAAAAAAATGCGTTTTATCGCTTGTATCATTGTTCAAACTGCCTATAATGCGCCTCGTTGTCACGGCAGACTAACTAGGTCAGCCAGCAACATGACGGAAACTTATCAAAGATAAGTGCAAGAGAAATAACTAATAAAGTGTTTGACACTTGAAGTTAAATCGCTAGAATTGCCGTCCGCTTTGAGAGGAACGCCTCGCAAAGTAACGCTCTTTAACAATATAAACCTATCAATCTGTGTGGGCACTCGTTGATGATAATCGAAAAAGATTTATCAATGAACTGAGTGACCAATCAGAATCAAGTTTACTTGATTTTGGCACAGTCAATTCATTGTTGTTCTGTTGGAGCAACAATAGCTTTAAAATTACTTTTTACTTTCGAGTAAAAACAGTTTTGAAGTCAGTATTCATTGAGCCGGTCTTAGGACCAACAAAACTTTAATTGAAGAGTTTGATCATGGCTCAGATTGAACGCTGGCGGCAGGCCTAACACATGCAAGTCGAGCGGTAACATTTCAAAAGCTTGCTTTTGAAGATGACGAGCGGCGGACGGGTGAGTAATGCCTAGGAAATTGCCCTGATGTGGGGGATAACCATTGGAAACGATGGCTAATACCGCATGATGCCTACGGGCCAAAGAGGGGGACCTTCGGGCCTCTCGCGTCAGGATATGCCTAGGTGGGATTAGCTAGTTGGTGAGGTAATGGCTCACCAAGGCGACGATCCCTAGCTGGTCTGAGAGGATGATCAGCCACACTGGAACTGAGACACGGTCCAGACTCCTACGGGAGGCAGCAGTGGGGAATATTGCACAATGGGCGCAAGCCTGATGCAGCCATGCCGCGTGTATGAAGAAGGCCTTCGGGTTGTAAAGTACTTTCAGTCGTGAGGAAGGGGGTATCGTTAATAGCGGTATTCTTTGACGTTAGCGACAGAAGAAGCACCGGCTAACTCCGTGCCAGCAGCCGCGGTAATACGGAGGGTGCGAGCGTTAATCGGAATTACTGGGCGTAAAGCGCATGCAGGTGGTTCGTTAAGTCAGATGTGAAAGCCCGGGGCTCAACCTCGGAACTGCATTTGAAACTGGCGGACTAGAGTACTGTAGAGGGGGGTAGAATTTCAGGTGTAGCGGTGAAATGCGTAGAGATCTGAAGGAATACCGGTGGCGAAGGCGGCCCCCTGGACAGATACTGACACTCAGATGCGAAAGCGTGGGGAGCAAACAGGATTAGATACCCTGGTAGTCCACGCCGTAAACGATGTCTACTTGGAGGTTGTGGCCTTGAGCCGTGGCTTTCGGAGCTAACGCGTTAAGTAGACCGCCTGGGGAGTACGGTCGCAAGATTAAAACTCAAATGAATTGACGGGGGCCCGCACAAGCGGTGGAGCATGTGGTTTAATTCGATGCAACGCGAAGAACCTTACCTACTCTTGACATCCAGAGAATCCAGCGGAGACGCAGGAGTGCCTTCGGGAGCTCTGAGACAGGTGCTGCATGGCTGTCGTCAGCTCGTGTTGTGAAATGTTGGGTTAAGTCCCGCAACGAGCGCAACCCTTATCCTTGTTTGCCAGCGAGTAATGTCGGGAACTCCAGGGAGACTGCCGGTGATAAACCGGAGGAAGGTGGGGACGACGTCAAGTCATCATGGCCCTTACGAGTAGGGCTACACACGTGCTACAATGGCGCATACAGAGGGCAGCCAACTTGCGAAAGTGAGCGAATCCCAAAAAGTGCGTCGTAGTCCGGATTGGAGTCTGCAACTCGACTCCATGAAGTCGGAATCGCTAGTAATCGTGGATCAGAATGCCACGGTGAATACGTTCCCGGGCCTTGTACACACCGCCCGTCACACCATGGGAGTGGGCTGCAAAAGAAGTGGGTAGTTTAACCTTTCGGGGAGGACGCTCACCACTTTGTGGTTCATGACTGGGGTGAAGTCGTAACAAGGTAGCGCTAGGGGAACCTGGCGCTGGATCACCTCCTTATACGATGATTACACTGATGAGTGTCCACACAGATTGATGGTTTATACAGTTTTAGAGAAAGAATGTTCCCAAACATTCGCCACTTAGTGTCCCGTTCGTCTAGAGGCCTAGGACACCGCCCTTTCACGGCGGTAACAGGGGTTCGACTCCCCTACGGGATACCATCTTTAAGCACATTTGCTTAAGTGTTCTTAAAAATGGTTTTCATCAGAAAATCTTGCTCTTTAACAATTTGGAAAGCTGACTGATAACAACGTGATTTTTTGTTGTTATCAAATAAAAGTTCTCAATATCAACACGTTTATGTGTTGATACCAAACACATTCAAGTGTTCTTGGGAAAGCTTACTGCGGTAAGTTTTCAAAATTGAGTCCGGCAAAATCGAAATGTCTCTCGCTCATTCAATAAAGAGAGACACTAAACCTTGGTGACTTGTCATCAACACGAAACTTCTTCGGGTTGTATGGTTAAGTGACTAAGCGTACACGGTGGATGCCTTGGCAGTCAGAGGCGATGAAGGACGTATTAACTTGCGATAAGCGTAGATTAGGCAGTAAAAGCCACTTGAGTCTACGATTTCCGAATGGGGAAACCCACTAGCATAAGCTAGTATCGCTGCGTGAATACATAGCGCAGCGAGGCGAACTCGGGGAACTGAAACATCTAAGTACCCGAAGGAAAAGAAATCAACTGAGATTCCGAAAGTAGCGGCGAGCGAAATTGGACTAGCCCTTAAGCTTTAAATGATGCAGGTGAACACGCTGGAAAGCGTGGCAATAAAGGGTGATAGCCCCGTAACCGACACGTCATTCTAAGTGAAAACGAGTAAGGCGGGACACGTGATATCCTGTTTGAATATGGGGGGACCATCCTCCAAGGCTAAATACTACTGACTGACCGATAGTGAACCAGTACCGTGAGGGAAAGGCGAAAAGAACCCCTGTGAGGGGAGTGAAATAGAACCTGAAACCGTGTACGTACAAGCAGTAGGAGCAGGCTTTGTCCTGTGACTGCGTACCTTTTGTATAATGGGTCAGCGACTTATATTCAGTGGCAAGGTTAACCGTATAGGGGAGCCGTAGGGAAACCGAGTCTTAACTGGGCGCTTTAGTCTCTGGATATAGACCCGAAACCGAGTGATCTAGCCATGGGCAGGTTGAAGATTGAGTAACATCAATTGGAGGACCGAACCGACTAATGTTGAAAAATTAGCGGATGACTTGTGGCTAGGGGTGAAAGGCCAATCAAACTCGGAGATAGCTGGTTCTCCCCGAAAGCTATTTAGGTAGCGCCTCGGACGAATACTACTGGGGGTAGAGCACTGTTAAGGCTAGGGGGTCATCCCGACTTACCAACCCTTTGCAAACTCCGAATACCAGTAAGTACTATCCGGGAGACACACGGCGGGTGCTAACGTCCGTCGTGGAGAGGGAAACAACCCAGACCGCCAGCTAAGGTCCCAAATTACTACTAAGTGGGAAACGATGTGGGAAGGCTCAGACAGCCAGGATGTTGGCTTAGAAGCAGCCATCATTTAAAGAAAGCGTAATAGCTCACTGGTCGAGTCGGCCTGCGCGGAAGATGTAACGGGGCTAAGTAGTAAACCGAAGCTGCGGCTGCAATCGTAAGATTGTGGGGTAGGGGAGCGTTCTGTAAGCCGTTGAAGGTGTGTTGTAAAGCATGCTGGAGGTATCAGAAGTGCGAATGCTGACATGAGTAACGATAATGGGGGTGAAAAACCCCCACGCCGGAAGACCAAGGGTTCCTGTCCAACGTTAATCGGGGCAGGGTAAGTCGACCCCTAAGGCGAGGCTGAAAAGCGTAGTCGATGGGAAACGGGTTAATATTCCCGTACTGCTTATAATTGCGATGGGGGGACGGAGAAGGCTAGGTGGGCCTGGCGACGGTTGTCCAGGTTCAAGTGCGTAGGCTAAGAGACTAGGTAAATCCGGTTTCTTGTTAGGCTGAGACACGACGTCGAGCTACTACGGTAGTGAAGTCATTGATGCCATGCTTCCAGGAAAAGCCTCTAAGCTTCAGATTATAAGCAATCGTACCCCAAACCGACACAGGTGGTCGGGTAGAGAATACCAAGGCGCTTGAGAGAACTCGGGTGAAGGAACTAGGCAAAATGGTACCGTAACTTCGGGAGAAGGTACGCTCTTGGCGGTGAAGTCCCTAGCGGATGGAGCTACTGAGAGTCGCAGATACCAGGTGGCTGCAACTGTTTATTAAAAACACAGCACTGTGCAAAATCGTAAGATGACGTATACGGTGTGACGCCTGCCCGGTGCCGGAAGGTTAATTGATGGGGTTAGACTTAGGTCGAAGCTCTTGATCGAAGCCCCGGTAAACGGCGGCCGTAACTATAACGGTCCTAAGGTAGCGAAATTCCTTGTCGGGTAAGTTCCGACCTGCACGAATGGCGTAATGATGGCCACGCTGTCTCCACCCGAGACTCAGTGAAATTGAAATCGCTGTGAAGATGCAGTGTACCCGCGGCTAGACGGAAAGACCCCGTGAACCTTTACTACAGCTTGGCACTGAACATTGAACCTACATGTGTAGGATAGGTGGGAGACTTAGAAGCGCAGTCGCTAGATTGCGTGGAGTCGTCCTTGAAATACCACCCTTGTAGTTTTGATGTTCTAACGTTGGCCCCTAATCGGGGTTGCGGACAGTGCCTGGTGGGTAGTTTGACTGGGGCGGTCTCCTCCCAAAGAGTAACGGAGGAGCACGAAGGTGGGCTAAACACGGTTGGACATCGTGTGGTTAGTGCAATGGCATAAGCCCGCTTAACTGCGAGAATGACAATTCGAGCAGGTACGAAAGTAGGTCATAGTGATCCGGTGGTTCTGAATGGAAGGGCCATCGCTCAACGGATAAAAGGTACTCCGGGGATAACAGGCTGATACCGCCCAAGAGTTCATATCGACGGCGGTGTTTGGCACCTCGATGTCGGCTCATCACATCCTGGGGCTGAAGTCGGTCCCAAGGGTATGGCTGTTCGCCATTTAAAGTGGTACGCGAGCTGGGTTTAGAACGTCGTGAGACAGTTCGGTCCCTATCTGCCGTGGGCGTTGGAAGATTGAAGGGGGCTGCTCCTAGTACGAGAGGACCGGAGTGGACGAACCTCTGGTGTTCGGGTTGTTACGCCAGTAGCATTGCCCGGTAGCTAAGTTCGGAATCGATAACCGCTGAAAGCATCTAAGCGGGAAGCGAGCCCTGAGATGAGTCTTCCCTGGCACTTTAAGTGTCCTAAAGGGTTGTTCGAGACTAGAACGTTGATAGGTTGGGTGTGTAAGCGCTGCGAGGCGTTGAGCTAACCAATACTAATTGCCCGTGAGGCTTAACCATACAACACCGAAGGGGTTTTGTGGGCTCAATAGAAGAACATTGAATGTGAAGAACGAATTCAGCTTTCCGAATTAAAGAATTTGCTTGGCGACCATAGCGTTGCGGACCCACCTGATTCCATGCCGAACTCAGAAGTGAAACGCAATAGCGCCGATGGTAGTGTGGGGCTTCCCCATGTGAGAGTAGGACATCGCCAGGCTTTGAATATTGTCTAACCAGACACGCAGCGGAGCGGTAGTTCAGTTGGTTAGAATACCGGCCTGTCACGCCGGGGGTCGCGGGTTCGAGTCCCGTCCGCTCCGCCACTTTATTAGAAACCTCAGCAGCAATGCTGGGGTTTTTTGCGTTTAGGGCATTAAGCTATACTCGTTACCTCTTTTCCTACTAGCCTCTCTTCCTTCCCATGCCTTATTGCTATCGTTGCAGATACCATCTCTCAGAAGTGACCACAAAATTAATTTAAGGCTAATTCAGACTTAGTAAACAATTAGTCATCCTAGCTTGTTAAAACGCTCGATAACGACATTAGAATTGTTAATTGTAGAGTAACTACTTATCGAAAAATTCCGCCTGCTATTAAGTATTTTTCCTACGCTATTTCTGATCACTTACTTACTGTGATTAGTATTAGTTTTGGTGCGATTTTAGCTTCACCTATCTGCACGTTAATATTGAGTTTATGTAGCCTTATTTCTTATATAGTTGCCGAATGATTGACTTTATGGTGGTATACGGTTTTAAAAAGCAAGTTGATACAGGTTGATATGACATCATCGAAAAGTGGGTTGAAAGCTGTCGCGACATTAGAGGCTTTCAAGGGGCTATGTTCTCTTTTGGTGGCTTTTGGTCTTCATACGCTGGCTGGCCGCAACTTACAACAAGTTGCTGAGTCCATTGTTAGTCATGCACATTTAAATCCTGCAAGTAATTTGCCTAGTGTTTTTATTCATGCGGCGAGTACATTCTCAGATAGCAGTGTGGGCTTAGCTGCGATAGGAGCTTTTGCTTACTCATTGATCCGCTTTGTTGAGGCGTATGGTTTGTGGAAAGGATTGGTTTGGATTGAATGGTTTGCGTTGGTTAGCGGAGCTATCTATATACCGTTTGAAATATATGAAATAATTATCCATACCAGTATGTTAGGCATCAGTATTTTTATCTTAAATATCATTGTGGTTTGGTATATGGCGGGAATCCTTCTGGGTAAGCGCAAGGAGTTTACTCATTTAAACTAGTTAAACCAAATTTGGCTTATATCCATCTTCACAAAAGCTAAAAGAGTCAAATACAGCTAACCACGTTTGACTCTTTGTTTTGCATACTAGTTGTCAGTTAACTAACGGCGGAATTGGCGTCCACGAGAAGAACGCTCTTTATGAGCCGATGCCGCTTTGGCTTGCGACTTCAAAATTGAATCAACAGTGAGTTCCATTGGCTCTTTTGGCTTAAGCCCATGTGCAAAGGTGCGAGCTCGAGGTGGTAAATCATACTCTTCGCTAGATGCACGAGGCATACGCTTAAAACGGTATAGGTAAAAATTCTCTAATTTTTCTCTTGCCCAATCTGTTTTATTTAAATACTTAACACTGCTCGCAACCGATGGGTTAGTGTGAAAACAGTTAAAACGCATCGCGGTATCTAGAATATCCCAACCGTAAAAATCGACTAGCTCTTGTATTAACGTTTCTAACTTAAGACCGTGTAATGGGTTGTTCTTTTGTAATTCAATTCTTTCTTCATCAGTCATCATAACGAGTTCCTAAGTATCTAACTAAGCAAAGCTGGCTGGATTTGCGTACAAATCTTCAATTACACCTTGATACGTTTATTAAGCCGTTGTATCAAGGTTTGAGGGCGGGCAATTCTAACAGAGTTAGCTTAGCATCCCTATTATTATCGTTATGAATAGCCGCTTGCTTGAGACAACCTCGCCCACCATCTATCTTCCTGCTATGATAGTTTCACTTAACGATAAGGGAAACTCACTATGCCGCATTTTAGATTTCGAGCTGTTGAACCTCAAACAGTCCAAGCTTTATCAAAGCCCTTAATTGATGAGTTGGAGTCAGTGATGGGATCGCCACGTGAAGATTTTACATTTGAATATATTTACACCACGTTTTTTCATGAAGGTGAAGTGAGTCCAGCTTATCCTTTTGTTGAGGTATTTTGGTTTGAACGTGGACAAGAGGTTAGAGATACGGTTGCTCAAGTAGTCACGAAACAAGTAAAGGAAATTGTTGGTGAAGACAATAATGTAGCTGTTATTTTTACGGCTTTGGAGCCGAGCGCTTACTACGACAATGCGAAACACTATTGAGAGGGAAATCTGAATGAATTCTGTTGTTGAAACTATTCTTTCTCATCGTTCTATTCGCTCATTTACCGAACAGCCGATTTCTCAAGAACAAATGGATGCGATTATTTCATCCGGCATTGCCGCGTCTTCATCGAGCTTGTTACAAGTAAATTCTGTTATTCGAGTGACGGATAAGTCGAAGCGTGAGCAATTAGCTAAGTTGGCTGGTAATCAAGCCTATGTGGCTACCGCAGCAGAATTTTTAGTTTTTTGTATTGATTATCAACGTCACTATGCAATGAATCCGGAAGTTAAACCTGAGTTTATGGAGTTGACACTTATCGGAGCTGTTGATGCTGGGATCATGGCGCAAAATTGTTTACTCGCCGCAGAGTCGATGGGGTTGGGTGGTGTTTATATTGGTGGATTAAGAAACTCTCCTAAAGAGGTCGATGAGTTACTAGAGCTCCCTAAGTATTGTGCGGTTTTGTTTGGCATGTGCTTAGGTCATCCAGCTCAAGATCCTCAGTTAAAACCTCGCTTAAGTCCTACTGTGATTGTCCACCAAGATAGCTACCAAAAACTCGATCAGAATGCGCTCAAACAATACGATCAAACCATGCTTGATTATTATCAATCACGTGCAAGTAATACCAAGCAAGAAATGTGGTCACAACAAATCACGGCTAAATTATCTCAAGAGTCTCGCCCTTTTATGTTGGATTACTTAAAAAGCAAAGGACTGGCTAGTAAATAAAAAAAGCCCAATCGTTCGATTGGGCTTTTTCATCAGGCTAAACCTTGAATGATGACAAACTTTTCGAGTAGTTCACTCTCAGTTTCGATGTGCTCAGGATCGGTGATGATGCAGTTAGTGATAGGGCATACAGACTGACAAGTTGGTTTGTCGTAATGTCCCTTACATTCTGTGCATAAATGTGGATCAATTTCGTAGATACTGCTACCCATTGAGATGGCACCATTCGGGCACTCAGGATCACACATATCACAATTAATGCATTTCTTTGTGATCAGTAATGCCATGTTACTTACCTACAGGGTTACGGGTATCCTGACCAGCATTTAAGTTACGCATTAACAAGCCAAAGTTTAAATCCAATTCTTCAGGAACAGGAATATAAACAAAGTGCCCATTTCCTTTTGCATCGTCTACGGTTTCACCTTTACGATTTTCCATTGCTTCTAACGTGAACACCACGTTACCTTTTGGTGTCATCAGCTCTAAACTATCGCCTAAGATAAACTTATTCTTCACTTCAACTTCAGCCATTTCACCGCGGCGTTTGCCTGTAAATTCACCGACAAATTGCTGTGAATCAGATACGGAATAACCGTAATCGTAGTTTTGGTAAGTATCATGAGTATGACGACGTAGGAAGCCTTCGGTGTAACCACGGTGAGCTAGGCTTTCTAAAGTACCCATTAAATTTTCATCAAACGGCTTACCTGCAACCGCATCGTCAATGGCTTTGCGGTAAACTTGAGCAGTACGAGCACAGTAATAGAAGGACTTAGTACGACCTTCGATTTTGAGAGAGTGGACACCCATTTGAGTGAGGCGCTCTACGTGTTGTACCGCACGCAAATCTTTTGAGTTCATGATGTAAGTACCATGCTCATCTTCGAACGCGGCCATTTTTTCTTCTGGACGATGGCTTTCTGACAGCAATACCACATCATCAATCGGTTTACCTAAGCCAAGCGTATTATCAGGGCGCTCTTCTTGTACTTCGATTGTTTGAATCGCTGCTGGATCAAATTTTTCAACAATTTGGCCAGATTCATCTTCTTTAGCTGTCTCGACTTTATATTCCCAACGGCAAGCATTAGTGCAAGTGCCTTGGTTTGGATCGCGCTTATTGATATAACCAGACAATAGACAACGGCCTGAATACGCCATGCAAAGCGCGCCATGCACGAAAATCTCTAGCTCAGTATCAGGGCATTGTTGGCGAATTTCTTCAATTTCTTCTAGCGAAAGCTCACGGGAAAGAATGACACGTTCCACACCTTGAGATGCCCAAAACTTAACGGTTGCCCAGTTAACAGCATTAGCCTGTACTGAAAGGTGAATCGGCATTTCTGGAAATGCTTCACGAACCATCATTATAAGACCAGGATCTGACATGATCAGTGCATCTGGACCCATATCGACAACCGGTTTTAGATCGCGAATGAACGTTTTTAGTTTCGAGTTATGAGGTTGGATATTACAAACCACATACAGTTTCTTGCCTAAAACGTGTGCTTCATCGATACCAATTTGCAGATTTTCATGATTGAATTCGTTGTTACGTACACGAAGACTGTAGCGCGGCTGTCCAGCGTAAACCGCATCAGCACCATAGGCGAATGCATAACGCATATTTTTTAAACTGCCTGCTGGTGATAGTAGTTCAGGTACGAAAGGTTTATTTGTGCTCATTGCTATTCTCTAATTCTGATCTCAAGTCAGGCCAATACCACCTAATGGTATTGGAGGGGCGCAAATTTTACGCCAAAAAAAGAGATGTGCCTAGGGTGATAGTTAGGGATAGAAAAAAAAGCCTGATGTACTGTATGGATATCAGGCTTTAACTCTTTGATTCTTGCAAATGGATGAGGAAACTATGCCTCTGGGTGAGGTAAACCACCGAGTGCTTCAAACAGGTTAGGTAAGAAGGCTGATATTTCGCCACACATCAGAGAAAAGTCTGCATCAAAGCGTGCTGCAGGATCTTCGCGTGGAATGTCATCATTCTGATCTTTAAGATCATCACTAAATGCTAAACGTTTTATGCTGCAATCTTCAGCTAAAATGAAGCTGATGCGATCTTGCCAATTTAAAGAGAGTTTTGTGACGACTTTATTGGCTTCGATATGACTTAAAATCTCATCACTGGTCAATTCTTGCTTCTTACAACGAATAACAGCACCGTCTTCTAATAGCGATTTGAGTTCTGCTTCTTCAAGTAAAGTAAAGCCTTGAGGTAAATCACCACTTTTCACCCATGCCGTCAACGTGGTTTCAACCGCTTGTTCTGGAATCGCTGGTACAACGGGTAAGCTGCCCATGGTTTTACGCAGTAGTGCTAATACGTCTTCTGCTTTTTTATAGCTTGCTGCATCAACAAGAATAAGGCCTTGCTTTGGTAGGATCAGAACGAAAGTGAGATTACTACGGCTGAAAGCTCGTGGTAGAAGATCAATCACAATGTCTTCTTTCAGGTTGTCTTTTTCTTTCTTTTTGAGAGGACGACCTTCTTCAGCTTCTATCGCTTCTGCTTTGGCATTTAAAGATTCTTTAATAACCGATGCAGGAAGCATTTTTTCTTCTTTTTTCGCGCAGATCAGAATACGGTCTTCAGAGACATGAGTCATCATGTCACCGTGTCTTCCCATCGCATGAACCCAGCCAAATTTCTGCTTATCTTGACTCCCGCATGGCGTAAAACGAAATTCAGCCAGTTGTTCTTCAAGTTTGTCAGCATTAAATTCAACATCGCGATTAACACGATAAACCATACAGTTTTTAAACCACATACTCTTTCTCTTACCTTATTAGAAGACGCAACATGATAGGGGATTTAAGTGTTAAAGTCTTAAACCAATTTCAAAATATAAACATGAACTTGATAAGAAAGTTATATGAAAAATTGTTTTCAAAGGTCACAAAAGTGTCATAATTGTTTCTCATAATGCATAGCGTTGATTACATAGAAAGGTTGTTCAATTATGTCTAGAAGGATTCTGGTTGTTGAAGACGAAGCCCCAATTCGTGAAATGCTATGCTTCGTACTTGAGCAAAAAGGTTATCAAGCGGTAGAGGCAGAAGATTACGATACCGCGGTAAACAAACTTGCTGAACCCTTCCCTGATCTCGTGTTATTAGATTGGATGTTGCCTGGTGGCAGTGGCATTAACTTTATCAAACACATGAAACGTGAAGAACTGACCCGCAATATTCCAGTGGTAATGCTCACTGCTCGTGGTGAAGAAGAAGATAAGGTACGTGGCCTCGAAGTTGGGGCTGATGACTATATAACAAAGCCTTTTTCTCCCAAAGAGCTGGTGGCTCGCCTTAAAGCCGTTATTCGTCGCGTTACTCCTACCGCTCTTGAAGATGTGATTGATGTACAAGGTCTAAAGTTAGACCCAGTCTCTCACCGCGTTACCGCCAACGAGCAGCCATTAGATATGGGGCCGACTGAATTCAAAATGCTCCACTTCTTCATGACGCACCAAGAGCGTGTATATAGCCGCGAACAGCTGCTCAATAATGTATGGGGCACTAATGTTTATGTGGAAGATCGTACGGTTGATGTTCATATCCGTCGCTTAAGAAAAGCTTTAGAGGAAGCGGGGCATGACAAGCTAATTCAAACCGTACGTGGTGCCGGCTATCGCTTCTCGATCAAAGCTTAAAGACGGAATTGAGGAACTGAATGGTTGAACGACTTACGTGGAAAAGGCTAGCTTGGGAGCTGGCTTTTTTTTACTCCCCTTGGATC
The DNA here is from genome assembly GCF_028858425.1 of Vibrio aestuarianus. Lineage (NCBI taxonomy): Bacteria > Pseudomonadati > Pseudomonadota > Gammaproteobacteria > Vibrionales > Vibrionaceae > Vibrio > Vibrio aestuarianus. The sequence goes on along the minus strand of NZ_JAKNYQ010000001.1, from coordinate 2,672,280 downwards.
GTGATCGGGTGGATCTTCGGCTACATGCCCTGGCTGCTGCTTGCGGCAACAGTGTTGCAATTGGTGTGGCATTTGCACAACCAAATGCGCCTTTCTGCCTGGTTGTGGGATGAAAAACGTTTAACACCGCCTTCTGGTTCTGGCAACTGGGAATCCTTGTTTAATGGGATTTATCGTCTTCAGCAGCGGCAGCGAAAAAAGCGCAAAGAGCTGACCAATTTAATCCGCCGTTTTCGTAATGGTGCAGAATCACTTCCTGATGCGGTGGTGGTATTTCGCGACGAAGGCAACATTGTTTGGTGTAACCGTCTTGCGCAGCATTTACTCGGTTTTCGCTGGCCAGATGACGCAGGACAACCTATCTCGAATTTGTTACGCGCTCCAGATTTTATCAAATATCTGCAAAAAAATGATTTCAGCGAGCCACTTGAAATGCGCTCACCGCTCAATGTAGAACGTATGCTTGAACTGCGTATTGTGCCGTATACAGACGGTGAGCATTTGATGGTAGTGCGTGATGTGACTCAGTTAAAACAGCTTGAAGGTATGCGCCGTAACTTTTTTGCTAACGTCTCTCATGAGCTTCGAACACCGATGACTGTACTACAAGGTTATCTTGAGATGACCGAAGATCCTGACATGCTTGTGGGGCCGATGTGGCCAAAAGCGCATGGAGTCATGACAGAGCAGCTGAACCGAATGAACAGTTTAGTTAATCAGCTCTTAACGCTCTCCAAAATTGAAGCAGCGCCAATGCATGAATTGGAAGATGTAGTTAATGTACCAGCCATGCTCGAAATTCTTGAAAAAGAAGCACTGAGTCTGAGTGGAGATCATCATCACAAACTGTATTTTAGTGTCGATAAGCAGTTAAAGGTGCTAGCGGATGAAGATCAACTACGTAGTGCGATTTCAAATCTTGTCTATAACGCGGTGAAATATACCCCGCCCGGTGCGGAAATTAATGTGCGTTGGTATCAAAATACGCAAGGTGCTTGTCTTGAGGTTACTGATAAGGGCGATGGTATTGAACCGCAACATTTACATCGTTTAACCGAACGTTTTTACCGGGTGGATAAAGCACGCTCTCGTGATACAGGCGGCAGTGGTTTAGGTTTAGCGATTGTAAAACATGCACTTTCTCACCACGATTCACATTTAGAGATACGCAGTGAAGTTGGCGTCGGTAGTCAGTTTTCATTTGTACTGCCAAAGCGTTTGGTTGTGAGATCATGATGAAAAAGGTATTGAAACCATTCGTGATATTTTCTTGCTTGATGTTTTCGCATCTTGTTACTGCGTCTCTACCTGATTATAAAAAAACGTCGGGTGTGGCGGGGAGTTTGTTGTCGGTTGGTTCAGATACGCTCGCGGGGATGACTACCTTGTGGGTGGAAGAGTTTAAAAACGTTTATCCGAATATTGATGCGCAAGTCCAAGCTTCTGGTTCATCAACCGCGCCACCGGCATTAACGGAAGGAACTGCACAATTTGGACCGATGAGCCGCCCGATGCGTAGCCGAGAAATTGAAGCTTTTGAGCGGATGCATGGCTATAAGCCTACGGCTCTGCGAGTGGCGATTGACGCTATTGGTATTTTTGTTCACAAAGATAACCCTGTTCAAGGGTTGAACTTTGTGCAGCTCGACAGCGTTTTCTCATCCACATTGCGTTGTGGGGCAAATCAGCCGATCAATACTTGGTCTGAGCTAGGTGTGGATTACGCTTGGGCCAAACGGGGTATTCAGTTGTTTGGTCGTAATTCTGTATCAGGAACTTATGGTTACTTTAAATTGAATGCGCTGTGTGGTGGTGATTTCAAAAAAAACGTCAATGAGCAGCCAGGTTCAGCTTCGGTAGTGCAGTCGGTTGCTTCATCAATCAATACCATTGGTTATTCCGGTGTTGGCTATCAAGTTTCCGGTGTTAAGTTAATTCCGATAGCTAAGCAAGGGCGTGAGTATGTTGAAGCTAGTCAAGAGAACATTTTGTCGGGGAAATATCCGTTATCTCGTTATCTTTACGTCTATGTGAATAAACACCCAACACGAGACTTTTCTCCTATTCAGCGCGAGTTTATCCGCTTTATTTTTTCTCGTCAGGGACAAGCGTTAGTTGAAAAGGACGGGTATGTTCCCATTAGTGCTGAATTTGCAAAACAAGAGCTTGCTAAGGTCGGTATTGAATAGCGAACATTAATACTCGCTTTGTTTAATACCGACTGATCTATCTTGGGAGTGATTCTATTGAGCTCATAGGTACAATTTAGAACTCTACTACTTGAATTCAACCAATGATGTGTTTTTTCTTTGATGTGGCATCTTTGTTTCAAGGGAGCAGCCTAATATAGTTGTTTTCTTTTCAGTTATTTATTGCGAGCTGTAATATAATTGTCATGCAAATTACATATTGTATGCTCAGAAAAGTATAGGTAGAGACAGCGATGGCACCAGCCGAATTTTCATTGAAGGAACGAGACCAAAAACGACTGATTAAAGATCGTTTGTTTCGACTTGCAGTGAACATCGGTGGCATTAGTGTATTAGGCGCGCTAGTGCTGATTTTTGTCTATCTGGCTATGGTAGTTTTCCCGCTGTTTGGTAGCCCCAAAATTGAGAGTGATGTTGCACAATCTGCTGTGACGGCTGTTGATCCTCAGTTATTGTCGATTGATGAGTATGGTGAAAATGCCTTTATTTTTGATCATGATGGGCGAATGACGTTTTGGTCTCTCGATTCGAGTGATAACCGCGCTAAGTGGTCGCAGAGATTAGCGATTAAACCCGCTCTATTTTCTTCATCAACGGTCAATGATGGTTGGTTTGCAGTCGCTGATGCTAGCAATCGGGTTGTGGTAGCCCGTCCTCAATTTAACTCCCTACCAAGTAAGCAAGGCCGGCAGTTGACTCCTGATGTGGAATACTTGCCTTTGCCTGCCGAGCTGCTTCTCGCGAGTGACGATCAAGTTCTTGAACGGTTTACGTTTGCCGTCGGAAGTGATGATGTGTTTTTTGCTGCGTACACTGATACTGGACAAGTCACCATTCAATGGGGGGCAAGGCATTCAGCTCAGCTTTGGCAGCGTTTTACGTTCCCGGCTCAGTTTTCTGATGTTGATCAGATGCTCTTTACGCCGGATGGAAAAACGCTTTATCTGCGTATGGGGTCAGACCTAGTAGTGGTGACTCAGTCCGAGGGGAGTTATTCCGTACGAGAGATTGTCGATTTAAGCCAAGGTAATGAACAACACCAGGCTGTTCAACTAAACTTACTCTCAGGAGCCTATTCTCTTTTGGCTACTCACCATGATGGCCGAGTATCACAGTGGTTTGATGTGTTACAAAATGGTGAGCGTAAGTTAACCCATATTAGGGAGTTTAAACTGGCTCCTCAGGTGCAATTTTTATTACCAGATAGTTATCGTAAAGGTTTTTATAGTTTTTACCCCAATGGCACCGTACAAAGCCACTATACGACGAGCGAAAAATTGGTGCTATTTGAGCGCGTGTATAACAAAGCGCCCCAATTAGCGGCGATGTCGAATAACGAGCTGTATTTGGTTATATTGAATGACCAACAGCTAAATGTGGCAAAAATTGACAACGATTATCCAGAAATATCGTTTTCTTCGTTATGGCAAAAAGTCTGGTACGAGGGTTACCCACAACCTGAATACGTATGGCAATCGACATCAGCAAATGATGAGTTTGAGGCCAAGTTTAGCCTAGTGCCGATTGCTTTTGGCACACTTAAAGCCGCAGCTTATGCGATGCTGTTTGCCGTTCCTATCGCGGTACTAGGCGCGATCTATACTGCCTATTTTATGGCACCAAAAATGCGCCGCGTCGTTAAACCATCAATTGAATTGATGGAAGCGTTGCCAACGGTGATTATTGGCTTTTTAGCGGGTCTTTGGTTTGCACCGCTTGTTGAGAGCCATTTAGCTGCGGTAGGGGCGTTAATGTTGGGGTTACCAATAGTTATGTTGCTCGTTGGTATCATCTGGTACTTGTTGCCCAAAAGGTGGATTCGTCATTTCGCCAATGGTTGGCATGCGCTGATTTTAATTCCGGTACTGGTGCTCAGTGCTGCACTTATTTTTTCTCACAGTAGTCAAATAGAAATGTGGTTGTTCGATGGCGACATTCGAATTTACTTAGCGCAACATGGAATAGACTTTGATCAACGTAATGCTTTGGTTGTCGGATTCGCTATGGGCTTTGCGGTTATTCCTACGATTTTCACCATTGCAGAAGACGCTATTTTTTCTGTTCCCAAACATCTTTCTGATGGTTCATTGGCGTTAGGGGCGACCTCTTGGCAGACTTTAATCCATGTGGTGTTGCTAACGGCCAGCCCTGGCATTTTTTCTGCGATTATGATGGGACTAGGGCGTGCCGTGGGTGAAACGATGATTGTCTTAATGGCAACAGGAAATACACCTATTTTAGATTGGAATATCTTGGAAGGAATGAGAACACTTTCAGCAACGATAGCGGTTGAATTGCCAGAATCTGAAGTGGGTAATAGCCACTATCGCTTACTATTTTTGGCGGCCTTATTATTATTTATCTTCACCTTTTTTGTGAATTCAGTAGCTGAATGGGTTAGACAGCGGTTGCGAGAAAAATATCGTGCCTTGTAATCAATTAGGAATAACAATCCCGAATGTTTAAGTGGATTAAATCAGGAGCACCTTGGATATGGTTAACGGGCGGAGCTGTCAGTCTCAGCCTGATTTCTGTGTTAGGGTTACTACTATTGATTGGTTGGAAAGGGTTGACCTATTTCTGGCCTACACCGCTTTATCAGTGGCAAACCAGTGACGGCAAGAAACTTGTTGGGCAACTCTATTCTCAAGAACAGGTGCCGTTGACTCACCTGCGAGAGGTCAACATTGATTGGCCGCCAGAGGCATTAGTGTCTGGTGAGGTTAATCGTCTTAGTATTAAAGTGGCAAACCGAGAGTTAACTCATGCTGATTTTGTCTCTATTTTGGATGTCAAATTATCGGATAAGCAAAAGCCTAGCGGCTGGGCTGTGATCGAGCGTGTGCGTGATGGCCAGTTTTACGGCAAACCGATCGCCTATTTGCAAGCGAATGGCCAAGAAAGTTTAGATGCTCAAGCGCAGCTCGAGCAAGGAATGCGTGATGCGTCTTTGTTGCGAGAAAAAATCGATAATGTGATTACCGAGGAAATCCGTGTCATTGGTAATGCTGCTGAAAAATTGCGTTTAGAGAAGCGTCGTAAAGAGTTGAATGGGCAGTTAGATGAAACTTATCTTGCGCAATATAGGCAAAGAAAAGAGGATTTAGATAGCCAGTTGGTGCTCTCTGAGCAAAAGCTTGATGCATTGCGTGCTCAATTAAATCAACAATCATTGATTGTCGAAGATATGACCGGTAGCCGAGTCTATATTCCGTTGAGTCAGATCCTCGATATTTGGTATCCCAACGACATGGACTTGGGGCAAAAAGTCACTCAATGGGGAAAACAAGTTTGGGTGTTTTTATCGCAAAGTCCGCGTGAATCTAACTCGGAAGGTGGTGTATTTCCTGCCATATTTGGTACGGTGTTTTTAGTGTTGATTATGTCAATCATTGTGATGCCACTCGGAGTAGTGGCTGCCATTTATCTGCATGAATACGCCAAAGATAATGCGTTCACTCGAGTTATTCGAGTAGCTGTCATAAACTTGGCTGGGGTTCCGTCCATTGTGTATGGGGTGTTTGGCCTTGGTTTTTTTGTCTACACGATAGGCTCATCGATTGATGCACTGTTTTATGCCGAGCGTCTGCCCGCCCCAACTTTTGGCACACCAGGTTTATTGTGGTCAGCGTTAACCTTAGCCGTACTGACTTTACCGGTCGTGATAGTGACCACTGAAGAAGGTTTAACAAGGATCCCGAGTTCTGTAAGGCATGGTTCCTTAGCTTTGGGTGCAACACAATTTGAAACCATTTGGCGGATTGTTTTACCGATGGCAAGTCCAGCCATTATTACCGGCTTAATCCTTGCTATTGCAAGGGCTGCGGGTGAAGTGGCTCCATTGATGTTGGTTGGTGTGGTTAAATTGGCTTCTAGCTTACCCGTTGATGGCGAATTTCCATTTGTTCATCTAGAACGCAAGTTCATGCATTTAGGCTTTCATATTTATGATGTCGGTTTTCAAACTACCAATATTGAGACTGCGCGGCCATTGGTTTACGCGACCTCCTTTTTACTCGTCACTGTTATTGTCGCGTTGAATTTAACAGCCATTAGTATTCGCAATAATTTGCGTGAGAAATATCGAACGTTGGGGCAAGATTAAGCATGTTTTCCATCAATCAAACTTTGGGTTATCACGCCCCGTTAGATGTGAACAATTTGAGCGATAAGCAAACTGCGATAGCGATAGAAGGGCTCAACCTGTTTTACAAACAAACTCAAGCGTTGAGCAATATTTCAATGCGAATTCCTAAGGGGCAGGTGACTGCTTTCATTGGACCTTCTGGCTGTGGAAAGTCGACACTATTGCGTTGCATTAATCGTATGAACGATTTAGTCGAAGGGTGCCGAGTGGAAGGGCAAGTCAAGTTGCATGGTAAAAATGTGTATCATCCAGAAGTGGATGTGGCAACTTTACGCCGTCGTGTTGGGATGGTGTTCCAAAGACCTAACCCATTTCCTAAGTCGATTTATGAAAATGTGGTTTATGGATTGCGCCTGCAAGGGGTTAAAAATAGCCGAACCTTAGACGACGCTGTTGAACGAGCCTTACGTTCAGCTGCGTTATGGGATGAAGTAAAACATCGATTGCATGAAAATGCCTTTGGGTTATCGGGTGGACAGCAGCAGCGTTTGGTCATTGCACGAGCGATAGCTATTGAACCTGAAGTGCTATTATTAGATGAACCAACATCGGCACTTGATCCTATCTCAACCTTGACTATCGAAGAGCTGATTAATGATCTGAAAACCAAATACACGGTTGTTATTGTTACCCACAACATGCAACAAGCGGCAAGGGTGAGCGATCACACCGCTTTTATTCATATGGGAAAATTGATCGAGTATGCTGATACGGACTCGATTTTTACATCACCATTGAAAAAACAGACCGAAGACTATATTACTGGTAGGTATGGTTAATATTTTAATCAATAACGTATTTTATAAGGAAGCATAATGCAGCTAGGTCGCCACATTTCAGGAAAATTTAATGTTGAACTTGAGTCAATCCGTACTCATGTTTTAACTATGGGCGGGCTGGTGGAGCAACAACTTTCTTTTGCGATGCAGGCATTACATAAAGATGATGCTGACCTGGCTCGTAAGGTGGTTCGGGATGATCATAAAGTCAATGCATTAGAAGTTTCTATCGATGAAGCCTGCACGCGGATTATAGCTAAACGTCAACCGACAGCGAAAGATTTACGTTTAATTATGGCGATCATCAAAACCATTACTGATCTTGAGCGAATTGGTGATGTTGCGACTAAAATCGCCTACGTTGCGATTGAAAGCCCTTCAGTAAAAGAGAGCAAATTTCACGTTTCCCTGGAACCTTTATGTCGTCAAGCTATCGCGATGTTACACCAAGTGTTAGATGCATTTGCTCGAATGGATATTGAGTCAGCGGCAGAAGTGTACAAACTGGATGATAAATTAGACGCTGAATATGAAGCGGTCATTCGACAATTGATGACCTACATGATGGAAGACCCGAAAAATATCCCACATATTTTGCAAGTGATGTGGTCGGCTCGCGCTATTGAGCGGGTTGGAGACCGTTGTCAAAATATCTGCGAATACATTATTTACTTTGTGAAAGGTAAAGATGTGCGGCATTTAGACAAGCAATCTATTGATGACTTACTTAAACCTTAAAAGGTGAAGACTTTTCCTTCACCTTTTATGTAAGACTTTACTCTGTTGCTAGTTGCTAGTTGCTAGTTGCTAACTGAGCTGACGTACGACTTCTTGGAGTAACTCTACATCGGTGACTGGAATCAAGGTCTCATCGATAGAATCGTGTCCCATTTTTATCGCATTGGCGATCATGTCCATTTTACTGGCTCGGGTTGATTTACTCGATAGGTGAATTTCAGTAATGCCTGTTTCTTTGATCACCTCGCTAATATTACTCGCATTTAGCCCTGCGCCCGCCATGATAGAAAAGCGATCACCTGCAAGCTTAACCATTTCTGCAATTACAGATCTTCCACTATAAGCATTGGGTGCTAAACCTGAAGTAAGTATTCGCTCACATCCGAGAGAAGCAACATCTTCAATTGCTTGTTTATAGCTATGGCATTGGTCAATAGCGCGGTGAAAAGTACTACCTAAACCTTGCGCTGCTTTCATCATTTGTTGGCTAGCGTCAATATTAATGGTTCGATTTGGGTTCAAAATTCCAAAGACAATACCATTCAGCCCTGCTTGTTTCGCCATTTCAATATCGATTAACATTGAGTCGATATCGTCTTGATCGTAAAGGAAATCACCTTGGCGTGGGCGGATCATCGCATAAACGGGAATAGTTGAAATCTCAGCGGCCTTTTTCATCAAACCAAAACTCGGTGTTAAGCCGCCTAAGGCCAGTGATGAACAGAGCTCAATACGGGTTGCACCACCTGCAATGGCATTGTGTAGTGATTCAATATTATCAATGCAGACTTCAATTTGAGTATTCATAGCAAAGCTCTATTTGTAAAATTTATCCAATATTAGCAAGTAATCATACTGGAGTCTGTGTGAAGCAAGTGGGAAATAGGGGTAAAGTTTGCCAAGTAAACATACCTCATTTGTATAACCGTTTCTGCGCAGCATAATTTGACACATAACAAAAAGCCCAAAGCAGTGCTTTGGGCTTGGATAAGGACTTTACTTCTTAACTGATTGGCGATGCGTTTTACGCTTTATTATATGTCCAACCATTGACCCGAGTTGAGCGCGGGCTAAGGAGTAATTATTTCTTGCCTAGGTCGTCTGAGTGCTCAGATAGGAATGCTGCAACACCTTTTGGAGATGCATCCATACCTGCTTTACCTTCTTCCCATTGTGCTGGGCACACTTCACCGTTCTTTTGGTGGAAGTTTAGTGCGTCAACCATACGTAGCATTTCGTCGATGTTACGGCCTAGTGGTAGGTCATTAACAACTTGGTGGCGTACTAGGCCATCTTCGTCGATTAGGAAAGAACCACGGAAAGCAACGCCTGCTTCTGGGTGCTCTACATCGTATGCTTTACAAACTTCATGCTTAACGTCAGCAACTAGAGGGTATTTAACTTGACCAATACCGCCGTTCTCAACAGCAGTGTTACGCCATGCGTTGTGAGAGAACTGAGAATCGATAGAAACGCCGATTACTTCAACGCCTTTAGCTTGGAAGTCTTCGAAACGCTTGTCAAAAGCGATTAGCTCTGATGGGCAAACGAAAGTGAAGTCTAGTGGGTAGAAGAAAACTACCGCTTTCTTACCTTTAGTAAATTCTGCGAAGTTGAAGCTATCAACGATTTCACCGTTACCAAGAACAGCTGCTGCAGTAAAATCAGGGGCTTTACGACCAACTAGTACCATTTTTTTGCTCCTAAGAATTATGTTTAGTTCCGAACCGATAAGTTTGTTTCGGTTCAGTCCGTGTTTGAACGAGACAAACTATAGTACAGATTGTAGTATTGAAAAAAGCGAAATAAATAGATTAAGTTAATCGAAAAAAGCGATAAGCCTAGAATCGTTATCCATTAGACAGTAATGATATAAGATACTAATAAAATTATGAATAAATGGCCAAGTTTAAAGCAATTACATTATTTAGTGACACTTCATGAAACCCGACACTTTAGTGATGCGGCTGATAGATGCTTTGTTAGCCAATCGACCCTTAGTAAAGGTATTCAAAACTTAGAAGAGTTAATTGGTTGTCCTTTATATGAAAAGAAAGACAAAAAAAGCCCTTTAGTATTTACTCATGCGGGTGAATTGGTGGTGAGTCAAGGGCGTGAGTTATTGGCAAAAGGCCAGGACTTGGTTGAGCTTGGTAAACTATGCCAAGGTGATGATATGCAAGGACAGCTTAAGTTGGGGTGTATTCCGACGATTGCTCCTTTTTTATTGTGCGATTTAGTGCAAGAGATAAACACGCATTTTCCAAAACTCAACTTATTGTTGCGAGAAGATACCACGGCTAATTTATTAACCGCATTGCGCCATGGTGAATTGGATGTGCTAATTTTGGCGCTGCCGATTGAGATAGGCAACATGGCCAGTCGAGTCGTTGGAAAAGATCCGTTTCGAATGGTTATCAGTCGTCATCAGGCTGACCGTATTCGGGTCCCCATCAAATACGATGATCTACCTGATGAGTCAGTATTTTTACTTGAGAATGAACACTGTCTTACTGAACACGCCGTTTCAGCTTGTAAGCTAACAGACAAAGAGAAAATTAATCCTTTTACTGCGACCAGCTTGCATACCTTGGTACAGATGGTCGCCAATGGCTTAGGCACTACCTTTATTCCGCAAATGGCCATCGACCATGGGTTGTTAGACAACCAAAACTTAGTGGTCGTTGATCCTCCTGGCCAGCAGGCATACCGTGAAATTGGCTTAGTATGGCGGCCAAGTTCATCTCGAACTACGACTTTTAATCAATTAGCGGATGTGGTTTCAGCTCTGCTCTAGCACTTAGTCTTAGCCCATGAAATGCGATAAATGACTTTAAGCTCACTGTTTTTAGTGGGCTTTTTAGTTTTTTATTCTGTTGGTGTTTTTTGACTTGTAAAATTTTACAAGTAATTCTTGTTGAAGATTTCATAAATTAAGAAAACTTCACAACCTCAATTTCACAGCTTTTGTCCGACGTGTTGTTTAAATAAACGTCGAGTTAGGTTCTCCACTATTAATTAACACAACTGCTTATCCGCTTATCATTAATTCGAACGCCTGTTTAAAACGAATTCCATTTAACAATTATCTTGTAATTAAATAACGTAATTAATTACAAAAATGCAGCCAAAATCAATCAGTTGTTTCAAACGGAATAAAACTTCAAATTTAACCATTTATTAACTTTTGATCTTTTACTCTAATTTCTATTGGTGTAAGGTTTATTAAGGCTTTGTAAGACTTATGTCTAGTTTGGTTAGCCTTGAAATGTAACGTCATCTAAGACAAGGTATAAACAAAGAAAAGTTAAAGATGAACCCAAGAAAGCATTTGAATTTGTGGTTTTAAAGTTACAAATGTGGTCGACTAATTTTTAAGGAAGAAAGTTATGCTTGCACAGACCCCAGAGACAGATTTAGCACAGAATAAAGAACACAATAGCGAAGCCAAGATTGAGCTTCGTGGTTCAATTGACCCACAACATCAAGCCATTTTCCCTGTTGAAGCCCAAACCTTCTTATCGAGCTTGTGTGCTAAATTTGCTGGCCGAGTTGATGAACTGCTTGCCACTCGAGAAGAGCGACAGGCTCAGATCGACGCTGGTGTACTTCCTGACTTCCTAAAAGATACCCAAGATATTCGAGAGGGAAGCTGGAAAATTCTGGGGATCCCACAAGACTTACAAGATCGCCGTGTTGAAATCACCGGACCTACAGACCGCAAAATGGTGATTAACGCACTGAACGCTAATGTCAAAGTTTTCATGGCTGATTTTGAAGACTCAATGTCACCGGCATGGGGGAAAGTATTGGATGGGCAAGTTAACCTTCGCGATGCGGTGAACGGAACTATTAGTTATACCAACCCCGACAATGGCAAGTGTTATCAGTTAGCAGAAAATCCAGCAGTACTGATTTGTCGTGTTAGAGGTTTGCACCTCAAAGAAAAACATGTTCAGTTTGAGGGACAGAGTATCCCGGGTTCACTGTTTGATTTTGCTCTGTATTTTTACAATAACTACAAAACGTTATTGAAAAAAGGCAGTGGTCCATATTTTTATTTGCCTAAATTACAAGCGCATCAAGAAGCGAAGTGGTGGAGTGATGTTTTCCACTTTACGGAAGAGTATTTCGGTCTAGAAACGGGAACCATAAAAGCCACGGTATTGATTGAAACGCTACCTGCTGTATTTGAAATGGATGAAATATTGTTCTCTCTCAAAGAGCATATTGTTGGTTTGAACTGCGGACGTTGGGATTACATCTTTAGCTACATTAAAACATTGAAAAACCACCCTGACCGAGTGTTGCCTGATCGCCAAGTGGTGACAATGGAAAAACCATTCCTCAATGCCTATTCAAGATTGCTGGTTTACACCTGCCATAAACGTGGCGCGTTCGCGATGGGAGGTATGGCTGCCTTTATTCCAGCCAAAGATCCACAAGTGAATCAGCAAGTCCTAGATAAAATTCATCACGACAAATTACTAGAAGCAAACAATGGTCATGACGGTACATGGGTGGCTCATCCAGGGCTTGCGGATACGGCAAAAGCGGTTTTCGACCAAGTGCTTGGCGAACGCAGTAATCAACTTGATGTGACGCGACTTTCTGATTCGCCTATCCACGCTCATGATCTTCTCGAGCCTTGTGAAGGGGAGCGTACAGAGCAAGGTATGAGACACAATATTCGTGTTGCGCTGCAATATATTGAAGCTTGGATCTCCGGTAACGGCTGTGTGCCAATTTACGGATTGATGGAAGATGCCGCTACGGCAGAGATCTCGCGAGCATCTATATGGCAGTGGATTAAGCACGGCAAAACGCTAGATAACGGTCAAGTCGTCACTAAGGAGCTGTTCGAGCTGTATCTCGAACAAGAAATTGAGGTTGTTAAGTATGAGATTGGTGTTGAACGTTTTGCAGCAGGTCGATTTACCGAAGCCGCTCAACTCATGTCGCGTTTGACGACGAGTGATGAGCTAACCAATTTCCTCACCGTTCCAGGTTATGACTACTTGGATTGATGAGACTTAAAACAATAAAAGCCTAATACATTAATAAACAAAACAATACACCAATAACGTGAACAGTTTTCAAAAGCAGATCAGGATGTACTGCTGAGAAAAGGATGACAATGCGCTTGCGCATCAAATTAAGAGGGATAGAACATGACATTAACTCGCCGCCAACAAATTGAAGCTCTTGAAAAAGATTGGGCAACCAATCCGCGCTGGAAAAATGTAAAGCGTACTTATACTGCTGCTGAAGTGGTCGACCTACGTGGGTCTATTACACCGGCTAACACTATTGCCCAGCGTGGTGCTGATAAATTGTGGTCACTGGTCAACGGTAGCGCTAAAAAAGGTTATGTTAACTGTTTAGGTGCACTAACGGGTGGTCAAGCTGTACAGCAAGCGAAAGCGGGTATCGAAGCCATTTATCTTTCAGGTTGGCAAGTTGCTGCGGATAATAATACCGCTTCAACCATGTACCCTGATCAATCACTTTACCCCGTTGACTCTGTGCCATCAGTGGTAAAACGCATCAATAATTCATTTCGTCGCGCAGACCAAATTCAATGGGCTGGTGGCAAATCACCTGAAGATGAAGGTGGTATCGATTACTTCCTACCGATTGTTGCCGATGCGGAAGCGGGTTTTGGCGGTGTATTGAATGCTTATGAATTGATGAAATCGATGATTGAAGCGGGCGCAGCGGGTGTCCATTTTGAAGACCAACTCGCCTCGGTTAAAAAATGTGGTCATATGGGCGGTAAAGTTTTAGTGCCGACCCAAGAAGCGGTGCAAAAACTGGTGGCAGCACGATTGGCCGCTGACGTGTCGGGTACTACAACGCTAGTGATTGCGCGTACTGATGCAAACGCTGCTGATTTGCTAACTTCTGATTGTGACCCTTATGATCGTGATTTCATTCAAGGTGAGCGCACTCAAGAAGGTTTCTACCGAGTGAAAGCCGGGATCGACCAAGCAATCTCGCGCGGTTTGGCTTATGCGCCTTATGCTGATTTAGTTTGGTGTGAAACAGCGAAACCAGATTTGGAAGAAGCTCGTCAATTTGCAGAAGCAATTCTTGCTGAATACCCAGACCAATTGCTTGCGTATAACTGCTCGCCTTCGTTTAACTGGGAGAAAAACCTAGATGCCGAGACGATCGCTCGTTTCCAACAAGAACTGTCAGATATGGGTTACAAGTACCAATTTATCACTTTAGCGGGCATCCACAACATGTGGTACAACATGTTTGAGTTAGCACATGCTTACGCGCAAGGTGAAGGTATGCGTCACTATGTTGAAAAAGTTCAGCGTCCTGAATTTGAAGCCGCCTCTAAAGGTTACACTTTCGTTGCACACCAACAAGAAGTGGGTACAGGATACTTCGACCGCATGACAAACACCATTCAAGGTGGTAATTCTTCCGTGACCGCATTGACAGGTTCAACAGAAGAAGATCAATTTTAAGTCAACCACTCCAAAGCCCAAGAATTGGAGTCTTTCCCTTATCGCCAGTCGGGGGAAACCAGGAGTAGAACAATAATCTGTGCAACACGTTTGAGCGGCGAAAGCCGCTCTTTTTTAGATCTTATTTTTTCGCGCTTACAAATCATTATCCACGTCTATCTCTTCGGGTTCACTTTCTTCCTGAAGCTCTAAGAGTGTTACTGCAACACCAATAAAATCCGTGTCGGTGATGATGCCGACCAACTGTCCTTTATCAACCACTGGTAAGCAACCGACTTTATGCTTTTGCATATAAATAGCGCTTTCCTTTAGCCCCGCTTGTGGGTCAACGGACATAATTTCAGTATTCATCACTTCATACAACGGAGTGCTGAACGTATAAGACTGATCACTAGGTATTTTCTGGAGGCTAGATTCTTGTGCGGCAAGAATGTCACGGTGGGTGACAATCCCAAGTAGCTTTTTATGAGCATCTACAATAGGCACATGGCGAATGTCTAGCGCTTCCATAGTGTGTTTAGCATCGGCGAGAGTGTGAGAGCGCAACAAGGTATGGGGGTTGCGAGTCATCATGTCTTCGATTTTGATCATAACCAACTCCTTCTTATTATTTGTCTCCTTCAACTATAGGTTTTTTTTGGCGGAATGTTTGAGAGTTGAATCTGTTTTTGCTTTGATGAGTGGTTAAAAGTAACCCACCATTTTCATTTTTAATTACATTAATTTCGTATCTTGGTCTGACGGTTGAACAACTTTCCGTATATACTAGCGCGCTTAAAAAAATTACGTTGTCCACCCAAAAGCGAACAAGACTAGAACTATGCAAGTTTCCGATTTTCACTTTGAACTCCCAGATGAGCTTATCGCTCGTTATCCAAAAGCGGAGCGTACAGCCAGCCGACTACTTCAATTAGACGGCAACAGTGGTGAGCTTATTGATGGCTCATTTAAAGATGTTGTTGACCGAGTTCAAGCTGGTGATCTGTTGGTGTTCAATAACACACGAGTAATTCCTGCTCGCATGTTTGGCCGCAAAGCTTCTGGCGGTAAATTAGAAGTGCTCGTTGAACGTATGTTAGATGAACATACCATTTTGGCGCACGTTCGCTCATCTAAACCGCCAAAGCCTGGCAGTGAGCTTTATTTGGGTGAGAATGATGAATACCACGCACAAATGGTCGCTCGTCATGATGCGTTATTTGAAATTCGTTTTACGGCACAAACGGCAGTACTCGACATTTTAAATCAAATTGGTCACATGCCGTTGCCACCGTATATTGACCGACCTGATGAAGATACCGATAAAGAACGCTATCAAACGGTGTATAACCAGAAACCTGGCGCTGTTGCAGCCCCGACCGCTGGCTTGCACTTTGATGAAGCGTTACTGGAACAAATTAAGGCTAAAGGTGTCGAATTTGCTTACGTCACCTTGCATGTCGGCGCTGGAACATTCCAACCAGTGCGAGTTGATAATATTAACGATCACCACATGCATGCTGAATACGTTGAAGTTCCTCAAGAGGTTGTTGATGCAATTGCAGCAACGAAAGCACGCGGTGGTCGCGTGATTGCGGTTGGTACGACATCAGTTCGCTCATTAGAAAGTGCCGCGCAAGATGCCTTGAAAAATGGCACCGAACTAGTGCCATTTTTTGGTGATACTGAAATATTCATTTTCCCAGGGTATCAATATCAGTTAGTTGATTGCTTAATTACTAACTTCCACTTGCCAGAATCGACACTGATTATGTTGGTGAGTGCCTTTGCAAGTTACGAATACACCATGGCAGCTTATTCGCATGCTGTAGAGAATAAATATCGCTTCTTTAGCTATGGTGATGCGATGTTTATTACCAAGAAAACCAATTAACGAGTGCTAGCAGTAGGCTAGGGAGAGAAGTATGACTTCATTCTTCGCAAGGAATTGGCGACCGCTCTCGTAGGGTGCTTGCACCCAGTAATGAAACGTCAGACTGTTTCTCTGACATTTGGAGGCTTCGTGAAATTAAAATACGAACTTAAAAAGAAAAATGGTAATGCCCGTCGTGGTCAATTAACGTTTGAACGCGGTACAGTACAAACTCCAGCATTTATGCCTGTTGGTACATACGGCACCGTAAAAGGTATGACACCTGAAGAAGTCAAAGAGACTGGCGCAGAAATCTTGTTAGGTAACACTTTCCATCTGTGGTTACGTCCAGGTCAAGAAGTGATGAAAATGCACGGTGACTTGCATGATTTTATGAATTGGCAAGGTCCGATCTTAACTGATTCAGGCGGTTTCCAAGTATTTAGCCTAGGTGATATTCGTAAAATCACCGAAGAAGGTGTTCATTTCCGTAGCCCGGTAAATGGCGATAAAATTTTCATGGACGCAGAAAAGTCGATGGAAATTCAAAAAGATCTCGGTTCTGATATCGTGATGATCTTCGATGAGTGTACGCCATACCCTGCGACACATGACGAAGCGAAAAAATCGATGGAAATGTCACTGCGTTGGGCTCAACGTTCACGAGACCATTTCGACAAGTTAGAAAACACTAACTCTCTATTTGGTATTGTCCAAGGTGGTGTTTACGAAGACTTGCGCGATGTTTCTGTGAAGGGACTGACTGATATCGGTTTTGACGGTTACGCAGTAGGTGGCCTCGCGGTTGGTGAACCTAAAGAAGACATGCACCGTGTGCTAGAACATACTTGTCCACAATTGCCAGAAGATAAGCCACGTTACCTAATGGGCGTTGGCAAACCTGAAGACTTAGTGGAAGGTGTACGCCGTGGTATTGATATGTTTGACTGCGTTATGCCTACGCGAAATGCACGTAATGGCCACCTATTTGTAACTGGCGGTGTGATCAAGATCCGTAATGCAGTACATAAAACCGATACAAGCGCTCTTGATCCGCATTGTGACTGTTACACTTGCAAAAATTATTCGAAATCATATTTGCACCATCTAGATCGTTGTAACGAAATTTTAGGTGCGCGCTTAAATACGATTCATAACTTACGTTATTACCAACGCTTAATGGCAAGTATCCGTTTAGCCATTGAAGAAGATCGTTTCGATGCGTTTGTGGAAGAGTTTTACGCTCGCCGCAATCGTGACGTTCCGCCTCTTGGTCAGTAATAGCTAAATCAACATTACCAGGCTGTATTATTTATGATTTGTGAAGTTGTAAACTTGAAATCGAGATGATGCAGCCCAATAGATTCAACATCAACAATAATTTAGAGGACGTTTCTCAATGAGTTTAATTTCTGTAGCACACGCAGCAGGTGAAGGTGCACCACAAGGTGGCGGTTTTGAAATGCTAATCATGCTTGGCATGTTCGCGGTTATCTTTTACTTCATGATCTACCGCCCACAAGCAAAACGTGTAAAAGAGCACAAAAGCTTAATGGCTGCGATGGGTAAAGGCGATGAAGTGCTAACTAGCGGTGGTCTAGTTGGTAAAATCACTAAAATCGCAGAAGATAGCGACTACATCACTATCGAGCTAAACGCGAACAATGAAATTGTGATCAAAAAAGATTTCGTCACTGCAGTGTTACCAAAAGGTACGCTTAAGTCTCTATAAAACAGCTAGAGGATCCTCGCTGTGCTAAACCGTTATCCGTTATGGAAGTATTTATTGGTCGTGTTTGCCATTGCCATTTCCGCTTTGTATGCACTTCCAAATATCTACGGTGAAGATCCGGCTATTCAAGTTACAGGGGCGCGTGGCGCCTCTGTAGATATGTCAACGCTGGATGCTGTCACCAATGCTCTTGATAAAGAGAGCCTTTCTCATAAATCCATTGCTTTAGAAAATGGATCAATTCTTGTTCGATTTAACGATACTGATACACAAATTAGTGCTCGTGACATCATTAGTGAAGCGTTAGGCAAAGATACTATCGTTGCACTGAACCTTGCTCCTTCTACACCTAGCTGGCTGGAATCTATTGGTGCTGCGCCAATGAAGCTTGGCCTTGATTTGCGTGGTGGTGTTCACTTCTTAATGGAAGTGGATATGGACGCGGCAATGGAAAAATTGTCAGGCCAACAAGAAGAAGCGTTTCGTAGTGAACTTCGTGATGAAAAAATCCGTTACCGCGCTATTCGTACGGTAGGTAACGATACCGTTGAAGTGACTTTGCGTGATGCAGAGCAACTTGAACAATCAAAAGCGGCACTGGCTTCAAAACACCCTGACATGACTTTTGTTGAGTCTGATGCTAACGGACGATTTATCTTAACGGCTAAATTTACCGAGCAACGCTTACAAGAAATTCGTAATTATGCGGTTGAACAGAACATTACGATTCTACGTAACCGTGTTAATGAACTTGGGGTCGCAGAGCCTTTGGTTCAACGCCAAGGTGCAAGCCGCATCGTGGTTGAACTTCCAGGTGTTCAAGACACGGCTCGTGCGAAAGAAATTTTAGGGGCAACAGCAACACTTGAGTTCCGTGAAGTTGATGATAAAGCGGATTTAGCTGCAGCGGCCTCTGGTCGTGTTCCTCCTGGTAGCGAAATTAAGTTCGACCGTAATCAACGTCCTGTAGTTTTGAAAAAACGTGTGATTCTAGGCGGTGCGAGCATTACTGATGCAAGTTCAAGCACGGATGAATACGGACGCCCGCAAGTAAACATCTCACTAGACAGTGAAGGTGGTAACAAAATGTCAGCGTTCTCTAAAAAGAACATTGGCAAGCTGATGGCGACCGTGTTTGCAGAATACAAAGACAGTGGTCGCAAAACTCCGGAAGGTAAAGTGATTCTTGCTAAGCAAGAAGAAGTGATCAACCAAGCGACGATTCAGTCGGCGTTAGGTCGTAACTTCCGTATCACTGGCATTGATTCTGTGGCTGAAGCACACAACTTAGCGTTGCTATTGCGTGCTGGTGCTCTGATTGCGCCGATCTCTATTGTTGAAGAACGTACGATTGGTCCATCAATGGGTCAACAAAACATCGATATGGGTGTTCAAGCGTGTATCTGGGGTATGGTCGCGGTTATGTTGTTTACGCTGCTTTATTACCGTGGATTTGGTCTTATTGCCAACATCGCGCTAATGGCTAACCTAGTACTGATTATCGGTGTCATGTCGATGATTCCGGGGGCCACTATGACGCTACCAGGTATCGCAGGTATTGTATTAACAGTTGGTATGGCGGTTGATGCGAACGTACTGATCTTTGAGCGTATTCGGGAAGAGCTTCGTGATGGGCGCAACCCGCAACAAGCGATCCACCAAGGTTATGCGAATGCATTTAGTACCATTGCCGATGCCAACATTACCACATTGATTACCGCTATCATCTTGTTCGCAGTGGGTACAGGGGCAATTAAAGGCTTCGCCGTGACACTTTCTATCGGTATTTTAACTTCTATGTTCACCGCTATTATCGGGACTCGCTGTATTGTGAACCTGTTATACGGTGGTAAACGTATCAAAAAACTGTCGATCTAAGGCTAGGAATTATTATGTTTCAGATTCTAAAAGCAGATAAAACGATCGACTTTATGCGTTGGTCGAAGTTAGCGTTTATTTTCTCAATTTTGATGATAGGTGCTTCACTCTTTACGCTTTCAACTAAATGGTTGAATTGGGGTTTAGATTTTACCGGCGGAACTTTAATTGAAGTTGGCTTTGAACAGCCAGCTAACCTTGAAGATATCCGTGGGGCACTTGAAGCAAAAGGGTTTGGTGATGCAACAGTGCAGAACTTTGGCTCTGCGCGTGAAGTAATGGTTCGCTTGCGTCCTCGTGACAATGTTGCGGGTGAAACACTCGGCAACCAGATCCTTTCGGCTATCAAAGAAGGAACCGGTAGCAGTGTTGAGATGCGCCGTATTGAGTTTGTTGGGCCAAACGTGGGGGATGAGTTGGCTGAAGCGGGTGGTTTAGCCATTCTAGCTTCACTAATTTGTATCCTGCTTTACGTGTCTATGCGTTTTGAATGGCGTTTAGCTGCGGGGGCGGTTTTGGCCTTGGCGCACGACGTTATCATTACTCTTGGCATATTTTCTATCATGCAAATTGAGGTTGACCTAACGATTGTGGCAGCACTGCTGACGGTTGTTGGTTACTCGCTCAACGATACCATTGTGGTATTTGACCGTATTCGTGAAAACTTCCGTAAATTGCGTAAAGGCGATTCCGCGGAAATCATGAACAGCTCTATCACCCAAACATTAAGCCGTACACTGATTACATCCGGTACGACTTTACTAGTGGTTATTGCACTGTTTGTGCAGGGCGGTGCCAATATTCATGGTTTTGCAACAGCATTGTTATTGGGCATCACTGTCGGTACTTATTCTTCAATCTATGTTGCGTCTGCACTGGCATTGAAATTGGGTATCACACGTGAGCACTTACTTCCGCCTCAAGTGGAAAAAGAAGGTGCTGAGTTTGACGAACTCCCTTAGAGTTATACCTGCAACTTCAAGTTGTTTGGGTATGTCTTGATTACTAAAAATCATTTAAACGCCAAAAGCCGCAGAAAATTCTGCGGCTTTTTTCTAATGTGAAATTGGTATGATACTTAAGGTAAAGAAAAAGCCTCGTATATTGCTATACGAGGCTTGAATCAGCTGTGACGGAGCTTGATATTGTTCAGTGCAATCTATTTAAGGATAGCGCTGTTGCCGTTTTCGCGGATGTGTTTAAGAATTGATTTTACGCCGCGAGCACTTGAGCCAACGATATTACCAGACTTCATGTAGTCAGTACCGCCAGCAAAGTCAGTCAGGATAACACCAGCTTCACGAGCGATTAGCTCACCAGCAGCCATATCCCAAGGTTTCAAGCCCAATTCGAAGTAACCATCAACACGGTTCGCTGCTAGGTAACATAAATCTAGAGCTGGGGAACCTGTACGACGGAAATCCGCACATTCAACAAAAAGAGCAGACATAATCTTCATGAAAGATTCAGAGTGTTGTTTTTGTTTGAATGGGAAGCCTGTAGCCAGTACCGCACCTTGAAGATCTTTCAATTGCTTAACACGGATACGAGAGTTGTTTAGTTGTGCACCAGAACCACGTTGAGCGGTAAATAGCTCGTTACGCATTGGGTCATAAACACAAGCAACTTCTGTTTTTCCTTTGATACGAACAGCGATAGAAACCGCGAAGTGAGGTAAACCTTTTACAAAGTTTGTGTTGCCATCCAGTGGGTCGATGATCCATTGAACGTCCTTATCTTTACCGTCGATAAGACCGTTTTCTTCAGCAACGATACAGTGTTCTGGGTAAGAACTCTTGATTGTATCGATGATCATAGCTTCTGCTTCTTTGTCTACGTTAGTAACAAAGTCATTAGTGCCTTTCTGAGTGGTTTCGATTTTCTCAGCGTTTTCTAGCGATTTAGCAATATGATTGCCAGCTTTTCGCGCAGCGCGAATAGCTATGTTTAGCATTGGATGCATACAGTTTTCCCAACGGATGTTAAAGAACGAAAAAGCGGGCGGCAGTATACCAAATTTTTATTAAAAAGGAAGTGGTTATTTTTTACTCGTTCGGTCTTGTATCACACAAGGACCTGACTATTTTGGTCAGGTTTATGTTAATATCTCGGCGTTTTAATTTTATTGGTGTTATGT
Source organism: Vibrio aestuarianus (assembly GCF_028858425.1). Taxonomy (NCBI): domain Bacteria; kingdom Pseudomonadati; phylum Pseudomonadota; class Gammaproteobacteria; order Vibrionales; family Vibrionaceae; genus Vibrio; species Vibrio aestuarianus. Next base: position 2,650,325 of record NZ_JAKNYQ010000001.1, on the reverse strand, counting down.
GCAATGTTAGACAATGTAAAAGTCGTTTTGGTGGGCACTTCTCATTCTGGAAATATTGGCTCTGCGGCCCGTGCAATGAAAGTGATGGGGCTGAGCAAAATGGTTTTGGTTGCGCCGCAATGTGAAGTTGACGCTCAAGCGATTGCTTTAGCCGCGGGCGCTAGCGACATCGCGTTAAATGCAGAAATTGTTGATACATTAGACCAGGCTGTTGAAAATTGTGGTTTGGTGGTGGGTTCAAGTGCTCGCTCTCGCACCTTAGAATGGCCAATGCTTGAGCCGCGAGAATGCGGTGAGAAATTTGCAATTGAAGGTCAACAGCATCCTGTCGCGTTGGTGTTTGGTCGCGAACGAACGGGCTTAACTAACGAAGAGCTGCAAAAGTGTCATTTCCACGTCTGTATTCCTGCTAACCCAGAATACAGTTCCTTGAACTTAGCAATGGCAGTGCAAACCTTGAGCTACGAGATTCGTATTGCGCATTTGGATTACGAGAAAAAGGGTTATCCATCGCCGCCTCAAGAAGTCTACTCACGTCACAATGAGCTAGAAATGTTTTATGAGCACCTTGAAAAGGTGATTACTCAAACCCAATTTATCTCTAAAGAACAGCCCGGTCAGGTAATGAATAAACTTCGTCGTCTATTCAGTCGTGCACGTCCTGAAGCTCAAGAAATCAATATCTTACGCGGTATTCTAACGTCAATTGAAAAGCACAGCACTACTAAGTAATTAACCTCTTTTATTAAATGGTTAAATACCTGACTAATTTAGTCAAATAAATACTTGACCAAATTAGTCAGGTATGGAAAAATACTAACCACATAATCAATGTGGATACGGTATGATATGAGACTTACATCTAAAGGAAGATATGCGGTAACAGCCATGTTAGATGTGGCTCTGCATTCGCAGCAAACCCCAGTGCCACTGGCGGATATTTCAGAGCGCCAAGGTATTTCGCTCTCTTACCTAGAGCAGCTTTTTTCTAAATTGCGCAAAGCTGGCTTAGTGGCGAGTGTGCGTGGCCCTGGTGGTGGTTACCGCTTAGGTGCTGATGCATGCACAATTTCGATTGGTACTGTAATTGCGGCTGTGGATGAATCCGTAGATGCAACCAAATGTAATGGTAAAGGTGACTGCCAAGGTGGTACTCGCTGTCTAACCCATACATTATGGCGTGATCTAAGCTCACGCATCAGTGACTTTCTCAATAACATCTCTCTTGGTGAGTTGATGGTTGATAATGAAGTCCTACAAATTTCTGATCGCCAAGACATAGGTCTTACGATAAACCACGGGTTAACCAAGAAAAACACTAATGCCGTTACAATCGGCTCGGCACCCGTAGGTCTTAATGCTCGCTCATAGCGGCGATGTTTACATTGGAGTAGAAAATGAAACTGCCTATTTATTTTGACTATTCAGCTACCTGTCCTGTTGATCCTCGTGTGGCTGAAAAGATGGTTCAGTGCATGACGATGGACGGTAATTTCGGTAACCCGGCTTCTCGTTCTCACCGTTATGGCTGGCAGGCAGAAGAAGCGGTAGACACGGCGCGTGAGCAAATTGCAGATCTAATCAATGCAGATCCACGTGAAATCGTATTTACTTCTGGCGCTACAGAATCAGATAACCTCGCAATTAAAGGTGCTGCGCACTTTTATGCTAAGCAAGGTAAGCACATCATTACATGTAAAACCGAGCACAAAGCCGTGCTTGATCCTTGTCGCCAACTTGAGCGTGAAGGTTATGAAGTGACTTATCTTGAGCCTGAATCTAATGGTTTAATTGATCTTAAAAAGTTAGAAGCAGCACTACGTGATGATACGGTTCTTGTTTCGATCATGCACGTGAACAACGAAATTGGTGTTATCCAAGATATTTCTGCAATCGGCGAATTGTGTCGTGAGCGCAAAGTTATTTTCCACGTTGATGCCGCACAATCGGCAGGCAAGGTGCCTCTTGATGTACAAGAAATGAAAGTTGATCTGATCTCTTTCTCTGCACATAAGATATATGGCCCGAAAGGTATTGGTGCACTTTACGTTCGTCGTAAACCTCGTATTCGTCTTGAGGCGCAAATGCACGGTGGCGGTCATGAACGAGGTTTCCGTTCAGGTACACTTCCGACTCACCAAATTGTCGGTATGGGTGAAGCGTTCCGCATTGCAAAACTAGAGATGCAAAACGATTTCGCACACGCCAAAGCACTGCGTGACCGTTTACTTGCTGGAGTCCAAGATATGGAAGCCGTTACAGTAAATGGTGATCTAGAGCAACGAGTTCCGCACAACCTAAACGTGAGTTTTGCTTTCGTTGAAGGTGAATCGTTGCTGATGTCTTTAAAAGACCTTGCCGTATCATCGGGCAGTGCTTGTACATCAGCAAGCTTGGAGCCTTCGTATGTACTGCGTGCTCTAGGGCTCAACGATGAATTAGCACATAGCTCAGTGCGTTTCTCGTTTGGTCGTTTCACGACAGAAGAAGAAATTGACTACGCGGTTGAGCAAATCCGTGTAGCCGTTAGTAAATTACGCGACATGTCTCCTCTATGGGATATGTATAAAGAGGGAGTTGATCTGAACACCGTTGAGTGGGCACATCACTAGTTATTCATAAAGAACTAGTTATTCCCAAGGAAATAGAGGATTAGAGGAAACTATCATGGCATACAGCGAAAAAGTAATTGATCACTACGAAAACCCACGCAATGTAGGTTCTTTTGATAAAGAAGATCCATCAATTGGTAGTGGTATGGTTGGCGCACCCGCTTGTGGTGACGTAATGAAACTGCAAATTAAAGTCACACCAGAAGGCATCATTGAAGATGCGAAGTTTAAAACTTATGGTTGTGGTAGTGCTATTGCTTCAAGCTCATTAGTAACAGAATGGGTAAAAGGTAAAAGCATTGATGAAGCAGCTGCAATTAAGAACTCTGAAATTGCTGAAGAACTTGAACTTCCACCTGTTAAAGTTCACTGCTCAATTTTGGCAGAAGATGCTATCAAAGCAGCCGTTGCTGACTATAAAAAGAAACACCAACAATAATTTATCAGGGAGTGAACGTTCACTCCCACAATTTCAAACCAAGAATCTAGGGTTGTAGTATGGCCATTACCTTAACTGAAGCAGCAGCAAATCGCGTTAGAGCATTTCTGGATAACCGAGGCAAAGGCGTTGGATTACGTCTTGGAGTGAAAACGACCGGTTGCTCGGGTATGGCTTATGTACTGGAATTTGTTGATGAACTCAACGATGAAGATCAAGTGTTTGAAGATCATGGTGTAAAAGTCATTATCGATGCAAAAAGCCTCGTTTACCTCAGCGGCACGCAGCTAGACTACGTAAAAGAAGGGTTAAACGAAGGTTTTGAATTCAACAACCCAAACGCGAAAAGTGAATGTGGTTGTGGTGAAAGCTTCAACGTGTAATGGTTAGCTTTCGGATAGCTAGGCTCATCATTGATAACGAGCCTAGTACCGAGCACTAGGAGCGATGTGTTAATGAACTACTTTGAATTATTTGGGCTACCAAGTCAGTTTGCGCTGGATGGTAGCCTTCTTTCTTCCCAGTTTCTGGCTTTGCAAAAGCGCTTCCATCCGGATAACTTTGCAACTGCTTCAGAACGAGACCGCTTACTTGCTGTGCAAAAAGCCTCTCAAATCAATGATGCTTATCAAGTATTAAAAGCTCCCATAACTCGCGCGGAATATCTGCTGGCAGAAAATGGTATCGAGCTACGGGGTGAGCACCAAACCCTGCAAGATCCGATGTTCTTAATGGAACAAATGGAATTGCGTGAAGAGTTGGAAGATATCGCTTCGTATCCTGAAGCAGAAAGTGCTTTATTCGATTTTGAAAGCAAAGTAAGCAAGATGCATAAACAACATCTTACTTTAGTTGAGCAACAGCTGAATGAAAACCAGTGGAGCACTGCTGCTGATACGGTTCGTAAGCTGAAATTTATTGCCAAACTAAAACATGAAATAGAACGAGTCGAAGAACGTTTACTCGGCTAATTCCGTAATAAGGACCAATCAATGGCATTACTTCAAATTGCAGAACCGGGTCAAAGCTCCGCGCCGCATCAGCATAAACTTGCGGCAGGTATTGACCTTGGTACGACCAATTCATTAGTCGCTTCCGTTCGAAGCGGTGATGCGACAACGCTTGTTGATGAGCAAGGCCGTAGTATTCTGCCTTCAGTTGTGCATTACACGGCAGAAACAAGCTTGGTTGGCGATGCTGCCAGAGAAAAAGCACAACGTGATCCTGCTAACACCATTATTTCTGTGAAGCGTTTGATTGGACGCTCATTGACTGATATTCAAGCGCGCTACCCAACCTTACCTTATCACTTTAAAGCCAGTGACAATGGCTTACCTATTTTGCAAACGGCGCAGGGGGATAAAAATCCGATTCAAGTATCGGCTGATATTCTAAAGTCATTGGCTAAACGTGCTGAACAATCATTAGGTGGTGAGCTGGCAGGCGTAGTCATCACAGTACCGGCTTATTTTGATGATGCGCAGCGTGCAGGAACCAAAGATGCGGCTAATCTTGCGGGTCTGCACGTACTTCGTTTGCTCAATGAGCCGACGGCAGCTGCCATTGCTTACGGTCTAGACTCCGCTCAAGAAGGAGTTATCGCTGTTTACGATTTAGGTGGTGGCACATTTGACATCTCTATTTTACGACTGTCTAAAGGCGTATTTGAGGTACTGGCAACTGGCGGAGATTCTGCATTAGGTGGTGATGATTTTGACCATTTAATTGCTGAACATTTACAAGCACAAATCGGCTTGTCTTCACCATTAAGTGCAGAGCAAAATCGCACGTTACTGGATGCGGCTACCGCGGCCAAAATAGCGCTGTCAGATACAACCAGTGTTGATGTTTCGGTATTGGGCTGGGACGGGCGTTTTACGCGTGAAGAGTTTAATCAACTGATTACACCGCTGGTTAAGAAAACATTATTGTCGTGCCGTCGTACTTTGAAAGATGCTGAAATTGATGCCGATGAAGTGCTAGAAGTGGTGATGGTCGGTGGATCAACTCGTACGCCTTTAGTTCGTGATTTAGTCGGTGAATTTTTTGGTCGTACGCCCCTGACCAGCATTAACCCTGATGAAGTCGTGGCGATTGGTGCGGCTATTCAAGCGGATATTTTGGTAGGTAACAAGCCTGACTCTGAAATGCTGCTGCTTGATGTTATCCCGCTTTCACTGGGTATCGAAACCATGGGTGGATTGGTCGAGAAAATCATTCCACGCAACACCACGATTCCAGTCGCAAGAGCTCAAGAATTCACTACTTTTAAAGACGGCCAAACGGCGATGACTATTCATACCGTGCAAGGTGAGCGTGAGATGGTCGATGACTGCCGTTCATTAGCGCGTTTTTCTTTAAAAGGTATTCCACCAATGACCGCGGGTGCTGCTCATATTCGTGTCACTTATCAAGTGGATGCTGATGGTTTGCTATCCGTCACTGCAATGGAAAAGAGCACTGGTGTTCAGTCTGAAATTCAAGTTAAGCCTTCTTATGGTTTGAGTGATAACGAAGTGGCAGACATGCTTAAAGACTCAATGGCGTTTGCTGAAAAAGACATGCAAGCTCGTGTACTAGCAGAGCAAAGAGTTGAAGCTGACCGCGTCATTGAAGGGCTTATTTCAGCGATGCATGCTGATGGCGATGAGCTTCTTACAGAAAGTGAAAAACAGCAATTACTTGGTGCGATTGAAGCGTTAATTGCACTACGCAATGGTGAAAGTGCCGATGCCATTGAGCAAGGTATTAAAGATACAGACAAAGCTAGCCAAGATTTTGCTGCACGTCGAATGGATAAGTCGATTCGCGCGGCATTGGCTGGCCAGTCTGTGGACGATATTTAAAGAGAAAAATTATGCCTAAGATTATTGTTTTACCTCATGAAGATCTTTGCCCTGAAGGTGCCGTGCTTGAAGCAAAAACAGGCGAAACCGTGCTTGATGTCGCTTTGAAAAATGGAATCGCTATTGAGCACGCCTGTGAAAAGTCATGCGCTTGTACAACTTGTCACGTCATCATCCGTGAAGGGTTTGATTCACTGAATGAAAGTGATGAACTGGAAGATGACATGCTTGATAAAGCATGGGGTCTAGAGCCAGAATCTCGCCTTGGATGCCAAGCTCGAGTCTGTAGTGAAGATTTAGTGGTCGAAATTCCCAAGTACACGCTAAACCTTGCTTCTGAAGATCACTAGTAAGCGCGGCGTGGGCAATCCGCTTACGCCAGTGTTTGATTAAATAAGGGCAATAAGATGAAATGGACAGATTCTCGCGATATTGCGATTGAGCTATGTGATTTGTATCCAGATGTCGATCCTAAAAATGTACGTTTTACCGACTTACATCAATGGGTAATGGAACTGGATGAATTTGATGATGAACCGAACCGTTCTAACGAAAAAATCTTAGAAGCCATCATCTTATGTTGGATGGAAGAAATCGACTAATGTTTGTTTAATCCCATCGCTAACGCTATGGTAATTTGGTAAAACATCACCGAGTTAACAATTCTTGCTAAAAAAAGCGGACCTTATGGTCCGTTTTTTTATCAACTTGACATTTTAACCCTACAAAATGCTAACATCCTCTCGTTATTTAATCGTAATGGCACAGGTAAGGCCATATCCAGGCAAGGAGAAACCATGTCTACAAAGATGTCTGTATTTATTAGCCAAGAAGCTGCCCAGCCTCAGTGGGGAGACAAGGCGATTTTGTCATTTTCAGAAAATGGCGTAACGATTCATGTAATCGAAGGTTTGCACGATGTCGCAACTGTTCAGCGTGCAGCACGTAAGTTGGATTCGCAAGGCATCAGAGCCATCAGTTTACAAGGTGAGGGCTGGGATCTCGAAAGCATTTGGGCATTCCATCAAGGCTACCGTGAAGCGAAAAAACTTAACACACTAGAGTGGCAACCACTGGCTGAGCAAGAGCAAGCAGAGCTGGAGTATCGCATCAAAGCGACTGAATGGACGCGTGATATCATCAACAAAAGTGCTGAAGAAGTAGCACCTCGTCAGTTAGCGACGATGGCCGCTGAATTTATCAAGTCACTGGCACCGGACCATGTCACCTACCGTATTGTGAAAGATAAAGATCTTCTTACTGAAGGGTGGGAAGGGATTTATGCTGTCGGGCGCGGCTCTGAGCGTACTTCGGCAATGCTGCAGTTGGATTACAACCCAACGGGTAAGGAAGATGCTCCAGTATTTGCTTGTCTAGTGGGCAAAGGAATTACTTTTGATTCTGGCGGCTATAGCCTCAAGCCATCAAATTTCATGACATCCATGAAGGCGGATATGGGCGGGGCTGGTACTATTACCGGCGGCCTAGGTCTGGCGATCATGCGTGGTTTCAATAAGCGAGTGAAGTTGATCCTTTGCTGTGCGGAAAACATGGTGTCAGGTCGTGCACTAAAACTGGGTGATATTATCACTTATAAAAATGGTACTAGCGTTGAAATTATGAACACCGACGCGGAAGGCCGTTTAGTGCTTGCTGATGGCTTGATGTTCGCCGATGCACAAAAACCAGAACTGATTATCGATTGCGCGACACTAACGGGCGCAGCGAAAAATGCGTTGGGTAATGATTACCACGCGTTACTGAGCTTTGATGACGAGTTAGCACATCAAGCACTTACTGCGGCAAGTCAGGAAAAAGAGGGGCTATGGCCACTACCTTTGGCTGATTTCCACCGCAGCATGCTACCTTCCAGTTTTGCCGATCTTTCTAATATCAGCTCTGGTGATTATTCACCAGGCGCAAGTACAGCGGCCGCTTTCCTTTCTTACTTCGTTGAAGATTATAAGAAAGGTTGGTTGCACTTTGATTGTGCGGGTACTTATCGCAAATCATCAAGTGACAAGTGGGCGGCAGGCGCTACGGGAATGGGCGTACGCACGCTAGCTCGTATCTTAACTGACCAAGCCAAATAATTTTGAGGCGGCCAACCATTTTGGCCGCTAATTATAACTAAAAAAACAAAAGTAGAAGGACAACCTTATGGCTCTAGAAAGAACCTTTTCTATCATTAAGCCCGATGCAGTAGAACGTAATTTGATTGGTGAAATTTATCACCGTATTGAGAAAGCGGATTTGCGTATTGTTGCCGCAAAAATGTTGCATTTGAATCAAGAGCAAGCTGGTGGCTTTTATGCTGAACATGAAGGCAAAGCCTTCTTCGCTGATCTGACCAAATTCATGACTTCAGGACCGATTATGGTTCAAGTTCTTGAAGGAGAGAATGCCATCGCTCGTTACCGTGAACTGATGGGTAAAACCAACCCAGAAGAGGCCGCTTGCGGCACTATTCGTGCTGATTACGCATTAAGTATGCGTTATAACTCTGTACACGGAAGTGATAGCCCTGAGTCAGCAGCGCGCGAAATTGCTTTTTTCTTTCCTGAATCAGAAATCTGCCCTCGTTAATCTTTCTCGTAATACATTTAAATAGAACACCATCCGCAGTATCCCTACGTACTGCGGATTTTTTGTTTTTACAGCGTTGGCATTGAGCCGATAAAATTCATCCCTCAATTTTACTGGTGAGATATTATGGCCTTAAGAAACTCATGGTTTTAGTCCCCTTGTTGTAGATGTCTAAAGGCTGTACAATTCGCGCCCTTAATTATTGTTTCCATCTCTGTGAGGCTACATGGCTACTGAAAAAGTCAATCTACTCGATTTTGATCGCAAGGGGCTGCGTCATTTTTTTGCTGAGGAACTTGGTGAAAAAGCATTCCGTGCTGATCAAGTAATGAAGTGGATCTACCATTTTGGTTGTGATGACTTCGAGAGCATGACAAACATCAATAAGAAGTTGCGTGAAAAGCTACAGCAAAAATGTGAAATTCGCGCTCCTATCGTATCTGAAGCACAGCACTCTTCTGATGGCACTATCAAGTGGGCAATGCGTGTTGGCGATCAAGATGTTGAAACGGTATATATTCCCGATGAAGATCGCGCGACACTATGCGTTTCATCTCAGGTGGGCTGCGCATTAGAATGTAAATTCTGCTCAACCGCTCAACAAGGTTTCAATCGTAATTTAAAAGTGTCAGAGATCATTGGCCAAGTTTGGCGTGCTGCACGTGAAATCGGTTTGGAAAAAGAAACTGGCCGTCGTCCTATCACTAACGTTGTCATGATGGGAATGGGTGAGCCATTACTCAACATGAAAAACTTGATCCCAGCGTTAGAAATTATGTTGGATGATCTCGGTTTTGGGTTATCAAAACGCCGCGTAACGGTATCGACGTCTGGTGTGGTTTCTGGCTTAGATCAAATGACGGGGCAAATTGATGTCGCCTTAGCCATTTCTTTGCATGCGCCAAACGATAAGCTGCGTAGTGAAATCATGCCGATCAATGATCGTTGGGATATTCAAGATTTCTTAGCATCGGTACGCCGTTATATTGCCTCTTCCAATGCAAACCGTGGAAAAGTGACCGTAGAATACGTTTTACTCGATCATGTCAACGACGACATGGATCACGCACATGAACTGGCTCAATTAATGAAAGGCACGCCGTGCAAGATTAACCTGATCCCGTTTAATCCATACCCTGGCTCACCATATAAAAAGCCAAGCAACTCACGTATTGACCGCTTCCAAAAAACATTAATGCAGTACGAGCATACGGTAACAATACGTAAGACTCGCGGTGATGATATTGATGCAGCATGCGGGCAGCTAGTGGGAGACGTGATTGACCGTACTAAGCGAACAAAAATCAAGCAAATGCACGGTGATGTGATTGCTGTCAAAGCGCTTTAAATAACACCCTAAGCAAAGCTAGAGATTTCTCTGGCTTTGTTCATTTTTACCATTTGAAATGATTTAACCTCATTTTGAGGTCAATTTAATGAAAAATCTTGACCTGTCAGTAATTTCTTTCCCAAAGCGATGTTGTTTAACATCAAATATCCATTAGAATTGTTCATCAAGCTAAAGCTATTTCTAAAATCGCCTGCATAAATTAATGCAAAGTTTTTACACCGCTGGAATGCGCCTAATTCGTTGCTACTAAAAAACAAGTAAAAAAGTGATGATTGTGCCGTTCAAGCCATAACATAATGAGATGTAAAAAGCGGATGAGTACTGAACAAGAACAAGTTACCGTAGAGAATCACACCGTAAAACCGGGCACTTTATTGAAGATAAAACGCGAAGCGTTGGGCTTAACTCAAAAACAAGTGGCTGATCGATTACGTTTACGTCTTTCGATTATTCAAAATTTAGAAGAAAACCATTTTCCAGATGGTCAGGTTGCGACCTTTACTCGCGGTTATTTGCGCTCGTACGCTAAAGCAGTTGGAATCAAAGAGTCAGAAATATTGGCTGCTTTCGAAGATAGTTATCCAGCCATTCCTCGCGAACAACCAATGCAAAGTTTCTCAAAGAAGACTAAGCGAGAGAAACACGATAGCCGTATCATGACCCTCACTTGGGGGATTTTTGCAATTTTGATCGGCATATCATCACTATGGTGGTGGCAAAACCAACAACAGGAAACGGAACTTTTAGAACACAATGAGCCTATTGTTTCTGTTCTTGATCAAGATATGGCATCTGTTCCTGTCGAGCGTGTCACTGATGATCAGTTCACTACAGCTTCTGAATTAGTGTCAGAAACTGACAGCAATGAAGAGGTGGCGTCAGATCCGCAAGTGGACATTCAAACTGCTGAGCTGATCCCGTCATCTGAAGAAGATATTGTTGATCCAGAGCCTAATGTAGTGGAAGCGCAAGCAGAGCCAATTTCAGCCAGCAACCCAGAGAATACCAGTCAAGTGGATACTGGCTTTTCTCCTCTTTCTCTATCATTTAATGCTGATTGCTGGATTCAAATAAAAGACGCATCCGGTAAAACCTTGTCGACCGGCATTAAAAAAGCAGGGCAGACAGTAACATTAGCGGGCGAGGCACCACTGCAGATTATTTTGGGTGCCCCTGAGAGCGTTTCAATGACATTTGCGAGTGAACCTGTCGACCTTTCTGGGTATACTTCCGGCAAAGTCGCTAGATTCACCTTACCTTAGAAAATACTATGCAATACGAGTCTCCAATTAAGCGTCGTGCTTCGACGCGCATTTATGTCGGTAATGTGCCTATCGGTGATGGCGCACCTATTGCCGTTCAATCGATGACCAATACCCGCACCACTGACGTGGCGGCGACGGTCGCGCAAATTAAAGCGTTAGAAAATGTAGGCGCTGATATCGTAAGAGTATCTGTGCCAACGATGGATGCTGCTGAAGCATTTAAATTGATCAAACAGCAGGTGAATGTGCCATTAGTAGCAGACATTCACTTTGACTATCGTATCGCTTTGAAAGTGGCGGAGTACGGTGTTGATTGTTTGCGTATCAACCCAGGTAATATTGGCAACGAAGAGCGTATTCGCTCGGTTGTCGATTGCGCTCGTGATTATGATATTCCGATCCGTATTGGTGTGAATGGTGGCTCTTTAGAAAAAGATATCCAGATGAAATACGGTGAGCCGACGCCGGCGGCGTTGGTTGAGTCAGCCATGCGCCACGTCGATATCTTAGATCGCCTCAACTTTGACCAGTTTAAGGTTAGTGTAAAAGCATCTGACGTCTTTTTAGCCGTTGATTCTTATCGATTGTTAGCACAAAAAATTGATCAACCACTGCACTTAGGTATTACCGAGGCCGGTGGCGCGCGAGCCGGTTCGGTAAAATCGGCGGTTGGTTTAGGTATGCTGCTTGCGGAAGGTATCGGTGATACGTTGCGTATTTCTCTGGCAGCAAATCCGGTTGAAGAGATCAAAGTCGGTTTCGATATTTTGAAATCGCTGCGCATCCGTTCTCGTGGCATTAACTTTATTGCTTGTCCTAGCTGCTCTCGTCAAGAATTTGATGTGATTTCCACCGTGAACGCACTTGAGCAACGTTTAGAAGATATTATTACACCAATGGATGTTTCTATTATCGGTTGCGTTGTGAATGGACCTGGTGAGGCGGAAGTTTCCCATTTAGGTTTGGCGGGAAGTAATAAGAAAAGCGCCTTCTATGAAGATGGTGTACGCCAGAAAGAACGTTTTGATAATGACGATCTCGTTAATCAATTAGAAGCTAAGATTCGTGCTAAAGCGTCCATTCTTGATGAAAAGAATCGAATCGACGTAACTCAAATCGAACAAAATTAATCTCACGACATTTCGGTAAGTATTGTGGCAAAAACTATTCAAGCAATTCGAGGCATGAACGACTGCCTCCCAACGCAATCTCCACTGTGGCAAAAAGTGGAAGGTACAGTAAAAAATGTGATCAGTGCGTACGGTTACAATGAAGTCCGTATGCCAATCGTTGAGATGACACATCTATTTAGTCGCGCTATTGGTGAAGTCACCGATGTGGTTGAGAAAGAGATGTACACGTTCGAAGACCGCAATGGCGACAGTTTATCGTTGCGTCCTGAAGGTACCGCTGGCTGTGTGCGTTCTGGTATCGAAAATGGCTTACTGTACAACCAAGAACAACGTCTATGGTACATGGGACCAATGTTCCGTCATGAACGTCCTCAAAAAGGACGTTACCGTCAATTCCATCAATGTGGTGTGGAAGTGTTTGGGCTAAATGGCCCAGATGTTGACGCTGAATTGATTATGATGACAGCGCGTCTATGGCGTGAGCTGGGCATTGACAAACACGTGCGTTTGGAACTGAACTCTATTGGATCTTTACAGGCTCGTGCTAATTATCGCACGGCGTTGATTGCGTATTTAGAGCAACATCAAGAAGTATTGGATGAAGAAGCTAAACGCCGCATGTATACCAATCCGTTGCGTGTTCTTGATACCAAAAACCCAGACATTCAAGCTATTTTAGGTGATGCACCAAAGTTATCTGAATATCTAGATGCGGAATCTGCACAACATTTTGCAGGTTTGTGTGAACTTCTTGATGCCGCAGGCATCGAATACCAAGTTAATGAACGTTTGGTTCGAGGTTTAGATTACTACAACCGCACCGTATTTGAGTGGATCACCGAAAGTTTAGGTGCTCAAGGTACGGTTTGTGGTGGTGGTCGTTACGATGGCCTTGTGGAACAACTGGGTGGCAAAGAGACACCAGCCGTTGGATTTGCAATGGGCTTAGAACGTTTAGTACTGATGATGGAAACACTAGAGCTGACAGAAGTTCGTCGTAGCGTTGACGTTTACATGGTGAGTGCTGGTGATGGCACGATGATGGCGGGAATGAAGCTTGCGGAGCAATTACGTGGTCAAATTCCGGGGCTACGTGTCATGACCCACTTCGGTGGTGGTAATTTCAAAAAACAATTTAAGCGTGCTGACAAAGTCGGTGCGGCTGTTGCGCTTGTTCTCGGCGAGAACGAAGTGGCAGAAAACACGGTAGTTCTGAAAGATCTAACCGGTGGCGAACAAATTACGATTTCTCAAACTGAAGTCGCGAGCAAACTAGAACACCTTGTATAAGCAAGCGTATTTGAGACATCTTTTAAAGAGGACAGGAAGTGGAACTCTACGATACTGAAGAACAACAAATTGAAGCGATAAAAGATTGGTGGAAAGAGAACGGTAAAGCGGTGATCTTTGGGGCTGTTATTGGTTTAGGTGGCCTATTCGGTTGGCGTTATTACCAAGACAGCGTAACCGCTGCGCAAGAAGCCGCTTCAGAAAGTTACACCAAAATGGTTACGGCATTGAGCGCTAGTGGCGTTGATGCTGAAAGCAATGTTCAAAGTTTTATTGATAACAATAAAGGCAAAGAATATTCAGTTTTAGCCGCTTTGCAATTGGCTAAAGTTCAAGTTGAAGCAGGACAGATAGATGAAGCACTTGCACAGCTTGAGTGGGCAAAAGCAAATACTAAAGACGCTGCGATTCTTCCACTTGCAACTTACCGTGTTGCGCGTATTAAATCTGAGCAAGGCAACTATGATGCTGCTCTTGCTGAGTTAACAACGATTAGCGATGAAAATTGGTCTGGGCGTATTGCTGAGCTTCGAGGTGATATCTCATTGCGTAAAGGTGATGTCGATGCAGCTTATGCAGCTTATACCGAGGCGCAACAAGCTAATGATGCAAGTCAAACATTGCAAATGAAACTTGATGATTTAGCCAAATAAGGGCACAAGTTGATGAAAAAGTTGTTCAACAAAGTGCTCGTTGCTGCTGTGGTGCTAGGGGCACTAGCAGGATGTGCTAGCGAAGAAGATACCGTGATCATGGCTCCCGTGCCAGTGGTATCGAGTGAATTTACACCGACGACTCAATGGAGTGCTTCTATTGGTGATGGTGTTGGTCACTACTTCTCAAAGTTGTCTCCAGAATATGCATATGGCAAAGTTTTTGTTGCAAGTCGCGATGGTTTAGTTAAAGCGCTCGATCCTGAAAGCGGCAAAGAGCTTTGGAAAACCGACCTAAAACAAGATCGCAGCATGCGTTTGTCTGGTGGTATCACTGCCGCTTATAGCCAAATTTACATTGGCAGTGAAAATGGTGTAGTGATTGCTCTTGATGAAGAAACGGGTGAGCTTGCATGGCAAGTTGAAGTGGATGGTGAGGTACTCGCTGCGCCAGCCGCTGATAACAACATTGTTATTGTCAATACCAGCCGTGGCACTCTGATCGGTTTAGATCAAGAATCAGGTGAGCAGAAGTGGGCAATTAGCACTGAAGTACCTAATTTAACTTTGCGTGGAGATAGCAAACCGGTTACGGTTTCTGGTGGTGTGTTCTGGGGCACTGCAAGTGGTCGATTAGCTGCCGCTATTGTAGAGCGTGGTCAATTGATTTGGCAGCAGCCTGTTGGTATGCCTAAGGGCGCGACCGAAATTGACCGGTTGGTTGATGTCGATGCGTCACCCATTGTGATCGGCGGTATGCTTTACACTGTAGGTTTCAATGGCCAGTTAATTGCGATCGATCTTCGTTCAGGCAAGCCAGCTTGGAAGCGTAACTACTCTTCATCGACTGATATGGCAAGTGATGGTGGACGTCTATTCGTAGTAACTGACAAAGATCACCTTGCTGCTGTTGATGCCCGTAGTGGAACCGAGTTATGGAGCAATGACAAGCTAGAAAATCGCTTGTTAACAGCACCGTCTATTATTAATGGCTACATTGTTGTGGGCGATAATGAAGGTTACTTGCACTGGATTGATCGTAGCAGTGGTGAATTTGTTGCTCAGCAATTAGTCGATAGCAGCGGATTTGCTGTTGGTCCTTTGGCGGTAACCGATGGCTACGTGATCATTACCCGCAGTGGCAATGTAAAGAAACTGACGATTAAAAAATAAATCGTGATATAATTCACATTCGGCTCCTGGCTGGTAACAGTTAGGGGCCGTTTTGTTGAGATAAATGAAATAAAGTGATGTGGTTATAGGTAAAAATTTCGCGCTTGCTAGCAAGTGTTTACCTATAACTACATAAGTGAATATATTTGTAGAGGTTGTTATGGTTCCTGTTGTTGCTCTTGTTGGGCGTCCGAATGTCGGTAAATCTACGCTGTTTAACCGATTAACTCGCACTCGTGATGCGTTAGTAGCGGATTTCCCTGGTTTAACGCGTGACCGTAAATATGGCCAAGCGAAATTAGGTGAACACGAATTTATCGTTATTGATACCGGTGGTATTGATGGCAGTGAAGAAGGTGTTGAGACCAAAATGGCACAGCAATCATTAGCTGCCATTGACGAAGCCGATGTCGTGCTATTTATGGTTGATGGCCGCGCAGGTCTGACAGCGTCTGATGAAGTTATTGCACAACATCTGCGTAAAATTGAGAAACGTGCCATCCTTGTCGTGAACAAAGTAGATGGTATTGATGCTGATGCTGCATGTGCTGAATTCTGGAAATTGGGCGTTGATCAGATGTATCAGATCGCCGCTGCACATGGGCGTGGGGTTGGTATTTTGATTGATCGTGCGTTGAATCCTTTCGCAGAAGAGATGATTGAACTGGCGAAAGGTGATATCGAAGATCTCACTGACTTTGAAGATGTTGAAGAAAAGCTTGATTACACGGAAGAAGAAGCGGAAGAAGAGTTTAAGCGTCTTCAAGATCAACCGATTAAGCTTGCGATCATTGGTCGTCCTAATGTCGGTAAATCAACATTGATTAACCGTATTCTTGGTGAAGAGCGTGTCGTGGTTTACGATATGCCAGGAACCACTCGCGATTCAATCTACATCCCAATGATGCGTGATGAGCGTGAATATGTATTGATTGATACCGCAGGTGTTCGTCGCCGTACTCGCATTAATGAAACGGTAGAAAAATTCTCGGTAGTTAAAACACTGAAAGCTGTCGAAGATGCAAACGTTGTTCTATTGGTTATCGATGCACGTGAAAATATCTCAGACCAAGACTTAAGTTTACTTGGTTTTGCACTGAATGCGGGTCGTTCAATTGTTCTTGCTGTCAATAAGTGGGATGGCCTTGATAACGACGTAAAAGAGCGTGTAAAGAAAGAGCTGGATCGTCGTCTAGGTTTCGTCGATTTTGCTCGTATCCACTTTATTTCCGCGCTGCATGGCACTGGTGTGGGTCACTTATTTGAATCAGTGCAAGAAGCGTACAAATCTGCGACAACTCGTGTTGGCACTTCTGTACTGACGCGGATATTGAAAATGGCAACGGATGATCACCAACCGCCAATGATACGTAGTCGCCGCGTAAAACTGAAATATGCACATGCTGGCGGCTATAACCCGCCAATCGTTGTGGTACATGGTAACTTGGTTAACGAACTACCAGATTCATACAAACGTTATTTAATGAATTATTACCGTAAATCGTTGGAAATTATGGGTACGCCAATTCGTATTCACTTCCAAAGCAGCGACAACCCATTTGAGGGTAAGACTAATAAGTTAACCTTGTCTCAAGAGCGCAAGCGCAAACGCCTTATGACGATGATGAAAGGTCGTACTAAGTAACCCTTTATTAGATAAAAAAATACCCAAGCCAAGGCTTGGGTATTTTTTTATCTGTAGTAGAACGAATACACTTCACTTAAATGAAAAGCGTCCAGAGAATAGTACTGAGAGTGATTTTTAAGCAGTGCTTACTGAGTCGTGTAGAGTGAAAGATCATTTTCATTAGTTCTTTACATGGTGAGTATAAAAACAAATAACGATATTTTATATCGCTAAAAATCCAAATGCAGGATATGTAACTTATGCTTTCGGTGTGTGGTTATATAAATGTTCTTTTGAGGGGAGATCGCTGATCAGAGTAGATAAAGCAAATGATCAGGCTGAGATCTTTTAGTGATCATAGTGCCATTCGAAAGAGGATATACACATTGATTAAAGTATTGTGATGAGGATCAATGTCGACAATGACGCTATCTTGGAGCATAGTTTACGAATACATTATTTAAGTGGATTTTGATATGAATGAGAACCTGTGCCCTTGCTGCACAAAGCCCTTAGAATGGGATGGTCGTTATCACTGTAGTGAGTGTGAAAAACATTTCAATAAAGTAGGTTTTTGCCCTAGCTGTGAATCAGAGTTAGAAAAGCTACAAGCGTGTGGGGCGGCTAATTATTTCTGTAATCAGTGCAATGAACTCAAATCGAAATCGAAAATTCGATTTGAGTTCAAGCCACAAGATTAGGCGGTTTGTACTGTTTCGGACATCAGTTCACGGTAGAATGAATTTCGCCATCGGCAAGACGGGTGATCAGTTGATCGCCCGTTTTTACATCTGAAGGTTGGCTGATAACCTTACCGTGCTGATCTTGAGTAATAGAATAACCACGTTTTAAGGTGGCTAATGGGCTAACCGTATCTAATTTTTCAGCGGCTAGCGCAAGCTTATGGCGAGTGGTTAACAGCTTTCTATCCATCACATCAAGCAGCTTTTGTTCAGTTTTCGCCAATCTATGTTGCTGTTGAGCAAGCTTTTGAACAGGAGAGTTCAGTTGTAATTGATGAAATTGCTCATTTACATGTTGTCGCTTACTAGTGATAAAAGAGCTCATAGCACGTTGAAGGCGCATTTGTGTTTCATCAAGCAGCTGTGTTTGACGTTGTAAGCGGTAATTAGGGTGCTGCTTTTGTAATGCGTAATTAAGAGCATTTACTTGTTGCTGTTGCTGGCTTATGTAGTGGCGTATTGCACTACGTAGCTTGTGCTGATAGTTAGTAAATGTTTGTTGCTTATGGCTATTATCACGGCTGACCAATTCTGCTGCCGCAGAAGGAGTTGGTGCTCGAACATCAGCAACGAAATCGGCAATTGTAATATCAATTTCATGGCCTATAGCACTAATAATCGGAATCTCACTAGCAGCGATAGTGCGTGCTACGATCTCATGGTTAAAACACCATAAGTCTTCCAATGAACCGCCGCCTCTTCCCATAATCAATACATCACATTCTGCTCTCGCATTAGCTCTGCCGATGGCTTGTGCAATCTGTATCGCGGCTTGTTCACCTTGCACCATGGTGGGGTAGACAATCACTGGTAAGCTGGGATCGCGACGCTTGAGTACATCAAGAATATCGAATAAAGCCGCCCCAGTTTTAGATGTGATGACGCCTACGCATTTTGGATTTTCCGGTAACGGACGTTTATTGGATTGAGCAAACAGACCTTCGGCGGCCAATTGCATTTTCAGTTTTTCAAATTCTTGCTGAAGACGACCGTCTCCTTCTGGCTGCATACTTTCGATGATGATCTGGTAGTCACCTCTAGGTTCATACAGGGAAAGGCGTGCTTTAACTAAAACTTGCTGACCATTTTTAGGCTTGAAAGAGACAAAGCGATTGCTGCCCTTAAACATGGCACATTTAACTTGGGCACGGGAGTCTTTGAGTGATAAATACCAGTGGCCAGAAACTGGAGAGGAGAAGTTAGATATTTCACCAACCAGCCATACAATTCCCATTTCATTTTCAAGAAGTAGTCTAACTTCAGCATTTAGACGAGAGACAGTGTAGATATTTTCGTTGGCCAGAGAAGACAAGGCTAATCCCCTAGACGAAGGTATGGAAATTAGCGGAAAGATAATACATATCAAGACGTGAAATGCAAATAAAAAATAAAAAAATGAGTGGTCAAGCGATTGCCTCGGGCGTATAATCCGTCCGCAATATCAAATCCAAATCACTTTTCCTTTTTAATGATTAATTAGGTTGAATGAAACAACTTGGATTGACCTTTTATTCACTCCTCTTAATTGTGAGATATTGCAAATGCTAAGAATTGCCAAAGAAGCGCTGACATTCGACGACGTACTTCTCGTGCCAGCACACTCCACCGTTCTCCCAAACACAGCCGATCTTCGTACTCAGCTGACCAAAAACATTGCACTGAACATCCCAATGATTTCTGCATCAATGGATACAGTGACAGAAGCTCGCCTAGCGATCGCTCTTGCACAAGAGGGTGGTATTGGTTTTATCCATAAAAACATGTCTATCGAACAACAAGCAGAGCAAGTTCGTCTTGTTAAGATCTTCGAAGCGGGTGTGGTGACAGCTCCTGTAACAGTTCGCCCAGATGCTACGATTCAAGATGTCATGGATTTAACTGAGAAACACGGTTTTGCTGGTTTCCCTGTAGTGAGTGATAACAATGAACTGGTTGGTATCATTACTGGCCGTGACGTTCGTTTCGTTACTGATTTAACGAAAAAAGTTGAAGCTGTGATGACGCCAAAAGAGCGCTTAGCGACGGTAAAAGAAGGGGCGTCACGCCAAGAAGTACAAGAACGTATGCATAAAGCGCGTGTTGAAAAAGTACTGGTGGTGAATGATCAATTCAAATTGACAGGTATGATCACAGCAAAAGATTTCCACAAAGCTGAACGTAAACCTCATGCATGTAAAGACGAGCAAGGCCGCCTGCGTGTTGGTGCCGCTGTTGGTGCTGGTGCGGGTAATGAAGAGCGCGTAAAAGCATTGGTTGAAGCGGGCGTGGATGTACTTCTTATTGATTCATCTCATGGTCATTCTGAAGGTGTATTGAACCGTATTCGTGAAACTCGCGCAGCTTATCCTGAACTTGATATTATCGGTGGTAACGTGGCAACAGGTGCAGGTGCTAAAGCGCTTATCGAAGCGGGTGTCAGCGCGGTAAAAGTCGGTATTGGTCCTGGTTCTATTTGTACCACTCGTATCGTTACTGGCGTTGGTGTTCCTCAAATTACCGCTATTTCAGATGCAGCCGAAGTTGCAAATGCGTATGGTATTCCTGTGATTGCTGATGGCGGCATCCGTTTCTCTGGCGATATCTGTAAAGCGATTGCTGCTGGTGCATCTTGTGTCATGGTTGGCTCAATGTTTGCGGGTACTGAAGAAGCGCCGGGCGAAGTGATTCTATATAACGGCCGTTCATACAAAGCATACCGTGGAATGGGTTCTCTTGGTGCGATGTCTCAAGGTTCATCAGATCGTTATTTCCAATCAGATAATGCAGCAGACAAGCTAGTACCTGAAGGTATTGAAGGTCGCATCGCTTACAAAGGTCGCTTAAAAGAAATCGTTCATCAGCAAATGGGTGGTTTACGTTCAAGCATGGGGCTAACTGGCTCTGCGACAATCGAAGAAATGCGCACTAAAGCTGAATTTGTACGTATCTCTGGTGCGGGCATGGCTGAATCTCACGTACACGACGTTCAAATTACTAAGGAAGCACCAAACTACCGCCGTGGTTAATCTCTGATTAAAGAGTAATTAACCAGACGTAAACGTTTGCTTTTTCCTTGAAGCATTGATGAGAGGCGGGTACACTCGCCTCGTTTTCATAACCTATAACCACAGCTCAGGGTAAGAAAATCAACAAGTGTTAGATTTTCACGCTGATTGTAGCATCGAAAGTCGGCGTGAATGACTTAGATTATCCTTAGCTGAGGTGAACGATAAGACTGCCCAAAATGACTAAAAATATTCATGACCAACGTATTCTGATCTTGGACTTCGGTTCTCAATATACTCAACTAGTGGCTCGCCGTGTTCGTGAAATCGGTGTTTACTGTGAACTGTGGAGTTGGGATGTAGAAGAAGCGGATATTCGTGAATTCAACCCAGACGGTATCATTCTTTCTGGTGGCCCTGAAAGTGTAACTGAAGCTAATTCTCCACGTGCGCCTCAATACGTATTTGACTCTGGCGTTCCTGTCTTTGGTGTGTGCTACGGCATGCAGACCATGGCTGAGCAATTAGGCGGTAAAGTCGCGAGCTCTGATGAACGTGAATTTGGTTATGCTGCCGTTCAAGTCACCGGTGACTCTGCACTGTTTGCTGGCCTTGAAGCCACTCAAGATGTTTGGATGAGTCACGGCGATAAAGTGGTAGAGATCCCTGCCGACTTTACCAAAATTGCCCAAACGGATACTTGTCCTTATGCGGCGATGGCAAATGAAGAGAAAAAATACTACGGCGTGCAATTTCACCCAGAAGTAACGCACACCAAAAATGGTCTGAAAATGCTAGAAAACTTCGTACTGAACGTATGTGGTTGTGAGCGTTTATGGACTGCTGAATCTATCATCGAAGATGCGGTTGCTCGTATTAAAGAGCAAGTGGGTGACGATGAAGTGATTCTTGGCCTGTCTGGTGGTGTGGATTCTTCGGTTGTTGCGATGCTTGCACACCGCGCAATTGGTGACAAGCTAACGTGTGTATTTGTTGATAACGGCTTGTTGCGCTTAAACGAAGCAGAGCAAGTGATGGATATGTTTGGCAACAAATTTGGCCTAAACATTATTCATGTTAATGCGGAACAACGCTTCCTTGACGCGCTAAAAGGTGAGTCTGATCCTGAAGCGAAGCGCAAAATTATTGGTCACGTCTTTGTTGATATCTTTGATGAAGAATCGAAAAAGCTGAAAAATGCAAAATGGCTAGCGCAAGGCACGATTTACCCAGATGTAATCGAATCTGCAGCGTCGAAAACAGGTAAAGCACATGTGATCAAATCTCACCATAACGTAGGCGGTTTGCCGGATGATATGGAAATGGGCTTGGTTGAGCCACTACGTGAGCTATTTAAAGATGAAGTCCGTAAGATCGGCTTAGAACTAGGTCTTCCTTATAATATGCTTTACCGTCACCCATTCCCAGGTCCTGGCCTTGGTGTTCGCGTTCTTGGCGAAATTAAAAAAGAGTACTGTGATCTACTGCGCCGCGCAGACGCTATCTTCATTGAAGAACTACACGCTGCTGACCTATACAACAAAGTATCTCAAGCGTTCACTGTTTTCCTACCAGTTCGTTCTGTAGGTGTAATGGGCGATGGACGTAAATACGATTGGGTTGTATCGCTGCGCGCGGTAGAAACGATTGATTTCATGACAGCGCATTGGGCACATTTACCTTACGATTTCTTAGGTAAAGTTTCTAACCGCATTATTAATGAAGTGAATGGTATTTCTCGCGTGGTTTATGATATTTCAGGTAAACCACCAGCAACTATCGAGTGGGAATAATTTCTCATTAGATACACCAAATTGAAAGCCAGCCTTCGGGCTGGTTTTTTTATGCCTGAAAAGTGTGAATGTAGGTCTAAACTTTTTTATTGGAAAATATATACATGCGAGATTGTTGAATGTATATTCACTTTTAGTGTTTAAATATTAAAATTGGTATTGCTATGGAACAGGCAGAAGTTACCTCCCTTATCCCCATCATTATTACGTTAGTCCTCGCGCTAACCACAAGAAACGTTGTCGTCGGTCTTTTTGCCGGTGTCGTCAGTGGTGTGGCTATGCTTGAAGGCACATTCATCGACAAAGGTCCGCTCGATTCGTTTAGCGCACTAATGAAAAGTTACCTGTTGCCGCAGCTGACAGACAACTACAACGCGGGTGTCATCCTTCTCTTGGTCTTCATTGGTGGCTTTGTTGCCCTAATGGAGAAATCTGGCGGTGGTGTGGCGTTCGCTAAAAAGGTCACCCAATGGGTTACCAGTAAGTGTCAAGCACAGCTATCTTCTTGGTTAGGCGGCGTTATTATTTTCTTTTCAGACCTTGGTACACCGCTGATTGTTGGCCCTGTCTTTCGTCCTCTTTTTGATAAACTGAAAGTTTCTCGCCAGAAGCTTGCCTTTATTATCGATTCCACTTCATCTCCTGTGGCTATTTTGATCCCCTTCATCGGTTGGGGGGTGTATATCATGGGGTTGATTCAGAAAGAGTTCGCAGCACTGGATGTAGGTCTCAGTGATTGGGATGCCTTTATTGGTGTAATTCCTTATCAGTTTTATGCCTTTTTGGCGATCGCGATTGTGCCAATTGTCTCTTTCTTCAAACTGGATTTTGGACCAATGGCGAAAGCAGAGCAGCTTACAGAACAAGGCTCTGATTTTGGAAAAGCGCAAGATTCACTGAACGTTTTTGAGCATAAAAATGCAAAAACAAGTTTTTTATGGGCACCGCTGCTCGTTATGTTCGTGGTGCTTTGTTCGATATTGGTTCCTCATGGGTTTCCATTTCAAAAAGTAGCAGGGTCAACCTTCCGCGCAGCACTTTCTTCGGCGTATTTCTTTGCTGCGATTACCTTGATCAGTTTGATGGCATTTTACGGTGTGAGAAAGCTTTCAGATGGCATTCAGGTTTACCTAAAAGGGATGTCGAACATGATGTCGGTGGCGGTAATCTTGGTGCTGGCTTGGTCATTGAGTTCGGTTGGTAAGGAACTTGGCGCAGCAGCGTATATTGCAGAGCAAGCACAAGCAGGTTTCCCATACTGGTTATTGCCTGCTGTAGCATTTTTACTGGCAGGTATTATCTCTTTCGCAACGGGGTCATCGTGGGGGACGTTCGCTATTATGATGCCTTTGGTGATTCCAACCGCGATTGCCATTGATGCACCATTGTTGGTTTGTATTGGCGCGGTGCTATCTGGTGGTTTGTTCGGTGATCACTGCTCTCCAATTTCAGAGACCACTATTTTGTCTTCGACTGGTGCAGGCTGTGAGCAATACGAGCACTTTAGAACGCAGTTGCCTTATGCGTTACTTAATGGTGCTATCGCTCTAACAAGCTTTCTTGTCGCAGGGGTAATGGCTTCACCTGTAATTGTGCTGGTGGCGATTGTCGCTCAGTTTGCCATTTACTTATTGCTCTCTAAACAGCAATCTTTGCAAGCTTTAGAATCGGTAACAGCAAACCAATAACAGCGAAATCAAACGGGGGAAGATGCTCCCGTTTTGTTTTGAGCCAAGGTAACAGTTTTTGTGATACTCGCTGTGTAACAGTATTTATTTATAAACTTTGCGTCGCAGAATGAATGGGCTTCACTCTGCGTTTTTTCTATATGATTCACTATGTGTCTAGTTATTCCTTGTATATTGTATTGTTAAATACGGAGATTAGACATGTTTGCACTCAAACATCTGCCTCTAGCATTAAGCTGTGTGATCGCGGCACAAGCTCATGCCAGTATGAATATCCAACCTGAGCCTACACCGCCAAGTTCAGATTTCTCTGTATGGCAAGCGGGAGTAACCCAAGCGAAAACTGGAGATAAGGTTACGCACAATGGAAAGTGCTTTGTCGCGAAAAATAATCCGGGAGTGTGGGAAACACCAACGCAAAGTAATTGGTTTTGGGATGAAGTGAACTGCCAGTAACTTTTCATTTATCTCTTTTCTATTTGAAGCAGCTACGGTGTTGGCTTACCTCAAATATATAGTTTATGTGTTAAATCAACAGCATGATCTTCCAAGGTCGTGCTGTTTGCTTTTTAAACAATTTGATCGCTAAAAATGGAATCTTAATTTCCGTTAATGTTCTTTCCATTTTTGTGTTGCCTCCACTAAAATCCGCGCGTAATTTTTATCAACTTTTTTTAAGGTACTCGCGAATGTCTACTAAATTGGCCAATCCAGCGCCGCTAGGCCTAATGGGTTTTGGCATGACGACTATCCTGCTTAATATCCATAATGCAGGCTTTTTCCCTATAGATTCTATGATTCTAGCAATGGGTATTTTTTACGGCGGTTTAAGCCAAGTTATCGTGGGTATCATGTGCTTTAAACGTGGTGATACGTTTGGTACCACGGCATTCACTTCGTATGGTTTGTTCTGGCTAACGCTTGTTGGCTTGATCGTAATGCCATATATGGGCTTACCTGCAAGTCCTGCAAACTTTATGGGTTGGTACCTAGCTCTTTGGGGTATCTTCACTGGTTTCATGTTCATTGGTTCACTGTGTTACCCACGCGCTAAGCAAGTTGTATTTGGTTCACTAACCATTTTGTTTGCTCTATTAGCTGCTCGTGATTTCACGGGTAGTGAACTGATTGGTACGATTGCTGGTTTTGAAGGTATCTTCTGCGGTGCTAGTGCTATCTATTTCGCTATGGCACAAGTGTTAAACAACGAATATGGTCGTGTTATTTTGCCAATCGGTGAGAAGAAAGCGTCTGAGCCTGTTGTTGCTACACAAGAAATTGCAGCGTAATTAAAATACAAAATAAAAAAAGGGGTTAGCTTCGGCTAACCCCTTTTAGTTTCCACTGCCTTTCTTATTTTTTATTTACGCTGAAGGTTGTTCAAGAACGGTTGAACTCTCTTCTTCTTCTGCTGTGGGTGCTTTACCTGTCTTACGCTTGTATTTTCCTTCCCAGTATGTCGCCCCTTTGATGCCTAACTTCACTGGGTTGAAAATGAATTCCTCTACACCTTGTTTTTGTTGTTCTTCATAATCTCTTAGTGCTGCCATCGCCGGTTTAGCCATAAAGAAGATAATGAGGATTCCGACGATATTCAGCCACGCCATTACGCCAACACCGACATCACCCATTGCCCAAGCTAAGTTTGCGGTTTTAACCGTGCCGTAGAATACCGTAGCGATGATCACGACCTTGAGTACAAACATCAAACCGTTAACTTTGAAGGTACGACGAATGTAAGCAATGTTCGTTTCTGCGATGTAGTAGTAAGCCAAGATAGTTGTGAAAGCAAAGAAGAACAATGCAAATGCCACAAACGGTTTACCAACACCAGGAAGTGCACTTTCAATCGCCATTTGAGTAAATACCGGACCGTTGGCACTGATATCGGCTGCTAGGTTTTGAATTAAAAATACGCCTTCTGCACCACCATGAACGTTGTAAGCACCAGTGATAAGAATCATAAATGCGGTAGCAGAACAGACCAATAAGGTATCGATGTAAATAGAGAATGCTTGAACTAAGCCTTGTTGAGCTGGGTGATCAACGCTTGCTGCCGCAGCTGCGTGAGGGCCAGTACCTTGGCCAGCTTCGTTTGAATAAACACCACGTTTTACACCCCAGCCAATTGCCGCGCCTACGCCTGCCATTGGTGTGAACGCATCACCAACGATCATTGCGAAGATTCTTGGCACTTCACCAATATTAAGCAAGATGATAACAAATGCTGTGATGATGTAAGCCAATGCCATAAATGGCACCACAAACTGGGTAAAGCTTGCAATACGTTTTACGCCGCCGAAAATGATAAATGCCAAAATGATTGAAACAACGGTGCCAGTAAAGATTTTAGCAAAAGTGAAAGTACCGATTGCCGTTTCAATAATAGGGCCTGGTCCAAATGCGGCTTCTACTGCATTACCAATACTGTTTGATTGTACGCCGGGAAGCAGTACACCACAGGCGAAAATGGTTGAGATAGCGAAAATCCATGCATACCATTTTTGCCCCATTGCTTTTTCGATGTAGTAAGCTGGTCCACCACGGAACTCGCCTTCATCTTCTTCTTTGTAGATCTGCGCAAGTGTTGATTCTGCATAAGCCGTTGCTGCGCCAAAAAATGCGACCACCCACATCCAGAACACGGCACCAGGGCCACCAAAACCGATAGCGGCAGCGACACCGGCGATATTACCAGTACCTACACGACCTGAAAGGGAAACGGCTAACGCTTGGAAAGACGAAATGCCTTTAGTCGAACTTTTACCGGAAAGAAGTAGACGCCACATTTCAAAAAAGTGACGAACCTGAACAAATCGGGTCACAATCGAGTAGAACAAACCTGCGCCAAGACATAAATAAATTAATGCCGGACTCCAGATTATCCCATTCAAAAAATCAACAAATGACTGCATAAGCATTTCCCTGTTATTAGTAGTTTTAGTGATGTTGTGTTTGTTTTTGTGAACGACATATTAATCTTTTTGTAACTCAATTGTTAATTTATTTATCTGTAAATAATCAGTAGCGTGACAATGAACACAAAACGCTATTAATAGGATGAAAATTAGATAGGTTTATTAGAGTTAGCTAAAATTTCAGCGTATTGAGGCTTTTCACCCTAAAGGATGAGAAGTAAATCCTTTAGGGTGAATAATTATATGGGTGGGCTCTTTGGCTGGTATTTAATGAAAGGTTGGAGTTTTATGCTGTTAATGTTGAGTGTAGCGCGACATGTTCAGATCAATGGTCTCTAAATGACATTCTTTGTTGCTCATAATGTCAGCCAATAATTGTCCGGAGCCACACGCCATGGTCCAACCGAGCGTTCCATGGCCAGTATTGGTGTAGAGATTATCAAACGGTGTTTTACCAATGATTGGTGTGCCATCCGGAGTCATAGGTCTAAATCCGGTCCAGAATTCAGCACGAGCGAGATCACCGCCTTGAGGGAAAATATCACGAATGACCATTTCAATTGTCGCTTTGCGAGCTGCGGGAAGCGCAGGGTCAAACCCAGCCAATTCTGCGGTACCAGCGACACGTATACGGTCATCAAAACGTGTCATCGCCACTTTATAGGTCTCGTCCATCACTGTTGAGCGCGGTGAAAGCGCTTCATTAATGATGGGAACAGTCAATGAATAGCCTTTGACCGGATAAACCGGAAGATGAATGCCTAACGGTGAGAGTAACTCAGTCGAGTAGCTGCCCATTGCTACAACATAACGATCAGCTTTTAGTTCGCCTTTATCGGTTTGGACACCAGTGATCTTTTTGCCTTCTATATTGAGTCGTTCAATATGGGTATTAAACTGGAATTGCACGCCATTATTTTTCGCAAGCTCGGTGAGTTGTTGGCAAAACAGATAGCAGTCTCCTGTTTCGTCATCTGGCAGGTATAACCCACCACGCAGTTTATTGCTTATCGGAGCCAATCCCGGCTCTTGTTTGATGCAACCGTTTACATCTAATAACTGGTAGCGAATGCCACTTTCTTCGAGCAACTTGATGTCTTTCGTTATTGCTTGTAACTGTTTATCGGTTCTAAAAACTTGCAAAGTACCTTGCTGGCGACCTTGATATTGGATGTGGTGATTTTTATTGAGTTCGGCCAAGCAAAGGCGACTGTAATTTGCGATAGCGAGCATACGTGCTTTGTTGGTGTTGTAGCGATCCAACTGGCAGTTTAAAAGCATCTTACCCATCCAGGATAATAATTTAGGGTCTACGGATGGCTTTATTTTTAATGGAGCGTGTTCTTCAAACAACCATTTCAACGCTTTTTGAGGAATACCCGGTGCAGCCCAAGGTGAGGAGTAGCCATAAGATATTTGTCCTGCATTGGCAAAGCTGGTTTCCTCTGCACTTTTTGCTTGGCGATCAATGACAGTGACCTGATGACCTGCTTGAGATAGATACCATGCACTGGTGAGCCCTACCACACCACTGCCTAATACGATCACATCCATTGCTTGCTCCTAAGATAGTTGTTGCACGTAGTTTTATTGCTTTACCTTTTATTAACAATCGATATAAATTATCACCAGTGTTTAGAATATCTATAAGCAAGAGCGATGAAAGGTAATACCTTATCCATATTGTCGACATTTGTGAAAGTGGCGCAATACAGCAGTTTTAGTGAAGCAGCAAAGAGTTTACATTTAACGACAGGAGCTATTAGTCAGCAGCTTCTCCAGTTAGAGCAGCAGATCGGTTTTAAACTATTTGAACGGCATTCTCGTGGCATTCGCTTAACTGACGAGGGACGAACTCTTGCTAGAGTGGTGGAGCAGAATATTCAAGATATTGAAAGTACTATTGCCTCTCTTAATCAAAGTCGAAATATTAACGAAATCAAACTGAAGTCAACCCCATCATTTGCATTTAAATGGCTTGTACCTCGTCTAGAAAACTTCCATAGAAAACATCCAGATATTCAAATTCAAATATTCGCTGAGGGAGCGCTGGTAGACAGTGACCGACGAGACTACGACTTAGCGATTGATTACGGGCCATTGCCCTACAAAAAAATGAACGCGGAACTGCTATTTGAAGAGTACCTGCTACCAGTGATGAGCGCAGCCTACCTGCAAGATCATCCACAATTACAGCATCGCCATTATCAGCAAGAAAGCTGGGATAGTGTCGTGCTACTGCATGATGCGATGCCGTGGGCAAATGCGTCGCGAGATTACGAATGGCTTTATTGGGCGTCAGAAATGGGGGTAGACATAGCAACTCAACAAGGTCATTTTTTCAATCGTACAGATATGGCGATGTCGGCCGCAGAAGCCGGAGTTGGAGTTGCGATGGCTAGAATGGCATTGATTGATCAAGAACTGACACAACAACGTCTTGTAACACCCTTTGAGCCTATTGCTGCGAATGCAGGGTACTTTTTGCTTTCTCACACTCAAAACCATAGTGTCCATATTTTTGTTGAGTGGCTTAAGGAGCGTATTTCACTTCGATGTTCAAATTAACTGAAAGTCTTCAGCAAATTTATTGAGATCTCTCATCGCTTATTTAGCGGTAAACTGCAAAAAAATGAGAGGAATTCAATATGTTTCATGCCCATGTTTATTTCGATTTAGCACAAAAAGATAAAGCTCAGCAATTGCAGCGAAAAATTGCCCAACAACGTCAGGATATTCGCGCGATGTTTCCATTAGTGCCAATGTTGGTCGGCCCTCATCTAAAACCTATGTTTGAGCTGCATTTTTCAGACAATAGTGATGGCTTTATTGAATGGTTAGATGAGCACCGCGAAGGGTTAAGTGTACTGATTCATCCGGTATCTGGAGATGATATTTATGACCATTCAGATCATCAAGTTCAATGGCTTGGTGACGTGCTTGGCGTTAATTCCAGCGTATTACGCTAGCTATTTTTGAGTAATATCTCTGATATGAAAATATTTTTTATTGTTAAAACACTTAAAAAGTGAGGCTTTCAGTGTAGATCCTCTCTTGTTTTAGAATAAAAAGGATTTGCCTATCAAACTAATAGCTACATTGAGTTAGTGCTTTATTCCTATCTTGCCTAGTCTATAACCAACGCAGCAAACAACTAAACATGCTTTTGTTGAAAGCAAGATGGTATCCCTGTTGATTCCAATTAATGAATGACAGTATTCGCCTCGCTGAGCGATCGCATTGATATAAGGTTGTTCCACGTTTATTGCTTTAAGCCTAATGCAATGAGAAATAAAACATTTTTTGTGCGTGCTTATTGTTTAATTCATACAGTGTCAGCCGCAGTAATGCGAAGCAAGGAGAAAAGAATGGAGAATAAAGCTATGGGAGCTGGTGGTAAATGCCCAGTCATGCACGGGGGCGCTACCTCTGCTGATTTATCCAATATGGACTGGTGGCCGAAGGCACTTAATCTCGACATCCTGCATCAACACGACCATAAAACTAACCCTATGGGTGCAGATTTCAACTACCGTGAAGCGCTGAAAAAGCTTGATGTTGATGGATTGAAAAATGATCTGAAAGCACTGATGACCGACAGCCAAGAATGGTGGCCCGCAGACTGGGGACACTATGGTGGCTTGATGATCCGCATGGCGTGGCACTCTGCGGGGACATATCGTATTGCCGATGGCCGCGGAGGCGGCGGTACTGGCAGCCAGCGTTTTGCTCCACTTAATTCTTGGCCTGATAACGCAAACCTAGATAAAGCTCGTCGTTTGCTATGGCCAATAAAACAAAAATATGGCAACAAAATTAGCTGGGCTGATTTAATTCTTTTGGCAGGAACGATAGCGTATGAGTCTATGGGGCTTAACACATTTGGTTTTGCGTTTGGTCGCGAAGATATTTGGCACCCAGAAAAAGACACCTATTGGGGATCTGAAAAAGAGTGGCTTGCGCCCAGTGGTTCAAAAGATAGTCGTTATTCGGGCCAACGTGATTTAGAAAACCCACTTGCCGCAGTGATGATGGGCCTTATTTACGTTAACCCAGAAGGGGTTGATGGTAATCCTGACCCACTCAAAACCGCTCAGGACATGCGTGTGACGTTTGCTCGGATGGCCATGAACGATGAAGAAACAGTGGCATTAACAGCTGGTGGACATACCGTGGGTAAAGCACATGGTAATGGTGATGCCGCTAACCTCGGAGCTGAACCAGAAGGGGCTGAGCTTGAAGAACAAGGTTTAGGTTGGAACAACCATGTGCAGCGTGGCATTGGCCGTAATACCGTGACCAGTGGTATTGAAGGGGCGTGGACAACTAATCCAACGCAATGGGATAACGGCTACTTCTATTTATTGTTTACTTACGATTGGCAACTGAAAAAAAGTCCAGCCGGTGCGTGGCAATGGGAACCGATTGACATTAAAGAGGAAGATAAACCGGTTGATGTTGAAGACCCAACTATCCGTTATAACCCGATCATGACCGATGCGGATATGGCGCTGAAGATGGATCCGGAATACCGCAAGATCGCCGAACGTTTTTACAAAGACCCTGCGTATTTCGATGATATGTTTGCTCGCGCTTGGTTCAAATTGACTCACCGTGATATGGGGCCAAAAACGCGCTACTTTGGCCCAGATGTGCCGCAAGAAGATCTCATTTGGCAAGATCCAGTGCCAACAGGCAACAGCAATTACGATATCGATGCAGTTAAAGCCAGAATTGTGGCTAGTGGTTTGAGTATCAGTGACTTAGTGAGCACTGCTTGGGACAGCGCTCGTACTTTCCGCGGCTCAGATAAACGTGGTGGGGCTAATGGTGCGCGTATCCGCTTGGCTCCACAAAAAGATTGGCAAGGGAACGAGCCAGAAAGGCTCAGCAAAGTGCTGACTGTGCTGCAAGGCATAGCTACAGAAGCCGGTATTAGTGTCGCTGATACTATTGTGCTGGCTGGTAATGTTGGCGTTGAAATGGCAGCCAAGGCTGCGGGTGTCGATGTTAACGTACCTTTTGCGCCGGGGCGTGGTGATGCCACACTTGATCAAACTGATGTTGAATCGTTTGATGTGCTTGAACCGCTTGCCGATGGTTTCCGGAATTGGTTGAAGCAAGATTACGCTGTAAACCCAGAAGAGATGTTACTCGACCGAGCTCAATTAATGCGCCTTACCGCGCCAGAAATGACAGTACTGCTTGGTGGTATGCGTATGCTCGGCACCAACTACGGTGGCAGTACACATGGTGTATTTACTGATAAGCTTGGTGTTTTGAGCAACGACTTCTTCGTTAACCTCACCGACATGCGTTACACCTGGAAACCGAAGGGCCGTAACCTGTACGAGATTTGCGAGCGTAGTACTGGCGAGGTGAAATGGACCGCGACCCGTGTTGACTTAGTCTTTGGCTCTAATTCCATCTTGCGTTCATACGCTGAAATTTACGCGCAAAATGATAACAAAGAGAAGTTCGTCAAAGACTTTGTCGCTGCGTGGAGCAAAGTGATGAACGCTGACCGCTTCGACTTATTATAAGCTGCTAGGTTAATATCTATATTAAGGCCCTCTTCGTGAGGGCCTACTTCTACCAAACACGCCTTAATAGCTGCTTATCCAGTTTGTTAAAATACTCTTTATTTCTGAGCACTTGCTGACGGTTACAGGCACTATTTCACCGTCTACATATCACACATAATCAATACGATTCGCTATGCAAATTTCCCTAATCAGATACAGTGTTATTTACTCATTCAGTTTCATTTAAAAGGCAGTGAAATGATAAAGACCCTCACACTATCGTTGTGTGCTTCGGTGCTATTTTCTTGGTTGAAAATTCCATTAGGGGCCATGTTTGGCCCGGTAATCATTTTGCTAGTGGCTAACCAATGTAAGCTTTCACTTGCTTTGCCACCTCACACGCTGACTTTTATACAGCTAGTATTAGGAATTAGCGTTGGGCTGCTTGTACCCAGTGATATTACCTCCATTAACTTGCCGCCTTTGATGCTCGTTGGTTTGGTAACCTGTATGTTTGGTCAAGTCAGTGTCTCTTACTTATGGCTGCATAAAAAAGAGCAATGGTCGAAAATGGACAGCCTGCTAGGTTCAGTACCCGGAGCCATGGCCGCAGTATTAGCGCTCAATGAAGCGCAGCCAATCCCATCAAGCAAAGTTATTTTTACTCATACTATTCGTTTAGTCGCTTTAATTATTCTGGCGGGTATTATCGCCTCTGACGCCGAGCCCAAAGCCTTACAACTTACTTTTGACGCTGTCTCGTATTGGTTATTGGCGGTAGCGCTGTTGGCGTGGGTATGTGGAGGCATGTTGGAGAAAATCGGCATCCCAGCCCCTTATATGGTGACTGGAATGGTTACGGCGATCATCGCTAATAGCATGTTGAGCGAGGCACACTTAGCAATACCGCAAGTGCTCGTTTTTGCCGCCACTTCAGCCCTTGGTGCATTATTGGGCATTCGCCTAAAAGATATAACCGGTAGAGAATTTTTAATTCACACTCGTTCTGGGATCATTGTGACCGCATTAAGCTTAGGCGTAACCCTGTTATTTGCCTTCGGTTTTAGTCTGCTATTGGAACAAAGTTTTGTGGTGCTATTAATGTCTTGGGTACCCGGTAGCATTGAAGCGATTACCATCGCCGCTATTTACTTAGGGCTTGAGCCTATGCTGATTGTACTCAACCACGTTACGCGCATGGTGATCCTACATTTGCTTCCTTTAGCAGCTAAGTGGCTCTACCCGACAAAATTTAAACCAACTAGAAAAAGAATATGATCAACAGTAATTCGTTAACGGATAATGCTTTTTAAGCGAGCAAAAGTTCGCATTGTGTTAGTTGCTGTCATTGTCGCGTAGTCGGGGTTTTGTGCTTCGAGTTCGTAATGGTTCGGGCCTATTTTGCGTACTACGCGCAATAAGTAGTGGTTATCGCCAGTTTCATCTTGAGTTTCGATGGCCATCACGAGGTTGGAAATTGAACCTGCGCTCTTTGCTGTTACCCACTCGAGCAGTAATAAATCGCCATCTTCAATTGGATTTTTACCGCCATTCATTGAATTACCTGAGGCTGGCGCAATGAAGTGCCTTTCTGGGTCTAGTTTGCCGTAGCCATGCGGTACTAAATACTGTTCTTGAATATCATGAGTGCCTTGTTTGAAATGACCACAAGCAATTTTTAGGTTTGGATAGAAAGGTAATTGAGTACCGTTTTCGCTCGGTATAGGAATTATTTCAGCCGTAGTCTGAATGGACTTCGACTGTGTGTAATCTTTTTGTTTAGCAACTCGTTGTATATATTCAGCAAAACGTAAATCGACGAGTTCTTGAATGAGGTCATGCAGTAGCGGTAAATCGGCGCTGTCTATTTCAAAAGTTGGAACAAAATGATCATCCTCAATCTTAAACCACGCATTGCCAGTTGAATCTGAGTTTGTAAACGCTTTAACTGGGTTCCGATTCCAATAACTAAGCCATCCTTGATCTGTCGCTTTAAATTTTTTTGCCTGATCAGTGAGATCTCGCTGCCTAAGGTCAGGTCTGCGTAACAGTACTTTATGACTTTGAATAGCTAATTCACCCAATGTAGGTGGAATACGTAAGCCGTCTAATTCTAATAGTGCTTCAAGCAGCACGGCTTTAAAGCATTTGGTCATTGAGGTGACTTCTATTGCTTTGAGTAAAAAATCACCGTACTTCATCAGGCGTTGAGCCAGCGATATATCTGCTTCTTGGTCGGCGACGAATGCAAACCAACTTTTCATCTGTCGGCGAATTTTACTAAGGTCATAGCCATGATGGAAAAACTCGGCAGCAGTGGGGCGATGCGCTAATTGATGTTTTAGATCTTGATAATCTTCAGCCGCAGTTGAACGGATTTTCTTCGCCAACGTTTGCCAAAAATCAATCAGGTGCGGATCAAAATTTACGTAACAACCAGCCGCTAGATTCAACTGATGATTGAGGGCTTCAGCGATTTCTTTTAGTGAACCGACATTGAGTAGGGTGGCTGGTCTATTTAAGAACGAAGTGTGGTTCCCAATGAAATCCAAGACCACTAATTGCTCTTTACCAGTGCTAGGAGATTGGCGTAAGCCGCGCCCTAATTGTTGTAAAAACAGGATTTTTGATTCAGTAGGGCGGATCATCAAGATGGTATCAATTGCAGGGAGATCGGTTCCTTCATTGAATAGATCGACAGAAAACAGAATATCGATGCTTCCTTCATCTAACTGCTTTAAGGCGTCATTTCGGCGTATTTTCGAGTCACTGTATACAGCTAAGGCGCGCACGCCTTGTTTGCAAAAATGTTCAGCCATGTAATCGGCATGACGTTTAGAAACGCAAAATGCTAAGGTTCTCTGCTGTTTTCTGTCTAGCCAATGCTGATATATATGTCCGGCACGCTGTTTGGTTGCAAATGCACTATCCAAAGTTGTGGGATCAAACTTACCATTTCTCCAAGGAATTTCTTGATAATCTACGAATTGGTCGTAAATCCCGAAGTAATTGAATGGCACTAGGATGTTCTCATCAATACCATGAACCAAGTTACGCTCAAACACTAAATTGTTATCGCAAAGCGACAAAATGTCGGCTTGATCAGAACGTTCTGGTGTTGCGGTTAATCCTAAAAGAAAGTTTGGTTGAAAATAAGCCAATAAATCTCGGTAGCTGCGAGCACTGGCGTGATGAAATTCATCAACAACAATGTAATCAAAATGGTTTACTTCAAAGCGTGTTAAATGTGTTTTTTTGCCAAGAGTGGCTACCGATGCAAAAAGATAATCAGCTTCTACGGTTTTTTGATCACCGTTATATAAACCTGTTTTTACATTTGGGAGCAATTTGCTAAACGTACTTTCAGCTTGAGTGACGATCTCTTCTCTATGAGCAACAAATAGTACTCGTTTGGCTTGTGCTTGCTTTGCATCAAAAGCGGCTAACCATGTTTTTCCCATCCCTGTCGCTAAGACAACGAGTCCTCGTGTATAGCCTTGCTGACGGCTTTTACTCAGTGCTGATAAAGCCAAAACTTGAATCGAGTTAGGTGTGGGTGTCTCTACATAACTATCTGAGTCATTAAATAGTGACAATGAACGTTGTGCTTTAAGTTGCTGGTGGCGTAATACGTACTCATCGATCCAGTGATGAGAGAGAAGAATACTTTGCTTGTGCTTAAAAATAGCCGAAAATTGCTCGCGAATATGTGTAAATTCTTGTGCTGCAGGAGAGGTAATCGGCTTCTCAAAATCATGGCGTAATGCCCACTCATAGCTCTGCAATAGTGCGGTTTTACTGATGTTATTTGAGCCAATCCAAGCGCACCCCTCACTAATGGTTCCCTGTTCTGTTTTGACAAATATATAGGATTTCATATGAAAACTATGCTGGTTTTCACAGGTAAAAATTCGGCATTGTGCACCACGCTCGGCCAGTATCATGAGCCTTCTTAGTGCCACTGGGTGGGTTATTGCTAAATAGTCTGAAGTGAGCAGTTTTAATGATGCCCCACTTTTGAGCGCATCAAGAATAGGGTCAAACAGCAAATCTAACCCTGAAGGTTGTATAAAAGAGACCGAAATTTCTATTTCACTTGCGTGGTTAATCGCTTGGATTAACTTAGGGAGTAAAGGATCTTGTTCTCCTCCTGCACTCAGTTTTGGGCCGCTATATAAGGTTGCCTGATCATTCGTTCTATGGGCGCTCATCACTATTCACTTTTAATCAGAATGGCATTCAACCACTGCTCATGTTGGCGCTCTGACCTCAAGTCATGAGTTCGCCAGATTTTTTCAATTTTCAACGGTGTGTGAGTTATCCATTCAGATAACCGCTGCTCATTACCGTTGGTAAACCTACGACCATCACGTTCAACTTCGTCGGTTCCATATTTAAACGAGCAATACAGTGGTGCAGATGGTTTTAATTGAGAGGCTAAATGAGAGAATGTACTAGGAAGATCCAGTTCACGGACATGCAGTAACGATGCGCAAGCCCAAATACCATCAAAGGGCTTATCACTATAAAAATTAGTAAAGGTTGATACTGTGACAGGAATTTGAAGTAATTGAGAGGCTAGGCTTGCCAATGCTTCACTAGCATCAAATGCCGTAACTTGATAACCCAAGTCGATGAAGTTTTTTGCATCTCGTCCAGAACCACACCCTGCATCAAGGATTGTGCCTCCCTGAGGTAAATAGGGAGTAAAGTGCTCAATCAGAGAACTGGTGTCTACTTCTTTGGTCGTTGTAAAAAACAGCTGTGCGTTTTGGTTGTAGAACTCGATAGACATAACCGCTCCTTTAAGTGAGCGTCATTCTAACTATCTAATACCAAAGGCTCAATTGATTGCAGTACAAGTGTGATCAATTGAGTTATTTGAGTTTAACGATATGCTTACCACTTAAGCTGCTGCGTTGTTATCTATGCTCACAGTGCATTCAAGCTAAGAGTCGGTCAGCTTATTCATAATAGTCCCAATTTAGCTTGTCATTTTCTCATGATTACCTTTCATCGGGGGTAGCGTTACTTTCCAAATAACTAAAGTCAGCAGGAAACAAGGTAACTTTCAGTTTAATCAAGGCAATAGGATGGTTATTGTTGGAACACTCGATTTATGTGACACTCACATTAGCGACTCAAGATACAGAGTAGACAGAAACGGTGGTAATATTTGTAAGGTTGATCAGCATCACTGATCAACTCACCTTCATATCCTCCTTAATTGCAGATTAAAGTGTAAAACGATTTATGAAAATTCCTCAGGTCGATGTAACGTCACTTTACATTCTTAAATGCCTTCTAGAAGAAAAGCATGTATCGAACACCGCTTTGTTGCTCAATACTAGTCAGTCTTCAGTGAGTCGAGCGTTGCAAAAAATGCGACTGTTTTTTGATGATGAGTTGCTGGTGCGCACGAGTTTTGGCTATGAACTTACTCCTAAGGCAGAAGCGATTAAGTCAGATATCTCAGCCTTGATTATCAGCCTTGAAAAGCTATCGCATAAGAACTCATTTGAACCAGAGAAGGTGGAAGGCACGGTTCGATTTTATGGTTTGCAGCCTCAGATCAATGCCATGATGCCAAAACTTGTTGCTGCAATTCGCGAGCGAGCGCCGAATCTTGTTGTCAGCATCGACACAACGCCGAAACGCCATTTTGAGGAGCTGGTGTCTGGTGACGTGCATTTCTTGCTTTCTTCCCATGAGCCACCGACATCAGAACAAAATATCTATCGTAAGGTTGTGGCTAAACGAGATTTTCGTTTGTTGATGGGTCGAAACCATCCTCTTGCCAATGAAGTGTTAACGGCAGAGAAGTTGCGTGATTACCATTTTGGCCAAATCTCTCTACAGGGAGAAAAAACACTGTCGTTCGAACACAAATTCATTGAGTTAGGTTTGGCGGATAAGAAGCAGCGTTTGTCTGCTCCGGTGCAACTCACCAACTTCACATCAGCGCCGAGTATTGCCGCTGAAACGGACATTATCTTTCATTTACCGACGCCATTCGCCGAAGCGGCTTGTCTGGATGAACGCTTAATTACACGCGAAGTTCCAGAGCTACTGCGTTTGGATTTCTCACAAGTTTATCTGTATTGGCACAAGCGTTTTCATGATGACCCAATGTGTATTTGGATCCGTGAACTATTCAGCGAATTGTTTGAAGACAACGGAATGTACGCATAAGTGCATGATTGAGTACTCCAAATCAACATTGCAGATCCTGCATAATTGGATTCGATATTGTGCATACTGTATTGATTGAAAGTATGGGGTAATGAAGGTTTAATTGATAACAATTATCAGTTGCAAATGAAATTGGTTGTCAAAAATGCTTAAGAATATCCCATTTGTTTGTCGCACTGCGGTAAATGCTACCGCAGGTATTTCAGCGATACTCCCTTTTGCTTCTTTTGCTGAATCTCAAACGCAGGAAGACCACACTATTATGGAAACCATAGTGGTAACGGCTTCTGGTTATGAACAATCGACATTAGAAGCGCCAGCATCGATCAGTGTGATCGACCATACGCAAATCGAAAACCGTTCTTATAAAGATCTAACCGATGCTTTGAAAGACATTCCAGGTGTTGTCATTACTGGAGGTGGTTCTCGTCAAGAGATCTCTTTGCGTGGTATGCCGTCAGATTACACGGCAATTCTCGTTGATGGACGTAAGCAATCTGGTCGCGAAACACAGGTCAGTGGCGGGGGAGGTTTTGAGCAGGATTGGTTACCTCCGCTTAATGCGATTGAGCGTATTGAAGTGGTGCGTGGCCCTATGTCGACCTTGTATGGTTCCGATGCCATCGGTGGTGTGATCAACATTATTACGCGCAAAGATTTCCCTGAGTGGACGGGTAGTGTACGCGCGGAAGCAACGCTGCAAGAAAACAGCAAGTCGGGCAATTTCTATCAAGGTGAAATCTACCTCGCAGGTCCATTGGTTGATGGCTTGGTGAGCACTGCGATCTCAGGTATGTATCAAGAGCGCATTGAAGATGAAATTCTTTATGCAAATGGCGGTAAAACACTTGAGAACTATCGTGCGTCTGTGTATTTCACACCAACAGAAGAAGACACATTCACCCTTGATTACACTCACCACGATCAAGAGCGAGTGAACACGGAAGGGAAGTCTAGGACTAAGAGCTCTGCGACCAACAATAACCGTCAATCGATTGGTATTGCACATGATGCTAACTATGAATCTGTAACTGGTTCTTCATACATCAGCACTGAAACGGTTGAAAATGTAGGGCGCGGTTTAGAAGTACAAAATATCAATGCCAATACTCAATGGTCCAAAGCATTTGGTATGCATTACATTTCAATCGGTGCTGCATTTGAAAGTGAAGAACTAGATAACGGTGATTTTGTTTTCAAGAACTCGCAATGGTCGGTATTTGCTGAAGATGAATGGTACCTGACGAATGACTTTGCTTTAACTCTGGGTTTGCGATACGACGATAACGAACAGTTTAACTCGCATCTTAGTCCGCGAGTGTACGGTGTTTGGACACTAAATCCAGAATGGACGATGAAGGGCGGAGTTTCAACGGGTTATCGTGCTCCAAGCTTGACTGAAATGGAAGATGATTGGACGCAAGAAAGCTGTAACGGTAGGTGTGAGGTTTACGGAAATGCAGATTTGAAACCAGAGTCCTCAGTTAACACTGAACTAGGTGTGTATTTCTCAGGTGTAAACGATCTGAATTCCAGTCTAACCGTGTTCTACAATGATTTTAAAGATAAGATCGATAATGTAAACCTAGACCCAAGTTGTACTGGGCGTGCGTGTGATTCTACCTATGTGAACATCGAAGATGCGATCACTTATGGTGCGGAGGGCTCGATCAATAAAGGCATCACTGAAACGATCAACGTAGGCGCGACTTACACCTATACCTACAGTGAGAAGAAGTCGGGTGAAGATAAAGGTCAACCGTTGACGCAAGCGCCAGAGCACTTAATTGCGCTGAATGCAGACTGGGCTATTCGTGATAATGTTAACTCGTGGCTTCGTGTGTCTTATCGTAGTGAAGAGTCCAATCCAATCACGGTGGATTCGCTCAATGTCTCAGCGCCTTCAATTACTTATGTGGACTTTGGTGGTAATTGGCAAATCAATCGCCAACTCAAGCTGATGGCAGGCATCTACAACCTATTCGATGCGGAAACGACTTACGATGAATATGGTTACGTTGAAGATGGTCGCCGTTACTGGGTTGCTGCAGAAGCATCGTTTTAATGTTGGATTTTAAATCAATGAAGAAAATCATTACCTTGCTTAGTGTTATTTCGCTGAGCATGCTGACTGCAAATGTGCATGCGAACACCTTAAATAGTGCTGTGGTTACCAAAGATATCGTGTTCAAAACTGTTCAAGGTCGAGAGATTAAACTCGACCTCTACAAACCTAAATTGCAACGTACTCAACCTTATCCGCTTTTGGTGTGGGTGCATGGTGGCGCTTGGAAACGAGGTAGTAAGGATGCGATTCCCACTAATAATCCATTGTTATTGCAATCTGTTATTGAAAAGGGCTATGCACTTGCAGCTTTGGATTACCGTTTAAGCGGAGAGGCTACCTTTCCTGCGCCTGTGCAAGACATTAACGATGCTCTTAACTTTCTTCATGACCATGCGCAGCAATACCATATAGCAGCAGATAATTTGGTGATGATGGGACGCTCTGCTGGCGGACACCTAGCCGGTTTAATAGGAACGACGAATGCGCATGGCAATATTGAGTTCTATGAGAAACCCAAATATCAGGTAAAAGCTGTCGTGAGCTTTTTTGGTCCGACAGACCTGTTAGCGCTTGGCAAAAAGGGTGGCAAGATCGCGAGTAATAAGTCATCAGTTTCTCGTTTCTTAGGTGATACGCCGAGCATCATTCCTGCAATCGCGAAACAGGCATCATCTACGACTTATGTTAACCAGAATACGCCGCCGTTTATTTTGCTGCATGGCGATAAGGATAAACAAGTACCGATAGCGCAAAGTATCGAGTTTAAAAAACAGCTAGATCAACACGGAGTTGAGAATCAACTTTTGATTGAACCAGACGTAGGCCATAGCGCGAAAGTTTTTGACACGGAGCAATACGTTCCGGTTGTCATACGTTTCATCCAACGCTATCTGCCAGCCAATGGCTGAAGTGAGTGTTTAAGTCGCAAAGTTTAGTGTAAATAAATGCAAATAGACTGGATAGACTAAGCGAGCACTTTAATATTGATGCGTATTTTACTTGAAGAGATCATTGTAATGAAAAGAGTAACAGTACTGCTAACCATGCTGATTAGTACCGTTAGTTTAGTTGGATGTAGTGTGAAAAGTGGATATGAGGCCACACCAGTTCCAGCTCAAAAACAAACTATCGATTATAAGACAGTGAATGGGAAGACTCTTGAGTTGGACCTTTATCTACCTAGCCAGCAACAAGTGGTACCTTTACTGGTGTGGGTTCATGGTGGAGCATGGATGCGTGGATCGAAAGATGAATTTCTCACTAAAAATGGGCGATTAGCGAACACGTTGTTAAACCATGGTTACGCTGTTGCGGTGATAAATTACCGTTTAAGTAGCGAAGCAACGTTTCCTGCACCGGTCGCAGATATTAACGATGCGATCAATTATCTGATTGATCGCCATCAGGAGTACTCTTTAAAGAACGATAGCGTTGTGATG
This sequence comes from Vibrio aestuarianus, assembly GCF_028858425.1. NCBI lineage: Bacteria > Pseudomonadati > Pseudomonadota > Gammaproteobacteria > Vibrionales > Vibrionaceae > Vibrio > Vibrio aestuarianus. The sequence goes on along the minus strand of NZ_JAKNYQ010000001.1, from coordinate 2,608,000 downwards.
ATGGGCCGATCTGCGGGGGCGCATTTGGCGATGTTAGCGGCGACGTCTAATACTTATGATAATGGCTTTTACCTAGCAGGGAATGAGCCGCGCTATAAAGTGTCTGCGGTGGTGGATTTTTTTGGACCGAGCGATCTTGTTGAACTGAAAGGAAACAGCGGAGCAATCGACCATGACGCGCCAGACTCATCACAAGCCAAAATGCTGGGTAAATCACCAAGAGAAGATGCTGAGCTTGCTAAGTGGGCTTCTCCAACAACCTATATTAATAACACAACACCACCTTTTATTATCTTTCATGGCCTTAATGATACCACGGTACCGTATAGCCAAAGTGAGCACTTAAAAAGTGTACTTGACGGCTATGGTGTAGAAAATCATCTTTATTTAGTCGATGGGGCTCATCATGGTGATCCGATTTTTGATACCCAGCCCTATGTCACTAAAGTGCTAGATTTTATTCAGGCGAAGGTTGAATAGATCAATACTTTATTAATCATCCCTATGATTTAAAGCTGCGGTATTGTTGGTAGCATCCGTTCGTCACAACGACATTATTATTGATGTTGATGTTGATGTTGATGTTGATGTTGATGTTGATGTTGATGGCTTTCTACTAATTGCTGCTTTTAGCTGTTTGAGTCGTTAAGCATATGTTTGGATATCGCTATCACCGTTTTGCCTGAACGGTGACAAAGTCGGGCCGTTTAATCCGTAAGAGTGAAGTGTTATTTAGAACGATGGGTATCAAACTAAACTAAGAAAACCCCAGAGCTTAAGCTTTGGGGTTTTATGTTGTGCGCGCTTGGTTAGTCTTGGGGCTCTTTTATTTCGTAGCCGCGCAGCATCGTTTTAATATGAGCGATCGGCGTTTCACCTGTGGTGGTCATATAAACATGGCCAATGAGAAAGGCCAATACCATAAAGGCAGCCACCACGTGCAAGGTGGCGACCCAAGTTAAGGAGAAAAATCCGAGCCCCAAACTGTCCCACTTCGTATAGAACAGTAGCAATAGCCCAGTTACCCAGATAAGGGGTGCCATCATCAGCTTCCAGCCAAGGTAGGCAAGACGCTGAAGTGGGTTGAGTTTTAGCTCTGCCGTTGGGTGAAATGGGTGAGGTTCACCGGCGAAAATTCCGCGGCGGTAAAAATCGATGACAGCACCGAGTTTGTTTGTGGTTGGAATATATTGTCGCCATTCGCCAGTCGTAAAATGCCAAAAAATCGCAAAAGCCCATAAGGTCATCAGCACAAACGCACAATACTCATGCCACAAAACGGCGGTTCCGAACCCCAGTAAGTTGTAAGTGCCATGAATCTCAAAGCCGGTCACTAACATGGCCATCATCAACAAGGCTTGGCTCCAGTGCCAAAAGCGTTCGAATCGCTTATAAATCACCACTTTCATTATGAATCTCCTTGGTTAGATGATTTCCCTTTTGCTCTCATCAGTGCATGGCCTATTACCCCCAGTAGGGTCATTAGTACGATTAGCCAGCCGATGGTATCGAGTCGCGACATTGAGGTTTGTGCTGGCATGTAAAAGCCGGAGAGTTTGGCGAGGCGACCGTCTTCAGCATGGCACGCCCCACATTTGAGTGCTTGTTCTTTCGGTGCCACCATATGTACGATAGGGAAGTGGTACACACTATCAACAAATGTCATATCACCACTGTATTGGTTGCCCGTGGCGGTCATGCCGGCCGTCGCCGCTTTATCCCAATCCAAATGCTTCCAATAGGCGTTTTCGTCTTTCCCAAATAGATGCGGCGTCACCATGATTTGATTGACGGTGTCATAAGGCTGTTTGCTGCGCATAATTTTAAATGGCCACACGCGGCTGTCGTCGTCTCCACAGTGTCCTTGCGGTTGTGTCAGCTCAACGACACCTTGTGCATTGGGGGTGATTTTCTCGCCAATTGTGGTGTAACTCATCTCGCCATTAAAGCAGGCATAGTCAGGTACAACGTTACGTTCCCATGTGAAGTCCCCTTTTTTCGGGGTATAGGTGATGTAGCCTTCATCATCTTTGCTGGTTGGGCGTGATTTATTGCCGGCGGTTGACCAATCCCACTGCGTTTTGGTTTTGTTTTCACGCGCATACTCGGGTACGTGGCAGGTAGAACACGCAATGTTGGCTACGTGCTCGTTGAGTCGGTTGGCTAAACGGTTACCTTGGTGAGGCTCAAGGCCATGACAGGATTCGCAAGAGGCGCGGGTTTGATCCCCATGACCCGGAAAGTCGACGCCTTCAGTATCTTTGGCGTTCATCAGGTAGCGAGAGCCAGCGGTTTGGTGGCCACTAGTGGTATGGCAATCTTGACAAGCAAAGTTGGCTCCGTCAGGCGACATATGAACGTCCAATGCGCGGTTGGGGGTCACTAAGCTAGAATCCATATCACCATGTTTTACGCCATCACCACCGCCACCATAAAAGTGGCAGGCGCCACACGTTTCCCGTGAAGGGGCACCAACGCTTTGCGCGGCAGCTTTCAGATCAACTGGTTGGCGAATTTTACCTGAACCTGTTGGCCACTCTTTGCTGGTATAGTTTGGGTGGCCCGCATCGGTTGGGAACTTTTTGTACTCCCCCGTATTGTCGTGGCAAGCCAGGCAATCGACATTTTCTTGCTTGCTATGATCAAAAGTATTGTCTTTCCAACCATAACCAACGTGACAGCTAGTGCAGCGTGGCTCATTGGATGCCGTTGAAATACAGAAGTTGTTTATCACGTTTTTCTTGCCAAGGATCTTATCTTCAAACCCGACATCAAACGCCCATGTCCAGTGAGACGTTTGTTGAATTTGTTCGGCTGCTTGGGTATGGCATTCGAGACACGCTTTGGTCACTTCTGGGCCAGAACTAAATGGCCCCTCAAGTTGCTTAAACGTAGCGTGGTCGGCGGTTGACTGCGCCAGAACTAGGAAAGGTACAGACACCATCGCCAGTGCAAGACTGAAGGTGATCTTCAAATTCCTTTTCATATCGACACCTTGTATTAGTAATTATTTTATTAGTAATTGTTAATGTAGTGGGTGCGTATGAAGTTTCCATATAAAATTAATGGTTAATTGAGCTTAGTCAAATACCTACCAAGTTGATCGTAAAGGTGAGATCTCGCGCAAAGAATCCTATCTTACTTTTGCAGTGTAAACCTGCCTCAATCAAATCGGCTTCATTACTTCTAATAGCGCCAAAATCTGCTTTGTGAGCGGGATGCGGTGGCGAAAGTAAAACGTGTTGAATCTGTTGAGGTTGAGAAAATTATTTGTGGTCATTGTGTGGCTCACCTGAATAATTAATCCTGACCATAGTGAGAATGCTTTGAAAGGATGAATAAAAGTCTTTTAAATCATTTTGTTACATGTGTTTTGTTTGAAGGTGGTGGGTTGGCGGGAGTTAAAATGATGTCTTACTTTTCATAAATTCAGTAACTTATCGATGTTACCAATTTTGTGTTGCATCAAATGTCACATCAATTTCCTACTTCAAAAGGAACTGAACCCACGTCCACATATTCTCAACTCATTTAAAAATACTAGCTTGTTATAGCAATTCAATCTAAATAAAGAGCGCTGATACTGAACATTTTACTCATCCTCATCATCTCTCAATAGCGATTTTAATACATCGGTAGAAAAGGGGAGCAGCCCGACTTTTAAGCCAAATGGTTTGAATACCTTGTTGAGAATCTCTGTATTGTAGCTGCCCCGATCATTCTCTATATCTGAGAGTGTTTTTCTTGAAACATCGACAAGTCTTGCGAACACATCCTGTTTGAGTCCCAGTATATTAATACGTAAATTTTTCAACGCTTGACCTTGTGTAAGCTCACCAAGTAATAGCTGCTTAATGATTTTGTTCGCTTCGGTTTTGCGTTCTGCTGCACTTACTGCTTTGGCGTTTTTTGAGGTTTTCGATCTAGCCGGAGTATTAAGTTGCGATCGTTCTTTGGTCGAATGAGTTGCATTCGTCCCAGTCTTGGGCTGATGTTGATTTCGGTTTGCTCTTAGACGAGCCACCGTATCTTGAACGGACTCTTTATTGCTTGGCTTATTCATAGTAGCCCCCATTTAGTGAGCTTTTCTGATATATGATTAAGTCCAACGGCTGGCATCTCTAAGATTTGTTCTGGTACTCCTCGTAACGTTAGTCTCTGCTTTAAGTCAATGCATTTACTTGCAGTAACCTCTAGCTCTTGTAATAACACTTCTTTTGGCACGAGATCAGATAAGGTATCCGCTATTCCTACGAAGTCGTAAGTTCCGCCAACCTCTAGTGGGGCTTTCCATTTTGTTGTTCTTGGAATGCCTTCAGGATCAGCTTTCATTGGTGCGAAGTCGTAAACGGGAGCAAGCTTTATGACTCCATCACCTTTTAAGAATGAAGTGTTTCTGCCATGGTTATCACTATTACCAAACAAGATGTTGAGTAGATCTCTCTTCACCCATTCAATGACGAAAGCTTGGGTATCAAACCTATACCCTTGGTGTTTAACCATATTGCTTTCAGTAATTTTTTCTATGAGAGTTCGGATTGTTGTTTCGTGATCAAGAGTGACCCCAGCGCCTTTGTTCAAAATGGAATACACAGATTCCATGCCAAATCTCTCTATTTGTTGATCAATAATTTGAACATCAAATCGAGGAAGCCATAAGGAAGGGTAGTTTAATCCTTCCTCCAAGCGCATACCGCCGGTGGAGATCGTTTCAACTCCCATTTCAGTTAGCTCGTGGTAGAAGTAGAACTCAGCTCTTAGAATATTACAGTCGATGGTGCTTCTTGAGCCTCTAGGGTACTTTACTAAGTAATGTAAGTCGTGGTTACTATTGTCATCTTGGTATGGATCAATCCATATTTTTTCGCTGCCAGATCCATGATCGAAACCACATCGGAGGATCAGCTTTGGCGCCTCACCTCCAGCCCCTGTTGCACCACCTGCGGCTGCCCCTCTTTGCTGTGCATAGTCGAGGAAATCGCCTGCTCGATTTTTAACATCATCAACAGAGAAGTAGAGGTTGTCTGCTACTTCGTAGCGCTCAGGAAGAGAGTCTTTTATTCTTAAGTTACCAATAGGCGACATTGTGCCAAACTTGAGCAAAACATAGTCTTGTTCATCAGAACTAAGGTCTTCAATATCTAGGTGTTTGACCCAGTATCGTCTACTAGCGCCACTAGGCATAATATCGTCTAGAAACTTTAACCATCCAGGTTTACCCATGTCATCAAAAAAGAATGAGACAGGGTGGTTTAGTGAAACAGCGTGAAAGTCATCTTTATCGTGATGTTCTAGCGCATAGTCGCTGAGGTAGTTGAGTTCAGTCACTCGGAAATTATGTTGGCTACTTTTAGGGAATGAGATGATACCAATATCTATCCATTCACCTCTGATAAAAGCTTGTACGGTTAGTTCTTCCATCGACAACACCTCTACTTATCAATGAGTAAAACTTTACTCTTAAAGTCATTTTTTTTCAAGTTATGAGTAAATTATTACTCATTAATGTGTGTCGAGACTCTTTGTGAGTAAATTATTACTCATAGATTGTAAGTCAAAATTGTTGATGAGCAGAATGGATTGTTTTAGCTATGAAAGCTGCGATAGGGAGTGGGGCGTTAATTGTTTGTTCAGTTATGCAGGTTGTTCATAATAAATGAACAGTTGCCTTAAATGAACAAAGTGAATGAGGAGATTAAGAATGGCTGCTACATACAAAAATACAGTTTATACACTTTAATGCGCGTAAAAGTGTTTGAACGTTACTTTTTTATGCGCATAAAAGTATTGTTTGCTGTGCAGATAGATGATGAACCTGTACAAAACGAGCTTTTAGGGACATCAATTTTATCCCAATAAGTAAGGTATTTTCGTAACTCAAAATCATCAACGGCGGACTGAAATTGAACATCGCCCGTTGGTAGGCGAGAGAGTTGTGGGGATAGGATAACCCCTTTTTTATTGGTAACTGCTTTATATTCAGATGGTTAGGGGAATGCGTGGTGCAAGGTGTTGAATAAGGTAAAGAATAGACTTTATGAGGTATGGCACCCATACAAAAACAGCGCTATCCCAAAAGGCGCTAACCTATTGAAATAACGCTGTTTCCAAACGTTTGGTGGGCTGGCGGGATTTGAACCAAAGTATCAATATTTTAAAATTCAGGTAATTAGCTTGGTGTTACCAATTTGGTGTAGCATCAAATGTTACATCAATTTCCTACTGCAAAAGGAACTGAACCCCCGTCCAAGTATAACTTTTTGCTATTAAAACCAGCATTAATCATAGCAAAATAATCTTAAAACCACATGTAATGGTTATTCATCAACAGGTGATTTATTACTGTCGAGCAATGAGTTTAGCATACTCGATGAGGACAGTATCAGACCAACTCTTAGACCAAAAGGTTTGAACACTTTGTTTCACATGATATGAGCCAAATATTGCTCATATCATGGATTCTTCGGTATTAATGAATATGTTCTTACTCACTTAGCTTTTATCTAGATCTCTTAGGTGATCAAGTAAGTATTCAGTGTAGTAAAGTGGCATCACTATGTGCTCTTTCTCTGTTACTGGAGAGCCTTGAGTGCCTGTAAGTTTGATCGTCTTGTGGGGCTTGCACTTTTCGATGTAAGACTGCAATGATTTTGCTCGGGTTCGCTTACCGCTCTTTACTTCTACAGGCACAATACGGCCTAAGTCATCAGCGATGATAAACTCTATCTCAGCCCTTGCGTCTCCCCAAGAGAAACTTGGTTCAATACCTAGTGCGGCGATTTCCTGTTGAACATAGTTTTCTGCGACATATCCCTTGTATTCATAGCCTTGCTGTTTGATTTCACGGTAACCCGTGCCGAGCATATGGTTCAACAGGCCCACATCAAATAGAAATAATTTAACAGCATTTTCCTTCTGATAAGCAGCTAAAGGAGAACGAGGTTGTCCTTCAATAGGATGATTCTTTAGCGCAAGTCGACACTTGTGAAGCCATGTGATCGCACTTTCATATTCAGCATATCGAGATTTGCGTTCGTGAACGCCTTTGAATTTGAAGCGTTTAACGGAGTCATCGAATACCGAAGATAACTGGGCTGGGATGCTTCTAAATACAGACTCTATGAGTTGCGCATCTACTTTTCCAGAGTATTTTCCGAAATCACGCATGTAGCCCTCAATTAAGTTTCGATGGACTTCAGAGACGGCTTCAATTCGGTCAATGATGCTGAGTTGAGAGTTTTTGAACCATGAGTTTACGGCTTCAGGCATGCCGCCAACGAAGTAATAATCAGTTAGTAGTTCGATTAACTTGGAATGAGCCGCAGAAGAACTCAGCTTTTGGTCAAACGCTTTTTGAAGAGCTTTCTCTCCAGATGCCCACAAAAACTCCCTGAAAGTCAGTGGCCTTAAATTGTGCTGTTCAACTTTTCCAACAGGGAAGGAGGTGAGCAATCCAATATTGGAACCACTTGCAGCAACATAAGCTTTGGGAGCCTTTTCTGCAAAGTATTTAAGTGCGGTAACCGCTCTAGGATACTCACCAATTTCATCTAAAATAAGTAGATCTGTAGATGGTTCGAAGGTTTGCCCTGTTAAGAGTTCAATATTGGTGATGATGTCATCAGGATTTAAAGATCCAGCAAAAGCTTCCATTAACTCAGGACTCTCTAAAAAATCGATCCTTAGGACATTTTCGAATGTACTTCCTAATAGCTCCTGCAATAAGAATGTTTTGCCAGTTTGTCTAGCTCCGTCAATCAGTAGAGGCTTCCTGGTTGGCTTGCCTTTCCAGGTGAGTAGGTTTTCAAGCAGTGTTCGTTTCATCTAGCCACCTTAGTGATAGCGATTTCATGTTCGATGCTTATTACATAAAAATGCGCGATAAAATGCAAGTTCAAACATTTTAATGCGCATAAAAATGTTTTGTTTTACATTTTAATGCGCGTAAAAGTGCATTTTGGTGTGCGCATGATTATGTGGGGGAGCGAGGCGCAGTAATGAGTATATGGTGAGTGCTTCATACTCAGTATAAGCAAATGTCAATCTGGACAAGCTAGTCTTTAGCAAAAGCAGGGCTGGCTCAATAAAGATTGACGCTTGCAGGTAATGCATTGTAATTGTTCACTTTTCTATGGGTTTAACATTAAATGGAGGTAATCAATGAACAAACAAAGAATGGTTGGGAGGTGAAAGCCAAAGGCTTTCATAAATCAAATAAAACATTTTCCTTTAAAGGTAGTATGCCTTGATCTTCAAGCATCCTGACTTGAGTGGGATAGAGCCTTTTGGATTGCAAATGAAAGTGGTGCTGCCAGCAATGATCTTTTCTACTGGATCGTGTTGATGACCTGCAATCCAGTATCGTGCTTTAGAGATCAGTTCGTCGCTCAAACCAGCTTGGTAGTACGGAGCATAATCGTTGTTGGCATTTTGCTCGACAGCAAAAGCTTCTTTTGATGGAAGATGATGAGATATCGCTATATCAACTTTCCTTGGAAAGTTGTTAATGAATGCCTTGTGCTGCTCTTCAATCATTTGCTGGCTGATGTACTTTGTATCATTCATCAGCTCTGAGTACGCATCTATCAGAGCAGGTGAATATGTGTGGATAGGAAACCAAAGAGTGCCGCCATAGATGGTACATCCATCGAAATCAATTGATTCATTATCCAGAAAAAACAAGTTCGCAGTGGTGTCACTGTGCACTTTTAGCTTTGCTATTGGGGAGTACCTGCTGTCAGGGGAGCTTATTGAGTCTTGTTTGTGCAGATAGCCAGAACGGTAAGATTTACTTTTACTACCGTACCACTCGTGGTTCCCTGCAATGAGGATAACGGCTTTGAAGTAAGAGCAAAGAACATTTTTTACATACGCAATGCCATTGAGCGCATTGGCGGTGTCACCCGCAATAATCAAAACAGCGTCATTATCGAAGTTATGCCAAAAGCTCCGATGGATACCGTGTAAATCCAAGTGCAAATCAGATACTGCGTAAAATTTCAATTTATCCACCTAATAAGGGGTTGTAGAAGCCAAAGCCTCGGTTTCGAATAGTATATCTTGAGAAGATGCAGAATTGGCAAGCAGTTCATCTTGGGATAGCAAAACCTGCCACTTTTGCCTTTCTTCATTAGCTATGTGAATGCTAGTTAACTTGAGCCGTGCTGTCTTCAGGAAGATAGGTACAGGCATGAAAGCACAGATGAACATCACAGGAGGGGATTAAAGCTAGCAAAACTACTCAATATTAATTAATCTGATCTCAGAATTGTTAGATTTTGAGATGAAATTTATGTCAGGTAAGTATTTATCACCACCAGAGTGTCCGTTTAATACAATTGGTGACGTTTTGTTTGAGATTGGTAATCAAGGGCTTGATCCTAACGACTATACAGATTTCATCAATCCGCTATCTGATGATTACCATTCATTTAATGAGTTTAGGCGTAGGGTAAAGTCTGGCTTAGAAGTCAAATATTGTTGGTGGCTAACTCGTTTGTCTCGAGATAGTACCTTGATAGAGCTAACGCCATTAGAAGATAAGCCATTGCCTCCAGGCTTACCTGAGCAAGTGATTCAAGCACTATTAAACTCTCCTGACTATATACAGCATTGCAGATTCAATAACTTGCACGAGTTTGGTCGCGTGTTATCACAGATTGATCGACATACCACGCATAGCGCAATGCTGGGCATCCTAGAGCAAATTGGTGAGCGGGCGCATTTTGAGCATTTAGCGAATAACCTAGTGGATGATGAGGCGATATCGAGTAGTCAATTAGAGGGCGCTGCTACGACGACAATTCTTGCGAAAGAAATGATTAGAAAAAAAAGGAAGCCTCGTACTGACGATGAACGAATGATTTTTGGAAATTTTGACTTGATGCAAATAGCTTGGGAGCTTAGGGATGAGTCGTTTAGCATTGAGTTAATCAGAAATTTACACAAGGCAGGAACGAAAACGCTAGAACAAGAAAAATATACCTCAGGATTATTTAGAACGACGGATGATGTTGCAGTTGTTGATGCTGAAGGGGAGGTTGTTCATCAACCGCCTAAACATGATGACATTGAAAGATTACTCACGCGGGTCGTGAATTGGCTAAATGTTAATGGCAACGGTGTTCATCCTGTTATTCAAGCCATTACTCTTCATTTTGTCATCGGTTACATTCACCCGTTTCGAGATGGTAACGGGAGAGTCGCTAGGGCTTTGTTTTACTGGTATATGTTTAAATCTGGTTATACAGGCTTCCGTTATATTGCGATATCAGCATTACTAAAAAAATCCCCAATTCAATATGGTGTGAGTTATCTAGACACGGAGCACGATACCTTAGACCTCACGTACTTCATTAAATATCAGCTAAAAGTTATCAGCCGTGCTATTGATGAGTTTATTTCCGTTTATGAACGAGCGGCACATCGAATGCAGGAGTTAGAAGAGCGATATTCTGGCTTAGAAGATATTGAGAGAAAGATTATAGGGTTTGTTTCTGGTGAGCCTCGCTATCGTAAAAAGCCAACAGTAACAGCGAGAGAAGTCGAGAATTTGCTAGGTATTAGCTACAACAGTGCGAAGCAAAAACTTGACGATATGGCTACAGCAGGAATACTAAAAGCTGAGAAAATTGGTAAATCCACAGAATATTCTTTAGCGTGAAAATTGAAATTAGATTAGGGCATCGTGTTCGTTAGCTGTAAGGAGCTAGCTAATGAGATTGAAAAGATAGCAGCGAAAATGTCCTTTCGAGTTCTGGGCTTGAGAATCAAAAACTAAGAATAGTATTTGTCTGTGTTCATTTTTTCGGTTTGTTCATAAAAAATGAACGGAAGAATAAAATGAACAATTGATGTGGTGCTTATCTTGAAGAGACCTCGCTAGCGTATAGGTGGCTATGGCATTGAGGGCAGATTGGTGTACTAGGTAGCGTAACTTGCCACTGGCATTGACACATGATGCACTCAAATTGAGCTGAACGTTTTGGTATAGGTGTAGGCGGGATAGCTTTCGTTGTTGATTGCCATGAGTCGGAGCGGTGAAGGTTGACATTCCTCTGGTTGCGATGACGATATTGGTCATTACGAAAGCTCGGAGTAGGTGGTGGTGTGTACTGAGATGCCTTTAAGGATAATCGCTCAGTCGCTTCTTGTTCCAACTGAGCGTAGCGCGGATGAAATACCCACACTTTAGATTCGACATCGTTTTGAAGGTAATCTTTTAGTCTGTCCAGTTGCCGAGTCCCTGACACTTTATCGCGTGTAAATAGATGATGTGTATCATCCAACTTGATTTCGAGCACACCGCATTGCCTGTTATGTGGTGTGAGCAACTCACTTGGAAGTGGACGGTTTGGGTGGGTGAAATAAATAACAAAGATGAATTCACCGACTCTGCCCATTACATCCACAATACATTTCTCAAATAACGCTTCTTTATCGACGCTATCAAGTAAGATGGTGGATGACTTAGCAACCAAAAAATCTTCCGTGAAACACTTTCCTTTCGCTTGTTTTGTTAGAGAACTTCTGTGCTCAGGAAGAACAATAGATATACCCGTTTCTATCACTTGTCTCGCCATCATGCGCACAGAAACAAAAAAAGAAAAATCACATTCTTTGTCAGTTCCTTCAACCTTGCGGCTCGCATGAGCAAAGTGCCATTGCTTTTCTTCACCTTGTCTCGCAATCAGTGGAGTGTGGCAAGAAGGGCATATACAGCCGCAATTCTTCCCTCGCACAACATCAGCGACATCAACGAATGTCTGATCTTGGATTCTTAAGCCGAAAGGCACATGTTGAAGCAGCATCAAAACGTGAATAACTCTCAATTTAGCGACGGTATGTACTGATTTTAGGCAAGAATACTTTATAAATATGTTAGATAGGTTATGAATTGTGCCTTTGTTTTCGTATTGTCTTTTATACAATCGATTATTAACTGTATGAAAGTGATGTAATTGTCGGGGCTAGATATGGATGAGCTTGAGCTAATTGAACAAAAGATTCATGAGCTAAAAAAGGAGCTGGCTCAACTTGAACAGCAGAAGCAGCGTCTATTGACGCAGGAAGCGATTGACAAGGAAGCTGCATGTGAAATGTCACCTCAGCAAAAACTGTCTATCTATCAGAGTTATTTTAAAGGTAATACTCAATGCTATGCGCATAGGTGGCAGAACCAACAAGGCAGAAGTGGTTATGCGATTGCTTGCGAAAACGAGTGGCATCAAGGTGTATGCGGTAAACCTAAAGTAAAGTGTTTGGAGTGCCCCAACCAAGCATTCAAGCCGTTAGGTGACGATGCTATGTATGCCCACCTTACTGGCAAAGAGGTTGTTGGTTTGTATCCTATGCTGGCGAATAACACCTGTTGGTTACTAGCGGTTGATTTTGATAAAAGTGATTGGCAAGAAGCCTCTCTTGCGTATGTCGAAGTGTGCAAACTAAAAGGCATCGATTGTTTATTAGAACGATCTCGCTCAGGTCTGGGGGCACATGTCTGGATTTTCTTTGCACAGGCGACTGACGCAAAAGTAGCTCGACAATTAGGGTTCTATTTACTTGATGAAGCCATGAAAATTCATGGTGCTTTGTCATTTGATTCCTATGACCGCCTATTCCCCAATCAAGACGTGCTACCTATCGGGGGAATTGGGAATCTGATTGCTTTGCCGTTACAAAAACAAGCTCGTTTAAATGGAAACTCGGTGTTTGTTGATCATTCATTTACACCATACCCTGATCAATGGGAGGTATTAGCGTCGACGGGACGATTATCTATTGAGAAAATAGAATTACTTCTCGAAAGCAGAGTGGGCCATCGAAATGATGGTGAAGATGGCGCATCAATCAAGCCATGGGAACGAACAGTGAACACAAGCGCTGCCATCTCAGACAAACCTAAGGCGTTAGACATCGTTCTTGCCAACCGATTGTACTTACCGATAAACCAAGTTCCGAATCCTCTAATTGCTCAGTTTAAAAAATTGGCATCCTTTTCGAATCCTAAGTTTTTCAAAGCCCAAGGGCTGCGTTTGTCGACCAACGGAATTGCGCGTTTTATATGCTTGGCGGAATTAGACAGTGGTTACTTGAGCTTGCCGAGGGGCTGTTGGGATGACTTAAAGGCTATTTGCTTAGAATTAGGGATTGCTCTCCAAGTTACGGATAATCGTTTTGCTGGTCACGCGCTAACAGACATGACATTTGTTGGCTCTTTGCGCTCAGCGCAAAGTAAAGCGATTGATGAGCTAATGCAGCATGATATTGGTGTTCTTCACGCTCCAACGGCCTTTGGTAAAACGGTAACAGCAATTGGTCTAATACAAAGACGTGGAGTCAATACACTTGTCTTGGTGCATAACAAGCAGCTTGTTGACCAGTGGCAGGAGCGCTTAAAAGCTTTCACCCTGGGTATCGATATCGGCGTATATACAGGAAGTAAGAAGAAACCAACAGGACAAGTTGATATCGCGACTTATCAAAGTTTGATAAATAGAAGCGACAATAGTGTTCATTCGTTGGTGAAAGAGTATGGTCAAATCATTGTGGATGAATGCCACCATCTATCAGCACCACAATATGAGCAAGTGTTATCTGAAGCGCATGCTAAGTACGTCGTTGGGATTAGTGCAACACTTGAAAGGCGAGATGGACATCAACCGATCATATTTATGCAAGCAGGTAGAGTAAGACATACCATAAAGTCAGACCGAAACAATCAGTTTACTCAGGTGCTAGATCGCCGAGAGCTGAACCTGGAAGTGCCTTTGCATTTATCTTCGAATGACCCTAAACCTCATATTTCCGAGATTTATCGTTGGTTAATGCTTCACCCTATACGTAACGCCACCATTGTCGAGGGAATTCAAAAAGAGGTCTCTAATGGCCGAGTTCCGATTGTGTTAACCGAGCGGAGAGAGCACGCTAATATCATTGCTGGTTTGCTCAATGATTTGGGGATCACACATCAAATATTAGTAGGTTCGATGAAGAAAAAGCAGCAAGCTGAGGTGATGTCAAAGCTAGACAGTACACAAGTCATTGTTGCCACTGGGCGTTTTGTCGGAGAGGGCTTTGACCTTCCACGCTTAGATACTTTGATATTGGCGTTGCCAGTGTCTTGGAAAGGTTCGTTAATCCAATATGTAGGGCGAATACAGCGTGATTATAAAGGAAAAGAGGAGGTGAAAGTGATCGACTATATTGATGTGAAAATTCCAATGCTGCTCAGGATGTTCAACAAGCGAGAAAAAGGGTATCGAGCACTTGGTTTTTCATCAGAATCAATAGTTCAAGGTCAATTGATTTAGTGTTGATTTTTACCTCGTATCTACCAACCAAGTATCGATAAATACGATATTTAAATGTAATAAGTGTCCACTTGAGTTATGAAGTTACAGTCAGCAATTAAGCGTTTACATGAATTTGATATGAAAGGTCACTATGTCTATCGTCATGGTGATTTGAGAAAACTGTTCATTGAAGATAGTGAAAGGGCTTTTAACGCAGGTCTTAAAAGGCTCCTCAATGCAGGTGTCTTAGAGCGAGTGGTTCGGGGAGTATATGTATACTGCCTATCTTCCAAAACGAAGAGTGTAGATACAATCGAATACATAGTAAAAGCACTCCGACGAGGTGAGTATAATTATATCAGTCTCGAAAGTGCTTTGTCAGAATATGGTGTGATTAGTCAGATCCCGATAGATCGACTGACCATCATGAGCACAGGGCGCAAAGGAGAATATAAAACGCCTTATGGAGTGATAGAGATTACGCACACCAAGCGCTCAGTATCCGATATTCTGAATAGTATTTACCGTTCAGAAAGACCGCTGCGTGTTGCAACACAGGATGCGGCAATCCGAGATTTGCGACGTGTCGGACGAAATTTACATTTGTTGCCAGAAAGCAACTAACGTTCATGTTGCAACTTTCGGGCTTTAGTGAGCTTGGTAAAAAGGCTCAAATTCTTGAGGAGAGGTTAATTCAATGAAAGTTACGATCAAAGTTAATGATAAAGGTGAGCACTACTTTGAAATTCCAGATGAATACCTGAAAGAACTTAAATGGAAGGATGGTGACAAAGTGGTTTGGACTAAGAATGATGATGTGTAGTTTTTTTCTTGCTAAGTCGAGTGAAACCTAAGAGCTGTCATCATCATACGATTCTAAGCAATTTCAAGCTCGAAGAGCTAACTAGCTCTGTTTAGTTTAGTTTAGTACCGAATGTTTTAACTGCTGCATGGGTTAATGTTGATTTGTGAATGTTGTAATTCTAAAGGTAATCAAAGCCTGTAGTATGGGTATAGCCATATTATAGGCTTTGTATGTTCGCTAATACGCGTATAGGTAATAAAATCTATTAATTGTGCATGCTGAGCCACTCTAACAACTTATCATCGTTTCCTATACGCTCAAAGTTTGGGTTTTCTTGACGCAATTGGTTTTCAAGATCTTTTATCTTTTGCTCTTTTTTTCTACCACCTAACATGCTAGATGGATCTAGACTACCAATAATTTCGTTGTATTTATGTTGGTAGCGATTAAATGCCTCTTCTGGAGATGATATACTTTGCGCATCGCTCATCATGTAGATCATCGCGTTTAGCGTCCCTCGAAGGTAGTGCTCAAGGTTAACTACTAGCATTTCTAGTCTATCTTGCACAGAAGCATTATGAACAATAGCATTTCTAACGCGATAAAGCCTGTGAATTTGTAACTCTACTTTTTTAAGGTGGTTTTGAATTTTTATGCCAACTTTATATGGGCAATTACAAATTGATATGAATTGCTTAAATCTAAATAAAGCGTAAGGATAATTATTTAACCTAAGATATATTTCATTTCGATGTTCTTCGCTTTTTAATGACTTATATATTCCACCTAAATTTTCAAATTTATAGTCTATTTCTAATCCATTGGCATTAATAGGATCCCAGTTTAAGTTTTTAGCTACTCCACGAAGAGCAAATAACTGTTTTATTGTATAATCTAGACCAATACAAGGTAACACAGACTTCATTACATGTTGGTCATGACTCATTGATTCATCATAGACACCAAGGGTTAGAGCTTCTAATGCAGACCAGAAGGCTGTGAATTTACTTTCCGTCACATGGTTAGTATTGCCGTTTTGATAAAATTTAAATGCAGCACTTATTTTACTAACAGTGCTGTCATCATTTATATCATGCAGCCGAGATATTGTTTTGATATAGAGGTTGAACTCATCTATACCTAAACGATCTGAAGAACTATTTAAGCCTTGTGAATAATCATACAACTCCTTAACGACTTGATTACCCTTGTCGTTTAGTGTGGTTGCAGTATATTTTTTCTCAATTGAAACCTCTTCCCTGTTCATCATGTATGCGATAACGGCTAGTGCATTATTTAAATAGAGAGTAGCTTTAGCATGAGCCGCACTAAAAGAAATAGCTTCTACTTTTATGTTAACTGCAACATTATTCTCTTTAGGATGTTCAATCAGTACAAACTCACACTTCTGAAAGCGTACTGATTCCTTTGAATTTTTTATAAGAGAAAACAATTTTTTGCTTACGAGTTTCAAGGAAATTGTAATGTCTTGATTACCCTGACTTACTTTTTCCATTAATTTATCAAAGCTTTTTTCAAATGAAATATTCTTAAATTCACCTCCTACTTCTTTTTGTCTTTTCATTAGGAAGCTTTTGTACAGCATGTAACACTCAGATAGTGGCATACCCATGGTTAATAAAGTTCCAATTAACATGTTTGTGTGATAATAAATGTCAGAGCATACATCATCATTAAATATGTTTTGGGTTATTAGCAGGTATCTAAGTTTTTCGACGATAACAGAAATGTAATACTTTTCTAAAAGAAACTTTAATTGGTTTAGGAAACTAAGAACAAGCGTTTTATTTTTCTCAAGTATTGAAAAGTTTACATTACCAGCTTCATCTAGAGGAAATAGACCCAAAATCTGTTCGGGTATGTTATGGAATTTAGGATCTTTAAGGCTAACGTCTTGCTTTAATAGTTCATTAAGTTCGGTTGTAATATGGACTCTTTTTTTATCTGCACTGAATTTATCTCCTAATGCATAAATATCAATGAGTTCAGCTACAGCACTCAATGGGTTGTTATATGTAACCCTATCACTATCAATATTGTTACGACCTGTTAAACTAGACCAACATTCAACAAAAAAAAGCTGTTGTTGATTCAAGTTGTCTCTGTTCAGGCTGTTATCTATGCGCATGTTGCCTCTGACAAGATTTCTGTTATACTTGCCTTATAGTAAATTATTTTAATCAGAGATTCACCTAAGTCTTTGATTCAGAAAAAAACGGTCTCCCCTCTTGACTGTGGCATGTTCCCGAAGAGGCTCGAGACCATACCTTACAAAGGGTGCCTAACAGTCAGGGCACCCTTTTTTATATCAAGCCATTTCTCCTCCTCCCTACTGGACTTTAATCTTTAGCTTGGTTAGCCAGCTCTTATGCCAGACTTGGTATAGAACGGTTATGGCGTATTCAAGTTATCCATTCTTTAATAGTCAGATCAATTGGTTAAACGTTCAGTTCCTACGCTGGAAGTAGGGGTAATAGAGAGTAATGTTAATGGTTGATTTTTGCACTGCATGAGTGCGGTGTAAAAATAGGCTCAATTTTAGGTCGCACTCTACCTTTGCCAAACTTGGCAGTGAATGTGCCAACATTGACAGTCGATGTGCCAAGTTTGGCAGAAGAAATTTATCTGGATTGGCTGCTGATTTCTTTAAGAGAATGAAATTTTTCAGTCACTCCTTATATTTAATTATAACTTTATAATAGTTATAACGGTTATAATAGTTATAACATAAAAAATAAAATTATTAAATATAAAATTGGATCCTAAATGTTTCATGTGCCGATCTTGTTTTATTACCTGATCAATATTACTAAATGAAGCTACTGTTTAGTTTAATTATTTAATTTATTGGCGGCAGAATTAAATGCTTTACTATTTGAATTTTATTTGATACTTATTTGTATATATTAACTATCACGTATTTTGGAATATTTATTATGTATAAAGGTCAAACATTATCTTTAAATAAAACAAATGGAAAAGAAGCTTTGAGAGGCTCTCAAAGCAGTAAACAAGATATTCAGGTTAAAGAGAGCCGTGTTCCTGGCTTGTATGGCTGTAATCGCTATAAGTCATCAAAGAGAAAGATTGAAGATAGCAACCTTACATTCAATCCATTTTAAAGTGATTCTTAGTGGTATTAACAAACATCCGTTTTTAGATACCAATTAGAGTTAATTGAAATAGGTATCAAAAACTACCCTAAAATAATTATTGATACTCTTTTACTTTTTGATACCACTTATGATACCAAATAAGAATTATAAAAGGTGATATATGTCTGAGGGACGTACATTCGCATATTGTCGCGTTTCAAAAAGCGAACAAACAACAGAAAACCAGATCCTAGCCATTAAGAATTTTGGTTATGATATTCCACACCATCGCGTTATTTCTGAAACGGTGTCAGGTAGCGTCCCAGCGATGGAACGTGGGCATTTCAAAATGTTGGTTGAGCATAAGCTAGAAGAAGGTGACAAACTGGTTGTTTTAAAACTAGATCGGCTAGGTAGGGATAGTATTGATGTTCAGCATACGATTAGTATGCTGTTAGAGAAAGGAATCAGACCTATATCGTTAGATTTACCAGCCGCTGATCTAAGCTCAGCGGAGGGGCGATTAATGCTCCAGATGTTTTCAGCATTTGCAGAGTTTGAACGTAATCGTATCCGAGAGCGCACGATAGAAGGGCAGGCACGAGCGAGATCGGAAGGAAAGATGATTGGTAGACCAGCAGCTAAAGACACAACGCTAAGAGTTCAAGAGTGCCGTGCACTTGGGCTAACACAATCAAAAACAGCGAAAAAACTGGATATCTCTCTGCCGACGGTTAAGCGCCATTGGAACAAGTGAGAGCTGCTCTAATGCCACAAAACAGTGTTCTTCACTTTTATTGCTACTGCGCGTGCTGGACAGCACACGCGGCATGGCTGATGGAAACCGCCCTGATAAATCACTAAGCGATTCGCCAGTTGTCAAATAATAAGGCACTCGATGAGGTTCATTACTGCGCGTGCTGGACAGCACACGCGGCATGGCTGATGGAAACCGCCCTGATAAATCACTAAGCAATTCGCCAGTTGTCGAATAATAAGGCACTCGATGAGGTTTATTACTGCGCGTGCTGGACAGCACACGCGGCATGGCTGATGGAAACCGCCCTGATAAACACTAAGCTATTCGCGAGATACTGAACAATAAGGTACTCAATGAGGCTCATTACTGCGCGTGCTGGACAGCACACGCGGCATGGCTGATGGAAATCACCCCCGATAAACCACCACTAAGCTATTAGCAAAATGCTGAACAATAAGGTTCTCGATGAGGCGCATTACTGCGCGTGCTGGACAGCACACGCGGCATGGCCGATGGACATTACCCCCCGAAAAATCACTAAGCTATTCGCCAGGTGCTGAACAATAAGGTACTTGATGAGGTTCATTGCTGCGCGTTCTGTCCAGCACATGCAGTTAGTTCATTGTCTCGATAGGTAATTACATGGTAGGTAAACGTGTAGAACGTATGACAATAAACACGATCAATTTTGTTTCATCTGAAAACGGAGCGTACTGTGGAAAACTCGTAATAATGTGAAAATTCGAAAAAATATGGTATGAAAATTTAAGGAAACTATAACTTATAATTAGCAATGCTTTGTCGAAGAACACTGTTCTTTGTTAATTAATGGATTCGAACAGTATGGTGAGGATTTTGATGTAAATCATTAATGGTGAAGATATAACTAATTTAATTAGGTTTTATTTTTGATTTTTGCTTATATATATCAACTGTATGAGTCTTGTTGGTTTTTATTATACATATATTAGTTTTAGTCAAGTTGTTGTAATTATTATCCAATATAATTAACATTGGATGCATATCAACTATTTAAATAAAGATACGTATAATGAAAAATTTTAAAGACCTACCAATAGCAATGCAATCGGAAATCCTTGATGATTACTATTTTGATTTGAGAGACAATACAGAGCTAGATCTTACTCCTTGTGGTTACATAGGAGTTAATATGGATCGAACCTTAGTAAGGCAATCTGCACTTTCTGATATGTTTAGTCTTACGGCTTTGTTTCGTAGTCATGCATCCTATCGTGTCTATTACTCAAGTGGTGCTAATTCATATAGGCTATATATTAGTAATTTATTTGTTCAGCATGTTTTAAAGGAAATGCAATGATGTGATTTTTATGAAGGTTAAATTTGGTTTTTATAAGCATGCTCACTTGAGTGTGCTTTTTTATAAGCAATAAAAAAGGCCGAGATTAACTCGACCTTCTTATCCAACGCTTGACCGCCTGTTGGCGCGGAAATGTAACCATCTATTAGCGGATAGATTAGTGTATTATTTACTACTAAAAGTATTTCTTTAAGCCACCTGTGAGATGGAAATTACATTTCCCTTAAAAAGGTCATGTATTATTAGTTGTAAATTAAATCTTTAAACCACTTTTTAGATTTTAGGTAAGCTTCTTGGCTACAGATTTAATATATGTAATCATGTCTCTTTAATCAAGATGTTTTTGAGCTTGACTTGAAAATAATTTATGTATAATCGTTAAAATAACGAAATTAAAGACTTCAATAAAAATTCACTCGGGTTGCTGGCTAAAAAAATCTAATTAAATTATAGCGTTACTACTATAGAACCATGCCAGAATGTTCGACTTCATCATGCAGCTCTTTCCATTTTGGACAATGTTTTGCAATAAGTTTCCAAAAGTTCTTGTTGTGACTCTTTTCAACCGTATGGCAAAGTTCATGAATAATCACGTAATCCATCGCTTTATTCGAAAATTCCATGCATCTAGGATGAAATTCAAGAACATTGTTCTCAGTACAATTTGCCCACCTTGCATCAAACCTCTTGATGCGAAATGTTGTCGCTTCCAACCCTGTTTCTTTCTGTAAGTAACGGAGACGAGCACCAATCTTTTCTTGTGCTTTGTGCTTGTAAAAGCGTTCTAATGCCGCTTTAAACAAATTACGACTCACATAAGTCCCCTCGGGTGAAAGAATCTTGAATCGGCTCTGAGTAAAGCTAATTTCAACCTTAGAGAGATCGGGGGCGGGGATTACTTCACAATAAAACGTGCGACCACGGTATGGTGCTCGACTACCCGTGACGATCTCTTCTTTGAGAGGTTGGTTTACCTCAGCTAGTCGTTGTTTGATCCAACGTGCTCTATAGCGAATTAACGCTTGTTGTTCCTCTTCAGGTACGTCAGGCCCACGTAGAAGTACCTTCTTACCACGTTCAACTGTGATGTAGTGATGGGCTAAGTTTGAATCTAACTTAAATACCCATTCGATCTCTGTTGTTCCGTATTGATAAATTGGCATAGTGATTAGTTATTCTTCATGATATTAAAAATTTCCGCAGAATGCTGTCGTGCTACCGTCATGTCCCAACCTCCAAGACCGCGTAATATGGTGCGAATCGTCTTTTTGATCTCATTATGAATATCGGTCTGTTTTTTCCAAATCGGTGACAGCATGACTTCAGCGATATCAGGATGGTTAAAGATACCTTTCGTCCAGGCCAGTGCTTCTGCTTCATCTACTTGTTTTTCAAGGTAGTTGAACACGGCTCGTTCGGTTGCTGTCGCTAAACCCATTTCAGACGGTTTGGCATCCTTGTCTCGAACACGTTGAGCGAATAGTTCTAGCTGTTCTAAGAAAAGTGCCTGTTCAATGCGTCCTTCACGCTCATCTTGGATGAGTTTATCTAATTCTTCCTCAAGATCACCAAAGAAAGCAGGGTCTTTACCTTTACCTGTTTTGATGGTGTGCTTGAGTTTATTCTTCATGACGAGTGCAGCACTGCCTGCGCTCTTTTGCTTACGCAGTAGATCCATATCGGCAGCATCTAGGATAGACACTTCACGACCTAGCAGGCTTTTTACTTCACTTGCCTCGATATGGTCGTCGAGCATCTTTTTCAGCAATTCTGATTCAGACGCGGTGATACGAACCGCATCCGCACTATCAGGCATTTTATTGCGTAATTGCAGTTTGATCTCATTGAGCACTTTGAAGTAAGGCTGATAAGGCGCTCCTCGTTCGTCAGGTAAGACGACATCTAAGCGGCTATTAAACTCCGCTAGAGCAACGAGAAAATCCTCAACAACATCTAAACGAGCGTCTGGGTCTAAGTAGAGATCGGCATCTTCTTTGTAAGGCTCAGGCTGTTTTACTGGGTGATGTTTTGTAGGCAGAATATCTACGACTTTAGTGAGAGCTGCTTGAAGCCTTGGTAACTCCGCTTCTACATCTGTCCATACCTGCTCTGGCTGCACATCACCACCGTACACTTTGAGTGCATCATCAAGATATTCAACAACACCGAAGTAATCGACGATATAACCCGCTTCCTTACCTTTACGAGTACGGTTAACGCGGGCGATAGCTTGGAGTAGGGTGTGCTCCTTTAATGGCTTATCAAGATAGAGAGTGCTGACAATAGGGGCATCCCATCCTGTGAGTAGCATGTCAGAAACGATGATTAGTCCGATATTGTTGAATTTGGTTTCTTCTTTGGTATTTTCTGATTCATCACCGTACGGCAGCTTAAACTCTTCGTTTACCAAGTTTGGAATATCTTCTGAGGGAACTGCAATTGGCGTTTTCCCTTCTTTGATTTCGCGCTTAATGCGTTCTTCGATGGTTTCGAGCTTTGAGGTTGCTCCAGCCGCGTAGTGAGCTTGCTGCTCGCTGATACCAGTACGCTTATCTGTCATGCTACCAAGCGAGATAACCACTCGGCTTTCAAAGGTCGGCAGACCTTTGTCTTTACGTTCTTGCATGATTTGGTTCAGAACATCTTTATAGCGAACAGCCATATCACGACCATCACATACCAGCATCGCTTTAAAGTCACGAGGACGCACACTAGATAAGAAGTGCTCAACCAAGTGAAGCGCATTCTCTTCAATACGACTGATAGCTCCTCGGCGTTTTTTTAATAACTCTTGTTTGAGCTTTTTCTTGCGAGCGAGAGGTTCTTTCCCAAACTGGTCTTCAAAGGCTTGTTTCAGCTTTCCGTCACTGCCCCATTGCGCCATGCCTTCAAGATACTTGATTGGAAGGGTTGCGCCATCAGCAACCGCCTCGTCGAGTCGGTAGGTGTCGATATAGTCTTTTCCACCGAACGTACCTAAGGTTTCTTTATCGTCTTTAAATAGAGGAGTTCCAGTGAACGCGATGAACTTGGCGTTAGGTAAAGAGGCACGCATAAATGCCGCTAAGAAGCCGTATTGACTGCGGTGAGCTTCATCAACCATTACGAAGAAATTTGGCTTGGTACTCAAAACACGAAAATCAACTTTCTCTTCGCTAACCAGTTCCCACTTGGCTTTTTTAGGATTACCACTCGCGTCTGTGTGACCGTAAAGAACATTGTTCTCTTTTAAGATCCAACACTGTTCATTGCCTGCATTATCTTTACGTAATACTCGTCTTACGCGGCTTTTTGAGTCTGCTGTGGCATCTTCATCTTCTGATTCTTTCGCTGCTTTAATTTGCTTACCATCACTTTCTTGAAACTTTTGCACTGTAGAAGTAAAGATCGCGCCGTAGTCGTTACTTAAAAGAGCTTCTAAGCCTGCAACAGAACTGGCTTTAGCAGATTCAAGACCGACATTGGTGAAAGTGTTATGAATTTGGCGATCGAGATCAGTACGGTCAGTAAGAACCAGGATACTCGGGTTATTAAAGCCAGAAATTTCCGCACGCATTAGGCGAGCTAATAGTGCCATCGTGAGCGATTTTCCGCTGCCTTGGGTATGCCAAACCACACCACCAATTTCTTTACCCAGTAGTTCTGGATCTCGACCTTGTAAGCGTAGCAAGGTTTTCTCTACCGCACGCCATTGTTGATAGCGCGGTAGCTTTTTAATCATGATGCCTTTTTCCACTTCATACATCGGGTAGAAGCAAACAAGACGAACGAAACGAGATGGTTCAAACAGTGCCCACAGCAGCTTGTCTTGCTCGGATGGTGTTTTGCCCAGCAGGTTTTCTAACGTTTCTAGAACAGTGTTCTCGTCAGGTTTTTTCGAATCAAACTTGTAAGTCAGATAGAACTGTTCTGAAGCACAAATTGCCCCGTATTTGGCTTGGCTACGATTAATGGCGGCACAGACCATGTTAAACGCGAAATGCTGGGTAAAAGAGCCTTGATAGCCATCGATTTGGGCTATGCCTTTGCTAAGTTTAATGGCGCTATTTTTACACTCAATAAGCCCGAGGGGTAAACCATTGATGAACAACAGTAGATCGGGCTTGAATTGCTCCTCATTGGCATTTTTGCCAATGTACTGATCGACGACATGGAATGCGTTACCCTCGGCACCAGCTTGATCAATGAAGCGGATGCTACGAGGCTGACCATGTTTATCTTTTTGTTGTAGGTTGGATTGGAAGAGTACATCTTTCCAGAATGCGTGGTTGGCAAGCATCAAGTCGTTATTATGCGTAAACCAGATATCACGCAGTTGCTTGATGGCCTTGTATGCGCCATTAGGCACTTCGGCAAGCCAAGGGTTAAGTGCATGCAGTCGATCAGTCAGTATCTCTTCTAAAATCACAGGTTCAGTTTTGTGTGCCTGTTCAACTTGGCTTCCTTTTATGTGGGTATAGCCGAGCTTTTTTAGCCACTCAATAGCAGGGCGTTCTACCCCAACGAGTTCTGGTTTTGATGATTCTGCCTGATCTGACATGGCGCATTCCTTTCTTTATTGTTATTGGTTTTTTATTGTTCTTATTAATTCGGTTTGTTAATGAGATGCCTTCTTTGGAAGGCATCATTACTCGAATGGTTAAGCTGCTTCTGGGTTATCTAACGGAACTCGCCATTCACCCGTTAACAGCTTTTGCATTAAGCCTTTTTTTAATTGCTGTGTTTCGGCTTTTTGTTTGGTTAGCAAATCAACTTTACGATCAATGGTAGTTAGTATCTTGACGATTTCTTTTCTTTCGTTTTCAGGAGGTATTGGGAACTCAAAACTATATAAATTCTTATTAGTAATTTGATTTATAGTGGCTCCGAGATTTTTAAGAATTTGCTTTCGATACATTTCAGTCTGGAATAGTTGGTAAATTAGCTCTGACAGTGGGGTACGAAAAACTGACATGAAAGCACCAAATGTTGTGTTTCTCATATCCTGACCGATAAGAGCACTTTTTCCAATGAGGGAGCGACTACCATTACGAACACAAATTAATATATCGCCTTTTTTAATTTGTATGCTTTCTGAGACCTTACATTTTACATATACATTGTTATTTAACTCGATTCTATTGTTTTGTACATTAGAAGAGCGCAATACTAAAGTGCCTGAGTTATCTGTTGTGTCTTCTGGTTTATAAGTTAGACCGATTAAACAATCACCGATTTGCTTTAAGCTTTGAGTTTTCCAAGATGATGGAATCTGACCAAATTTTGAATCCTGAAATTCTGAATGTGGCTGCCAAGTACCATCTGAATCTTGAACACCAACGCCTTCGGAAAACAGCTTTTGCATTAATCCTGTTTTGAGGTTTTCGGTTTCAGCTATCTTTTGGTCAATAAGGTCAATCTTCTTATCAACAGTGGATAGAATTTTTGCGATCTGATTTCGTTCTGAGCTATTGAGGGGGAATGGAAAACTGAAACTGTTTAAATTTTTATTGGTGATCTGATTGATTGTCGCCCCAAGGTTGTTGCGGATTTGACGATAATACATATCACTATGAAACAAGTGACGTACATAGTCATGGTGCTTTGTTCGATAAATCGACATAAAAGCCCCAAAAGTAATTTCTTCAGTTAGATGTTCTTGTTCAATGACTGCTGATTTACCGATTAAAGAACGACTGCCATTTCGCACGCACACAAGGATGTCACCGTTTTCTACAATTAGCTTACTTGGTACTTCGATGTTAACGAAAACATTATCGTTAAAAACAAGTCGGCTTTGTTGAATATTCGATGACCGTAGTACCAGTGTTCCGTCGCTTGAAACAACATTTTCAGGTTTATAAGTTAGTCCGATATGGCATGAACCGAGTTCTTCGAGTGTTTTCATTGCCCATTGATTTGGAAGGTTCATTTGATTCTCTCCAAACCGAGTAATGCCAATAGAGTTTCTAGCTCTTTGTTGGTTGCCGATAATTGTTCGTCAATAGTATCTATTTTTTCTAGACATCTATGTATGTCGACAATATCTTCTTCTTCTGAAGTATCGATGTAACGGCTGATATTGAGGTTAAAGTCATTCTGCTTAATCTCTTCGATATCGACCACTCGTAGGTATTTATCTACAGCGACGGAATCCAATAGCTCTGAAAGCTGATCTTCCGTTTGTTCCCCTGCGTCAACGAGTGTTTGCTTCGCCTTATCGTACTCAGTCGTAATGCGTTTGATATCAGCTTCACGTAGGAAGTTCATCGCTTTGCCTTCACCAAATTCAGCGGAAGCATCAACGAAGATAACCTTGTTCTTTAACGCCGCAGGCTTGTTTTTGTTGATGAGCAACACAGCCGCCGCGATACCCGTGTTGAAGAAAAGTGCTGGCGGCAAACCAACCACACCCTCAATCAAGTCACCTTTAAAATCATCTTTGCCAACTAGCATGCCTTTACGGATTTTACCTTCATCGCCTTCACGGAAAAGCACACCATGAGGCACCACCACACCGATTCGACCATCATCTTTGGTCGAGGCAATCATATGCTGAACAAAAGCCAGATCCGCTTTGGTGCGCGGAGCAATGCCTAGACCAAAGCGACCAAATTTATCTTTTAGTTCCTTTGCGTATTTTGGTGCAATTTCTTTTTCTTTGCCGTTTTTATCGATTTTGGTCTTTTTGTTTACTTCTAGTGGCTCCCACCACTCTTTGATTGAAAACGGAGGGTTTGCGATGACTCGGTCAAAGGTTTGTAAGCCTTCGCCACTTTTGTGTAATGGGTTAACCAAGGTATCACCACGCTTGATATCCCCATCAAGGTTATGCAAGAACATGTTTAGCTTGGCAATTGCCCACGTACCTAGATTTTTCTCTTGACCGTACAACTTACAGTTCGGTTTCCCCATCACTGTACCGTTGTCGTAGTTGTCTTTGATATGACGAGCAGACTCAACTAGCATGCCGCCACATCCGCAGGTAAGGTCATAGATTTCATGTCCTGGTTGTGGGTCAATCAGCTTTACGATCAGCTCTACTACTTCGTGCGGGGTATAGAACTCGCCGCCTTTTTTGCCAGCGTCATCGGCGAATTTACCAATCAGGTATTCGTAGGCATCACCAAGCAAGTCAGCTTTGTAAAGGTTCTTGTTGCCCAGTTTATGTTGGTTGAAGTGGCGAAGCAGACGCATGAGAAGTTCGTTGCTGAGCTTTTCTTTGTCACCGAATTGTATAGCTGTTAGCACTTTTTCTAAGGTTGGGTTTTGTTCTTCAATTTTGGCAAACGCTTCATCGATAGATTCACCAACGTTTTCCGATTTCTTGGTAAGGTTTGCCCAACGCGCATCCACTGGCACGAATTGCTCTGGGTTATCTTCTAGGATGATTTCCATTGCTACGTCAGCACTGCAATCTTCTTCATCCATCACGGCTTGTACGCGCTCGTCAAACACATCAGAAAGGCGCTTAAGGAAAATAAGACCGAAGATATAGTTTTTGAAGTCTGAGCTGTCTACAGTGCCGCGCATGATGTTTGCGCTGCCCCAAAGCCATGTTTTAAGCTCTTCTAAGCTGATCTTGTCTGCTGTTTCTACGTTGGTGGTATTGTCTGTCATCTGAATCTCTCTGGCGTTCTCGGCTGCCTTGTTGGTTAGTCGGCAAAGAACAAAATTTGCGGGCATTATAGCGCAACATAGAGCAATTGAGAGACAAAGGTCAGGATATTTGAGAGTCGCACGGAAACGTGCGTTTAGGAGCTTATTCCCTGCCACCTTTGCTTACAGATCGTAACTGTATAGGCAATAGCGATAGGTAGCAGGGATAGATGGCTTTATGCTGCGATGTCCACTGGGATGTATTTGTTGGTATCCATTTCTGCATATGTTGCAGCATGCTTGTGAAGGGTTACGCGTGCCTTATTGGTGTTGCCGCTGAACCTTGCCATTTCAAAGCCGAACGAGGAGAGCAGCTTTTTCAGGTACGATGTTGCTTTATTTAACTTGGCTTCTTTGTGCAAAGGTTTCGTGATGTGCAGTGCTTCATCTAAAACCCAGTTCAAATGTGTTCTTTGGTTGTAGCAGTGTTCAACGATGATACGAACGTCATCTTTATGAATAGACAGGCTCTTTTCGATTTCGCAGAAACCATGTTCTTTCAAAATGGTTTGAAAGAGAAAGTTCGCAGTATCTTGATGTTTTGGCTGTATATTTTGCTTAACTTTATGGAGTTTAACAAAAGGAAATGCATCAAAGATATCTCTGTGTTTCATAAACTCATAATGAAAAAGAACATCATCTTGTTCCACGTTAAGAAGCTGGTAATCTGTTCTGATTCGGCGTTTGGTTAAAGCCGCATTGTCGGATGATGTACGAGCGTTTGATTCGCATAGATTGACGGCTTGTTCGCTCGATAAATTCGGTGCGTTTACAATCGCCTCAATGAGCAATGTTCTGTATGTCTTTTGTTGTTCGTTTACACACTTTTTAGCTAAACACTGATCCATAAGAGAAGAGGGGGCTGATGCCGTAGTAAACCCTAGTTCTTCGAGTGTTATGTGCATGTGCAAAGCGAATGAAGAAAAGAACATGTGCTTTGAGTTTAAGAACTCAATATGAAGTGCGTCTGTCGCTTGATAGTGAAATCTTGAGTCATATTTGATTTTGTGGGTTTTCGGCGCTGAGAAGTCCGCAAAGGCATCAATCGCAAACCAAATCGTTTTTGCTGTGCGAAAGCGTCTTGCAAAGTTTACTAGTTCTGGCGGTGCTAGTGTTTTATCGCAGAATACGACAACTTTATCGGAAAAATGCGTTGTAATAGAAAAACCAGAACCTAGGCAAGGGGATGCCATAATGGCCTTGTACTTTCTGATTTCATCATTTGGGTTAGCTAAAAACGCACTCTGTTCTGGCATATCTTTGTTATCTCCATGAATAATCAATACACCGTCAGCAAGTGCTGATTTTTCGCAATCAAGCTTGTTTTCATTTTCATACCCTAACGACTTGGTGACGTTGCGCAGAGTATTTAGAGAGTCAAACAAGAAGATTTTATCTTGATTAAACTGCTTATCTAGGTGGAGATTAGATATGTATTGGTTTTTATCAGTAATAACGGCTTTGATGTTGGTGTATGGATTTGCAGTGCAGTTTAAAAGCGTCACTTCACCTCGCAACCCCTTGATATAACTCAAACCGATGTTTGATATGTCAGCATCGCCCACAATCAGTTGCGGAACATTGCGGATAATCTCAGACAAGCACTCGAAGACAAGCTGTCGAGGTAGTTTTTCGCTATCTTTAGAGCAAACAATCGCACTCAACACTTTTTCAAACTCATCAATGATAAGAATGTCAGTCTGCTTTAGAAAAGTAAAAATGTGCGTCTTCCAAATACTGTTGACTACGACTCCGATCGCAGAGGCTTCTTCTAACTTTGATAGCTCATCGTTGTAACTAGTTGCTAGGTTGTCAGTGCAGTATTGTTCAACTAAAGCTGTGAGGTATGACAAGTAAGTCACCTTTTTATTCTGCTTCTTTGCTGTTTGCGCCACAGGGCCAAAGACATGTTTGGTTTTCCCTGTTCCAGTCGCTGACTTAATTGCGAGGGTACGCGTGTTATTGATTAGCTTGGCGCACTCGGGTACATCTAGGCTTTTTACCGTTACGAGATCGGTTTGAACGGTCGGACACATAAATGTTTTAACCTGAGAGCGACAATGACTTAGTTGCTCATTGAGAGCATGACGTAAAACGGGCTGCTGTAGTTTATTAATTGCGTTTACGGCATGGGTCGCCAGGCATGAATCAACAGTGCTGTTGATCAGTGGCATCGTGCGAAGTAATTGAGTTGCTAGCGATGTGATAACATCATGACAAGAAGTTAATGAGCAGCATAAGCTAAGGTAGCTCACGATACCGTAGAAGTCGTTTAACGGGTGGATTGTGCCTGTTGTTGTATCTAACACAGTTACACGATCATTTTGATAGTTGTACGCCATTACTTTTGCTGTTAGCTCAGGCAGCATTTTTGAGTCAACAACAAGCAAAATGTCAAAGCCAGCATCTTTATAATAGCCGATCACTTCACCCGCATTGATGCTGTCGTTGCTTAATGCAACGACTCGGCGTTCTGTTGCCACATATTCAATAAATGGTGAGATCAGAATCGAAACAGACTTTACTGCTTTGTCTGATGGTTGGATGAGTGTGTGCTCTGCGGTTTGAGATTGTGCGATGACGTTCATTTATTCTTATTCCGTGGTCAACGCAAAGGTGCAAAATTCACTAGATAATATATATAACTAAGAAATTCTGCACTTTTGCTAGCATGCTAAAGCATGCAATAAACAATTGGTTTGATTGATTTTGTGCGAATTGCTTAGTTAAGCAGCTAGTGATAAGAAACTGTTGTCGAAGAGTGCTTGACGTTGTTCCACGAGAGTAGCGACCACTTGTTGTAGATCTTGACCGACCACGATCGCTGCAAGAAAAGTATCGATTTCGTGAGCGAGAAAACCCACAGAATTTGCGCCTAAAGGAATAGAAGGTGGAAAAGTGCCATCATTGATTTTACGGTGCAGAGTTGCACGAGAGAAAGGGACGCGCTTTAGTACGTCAGCTTTGCGTTCGATTTTGATTTGAATTTGAGTGTGGTTCATAACAGACATTACCTTCTACAGAGACGATCCGCACTAACTAGTTTTGCGCATCCCAAAATGTTATGGGATAAGCCATCTGGAAGATCAGATAACTTTCTGCGTCAGGAGTCACCGATACAATACATGCACCTAAGTGAACTTGATGTTGTTGCTGTAATACCTATCAGAGCGATATTAAGCGGGTTAGTTAATGCTAAATCAAAAAAATAATAAACAATTAGTCTCAGTAGACTGCCCTTTTGGCAGAAGGCTTTTAAGCCAGTAAGTGTCTGTTCTCCATCAGAAAAGGTATTTATTGGACGACGTATGTTTTAATTGAGATCCAGCGGATCGTCAATATTAAATTATTTAATTTGCTGTTTAACTGTGATCTTTGTCACTTAAGTGGTGCTATTTAGCTCCTTGCTGCCGCCAGCATTCTGAATACAGTTAAGAACTTGTAGAGGTATGGTGGAGATATCTGACTGATAGCATTCGATATTAATGTTCCTTCCTGATCTGGTGTAATTATCTTGATGTGCTTATTTATCGATCAGTTGCTTCTTAACTGCGTTGAGTAAGGAGAGCACTTAGTTTGCAATCTAAATGCTCTTATAATCAGACGGATTAGTGTTGTTCAGGCTTTGCTATGGTGTTAGCGTTTTTTGAGGCTTCAAGAATAAAGTCACTCCACCAGTTCATGATTTTTCGTCGTTCATCAAGGTATTCAGCATTGTTGTAGATGTCACGAATAGTGTTTTTGTCTACGTGTGCTAAACACAGTTCGATAGCATCTTTGTTGAAGCCCTGCTCGTTAAGAGCTGTACTGCCTATTGAGCGCATGCCATGGCTTACGAGCTTTCCTGACATCCCCCCGCGTTTAAGAGCAGCATTCACACTTTGGCTATTCATATGTTCGCCTGTCGATTTCCCGCTCGGGAATACGTACTTTTGGTCGCCCGAAATTGGCTTCATGAATTCTAAAAGTTGGATAGAAGCGTATGAGAGCGGTATTTTATGGTCTCGCTTCATTTTCATTTTCGTGCGACTGATGACCCAAAGTCGTTTTTCAAAGTCTATTTCTGACCACTCTGCACGAGCGCACTCAACTGGGCGAGTTAGGGTATGCAGTTGAAATTCAAACGCACAGCGAGTGATGTGTTTGATGTTTGCTAAAGACATTTTTTGCATTAACAGGTGTAAGTCTTCAGGTTTTATCGTGAGCATGTGCTCTACTTCTGGCTTTTTAAAAACTTGTCTAATTTTTGATAGTGGGTTTGATTGGAGTTTTCCGCAGTTAGTTGCGTAATCCATTATTTCGTTCAAACGTTGACAAACACGTTGGACAGTTTCAAGAGTGCCTTTTGCTTCAATCGGTCTTAAGACCTGAATTACGATAGGACAGGTGAGTTCATGGATCGGAAAATTACCCAGATTTGGAAAAACATGAAGTTCAAGAGAACGCCAAATATCATCTGCATAATTTGCAGATACTTTATGACTTTTTACTTCAAACCATTCTTCAGCAACTGCTCTTAATGTTGATGCTTGAGCGATCTGAGCATTGATGCGTTGATTATCTCTATATGTCTTTGGATCGATACCTTCAGCAACTAAGGTGCGCATCTCTCTTGTTTTTTCTCTAGCCGATGCAAGGGTGATATCGGGAAAGATACCTAAGCCAACGTTTTTACGTTTTTTAGTTATGGGGTGGATGTAATTGAATAGCCATAGTTTTGAACCGTTAGGCTTAATTCGTAGGTACAGACCATTACCATCAGCCAGTGAATATTCTTTTTCTGCTGGTTTTGCTTTACTGACTTGAGTTGTAGATAAGGGCTTGATTTGTCTAGCCATTTTATTGTCCTTTGCAATGTAACAACAGAATGTGACTAAATTCTGTGGTGTTGCAAAGGATGTTACTAAAGAAGAGAGATTAAGTGAATCACGATGAGATAGTGTGAGACGCTCAATGCTAGGTATTACAAGGCTTTAGAAAAGAAAACGGGACATCCTGAGATGTCCCGATACGCGTATTTGGTGGAGCTGGCGGGATTTGAACCCGCGTCCGAAAATCATTCATCATTGGTACTACATGCTTAGTCGATCTTTAATTTCACCATCAAACTGCGAACCGACACGCTATCTAATGGCTATCCTGAATTAATTTTAATGCTTTGTCTCTCAGGCGGGAGACGCGGCACGAGCTTGTTTGGGTTTGACTCTCTGTTATTCCCCGTCTTACGAGCGGAAGCTAGGGCAGAAAGGCTCTTGGCAGGTTATTAAGCTGCTAGTGCGTAGTTTTCGTCGTTTGCGACTATTTTTTTGCGGTTTGTTAACGAGGCCTACCGCACCTCGGCATGCACCTCAGACTGCAAAATTCCCGTCGAATCCTGAATCAGCCCCAAGGGTGTTGAAGCATAGTACCAGAAAAGCAGTGCCTGTCTAGTTCCATGCGTCTAAGTGGTCAAGATTAACGCAATGAACTCTTCATTACGCGTGCTTTCTCTCTTGCCCAATCTTTTTCTTTTAAATCATCACGTTTATCGTGAAGTTTTTTACCTTTCGATACGCCAATTTTAAGCTTGACCCATGAACGAGACCAATAAAGAGACAACGCCGTTAACGTCATACCTTCGCGGTTAATTCGCCCAGTGATATTGTCCAATTCGCGTCGGCTCAGTAATAATTTTCGAACACGAGTCGGGTTAGCGACAACGTGCGTAGATGCCTGTTGAAGAGGTACGATTGTCATTCCTGAGACAAAAGCTTCTCCGTCTCGCATGAAAACATAGCTTTCTGCAATATTAGCTTTGCCTTGACGAAGAGATTTTACTTCCCAGCCTTGGAGCTCTAGCCCTGCTTCTATTTCATCTTCGATAAAATATTCGTGGCGAGCTTTCTTATTTAAAGCAATGGTACTGCTACCAGCTTTTGAGTTTGATTTTTTCTTTACCATAATGGCGTCATTATACGGCTTGGTGTGAGCTTATGAAATCCTTTTATTTGCGTAGGATAAGAATAAAAGTAAAATTGTTACACACCTGACTCTTTAGGTGATGATGAGGAGTGAATATGAAGCAAGTCAGTCGTTCTGCTTTAGTGTCTTTTAGCGCAGAACAAATGTTTAATTTAGTGAATGACGTTGCTCGTTATCCTGAATTTTTACCTGGGTGTTCAGGTTCTCGTGTGATTGAGTCTTCTGAGCAGTCAATGGTCGCTTCTGTTGATGTGTCGAAAGCAGGGATTAGCAAAACATTCACAACGTCAAATGTTTTGGTCACAGGTGAAGCGATTGTGATGCATTTGGTTGATGGTCCTTTTAAGACATTAAGAGGCGGTTGGTACTTTACGTCACTTGATGAGCAAGCGTGTAAAGTCGAGCTGAAACTAGAGTTTGAGTTTTCGAGCAAAATGATTGAGTTGGCTTTCGGAAAAATCTTTCATGAATTAACGAGCAATATGGTCAATGCGTTTACAAAACGAGCCAAGCAGGTGTATCAAGCATGAGTATTGAGTCTGACATGATCCATGTTGAAGTTGTTTACGCACTACCTCATGAGCAGCGAGTGCTGAATTTAGTGGTGGATAAAAATTTAAATGTTCAGGAAATTATTGAAAAATCTGGAGTACTTGAATTATATCCAGAAATTGATTTAGCGAAAAATAAAGTTGGTGTATTTAGTCGCAATGTAAAGTTAGATGCACTGGTTAGAGATCGCGATCGTATTGAAATTTATCGGCCACTGCTTGCTGACCCTAAAGAGATTCGCCGTAAGAGAGCCGAGCAGGGTAGAGCGTCATAGCTACCCTAAATTTAGGTGAGTAAGATAGATATAAAAATAGGGTTCACTGTGAACCCTATTTTTATATCTATCTTATCAATCCGAGTTAGTTTATGCCTTCGAAAAACTGTTCGCTTGGGGAGAAGTCTCCAGCGACGTTAACCAAGGAACCAGAAGGGTTAAAGTTCACAATCAGGTTTTTCTGTATAGAAGCTTTGTGGCCTTTGGTATGGTGATAAATGTAATACCACGTATCAGGGTAACCATTTTCAACCAACATTGGAGAGCCCATGACATATCGAACTTGTTCCTTGGTCATTCCGAACTTAAGCTTATCTACCGCTTGTTGCTCTACATAATTACCTTGGTTAATGTCGATACGATATACCAGTTTTTCTGCCAACGAACACCCAGTTAGCATTGTGATAGCGAGTGGTACTGCTATTAACCATTTCTTTAACTGCATACTTAAATTCTTTGCTAATAAGTTTTAAAACTTGGCTGATAATAAACAAGCTCACGGCAGAAGTAAAAAGCTGACTGAACTACGAGCTAATTGAGACCGTGAATTTTGAGTTTAGTTGCAAACCGAGAAGAAAAAACGAACTTAAGCTGCGATCAATAGCTCTTTAGCATTGGCTAGGGTTGACTCCGTAATTTTGCTTCCCCCCAATAATCTCGCAAGTTCTGTAATGCGTTGTTCAGTGTCTAAACGTTTCATTTGGGTTTCGGTTTTTCCTGCCTTGGCTTGCTTACTCACAAATAATTGCTGATGGCCGCAACCAGCGACTTGTGGCAGGTGAGTAACGCACAGTACCTGTGTTGATTCACCTAGTGTTCTTAACATTCTTCCGACAACGGCTGCCGTTGGGCCGCTGATACCCACATCTACTTCATCAAAAATTAGACTTGGCGTGTCCACTTTTTGAGCGGTGATCACTTGGATAGCTAATGAGATTCGAGATAGTTCACCACCTGATGCCACTTTGGCAATGGGTTGCAACGGTTGCCCTGGGTTGGTTGAAACTAAGAAGGTCACAGTATCAAAACCTAATGGTGATGGATGTGTCGTTTCATGTTTAACTTCGATGCAAAATTTAGCTTTTTCCATGCTCAATTCATGCATACTTTGGCTAATGAGTTTATCTAACTCTTTAGCGTAACGGCTACGAGATTTATGCAGTTTGTCAGCAACGACAACAAAGCTTTGGTAGTGTTTTTCGACGTCCATTTCTATTGCTTGCAATTTTTCTTCAGAGCAATCGAGTTGTTCGATCTGCTTTAAAAGATCTTGATGATGCTGATACAGATTTTCTGCCGCAATATGATGTTTACGAGAGATAGACATGACTTTTGAGTAACGTGCTTCGACATAAGCCATACGTTCAGGGTCTACGTCGATGCTGTCTAAATAATGTCTTAGCTCGCTATTGGCTTCTTCTAACTGGATCATCGCTTCTGCCACCATATTAGGTAGTTGGGCGAGTTTTGCGTCTAAACCTGCAAGTTCATTCAATGAGCTGATTGTTGACTGTAGTATGCCAAGCGCATTCACTTCTTCACCTTCGTAGATGAGTTCGATCGCTTGTTGGCAAAGCGTGGCTAGGTCACCACTGTTAGATAAGCGTTTATGCTCTTGCTCTAATTCATTGAACTCTTCTTCGCCGATAGCCAATTCGTTTAGCTCTTTAATTTGGTATTCCAAAAGTTGTATTTGAGCTTGATTTTGCTGACTATTTTCTTTGAGTTGGTTAAGTTGATTATCGGCTTGACGCCAAGCTTGATAGGCTAACCTTGTTTCTTTTAACAAGCTAATATGGCCTGCATACTGATCAAGCATGACCATTTGATGTTCACTTTTCATTAATTGGTGGTGAGCATGTTGGCCATGGATATTGATCAACAGTTGTCCGAGTGCTTTTAGTTGAGAAAGCGGAACTGGGCTACCGTTAATGAAAGCGCGTGAACGCCCTTCTTTGGTGATAATTCGACGTAAAATACACTCTTTATTATCGAGCAGATCATTGTCTTCTAACCAACGCGTAGCATGTAGATTATTATCCAAAATAAAGGCAGCGCTGACTTCGGTTTTTTCTTCATCTTGTCTGACCATGCCGGCTTCTGCGCGGCCACCAAGACAGAGGCTAAGCGCATCAATGGCAATCGACTTCCCTGCACCGGTTTCGCCAGTAATGGTTGTCATTCCTTTGGAAAGCTCTAACTGCAATGATTTAACGATAGCAAAATTATTCACACTTAAATGAGCCAGCATTTTATTACCTGTATAATTGAACAATACTGTATAAGAAAACAGTATAACCTGTTTTTTTATACAGTAAAGTTGCTCAGGTCATTTTATTTTTGCTAGCAAGAGAATTGTGAAGTACTTCTTAATTTAAAATAGCTTACTCGACCAGCCCAATTTTTCCCGTAATACATGGTAGTAACTGTAATCTTTAGGGTGGATCAGCCTTAAGATATTAGGGCTTTGATAGATATGAATTTCGTCACCTGGCGAGACAGGTAAAGAGACTTGCCCATCACAGCTTACTTCTTGTGTGCCCCTGTTATCTGGTGACACGATAAGCTTAATTTTACGGTTACCATCGACAACCAGTGGGCGGCTAGAAAGTGTATGCGGGAACATTGGCACTAAAGTGATGGCATTAAGGCTTGGCGATAAAATTGGCCCGCCTCCGGAAAGTGAATAAGCCGTTGAGCCTGTTGGGGTTGAGATAATGAGACCATCAGAACGTTGTGAGAAAGCAAAGCTATTGTCAATATAGACCTCAAATTCAATCATTCGCGCAACTTGCCCTGGGTGAAGTACTGCTTCATTAAGTGCGGTGTTATGGCTTTTCACTTGCCCGTGGCGATGAATTTCCGCTTCGAGTAAAAAGCGCTGCTCTTCTAGATATTCGCCATTAAGCACCGCTTGCAGCCGTTGCTGAAAATCTTCTGGGTTTAGGTCTGTTAGAAAGCCTAAATTTCCGCGGTTGACACCAATAACCGAAATATCAAACCGTGACAGTACTCGAGCAGCACCAAGCATGTTGCCGTCACCACCGACGACAATGGCTAAATCTGCTTTTTTACCAATATCCAATAAGCTTGCGAAATGCTCGGCAGGGACACCATCTAAAATGTCACTCAGTCTGTCATCGACAAAGACTGGATATCCGATTGAAGTTAACCACTGGTAAAGCTCTTTATGCGTATGTATGGCTTGTTGATCGCGCGGTTTTCCAATGATAGCTATCACTTCAAATGGTTTTTTCATAGGTTTTCCCAACTAATTAGGCTTGAATCAGGATTCATCATCCCCATAATAAAGGCAAGTTATGCCTTTGTGCGAATTTTTGTGTGTTTAACGTGCGGATACTTGCCGTGTTAAGCGCAAAATAGTTGGATTCTGGAGATATCATGAGCAACGAAAAAAACACCATGAAAGAAGAAGAGCTACAGCAAGATGTAGTAGAGCAAGAAGCTGAAGCTGTGGGTACTGAAGCTGATATCGATTGGAACGAAAGCGTTGAATTGGATGAGCAAGAAGCCAAAATTGCTCAATTAGAAGCCGCGTTACTATCGAGCGAAGCAAAAATTCAAGAGCAGCAAGATACGGTTCTAAGAGCAAAAGCTGAAGTTGAAAATATGCGTCGTCGCTCTGAAGCCGAAGTTGATAAAGCGCGTAAGTACGCCTTGAGCCGCTTTGCAGAAGAGTTATTACCAGTACTGGATAACCTAGAGCGCGCTATTCAAGCGGCTGATGCTGACAATGAAGTGATCAAGCCATTGGTTGAAGGTGTCGAGCTTACGCATAAAACGTTTGTTGGCGTAATTGAAAAATTTGGTCTGAAAGAAATTAATCCAGAAGGCGAAGTATTTAATCCTGAATTCCACCAAGCGATGTCGATCCAAGAGAGTCCTGATCACGAGCCGAATACGGTGATGTTTGTGATGCAAAAAGGCTATGAACTTAATGGGCGCGTTGTTCGTCCGGCAATGGTGATGGTTTCGAAATAATCATTTTTAATTCATTGGTGCGCAATTTAGTTATTGTTTCTCCATGATGTTATTTAAGAGTGATGATTTGCAATCAAGTTTTGGCTTGTTTGCTGTACAAGGGAGGCTAAGGCCTCTCTTTTTAATGAGTAGATGTTTGATAGAAGAAAACTCATGGTTTATGTCGTTATGCCTAGCGCGTATTCCTGTATTCATCGGCACGAAGAAGAGTTTAGATATAAAAATCGTAATTTTTTTCAAATTTGCCCTTGAAATGGTTTTTAGCGCCCCTATTTATTGGGCATACGAGAAACAAACATCCTTGTTTAGTTTGTGAGCCAGGGTTGAAACCCTGTTCTCCAGCCCCATATTGGGGATAGTGAAAAACAAAATAGAATTTATTTGGAGATAGCCAGATGGGTAAGATCATTGGTATTGACTTAGGTACTACTAACTCTTGTGTTGCTGTTTTAGATGGCGACAAACCTCGCGTAATCGAAAACGCAGAAGGTGAGCGTACAACGGCATCGGTAATTGCATATACAGATGGTGAGACGCTAGTAGGTCAGCCTGCAAAACGTCAAGCGGTAACAAACCCAACCAACACGCTATTTGCAATTAAGCGTTTGATCGGTCGTCGTTTTGAAGACGAAGAAGTACAACGTGACATCGAAATCATGCCTTACAAAATTGTAAAAGCTGATAACGGTGATGCTTGGGTTGAAGCAAAAGGCCAGAAAATGGCGGCTCCTCAAGTTTCAGCTGAAATTCTTAAGAAAATGAAGAAAACAGCTGAAGACTTCCTAGGTGAAGAAGTCACTGGCGCAGTAATTACTGTTCCTGCTTACTTTAACGATGCTCAACGCCAAGCAACAAAAGATGCTGGTCGTATTGCTGGTCTAGACGTTAAACGTATCATCAACGAACCAACGGCTGCTGCTCTAGCATACGGCCTAGACAAGTCAGGCGGCGATCGCGTTATCGCAGTTTACGACCTTGGTGGTGGTACATTTGATATTTCAATCATCGAGATCGATGAAGTTGAAGGCGAGAAAACATTTGAAGTTCTAGCAACTAACGGTGACACACACCTTGGTGGTGAAGACTTCGATAACCGCTTGATCAACTACCTCGTTGATGAGTTCAAAAAAGAACAAGGCATCAACCTGAAAACTGATCCGTTAGCAATGCAACGTGTTAAAGAAGCGGCAGAAAAAGCGAAAATTGAGCTTTCTTCAGCTTCTCAAACTGACGTAAATCTGCCTTACGTAACGGCAGATGCAACGGGTCCTAAGCACATGAACGTTAAAGTAACGCGTGCGAAACTAGAATCTCTAGTTGAAGACCTAGTACAACGTTCACTTGAGCCTCTAAAAGTTGCTCTAGCGGATGCTGACCTATCTGTAGGTGACATTACTGATGTTATCCTCGTTGGTGGTCAGACT
Organism: Vibrio aestuarianus; assembly: GCF_028858425.1. Classification (NCBI taxonomy): domain Bacteria; kingdom Pseudomonadati; phylum Pseudomonadota; class Gammaproteobacteria; order Vibrionales; family Vibrionaceae; genus Vibrio; species Vibrio aestuarianus. The sequence continues at coordinate 2,567,835 of NZ_JAKNYQ010000001.1, read as the reverse complement.
CGTATGCCAATGGTTCAAGCGAAAGTGGCTGAGTTCTTCGGTAAAGAAGCTCGTCGTGACGTGAACCCTGATGAAGCAGTAGCGGTTGGTGCGGCAATTCAAGGTGGTGTACTAGCGGGTGATGTTAAAGACGTACTATTGCTAGACGTTACTCCTCTATCTTTCGGTATCGAAACGATGGGTGGTGTAATGACTAAACTGATTGAGAAAAACACAACCATCCCAACCAAAGCGGATCAAGTGTTCTCAACAGCTGAAGATAACCAAAGCGCAGTAACGATTCACGTTCTTCAAGGTGAGCGTAAGCAAGCGACTTACAACAAGTCTCTTGGTCAGTTTAACCTAGAGGGTATTCAGCCTGCGCCACGTGGTATGCCGCAAATTGAAGTAACTTTCGACCTTGATGCTGATGGTATCTTGAAGGTATCAGCGAAAGACAAACAAACTGGTAAAGAGCAGAAGATTACGATCCAAGCTTCAGGTGGTCTGTCTGATGAAGAAATCGAGAAAATGGTACAAGAAGCAGAAGCTAACAAAGAAGCGGACAAGAAGTTCGAAGAGTTAGTGGTTGCACGTAACCAAGCTGACCAAATGATTCACGGTACACGTAAGCAAATTGAAGAAGCGGGTGATGCGCTTCCTGCTGACGATAAAGTGAAAATTGAAGCGGCGATTACAGAGCTAGAAGAAGCGAAGAAAGGCGAAGATAAAGAAGCTATCGACGCTAAAGTTCAAGCTTTAATGGCTGCTGCTCAGAAGTTGATGGAAATCGCTCAACAGAAAGCTCAAGCACAGCAAGCCGGTGAAGGCCAGCAACAATCAGCAGAAGATGATGTTGTAGATGCTGAGTTTGAAGAAGTTAAAGAAGACAAGAAGTAATTCTCTTTACTAGAGTTGCCTAATTTAGGTGTTAGAAGTGCGATAGAGATAACGCACTTCCTCCTAAATCAAGCTATCTAGTTTTGAATCAAGATCCTTGTCTGGACTATTCTTGCGGGCGTTTGAGGTAACTCTTACGCCCGTACGTTTGTAAGTCATAATCAAAAACATTGGTGTCTATCTAACTAAAAGTGTCTTTTTAATTTTAGTTCATTAGAATCTAGAGCCATTAGTTAGATTGATATAAACACCGAACGATATTTGTCGTTTGCAGTAATAAATTGGTGACGAAGAACATGTCAAAACGTGATTTTTACGAAGTATTAGGCGTTGGCCGAGATGCCTCTGAGCGCGATATTAAAAAGGCGTATAAACGCTTAGCAATGAAGTTTCACCCTGATAGAAATCAAGGGGATGCAAGCGCTTCGGATAAGTTTAAAGAAGTAAAAGAAGCGTATGAAATTTTAACTGACCCACAAAAGAAAGCCGCTTATGATCAATATGGTCATGCAGCCTTTCAACAAGGCGGCATGGGCGGTGGTGGCTTCGGTGGCGGTGGTAGCGCAGACTTCGGCGACATTTTCGGTGATGTCTTTGGTGATATCTTTGGCGGTGGTCGCCGTGGTGGTGGCCAAGCTCGTGCACAACGCGGTGCAGACTTACGCTACAACATGGAATTATCGCTAGAAGAAGCGGTTCGTGGTTGTTCGAAAGAAATTGAAATACCAACACTAGTGCATTGTGACAGTTGTGAAGGGACGGGTGCTAAGAAGGGCACGTCGGCTCAGACTTGTGGCACTTGTCATGGGCATGGTCAAGTTCAGATGCGTCAGGGTTTCTTCGCTGTTCAGCAAACCTGTCCAACCTGTAATGGTAAAGGTAAGATCATCAAAGACCCATGTAATGTGTGTCATGGCCAAGGTCGCAAGCAAAAATCGAAAACGCTGAGTGTGAAAATTCCAGCGGGCGTAGATACGGGCGATCGCATTCGTCTGTCCGGTGAAGGTGAAGCTGGGGAAATGGGCGCACCAGCTGGCGATTTGTACGTACAAGTGCATGTCAAAGAGCACAACATTTTTGAGCGTGATGGCAATAACTTGTACTGCGAAGTTCCTGTTAGCTTTACGATGGCAGCGCTTGGTGGGGAAGTTGAAGTTCCAACATTGGATGGCCGTGTTAGCTTAAAAGTACCTGAAGAAACGCAAACTGGACGTATGTTCCGTATGCGCGGCAAGGGTGTGAAAGGCGTTCGTGGTGGAGCGGTTGGTGATTTGATCGTTAAGTTAGTCGTTGAAACACCGGTCAAACTTAGCGCACGCCAAAAAGAGCTATTACGTGAATTTGAGGATACTTGCGGTGGGGATGCAGCGAATAAGCATAAACCTAAATCGGAAGGTTTTTTCAATGGCGTTAAAAAGTTCTTTGATGACTTAACTAGCTAATAGCGCGTTAACAATATGATATTTCAAGGTTCGCAATTGCGGGCCTTGTTTGTTTTTGGCATTCACAAACCATAAGCTATTTCCAACACGTTTTCGGCTCGGCTTCATTATTGGCTGTGAGTGTCATTTTCTTATCACTGAGCAAACATGGGTCTTTATCTTGCCCCTTAGTCGCTTGTGCCGTTGCGGTAATGATATAAGCATGGGTTGCAGAGCTCGCAACAGCAAATAGATAGCGCTCGCTATCACTATCACAAATTAGACATGTTCCTCCTGACATGATCTGACTCCAGTTATAACCATTGTCGTAGTGATGCTCTAGCGTGAGCTGAATTTTCGCCATATCTGCCAATGCGGTTGTCCTATGTCCTTTCAATACATGTTTGCTGTAACTGGGGTAGGCGATAGCCGCTAACAGGCTAATGATTGATACGACGATCAATAATTCGATCAATGTCATTCCTAATCGTCTTATTTTGTTGCCGTTGCAGAGTGAATTTCGAATCATCACGTGGAGTTCCTTATCGATTTCCCGCTCATTTTTATTAGGTGTTAGCATTCGCGCAAGATGAATTTTGTTTCATATTTTATTTACATGGGAGTTTGGGAAATGGCTCGCGGATTTACTCTGTTAGAACTGCTGATCACTGTAATGGTACTTGCCGTTTTACTGTCGGTTGCCGCTCCAAGTTTTACGCGTGTCAGTGAGAGTCAAAAAATGAAGCGCTTAGCTAATGAATTGAATGGATTTGTGATGAATGCTCGTTCAGAAGCGGTGAGAAGAAAAACAGAGTTATGGGCTCATATCGCTATTTCTGGCGCAAGTAATAACAGTGGTGATTGGTCTATCGTGTTAACGGATTCTGCCACAAATCCTGGAGGAACCGTTCTTTCATCCCTTTCTGGAGAGGCTTATAACAATATCGAGGTATCGACAACGTATGTTTCAGAACAGATTAATTTCGATGCAATTAATGGCCGAGCGACTAGCGGCAGTTTTATTTTTACCAGCAGTGGTGGTGCTTTAAAATTAGGATCATTTCGCCTTTCGGGAAAAATGAGAATATGCGCTGTTGGAGGAGACCACTTTGGTTTCAAGGCGTGTTCTTAATTCATTGCAACAAGGCGGGGCTACGTTGATCGAATTTATGGTCGCGTCAGTTATTGGTTTAATGGCTATTGGCATCATTGGTTCGGTATTTGTCACTAGTCAGAGCAGCGCAGCAGAAAGAGGTAAAGAACTACTGCTGCTGCAACAAGTCTATGGCACTTTACAATACTTAAAACAAGACATTCAGCGAGCGGGCTACGCTGGTGATAGTCGCTCCCCTTTACGGCTGCAAGATAGTGATGATCTGGTTTATATTTCGGCGGATGCCAAAACGATTGCTTACGCTTACTTAGATGACCGCCAACCGCCTGAACAAATTCGTAATGTATCACTGAGCTGGGTTTCTGGTGAGTTGAAAGTGTGTGATAGACCGTCGTCAATGGTGACAAAAACAGTGTCAGCTGCGACATCGGGTTGCTCGGCTATTTTTGAACCGCAGCAAATCATGGTGACTAAGTTTCATGTGCAGCAAGTAAGCTTGGCATCATCGGGTGTCAGCTCTGCTTATCTCACTATTTCGATGGCCGCAGCACTAGTTGGTGATCCTAGTGTTTCCCATGCACTTGCAATCAATATTAAGCAGAGGAATTGGCAATGAGGCGAGCGAAGTGGCGAGGGGCAATTACGCTATTAGTCACAGCATTGCTATTGGCTATTACCTTGATGCTGGTTTTGGGCAGTTATCGCGCGACCCTTTATCAAATCAAAAGAGCGCAAAATGAAATTGAAGCAAGGCAAGATCACTGGCGAGCAGAGGGGGGACTTGAGTGCGTTTATACGCAATTTAAACTGGCAGATGGGTTACCTGGCACACTTCAACCTTGTCTATTTACCACACCTGTCGCATTGACCTTAGAACCATTGGCGAACGGCTATTTAGTTTCAGCTCGTTCTCATTACCTTTCTCTTTCCAAAACAATTTTAACGTCTGGTGCCTTACAACCGGGCGCGATGCAATCCAGCGCCGATCTCTATTTTCATTCAAGTGCGACATTTTCAACGCCAGATCCCGGAGCATTAACCGCAGATGGATGGCAATGTATTGCACTTAGATATCGCAGTCGATTTTATGCGGCCGTGGTCGACAACAAGGGTATTGTTCATGGAGTTCCTCCCTACGCCGATTTTAACAATCCGGATGGTAAGGAGTGTATTAACCTTCAAGGTAATGACCATTTATCTTCATTAATTGGTGGTATTGGTGTTGGGCGAGATTTCGTGTTGGATCCTGATGTATCGCCATTTGAAGCATATTTTGGTGTACCTGTTACTGAGCACAATACAGTAAGAGATAGTGGTGAATTTACAGTGATTAGCGGCAGCGGTTCGCCAAAAACTGTTAGCCATTGCGGGACTAAATTGGCAAGTGAAATTGACGCTGGTAATACTCGGGTTTGGTTAGAAGGGGGCTGTGAAATAGAGAGTTCAGAATATAACGCTCTTGTCGATGCTACTCAAACAACGCAGGGGGTGACTATTTTGGTGCATGATGGGTTAATGTCGATAATGGGTAAGCCCGAGTTAGGTGCTTCTGCCCATCCATTCAAAGGTGTGCTATTTCATTTTAATGTAGATTACCAACCGACGGTGGCAGACTGGGCGGCTTTTGCCGCCAATGCTTATTTAAACCATGCATCTAGTCCAATTGAGAACAGTTATCGCACGGCAGCTTCTTATTATCAGCATGGTGCATTTGCAGTGTCGGGTGGGCAGTTTTTTGATGCTGAAGGGCAAGCGGCTATTTTCTTTAATTCGCTAGATTTTCGTTTTAATAAAGATGTGATTGATGAATCAAGGAAACCTTTTAATACCGTCAAATGGCGCAAGGGGTCGTGGAATGATCTCTAAACAAAAAGGTTTTAGCCTTATCGAAGTGATGATTGCTTTTCTATTGATTGGTATTAGTAGCCTAGGGTTAGTGAAACTGCACATTTATGTTGAGCAAAGAGCAGACTTTGCTTTGCATAGTATTGAAGCGCTTCATTTGGCTGAAAATAAACTGGAGTGGTTTCGTACTCGTGGTGCGTCCTCAGCGTTATCTTCAATGACATTAGCAGATTTCTCTGCCGATATTATTGATGGGCAAGATACCTCGCATTCTTTTTATACTTTACGTTGGTCTGTTCCCTCTGTGAGCTTATCGGGCGCATTAAAGAGTATTGATATCGAAGCATCATGGTTTGATCGTCAAGGGGAAAAGCAGTCTGTGAAGTTGCAAACTATGCTCTCAGCATTCAGCGAATTTGATTAATCATTTCCTACTTGGCTGTTATTAAGGTCAACACGCTCTCATGTTTTTTTATGAGGTAACACCGATTGATTCGAGTATTTAATTTTTTGTTAACTCAGCGTTTACTCATAAATGGAATCAATGTTTTTGCGCTAAAGTTATCTATTTGTAGCGCTAATTGATATCTGCTTGTGTGTGGATTGTTGTAGTGTGGTGCTGTTTTTGCAAGTTATGTCTCCATTTTTGCAAAAACACATAGGGTGTTGTGTTTTAGCTTTCACTTTTTTATAGAATTATCGCTAATTATTGGGTCGAAAAACTATTTTACGAAGACCTGCAAATGCAACATCACATATGGAGTTACCAATGAGTAACCAAGCGACACAACAAGCACCATCGCCGAAGCCGAGCGGTATGGATCGCTTTTTAAACTTTATTGAACGAGCAGGTAACAAAATCCCAGATCCTGCTATTTTGTTTTTCTGGGCACTGGTTATTGTTTGGGTTTCATCTGCACTTTTGTCGAATGTTACATTCGATCTTATCAATCCTCGCACGGGTGAAGCACTGCAAGTTAACAACTTACTGACTGGCCAAGCGCTTGCGAGTTTCTTGGCGAATATGGTCACCACATTCACCAGTTTTGCGCCGTTAGGCATCGTTTTGGTTGCCATGCTTGGTGTTGGTGTTGCTGACTCTTCAGGCTTTATCACCACGGGTTTGAAGAAAATGCTGAACTTCACACCCGCTAAGCTTCTTACCCCAATGCTGATTTTAGTGGCTATTGTTTCCCATACTGCCGCTGATGCTGGTTATGTACTGGTCATTCCATTGGGCGGTATTATCTTCCATGCTGCGGGGCGTCATCCATTAGCTGGTATTGCCGCGGCTTTTGCTGGTGTATCGGGTGGTTTTTCAGCGAACTTTATTCCTTCAGGTATTGACCCGCTACTGGCTGGCTTTACTCAAACGGCTGCTCAAGTACTGGATCCTGACTATGTGGTTAACCCGTTAGCGAATATTTTTTTCACCGGCCTTTCATCGATCATCATTGTGGCGATTGGTTGGTACGTGACAGAGAAAATCATTGAGCCACGTTTGGCTAAAATGCCTGTTGATGAAGATGCAGAAACCGCACCCGATTTAGGTACTTTTACTGCGATTGAATCAAAAGCATTTAAGTATGCGGGGTGGGCAATGATTGTTGGTATTGGTTTGCTTGTGGCAGCACTGATCCCTGAAAATTCAGCGCTCCGTTCACCTGATGGTGAGCTCACCGCATTCTCTGCACCAGTGATGAAATCTATTGTGCCACTGATTTTTATCCTATTTATTATTCCGGGCATTGTTTATGGCCGTGTCGCTGGTACTTTTAAAAACAGCAATGATGTCATTAAAGCAATGTCTGCAACGATGGCAACGATGGGCGCGTACATTGTTATGTCGTTCTTCTGTGCTCAGTTCTTATCAGCATTTGGTCAATCGAATATCGGTACTATGTTGGCGTTGTATGGCGCTGAAGGTCTCAAAGCGATGGATCTACCTGGTCAGGCTACGATTGTTGGTATGATTCTACTGACAGCGTGCGTTAACTTGTTGGTAGGCTCGGCGTCAGCTAAGTGGGCATTAATTGGTCCAATTCTAGTACCAATGTTAATGGCGGTGGGGATCTCTCCTGAACTCTCGCAAGCGGCTTACCGTGTAGGTGATTCAGTTTCTAACATTATCTCTCCGCTAATGGTGTTCTTCCCACTGGTTGTGGTTTATTGCCAACGTTATGTGAAATCAACAGGTATTGGTACATTAGCGTCATTGATGATGCCGTTCTCAATTGCAATGCTTATCGGTTGGACGGTTTTCTTGCTGGCTTATTGGGCTTTCGGTATCCCTCTAGGCGTGCAAGCACCATATACTTACAGCATGTAAGTGATGCTTCAAATCAAGTAAAGAAGGCCCGTGATACTGTTCACGGGCTTTTTTGTGGACGATTCGAAGCTTATGGATTGAGATGTTGTACATGGAAGGCTAAATGCTCATCAATGAAACTTTGAATAAAAAAGTAACTATGATCGTAGCCTTTATGCATTCTTAAAGTGAGTGGGCTATTTGAAGCTTGCGCTGCCGCTGCGAGTCGTTCTGGTTTTAACTGCGCGTGTAAAAAAGTATCTTCTTCTCCCTGATCAACCAAAATTGGCAGCTTGGGCGTGTGTGAACTTAAGAGCTCAACCGCGTCATAAGCTTTCCAAGCTTGTTGATCATTACCAAGGTAATGTCGAAATGCTTTTTGTCCCCAGGGACATTGCATAGGGTTACAGATAGGACTGAAAGCGGATATTGATTGATAGCGTGTAGCATTTTTAAATCCAATGGTCAGCGCTCCATGGCCTCCCATGCTGTGTCCTGATATGGCGCGTTTATCATTGACTGGAAAATGTTGCTCAATCAAATCTGGCAGTTCTTGTACGATGTACGAGTACATTTGGTAGTGCTGAGACCAAGGCGCTTGGGTTGCATTGAGATAAAACCCCGCGCCTAAGCCTAAGTCGTAGCAACCTTGTGCATCATCAGGCACTCCTTCTCCTCGTGGGCTAGTATCAGCCGCGACAATCGCGATACCTAACTTGGCCGCCTCTTTGAAAGCGCCTGCTTTTTGCATGAAATTTTCATCGTTACAGGTTAAGCCGGATAACCAATACAGAACCGGAACGGGGTGATGGTCAGCTTGCGGGGGAAGGAAAATGGCGAAACGCATGGTACATCCCAACGCTTGTGATCGATGTGTGTACTGTTTATGCCAGCCACCGAAGACTTTGGCTTGGCTAATATTTTCAATATTCATAGTATGACCTATCAAGCACCTCATTGAGAGGTGCTTGCTGACTGAAGGTGTGAACTGAAGCCGTTATTTATCAAAATGAACCACAGAGCGGATACTTTCCCCTTTATGCATGAGTTCAAAAGCATGGTTGATATCTTCTAAGCCCATCGTATGAGTAATGAACTCCTGCAAACCAAACTCGCCAGCCATGTAACGTTCAACGATTTCTGGCAGTTCTGAGCGACCTTTAACGCCCCCAAATGCACTGCCTCGCCATACTCGACCGGTCACTAATTGGAAAGGACGGGTTGAAATTTCTTGCCCAGCACCTGCAACGCCAATAATGACAGATTCCCCCCAGCCTTTGTGACAACATTCGAGTGCTTGACGCATCACGTTGACGTTACCAATACACTCAAAAGAAAAATCAACACCGCCATCAGTCATCTCAATGATCACATCTTGGATTGGTTTATCGACCTTTCGCGGATTAATGCAATTGGTCGCGCCTAGCTGAGTCGCCAATTCAAACTTACTTTCGTTGATATCAATCCCAATAATGCGGCTCGCACCAGCCATTCTCGCCCCAATTATTGCCGAAAGACCAATGCCGCCTAAGCCAAAGATCGCCACGGTATCACCTTGCTTAACTTTGGCGGTATTAAGTACTGCGCCCATACCAGTAGTTACGCCACATCCAAGTAAACAGACTTCTTCTAATGGCGCATCTTTATTGACTTTGGCTAATGAAATTTCCGGCAATACGGTGTACTCAGAAAAGGTAGAGCAGCCCATGTAATGGAAGATGGGTTGGCCGTCTTTATAAAAGCGGGTGGTGCCATCGGGCATCAATCCTTTACCTTGAGTTTCACGCACCGCTTGGCAAAGGTTAGTTTTACCTGATTGACAAAACTTACACTCACCACATTCTGCGGTGTAGAGAGGAATGACATGATCACCGACATCGACGCTTGTTACACCCTCGCCAACCATTTCGACAATACCACCGCCCTCATGTCCTAAAATGGCAGGAAATATGCCCTCTGGGTCTTCACCTGAAAGGGTAAAAGCGTCGGTGTGGCATACTCCGGTCGCCACAATACGTACCAACACTTCGCCTTTTTTAGGCAACATGACGTCAACTTCTTCGACTTTCAGAGGTTGATTTGGTCCCCATGCAATAGCAGCACGAGATTTAATGAATTGAGGTTGTGACATAATGTTTTCCTTTTCGCCTGAATGGTTGTATCCACTGAGTCATTCGTGTGGCTTTATTAAGCATCACTGATTCAGTCGATGGGCTTTGATATAGGTATAACAGCGAATGTCGCTGAGTGTTAATGACAGTATATTTATTTCTAAAATTTTATAATCAGTATAAAATAAGAATTACTTTTACGTATCAGTAATAATCAAAATGGCGAATTGGGAAGGCATCAATGAATTTGTAGCGGTCGCTGAGACTGGTAGTTTTACATCTGCGGCACACAAACTGGCGACTTCAGTGGCTAATGTAAGTCGTCGTATTGCGACATTGGAAGCGCGTTTGGCGGTTAAATTATTGCAACGAACAACGCGAAAGGTCTCGCTGACTGAAGCGGGGCAACTTTATTATCATCAATGTCGTCAGTTGGTGGAAGGGTTAGAGTTAGCAGAGCTTACAGTAACCCAAATGCAGCAAACGCCCTCTGGCTTATTAAAGGTCACCGCGCCCGTGACGTATGGTGAACAAAAAGTGGCGCCATTACTGAATCAATTTTTACAACAGTACCCTCGACTGGAATTAGACTTGATTCTGACTAACCAAAAGCTCGATCTTATTGAACAAGGGGTTGATGTTGCGGTGCGTCTTGGGCAATTAGAGGATTCGAGCTTTATTGCTAAAAAATTGAGTAATCGGCAGTTGTTTGTTTGCGCAAGTCCTGACTATTTGGCTCAGTATGGTACGCCACATACTTTGTCTGAACTGACTCATCATCAATGTTTACAAGGAACGATGGGATATTGGCGCTTTAAAGATAATCAACGTTCTCGTCAGATAAGTGTTAAAGGTAAAATTAAGTGCAATAGCGGTGTGGCGTTACTTAATGCCGCGTTGCAAGGTATTGGAATGGTACAATTACCAGATTATTACGTAGAGGCATATTTAGCATCAGGTGAGCTGGTGGAAGTGCTATTGCCGTATCGTGATGATCGCGAGGGTGTGTGGGCACTCTATCCTCACAATCGTCATTTATCATCTAAGGTGAGGTTGCTGGTCGACTTTCTTGCTGATGCGCTATAACCCTAACAACGATAACAGAGAAATACGCGAACTATGAATACGAGTTTTACTCCTCAAGATCATCAATTTATGCGCCGTGCTATCGAGTTGGCCGATATAGCGGAACAAGCCGGTGAGGTGCCGGTAGGGGCCGTACTTGTCAAAAATGGTGAGATCATTGCTGAAGGATGGAATTGTTCGATTGGCAGCCACGATGCAACCGCTCATGCTGAAATTCAAGCATTGCGTCAAGCTGGCCATGTGCTCAGTAATTATCGTCTGTTAGACACAACGTTGTATGTCACTTTAGAGCCGTGCCCTATGTGTGCAGGAGCGCTGCTGCATAGCCGAGTAAAGCGCATTGTTTATGGTGCGCCAGATCTTAAAGCTGGGGCTGCAGGTACAGTGCTGAATTTATTTGAAAGCCAAGCATCGTATCACTATGCAACTATTGAAAAAGGGTTGTTAGAAGATGAGTGTCGAACTCAGTTACAGAGTTTTTTTAAGAGAAGAAGAGCAGAGATCCAAACAGCGAAGAAGTTAAAAAGAGAACAAGAGAAAGAGTGAGTTTTTAGCAAACATCTAGCGATGTAGATGTTTGCCGATTGATCTAAGAAGCGAGCAATTGCATAAATGCACGATTACGCCAAATAATTTTCTTTTTATTATTGGCCAGCATGCGCTTACGGCGGTTCGCTGATACGGTTTTACTAAGGTGTTTTGACTGCGTTCTACGTTTAAGCATAAAACAACCTCCTACTGCTAAGTTTTGACAATAATCCCTAACCTTTTAGGGTGCCTTTTGACAATGTAAGTCTGTCTTTATAGAGCCTGATTGTTACCGTAATATGAAACTTGTGAAACGATCTGGCTCACAATTTGATGTATGGGTTGCACACCTGAAAATCAAGTGCGCATTTTTCGTCCATACGAAGTAATCAGAATACATTATTGCGGAGCGCTATTCGCCTCTTTTGCATCTTGAGCTGCTTCTCTTTCGGCATCATCAAGCAGTGTTTCATCTTCAATATTGATTACGACTAAATCAGCGGTGTCAGATTCTGACTGTGACGCATTTTGTTGATCAACGTGGCCGATAATACTTTGATAATAACGACGAATGTTTTCCACATATGCTTTTGCTTCATCGCCCCTTGCGTACCCATAACGCGTTTGGCTGAAGTATTTTTTCTGTCTCAGCAGTGGCAGGCGTTCTTTAACCTCGGTCCACGAATCAGGGTTAGCGCCTTGCAACTTGGTTAAGCGTCTGGCATCCATCATATGTCCATAACCGACATTATAAGAGGCAAGAGCAAACCAAATCTTTTCATGCTCTGAAATTGAATCAGGAATTCGTTTGACCATTCTACGTAAATATTCGACGCCACCTCGCACCGATTGTTCAGGATCGAGTCGATTGGCAACATCAACACTTCTTGCGGTGGGCTGAGTCAACATCATCATGCCTCGCACCCCTGTTGGTGATTTGGCTCGTGGATTCCAATGTGACTCTTGGTAAGCCAGTGCGGCTACTAAGCGCCAGTCAAATTCATCTGAATATTTCTGGAAAAGAGGAGACCACTTAGGTAATCGGCTATCTAAAGCACGTATGAAAGCGCGAGTATCGACATAGTCGAACGTGCCAACGTGTCCAATGTATTTCTCTTCCAAGGCGGCTAAATGGCCTGATTGTTTTAGGTTGCCAAAAAATTCAATCATTAAAGCGTAAAGGCTTTCATCTTCGGAACGTTTAACGTACCAAGCAATCGGCTGATCTTCGGTTAATTCGAAAGCAACCGCTAAATCGGGGTTCACTCGTTGCGAAAGCGAGACTTCAACCGAGTCGGCCATGGTGAAGCGCAATTTGCCTTCAGAGACCTGTTTGAGTAGATCTGTGACATCTGCGTTGCGATCAACGCGGTATTGAAAGTCTGGATGAGCTTGCTTTATGGCATTTAAGGTATTTTCAAAATGAGACTCCTCGACGATAGAAAAAATATCGTTGCCCTGATTCTCTGCTATTAGCTCAGCCTGCTTTGCCAGTAACTGGTCTAGGTTTCTTGGTCGCCACAAGCCTTTTTTATACACCACTTGCTGGCTGACATAGTAGTAGGCTGGCCCTGCCCTAAACCCTTTTAAGTGCTGAGTTGATTGACTTAAACCCGCGGCGATCATGTCTATCTCGCCATTTTTGAGTGCAGGGAACAGGCTCGATAAGCGATAAGCCGGTTTCATCTCTAATTTAACGCCGAGCTCGTTAGCAAAATCACGAGCCAATTCGTAATCTAACCCTGCTGGGCCATCAGGACCAATATAGTAAGAAAGCTGATTGTTAATCGTACCAACACGTAATACACCACGTTCGCGAATATGATCGAGTTCGCTTTTCGGATCGGAATCAATTTGGCAGCCAACGATCAACAAAGGGAGTAGTAACAGAAGTAGTGAGCGATGAAGCTGATTTAAATAATAGTTGGGCATTTAAGGGAGATCTCTTACATCAATTGATACCTTTATATCAAAGGCCGCCATATTGGCAAAGTTCCAGATTAAAAATGGCTGCAAAAGTGTCGGTTGCCGCCTGAATATGGGTGTATTTCAAATTTGACAAAAAAAATGACGCAAACGGTTGCTTTTGGTGTTACGTCACAAAAAGAATTCCTTTATAATGCGCTCGAAAGTTGGAGGTTAAATTGGTATGAATTCAAGTTTGTTGTTTTAACTTATTGTATTTTAAGTTTTTGTGAGTTCATTCCAATTACACCTCAACCCACTGTATAAGAGACCTAAGCACATGAGAATTTTGCGTGGCTCCCCAGCTCTTTCTGAGTTTCGTGTTAACAAACTCGTTGAACTTTGTCGTGAACAGCAATTACCTGTTTCTGGTATTTACGCGGAGTTCATGCATTTTGCCGATCTCTCAGCAGATTTAGACGCTCAAGCACTTGAAAAGTTAGAGAAGCTTCTTACTTACGGCCCAACCATTCAAGAGCATGAACCACAAGGTCTTCTCCTGCTTGTTACTCCTCGCCCAGGCACAATTTCTCCTTGGTCTTCGAAAGCAACAGATATTGCTCATAACTGTGGTTTAGCTAATGTAAAGCGTTTGGAACGCGGTACCGCTTATTACATTGAGTCTGAAGGTGAGCTTTCTGCTGAACAGATCAACGCCATTCAATCGTTGATTCATGACCGCATGATGGAAGTGGTATTTACAGAATTTGAAGCGGCCAATGCACTATTTAAAGTGGCACAACCTGCTCCGGTTGCGGATGTTGATCTATTAAACGGTGGTCGCGCTGCGCTTGAACAAGCAAACGTTACCCTTGGCCTTGCATTGGCAGAGGATGAGATCGATTACTTGCTTGAAAGCTTTGTCTCTAAACTAAAGCGTAATCCAACCGACATCGAATTGATGATGTTTGCGCAAGCGAACTCTGAACATTGCCGCCACAAAATCTTTAACGCTGATTGGACCATTGATGGTGTAAAGCAAGATAAATCACTGTTCAAGATGATCAAAAACACCTTTGAAGTGACGCCAGATCACGTTCTATCGGCTTACAAAGACAACGCTGCGGTGATGGTCGGGTCAGAGGTAGGACGCTTTTTCCCAAATCCAGAAACTCGTCAATATGGTTACAGCCATGAGAAAGCACATATTTTGATGAAGGTGGAAACACACAACCACCCAACAGCTATCTCTCCTTGGCCTGGTGCTTCTACTGGTTCTGGCGGTGAAATTCGCGATGAAGGCGCAACCGGTATTGGCGGTAAACCTAAAGCGGGTCTGGTTGGTTTTACCACCTCTAACCTACGTATTCCAGGTTTTGAACAGCCATGGGAAACAGACTTTGGTAAGCCAGGTCGAATCGTTAATGCATTAGATATCATGCTAGAAGGCCCACTAGGTGGCGCGGCATTCAACAACGAATTTGGTCGTCCAAACCTACTTGGTTACTTCCGTACTTACGAAGAGAAAGTAAACTCTCACGCGGGCGAAGAGGTACGTGGTTACCACAAGCCAATCATGATCGCTGGTGGTATGGGTAACATCCGTGACGAGCACGTACAGAAGAAAGAAATTCCAGTCGGTGCAAGCCTAATCGTGCTTGGTGGTCCGGCTATGAATATCGGCCTTGGTGGTGGAGCGGCTTCGTCAATGGCGTCTGGTCAATCAGCAGAAGATCTTGATTTCGCTTCAGTACAACGTGAGAACCCAGAGATGGAACGTCGTTGTCAGGAAGTGATTGACCGCTGTTGGCAGTTAGGTGATGCAAACCCAATCGCGTTTATCCACGATGTGGGCGCGGGCGGTATTTCTAATGCACTTCCAGAGCTTGTGGATGATGGCGAACGTGGCGGTATTTTCCAACTGCGTGATGTACCAAACGATGAGCCGGGTATGAGTCCGTTAGAAATCTGGTGTAATGAGTCACAAGAACGTTACGTAATGGCTGTTGCTCCTGAAAATATGGCTGTCTTTGATGCAATTTGTAAACGTGAACGTGCACCATATGCAGTGGTTGGGGTAGCGACAGAAGAACGTGAGCTCAAGCTTGAAGATTCACACTTTAACAACACGCCAATCGATATGCCAATGGACATCCTATTAGGTAAAACGCCTAAGATGCACCGTGATGCGAAAACGCTAAAAGCAAACAACCCAGCCATCGATCGCAGTGGTATTGAAATTAACGAAGCGGTTGATCGTGTTTTACGCCTACCAACGGTTGCCGAGAAAACTTTCCTTATCACCATTGGTGATCGCACGGTAACGGGGTTAGTTGCACGTGACCAAATGGTTGGGCCATGGCAGGTGCCAGTGGCAAACTGTGCAGTCACCGCAGCCAGCTACGATACTTACCATGGTGAAGCGATGTCGATGGGTGAGCGCACGCCAGTAGCTTTGCTTGACTTTGGTGCATCAGCTCGTTTAGCCGTTGGTGAAGCGATTACTAATATTGCTGCAACCAACATCGGTGATATCAAACATATTAAATTATCAGCAAACTGGATGTCTCCCGCCGGTCACCCAGGTGAAGATGCTGGTCTTTACGAAGCGGTGAAAGCGGTCGGTGAAGAGCTGTGTCCTGCACTTGGTCTGACGATTCCTGTTGGTAAAGACTCGATGTCAATGAAAACCAAGTGGGATGAAAACGGTGAGCAGAAAGAAGTGACTTCGCCACTTTCTCTTGTCATCACGGCGTTTGCTCGTGTTGAAGATGTACGTAAAACCATTACGCCACAACTTCGTACTGATAAAGGTGATACATCGCTGGTTCTTATCGACCTAGGCAATGGCAAAAACCGCTTAGGTGCCACGGCACTGGCGCAAGTTTACAAGCAGCTTGGTGATAAACCCGCAGACGTTGACAACGCAGCCCAGCTAAAAGGCTTCTATGAAGGCATTCAAGCACTGGTCGCTAATGATCAAATCGTCGCTTATCACGATAAAGGCGATGGTGGTTTGTTTGTTACTCTGGCTGAGATGGCATTTGCCGGTCACTGTGGTGTGAAAGCCGACATTGCTGCACTAGGCGATGATGCATTGGCGGTGTTATTTAATGAAGAGCTAGGTGCAGTCCTTCAAGTTAAGAACGACGACTTAGATGCTGTTCTTTCTACTCTGGCAGTAAACGGCTTAGAAGCATGCTCACATGTTATCGGCAGCGTTGGAGCGTCTGATGAGCTAGTGATTACCTCTGGCGACACAGTAGTTTTAGAGCGTAATCGTACTGAGCTACGTACTATCTGGGCAGAAACTACGCACAAGATGCAAGCTCTACGTGATAACCCAGCATGTGCAAACCAAGAGCATGAAGCGAAGAAAGACAACTCTGACCCAGGTCTAAACGTTAAATTGAGTTTTGATGTAAACCAAGATATTGCCGCGCCATACATTGCTAAAGGTGCTAAACCGAAAATGGCGATTCTACGTGAGCAGGGTGTGAACTCTCATGTCGAAATGGCGGCGGCGTTCGACCGTGCTGGTTTTGAAGCGACCGACATCCATATGAGCGATATCTTAACTGGTCAAGCGGCGTTAGAAGAGTATCAAGGCCTTGTGGCATGTGGTGGTTTTTCTTACGGTGATGTATTGGGTGCGGGTGAAGGTTGGGCTAAATCCGTGCTGTTTAATGCACAAGCACGTGATCAGTTCGAAAACTTCTTCAAGCGTGAAGATACGTTCTCATTAGGTGTGTGTAATGGCTGTCAAATGCTATCTAACCTCAAAGAGTTGATACCAGGTGCAGATTTGTGGCCGCGTTTTGTACGCAATGAATCAGAGCGTTTCGAAGCTCGTTTTAGCTTAGTCGAAGTACAAAAATCAGACTCATTGTTCTTCAATGAAATGGCTGGTTCACGTATGCCAATTGCGGTTTCTCATGGCGAAGGTCGTGTCGAAGTGCGTGATACGGAGCACCTTGCAGCTATTGAACAATCAGCTACTGTTGCACTACGTTTTGTCGACAATAATGGTCAAGTTACTCAGCAATACCCGAATAACCCGAATGGTTCACCAAACGCGATTACGGGCTTAACCACAACCGATGGGCGCGTTACTATTATGATGCCACACCCAGAGCGCGTGTTCCGTACCGTCGCTAACTCTTGGCATCCGGATTCATGGGGTGAAAACAGCCCTTGGATGCGTATGTTCCAAAATGCACGTAAAAATCTGGGTTAATGGTGTCATTCATTTCGTGATTTGACTGATAAGATTAAAGCCGCTGCATTTCAGCGGCTTTTCTTATTTATGCTGTGAGCGAAAATTTTGTAAAATATGCGGAAAAGATCTGTGATTTATGCTCTAATGCCGCGCTTACCAAGGGATGGTGTTCAACATACTCTACAGAGTGGAGTGATACCAATCGTAATCAATATCTGGCTTACAGTGATGATTATGGTTAACGTTGATGAGTAATCCCTTATTCTTCCCTTAGGAAAACGAAAATGTCTGAAAGTAAAAAATTCACTATCCGTGTGACTGAAAAACGTAATGGTTGGGCGGCTGAAATTGTTCGTCAAGTAACCGCTCATAGAAGCACAGTATCAAAGCGTGAAACTGGTTTTGAAAGCGAAGAGCTTGCGAAAACTTGGGCTGAGAAAGAGCTAGCAGGTTTTATTGAAAATCAAGTGAAGCGTAATGAACGCAAAGCAGAATCAAGAAAAGAGAAAAAAGCGTAATTCTTTATTAAAAAGATAATGCTGTACTAACAATGAAGAACCCCGCTCGATGAGCGGGGTTCTTTTTTTCGTTCAGTTATAAGCGCCGATTTAGTCAGTAGCTATCTGAATTGACCAACCTCGGTTAGAAATTCAAAGCCAGCACTGGCAAGACGAGCCTCTAATGCGGCGCGATCAATATCAAAGTAGCTGGCCAGTTTGTCAAGATCACCACTAAAGTCATCACGCAGTTTCATGTTTACGATACTCATCAACATGATGGGATCCATCGAAGCAAAATTTGCTAAGTTCATTACTTATCCTCAAAGTCTGAAATTAACAGATTCGCAGCAGCAAAGGCTGCTTGCTCTCGCACTTCCTTCGGTAACGATTGGTTGGCTGCTACATCATTAAGTGCTTTAACAGCGCAAGAAATAGCTTGAGGAATATAGGCTTGATCACCACTGCCAATTTGAGCGTAAAGCTCACGTACTAAATCACAACAACCGTAAACTTGCATGGTCTGAATCCTAATAAATGATAACTGCTCTCAATATACACATTGATTTTAGGAAAGACAAAACCAGAACTTGCTCTTGCGCAAGCTCTGGTTTTAAATGGCGAAAGTTTAAGCGTTGACTTGCTGCTCAAGAGCTAAGACAAGATCATCAGCCAAGCGAAGCTGTTTAGCTAACTCATTTAAGTATGCTTTTTCCATGAAGTTTTGTTCATCAGCAATCAGTAGTGAAGCGAGATAAAGTTCACTGGCTTGCTCTGGTGTTGTGGCTAGCTGAGCAATAGCCGCAGGGTCTAATGGCTTGTGTAATTCATTTTTAACGAGTTGTTGAAGCTGAGCATCAGCTCCCATTTCAACTATCGCTTGCTCAATTTTACTCATCTCTTGTTCGTCAACGTGACCATCGGCTTTTGCAGCGGCAATCATCGCTTTTAAAATGAGTACGCTGTGGTTTGAATCATCGGGATCAAATGTGGCTTGAGGTTGAGTTGTCGTCTGCTTTGCTTGCCAGTCGTTGTAGGCTTTATAAGCCAGCGCCCCAAGTGCTGCTGCGCCACCAATACCAAGTACTTTTTTGCCTATTTTTTTGGTTTTCTTTGAACCCATTAATAAACCTATCAAGCCCCCACCAACGGCTCCTGCGCCTAAGGTTTTCAATTTACTGCTGTCTTGGGTGATAGAACTAAGTTGAGTTGACCCTTGCTTAACAATATTTGAATTGAGTGCTTGGTTGAGAAGACTTTTTAGATCCATATGACACCTCCTTTATGAATATCCCCTTCCGACTTGAAGTTGCAGCGGTGTTGGCTACGTTCGCTCACCCCAATCACATAGTTTATCTATGCTCATGAGGATGAACTCATTTGCCGCCTACCTGCGACTTCAAGTGGTTTGGGTATAGAGAATAGAATAAAGTGGCAATGATGAATCTAAGATTAATAAATGGCGCAAATAAAAAAGGTTGCCATAAAGGCAACCTTTCAAGTAATGACGACGCTGTTAGGCAAGTTGAGATTTGATAAACTCAACCGCACCATCCATCGCAATGGCAGATTTCTCGCCCGCACGGCGATGTTTGTATTCGAAGTTACCTTCGTCCATGCTGCGGTCACCAATAATGATGGTATGAGGAACACCGATCAATTCCATGTCTGAGAACATCACGCCTGGGCGTTCTTTACGATCATCAAACAATACTTCAATCCCTGCCGCTGACAGTTCTGCGTATAGTTTTTCAGCCGCTTGTTGAACTCGCTCAGACTTGTGCATGTTCATTGGTACGATCGCGACTTGGAAAGGTGCGATCGCATCAGGCCAGATAATGCCGAATTTGTCGTTGTTCTGTTCAATAGCAGCAGCAACAACACGTGAAACACCGATACCGTAACAGCCCATTTCTAGGATGACATTCTTACCGTTTGAATCTAGTACGCCACAGTTCATCTTCTCAGAGTAGTTAGTACCTAACTGGAAGATATGACCGACTTCGATACCACGTTTTAGCAAGATGGTGCCTTGGCCACATGGGCTTGGGTCGCCTTCAACAACATTACGTAAGTCTTCGACTTGGCCTAGTTCGGCGTCACGACCCCAGTTAATCCCGAAGTAGTGTTTACCATCGATGTTAGCACCAGCGCCAAAGTCGCTCATTACCGCTACAGTACGGTCAACAATAAATGGAAGCTCTAAACCTACAGGGCCTAAAGAACCAGGGCCTGCGCCGATCAGTGCGCGGATCTCTTCTTCTGTTGCCATTTCCAAAGGTGAGGCGACTTCGGCTAAGTTTTCCGCTTTCACTTCATTAAGCTCGTGATCGCCACGGATGATTAATGCGATGATGTCGGCATCGATTTCATCTGACGCTTTAACGAATAACGTTTTTACTGTTTTTTCGATAGCAAGGCCGTGCTGTTCAACAAGCTCTGCAATTGTCTTAGCATTTGGTGTGTCGACTAATTGCATCTCTTGCGTTGGAGCGGCACGTTCAATGGCTGGTGCAATTGCTTCTGCTTTTTCGATGTTCGCTGCGTAGTCAGACTCGGTTGAGAAGGCGATGAGGTCTTCGCCGCTTTCTGCCAGTACGTGGAACTCTTGAGAGCCGCTACCGCCAATAGCACCGCTATCAGCCAACACTGCACGGTAATCAAGCCCCATGCGGTCGAATGCTTTGCAGTAAGCATCAAGCATGATGTCATACGATTTTTGCAGTCCGTCTTTGTCGATGTCGAAGCTGTATGCATCCATCATCGAGAATTCACGTGCGCGCATCACACCAAAACGTGGGCGTCTTTCATCACGGAATTTTGTTTGGATCTGGTACAGGTTCAGTGGCAGCTGTTTGTATGAATTAACTTCATTACGCACAAGGCTGGTGATCACTTCTTCAGCTGTCGGACTAAGTACAAACGGGCGAGTATGGCGGTCAGTAAAACGAAGTAGCTCAGCGCCCATTTTTTCAGAGCGGCCTGTCTCTTCCCATAGTTCAAACGGCTGAACAACGGGCATCAAGGTTTCAATTGCACCTGCATTGTCGATCTCTTGACGAACGATGTTTTCGACTTTACGCAGCACACGTAGGCCAGTAGGTAGCCAAGTATATAAACCTGAAGCTAGCTTACGGATCATACCTGCACGTAGCATTAGCTGGTGGCTAATGACTTCTGCGTCGTTTGGGGTCTCCTTCAAGGTTGAAAGAAGATATTTACTGGTACGCATTAATTATATCCGTCCATCATAAATTAACTGCTTTGTTTGGTTGGAAAAACCAAGCTCTGCATAGGGATACCCCAGAAAAGGGGATTCGGTTTAGCCGTGTATAATATCAGCCAATCGCCTTTGTCAAAAGTGTTCTATTGCGGTTACTGACACTAAGTTGTTTGTGATGGTGAATTTTACGTTCAGATCGAACAGATTTACCGCATATTCTTTGTCATCTTGCTTGTTTTTTTTATAAGCGGGGCGAGGATCTTGCGAGAGCACTTGCTCAATGACCGCCTTGACCATGTGATAGTTTGAGTGTTTTTCAAGTACTACCGATGCGGGTGTGCTAAAAGTGACGTTGATTTTATCGGGCGCTTTTTCTGCATAACCACCCACCGCGTTCTCAATCGAGTCAGAATAGGGAATATACGGTTTGATATCGATAATTGGCGTGCCATCGACTAAATCAACACTGCCTAATTCAAGGTAAACATGTTCACCTTGTTTAATCACACCTTTTAGCTCAACCGCGGACATACCAATACCATTGGGTCGAAAGGTCGCTCGCGAAGCAAAAACTCCCATCCGTTCATTGCCCCCTAATCGTGGCGGGCGTACGGTTGGTTTCCATCCTGCGTCTAAATTCCGATCAAACAAGAACAGGAGCCAAATATGGCTGAATTGCTCAATTCCTCTTACGGCCTCTAAGCAGTTAGCATCGCCCGTTAGCTTAACTCTGGCGGTGGCACTAGGCACCAAGCGCGGCTGACGAGGAACTGCAAATTTTTCTTTATACGGGCTTTCGATTATGCCAATTGGGTCGATGGTATACATGCAAGTCATTCACGTTTGTTTGAATAGAAGAAGAAAATATCACATTTGTACTTGCATTTCTTGTTGATAATTATTATTAATTAATATGTTATAACATAACAACTAATGCTCAGTGCCAGTTATCCATATCGTTCAGCCATAAAGCGTTTTAGGTTAAGAAAATAAATGGTTGATAAAACGAGTTCGTTCACAAAGTAAGGAATCCACAATGAAAGTTCTAAGCTCACTCAAAAGTGCAAAATCGCGTCATCCTGATTGTCAAATTGTACGCCGTCGTGGTCGTATGTACGTCATTTGTAAATCGAACCCACGATTTAAAGCAGTGCAACGTTAGAGTGTACTGACCGGTCGTATTTTTTCAGCAAGTGATTGGTGCTGGTTATCCATTTGTTTGTATTTATATATATTGGTTGTTGAATTATCTGAAAATTGACGTGAAAATAGTTAATATAGGTGGTTTTGTAAACTTTTGTAACACCTTCAATTTCAATTGCGCGCTTCTCTCGAGTAATCTTCTGCGGCTTTTTGATGTTTTTATCATGAAAGCACAGGGATAACTACAAGGAGGGAACTGATGAGCTCATCAGCTTCAATTAAGCAAAATGCGCCTAAGAAACCGTTATTTACTCGTTTCTTGGATAGCGTCGAATATTTGGGGAATTTATTACCTCATCCAATCACTTTATTTGCCATTTTTTGTGTGGCAATACTTATCTCGTCAGGTGTCGCAGGATACTTTGGTGTTTCGGTTGTTGACCCTCGCCCAGAAGGTGCTGCGGGTCGAGCGGCTGATGGTATGATTCATGTGGTGAGTCTTTTTAATGCTGAAGGCTTACAACTGATCGTGACTAATCTAGTTAAAAACTTTGTTGGTTTTGCTCCTTTAGGCACGGTATTGGTGGCTATGCTAGGTGTCGCGATTGCGGAGTATTCAGGTCTATTGTCTGCTGCAATGCGTGGTTTGGTGATGGGTGCTTCGAAGCGTATGGTAACCGTCACAGTTGTCTTCGCTGGTATTATTTCAAACACTGCATCTGAGTTAGGTTACGTGGTGTTAATTCCACTTGCAGCGATGCTTTTCCATTCTTTAGGTCGTCACCCATTAGCGGGCCTCGCGGCTGCTTTTGCGGGTGTTTCCGGTGGGTATTCAGCGAACTTGCTGATTGGTACTGTGGATCCGCTGCTGTCAGGTATTACTGAAACCGCTGCACAAATGATAGATCCAAATTATTCAGTTGGCCCTGAAGTAAACTGGTATTTCATGTTTGTTTCTACCTTCTTTATTGCAGGTATGGGAGCTTTTGTTACTGAAAAAATCGTTGAGCCCAAGCTTGGAAAATACAGTGATGAAGAAGCCTCTGAAGATCTTTCACAAGATAAAATGGGCGCTTTGACTGCTGTAGAGAAGAAAGGGCTCAAGCTGGCGGGTATTGCGGTATTGGTTGTCAGCGCTATTTTAGCTTGGACAATTGTCCCTGCTGATGGCGTGCTGCGTTCTGCGGCAGGGACGGTTTCTGGCTCTCCATTTTTGAAGAGTATCGTGGCGTTTATCTTTGTTTTCTTCGCGATTCCAGGCTTTGTATATGGCAAGGTCGTTGGCACCATGAAGAATGATCGTGATGTCATTGATGCAATGTCTAAATCGATGTCTTCAATGGGCATGTACATCGTGTTGGTATTCTTTGCCGCTCAGTTTGTTGCTTTCTTTAATTGGACCAACTTTGGCCAAGTCGTTGCGGTTGCTGGTGCTGACTTCTTGCAAAATATTGGCCTGACTGGTCCCATGCTGTTTTTTGCCTTTATTTTGATGTGTGGCTTTATCAATCTAATGATTGGTTCGGCTTCTGCTCAGTGGGCGGTAACTGCACCAATTTTTGTACCTATGTTGATGCTAGTGGGGTATGCGCCAGAAACTATCCAAGCGGCGTATCGTATTGGTGATTCAACCACCAATATTATTACCCCAATGATGAGCTACTTTGGTCTTATTTTGGCTGTCGCGACGCGTTACATGAAAAACTTGGGCATTGGTACTTTGATTGCCACCATGTTGCCATATTCAATCTGCTTTATGGTGGGTTGGAGCTTGCTGTTCTACATTTGGGTGTTCTTATTGGGCCTTCCTGTTGGACCTGGTGCGGCAACGTTTTATACCCCTTAACTTAATGTACCTAAAAAAACCTGCGATTATCGCAGGTTTTTTTAGATGTATGATTCATCGCTTGGCTAAAATACGGTCAAGGTGGTTCGCAAATTCACGCCTATCGGTTTGAGAGAGCGCATTCGGTCCACCAGTTTGAATACCACTTGAGCGCATGGTTTCCATAAAATCACGAATGTTCAAGCGTGCTTTGATGGTATCTTTGGTGTAGAGCTCACCCCGAGAACTTAACGCTAAACCACCTTTGGTGATGACTTCATCGGCGAGAGGGATGTCGGAAGTGATGACTAAGTCTCCCACTTCAACTCGTCTTACGATTTCATTATCGGCAATATCAAAACCGCTTGGAACTTGCAATGAATGAATGTTGGCACGCTTAGGGACTGGTACAACGTGGTTAGCGACAAATGTACATTCAACCCCAGTTCTTTCAGCAGCTCGCACGATGGTTTCTCGAATCACTTTCGGACACGCATCG
This sequence comes from Vibrio aestuarianus, assembly GCF_028858425.1. Taxonomy (NCBI): domain Bacteria; kingdom Pseudomonadati; phylum Pseudomonadota; class Gammaproteobacteria; order Vibrionales; family Vibrionaceae; genus Vibrio; species Vibrio aestuarianus. Next base: position 2,543,232 of record NZ_JAKNYQ010000001.1, on the reverse strand, counting down.
GCATCCACCCAAATTTTCATCATTATTTACTTCTCTTTATCGGCTAATTGAGCTTCAAGTGTGGCAACTCTAGCTAAAAGATCAGCCACTTGCGACTCTAATTTTGCCACTCTATCGCTATCACTCTGCTTGGTTGCCACTTCAATCTTAGGAATGCGTTGTGCGTTCTTCCAACTTTTGATTGCAGCAATAATCGCAGGCATCGGAATGGATGTGGTTAAACGAGCTTTAACCAGCGCAACTGTCGGCTCTTTTCCTTGTTGATGTAAGCTTGCGAATACGGTTTCTAGTTCTTGCGAAACATCTTTTGTGAGCATATTTTGTCCTTATCGTGGGTTGTGGCAATGTTACCTTTTATTTGAGCATCGCAAAAGTAGCTAAGTGCTGTAAGAGATCGCTTACATTCAGTGTGAGAAATTACGTTTTCAAATGGATATTTAGCTATTTTTGTTTTGTTAACTCATTGAATTTAAATGGATTGGTGTTTTTTTGTTTAGGTTGTTTAAAAATATATAGTTAGGCGAGCATTGTTTCTCTTTGGTAAACGGGTAAATTTAACTTCGTCGAAGGGAGTTTGACGCAGAATAGGAAAGCATCTGGGAAGGATGCACTTCAGGATGAAGATCAGTTACTAAGGATAAGTAACCGAGCAGGATGCTGGACGAATATGGATATGACAATCTACAGGGTGTAGATTGCAATGGATTGATTAGGAACGCCTCTAGCTTGAGGTAGGACGAACATCAGGATGATGTCAGGGACACCGCTCAAGGAACAAGTGATGTGTGCTTGCTAGGACAGTAAGTGCTCAGGAAGAATAGGACACCGCTAGGACGGCGAAGCAGGATACGCTGAGGAATTCAGCCACTATTATGGATGATGCATGGAGCAGATATTAGTAGCCGGACTGCTGCGAGTAAGATCATAAGCCTCGACACCTATGTGTTGAGGCTTTTCTTATACATGTGATACTGCATCAAAAACGATTACTCTTATAGATACATCATAATAATAACGATTAAAAAACAATCTAGATCAATTACTTCATCGTCCGCTTGGTTTAATTTTCGGCTTCTTTTGCAAAGTATCAATATCGATAACTTCCGATGCTATTTTGCTGCTAACAAGGATTGTACGTGACGACCGCAACCCGAAGGACACTACTTCTTCCCTATACAGATTCCTTAGAATCTGATTTTTTGATGCTTAATTGTTGTGCTAAAAACCGAGCTCAGATGAATGGTCCTAAAACTGTCGCTTCCGCTAAGCAACTTTTCCAACGTGTTTTACATGATCCCAATTTATATGCGATGGCGGTGCTTGATGGCTACAACCGTGAATATATGGGCCACATATTTGTTGAGTTAGAAGAGGGTGGCGCGGAGCTTGGGTTTCTTTTTGACAAAATGTACTGGGGCAAAGGTATTGCCACTGAGGCATTGAAAGCGTTTGTTCCTAGCGCATGTCATCAGTTACAGCTCAGTCGGCTAAAAGCGATGGTCAATATTGACCATCGCGCATCGATTGAGGTATTGAAAAAAATCGGCTTTACATTGAAGGGTGAAAAAGAAGATATTTTTGGCCCTTATTTTGTTTTTGAATTTACATCCGATGTGGCGGTAAATGAAAGGCTGATGGTGTAAAACCAAACATCTTCAGTTCACCTTGATAACAGTCATCGCCTAATGCTGAAAACTCAAATAAATATACCGTATGCCAACGCCAGACTCCTTCTGGCGTTTTTAGTTTGTGGCGGCCAAAAGCAACACTCACAAGTTGCAAGTCGAGCTGTTTACATTTTCGACTGATCGCTTCTTTGGCTAGCTCCGCTTGGCGGCGCTGTTGCCAAAATAAAAAACAACCAAAACTGAGTAATACGATTGCAAATAAATCGCTTAGCATGAACATACCTTTACTGGGCCTTCGTTGCTTGTTGCAGAAGAATTAAGGCGTTCGCTAACTCTTCTGTCGGGCTGGAGTGAAGTAAAGGTAACAGTACCATTCTCAACTCAGGAAGCATCACCAAGTCTGCAAACAGTTGGTTGAACAGTGCTTGATTTCCCGTTTGAGCCAAACGCAGTAAAAATTGCTGCGCAATGTTAGGGTCTTGAAGTACTTGCCATGCGCGCCCAGCAATACCAATTAGAACCTCCTGATGACTCAAGCGGGGACTGCGCAAGATAGCATTCACCGTTGTTTGTAAGGTTTTATTATCCGCACCAGATAAAGCCCGCACTAACGCAGAGAGTAAGAACAGATCGGGTTCGGCATGGTTAATTTGTTGCTCTGCCATTTCAGCAACACGTTGTGCAAGTTTTTCTGGCAGTTCGGTGTGCTCTAATGCCCCCAATAAGGCATACAGCGGTTGTGATGGTAATGCCGTTATCGCTTTACGCACTAATACGCCATTTTGCTCTTTGTTTAAGCGTGCGCAAATATCGGTAATGCCTTGTAAGCCAACCGTCTGCCAATTATCCCAGCCAAGGTCTCCGCTAAAGTAATGTTGAGCGTGTTCATAATATTGGCTAGCTGCTAAAGCTAATTGAGAACGAATCTGGCTATGAAAGACAGCCATTTTGTCTTCTGAGGGTTTGAATGTGTAAGGGTTGTTGGCTAATTTTTGTTGTTGATCTTCGCTGAGATCGCCTTGTAGCCGAGAGCCCATCGCTTCAAGCACGTACTTAATGAAATTGCCAATGTCAGTTTGTTTCAGTAACCCACGCTCGTCTAAAGCAAACTTTAAAAACCAGATCCAGGGCTGTTTTTCTTCATTCCAATAAGCAATGGCCAAATGTGCATGGCGCTGAAGTGGATAGGGGTATGGTTGTTGGCCTTTTTCTACCAACTCAAATTGCGTATTATCGATGTTTTTGATGCGGCGACCCAAATCAAACACTCGGTATTGATTGCCACTATTGTTGAGCAGTTGAGTTAGGGTATGAATGGTGTCCATGACTATTGGGTCCTCATCATCGGCTTTGAACTTGCCTTTTGTAATCACTTTGTTGTGACAATAAATGGTACTCTATGGCCAATTTTCAAGGTCACAGAGTGAATTAACGCGGTAAATAATGACAATAAATACAGAACTTGCCAGAGCATTAACACAATTAGAAACAGAATTGCGTCAATGTGGTGTGTGGCAACCACAATCACCTTCACGAGAGGCATTAATGAGTAACGAGCCTTTTGCGATTGATACTTTAGCACCAGAACAGTGGTTGCAATGGGTGTTTATTCCGAAAATGTCGGCGTTACTTGAGCAGCAAGCAACGCTGCCAAGTGATTTTTCTATTGCGCCTTATTTTGAAGAAACTTGGAAGCACCAGCCTGAATTCTCTAAGGTGATTGCTTTGGTCACGTATATCGATGAGGTGTGTAAAGCGTGTTAGAGATTATCTATCAAGACGAGTATTTGGTTGCCGTGAATAAACCTGCGGGGATGTTAGTTCACCGCTCGTGGCTCGATAAGCATGAAACACAATTTGTCATGCAGACGCTACGCGATCAAATTGGTCAACATGTTTTTCCTTTGCATCGTTTAGATCGCCCAACCTCTGGTGTATTGGTCTTTGCGCTCTCAAGTGAGGTTGCCTCACAAGTGATGCCAATGTTTGCCAATCATGAGATGGAAAAAACCTATCACGCTATCGTACGGGGTTGGATTGAAGAGGGCGATGTATTGGATTACCCGCTCAAAGTTGAGTTGGACAAAATCGCTGATAAATTTGCTAAGCAAGATAAAGAAGCCCAAGAAGCAATTACTGCTTATCAACCTATAGCTAGTATTGAAGTGCCTTATTCTACTGGGCGTTTTCCAACCAGTCGTTATTGTTTGCTAGAAATGAAGCCGAAAACAGGACGTAAGCATCAACTGCGTCGTCATATGCACCATTTGAGTCACCCTATCATTGGCGATACTACTCATGGTGATGGTAAGCATAATCGTTTATTCCGAGAGCATTATGATGCGCAGCGACTCATGCTTCATGCATCTGAACTGTGTTTTACTCACCCCTTTACGGGGGAAGCATTAGTGCTTAAAGCGAACTTTGATGAAGTCTGGCAGCGGTTATTTACTGAATTTGAGTGGTCACTGTAAGTTTTAAAAGAAAACCCTCGCATTGGCGAGGGCTTCTACAATTGAACTTTTAGCTGGTTCTGTACAGTTTAATCTGATGTTATTCAGAGAGCTATTACGGCTCATTCAACGACAGTTACTTCGCTACATACTCTTGAATTGAAGCAATAATGCCTTTGGCGTCTAAGCCTAATTCTTGATGCAGCTCTTCTTGTGAACCTTGAGCAATAAATTCATCCGGCAAACCGAGATTGAGAACAGGCTTTAAGAGCTTCTCTTTCATCATAAATTCAAGTACGCCAGCGCCAGCGCCGCCAGCGATTGCATTTTCTTCGATAGTGACCAATACATCATGATCGGTAGCAAGTTGACGAATTAACTCTTCATCAAGTGGCTTAACAAAGCGCATATCTGCAACGGTTGCATTGAGCTGTTCGGCCGCTTGTAATGCGTTTGCTAGGAAAGTACCAAAGCTTAGAATGGCGATTTTTGTACCGGCAATATTCTCATCGCGCTGACGTAATACACGCCCTTTACCTATTTCTAGCGCACTAAACTCGGTTTGAATTTCAACTCCCATGCCGTTACCGCGTGGGTAGCGCACCGCACTTGGCCCAGAGTGTTGATGACCAGTATAGAGCATTTGACGGCATTCATTTTCATCGGCAGGAGCCATAATGACTATATTAGGGATACAGCGCATAAAGCTAAGGTCAAACGCGCCTTGGTGTGTTTGACCATCAGCACCGACAAGGCCAGCGCGGTCTATTGCGAACATAACTGGCAAATCCATGATCGCTACATCGTGGATTAATTGGTCATAGCCACGTTGCAAAAAGGTAGAGTAAATCGCGACGATAGGATGGTTACCAGCAATTGCCATACCGGTTGCCAGTGTCACCGCGTGCTGTTCAGCGATCGCAACATCAAAATATTGCTTAGGAAATTCCTTAGAGAAACGTACCATACCAGAGCCTTCACGCATGGCAGGTGTGATCGCCATCAGTTTTGGATCTTGAGCGGCCATATCACATAAGAAATCGCCAAAGATTTTAGAAAAGGTCGGTTTATCGTTACTGCTTTTTGGCAAGCTTGAATGGCTTGGGTCAAACTTTGGTACGCCATGATAGCCGATTGGGTCTTTTTCTGCGGGTTCATAACCTTTACCTTTTTTGGTCATGATATGCAGAAATTGTGGACCTTTGAGCTCACGCATATTCTTTAAGGTTTTGACCAGTTCATTGACATCATGCCCATCAACCGGGCCTATGTAGTTAAACCCTAGCTCTTCAAATAAAGTGCCTGGCACAACCATGCCTTTTAAATGCTCTTCTGTACGGCGTACCAACTCTTTAATTGGCGGGATGCCCGAAAGCACTTTTTTGCCACCTTCACGAATCGAGGTGTAAAGGCTGCCCGAAAGAACTTGCGCTAAATGGTTGTTCAATGCGCCAACGTTTTCGGAGATCGACATTTCATTGTCATTGAGTACCACTAGCATATCTGGGTGAATGTCACCCGCGTGGTTCATTGCTTCAAATGCCATACCTGCGGTGATTGCGCCATCTCCAATCACGCTGACTACTTTGCGATCTTTCCCTTCATGGCCTGCGCTGATTGCCATACCGAGCGCTGCGCTGATCGACGTTGAAGAGTGCCCAACCGATAAGGTGTCGTATTCACTTTCTTCACGCCAAGGAAATGGATGCAGTCCGTTTTTTTGACGAATTGTCGGCATTTTATCGCGACGACCAGTGAGGATTTTATGCGGATAGGCTTGATGGCCCACATCCCAAATTAATTGATCGAAAGGAGTATGGTAGACGTAATGCAAAGCAACCGTTAATTCGACGGTACCTAAGCCGGAAGCCAAATGACCACTTGACTGACTCACCGAATTGAGCAAATAGGTTCTCAATTCATCACACAGTGCTGGTAGCACTTCTTTAGGGAGGCTACGTAATTCATCTGGTGTGTTTGCTAAAGCCAGCGTTGGGTATTTTGATATATCAAGAGTCATAATTATGCGCGCTTATAGTTTAGTTCTTGCGCTCGACGACGTATCGGGCGAACTCTTCGAGTGATTCTGTATTGTAGGGGATTGCTTGCAAGGCTTGAAGTGCTTCCTGTAACAGAGTATGTGCTTTATTGATTGCGCCTTCCAACCCTAACAGCGCAGGATAGGTGCTTTTATGCAACTGTTGATCAGAGCCTTGCGGTTTTCCTAAGGTTTCAGTATCGCTAATGATATCCAAAATATCATCCTGAACTTGGAATGCGAGACCAATAGCGTCGGCGTACTGATCTAGCTGGGGAAGAATCGCTACCCCTTTTTCACCAGCTGCTAGAGCCCCTAAGCGAATCGCGCAACGCATCAATGCACCGGTTTTATTACGGTGAATCTCTTCCAACTCTTCAAGAGACACGCAACGATTTTCTGCTGCTAAATCTAATGCTTGCCCCATGCACATCCCTTGAGCACCAGAAGCTTGTGCGAGTTCTTTAACCATATTGATACGCTGTGGCTCAGCTTGTTTGGCGAGCGAACCTTCCGCCAAAATAGTAAAGGCCAAGGTTTGTAGGGCGTCACCCGTTAAAATAGCGGTCGCTTCATCGAATTGAATATGACAGGTTGCTTTGCCACGACGCAGCTCGTCGTCGTCCATTGCCGGTAAATCATCATGAATTAATGAATAGGCATGAACGCATTCAATAGCAGAGGCTGGAGTGTCAAGTTGCTCTGGGGTACAACCCAACATTTGGCCTGTAATGTACACCAAATAAGGTCGGGCTCTTTTTCCACCTAACAATAAGCCATAACGCATGGCGTCTATTAACGGCAGTTTTTGGTTGGGGAATTGGCCTAACCATAGATCAAGTTGTTCGTTATTTCTTTGTTGATAGGAGCTGAGCGCTTCAATCATAGAGCAATCTTCTACTAGTTTATTTTTGACAGATAAAGGGTTGTGGCAGATAAAAGTTATTCTGGCTGTTCAGCAAAGTCGGACAGTGGGGCATCATCACTTGCATTTAAGAGAATGCTCACGCGTTGTTCTGCTTCGCTGAGTTTACCTTGCCCAGCACGAGCAAGAGCAATACCACGTTCGAATTTTTTTAGTGCATCATCTAAAGCGAGGTCGCCATTTTCTAGTTGTTCCACTAAATGATCGAGTTCTTCAATGGTCGCCTCGAAGGACATGTTTTCAGGTTTCTTGCTCGCCATAGTATTTTCACTTAAGGAAAGATGCACGAAAGTTACATTAGGGCGTAGTGATGGTCAAATTTAACCAGTCACTTTTGTCAGAAAAGCCCACCTTTTTTCTTATAAAATACACTCTAGCGAAGAAAGCGGATCACATCTCTGTGCGATAATTCTTATCGCTTTATGATAATTGTGTTTGTTACTTTGAATCTAGACCACAACTGCGCGCCCACAATCGTGCATATTTTTGTTATTTGGGTATAAACTGCATAGAGATAATTTCTGTATGATCCAATAATTTACTTAAAGATTTTACGCGCATGCCGATAACGAGTTTAAACTCATTGTCGCAAATGGATAGCATGAGGAGTGCTTTGTGGATTTAGCAACGCTGATAGGCCTGATTGGTGGCATAGCTTTTGTAATCATGGCGATGATCTTAGGTGGAAGTTTGATGATGTTCTTCGACGTCACTTCTATTTTGATCGTAGTCGGTGGTTCAACATTTGTTGTGTTAATGAAATTCACCATGGGGCAGTTTTTTGGTGCAGCCAAAGTGGCAGGAAAAGCGTTTATATTCAAAGCCGATGAACCTGAAGATTTGATCGCTAGAATTGTTGAAATGGCCGATGCCGCACGTAAAGGTGGTTTTCTTGCACTCGAAGAGATGGAAATATCCAATAGCTTTATGCAAAAAGGGATCGACCTACTGGTCGATGGTCATGATGCCGATGTAGTTCGCGCTGCGCTACAAAAAGATATTGCCCTAACCGATGAGCGTCATGAACAAGGTGCTGGTGTATTTCGCGCGTTTGGTGACGTGGCACCAGCCATGGGGATGATCGGCACACTGGTTGGTTTGGTGGCAATGTTATCTAACATGGATGACCCGAAATCTATCGGCCCTGCGATGGCGGTTGCTCTTTTAACCACACTGTACGGTGCCGTTCTGTCTAACATGATTTTCTTCCCGATTGCCGATAAATTATCGCTACGTCGAGAGCAGGAAAAGCTCAATCGCCGCCTAATCATGGATGGCGTATTAGCCATTCAAGATGGTCAAAACCCAAGGGTGATTGACGGCTATCTGAAAAATTACCTCAATGAAGGTAAACGTGTGCTTGATGTCGATAGTGAATAACGGGAGTTAATAATGGATGATGATGAAAAACCGAAATGTCCTCCTCCCGGTTTGCCGCTGTGGATGGGAACTTTTGCCGATTTAATGTCACTACTGATGTGCTTCTTCGTACTGCTTCTTTCGTTCTCGGAGATGGATGTACTGAAATTCAAACAAATCGCTGGTTCAATGAAATTTGCCTTTGGTGTGCAAAATCGCCTTGAAGTCAAAGATATTCCCAAGGGAACGAGCATCATTGCTCAAGAGTTCCGCCCTGGTCGCCCAGAGCCAACGCCTATTGATGTCATTATGCAACAAACCATTGATGTGACCCAGCAAACGCTGGAGTTTCAAGAAGGGGATTCAGATCGAGCCGGTGGCAATCAACGTGATCAAGGCCAGTTAACGGGTGGGCAATCACCTGAAACTTCAACGCAGAACAACCAAAATACCGAATCTGAAGAACAGCAACAGCAGCAGTCTGAGGCGATGTCACAAGAGATGGAAGTGGTTGAGGAAAATATCAAAAAAGCACTCTCTAGAGAAATCGAACAAGGTGCGATTGAAGTCGAAAACTTAGGCCAACAACTTGTAATACGGATCCGAGAAAAAGGCGCTTTTCCGGAAGGTTCAGCATTTTTGCAACCTAAGTTCCGGCCATTGGTGCGTCAAATTGCTGATCTGGTTAAAGATGTGCCGGGGATCGTGCGTATTTCAGGTCATACCGATAACCAGAGAATTGATTCAGAGTTGTATCGCTCAAATTGGGATTTATCTTCCCAACGAGCAGTATCTGTAGCACAAGAGATGGAAAAAGTTCGCGGTTTCTCGCATCAGCGCCTTCGCGTTCGAGGTATGGCTGATACCGATCCTATAGGCCCAAATGATACTGAAGCTGAGCGTTCACGTAACCGCCGTGTAGAAATAAGTATTATGCAAGGTGAACCGACATATAGTGATGAAGTTCAGTCAGTTCAATAGGTTACTCTGCTAAATCGGTAAAACCATAGACGAGCTGAAAGGCTCGTCTTTTTTATGGGCTTTTCTCTTGCTGAAAATCTCGTGTATAATCTTGCGCCCTTAGAGGTTCGCTCATTGCTATCGACTGAAAAAACAACAGTGAAGTGTGACGTTACCTACATTGCCCCATTATATTGCGAATAGAACTATGAAATTTATTGTTAAGCCCCATCCGGAAATTTTTGTTAAAAGTGAATCAGTACGTAAGCGCTTCACAAAGATTTTAGAGTCAAATATTCGCAATATCGTTAAGCGTCGTACAGAGTCTGTCGCGGTTTTTAACCGTCGTGATCATATCGAAGTGACGTCACAAAGTGACCAGTACTACCAAGAAGTACTGGAAATTTTGACTCAGACTCCGGGTATTCAGCAAATTCTTGAAGTCCAGCAATCTGAATTTAAGGACATGCACGATATCTACGAACAGGTACTAGAGTTGAGCCGTCATAACATTGAAGGTAAAACCTTTGTTGTGCGTGCTAAACGTCGCGGTAAGCATGACTTTACTTCGATTGATCTTGAGCGTTACGTTGGTGGTGGTCTAAATCAAGCGGTTGAAAGTGCAAAAGTTCAGTTGAAGAACCCTGATGTGACAATCAACATTGAAATTGCTGATGAATTGCTCAACCAAGTTATCGCTCGCTATAAAGGCTTAGGTGGTTTCCCTCTAGGCACTCAAGAAGATGTGCTGAGTTTGATTTCCGGTGGTTTTGATTCAGGTGTCTCTAGCTACTTACACATCAAACGTGGCTCAAAAGTGCATTACTGCTTCTTTAACTTAGGTGGTCCAGCGCATGAAATCGGCGTAAAGCAAGTCGCTCATTATCTGTGGAATAAATACGGTTCTTCTGCGAAAGTACGTTTTATCTCTGTCGATTTTGAACCAGTTGTGGCTGAAATTTTAGAGAAAGTTGATGACGGCCAAATGGGCGTGGTGTTGAAACGTATGTTTATGCGTGCCGCCGGTATGATTGCTGATAAGCTGAATATAGAAGCATTAGTAACCGGTGAGGCATTAGGACAGGTATCTAGCCAAACGCTGACCAACTTACGCCATATTGATGGTGTTACCGATACGTTGATTTTGCGCCCACTGATTAACTGGGACAAAGAAGACATTATCAAAGTGGCGCGTGACATTGGTACGGAAGATTTCGCGAAAACCATGCCAGAATATTGCGGTGTTATCTCTAAGAACCCAACAATAAAAGCGGTGAAAGGCAAACTGGAAGCGGAAGAAGCGAAGTTTGATTTTTCTATCCTTGAGCAAGTGGTTTACGACGCTCGTCAAATGGATATTCGTGATATTGAAAAAGAGAGCCAAGAGCAAGCACCTGAAGTCGAGCAAGTAACGGCGGTTGAAGGTAATGCGGTGGTTTTGGATATTCGTAGCCCTGATGAAGAAGATGATAAGCCATTAGTTATCGAAGGTGTGGAAGTTAAGCATCTACCTTTCTACAAATTGGCGACTCAGTTTGGCGACTTAGATCAATCACAAACTTATTTATTGTACTGCGCTCGTGGTGTGATGAGCCGTTTGCAAGCGTTGTACTTAAAAGAACAAGGTTTTGATAACGTAAAAGTGTATCGTCCATAGCCGATCCTTTACTACGCAACACTGTAAACCGCTGGCGTTCTCGTTAGCGGTTTTTTTATGGGCGTTTTTTACGGACTTAGTTTGCTAGATTTAGCACATAAAAAAACACCGCCTAAAGGCGGTGCTAAAAAATTTGACAGACAGGTCAAAAAATAAATACAGGAAGTATTTGTTTTGCAACAGGGGATATCTGTACAAAACAGGATGGTAGAAATCTACCTAACTCGAAATACGAGTTTGCAAACACAACATCGCAACAATAAGCCAATTGATTCTAGAGAGAACCAAGCCGTTCAGGCCTTGCTGCGGGGTGAAATATAGAATTTCTCTGGCCGCTAGGCAATGGACAATTTATAATGTTTCAGATTAAAAAAACTAATCTAATTTTCGAGTGTATCTATGTCTAGAAGATTGCCACCATTAAACTCGCTGAAAGTGTTTGAAGCGGCGGCTCGCCAATTGAGTTTTACTCGAGCAGCAGAAGAGTTATTTGTAACACAAGCCGCAGTAAGTCATCAAATCAAAGCGTTAGAAGAATTTTTAGGTTTGAAACTGTTTCGTCGTCGAAACCGCTCTTTGCTATTAACAGAGGAAGGGCAAAGTTACTTTCTGGATATAAAAGATATTTTCACAGCATTAGCTGAAGCAACAGATAAAGTATTAGAACGTAGCGAAAAGGGAGCGTTAACTATTAGCTTACCTCCTAGCTTTGCTATTCAGTGGTTGGTGCCTCGTTTAGCTGACTTTAACCAGCAAGAGCCGGATATTGATGTGCGAATTAAAGCGGTTGATATGGATGAAGGTTCATTAACCGATGACGTTGATGTGGCGATTTATTATGGGCGAGGAAACTGGCCAGGTTTACGTGCCGATAAGTTATATCAAGAATTTTTAATTCCGCTTTGTTCACCTTCGCTGCTACTTGGGCCTAAACCATTAGAAACACTGGCTGATCTTTCTCGTCATACATTGCTGCACGACACTTCGCGCAAAGATTGGAAGCAGTTTACCAAAGAAAACAACCTTGATAGCGTCAATGTTAATCATGGTCCGATCTTCAGTCACTCGACGATGGTACTGCAAGCGGCGGCGCATGGACAAGGTATCGCACTAGGTAATAACGTGTTAGCGCAGCCAGAGCTTGATGCTGGGCGTCTAATTGCTCCGTTTGATGAAGTCTTAATGACCAAGAATGCTTTCTATGTTGTGTGCCATGAAAAACAAGCAGACATGGGAAGGATTGCTACTTTCCGTGATTGGATGTTGAAAAAAGCACGACGAGAGCAAGAGGAACTGCTCGATGAATAACGTCTTGCTCAACGGCCAAGCGGGATCCGTGCGCTTTTTATTTGCACATGGTGCGGGCGCTGGAATGGAGCATGCTTTTATGGAGGCGGTCGCACAAGGTCTTGCTAGTAAGGGTATCGAAGTTGTGCGCTTTAATTTCCCTTATATGGCAACGCGTGCGATGGATGGTAAAAAACGCCCACCGGATCGTGCGCCTAAGCTTTTGGCGGCATTTGAAGAAGTGATTGCTCACTATGCCGATAAGCCGCTCGTGATTGGTGGGAAGTCGATGGGTGGACGAATGGCCAGTTTGCTTGCGGATCATGAACAGATAGCGGCGGTGGCGTGTTTGGGCTTTCCCTTTCATCCACCGGGAAAAGCGGAAAAGTATAAGGGCGAACATCTTGCCACACTGACTAAGCCTTGTTTAATTTTACAAGGTGAGCGCGATACTTTTGGCAAAAAAGATGAGTTCAGTGATTTTCCGTTGTCTCCATCCGTGCAAGTCACATTTTTACCCGATGGTGATCACAGCTTCAAGCCACGTAAACGTTCAGGTTTTACCGAGCAAGGAAATATTGATTTAGCGGTCGAGCATTTAAGCCAATTCATAATGGAGGCTACTTATGCGCAGTAAGTTATTACTCACTATGGCGGGTGTTTTCGCGGGAACTGGGGTCGCTTTAGGGGCATTTGCCGCGCATGGTTTGAAGTCTCTGCTAGCACCGTATTTGATGGAAGTATTTGAAACGGGTGTGCAATACCAGTTTATTCATGCGCTGGCGATTTTAGCATGTGGGGTGTTATTGCAGTTTTCGATGGGCGATAAAGCTCAAAAATATTTTTTCATTGCGGCGATTTGCTTTATTATCGGCGTCCTTTGTTTTAGCGGCAGTCTTTACGCACTAGCGTTAACTGGTATTAAATGGTTTGGTCCTGTGACTCCCATCGGTGGCCTATTCTTCATGGTGGGGTGGGGACTGTTTAGCTATGCAGCACTAAATATGAAAGAGGTGAACCAGTGAAACACGTAATGCTCTATTGTCGTGCCGGCTTTGAAAAAGAGTGTGCCGGAGAGATCCAAGATAAAGCGACAAAATTAGAGGTTTTTGGTTTTCCTCGCTTAAAAAGTAATACTGGCTACGTACTGTTTGAGTGCTACCAGTCTGGTGATGCAGACAAACTGATTAAAGAGTTGGATTTCCAATCCTTGATCTTTGCTCGCCAAATGTTTGCGGTGGCAGCCGAATTTAGTGATTTACCTAAAGATGACCGTATCTCCCCAATTTTATCTCAATTAGCCGAGCTTGAAGATTTTCCTCGTTGTGGTGATATTCGCATTGAAACACCAGATACCAACGAAGCCAAAGAGCTGCTTAAGTTTTGCCGTAAATTTACCGTGCCGCTGCGCCAAGCGCTGCGTGGTAAAGGCATCCTTTACGCTAAAGAGTCGAGCAAAAAACCGGTATTGCATGTTTGCTTTATTCAGCCTGGGCACTGTTTTGTTGGCTATTCATACACCAATAATAGCTCACCATTCTTTATGGGCATTCCTCGTTTGAAATTCCCAGCCGATGCGCCGAGTCGCTCGACATTGAAATTGGAAGAGGCTTTCCATGTGTTTATTCCACGTGAAGAGTGGGATGAGCGTTTGGCATCAGGCATGTGGGCGGTTGATTTGGGTGCGTGTCCTGGTGGTTGGACTTATCAATTAGTTAAACGTTCTATGTTCGTCCATGCAATCGACAATGGTTTAATGGCCGAAAGTTTGATGGAAACGGGTCAAGTGAAGCACCATGCAGAGGATGGTTTTAAGTTTGAGCCACCACGTAAAAATGTGACTTGGATTGTGTGTGACATGATTGAAAAGCCAGCTCGTGTTGCGCATTTGATGGGACAGTGGATCATTAAAGGTTGGGCCAAAGAGGCCATCTTTAACCTAAAGCTGCCTATGAAAGGTCGCTATGATGAAGTGCTGCAAGATATCGAAAACCTGAAAGTCTTTTTGATTGAAAATGGCGTTAAATTCCGTATGCAAGCTAAGCATTTGTACCATGACCGTGAAGAAATAACGGTGCATGTGCAATGTTTATCAAACATTTCACCGCATTAATCGTTGCTGATAATGCCGTGAATAGTAAAACGCTCCAAGCAAGGAGCGTTTTTTAATCGTGATGATTTATTTTTTATCAGTTTGATATTATTGAGCAAGCATCAACGGTTATTCGGTATAAAACGGATATCTTGCAAGTTAAAGCCAAGTTCAATATCGGTTTTTAAGGTCGCGACTTGTTTACAAATACGTGCCATCTCAATGTGTTCATCAAATTTTTTGCGATATTTTTTCGCCAATTCATCACTGGCGTAAGCTTGTTCTATATCATCAAATTGAGTCAGTATTTCTTTGGCTGCTTTTGGCCCCACCCCAGGAATGCCGGGCACTTGGCTCGAACTCATTCCCGTTAACCCCCAATAATTGGTTAGTTGTTGCGGTTTTACCCCAAACTCTTGCTCAATAAAAGGCGCATCAAGCCAACGATGTTGGAAATAATCTCGAATTTGTAGTGTTGGTGACAGTAATTGACAGTAGCCTTTATCGGTCGAAATAATGGTGACCTTTTCTCCGTGACTGGCGACTTTGGTTGCTAGAGTCGCGACCAGATCATCGGCCTCATCGCCGTCAGACAGTAATGAATCAATCCCCAATTCCCACCAAGCCTGCTGAATCGACTCTAAACCAAGTTGTAGAGGCTCAGGCATTGGTTTTCTAGCTTCTTTGTAACTGGGAAGAATCTCGGCTCTCCAGCCTCTATCTTGTAGGTGATGATCAAATACCGCAATAATATGTGTTGGTTGAGCTTCGTTAATGATGCGATGCAGAGTGCGTGATGTGGTCTCGATCGTTCTTACTATATCGTTAGGATCAGGCTGAGCTGAGTGGACTCGACGGATCAAGTTGAGCGCATCAATAATGACAAGGTGTAAGGACATAGCAACAACAAAATAAGGGCATTGAGAGCCCTTATTGTAATGATATCGCTAGAGATTACTACCTTATCTCTATTAGCCTTGCCAACCTTGCGAAGCGATATCCCTTCCTACTTGAAACTACAGCGGGGTTGGCGACGTCCGCTCACCCCAATCACATAGTTTATCTATGCTCATTGGGTATGAGCTCACGGCCACCTACCTGTAACTTCAAGTGGTATGGCTATTTGTTAGCAGCAATTTTATAGCAAGGCTCGTAAGCACTACCTCCCGGCAGCTTCATGCGGTGCTGAGCAACAAAGTCTTTGAGCAGCAGGTCCATTTTTTTCATTAATTTGGTATCACCATCAATAGTGAAGGGGCCATGACGTTCGATTTCACGAATGCCTTCTGCTTTTACGTTGCCCGCAACAATTCCGGAGAATGCGCGGCGCAAGTTGGCTGCCAACACTTCTGGCTTTTGGTTAAGGTGCAAATCTAAATTAGCCATGCTGTCATGTGTCGGCTCAAAAGGAAGTTGGAACTCGGGTTCTATTTTAAGTGACCAGTTGAAGCTATAAGCATCACCGTTATCTTTACGATGCTGACGGACTTCCGGCATTGCTTGGCTCATAATTTGAGCGACTTTTTCTGGGTCATCAATCACAATTTGGTAGTGCTTACGAGCTTCATCGCCTAAGGTTTCTGCAATGAACTTATCGATGGAACTGAAATAAGCTTCGCTCTCTTTTGGCCCGGTCAACACGATAGGCATTGGTTGGCTGGCATTTTCTGGATGCATCATGATACCTAGAATATACAGCAGCTCTTCTGCGGTTCCTGCGCCGCCAGGAAATATAATGATGCCATGTGCTATCCGCACGAAAGCTTCCAAGCGTTTTTCGATATCCGGCATGATCACCAATTCATTCACGATTGGGTTCGGTGGCTCTGCGGCAATGATTGAGGGTTCGGTTAGCCCTAGGTAGCGCTGTTCTTTGTAACGTTGCTTAGCGTGACCAATCGCTGCACCTTTCATCGGACCTTCCATTGCTCCTGGCCCACAGCCAGTACAAATATTGAGTTCTCGTAACCCTAACTCATGGCCGACTTCACGTGTGTATTGGTATTCGGTAGGGTTAATCGAGTGACCTCCCCAACATACAACAAGGTTGGGAAGTGCTCCCGGAATCAGTGCTCCGGCATTACGTAAAATGCCAAACACTAAGTTGGTGATATGGATAGCATTAGTCAGATTTAGGCGCTGGCTATCTGCGAGATGCATATTGACGTACACAATATCTCGCAGCACCGAGAACAAGTGCTCTTGGATACCTTTAATAATTTGGCCATCCACGAAAGCATGCTCTGGTGGGTTAGCTAATTCTAGTTTAATCCCGCGCTCACGGCGCATTACTGTTACATCAAAAGATTTGTGTTTATCGAGAAGTTCTTTTGAGTTATCAGTGTGGCTGCCCGAGTTCAAAACCGCCAAAGTACAGTTGCGATAAAGTTGATAAAGCTCACTTGAAGCGGTTTTTTTAAGACGCTCAACTTCCAGTTGAGATAGCAGATCCATACTGCCTGCTGGGCTGACATGAGTGATCATATTGGCCTCCTGTTATAAGGATAAATAAATGTCCATGCTACGGCTAAAGTAGGTTTTTATTCCTATTCTGTTATCTGAGAATATGGGGATTGTTCGTTTGCTTAACCCAGAGCGATAGGACGTCATAACTGATTGAAATTACAGTATCAATCTAGTTCTTTTCATTATCGTTAGGAAACGTTGCTGCTAGAGTAATGTGACTTGACGCATGATTTGTGTGCGAGTTGGTTAAATAACGACCATTTAAAGCCGCTATTTGCTTTATTTCCAAATGACTTGATTAGGCCCCAAACGTTTCGCTTCTAATAGTGAGCGGTGAAGACGTTCGAGTACTTCTTCTGGTGTATCTGAATCTTTAAAGGAAGTACTTGCGGCCGAAAGAGTAATGGTGATGTTCTTTTCACGAAATTTGAAAGGCAGTTTAGCCACGTGTTTTTGAATATTCTGTACTAACTTAAAACAGTGATTATCATCATGTTCTGGAAGCAGAATAACAAACTCTTCTCCTGAAAAACGGGCCACGGTATCGGTGTCTGCAGTTTCTTTGGCGATGGTTCTTGCGATGATCTTTAGCGCCTTATCACCAGCGGTGTAACCAAAACTATCATTGATCGATTTAAATTTATCAATATCGACAATGACTACCCTAAAAGGATGTTGAGAGCGAATCCAGCGGCGATATTCCAGTTCTAGGCGATCATTAAATGCGGTTCGGTTGTAGACTTTCGTTAATGGGTCAAGCAGCATTCGTTGTGATTGATCTTCCAATCGACGTCGATAATCTTGCGTGAGCTCAAATAACGCCTCCATCTGATTTTTTCCGTAGCTTAAGCGTTCTATTAACGCTTGTTCACGCTGTTCGGCGTGAGTTAGCCTTTCGGAAAGAGACTCCATTTCACTTAAAATCGGCGACATTGAATTTTTTAGATTATCGATTGAGCTAGAATCTTTGAGCAATGACTGGCTTTGATTAATCAGACCGCTCAATTCGTTGTTCATATCCTGACGATGTTCAAAATAGTGCTGGCTTTGCTCGACGTTATGTTTGCTGCTTTTTAAGTGTTTAGACAAAGACGTGTTAACTTGCTCTAAGAATTTTTCCGAGGTTTTACGCTCAAAATTCGTACCTTCAATCACTAGCTTAAGGATCTCAAGGGTAAGCTCTAAGAGCGTCGGAGTTGAAACGCCAATCAGCAGTTTTGCGCGTATATCGACCAACAGTTCGCCTGACTCACCTTCAAAATCCAGTTCGGTGATCAAATGTTGCAGTTCATCCGATAGGCTTAATAACAGCTCTTTATCGGCGGCATTGTGCAGTTCACTGATGGCGGTGCTTGGGTTAGCGGTAATTATTTTGATGGCGCGTTCATAAATTTCAAGCAAATGCATTGCTTGATCGGCTTTTGGTTTTGGTAGAGCGTCTGAGAAACTGAGTAGATCACGCAAATCGCGCTTAATTTTCGCGGGCAGCCCGACAACGCGCAGTAAGGTTTCTCCGCTGTGCTTTATCTGGGAGTCTAAATGCGTACTCTGTTTTTCCGTAGCCAAGGTTTGTTGCTTCAACATGCGCTCCAATACAGCTAAGCGAGGAATGAGAGTGCTGACATCTTTCTGTTGCTCTAAAGCAGCTCGAAGGTCAGATAAATTACGATTTAACTGACTATCATCACCCTGACATGCCACACTTAAAGATGCGACGATCCGTTTTAGGACGGCTTGTTCTCGTTTAAACTTGAACGAAGTATCCCTTTGTGTCAAACGAACTTGTTCCAACTGAATTTTTAGTTGGTGTAATTGTGTTTGAATATCCTGTTCGAGAGCGCCCATGTACAACAAACTAAACTGCGAGGATCAATAATGATCCTATTAATTGATTTATCGATAATAACAAATTAATTGACCACGTCACTGCTTTAACGCATTGAATGTTTAGTAATTACCCATCTTTTAAGAGTTTTTTGATGCTCTCCTCATTCTTATAAGAAGAATGCACCTTAATTAACCCTTGGTTGATCGCATGTTTACAAGATTTTCGAATATTGCTGGAAGCAAAGCTTGCTGCCGGAGCGTTATCAATGGCTTTTAGGTAGACCCACTGACTAACACCTTCTTTCATACTCAATTCTCGAGCAACACTGGTTGCCATTAACAGGATATCCAGTAATTCTTTATCATTAATAGCCGTATAAGCTCTAGGTAAGAATGGGTAATCTGCGATCCCCATTCGAATAATACGATTCAATCGACGTTCTGGTTGAAATTCATTAATCCAGCCTTGGAGCTGTTTAAACGCGTTTTCTGGTGGTGTATTGCGATCAATATTGGGTTCAATATACAAAAGATTAGCATCACAAAAGTGATAGATACGAGCAGGGTCGGCTACTTTTGATTTTAAAAACTCACCAAATTGATGTTCCAGCTCTAACCCAACCGAGTAACCATGTTGCAAATACATATTGCGTAGGAAGGGCACATCAACCATCACAAAGCGCAGACGATCATTGAGAGGTTCGTGGATCAACTCTCCGATATGCCACTGTTCGAAATTGCGGCTGCTTTTTTGCAGTGAAGAAGGCAGTTTGGCATTAAGCATTCGTAGGTTACGCAGTCGTGAACGTGAATGGGTAAATAAATTGCTATTTAATTCATCGATCTCTTCATCTTGACGTTGGATGATGTAGCCTCGGCGCAGTAAAAATAGAAATAGCACCACTGAGAGCATAAAGAGTACAAAGGCAATTTTTTGGAATTTTCTGTATTCTTCTTGAGTTTGTAGCAGTGCTTTTTCTTGACCGACCAAATGCAAAGTTTGTTCGATGAACTCTTTTTGTTGGCGAAAGGCTTCTTCACTGATTTGATTGAGCTTTTCTTGGCGGATTTTCGATAAGGTGTTACCGCGTTTGATATTTTCTAGTGCTTTCGTGTACTGACCATTTTGCTCATAACCGAGAGACAGTAGTTGATATGCTTTTTCTTGAATATCAGCATCTTTAATTTTATTGCCGATCTCTAATGCTTGTTGCGCATTAGATAGCACCAACGATGCTTGATTTTGATGAAAAGCTAAGCCGGCATGCAGTAGTAAGGTGTGAGCTTTTAGTCGTGGTACATCAGAAATCGTCAGTAACTGCTCAGCGCGCGATAGGTATTGTTCGGTCAACGTAAAGTTGTACAAATTCAAGTAAGTGGCAGCCAGACTTATACGGACTTCGATAATTTTTTCCATATCATTGCGGCTATTTTCATGATCGATAACGTTAAAATAGTGAACCAGCGCTAAATTATATTTACTTTGTTGGTAGTAGATATCTCCCATGCGCTGTAAAACATCAGCCAGAACCGGTGAGTCTTTATAGTTATCATAAAAATCAGCAGCTTGAGATAAGTATGTAATCGCTTTATCAAGCACTTTTCGCTCAAAAAATAGTTGGGCGAGTCGGGTATTGGTTTTGGCAAGTAATGCGCTGGAGTTGCTTTCAATTGCGCTCCAGTAAGAGATCAACAGCTCTGACAGCGCAAGATTATAAAAACCATGATCAAGGTAGTGCCCGCCGACCACTAGGTGATACTCGATAATTGGTTTTGGAGACTGCAAAGTATCGACATAAGGTTTTAAGTCAGCGAACAGTTTATTGGCAAGTTCAATATCATAGGCTTTGGAGGCGATTTCAGCTCTGAGTAGGGTGATTTTATAGTCAATGCCTTTAGCCAGCTGGTCTGCGTTTTTTATTGAATCATACTTTGCTGTAATGCTTCTAAGGGCTTCACGTGCGGCGCTAGCATCACCACTGTTTTGCCAAATAAGGCGGGTCTTTAATATTTCTACGTCCAATTCAAGATAAGACAATTGATATTGTCGAGTCAGCAACTCGGCTTGATTGAGTGTTTGTATTGCAGCATTGAAGTTGCGCAGGTTAAATTCTGCCTGAGCCAAAATTTGTAAAGCATCGACCGTGCTGCCAGGTGTTCTTATTCTACTGTCGGTTTCGTCTCTGGAAATCGTTGACGGATTTTTTTCTGTTTTATCGGCCAATTTGCGCTGGTTTAGATACTGAGTAGTAAGGCTTTTGGCTTGATTGGGTGAAATGTCAACCAATCCATTGGCTTCATTAAGTGTCGGCGATGTGTAAATCGTCGCCTGAGTAGCCAATGGGAACAGAGCTACAAGCAAACTGAGTAAAAACGTCCAGCGCACGTTGTTCATCCTAGTGTTAATCCTTTTATTGGCGAGCCATGCGTTGGTTGTGTGCTGGCTTATCGTGTTGTGTTGAGCGATATGGGTTGATATCCAAACCGCCACGACGAGTATACCTGGCATATACGGTTAAACGGCTTGGCTTGCAGTAGTGCATGATATCGCTAAAAATCCGTTCAACACACTGTTCGTGGAACTCATTATGTTCACGAAATGAGACGATATAGCGTAGCAGAGCTTCACGATTGATTTGTTGACCCTGATACTGGATCTCCACGCTACCCCAGTCTGGTTGGTTGGTAATCAAGCAATTAGATTTTAATAAATGGCTATGCAGTGACTCTTCAACGATGTCACCTTGAGCTGAATCTTCAAGCAAGCTCGCATCAAAATCATAACTGCTGATTTCAATATCTTGGTCATCAATGCAGTCACCTAGCATACTGACAATCGCTTGTTCAGTATAGCGTTGTACTGGGTGCAGTGTGACGCTTACCGGTTCACCTGCGCAGTTGGATAAATCGTCAATCAAACGCTGTTGCACTTCTTCCCAAGTGCCAATTTTGGTTTGATTATAGCTGTTGAGATATAGCTTGAATGACTTTGATTCAATCAAATTGGCGCTCGTTGCTGGTATAGCCACATCACCAATCGCTACTTGAGGTAGCCCTTTATCATTGAGCCAAGAGAGCTCATACAAGGTCCAGATATCACAACCTTTAAAGGGTAGCGTATCTCCTAAAGCGAGATCGTTTCGGTTTAGGCTACGTGGTACTGGTTGCAATAGGCTTGGATCATATTGGTTGGCGTATTCGGTTTTTTTTCCGAGAGTTAACCCTGCTAACTCTTTCGCGTCTGAATATTTGCTCATACTTTTAAAGTCAATTCGATTAGAATAAGCGGAATTTTACGCAATCCTATGGTTTCTGTCATTAAACAAGACTGTAGAGCTCTAATAATGGAGAATTTCATGGCTCAAACTGCCGATCAAGCCTTACTCTCGTTTACTCAGCGTTATCTTGAAACCTACCAAAGCAAACATGGTGAGTTACCTCGTAGTGAGGAGTTGGTTGATTTTGATTCCCCTTGTGTTGCGGTTAAGCATGCCGATAGTGTGGCGTGGAAAGCGATTGTACGTGAACATCAAGCCGATTTTAGTAATGTTGAAGCCGCGATAGAACTGGCATTGCATAATGATATTAAAGCATTTTATGGTGTACAGTTTTGTGCTGATATGCAGGCGGCATGGCAAGGCAATGAGCTTGCGTTACTGCAAGTGTGGAGTGAGGATGACTTTGTACGCTTACAGGAAAATATTCTCGGGCATTTAGTGACTCAGCGCCGTTTAAAGCTAAAACCAACGATATTTATTGCAGCGACAGATGCCGAATTGGATGTGATCTCGATCTGCAACTTATCGGGTAATGTAATTCTAGAGCGGTTAGGAACTGACAAGCGTGATGTACTTGCTGAAAATATTGCTGAGTTTTTAGCCAACCTTGAGCCAGTGGTGTAACCATGTACGTCGTCGAATTACAGTTTGAATGTTTTGATAACACCACGGTCTCTGCAGTGGATAAAGCCATTAATGGATTGATGGATGCGCTTCGCTACAATGGACAAGTACTTGGCCGTGAGTTTCCTATCGTAATGGGCGATGGCGAGTTTTTTGTACGAGTTGTCTGCCCAGAGGAAGACAGTCTGCACCCTAAGTATCATTCTGATTTTGTTAAGGTGTGCTTGAATCGTTTAGCTGATGCCAGTTTACTTTCCCCCAAGGCTCGCTTGTTAGGGCGAGACTTAAATTCTGAGCAGGCGGCAGAAGAGGAGTCGCCTAGCTGGCAAATTCTTTATACCACTTATGTACATACCTGCTCGCCATTACGCAGTGGTGAAACACTGTTGCCTATTCCGTTGTACCGTAACCCTCCAACCTTAAATGGTGATCACAAAGCGGTGATCAAGTGGCAAACCGAGTGGCAAGCGTGTGATGAAATTCAAATGGCTGGTGGATGTAGAGCCGAGCACGCCGCTCTACATGAGATATGCGATACCGATAGTGTGTTGTTTATACGCGGTTGGGATCTTCGCGGTCGTATTGAATATTTAACGCAAATTCCTACTTATTATTATCAATATCGTGTTGGTGGTAAAAGCTTGGCTGATGAACAAGCGCGTAAGTGTCCAAAGTGTGGGGGCGAATGGTTATTAGATGAACCCGAGCACGATATCTTCCATTTCAAATGCGATGAGTGCCGCATAGTGTCTAATATGTCTTGGGATCATATTAAGTAGCCTGAGTGATTTTATTCGTCTATTAACAACCGTCAGATATGAAAAAGCCGATACATTGTGTATCGGCTTTGGTTTTTTTGCGCATAGAGCTTTCACTCATACTGCGATTACCAACCTTTAACGGCACCGCCAGCAAAGATTTGAGATGCAGCTTGGTATACTTCATCCGTCTGGTACGCTTTGACGAAATTAGTGACATTTTCTGCCTGTGCGTTATCTTCACGAGCCACAATTAAGTTCACATACGGTGACTCTTTATCTTCAACAAATACACCATCTTTTTCTGGCGTTAAGTTGATTGAGCTAGCGTAAGTAGTGTTGATAATTGATAGCGCTACATCATCCAGTGAACGGGGAAGTTGAGCTGCATCAAGTTCAATAATCGTGATGTTTTTTGGGTTGGCAACGATGTCACGCACTGTTGCTAGAAGACCAGCACCCTCACGCAAGGTGATCAGACCTTGTTGTTGCAGTAACAGTAAAGAGCGGCCAAGGTTTGTTGGGTCGTTCGGTACAGCAATGCGTGAGCCATCTTGAATTTCATCGACGGATTTAACTTGCTTTGAGTAACCAGCAATTGGGTAAACAAAAGTATTGCCTGCAATCGCCAATTTATAACCACGGTCAGTAATCTGTTGATCTAGATATGGTTTGTGTTGGAATGCGTTGATGTCGATAGAGCCATCATCTAAAGCAGCATTGGGTGTTACATAATCAGTAAATGTTACTAGCTCAACATCCAGGTTGTATTTTTCTTTGGCGACTTTAGCTGCAACTTCAGCAACTTGAGCTTCAGCACCAGCAATAACACCCACTCTGATTTTGCTGTTATCTACCGCTTTTTCACCACAGCCAGCAAGCACAAGTGCCGAAGCCGAGACGGCGATGGTAAGTAAACCCTTAAGGCTAAATTTCATAATTAACTCCTTGTTATAAAATGAATCTGTGTTTGTTTTTAGTATGATTTATCTGTGATCGACGCGGCGAACGAAAGTGTCACCGATCGACTGAATAATTTGCACGAGCACAATCAACATCACTACGGTGACTGCCATGATGCCAATATCGTAACGGTGGAAACCATAGCGAATAGCAACATCACCTAAGCCACCGCCGCCGACAGTACCGGCCATCGCTGAGTAGCTAACCAAAGTCACCAGTGTAATAGTGATAGAATTAACAATGGTTGGTAGCGCTTCAGGAAGCAATACTTTCCGAATGATCTGCATTGGTGTAGCGCCCATCGATTGCGCTGCCTCAACAAGGCCTGTAGGGACTTCCAGTAACGCACTTTCAATCAAGCGAGCGACAAATGGAATGGCGCCAATGGTGAGAGGAACAATTGCTGCGGTAGTACCAATAAAGGTGCCAACCAGTAATTTAGTAACAGGGATAATGGCAACCATCAACACTAGGAAAGGCACAGAGCGTCCGACATTCACAACCGCACCGAGAATGCTATTAAGTTTGGTGTTCTCTAGCAGTCCGCCTTTTTTACTGGTGTGTAAAATTACCCCTAGCGGAATACCGACAGCAAAACCAACAATCCCTGCAACGGCGACCATGTAAAGTGTTTGCCATGTCGCCATCAGTAGGAGATCGCCATTTAAGCTTAACCAATCTGTCACTGTATTAAAGGACATAACCAAGTACCTCTACTTTTACATTGTTTTCACGAAGAAACTCTAACGCAGCATTATCATCTGCTTCATTGCCAAATAACTCAGCGACCATCATGCCGAATTTTACGCCGCCTGCGTAATCTAAGTCTGAACTCAAAATGCTGACATCAATATTAAATTTGCGAGCAATTTGTGTCATCAATGGCGCATCAACGGTAGCTCCGGTGAACTCTAAACGAACTAAAGGATAACTGTTTGCGACACGAGTTGATTGCAAGCGTACTTGATAATCTTCAGGAATAGAAAGATCCAACGTTGAGCGAATAAATTGGTGCGCTAAGGTTGTTTTAGGGTGTGCGAAAATTTCACCCACAGTGCCTTTTTCTACCAACTCACCATCACCGATGATCGCCACTTCATGACAAATGCTTTTAACCACATCCATTTCATGGGTGATCAGCAATATAGTGATGTTTAGCGAACGGTTGATCTCTTTTAACAACTCTAAAATTGATTGGGTAGTCGCAGGGTCTAGAGCACTGGTCGCTTCATCGCACAATAGAACCTTAGGGTCTGAAGCCAGAGCGCGAGCAATAGCAACACGCTGTTTTTGACCACCACTAAGATTCGCTGGATAAGTATCCCGTTTATCAGCCAAACCTACTAATTGCAGTAACTCAGTCACTTTATTATCGATTGCTGATTTGTCTATTCCTGCAAGCTCTAGTGGTAGAGCGACATTGGCAAATACCGTTCGAGATGAAAGTAGATTGAAATGCTGGAAAATCATCCCGATGTTTCGACGAGCTTTACTCAATTCAGACTTACTTAATTTAGTGAGATCAACACCGTCAACAATCACAGAGCCAGTTGTTGGGGCTTCTAACATGTTAACGCAACGGATCAGTGTACTTTTCCCCGCACCCGAAGAACCGATAACACCAAAAATAGTGCCTTGCTTAATGTGAAGATTGATATCTTTCAACGCATTAATTTGTTTAGTGCCTTGATAGAACACCTTATTGACTTGACTAATTTGAATCATGGGAAAACCTGTGCAGGGATAACAGAATAAAATCTTGAACTCTATCTCACTTTGTAGACGATGCTATGGCTTAATTTGATTTAAGTCAATAGATATTTTTACGTCTAGACGTCTAAATGGTTGTAGCGGTTAAACCATAAAGTAATTAGGTAGTGATGAAAGAAATAAAGCGTGCAATAATTGTTGCAGATTCCCGAAATGAGAGAGTAATTTTGGCTAAACCAGCAGTGTTTTTAGATCGCGATGGCGTGATCAACGTGGACCATGGTTATGTGCATGATGAACATGACTTCGAGTTTATTGATGGTGTGTTTGAAGCAACGAAGAAGTTACAAGACATGGGCTATATGTTGGTCTTAGTTACAAACCAATCAGGCATTGCGCGTGGTAAATTCAGCGAAGATCGTTTCTTGTCGTTGACGCAATGGATGGATTGGAACTTTGTTGATCACGGGGTTGAATTTGACGGCTTTTATTACTGTCCTCACCATGCAGAACATGGTCAAGGTAAGTACAAAGAAGATTGCGACTGCCGTAAGCCAAAACCCGGTATGTTTATCTCTGCGCGAGACTTTCTCAAGATTGATATGGAGAAGTCTGTGATGGTGGGCGATAAAGCGGAAGATATGATGGCTGCAGAAGCCGCAGGCGTTGGTACCAAGATTTTAGTACGAACCGGAAAACCAGTAACTGAACAAGGCGAAGCATTAGCCTCGGTTGTACTTGATAGTATCCGAGAGGTTCCAGCTTTTTTGGCTAAGTAGCTAATGAAGGTCACTGTGTGGCCTTTTTTATTGGAGTTGATATGAAGAATGGCTTATTTGTATTTTTATCGGCAACATTATTATTAGCGGGGTGTTCACAAACGTTGACAGGTAGTGATGCTCCTTTGTTGCAGCATTATCAATGTGCTGCTGGTGGCTCGTTTGATGTTTCTTACCCGGATCAACAATCAGCGCTTTTACGGGTCGGTGGCAAACAATACACTCTGCTTCAAGTTCCTGCTGCATCGGGTGTTAAATATGTACTTGATGATAAAAGCAATCCTCAATCGGTAATGCTGCATACCAAAGGTGATGGAGCGACCCTCGAATTGAGTTCTACGTTTTATAAAGCGTGTAAAATTCAATAATTTTCTCTAATACGGTTGTGCTAACGCCGTTTTATCTTCTTCATTTAATAGGTCAGCATGAGCAGAAAACTCACTATTTTGGATATCGCAAAGCTTTCTGGTGTTGGTAAGTCAACGGTGTCTCGGGTTCTTACCAACGATCCTAAAGTGAAACCGGAAACCAGAGCTAAAGTAGAACGTGTGATTCAAGATTCTGGTTATGTCCCATCAAAGTCTGCTCAATTGATGCGCGGTGGCAGCCAGAAAGTTATCGGGGTCATTATCTCTCGTCTTGATTCTCCATCAGAGAACCGAGTTGTCGGCAACATTTTGCAATCACTTTATCAACATGGCTATGATGTAGTGATCATGGAAAGCCAATTCGATCGTTATAAAACCAATGAGCATCTTGAAGTACTGCGAAAACGCAATGTCGATGGGGTGATTGTTTTTGGGTTTACCGATCTCGATGTTGATCAATTAAGTCTATGGACCTCACGGGCAGTGGTTATCTCTATGGATACGGAATGTGTATCATCAATAAACTATGATAACGATGCAATCATTCAAGGTGCGTTGAGACATTTAAGCGAGCAGGGTATTGAGAATATTGCCTACATTGGGGTGGATCCTAGTGATAAAACCACGGGCAGTTTACGACTAGAATCTTATCTGAAATGGTGTCAACTCAACGGCCATTCTCCACATTATCGTACTGGTCGTTTACATCATGAAAGTGCCTACCAACTTGTTGATGAGGTGCTTTGTGCTGAAACTCAAGCCATTGTTTGTGCGAGTGATACTTTAGCTCTTGGGGTTATCAAGCGTCTTCAAGAGTTGGGACGCGATGACATCACAGTGACGGGAGTTGGCGGTAATGAACTGTTGTCATTCCTATTTCCTAATGTTTACAGTATCGATCCAGGTTACAGCCAAGCTGGTAAAAAAGCGGCTAATCTTCTGGTTTCTCAATTAAACGGTGAAACCAATTGTGTGCGTATCACACAATTACCTTTGATCAAGTAACTTATTCTTTAATCATGTGAATTAAAATTACTCTGTGATCACATTCAATTTATGGGACTGTTCCCATTTTGGTCTTTTATTATTTATGCCAATATTTCCGCATTGGTGGGAATGTTCCCACTAAAGAGAACAATAAACAAAATTCCAATATAGGGTGGACAAGGGTATGGCCAAAATAGCGAAGCAAGATGTTGCTCGTATTATCGAGCTGGTGGGTGGAAAAGAGAATATTGCGAGTGTGAGTCACTGTTTGACTCGTTTGCGCTTTGTATTGAATGATACGGATAAAGCAGACCCAAAAGGGCTTGAGGCAATGAGCCTCGTCAAGGGCTGCTTCACTAATGCCGGTCAGTTTCAAGTGGTTATTGGGACTGAAGTAGATGATGTGTATGCGGTTTTAATCGAGTTAGCCGGTAAAGATGCATCATCCAAAGATGAAGCGAAGCAAGCTGCTCGTCAGAATATGAACTTTTTAGAGCGTGGGATCTCACACCTTGCTGAAATTTTTGTTCCCCTGCTTCCTGCAATTATCACCGGTGGTTTGATCCTCGGTTTTCGTAATGTCATTGGTGACATTCGAATGTTCGATGGTAAAACTCTAGTCGAGATCAGCCAGTTTTGGGCCACTGTCCACTCTTTCTTATGGCTGATTGGCGAGGCTATTTTCTTCTTCCTACCTGTCGGTGTGTGTTGGTCGACGGTCAAGAAACTGGGGGGGACGCCAATTTTAGGTATTACGCTTGGTGTGACGTTGGTCTCTCCTCAATTGATGAATGCCTATTTAATCGGTAAGCAAGTACCAGAGGTATGGGACTTCGGGTTATTTGTTATTGAAAAAGTAGGTTATCAGGCACAAGTTATTCCTGCGATGTTGGCTGGTGTGGCATTGGCCTTTATTGAAACCAATTTGAAACGAATTGTTCCTGCTTATTTATATCTGGTGGTGGTGCCATTTGTATCGATCATTCTATCGGTGATTTTAGCGCACGCATTGATCGGGCCATTTGGTCGTGTATTGGGTAATGGCGTAGCCTTTGCGGCTAAAGCGGCAATGACCGGTGATTTTGCTGTAATCGGTTCAATGGTTTTTGGCTTCTTATACGCACCACTGGTGATTACCGGGATTCACCATACAACCAACGCCGTTGACCTACAGTTAATGCAAGAATTAGGTGGAACACCGATTTGGCCATTGATTGCACTGTCAAATATTGCACAAGCTTCTGCTGTAGTGGGCATCATTATCATCAGTAAAAAGCACGGCGAGCGTGATATTTCCGTTCCTGCCGCTATTTCTGCTTATCTTGGTGTCACTGAGCCTGCGATGTATGGGATCAACTTGAAGTATAAATTTCCGATGTTGAGCGCAATGATTGGTAGCGCTGTCGCGGCGGCTATTTGTGGTAGCGCAGGTGTGATGGCAAATGGTATCGGTGTTGGTGGATTGCCAGGCATTCTCTCTATTCAGCCACAATATTGGGGTATCTATGCAGTCGCTATGCTAGTGGCGATGATCATCCCTGCATTTTTGACGCTTTTCCTTTATAAACGCGCGCAAATGAAAGGCGAATTGGAACCTGTAGCAGCATAATTTTTTATGAGCAACGGCATTTGTTGTTGTTCATTGTCATTTTTGTAAGTGAGTTTGTTTGATGACAATTATTAATTCTTCAATGAATATCGATGCTAATT
The DNA here is from genome assembly GCF_028858425.1 of Vibrio aestuarianus. Taxonomy (NCBI): domain Bacteria; kingdom Pseudomonadati; phylum Pseudomonadota; class Gammaproteobacteria; order Vibrionales; family Vibrionaceae; genus Vibrio; species Vibrio aestuarianus. The sequence continues at coordinate 2,513,363 of NZ_JAKNYQ010000001.1, read as the reverse complement.
GGTGGAAAACGGCCACCATTTATCAAATTTATCCTAAAAGCTTTTGTGATAGTGGAAGTAAAGGTACGGGAGATATCCGAGGAATTATCTCTAAGCTCGATTATCTGCAAACCTTGGGCATTGATGCGATTTGGTTAACCCCAATCTACTCATCACCAATGGTAGATAACGGCTATGATATTTCTGACTACTATGATGTGAATCCAGAGTTTGGCTGCATGCAAGACTTTGATGATCTGCTCGCGCAAGCCCATCAAAAAGGTATCCGTATTATTATGGATATTGTGGTTAACCATACCTCTACTGCACATGCGTGGTTTCAGTCGGCTTTGGGGGATAAATCGAGCCCTTATCGAGATTACTATATTTGGAAAGACCCAATCGATGGTGATGTACCCAATAATTGGCAATCGAAATTCGGTGGCAGTGCTTGGGCATTAGATGACGTGACCGGTCAATACTACCTGCATTTATTTGCCAAAGAGCAAGCTGATCTCAATTGGGAAAACCCCAAAGTGCGCGACGAAGTTAAACAGGTCATTGATTTTTGGGCGAAGAAGGGCGTCGATGGCTTTCGCCTCGATGTAATTAACCTTATCTCTAAACAGCAAGATTTCCCAAGTGATGACTGCGGTGATGGTCGTCGTTTTTATACTGATGGGCCGCGAGTTCACGAATATCTACAAGAGATAAGCCAAGCCGTGTTCCAGCAATACGGTAGCGTCACGGTTGGCGAAATGTCGTCGACGACCTTAGAGCATTGCCAGCAATATTCACGTTTAGACGGCAAAGAGTTATCGATGGTCTTTAACTTTCATCATTTGAAAGTGGATTATTCAAATGGTGATAAATGGACCAATGCTCCTTTTGATTTTTTACAGCTTAAGCGGATCTTTAACCATTGGCAGGTAGGGTTAAATGGCAAAGGGTGGGGCGCGTTATTTTGGTGTAATCATGACCAACCACGCATTGTTAGCCGTTTGGGAGATAGCAAACATTACCGAGTCGAATCAGCAAAAATGCTCGCGGCTTCAGTGCATATGATGCAAGGAACACCTTATGTTTACCAAGGTGAAGAAATTGGTATGACGAACCCCGGCTACACTTCCATTTCCCAGTACCAAGATGTCGAGAGTACCAACATGTATGACATCATGGTGCATCAAAAAGGTGTTAGTCATGACGATATGATCGCTATTTTGGCGCAGAAATCGCGTGATAACTCACGAACGCCGATGCAGTGGAATGGCAAAGCGTTTGCTGGCTTTAGCTCCGTAAAACCGTGGCTAGAAGTGGCTGAGAACTACCGACAAGTTAATGCAGAGCGTGCATTAGAAGATAAACATTCGGTGTTTTATTTCTACCAACGTTTAATTGCTCTGCGAAAAGAGATTCCGGTGATCACCAGCGGTGATTATGTCGATTTACTCCCAGAACACCCCGCGATTTTCGCGTATAAGCGCCAGGACAAGAAACAAGCACTTATCTGCATTAACAATTATTACGACCGAGAAGAAGAGTGTGTACTGCCAGTAGAATTACCACTCGAAAAAGCGAAATATTTGCTTGGTAATTACAGCAGATTCAATTCATCGAAAGTGCTTGCACATCAAATATTGCGACCTTATGAAACTCGAATCATCTTGGTTGATTTTTAATCCTGATTGAGTCTTTTCCCTCTAGGACCAATCTTTCAGGCTTCAAGTTTAATGACTTGAAGCCTTTTTTGTCGCCTATATTCTATGAAATACAGCAATAAAAAAAAGCCTGCTCAATGAGCAGGCTTTGATAGATGGTGGAGGGGGACGGATTCGAACCATCGAAGGCGGAGCCGGCAGATTTACAGTCTGCTCCCTTTGGCCACTCGGGAACCCCTCCTGGGTGTTTTCCTATTCTAAAAATAGGCTTAATTGAAGTTTTCCCAACGATTCAATCAAGGTTTCTCTCACGAGAGAATATGGTGGAGGGGGACGGATTCGAACCATCGAAGGCGGAGCCGGCAGATTTACAGTCTGCTCCCTTTGGCCACTCGGGAACCCCTCCAGGGTGTTTTCCTATTCTAAAAATAGGCTCAATTGAAGTTTTCCCAACGATTCAATTAAGGTTTCTCTTACGAGAGAATATGGTGGAGGGGGACGGATTCGAACCATCGAAGGCGGAGCCGGCAGATTTACAGTCTGCTCCCTTTGGCCACTCGGGAACCCCTCCAGGGGTTTTTCCTATTCTAAAAATAGGCTCAACTGAAGTTTTCCCAACGATTCAATTGAGGTTTTCTCTTACGAGAAGAATATGGTGGAGGGGGACGGATTCGAACCATCGAAGGCGGAGCCGGCAGATTTACAGTCTGCTCCCTTTGGCCACTCGGGAACCCCTCCAGGGGTATTTTTTATGCTCTTAAAGCATACTTAAACAACGTTTTCCCAACGCATTGCTCAAGTGCGGAGCGCATCATAGCAAACTCGCTCTTTGTGTAAAGACTTTTTCTTATGATTTCGAATCGAATGCTGCCTTTTTGGACAAAGAAGCGCGTAATGAGTGATTTTAGCAACAGAAAGCTATCTAAAACAGCATATGTGCTGTGTGTTGAATACTCAAATCATGATGTAGATAGCACTTATTTGATCAGATTTACACTCCTTGACGTTTGAATACCGTATAAGTCGTTACAATACCCTCAGTCTCTAACTATTGAATAAAAACATGAAAAATACGTCCGTTCTCTCATTGATTATTATCGCTTTGTTGGCTGCACCTCAAACTGCATTGGCAGCGCAAGCACCTAAGAAAGCACAAGCGGTCGCTGTCGTTACCGAACAAGTGGCGACTCATCAAGTGTCTCAATCACTATCTTTAATTGGTAAGTTACAAGCCGAGCAGTCGGTGATCATCTCGTCTGAAGTGTCAGGTAAGGTTGATAGTATTGCGATTAAAGCGAACCAAGAGGTCAAAAAAGGTCAGCTATTAATCCAATTGAATGATGACAAAGCGAAAGCCGCGGTTTCAGAAGCGAAAGCGTATTTGAAAGATGAACAGCGTAAGCTCAAAGAGTTTGAACGCCTTGTTTCTCGCAATGCCATTACACAAACGGAAATTGACGCTCAAAAAGCGAGTGTGGAAATTGCTCAAGCGCGGCTCGATGCTGCCAATGCCAATTTAAAAGACTTACATATTGAGGCTCCTTTTAGTGGCACCGTCGGGTTTGTGGATTTCAGTTTGGGTAAAATGGTCAGTGCCGGAACAGAATTAATTACCTTGGATAACCTTTCCATTATGCAGCTCGATATTTTGGTACCTGAACGTTATTTGTCGATGATTCATAAAAATATGCAGGTAACAGCTAAAAGTAATGCATGGCCAGATAAAACCTTTGAAGGCAAAGTGGTTGGTGTGGATTCAAGAATCAACAGTGAAACATTGAATTTACGCGTTCGAATCCACTTTGCAAATCAAGATCGTCAACTTAAACCTGGCATGCTTTTGTCTGCAAAATTGGATTTCCCTGCTATCGAAGCACCGATCATTCCGGTACAAGCTCTCGAATACTCGGGTACTAAGCGCTACGTCTACGTTGTTGATCAAGAGAATAAAGCGCAACGTACAGAAGTGTGGTTAGGGGCACGTATTGAAAACCAAGTGGTGATTGATAAAGGCTTACAGATTGGCGATAAAATTGTTGTACAAGGTATTGTTAACATGCGTAATGGGGTCAGCGTGATGGAAGTTAATACCGATGGCACGCCAGTAGCGAAAGGTGACAAATAATGTGGTTGTCTGATGTTTCTGTAAAACGCCCCGTTGCTGCTGTTGTGTTAAGTTTGTTGCTGTGTGTGTTTGGTATCGTTTCATTCTCCAAGCTCTCGGTACGAGAAATGCCGGATATTGAAAGCCCCGTGGTTTCTATCAGTACCCGTTATGAAGGTGCATCGGCCACCATCATTGAAAGCCAAATTACCTCGGTACTTGAAGATCAATTAGCAGGTATTAGCGGCATTGATGAGATTGAGTCGACGACGCGCAATGGTATGTCTCGCATTACTGTAACGTTTGAGCTGGGATATGATCTCAATACTGGTGTCAGCGATATTCGTGATGCGGTCGCAAGGGCGCAACGTTCACTACCCGATGAAGCCGATGATCCTACCGTCTATAAGAATAATGGTTCAGGTGAAGCGTCTTTATACATCAACCTTAGTTCTTCAGAAATGGATCGTACTCAGCTAACCGACTATATAGAACGAGTATTGATTGACCGTTTCAGTTTGATTTCGGGCGTGAGCTCGGTTGATGTGTCTGGTGGTTTGTATAAAGTGATGTACGTTAAGCTCAAGCCTGAACTGATGGCTGGTCGTGGCGTGACGACTTCCGATATATCGAGTGCACTGCGCAGTGAGAATATTGAAAGCCCAGGGGGGGAAGTTCGTAATGATTCGACGGTGATGTCAGTCAGAACCGCTCGCTCTTACAAAACCGCGCAAGACTTTGAGTACTTAGTTGTTAAGCGTTCCAGTGATAATACTCCTATCTATCTAAAAGATGTGGCGGATGTGTTTATTGGTGCCGAGAACGAAAACTCCACTTTCAAAAGTGATGGTGTGGTGAACGTGAGTATGGGGATTGTGGCTCAGTCTGATGCGAACCCTTTAGAGGTTGCTCAGCGTGTCCACAAAGAAGTGGATGATATTCAGCAGTTTTTACCCAAAGGTACTCGTCTCGCGATCGATTACGATTCAACTGTTTTTATTGAGCGTTCAATATCTGAGGTTTATAGCACGCTTTTTATTACCGGTGGCTTGGTTATCCTCGTGCTCTATATTTTTATTGGGCAAGTCCGCGCGACCTTAATTCCAGCGGTGACTGTACCAGTTTCACTTATTTCTTCTTTTATTGCGGCATACTACTTTGGTTTCTCAATCAACTTGATAACCTTGATGGCGTTGATTTTATCGATTGGTTTGGTAGTTGATGATGCGATCGTGGTAGTCGAAAATATCTTCCACCATATCGAAAATGGTGAAAAACCTCTGTTAGCAGCCTATAAAGGGACTCGTGAAGTAGGGTTTGCCGTTATTGCGACAACATTAGTATTAGTGATGGTGTTCTTGCCTATTTCGTTTATGGACGGAATGGTTGGATTACTCTTCACCGAATTTTCGGTATTGCTTGCGATGTCGGTTATTTTCTCGTCGCTGATTGCTTTGACATTAACACCTGTGTTGGGCAGTAAGATTCTAAAAGTAAACGTAAAACCAAATCGTTTTAACCAATTTGTTGATCGTCTTTTCGGGCACTTAGAAGGTGGCTATAAATCCGCATTACGTGTGGCGATAAATTGGAAATGGGTCGCCCCAATTGTGATTTTGGCTTGTATTGGCGGCAGTTATGTCTTAATGCAAAAAGTACCATCGCAGTTAACTCCGTCAGAAGACCGTGGTGTTATTTTTGCTTTTGTACGTGGAGCGGATGCGACCAGTTATAACCGAATGTCTGCCAATATGGATTTGGTTGAAGAGCGTTTAATGCCGCTGCTTGGTCAAGGTTTTTTAAAATCTTTCAGTATTCAATCTCCCGCCTTTGGTGGTAATGCTGGTGACCAAACGGGTTTTGTGATCATGATTTTGGATGATTGGGATCAGCGCAGTCTGACAGCGCAGCAAGCACTAGGTGAGGTGAGAAAATCACTGGCTGGTATCCCAGACGTGCGTGTTTTTCCATTTATGCCTGGTTTCCGAGGTGGTTCGAGCGAACCTGTTCAATTTGTGCTGGGTGGGTCAGATTACCCAGAGCTTAAAAAATGGGCTGAGTTGTTAGAAGTCGAAGCCGAAAATTCGCCTTATATGGAAGGCGCGGATACTAATTACTCCGAGAAAACACCAGAGCTTGTGGTAACGGTTGATAAACAGCGTGCGGCCGAGTTAGGTATTAGTGTTGCTGATATTTCCGATACCTTGGAAGTGATGCTCGGAGGTAAAAATGAAACTACCTTTGTTGAGCGTGGTGAAGAGTATGACGTCTATTTACGTGGTGATGAAAATAGTTTTAATAATGCCTCGGATCTAAGTCAAATATACATGCGAACGGCATCGGGTGAATTGGTCACCTTAGATGCTGTTACTAAAATAGAAGAAGTCGCATCATCCATTCGTCTTGCGCACTACAACAAGCAGAAGTCGGTCACGATAACCGCTAACTTATTAGACGGTTATACGCTAGGTGAGGCACTAGATTTCCTCGATCAAAAAGCAGTAGAAATACTACCAAGTGATATTTCAATTAGTTATTCGGGAGAATCCAAAGACTATAAAGAGAATCAATCGAGCGTTGCCATTGTCTTTGCACTGGCATTGCTGGTGGCTTACTTAGTGCTAGCAGCGCAGTTTGAAAGCTTTATTAACCCTTTGGTTGTGATGCTAACCGTTCCGATGGGGGTATTTGGTGGTTTTCTTGGCCTGTTCATTATGAACCAAGGTATGAATATCTATAGTCAAATTGGGATGATCATGCTGATTGGTATGGTCACTAAAAACGGAATATTGATTGTGGAGTTTGCTAACCAACTGCGTGATAAAGGGGTAGAGTTTGAAAAAGCGATCATCGATGCATCTGCACGTCGTTTAAGACCGATTATGATGACTGCTTTTACTACTTTAGCAGGTTCTATTCCTTTAATTATCTCTACTGGTGCTGGCTATGAAAGCCGAGTTGCTGTCGGGACAGTTATTCTATTTGGAATGGGTTTCGCTACTTTAGTGACACTGTTTGTGATACCAGCAATGTACCGATTGATCTCCGCATCGACCCAGTCACCTGGCCATGTTGAAGCTGAGTTGAATAAAGAACTTTCTCAAGATATCAAAACAAGAAGTATCCACTAATAAATATGTTGAGCCTGTATAACGCAGGCTCTTTTTTTGTCTTTAAAATGGTTAATGATTACAACTTTCGACATTCTATTTTCAGCGCAGTAATTCTATAGCTTTCGCTAATATACCTGTAACTATAATCGACATTTCAACTAGTTGATGATTGTGTAAATAATCCATCAAAATAATGAAATGACTATTCTGAAATACATCCTTGGTTTAATTAAAGGTAGGCTCATTTTTGAGACACCCATTTATTGCCATCTTGAGATACTCTACTCATCGCTTTCAAACATAAACCAATAGTGACACATTGAAGTGAATGCATCAGTAAACATCATGGACAATAAAAGACGCTCTATTCTCATAGTATGCATGGGTAATATATGCCGTTCTCCCCTTGCTGAAGCTGTTTTACGCCAAAAAGCGCAACAATGCGGAATCGATTTAACCGTAGAGAGTGCTGGTACAGTTAACTTCCAAGTTGGCAAAGCACCTGATCCTAAAGCTGTTTTCGTCGCAAATCAGCGAGGCTTGGTTATGTCTGGTATGCGAGCTCGACAAATCTGCGTCGAGGATTTCGAGAAATTTGATTTCATCTTTGCCAGTGATAAAGCAAACCTAGCGGATCTTGTTGATATTTGCCCGGCAGAATATCGATACAAACTTTCCCTCTTTTTAGCGCATAGCCATATTGGTGTCACCGAAATTCCAGATCCTTATCAAGGAAATGTTCGTAAGTTTGAGCAAGTTCTTGAACTTATAGATAGCGGGGCTCAAGACATCATTGAGTATATTTCCAAGTACGATCAATTCAAGGAAAGTGAGATGCGGCTTTGTGTAACAACATAGCGGATTTTATATTTCAGATAATATTTTTACTCCCCAACATATAAAGCAGTAGCGGCTTTACAAAATGAATTACTTTCCATGCAGAGCGTATGGGAATAGGTTTTTTTGCGCCTTATATAAGGCCAGTTTATTAAAAATAATGGGTTTAAAGACGCAGTCTAGAGGCGACATCTAGTGGCGGTAGCGTGCTTAAAATCACCATCAATCAGTTGGGTTTACAAAGAAGTGGCATTGAACCTGGTTCTAAAATGTCTCTTGGCTTTAATTATAGGAAATAGAGAAAGTGAAAAAAATTCTAATTGCATTTGGTACAAGACCTGAAGCGATCAAAATGGCGCCATTGGTCCATCAGTTAAAGCAAGATGAGCGTTTTGAAACAAAAGTTTGTGTCACGGGGCAGCACAGAGAAATGCTTGATCAGGTGCTCGATTTATTTGAAGTCACGCCAGATTTTGACCTCAATATTATGGAACCAGGTCAGACGCTAACCACAGTTACCACCAAAATTTTAGTCGGTATGGAAGGTGTGCTAAAAGAGTTTCAACCGGATGTAGTGTTGGTTCACGGTGATACAGCGACAACTTTTGCTACATCACTAGCCAGTTATTATCAACAAATTGCGGTTGGGCATGTTGAAGCGGGTTTGCGTACCGGAAATATTTATTCTCCTTGGCCAGAAGAAGCAAATCGAAAATTAACAGGCTCGTTAACTCAATATCACTTTGCACCGACAGAAACGTCAAAACAAAACCTATTAGATGAAAATTACGCTGACGAGAATATCTATATCACAGGTAATACCGTCATCGATGCACTGTTTATGATTAGAAATAAAATTCACAGTGAAGCCGATCTCAAAGCAACGTTGGAACACCATTTTCCAATGCTGGATAAAGAGAAAAAATTGATCCTCGTGACAGGCCACCGTCGTGAAAGTTTTGGTGATGGTTTTGAACGTATTTGTGAAGCATTGCTTACAACTGCGAAGAAGCATCCAGATAGCCAAATTCTCTATCCTGTACATCTTAACCCTAATGTTCAAGAACCAGTGAATCGTCTATTACGTGGTGTCGACAATATATTCTTAATCGAACCGCAACAGTATCTACCATTTGTTTACTTGATGGACCGAGCTCACATCATCCTAACCGACTCCGGCGGCATTCAAGAAGAAGCACCATCACTAGGTAAACCGGTACTTGTGATGCGAGATACTACCGAAAGACCAGAAGCAGTGAGCGCAGGTACGGTTAAATTGGTGGGAACCAATACTCAGCTGATTTGCGATGAATTGAGTAAGTTGCTCTCAGATCAAGATGCTTACCAATTGATGAGTCAAGCACATAATCCATACGGTGATGGCCAAGCCTGTCAGCGTATTGCAGACGTTTTAGCACTATAAAGATTTAAGGAAATAAGATGTTTAATAAAGTATCAGTAATTGGTCTAGGTTATATCGGTTTACCAACGGCTGCCGTCATTGCTTCTCGTGGTATTGAAGTTATTGGTGTTGACGTTAATCAACATGCGGTTGATACCATCAACAAAGGTGAAATCCACATCGTTGAACCCGATCTAGATATCGTGGTTCGCAGTGCGGTCATGACCGGCAAACTAAAAGCAACCACAACACCAGAGCCAGCCGATGCATTTATGGTGGCGGTTCCAACCCCATTCAAAGGGGATAATCACGAACCTGATCTTAGCTATATTGAAGCCGCAGCAAAAGCGATTGCACCTGTGATCGAAAAAGGCAACTTAGTGGTACTTGAAAGTACTTCTCCAGTTGGTGCTACGGAAAAACTTTCCGCTTGGTTAGCAGAAGCACGTCCTGATTTAACCTTCCCACAGCATAAAGGCGATGCGGCCGATATCAAAATTGCGCACTGTCCAGAACGTGTATTGCCAGGTTATGTCTTACAAGAATTAGTGAGTAATGACCGTGTCATTGGTGGGATGAGCAAATCGTGTAGCGAAAAAGCGATGTCACTGTATAAGACGTTCGTCAAAGGCGAGTGTATTGTCACCAATTCACGTACAGCAGAAATGGCCAAGCTAACAGAAAACTCATTCCGCGATGTTAATATTGCCTTTGCTAACGAGCTGTCTTTGATTAGTGAGAAATTAAAAATCAATGTGTGGGAATTGATTAAACTGGCTAATCGCCACCCTCGAGTGAACATTTTGAACCCTGGACCGGGTGTAGGTGGTCACTGTATCGCTGTTGACCCGTGGTTTATTGTTAACAGCTGTCCGGAAGAAGCAAAACTGATCGCGGCAGCAAGACATGTTAATGATGGCAAACCACACTGGGTTATTGACCAAGTTAAACAGGCCGCAGACCAATTTAAAAAACCGGTTATTGCATGTTTAGGTCTTGCTTTCAAAGCAGATATTGATGATTTACGTGAAAGCCCAGCATTAGATATTACAACTCACCTAGCGCAGGATGATATTGGTCAAATTCTTGCGGTAGAGCCAAACATTCATTCATTACCAAACAAACTAGCAGAAAACGGTGTCGAACTTGTATCACTAGAGCAAGCGCTAGAATTAGCAAACATCGTTGTAGTATTAGTTGATCACAGAGATTTTAAAGAAGCGGATAAAACAGCATTTGCGAAAAAAGTAGTGATTGATACAAGAGGTGTGGTTGCTTGAGTTCAGCATTCGATCTAATTAAGGCTGATCTGTATCGTCATACAGGGAAGTTGTCGACGGGGTTACTCATCAAGAACATGATGTTTAACCCTGGCTTTAAGTATATGTTTTGGTTCCGATTATGCCGAAGTAAGAATTATCTCCTACGTTCATTTGCTAGGCTAATGCATAAAAATCTATCCATTAGATACCAAATACAAATACCGAAAGAAACCAATGTTGGCCCTGGGTTATACCTAGGGCATGGTACTGGGATAATTATTAACAGTACGGCAAAAATTGGTGCTAATTGCAATTTGAGTCCTTTTACTGTGGTTGGTTCTAATCACAGTAAAGCGGCAACGATTGGCGATAATGTTTACATAGGTCCTCACGTTACTATCGTTGAATCAGTGCATATTGCCAATGGTGTTGAAATCGGCGCAGGCTGTGTGGTGGTAAAAGATATACCGGAATATGGCGTTGTTGTCGGTAATCCAGGCCGAGTACTCAATCAAGGAAGTGTTTGCCGTTATATACAAAACCCATATCTGAAAAAGGAAGGATGATGAGGAAAATATTGCTTGTCGTTCCTCTCAGCACGGTTAAATGGGGGAATGAGAATACTGGTGGTGTCGATAGTGTTTGCCAACAAATTGTCCGTTTCTTGGCTGAAAATCCCCCTGATGGCTATATTTATGAAATACTTGCCATCAAGGTTGGAGTCTCAGATGTTGAACTTTTTAAAAAACAAAAGTTGCATGAACGCGTTACATTAACCTTTATTCCTAACAAAGGTAAAGTTCACGGGGTTAAGCTTCCTGGATTTCTTTTCCAAAATTATCATTTAAATAAAATCTGCAAGCGATTCAAGCCGGATATCGTCCATAGCCATCTATTGAGTTTACCTCTGTATCTACAAGCGGGAATCAAATCTGTAGTAACACTTCATTCATATGGAAAAATCGCAAGAACTCCAAGAGGGAAAATGAATGATATCTTGTTTGAACATATACTCCCACGTAGAACATTGCATTTAGCTAATAAGATCACATGTGTTGGTGATATTCTTTGCGATGCAATAAGAGAAATATATCCAAATAAAATAATAAAAATCGGTAATCCTATTGATGATGCGTTTTTTAACGGTTGTAATGACAGGGGGGTAAACAATTCAACTCTCCGGTTAGTGACGTGCTCAATTATCACGCCGAGGAAACAAATTGACAAAATGATAGAGCTTATGAGCGAATTATCTAAACATATAGATATAGAGCTTATTGTCATTGGACCCGGTGGAAGTGCATATTTAGCTGAATTGAAGCGTAAAGCCTCCGATTTGATGATTGATAATAAAATTCATTGGTTAGGTTCTATGTCACAACCTGAAATTTTTGAACAGTATAAAAAGTCTGATGCTGCCATTTTTTTATCTAAAGAAGAAACTTTTGGATTAGCACCGTTAGAAATGTTAGCTACAGGTCTCCCCCTCATTTCTACCAGAGTCGGTATTTTAGATGAACAATATGCATTTTTTAAAGAAAGCGGCGTATTGTTTGTAGATCTAGAAAATGCCACTAATTTTGTAAAAGACTGCTTGGGTTTTTTAAATAAACCACATGAAATTGACCGAGAATTATTGGCTAATCGATTTTCTGCAAATAGCATTGTTCAGCAGTATCAGAATGTGTATCGGGAGTTAGAAAGGTGATCAATAAACTTTTCAAGTACGCACCTGTACAACTATTCTCAGCACTAAGTTTATTTGTCCTGATTTCAATTCAAACTCGTTTTTTAACCCCTAAAGAGTATGGCTTATTAGCCATGCTGCTTGTTTTCTCCGAAGGTGCTAGATCCGTACTAATACAGTGGGTAAATAGCTGCCTAATCAGATTTTATTCAACTTCTGATGCGGATATTAAGCCCTGCTTTCAATCTCAAACCACCCGGTGGCTAATTTATAATTTACTAATATCTAGTGTCGTTATCGCTGGTTGTATGCTGGTGTTTTCTAATTTTTCTTGGGCCAATTTCTCTGCAATTTATGCATTACTCATCAGTAAAAGTATTTATATGTATCTAATCGAGTGTGCCAGAGTTGAAGAGCGAGTGTCGCTATACCGTCGAACAGTATTCTTGCAGGCAATGCTGGTTATGATCACTAGTTTTGTTATTCTAAATTGGCATGCACACATCTTGTCTGCAATTTTTGCATTAGTGTTGAGTTATTTTATCTCAATTATTATCGCTGGTTATAGTGGAAAATTTACTCTTAAATTAGATAAACCGATGCGTAAGGAAGTGCTTAATTATGGTATTCCTTTCATGGTCTCAGGTCTACTCGGCATTTTAGCGTCTCGAAGTGATAGAGTATTGGTAGCCACTCTTGCTAATTTAGAGCAAGCCGGCCTATATGCCGCTATTGCAAATTTACTGCTAGGTATCATGGCGCTTGTTTTTATGATTGTTGCACTACCATTATTTCCAGAGTTAACTAAAGTTGTTGATGATAAAGAGAAGCTCTACCAACAGCATCGCTATTATGGTGGTGTGTTATGCGCCTTAAGTCTACCTGCAACCATTGGAATTTGCTTACTTGCTTCTTCATTTGTGGAAGTGTTTTTGGGTAAATCCTATCATGTAATGGATTTGAAAATATTCTACCTTTTAGCGTTTTCAGCTTGGTTTTTAAATATTAGAGGTCATTTTTTAGATCATGGTTTTCAATTTATATTGAAAACAAAATGGATGCCACTTTTGACATTCTGTACTTTGGTCACTCAAATGGTGCTCTCGTTCATCCTTATTCCCCAATATGGTGCCTTAGGTGCGGCAGGGAGTTTAGCTATAGCATTTTTTATCGGTGCAATATGCAGTCTTTGTATGGGAACATTCTTAGGCTACCGTTATCCATTACCTCAATGTTTACTCCAAACAGTCATTGCATCTAGTATTATGTCATTAAGTATTTTTTGTGCTAAGTACTATGTGGCTGAATTTATTCCAGTAGTTAAATTGTTATTACTCGTTGCTGTTGGTTGTTTATCATATACTGGTGCTCATATCGTACTGAATAGCTTTTCTGTTCGAGGTCATTTCAATGATTGGAGAAGAAAACGTGCGAAGTGTTAATACCTATGTGCCTATTTTAATAGCGATCATAGCTTCTGTTTTTTTAGGTAGCTACCTTCTTGAGAACTTAGGGATTAATTATGTTTCGGATGGTGGTTCTGCGCTACTTAAAATACATTTGTATACATATATTATTTTCGGTATGTTTACTGTTTTAGCAATGAAATTTGGACCAACATGGTTTTGTGAACGACTTGGTTCATTTAATAAAATATGGTGGATTGCTATATTTTCTTTATCATTTGTCATTATATACGGATATTTCAGGCATGGAACGTCTGGAATGGCATACTTGATCAATACTTTTCTTGCTCCAATGTTGTTTATTCCTTTGCTTTCTAGCCTAGATGATTTTCAAAAAGATAAAGTTATTAATCTGATTTCATATTTGATATTGCTTAATTCAGTGATCGCAATTTTTGAATATTTAACAAGTTCTCGTGTTGTTGATGTTGACTTTCAGGCATTTTCATTCTTTCGTTCGAGTGCTCTGCTTACTCATCCACTTAATAATGCATTGATTACGGCTAGCTTAGGGTTGTTAATATTTAAACGGACTTTATTACCTGGTTTTCTTTACATATTGATTACTCTATTAGGTTTATTCGCTTTTGGTGGGAGAGCAGCGTTAGTTATATTCTCATGTATGTTTATTTTGTATTGCATTCCAAGTGGTTGGAAGTTTATAACGACAGGGGTTAGAGGTGATAAAAGAAAGATAGCGTTATTTATGTTTTTAGGATATTTCGCTTTTATGTTCTTTGTCTTTATCATCGTTGGTTCCGGTATTACTGAAAGAATTATGTCTAAACTTTATATTGATGGAAGCGCATCAGCGCGTATCGATGTATTTTTCCTTTTTGATCAATTGACAGTGTCGGAATGGATTTTTGGTGCTAGTCACCGATTACTAGAGTCCATAGAGTTATATATAGGCATAAATGTTATTGAAAATTACTTTATAGGTTGGATTTTTACATTTGGTCTAATGGGGACGATTCCTTTATCAATATGTGTCTTTTTAACACTATATTATTTTGCTAAAAATGGAGATGTAGCATCTAGACTTGTTGTTGTTACATTTATGATTGTCGGTCTTACAAATAATTCATTAACAACGAAGACTCCAGTTCTACTCTTACTTTTTAGTGTGTTGTATTTGAACTCTGTTAGAAAAACACAGGTTAATACTTATTAATAATCAAAATATCAGGAGCTAGACTTTTAATGCCTAATGCTATCTTTTTCTATCGAATTTCTAGGTGGCTCTATCTTAAGAAAGTTCCATTTTTACCAAAGCTACTTCAACTCGTTATATTCATATTATACAACTCGAAAGTTCCACCAGATGCAGATATTGGTAAAGGATCGTTTCTAGTCGTAAAAGGTGTTGCTGTTGTTATTATTAATGGCGCAAAAATCGGCAAGCGCTGTCGGATAGGTATTGGCTGTAGAGTCGTTGGAAAAGGTCCATATAAAAAGGTTCCAGTTATCGGAAATGATGTTTTCTTAGGTCCAGGATGTGTAATTGTTGGGCCCGTGATTATTGAAGATAATGTGGTCGTTGCGCCTAACTCTGTTGTCACAAAAAGTGTACCGAAGGGTTCTATTGTTGCTGGTGTTCCAGCCAAAATCATTGGCAATGTATCTAATTTAGATTATGACATTTTGAAGAATGAGAGCTATTTAGATGACAATGCACCTTTTATGAACTAATTTGAGGTTGTGAGATTATGTTTTTAAGTAAAATATATAGAAATTCCCCTTTATTAATTCAGAACCTTCTTCTTAGTTACCGGGCTATTATTAGGAAGTTTATTAGAGAAAATGGACATCAACAGTCATTAACTCGAGAATTATTACAGCATGATTATAATAATGATCTTTTGAAACGATATAGCGAACTTCAATTGGAATTAGCGTTAAAAAATGCATTGAAAGCTAAGTTTTATAAAGATCGTGTAAAAACCATTTCAGAAAGTGAAGGGTTAGCACATTTTCCAATGATTAATAAAAATGAAGTTAGAAATTGTGCTGAAGATTTTATTAATTCCACAGAAAAAACGACACCGATTAAAGGTGCCACCAGTGGGACGACTGGTACACCTTTGTCAATTAGTCAAAATATGGAATCCGTGATTCGTGAGCAAGCTTTTGTTGCAAGGCATCTTCAGTGGGCCGGATATAAAAAAGGTGACAAACGTGCTTGGATTCGTGGTGATATGATCGTGCCAATGGAGCAAAAAGGAGCCCCTTTTTGGCGTTATTCATGGTTTGAAAATATGATCATGTTATCTTCATTTCATATGACTCAACAAGCTTTACCGCTATACATCAAGGCAATGGTTGATTTTGGAGTAGACATAATTCAAGCCTATCCATCGTCGATTGTTGCTTTGGCTAAATATTTAGAGTCTAAGAATGAATATTATCCTTCCAATATTAAATCAGTGATTACATCATCAGAATCTTTGTCTGATGATGACCGTAAAGTCATTGAGGAACGATTTAAATGCAAAGTGTTCGATTGGTATGGACTTTTTGAAAGGGTTGCTGCAATTGCTAATTGTGAGCATGGTCGTTACCACGTTCTCACCGATTACTCGCAGGTTGAATTTTTAGATGCAGGAAATGGTACTCATGAAATTGTTGGCACTAATTTCAATAATAGCTACTTTCCTCTAGTTAGATACAAAACTGGTGACCATGTCGTACTGTCTGACGAGAAGCAGTGTCCATGTGGGAGATTCTATCCAATAATTAAACGAATTGAAGGCCGAGTTGGTGATTATTTACTTGGCGAAGATGGACAAAAAATACATATCCTGAATCACATACCGAAAGGGATTGATGGTTTATTAGCTTGTCAATTTGTTCAACACAAGGCCCAAGAAGTTGAAGTTTGGACAGTTAGAGACGAATCAATATTTGGCACTTTGCAAGAGAACCAATTGATTAGCAACACCAAAGAGCGCTTAGGTGAAAGAATGAACATCATCGTAAAATATGTTGATGCATTGCCTAGAACAAAAAATGGGAAAATTAGACAAGCGATATGTAATGTCAAGGATGTGAAGTGAAACAAAAAATAAATTTAACCGTAGCGACGGATCTAAATGGCCAAGGTGGGATTGCAACGGTCTTAAATGTATACAAAGAATCTGGTTTCTTTGCTAATAACAACGTCAAATTAATTTCAACACATTCTACTAAAAATAGATTCGGAAAAATTGGGGCATTTGCATTATTCCTATTAGCAACGATAAAGTTGATCTCATATTTTATATTTTACGATATTGGTCTAGTTCACATCCATATGGCTTCCAGAGGCAGTTATCAGCGCAAGTCTCTTCTTATTAGGATAGCTAAAGCTTTTAAAGCTAAAGTTATATTACATTTACATGGTGCTGAATTTAGAGACTTTTATGCCAATGAATGTGATGAACGCAAACAAGCTCATATCAGACATACTTTTGAAATTTGTGATGTCGTTATTGTCTTATCAACACACTGGCTTGCCTGGGCAAGTGAAGCGTTAAGCAAAAGTGACCATGTAAAAGTTCTTTACAATGCAGTTCCATCTCTTCGGTTACAGCGTTCGAATGCCCAACCAGGAGTCATAGCTTTTTTAGGTAGAGTTGGGCCTCGTAAAGGTGCATTGGATCTTCTTCATGCCTTTAAAATAGTTAAAGAGGTTTGCCCTCATGCGTTGCTGAAAATAGCTGGTGATGGAAATATCGCAGAATATAAGCAGGAAGCGAAAACGTTGGGTATTGATGATTCTGTAGAGTTTCTAGGTTGGATAAGTGGCCCTGGGAAAATGGAGCTGCTAGAAATAACTGATGTTTATTGCTTACCGAGTTATAACGAAGGATTTCCTATGGGGATCTTGGAAGCGATGTCCGCTGAAATTGCTGTAGTATCAAGTTATGCTGGCGGTATTCCAGATGCCATTACAAACAATATTGATGGCTTGTTGGTTGAGGCCGGTGATATTTATAACTTATCTCAAGCTTTAATATCTCTTATTAATAATCGACATATTAATCGCCAATTCGTCATTTCAGCTAAGAGTAAATTCGAAGATAGATTTTCAATAAAAGCAATTATTCCCCAGCTACAAAATATTTATAAAGAAGTATTGGATACAGAGTAATGAAAAAAATAGCGGAGATACAAAATATCATTTTTGAGCAAGCTAAGTCTCATCAGTTTGCGGGGTACGATCCATTTGATGGTTTAAATTCACGTTGGTTTAACACATTTCCATCACTTCGCGACTCTTTGATAGGCCTTTGTTGGATTCAATTTTTTAAACGTTCTCCTATTAATATGCGTCCGATTCTAGGTGTACCTGAAGGGCGTAATCCTAAAGGAGTTGCTCTATTTATTCTGGGTATGTTGGAGCAATATAAGGTAACGGGAGATAAAGCATTATTGATTGAAGCCGAATCACTTGCTAACTGGTTAGTGACTCAGTGTTGTGACAAAGCACAATGGGGCACCGCTTGCTGGGGCTACCATTTTGATTGGAAAGCGAGAGCTTTTTTTGTACCTAAAGGTAAACCTAATGTCATTACGACTATCTATGTCAGTCGTGCTCTTTATGATTTGGGGACTCATTTAGGACGTCAATACTTAATGGATATCGCGTTAAGCAGTGCAGATTTCATCGTTAATCATTTATACACAAAGCTGGAAGCGAGACAGTTTTTTGCTTACATCCCTGGAGAGATGGCATTTGTTCATAATGCCAGTTTGTGGGGAGCTGCCTGGGTTGCATTTGTTGCTAGTAAAACTGGCAATGAATATTATGCCGAGCTTGCGTTAAAAGTAGCATCTCAAAGTGTCAAAGAACAGGCTTCTAATGGTAGTTGGGTTTATGGTGATAGGCATCATCATCAATTTATTGATGGGTTCCATACTGGGTATAATCTTGAAGCACTCTATGAAATTAAAAAATCTTTAGATACAAATATATTTGATAGCGCTATAGAATTAGGGCTTACATATTATAAAAATAATTTTTTCGAGTCGGATGGTACTGCTAAGTATTATGATAATAACCGCTATCCACTAGATCCACACTCAGTGGCACAAGGCATTATTACGCTACTCAAAGTTGGAAAAAAGAAAGAAGATAAGGAATTAGCTGGAAAAATCATTAATAAAGCAATTGATGACTTATATATTGAAAGTAAACAGCATTTTCTTTATCAAAAAACTCAACGTTTCGAAAATAAAATAAATTATATCCGTTGGACGCAGGCATGGATGTACTACTCATTTTCTCTTTATCTAAAGGAACTCAGTGGTGATTAGAGACTTTAAAATAGATAATGCGAAGGGAATTGGTATTTTATTGGTTGTTTTCGGTCATTGTTTGTGGGTGAGTGAAGATATACTAACGTTGATTTACTCCTTTCATATGCCATTGTTTTTCATGATATCTGGCTTTCTTTCGATTAATTCATTGACGACGTATAAAAAAATATTGAGTAGATTGTTTTTGCCCTTTATCTTTTTCTACTTGGTGTCTTACTTGTCATGGTTGCCTTTAAACCTCTTTGGTAACGGTGGTGCATCACAAGTAGATTGGTACTTGCCTCTCAAAGAGTTGCTCTTGTTACAACGTGATAAATTGCAGATCAATGGTGTGCTATGGTTTTTCCCTGCGTTAATTGTAGTGTCAGTTGTTGATTGCTGTTTTAAAGATAAACGCTATGATTGGTTAGGAGTAGCTATCTTTCTACTTCTTACATTGATTATTTCAATTTATGATCTAGATGAGGTTAGTCTGTATTGGTGCTTAGATGTATCAGTCGTATCAGGGCTATACTTCTTTATAGGAAGAGTTATAAAAAGGAAGAATGTTTTAGATGCTTCAATATTTATGGGGAGCTCAAAATACACTTTATTGATCGTTGCATCTTTGTTTTTTATTTTTTTGAGTATGCTGAATTCAAAAGTAGACATTAGATCATTAATTTTTGGCGAGCACCTTTCACTTTTTCTAATCAATGCATTATTGGGTTCTCTGATTACATACTTAATATCTTGTATTATAGGGAATTCAAAAACCTTACAGTTTTTATCTATTGCATCTATTACAATATTCCCATTGCATTTAATTGTATTAAGATTTCTTCATGCTTTCGAAAAGGTCTTTTTTCGAAATTCATCATTTGAATTTTTTTTACCGTTAATAAATACATTGGTTGCGATATTGATTTGTAGTGTTATTCATGTTTTTTTAAATAAATATTTTGGTTTTTTATTAGGAAGAGGTTATGGAAAGCGAGTTACTAAATAAATCGATTAAGTTCTTAGACACACCGATGCATGTACTGACCATGAACGAAACCGTCGATATTATTAAGCGTAGGATTTTTAGTAAACAGTTTACACAGCATGTGGTCGTCAATGTGGCAAAAATCGTTAATATGCGCAGTGATGTTGAGCTTAATCGTTCAGTTACCGAGTGTGATATTGTTAATATTGATGGCATGGGGGTTGTTTGGGGAGCAAAATTCTTAGGATTTGATGTTAAAGAGCGTGTTGCTGGCGTTGACCTTTTCTATGAATTGAATGCAATGGCTGAACAAGAGAAATTCTCAGTATTTTATTTAGGAGCACAGCAGGAAGTCGTTGAAAAAACATCGACGATTATGCAGCACAAGCATCCTAATTTATTGATTGCGGGCCATAACCATGGTTACTTTTGGGATGATGAGCAGGCTCTGGTCGAGAAAATTAAAGCATCCGGTGCCAAATTGTTGTTTGTAGCAATTACTTCTCCAAAAAAAGAAAATTTCATTAATAAATGGAGAGATGAATTGGGTGTCGATTTTGTCATGGGAGTCGGTGGTACTTTCGATGTGGTTGCTGGTAAGGTGAATCGCGCACCAAAATGGATGCAAAATGCAGGATTGGAGTGGTTATATCGGGTTATCCAAGAGCCTCGTAGGATGTGGAAAAGATACTTAATCACAAACAGTAAATTTGCTTGGCTTTTGCTAAAAGCTAAAATGAAGTGATTTTTATTACATTTTACGCTTGCTTAGAATTGTCATTTTCTATGCTGATTTTAAATAATAACTTTTATCTTAATTTCACCCAATTCAACTAAACTTTACAACCACCTTTTATTGTGATCATGGTCTCAATTTTATGAGATTTAATGTAACAAAAGAAACTTGTTGATAAATTTTTTTAAATGAATGTCTCAATCTTATTCGAATATTGAATGATAAATATCCGACTGATAGGCTCTTTCTCGATGAAGTACGGAATTTTCTATCAATCACTTATGGTGCAAAAATGAACAAATTATCTTTTTCTCTATTGGTTGGCTGTTTAATGCTGGCAACCCCTTTTTCAACTGTATCTGCTAGTGAAACGACTACTGCTGATATAGAAAAAATAGCTACGTCTATCGAATTATCTACACAGCAATTGACCGAAGTCGGTGGCTATATTGTCGCTGATGTGACTGTAAAAAACGCTGGTACTGATGCTGCAGACTTAAAATATTGGATTTCAGTAAAAGGTCCTAAAGGTCTTGTTTTTCCAGCAAAAGCTGTTGTACAAGTCAATAGTTCTGAATTTGAAGCTGATTCTGTAGAAAGCGGCTCTGCTTTAAAATTACGTCGTGGCATTTGGGTTCGTGATTATATGGACAATGGTTTGTATACTGTGTCGATTGAAGGTGTTAACACTGAAACAGGCCAAATTTTCAAAGAAACAACCCAGTTTGCCAAAGGTGTCGATCTTTTAAACGCTGCAAACTTGGATGGATTAACTCTAAATACGGCATTAGCGTTCGAAACTTCTGTTCCTAGTGATGGCGGATATATTCCATTATTCGTAGAAATAGATAATGCACGTGACTTCGCTGCTAACGTTGAATTTTGGATTACTGCCGAAGGTCCCGCAGGTTTGAACATTCCAGTACAATCTCGAGTTTTTCTAGATATCAATGCGGGAGATTCATATACTAAATCTCGCGGATTCAAATTTGATGCTAGTTACCCTGCTGGTGAATATAATTTTATTGCTCAAATGTATGATACGGCTACTGGCAAACGCGTTGAACGCTCAATTATTGTTGTGAAAGAATAACTATTATTTAGTTAATAAATTAAGGCCGACTCTATTGATATAGTCGGCCTTAGTTATTTTCAGCCAAACTCTATAGTGGATGATTCTCTTCAATATCTATTTTTTTTGTTTTAGGATCGATGGATATAAATGTTGTTCTATCTTCCAAGCGATATTGATTATTCTTGATAGTTACGTTAGAAAAGGATAATTCGTTGTTTTGAGTTAACGTTCGTATTATAGAACGGTATTTACTCTCGTTAACGTTATCAAATTTAATGTTTTGAAACATGTTGTTGGTTATCGATATGTTTCTTATCGGATCTACCGAATTCTCTGTATTGACGAAACTTTGTAATCGAATTCCTTGCTCTGAACCATCAAATACATTGTCATTAATACGAATGTCACCCCATTTAACGTTTTTTTCTGCTCTTGTATTTGGATATACATTGATTAGGAATCCATTTATATTTTTCACTTTATTTTTTTCAAATAAAACATCCGAATAATAACTCAACTCAACGGCTGTTCCATTTATATTTTGAAATGTATTGTTTAGAATTTTCGCATTAGAGACTTCTGTTCTTGAAGATAACTTTAATGTACAGCCATTAAAGTTGTTACCTTTAAATAGTATATTTTTACTCCCCCCTAACTGTGTACCCGCAGTGGCTTGTGTCGTTGTTACTTGCCCACAATTCTCAAAAGTATTTTGCATAACGGTTATGTTATTTGAAGTGACTGCATACATTTCTTCATCTGCACTCGTTGTTAGCCGTAAAGCTGCATCTCCAAAATATCGAAAATGGCTATTTACGATGTAGCTATTTGCCGTGCTTGCAAGGTAGAGCCCTTGCTCTCCCCAAACTGGTTCAATGTCGCCATTATTCAACCCATTAAAAGTAAGGTTATTGACCCATAATCCGTCGGTATACTTTACATAGAATAAGTACTCTCCAGAAAATGGGGTACATTTGCTCAGTTCTGGTTTACCGATCCCTATGATTGATACGTCTTTCTTATTTAGCAAACTGATTGTATTGCATAGTAGGTAGTGACCATCGGGTACGATTAAAGTATCGCCATCTTGTAATGTTGATAGAGCGTCTTGAAACGCATCGCTGTCATCTTTTTGATCATTCGCGATTGCCCCAAACTGTGTTACTGAGTAAATATTTACCAGTGGTTCCATTGCTGTTGGGTAGCTTAAGGATACCGATAGTAGAACTATTGCTTTCATGAAATTTAAGTCCCTTATTCATATCATGGAATATAACTAGAGTATCACTACTTCAGGTTCTCTATTGATTGTGATTAAGATTCTAGATAAAAAACTATGTAGTCTATCTTATATATGAGACGTCTCATAAATGAGTCGTTAAATCAGGGTCTTTGAGTTGATCCGATCCTTTCCGCTATTGATAATCCACTCGCACTATTAATGAAGCAAGGGACAACCGTAACTAGGTTGTCCTACTAATAAAATAAATCGAGTCAAATTTATATTGGTTTGACAAAGAATAATATAAATAGCAGAGGGATGCTTTCCCATGACATCAAAATATTTTGCATTTGCTATCGGCATTTTGTCGTTGAGCAGCTCTGTGGTTCATGCCACAACGACAGATATAGCGGATATCTCTACACAGTTAAAATGGTCTTGGAACGGAAGTTCTTTTAAACCTGAATCAGTACAGGTGATGATGACTCCTGTAGTGGCCCAGCTTAACGATGATAATGGCGATGGTAAAATCGATAATGGCGATGTTGCTGATATTATCATGGTGACCTTCGAAGGTAATAAGTATGCAAATGGTGGACTTGTCCGAGCTTTAAGTGGTGTTGATGGTTCAGAATTATGGACTTACGCTAATGGTGGCGTTATTGCCGAAGCAAGAAATTCACCTGCAGTAGCCGATTTAGATGGTGACGGCGTAGTCGAGATTGTTACTACCACTGCTGTTAGTCAATACATCAATGTGTTAGACAACACTGGTAATATTAAGAAGCAAATTTTAAAAGCAGAAACTGGCTGGCGCTCTATCGGCGAAATATCGTTAGCAGATCTAGACGGTGATTCATCAATAGAAATTTTATCTGCCGATGGTGTATACAACTACGATACCGGATTGTTATTTAGCCATTCATGGGCACCATCTTCTATCAGTGGTGACTTTGATGGTGACCAAGTTCAAGAAGTATTTTCTGGGGGTGCACTTTATCAAAGTAGTGGTGCTTTAGATTGGCAATATCAAGCCAATGATATGGTTTGGTTTTCATCGTTAGTAAATCTCGATAGTGATGACAGCCCTGAAGTTGTGGTTTCAGTACCGGCTTCATATTCTAATGCTGCCAACAGTTCTTTCGCTGTTTTGGAACATGATGGGTCAACTAAATGGGAAATTAATAACTTGTCGAACCCTGGTGGTGGCGTGCAGGCTGTTGCAAATTTCTTAGGTGCAGATTCTCCTCAAGTACCGCAAGTGTCGAGCCAATCAAAAGTTTTTGGTTATACGCATCATAAGCAATCTTCTACCATTGCTTTTACTTCGGATAGCCAGCTTTGGGTGCGTTCTGGCGCGGCGATCGATGCGGTTGGTAGTGATGCAAACTCTTTAGTGGGTGGGCATGGTGGTCATTTAAACAACCCTGTTGATCTTTCTAAAGTGAAATCTATCGATATTACTTCAGGTCGATACTGGTGGGGTGGCCATCATATTTTAGCGCTAGATTTTAATTTTGTTGATGGCACGAGCACTACAATGGGCTCGAAACATTATGCGTTTTATAAGAAAACGGAACGTTTAATCGTTCCTGAAAACTCAAGCATCAAGGGACTAAAAGCTTGGACTGCTGGTTGGTTAATTGGTGGTTTGCAATTTGAGTTTGCATCAAATACTACTAGCAATGAAGTAAAAGGCATTGTCTATGCGGGCTATGCTGCCGTTGATATGTACAATCAGAACGGTGAGCTAGTTTGGTCATCGCCGAATGATGATATGAACAGCGGCAAAATCGGTGTATCAGCATACGACTTTGATAATGACGGAATTGATGAGGTTTTAGTTCAAGACATCCAAAGAGTCCGCATCCTTGACGGACGTACTGGTAAAGAGCTTGCCGTTATCGCTAATTCTACTAACACATTATGGGAGTACCCAATTGTTGTTGACCTAGCGGGCGATGACAATGCAGAACTGATTGTTGTGGCGAATGATTATAATAAAGCTACTGCGATCAACCACGGTGTTTATGTTTATGAATCGGCAGATTCTAGTAAGCCTTGGAAGAATGCAACACGAATTTGGAATCAACACTCATTCCATATTTCTAATGTAAACCAAGATGGAACAATGCCTACCAGCGCAGAGCCAAGTTGGTTGACTCATAATACTTATCGTTCTAGTACGCTCAGAGGTGCCACAAGCTTACAATCACCAATTTTTGGCTATGAATTAGGTCAGGCTACACAACACACAGTCAAGAATGATGGTGAGTTGTTTGTTCGTTCTGGTCTGGCGATAGATGCGGTAGGCACATCGTTGGATAACCTTGCGGGTGGTAACGGGGGCGCGCTAAGAAGAGCGGTTGATCTTCGTCAAGTCAAAGCTATTGAAGTGACTTGGGGAGCTTACTATTGGGGTGGTAACCATATCGTTGCGTTGAAGTTTACGTATGCAAATGGGTATTCTGTCACAATGGGGTCAAAGAACTACGCATCAAGTAAAACAACTGACACATTCCACATTCCACAGGGTAAAACTATTAAGCAAGTTAATGTTTGGAGCCAAGGGTGGTTGGTTGAAGGGTTACAGTTTGAACTGAATTAATAGTCAAAATTTTTATTGTTGATAAAAGCCCCAGTTGATCTGGGGCTTTCTTTTTATCGATGTTATTTTCTGAGCACGCCCTAGTATTACGTTTTATGTTCTTTACGATCTACCCTATTTGGAATTGAGTTCGCCCAATGGCCCATCAGTAAGCAAAGTAGAAAATATAAAGTGTTAGCTGGTGCTTGAAGTGGAAAATCAACACTCATATGAATCGTCATACCAATAATAGCCATCAACGATGACAAGCCAATCCCACGCATCAATTTACTGCGACGATTCTTAAATGCGTGGAAGGCTTGTTTGCCAGAGACTAAAATCATCAACAATAAGATGGTTGAGGCAACAAAACCATATTCAAATACAAATTGGATATAATCATTATGGGCATGATCATAAAACAGCTTTACATCACCTTGGTTATAGGCAGGAAACGTTGAATAAAATGTGCCTGCCCCATATCCCGTCAGTGGACGTTCTTGGATAGCAACGAGTGAATATCTGATAACATCATCTCGTGACTCACTTTCTAAGCTAGTTTCAACGAGGCGTTGCTTCACTTTTTCTAAACCAAACCAATTGCTTACAATAAAAGTATCAATAAGAAATAAGCTGATTATTAATACATATACACTTCTAGGTTTTGGTTTGTAGAAGAATAAAAGCAAAATGGATCCCAATGTCAATGCTATAAAAAAGGCAATATTGCCCATTCTTGAACGCGTTAGTACTAATGCAATAACCATAATAACAAGGCCTAAACGAACGAAAGCTTTATCCGAAAGTAATACGGCAAAAAACTGTTTTATCATGTTTCGTAATCCCGTTTTGTTTGAATCACTTAACTGGGCAATGAGAAGGCCAAAGCCAATACAAAGATTGAGCATAAGAAAGTTGGCTAAGTGGTTGTGATAAACAAAGCTCCCTGAAGCTCGAGTGCCCAAAGGTAGATTGAATATGGGCGAATGCTCTAGGTGGAGTAAAAGTACTACACCAGCATAAAAGCCTTGGCATATACCACTGGCCACCATGACGGTAGCTAGTAATTTCAGCTTGTTACGCGTATCGATTAATACAGATGCAACTAAGCATAACTGTAGATAGTGAAGAGACTTTAGTGCGGAGACAAAAACCAAGCCGGAATCTTGAGTCAGATTGAGTGACTGTATGCTTTGAATTAAAGACCAGAGCGTTATTGCCATGATCGGCATAATCACCCATTTGGTTCTTTTGAGCGACGTTTTCCAATGTTCAGGTGAATAAATACAGAGGCATAAGATAAGTAACAAAGCGCCCCATACTTCATTGAATGACCACGCGATAGGGCGATTACTGCCTAGAGGTATAGGAAGCCAAAAGACAAAAATTAAAAATAAAGGGAATGTTATCTTTTCAATTAGGCGCATGTTATTGATATCGAATAGAGAAGGGCAGGAATAGTTATATTCCTGCCCTTGGATAAAAAAGAGATGACGAAAGTTTTAATTAAGTGATGCAGTACCGCCACCGCTACCACTGCCAGTACCTAAGGTTGTGGTGTTTCCTGGTGTTGTCGTTACTGGAGGTGGAGTACCCGGTAGGGTTGATGGGGTACCTGCTGCTGTCGGTTCGGTAATGGTTGCCGGATCGGCTCCGCCAGATAAGGCTGCAATAATGACATCCGTTGATTGCATCGTTTCTGTTCCGATAACGGCATCAACAATCGCTTGAGCTGACTCTGGCGATTGACTTACTGCAAGTTGGACAACCTCTGAACGTAGGTTTGCTGGAGCGTTTTTTACTAGAATTGCAGTGAGCTCAGCAACTTGATCGCTTGGAATATTGGCAAAAACAGCATTGAAAATATCTAAGGATAGCTCTGGGTGTAAAGTAGAGGCGACATCTGCCATCTCTAAAATCATATTGGGACATAACTTCATTAAAGCTTGTAACGAAGTAACTGCACTGTCTGCTTGAGCTAAGCTAGCTTTAATTGTGTCCATTGCGATTTCATGATTTTTATATAACGAACAGCTCGCTTCTGTTGCTGCATATACATTTGAGCTACCCACTAAGGCTGCAAAAGTAGTCCATAATATCCATAGTTTTTTTTTCATTTTAGATTCCTGAAGAGCCTACAATTATCGTCGTGAAATTATAAGTTAAGTCGGTAACTAGGTGATATCACTCTAGCGATAAATAACTGAATTATTCTCATTTTTAAGGCATATTAATGACTGGTATGGCACGAATTGGTGAATGATTTTCTCTTGGTTTTCATTGATTGATATTTATCTGTTAAGTAGACCATAACTGCAGCAATAAATATACCGAGTAAACTTGAGCCTAGATCGAATAATGAAAAGGTTCTAGTGTCGGAAAATATCTGCAAACTTTCATCAATCATGCAGCATACAGAGACGATCGAAATAGCCAAGTAAATACTGTTTTTTATTTCCAGCGAGGCCGAAATTACTCTTATCAAAATAAGGGTTAGCAACAGTGCAAAGGTAAAATGTAGATAGATGTCTCCGCCAATAAAATTTTCCAACAGCAGTGGGATTTCTACATGGTAATGAAACGTTTTTAACAGTGATAACGCAACTGTGCAAAGCGAAAGGATAGTAAACATTGCAAAGGTAACAGGGCGCTGAATAATGTAATGTTTTAAGCTGAGATTCACTTTAACACCTTTTTACAGAGATTGACTTTGCCATCATACCCTCTTGGGTTGTAGATAATAGCGGCACAAGCAAATTTCAATAGTCCGCTTGATTGTAGATAACGGTACATCTCTCCTTGGCTTTTGGGATGGGTTAGTGCCCTTGCAATATGTTCAATGATTATGGATCTTCGTTGAGGCGTGAATTGCTGCCAGTTTTCGAGTCCCACTTGTGCAATCTTGCTATTGACGGTTGGGATAAATGGTCCATATTGATTAGCATTGTCAAAATACAAGTTAATATTTTCCCCTTGCAATTGCGTTTCTACAGACAACAAGTCGGCCCAGGTATCAGGCCAGTTTTGTCTTAGCGATGCACTTTTCAAGTAGGCTTTTTTCGCTTGTTGCAGAATGCCTATTTGGTCTTCTGTTGTGCTCAAATAGGCTTCCCATTCTAATGTTTTACCTAACAAATTGTAATAATGAGGGTGACTCGAATGGTAGTCGATAGCCTCTAATATAGTTTGTTTGGTTTCATTAATCACATTAGGTGTGACATCTTGAGGGTGTTTTACCCAACGTTCGATATTTTTTTCTGTCACAACAGCGTAGATAGAAGCTGAACCGAAACAGAAGGCCAGATATAGAGTAACTAATGCACAAAGCCCAACACTCCATTGAAGTATTGGGGCTGTGATTATATTTTTATTTACGAAGGCTACCATTATGGTTTTTCAGCACCGTAATACGAGTGGTACTGCTGATATCCGCTATAATGAGATGCTTTTTTGATGTTTAATTTATTTAAGACCACGCCATCAATTCTCGCGCCTTGCTGAGTCAGTCGTCCAACCACATCACGAACTATTTTCGTGCGAGTCTGTGCTGCATTGATAACCAGGATCGTTGAATCAACATATTGAGATAGCATGAATGCATCACTTACAGCAAGACATGGGGGAGTATCGATAACTATTCGAGTGTAGCTTGTCTTTAATTCTTCCAGCAAGGATACAAATCGCGATGATGAGAGTAATTCCAACGGATTGTCCGTCAGTACCCCTGCGGTCAGGATGTCTAATCCTGATTCTTCATCAGTATGAATACAGTCATCCAAGGTATGAGTACCTGTCAGCAGGTTGGTTATTCCTGGCTGGGAACCTGAAACTCCGAAGCGATGGGCTACCGATGGCTTGCGTAAGTCACAATCAATAAGCAGTGTTTTTTCCATTTGTGATAATGAAAAAGCAAGGTTAATGCTTGAGGTTGTCTTCCCTTCTTCAGGCAGCGATGACGTGACCATTACGACATGGTGATCTTTGTTGGTGTTAGCCAGTAAATAACCAGTTCGAATGGTCCTAATCGCTTCCGTTAACTCTCTGTGGTTACTATCAAAGTAGGCCCTTGGCTTTAATTGGCCGCGAGTCTTTATCGCTGGAACAATACCCAATAAACTGAGCGATAATAGTTTCTCAACCTGTTTAATATCGACAAATGTATCGTTAACCGCATCAGCAATGAAGGCCACCACGCAAGCAAAACCAAAAGAAGCAATGAAAGCCAAGATTACGATTAACTTTCTATTCGGCTTGCTAGGAGCAAGTGGTGGATTAGCAAAGTCAGTAAATCGGGCAATCGTTGCATTAAAATCGCTTGATGCACTGGTCTCTTTTTGGCGACTTAAGAATAAGTCAAATAGCTCGCGGTTGGTTTGAACCTCACGTTTTAATTCTGAATATTTGGCATTTTTTACGGTTAGAGTTTGAAAATCTAATTTTCTTTTCTCCAATTCCTTATGTAAAGAACGCTCAGCTTGCTTGGCTGCTTGCAATTCGTTGCTAATACCATTCAACAGCTGTTTAAGTTCTGAATTTAAGTTACGTTTGACCGAGTTTAGTTCGGCTTGAGCCGATTTTAATTTCGGGTGTTTTGGGCCGTAACGTTTTGACAGTTCAGACACTTTTCTTTCTGCTTGTACTTCAGCCAGTTTTACATCTCTGATCGTTGGGTGATTCGAGATTTCAGGAATCGAGGCGAGAGATGATAAATCATCCTTGCGGCTATAAGTTTGTGCGACGAGGTAAAGTGTTTCTGCGGCCACGCGGCGATCGCGAGTTTTATTCAGTTGAGAGGTTAGTTCTTCAAGCTCTTGCGAAGCTAACCCCTCAACGCCTTGAATATCAACTAATCCTTCTGCTTTAAGAAAGTCTTGCAACTGAGCTTCAGACACTCTGAGTTTTTCACGCAGTTCACCCATACGACTGTTCAGCCAACTATTTGCTTTTAATTCAACTTCAAGTTTAGCTTCAATGTGACTATCCATAAAAACTCGGCCAATTTCGTTAGCAATTTGAGCTGATAATTTAGGGTCTTTACTGGTATAAAAGATAGTAACAAGCTGAGTTTTTCGTATAGGGCTAATTTCGAGCCCTCGTTTAAATTTAGCTAAAACTAAGCGGCTGTTACGATAGTTTTGCTCTTCTTCTGAAGCTTCTACTGGCTCTTTTTTAAAAGCTTTAAGAGCCGGAAACCATTCAAAAATACTCGCCAAACTAAGGGTTGGTTTTTTTTGTGCGGAAGGATCAAATTCCGGATGCTGGGAAAGATTTAGTCGGTTGATAACTTCTTCTGCAATTCGGTCAGATTTTAGAATTTCAATTTGAGTTAAGTAATACTCTTGGCTCTTGGTATCTAAGCCATAGACATCTTCTATTGATACGGCTTTCGCCTGCTTAGATTCAATGAGCAATGACGCTCTAGCTGTATACTGTGAAGGGATCGACAATACTATGAGTACTGCGATCGCGGTCACCATGATAGAGAAAAGCAAAATACGCCATTTATAGTTGAGCAGAATATTAAAGTACTGACGAATATCAATGACCTCATCTGAGTTCAATTGACGATTATTTATAGAGTTTTCCATACAACTACATTACCTAAAAAAAGCTTTCTTCAATGGTGAGAATGTCACCTGGCTGAATTTTATGAAGCAAAGTTACCTTGACCGGCTTGGCACTAGGGTCATCACTTGACGATACATATATATTGGTCTTTGAGGCTCGCTCGGTAAAACCGCCAGCAATTGTAATGGCTTTATTCACGGTGAGACCAGGGTGGTATGGATAGCTCCCGGACTTATCAACTTCACCATTGATAAAATAGGGGCGATACTCGATCACACTGACAAATACATTCGGGTTAACGAGATAATCTTCAAGTAAACCATCGTGTATAGCGGTTTTCACCTCTTCAATGGTTTTTCCTTTTAGCTTAATTCTGCCCAAAAAAGGATAGTCGATGTTACCACTGTCACTGACACGGGTTTCCATAGACAGCTCTGGCTCGTCATAAACCTGGATCTTAATCTGGTCGCCGACACCGAGTTTGTATAGGTTCTCATTGGCCAATGTTGACAAAGAGAAACAGCTTAAAATAATGGCTAAGAAGTACTTCATTATAAGTTACATCACACCTTCAATAGCAAAGTAGTAAATATTTTGATCATAGCTAAATTGGTTGATGTTTGAATCTTTTGATTCAAGACCATAACCAAGCTTGAACGTTAACCAACGACGAAAATCATAATTAAAGGATAACGTTACATTGGTTGTATCATCTTTACGTGATGAGCCTGTGTAATCTTCGCTGAGTAATGAGACGTCAGCTTTAGTTGAGATGATCTTACTCCAATTGTGTGACCAATTAATATCGTAGATTTTTGTATCAATAGCATCACCCACACCGTCAGGGTCTGTTGAACGACGGTTTGTTTTAAGTTGTACAGCAGAATAAGATTTAATGAGATAAGTCAGATCGATATCCCATGAAAATGAATCAAAATCCTCTCTTTCTGCTGAATCAAAGTTTTTATGTTGTGCACCAATTTTCGCATTGCCTCGCAATTTACCCGTTGCATCCCAGGATGTACCGACATAAGCAAAGTAATGTTTGCTGTCTCTTTGGGTCGAATTAGGAGCAACAAGATCATAGTTTCTGTCGTTGGCAATAAATTGGATCAATAGCGATGTTTTAGGTAAGGCTTTGTAGTAAAAGGCGGTGTTGAAACGAAGTTCATCCCAGTCTTGATACTGTGTTCTATTCTTATTATTTTTGTAATCTAAATTATCCCAACCAATATTGGTTTCCACTCTACCTTTTGCTTCTATACCACCATAACCGTAACCAAGGTTAAGGTTATTGCTGTTGTATTTGTTGTACAGCAGATCCAGGGTTTCATCGTTATCACCGCGGCTTTCATGAGTTAATGCTAATGAATAATTTAGGTTTAATCGGTGCTTAGAATTAAGCTCCCAATCGCTAGATAAATCAAAAAAGTGATCGGTGAAATCATCTTTACTTGAACTGAAAAAATCACCTCTTTGAAGCCTATAAGCGATGATATGCTTTTGTCCAACAGGTTCAAAAGCAACGGTCACACCAGGTTCCAATACTAAATAATGAGAACTTTCGAGGTCATTATCAGCTTTTGCTAGGTTGTCGTTATAGCCCGTTGATGCGTTCAAAAAAGGTATAATTGCAATCCCAGAATCTGTAACGATAGGATTGGGTTCTGGTTTTGCGTAAGCCATGGTAGCTGTTAAAAATGTCAGGCTAAAGAAAGCAGCCTTTTT
Organism: Vibrio aestuarianus; assembly: GCF_028858425.1. NCBI lineage: Bacteria > Pseudomonadati > Pseudomonadota > Gammaproteobacteria > Vibrionales > Vibrionaceae > Vibrio > Vibrio aestuarianus. The sequence continues at coordinate 2,480,671 of NZ_JAKNYQ010000001.1, read as the reverse complement.
AAAATTATAATTTTTCATGTGAATGCACTGAGTCCATTTTTTAGTAAGCGTTTTTGCCGACAAATCCTTTAAATACGGTTAGGAATACAATTTTGATATCCAACCATAAAGACCAACGGTGTATATAGTCCAAATCGAATTGAACCCGTTTTTCCATTTTATCCACAGTATCTGTCTCTCCACGCCAGCCGTTGATCTGAGCCCATCCGGTAATCCCAGGTTTGACTTTGTGTCGCAACATGTATCGATTGACTATGGTTCGATATTCTTCGTTGTGCGCAACTGCATGCGGACGAGGACCAACTATCGACATTCTTCCTTGAAGAACATTAATGAATTGTGGAAGTTCATCTAGCGAGGTTTTACGAATAAAAGCACCAAACGGTGTTACTCGGGGATCATTCTTGGTGGCTTGCGTGACTTTATTGCCATTATCCATCGCTCGCATGCTTCTAAACTTCCATACTTTTATGGGTTTACCATCGAGCCCATAACGCAGTTGTTTAAAGATAATGGGACCAGGTGAGCTGAGTTTAACTCCAATGGCAACGGCAATAAGAACAGGGCTTATTAACGTCAAAATAATACTGCTGAGCACCAGATCTTCAAACCGTTTTAGCCAGGTAACCAAACCATTAAAAGGCGTATCGAAAATACTAAAAGCATTAACTTCGCCGATGGTGTACCAGCGAGAATGAAGTAAATTAAAGGTAAAGAAGTCTGGGACGATATAGGTATTAACAGTGCTATCTGAAAACGCTTCTAAAATGGTGCTGATTCTCTGCTGAGCTTGCATTGGCAAAGCAATATATACATTTTTTACTTTGCCATCTTTCGCCAATGCTAATGCATCATTAACTTTGCCTAAAACAGGAATATCTCCATCTAAACGGGCTGTTTCTCTATCATCATAAAATCCGGTCATCTTTATCCCTAATTCAGGATTCTTAATTAGATTTTTTGATAACTCCAAACCTTGGGGTGTCATGCCTATGATGACGGCTTTGGTGGTATGGAACCCTTGTTTGTGTAAATAGTAAATGACGGCGAATGCTAACGAACGCCACACAATCAGCAATATGAATGATCCGACAAACCAAAATCCTAAAATTAAACGAGAAAATTCATTACCAGTTTTAGTGAAGTAGCCAACTAATGTCAGACAACCAACAGTAGCCGCCCAACAAAAAGAGGTGTGTAAAGCTAAATCTCGAAGTTTAGCTGTGCGCCATCCACTATAAATACCTAAGCTTTCAGCAATAAAGGAATAAAAAAGTACTCCTAAAAGACTCACTGAGACGTATGACATAGTGACAATATGTGAGTGAAACTTTAGCGTAATATACATGGTGATCAGTATTACTAGGCAATCTATCAAACGATAGAAAAATTTACCTTGATAGTTAGTAATACGGATCCTTCCTTTTTCACCCATAACAGGAGCTCCTACAAGCAACTTAATTAAAGCCAGAAATAATAATTATGTTAAGTGGAGCATTCTCATATTAAGCGTGTATGACTTCAACCTGTCCTAGTGCTTCAAAAATAAGACACTATGCATATTATTTGGTTTTTCGTTCTGTAAAAGGTGAGGTGATGATTTAAATAACAAAAAACTAGTACTTAAGTTTATTTTTTATTGATTTTGTTATTATTAATAATGATGAAGGAGGATTGCTTTATATCTAGTTTGAAGTTTATGTAATATTAGTGCTTTCTAATTTCGTGTTACTTAATAAAGCGTGATTTTTAATCAACTTGAAGTTTTATAAAGAAAAGGAGTACGTTATTTGCTGAATGTAATTACCTTCAAAGAAGGAAAAGGCTTCAAACCTTTTCCTAGATCAATTACCCATAAGTAACGCTATAACGTGTTGGTTTATGGTTCATCGCTAACACTAGGTTTAGTGCAACCGCTCCCAGTACAGAGATAGCAATAGTAGTCGGTGAGACGAAAAAGAAAGAGGCAAACAAGATAGCGCAGTCAATAGTCAACTGGCTCTTACCAACTGAGATACCGAATTTATCTTGGATAAATAAGCAAAGAACATTGAAGCCGCCAAGGCTCGAACGGTGGCGAAATAAAATAAGCATGCCTAATCCCATTAATAGTCCGCCCGCTATTGCGCAATAGATGTCATTGACACTATCAAGAGAAATAACCAGATACAGATGGTCGGCAAAAATAGAAACTAACGCACCGGAAACCGCGCTATTTATTGCAAAGCGTTTGCCAAAGCGTTGCCATGCGAGAAGATAAAACGGACTGTTGGCAATGAAATACAAGATTCCAAAAGAAGCTGGGACAAACTGGCTTAATAACAGTGCTAAGCCAGTAGTGCCGCCTGTCAGTAAATGAGCCGACTGCAAAAAGAAGATACCTTGTGCGACTAGAAATGTACCCGTTAAAATGGCAATCCAATCTTCTTTGCGTGTGTGTTTTTCCATCAAAAATAAATTTAAATAGTCCAAAGTGGCATGCATAGTAAAGAAAAGTCGATCTTTTCGGTAGCTAGAGAGCAAAAATTGAGGTAAACCTATGTAATTGCCGTTTTACAGGGTGTAAAGCCAAAAGTTGACGTTTGCTGGTTATCATGAAAAATCGAGCACGTAACATGAGAAACCTCGTTAGTCATTATGAGAAAACTGCATAATAATTTCTGCAATTTGTTCTTTATGACCCAGATCAAATTATGTAGAATGTGCGCCATATTACGGTGACGAAAACGTTTGCTTTTGGTCGTTGTGTGGTTTTTTTGAAACATTCAGTCAAATCTGAGTCAGGAGATACAGATGCTTAAGCGTGATATGAACATCGCAGATTACGATGCGGACTTGTTCGCAGCTATTCAAGAAGAAACTCTTCGTCAGGAAGAACACATCGAACTTATCGCTTCAGAAAACTACACAAGCCCACGTGTAATGGAAGCTCAAGGTTCTCAGCTAACCAATAAATATGCAGAAGGTTATCCTGGCAAGCGTTACTACGGTGGTTGCGAGTTCGTTGATAAAGTGGAAACGTTAGCGATCGAACGTGCATGTGAATTGTTCGGCGCTGAATACGCAAACGTACAGCCTCACTCTGGTTCTCAAGCGAATAACGCGGTTTACATGGCACTGCTTAATGCTGGTGATACCGTTTTAGGTATGAGCTTGGCTCACGGTGGTCACTTAACACACGGTTCTCCGGTAAACTTCTCTGGTAAGCTTTACAACATTATTCCTTACGGTATCGATGAGAATGGCCAGATCGATTATGAAGAAATGGAAGCATTAGCGGTTGAGCATAAGCCAAAAATGATCATCGGTGGTTTTTCTGCTTACTCACAAATTTGTGATTGGAAACGCATGCGCGAAATCGCGGATAAAGTTGATGCTTACCTTTTTGTTGATATGGCGCACGTTGCAGGCCTAATTGCAGCGGGTGTTTATCCTAACCCAGTACCATATGCACATGTCGTAACGACAACCACGCATAAAACGCTTGCGGGTCCTCGCGGTGGTTTAATTCTTTCAAATGCGGGTGAAGATCTGTACAAGAAATTAAATTCAGCAGTATTTCCAGGTGGTCAAGGTGGCCCATTGATGCACGTTATCGCTGGTAAAGCGGTTGCATTCAAAGAAGCGTTGGAACCTGAATTTAAAGAGTACCAAACACGTGTTGTGGCTAACGCAAAAGCGATGGTAGCGGAGTTTCTTGCTCGTGGTTACAACATTGTATCAGGTTCAACGGAAAACCATCTTTTCCTTGTTGATTTGATTGATAAAGATATCACAGGTAAAGATGCAGATGCTGCGTTAGGTGCTGCCAACATTACAGTCAACAAAAACTCAGTGCCAAATGATCCTCGTAGCCCATTCGTAACATCGGGTATCCGTGTTGGTTCTCCTTCAATTACTCGTCGTGGTTTCACCGAAGCGGATGCAAAAGCGTTAGCTGGTTGGATGTGTGACATCCTTGATAACATGGGCGATGAGTCTGTTATTGAAGCGACTAAAGCGAAAGTACTTGAGATTTGTAAGCGTCTGCCTGTTTACGCGTAAATTTGTTTAGTGCTAAAAGCAAAAGCTCCCAAATGATGGGAGCTTTTTTATTGTCATCCCTAAACCACCGCCTTGGGCGGTGGTGATTGAACCTTGGGGCTATTGCCCGAATGAGTGCCCATGCTAGAAGTAAACCTCTTATTCACCATAAGTAAGAGGAAACTAAAAACATGGGCGATTATAGAAGTTCATCACATGTATATTGGCGTTGCAAATACCACATAGTTTGGACACCGAAATACAGATTTAAGATCTTGAAAGGGAATGTAGGTAAAGAGCTTTATCGCTCAATCTATATTTTGTGCAATATGAAAGATTGTGAAGTCTTGGAATTAAATGTTCAGCCGGATCACATTCACTTGGTTGTGATAGTTCCACCAAAAGTTTCGATATCAACGTTGATGGGAGTATTGAAAGGGCGTTCAGCAATCCGCTTGTTTAACAAGTTCCCACATATAAGAAAGAAACTGTGGGGTAATCATTTTTGGGCAAGGGGATACTTTGTTGACACAGTTGGTGTGAATGAAGAAATCATCAGGCGTTACGTAAGGCACCAAGACAAGAAAGATCAAGAATATGAGGCGCAGTTAGAGTTGAAGATAAACTAGCAGCGCAGGGATGCCCCCTTATAGGGGGCTATAAACCAAAGCCGCCTTCTAAGAAGGCGGATTTTTACTTAAGGGATAAAAAGATCAACTGGCGTCGAGATCCCTTATCGTGATTATTCTTTTATATCGCTACTTAGCAATGCTCAATAGTGTTCCTGACTTACATTGAAATGAGTAATACTTAGTGCTTTCATTGAATTTGCCAAGACCTTCACCATCACAATATTCAATGTTGATATTACGCATGGTATCCAGTGTTTTTTCACTATTAAGCGCAAATTTAGAACCATCGGCACAAACGATACGTACGCGACCATCATCACTCACCGAATAGATACTAACTTCGGTATTACAAAGCTCAAAAGATGCTTCACGATAGTTATCCTGTTGTGTATTGGATGCACAACCGGCAGTTAATGCGGCAGCAATAAGCGCCAATGTACTGATCGTTTTCATTTGGATTATCCTTAGCTTTGTTATTGTACTTATATAATCCATAAGCCTATAGAACCTCAGCTCAATATTCAAGTTTCTGATATTTTCGTTAAGACAAACAAAAGCCGATATATAGGTATCGGCTATCGATTTTACTTATCAAACAGAAGATTTATTTTACTTCCAGTCCTTTCGCTTGCATGTCGGCGTGATAAGACGAGCGAACGAATGGGCCGCAAGCTGCATGAGTAAATCCAAGCTCTAATGCAATTTCTTTGAGTTCATCAAATTCTGATGGTGGAACATAACGTTCCACAGGTAAATGATGTCGACTTGGCGCTAAATATTGGCCAAGTGTAAGCATGGTGACACCATGCGCTCGCAAGTCTTTGAGTACTTCTACGATCTCTTCTTTAGTTTCGCCCAGCCCCATCATCAGTCCTGATTTCGTTGGAATGCTAGGGTGCTGCTCTTTGAATTTCTTTAGGAGTTCCAGTGACCATTTATAGTTCGCACCCGGACGAGCCTTACGATAAAGGCGAGGAGCTGTTTCTAAATTGTGGTTAAAAACATCGGGTGGGTTGTCTTTTAGTAAATCTAAAGCAACGTCCATGCGCCCACGAAAATCAGGGACGAGCGTCTCGATACGAATCTCGGGGTTTAATGCTCGGATTTCGCGATTACAGTCAGCGAAGTGTTGAGCACCTCCATCACGTAGATCATCACGGTCAACGGAAGTAATCACGACATACTTCAATTTCATGTCTTTAATGGTTTGCGCCAATTTTGCAGGCTCATCATTTTCAGGTGCATTTGGGCGACCATGGGCAACATCACAAAATGGGCAACGACGGGTACAAATTGCCCCTAAAATCATGAAGGTTGCTGTACCGTGGTTGAAGCATTCGGCAAGATTCGGACAAGAAGCCTCTTCACACACTGAGTGAAGGTTATTTTTGCGCATCGCTGACTTTATGTCTTGAATGCGTTGGCTATCCGAAGGCAGTTTTATTTTCATCCATTCCGGTTTGCGCAGTACTTCTTTTTGTTCGACAGCTGGCATGTTTTTAACAGGAATTAGTGCCATTTTATCAGCGTCACGGTATTTAACGCCTTTTTCCATTTGGATTGGTTTGCTCATGCTTTTTACCTATGAAGAGGTGCTTCTGTGCTGATTTCTACTTGCTCGTAACCAAGTAACGTAACGAGTTCTTTTATTATTTGTTTCTCTATCACTTCTAGATCGGAAGGTCCACCAAGCTCACTGACTTGTATCATTTCCATCCCTTGATAACCACAAGGATTAATGCGCAGAAATGGAGATAAGTCCATGTTGACATTCAGGGCCAAACCGTGAAATGAACAACCTTTACGTATCCTCAAGCCAAGAGAGCATATTTTTTTTCCATCGACGTAAACACCAGGGGCATCCGGTCGGGCGGCTGAGTTAATATTGTATGTTTGGAGTGTATTGATGACGATATTTTCAATGTTGGTGACGAGATCGCGCACACCTAACTTTTTTCTACGTAAATCGATAAGAAAATAAGCGACTAACTGACCAGGGCCATGGTAAGTCACTTGCCCCCCTCGGTCGCTTTGCACGACAGGTATGTCGCCTGTATTCAGTAGATGTTCAGCTTTACCTGCTTGCCCTTGAGTAAATACGGGGCAATGCTCGACAAGCCAGAGTTGATCTGGCGTGGTTTCATCCCTTGTGTCGGTAAACTCGTGCATCGCTTGCCACACCGGCTGATAATCTTGGCGACCGAGTCGTTTTACAACAAGCTGGTTAAACATCAACAACACTCATCATCACTATATAAATAAAGTTTTTGGATTATAAACTTCTTCCGGCCAATGGACTACCGATTGGGCTGATAAATTTATCCATGTTGTTGATGTGGCCCATTTAGCTCCATGATTTATATGAAAAAAGCAGCCTAGGCTGCTTTCAAAAAAAATTGAAAAAATCAAAAATATGAGAGGTTAATCCATTCTCATCAACAAATTATAGCACCATTCGTACGATATCTATTTCACCGAGTTCTTTGTATAGCACTTCAACTTGTTCAATTGAAGTGGCGGTGATATTGATCGAAACTGAATGATAATTTCCTTTCGCACTTGGTTTTATCACTGGGCTATAATCACCAGGAGCGTGGCGTTGAATGACTTCTAAAACCAATTCAGGAAGCTCTGGTTTAGCATGACCCATTACCTTGTAAGTAAAAGAGCAAGGGAACTCAAGTAGGTCTTTTAATTTCGCATCAGAATTTATGGTCAGCATAGTAGAGACTCCAGTTAGTCAATCGATTGGTGGCGAATAGTACTGTCAATCGATATTAATCTCAATAATAACAAAAGCCGCCATTATGGCGGCTTTCTCGTTGTTCATTATGAATCTTAGAATAAGCCTTTGAAAAGCAATACGATGTAATCCCATAGGCGGCTAAAAATTCCACCTTCTTTTACATCTTCCAATGCCATCAATGGGTATTGGGCAACGTCTTCACCATCAAGTTGATAGTATAGCTTACCGACAACATCGCCTTTATTTATTGGGGCTTTTAGTTCTTTTTCAAGAACAAAACTGGCGGTTAAATCTTTCGCTTGACCACGAGGTAGGGTCACATAGGTATCTTCGTCTACACCTAGTGCTACCGCGTCCTTGTCACCCATCCAGATTTTTTCTTCAACGAAGGTTTCGCCAGCTTTGTGAGGCGCAACGGTTTCGAAGAAACGGAATCCATAGCTCAGTAATTTTTTGCTTTCCGATTTACGTGCATTAGCATCTTTAGTGCCCATGACGACTGCCACTAAACGCATTTTACCTTCAGTCGCTGAACTTACGAGACTGTATCCAGCATTCGTTGTGTGTCCGGTTTTTATACCATCGACATTCATGCTTTTATCCCAAAGTAAGCCGTTACGGTTGTATTGGGTAATGCCGTTATAGGTATATTTTTGCTCGGAATAAATACGATATTCATCAGGCACATCACGAATCAGTGCTTGGCCTAATAATGCCATGTCGTATGGCGTAGAATACAGATTTGGGTTATCTAATCCGTGTACATTGGCAAAGTGAGTATCGTTCATTCCCAGTGAACTGGCCCAAGCATTCATTAGATCGACGAATGCATCTTCAGAGCCTGCGATGTGCTCAGCCATTGCAACACAAGCGTCGTTGCCTGATTGGATGATGATGCCGCGATTGAGATCTTCTACTTTGACCGTTGTGCCGACCTCAATAAACATTTTTGATGAGTCTGGGAAGTTTTTTGCCCATGCATTGCGGCTGATAACTACATCATCTTCTGGAGAAATGTTGCCACGACTGAGTTCTTGACCTATCACATAGCTGGTCATCATTTTGGTTAAGCTTGCTGGAGATAATTTAGTATTCATCTCTTTTTCAGCTAGAACTTTTCCTGAATGATAATCCATTAAAACGTAGCCCTTTGCTGCAATCTGTGGTGCATCAGGCACCACGATAGGACCTGCGAACACGGAGCTTGTGAAGGTAGCGGAAAGCGCAATTGAAGACGCTAGAATCGGTTTTAGAAACGTTATTTTTTTCATGATGAATGCAAATTTTCTTGTTAACTGTCCATATCTTAACAGAAACGACCTATCATGCCAGAGCCGGAATCAATATCACGGTGTTTGAAGGGTCACTGAGTAACGGGTTGCTTTTTGATGAATGCTGTCTCGTAACCTAGCAATTTAACTTTTTCAAGTGCTTGCTGCGTCAGAGAATAGTCATTAAATGGGCCTAAAAAAACACGGTGGCTATCATTTACGCTGTCGACAAAGCTTTCAACGGATAACTTTTGACTCAAATCTTGAGATAAAGTTCGAGTTCTATCTTCATATTTTGAAGAGGCAACCTGAATAATGTATTTAGGGTGACGATTTGTCGGTTTTGTGGTGTTTGGTTTTTCGACGGTAATGACTTTTATCTCTACATTGGCGGTACCCGTTTGTACTACTCCTAGTTTGTAGGCTGCGGCGTAACTTAAGTCGATGATTCGTCCTTCATGGAAAGGACCACGATCGTTGACACGAACAACGGTTGTTTTTTGGTTATCTAAATTGGTGACCTGAACATAACTGGGTAGTGGCAATGTTTTATGCGCAGCTGTCATCGAATACATATCGTAGATTTCACCATTAGAGGTCAGGTGACCATGGAACTTCTTGCCGTACCAAGATGCTTGCCCCTTTTCAGTGAAACCGTTGCTGTCTTTGATTATGGTGTAATTCACCCCGCGCAGTGTGTAGTTTTTATTGCCACCTAAACTGTACGGTTCGTATTGAGGCTGCGCATCTTCAATGTGATCGACAGAAATAGGGGCTTTAGGCGCTATATCATCTTTGATTGAATAGCGGTCAGAAGAGCTGCAACCTGCGAGAAAAACGCTGGTCGTAATAAAAATAAATAGCGTATTTCTCATGGTTAAGTCGCCTTTGAAAATGCGTTTCTATGTGTATGAATGGACATCAGAATCCCGAACCCTGCCATCAGTGTTACCATGGATGTTCCACCATAGCTGATCAAAGCAAGAGGCACTCCCACAACAGGTAAAATACCACTTACCATGCCAATATTTACAAAGATATAAACAAAAAAGCTCAATACAATACTGCCTGCCATCATGCGGCCAAATGCTGTTTGTGCATTGCTAGCAAGGTATAAGCCGCGTCCGATAATGAAAAGGTAAATAGCTAACAAGCATAAGATGCCAATCATGCCCCATTCTTCGGCGATCACGGCAAAGATAAAGTCAGTATGACGTTCGGGTAAAAACTCAAGTTGTGATTGCGTGCCATGTAGCCATCCTTTGCCTGACATCCCACCAGAGCCGATGGCAATTTTGCTCTGGATAATGTGGTATCCCGCACCTAGCGGATCTGATTCTGGGTTAAACAGTGTGCGAACTCGGACCTTTTGGTATTCACGCATTAAAAAGAACCATAGCACCGGAATAAAAGCGCCCAATGCAACGGCGGCTGCAAAAATAATTCGCCAACTTATCCCTGCCAGGAAAATAACGAATATTCCTGACGCGGCAATCAAAATCGATGTGCCTAAATCAGGTTGTTTGGCAATCAAAATTGTTGGAATGAAAACCATCAATAAAGCGATAAAGAGTGTTTTGAAGCTTGGTGGAAGGGCTCGTTTTCCGATATATCGAGCCACCATGAGTGGTACGGCAAGCTTAAGCAGTTCTGAAGGTTGGAAGCGAACAAAACCAAAATTTAGCCAACGCTGTGCACCTTTAGATGATTCACCAAAGAACAGTACGCCTAGTAGTAATACGACACCACAAAAGAACAGAAATGGGGCAAGCGCTTCATAAGTGCGGGGGGATACTTGTGCAAGGATAAGCATCACACCAAGAGCGAGCGCCATGCGCATTGCTTGCTTGTCCATCATGGCCAAACTTTGACCGCTGGCGCTGTACATCACTACCAAACCAAAGCCCATCAGCAACAAAATGCCAAGCAGCAGTGGGAGATCGATATGTAGGCGCTCAAATAGCGCTCGGTTTTGGCCAGTTGAAGGATCGAGTTCCATTATTTTTCTGCCTTAGTTTCTTCGCCCAATAGCGCTTTATCAAACACTTTACGCACAACGGGGGCTCCATTAGTAGAGCCTCCGCCTGCATTTTCTAGTACTATCGTCACCACGAGTTTTGGATCTTCTACAGGGGCAAAACCGGTAAACAGTGCGTGGTCACGTAAGTGTTCTGCAAGCTCATCTGCATTATATTCTTGATTCTCTGCTAGTCCGAAAACTTGTGCCGTACCTGATTTACCTGCACTGGTATATTTTGATCCGTAAAAAGAGCGGCGCGCCGTGCCTTTTTTCCCATGGTTAACTAATTCCATTCCGTGAATGGCGATATCCCAATAACGTTTTGGCACTTCGTTAATTGGCGGGTACGTTTCGACATCAGACAGTTGTTGTTTACTGAATTCTTCACCATTTTTAATGGTCGAACGCAGTAGGTGAGGGGCGATAACTTTACCATGATTGACTAATACTGAGGTTGCTTTGGCAATCTGCATTGGCGTTGCTGTCCAGTAGCCTTGTCCGATCCCAACCGGTATGGTATCGCCTTGGTACCACGGCGTACGGTGGCGAGCCATTTTCCACTCACGCGTTGGCATATTGGCTTTACTTTCTTCAAAAATATCAATGCCGGTGTAATCACCAAAGCCAAAGCGCATCATCCAAGCTGAAAGCCTGTCGATCCCCATATCATAAGCGATTTGATAAAAGAACGTATCGACAGACTCTTCAAGTGCTTTGGTGATGTCTACTTTGCCATGCCCCCAACGCAGCCAATCGCGGAAGGGTTTGGTTTTAGAGTTAGGTATTGTCCAATAGCCTGGATCGTTGCGCACTGTTTTGGTCGTTATCACGCCCTCTTCTAAGGCTGACACGGCAATAAATGGTTTAACAGTAGAGGCGGGTGGATAAATGCCCAGTGTTGCGCGGTTAACCAATGGCCTGTTTTTATCGGTCAGAAGCGCGTTGTACGCTTTACCAGAGATACCATGAACGAAAGCGTTAGGGTCATAACTAGGGCTAGATACCATAGCGAGTACGCCGTTATCTTTGGGATCGAGCACAACAGCGGAGCCGCGACGACCATCAAGCAGTTGATGCACGTAAAGTTGTAAGTCGATATCCAGGTTTAAAACAATGTCTTTACCAGCAACGGGGGGAACGTATTTTAGGGTACGGATGATACGACCACGGCTGTTGACTTCCACTTCTTGGTAGCCAGCGATGCCATGTAAGGTTTCTTCGTAGAAACGCTCGATGCCCAATTTACCAATATCGCGAGTGGCTTGGTAGTTAGCCGCTTTTTCTTCACGTTCTAGGCGTTCTAAGTCTTTGTCGTTGATCCGTGATACATAGCCAATGACATGAGTCAGCACTGCACCGTAAGGATAATAACGCTTTAAGTTGGCGGTAACGGAAACTCCAGGAAATCGATGCTGATTAACGGAAAAAATGGCCACTTGTTCTTGAGTCAATTGAGTCAAAATAGGGATGGAATTAAAGCGTCGGGTTTGTCGTCGCTCTTTTTCAAAAGTCGCAATTTTCTCTGGTGATATTTCGAGAATATCTTGCAAGCGAGCAATGGTCTCAGCCATATCTTTCACTTGTTCGGGAGTGATTTCGAGGCTAAATACAGGGCGGTTTTCTGCTAAAAGAACGCCATTACGATCGTAGATCAACCCGCGATTGGGAGCGATGGGGACAACTTTAATTCGGTTATCGTTGGAACGTGTTTTGTAATCTTGATATTGATTAATTTGGATGTGATATAAATTGGTGAGCAAAATGCCCACCAAAACTACAATACCAATGAAAGCTGCAATCGCTCGGTTTCTAAAAAGGCGAGCTTCAGCTTGGTAGTCACGAATTTGGCTACGATTACGCAACATGTATATTTATTCTCGATGGTAAGGATGGTTCGCGGTAATGCTCCAAGCTCGATACAAACTCTCAGCCATAACCACTCGTACAAGAGGGTGAGGGAGAGTCAGCGGCGATAGAGACCAGCTTTGTTCGGCAGCCGCTTTGCATGCAGGGGAAAGCCCTTCTGGGCCGCCAATCAAAATCGAAACATCACGAGCATCTAATTTCCAACTTTCTAACTGCCCAGCGAGCTGTTCTGTATCCCAGCGCTTGCCTGGAATATCGAGTGTAACAATTCGATTACCTTTTGGCACTGCCGCTAACATGGCTTCGCCTTCTTTTTGCAAAATTCTTGCAATATCAGCGTTTTTCCCTCGTTTTCCTGCTTGTATTTCAATTAGCTCTAGGGGCATGTCGTGCGGAAAGCGGCGGCGATATTCTTGAAAGCCTTCTTCGACCCACTTGGGCATTTTTGTCCCAACGGCGATCAGTTGAATTTTCAACGTTTAGCTCCAGAGCTTTTCTAGTTGGTACAGTTCTCGATGCTCTTCTTGCATAACATGCAGCATGCTGCTGCCCATGTCTAGGACCACCCATTCACCTTCAGCTTCACCATCCATGCCCAAAGGTTCAAGACCGACTTTTTTTACCTCGCTAGAGACGTGCTCAGCAATAGAAGCAACATGTCTTTTCGATGTGCCAGTGCAGATGATCATATAATCGGTAATGCTGGATTTTCCTTTTACATCCAATGTTTTGATATCTAGCGCTTTCATATCATCAGCTTTATCTGCAAGAAAGTCTTTTAATTCATGGTGTTGCAAAGGTGATCTCCTATAAGAACAAATTTAAGGCGAAAGAAAAATGGAGCGCAGTATATCACGCTTTTAGGCCAACTTTGACAAACCTGATTGAGGTAAACAAAACTCAATACTGAGTTGCTGCAAGAGTGGCCAAGGTGAGGTGTCATACTGCGTTTTAGCCATGATTTCAGCTTGGCTGAGTTGTTGTATCAGTTGCTGTAATTTTACGCTCGACAAGCGTTTTAAACTGGCAGAATACCAAGGACGTTTTGATTGCCATATTCTGTGTTTATCAAAAATAGCGCCTAACGTCATCTGCGAGAGTTCTTTTTGCATTTGCAGCAATAATAAAAGCTCTTTTTGAAGACTACGAATAAGGATAACGCATTCTGTTTCTTCTGCGATCAATTGGCGCAAGATACGCTGTACTCGGTTCGCTTGCCCTTCTAATAAGGCGTCAATCCAATGGAATACAGTGAAGTGGTTGTGTCTACTGAGTGACTCTTCTAAACGGATCAAAGTCAGTTGGCCATCAGGATAGAGCAGGGCAAGTTTTTCTAAACTTTGCGCGAGTGCAAATAAATTCCCTTCATGCCACTGAGCGAGCATTTGAACCGCTTCTTTGTCCGGCGTTAGACCGAGAGCGCGGCAGCGCATCATGACAAATTGTGGCAATTTTTGCATGTCAGGCGTTAAGCAACTGACCCAACAACCTTGAGCTGAGAGCGTTTTAAACCATTTTGCACTTTCTTGTGCCTTGGTTAATTTACCCCCAATGATGACCAGCAAAATATCGTCATGAAGTGACTCACTTAGCGAGAGTAACTCCTTGGCAATCGCAGCGTTAGCACCGGCTTCCGGTAACTCTATTTCTATGATCTGTCGACTAGAAAAGAGGCTTAGAGACTGACAGCAATCATAAACATCAGGCCAATTTAAATTGGAATCAGCAGCAAAGCGGTGGCGTTCTTCAAAGCCATGCTGCTGAGCTTTTTTTTGAATAGCAAGGCGAGATTCTTGTAACAAAAGCGGCTCGTTGCCAAACAACAAATAGATGTTCACTAGTTGCTTATTTAGATGATCAGCCAATTTGTCAGCAAATATTCTCATTACTACGACCTAGTTTGATTGATTGGTTGGGGCTAATTCGCCTTCAATCGTTTGTATATCGTACTGCTTCTCGATGGTTTGCATTTCTTCGTTTTCTTGCGCTTCAAGCATCATCTCACTGGCCGCAATGTTGGCTTTTAAACGAGCCATTTGACGTAAGATTTGGCTGGCGGCAACTTTACGCATTTCATCTTCGATCATATCGCGCTCTACGGATTTAGCGAGTGCTGTCAATGGGTTATCTAGATAGCTGCGGGTAACGCTGGTCGAAAACACTTTTGTTCCTACATCAGGGACAGTCACGCGGTAAGAGGCGTTAAACGTTAACTCTTTTTCAGCCGCGCGAGTGTTTTGATATAAAGAAAGCGTCCGTTCTCCCACGCTTTCACTAAGTAGGTGTAAATTAGGTACATCTTTTGCTGGTGAGACTAGCTCAATTTCAGTCACGCGCAGTTGGTTTTTCACCATACGGGTAAAGGTGCTGTATTGGTCATAACTGGTTAATGACATTCTGTGCAACTCTTCGGGCACCGAGTAATCGCCACGAAGATGAAAACCACACGCTGAAAGTAGAGTCGTCAATGCGAGTACAGAGATTAACTTCAATGAGGAAGAAGGGATAAGGCGCATTAGATTTAAATTCTCATATGTTGTTTACTTATTTTAGTTTACCTCATCAGGTTACTTGCTTAAGAGCATTACTGGAGAGGAAATATTATGTAGTCAGATAAACTAAAATAAGTAAACAGGGTAGCGAGCCACCCTGTTTAATTTGCACTTATAACAAGCTAATCCATTACCGTGATAATGTCTTAGTTTGCTACGATGTTGAGCAATTTACCGGGTACGTAGATTACTTTACGAATCGTCAATCCATCGGTAAATTTCATTACGTTTTCATCCGCTAAACCAAGTGTTTCAACCTGATCCTTGGTTGCGTCTGCGGCAACAGTCAGTTTGCCACGTAGCTTGCCGTTGACTTGCAATACAATCAGTTTTTCATCTTCGACTAGTGCTGATTCATCGTAAGTGGGCCAAGTAGCGTTATCTACATTTGATTCACCGAGCGCATTCCACATTTCAAAACAGATGTGTGGAGTGATTGGGTAAAGCATGCTTACTACCGCTTTCATGGCTTCATCAAGAATAGCGCGATCTTGTGCTGACTCTTGTGGTGCTTTTGTCAGCTTATTCATTAGCTCCATGATAGCTGCGATTGCTGTATTGAAAGTTTGTCGACGAGCAATATCATCAGTCACTTTCGCAATGGTTTTATGTACTTCACGACGAAGCGCTTTTTGCTCACCAGAAAGTGTTGCGGCGTCAACCGCTTCTGCTGCACCTTTTGCTGTGTGTTCACCAACCAATTTCCAAACACGTTTTAGGAAACGGTTTGCGCCTTCAACGCCAGACTCTTGCCATTCCAATGTCATATCAGCAGGAGAAGCAAACATCATAAATAGACGAACTGTATCAGCACCGTATTTGTCAACCATCTCTTGTGGATCAATACCGTTGTTTTTTGACTTAGACATTTTGATCATGCCTGAGTGCTCAACGCTACGGCCTTGGTTATCAATTGCTTGTGTGATACGACCTTTACCATCACGGTCAACTTTCACATCCGTCGGTGCTATCCATTCTTTAGTGCCTTTCTCATTGGTATGATAGAAAGCATCCGCAAGCACCATACCTTGACACAATAGTTGCTTGAATGGTTCGTCAGAAGTGACGTAACCAGCATCACGCAAAAGTTTGTGGAAGAAGCGTGAGTACAGTAAGTGCATGCACGCGTGTTCAATACCACCGATGTATTGATCCACCGGTAACCAGTAGTTAGCTTTTGCTGGGTCTAGAATATCGTCTGCTTGTGGTGAACAGTAGCGAGCGTAGTACCAAGACGACTCCATAAAGGTATCGAAAGTATCGGTCTCACGCAGTGCTGGTTCACCATTGAAGGTGGTTTTTGCCCACTCTTTATCGGCTTTGATTGGGCTTGTAACCCCGTCCATAACTACATCTTCAGGAAGAATGACTGGCAGTTGATCCGCTGGTACTGAATGAACTTGGCCATCTTCAGTCGTCACCATTGGGATTGGTGCACCCCAGTAACGTTGACGAGATACGCCCCAGTCACGTAGACGGAAGTTAACAGTCTTCTTGCCTTTTCCTTCAGTTTCTAGTTTGGCTGAGATTGCATCAAATGCTGCTTGGAAATTAAGGCCATCAAATTCACCTGAATCAAACAGAACCCCTTTTTCTGTATAAGCGGCTTCTGATACATCCACATCAGAACCATCTTCAGGTTTGATCACTGGAATGATATCTAAGCCGTATTTAGTGGCGAACTCATAGTCACGCTGATCATGAGCGGGTACAGCCATCACTGCGCCAGTGCCGTAATCCATCAACACAAAGTTTGCGATATAGATAGGTACTTCACGCCCATTGAGCGGATGGATAGCGGTTAAGCCTGTATCCATACCTTTCTTTTCCATCGTAGCCAGTTCTGCTTCAGCTACTTTTGTATTTTTACATTCGTCGATGAATGCGGCTAATGCTGGGTTATTTTGAGCTGCAATAGTCGCTAGCGGGTGACCCGCAGCGATACCCACGTAGGTTACACCCATTAATGTGTCTGGACGCGTGGTATACACTTCAAGATCTGAATGATCCTGAACGGCAAACTTAAGCTCAACACCTTCAGAGCGGCCAATCCAGTTACGTTGCATGGTTTTAACCATTTCAGGCCAACCGTCAAGTTTGTCGAGATCGTCCAATAGCTCTTGTGCGTAAGCCGTGATTTTGATGAACCACTGTGGGATCTCTTTTTGTTCCACAGGGGTATCACAACGCCAACAACAGCCATCTTCCACTTGCTCATTAGCAAGTACTGTTTGGTCATTTGGACACCAGTTCACTGACGAGGTCTTTTTGTAAACAAGGCCTTGTTCGTAAAGCTTAGTGAAGAACTCTTGTTCCCAACGATAGTATTCAGGAGTACATGTTGCGAATTCACGGCTCCAATCATAACCAAAGCCAAGAAGCTTAAGCTGATTTTTCATGTACTCAATGTTTTCATAAGTCCACGGAGCTGGCGCAGTTTTGTTTTTTACTGCGGCATTTTCTGCCGGAAGGCCAAAAGCATCCCAGCCAATTGGCTGCATTACATTTTTGCCTTGCAGGCGTTGGAAGCGAGAGACTACATCACCGATGGTATAGTTGCGCACGTGACCCATGTGCAGTCGACCACTTGGGTAAGGAAACATAGAGAGACAGTAGAATTTTTCTTTATTTGGGTCTTCACTTACCACAAAGGTCTTGTTGTCATCCCAGTGCTGCTGAACTTTTTGTTCAATATCTTGCGGGTTATATTGCTCTTGCATCGATGATATCCGGTTATCTTGGAATTTGTGAGTTCGGTTAGAACAGATTCTAATTGATCGACATAGAATACCTAAAGCAAGGGTACACAACAATAGCCAATCTAGTTTGATGGAGGTCACTAATGCCAAAACGTAAAGCGAGTTATGAAGAGATTGTTGATGATGTGATAGAAACACTCAAACATAGCCCAGATGAAGTATCAAATGTTTTGCATACATCGGGCAAAGTTGTTGATGCAGCGAACGATATGACCAAAGATGAGTTGGCGTTGATTTCGGCTTACGTTAAAGCTGATTTGAAAGAGTTCGCGGATAATTTTGAAGAGAGTCGAAGTAGCCCGTTTTCGTTGATGATCACAAACTCAATTTGGCAAGGATTGCTAGATATTACTGATCGTACGAAAGTGGAATGGGTTGAGCTATTTCAAGACTTAGAACGGCAAGGTTTATATCAGGCAGGTGAGATGATTGGTTTAGGAGTATTAGTTTGCGACCATTGTGGGCACAAAACGGAATACAACCATCCAACGGAAATTGTAGCTTGTATCCAATGTGGGAAAACTGCCTTTACCAGGTTGCCATTAAAACCATAATAGTGACGTGCTTTGGCTATCTGTGATTTCAAAGGCGCACTAAGCGCCTTTGTTTTATTTTAACTGAGCACTATTAGCTCTTCCATCGCCACCCACAAAGTAAGCTTAAGAAGACCCAAATATACAAAGGCCAAGTTCCAATGGTTCGATAAGGGGTATGACCTGTTGTTGAGGTCAGCTCTGTTTTAAGTACGCCAGTTTCAAACTGAGGCAGTTGTTTGAGGATGTTACCCTTATGATCCGTGACCGCTGTGACGCCGTTATTGGTTGAACGTATTAACGGCTTCCCTAGCTCAAGAGCGCGCATTCTGGCGATCTCCATATGCTGTAATGGCCCAATAGATCGACCGAACCAAGCATCGTTTGATAGTGTTAAGATAAAATCGGTATCGTCTGTGACGTTTGCTCGTACTTGCTCACTAAAAATGATCTCATAACAGAGCGCAGGAGTGAGGTGTTTCCCATTCGCTATGATATTAGGTTGAACATACTCTCCGCGATGAAAAGACGACATTGGTAAGTTAAAAAACGGAGCAATGGGCCTTAAGAATTTTTCAAAGGGGACAAATTCACCAAAGGGCAGTAGGTGATATTTGTGATAGCGCAGGGTTGGGTCATAGGTGTAATCACCATAAGGCGTTTCACCAAGCGTCAGTATGCTGTTATAAAATTCTTTCTCAGGTCCTTGGTTCAATATACCAGTAATGATTGCGCTGTTATTCATCTTTGCTGCGCTATCAAGGTTATGCAGAAAAGAGGGGATCTCAAATTCGAAAGCTGGAATGGCCGCTTCTGGCCAAATGATAATATCCGCATCCCAGTTTTCACGGCTGAGGTCGGTATATTTCATAATGGTTGGCCAACGTTGGTTGGGGTGCCATTTGACGGCTTGGTTGATATTACCCTGGATAAGTGCAATTTTGGTGGTTGAGCTAGGGTCTAGTGTTACCCAATCAATATTTCTTAAGCCAAAACCAGTGGTAAAGATAACCGCAGGAATAAGTAGCAGCGCCCATGCTCGTTGAAGCAACGTCATCGCGATAGCACTGGAACACATGATAACGAGCAAAGTGATGAGCTCGACACCCCCTAATGGGGCAAAGCTGGCCAGGGGGCTATCGATTTGGCTATAGCCTAACCACAGCCAAGGAAATCCGGTCATCACCCAACCTCTTAACCAGTCGGTGAGTAACCAAAGTGCTGGCGCGGCTAAGAAAAAGCGAGTGAGATTATTTTTCGGGAAAAAACGGTTTAAAAGACCGGCAAATAACCCAGTGTAGACTGCTAAATATCCGACCAATAGTGACATTAAAAATAGGCTAGCGATTTTTGGCATACCGCCAAATGTGTCGATGCTGACGTGTACCCAACTGATACCAAAGGCGAAGAAACCTAACCCCCATGCATAGCCTATTACGGTGGCTTTTCTAGTTGATTGTTGGTTAATCAGTAGTAACAAGAGTACGGGGCTGATGATGGCAAGTGGCCAAAATTGGTAGGGAGCAAAAGCTAAAGGGGTTAATACGCCAATAAAAGCGGCCGCTAACGGCCGCTTTAGGCGATGAATAAATGCTTTAATCATCTTTTGTCATTCTAATGTACTTACTTCAGTAAGAATGGATATTGGTTATTCTTCTGTGGTGACAGGAAGAGTTTCAAGATCAGGGATGGTGACTTGTAGTTGAACAACTCTACGGCTGTCTGCTGCAGTGACTTTGAAACTATAGTTTTCGATCTCAACCACTTCACCACGGCTCGGCAAATGACCAAATGCAGTCATGACTAGTCCACCTACGGTATCGACTTCTTCATCACTGAAGTTAGAGCCAAAAGCATCATTAAAGTCTTCAATGGTTGTTAGTGCTTTAACCGCAAATGTATGCTTGCTGAGCTTACGAATATCAAGCTGTTCTTCGTCATCGAACTCGTCTTCAATGTCGCCAACGATTTCTTCCAAAATATCTTCAATGGTTACAAGACCAGATACCCCACCAAATTCATCAACGACGATCGCCATATGGTAACGTTCTTCACGAAACTCTTTCAGCAATCGGTCAACTCGCTTACTTTCCGGCACAACCACGGCTGGGCGAATCACTTCTAAAATGTCAAATGGTGCGCTTTCTGAACCCAAATATTTAAGTAAGTCCTTCGCAAGTAGAATACCTTCAACATGGTCTTTGTCTTCACTGATAATCGGATAACGTGAGTGCTGAGCGTCTGTAATCAGCGCAATTAAAGCATCCAAGTTAGCATTTTTATCAACAGTGACCATTTGTGAGCGTGGGATCATAATATCTCGCACGCGCATCTCAGAAATCTCCATCACACCTTCCAACATATCACGGGTGTCATGGTCGATTAGGTCATTTATTTCGGAGTCGCGGATGACATCTACAAGCTCTTGGCGATCTTTTGGCTCACCTTGAAATAATTGGCCTAGGCGTTCAAAGAAGGACTTTCTACTCGGACCTTCAGAATTCTGGGGGTTATCTTCGTTCATTGTTTCTCTAATTATTCACGCTATCAGATGTGTGATAGCACACATATTTGTACCTGCCAGTCAGGTACAGCTTTAAAGCTCTTGCTTTTAAGCTATTCTTTTTCTGCAATGTATGGGTCTTCAAAGCCCATATCAAGCATGATTTCTGTTTCGAGAGACTCCATCTCTTCAGCTTCGTCATCTTCGATATGATCATAACCTAACAGATGCAGGCTGCCGTGTACAACCATATGCGCCCAGTGTGCCATCAATGGCTTGTTTTGCTCTTGGGCTTCTTGTTCTACCACTTGGCGACAAATAACGAGGTCACCGAGCAAATCGATTTCCATTCCCGGCGGTGCTTCAAAAGGGAAAGAAAGCACGTTGGTTGGCTTATCTTTTCCACGGTATTCGCGATTGAGTTGCTGACTTTCTTGGACATCAACCACACGAATGGTCACTTCTGCTTGAGTCTGAAATGGTGTTACCGCTTTATTGAGCCACTGGCTAAAATCATTAAAAGTAGGTAAACCTTGTTCTGATTCGACCGCTAATTGTAAATCTAGTTCGATACTCATTGTTCACCAGTCGTTTTTTCAGTTTCTAACAATTCAGCGTTTATCGTGTCGACGACTTTTGCTTCGCGCTCTTCTCGTCGACGTTGCTCATTAGCTTTTCGTTCTTTTTGATCTTTCGCTTCCCATTTTTCATAGGCGTTGACGATACGTGCTACGACTGGGTGACGAACGACGTCGTCGGCAAGGAAGAAGTTGAAACTGATTTCATCGACTTCATTGAGTACTTCAATGGCATGTCTAAGGCCAGAACGAGCACCGCGAGGTAAGTCAATTTGGGTGACATCGCCGGTGATCACGGCGCGAGAATTAAACCCAATCCGAGTCAAAAACATTTTCATCTGTTCAACGGTGGTATTTTGGCTTTCATCCAAAATAATAAAAGCGTCGTTAAGCGTGCGTCCACGCATGTAAGCGAGCGGAGCCACTTCAATCACATTACGCTCAATCAGCTTTTCTACTCGTTCAAAGCCGAGCATTTCAAACAAAGCGTCGTAGAGTGGTCGCAAATAAGGGTCAACTTTTTGGCTTAGATCTCCCGGTAGAAAACCCAGTTTCTCGCCAGCTTCAACTGCAGGCCGAGTCAGCAAAATTCTGCGAATTTCTTGGCGTTCAAGTGCATCAACGGCTGCGGCAACGGCTAAGTATGTTTTCCCTGTACCGGCTGGCCCAATCCCGAAACTGATGTCATGAGTGACCATGTTAACTAAGTACTGAGCCTGATTCGGTGTGCGCGGTTTTATGACACCTTTTTTGGTTTTAATGAACACTTCTTTACCATGTTCAATGACCGCTTCCGAGTTTTGTTCAAGGATGCCTGATTCTTTGATCGCTAAGTGGATTTGTTCAGGCTCGATGTCGGGAATATTACCGTGGACAGGTGCGGTATCAACGTATAAAGATTTAATAATATCTAAAGCAGCGGCTGCGGTATGAGGTTGGCCGACAATGGTGAAAAACTGGCTGCGATGGTTGATTTCGACACCTAAACGGCGCTCTAAATGCTTGATGTTGTCATCGAATGGACCGCACAGACTGGCAAGGCGGCGGTTATCTGAAGGTTCTAGATCTATCTCTAGCGTCACAATTTTATTGCTCAATGTTGCCTCTCAGTTTGCCATTTAATAGCACCCGATTTGGACCGGGTGCCATATGGAATTATTGTAAACCTAAGGTGTAAACGTTGCTACTCCTAGCTCATCTTCACGACGAGTCTGCGCCATCATTTGAGTAGGAGAAATCATGGTGCGAAGGTCCATATCTTTTTCTGTACGCACTAATTCACCACGTAGTGAGTTAGCAAATACGTCTACGATCTTCACATCAACGAATTGACCAATGAGATCGGCAGAACCTTCAAAGTTTACAACGCGGTTATTTTCTGTGCGCGCACGAAGTTCCATCAAGTTCTTTTTCGATGGGCCTTCAACTAGAACGCGTTGCTCAGTACCAAGCATCAAACGTGAATAACGCATGGCTTGCGCATTGACCGTTTGTTGTAGTTCGTACAGGCGCTCTTTTTTAACTTCTTCAGACAAATCACAAGGATAGTCAGCAGCAGGTGTACCTGGGCGTGGAGAAAAAATAAAACTGAAGCTCATATCGAAATCAACGTCTTTAATTAGCTTCATCGTGTCTTGGAAATCTTTGTCACTTTCACCTGGGAAGCCAACAATGAAGTCTGAGCTAATTTGAATATCTGGACGAGCTTTACGCAATTTACGAATGATCGATTTGTATTCAATCGCGGTGTGTGGGCGCTTCATCATGGTCAAAATTCGGTCTGAACCACTTTGTACTGGAAGATGCAGGAAGCTCACTAGCTCTGGTGTATCTTCATAAACAGCAATGATGTCATCGGTAAATTCAAGCGGATGACTGGTTGTGAAGCGAATGCGATCAATACCATCAATCGAAGCGACCAAACGTAATAGTTCTGCAAAAGAGCAGATTTCGCCATCGTGCATTGGGCCACGATAGGCATTAACATTCTGACCAAGTAGGTTGACTTCACGTACACCTTGCTCAGCAAGTTGGGCGATTTCGTACAACACGTCATCCATTGGACGGCTTACTTCTTCGCCGCGAGTGTATGGCACTACGCAGTAAGTGCAATATTTTGAACAGCCTTCCATGATAGAAACAAAAGCGGTCGCACCGTCTGCTTTTGGTTCTGGTAGACAGTCAAATTTCTCAACTTCAGGGAAGGATATATCCATCACCGGCCCGGCGTTGGTTTGTGATTGTTTAATCATTTCTGGCAAACGGTGTAGCGTTTGTGGGCCAAAAATAACATCAACGAATGGCGCTCGTTCACGGATATGATCGCCTTCTTGTGTTGCTACACAACCGCCAACACCAATCACAACGCCCTGTTTTTTATCTTTTAGCGTTTTCCAACGACCTAGTTGGTGGAAAACCTTTTCTTGCGCTTTTTCACGGATTGAACAGGTGTTAAGTAATAGTACATCTGCTTCCTCTGGCTCTTCCGTTAGCTCATAGCCGTTTGCAGCGTTAAGCAGGTCGGCCATTTTTGATGAATCGTATTCATTCATCTGGCAGCCCCAGGTTTTAATTAGCAGTTTCTTACTCATCTCACTTCCGCTCATTTTGTTTGTCTAAATTCGTTGAGCCATGCTCAAATTATAGCCGCCATATCAGCGGTAGCCGCGTATTGTACTGCTTTAAAAAGTCACTGACTAGTGATCCAGCGAAATCTATTCTATACAAGGCTGTATCTAGGTTTTTGCCATGTTTTTAATAAGGTTTTTGATGAAAAAAATTAGCAAAAATGTCTGAGGAACGTACAATGAAAAACAGCCTAAAAATCAGAATGAAAAGTGTAAATAATGGATAATTTTGACGTAGTGATCGTTGGTGGTGGCATGGTTGGTGCTGCTGTTGCGCTTGGTTTTGCCAAACAAGGACGCACCGTCGCGGTTATTGAAAGTTGCATCCCTGAAGCATTTGATGCTTCGCAAGCCTTTGATCTGCGTATTTCTGCTATTTCACAAACATCGGTTCAGCTATTGGAGTCTTTGGGGGCTTGGGAGTCTATTGCTCGCATGAGAACATGCCCATACCGTCGTTTAGAAACCTGGGAGCACCCTGAATGCCGAACGCGATTTAATAGCGAGGATTTAGCCTTACCACAGCTTGGTTATATGGTTGAAAATAGACTCATACAGTTGGGGTTATGGCAACAGTTCGAACACTATCCAAACCTAACATTACTTTGCCCTGAGAAGCTAGAACGTATTGATTTTGATGAGCTTAACACTGTGCATTTGCAGTCAGGAAAATCACTCAAAGCTCAATGGGTGGTCGGTGCTGATGGGGCCAACTCCAAGGTGCGCCAACTTGCTCATATTGGTGTTACGGCTTGGGACTATCGCCAACAATGCATGCTTATCAATGTGGAAACCGAAATGCCTCAACAAGATATTACCTGGCAGCAGTTTTTTCCTTCAGGACCTCGTTCATTTCTTCCTTTGCTCGGTCAGCAAGCTTCTTTGGTTTGGTATGACTCTCCAGCGCGCATTCGTCAACTATGTGCCTTGGACGCAGACGCGCTCAGAGGTGAAATATTATCTCACTTTCCACAAGAGCTAGGTGATATCAAGGTGTTGAAGTGGGGGGCGTTTCCTCTTACTCGGCGTCATGCTCAGCAATACTCAAAACGACAATGTGTTGTGGTCGGTGATGCGGCGCACACTATCAACCCGTTAGCAGGGCAAGGGGTGAATCTTGGTTTGAAAGATGCCAAGGTATTATTGAATGTTACTGAAGGAAAAGCTCGATTGTCTGATGACTTGCTGTATGAGTATCAATGTCGACGTTACCCAGATAACTTGTTGATGCAAACGGGAATGGATCTGTTTTATAAGACATTCAGTAACCAAGTTCCGCCAGTTAAGCTGCTTCGTAATGCGGTATTGAAGTTGGCAGAACACTCAGGTCCAGTTAAAGGCCAAGTGTTGAAGTACGCTTTAGGGCTTTAGGCTGTATATACCCTTCCCACTTGAAGCTGCAGCGGTGTTGGCTACATTCGTTCACCCCAATCACATAGTTTATCTATGCTCATGGGGATAAACTCACTTGCCGCCTACCTGCAACTTCAAGTAGTTTGGGTATGGCATCAACAGAGTGAATTTAGGTCCAAGATGTCATGAATTGAATACAATAAAAAACGCTGCTCAAAAGCAGCGTTTTTTTACATAACAATGACGATAACCAATAGGGTTACTTAGTTACGCGTAGAACTGGAGTTTCACCTACAGTTACAGAACCAGAAAGTTTGTTCAACTCTTTGATTTCGTCCATGTTAGAGATAACAACTGGAGTCAAAGTTGATTTTGCTTTCTCTTCTAAAAGCGCTAGATCGAATTCGATTACAGTATCGCCAGCTTTAACAGCTTGGCCTTCTTGTGCAATGCGAGTGAAGCCTTCGCCTTTCAGTTCAACAGTATCGATACCGAAGTGAACAAATAGCTCAACACCATCGTCAGACTCGATTGAGAATGCGTGGTTTGTTTCGAAGATTTTACCGATAGTACCATTTACAGGAGCTACCATCTTATTACCAGATGGTTTGATGGCAATACCATCACCAACGATTTTCTCAGCGAAAACAACATCTGGCACATCTTCAATATTTACGATTTCACCAGAAAGAGGTGCGATGATTTCGATTGCACCCGCATCAGCGCTGTCGTCAGATACTAGCTTTTTAAGTTTGTCAAACAGACCCATTGTGTCATGCTCCTAACGTTTAGTTTAATTCTGTCGATTTATAGTATACCAATCATTGAGATTAGACGACTACTTTTAGTCGTCTAGGTCATTGGTATCGGCAGATTATTGAGTTTTCTCTGCGATGAATTTGTCTACGCAAGCTTCAATCTCTGCAGCAGTTGGAAGAGAAAGTGCTTCTTCAGCCATTGCTTTCACGTCTGCAAAGTTTGAATTACGAATGACTTTCTTCACTGTCGGGATAGAAATACCGCTCATAGAGAACTCGTCAAGTCCCATGCCTAGTAGCAGAAGCGTTGCGCGTTCATCACCTGCGAGCTCGCCACACATACCAGTCCACTTGCCTTCAGCATGAGATGCATCGATAACTTGTTTAATCACCGTCAGTACTGCTGGTGATAGTGGATTGTAAAGATGAGAAATCATCTCGTTACCACGGTCAACCGCTAACGTGTACTGAGTCAAATCGTTAGTACCGATAGAGAAGAATGACACTTCTTTCGCTAAGTGATGAGCGATAGCTGCGGCAGCTGGTGTTTCAACCATGACGCCGATTTCGATATTCTCGTCGAAAGCAAGACCTTCAGCACGCAGTTCTGCTTTGTACTCTTCGATTGCGCTCTTAAGTTCACGAATCTCTTCAACAGAGATGATCATTGGGAACATGATGCGTAGTTTGCCGTGTGCAGATGCACGTAGAATACCACGTAGTTGATCGCGGAGAATTTCACGGCGATCTAGGCTAATGCGAACGGCACGCCAACCCAAGAATGGGTTCATCTCTTTTGGTAGATCCATGTATGGCAGATCTTTATCACCACCAATATCCATGGTACGGATAATAACCGCTTCACCGTGCATTGCTTCTGCAACTTCTTTATAAGCTTGGTATTGCTCATCTTCAGTTGGTAGGGCATCACGATCCATGAATAGGAATTCAGTTCGGTATAGACCGACGCCTTCACCACCATTACGTAAGATACCATCGCAGTCTTTTACGGTACCGATGTTACCGCACACTTCAACTTGATGTCCGTCTAGTGTAATAGCAGGGAGGTCTTTAAGTTTTGCTAGCTCTTCTTTTTCAGCGGCAAAGTCATCACGAATTTTTTTCGCTTCTTCAAGCTGTGCTTCTGAAGGATTAATGATGATTTTGTTGTTCATAGCATCAAGAACAAGCATATCGCCATTTTTCACTTTTTTAGTGATGTCGTTAGTACCAACAATCGCTGGAAGTTCAAGTGAACGAGCCATAATTGAAGTGTGAGATGTACGACCACCAATATCACAAGCAAAGCCCAACACGTAATCAAGGTTGATTTGTGCAGTTTCAGATGGTGTTAGATCGTAAGCAACAAGAATAACTTCTTCGTTGATATCGCTAAGTGAAACGATATTGATACCAAGAGCATTCTTAACGAAGCGAGAGCCGATATCACGGATATCTGTTGCACGTTCTTTTAAGTACTCGTCATCAAGAGACTCGAGTGCAGCAGCTTGTTCTTCGATCACGGTATAGATCGCGTTATCTGCATGCATTTTGTCATTTTTGATGAGTGCTAAAATCTCTTCTTCTAGCTCTTCATCTTCAAGCAACATGATGTGGCCTTCGAAGATGGCTTCTTTTTCTTCACCAAACGTTTCAAGTGCTTTTTGTTTAATCACTTCTAACTGAGCAGAAGATTTGTTACGTGCATCATAAAAACACTTAACTTGGTCTTCTACTTGAGCTTCTGAAATAGAGTGAGTATTTAGGACAATTTCATCTTCTTGAAGTAGCAGTGCTTTACCGAAAGCAATGCCTGGAGATGCTAGGATGCCTGAAATCATAGCCTTACCTTAACTTGGTCAACTGTAAACGGGAGGGTGTGTACTATTGCGCTAACGATAATTAATAGCCCAAAGTTTAGTCTATTTCCAACAAAGCCACTTTGTTTTCACAAAATGGCTTTGAAAATAGAGGACCGGATTAGTGTAGTTGGTCCATTAGAGCTACTAGGTGATCTACCGCTTGCTGAGCTTGAGGGCCTTCAGCAGAAATAGTCACAACAGTGCCTTTTACTAGGCCTAGTGTTTGAAGTTTGAAAAGGCTTTTAGCACTTGCGCTTTTGCCATTAGAAGTCACAGTGATGTCAGCATCGAATGCTTTCGCTTCTTTAACGAATTGCGCAGCAGGACGCGTGTGAAGACCGTTTTCTGCAGTGATTTCTACTTGCTTCTCGTACATGTTATATACCCCAATTGATTTATTTTTTGTTAGTTTCTCAACCAGAACAGCTTAACCGCTAATTGACGATTCTGCTAGTGCATCGACGTCGTTTGCGTGTCAGAACTGATACTGGTCTAAAATAGTACAATCGCGATTTCAATCTATGTTGTCGTTCGCCATTGTTCTGAAATACGTTTCTGACTTCTTTATTTTGAAGCTTAAAATAAAACATTGCTGATATTACCAAAGGAGAGGCAGGGATCAACAAAAAAGCCCCTGAACGGGGCTTTTTTAAACGAAAAATTGATTTGACCACATATTACTGCTGGTTCTCTTTCTCGGTAAATATACCGGCAAATAGTGCGGTGCTTAGATAACGCTCACCAGAACTTGGGAGTATGGTAACAATAGTTTTTCCAGTAAATTCAGGTAGTTCTGCTAATCTATTGGCCGCGACAACAGCAGCTCCAGACGAAATTCCAGCGAGAATACCTTCCTCTTCCATAAGACGTCGTGCCATAGCAATCGCTTCGTCAGAAGTGACAGGTTCAACACGGTCAATTAGAGATAAATCTAAGTTTCCTGGAATGAAACCAGCGCCGATACCTTGGATTTTATGTGGAGCCGGCTTGATTTCTTCACCTGCAATCGCTTGTGCTATGACCGGTGACTCGGCAGGTTCAACGGCAACAGAGATAATCGCTTTGCCTTTTTCACCTTTTATGTAACGACTTGTTCCAGTCAATGTGCCGCCTGTGCCCACACCTGCGACAAATACATCAATTTCACCGTCGGTTGCATCCCAAATTTCAGGACCTGTGGTTTTTTCGTGAATTTGTGGGTTTGCAGGGTTATTGAATTGTTGCAGCAGCAAGAATTTCTCTGGGTTACTTGCCACGATTTCTTCGGCTCTAGCGATCGCGCCTTTCATACCTTTTGCAGCTTCGGTTAATTCTAAGTTTGCACCTAAAGCTTTCAATAATTTGCGGCGCTCTAAGCTCATTGATTCTGGCATAGTTAAGGTCAGTTTATAACCGCGGGCTGCCGCAACAAACGCAAGGGCAACGCCGGTGTTACCACTGGTTGGTTCTACTAGTTCAACACCAGGTTTAAGAGTACCTGCTTTCTCCGCTTCCCAAATCATATTCGCGCCAATACGACATTTAACACTGAAGCTAGGGTTGCGAGCTTCAATTTTAGCAAGCACTTTGCCATTACTGACTTTGTTTAGGCGAACTAAAGGTGTGTTACCAATAGTTAAAGAGTTGTCTTCGTAGATTTTGCTCATTGCGATATTCCTTTATTACACACGTTAATCGTGTCTGTTAGATAAGTAGGACACGTGAGTGGATACAGAAAGAAGGATATGTGTTAACCCTGAAACGTAGAAGGATTAAAAAGTTATAAGTTATATATCCTTCCTACTTGAAGTTGCGACGACGTTGATTCCTCAATCACATAGCTTGCGTATGCAAATGAGCTCTCACTTAAGTGCAACTCCAAGGTGTTTAGAGGGTTAGGTAAACCAATCTATCTCGATTGGAGCTTGTTTTAGCATAGTTTATTCTTAAATTCGGCAACCCACATAGCGGTTGCACCACAAACTGCAACAGGCATAACAATTAAGTTAAGAATAGGAATAGTCGTAAACACCGACACCAAAATACCAAAGCTATAGGCTTTACCCTGTTTTTGTTTCAAATTGTGTCTCATTTGATCAAAGCTGATTTTATGGTTGTCGAAGGGGTAGTCACAATACTGCACGGCCAACATCCAAGCGGTGAACATAAACCATAGTAGGGGGCCGACGGTTTGTCCTAACGCTGGGATCAACAACAATAAAAATAAGCCAATCGCTTTTGGTAGCGTATAAAGTAACTTACGCCATTCTCGAGCAATAACTCTTGGCACATCTTTGATGACAGACATCAAGCCATCATCATTAACGGGGGCGCCAATAAGCTTTTCTTCTACTTTTTCAGCAAGTAAACCATTAAACGGAGCCGCGATAAAGTTCGCTAGCGTGCTAAAAAAGTATGAAAACGTAGCTAGGATAGTAATCGCTAATAATGGCCAGAGGATATAACTTAGCCAAGATAAGAAGCCTGGTATTTGGCCGATTAACTGGGTAATCCAAGTATCCAAGTGGCTGAATAGATAAAAAAGTGCACCACCAACCAAAATAATATTGGTGAGTAAAGGGAGTAAAACAAAACGACGAATTCCCGGGGTAAGAGCCAGTTCAAGCCCAAAGAAGAAGTAACCAAAGCCAGAGCGTTGCTGATGTGTCATATCATTTCCAATACAAAATTTTATCAATTAATAGCGTGAAAGCTATTCTACTCAACCTATCGAAGAAGAAAAGCGTGGTGAAAATCACATCATGTATGGAACTTCTCACATTAAGTTGTTCTAAATCGGTACTAAGTTTTGGTAAAGTACCTGAATAGACCGAATAATCCACCTTGGTGATACGTTCAGTTCAGCGATATACAGCAACGAACAACAATACATCGAGAAACTGAGAGTGAAAAATGCAGGAATTGAGATTCGTACTCATCATTGTTGGCGCGCTAGCGATAGCCGCTCTACTGTTCCACGGCCTTTGGACCAGTAAGAAAGAAGGGAAATCGAAGTTTGGCGACAAGCCTCTCGGGAAAATCGATGTTGATCACGATGATTCCGTCTCTTCACCGCAACGTTCGTTTGCTCCAGAAGATGATTTTGAGATTATCCGAAAAGAACGCAAAGAGCCTGACTTCAGTGAAACAGTTGATCCATTAATTGATGGTTATCCTGAAAAGATGGTTGCAGTAGATACTGTTGATGAGATTGAGGATATTCCTTCAATTTCTGTATCAGAAGCTCCGCAACCGGTTATTGTTCAAGACACTGCTCACGTTGAGCAAGAGAGCCAAGAAGTTGAAGTTGCAGTTGCAGAAGAACAACCCGCAGATATGGAAGTGCTAGTACTTAATGTACATTGCGCAGCAAATGAACCTTTCGTCGGTACTAAGCTTTTTGATAGTATGCAGCAAAATGGCTTGCTCTACGGTGATATGGATATATTCCACCGTCACGCTGATCTTTCAGGGACAGGTAAAGTATTATTTAGTGTTGCTAATATGATGCAACCAGGCACACTGGAGCATAATGATCCTGCTGATTTCACTACACAAGGTATTTCATTTTTCATGACTCTGCCATGCTACGGTGAAGCGGACCAAAACTTTAAATTGATGCTCAAAACCGCGCAACAAATTGCCGATGATCTTGGCGGTAATGTGCTTGATGACGCTCGTAACCTGATGACTCCAGACCGCTTAGCAGCATATCGTCGTCAGATACAGGAATTTAAAAACGCTCGTAGCGCGTAAATAAAAAACAGACCACTAAGGGCTCCTCGTCGGAGCCTTTTTTCATGATCCGAGAGAATTATGACTCAAACAATTCAAAACCAATTAAATCAGTTACGTGAAACGCTTCACTACCATTCGGTACGTTACTACGTTGAAGATAGCCCTGAAATTCCAGATGCAGAGTATGACCGGCTTATGCGTGAGTTACTTGAGTTGGAAGCTCAACATCCTGAACTCATTACTTTAGACTCACCAAGCCAGCGAGTCGGTGGTAAGCCTCTTGATGGATTTGAGCAAGTTAAACATGAAATACCGATGCTATCTTTGGATAATGCGTTCGATGATGATGAGTTGGATGCTTTCCACAAGCGCATACAAGACCGCTTAGCTACGACTGAGCTAGATGCGTTTTGCTGTGAACCTAAGCTAGATGGTTTAGCGGTAAGTTTATTGTATGAAAATGGTGTTTTGATCCAAGCTGCAACGCGTGGCGATGGTACGACAGGAGAAAACATTACTGAGAATGTCAGAACTATCAGCGCGATTCCTCTGAAATTACAGGGGGAAGGGTGGCCTACTCGCCTAGAAGTGCGTGGAGAAGTCTTTATGCCCAAAGCTGGTTTTGAACGTTTGAATCAGCAAGCGCTAAAAACGGGTGATAAAACTTTTGTTAACCCTAGAAATGCTGCGGCAGGCAGTTTAAGGCAGTTAGACTCCAAAATTACGGCAAAACGCCCGCTTAATTTTTATGCTTACAGCGTGGGGGTTGTGGAGGGGGCTGAATTGGCACTGAGCCACTATCAACGCTTTTTGCAATTAAAAGCGTGGGGTTTGCCTATGTGTCCTGAGACACGCTTGGTGAATTCGCTCGATGAAGTTAAAAGCTATTATCAAAGTATTTTAACCCGTCGTGAGCAGTTAGCTTACGAGATTGATGGCGTGGTCATCAAAGTGGATGATATCCAAGCTCAGCAACAATTGGGCTTTGTTGCTCGAGCACCACGATGGGCGATTGCGTATAAATTCCCTGCGCAAGAAGAGATTACGGTACTTAATGATGTTGAGTTCCAAGTAGGACGAACCGGCGCGATTACACCAGTGGCTAAACTAGAACCTATTTTTGTGGGTGGGGTTACCGTTAGTAATGCCACGTTACACAATGCCGATGAAATTGAACGTTTGGGAGTCAAAATCGGTGATAGTGTCACGATTCGTCGTGCGGGGGACGTGATCCCGCAAGTCGTTTCCGTTGTTTTAGACCGACGTCCTACATCAGCAAGAGATATTATTTTTCCCAGCCATTGCCCAGTATGCAATTCAGAGATTGAACGCGTTGAAGGTGAAGCGGTGGCTCGCTGTACTGGTGGCTTAGTTTGTCAGGCCCAGCGTAAAGAAGCGCTTAAACATTTCGTATCACGTAAAGCGCTAGATGTTGATGGATTAGGTGTTAAAGTCATTGAGCAGTTGGTTGATAAAGAGATGGTAAAAACACCCGCCGACCTTTTTCGACTCAAAGCGGGGCAATTGACTATTTTAGAACGCATGGGTCCCAAATCGGCGCAAAATATTGTCAATGCTTTAGAAAAATCAAAACTCACCACTCTCGCTCGCTTTTTGTATTCTCTCGGTATTCGTGAAGTAGGGGAGGCCACGGCTGCAAATTTAGCTCTGCATTTTGAAACTTTAGACAATATCAGCCAAGCGACATTTGATGAGCTACTTGAAGTTCAAGATGTAGGTGTAGTTGTTGCGAGTCACATCACTTCTTTTTTTGAGCAAGATAAAAACAAAAAAGTCATTGAAGAATTAATGGAGTTAGGTATTCAGTGGCCAAGTGTTGTAAAGCCGAGTGAGGATAGCGTTCAACCACTTTTAGGTAAGGTTGTTGTATTGACGGGGAGTTTATCTCAGTTGTCAAGAAGTGATGCCAAGGCTGCTCTGCAAGCTCTGGGGGCAAAAGTGACTGGCAGTGTTTCCAAAAACACAGATATATTATTTGCCGGTGAAGCGGCAGGCTCTAAGCTGGCCAAAGCACAAGAACTTGGCATTGAAATTCGCACTGAGCAAGATTTACTCTCCATGATGAATGCCTAGCCTTTTATTTTCTCCCTGTATGTAATTAAGCCTCAATTTTTCTAATTGAGGCTTAATTTTTTATAAAAAAAAGCATTCTGCCTTTTTGTTTTAATTCTTACATTATTGTGCTTTTATCCATTGTTACTAAAAATGCTCTCCTCTACTTTCTCGTAATTATTGCGAGCCACTTCAAGTTAATTGAAATGGAAAAACACTCAACGTATTGTTTTTTATATCTTTTATTTTTTTCGTGTTCGGGTTTTACTATTTATTAGATCTCGATCTCTTACTTGGCTAAAGTTTGCTGTGGCTCATATTTTTTTAGATAAAAATTAAGTTCTCGTTGATGTTTTTTGCTGCGAAGTTAGTCTACTAAGCATGGATACACGGTGTGTATGCAGGAAATAGAAAATCAAAAGTTAAAGGTTAATTTAGGTTTTCAACATAGGAAATGATTTCTCCCTTCGGCGGCCAACTTAAGGTGAGAAATATAAAAAGCAGCTATATCCATTTTTAGGAGTTTTTTCCATGGACAAAATGTTTAAACGTACTCTGCTAGGTGCAGCAGTAGCAATCGCTTCAACTGGTGCTTTCGCAGCAGAAGAGACAGGCCAGATTGGTGTTCTTTCTGATTTCAATGTTCAAGCTTATGGTGTCGCGGCAATTTCAGTATTTTATCAAGAAGATAGCAATGGCTACGACTACGAAAATGAATCACGAATTGGTTTTCGCGCTAGCAAAGATATGTTCGATAATGTAAATGTTTTTATGCAAATCGAATCTGGTTATGTTGGTGAAGACGGTAAAGGTAGTACTCTCGGTGCTCGTGATACTTTCCTTGGTCTACAGGGTGATTGGGGTAAAGTGCGTTTTGGCCGTATGCTGACACCTTTGTATGAAATCGTTGACTGGCCATACTCTAACCCAGGTCTAGGTCGTGTATTCGACTGGGGTGGGGATGTAAAAGCTCACTATGATCGTAAAGGCGATATTGCTCGTTATGATTCTCCTTCTTTCAGTGGTTTTACATTTAATGTTTCTGTAGGGCGTGGTGATGTAGGTACAAAAGATTCGAACCATGTTGGTGCCGCTGTTCACTATAATGTGGCTGATATTGTGACTGTTCATGGTGGTTTTGAGTCCAACGCAAAATATGGTGGCAGTGATATTGATTCAACTGCATATATTGTTGGTTTTGAACTACCTTTACCCGCTGGTTTTGGTTTAGCTGGTGCTTATAAGTACAATGAAGGCGAATCTAAGCATGCCGCTTATGTAGGAAAAGAAGCAGAGCAAGGTCAATATTCAATCATTGCTCAATACTGGAATGGGCCTTGGGGTGTTAAAGTAGGCTATGCCGCTAACCTTGAATCGGAAATTGCAGGTGTAGAACAAGATGATGCTGATGAAGTTTTGTCAGCTCAGTTAATGTATGTTAAAAATGGTTTTGTACCTTACTTACGTGTAGGCCAGCATGATGCATACAATGCTGATGATAAGAAAGCATTTGTACGTGTAGGTCTAGAATACGGTTTCTAATTTACGTGTATTGCCTTTCATTAATTAAAATACCGGCCTAGTGCCGGTGTTTTTGCTCGAATATAAAGGATAATTATGATGAATCTATTTAGAGCTTCGATAATTTTTTCAACTGCTATGGTTGCGGTTGGATGCAGTAATTTAGACAGTTCTAGTGCATTTAATGATGTCGCAAAAAATATCCAAGAAAGGCACAACTATGTTCAAGTTGTAGCGAAAGATATTACTCCTGAAACAAAAGCACTTTTAGGTGCCGATATTGTAAAATCTGAATTGAACTATGTGGGTAATTTCCCTAAAACGGCCGAAAAGAATATTGACAGTTCTTATGTGGATATGAATGTTACTTACTTTAAGAATTACGACCAATTCAAGACAGTTACCTATTCATCACAACACCTAGAATTAGATACTTATCGTCCATTAGCTGAAACATGCACAGAGCACTGTACTACAACGCAGTGGTTTAAGTTTCCACTTTCACCAGAATTCATACAGCAAACTACAGATGACTCAATAGTGTTTACATTGAATTCGTCTACGAATAAAAATAAGGTGGAATTTTCTGTTCCCAAAGCCTATTTTTTAGCGGTTATTGAAGAAGCCAATTATGTGTTAGTTGGGGCATCTCAGCCTTCCACCGCTATAGCGCAGGTTCAAGCTGAAGTTACTGCGAGCACTGCAAAATCAGTCGAAATGGTTCAATATTGGTTTACTGAAGCATCGGTAAGCGAGCAAAAAGCATTTGCAGATTGGGCTTTTGTCAATCGCTCTTCTATCAACCAAGCACTAAAAACTGAAAGTAAGCCCTTAGAAATGCTTTCTTACTGGTATGAAAAAGCGGATAAATCTGAAAAATCTCAAATTCTAAGCTGGTTATTGAATCAATAGTAATCGACTTGCTTTCTCATGGTAATAAAGGCATGTTTATCAACATGCCTTTTTCATTGAATTTTTAACATGAATATTAGCCAAGTCGCTCAATTAACGGGATTGAGTGCCAAATCTATTCGACTCTATGAAGAAAAAGGGTTGATTACCCCTCCGCTAAGGTCAGAAAATGGATATCGTCACTATCAACAAGAGCATGTAGATGATCTTTTACTGATTGCGCGTAGCAAACGTGTTGGGTTCAGTTTGGAAGAGTGTAAGTCTTTACTCGCTTTAGCCAATGACCCGTCTAGAACCAGCTTTTCAGTCAAAGAAAAGGCCAAAGAAAAGCTGCAGCATGTTTCACGAAAACTCGCCGAATTGGAGTTAATTAGAGAACAACTGGAAGAATGGATTAACGAATGCCCTGGTGATGAGGGGAGCGATTGCCCAATCATTGATAATTTGAAAGGGCAGTGCTGTAAAACAAAAGGCGACAAATAGTCGCCTTTTGTTTATTGCGGCTCAACGATCAAAACAATGCCATCAACTTCGACGACTTTGACTAAACTGCCCGCTGCGATGTCTTGCTTGCATTGCGCTGTCCAGGTGGTATCTCCGAGAGTTAGGCGAAACGTCCCTTGTTGAACATCTTCTGTTAGCCGCGCAGTTTGTCCAATCAGTTGTTTCTGTTTTTGGTTAAGTTTGCGCGATTTGTCACTGTCATGATCAGACTTAAACTGTTTTCTCCACCATAACCATGTGGTGATCAAAGAGAAACTGGCAAAGGTTAGCCACTGCAGCTGCCAGCTGATGGGTAACATGGCGAAAATCACTCCAACAAGTACTGCTGAAATACCGAGCCAAAGAAAATAGCCGGCAGTACCGAATAGTTCTAGCGCCACGAGCACCAAACCAAACGCTAGCCAGTGCCAGTAATTGATTTGTTGTATAAGTTCTATCACTTGGTTACCTACTTATCTTTTACGGATGGTTGCTTGAACATTTCAGCGATTCCAGCCACGGACCCCATTAGCCCCGTAGCTTCTAACGGTAGCATGATGATCTTCCCATTTTCTGCTTGGCCAATGGCTTTTAAGGCATCAGTATAACCTTGCGCAATGAAATAATTCACAGCTTGCATGTCGCCTTGTGCTATGGCGTTTGACACCATTTCAGTTGCCTTCGCTTCCGCTTCGGCAGCCCGTTCACGAGCCTCGGCTTGTAAAATTGCTGCTTGTTTTTCACCTTCCGCCTTTAATATTTCAGACTGCTTTTGGCCTTCTGCACGTAAAATTTGAGCTTGGCGTACCCCTTCTGCTTCTAGAATGTCTGCCCGCTTATTACGCTCAGCCTTCATCTGCGCATTCATTGCTGCAGTTAGATCGGCTGGTGGCTGAACATCTTTTATCTCGATACGAGTGACTTTAACTCCCCATGGGTTAGTGGCTTGGTCAACGATAGAGAGCAGTTTTGTGTTGATCATGTCACGCTGGCTAAGCATTTCATCGAGCTCCATTGAGCCTAGCACTGTACGCATGTTAGTCAGTGTTAAATTTCGAATGGCGTGTTGTAGTTCACTTACCTCATAAGCGGCTTTTGCGGCATCTATCACTTGTACAAAGCACACGGCATCAATCACAACATTGGCATTATCTTTAGAGATCACCTCTTGGGCGGGAATATCTAACACTTGTTCCATCATGTTGATTTTTTGTCCGATTTTGTCAACAAATGGAATAATAATATTTAAGCCAGGTTGTAGAGTATGGGTATAGCGACCAAAGCGCTCCACTGTCCAATTACTTCCTTGAGAAACCGTTTTCACTGCTGCAAAGATAAAAGCAATAACAACGAATACGAATATGCCAACGGCAACGATTGAATCTAAAGCCATAACTGATCCTTTTTGATTATTGATTCTCCTAGCTTTGGTGGTTGTTGATATTATTCATCCAAGCTTAGGAGTGCTATTTTTCTATTTTGTATTATACCGTTACTATTTGACGCTACTGTGGGGTTGGTTATGTTCTCTCAAATAAATCACATCGTTTATCTATGCTCATGAGGATGAACTTGCTTGGTGCTAGACTACTACTTCAAGTTGTTTAGTTATAATACAATTAAGGCTGGGAAATCCCAGCCTTAATTGTTTGATATTATTAATATAATAATGAATATAGTTGTCTTCTATAGTAACCGGCGAGGCTATTACCTTGCCCTAGAGCGCTCAATATATCCATAAAGACTTTTTTGATTTCACCATCTAAGCAGTTGAGATCGCTCTTTAAAAAAGACCATAAAAGTTCTAGTGCTTCTTCATCTCGGCTGACTTGATGATATTGAAGTGCAAGTTCACTCGCTAGCTGAGCATTATCAGGTTGCGCTGCAAAGTTTTCCTCTAACGCTTGTATTTCAGGGCTATCAGCGGCTTGCTTATGCAGTTCCAGTTTGGCAACTAATCCTTTGTAATAGCTATCTTGATATTCTAACGGGATGTGTTGCAATTCCGCTTCTGCCGCATCGTATTGCTGCGTTTCCAAAAAAACATCCGCAAGGGCGAGTTTGGCTTCACCCTTTTCCTTTATCTCTTGTGGCAGATTTAATAGCAAAGGCAGGGCGTCAGAGTGTTGAGACTGTTGAATTAGTTCCAAAGCGTTCTTTAAATCAACCTCACTTTGGCTCGGCAAATGCTTATTTAGCATCTCTTTAACCGCGTCAATAGTTTGAGGTCCGCCTAAGCCATCCACCGCTTGACCGTTGATAAAAAGTGCAATGGTTGGCAAAGTTTGCACGCCAAACTGTGCGGCAACGGCTTGTTCTTCCTGACAATTTAATAGTGCTAAGGTAAAAGCACCATTGTGTTGTTGGGTGAGGGTTTGCAGCTCTGGAATGATCTGCGCACTCTCTTGGCTCATTGGTGCCCAAAAATGAAATAAAATAGGAGTATTTACCGAGCCCTCGAACACTTCTCTAAAGTTATTCTGATTCACTTCAACAATGTAAGGAGATAGCATTGTTTGTTCCTTTGCTGTGTTAGGTCTATAGCTAAGAGATAGGGTTAAAAGTTGAAATATCAAGGGGAAAAACAAAAAACGCCACAAGGCTGCAGCGTTTTTGTCTCTTAACGAGAGAGCAAGCAAAGGTGTCTATAGTATTAATAATAAAGTCAGCGCAACACCGACACTGAGCCAATTTAATTGGTGTAATGTCATATTTGTCGTACCACATGCAACGCTTAGTATTAGGGTATCTGGAATGTCCAGAGCTGCATGATGTCACTTGAATGTTACGAAAAAATGACAAGTTGGTCATTTATGCCGCTTTATCTAACAGATGATCTAACCACCGATTCGGAACCACTCGTTTAAGGATTGCAAACACTTTTGTTGGAGTGGTAATGCGATAACGAAGCTTCGGCTTAGACGATTCAAGTGCATGTAGGAGATAGGGGAGGCAAGCTTTGGCTGGTAAAGCAAAGGCGTTATTTGATTTATCGCCATTGAGTCTTTGAATTTGACTTTGATAAACAGTGCTGTGAACGCTATTTGGGGTGTCAATCCAATGCTTAAACGCTGTAAGCGCATTGGCACGAAATGAAGTTTCGATTGGCCCTGGCTCAATAATGCTGATTAGTATGTTGGTTGTTCTAAGTTCAAGACGTAAGGTGTCACTCCATCCTTCAATCGCAAATTTGGAAGCATTGTAGGCTCCGCGATATTTCATCGCAGCGAAACCTAGTACTGAGCTATTTTGAATGATCCTTCCTTCTCCTTGTTTGCGAAAGTGAGGGATAATTTCTGTTGTGAGTTGATGCCAACCAAAAAAGTTGGTTTCAAATTGTTCACGTAAAGCTGCCGTTGGCAGATCTTCAATCGCTCCCGGTTGACCATAAGCTCCGTTATTGAATAGCGCGTACAGTTTTCCATCACATAAATCCATCGTTTGAGTAACCGCCTCTGTAATGCTTTTCTCACAACGTAAATCGAGTTGGATACAAGTTAACCCTTCTTGACGAAGCTTTTCGACATCTTCCAATTTCCGGCATGAAGCGATCACATGATAGCCGCGTTGCTGTAAGGCATGCGCTGCCATATACCCAATGCCAGTTGAGCAGCCTGTTATCAATATTGCTTTCTTCATACCAGTTCCTAAAGGTTGCGTTTTAGAATGTTTTTGAACGCAGGTTCTATATGTGAGTATTGGAAATGAAAGCCAAGTTCGGTCAGTTTTTTTGGTTTTGCCCGGATGCTATCAAAAAGTAACACAGCAGCCTCTCCCAAAATGATGTTCATTAGCCATTTAGGTGTGAATAATAGATGAGGTCGGTTTAGCGTTTTCGCTAATGATTGACTAAAAACCTTGTTGGTAACGGCGTGTGGTGCACACAGGTTAAAAGCACCTTGCGCATGCTGAGTTTCCAGTAAATAGGTGATGGCTCTTACCATGTCCAGCATATGTATCCACGGCATGTATTGCTCTCCGGAGCCTAGCTGGCCACCAAACCCTAACTTGTAAGGTGGCAACATTTTCGCTAGCGCTCCCCCTTCGGTCGCTAGCACAATACCAGTTCGTAATAGGCAAACTCTGGTTCTTTCTGATTGAGCTTTGAGGGCGATTTGCTCCCATTTAGCGCATACCTGATGAGGAAAATTGTCGCTGTGGGCGTGTAAGGTCTCATCGAAAGGATGTGATTGTTGATCTCCGTAATACCCCACTGCAGAACCACTGATAAAAACGTGCGGTGGTTCGGTGCTAGCATGGATCAACTCAACTAATTGTTCTGTGATTTCCCAACGGCTAGCGCATATCGTTTTTTTCTGTTTTGGGGTCCAACGTTTATCGGCGATAGGTTCACCTGCCAGGTTAATAATGGCGTCAAATTGGTTGAGATCTTTTAATGTTGATAGCGATGTTAAATAGGTGAAATTGCTATTATCAACGTGCTTGAGCTGCTCTTTAGCGCGTGGAATATTACGGGTTAGGATGTGTATATCGTGGGCAAGAATCTGTTTTATCAATGCCTTACCGATAAAACCAGTTCCGCCAGTTAATAGTATTTTCATATCACTACCTCTTGGATTATCCATGATAGAAGGTGGTCGCGATTCCTACTAAGTATTAGAGTATTGCTGCAACTCAATTGTTTTGAACATTTAACATTCAACAGGCCTATTTCAGCATACGTTAAATAATGACAGTGATAAATGACAAACTTTGTAACATTTGGTCACTTTTTTCTGCGCCTCGCAACCCATATCACACTCTCATCAGTCTTGATTTGCCATTATGAACAAAGATATCAAACACGGGAGGAATGAATGGACTCGATGGTGGCACTACTTAAAGCGATGATAGGAAGTTTGCGAGATCTGCTGCCGATAGTTGCCGTTATTGTGTTTTTCCAACTCATTGTATTACAAGAACCACTGCCCAATTGGCTGCCAATCATTGTTGGTTTAGTGCTGGTTGTGTTGGGGTTGACGTTTTTTATTTTTGGATTAGAGATGGGGCTATTCCCTATCGGCGAGTCAATGGCGCAAGCCTTTGCGAGAAAAGGAAGTGTCGCGTGGTTACTTACCTTTGCTTTTTTCTTAGGTTTTGGTACCACGATTGCTGAACCCGCTTTAACTGCTGTAGCTGATGAGGCGGCGAATGTGGCCGCAGCCGAAGGGGTGATCACCGCATCAGTTGAAAGTATGGACGATTATGCCAATGGTCTAAGACTCACCGTCGCGTTTTCTGTAGGAATTGCCATTGTATTAGGGGTGTTGCGTATTTTGAAAGGCTGGCCCATTCATTACATGATCATCGGTGGTTATGTTGGTGTCGTCATTCTGACCGCTTTTGCGCCTGAAAATATTATCGGTATTGCTTATGACTCGGGTGGTGTCACCACTTCGACCATCACGGTTCCTTTGGTGACAGCGTTAGGGGTAGGTCTCGCTTCTGCCATCAAGGGACGAAACCCAATGATTGATGGTTTTGGCTTGATTGCTTTTGCCTCATTACTACCGATGATGTTTGTCATGGTTTATGGGATGGTGCTGGCATGAATGCATTAATCCTGTTCTTCGACATGCTAGGTTCCACTATTTTGGATGTCGTTCCCATTGTCACGATTATTTTTGGCTTCCAGTTTGCTGTATTACGCAAACCTATCGTACGTCCGATAAGAGTAATTTTAGGTTTTTGTTACGTTATCATTGGCTTGACTCTGTTCCTTTTAGGACTTGAATTGGCCTTATTCCCTTTAGGGGAGACGATGGCGCAGCAGTTAACTGCCCCTCAATTTCTCGCGGAATTTAAAATTAGTATGGGTAATTCCCTACATTGGTTTGACTACTTTTGGGTCTATCTATTTGCGTTTTGTATTGGTTTTAGCACCACGGTAGCCGAGCCATCTTTAATTGCTGTCGCGATTAAAGCAAACCAGGTATCCGGTGGCAGTATTAGCGTTAATGGTTTGCGAATCGCGGTTGCTCTTGGGGTAGCTTTTGGAATTTCACTTGGCAGTTATCGTATCGTGGTTGGTGACCCTATCCATTACTACATCATTGCCGGGTATGTGGTGGTAGTGATCCAAACCTTTTTTGCTCCTAAGCTTATTGTGCCATTAGCTTATGATTCTGGTGGTGTGACAACATCAACCGTAACCGTGCCAATTGTGGCCGCATTGGGTTTGGGTTTGGCTTCGACCGTTCCAGGAAGAAGTCCTATGATTGATGGGTTTGGGCTGATTGCATTTGCCAGTCTATTCCCGATTATCTCTGTAATGGGCTATGCGCAGATCACTCAATGGTTAAATAAAACTGCGTCATCAAAGGAGAAAGAAAATGCGCTTTAAACTGATACTGGCTTTTGTTGAAGACAGCAAAACCGATATTGTACTAGACGCTGCGCGTAATGCTGGCGCTACAGGGGCGACGGTTATCAATAATGCAAGAGGAGAGGGGTTAAATAAAAAGCGAACCTTCTTTGGCTTAACATTGGATGTGCAAAAAGATGTGGTGTTGTTTGTGGTCGAAGAACACCTTGCTCGCCACATTTTAGAAACGATTAATGATGTTGGGGAGTTTGACCAAGAGTCAGGGCAGGGTATTGCTATTCAAATCGATATTGAAGATGCCGTCGGTGTTGCTCATCAAGTCGCAACATTAACTAAAGTGGTTGAGGAAGAGCTATGAGTTTGCATAATAAGATCCGAGTTAGAGATGTAATGGCTAATACTTACGTTATCGTCGATGGTTTAACGACGGTGCATGAAGGCATTCATTTAGCTAAACAAAATCAAGTCAAAGCGTTAATCGTTGATAAACGACACGAAGATGATGAGTATGGGATTGTATTGATGAATGATATCGCCAAAAAAGTATTGGCTCAAAACCGAGCTACACAGCGAGTCAATATCTATGAAATCATGACCAAACCAGCGTTATCTGTATCTCCGGACATGAATGTGAAATATTGTGCGAGGTTGTTTGAACGTTTTGGTATTAGCCGAGCTCCAGTGATTGAAAATGGTAAGGTGGTCGGTATGGTCAGCTACAACAATATTGTGATTAACGGCATGGCGAGAGATGACTAAGTGTTTTTAAATTCGTACAATTTCCCCATCAAAACTATGGAGATATATTGTGAAGTTGTTTTTTGCCTCTGATTTGCACGGTTCACTACCTGCAACCGAAGCCATGCTAGCCTTATTTGAGCAATCAGATGCTCAAACCTTAGTATTACTTGGCGATATCCTAAATCATGGTCCTCGTAATCCTATCCCTGAAGGTTATAATCCCGTAGCGGTTGCGGAGCGACTCAATCAGTACGCCGATAGCATTGTTGCGGTTAGAGGAAACTGTGATAGTGAAGTTGATCAGATGCTGCTCAAGTTTCCAATGATGATGGATTACGCTTGGGTATTACTTGAGTCTGGAGTGCGCTTTTTTATCACTCATGGCCATCTTTATAACGCACAACAGATGCCACCGCTCAAAAATGGGGATGTACTGATTCATGGACATACCCATATTCCAACGGCAGAGCCACTAAACCAAGTGTTTATCATGAACCCAGGCTCTGTCACTTTCCCGCGTAACAATTTCCCGCCAAGCTATGCCATATATAGCGAAGGCTTATTTCAGGTATTAGGATTGAATGGCGAATTGATTGTTAAAAATTCAATCTAATGTACCAGTGAGGCCATTATTTATTGTCGGAATGCCCAAGATCTCTTTCAGGAGCAACAATATCTCTTACCCGTTGTTTGAGCACTTTTGCTTCTGGAAAACCACCATCTTGTTTGCGTTCCCAAATAATTTTCTGGTTGCAAATTATTTCAAATCGTCCGCCAGTATCTGGGTGTAAACTCACGGAATCAATCTCTTCACTAAAAGTATGTAGTAATTCTTGGCTTAGCCATGCTGCTCGTAACATCCAATTGCACTGACGACAGTAATAGATGTGAATCGTTGCTTTATGCATCATTGTCCTTTTCGGGTATTCAATAAACGAAAGGCGGTTTTTACGCTATGTACCAAATAGCCGCCTTTCGCTTGGTTGTATGGGGTGGCTAGTATCAGTTGGTAAACAGAACCGTTGACCCATGACTGAGGCT
This sequence comes from Vibrio aestuarianus, assembly GCF_028858425.1. Classification (NCBI taxonomy): domain Bacteria; kingdom Pseudomonadati; phylum Pseudomonadota; class Gammaproteobacteria; order Vibrionales; family Vibrionaceae; genus Vibrio; species Vibrio aestuarianus. Next base: position 2,435,775 of record NZ_JAKNYQ010000001.1, on the reverse strand, counting down.
GGTAAGCAGCAATGTTTTCTCGTTTACAACGTCGATACGCCGACTTTGTTGGGCATCCATCTTGAAGAATTGTGTAATTAACTCGAGCTGCTCAGGGGTAAAGTCTTTACCTTGAGTAGAGGTAATATCTTTAAATTCTGAAGGTGAGATTAGCAGGTAGCTGTCACTGACATCCCATTCGCCCGTCTCTGAAATGCTAATCCTACTTTCACTTTCTGAGCCAGTAGCAAATAATAAAATGTTAGACATTCTAATATAGCTACCATTTGGTAGATATTTTACATTAGACGTGACATCAACACGGCGCAGTGTACTGACGGAATCACTTCGCACGCTTGGTCTAATCACCGTCGTCATTTTTGATTGCCACTCTTGGGAAGTAAGGGTTTGCTCAGTTTTAATATCACTGCCCCAGTAGATCCAAGCGCTAAAGATAGCTGAAACTACCAAGATAATTGTTGCGATTTTCTGGTTCATCTTCATGCCCTTATTTACACACGTTGGTGAAATCATCTTGGTTAGCTAAAATGCGTAAGGTGATATTTTCACCAGAGAATTCAGAGCTATGGATGTAGTTCAATACCAATTGATTATTTTGCCCACCAGTTGCAATCACTTCTTTTGGTGCTAGCTCACCAGTATGTGACTTATTGTATTTTTTGACACATTTCTCAATAGAAGGCAGCCAGTTAGTCAAGTCAGGATGATTAATTGGTGTATTCACGACAATATTATTGTAGACAGCCAATTGCCTAAATTTAGAATGGCTAGGGCTGGTTAAGAGCAGAGCCAATATGGGCAATAAAATAGCAACCACTAACATCAATTTACTTCGTATGGTTAGCTTTTGTTTGTCAGCCTTAACATTAGGTGGGATAGTCGCATTAGGGATGAACTCTTCACTGGGAGTGGGACTCCCCGTAACGATAATAGAATCAGCTTCGAATTCTTCCACTTCAGCGCTCTCTTGTTGCTCGACCACTGGTTCTTTGTGAGAATTTGGCAATGAACGCGAAATAGAAGCAATCATCTGATAACCACGCTTTGGAACGGTTTTCACGAACTCTGGTGATTTTGTTGAGTCTTTTAACATTTTTCGCAGTGTCGAAATCGCTTGCGTTAAGCTTGAGTCGTCGACTTCAAAGCCTTGGTCTCGCCAAACAAACTCATGTAACTCATGTCGAGTAATCACTTCATTCGGTCTTTCACAGAGTAGCAGCAGAATACGGCTTTCATTACTGCCGAGCCGAACCATTTCGCTATCATTTTCTTGATCAATAAGAGAGTTGCTGTTGGGGTCAAAGGTGAATCTTTCAGCAAGTATATATTTTGTACCTATGTTACTCATTGTTATCTTCTTATTGTTGATATGGTGAGTAGTTCATCAACCTAGCAGCTTGGGGAAGCAATTGATGAAACAGTATACTAAGTTTTATTTTCTTTTATAAAAATATGGCCAAGCATAATCAAAACAAATAAAAAAAACAGTGTTTTTATTATCTTTGACCTTGATTTTACATTTGTCATCCTCATGTTACTAGCAAATCATTCTCAGTTGCACACAATGGCGTGTGTGAATAATCACTCAGATGTTATGGAGCTAGTATGAGCGAAACTGCCACAAACAATAAAGAAACTCGTGGGTTTCAGTCTGAAGTCAAGCAGTTACTTCATCTTATGATTCACTCTCTTTACTCAAATAAAGAGATTTTCCTGCGCGAATTGATTTCGAATGCCTCTGATGCTGCGGATAAACTTCGTTTTCAAGCCTTGTCAAACCCAGACCTATATAAAGGTGATGCAGAGCTTGGTGTTAAGCTGTCGTTTGATCAAGATGCAAATACGTTAACGCTTTCGGATAACGGCATCGGTATGAGCCGTGAGGATGTAATTGAACATCTAGGAACGATTGCTAAATCAGGCACGGCTGAATTTTTCTCTAAACTGTCTCAAGATCAATCAAAAGATTCGCAATTGATCGGCCAATTCGGGGTCGGTTTCTATTCAGCATTCATTGTTGCAGATGCGGTTACAGTACGTACTCGCGCAGCCGGCCTTGCCGCAGACCAAGCTGTACAATGGCACTCTGCGGGGGAAGGTGATTACACGATCGAAAATATCATCAAAGAATCTCGTGGTACTGACATTATCCTGCATATGCGTGAAGAGGGTAGAGAGTTCCTAAACGAGTGGCGCCTACGTGATGTGATCAGTAAATACTCGGATCATATTGGTATTCCGGTCTCAATTCAGACTAAAGTTCGTGACGATGAAGGCAAGGAAACCGATGAGACGCAATGGGAGCAAATCAACAAAGCTCAAGCATTGTGGACCCGTTCTAAATCTGAAATTACGGATGAAGAGTATCAAGAGTTCTATAAGCATGTGTCTCATGACTTTGCTGATCCGCTGTTGTGGAGCCACAACCGTGTAGAAGGCAAGAACGACTACACTAGCTTGCTTTATATCCCAGCGAAAGCACCTTGGGATATGATGAACCGCGATCATAAATCAGGTTTGAAATTATACGTTCAACGTGTATTTATCATGGATGACGCGGCGCAATTTATGCCATCTTACCTGCGTTTTGTTCGCGGTTTGATTGATTCAAATGATCTGCCTTTGAACGTGTCTCGTGAGATTTTACAAGACAACAAAGTGACTCAGTCACTGCGTAATGCATGTACTAAGCGTGTCCTGACGATGCTTGAGCGCATGGCCAATAATGATGCAGATAAATATCAGTCATTCTGGAAAGAGTTTGGCTTGGTATTAAAAGAAGGTCCTGCTGAAGATATCGCTAACAAAGAAAAGATTGCCAACTTATTACGCTTCGCTTCAACGGAAGTTGACTCTGCGGAACAGACGGTTAGCTTGGCGTCCTATGTTGAGCGTATGAAAGAGGGACAAGATAAGATCTACTACCTCACAGCAGACAGTTATGCTGCAGCGAAAAACAGCCCACACTTAGAACAGTTCAAAGCGAAAGGCATTGAAGTCATTTTAATGTTTGATCGTATCGATGAATGGCTAATGAACTACTTGACGGAGTTTGATGGTAAGCAATTCCAGGCGATTACGAAAGCAGGTTTAGATCTTAGCCAGTTTGAAGATGAAGCTGAAAAAGAAAAACATAAAGAGACGGAAGAAGAGTTTAAGTCTGTCGTTGAGCGTACCAAGCAATACTTGGGTGAACGTGTTAAAGAAGTTCGTACTACCTTTAAGTTGGCAACAACTCCAGCAGTAGTCGTGACTGATGACTATGAGATGGGCACTCAAATGGCTAAACTTCTTGAAGCGGCTGGTCAAGCTGTTCCTGAAGTTAAGTACATCTTTGAGCTAAACCCTGAACATGCCTTGGTTAAGCGCATGGCTGATGAAGCCGATGAGCAAGCGTTTGGTCGTTGGGTCGAAGTACTGCTTGGCCAAGCAATGCTTGCTGAGCGTGGTTCAATGGAAGACCCATCTCAATTTTTAACGGCGATTAACCAACTTTTGACTAAGGTTGAATAACCGTTAAATAAACAAAAAGCTCGCATATGCGAGCTTTTTGTTTTGAATTGTGATGATTTGCTTAGAACTGACGCTAATTTGTGCAAAACGGAAGCGAAAATCTAAGCCGGATTACATTCTTTAGTCTTAATCTCGTCAGCAGCATTGAATTCTATGTTAGAATGCTGCACTTGAACCAAGCGAATAAGGTGTGTATTTTGCACGCCAAACAGTGTGCTTTGCTCAACTGAATTGTTCGTTAAGCTGTAGTTGTTCGCTAAAATCACTAACGTTATACCGAAACTTACCGTTGTATATGTTCGTATCTTTATGTTCGTAACGCTGTGAGCTTCGGTATAAATCATAATTTTCTAAAGAGGATTAAACATGCGCATCATTCTTCTAGGTGCTCCAGGTGCAGGTAAAGGCACTCAAGCTCAATTCATCATGGAGAAGTACGGTATTCCACAAATCTCTACTGGTGACATGCTACGTGCTGCTATCAAAGCTGGTACTGAGCTTGGTAAACAAGCAAAGTCAGTCATCGACGCTGGTCAACTAGTTTCTGATGAAATCATCCTTGGTCTTATCAAAGAGCGTATCGCTCAAGCTGATTGCGAAAAAGGCTTTTTGCTAGATGGTTTCCCTCGCACTATCCCTCAAGCTGATGGCTTAAAAGAGATGGACATTGCTGTTGATTATGTAATCGAATTCGATGTTGCGGATGATGTTATTGTTGATCGTATGGCGGGTCGTCGTGCTCACTTACCTTCTGGCCGTACTTACCATGTTGTTTACAATCCACCTAAAGTGGAAGGCAAAGATGACGTAACCGGTGAAGATTTGGTTGTTCGTGATGATGATAAAGAAGAGACCGTACGTGCTCGTCTAGGTGTTTACCACGACCAAACTGCACCGCTTATTGCTTACTACAGCAAAGAAGCTGCAGCGGGCAACACTAAGTACCTAAAATTTGATGGTACTAAGCAAGTTGCTGAAGTGAGCGCAGATATTGAGAAAGCACTAGCATAATTGGCTAAGTACTGATTATCTAACTTTGTTATAGTGAAGGCGACCTAGATAGGTCGCTTTTTTTATGAACTTTCTAGTCATGGATTCGTATTCAACAGACTACAGTAAAATAGATGAATGGAAGTTATGCAAAATAATAAACGACAAGGGGTATTACTGGTTAATTTAGGTACTCCAGATGAACCTACAACTCCTGCTATTAAACGCTTCTTAGGTCAGTTTTTACACGATCATCGTGTCGTCGATATGAGTCGATGGATATGGTGCCCAGTGTTACATGGCATCATTTTACCGATCCGTTCACCTAAAGTTGCGAAACTCTATCAGTCAGTGTGGATGGATGAAGGTTCACCACTGATGGTTTATTCACAACGTCAAGCCAAACGTTTAGCTGAGCGTATAGCCATGCCTGTCGAATTAGGGATGACCTATGGCTCTCCAAGTTTGTTAGATGGTGTTAAATCTCTATTAGAGCAAGACGTTGAAGAGATTGTCGTATTGCCACTTTATCCTCAATATTCCGGCACAACCACAGCAGCGGTTTTTGATGGCTTAGCCAAAGTGATGAAAAATATCCCGGTGACACCAAACTTACACTTTGTGCGAGATTATCATGATCATCCACTTTATATTCGGGCGTTAGCGGACAAAGTTCGCCAATCTTGGAAGGAGAATGGACAAGGAGATTACCTGCTTTGTTCTTATCATGGTATTCCTAAGCGTTACGCTGATAATGGTGATATTTATCCGCAGCACTGCGAGCGCACAACGCAGCTCTTGGGGCAAGAATTAGGCCTAAATTTGCAACAAATAGGGATGTCTTATCAATCGATATTTGGCCGTGAAGAGTGGTTGCAACCTTATACAGATAAGACCTTAGAGGCTTTACCTAAACGTGGTGTGAAAAGTTTGGATATCATTACCCCGGCATTCTCGGTGGACTGTTTAGAAACCTTAGAGGAAATATCGGAGCAGGGTAAAGAAACCTTTATCCATGCTGGTGGAGAATCATTTACTTATATTGAATGCCTAAATGACTCAGAGATGCATATTGATATGATGGCTTGTCTTATTGCGCGCTGATTTGAATACCATTCAACCTCAGTTCGGGTTATTTAGATTGAACAAAAACGGTCACAATAGTGTGACCGTTTTTCGTTATTATCCCTGAATTACCACCCTTAAGCTTGGTGGTATATTTGAAGCTAAACTAACTGAGCTTGCTGCTCTTCAATTTCTTCAGCGTGGCTTGCCGTTGTTTCAGCACCGTGCATCCAACGAACAAGCGTGTTTGAGAACAACATCAGAATGATGCCACTGATAATTGCGGTTACTGCAATACCGCTGAATATAGCCATTGCACCAAGCTCACCAACGTGAGAGCCAACGTAACCTGCTACATAATTCGCGATTGCGTTACAACCGAACCATGCCCCCATCATTAATGAAGCAAGACGTAGTGGCGCTAGCTTAGTAACAAGTGATAGGCCGATTGGAGAGAGACACAGTTCGCCCAAGGTATGGAAGAAAAATGCACCGACAAGCCAAAGCATTGATGTTTTCACGGCAGTGTCACCACCTTGTTCCATAACCGCGCCAACCATGCAAAGGAAGCCCAAGGCTAAGAAGAACATCGCCAATGCAAACTTCGCTGGTGAGTTTGGCTCACGTTTACCCAGTTTTACCCATAGAACGGCTAATACAGGTGCAAGAGTAATAATGAAGAATGGGTTGAGCGATTGGAACCATGCAGAAGGTACTTCAAAACCACCAATCATACGATCAGTGTATTGCTGCGTATAGATGTTCATTAGACCACCAGCTTGCTCGAAACCCGCCCAGAAAACGATAGTAAACAAACTCATCACAAGGATAACCTTGATACGATCTACTTCTTCTTTTGTTAAAGATTCTTTGCCTGCTGATTTTTTAAGCTTGAGATCACGCTTGGCTGCTGGCTCACGACCAATATCACCAAGCCATGATTGTGCCATTGTCATTTGCATGACCAAGCTGATAAGCATACCAATACCCGCGACAACGAAACCGGCTTTCCAACCAAATGAGTTGGTCACAGAACCTGAAATCACACCAGCCAGCAACGCTCCTAAGTTAATACCCATATAGAAGATAGTAAATGCGCCATCACGACGGTTATCGCCTTCATTATATAAGTCACCAACCATTGTTGAGATATTTGGCTTAAATAGCCCGTTACCACAGATAAGAAGCGCAAGACCTAAATAGAAAGTATGAAGAGAACCAAGGCCTAGTGCATCAGCAGGCAGTGCTAGCGTAAATTGACCGATAGCCATTAACGCACCACCAATAAGAATTGAACGGCGTTGCCCAAGGTAGTTATCTGCAAGGTAACCACCAATAAGTGGTGTGATGTAGACAAGTCCAGTATAGGTGCCATAAAGATCTAGGGCATCTTTAGTCGACCAGCCAAGACCACCATTCATTGTCGCGTCTGTTAGATAAAGGACTAGGATAGCGCGCATGGCATAGTAGGAAAATCGTTCCCAAAGCTCTGTGCCGAAAAGTAAAAATAGGCCTCTTGGATGACCAAAGTATTGATGTTGGTTTGTCATAAGTTTTTTTAGTTTTATAGATTAAAAAAATTGTGGGTTAGATATACATGGGCTTTTATCGTATCGCAATTAGTAAAAAGCAGACGATTATGCTAGATGGTTAGTTAAGTTATTGTTCTTTAAATGATATCACCACTATTTTAGGGCGGTTTTTACGTGCCGCAAACTTACCTTTCAATATTGGTAGGTGATTTTTACCTTTTTCGAACAAATGGAGGTGTTGTTTGTGGCCTGGTGATTTGTCGTTTATTGCGATGCACGATAGTGTTAGGATCCTCAGAAAATAGAGCAGTAGCTAGGAATAAAATGAAACGTTGGTATTTGCTGTATTGCAAACGAGGTGACCAATCACGAGCCAAGATGCATCTTGAAAATCAGGGTGTCGAATGCTTTTACCCAGAGATTGAAATTGAGAAAATCCTCAGGGGAAAGCGTCAAAAAGTGAAAGAGCCACTTTTTCCCTCATACATGTTTGTCAGGTTTGATTTTGAAAAAGGGCCAACCTTTACTTCAGTACGTTCTACACGTGGTGTTGTTGACTTTGTTCGTTTTGGGGCGCAGCCCAAAGAATTAGAAGGGGATCTTGTCTATCAGTTGAAGGTACTTGAGCAGCATGAGAGCTCAGCTTCGGCTCAAAATATTCCCGAGAAAGGACAGGTTGTCAGGGTTAAAGGGGGGCAGTTTTCAGGTATTGATGCCATTTATCAAGAATCCGATGGCGAGACGCGTTCCATTATGTTGGTTAAAATGATTAGCCAGACAATACCGATGAGCATTGATAACAAGCACTTAGAACTGGATTAGATGGTTTATTCTTTTACGGTTTAATAGAAAAAGGCGCATCTAGCGCCTTTTTCATTGGTCATTGGTGAACTTGTAAATCAATAGGCTTCGTTATGAACGGCTTTAACGGCACGGCCAGATGGGTCAATACAGTTTTTAAATGACTCATCCCACTCAATCGCTTTTGCTGAAGAGCAGGCAACTGATGGGCCTCCAGGTACACATCGTGCCGCTGACTCAAGAGGGAATAACTCCTCAAAAATTTCGCGATATACGTAGCCTTCTTTAGTGCTTGGCGTATTGTAAGGGAAACGGTACTGTGCGGTTTCCATCTGCTGATCGGTCACTTTTTCTTCCGCTACAGATTTTAATGTATCAATCCAGCTGTAACCTACACCATCAGAGAACTGCTCTTTTTGACGCCATGCGATAGCTTCAGGTAAATAGTGTTCAAAGCATTCACGTAAAATGTGTTTCTCCATCTTACCATTGCCACACATTTTGTCGGCTGGGTTTAAACGCATCGCTACATCAATAAATTCTTTGTCTAGGAATGGAACTCGGCCTTCAACGCCCCAAGCAGCAAGGGATTTATTAGCGCGCGCGCAGTCAAACATATTTAGTGCAAGGAGTTTGCGAACCGTTTCTTCATGAAACTCTTGCGCGTTTGGCGCTTTATGGAAATATAAGTATCCACCGAATATTTCATCAGCGCCTTCGCCTGACAGAACCATTTTGATGCCCATTGCTTTTATCTTACGTCCCATCAAGTACATTGGTGTTGAGGCGCGAATAGTGGTGACATCGTAAGTTTCAATGTGATAAATCACATCACGAATAGCATCCAATCCTTCTTGAATGGTATAGGTCATTTCATGGTGTACAGTACCAATCTGATTGGCAACTTCGCGAGCTGCTTTAAGATCAGGAGCGCCTTCTAAACCAACCGCGAACGAATGAAGTTGCGGCCACCAAGCTTCTGTTTGTTCGTCATCTTCAATGCGCATAGCGGCGAAGCGTTTAGCAACTGCCGAAGTAATCGATGAATCTAAACCACCAGAAAGTAATACACCATAAGGTACATCGGTCATCAATTGACGTTTAACGGCGGCCTCTAGTGCTTGAGTCAGTTCCTCTTTACTTGTGCTATTACCTTGCACGGCAGCATATTCATTCCAGTCACGGATATAGTAGCGTTGCGGCTCGGCATCTTGAGAGCGGTAGTAGCTGCCAGGAGGAAACTCGCTGATAGTTTTACATACGGGTACTAGCGCTTTCATTTCTGAGGCAACATAGTAGTTTCCATTCTCATCATAGCCTTGATAAAGCGGAATAATACCAATGTGATCTCGGCCCACTAGATACTGATCTTTTTCTTCATCATAAAGAACAAAAGCAAAGATACCGTTAAGCTCTTCAAGGAGATCGGCGCCCATTTCTTCATAGAGAGCAAGGATGACTTCGCAATCTGAATCGGTTTGAAAGTCATATTTTCCTTCGTAGCGAGCGCGAATTTCTTTGTGGTTATAAATTTCCCCGTTTACGGCAAGGATGTGTTTTTTGTTTGGGCTGTATAAGGGTTGAGCACCACTATTTAAACCAACGATGGCGAGACGCTCATGCGCTAAAATCGCTTTATCAGAGGCGTAAATACCTGACCAGTCTGGGCCTCTGTGGCGTAATTTTTTAGACATTTCTAGGGCTATTGGGCGTAAAGCCGCAGCATCACTTTTAATATCGAGAATGCCAAAGATAGAACACATACAACTTCCTTTTTGATAATTTTTAACCTGTTGACTTTAATTTGCCATTTCGATTAAAAAATGCAACCAAATATTATGGAAATTATCTTTTTATTTGCTTGTTGGTGAATTTTGTTCAATGAATTGTTATTTTTGATGGATGGTATCTATTTTTTGGCGTTTGAATGAGCAAAAAGGAACGTTTTGAGGATATAGAACCCAGATAAGAGCGCTGATAGCTTTTATCTGGGCGTTGATAATACTACGGTTTAGTGAAGTTTGGCTGTAGCTGTTGACAGACATGACGTGCAAAACCGCTACCAGCTTCATTATAAATATTGAATGCTGCATCCACGCCACATTCTAATAATGACTCTAGTTGGTCAGGGTACTCTGCAATTGCGGCGATCTGTCCTTTAAAATTTCGATGTTGCAATTGTGACAAAGCGATTTGATTACCTTGGTGGTGCGGCATCGCCAGCAAGACTAACTTAACATTTGCTGTGTCTAGAATACGCTCCCAAAAATCAGGGTCCGTTGCATCTCCAGAAATAACGTTACGACCTTGTGCGCGATGTGTATGAGCAGTATCTTCTCGCACTTCAATACCAAGGCTTATTTTTCCGTATCGAGATCGCAGCTCATCGTAGGCACCAGTGCCTATACGACCCATGCCTAAGATCAATACTTGTGCGTGACCTGGGTTGATAAGTTGATCTTTGGTATTCAGTTTTTCTGCGGCATGCTCTTTAAGCCATGCTCTAGAATGTTGGTATAGCTCATGACCTTTGCGGCTGATTGGGGCGGCAATCACAAATGAGATAGAAACCGCAATCGCCAATGCGACTAATATGTCACCCGACATCCAACCCATTTTAAAAGCAAGTCCACCGACAATAAGACCAAATTCGCTGAAATTAAAGAGTGATAGGGTCGCTAGTAGTGATGTGCGTACGCGGAATTTAAATCGGTTAAGTACCCAAAAATAGAGAACGCCTTTGAGAGGAAGCAATAACAGTAATAACAGCGCTAGTGCAAAACCAGTCATAGTCGGTTGTGCAGATAAGCCAATATTTAAGAAAAAGCAGACTAAAAACAGCTCCTTGAGGTTGAATAAAGATTTAGACAGTTCCGATGCTTTGCTATGAGCGGCGAGTAACATACCTAAAATAAGCGCACCGAGGTCTGGTTTCATACCAACAACCTCAAATAGCCCAGCGCCCATAACCAAGGCAAAGAAAATGCCGAGTAAAACGAGCATTTCTCCGTGTCCAACCCAATCGAGTAGTTTGTAAAATAGCGGACGCATTAATGGCAGAGCAAACAGTATAATCGCATACCAATGTGGTAGTTTGCCTGTTGATATAGTTAGAAATACCACGGCAAATATATCCTGCATAACGAGTATGCCGATTGCAATAGTGCCATAGGTGGCATTCATCTCACCTTTTTCTTGTAGAGATTTTACGGCAAAAACTGTGCTAGAAAATGATAAGGCGAAACCGAGTAAAACGATTTGCTCGGTTGGCATCGTGGCTAAGCTACTAATGCCTAAGTATTTGAAAATTAATAACGCAACACTAAAAGCTAGGGTTGAAAGAAGATTGTGAACGGTTGCTCCGGCCCATATTTCTTTAGCGAGTAACGTTTTTACATCCAACTTTAAACCAATGGTGAACAATAACAGTGTGACCCCTAGGTCGGCCAAAGTGCGTATTGTATCACTGCTTTGGTAGCCAGCAGCATGTAGAGCAAACCCTGCACACAAGAAACCCACCAAAGGGGGTAAGTTGCATTTCAGGGCAATGAATCCGGCTAAAAAAGCGGCTGTAATAAGGACCAGTTCCATAAATTCCTTTGGCAATGATTAAAGTGAGTTTATAAAAAAAGCTGTGTCGAGGTGACACAGCTTATCATTGTAATTCAATTAATTGCTTAATCACCAAGCAATTTTTGCAACAAAACACCATTTAACATTGCACGCTTAATCATCGCAAATGCGCCAATAGTGTCTTGGCTGTCAATCTGTGATGCGACAATCGGTAAATTATTGTGGAAAGTTTTCAGTGATTGATTTTCAACATTTCTTTGAATGGCAGGAAATACAATGTCTTGCGCGGTTGTTATCTGCCCAGCAATCACTACTTTTTGAGGATTAAATAAGTTGATTGTCATAGCAATAGCTTTACCCAGTTGATTTCCTACCCTGACTAAGCTCTGTTTCGCTAATTCATCACCAAGATTAGCGTGTTCACACACATCATTGATAGTAATGCTCTCTATGTTAGCAAGACTTGATTCATAACCTTGTGCTAGCAGTTTTCTAACGCGAGAAATTATGGCAGGGTTCGCCGCCACTGTTTCTAAGCAGCCAAAATTTCCACACTGACATTGCTCGCCAAGAGGATCAATTTGGATATGACCAATTTCCCCTACATTACGGTTATAGCCAAGGAAAACTTGTCCATTTACGATAATGCCAGCACCAGTACCTCGATGAACACTGACTAATATTGAATCTTGGCAATCTTTACTCGCGCCAAAGTAGTGCTCGGCGAGAGCCATGCCGCGAACATCGTTACCCACGAAGCATTGAACGTGAAAATTGTCTCGAATAATGTCACCAAGTGCTAGTGCATCAATCGATATATTTGGCATGTATTCGACAACGCCAGTTTCAGGGTTAACCAAGCCTGGAAGTGCAATACCGATCGCTATGAGTTGGTCGATTTGCTCTTGTTGCTGTTTTATAAATGCTGAGAGGAAAGAAACTAGCCCCTCAACTAATTGAGTTTGATGCGAGTAGTGAAATTCATGGTAATCAGAAACTAGCTCTTTTCCACCCAAGTCGTAGAGGCTTAGTTGAATGTAGTCACGCCCTAAACGAACAGCAACTGAGTGGAAAGGTGCGACTTCTGTCGTCAATGAGATGGCTCTACGTCCACCCGTTGATGCTTGTTGGGCGACCTCTTTGATAAGGCCGCGTTCAAGTAGTTGGCGGGTTATTTTTGTAACACTTGCAGGAGCAAGTTGACTCACATCAGCAACTTGGATTCGAGATATAGGACCTTGCTGGTCGATCAATCGATAAACTGCTGCGCTGTTGAGTTGTTTGACTAAATCTACGTTACCTATTTGTCCGCCATTCATTATCAATTGTGCTCGTATTTTCCGTTAACAACCGTCGCTTGAACATTGAAGTCACGATCAAAAACAGCCAAGTTTGCCACCATGCCTTTTTTAATTCGGCCTAGTTTGTTGTCAACCCCAATTGCTTTTGCTGGATACAGAGTAGCCATTCTTAGTGCTTCGTCCAAAGCGATACCAACGTGCTCAACCGTGTTTTGTACTGCCTCAATCATAGTGAGGGCTGAGCCGCCTAGTGTGCCATTTTCATCAACACACTTACCATCACGGTAATATACTTTCTTACCGACAAAAATAAAGTAATCCATGTTAGCACCTGCGGGAGCTGTGGCATCGGTCACTAATACGAGCTTTTCACCTTTAATTTTGTGGGCGATTCGAATGTTAGCGTAATCAACGTGGAAGCCATCGGCAATGATTCCCGCATAAACGTCAGGTGTATCATAAATGGCACCGACAACTCCAGGCTCACGTCCAACCATTGGGGTCATGGCATTGAATAAGTGTGTCGCAAAGGTGATGCCTGATTCGAAACTGTTTCGTGCTTCAGTGTAGGTTGCGTTGGTATGGCCGATAGACACAACGATTCCCGCTTTCGCGAGGCGTTCAATGTGTTGTGGGTTATTGTGCTCTGGTGCGAGGGTAACTTTTGCTATCACATCGCTGTTTTCACACATCGTGTTAATCATGTTGTCATCAGAAGGACGAATGAAATCAACGCTGTGGATACCTTTTTTCATCACATTCAAATATGGACCTTCAAGGTGTAAACCTAAGGACTGATTTTTGTATTTTGTTTGGTACTCACGAGCTGCCGCGATGGCTTGGCGCATATCTTCATCAGATGAAGTGATAAGAGTCGGTAAAAAGCTGGTGCAGCCTGATTTTAGATTCGCTTTGTGCATTGTCTGCATGGTATCGGCTGTTACTTCATCATTAAGCATCACTCCGCCACAGCCATTAAGTTGCAGGTCGATAAAGCCTGGGCTTACGTTCGCACCCTTCAGATCTTGAGTTGTAATATCTTGTGGTAAATCTGTTAGCGGGCATACAGCTTCAATCAAATCATCCTTAATGATAACAGCGTGATCAACGAGGACATTACTGCCAGTGTAGATTTTACAGTTAGTTAGCGCGTACATAATCAGCGAATCCTTCTCTATCGATATCTTATAAATTTGATTAAGCGACGAAATAAAAGATGAAATGAGTCGGTGTCTTGGCTTACTTTTCTTACTTCAATTAGGTCGCGAATTATCTATTTAGCAAACGGCCATCGGTATATGGTGCTAATGTTAAGTGTTCGTTTTAACTGGGATATTTTATTTATTTGTACAGTTTATCTCTGTGAGAAACCAGTTAATCCGAGTTTTTCATGCTGGCTCTTTAAGTCTTAAGCAAGCAAATCTTATCGTTAATTTTTCATTTTTTTTAATTGTAAAATAAGTTTTATGATCTCGCTAGCAAAAACCTCGATATTTGACGGTTTGTGGTGACTATGATCACAAATGATAAGGTTTTAATTTGCGGGGCAAAATTAATTACATAAACTAAGTTTGACTAAATTGAGCGACCAAAATAAGTGGCTCGACCAAATAAAAAATCCTATAGGGGGAACTTAAGGTGAATATTCTTGGATACTTTCAAAAAGTAGGCAAGGCGTTGATGGTACCCGTTGCCACACTGCCAGCTGCCGCGATATTAATGGGTATTGGTTACTGGATTGACCCGAATGGTTGGGGTGCAAACAGTGCCTTAGCTGCATTCTTGATTAAAGCTGGTGCGGCAATCATCGACAATATGTCTGTGTTGTTTGCTGTGGGTGTTGCGTACGGTATGTCGAAAGACAAAGACGGCGCGGCAGCACTATCTGGCTTCGTTGGCTTCTTGGTTGTTACTACACTACTTTCTCCAGGAGCTGTTGCACAAATTCAAGGCATTGATCCAAGTGCTGTTCCTGCCGCATTTGGTAAAATCAACAACCAATTTGTTGGTATTCTCGTTGGTATTATCTCTGCTGAAATTTATAACCGTTTCTCTACAGTTGAATTACACAAAGCACTTGCGTTCTTCTCTGGTAAGCGTCTTGTTCCTATTTTAACGTCGTTTGCTGGTATCTTTATTGCGTTCGTTCTTATGTATGTATGGCCACATGTATATGGCGGTCTAGTATCATTTGGTGAATCAATTCAAGGTCTAGGTTCTGCGGGTGCTGGTATCTACGCATTCTTCAACCGTCTATTGATTCCTGTTGGCCTTCACCATGCATTAAACTCAGTATTCTGGTTTGACGTTGCTGGTATTAATGATATCCCTAACTTCCTAGGTGGCGCGAAATCAATTGCTGAAGGTACTGGTATTCCTGGTGTTACTGGTATGTACCAAGCAGGTTTCTTCCCTATCATGATGTTTGGTCTACCGGGTGCAGCTCTAGCTATCTACCACACTTCTACTGCTAAGAATAAAGAAAAAGTAGCGTCTATCATGATTGCTGCAGGTTTCGCTTCATTCTTCACTGGTGTTACAGAGCCGCTAGAATTCTCATTCATGTTCCTAGCTCCAGCGCTATATTTGCTACACGCAGTATTAACGGGCGTATCAGTATTTATCGCCGCATCAATGCAGTGGATTGCAGGCTTCGGTTTCTCTGCAGGTCTAGTGGATATGGTATTGTCATCACGTAACCCGTTAGCGGTTAACTGGTACATGTTGATTGCTCAAGGTCTAGCATTCTTCGCTATCTACTACGTAGTATTCCGCACTGTTATTGTTAAGTTCGGTCTAAAAACTCCGGGCCGTGAAGATGATGAAGAAAGTGCTAACCAAGTATCTGGTGCAAAAGAGTCTTCTGAACTGGCTAAGCAGTACCTTAAAGCACTTGGTGGTCACGCTAACCTAAGCAATATCGATGCATGTATCACTCGTCTACGTCTATCTGTGAACGATATGAGTGTCATTGATGAGAAACAGCTAAAAGCGTTAGGTGCTATGGGTGTTGTTAAGCTTGGTACTAACAACTTACAAGTTATTTTAGGTCCTCTAGCTGAGATTGTTGCTGGTGAAATGAAGTCTATCGGCGCAAACGAAGACTTGTCAGCGGTACAACTTCCTAACTAAATAATCTTGTTCTGATTATAACTAAGGCCCTCGTTATTTAACGGGGGCTTTTCTTTATCTTTATTGTAACGCTTGCTCTATTTTGCATAAGGCCGCATGTTGATACCAACCAGAATAAATATCTGGTCATTCTTGCTGGTTAAAATCGCTGATAGCGGCGTTATAGATTTTGTAGGTAGGTCAACTAGCTGCAATCTATGCCTTGCTCTCAGCGATTTTTCCTGCGTAATTATCTGATCACCTATTTATCCCGATTGGTATGAACTGGTGCTTGAACAAGCGAATGATTGAAATATTCGTAAGAAATCCCCACTTTTTATTGTGCAATAGTAGATAATTGTGGATCATTAGCGGCAAACTTTCTGTTTCTGCGGCATTACTGCTTTCCCATACAGAAAAACTTTCTGACAATACTAATAATTTTGAGGTGCTACAGATGAGTGAAGCTGAGGCTCGTCCATCGAATTTTATTCGCCAAATCATTGATAAAGATTTAGCGGATGGTAAACACACAAGCGTGCATACTCGTTTCCCGCCAGAACCGAATGGCTATTTGCATATTGGTCATGCGAAATCTATCTGCTTAAACTTTGGTATTGCTCAAGACTATCTGGGACAGTGTAATCTACGTTTTGATGATACGAACCCAGAGAAAGAAGATGTTGAATACGTAGAGTCAATTAAAGAAGATGTTAGCTGGCTCGGTTTCCAATGGTCTGGCGATGTTTGTTATTCCTCAAACTATTTCGACCAACTTTACCAATACGCTATTGAGTTGATTCAAAAAGGCCTTGCTTATGTTGAAGAACTCAGCCCAGAGCAAATCCGTGAATATCGTGGTACGTTGACTCAACCAGGTAAACTTAGTCCATATCGTGATCGCAGTGTTGAAGAGAATTTAGCACTATTTGAAAAAATGCGCGCTGGTGGCTTTGAAGAAGGTAAGGCATGTTTACGTGCGAAGATCGATATGTCGTCATCATTTATGGTGATGCGTGATCCCGTTCTATACCGTGTTCGTTTTGCTGAGCACCACCAAACAGGTAATAAATGGTGCATTTATCCAATGTACGATTTTACTCACTGTATTTCTGATGCGCTGGAAGGTATTACACACTCTATCTGTACACTAGAGTTCCAAGATAACCGCCGCTTATACGATTGGGTACTAGAAAACATTACGATTGACTGTCGACCTCATCAATATGAATTTAGCCGTCTAAATCTTGAGTACACAGTGATGTCTAAGCGTAAGCTTAATCAGCTGGTTACCGAGAGATTGGTTGCAGGGTGGGATGACCCGCGTATGCCAACCATTTCAGGACTACGTCGTCGCGGTTTTACTTCTGCGTCAATTCGTGAGTTCTGTAAACGTATTGGTGTGACAAAACAAGAAAACATGATCGAATTTAGCTCTCTAGAGTCTTGTATTCGTGAAGATTTGAATGAAAATGCACCTCGTGCAATGGCCGTTCTTGACCCCGTCAAAGTGGTAGTTGAAAACTTTGATGCCGATAAAGTGGAAACATTGACGCTTGCTAATCACCCAAATAAACCTGAAATGGGTGACCGCGAAGTACCCTTTACCCGTGAGCTGTGGATCGAGCGCGAAGACTTCCGTGAAGAAGGCAACAAAAAGTACAAGCGTTTAGTTCTAGGTAAAGAAGTTCGCTTACGGGGCGCTTATGTCATTAAGGCCGAGCGTGTTGAAAAAGATGAAGCAGGTAATATTACAACTATCTACTGTACCTACGACGTAGATACGTTAGGAAAAAACCCAGCCGATGGGCGTAAAGTGAAAGGTGTTATTCACTGGGTGTCTGCAGATAAAGGATTGCCAGCGGAAATTCGTCTGTACGATCGTTTATTCACAGTAGCCAACCCTGCCGCTGCTGACAATTTTGCAGAAACGATCAATCCGGATTCTCTCGTTAGTATCACAGGTTTTGTTGAACCAAGTTTAGCCAACGCAAAAGCAGAACAAGGTTTCCAGTTTGAGCGTATGGGGTATTTCTGCGTTGATTCTAAAGATTCCACAGCAGAAGCTTTAGTTTTCAACCGTACGGTTGGTTTGCGTGATACGTGGGCTAAAATCGATACAGAGTAACTTCAAGTCATGAAGTATAAAGGTCAGCAAATGCTGGCCTTTTCTTTTTGTGCCCAGATAGCTTCTCGTTGTTTTGCCCGCTATGACTCATTTGGTAGCAGTAAAATGTGTGAGATTCCTGCGATTATTGTGGTCGTGACACATTTTTTACCATACGTCCTATAGTTTTGCTGCGGTTATCCGATATATTTAACAGATCACCGTATTTTTTTTCCAAGCACATAGCTGAGCCTTATATGCGTCAAATTATTCAGCGTCTTCTATTGCCGATAGCAATCGTTGCCGTGACTCAGATTTCTATCGTTAGTGCAGAGAGCATTCGCCTGATTGGGCCGAATGGCGAGATCCAGTCTTCTCCTCAATTTTCAGAAAATCTAGCCCAAACTCGTAACTTGCAACAATCTGATAATCAACCATCGAAGTTTTTTGGACCGACTTTAGAAAGTGACACTTTGTGGTCAATTGCGACTCGTTTACGTCCATCAAACGCGGTGACGGTTCAACAAACATTATTCGCTATCTATCGCCTAAATCCGCAAGCGTTTGAAAATCAAAATATCCATAGTTTGATGCCTGGAAGTAATCTACGAATTCCATCGCTTGCCCAAATCCGAAGTTCATCGACCCAAGATGCGGTAAATGTGATGGCGGCCCATCAAGCCAAGTTGGATAATATTGGCTCGCCATCGGTTGTTGCAGCTCCGCCTGCACCTGTAACACCGGTGAAACCACCAGTAACAAATAATGCTGTGGCCGCAGTGGAGTCTCCAACGGTCAAACCTGCAGTTGAAACCCCTGTCACTTCGCCAGCAATAAAAACATTAGAAACACAAATTGTAAGCTCAGATGCTGAGCTAATGGCTCTCGAAGAAAAAAATCATAAGCTGCGCTTGATGCTAGCGGATGTGAAATCTGAGGTTGATGAGCTAAAAGGTGAATTGGGTGATGAGAATCGTATTCGCTCTGAAGTTGAAAAACTACTCGATGAAGAGCGCAGAAAAGCAGCCGAAGCACAAAAATTAGCTCCAAGTGCTCTAGATCAGTTGCTTTCAAATCCATGGTTAGTCGCGGCCTTAGCAATTATACCTGGTTTATTGATCGGTCTGATTGTGGTTATGTTACTAGGACGCCGTTCTAAAACGGAAGCTCAGCAAGAGGTGACGCCACCAATTCAAGAAAATATTGCCCCGATTACTGTTGGTGACCCTAACATCGAAGATATCGGCGATGACTTGATGTTAGACGATGATTTATTTGGCGAATCAGACGATAGTGAAAAGCTGTTTGGTGATGATATTGCATTTGATGATGAGACAGATCCTAACGCTGATAAAGAACCGGACATCTTTGCTGACCTAGAGGATAGCGATTTAGATTTCAATCTAGAAGGTGAGGATGATGAAGACCCATTCGCTAGTATTGGTGATGATGGTGATTTAGAAGAGCTGACCTCTAGTAGTAATGGCATCAGTGTTAGTGGCGATGAAAAAGCCGTTGGTCTAGATGAAATGGCTCGCGCTCTTGATGAAGCCTCGGTTGATTCTGCCGATGAGAGCGAATTTGATCTGTCTGATGAACATGCTATGTCTGATGCAGATATTGAGGCGCTACTCAACGGGGATGGAGCAACGGAAGAACTTGAAAGTGATACGTTGGATCAATCTTTGTTGGATGACCTGCTTGCCAGTACTGAACAAGATGATCACGATGACTTTGATTTTGACTCTTTACTGGATGACTCTGGCGATGATTTTAACCTCGACTCTGAGCAGTCAGATCCAATTAATACCGACTTTGGTATAAAAGATGCCGAGCTGGCTTCTGATAGTGAGTTAGACGATTTATTTGCCAATATAGAGGCAGAGGCCGATCTCGAACAACTAGAAGCTAGCGCAATTGATGATACAGCTCTGCTCGATGAATTACTGAATGAAGAAGATTCACCGCAAATTGATAGTAATAGTGTTGATTTATTAGATGAGCTACTCGACGAGGAAGAAGACGAGAGCTTACCTGATCTCACTCAAAGTACTGACTTATTGGACGAACTTGTTGAAGCTGACAATAATCAGCAAGATACTGATGAGCCAGACTTTTCTAGTGCTCAAACCTTAGATGAACTATTAGGCGACACATCATCAGAAGATGAAGATGTTGATTTAAATCTTGATGAAGAAAGCACCGACTTATTGGATGAATTGCTGTCAGATGATGATGGTTCTGAAACGCTTAAAATTGATGAAACTGCGATCTTAGATGAGTTAGCTGATAATGATGATATTGCCGTTGAAGATGGCACCGAATTGTTCGAAGAGTTGCTCGAAATTGAGCAGCATGCTCAGCAGGTTGAAGGTACGCAGGAAACTGAAGTAAGTAGTGAGCTAACCGGGGGGCAACCTGAAATAGAAGAGGCTGAGTTCAACCGCAATACTTTTATTGATGACATGCTCAATGTGGCTCCTGACAAGGATCCACTGCTTGATGACGGAGAAATAGAACTTAGCACCGCGGAGGATAGTCGCGACTTTTCTGAGGAAGTTGGTAGCGATGATGACTTTGATTTTAACCCTGAAATCGAAGGTAGCGATTACTTAGAACAGAATAATCAACAGCCATCTAACGATACTCCATCGCTGGTAGACGCAAACAATGAGAATGTAGGTGCTCCTGAAGCGGTCGCTAATGAATTTGGTATCCCGCAAGATGGTGATTGGGAGCTTGAGCAAGAGCCGCTTTCTGACGCGAATGCCGAGCTGGCCGAAGAACGTTCAGAGCCAGTGGCGCAAGAAACGTTTGAAGCGATTGATGACGAGTCGCTGCCCGAGTTCAGCGAAGAAGAGGCGTTAGCCTCATTCGAACCAGAAAAGGTTAGTGAGCAAGAGTCGGTTGAAGAAGACGTGCTCGCTTCACTAGAAGCCGAATCGGTTGATGCCCCAGTTCAAGATCAGGACGAAGCGCTTGATGAACTGGAATTGCCGGAATATACCGAGCAAGACGCATTGGCTGACGCGAATGCCGAGCTGGCCGAAGAAAGCTCAGAGCCAGTGGCGCAAGAAACGTTTGAAGCGCTTGATGACGAGTCGCTGCCCGAGTTCAGCGAAGAAGAGGCGTTAGCCTCATTCGAACCAAAAAAGGTTAGTGAGCAAGAGTCGGTTGAAGAAGACGTGCTCGCTTCACTAGAAGCCGAATCGGTTGATGCCCCAATTCAAGATCAGGACGAAGCGCTTGATGAGCTGGAATTGCCGGAATATACCGAGCAAGACGCATTGGCTGACGCGAATGCCGAGCTGGCCGAAGAAAGCTCAGAGCCAGTGGCGCAAGAAACGTTTGAAGCGCTTGATGATGAGTCACTGCCTGAGTTTAGCGAAGAAGAGGCGTTAGCCTCATTCGAACCAGAAAAGGTTAATGAGCAAGAGCCGGTTGAAGAAGACGTGCTCGCTTCACTAGAAGCCGAATCGGTTGATGCCCCAATTCAAGAGCAAGACGAAGCGCTTGATGAGCTGGAACTACCGGAATACACCGAGCAAGACGCATTGGCTGACGCGAATGCCGAGCTGGTCGAAGAAAGCTCAGAGCCAGTGGCGCAAGAAACGTTTGAAGCGATTGATGATGAGTCACTGCCCGAGTTCAGCGAAGAAGAGGCGTTAGCCTCATTCGAACCAGAAAAGGTTAGTGAGCAAGAGCCGGTTGAAGAAGATGCGCTCGCTTCACTAGAAGCCGAATCGATTGATGCCCCAGTTCAAGAGCAGGACGAAGCGCTTGATGAGCTGGAACTGCCGGAATACACCGAGCAAGACGCATTGGCTGACGCGAATGCCGAGCTGGCCGAAGAACGTTCAGAGCCAGTGGCGCAAGAAACGTTTGAAGCGCTTGATGACGAGTCACAGCCTGAGTTTAGCGAAGAAGAGGCGTTAGCCTCATTCGAACCAGAAAAGGTTAATGAGCAAGAGCCGGTTGAAGAAGACGTGCTCGCTTCACTAGAAGCCGAATCGGTTGATGCCCCAGTTCAAGCACCAGAAAATAATAATCGTCATCAAGAGGCGAGCAGTGAACAATTGCAGCTGATTGCCAAAGATGAGTTTGATGAACAGGCTTTAAACGATTGGTTAAATGAAGACGATTCCTCTCAAGCACCATTTTCATTTGAGAAACCACTAGACACACTGACCATAGACAGTGCAGGTATGAATATCGATGCCATGCTTGAAATGGGTGGCGAAGATTGGAATGGTTTTAACTTAACGCCTGATCAGCAAGCCTCAATTCCTGATGACGTTCCAGAAGAAGAGCGTGAAGTTTGGAACCAGGATATTCAGACGGAAGAGCCCGAAATTCTTGAAGAGAATTGGGCAATGCAGGATGTGTTAGATGACTTTGATGCCAAGAAAAGTCAGTACATGACTATTGATGAGCTGATGGCACAAGTCGATGATGCCGAGCAAGGAGCGATTAGTCCAGAAGATGAAGCTCTCAAGCTTGATGTTGGCTTGAATGAATTCCCTGATGTGATTGGAGATATCGGTGATATCGATGTCGATAGCGATTCCGAGGCGTCTGGAAAACTTGATTTAGCTAAAATATACATCGAAATGAATGATGAAAAAGGTGCAATAAAATTATTGGAAGAAGCGATTGTTGATGGTAATGACGTTATTCGCCGAGAAGCAAAGACCTTGATTGATATCATCAATGGTCGAGTATAGGTGAGTTTGGAGGCAGCTTGATGCTGCCTTTTGGCATCGATTAGAATTTTGTTGTCATTACTATTATACTGCCAACCCCATTTTTAAAGAGAATTGCATCATGAGAATCGCTTTAGGTGTCGAGTATAATGGTACTCAATACTTTGGTTGGCAGCGACAACGCGACGTTAAGAGTGTCCAAGAAGAGTTAGAAAAAGCACTTGCAGTTGTCGCAAATCACCCTATTGAAGTATTGTGCGCAGGTCGTACGGACGCTGGTGTTCATGGTACGGGACAAGTTGTTCATTTTGACACTAGCGCGAATCGAAAAATGGTGGCTTGGGTAATGGGCGTCAATGCTAATTTGCCAAAAGATATTGCCGTTCGGTGGTCTAAAGAGGTTTCTGAAGATTTCCATGCGAGGTTTACGGCCACGGCTCGCCGTTACCGTTATATCATCTATAACCATGCGTATCGTCCAGCAATATTATCTTCTGGTGTTAGTCACTACCACGGTGATTTAGATGTTGAGAAGATGCAGCAAGCGGGTCAGTTCTTGCTGGGGGAAAATGATTTTACGTCTTTCAGGGCTGTTCATTGCCAGTCACGAAGCCCTTGGCGAAATATCATGCACTTAAATGTGACTCGTCATGGCCATTATGTGGTGATCGATATTAAGGCGAATGCTTTTGTGCATCACATGGTACGTAATATCACAGGC
The DNA here is from genome assembly GCF_028858425.1 of Vibrio aestuarianus. Classification (NCBI taxonomy): domain Bacteria; kingdom Pseudomonadati; phylum Pseudomonadota; class Gammaproteobacteria; order Vibrionales; family Vibrionaceae; genus Vibrio; species Vibrio aestuarianus. The sequence goes on along the minus strand of NZ_JAKNYQ010000001.1, from coordinate 2,412,358 downwards.
AGTTTGATCACTGTTGGGCGTGGTGAACAGGAACCTCAATGGATGAAGTGGTTGTTGGAAGCAAAAGATAGAAGACTGGCCGGAGCAACCGCAAAAGCTGCAGGTCTATATTTGGTAGATGTTGATTATCCAGAAGAATTTGGACTACCAAGAGAAACGATCGGCCCTCTATTTTTAGCCGATAATTTGAACTAATTAAGAGCAACTTACTCAAAAAATTCAGTGGCGTGTGTGAGATTAAGAGTCAGAAAATAGGTACAACCAGTTTTTTGTCTACACTCAGCATTTTATATGTTCTAATCCTCACGCATAAATCCCAATTTTGTATTTCCCGCAATAACGCGGGAGAGTTAAGAATAAAAGGTCTTCCATGAGTTGGCTTGAAAAGATTTTAGAAAAAAGCAACATTGTAACTTCACGTAAAGCATCGATTCCTGAAGGTGTTTGGACTAAATGTACTTCTTGTGAACAAGTCCTTTACCACGCAGAGCTTGAACGTAATTTAGAAGTTTGTCCTAAATGTGATCATCACATGCGGATGAAAGCGCGTCGTCGTTTGGAAACGTTTCTTGACGAAGGTAATCGTGTTGAGATCGGTGAGGAACTTGAGCCTCAAGATAAACTGAAATTTAAAGATTCAAAGCGTTACAAAGAGCGTATCTCTTCAGCACAAAAGAACAGTGGTGAAAAAGATGCACTTGTTGTGATGAAAGGTGAATTACTAGGTATGCCTTTAGTCGCTTGTGCGTTTGAGTTTTCTTTCATGGGTGGTTCCATGGGCTCTGTTGTCGGAGCGCGCTTTGTTCGTGCTGTCGATGCGGCGATTGAAAACAACTGCGGCTTGGTCTGTTTTTCTGCTAGTGGTGGCGCGCGCATGCAAGAAGCGTTGATGTCATTGATGCAAATGGCAAAAACAAGTGCAGCACTTGAGCGTCTCTCTGATAAAGGTTTACCGTTTATTTCGGTAATGACCGATCCAACGATGGGTGGCGTTTCAGCGAGCCTAGCAATGCTTGGTGATATCAATATTGGTGAACCTAAAGCTTTGATCGGTTTTGCAGGTCGTCGAGTGATCGAGCAAACGGTTCGCGAAGACTTGCCAGAAGGCTTCCAACGCAGTGAGTTCTTACTTGAGCACGGTGCTATCGATATGATCGTTGACCGTCGTGAAATGCGTCAGCGTGTTGGTGGATTAATTGCGAAACTAACGAATCACAGCTCTCCGTTAGTGGTTTCTGTTAACGATTCTCCTGTTGAAGCTGATTACTCTGTACCAGAAGCGAACGAAAAAGGGTAAAGTAGGCACTAACAAACTAACTGCTTAATGGTTAAAAACGTTAGATGACTCAGAACCTTATTCCTCAAGCCACATCCTCCCTAGCGGTGTGGCTTGATTATTTAGCTAATATTCACACATCAGCTATCGACCTTGGGTTGGATCGCGTTCAAGCGGTTGCCCAAAAAGCAAACCTCACTAAACCTGCCCCAACTGTTATTACCGTTGCCGGAACCAACGGCAAAGGCTCGACATGTGCGATCATGGAAGCGATCTTGCTTGATGCAGGCTATCGTGTTGGCGTTTACAGCTCCCCACACCTTATTCGTTATAATGAAAGAGTACGTATTAACGGTCTTGAACTCAGTGACGAAAAACATGCCCAGAGCTTTTCCTTTATTGAAGAGCTGCGTGGTGAAATCAGCCTAAGTTTATTTGAATTTGGTACGTTGGCTGCGTTGCGTCTTTTCCAGACGGAAAAGGTGGATGTGGTTTTGCTGGAAGTAGGGCTTGGTGGGCGATTAGATGCCACGAATGTGGTTGATCACGATGTTTCTGTTATCACCAGCTTAGCAATTGATCATGTTGATTGGTTGGGCGACGATATTAATGTCATCGGTTATGAAAAAGCGGGCATCTACCGCAGTGGTAAGCCTGCTATTTGTGGTCAGCCAAAGCCACCAGCTACGGTTGCGGCACATGCCGATGATATTGGTGCACAGCTTCACCAAGTCGGGATTCAATTTAATTATGAATTGGTGTCTGACACGACTTGGAATTGGCGTAGTGGTCGATTTGAATTAACGCAATTGCCTATACCAAGTTTACCTCTACCCAATGCGGCAACAGCACTCATGGCGCTAGGTTGTGCTGAGTTGGATCTTAGTTATGTCAATATTGTCAGCGGTTTGAAGAATGTAACATTAGCTGGGCGTATGCAGAAAATAAGCGATGCGCCAACCATTATTTTAGATGTGGCGCACAATCCTCATTCTGCACAATATCTGGCCGATCGGCTTCAACAACGATATGCGCAACGTACTATCCATATGGTTGTGGGTATGCTGCATGATAAAGATGTAGAATCGACATTAAAACAGTTACAACCTATCAGTAGTGCTTGGTATCCTGCCTCATTAAGTGGTCCTAGAGCAGCAAAAGCTGAAGAGCTATGTAGGCACCTTGAACAATACGTAGGGCAATTTACCAATCCTGTGAGTGCATTTGAAGCGGCAATGGCACAAGCCAAAGAGAATGATGTGATAGTGGTTGTCGGTTCATTTCATACCGTTGGTGAAGTATTAGAACACTGGCAGAACAAAGGAGTATAAATGGCAAGCAAGTTCCAAAGTCGGTTAGTGGGTACGATTATTTTAGTCGCAATCGGCGTGATTGTTCTTCCGGATGTATTGGATGGAAAGAAGACCCATTATAAAGAAGAGATTGCCAGCATTCCGATCAAGCCTGACTTAGATAGTGATATGGAAGAATTCCAGATTCTTGACCCCGTGGAAGATCAAATCGCGATGCCTGACTCACCAGTTGAGGTCACTGAGCAGAGTACCACTTCGGAAAGCAAGCCTTTACCGATTAAGGTAAAAGAGCCAACCGAGAGAAACGACTATCAAGATAGTGCTTGGATCATTCAATTGATGGCTTTAAAGAATGCTGAAAACGCCAAAAATATGGTGATCGATCTGCAAAAACGCGGTTATCAAGCTCACACCAAACAAGAAAATGGTTTTACTCGGATCATTATTGGTCCAGATGTATCCAAAAGTAAGCTTGAGCGTCAACTCCTAGAACTGGAAAAAATTACCGGTGCGAAAGGTCAAATGCTCAAATTTAAACCACTAAACCCATAAGAAAACGTTTGCGTCGCGTTTTTTTCTGTTAAAATGCGCGCCAACTTAAGATGTAAGAACTCATGAATTGGTTAGATATTGTCATTTTAAGTGTGATCGGCCTATCGGCATTGATCAGTTTAGTTCGTGGCTTTGCTAAAGAAGCTTTGTCATTAGTGATATGGTTTGGTGCTTTTTTTATCGCCAGCCAGTACTACGCAAAACTTGCGGTGTATTTTACTAATATTAATGATGACATGTTTCGTAATGGCACAGCCATTGCAGCATTGTTTGTTGCAACACTCGTTGTTGGCGCGATCATCAATTATGTGATTGCTCAACTAGTACAAAAAACTGGGTTATCTGGAACTGATCGCATATTAGGTATTGTCTTTGGGGCATTGCGTGGTGTGTTGATTGTTTCTGCAGCCTTGTTTTTTATGGATGCGTTTACCGCATTCCCGAGTTCAGAGTGGTGGAAAGGGTCGCAATTGGTGCCGGAATTTAGCCGCATTATTGCTCCGTTCTTTGAGCACTTACAAGCAACATCAAGTTTTCTATCTGGCGCGATTTAGCGCCAGTTATTGTCGCAAATCGAGGATTAGGACATGTGTGGTATTGTTGGAATCGTGGGTACAACGCCTGTAAACCAGTCTATTTATGACGCGTTAACGGTATTACAGCATCGTGGCCAAGATGCCGCTGGTATTTGTACCATAGAAAGCAATCGTTTTCGTCTGCGTAAGGCGAACGGTTTAGTAAAGGATGTCTTTGAAGCGAAACACATGCAGCGTCTTCAAGGAACGGTTGGAATAGGGCATGTACGTTATCCTACTGCAGGCAGCTCTAGCGCCTCTGAAGCTCAACCTTTCTACGTAAACTCTCCTTTCGGTATCACTCTTGCTCATAACGGTAACCTTACAAACGCTAATGAAGTTCGTCAAAAGCTGTTTGAAAAAGACCGCCGTCATATCAATACCACCTCTGACTCTGAAGTACTACTTAACGTACTAGCGCATGAAATTGACACCGTAAAAGGTAATGTTACGTCAGATGATGTATTCCGTGCCGTATCAAATGTACATCGCACCATTCGTGGAGCATACGCAGTTGTGGCGATGATTATTGGTCATGGTTTGATTGCGTTTCGTGATCCGCATGGCATTCGCCCATTATGCTTAGGTAAGCGTGAGCTTAATGGACGCACCGAATACATGGCTGCTTCTGAATCGGTAGCGCTTGATGCTGTTGGTTTCGATTTTGTGCGTGATATTGCTCCTGGTGAAGCGGTGTATGCGACGTTTGATGGTCAACTGTTTACTAAACAATGTGCCGATAATCCAACACTTAACCCATGTATTTTTGAATTCGTTTACTTTGCTCGTCCTGACTCGTTTATTGATAAAATTTCGGTTTACAGTGCGCGCGTTGAAATGGGTAAAAAATTGGGTGAGCGTATCAAAAATGAATATTCAGACCTTGATATTGATGTAGTCATTCCTATTCCAGAAACGTCATGTGATATCGCGCTTCAAATTGCTCAGGCTATTGATATTCCATATCGTCAAGGCTTTGTAAAGAACCGTTATGTAGGTCGAACCTTTATCATGCCAGGTCAGCAACAGCGCAAAAAATCAGTGCGCCGTAAACTTAATGCGATACGTTCTGAATTTAAAGGCAAGAATGTACTGCTAGTTGACGACTCTATTGTGCGTGGTACTACATCAGAACAAATCATTGAGATGGCTCGAGACTCGGGTGCAAACAAAGTCTATATGGTTTCAGCCGCGCCTGAAATTCGTTTTCCAAATGTGTACGGAATCGATATGCCAAGTGCGAATGAGTTAATTGCTCATGGCCGCGATACCGACGAAATCTGTAAACAAATTGGGGCTGATGCGCTGATATTCCAAACCATTGAAGATCTTGTCGAAGCAGTGGGTCTTGGCAATCAAGATATCGCCAAGTTTGAGGCTTCAGTTTTTAATGGCGAATATGTAACCGGTGATATCGACCAGCAATACCTTGATTACCTTGAATCGATGCGTAACGATGATTCGAAAACCGTTCGAGAAATGCAGCAAGATCTTGCCAACTTGGAACTGCATAACGAAGGTGCGTAGTTTGGCGTTGTTAAAGGCTCAATAAAAAGGCTTCCGTGATGGAAGCCTTTTTTACATTCGTAGCTTATGCAGCTTATAAAACCATGGCGGCAAGCCAACCAAAAGCGATCAATGGAATATTGTAGTGAATAAAGGTCGGTACGACCGTTTCCCAAATATGCTCATGTTGGCCATCAGCATTTAAGCCTGATGTTGGACCTAACGTGGAGTCAGAGGCAGGAGAGCCCGCATCACCTAGCGCAGCCGCAGTGCCGACTAGCGCAATGGTTGCCATTGGTGAAAAACCAAATGCGATCGCAAGCGGTACATAAATAGTTGCAATAATTGGAATGGTTGAGAACGAAGAGCCAATCCCCATGGTAACTAATAGGCCAACCACGAGCATGAGCAGCGCCGCGAGAGCCTTGTTGTCACCAATAGTGGTGGATAGTGCTTCAACTAATGACTCAACACCGCCTGTTTGCTTCATTACGGCTGCAAACCCGGCTGCGGAAATCATAATAAAGCCGATCATCGCCATCATATGCACACCCTTGGTAAACACATCATGAGTTTCTTTCCATGCAATTACACCACCAAAAGTGAACACCATAAAGCCTGCCAGTGCGCCGATGATCATCGAACCCGTCGACAGTTGCGCGGCAAGGGCGGTCACAATTCCTAAGCCTGCAATAAAAATGTGCTTTTTGTTGATCGCAGTTGGTTCTGTATGAACAGTGGTGAGTTCCGTTTCTTTATACTCACGCGGTTTACGGTAAGTAAAGAAAATTGCGACCAATAAGCCAAAAATCATGCCCATTGCTGGGAATATCATCGCAACAGGCACTTGACTTGCTGTGACGCCTTCAAGCCCATTATCGCGCAGATTTTTAAGTAAGATGTTATTGAGAAAAATACCGCCAAAGCCAACAGGCAGTACCATATAAGGGGTGATTAAACCAAACGTTAACACACAAGCGACTAAACGACGGTCAAGTTTTAGTTTTGCAAAAACGCCTAGTAGAGGTGGAATTAAAATCGGGATAAAGGCGATATGAACAGGAATTACGTTTTGAGAGGACATGGTCACCAACACCAACGCAATTAATACGGCATATTTCAAACCAGTGCTGGCTGCGCTGTTTTCTTTGCCATGGATACGCTTGATAACGCTTTGAGCTAATAAATCAGTAATACCTGATTTGGAAATTGCTACCGCAAAAGTCCCTAACATAGCGTAGCTTAATGCGATGGTTGCACCACCACCTAGGCCACTTTCAAATGCAGAAACAGCGTCGTTTAAACTCATCCCTGCAACTAAACCACCGACTATCGCACTGAATGTCAGAGCAACCACGACATTCACACGCATCAGTGCTAATAGCAGCATGATACATACAGAAATTACTACAGGATTCATATTTTTCTCGGTTAGTTGTGTTTACTTATTATCATCTGATGGTTCAATAAGTGGCCAGCCTCCTAAGGCTTTCCATTTATTGACGATGCCACAAAAAAGTTCGGCTGTTTTTTGGGTATCGTAGAGCGCTGAATGCGCTTCTTTGTTGTCAAAATCCATCCCCGCAGATTTACACGCTTTGGCTAGCACGGTTTGGCCATAAGCCAAACCACTGAGAGCGGCAGTATCAAACGTTGCAAAGGGGTGGAAAGGAACTCGTTTTAACTTACAGCGTTCGCTGGCGGCCATGACAAAGTTAAGATCAAAAGTCGCGTTATGTGCCACCATAATGGCACGGCTACAATCATTATCTTTCTGTTCTTTGCGCACTAACTTATAAATTTCTTTGAGCGCTTCAGACTCACTCACAGCACCGCGTAAAGGGCTAAAAGGGTCTCGAATACCATTAAATTCGAGCGCTTCTTTTTCAAGGTTGGCACCTTCAAAAGGCTCTACATGAAAATGAATCGTCGATGCTGGGTGGAGGTCGCCATGTTCATCCATACGTAATGTAATGGCGCAGATCTCTAATAGTGCATCGGTTTTTGCATTGAAACCGGCCGTTTCTACATCAATAACGACGGGGAAATAACCACGAAAACGTTTTTTCAATGTCAATGCTTCATTTATGTCAGTCATGCTAGCTCTTGTTTGTGTGACAGGGCTGGCATTATTGCAGATTCTCTCTACGATAAAAACCGAACATGTGAATAAAAAGCCATTTATCTGAGGAGGATTTGCACACGTTACTGCCACACTGAACACTTCTAGTTGCTCGGGCGTGACAATTAGTGTGGCTAGATTTTTGCATAACTTGGTACAATGGAAAACCAAGTGGCAATTGACCGCCACCATTGCAGTACCGCTCGGAGAATACAGCCATTATGAATAAATGGGTTATCGCTACTATTTTTACTACATTCGCTTTAAATTCTGTTGCGACATTTGCGATGGAAAAGCGTTATGTGGCAACGCCGCAGCAGTCTACGTGGCAAATGGTGGCTAATACACCACTGGAATGTCGTTTAGTACATCCTATCCCTAATTATGGTGATGCCGAGTTCTCTTCACGAGCAAACAAAAAGATAAATCTCGATTTTGAACTAAAAATGCGTCGCCCAATGGGTGAAACCCGTAATGTGAGTTTAGTTTCATTACCACCAAGTTGGCGTCCGGGAGAAAGTGCTGATCGTATTACGACATTGCAATTTTTTAAGCAGTTTGATGGCTATATTGGTGGGCAAACCGCGTGGAGTATACTCAGTGAATTAGAGAAAGGACGTTACCCGACGTTTAGTTATCAAGATTGGCAAAGCAGAGATCAGCGCATCGAAGTAGCACTATCATCAGTGCTGTTCCAAGAAAAATACAATATATTTAGTGATTGCGTGAGCAATTTGCTGCCGTACAGCTTTGAAGACATTTCCTTTACGATTTTGCATTACGACCGTGATAACGTACAACTCAATAAAGCATCGCAAAAACGACTCGCACAAATTGCAGAATATATCCGTTATAACCAAGACATCGACTTAGTTTTGGTTTCAACCTATACCGATTCAGTGGATGGTAAGAGCGTAAGCCAAGATCTCTCAGAACGTCGAGCTGAAGTCTTAAGGGATTATTTTAAATCATTAGGTTTACCTGAAGACCGCATTCAAGTGCAAGGTTATGGTAAGCGCAGACCAATCGCTGATAACGCATCACCAATCGGCAAAGATAAAAACCGAAGAGTGGTTATCTCATTGGGACGAACACTGATCTAATCCAGCTCAATAGATATAGAAAAAGCAGCGATGGCTGCTTTTTCTATATCTAGCTTATGCTTAATTAGCCTTCTAATCCCGCTGAAGCTTGCTTATTTTGGATAAGTTCAATCATGTAGCCGTCAGGGTCTTTTATAAAAGCGATGTGGGTAGTACCGCCTTTTACTGGCCCTGCTTCACGAGTGACATTACCGCCAGCCGCTTTAATCGCGTCACAGGTTGTGTAGACATCTTCGACACCAATGGCTATGTGGCCAAATGCATTGCCAAGGTCATAGCTGGTGGTGCCCCAGTTATAGGTCAGTTCTATCACTGCGCCTTGTGACTCATCACCATAACCTAGGAACGCTAATGTGTACTTATACTCAGTGTTTTCATTGGTGCGCAGTAACTGCATACCCATAACTTTGGTGTAAAACTCGATGGATTTATCTAAATCACCGACGCGTAGCATAGTGTGCAAAATACGACTATTTGACATGATGGGCTCCTAGCTTCTTGGCAAGTTTTTATAGTTCAGTTTTTTCTTTGTATTCACAAAGGTCTTCAATAATACAGCTACCGCAACGGGGCTTTCTTGCCACACAGGTGTAGCGACCATGAAGAATCAACCAATGGTGAACGTCAATTTTGAATTCTTTAGGGACGACTTTTAGCAGTTTTTGCTCGACGTCATCAACGTTTTTACCAACTGCAAATTTTGTACGATTCGAAACACGGAAAATATGTGTATCTACCGCGATAGTCGGCCAGCCGAAAGCGGTGTTGAGGACGACATTTGCCGTTTTCCGCCCGACACCGGGGAGCGATTCTAATGCTTCTCGATTCTCAGGAACCTCACCATGATAGTGGTCGAGTAAAATTCGACAGGTTTTAATCACATTCTCAGCTTTGGAGTTAAATAACCCAATGGTTTTTATATACTCTTTCAGTCCCTCAACACCCAAATCGAAAATAGCCTGTGGGGTGTTGGCAATCGGGTAGAGCTTGTCCGTTGCTTTGTTGACGCTGACATCCGTCGCTTGAGCGGAAAGCAATACTGAAATAAGCAGCTCAAAAGGTGTTGTCCATTTGAGTTCAGTTTCCGGTTTGGGGTTGTTTTCCCTTAAGCGTTCGAGAATCTCGACTCGTTTGCTATTGTTCATCGTGCTGGCTGCTTCCTTTGTATTTTGACTTATATTAGGCGTTGGTCACACGTGCTCGTTCTATGGCTGGCTTTTGTTCTTTTGGCTGGCGAGCAGCAATATTACTATCGATAATGTTTTTAGCCGCAATCAAGAAACCAACCCCAATAAACGCACCAGGTGGAAGCAGGGCAAGTAAGAAGCTGTTATCAAAATGGAATATTTCGATACGCAGCATGGTCGCCCAATCTCCTAGCAATAAATCGGCGCCATCAAACAGTGTGCCATTGCCAATCACTTCGCGCATTGCACCTAGAACCACTAAAATAGTGGTCATACCCATTCCCATCCAAAATCCATCTTGAGCAGAAGGTAATACTGCATTTTTTGATGCAAATGCTTCAGCGCGACCAATGATGATGCAGTTGGTTACAATGAGAGGAATGAAGATCCCAAGCGAGAGATACAAGCCGTAAGCGTAAGCGTTCATCAACAATTGCACGCAGGTAACCAGTGCAGCGATGATCATCACAAATACGGGGATACGGACTTCTTTTGGTACATAATCTCTAACCAAAGAGACAGTGACATTAGAGCACACCAAAACCAATAAGGTTGCGATGCCCAAACCTAAGGCATTGGTCACGGTTGACGATACGGCAAGCAATGGACATAACCCAAGTTGCTGTACTAACGCTGGGTTGTTGCTCCACATACCATTTTTAATTAGCGTTTTGTGGTCAGTCATCGTTGGCTCCTTGGCAGTCAAAAGGTTGAGCTAATAACTGTGCACGGTTGTTGTTAACAAAAGCAACCGTATTTTTGACCGCTTTCACTACAGCTCTTGGTGTGATAGTTGCGCCAGTGAACTGGTCAAATTGTCCGCCATCTTTGCGCACCTTCCAAGTATCCAGATTCTGTGCGGTCACTTGTTTGCCTGTGAAATTCAATATCCAGTCTGTGACACGCAGGTCGATTTTGTCACCCAGCCCCGGAGTTTCTTGATGCGCTAAAACTCGCGTGCCAGTGATCGTTCCATCTTGTTGGATACCTATAATGATTTTTATTGCACCGTTATAGCCATCAGGCGCGATTGCTTCAATCGCTAACGCGCTCGGCTGACCGTTGAGTGTTGCAATATAAGCATGCATCTGCTGCTCAGTTCCTAGTGCTGGGTCTTTAACCAGTGTGCAGGATTTATATAGCTCATTATCATGTGCATCATGAGCAATGACTTGGTTGAGGATCGACTGCAACTGCGCTTGCTCTTGTCTGCTTATTTGCTCTTCAGTGAGATACTGAGTTAAGGCTACAACGCCTGTCGAAGCACAAGCAAAGATAGCAAGGATCAAACCGTTTTTACGAATGGCGGTTAACATAGTGCTCCTTAATGACCATAAGTACGAGGTTTAGTGTAGTAGTCGATCAACGGTACACACATGTTTGCTAGCAATACGGCAAAGGCAACGCCATCGGGAAAACCACCCCAACTGCGAATAACAAAGACCATCATGCCAATGAATGCACCGTAAATAAGACGACCTTTTACTGTGGTCGAGGCGGTGACAGGATCGGTGGCGATAAAGAATGCCCCCAACATTGTTGCACCAGAAAGTAAATGAATCAGCGGTGATGCTGTTGTTCCTGGAGCAATGAGTTGAGTGATAAGGCTGGCAAACAGCAAACCACCCAGCACAGCAACAGGAATATGCCAGTTAATGACGCGCAGCTTTATTAGCAGTAGTCCACCGGCTAGATAGGCGAGGTTGACCCATTCCCAACCAATACCCGCTAAGCCACTAAATTGTGGATGCGTCATGGCTTCAGACACAGTTTGACCTGCGCGCAGTGATGTTTTTACCGAATCTAGTGGTGTTGCCATAGTAACGCCATCAATGCCGGTTCGAATTTGTTGTAGTGAAAGCCCTTCAATATTAAAGCCGCTAAAAATGAGTGAAAATGCATCACTAAATGAAATGGGCTCTGGTGCCAATGCGTTCGGTGCTATCCAACTGGTCATCTGTACTGGAAATGAGATCAGCAAAACCACGTAAGCAACCATTGCTGGGTTGAAGGGGTTTTGTCCGATTCCGCCATATAGATGTTTTGCGATCACAATGGCAAAAAGCAGACCAATAAACAGCACCCACCAAGGTGACATCGGAGGAATGGCAATAGCTAATAACCATGCGGTGACCAATGCGCTGTAATCACTCAGCGAGCGAGTTGGGTTGCGTTTGCGCAGCAGCATTACTCCGGCTTCAAGTGATAAAGCAATCACAATGGCCAATATGAGCTGAATAATAGTGCCCCAACCGAAGAAATAACTTTGTGCAATCAGTCCAGGGATAGCGCACAAAGCTACCCACTTCATCAAGTCTGAGGTGCTGCGCTTACTGTGCGCGTGGGGGGAGCTGGCAATAAAAAAGGCCACTACTCATTCTCCTCATTGTTTTCATTAACTTGTTTTTGTTGTTGGGCTTTACGTGCTTTAGCACGCGCAATGGCCGCCGTTACCGCGGCTTTTTTCGGGTCGTCTTGCTCAGTTGGTTCCACTGGTGTTTGAGTGTGTGACGGCTCTGTTTGTTGCTCGGCTTTGCGCGCTTTAGCCCGTGCAATGGCCGCCGCCACCGCGGCTTTTTTCGGGTCGTCTTGCTCAGTTGGTTCCACAGGTGTTTGAGTGTGTGACGGCTCTGTTTGTTGCTCGGCTTTGCGCGCTTTAGCCCGTGCAATAGCCGCCGCCACCGCGGCTTTTTTCGGGTCGTCTTGCTCAGTTGGTTCCACAGGTGTTTGAGTGTGTGACGGCTCTGTTTGTTGCTCGGCTTTGCGTGCTTTAGCCCGGGCAATGGCTGCGGCTACCGCGGCTTTTTTCGGGTCGTCTTGCTCAGTTGGTTCCACAGGTGTTTGAGTGTGTGACGGCTCTGTTTGTTGCTCGGCTTTGCGTGCTTTAGCCCGTGCAATGGCCGCCGCTACCGCGGCTTTTTTCGGGTCGTCTTGCTCAGTTGGTTCCACTGATGTTTGAGTGTGTGACGGCTCTGTTTGTTGCTCGGCTTTACGCGCTTTAGCACGCGCAATGGCCGCAGCCACTGCCGATTTTTTATCCGTAGTGTCAGTAACCACAGGCTCTTCGGCACCGCTCGATAGCGCTTTTCGCTCTCTTGCTTGGCGTTTTCGCTCTTCTCGAAGCTTTATCATTTCAGAATTGTCAGGTTGCGTTTCGCCTGCTTGCAGTGCTTGCGCCTGTTTAGCTTTTGCTCTGGCTATAGCGGCTGCCACAGCAGGTTTAACGTCAGGTGAATCCTTAGTTTCAGCTTGGGATTTTTGTGCCTTAACGCGCGCGATAGCGGCTGCAACAGCATCATCACCACCTGTTTTTTTCATCTCTTGGCGGCGTTCATCAGCGGCTTTCTTAAAGCGATTTTCACGCTCAGCTTTATCTCTTTCTAAGCGCGCTTTTTTCTCTTCAAAGCGTAGCTTGGCGCGCTCTGCTGCTTCAGCTTCTTGCTTACGTGTTTTTATTTCCACTTTTGCTTGACGATAATACTGCACCAAAGGAATTTCACTAGGGCACACATAAGCGCATGCACCACACTCAATACAGTCCTGTAGATGCAGTTCTTCACACTTGTCATATTCTTGTGCTTTTGCATGCCATTGCAGTTGTTGGGGGAGTAATGATGCGGGACAAACTTCAGCACATTGCCCACAGCGAATACATTCCATTTCGTGTTGTGCCGATGCAATTTCTTTACGTGTAGGAGCAAGAATACAGTTGGTTGTTTTGGTGATGGGCACCTGAGAGTGAGGCAAGGTAAAGCCCATCATTGGGCCACCCATAATCAACCTCGGCAGTTTTTTATCAGCGGTATAACCAAACTGCTCCAGTAAATGTTGCACGGAAGTGCCTAGTAATACCCATACATTACGAGGTTGCTTGAACGTCTTGCCAGTTAGTGTCACCACTCGGTTGATTAACGGCTCACCGTTAATTACAGCACGCTTAATAGCATAAATTGACCCAACATTTTGCACCATAAGTCCGATATCAGCTGGAATTTTCCCGACGGGAACTTCTTGGTTAGTCAGCAGCTTAATCAGCTGCTTTTCGCCACCAGACGGGTATTTGGTTGGGATAACGCGGATCACGATGTTTTTATTAATAGCCGCTTTTTCTAATGCTCGAATTGCTTCGGGTTTGTTATCTTCAATACCAATGATGGTCAATGTGGGTTTGAGTATGTGTTCAACGATGCTAATGCCTAGGATGATTTCTTCTGCATGTTGCTGCATCAAAACGTCATCGGCGGTAATGTAAGGTTCACACTCGGCCGCATTAATGATCAGTATTTCTGTACGAGCCAAGCCCGATTGTATTTTTTTAGCTGTTGGGAAGCCTGCGCCACCTAGCCCTGAAATACCCGCTTGGCGAATTACTTCAATCAGTTGCTCTGGTGTTTTCTGCTGGTAATCAGCTATAGGAGTGCGCGCGATCCATTCATCTTGTTGGTCTGCTGTTATGACGATACACATTTCGCTCAGCCCTGAAGGGTGTGCGGTAGTACGTGGTTCAATTGCAGAAATTGTTCCCGAGGTAGGGGCATGCACAGGCAGCATGAAGGTTGATGTATACTGGGTTAAAGGTTGTCCTTTCAGTACACGCTCACCAACCGTTACCAGTAAATCACCTGCGCGGCCAATATGTTGCTTTAAAGGCAATACGATTTCGTTGGGAATGGATGCGGCAATCAATGGTGTTTGGTTTGATTGACGTTTGTTTTCTGGTGGGTGAATGCCGCCAGGAAAACTCCAAAGCGCACCCGTTCTAATTTGTTCAATTAATGGCAACATACCAGTCCTTAATTCACGCTTTTCTGCGATTGAGATGCAGAATCGGTAACATCAACAACAGGAATGGCGTTCATTTGCCACTTCCAAGTATCGGTGGTTTGTTCTACTGGAATCATTTCAATACAGTCAGTTGGACAAGGCGCAACACAAAGGTCACAGCCAGTACATTCCGATTTTATAACGGTATGCAGTGCTTTAGTGCCGCCGACAATCGCATCCACAGGGCAAGCTTGAATGCATTTTGTGCAGCCGATGCACATATCTTCATGAATAAATGCAACGGTTTTCACTTTATTATCAAGGTCGTGGGCTGACTCTTCTGCTTCGACGCCCATTAAATCGGCCAGTTTTTCGATGGTTGCTTGGCCACCTGGTGGGCATTTATTGATTTTGTCTCCGCCAGCAATGGCTTCAGCGTAAGGACGACAACCTGGGTATCCACATTGCCCGCATTGAGTTTGCGGTAAAATAGCGTCAATTTGATCGACGATAGGGTCGGCTTCCACTTTAAAGCGGATAGAAGCAAAGCCCAAAATAGCACCAAAAATGGCGGCTAGAGCAGCAAGCGCGAGAACAGCGATTAGTATCGTACTCATATTACAGTTTCACTAACCCCGTAAAGCCCATAAAAGCAAGAGACATAAGACCTGCGGTAATCATCGCGATAGAGGCCCCTTTAAAAGGCGTGGGTACATCGGCCACGCTGATGCGTTCACGCATTGAGGCAAACAGAATCAATACCAATGAAAACCCGACGGCAGCACCAAACCCATAAATAATGGACTGAATAAAGTTGTGGTTCTCGTTGATATTGAGCAGAGCCACACCCAAAACAGCGCAGTTAGTGGTGATCAAAGGAAGAAAAATACCAAGTAGGCGATACAACGTTGGGCTAGTTTTGTGTACCACCATTTCGGTAAATTGCACCACCACCGCAATAACTAATATAAAGCTCATCGTGCGCAGGTATTCAATGCCTAATGGGTGGAGTATGTAGTTTTCAACTAGGTAGGCACACACAGAGGCTAAGGTTAGTACGAATGTCGTCGCCAACCCCATGCCTATTGCCGTTTCTAGTTTTTTTGAGACACCCATAAAAGGGCAAAGCCCCAAAAACTTTACCAGTACAAAGTTGTTGACCAGTACTGTGCCAACTAACAACAAAAAATATTCGGTCATAGTTATATCAATCTTAAATTCCGATCCGGTCATTATCGTGCTTTGCAAGGGTAATAACAACCAAGGAAAGATAAGGTTTTAGATTGTTGGTGGGATTTTGTTCATTAATGAGTGGGAAGTTATGGACTGAGAGTTATTCCCACCTTTCCCCCAAGGCTTTGTTGCAGCCGAGGCGTTTATTAGAGATGAATGATATCGAGAGCAGTGGAATGCTAAGTTACCAGTATCAATCTTCTTATGCTGATCAACTGGATCCCGATGAATAGCCAACAAGGCTATGACGTACAGGGGTATATTTACTAATACCTGATTGAAAAATTTGTCGCCAATGCCAGTAAGTTTTACATGCCTAATTAAGTCTCGGCACTCATGCTGCACATCGTTGCCCAAAAGCCAAAACCCTTTAGTAATCTAACCTCTGTAGTTCGGGAACCTTGTTATTCTAAAGTGATTCTATGTTTATAAAAGTGAACAAAGTCAAAACAGAGCAGGGTAGTAATATGCTACCTTTATTTAGAGGGTTCTAATATAAGTCATATTAATTTATACAAGGTATTGCATGAAAAGATTTAAATGGACGCAAAGATTTTTATTTATCCCTCCCGTTCTTATTGGTGCTGCAATACTCGTATCTGCACCAGCAATGAAAGCCGAGCCACCAAAGATAATTGATAATAAAGGGGAAAAAGTGGTGAGGGTACTTAAAGTTGCGCCACGAGATATCCAACCCTCTGCTATTGGTTATGGTCACACCCAACCCGCAAGAGATTGGGAAGCACAAGCGGAATTGGAAGGTGCGGTAGTCTGGATAAATGATAACTTCCACGATGGCAACATAATCAAACAAGGCAATGAAATTCTCAGACTGGATCCCTCTTCTTATCAACTCTCTATCGCCCGTCTAGAGGCTGAACTTGAAGTCGCAAAACTCACCGATCAAACGATTCTGGAAACGCTGAATATTTCTGAGCAAGAGTATCAGGTGCAGAAATCAGAATATGAGCGTACGGTTCGCCTGAGTAAATCCGGGCATATATCCAAAACAGACAAAGATAAAGCCACCAAAGACCTTCTCAACAGCCAACAGCAGTTCCAGACACAAAAAAATAACCTTGCTATTAATAAAGCGACACAAAAGGTACTGCTGACTGAACTGGCTTTAGCCAAACGCGATCTTGAGCACACCATCATCAAAGCACCTTTCGATGTAAGAGTTACAGATAAAATGGTTGGTCTGGCAGAATACGTTAACAAAGGCGAGATCATGCTAAAAGCCGATGGCATCGATGCGGTTGAGATCAATGCCCAGTTCCCGCTTGGCAAAATGCGCCCTTTGAGAAGATCGGAAGTGCTGAGTAAAGCAAACAGTAACGACTACACAGGCCTTGAGGCAATTGTCGAGCTGAACGTTGGAGAGCATCTTATCTCATGGGATGCGAACGTCAGTCGTTCGGGTGGCCATATTGACGTACAGACACAAAGCCAGAGCATCGTGGTGCAAATTGATAATCCGCTCAAGCAGGCGTCTCCGGGCCAACGTCCACCTCTCATTAGAGACACCTTTGTAAAAGTGACCCTGAAAGCACCAGTGATGAGCAAGCAGACCCTACTTCCCCTGACCGCTATCCATAACGATAAAGTCTATTTGGTTCAGGACGGTAAACTGAAAATTCAGCCGGTAAAGGTTGATTTTGTTCAGGGTCAGATTGCTGTTATCAAATCTGGCATCCAGCAGGACGATATTGTTGTATTAAGCAAGCTTTCACCAGCAGTAGAGGGAATGTTGCTTAAACCGCAACCCGATAAAAATATCAACCAGTGGTTGGATAAAGAAACCGGATTTAAATTAGATAAACCAAAGAGTGAGGTCAAATTATGATTTCATTCTTCGCCCGTCACGCGACCGGTGCCAATGTGCTGATGGTGGCGATACTTTTGCTTGGTGCTTTTGCGCTACCGAAACTGCAAAAAGACACCTTCCCGATAACCCAAACCAAAGATATCGAAATTCGAGTCAGTTATCCGGGCGCTTCCCCTTCTGAAGTGGTTGAAGAAATTTGTACCCCGCTAGAAGAGGCTGTGGATAAATTAAACAGAATCAAAGAGTTAACCTGCGATGCTAGAGAGAATATGGCTATCGGCAATGTTGAAATTGATGACGGTGAAAATATCGATGCACTCACCTCAGATATTCAGCAACAAGTAAACTCCATCAATGATTTTCCCGACAGAGTTGAGCAGATAACCGTGACGAAACTAGACAGGATCGCAACGGTAGCAAGCGTCGCTATAACTGGAAATATGTCTGCAAGCGATCTCTACCTTTATGCTCAGGATGTTAAACGCAGGATAAAATCACATCCATTAATCGCGCAGGTTTCCGTTGGCGGCTTCTCCGAACAAGAGATAGAAATTCGTGTTTCCCAATGGAAGCTTAAGCAATACGGACTCAGTATTTCTGACCTGTCCAACCTTGTTCAGCAACAAAGTATAAACACCCCTGCTGGCGTGTTTACTAACGATCTGGAAGAACTCAGTGTACGTTTTAATCAACTGGGCAGCGAAGTCGACGATTTTAAAAAAATCATAGTGAAATCCAGCGAGCTTGGTACTCAGGTTACACTGGGTGATATTGCAGAAATTGAACAGAAGTTCGCCACTGAAGAGGACCAAATTATCTTCCAAGGCCAGCGAGCGGCCTTACTGCAAATCTCCAAAACCTATTTCCAGGATTCTCTGAGGGTAAAAGAGGCGATTATTAATCTCGTCGAAAAAGAGCAGATGAGAGCGCCACAAGGTGTGGAATTTACCATTACTCAGGATGTCAGCGTTAATATTGAAGATAGGCTGAGAATCTTAACCAGCAACGGTGTTCAGGGGCTGGCATTGGCATTTCTGATGCTCTGGGCCTTCTTTAATTTTCGCTTTAGCTTCTGGGTAGCGCTGGGGCTTCCTGTCTCATTCCTAGGCGCAATCTTTGTCATGTATATGCTGGGCTACACCTTGAATATGATGACCATGGTCGGCCTCATTGTTGCTATCGGCCTGTTAATGGATGACTCTCTGATCATTGCAGAAAATATCGCAGCCAAAAGGCAGGCGGGTATGCCGCCAGTTGAAGCGGCAATTAAGGGCACCATACAGGTACTTCCCGGTGTTATCGCCTCATTTGCCACAACCTTGATGGTTATTGGCCCACTAATGTTCCTGAGCGGAAATATGGGAGAGGTGCTGCGTTATATTCCGATTGTTTTGCTAATTACTTTGCTAGTAAGCCTGATTGAAGCCTTGTTGATTCTTCCGGCGCATCTTGCGCACAGCCATTTGGAATCAGGATCAAACCCTGTGCGAGAAAAGTTTATCGGAAGTTTTGAAAGAGTAAGAGACAAGTTCTTTGTTCCTCTGTCTGTTAAAGCAATGAATGCGCCTTACCTGACACTGGGCATTCTGACTATGGTCGTACTGCTCTCAACCGCAACTTTCTCCGCAGGGCTTCTTAAATTTAAAGCGATGCCATCACTGGAAAGTGACACGCTTCAGGCGCGTGTTCTACTTCCTCAAGGAAGCCTGCTTTCTCAAACAGAGGACGTGGTTGCAAAAATATCCAAAGCTCTGGATAAAATAAATCAGGAATATTCGGAAAAATTTCCCGATTCAGAGCCACTGGTGAAAAGCAAAACCATTATGTACAACACCAATATAGATGCCAACGAATCTGGGCCTCATATGGCGACAGTCAGTGCGGATTTACTTCCGGCGCAGCTGCGTCAAGAGAGCATCAAATATCTGGTGCAAAGCTGGAAGGATAAGACAGGCCCCACTGCAGACGTCGTTTCACTTAAGTTTACCGATAAAGAACGGGGGCTTGCAGGCAATGGTATTGATATTCGTGTTCAGGGCAACTCTCTTGAAGAACTAAACAAGGTAAGCCGCTCTCTTATCAAGTGGCTGAAAGGCTTTGATGGCGTCTTTAATCTTTCTAGTGATCTGCGTTACGGTAGATCTGAAATTCACGTAAAACTTAAAGACGAAGCAGGTGTTATGGGCGTTAACTCAGCACAGCTAGCCCAGACACTTCGCAGCGCGGTAAAAGGCAGTACGGATCTAACTGTGTTCCAGAGCGGTGAGATTATTGATATTACTGTCCGTCTTGACGAGTTTACTCACCAAGCGAGTTTGCACGAGCTAAAGGACCTTATGGTGACGGCTTCCAACGGTAGACTTGTTCCGTTGTCTGCCGTGGCTGATTTTGAAGAACAGCAAACATTCTCTAGAATTAACCGAATCAACGGTATCAATACGGTAACAGTTCAAGGCAATATCAATACCCAAATTGCCAACTCCAGAGAAATAATGCAGCAGTTCTATACGACGTTTGTCCCCAATGCTAAAAAGAGTTTCCCAGATGTTAGCTTTGTTTCTCAGGGACAAGACAAAGAAAGCGCCGATACCGGCTCATCCCTGCAAACCTTTTTTACTATGGGTGTCATCGGTATTTATTTGATCCTGACCTTTTTATTCCAAAGCTATACTCAACCGATTGCGGTATTACTCGCCATTCCTATGGGGTGGATAGGTGTCGTTTGGGGGCACTTGGGGATGGGAATCGATTTGACGATTCCGAGTCTGGTTGGCTTTGCAACGCTTGCCGGTATTGTCGTAAACGACAATATTCTGCTAGTAACCTTTATTAAAGAGAACATAGCCAAAGGCGTCAGCTTGATGGATGCTTGCCGTGAGGCCGTTCATGATCGATTCCGAGCTATCTTTATCACCTCGCTAACCACCTTTGCCGGGCTGTTACCTTTGTTAACCGAGAGCAGTACTCAGGCGCAGTTCCTGATCCCGCTGATTGCCAGTATCGCCTTTGGCTTGATATCGGCAACCCTATTGGCATCCATTATTGTCCCTTGTGTGTTACTCATTCTCGATGACTTGGGTTTAA
The DNA here is from genome assembly GCF_028858425.1 of Vibrio aestuarianus. Taxonomy (NCBI): domain Bacteria; kingdom Pseudomonadati; phylum Pseudomonadota; class Gammaproteobacteria; order Vibrionales; family Vibrionaceae; genus Vibrio; species Vibrio aestuarianus. Next base: position 2,391,815 of record NZ_JAKNYQ010000001.1, on the reverse strand, counting down.
GCAAATTATCAGAACCAAACCTTAAGAGGTATGCATGATGCAATTATAAAATGGAATAAGCTGCGAGAGCTTTTATTTTGCTTAGTCTATAAAAAGTAAAACGAGTTAATCCATACTTAGTTAGGAGTTCTGCATAAGATAAACCTCGTTCGATGACTCTTGATTGACCGCTTATGTCTAGACGTACTTTAGGTAGGAAGATTATGTACTGTCAGGGACAAGCGGTAGTAAGTACTGGCTAGGCAGTTACCAATAGAGCATTATTGTTTGTCCAACTTCAGTAATTGCTCTGAGGTTTTCCGGTAAATACGGGGCATGTTTACCGAATTTGTATACCTAAACTTCTAAGCTAGTACTAGTCAGGAAAATACGTTAAGAGAATACAATCCCTTGAAATAGCTAGGTTTAGATACAAAAAAAGACGTCCTAGGACGTCTTTTTTCTTGAATTTGGCTCCCCCTGCAAGACTTGAACTTGCGACATACGGATTAACAGTCCGCCGTTCTACCGACTGAACTAAGGGGGAATTGCTTTAAGCGGTGCGAATGTTAGCTAGCGAGATGTTTAGTGTCAACCTTTTTACATCAATAAAAAATAAATTTTCCCATTAAAAATGCTTTACTTTTTTGTATCCCTTATCAGTATTAGGCTAGGTTTACTTATCCACCAAAATTGTGGATAAGTGTGTTAATGAACCTTGCGCAACTTGTTTTTAGGATAAATATTGAGTAATTACTCAAATGTGATTTACCGTTAATCTTGTATTTAACTGTTTGTTTTTACGTTTTTTTTATGACTTATCAACCGAGACGATTGTGGTGGTGGTTACATCGCGTAAAAATAAAAATATCGATTTTCAATAGTATTTTGGGGAAAACAAGTGGATTATTTTTTTGTACAAGGCTGATTTTTGTACGAATTGGGTGGAGGATGATAGCAAACTCCAAAGTGGTAATCTAGTGGTTTTTTCGATGCTTGCTCGATCTTCTGCACAACTATTTTGATGAATTGCTTGCAACAAAACCTCGCTAACAGCGAGAATGCTTGAGAGGTCACAGGCATTGGTTAGAGGAACTATGAACAAAGCGTTTGAATTGGTATCAGACTATCAACCGTCGGGGGATCAACCAACGGCGATTAAACAGTTATTTGCTGGGTTAGACGCAGGGCTTGCTCATCAAACCTTATTGGGTGTGACGGGGTCGGGCAAAACGTTTACTTTAGCCAATGTCATTGCGCAAGCTCAGCGTCCAGCAATTTTATTGGCACCTAACAAGACCTTAGCCGCTCAATTGTATGGGGAAATGAAATCATTCTTCCCCAATAATGCGGTTGAGTATTTTGTCTCGTACTACGATTACTACCAACCAGAAGCTTATGTGCCAACCACGGACACGTTTATAGAAAAAGACTCCTCGGTTAACTCCCATATAGAACAAATGCGGCTTTCCGCGACCAAAGCACTGTTAGAGCGTAAAGATGCAATTATTGTTGCTTCGGTTTCCGCTATTTATGGGTTGGGTGATCCAGATTCGTATTTAAAGATGATGCTGCACGTCCGCCGTGGTGATGTGATGGATCAGCGCGATATTATCCGCCGTTTAGCGGAGCTTCAATACACACGTAACGACATGGCGTTTGAACGTGGTCAATTCAGAGTCCGCGGTGAAGTGATTGATATATTTCCAGCCGAGTCAGACTATGCCGCTGTACGAGTCGAAATGTTTGATGATGAGATTGATTGCATCAGCCTGTTCGATCCGCTAACAGGGGCGATGATTCAGCGTGACTTGCCAAGGTATACTGTTTATCCCAAAACTCACTACGTGACTCCTAGAGAGCGAATATTAGATGCAATAGAACTGATTAAAGAAGAGCTGCGAACTCGTCAAGCTTATCTGCTTGAAAATAACAAATTGCTCGAAGAACAACGGATATCGCAGCGCACTCAATTTGATATTGAAATGATGAATGAACTTGGATTCTGTTCTGGTATTGAAAACTACTCGCGCTATCTCAGTGGTCGTAATGAAGGTGAGCCACCGCCAACACTTTTTGACTATCTGCCTCATGATGGCTTGTTGATTATTGATGAATCTCACGTCACCGTGCCGCAAATTGGCGCAATGTTTAAAGGGGATCGATCGCGCAAAGAAACGTTGGTCGAATTTGGTTTCCGTTTGCCTTCTGCCCTAGATAACCGCCCATTGAAGTTCGAAGAGTTTGAATCACTCGCGCCACAAACTATTTTTGTTTCGGCGACACCGGGTAACTACGAATTGGAAAAATCGCAAGGTCAGATTGTCGATCAAGTTGTTCGTCCAACGGGTTTGCTTGATCCTGTGCTGGAGGTTCGCCCGGTGGCGACACAAGTTGATGATCTGTTGTCTGAAATTCGAATCCGTTCGGCCAAGGAAGAGCGAGTATTGGTTACCACTCTGACTAAACGAATGGCAGAGGATTTAACCGAATATCTGCATGAGCATGGAGTAAAAGTTCGATACCTTCACTCGGATATTGACACAGTTGAACGAGTTGAAATTATTCGTGACCTTCGTTTGGGTGAGTTTGATGTATTAGTGGGTATCAACTTACTTCGCGAGGGTTTGGATATGCCAGAAGTGTCGTTGGTTGCTATTTTGGATGCAGATAAAGAAGGCTTCTTACGTTCAGAACGATCGCTGATTCAAACCATTGGTCGTGCCGCACGTAATATCGAAGGCAAAGCGATTTTATATGCAGACCGTATCACTAACTCGATGAAGAAAGCGATGGATGAGACCGAGCGTCGTCGTCAAAAGCAGCAAGCGCACAACGAGGAGCTGGGCATTCAACCGCAGGCCCTTAAACGTAATATCAAAGATATTATGGAATTGGGTGACATCACCAAATCGAAAAAACAGCGTGCTAGCGCTCAAGTTCCGTTATCGAAAGTGGCCGAAAGCTCTCAAACCTATGGCGCGTTAACACCACTGCAATTAGAGAAAGAGATCAGTAAATTAGAAGCTAAAATGTATAAACATGCGCAAGATTTGGAATTTGAATTAGCAGCACAGAAACGAGATGAGATTGAGAAGTTACGTCAGCAGTTCATAACCAATAGTTAAAAAAATAGCCAATAGAAAAGAGACTCTATTGGCTGTTATTTGTGAATACTTTATTCACTAACAACGTCAGTTGGCTAGGTGACCCCTAAGGGTCATATAAGCTAAGGCATATACCATGCCAAGCTTAACTAAGCCCTAAAGTGTGATGTGGGCTTTAAACTATCGGCTTTCTCTAACTTTTTTTTTGCAAAATGCAAACCTTAATGCAACAATTAAGGCATACTGCAAATGTTAATGGCTAGGTTATGCAATCGAGTTTATCAATACGGAAGACTAAGTATCTTCTGATGGTCGAAGATACTGCGTCTGTTGCGGCGTTGTATCGTTCTTATTTAACGCCTCTTGAAATCGATATTAATATCGTCGGGACCGGCCGCGACGCAATAGAAAGCTTGGCCCATCGAGAGCCAGATTTAATTTTGCTCGATCTTCGATTACCGGATATGACTGGTATGGACGTCTTGCACGCGGTCAAAGATCAATATCCTGACGTCCCTGTGATTTTCATGACAGCACACGGTTCGATTGATACTGCCGTTGAAGCAATGCGTCATGGGGCACAAGACTTTCTGATTAAACCCTGTGAAGCGGACCGTTTGCGTGTCACGGTCAATAACGCCATTCGCAAAGCAAGCAAATTACGAGATGACGTCGGTAATCCGGGTAATCAGAATTACCAAGGTTTTATTGGAAGTAGCCAAACTATGCAGTCGGTTTATCGTACTATTGACTCTGCCGCAACCAGTAAAGCCAGTATTTTTATCACAGGTGAGAGTGGTACAGGTAAAGAGGTGTGCGCCGAAGCGATTCATGCTGCGAGTAAGCGCGGTGATAAACCGTTTATTGCCATCAATTGTGCGGCGATTCCTAAAGATTTGATAGAAAGTGAGTTGTTTGGTCACGTCAAAGGTGCATTTACTGGTGCAGCCACCGACCGACAAGGTGCTGCCGAGTTAGCAGATGGTGGTACTCTATTCTTGGATGAATTGTGTGAAATGGACTTGGATTTACAAACCAAACTACTGCGTTTTATACAAACGGGTACATTCCAAAAAGTCGGTTCGTCTAAAATGAAAAGTGTGGATGTGCGTTTTGTTTGTGCAACCAACCGTGACCCTTGGAAAGAAGTTCAAGAAGGGCGTTTTCGAGAAGATTTGTACTATCGACTGTATGTAATCCCTTTGCATTTACCCCCTTTGCGAGAACGAGGTGATGATGTTATTGAAATCGCTTATTCGTTGTTAGGTTTCATGTCGAAAGAAGAAGGAAAAGGCTTTGTCCGTCTAGCGCCTGAGGTGGTTGAGCGTTTTACACAGTATGAATGGCCCGGTAATGTTCGCCAACTACAAAATGTTTTACGTAACGTTGTTGTTTTGAACCAAGGTAGTGAGATCCAACTAACTATGCTGCCACCACCTTTGAATCAAGTGCTGGATAATCAAATCCGTATCCCCAATTCGAATTCAGAGACTGATACAAAAAGTGTCACCGTACACGATATTTTTCCACTATGGTTAACAGAGAAGCAAGCCATTGAACAAGCGATTGATGCTTGTGATGGCAATATTCCTAAAGCCGCGGGTTATTTAGATGTTAGCCCTTCAACCATCTATCGTAAAATTCAAGCATGGAACGCCAAAGAGAATTAATCGAAATGGAATTAATAAATCAAAATAAAATTGCACATTTAGCTCAGGAAATTGGTGAAGAGAACGTTCCTGTATTGTTGCAGATCTTTCTAGGGGAGCTTAGTGACTACTCTCATAAGCTTACTGATGACACGCTAAGTAACAAGTTTGAGTATCTCAAAGAGATTAGCCACGCTCTAAAAAGTAGCGCATCGAGCTTTGGTGCTGATAGATTATGTGCTAAAGCCGTTGAGATTGACGCGAAAGCGAAAGAACAGCAGTCATTTGATGAAGCTCAAGAATCGGCAGCGATGCTGAGTTTGATTGAAGAAACGCATCGCTGTTATTCCAACTTGATGGAGCCAAGTTAATTATTAGGTAATTCCATAGGGAATTAACCGATTAACTGAGCTTCAATCGCTTGCTGAAGTTTTACGCGATCATGCCGCCAGTCGCGGTTGGGAGAGGCTAAGTCGTTGGTGACACAATTCCATCGTTCAGCGAGCTCTGGATGAGGCGTGTCGCCAATCACAACATCAATACCACGAGCATGACATGCTCTCTCACACCATTCCAATTTTTGTTGAAGTGACATTCTTCCCGCCGGACCTTGCTCTGGCGATAAGTTTTCGACAAAAATCAATTTTGCTTTTATGTTTTGTTTAATGGCATTGCCGATCTCTGGCAGTAACAGTGGCGGCATTACACTGGTTAAGAAACTGCCGGGGCCAAGGATAATACAATCTGCAGCACTGATTGCCGCTACCGCCTCTTTCGTAGCTGGTACTTCAGGCGACAAGTCTAAACGGCGCAAGTTTTCCTGCATTTCATCGACATTGGTTTCACCTGTAACCCAGCGACCATCCAAAGACAAAGCAGTCAGATCAGAAGGATGCTCCGACATTGGCACGATATTGACGTCCACTTTCAGCATATTGCGAATCAGGTTGATTGCATCGAGGGGGCGTACCGATAGGTTGTCTAAAGCAGTTAGCATTAAATTACCAAGGTTGTGTCCATTCAGCTCACCTGCGCCTTTGAAGCGATATTCAAACATCATCGAACTGATCGAGGGTTCGGTAATCAATTGATTAATACAGTTGCGAGTATCACCCCAAGCAATACCACCTTGGCAGTGGCGAATGCGACCAGTTGAGCCGCCGTTATCGGTAGTGGTAACAATACCGGTTGCGTTAGAACCGAAATCTTTTAAAGCCGCTAGCATACGTCCTAGCCCGTGTCCGCCGCCTATAGCGACGACTTTTTTGGATGCGTAAATACTCATCTGTTTCTTCTTATTTTTAAATATTTCACTACAATTTAGAGTAGGTGGTTCATAACTCATACTCATTAGGTGGTAAATTGAGTGGTGGATATATTTTTTTTGCTACAAGGGTAGAATCACTTAAAAATATTAAGTATTTTACCTTCAGCTGCTGTTGATTTGGTTGATTATAATACCTCAACAGTTGCCATAGCTCCGAGCTTAATCAGCTAAGTCTCATTTTTGTGAGATAAGGTGGTTAAGCCAGTGGCCTACTGCCACAAGGGCATAATTGGAAATGATTATGCCTCCCGTATTTGGAAAGGTGTTTCGTGGCGCAACAATTCGAAGATAGATTTCAGCGTAAATTTTATTATTTACGCTTATCCGTTACAGATGTCTGTAACTTTAAATGCACATATTGTCTGCCTGATGGTTATAAACCTTCGGGGCAGAAAAATTCGTCATTTTTAACCCTCCCAGAGATACAACGCGTCGTAAAAGCATTTGCTGATTGTGGTACGTCTAAAGTACGCATCACTGGTGGTGAGCCCAGTCTCCGCAAAGATTTCACCGAAATTATTGCGACAGTGGCCAATACAGCTGGCATCAATAAAGTAGCGACGACAACCAATGGCTACCGTATGGCGAAGCAAGTTGAACATTGGAAAGCCGCGGGGTTAACTCATGTCAATGTGAGTGTTGATAGTTTAGATCCGCGCATGTTTCATCAGATCACGGGCGAGAATAAGTTCAACGATGTAATGTTGGGGATTGATCGTGCTTTTGAAGTCGGATTTGAGCAGGTTAAAGTTAATGTCGTACTGATGAAAGACATGAATCATCACGAGCTTCCTGCTTTTCTCAACTGGATCAAACACCGTCCCATTCAACTGCGTTTTATTGAATTGATGCAAACTGGAGATATGGATAGCTTGTTCGACCGTCATCATGTTTCTGGCGTAGCGATTCGTAATCAACTTATTGCGGACGGATGGGTGCTCAAAGCACGAGCTAATAATGATGGTCCGGCACAAGTGTTCGTTCATGCCGATTACCAAGGTGAGATTGGCCTTATCATGCCTTATGAGAAAAACTTTTGTGAGAGTTGCAACCGCTTAAGAGTATCAGCAAAAGGCAAACTGCATTTGTGTCTGTTTGGCGACCATGGAGTTGAACTGCGTGATCTGCTTGAAAAAGATGAACAAGAAACAGCGTTAATTGAACGTATCCAAGCGCAATTACAAACTAAATCTGTGAGTCATTTTCTACATGATGGTCATACAGGAATGACACCACATCTCGCCTCAATCGGCGGCTAAAATTCGAATTTTCTGATACTTGCCCACGATATAACGAAGGGGCAAGTTCAATACAACATCATATTTTAAAAAGAAAGGTGAACTAATGGGTCACGCAGAAAGCAAATTCCAACCTGCAAATATCGCGGTATTAACAGTGTCAGATACTCGTACTGAAGAAAATGACACCTCAGGCGGTTACTTAGCCGAGCAGCTTCAAGAAGCTGGTCACAAATTAGCAGATAAGAAAATTGTCATTGATGACATGTACAAAATTCGAGCGATTGTTTCACAGTGGATTGCTGATGAAAACATCCAAGCGGTGTTGATCACTGGCGGAACAGGCTTCACTTCTCGTGACAGTACACCTGAAGCACTTAAGCCTTTATTTGATAAAGAAGTGGAAGGTTTTGGCGAGTTATTCCGAATGGTTTCTTATGAAGAGATAGGTACATCCACCATTCAATCTCGCGCTATTGCGGGTTTTGCTAATCACACCGTAATTTTTGCGATGCCGGGGTCTACCGGGGCATGTCGTACTGGTTGGACGAAAATTATTAAGCAGCAAATGGATGCGAGTCATCGCCCTTGTAATTTCATGCCTCACCTTGCGGTATAAGGAAGCCCGATGAGCTCATTTACTCATATTAATGCTTCTGGTGAAGCTAACATGGTTGATGTTTCGGCAAAGGCCGAAACCGTTAGAGAGGCACGCGCAGAAGCGTTTGTTCATATGGCACCAGAAACGTTGCAGTTAATCGTTTCTGGGCAACATCACAAAGGTGATGTCTTTGCTACGGCTCGTATCGCGGGTATTCAGGCGGCAAAGAAAACATGGGATTTAATTCCACTCTGTCATCCATTGTTGCTTTCCAAAGTTGAAGTGCAGCTTGAGGCTATTGAGGCTGAAAATAAAGTACGTATTGAATCTGTTTGTAAGCTTGCAGGAAAAACAGGCGTAGAAATGGAAGCTCTGACGGCTGCTTCGGTTGCAGCGTTGACCATCTACGATATGTGTAAAGCCGTTCAAAAAGATATGGTGATTAGCCAAGTTCGTTTGTTGGAAAAAACAGGCGGGAAATCGGGTCACTTTAAGGCCGAAGAATAAAAATTGAATTTTGAAAACTATAATTCAAACAAGACAGTAAGTGGTGAAGGCATGATTACGGTTCTCTTCTTTGCTCAAACACGAGAATTAGTTGGGCAAGACAGTTTGGTTGTTGATAGTGAGTTTGATACGGTTGAAGCATTGCGTGCTCACTTAGCCGCTCAAGAAGGTAAGTGGGGGCTCGCGCTAGAGGCTGGTAAATTATTAGCCGCCGTTAATCAGTCGATTGTCCCATTCGATACAGTGTTGCAAACTGGTGACGAGGTTGCTTTTTTTCCACCAGTGACCGGGGGCTAAAATGGATAGCAGAGTAAGCGTACAGCAAGATGATTTTTCGGTTGATGCCGAATACCAATATCTGTCGGAGGGAACGGCAGCCGGTGCGGTGGTTACCTTTATTGGTAAAGTTCGAGATATGAACTTAGGCGACAACGTCATTGGCTTGTCGCTGGAGCACTATCCAGGTATGACAGAGAAATCGCTCAGTGAAATTTGTGATCAAGCTGAGCTACGTTGGCCTTTGCAGAAAATTCGTGTGATTCATCGAGTCGGCGACATGGATATTGGTGATCAAATTGTGTTTGTTGGTGTTACCAGTGCGCATCGTGGTTCTGCATTTGAAGCGTGCGAATTCATCATGGATTACTTAAAGACTAAAGCGCCTTTTTGGAAAAAAGAACGTACCACGCATGAAACACGTTGGGTGGATTCAAGAGATTCTGATGCTAAAGCTGCGGCTCGTTGGCAGAGATAGGTACCATTTGCTTAGTCCTTTTTGAGCATATGAATGGTGCCTCGTTGCTGATGTTTAGCATGAAATAGAGCTTTATCTGCAATTGCAACAAATTGTTGTGGTGTCATGTTGGTTGGTATATCGACGCAATGTTGTATGCCGATTGTTATCGAAACATAGGGAGAAACGTGTGAACCTTTGTGGGGGATCGCTAGTTCTCTCACTTTATCGAGTAGTTGATAGGCTCTATCTTTACATTGTTTGTCATCTATATCGGTAAGAAATAGCAAAAATTCATCTCCTCCGTACCGAAAACAGAGATCATGTTTTCGTTTCCAATGCTGAAGTAGTTTCCCTACCTCACGCAACACATCATCACCATTAACGTGCCCATAGTGGTCGTTGTATTGTTTAAAACAATCGATATCGATCATAAAAATAGCGGCACTGGATTTTTCTAGCCTAGCCATATCTAAAGCTTGAGGGAGTAAGGAATCCATCGCGTAGCGGTTATAGACTTGGGTGAGGTGATCTATATAGGTCAGTTTTTCAAGCTCGAGCTGGTGGGTCGCGAGTTTTTCTACAGTACGTTTGTATTCGGTAATGTTACGTACCGTCCAGAGTACATATTCTGTTCCGGCTAACGGGATTACGAGTGCATTGAAATATTGAACATCTTGAGGGCCTTCTATGCCTTCAAAACAGGGTAAAGTTTTCGGATCAAGCTCATATTCGAATTCTTGGTGCTGACCGCTATCAATCACGTCAGCAATGATTTGATTAAACCAACGAGCTTTATCGTGTGGAAGCACTTGGTACTGGTTTAGGCCGATGATGGTGGCAGGGTCATGGTGACGACTTCTGTCGGTTCCTCCCCATGTTTCGACATAGACTCCTTCACGGTTAATGAGAAAAGTTGGCTCAGGAAGCGATTCAAAGAAGGCATACATCAATACTGGATTTTCTAAGATAGCGGATATTAACGGTGAATTCGCCATATCTCAGCCTTAATAATATAAAAGTTAATACATTAATATATAGATGATCTTGACGATAAAATCTTGCGCGTAATGGCGTGTTCAATGCTATTAAGTGGTTTATAAATGAGACAAAGGGCTTTTTGTTTTTCAATGATTTTCTTTTAGTAAAGTAACACTCTGGAATGGTGATAGTTTTTGCCTATTAAAAAAATTGGTCATTTCCATTTAGTAAAATCAAGAAATTAGACAACACTTACTCTAAAGGCAGCATAACGTTGCAAGTAAGGAGACTATTATGCAATCGCTCAAAGTTAAAGATTATATGACATTACAAGCGGTTACTTTTAAACCCGAAATGTCACTCACTGCCGCGCTAGATAAAGTGATTCGTTCTGATCATCTAGGCGGTCCTGTCATTAACGATCAAGAGCAGGTGATCGGTTTTCTTTCCGAGCAGGACCTACTCGATAAATTAGTGAAAGTCAGCTATTTTTGCCAAGACACACATCTAGTCAGTGACTGTATGCACCCTGATGTGTTATCTGTCGGGCCTGATATCTCTATCATAGAACTTGCCGATATGATGAAAGTCGGTAAACCTAAGGTTTATCCCGTGATAGACCAAGGCAAATTGGTGGGTATTATCACCCGAAGAGATGTGCTACGTGCACTGGGTAAAAATCTCGACAGCTGTTTCAAGCGACAAGTATAAGTAGATTCAATCGTTTTCTAATCGATCGAAATAAGGATGTCGTTGTCTTTGCTATCCTGAGTCTAACTTAAATTGTGTGTGAGTAGTCAAGAGACGCCAAAGAGCGTCTCTTTTTTTTACTGGAGTATTGACCTTGGAGTTAGCTCTAAGGTGTAAGCTTATTGAAAAGTAAAAGGAGAACCTTATGTGTACAAAACACGACGCCTGTCGCTCAACAAAAAAAACGATAGTTCATCAGCATTCTGCTTCATGTGCTAGTCCCAAAATCACCTCCATTAAAGCGGCTACGGTAGAGCCTAGTGATGGCGGCTGTTGTAGCTCTCAAGGTTGTCCAAGTGGTGCAGACACTACTGATGACGAGGAATCTGCTCGGAGAGCATCATCCAATGCACTTTATTCTTTAAGTTGGCAAATAGAGGGAATGGATTGTCCTTCTTGTGCGCGAAAAATAGAAACCGCGATTAAAAAAGTAAACGCTATTGTTGATGCAAAAGTACTGTTTGCTACTGAAAAACTGGTGGTTCAATTTAATGCGCCAGAGGCAGAACAAGCGATAGAGCAAGCCGTTGCCAGTGCGGGCTTTTCGATTCGCCGCACTGGTGCATCTCAAGTAAAAACTAGCGATAACACTGGTTGGAAATTGATCCTCATCCACAATGCACAAATCTTCTCAATAGCCTCAGCCATGGTTTTTGCTGCCATTATCCAATCTTACTTGCCACAGATTAGCCACTGGATTTTCGTCGTAACCTGCTTGGCTGGTTTATATCCGATTGCCAAAAAAGCGATACAGTTGGCAAAGTCAGGAACCCCTTTCGCTATAGAAACGTTAATGAGCGTTGCCGCATTAGGTGCACTCTATCTGGGGGAAACAGTAGAAGCGGCGATGGTTCTTTTACTATTTCTTATCGGTGAGCGTTTGGAAGCTTTTGCTGCCTCTCGCGCGAGAAGTGGTGTGCAAGCATTAATGGCTCTGGTACCTGAAACAGCAACAAAAATAGTGGCAGGAGATCGCGTGAATGTCGCGGTAAGTGAACTACAGCCGGGGGATGTTGTTGAAGTATCACCGGGAGCACGACTTCCAGCCGATGGCCAGTTACATGAAGTATCCGCCAGTTTTGATGAAAGTGCTTTAACTGGCGAATCATTGCCAGTTGAACGTTTTAAAGGTGAGAATGTGATGGCGGGCGCGGTGGTCGTCGATCAAGTGGTACGTTTTACCATAGTATCCAAACAGGGTGAAAATGCGATTGACCGCATTTTGCATTTAATTGAAGAGGCTGAAGCTCGTAAAGCGCCGTTAGAACGTTTTCTTGACCAATTCAGCCGTTGGTACACGCCATTAATGATGGTGCTCTCCCTTGCGGTGGTTGTCATCCCACCACTGTTTTTTGCTCAGCCTTGGGAAACGTGGGTGTATCGAGGTTTGGCGCTGTTATTGATTGCTTGTCCTTGTGCTTTAGTGATTTCAACGCCAGCGGCCATTACGTCGGGTTTAGCCGCCGGTGCGCGTCGTGGAGCCTTGATAAAAGGTGGAGCAGCGTTAGAGCAGTTAGGCAAAATTGAAACTATTGCGTTTGATAAAACCGGTACACTAACTAAGGGCAAACCCGATGTAACTGATGTGATTGCGCTTAATGGTTATCCGGAAAACCAATTATTGAGCATGGTGGCAGCTATTGAAATGGGGTCAAGCCATCCGTTGGCTACCGCCTTGGTTGCTAAAGTTGAATCTATGGGGCTACCGATTGCTCAGGCCTCTGACAAGAAGGCACTGATTGGTCGAGGTGTTTGTGGGGTTGTGGATGGAAAAATATACCAAGCACTAGCGCCAAGTAAAGTGACGGTTAGTGTTTCCCATGAGACAAAACAGCGCATCGAAGCATTAGAAAGTGAAGGTAAGACCGTTGTTGTTGTTTTGGAAGATACGCGACTGATTGGCCTATTGGCTTGGCAAGATACCTTGCGTGAAGATGCGAAAGAGGCCATTGATGCTCTGCATCGGCTCGGGATCAATACGATCATGCTCACGGGTGATAATCAAAGAAGTGCTGCAGCCATTAGTACTCAATTAGGTATCGACTTCAAAGCTAGTTTGTTGCCACAAGATAAAGTCAGTTATATCCAGCAGTTGGCACAGCAAAAAAATGTGGCCATGGTGGGGGATGGCATCAATGATGCACCGGCAATGAAAGAGGCGAGCATTGGTATTGCAATGGGGGGAGGAACCGACGTTGCGCTTGAAACAGCAGATGCCGCTATTACCCATAATCGGCTCATTGAATTAGCGACCATGGTGGAGTTATCGCAAGCGACGTTAAGAAACATTCGGCAAAATGTCACGCTGGCTCTTGGCTTAAAAGCCGTATTTCTAGTGACAAGCTTATTGGGGATAACAGGGTTGTGGGTCGCTGTTTTGGCTGACAGTGGTGCGACAGCTCTCGTTACATTGAACGCTTTGCGCTTATTGAAATTCAAGCAATAACCTAATGTTGATACGGGTGGCGGGTTGTCTCCTGTATCATTTATGCTTTCACCGCCATTCTTTCTGAAAATGTGAAGTATGCGAACTATAATTGCATTGTTTTGTTCTATATAACCTTTTTACTTGAAGCCGCAGCGGTGTTGGCTACGTTCACTCACCTCAATCGCATAGTATGTCTATGCTCATGGGGATTCACTCACTTGCCGCCTAGTTGCAACTCCAAGTAGTTTGGGTATAGGCAAACCAATCGCATTATTTAAACGTACACTATTGCATCGATATGGACTGTTTTTGTGATGCAAACCGTTTTTCCGTGAAATGTTCGGTTACATTACGGTATTCATTGTGAAATTGATCACTCTTTGTTGAGGCTAGGTCATATAAAGTAAGTCCATACCCGATGAATATCTATGAGCTGAACAAGCCGCAATAAGGAGTCACTTATGTCTCAAGCAGTTTTCCATCTTGGCGTTACCGAAGCCGATCTTAATGGTGCAACCCTAGCCATTATTCCTGGCGATCCGGCGCGTGTACAAAAAATCGCGGAAGAAATGGAAAATCCAGTTTTTCTAGCAAGCCATCGCGAATATACGGTTTACCGTGCAGAATTAGATGGTAAGCCAGTGGTGGTTTGTTCAACTGGTATTGGTGGTCCTTCAACTTCTATTGCGGTTGAAGAACTTGCGCAACTTGGCGTTCGTACGTTCTTACGCGTAGGTACCACTGGTGCCATCCAACCACATGTCAATGTTGGTGATATGATCGTGAGCACAGGCTCTGTTCGTCTTGATGGTGCGAGTTTGCATTTTGCCCCAATGGAATTCCCTGCTGTTGCTGATTTTGATGTGGCAACCGCGATGAAAGCAGCAGTTGTTGAAAGTGGTGCTACAGTGCATATGGGCGTTACGGCATCTAGTGATACTTTCTACCCTGGCCAAGAACGTTATGACACTTTCACTGGTCGTGTTGTACGCCGTTTCCAAGGTTCAATGCAAGAATGGCAAGACATGGGCGTGCTAAACTTTGAAATGGAATCTGCAACGCTACTGACTATGTGTGCAAGTTCTGGTTTGAAAGCGGGTTGTGTGGCCGGTGTTATCATTAACCGTACTCAAAAAGAGATCCCAGACCACGCTACACTAAAAGAGACGGAAGCGCGTTCAATTAAAGTAGTTGTTGAAGCTGCACGTAAAATGCTTTAACGCTTAAACTTTACACTTCTCTTTAAAACTAAGCCCCAATGTTTGGGGCTTTTGTGTTCATAGAATCATCAGCCAAAATTTTCATTCATCAATCCGGTTGCTGTCAAAAACGATAAGTTGATATTCACCACTGTCAATAAGCTGCTGTAAACCTCGAGCGAACACTCGGTTAAGATGTTGGCTGCGTTCAAGGTTGTGTTTAGAAAATAGAATATGCATTTCGTCTTCCATTAGAGATTGGCTACTGACTTGGAACTGAGATGCTTCTTTGCTATCAAATAGTTTACCGAGTAAATAGTTTCCTCTGATCAAACCTGTCGGATAAGCATCAATACGTTTTTTGGCTAACTTTATAAAATTAATCTCTTCAGCGTTGGCGATATTGGGCTCAACGCCTAAGTTGATAAGATAATTGGTTGCTTGGTAGTCTTGGGTTGCACCGATAATATATTTTTTGAGATCTTCAGTATTGTTCCAAGTAAAGCCCACATCTTTGTGTGAGAAAAAGACAATTTTTTGAGTAAAGAATGGCACTGAGATAAGAAACTTTTCCTGTCTTGAGTCGCTGACCATCCAAGGGAAGCTGCCATCATACTTATCTTGAGCTGCAAGGCGTAGAGAGCGTGACCAAGGGAAGTAATCCAATTCAACCTGATAACCCTGGCTTTCAAAGGCTTTGACCACTATTTGCTCTGCAATTTTCTCGTTGGGGCTAGCAGATGAACTGGTATAAGGTGCCCATTCTCCAATCGCAAACTTTACTCGCATTTCTTGTGCGGCTAACGAGCAAGAGAGTAGCAGACAACTTAACATCCACGATATTGCTTTCATTTATCTCAACCTAAAGACGACCTATCGCTCAGTCTAGTGGTATCGTTTGCTTTTAGCGCTCTGTTTAAAAAATATTTGTGATAGAAATCGAGTAAGTCGGTTAGCGTTAATGCTAACCGACTTATTTTACTCAACTGAATGCAATTTTTGGTAGTGGCTGGTAGAGGCTTTCAGTTAAATCACTCAGCATTTGATCGTACACATGCGAAATGCTCAATGATATTTCGGTGGTGATTTGATACATCCTATCGGGGCTAATATCAAAAGCGGGGTGGTCGTGTAATTCACCTAAGCAGTGCAGGGCTGATGAACAGCTAGGCGAAGCAATCGTCAGTGGGCTAATTAACGCTAACTGATTCATCTTACGTCTCACGACATCGCTGTAGTGTTGTAGACGCATTCGTCCATCCTGGCTTTGCATATCATCAATACAAATACGCAGTTGTGTGAGTGAGTCCATTGCATCGATGACTTGTTGCCAGTTGATGTGGTATTCATCACTTAAGTCTTCGCGGCTTGACTCAACTAACCACGCCAAAATGACTTCATCCATTAAGAACATACAGTGGCGAATCGTTTTACCATGCATCATTTGATTACGAGCGACACTGCGTTCTGGCCATTCATTCATCAATGCTTTTAGCTTGAGTTGTAGTACACGGTACATTGGCTTGTTGTCAAAATGCGCTGTGGCAATCAGTTGGTTACTTTTCTGAAATAGTTGGTCCTGTATTTCAGTTAATTCGGTGCCTCGTCGACTGTTTGATAGCAATGCATGGTGCGTAATGCTGCGGTGCTGGCGGGTAAGAAGCAGCAACTGGCGCAGATTGATCAGTAATTCATATTTCCGCTGTAAGGTTGATTCACGCTGTTTAGATAAATAAAACATGGACCATAATATCCCGATAGAGACGAGCATAGAGATAAAAACAAACATAACCAACTCCTTGTTAATGTTATACCAATAAGGAGGTTGCAGACTTAATGCCAATTATTAATTTCTTATTATTCAGATGGTTATGGTTTTTTGTGGTCAGTTAATGCATCAAAACAGTGCATTTTGAACTAAAAGTGTGAGGCGGATCGCTATTGCTGGTTAGGGGATATAAAAAATCCCCAATACATCTCTGCATTGGGGACTTTGTTATTTGGCGAGCGATTACATTACGCGCATACCAGGCTGAGCGCCTTCATGTGGCTCTAAAATCCACAAGTCACTACCACCAGGGCCTGCGGCTAAGATCATGCCTTCCGACATGCCAAACTTCATTTTACGAGGTTTGAGGTTAGCGACCATCACGGTCAGTTTACCTTCTAACTCTTCTGGTTTATAAGCCGACTTAATACCAGAGAATACCTGACGCGTTTCGCCACCGATATCCAATTGGAATTTCAGTAGTTTGTCAGCTTTTGGCACTGCTTCACATGAGATAATACGAGCAATACGCATATCAACCGCTGCAAATGCATCAAACTCAATTTCATCTGCAATTGGATCTTTGTCCAGTTCCGTTTGGCTTGCTTTCTCGTTTTCCGCTTCTGCTTTTTCTTTTGCTGCGGCTTCCGCTGCTGCATCTTCTTTAGAGGCTTCAATCATGGCTTCAATGTGCTTAGGATCAATGCGATTAAATAGCGCTTTGAATGGTGTTAGGCTATGACTTGTGAGTGGATCTTGTACGCCATCCCACGTAAGTTCTTGATTCAAGAAAGCTTCGGTACGTGCAGCCAGTGCAGGCATAACTGGTTTCAAGTAAGTCATCAATACACGGAATAGATTAATACCTACCGAGCAGATATCTTGCAATTCTTGATCTTTACCTTCTTGTTTTGCCACAACCCAAGGTGCTTTTTCATCAACGTATTGGTTCGCTTTGTCAGCGAGTGCGGTAATTTCACGAATCGCACGACTGAATTCACGTGTTTCATAAAGTTCAGCAATACGCTCGGCAGCGGCGGCAAATTCGGCGTACAGCTCTGGCTCAGCGAATGTATCAGAAAGCTTGCCTTCAAAACGCTTGGTGATGAAACCAGCGTTACGAGAAGCAAGGTTGACAATCTTGTTAACCACATCAGCATTGACGCGTTGTGTGAAGTCTTCAAGGTTTAAGTCAAGGTCATCGATACGACTGTTAAGTTTTGCCGCATAGTAGTAGCGTAAGCATTCAGGGTCTAGATGATTAAGGTAAGTGCTTGCTTTGACAAACGTACCTTTAGACTTAGACATTTTCGCGCCATTGACAGTCACATAACCGTGCACGAATACATTGTTTGGTTTGCGGAAACCGCTGCCGTCAAGCATGGCAGGCCAGAATAGGCTGTGGAAATAGACAATATCTTTACCAATGAAGTGGTATAGCTCTGTTTTACTGTCTTTATTCCAGTACTCGTCAAAGTCTAAGTCATCGCGTTTGTTACATAGGTTTTTGAATGAGCCCATGTAGCCAATCGGTGCGTCTAGCCACACATAAAAGAATTTGTTCTTTTCGCCTGGAATTTCAAAGCCAAAGTATGGCGCATCGCGTGAAATATCCCACTGTTGGAGGCCTCCCTCAAACCATTCCTGCATTTTGTTTGCAGTTTCAGTTTGTAGTGAACCAGAACGAGTCCACTCTTTAAGCATGCTTTCAAACTGAGGCAAGTCAAAGAAAAAGTGTTCAGAGTCCTTCATTACCGGAGTAGCACCAGAAACGGCAGATTTCGGGTTAATCAATTCAGTCGGGCTGTATGTTTCGCCACAATTGTCACAGTTGTCACCGTATTGGTCTTCAGACTTACATTTAGGGCAAGTGCCTTTAACGAAGCGATCCGGTAGGAACATCTCTTTTTCTGGGTCAAATAACTGAGAAATAGTGCGGCTAGAAATAAAGCCATTTTTCTTCAGTTCAAGATAGATATGTGAAGCCAACTCGCGGTTTTCTTCGCTGTGCGTACTGTGGTAGTTATCAAAGCTGATATCAAAGCCCGCAAAGTCTTTTTGGTGCTCTTCGCTTACCGCGGCAATCATTTCTTCTGGCGTGATACCCATCTGTTGCGCTTTAAGCATTATTGGCGTGCCGTGAGCATCGTCAGCACAGATGAAGTTTACAGTATTGCCGCGTAAGCGTTGGTAACGAACCCAAATGTCGGCTTGGATATGCTCAAGCATATGACCAAGGTGGATCGAACCGTTAGCGTACGGAAGGGCACAAGTTACCAGCAGTTTCCTTGAAGAAACGTTTCTTGGATCAGTCGCCATACTTAATATTCGCTTTTATTGATAGGTATTAGAAATTGTGACTAATACTACCTTATGAAGCGAATGACTCCAAGGCGTGCGCTTAAGGAATCCCGCAACTTTTTTAGGGTTCTGTCAGACAAAGGAGAGTGATAGCATGAGCAAAAAAGGAGAGCGTATGCATCAGTTCACGTCTAAACAAGATTTTTGCGATTGGTTGAACCAATTTGAACATCCTTATCTGATTTCTGGTTGGGCAAATCAGCCTAATTTGGTTTCCATTTCTGCTGCGGGTATTTTTAACATTCAACTACCTTTTGCGGCGAGTGAATTGGTTCAATCGTTGTCTCAGTGGATCACAGCAAAACAGCAAGCCAAAGAAGTAGTGGAATTTAGTTTTGATGTGCTTATCGCACCGAAAGCCTTGCAAACGAAAGTTGCCCACAGTGTAAACGGGGTAAAGAATATTATCGCTGTAACATCAGCAAAAGGTGGGGTTGGGAAATCAACGACCGCAGTTAATTTGGCGTTAGCAATTGCTCACTCTGGCGCTAAAGTCGGTTTGTTAGATGCCGATATTTATGGTCCATCAGTGCCGATGATGCTTGGTAAACAAGATGCTAAACCAGAAGTGCGAGACAATAAGTGGATGCAGCCGATCCTTGCGCATGGCATTTATACTCACTCAATTGGCTATCTGGTTGATAAAGCCGATGCGGCAATTTGGCGAGGGCCAATGGCTTCTAAAGCGTTAGCACAATTACTCAATGAAACCGAGTGGCCGGAATTGGATTACCTCGTGATTGATATGCCGCCGGGCACGGGGGATATTCAATTAACGCTTTCTCAGCAAATTCCTGTAACAGGGGCGGTGATTGTGACGACACCACAAGACCTTGCGCTTGCGGATGCACGTAAGGGAGCTGCGATGTTTGAAAAAGTGGATGTGCCAGTAGTTGGATTAGTTGAAAACATGAGCTACCACATTTGCAGTCACTGTGGCGAGAAAGAGCATATCTTTGGAATGGGAGGTGCGCAGCAACTCGCCAGTGAGTATGGTTTAGCTTTGCTCGCTCAAATCCCGTTACACATCACTGTGCGTGAAGATATTGATCAAGGTAAGCCTACGGTAGTCGCAAGGCCAGAAAGCGAGCACGCTGAGCACTACTTGGCGTTAGCTGATCATGTCTGCTCTCGTCTGTATTGGCAAGGTATAGCCAAACCAGATGCAATCAGTTTTACATTGGTCGAATAGCCCGTTAAGCACCATGTAACGCACGAAAACGTTTGCTTGGTGCTTTGTTACTCCATTCGAATAAAACCCGTCTTAAAGTCTAAGCATTGACTGGCATCACATCGGTTAAGTCCCTATAATCGGGCAGTTTATCTATTTTCATCACCAAACCACATCGGGTGCAAAAATAATGTCTGATAATAATCAATGCGTCATCGTAGGTATTGCTGGCGCTTCAGCTTCTGGAAAAAGCCTCATAGCAAGCACGATATATAATGAACTTCGTGCCAAAGTGGGCGACCACCAAATTGGTGTGATTACGGAAGATTGCTATTACAACGACCAAAGCCATCTCAGCATGGAAGAGCGTGTAAAGACAAACTACGACCACCCGAGTGCACTTGATCACGACCTTCTTTGCCAACATTTAGAAAAATTGACTCGCGGCGAAGCGGTTGAAGTGCCAGAGTACAGCTATACTGAGCATACTCGTACTGATAAAACGACAACGCTCACCCCGAAAAAAGTGATCATCTTAGAAGGTATCTTGCTTCTTACTGATCCTCGCTTGCGTGATTTAATGCATGCCACGGTCTTTATGGATACACCACTGGATATCTGTTTATTACGCCGTGTTAAGCGTGATGTTGAAGAACGAGGTCGTACTATGGAGTCTGTTTTAAAGCAGTACCAAAAAACGGTTCGTCCGATGTTTATGCAATTTATTGAACCGTCAAAACAGTATGCTGACATTATTGTTCCACGCGGTGGTAAAAACCGTATTGCCATTGATGTATTGAAAGCCCACATTGCTAAATTGTTGAAATCTTAACGTTAGTGGTCTTTATTTTTAAGCAGACAAGTGGCACTTTATGTGCCACTTTTTGTATCTAAACATAAGCAAGGAAAAAGCTGATGAAAAAACTGTTTCTTTTCATTGCCATCATTATCGGCGTGTTAATCTCGGCCGTGCTCGCACTTGTTCTTTTGGTTAACCCTAACCAATTTAAACCATTGATCGTGGAGCAAGCCAAAAAACAAACTGGCTTAGACTTAGTGATCGAAGGAAATATCGGCTGGAGTTTCTTCCCTTCCATCGGCTTCGAACTAGGTAGAACCGAGCTTAGAAACCCTCAAGGTTTTACCACTGCAAATTTGTTTAAAGTGGAGCAAGTTGGTATTGATATTTCTGTTATGCCTCTGCTTGATAAGCAGTTGGAAATTGGCAATATCAGCTTAAATGGGGCGGAGTTTCACCTCGAAACCCTCAAAGATGGTCGCTCAAATCTAGATAGTTTGACTCAGCCAGCAGCCTCTCAAACGACTCAAGCTTCATCAGATGAAAAGCCTTCGCCAAATGCACAGAATAGCGATAATTCTGCAAGTCCGACCCAAGAGTGGAGCATTAACCTTGCAGGTGTTAGCGTAGAAAATGCGTTACTTGAAATACAAGATCGCAAAGCGGGGACGCATACAAAACTCTATGATGTGGCTCTCAATCTTTCTGAGTTTGCGGTTGATCAATGGACATCAATGACTTTTGCTGCCAAAGGCAAAAATAACCAACAAAATTTTGCCGCAACAGGCCGAGCAGAGTTTAAATTGGCTGCTGGTTTCAAAGAATATGCATTAAAGAATATCGTTCTTGATACGAGTTTTAGTGACCCATCAAACCAAATTGATGCTGCGAAAGTCGAATTAGCGACTTTTGAGTTTGATAAGGCAAATGACCTTTCATTTAGCGTGAAAGGCAAAGCTGCCGATCTAGCGTTAGATGCACAAGGGAGCGCTCAACTTACCGTTGATAAAGCCATCAGCTTGGTGAAAGTTGATAAGTTAACGTTGGATGCCAATCTAGAAGGGGCTAGTTTACCGCAAAACCCGATGAAGGTCGGGCTGAGCTCGGATATCAGTTTTGATATCACAAAAGGCTACCTCAATGTGCTGTTAAATAAACTTACAGCCAATGCCTTGAGCTTTGATGGTGATGCTAATGTTACTTTAGCCGACATTCCTAAAATTCGTTTTAATCTCCACAGCCCAAATATCGATCTTGATGAGTTTTTGGGTTCAACAACTGCCGAGCCTGCGGGTAAGCCAGTAGGTGGAAGCACTCAGCCGGCTGCATCGACTACCGATAAGGCGGCAACGGCTACTGCTGCCCCTGAGATTGAACCAGATCTAAGCGCATTAAAAACATTGGATGTAAAAGGTGTGGTGGTGATTGATAAGTTCAAGGCAAGCAATGCTCATCTGCAAAATGTCAAAACCAATTTTAGTGTTAACCGCGGTATTGCCGATTTGGTGTCATTTACATCTGATTTGTACCAAGGCTCTATCCAAGCGACGGCTCGTTTAGATGCAACTAAAACTCCGGCTACCTACAGTGTGAAGAAAAACATAAAGGGTGTGAAAGTCCTGCCACTATTGAAAGATGTCGCTAATAACGAAATGTTAGAAGGGACGGGAAATTTTGATGTGGATGTCAAAGGTCAAAGCTTGACACCGACGGGCATCAAAAAGAACCTTGTTGGTACGGTAAAGATTAATTTTGCAGATGGAGCAGTCAATGGCATCAATATCGCGCACTTGATTCGTAGCAATTACGCCAAAATCAAAGGTAAAAAAGTAGAAAGTGACGCTGTGCAAAAAACAGACTTTAGCGCTATGACCGCGACATTGACACTGAATAAAGGTGAGGTTTCTACCAATAACCTAGCGATGCAATCACCGTTGCTAAGAATTCGCGGTGAAGGTAAAGCGAATTATCTTGATGAAACCGTAGATTTCTTAGTCAGTACTTCAATTGTTGGTTCACTCGAAGGTCAAGGTGGTCAAGATATCGATGAACTTCGCGATGTGACCATTCCTATCAATGTGTCAGGAAAATGGGCTGATCCTAAATTTAAGCTAGTGTTTGATGACGTGCTTAAGCAAAAAGCGCAAAAAGAGATCGATCGTGGTTTAGAAAAATTAGGCGTCGAGATCAAAGATGAGAAAACCAAAAAAGCCGTGGATAGCTTATTGAAAGGGTTATTTAACTAATTCTTGAATAGGTATCTTTATAGCCTCCTCAGATGAGGAGGCTATCTTCGTTCTACCAATCCACACCTTTTAAGGCTTTTACCCCAGACTCAAAAGCATGCTTTACGTTTTTAACTTCTGAGACCGTATCAGCCATTTCAATTAAGGTGCGATGTGCTCCACGACCAGTAATGACAACGGACTGCATTTTCGGACGTTGCTCTAATGCGCTGACCACTTCATCTAAATCAATGTACCCATAACTCACCATGTAAGTCAGTTCGTCAAATAGCACCACATCAATCGACTCATCTTTGAGCATGCGTTTGCATTCTTGCCATACCGACTGCGCAGCTTGTGTATCAGCTTCTTTATTCTGTGTTTCCCAAGTAAAACCGGTGGCCATAACTTGAAATTCGACCCCCAGTTTTTCTAATAAATTACGCTCACCATTGGCCCATGTTCCTTTAATAAATTGCGCTACCGAGCATTTCATCCCATGTCCAACTGCACGAGCAATGGTGCCAAAGCCGGAAGTTGATTTACCTTTACCATTACCCGTAATAATTAACAGCAAACCTTTTTCTTGCTGGGCGGCGGAAATTTTTGCATCGACTTGTTCTTTTACTTTCTGTTGCCGCGCCTTGTGGCGTTCATTTTTAATCTCTTCGGTAGACATGCCCAATCCTGTTCATTAATAGTGTTGTCGCTATCATATCTCAACTATTCGGCAGCAAAAACCATCTAAATTACAAGGAATAAAAAAGCCAGAGCAGTGCTCTGGCCTTGAATGTTTCGCTAGATATTAGAATCGATAATTGGCTTGCACACCAATTATCCATACATTACCTGTCGTTGTACCCACAAACTGACCACCGATCTTTTCCGCTGCATCATCTGAGGCATAGCCACGAGATTCAGTAATCGGTGCATCTTTCGCTAGGATGTAAGTGAAACCTGCATCTAGGGTGAATTGGTCAGTAAATGCGTAACCAGCACCAATACTTAGCCAAGTACGGTCTGTTTCTGGGATAGTAATGGTTCGGTTTTTATCGCTCACTGCCGCGATGTCGTATGCAACACCAGCGCGCAATGCCAATTTTGCATCTAGTTGATAAGTTGCCCCTAACGCGAAGCGATAGTTGTCTTCCCAATTTTCAATTTTCACTTCAGATGGCTGGGCTCTGCCTACCAGGTCGGCTTCGAGCTTGTCAAAGCTGCTCCAGTCTGTCCAATTAATGCTAGCATGCAGAGCAAGTTTGTCATTGAGTTGATGGAAACTTGCTAATTCTGCGGTTGCAGGTAGGTTTAGGTTCATAAAGCCATCAAGCTTTTGACCTGATGGCAAACCAAAGCCAAGTCCTTCAGCGTGACCTTCAAGTTTCAGTTTTACCTCTGATTTATAGGTGAAACCAATGCGGTTGTTATCGTTGACTTGCCAAGCGGTACCTACTTGCCAACCCCAAGATGTGTCATCACCTTCCATGTATTTTAGTGTTGTGCCTTGTGGAAGAGGCTTAGTTTGAGCCGGAGAGGTCGCACCAAAATGCCCTTCACCTATGACATAGCGAACACCACCACCAATGCTAACCGTTGGGGTCACTTGATAACCAACATTAACATTCGCTTCCATAGTTTTAACCATGGCTTCATTGCCAAAATGGCTTGCTGCAAAGTTATTATCTAACTCTGTTTCCATGCCGTAGTTAGTACCCAGAGCCAAGCCAAGCACCAGTTTTTCATTGACCTGATGTGATAGGTAGAAGTTAGGAATTACCGCGTCGCGTGCAAAGTCGTCTGAACTTGTCTCTAACATACCATTGATTTTGCCTTTAACATCAACATTCGGGTTAACGTAAATAGCACCCACAGAAATTTGCGTACCTTTCAAATAAGTCAGCATGGCAGGGTTACGCCATTGTGCACTGGCATTATCAGCCATGGCTGCTTCACCAGCGTAAGCACGACCAAGACCGGTTGCAGAATATTCAGCAAGTTGGAAACCTGCTGCTTGGGATGCGCTTGATACGCTGAATAGTCCACATGCCACTGCGAGTGAAAGAAGAGTTTTATTTGATTTCATTATAATGTTCGCTGAAATATTTGAATTTGGTATGCGGATTCTAAGGTTAGAGCTAATACTTTAAAAATATAAAGCAGTGTATTTCCTACTTTTGAAAGTAAAATCTTTAAAATCAAGATTTTCAAGTCGAATGCTCTGCTTGTTATGAAAGTGTTTCTATTTTTCAGCGAACATTTGTAGCGTGGTTTAAGGTTGTAAAGGTACAGCTGTTAGCTGAATTAGGCGAGGGTATGCTGTTACAGTATTGAAAAGGGCTGGAAAACCAGCCCTTTATTGATGCTTTGCTAATAAACGTTTTGTTTAGAAGCTGCGGCTATATTGTAAGCCGACTAGGATTGCATCTGCATGAGTTGTTGCGGTTAGTACAGTACCGGCAGAATCTTCTTTAACGCTTACATCGTCACCTAATAAGTAAGTGAAGCCAAAGTCTATATTTGAAGCGGTATCAATATTGTAAGTGAAACCAGCCGAGAACCATTGACGATCAGAATCTGGTACAGAAACTGAAGTTAGTGAGTCTTGTGCACTAGTGTCGTACATATAGCCAGCACGCACTGTCCAATCGTTATTTAGATAGTAAGTACCACCGATTGCGTAGTGCCAGCCGTCTTGCCATTGGTATTCTTTACCGTAAGTGCCGCCACCAGCTAGTTTTGCTGCGATAGGTGATTGTGAAGCATCTAGGTTTTTAAAGTCGATTTGATCAAAGGCACCCCAACCAATCCATTGCACGCTATAGTGGACAGCAAACTTGGTGTCTTGAATTTTGTGAAAACCAGAGAATTCTGCGATATCTGGAAGTGGTAGGACGATTTTTTGACCGTAATCATCTTTCGCTTCAAATTCCGGACTGTAATGGTAAGCAAGGCCAAAGCGGTTATTCTCGTCTAATTCGTATACTGTACCTAAGTTAAAACCAACAGCCCAACCATCGGCTTTATCAACATCTAGAAGAGCCGTTCCTGCAGGAACCTTTAGTCCAGCAGCTAATGTTGCACTAGCGTAACGCTTCATTGTGCCTTGACCATAGATCAGATCTAGGCCAGCACCAATGCTCCACTGCTCATTGATACGGTATGAACCAGCCAAACCGAAGTTAATGCTTTTAACATCAGTTAAACCACCATATTCTGAAGCTGGATATGAGTCAGAAAATTCAGTTTTGGTACCAAAGTTGGTGTAAGCATTAACACCCCACGCAAATTTGTCATTCACTGGAACAATTAAGTGGATATTTGGAGCGATAGATGTACCGCCTACATCATCCACATCAGGAATTGATTGCCCCATATACTTTGCATCTTTCACATCAATCATTGATGTAATGCTTTCGAAACCTAAAGATAGTTCCATTTTGTCAAACAGAGCCATCGCCGCTGGGTTGCGAGCCATTACCGATGCGTTATCGGCGATAACGGCATCACCAGCGAACGCACGACCTACGCCAGTAGCCGATTGTGCATTGAGTTGGAAACCTGCTGCAAGTGCTTGTTGTGAAGCGAGAGCTACAGTTACAGCGAGTAGAGATTTTTTAAACAGACGCGTCTTGTTCATTGTGCTTTTCCTTTTAACATCGTCGCCTCTAATGGGCGTTGTCTGAGCAATAGCTCAGTTTGGTGGCTGATACTAGACTCTAGTGTAGAAGATAGAAATCCGACCATTGTCTAATTGGATGATAAAATTGCAGAAATGATGTCTATCTGGCAGGAAAAGCTTATAAAATGCTTTGTTTTAGAGTTTTGACTCTATTTTTATCGGAAAAATCCGACCCACAACTCGATGTGAGTCGGAACGTGACTTAGCTGGCAGGTTTTAGCATTGGCATCAGTTTTTTGGCGATGTTAGCGACATCTTCACCTTTTTCTCCGACAAGGATAAGGCTTGTGTTACCCATTGGTTCGACAATGCCATTCATGCCTTGCTGGGTGAAATTGGCAGGTTGATCACTAGCAACGCCAGCTAAAAATAGCGTTACCTTGCCTTTTTCGCCTTGAAATACCATATGTAGGGCATTTGCTTGACCAAATCCACAATGGTTTAAATAGTAAACATGGTACGGAAAATTATGATTGAGCTGATAAGCAAAAGGCAGCATTTTTGCGTTGATCTGGCTTGAATTCACCTGTTCATCAAGAGTGCTGACAAACCCATCTTCATCAATAACGTGTTTGATTGCCGTATCGACAAGGCTAGCTTGCGCTGGTGGTACGATTAAGTTGCCCCAATTGACTTGACCTACGAGTAGCCCGAAAACAAAAGCAATAGAAGCGGCCATCGCCATGGCTTGCTTTGCAAAAGTTGGTCGAACTACATTGTCGGCTACGGATGTTTGGTTAAATAAGATGCGATCGGCTAAGTCATCAGGCACATCAACATTCATGGCAGCGGCAATTTTCGTGTCTAGATTGAGCACATCATCTAAAAATTTACTGTTCGCTTCATTCGCTGAGGCGGCATCGATCAGATCTTTATCGCGCTGTTTTGGATCTGACATCACGCGGCGGCGAAATTCTAAATCATCCATTTTGCTGCCCTCTATAAGTTTCAGAAGAATCCAACATTTCTTTCAATTGATTACGAGCTCGAAACAAGCGAGTCATCACTGTGTTTTTATTGAGCTCTAAGATCTCGCCAATTTCTTCACCACTAAACCCGCCAATCACTTGCAGAAAAAGTGGTTCTCGGTATTCAATATCCAATTTCATGATCTGTGCTTGTAACCATTCTTGTTGGTGATGAGGATCGTCGTTGACTTTAACATCGCCGCTATAGTCATCAATATCGACCAAATCCAATTGTTTTCGCTCAAATCGGCGAGCATTCTCTCGACGCAGAATCGTGATCAACCACGATTTCGCTGCTTTTTCATCGAGTAAACTATCAAGAGATTTCCAAGCTCGCAGGCAGGTCTCTTGCACCAAATCTTCTGCAATACTCTTGTCTTTACACAGCCAGTAGGCATATCGGTAAAGGTCCCGATGATAGGCGCGCACGAGCGCTTCATATTTTCTTTGTCTGTCCATATCATTATTGACCGGGGGGCTGGCCTTTTTCTTTCCAAACATTTTTATTATCGACACATGAGCCTCCATCTGCTCTGTGGTTTTATACCAACGTTATGCGTTTAGCATAGGAATACGGTGTGTTATGGAAATTCAAGTTTTGCGGCTTTTTCATTCCGCTACATTCAATAAATCACAATAAAATTGATCTACTTCAAAAAGTCATCACCTGAAGCCGCTATAGTACACCTTGTCATCTCGTTAGTCATTGCGACTAACATGTTGAGCAAGATGACACTTCCTTTTGAAGGCTGACTTTACTTTCTCCTAATCAGGAAACTGATTATTTCAATTGGCGTAAGTTAATTGCTTTATATATTCCGACCACACATTCTTGTGTGGTTTTTTTTGCCTAAAATTCTCCAATACCAGAGCGCGTCCGCGACCATGAGAGGGCTATCTTCTCGAGTTGTCTTATGTTTTTCTTCCGTTGTTTTATCGGGATTTGCCTAGATTCGATGCGAATATCACGTTTATTTAAACACTTGTTTGATTGTTTTAACAATCTCGTTACAATGCGCAGGTCAGACCTCTTATTGTAAGGAGAAACAATGGGCAAGCAGGAAGTCAAAACACGCTCGGGTGAACGTGTTGCAATTGTAGCGGGGCTGCGCACTCCTTTTGCGCGTCAAAGCACCGAATTTAGCCAAGTTCCCGCCGTCGACCTAGGAAAAATGGTCGTTGGTGAGATGTTAGCGCGTACGGATATTGATCCTAAATTGATTGAACAATTGGTCTTTGGGCAAGTGGTCCAAATGCCGGAAGCGCCGAATATTGCGCGTGAAATCGTGTTAGGCACTGGTATGAATATCCACACCGACGCTTACAGCGTGACACGTGCTTGTGCCACCAGTTTTCAAGCCGCGGTTAATGTGGCTGAAAGTATCATGGCTGGAACCATTGATATCGGTATTGCGGGTGGTGCTGACTCTTCTTCTGTTCTGCCAATTGGTGTCTCTAAAAAGCTTGCCGCAGGTCTTCTCGCACTGAGTAAAACTAAAACGGTTGCTCAAAAACTCAATATATTAAAATCGCTTTCCTTCAAAGACTTAATGCCAGTTCCTCCTGCTGTTGCAGAATACTCGACTGGGTTATCGATGGGGCAAACGGCGGAACAGATGGCGAAGTCACATAATATCAGTCGCTTGGAGCAAGATGCACTGGCTCATCGTTCCCATACCTTAGCTGCGCAAGCGTGGAAAGAGGGTAAAATTCAGGGCGAAGTGATGACCGCTTTTCCTGAACCTTATAAAAAGTGGATTGCGGAAGACAACAATATTCGTCATGACTCCACTTTAGAGGGCTATGCCAAGCTACGTCCTGCGTTTGATCGCCAATATGGCAGCGTAACCGCAGCCAACAGTACACCACTAACTGATGGTGCCGCCGCGCTTATATTGATGCGCGAAGGGCGAGCTAAAGAACTCGGTCTAGAGATCATGGGGTATATCCGCTCATACGCATTTTCTGCGATTGGGGTAGAACAAGACATGCTTATGGGGCCTTCCTACGCGACTCCTCTTGCTTTGGCGCGCGCGGGTATCGAACTTTCCGACCTTACACTAATTGATATGCATGAAGCTTTTGCAGCGCAAACCCTTTCCAATATGAAAATGTTCGCGAGTGACCAATTTGCCCAACAGCATTTAGGTCGAGCGAAAGCTATCGGTGAAATTGATATGGATAAATTCAACGTGTTAGGTGGTTCTATCGCTTATGGTCACCCTTTTGCAGCAACTGGTGCACGTATGATTACACAGACATTAAGAGAGCTGAAACGCCGGGGGGGCGGGTTAGGCTTGAATACGGCATGTGCGGCTGGTGGCCTTGGCGCAGCGATGATTTTGGAGGTTGAATAATGAACACAGCAAAAGCCTTTAATTTGACCATTGATGAGCAAAATATCGCGTGGCTCGCTATTGATGTCCCAGGCGAGAAAATGAACACGTTGCAAGCGGCGTTTGCTGAAGAAATGCAAGCCATTTTCTCAGAACTGGACGCGCAAAAAAACAGCTTAAAAGGGATGGTTGTCCACTCACTTAAACCAGACAACTTTATTGCAGGTGCTGATGTTCGCATGTTGGACGCTTGCCAATCGTCAGCGGAAGCAGCAGCGTTAGCGAAACAAGGTCAGGACATGTTTCAAACCTTGTCTGATCTTCCTTTCCCAGTTGTTGCTGCGATTCATGGCCCCTGCTTAGGTGGTGGTTTAGAGCTAGCATTAGCGTGTCACTACCGTGTGTGTACGGATTCCGATAAAACGCGTTTAGGTTTGCCTGAAGTTCAACTCGGCTTATTGCCAGGGTCGGGTGGCACTCAGCGTTTACCTCGCTTAATTGGTTTGCTCCCTTCACTTGATTTGATTTTGACTGGCAAGCAGTTAAGAGCAAAAAAAGCCAAGAAACTGGGAGTGGTGGATGCCTGCGTGCCTGAAACTATTTTGCTTGATGTAGCGCAGAAGTTTGTTATCGATAATGCAGGCAAAAAGCAGAAGAAACATAAGGTTGCAACCAAAGAAAAGCTGATGTCTCATACTCAATTTGGGCGTAAGTTGATTTTTGAGCAAGCGGCGAAAAAAACTAAACAAAAGACGCGCGGAAACTACCCTGCGGCTGATGCAATTTTAGATGTAATTCGACACGGTTTAGAGCATGGGTTTAAAGCCGGATTGGAGTTAGAAGCAAAGCGTTTTGGTGATTTGGTAATGAGTTCTGAATCAAAAGCCTTGCGTTCTATCTTCTTCGCGACGACCGAGATGAAAAAAGAAACGGGCAGCAGCGCCAAACCTAAACACGTTCAGCGTGTTGGTGTATTAGGGGGCGGTTTGATGGGGGCTGGCATTAGTCATGTAACGGCTTCAAAAGCGAAAGTGCCAGTACGCATTAAAGACGTTTCTAATGATGGTGTTTTGAACGCGCTGAATTACAACTACAAGTTGTTTGATAAACAGCGTCAGCGCCGAATTTTGTCTAAGGCACAATTACAATCGAAAATGTCGCAGTTGTCTGGTGGAACGGACTTTACTAGCTATTCGCAGATTGACGTAGTAATTGAAGCGGTATTTGAAGATTTAAATCTAAAACAGCAGATGGTTGCAGATATTGAGCAAAACGCGAAAGATAGCACCATTTTCGCAACCAATACTTCATCACTACCAATTTATCAAATTGCAGAGAAAGCGGCTCGCCCTGAAAATATTATTGGCTTGCATTATTTTAGCCCAGTAGAAAAAATGCCGTTGGTGGAAGTTATTCCTCATCAAAGTACTTCGGAAGAAACGGTTGCCACCGTAGTTGCACTTGCCCGTAAACAAGGTAAAACACCGATTGTCGTTAAAGACTGTGCTGGCTTTTATGTGAACCGTATTCTTGCCCCTTACATGAATGAAGCCGCGCAAGTGTTAATGGCGGGTGAGCCGATTGAAAAGCTCGATACGGCATTGCTTGATTTTGGGTTCCCTGTTGGGCCTATCACTTTGTTAGATGAGGTTGGTGTCGATATCGGAGCGAAAATTATGCCGATTCTGGTCAAGGAGTTGGGGCCGAGATTCCAAGGTCCAGATGTATTTGACGTACTGTTGAACGATAACCGTAAAGGCCGTAAGAGCGGCAGAGGCTTCTACACTTACAAAGGCAAGAAAAAAGAAGTGGATAAGTCGGTCTACAAATTGCTGAAGCTGACTCCGGAATCGAAATTGAGCGACAATGAAATGGCACTGCGTTGTGTATTACCAATGCTCAATGAAGCGGTTCGTTGTTTAGATGAAGGCATTATTCGTAGCCCTAGAGATGGCGATATTGGTGCTATTTTCGGTATTGGTTTCCCTCCTTTCCTTGGTGGGCCATTCCGTTATATGGATCAAATAGGTATCGATAAGTTAGTTGAAATGATGAACAAACATGCTGAAAAGTATGGCGATAAATTTGCACCGTGCGATGGTTTACTGACTCGTGCTGGATTAAATGAGCGTTTTTATCCTTAATCGCAATGACTCTAACTTAAAGTATTAACAGCGAGGGATAGCCCCTCGCTTTTTTTGTGCGAATTATTCTCATTTGTTATAAGATGAAAAAACAATAATGAAGTAAAGAAGGATTTCAAATGGATGCATTAGAACTGCTGTTGAACCGACGCTCCATTGCTAAGCTCAACTCACCCGCACCTGAAGGCAAAGTATTGGAAAATATTATTAAAGCGGGTCTACGAGCACCTGATCACGGCGGTTTAACACCTTGGCGCTTTGTCATCGCTCAGGGAAGTGGCTTGAATAAACTCGCCAATATTTTAGCGGCAGCAGCACAAGCTGATGACAGTGAAGCGGTGGTGATCGAAAAAGTGAAAAATGCGCCCTTTAGAGCACCGATGGTCATTACCATCATTGCCAAAGTGACCGCACATGACAAAGTGCCTGCATTCGAGCAGCATTTGTCGGCTGGGTGCGCGGTGCAAGCTATGCAAATGGCCGCAGTAGCACAAGGTTTTCAAGGCATTTGGCGTTCAGGTAATTGGATGTTTCATCCTGAGGTGCGTAAAGCTTTTTCTGTGCAAGGGGAAGATCAAATCGTTGGCTTCTTATATCTAGGAACACCAGGATGTACAGCGTTGAAAGTGCCAGAGCGTGACTTGAGCAAATTTGTAGAATTCTTATAGAAAAGAGACCCAGTCAGGCTGGGTCTCTTACAAGACAACAAAACGCTTAATCTAGAATTTAGTCAGTGTGATAGGCAATCACAAAATCGATAAATAAACGGACTTTTTCAGGTAAATGATCTTTGTGGTTGTAAAGCATATAAATATCACGTGGGTTTGCTACCCAATCGTGTAGCACTCGCACCAGACTTCCATCTTCAATAAACTCCCTTATCATCACATCTGGCATCAAAGTAATACCCAGACCTTCAGAGCAGGCACTGCGAACGACATTGAGGGTATTCGCTTGAAAGCGACCTTTATCGTTATTAACTATGCTTTCCCCTTTGTTATTCGTCAGTTGCCACTTCATTAGAGGGTGGCCTTTAAGCAGCGAATGGTTACTGAGTTCTTCTGCATGAATGGGGGCCGGATGCTTAGCCAGATAAGTAGGGCTTGCCACCAAGATGTCTTTTACTTCATTAATTTTTCGTGCAATTAGGCTAGAGTCTCTTTGTGGTCCAACTCTGAAAATGACGTCCCATTCGGTCGGGTCAAGCTGGTCAGCATGATTGCTCGTGGTGAGCTCAATGTTGATATCAGGGTACTGATTCATAAACGCATTGAAGATGGGCATCATCATGCGCTTTGTCACGTTGGATGGTGAGGATATTTTGAGTTTACCTGAGGCCCCTCGGCAGTCGTCAGTGATCTCTTCAGTTGTCGCCGCGAGTCTGTGCAGTAAAGGTGAGCACTCTTGAAAGAATCGTTCGCCGGCTTCAGTTAGCGACAGTTTCCGAGCATGACGATTCAACAGCCTAAGATTCAACGAATCTTCAAGTGCTTGAATGCGTCGGGTAATGGTTGCTACTGGGATCATCGTTTTACGTGAAGTAGCGGTGTAGCTTCCATTTTCGACCACCAGTCGAAATAGGTTTAGGTCATCTAATTTCATTATTCCTGACACATTATTTTGCGAATTTGAGTAATCTATACGTATATCATTTGTCAAAGTTTGAGTCATATCAACTTGTTTGACGAAAAGTGATATTCAATACATATAGTAGGTAGCCTCAAAAGAAAGTGGAACATTTGTATAAATCTTATTTAGATACTACCTTATAAAGTATCGTATCAATCCATCTTATAACAATAATATAACCGCTTTTAAAAGCATTGTGAGGCGATAACCATGTACAAATCTCACAGTCAGGTTGGTGAGCGCTCGGCACAAAAACGTATAGAGAATACTCCCATCGACCAGAAGCTCATTATGCTCGTTGATGATGATCCTATTTTCAGACATATCACCAGTGGCTACTTGGCTTCTCAGGGCTATCAAGTGCTTGAAGCCGAAAATGGCCTTGATGGCTTACGCAAATTAAAAGATGCAGAACCCGATCTTATTGTCTGTGATCTTGCAATGCCAGTGTTAAATGGTATTGAATTTGTTGAAGAAGTGAGTCTGGAATATCCTTCAATGCCATTGATTGTGGTATCTGCGACCGATGAAATGTCTGATGTCGCCAAAGCCTTGCGCTTTGGCATCAAAGATTTTCTACCCAAACCAATTGGTAACCACCAACATCTTGGTTGTGCGATTGAAAGTACACTAGAAGATTCATTCAGTCGTTTGGCGGATCAACGTGACTTCTCAACTCAGTGGTTTCGTATTGATGATGATGGTGATGTTCCTGAAGAGCAGGAATTACATTGGCATCTCGAGTATTTACAAGATAATCCAAATGCTGCAAGAGATTTGCTTCACGCCTTGTTACCGGATAAAGACACCTCGCAAGGAAGTTGGAAATGCACTTATCGACTTTTACAGTCTGCTGATGTGATGCCTTTGGTCTTTGATTATGCGTGGCTAATGAATGGGCAATTTGCTTTTTACTTAGTTGATTCAAATAATTACCATGAAGATGGTGTTGCCTCGACCTTATTGGTCAGAGCCTTATTTCATGACTATCTGCGTAACTTAAAGAGCTTCAGTGCTGATCTAAAAAATATGGCTGAGATATTGGAAAAGGGGATTGAGTGCGCTAAATCGGCCAACTCCGTCAAAGCGCTATTTGGTATTGCGGATCTCGCTGAAGGAACGGTTTCGTTGTTGCCGGCTGGTTTGGACTGCCAGTGGTCTAACGGCTACATCAACCAACACATAGCACCTGGTGTTAACTTAGGTGAAAACTGTTTGAAAAATTTTATTACCAAGGATTTACCGATTAATTCAGCCTGCCAACTATCAAGTAATCGATTAGGTTCCAGCAGCTTTAAACTGGATATTTATCAAGGCAAAGATGCCTGACTGATCGGTGAAGCTGATTAATTCGCTAGTCGTTATTAGACTTTAATAACCCTAATTTTACTCTGTGTTTGTGGTGATGTGTTTGAGGTATAGTTTGCGCCTAAAACAATAATCACTAAATCCGTTTACTTTTCATTAACCCTAATTGATAAAAAGAGCGGAGAAAACAGTCACCCAACACTAGAGAAGTAGCAATGGCAGACCAAGATTTTAAAGAACCTTATAACGTTTTTTACTTTTTAGGCTTAATCGCCGTCATTTTAATCCCGACTTTACCTGCAACACTGACTTGGATTCGTGTATTTAACGGCTATTCAGGTTTTTAATTTTGAACGGAGCTCGTCATTAATATTCGTCATCTTTTTCTTAATATTTTTGGCGGGCTGAGCCTAGTTTTAGGCATTATCGGTATTTTCTTACCTCTACTCCCAACGACTCCATTTATCCTACTCTCCAGTGCTTGTTTTTTGAGAAGCAGCCCTCGCTTTCATTATTGGTTACACCATCACCGTATCTTTGGTCCAATACTCGATAATTGGCAACAGTATCGCGCTGTCTCTCAACAAGTTAAGCAACGAGGTTGCATATGGATTATCGCGAGTTTTGCTTTTTCTATCTGGTTTGTTCCTCACTCTTGGTTAAAAATCATGTTGTTTATCATGCTTGTGGGATTGATCACTTGGTTTATTCGCCTTCCAGTTCATGAGCAGGTTGCTAACCAACAAGAAAATCACTAGCATTATAGAGAAGTGTGCCCACTCTTCGAGTGGGCGTTTGTTTTTTCAGCGACTAGATATATTGGCATATCGATAGTGCTGAGAGCTCATGCTCTACCACTCTAAGCCTGTATAAGCCTTGGGGTCTACGAGCCAATCGAAGTAAATGAAGTTATGACAACTGAAACTATCTCTCTGATCAAATCAAGCATCAAAAGTATTCCTAATTATCCAAAACCGGGCATTCTATTTCGTGATGTCACCAGTTTGCTAGAAGATGCTCAGGCATACCAAGCGACCATTGCATTGTTGGTTGAAAAATATAAGGACATGGGCTTTACCAAGGTCGTGGGCACTGAGGCGCGTGGTTTCCTATTTGGTGCACCACTTGCGTTGGAGTTAGGCGTTGGTTTTGTACCTGTACGTAAGCCAGGCAAATTGCCACGAGAAACGGTTGCCCAGTCTTACGAGTTAGAGTACGGCACCGATACCTTGGAAATTCATGTCGATGCCATTAAGAAAGGCGATAAAGTTCTGATGGTTGATGACCTGCTTGCGACGGGTGGCACGATTGAAGCGACCACCAAATTGATCCGTCAATTAGGGGGTGAAGTTGACCATGCTGCGTTTGTGATTAATCTACCTGAAATTGGTGGAGACAAACGTTTACAAGCAATGGGACTAACCGTCTATAGTATCTGTGAATTTGAAGGTCACTAAGTCAACCAACTGGAAGTATTCATGAGTTATCTTGCCTTAGCGCGAAAATGGCGACCAACGAAATTTAATGAAGTAGTCGGACAAGCTCATGTCTTGACGGCGCTTGAAAATGCATTAGCACAAAATAGATTGCATCATGCTTATCTGTTTAGCGGCACTCGTGGTGTTGGAAAAACGACCATCGGTCGATTGTTTGCCAAAGGGTTAAACTGTGAAACGGGTATCACCGCCACTCCTTGTGGTGAATGTGATACATGCCGTGAAATTGACCAAGGACGCTTTGTTGATCTTTTAGAGATTGATGCTGCATCACGCACTAAAGTTGAAGATACTCGTGATTTACTGGATAACGTGCAGTACAAACCTGCACGTGGTCGCTTCAAAGTTTATTTGATCGATGAAGTTCATATGCTCTCTCGCCACAGTTTTAACGCTTTGCTTAAAACGTTGGAAGAGCCACCTGAATATGTGAAGTTTTTACTTGCGACGACTGACCCGCAAAAATTACCTGTTACTATTTTATCGCGTTGCTTACAGTTCAATCTTAAACCAATTAGCGTTGAAAATATCCATGAGCAGCTAGAGCATATTCTATCAGTCGAACAAGTAGCTTGTGAATCAAGAGCGCTAGGTATGATAGCGCATGCGGCCGACGGTAGTATGCGTGACGCACTGAGCTTAACCGACCAAGCCATCGCCTTAGGCAATAATCAGGTTATGGTTGATGTTGTTGCTCCCATGCTTGGCACGTTAGATACTGACCAAGCATTGAACTTACTACAAGCCATCAGCAGTAAACAGCCACAAACAGCAATGAATAGTGTAGAGTCTTTGGCTCAACATGGCGTTGATTGGGATGGATTGTTACAGCAAATCGCGATGCAATTGCACCGCATTGCTATGTATCAAACCTTACCTGCTACACTGGATAAAATGCAGCCAGATGCTGAAAAAATTCAGCTATTGAGCAAAGCATTGAGCCCACAAGATGTTCAGCTTTATTACCAAATTGCGTTGAAAGGTCGTGAAGATTTAGCCTTGTCACCGACGGCGCGTGTTGGTTTAGAAATGATTGTCTTACGTATGATGGCGTTTCGCCCTGCGTCAGTGTCGCTGGTTAATACTATTAGCACTGATGTGTCTAAACCTAGCGAACCTCAAGCTCAACAGTCAGCACCAGTTTCTAGTGTTGCAGCTCCATCTCAAACCGCACCCAGACCAAATGTTACTCCTGCGCAGCCGGTAGTATCGACAGAACCGCAACCTGGTTACCCTAGCTACGAGGCGGATCGAGAGTACGATAGTCGCTATTCTGACATGAATTATGATGACTCTAATGCAATGGACTATGTACCAGAAGCATATTCGCACGCGTCATCAGCCCCCCCAGTCTCTCAACAACCAGCCACACCGCCACCAGCACAGTCGGTTTCACCGATAGCAGGGTTACGCCATCAATTGCGCTCTCAGCGTAAAGGGTTAGCTCAACCAGTAAAAGGTTCTAATCCAACAAGGAACGGTGGAAAAAAGTCTAATGCGGCATCTGCTCAACCTGAATCTGTGCTTGAACGCGTTGCGTCGCACGGTAAATCAGCGCGGATGTCGCCTGCATCAAAAAACAAGCCTGAGAGCGACCAACCTCTTGGTAATGAACCTTATCAATGGCGTCCAACACAGACTGAGGTCATTGAGCCACAACAGAAAACTGAGCTGACACCCACTCAAATTAAACAAGCTTTGGAGCATGTTAAAACCCCTGAAATGGCGGCGAAGTTGTTGGAAGAGTCGGTAGCCAAAGACCCGTGGGCAGCATTGATTCAAAAACTGAATACAGCAAAATTGGTTGAACAACTGGCGTTAAACTCTGTCTATCATAAATCAGGTTCATCAATCGAGCTGACATTAAGAGCGAGCCAAGCTCATCTCAATACCGAACGAGCGCAAAGTGAATTATTGCAAGCGCTCAATGAAGTGCTTAATGAAGAGTGTCATCTTAGTGTGACTATCGGTGAACAAGGTGAAACGCCATTAGAGCTCAGAGAGCGGCTGTACCAAGCAAGGTTAGAGCAGGCTTTTGCCAGCCTGGAGAGCGACCCTAGTGTGGTGTTTCTACAAAAGCGCTTTGAAGCTGAACTTGACCGCGATAGTGTGAGACCAATTTAATCAAATTAACCGTGTGTGGGGTTGAATCTATTCTTTAGTAACCCCACTTTATGTGAAACACCCAATGAAACCAGAGAGATAAACATGTTTGGTAAAGGCGGTATGGGCAACTTAATGAAGCAAGCCCAGCAAATGCAAGATCGCATGCAAAAGCTTCAAGAAGAAATCGCAAATATGGAAGTGATTGGTGAATCTGGCGCAGGTCTTGTAAAGGTCACTATTACTGGTAGCCACAGCGTACGTCGTGTTGAGATCGATGAAAGCTTGATGGAAGATGACAAAGAGATGCTTGAAGATCTTATCGCAGCGGCATTTAACGATGCGGCACGTCGCGTTGAAGAAACTCAAAAAGAAAAAATGGCTTCAGTAACTGGTGGTATGCAACTACCACCAGGCATGAAAATGCCGTTTTAACCAACAAGCAGGTTATTAATGCGTACCAGTCATATGCTGGAGCATTTGATGGAGGCCTTACGTTGTCTGCCTGGGGTTGGCCCCAAGTCAGCTCAACGTATGGCCTTTCATTTGTTACAGCGCGATAGAAAAGGCGGCTTACAGCTAGCCGATGCTTTAAGCCAAGCGATGACGGAAATTGGTCATTGCAGTGAGTGCCGAACTTTCACCGAAGAAGAAACGTGTAATATTTGCACCAACCCCAAGCGCCAAGAAAACGGGCAATTGTGTGTGGTAGAAAGCCCAGCAGATATTGCCGCCGTCGAGGCAACGGGCCAATATTCTGGGCGCTATTTCGTGCTTATGGGTCATCTGTCGCCATTAGATGGTATTGGTCCGAGTGATATCGGTTTGGATACGTTGGACTATCGCTTGCAGCGTGGTGGCATTTCAGAAGTGATTCTAGCGACCAACCCAACGGTCGAGGGAGAAGCAACGGCGCACTATATTGCTGAATTGTGCCGAGCTCACCAAGTGTCCGCAAGCCGTATTGCTCATGGTGTACCTGTTGGTGGAGAGCTTGAGCTAGTCGATGGCACAACGTTGTCTCACTCGCTACTTGGGCGGCAAAAGTTGTAATTGGCTTGAACGCGCCCTAAAGATCAAAAGCCGCTGTGATAATCGCCAGCGGCTTTTTCATTGAACGTTTTATTGGTTGGTCTTTTTCAAGAAATGAATGGCTACTCTTGATGATTATTCAACCAAGAGGTAGCTAGGTTAAAAGCTCCAATTCAGTAATGTTCTGTAGTGCTTCTTGGGCTGTGTTGCCACAAATTATCGGACAAGCCTTAAACTGGTGGCATACTTTGGGCCGTTCTGGCTTGCCAAACAACTTACATAGATTATCGTCGTTAAGTTGAATGCAACGAACCCCTGCCGGTTTACCATTTTCCATGCCTGGAATTGATGAAGAAATACTAGGGGCAATACAGCATGCGCCACAACCGAGTCGGCATTCCATAACATTGTCCGAGAGATAAATTAGGCACGCATCCTAGCAGATATTAGTAGGAATCGCAGCGTCTGTGGTGAATTTTTCTCCTTGAATTTTCTACGCCACAGCGGTATAACACGCCCCCATTCGTTAAGTTAGTCGTTAAGTAAGAAGTCATCCTATGAATACACCATTTTGGCAAACTAAATCCCTAGAGCAAATGACTGAGCAAGAGTGGGAGTCGCTTTGTGATGGGTGCGGTAAGTGTTGTTTACACAAATTAATGGATGAAGATAGTGATGAAGTGTATTACACCAATGTCGCTTGCAGTTGGTTAAACAGCGATACTTGTTCGTGCAAAGATTACCCAAATCGATTTAATTCAGGTGAAGAGTGTTTAAAGCTGACCCGCGATAAAATTGATGAGTTTAACTGGCTACCTGATACGTGCGCTTACCGCCTAATGTCGGAAGGGCAGTCTCTACCACAGTGGCATCCGTTAATCACTGGCTCCAAAGAGGCGATGCACGCCGCGCAAGAAAGTGTCCGTAATAAAGTGGTTTATGAAATCGATGTTATTGATTGGGAAGACCACATTTTGAATCATCCCTCACGTTAGGGAAATGAACCAAGCCCTTCCAAGCATTTAATGTCTGAGTAAATCGTTATGCTGCTGATTATGATGAGTGGTATTGATTTACTCAATAATCAGTGTGCGTTACCCAAGTAGGTTGAACCTCATAATAACAGTAGTAAACCGCCAATCGTTGCCGCAGCGGAAAGATATTGCCCTGCCGAATAGGAGTCATCTTCATCTTCAGGGATCTTGTCTGGGTGGTCTAAGCCTAATGCACCGTGAGCAAAGGATTCTACTTTATCCCCAACGGTTTTTTCCTTGTTTTGATCAACTTTGTTATCTTTTTCAAGCTCCTGCAATGCGGCAAGTAATGCTTTTCCTTCATCGGATAAAGTCACTTTATTTTGCTCGACTTTTAGCGGAGCAGCTGCGCTTGCCTCTGGTGTAGAGTTTGCTTGAGTTTTTACCGATTGACTTGAATACAGCTTAGCTGCACCTGTTCCTACGGGTGTCATACTTCTCTCCTAAAATATGCCCTCAGACAATGTATCGACAGATATACAAAAAACTTGTGCAAAAAAATCGCAATTTGTATGAAATAAACACAAGCAAAAATCGCGCCTATTTATCCGATCAAATCAGACAAAAGACGCAGTCTATTTGATTGGCTATTTACAGGAGAGCTCTGCATTTCGTGTAGCAAGTTGTTTATAGGCTTGCATACGATTGTTCGGTTGGATAAAAGCAGTGGGAACAGGCAGTACCTCTAGTTGAAAATCTGGAGAAAGCGGCTGAATTTTTTCAACTGGGGTAATAACAACGATCTTCAAATTTGGATTGCGACGAAAAATAGAATTTGCAGTACCTAATCCCTGTTGTGTGTGGAATTTACCCGCAATATGCATGACTTGTGAGTTAGGGTGATCAGTCAAATATTCAACAATACTTTCTGCCATGGTTTCATCCCAGGTGATTTGTGCAGCAAACTGATTTTCTGTTTGTTCGGCAGAGCCGTGATGCATCGATGCCATGAATTTTTCTTTATATAAAGATGAAGACATATCAACTTGTCTGGCAACATGTTGTCGTTGTTCTGCTGGCAACCTATCAAGATATTCTATGCCGACTTTTCCTATGCAGCGTACAATCGATTTAGGAGCATTCGCCGCAATGGTGTCGATGTTGTGCGCTTTGGCGTATTCAACCAGTGGGCGGTAGTCACTTTCATAATTTGGCCACGCATTCGCTTGAGAGATAAGGTATTGCTCACCAATTTCGCCTACAAGATAACGATTGAGTACTGGTTGGCTATCGCGTGAAAATTGTTCCATAGACAAAGCGACATCTCGTTTTTGTAGGTTGAGTTGTTCGAGTAGATCAGTTTGAAAACGGTGGATAGCTGGGTGCGTATGCCATTCTCCAACCAAAATAACATCAGCATTTTTAAGCGCTTGAGGTAGGGCTGTGAGAGCGATTGGCTCTCCTTCAGGAGAGGCTAGTTGGTAATCATAAAAGTGTGTGACTGGCTTAGTCGAGTATGTTGTACAGCCCATAAGCCATAGGGATAAAGCAAAATAAATAATCGTGCGCATGAGAGCCTCCATCTAAGTTTTAAATAGTAATGGAGGCGTTGTTAACTTGCAATATAATGAGAATTGTTATCAGTTATTCTTTCTGTAAACGCTGATCATAAAATCCGCCTCACATTCAAATATCTCGGCATTT
Source organism: Vibrio aestuarianus (assembly GCF_028858425.1). Lineage (NCBI taxonomy): Bacteria > Pseudomonadati > Pseudomonadota > Gammaproteobacteria > Vibrionales > Vibrionaceae > Vibrio > Vibrio aestuarianus. The sequence goes on along the minus strand of NZ_JAKNYQ010000001.1, from coordinate 2,349,619 downwards.
TTCAAATGAGATCTTAATTCATCACTGGCTCGCCATGCAAACGGGGTCATCTGCAATAAATCAAAGGCATCAGAGCCACTAAGGGACATTGTATAATTAAGCTGTTGTTGGTGTTCTAATGTGAATCCAGCGATTATTTCAGGTGTTTCATCATGCAGCTGTACGGTTTGGTAGATACCTTGTTTGAGCTGGTATAAATGGCGACCCGCGGGCGTAACGGTAATTACGATACCATTAGCTTGAATGCATCGGTTAAGCTCATCAGCTTTGCACGGCGCATAAATCCGCAAGACACCATCAAGTGAGTGATCTGCGAAAGGTAGGCGATGGCTTGATGCGACAACAAAATTGACATTCGGATAACGCTTGGCGGCATAGCGAATCGCGATTTTAGAGATGTCTAAACCATAAGTGGTTGCCTGTGGTGCTTGGTCTGCCAGCGAATGCGCGACAAACTGAGTGTAGTAGCCTTCGCCGCAGCCAATATCTAAAAATTGGTATTGTGAACCTTGCAAATAGTCACAACATAACTGGGTAACAGCTTGACGCATCGGGTCATAATGTCCACCTTCGAGGAAGCGGCGTCTTGCTTGCATCATCTCCTTATTGTCACCGGGATCTTTTGAACGCTTGTGCTGCACAGGCATTAAATTCACATAGCCTTCTTTTGCGCGGTCGAACTGGTGATTATTTTCACATCGGTAGTTTTGTTGATTGAGTGCAAGAGGCTGGTGGCACAGGGGACATTGGTAAGTCATAACGACCTCATGGAGATATTCAAGGCGGCAAGTTTAACGGTATTAGCGTTAAATAAAAAGGGTGGGAAAGTACCACCCTTATATGATTGCGCTTATGCAGAAAGACGAGTGATCAACTGGTGGCTTTCACCGGGTTGCAAGGTTTTACCTGCAGACAAACAAGGTGCATGTAGTGTTGATTCAACACATAACATGGTTTGGTAGCCATCATCAGGCATGTCGGCCATTGATTGTGCTCCTGCTGCCCAGGGGTTCCAAAGTACCGCCGAGTTATGGCCGCTATTTTCAACAGTCAGTGTTCTATTGAGTTTAGCGTCAGCAACCTTAATTTGAGCCTCTGGCGCAGTATAAACACGGTCAATGGTATCGGTGAGGAGTAATTGTTCACCGCCTTGACATACCTTCGCATTCTGTAGGCTATCGATATATTCACGGCCCATACCTGTGGTGGTAGTTTGGCTAATATCGCCAACATTGAGATAAGTATGCAGTGCGCCAGAGAACGTCCATGCTTTCTCATCAGTGTTGGTGACTTCAAGGGTAAGATTTAGTGCATCACCAATTTCTACATACAGACGTGCTTGGAACTGATAAGGCCAGATAGCCAACGTGTCAGCTGTTGCTTCCAATCCAAGAACGACGATGACGCCATGGTCGTTTTCTTTATGTTCAACCAGCGTCCATTCGCTAGTACGTGCAAAGCCATGAGCTGGTGCGGCAATACGGCCAAACCATGGCCAACAAACAGGAATGCCGCCTCTTAGTGCTGCTTTTCCATCAAAAATTGCACTATCACTCATCCAAATAAGATCATCTTTGCCAGCTGGGGTGAATGACACAACGTGGCCGCCATGTAAGGCAATACCTGCGGTTGCTTTATCGTGAATAACACGAACGATTTTCACACCATCTTTTTCAACGATGGTGACGTTATCAGAAAGAAAAGTAAGCGTTGGAAGAGAGTGTAAGTCCATAAATGCCGTTCCTCATGCAGTTCCTGCCAGACAAACGGGTAAGGAACCGGTTGGAGTTGTCCAAAGCGAGTCCCTAGGTAAAGGGACAGATACTAAAAAGGCGACACAATGGCCGCCTTTGTTCTCAACGAATTTCTTCGCTAAACACTTACATTATTTAGAAACGTGAGCGATTAGGTCTAGAACTTTGTTTGAGTAACCGATTTCGTTGTCGTACCAAGATACAACTTTAACGAAGTTGTCAGTTAGAGCGATACCAGCTTTAGCATCGAATACTGAAGTTTGAACTTCGCCGATGAAATCTTGAGATACAACTGCATCTTCAGTGTAACCAAGAACACCTTTAAGCGTAGTTTCAGAAGCTTGCTTCATTGCAGCACAGATAGCTTCGTAAGATGCGCCTTTTTCTAGGTTAACTGTTAGGTCAACTACAGAAACGTTAGCAGTTGGTACGCGGAAAGCCATACCAGTTAGTTTGCCGTTTAGTTCTGGAAGAACAACGCCTACTGCTTTAGCTGCACCAGTTGAAGATGGAATGATGTTTTGAGAAGCACCACGGCCACCGCGCCAGTCTTTAGCTGAAGGACCATCTACAGTTTTTTGAGTCGCAGTAGTTGCGTGAACTGTAGTCATAAGGCCTGAAACGATACCGAAGTTGTCGTTTAGAACTTTAGCGATAGGTGCTAGACAGTTAGTAGTACAAGAAGCGTTAGAAACGATGTCTTGGCCTGCGTAAGATTCGTGGTTAACACCCATAACGAACATTGGAGTTGCGTCTTTAGATGGACCAGTTAGAACAACTTTCTTAGCACCAGCAGTGATGTGCTTACGTGCAGTTGCGTCGTCTAGGAATAGACCAGTTGCTTCAGCAACTACGTCAACACCGATTGCATCCCACTTAAGATCTTCAGGGTTACGCTCAGCAGTTACACGTACAGTTTTACCGTTTACTACTAGGTTACCGCCTTCAACTTCAACAGTACCGTTGAAACGGCCGTGAGTTGAATCGTACTTCAGCATGTATGCCATGTAATCTACGTCGATAAGGTCATTGATACCTACAACTTCGATGTCATTGCGCTCTTGCGCTGCACGGAATACGAAACGACCGATACGGCCAAAACCGTTAATACCTACTTTGATAGTCATTGTAGTTGCTCCACAACTTAATTTCTGATTAAAGATAAACTGGTAGTAAAATTACAAAATCCAGTAAACATCTGCAACAGATAATCGGACTTAACTTGTTCAAAGTCAAAAAAAACTGTCGCTTTTTTTCACAATCCGTCGCAAGTGATTAAAATTTAGACTTTAAGTGGCTTTCGATTACTACCAGCTGGCGTAAAATACTTTAGAGCTCTAAAGCATTTAAGAAATTCTAAACCTACCGTTTTACGGAGAGAAAGTATGTGCTACAAAGAGCTGGCTGTGCAAGTTTTTAGCACAAAAAGAATGGTCAAATTTTGAGAAAAGGAAGTTTTGTTAAGTGGAACGAAAGGTCGAAAATACCATAAAGCCCGATGAATACTGGCGTGAGAAGCTGACTGATGATGAGTTTTATGTATGTCGTCAGCGTGGAACTGAAGCTCCATTCAGCGGCAAGTTATTGCACAATCGTGATACAGGGGAGTATGTATGTACTTGTTGCGAAGCGCTGTTATTTACTTCCACCAATAAATACGATTCAGGTTGTGGTTGGCCGAGTTTTGATGCGCCAATTAACGACACCGCTATTCGCTATTTAGAAGATAGAAGTCATGGAATGGTACGTACGGAGATCCGTTGTGCTCAGTGTGATAGTCATCTTGGGCATGTTTTTCCTGATGGGCCAAAGACGACGGGTGAACGATTTTGTGTCAACTCTGTGTCGTTAATTTTCAACAAAAAGTGAAAAAGCGGTGAGTTTCTCACCGCCTTTCGTTTTATCGTTACAGGTTTTAAAGCTAATTAGTGGTAGACCTATGCCCTTGTCTACTTGAAACTGCAGCGGTGTTGGCTACGTTCGCTTACCCCAATCACATCGTTTATCTATGCTCATGGGGATGAACTCACTTGGCCGCCTACCTGCAACTTGAAGTTGTTTGGGTGTTTATAACTCTGATAGATTCGAAGGCATAAGAGACGCTTTGAATTGCCCATTTTCGATCGCCTCTGTTATTTGATCCGCAATGAGATCTAACCTATCGAATTTCTCTTGAGTGAAGCCATACAATAATTCAAGCTCAGCTTCTGAGGCGACAGGCACATTGAATGCCTTACCGACCATCGCCCAAATGTACGCTTTTTCTTTATGTTTCAGGATCTGATTAGTGCTTGCCAAAGATTTTATAATCTCGATATTAACTGGTTTACCTTTGCTGAGTTCAAGCGAGTGAGTGAGTAAGGCAATACTTTTCTCTCTATCTCTGTTGGTATAAAAAGTAGCAAGCGCATACTGCATTTCTGCATTTTCAAGCTCAGGTTTTCCTTCCAACTGTAAGAATTGACGCTGAGCTTGTTTGTCACCGATTTGACTCCACAAAAAGTAAAGTGATTGTGCTGAGCGTGATTGTTTCAGTTCTTTAACGATGCGATCCAGATCATTCCCCGAATTGACCAGAGCCTCAAAACGTCGCTGCTTAAGCTTGGTTTGGTCTATGGCTTGAATTTGGGAGGCGAGTTCAAGGCATTTTCGATAAGATTTGACCAAACCATATTCTTCAATTTTGTTTTTATCTGTAGGGTTCTTTAGTACCTCAAAGCGGTGCCAAATTAAATCGGTACGAGGAATTCTGCACTGACCATCATCCATATTGAGCTGTTCACAGCGTAAGTTTGGATTATCAGCGCAGAGCTTTTCAGTATTCTTATTGTTTTCAAAGCAGCCACTAGCAAGCAGTGGAAAGCAAAGAATTAGCGTAATTTTTATGCGGTTCATTGTCTTAGCTTGTGATCAAATACACTTATTTATTTGGCTTGCCTTGACTCAATAGATTGGCAAGTTATGTTTGTGATGAATTTGTTAATCAAGGACACATCATGGATGCCAACCAATTAATTAACGCCATCACACCTGAAGCTTATGAGCGTTTATTACACGCTGTGGAAACGGGTAAGTGGCCTGAGGGTACACCACTTTCTCAAGAGCAGCGAGACTCATGCATGCAAGCTGTGATGTTGTATCAATCTAAGCATAATCTAGAAGCTGAGCATATGACAGTTGCCGCCGGTGGTGAAATTAGCTTGAAGTCAAAAAGTGAACTGAAAAAGCGCTTTCAAAAAGGGCAAGAAGATATCGTGCGAGTTAACCCCAATCACGATTAAGCTAACAGTGTTCAAGGTGATATTAAAAAGCCCTATCTAGATAAGACGGGGCTTTTTATTGTCCATAGTTTAATGCAGATGAAATTATACCAACGCGTTATAGGCTCATTTCACCACGCAGTACTTGCTGCATTTTTGTTTTAACTTCCTCATAGGAGAGGTTTTGACTAAGTAAGTAGTGAAGCTTTGCTAATGCAGCTTCTGGCGTCATGTCATAGCCACTAATCACACCTGATTCTGCCAGTGCACAGCCCGTTGCGTAGCCACCCATGTTGACTTTGCCTGCTAGGCATTGCGTTAAGTTGACGACAATCACGCCACGCTCAGAGGCTTCTTTTAAATGACCTAATAATTCAGGGTTTTGTGGTGCGTTACCGACACCGAAGGTGAGCAAAATCATTGCATTTACCGGTTGCAATAAGGTGTTGCGAATAACCTCGTGTGAAATACCTGGGTACATTGTAATCACTCCAATTGGTTGCGGGGTGATGTTATGGACTTTAAAAGTACCTTGAGGTTGCTCGTTGACCTTAACACTATTGCTGATTTGGATGTTAATTCCAGCTTCGAGTAAAGGAGGCAAGTTTGGTGAAGTAAAGGCATTAAAACCATCGGCGTGAGATTTCACACTGCGATTGCCTCTCATCAATTGATTGTTGAAGAATAACGTCACTTCATTGATGGGATAATTGGCCGCAATATGTAAGGCATTAAGTAAATTTGCTTGGCCATCAGAACGAAGTTCAGCCAGCGGAATTTGCGACCCAGTCACGATGACAGGCTTACCTAAATTTTCTAGCATGAAGGAGAGCGCAGATGCCGTGTAGGCCATGGTATCGGTACCATGTAGGATCACGAAACCATCGTATTTATCATAATTATCACGAATATCGTTGGCTATTTGTTGCCAATCTTCAGGGGTCATATCGGAAGAGTCGATCAAAGGATCGTATTCGTGGATGGTAAACTCAGGCATTTCAGGACGGTGGAACTCGGGCATGCCTGCTAATTGTTTTTCCATGAATCCCGCAATTGGGACGTAACCATGGTCGGATTTTAGCATACCAATAGTGCCGCCAGTGTAGGCGATGTAAATATGTTTTCTTGCCATTGCTAGAAACCACTCGTGTAGGGGGGAACAGAGCGGCGATTATAGCGTATTCAATCAATATAAAAAGGGGCGCTTTACACAAAGCGCCCTAGAGTATTATTTAGTTAATAACAGTTATTTTTATTGTACTTGGCAGTTAAGACAGAACGCATATTGTCCTTTTGGATCATTAAAACTGCTGAGTATATTGGCATCTTGCACCAGTTGTTTGGCTGCCGGTTGTAGTGCGGCAGGCAGTATCAAAGATACATCAAACTCAAAGTGAGCTTGTACTTGGCTCATGATATCTTGTAGGAACTGTTGTGCCGGAGTGAGTGGTTCTTCTACCCAGTAAATATTATAGGTTTCCAGATTCGCTAATTCCGCTGCCAGTTTTACCGCGTCATCAAAGTCACCCATTTGGTCGACTAACCCATGGTCCATTGCATCTTGCCCTGTCCAAACACGACCTTGAGCGATGCGGTCAACTTGCTCGGTAGATAAACCGCGGTTTTCACCGACAAGGCTAATGAAACGATGGTAACCGTGTTCTATGCCTAATTGAAGTGCATCGGCTGCACCTTTTGGTAGGCCGGTGGTCACCCCAACACCAGAGAATGGAGATGTGCCAATACCATCGGTATAGACCCCTAGCTTGTTGAGGCCTTTTTCAAAGGTAGTGATGACACTGAAAATACCGATTGAGCCCGTTAATGTGGTTGGCTGAGCAACGATTTTATCCGCGCTCATGGAAATCCAGTAGCCACCGGAAGCCGCTAGGCTCGACATGGAAACCACGACCGGTTTTCCGGCGTCTTTCAATGCTTGGATCTCGTTACGGATTACCTCAGATGCAAAGGCACTGCCACCCGGGCTGTCGACTCGCAACACAACGGCTTTTACTTTATCGTCATTACGTGCTTGGCGAAGTAAACTTGCCGTTGTATCGCCACCCACAGTGCCGCGTGGCTGGGAGCCATCCATAATCGCACCACTGGCCACAACAACAGCCACATCATCCATCTCACTATTAAATTGCGGTGTTATGGTCGCTTGGTATTCGTAGTAACTCATTGCGTTGTAGCTATCTTCGCCATTGCTACCGAATACTTCGGCTAATTCACGACGTACTTGCTGGCGAGTGGCGAGTTCGTCGACCAAGCCGAGTTTCAGCGAAAGCGCGGCAAGGTCACCATTAGTGGCTTTTAGCTGGGTAAGGAATTCTTCCATTGATGGGTTAAGCGTTTGGGCATCAATTTGGCGATTGGTTGAAACATCATCGATGTACGCGCCCCATAGCTGCGTTAACCAACGAGAAGCTGACTCTTTGGCTGCCTGTGACATGTCATCGCGAATAAAAGGTTCAATGGCAGATTTGTAAGTGCCAACACGAAAGACGTGCGTATTGACATCTAACTTTTCTAGCAAGGTTTTATAGTACATGGAATACGCACTATAACCTTTGAGCATCACCGCACCATCAGGCGCTAAGAACACTTTGTCAGCGTAGCTGGCTAAGTAATATTGACTTTGGTTATAGAAGTCACCAATAGCGTAAATTGGTTTACCCGCCGCTTTGAACTCATTGAGTGCTTTAGCTATGTAGCGCAACTTAGTCAGGTTCGTCTCAGGCATTTCACCTAATGCTAAAACTAAGCCGGTGATTTTTGTGTCATTCTTTGCATGGCGAATAGTGTCAACCACGTCAAACAGCACATTTTCTTTTGGCAAATCCTGACCAAAAAATGAACCAGCTACCGAATCCATTGGATTCACATAGGAGCTTTGTTCAACGATAGGACCAGACAAATTGAGCACCAAGGCCGATTCTTTGTCTACGGTCGGAAGAGGGGATTCTGCATGTACATACAAAAAATAAATAATGGCGATACTGAGCAAAAAGAATATGTTGGTTAAAGCCACTCTTACAAAAGTAATAGCTTTCCAAAAACCTTTAAAGATCAAGCCGATAAATCGAAATAGTGATTTCATTGCCTCTCCACTGCGGTTATTCGCTAGCGTGTTAAATGAATAGAAGGGAATACCCTTGAGATATGAATGAGTTACATCCTACGTGATCTAGTATACCCAAACAACCGCAAGATTGATCGGTGTTACAAAAATGTAAACACTTGTTTGATTTTTATTGACTCCGATAATATTCTGGTCTGACCACGAAGCATAATTATAAAAGTGAAGTCAGCATGTACCCACACCTATTACAGCCATTAGATCTAGGATTTACTCAGTTACGTAACCGTGTATTGATGGGATCAATGCACACTGGATTAGAAGAACATAAAGAAGGACTCCACAAACTCGCCGCCTTTTATGAAGAGCGTGCAAAAGGTGGGGTTGGACTGATCGTAACTGGCGGTTTTTCGCCTAATTTACGTGGTCGACTTCATCCTTTTAGTGCCGAGTTTAGTAAAGTGAAGCACGCTCGTTCCCACAAAGTGGTCACAGAAGCGGTTCACCGTCAAGGCGGCAAAATAGCATTACAATTGCTTCATGCTGGCCGATACGCGATGCATCCTTTTGCTCAGAGTGCATCAGCGATCAAAGCGCCAATCGCGCGCTTCGCACCGAGTGAAATGAGTGTTCGTCAAATCAAAAAAACCATCGATGCTTTTGCAAATAGCGCTGAATTGGCGCACTTAGCCGGTTACGATGGGGTAGAAGTGATGGGCTCAGAAGGCTACCTTATCAACCAGTTTATCTGTAAGCGTACCAATATGCGCTACGACGATTGGGGGGGTAGTTATGAAAATCGTATTCGTTTTCCCTTAGAAATCGTCAAGGCGATACGCGCCGCGGTTGGTAAAGATTTCATCATAATTTTTCGTCTTTCGATGCTGGATTTGGTCGAAGAAGGCAGCACTTTTGAAGAAGTATTAACGCTTGCTAAAGCATTAGAAAAAGCTGGGGTGACCATCATCAATACTGGTATTGGTTGGCACGAAGCACGTATCCCAACCATTGCCACGCAAGTGCCACGCGCTGCATTTACGTGGGTAACAGAGAAAGTGCGTCCTCATTTATCGGTTCCTGTAGTGACTTGTAACCGAATTAACACACCTGAAGAGGCGGAGAAAATACTGGCATCTGGCCAAGCTGATATGGTCTCAATGGCTCGTCCATTTCTCGCTGATCCTGAATTTGTGAGCAAAGCCGAGCAAGGAAAAGCGGCGCTGATTAATACCTGCATTGGTTGTAACCAAGCTTGCTTGGACAATGTATTTAAAGCGAAACGTGCCAGTTGTTTAGTCAATCCTAGAGCCTGTTACGAAACTGAAATTGTGGTGCAACCTGCCGAAAAACCCAAGAAAATTGCTGTGATAGGGGCAGGGCCTGCCGGTTTATCGTGCGCCACAACCTTGGCAGAAAGAGGCTATCAAGTTGATTTGTTTGAGAAAAATGATCGAATCGGTGGTCAGTTTAGACTAGCAATGCAGATCCCCGGTAAAGAAGAGTTTCGAGAAACTATTCGCTATTTTGCCAATCTAATTGATGAGACGGGCGTCAAGCTTCATTTAGATACTGAGGTTACTTTCGATATGCTGCAAGGCTATGATGATGTGGTGATGGCCTCTGGTGTGACCCCAAGAAAAGTCAGTATTGAGGGTATTGAAAACCAAGAAAAAGTGGTTGATTACCAAACCTTGATTCGCGAAAAAACACCAGTAGGCGAAAAGGTTGCGATAGTCGGGGCTGGTGGCATTGGTGTCGACGTTGCCACCATGTTGACTGAGCCGCAAGATCACACACTCGATGATTGGCTACACGATTGGGGGATCGATAAAGAAATCGCTCACCCTGGTGGCTTGTACCCTTACCCAGATTCATTGAGTGATAAAACGGTTTGGGTTTTACAGCGCCGCAAGGGACGTGTGGGCAAAGGGCCAGGTAAAACGACAGGTTGGATCCACAAACGTACGCTTGAGAAACGCGGAGTTCACTTACTAGGTGGCGTGAGCTATGAAAAGATAGATCCAAACGGATTGCATATTTCTATTGATGGCAAGCAACAATTACTCGATGCAGACAAAATTGTAATTTGCGCTGGTCAAGAATCAGTTCGTCCGTTTGAAGATAAATGGGATTCGTTGGGAGACAAATTACATGTGATTGGCGGTGCTGATTACGCTGGTGAGTTGGATGCGGTACGCGCTATTCGCCAAGGTGTCGAGTTAGCGACGAAATTGTAATACCTAATCACTAAATAGAAAAAAGCGCTGAATTCAGCGCTTTTATTGATGGTATCTAATTTGTTTTTCTTCGGTCAAAGTGCCTAAAGAATAACGGTTTTGTTGCCGTACACAAAAACGTGATCGTTTACGACTTTATTGAGTGCTTTGCTCAATACATTCTTTTCTACATCGCGTCCGGCTTGTGCCATATCTTTTGCACTAAAAGTGTGATCAACAGGAATGACATCTTGTTTGATGATTGGGCCTTCATCTAAATCGTTGGTAACGAAGTGTGCTGTTGCACCGATGATCTTAACGCCACGCTCATAGGCTTGTTGATAGGGTTTTGCACCAATGAAGGCTGGCAAAAAGCTGTGGTGGATGTTAATGATTTTGTGATGATAGCTCTCAACAAATGTCGGTGTCAGCACGCGCATGTATTTCGCAAGAACCAAATAATCTGGCTGATACTGGTTGATCACTTCAAGCAGTTTTTCTTCGTGCTCAGAGCGGTTTAGTCCTTCGTGAGAAACGTGGTGATAAGGAATATCAAACCGTTCAGTCAGACTTTGTAGAGTATCGTAGTTGCCCACAACCGCGGCAATCTCGACATCTAAACTGCCATCGAAGTTCTTCATTAAAATGTCACCGAGGCAATGTGCTTCCTTTGTGACCAAAATCACTACGCGTTTACGTGATGAATCTACGAGTTTACGCTTGGCTTGAGCAGGTAGAGCTTGATCAAGGTCAGCAAGAAGCGTCGTATCATTGAAGTAACCTTCAAGTTCGGTACGCATAAAAAAGTGACCGCTTGTGTTATCAACGTACTCATTATTTTGGATGATGTTGAGTTGATGTTTATAACAAATGTTGGTGATTTTTGAGATTAAGCCTGGTGCATCGCTACAATGAGTCAGGAGAGTCTTTCTTTCCATTATCTAATACTTCCGTGATTGAATTCTTTTATTCTAAAAACTAATTCGAGCGCGCATGAACGGTGACGCACTCCACAATATAAGGGCTATAATTAATCTATTATCAAGTTGGTTTCAATAAATAAACGGGTTAACCGTTAGGCTTTAGCTTATTTTCTTCTTCATGAGAGTCTTAAGGCGGTATTTATGGATAAAGAACTCCTTGCACGTAAACTGTACGTCGAAAGAGTGAGTGCATTGATGGGCGATCAGCAGATCGATGAAATTATCTTGGAAGACATGTGGGAGAGCCGAGCATCACCGGCCGACGCAGCTAAAGCAATGACCCAAGCGGAAAGTGGCTATGAAGCGCCGATGTGGCTGTCACGTTACCTCAATCGCAAATAGAACATCCCTAACCGGCGTGAGTCATCGTTCGATTCGCGCCGATTCATGAAACCTGCCATAATGCCCCGCAACGAATACTTACCCCTATTTTTAGATGATCGCAAAAACCTTTTCTTCGCAGGGTGCACTCGGTAAAGCCATTCCTGGTTTTCAAGCACGACAAGCACAAATTGATATGGCTGAAGCTGTGGCCAAGGCCATTACCCAGCAATCACAATTAGTGGTTGAAGCGGGAACAGGAACGGGGAAAACATTCGCTTACCTTGTCCCGGCATTGCTCAGTGGTAAAAAAACCATCATTAGTACGGGGTCTAAAAACCTACAAGAACAGCTTTTTCACCGAGATTTACCGCTAATGGTTGATGCTCTCGGTTTCTTTGGCAATGTCGCATTGTTAAAAGGTCGTGCGAACTATTTGTGCCTTGATAGATTAAGCCGACAAATGATTGAAAGTCACACCAATGAAGCAGATCCGCAATTGTTGACTCAATTGGTTAAAGTTCGTAGTTGGTCATCAGAGACCAAAAGCGGTGATTTGGGCGAATGCGATGAACTGCCTGAAGATAGCTTAATTATCCCAACTATTACCTCGACCAATGATAACTGCCTAGGTAAAGAGTGCCCAAGCTACGTTGATTGCTTTGTATCCAAAGCGCGAAGAAAGGCGATGGATGCTGATGTGGTTGTGGTTAATCATCACCTTTTCCTCGCCGATCTTGCTATCAAAGAAACCGGATTTGGCGAATTAATCCCTGAGGCGGAGGTGTTCATCTTCGATGAGGCACATCAATTGCCAGATATTGCCAGTCAATATTTTGGTCAGTCTGTCTCAAGTCGCCAAGTTCAAGAGCTAGCGAAAGATATTGAAATCGGTTATCGCACTGAAGCTAAGGACATGCGCCAGTTACAAAAAGTAGGCGATAAACTAACTCAATCGGCGATGGAATTGCGTATTGTATTGGGCGAACCGGGTTTTAGAGGCAATTGGCGTGAAGCCTTATCTTCCCCATCTGTTGCACGTGAATTAAGTCGATTGCGCGAGAGTTTAGATTTTGCAATTGATGTCCTGAAACTGGCTTTAGGGCGTAGTCAATTATTAGATACCGCATTTGAGCGAGCTAACCTCATTAAAGGGCGTATCGACCGAGTGTGTGATGTTTCTATTACCGGTTATTCCTATTGGTATGACACGACACCGCGTCACTTTAGTTTGCATATTACCCCCCTCTCTGTGGCGGATAAGTTTCATGAGCAGATAGAACTCAAGCAAGGTTCGTGGATATTTACCTCCGCGACGTTGGCGGTGAACGATGATTTTAGCCATTTTACCCATCGTTTAGGCTTGAAGCCGCAGGCGCAATTTTCTTTGCCGAGCCCGTTTGATTATGAGCAGCAAGCCAAGCTGTGTGTGCCACGTTATTTACCAGAACCCAATAGTGCTGGGCTGGCGGATAAATTGGTGCAAATTCTTGCGCCTGTTATAGAACAAAACCAAGGGCGCTGTTTCTTCTTATGTACCTCACACAATATGATGCGCGAATTAGGAGAGCGTTTTAGAGAAGTACTAACGGTTCCAGTACTTTTACAAGGGGAAACCAGTAAGCAAAAAACCTTAGCGGAGTTTATGGAGCTAGGGAACGCGTTGTTAGTGGCAACTGGCGCATTTTGGGAAGGGATTGATGTTAGAGGTGACGCCTTGAGCTGTGTTATTATTGACAAACTTCCGTTTACCGCACCTGATGATCCGCTATTAAAAGCGCGAATTGAAGATTGCCGTTTGCGAGGCGGAGACCCATTTTCTCAAGTACAATTACCAGACGCGGTCATCACGCTAAAACAAGGCGTAGGGCGTTTGATTCGAGACAAGAACGACAAAGGGGCGCTCATCATCTGTGATAACCGATTAGTGACCCGTGATTATGGTGGGGTATTCCTTGCCAGTTTACCGCCCATTCCTCGTACGCGAGATTTGGATAAAGTGAAAGACTTCCTTAGTCAGATTTCAGTAACAACACAAAATAATTAGAGATAGTAATGAGCGCAAAAATTCTTGCCTTAGACACAGCAACAGAAAACTGTTCTGTTGCATTGATGGTTGGCGACAAACTGTATGTTCGCAGTGAAGTTGCACCACGTGATCACACCAAAAAAATCCTGCCAATGGTCGATTCGGTTCTAAAAGAAGCAGGCATCCGCTTACAAGAACTGGATGCATTAGCTTATGGTCGTGGTCCGGGAAGTTTTACCGGAGTGCGCATTGGCATTGGAATTGCACAAGGTTTAGCGTTTGGTGCCGACTTACCAATGATCGGTATTTCAACCTTGGCAGCAATGGCGCAAGGTACCTATCGCCAACACGGTTATCAACAGGTTGCGTGTGCTATTGATGCCAGAATGAGTGAAGTGTATTGGGGGCGCTACCAGCGTCAAGAAGATGGCTCTTGGAGTGAAGTCGACAGCGAATGCGTGATTCCACCGAGTGTGCTAAGCCAGCAGTTAGCGGCAGATGATAAAACTTGGGGTTGCGCAGGTACTGGTTGGGCGGCGTATGCCGAGGAGCTGGAATCACTCCCCATTGTTCGTGAAATGGGCGAAGTACTTTACCCAGATGCGCAAGATATTGTTTATCTTGCACAGTATGAGTTTGCCAAGGGAAATACCACATCGGTGGAAGAGTCTAGCCCAGTCTATTTACGAGACAAAGTGGCTTGGAAAAAACTACCTGGCCGCGAATGATTCACCGTGAGTAGGGTTGTATGCCAATCCTACTCAAATAGAACAGGAACAGTATGGTTTCAATTAATGGTTTACCTCCTTCGATAGTGCCGGGGTCTAATAAGACCAATAGAGCAAATAAGAAAAATGAGGTAAGAAAAGGCGATACTAAAGCTGCGGTTGGTCAAACAACCAAGGTGGCTAATGCTGTTTCTCATTCGATTCGTCAAGTACAAGAAGCTGATATTCAGCGCGCAACCCTAGAATATGATTTACCCGAAGGGCGAGCCAGAAAAGCGATGGAAGAGTATATGGATGTGATGAATCAAGCAAAAAAAGAGGAACTTGCTCAGATGCTTGGGGTCGACATTTACATCTAACATAATAAGGTCATTATCATGCGCGCTGCGAGCAAAAGGTTTTTTACCCATAGAACCTTTATCCATAAAACACCAATTAGTAACAAGCTACTTCGTCACTCCTGTATTGGTAGAATATTACTGCTTTTATCTTCCGTGTTTCTAATTAGCGCCTGTTCTAGTTTGCCGGAAAACCTCAAAGCAAGCGGTGAGAATGTGTTTACCGACTACAGCAGTTGGGTAAATAGCTCAGCTGCTGTGGGCAGTGAAGTTCGGCTTGGCGGTGTGATTGCCAATGTCACGAACTTAACTAATCAAACGCGTATTGAGGTGGTGAACTTACCGATTAGTTCATCTGGAAAGCCCGATATTAGTCAAGAGCCTCAAGGTCGCTTTGTTGGTTACATCGACGGTTTTGTCGATCCTGTTACTTATGCTAACGGTCGTTTGATTACGGTTATTGGGGTTGGTTCGCCCGCAGAGCAAAAGAAAGTGGGTGAATATCAATATACCTTTCCTGTAATGGCGGTCAAAGGCGCTCATTTGTGGCGTATTGAGGAACGGGTCATTGTTAATGAAGTCGGCTCCTATTTATCACTGTGCAATGGTCTATACTGCCGTCAAAGAGCCCCAAGTTCCCGAGAAGGTCGTGTGGTTCAACAGGTCAAATGAACATTCAACAAAAGCGTTATTTCCTTGAGCAAGGTTACATTGCATCACAGGAAATTGGCAATGCACAAACGGCCGAAGTCTCGGTCGTTTTTTTACATGGTTGGCTAGATAACTCATCCAGTTTTTTAACTACTATCAATGAGTTAAGTTGGCGGCTTTCTGGCGCACACCTTTGCGCAATCGATTTGCCTGGTCATGGCCTATCAAGCCATAAATCAAACGACAATTTTTACCCTTTTCACGACTATATTGACGACATTTACCAACTTTTGCTTAATTTGTCACCAAACAGGTTAGTGTTGGTTGGGCATTCTCTTGGTGCTTTAATCGCAAGTTGCTATAGTGCCGCCTTTCCTGAGCAAGTCGCAGGATTAATTCAAATTGAAGGGGTGGGGCCACTAGCTGAATCGCCAGATAAAAGCGTAACTAGGTTACGTAATGGTGTGCTGAGTCGACAACGGATCCGACGTAAGCCAAAACGTTCACTACCCACCTTGGAAGATGCGATAGCTCGCCGATCAGCAGTCAATCACTTGGATACGAAATTGATTCGTCCTGTTGTCGAGCGAGGAATAGAACAGCGAGGCGAACAGTGGGTTTGGCGGCACGACGTAAAGTTAAATAGTGACTCACTATTTAGGATGTCGTTTGAGCATGCTCGGCAATTTTCAGGGCAAGTCCAATGTCCACATCGGGTCATTCTTGGCGATCAAGGTTTTGGCTATTTAAAGCAAAATTGTGACTGTTTAACCAATAATCACTGTGAAATGTTCACTATTTCTGGTGGTCATCATTGCCATCTTGAACAACCTTCGCAAGTCGCAGAACTAATCTTTGGCTTAGTTAACAAAATTTAAACAAGTGTTTGAGTGTTTCGTGCTCATACGCTTTGGCTGTGCTGTAATAGCAAAAATAAAAATATTGCCGTAGAGCAGCAGCCAATAACGAGGAGTATTACCGTGGATAAACCTTGGCTTTCACGTTACCCAAGTGACGTACCGGAAACCATCAATCCAGATACGTATCCATCTTTGGTGGAAATGTTTGAACAATCTGTCCATAAATATGCCGACCAGCCCGCTTTTATGAATATGGGCTCAGTGATGACGTTCCGTAAACTGGAAGAGCGCAGCCGTGCTTTTGCCGCTTACTTACAAAATGAGCTAAAGCTGAAAAAAGGCGATCGAGTAGCGTTGATGATGCCAAATTTGCTGCAATATCCCGTTGCATTATTTGGTGTACTTCGCGCAGGCATGATTGCAGTTAACGTTAACCCACTGTATACCCCTCGTGAACTTGAACATCAACTCAATGATGCCGATGCAAAAGCCATCGTTATTGTGTCTAACTTTGCCAACACGTTAGAGCAAATCGTAGATAACACCCCGGTTAAACACGTGGTACTCACAAGCCTTGGGCAGATGTTACCAAGAGCCAAAGGTACGCTCGTTGATTTCGTTGTGAAATATGTCAAAGGGATGGTACCAAAATACGATCTGCCAGGGGCAATCTCAATGCGTAAAGCATTGCATAAAGGTCGTCGTCTGCAATATGTGAAACCATTTATGTCGGGTGATGATATCGCCTTTTTGCAATACACCGGTGGCACTACTGGGGTCGCGAAAGGTGCAATCTTGACCCACAGAAATATGATTGCCAACGTACTGCAAGCTAAAGGTGCTTATGGCCCTGTTTTAGCTGAAGGGCGCGAGCTTGTGGTGACAGCATTACCGCTGTATCACGTATTTGCATTAACCGTAAACTGTTTGCTGTTCGTCGAAATGGGTGGTCGCAACCTTTTGATTACCAACCCAAGAGATATTCCAGGCTTTATTAAAGAACTGCAAAAATACCCTTTTACTGCCATTACTGGGGTGAATACGCTCTTTAATGCACTGGTCAATAACGAAGATTTCCATGAACTTGATTTTAAAAATCTTAAGTTATCAGTAGGTGGCGGTATGGCAGTGCAGCGCGCTGTTGCTGAGCAGTGGAAAAAAGTAACCGGGATTCATTTGCTTGAAGGTTATGGTTTAACTGAATGTGCTCCTTTGGTAACCGGTAACCCTTATGATTTGAGTGATTATTCTGGTGCTATCGGTTTGCCAGTGCCGTCGACTGAAGTCCGTATTGTTGATGATGAAGGTAATGTCTTAGCGTATGACCAAGTGGGTGAGCTGCAAGTGCGCGGACCACAAGTGATGCAAGGTTATTGGCAGCGACCTGAAGCGACAAAAGAAGTCATCAATGCGGATGGTTGGTTATCTACTGGCGATATTGTGAAGTTTGATGAACAAGGCATGCTGTATATTGTTGACCGAAAAAAAGACATGATTTTAGTCTCTGGTTTTAATGTTTATCCAAATGAAATTGAAGATGTCGTTGCCCTGCATGGCAAGGTGTTGGAAGTTGCAGCGGTTGGACAGTCACACGAAGTATCAGGTGAAGTGGTGAAAATCTATGTTGTCAAACGAGATCCTAGCCTAACCAAAGACGAAATTATTACGCATTGCCGTAAGCATTTGACGGGTTATAAAGTGCCTAAATTGATTGAGTTTAGGGAAGACTTACCTAAATCTAACGTTGGTAAGATTCTGCGCCGAGTATTGCGCGAAGAAAATGAAGCTCAGCAAGCGGAAGCAAAGCGAGCATAAGCGTCAAGCCAGCAATAGAAAATAATGATAGAATGCCGACAAAATTGTCGGCATTTTTATGTCCCCCATCGTGGGCTGCCCAAAGTGAGCCATTTGTGAATTATCAAATCATTACCCAATTGAACGACCTTCAGCGAGTATGCCTTGCCGCACGTGATGCAGACTTAGTGATGCTCGACACCGAATTTGTCCGTGTCCGTACCTTTTATCCACAGCTCGGCCTTATCCAGTTGTACGACGGTGAGAATCTCTCATTAATTGACCCATTGGCTTTTGATGATATGGCTCCGTTTGTTGAGTTGTTGCAAGATGTCTCTGTATTAAAGGTGCTACATGCTTGCGGTGAGGATTTAGAAGTCTTCCACAACGCATTTGGTTGTGTTCCTTTCCCTATGGTCGATACGCAAGTGATGGCGGCATTTTTAGGTCATGGACTCTCCACCGGTTTTGCCGCGCTGGTGAACGAATTTGTTGGGGTTGAGTTGGATAAAAGTGAGTCGCGAACTGACTGGCTTGCCCGTCCATTATCGCAAAAGCAGTTAGATTACGCTGCCGCTGATGTTTTCTACTTATTACCCATGTATCAACAACTGTTGGAAAAAGTGACTCAAGCTGGCTGGTGGGATGCTGCGCAGCAAGAATCAGAACTGCTCACGGTTAAACGTATTAAGAATACCAATCCTGAATTTGCTTATCTTGATCTTAAAGGGGCATGGCAGCTATCACCGAAACAGTTGGCAATTCTGAAACCGTTGGCAACGTGGCGTTATGAAGAAGCGGTGCGCCGAGATTTAGCGTTAAATTTTGTGGTTAAAGAAGCCGATTTGCTCACCATCGCTCGCTTGGGGCTGACTAACCCTAATCGTATGATTGAGGAGGGGGCTGACCCACGAGGGATTCGTCGCCATAGTGATAAAATTATCGCCTTGGTCAAAGCGGGGCAACAAATCCCTGCTGACCAATATCCGCCTCAAATCGAACCGTTGATGGACTACCCAGGTTATAAACAACTGTTTAAAAAGTTGAAAGATGAAGTCAAAGCGGTTTCTCAAACAACAGGATTAGCGACAGAGTTTTTGGCATCGAAAAAACAGTTGAATCAACTGTTAAGTTGGGTGTGGAAGAAAGAGCGAAACCCTGAAAAATTACCGGATGTTATGCAAGGCTGGCGTTTACCTATCTTAGGTGAAAAGCTTAATAAACTTGTTTAATTTCTCAAGGCCAACCATTTTAAGGATCAAAATGACAGCAACAGCTTATCTTAATGATTTGAACCAACGTTATCTTGCCATTCATCGCACGAAAGAAGATTTCTTTTGGGATACCTATATGGGTATCAGTGAGGATCATCAAGGCTCGACTCAAGCTCAAACTCGTTGGACGCAATTTCTCAGCGACGCAGAGCATATTGCTGAAATAAAGCAGCAATTGGTTCAAGCGGAACGTATTACTAACGAAGAAGAAAAGCAAAACACAGTTATTGGTTTAAATGGTTGGCTCGCCATGTTTCAAGCGCATGCGATTGAGTCAGAACACGCTCAAACGTTAAAGGCTGATTTAATTAAATTTGAAGCTGAATTGTTTGAGAAAAAACAAAACCATGTGATGACATTCACTAGTGAGCAAGGTCAACGTATTGAGGGATCATTGCCAGTTGTTGGCTCGACGATTCGTACCAATAACCATGAAGCTGTTCGCCAAAGTGCTCATCAAGCCTTGCTAGATCTTGAACAGTGGTTATTGCAAAACGGCTTTTTAGAGTTAGTGAAGCGGCGTAATCGGTTTGCTCAGTCACTTGGATATAAAAGCTTTTTTGATTATTCAATCAACAAAACGGAGAAAATGACAACCGAGCAACTGTTTAATATTTTAGATGATTTTGAACAGCGTACCCGCGATAGTCATCAGAGCAGCTTAGCGATGCTGGTACAAGCAAAAGGGGAGCAAGCACTCGCAGGGCATAATTTTGTGTATTCTTTTGCCGGTGATGTGATGCGTGAATTAGACCCTTACGTGCCATTTTCACAGTCGTTGCGCCGTTGGATTGAATCCTTTGGTCGTTTAAATATTGATTATTCTGGCGCGGAATTGACGCTCGACTTACTTGATCGCAAAGGCAAGTATCCTAATGGTTTTTGTCATGGCCCCGTACCATCATTTTATGACCAAGGAAAGTGGATTGCGGCGAAGGTCAACTTTACCAGTAATGCAAAACCTGACCAAGTTGGAAGTGGTTATGATGGCATTAATACCTTATTCCATGAAGGTGGACATGCTGCACATTTCGCTAATGTTAAGATGAATGCGCCATGTTTCTCTCAAGAGTTTGCGCCAACTTCAATGGCTTATGCTGAAACACAATCAATGTTCTGTGATAGCTTGCTCACTGATGCTGATTGGCTAAAAAGCTATGCGCTTGATGCTCAAGGTAACCCAGTACCTGATTCAATTATTCAAGCGATGATCAAGAGCCGTCAACCGTTTAAAGCATATGAAGAACGTAGCATTTTGGTGGTGCCATATTTTGAACGCGCATTGTATGAATTAAGTGAAGAGGAATTAACAGCGGAACGTATCACCGCTCTTGCTCGGGCTACGGAACAAAAAATTCTCGGTCTGGCTTGCAGTCCACGTCCATTGATGGCGATTCCTCATCTATTGTCCGATGAAGCATCGTGCTCTTATCAAGGATATTTGTTGGCACATATGGCGGTATATCAAACACGAGCTTTCTTCACTCAAAAATTCGGTTACCTGACTGACAATCCTGAAATTGGCCCATTGTTAGCTGAACATTATTGGCAAGCTGGAAATAGCGTGTCGCATAATCAAACCATCGAGAAACTGACCGGTGAAGGTTTCAATGCTAAATACTTAGCGGACGTCTGTAACCTATCGGTTGAGCAAGCATGGCAACAAGAGTTACAGAAGATAGAGCGTCTAGCTGATAGAACGCAAATTCAACCAGCCTCACTCAATGCCACAATTAAAGTTGTCGATGGAGCACAAGAATTAGCCAGTAATACTCATTCTGACGATGAAATGTGCCGCCAGTTCGAGCAGTACATTGCACAACATTATGGTTGTTAAGCTGTTAGTGTTGTTAACTGCTTAAGGTGCTAGCGCCATGCAAATAAAAGAGCCTGCATTTTAGCAGGCTTTTTCTCGATCAGTGTTTAACTCAATTTAAAGCCGAGTTTATTTCTCTTCATCTGGCAATTTGACATTCAATTCCAACACAGCAATATCATCTCCTTTATGCTCAAATGTCAGTTCAACCATGGAAGGGTCGATGGGAACATATTTAGCAATGGCTTTTAGAATATCTTCTTTCAACTGCGGCAAATAAGTCGGTGCTGGGTCACTTTGGCTACGACGCTCCGCAACGATGATCTGTAAACGTTCTTTCGCAAGATTAGCTGATGTCTTTTTTTGTGGTCTGAAGAACTCAAGTAGTGACATAGTGCTTAACCTCCAAATAGTCGTTTAAAGATGCCTTTTTTCTGCTCAGTGACGAAGCGAAAATCAACTTGTTGGCCTAATAGACGCTCAACTGCGTCACCGTAAGCTTGGCCTGCATCTGACTGTTCGTCAAAAATAACTGGTACGCCTTTGTTGGAAGCATTTAACACAGCTTGGCTTTCTGGAATTACACCCAGTAGAGAAATGTGTAGGATCTCTTCAACATCTTCCACACTCAGCATTTCACCTTGCGTCACGCGTGTTGGGTTATAACGTGTGAGAAGCAGGTGCTGTTTGACTGGTTCTAGACCTTGTTCTGAGCGCAGTGACTTTGAGTCTAAAATGCCAAGAATGCGGTCAGAATCTCGCACCGAAGATACTTCTGGGTTAGTGGTCACAATGGCTTCGTCGGCAAAGTAAAGTGCCATTAGCGCGCCTTGCTCAATACCTGCTGGAGAATCACAGATGATGAAATCAAAACCCATCGCATCGAGTTCATCGAGTACGCGCTTGACGCCATCCTTAGTCAGCGCATCTTTATCGCGAGTTTGTGATGCGGGAAGAATGAATAAATTGTCTGTGCGCTTGTCTTTGATCATCGCTTGGTTGAGCGTAGCTTCACCGTTGATGACATTGACAAAGTCATACACAACGCGACGTTCGCACCCCATGATAAGGTCAAGGTTACGTAAACCAATATCGAAATCGATAACCGCAGTTTTTTTACCTTTCAAAGCCAAACCTGATGCGATGGCTGCGCTTGAGGTCGTTTTACCTACGCCGCCTTTTCCTGACGTTACAACAATAATGCGTGCCATTATGTTTTCCTTGTTAATTTTTAAATCGTGAGCGTTTCGAAGTGTAGTGAGTCATCAACCATGCTGAGCATCACTTTCTTCTGCCAAAACTCACTTTCAATTTGATCACTAAGCCAGTAATTACCAGCAATGGATACCAGCTCAGCTTGTAAATCGTGACAAATAATTCGTGCTTCGGTTTGACCGCTTGCGCCTGCGATGGCTCTGCCTCGCAATGTGCCATAAACATGGATAGAGCCATCAGCAATTACTTCTGCTCCAGCACTGACATGGTTTAGGATCACTAAATCGCCATCTTTAGCGTACACTTGCTGTCCAGAGCGAATTGGAGTGCGAACGACTTTGGTCGGTGCCATTTTTGCGGGTGCTTGAGCAGGGGACTTACTTGCGCTCATCACGGCAAAACCGGCTTCTGATGCCAAGTTTTGGCTGCGTTTATCTTTACAGCCAGTCACTCCTACCGGAATCATTCCTGCTTCACTGATCCCCTGTTTTAGCATGATGAAATCAATCTCGCCCATTACCTTGGCAATATTAATAACCACCGGGGCTGATGCGAAAAAAGCTGGGGCTTGGGTTACTTTTTCCTTGAGAAACTCAATGCTATTGGCAACTTCATTGTCGCAAAGGTGTAAAACTGACAAAGTAAAACTGCTACCTTTTAGGTCAGGAGTATTGGACATCTTATTTTTGACCTCAATAACTAATGGCTTCACTAGAAAGGGCGTTGCCTGAAACTAGGGTTGTCATGTTATATTTACTCACTTAGCTCAGCAAGTTATCTACTGCCAAATGTTTGTATTAATCTCAAATTTGGCGAAAATTTAACGTTTATCACTTAATCTGCTTAAAAAGCCGATTTATTACAAGAAAGGGTTGTCATGCTTTGTTCTATCTACAAAGGCTCAAAAAAAGAAGGTACCTATCTTTATATTCCGAAAAAAGACGATTTTTCACAGGTCCCTGACACGCTGATGCAGATGTTCGGTAAACCTACTTTGGTTATGGTAGTGAAATTAGAAGGACGGACACTTGCTCAGGTCAACATTGAGAAAGTGAAAGAGTCTTTGGAAAATGAAGGTTATTTCTTACAGTTACCACCGCCACCAGAAAATTTACTTGAAAACTACAAACAGCAAAAAGCTCAGCAACAAGGCCGTTAGGTTTTTAGCTCAAGGAGGGCGATTTGAGAAAATTATTGTCAGTCGTATTAGGTTTGAGTCTTACTGCGCCGTTAATGGCGAATGAAGTCAGTTTCGAACAGTATGTTGAAAGCTTAAAACAGCAAGCGCGCAGTGAAGGGATCTCAGAGCAAATTTTAAGCGATGCTTTCAAAGATGTTGCTTACAAGCCGCGTGCGGTCAAAGCGGATCGCAATCAGCCAGAAAAAAAATTGACGCTGGACGAATATATTCCCCGTGCAGTGCCAGACTGGAAAGTAAACCAAGCCAAAGCCTTGTATGAAAAGCACTATGATCAACTTAGCCGTATTGGCAAACTGTATGGTGTACAGCCTCGTTTTATCGTGGCGCTATGGGGAGTGGAAAGTAATTTCGGTGCATTGACGGGGGGTTATAGTGTTATTGATGCTTTAACGACCATGGCTTATGACGGTAGAAGAGAGGCATTTTTTCGTAAAGAGACGATGGCTGCACTGCAGATTCTACAGCAAGGTCATATCAGTGCTGACGACATGAAAGGGTCATGGGCAGGTGCAATGGGCCAATGTCAATTTATGCCTAGTTCATTTTTGGCCTTCGCTTCTGATGGCAATGGTGATGGCAAAAAAGATATTTGGGGCACTAAAGAAGATGTGTTTGCTTCAACGGCCAATTACTTAAGCCAATCAGGTTGGGATGATAAATACACTTGGGGCCGCCAAGTAAAAATCCCGAAGGGATTTGACCATGAGCTAGAAGGACGTCAATCAGAAAAAGGCAAATTCCTGCAAGAGTGGTCCAAGCTAGGCGTTACTCGTTATGATGGCCGCCCGTTGCCAACGCTAACAGACGATATTCAAGCTTGGTTGATCATGCCAGACGATGAAGCTGGTCGAGTCTATTTGGTATATAACAATTACAATGTGTTGATGAAGTGGAATCGTTCGTATTATTTTGCTCTTGCCGTTAGCCATTTAGCAGACCGCATCGCCGGTTTTTAGTTGCAGTTGAATTCATTACTCAACCAGTGTGATGAATTCAACTCATTGCTTAAAAATTTATAATTTTGTGAATAGTGCTGTGGTGGTTTACTTTTGTTTTGGTTACTATCATTTTTGTTATTTTGAACTGAAATCACATTTTTTGTTGTATTTAGCGGTCGAAATCACTTGCTAGCAACGGCTGGTGGTAGAACTTTACAGAGGAATCTCGGTGGCGCATGATGTTCACAGTTTTGTAGCGGATAAACTATCTGAAGTGGTTCTAACAAAACATCACCGGCAACGGATGATGGTTTTTGCTTTGACGCTATTTGGTATAGTGTTTCTTGGTGTTTTTTCTGGCTATTGTTTTTATAAAGGTCAAACGTTACTGGCAACGACCTTAGCGTTCTATACGGGTTTTGGCTTGCTGACGGTTTGGCTATTGACACGTTGGCGAACGGTTGGCTTGGTTTGCCTCTCTGCGATTATTTACTCTTTGAGCTTATACCTTGTCGTAACTGGTGGATATGAAGGTACAGGGGTTATGTGGGTATATCCGCTTGCCGCAATCGGAATATTTATTAATCAATTTAAGCATGGTTTACTTCTTTCCTTTCTATTTATTACTGGTGTTTTTATAACGCTCGCTTTCCAATTGTCGATCTACGAGTATTCTCATGTGATGAGTATCCGCTTGGTCATTACATTGATTGCATTAAGTGGAATGTGCCATATTTTGATTTATTTTCAGTCTCAAATGGATGACTACATACTTAAAATGCATGAGGAAGGTATTCATGAACTCGCTTATATTGATTCACTGACCAAGTTAGCTAACCGTTCTAGTTTCAACTCGGTACTTTATCATTCCATGCAGTTAACTCGTCACTACCAAAGCGCAATTGTTTATATCGATTTAGATAATTTTAAGAACATTAATGATCGCTATGGTCATAATTATGGCGACATCGTCCTAGCTGAATTTGGCTTAAAGTTGAAAGCTATTGCCGAGCAATATCTACAACAAAGCTTAGGTGCATATGATGTTGCTCGCATCGGTGGCGATGAATTTGCTATTTATGCGAAAGAGTATGCCAGCGAGCAGGATGTCGTGAACATGGCAAATGAGATCATTGCGCTATTTTCTAGCCAGCAGCTCTCTTCACTAAAAAAAGTAGTGAACGATGTTGGAGCAAGTATTGGTATTGCATTCGTTGACACGGAAAAGATGGACTTGAGTGATAGCCTGACGATTGCAGACAGGGCTATGTATCAAGCCAAAAAGGCAGGCAAAGGTAAAGTTTGCGTTGCAGAAGTTGGTTCGGAAATAAAGAGGAGTTACTGCACTAATCCATCAGAAAATGAATGGTAATGTTCCCCCCATTTTTTTGTCTATTGTTGTTGTTAATTAGAGCAGAAAGTAGAAGTTTCTCTTCATGTTTTTAGATGTTGATACTGGTTATTATTGGCCAAAATATCATCTACAGAGAGACTTATATGTTAATGCCAAGCGTAAATCGATTAGGATTAGTTTTGGCGATAGGGATATCGTTGGCTGCATGCGGGGGAGGTGAAGGGGATTCATCTTCGAATGTAGTTACGACACCAAAGAGTGTTACACCACCAACCAGCATTCCCTCTTTGGAAAGCGAAAAAGATCGTATTGATATTGTGGTAAATGATATCACTTTATTATCGTCATCTAGCTATGCTGGATATAGTTTTAGCCCAACTGTTTTTAATCAAATGGGTGAGGTTAGCTATACGAGTGATCCAGCTGATATTGTTGTCGATAATGGCGATGGAAGCTTAATGGTACTAAAACCAGGTTCGGTTACCGTTACGGCTACGGACACACTTAATGGTTACAAAACTGCAAAAGATATATTTAATGTCACAATTGAAAAGTGGGATAATTCGAGTTTAAAGGCTGACTCCTTAACACTTAATACACTTGGTGATAATAATACGCGCAAGTTAAATGTTAGAGGATTCAAAGGCGAACTCAACTTTACGGTTCAACCTAAGTATGACCATATTATTAGTGTGGATCATAAAGGAAATGTCACTGCTAATGGATTTGCAGGAACAGCTATTGTAACTATCACCGACTCTGGAAATAGTAGTTATAAATCTACTAGTGTAATGGCTAAGATTATAGTAACGGCTGTGTCAGCGGATACATTAAGTTATGAGAATTTTGAACAAGAATATAGTGATGGCTTATTTATTCAAGCAAATAAAATTACCGGGGCTCCAATAAAAAGTCAGAATTATTCCGTTTGGGATGGTCAGGATGTTTTAAACATCAATCCTGCTACTGGAGAAATGGAAATACTAAAAGCTGGTGAGGCAATAATTCAGGCAAATGTCGAATATCAGCCGGGGTATAGTACTAGTAGAGAAAGCGCTACATTTACAGTGAAGATAAATAAAGCTGAAGCACCTTATTCTCTAAAGCTAGATAAGCAATCTGTAGTGTTTGAGGAAGAAAAGCGTCTTCAGCCAAGCTTCAATGGTAGTCCTGAATCTGTAAGCTATTCTATCGCTGATGGTCAAGATGTATTGAGTATAGACCCGTCTACTCATTTTCCTCAAATTAATAATACAGGAACTATTGATGTTACGGTAACTGTTCCAGAAAATGATAGATATAAAAAATATCAAGGCGTTATCTCATATGATGTAATCAAAGCTCCCCACCCTGGATTGAGAAATGATTTTATTAAGTCAGAATATCATGAAGATTTGTCTTTACCTTTTCATCTGGTTGGCCAAAAAGGTAATTTATCTATTATATCGAGTGAGCCATCAGGAATAACTTTACGTGATGAACAATTAAAAATACCCAGTGTTGGTAATTATGTTTTAAGTATATCTGATGATGGTGGACGTAATTACCAACCTGCTGCTAATAATGCAACTGTAATAGTTGAAATAAGCCAAGGTGTTCAACCACAGCTAGAAGAGTTAAAACCGATTACTGTGGTATATGATAATGACTTACTAATTGATTTATATAAGTACTATGGAATTGCTACTAACAGTGATCTGGAAATTATTAACATAAGTAATAAAGAAGTAGTAACTACAACTGATGCACATATTCTGAAAGTTATTAATTCTGGTACCACAGTGGTTACAGTCAGAAAACCTGAAAGCTCTAATTTTCAAGCATCAAATATACGTGACATTGTGATTACCGTTCAACCAGTTAAATCATCATTAACTTTAAGCCCTCAATCGGTTGTTTCAGCATCTTTGGACCAGAAAATTCTTCCTGCCCCAGTCATTATCGGAGCAAATGGGCAACTCTCTTATTCGTTAAATTCTAATTCAGCGATAGATGTTATTAAGGTAAATAGCGATGGGAGTATGGATATATTAAATGCAGGTGTTGCTATAGTTAGAGTCGTCGATTCAGGTCGTGGTGGTTTCTCCGAAAGTGAAATGACATTTAATGTCATGGTTACTCAAGCGGATAATCCAATCAAATTTAGTTATCCATCGATTGAATATCAAGATAATTTGACATTGTCTCCTAATATTTCTCAGCCGATTGGTTCTAACGAGATAATTACAACTAATTATAAATTGCTTAGCTCAAATAATAACAATGTAGAGGTTAACAAAAGCACTGGTGAACTTACTATCAAGGGGGCAGGAGATTACAATATAGAAGTAACTTCAAGTTCTAGAAATTATAAGGAGTCAACCCAAATAATCAGCGGCAGTGTAAAGAAAGCGACCCACCCAGGAATTATCGCTAAAAATATTAGTGTCGATTTTTCACCGTTCAAAAAAATAAAACCAGATTTATCCTCAATACAATATGGAAAGAGAGTTTATCAAATCATTGGCGAGAATCTACAATATGCATCTATTGATGCAAATAGCGGTGAAGTCTCTCTTAATGATTATGATCCAACAACCCGTACTTTTCTGATCGGTGTTCATGAGGAGGAAAGTGATAATTATGCTTCCTCAGCGGCAGAAACATATTCAGTGAGAGTCAACCCTCCCAAAGGTGAAAATCAGACTTATGATGCTGTTTTTACATCAAACTCACAGACCAAAATTTTGATGAGCCAGCTAGGCACTAATAATACTCGAAACTTAATGGGCAGCAGGTTTAGTGTGTTAGGAGCACGTAGCGTTTACCCAATAGATCAAAAAATTCTCGTTGATGTGAGAAACTCCTCGACAGGAGAAATAGGACACGTATTTTTTTATCTCCATCGTTTTGATGGTTGCCCACAACAATCGATGATAATAGGTTGGGATGAAGTGAGTGCTTGTTCAAATGAAGCTAATTCTTATAGTGTGGCTTTAACATTTCAGCATGCAAGTAACAATATTAAGGAGAATGGAGAAAAGTGGCAGGCTGTTGGGCCAATTATTATCAACCGTTATGGAGACCAGAAATTTTATAGTGGTCCCGATGGTGGTGGTTATAGTGATACCGGAGTTTTTGGTAAAGGCTACTCTGAACCGAGTAATCTTTATTGGTGGGAGTTGGTTAACATTACTTTAGAGTTATGATCGTTTAAATGGTGACCGATAACCGGTCACCATCTTTATTACGGAAGATCAACTTACTTTAGTATGAAACTGTTCACACGCAAGCATCGTATTTTCTATCAGACTTGCCACCGTCATTGGGCCAACGCCACCAGGGACTGGTGTGATAAAGCTTGCTTTCGCCCTAGCGACATCGTACTCCACATCACCCACTAGTTTGCCTGATTCCAAGCGGTTAATGCCAACATCGACCACAATCGCACCGTCTTTCACCCAAGCACCTGGAATAAAGTTGGGTTTACCAACAGCAACAACCAAAACATCAGCTTGGCGTACATGGTGCTCTAAATCTTTAGTGAAGCGGTGGCATGTGGTTGTCGTACAGCCCGCAAGCAGTAATTCAAGTGTCATTGGGCGGCCAACAATATTGGAAGCGCCAACAATCACCGCGTGTTTACCGCGTAGTTGGATATTGTAGCGATCGAGCAGTGTGATAATGCCTTTTGGTGTGCATGAGCGCAGTTTAGGAATGCGTTGCGCTAAACGGCCTACATTGTATGGATGGAAACCATCCACATCTTTCTCAGGAATGATGCGCTCAAGTACATGAGTTGTGTCAATACCAGCCGGTAGTGGCAGTTGTACTAAGATGCCATCAATTTCTGGATCTTCATTAAGTTGATCGACTAACGTCAGTAACTCTTCTTCACTGGCGGTGGCAGGAAGGTCATAAGACTTCGATACAAAACCAACTTCTTCACACGCTCTACGCTTGCTGCCAACATAAACTTGCGATGCAGGATCTTCACCGACTAATACAACAGCAAGGCCTGGCGCGCGCAACCCTGCTTGAGTACGAGCTTTTACTCGTGCTGCGACTTCTGAGCGGACTGTTTGTGAAATAAGTGTTCCATCAATATTTTGAGCGGTCATGACTTTCCTTACACATTCGTAGCGAAAATTTTTGCGCGCATTGTCGCAGATATTTTGAATAACATCCACAGGCAAACGTTTGCTTTGTTTTGTTTTTCATCAGTATATTGCTGGGCGACTCTTTTTTAGGCATTTGAAACAAAATGTTAGAGAAAGCGATTGATTTACCGAGTTCAACTCGTATAATCCTTTCCCTGTAGCGCGCCCTTAGCTCAGCTGGATAGAGCACGTCCCTTCTAAGGATGTGGTCGTAGGTTCGAATCCTACAGGGCGTGCCATTTATTTAGAAAATCCCGATAATTCAATGAGTTGTCGGGATTTTTGCTTTTTAGCGTCACTGTCCCTTTTCATACCCTTGAGAGGACAGATACTTGATTTTTGATACCCACGTCACGCTTTCTCTGCATACACCTATCCCTGTACTGATAGAACAGTACTCAATTCAGAAAGCTCAATACTTCAAAAGCTACCTCTGCACTATCCAGTATCGCCTAAAGCGTTTAGCTGAATGGTTCTCAGATAGCTGTGTAAAAGACATTTCTCCAGAGCTTGTGCAAATTAACAGCCAGCCTCAGAACGTGGTCTGTTAAAAAAGAAAGCCTCACTAGGAGGCTTTCGTTGATACCAATTTTCGCTGATTACCTATACTAGATTTAGATAATGGCTGAATGATGCCCCACGGAAATTTTTTGGCAGTTCCTTTTTGAGATCTGATATCTCTTTATCGAGTTTATTAATTTCATTCTTAATTTTATCCCTGTCTTCACCCTTGGGCTTGGGTGTGTTATTCAACTCCTTTTTCAGCTCTTTGCGCAGTTCGACGAGGTTACTTAATAACGCGAATGAAACTGTTACATGTGCTAGCTTACTATCATGTGTAATGGCTGTAGTGTCAGCTTTTCGTGGGGTGATAGATGAAACTGGTATATATGCTGGCTTACTATCATGTGTAGTGGCAGCTCTTCGTGGGGTGATAGATGGTGCTGATGATGTTGAAGAGGTACTGATACTGCTCCCTTCTGGTGCGTTGCTACCAGTCGGTTTAGGGGTGCTGCTTCTAGCCGTGCCAGATCCCGCACGTGGAATAGTATAGGGTTCCATTGGCATCTTCCGTATATAGCCGCGAGGAGCTGCTCTATACGTTGTTTTCTTAGTAACCAGGTTATTGAAATCTCCTTGGAGTTTACGGATTTGATCAGCATTTTCATCCTCCTGCCTATACTTACCTATTTTTTTCATTAGCCCCTCGAGTTGTTGAAATTTTTTCTTTGTTTTACCTGAGAGAGGATGAACTCTACGGACGGGAAACTGATCTGATTGATTTAAATCTGCAATCAGAGACCCGGCTTTATCTATCTTTTTTTGGTTGATATTTCCAGTAGACGTACACGTAAATAATTTCATATTACTTCCTATTGAATGGTTAGAATTAGTCTTCGTTGAATAACGCCATTAGATTATTCCCCGTTTTCAAATTGTTATCACGAGACTAATTCTGAATAGTTAGGAATGCTCGCTTAGTGGTTGAGAGCTAATTTGTTCACTGAGCTTAAATAATAATGCACTGGCTTCCATATGTTGCGGATAGTTACTAAACAATTGGCGCGTTTCTTCGGTCATATCCAATAAATCGCTCGGCAGTTGCCACTGTAAGGCTGTGGTGTACAGCATGGCTTTGAGAGGTTTATAAACTTGTTGTTCATAAGCCTGCATTAATTGCTCTAAAAGACATTCACGCTCCGATTCAGTGCGAAGTGGTGATTTACTTTGATCAAGAAACTGACGGTAGATTTCACTATCAATCAGTATTTCCATCAGAGGAATGTTATCTTTTGCTCGTTCGTTGAGTTCATCTTTTATGATGCTTAGCCAATGTTCTTTGGTTAAATCACTAGCAACAACATCATCAAATTGGTTTCGTATTTTTGTTTCGATAGAAGCTTGTGCCTGCTTAAGAACGGAGCGAACAACTTGGAAAGGTAATTGGAACTCTCTACATAATTCAACGA
Organism: Vibrio aestuarianus; assembly: GCF_028858425.1. NCBI lineage: Bacteria > Pseudomonadati > Pseudomonadota > Gammaproteobacteria > Vibrionales > Vibrionaceae > Vibrio > Vibrio aestuarianus. Next base: position 2,317,696 of record NZ_JAKNYQ010000001.1, on the reverse strand, counting down.
TAAGCGCATGAAAACCACCGCCAGGAAGATGGAGGCTGTGTTTGAAGGTGGCTATTGCATCGGTTTGTTCTGTTGTTAACTCGCACATGTCATCACCTTGTTGTCTGTTAAATATAAAAAATCAGCTCGATAGGTGAGTGACACTACCGAGCAATGATGCATGTTAATCTTTCATCCAGAGTTATGCGATAAAAAGGGTAGCAATCGCGTCTCATGGCTAATATTGATGCCCGTTCACTCTATTAGTAATTTCAGGGCCTCGTTCGAATATTGTTCTTGATATTTGATAGTAAATTTATCTAACGGAAGGGGTTTTGAATAATAGTAACCTTGTAGTAGATCGACGCCTAATGAAGACAATTGTTTTACATGCTCTTTGGTCTCTACACCCTCAGCAACGACTCGATAACCTAAACTTTGTCCCATTAAAATCATTGAAGATACAAATTCCAGGTTGGATTGATCTAATGTCATGTCGAGTATAAAACTGCGGTCTATTTTAACTTCCGACAGTGGCAAGTTTTTTAGCAGTGATAGTGATGAAAAACCGGTCCCAAAATCATCTAATGAGATAGAAATACCTGCATCACTGAGTTTTTTTAACGAACGTAACGATTGATCATAATCCGTGAATGCGGCGGTTTCTGTAATTTCTAAACAAAATAACGATGCAGGTAATTGGTAGCCATTAATGGTGTTGATGATTAAGTTAGCAAAATCTGGCTGGGTGAGTTGGCGAGCACTGATGTTTATTGATATCTGATTGAGTCCCTGCAACAGTTTTGAATGACTTATATCTTCACAGACTTTGGTAAATATTTGTTTGCCTAGTTTTTCAATCAACCCAGATATTTCAGCAACTGGAATAAATTTGCTAGGAGGTATCTGCCCATTGATCGGGCAAGACCAACGCGCTAAGACTTCAGTAGCAACGATTTTCCCACTTTTGTTACATACTTGCGGTTGGTAGTAAATATCGATTTTATTGTCATCAATTGCTTTCGATAGCCGTTGTTCCAGAGCAATAAATTTACTCGATTCCTTATGCATATCAGGGCTGAATCTGAGGTACTTTCCACCACCTTGTTGCTTAGCTCGGTACATAGCAATATCTGCATTTTTGATCAGTTCCTCGGTAGATGAAGCATCGGAGGGATAAATTGCCATCCCTAAACTTCCTTGGCTACTGACTTTTATTTGACTGTAAAGCATTGGCTTTTCAATACTACGCAGTATTTTTTGGGCCATTTCATTGGCTTGTTCTACATTTGCAATAGAGCAAAATAGCAGAAACTCATCTCCTCCAAGCCTTGCTATGGTGTGCTTTGAACCAAGAACTTGGGTTATCTCTCTGGCAACATGACAAAGTAATGCATCGCCGACATGGTGGCCGAATGAATCGTTGACCATTTTAAAACGGTTTAAGTCCATGAGCATTACAGCTTTAAGCTGTGTTGGCTTATTGTCGATGTGAGCGGTAATTTCTTCGATAGCTTTACGTCGATTTGCAACTCCAGTCAATGAGTCAAAATAAGCCATATGATGAATTTTAGCCGCTGACTCTCTTTGCTCTGTTATGTCGGTCATCGATCCAATAAAGCGCACGGCCTTGCCATTTGAGTCGCGTACTGCTGAACCATTCGCCTGTACCCAAATGTAACTATCATCAAACTTACGCATTCGAAATTGGGTTTTAAAGGGCGTGTTGTTTAGGAAATGTGACTGTATTTGTTTTTCTAACTCTTCCAAATCTTCAGTGTGAATATGTTCAAACAGTTGGTCACAATCAAAATGCTTTGTCTCTAGGTCATCATCCATTCCTAACATTTTGATGAGGCGACTATTCCAATGAAGAGTATTGGTTTTTAAGTCCCAATCCCAAATGCCGTCATTGGAACTGTTTGATACGACTTTTAACTGTTGGAGTAGTTGTTGTGCATTTTTTTGACGCAATTGGCTTGTTTTTAATAATTCATCTCGTTCGATGAATAAGGACAACATATCGAGGTAATTGTTAAACATAGCTTGAGAAGCAACGCAATCTTCACCTTGTAATGAATCAACGATGGCCAGTAATCGCCAATGGCTTTTTTGTCCGGTTGAAATTGGGATGATGGTTGCCATGAAGTGTTCGTCAGAATTGATCTGTGGAAAGGCACTCAAACCGTAACTGTCGCTTTCTGCCTTTAACGTTATTTGTGGTTTGATATAACCGCGTTCTGCCCAATCCGTTACTTCGAGTTGTCCTGAGTGATAGGTAGCCATGCAGGCCCAATCAAATCCAGAACCATATAACCCGTGAGTATCGAGTATTGAATTAAAGCCATTTTTAGCTTGTGCATAGAAACTTTCAAATAGTTCTGCTGGAGATAGACCTCGAACATTGGTTAGAGCGTGTCTTATTGATCCTTGCGTTTCATTCGTTCTGTTGTTGGTATTGGTGTTTCCACAGGATTCTCTAACCACCAATTTTTGTGATATGTGATGAATCTCATGTTGAAATGGATCACCAGCAATTCGTTGGAGGGCGCGCTGGAATGCTTGATTAGCCAAAGATTCAAGCTGTTGATCGACAGTGGTTAGCTGAGGATGAGTTTGTTTACCCAAAAAGATGTTATCGACGCCAACGATGGCAACTTGCTCTGGAACTTTCCAGCCTAAATGTTGCAATTGTTCAATCATACCAATCGCATTTTGATCGGTGGCACAGATCACGGCACTACAATCGGACTTTCTCTCAATGAAAGCTAACGCGGCCTCTCTTCCTCCGGATAAAGCACAATTATCGACGCAAAAAACGTGTTCAGACTGATAGATATGGTGATATTTACTTAACGAATCTTGATAAGCCTTAAAGCGTGAGCGTATATCATTGACCGATAAATCTCCGCAGAAGCCAATTTGGGTATGGCCATTGGTGTAAAGCCAATCATAAAGTGCTTCAATTCCAGCGCGTTGGGTGCTGCAAAATTGTTCGACAGGGAGTGGTGAATAACTGGCTGCTAATGAGATTACCGGAATATTTTTAGCTAATGCTTTTTTTACTAAGCGGTCGGAAGCACAATGAAGAACCACCAGTAATGCATCAAGGTGGTTTAAGCTAACGTCGAGGTCAAAATCTCGTTGCTCGCCAGAGCGAATGATGACTAAATTAGCGTTATTCTGCTTGGCGAGTTGACGGCAGGTTGCGCTCAACTCTCCCATATAGAACCCACTTAGCATTGGCATGATCACACCAATTGTTGGACGGCTTGTTTTATTTTTAGGCATATTAATAGTCGTCAGTGTTAATGTTATTTGTTGCTTACAGGGTAAGTTTATTACCCCCTAAATCAGTTCGATAAAATGCGTTGAAAGTGGTGAAAACTTAAGTGGTACGTAGGCTGTATCTTCTTTCTCATTCACTATCAATACCAGTGCTTGCTGGGTAAGGTGATCAAACAGTGGATATTCCCCCTCGCTTAATCCCCAATACTTAATCAATGCCATCGGAATACTTAGATGTAATGATTTCGAGTGAGTGTCACTGAAGTTCGCCGCCAGGATCAGTTTTTGAGTGGTATTCCCTCGAGCAAAAGCAAATAGGCTGTCTTGCAGAGGAGCAAAGTTGTCAACGTTTTGCGCATACAAATCATGATATTCGCCCATCAAGGCCGGGCTCTGTTTGGCTAAATTGAGCAATGTGCAATAAAAATCGCGAAGTTGCTTTTCACTATCAGTTAATTGGCCACCATCAAATAGGCCGTTGTTCATCCAGCGCTGATGACTTGGCACACCAATATAGTCGAAGATAGAAGTGCGAGATGGCTGACCAAAGCCTGCATGTTCGGCACCCGCTTCCCCGACTTCTTGTCCGAAATAAATCATGGTTGGCGCGGTCGATAAGCACGTTGAAATCAACATCGCGGGGATCGCTTTTTCAGCACTTCCTGCAAATTGTGGCGATGCTATACGCTGCTCATCGTGATTATCGAGAAAGTGCAGCATGTGATGTTCAATATCACGCAATTGATATTCAATGCGGCCAATCTCTTTGGTCGAACCATGACCTTGCATCACCGCTTTTAATGAATCGTAAAGGTCTACTTTATCGTAGAGATAATCCATCTTTCCTAGCTGAATATAATCTCGGTATAGCTCCGGTTGGTACACTTCGGCTAACAAAAATGCGTGTGGATTTTGTTGTTTAATCGCCGAGTTCATATAGCTCCAGAACTCAATAGGCACCATCTCTGCCATGTCGTAGCGAAAGCCATCGACGCCTTTATTGATCCAATACAGCGCAATATCGCGAAACTTGACCCATGAATCTGGCACGCTTTTATCTTGCCAGAATGCGGCATGCTCACGGTGAGACTTAAAGCGGTACTCTTCTGGTAACGACACAAAATCTTTGCGGCCGTCGGGTCTTATGCCGTAATTTACTTTGACGGTTTCGTACCAGTCATCCGCATTGGGTTTAGCAAGTCGTGAACCATTGCCTGTCCATTTTGCAGGATATTCATGGTATGGCGTTGCTAAATCAGGGTGCTTTTCGCCACCGAGTGGCAAAAGGGAAGTAGGTATATCAGGCAGTTCAAATGGCTGCTGTGGAATGTAATAGAAGTTGTTATCTCTTGCATATTCGACACTGGTGTCATCATTGGCTCCGAAATCATTTACACCAGCAGGGTTATTTAAGCCGCAATACTGCCTTGCAACATGATTAGGGACGATATCGATGATGACTTTCATACCCGCATTGTGCGTTCGGTGAATTAATGCTGCAAACTCTTCATTTCGCTGTTCAGGGTTATCGGCTAAATCTGGATTGACCGAATAGTAGTCTTTGACAGCATAGGGTGAGCCTGCACGGCCTTTGACCACACTTGGGTGATCGTTGTGAATGCCGTATTGAGTGTAGTTACGAACCAAAGCATGGTGGGGTACACCGGTATACCAAATATGGGTGATGCCCAACTTTTGAATTTCAGCCAGCGCTTGATGAGTAAAATCACTGAATTTACCCAAGCCATTTTGTTCGGCGCTGCCCCACGGAGTATTGACACTTTTTTTATTACCAAATAAGCGCGTGAATACTTGATAGATATTGTATTTATTAGTGGTCATAACGGTTGAACCTAAGCCATCACGTTTATATCAATATTGGATGAGTTTTAGGCTAGTTGAAGCGCAATGAGACAAAATCCTCCTTGATGCATTAATTGGGGGCGTAGATGGCAAGGAGTGAGCGGAAGTGTGATGCGGTTTAAATTATTTGGAACGCTAACTAGCATAGACCCCACTAACTGGTGAGGTCTATGGATAGAGAGCAAATGTTTACGAGCGTTTAGCTTGCTTAGGGCGAGAAGGGGGACGAGACGCATTGGAGCGGTCGTTATCACGCTTTTTCAAGTGGTAATTTAAAATCGAAATAGGTACGTCTTTTTTCGGGGTGAAGCCTTCAATCTCTTTGCGTACCAATAAATGTCCTAAGCGACTTTCAATCATACATAAGTTTTTAAAGTCATCTCTTGATACCAGTGAGATTGCTTCGCCTGTAGCACCTGCGCGACCAGTACGGCCGATACGGTGAATGTAGTTTTCAGCTGGGTAGGGTAGATCGTAATTGATAACACGCTCTAAGTTGTCGATATCAATCCCGCGAGCCGCGACGCCAGTCGCAATCAGAAATTGAAGTTTACCGGCTTTGAAATCGGCCAATAATTTTTCTCGAACTTCTTGGCTACGCCCGCTATGAAATGCTTCGGCGGTGATGCCGCGTTTTTCCAATTGACTGGCTAACTTGGCGGCGCCATGTTTGGTTTCAATGAAAATCATCGCCTGCTGCCATTGGTTTTCATTGATCAAATGGCTAAGCAGAGCGGATTTTTGATCTTTATCGACCGTGATGATCCACTGCTCAATTTGATTTGGTGTTTTGTTGTAGCCCGCAACATCAATTTCGATTGGGTTATTAATCGCTGATTTTGCCAGTTCGCGTACTGGGCGAGAGAGTGTTGCAGAAAACAGCAAGTTCTGACGATCAAGCGGTAGGCGATCAACAATTTTATTGATGTCTTCAATGAAGCCCATATCCAACATGCGGTCGGCTTCATCCATGACTAACACTTCCAGCTCGTCAAAATGGACGGCACGTTGTCCATACATATCAAGCAAGCGGCCTGGTGTGGCGATCAAAATATCCACACCTTCAATCAAGCGTTGTTTCTGTTTTTGAGAATCAACACCGCCGTACATTGCAAGCGACGTCAGTGAAAGATATTTCGCATATTGCGTAATGTTTTCTTCTACTTGCAGTGCTAACTCACGAGTTGGAGCAAGAATTAATGCACGTACGCGTTTGGCACGCTGTGTTTTTCCTTGGCTGAGCATTTGTAGAATAGGCAATACAAAACTGGCCGTTTTACCGGTACCGGTCTGCGCCGCCGCTATCACATTTTTACCCGTTAAAATGGCTGGAATCGCCTTTTCTTGGATGGGAGTGGGGGCGGAATAACCGAGTTCGGTAACGGCTTTTAAGATTGGATCGCTCAATCCAAGATTGGAGAATGGCATGCTGACTCTCAGAATTATGATAATTTGGTAGGATTAGCCCAACAAGGCTCAACCTGTGTCGATAAGAGCACATTCTAGCATGAAGTCAGCAAACGCGAACGAAGATCGCACATTTTAGCGATAGCTATTTTGTTGTTCATGAAAGGCAGTGATACCGCTTGAGTATCACTGCTGCTAGTCGAAGTTATTTAGCTGAACGTTTTTGAGTAAATCCGCCATATAGGTCTAAGCGTCGGTGGCGTAAGTTAGTGACGGAGCCTTCCATGTTAAGCTGCTTGAGTTTGTCTAAATCAACGTCTGCAAAAATGATCATTTCAGTGTTAGGGCTTGCCTCTGTGATCGTTGCATCGTGTGGGAAATAGATATCAGAAGGGGAGAAAACCGCCGACTGAGCATATTGAATGTCGACATTATCCACCCTTGGAAGGTTTCCAACACTGCCGCCAATAGCAACATAGCATTCGTTTTCGATGGCACGGGCTTGTGAGCATAAGCGTACGCGTTGGTAACCATTTTTGGTATCAGTCCAAAATGGCACGAAGATGATCTGCACATCTTGTTCTGCCATCATTCTGCCAAGTTCTGGAAACTCACTGTCGTAGCAAATCAAAATGCCGACACGTCCTGCATCGGTTTCAAAAACCTTCACCTTATCGCCACCATCAATCACCCAGTCTCTTTTTTCATGTGGAGTAATATGAATTTTATACTGCTCGTCTATCGAGCCATCTCGATGCAGTAAATAGGAGACATTATATAGTTGGTCATCTTTGATCACCGGCATACTGCCTGCAATAATGTTGATGTTGTAGGTGACTGCCAATTGTGAAAAATGCAGTTTTATTTCGTCGCTGAATGAAGCAAGAAAGCGTATTGCTTCAACTGAATTCTTATCATTTTGCAAACCCATTAACGGCGCATTGAAAAACTCTGGAAATAAGGCGAAATCGGCCTTGTAATTGGACAGTGATGACACAAAAAATTCAGATTGTTGCATCAAGTCTTCGACGCTTTCCATCGCGCGCATCTGCCATTGCACAATGCCTAAGCGAACAATAGTCTTTTCAATATCATGAACAGAAAAGATATCTTCTTCATAGAAGAAATTATCCCATTCTAATAATGTTGCGTAGCCTTGTGAGCTGTCGTCTTCCGGTAGGTAGTGACGCATAATACGTTTTACGTCGAAATCATTCGCTAATTGAAAAGATAAAATAGGGTCATGCAGCTCGCGTCTTTTGATTTTTTCTATATATTCAGCGACCTTCATTTCTTTGGCATGTTTAGCGTAACCTGGAATACGCCCACCAGCCAAAATTGCTTTCAAGTTATTGCTGCGACATAACTCTTTTCTTGCCTCGTAAAGACGTCTTCCTAAACGCAAACCTCGGTAATCTGGGTGAACAAACACATCCAAACCATAAAGTGCATCACCACTGGTTTTATGTTGAATCACATTATTTTCATTGATGATGTCGGTATAGACGTGCGGTAATGACATCCGGTTATAGTCAACTTTAATTGTTAATGCTGCGCCAACAATGCGCCCATCATCTTCAATACAAATTTGCCCGTCAGGAAACTGATGTACAAGGTCCATGATGGTCATTCGTGGCCATGATCCGCCAACGTCATGAAAAACCAGATCCATTAACGCCGCCAGTTCAGAATAATCACTCGTCTCTATGACTCTTAAGGTTAAGCGTGGGGTTGATTTTCTCATTGAATAAGTATCCTTTTTTTTATTTATCTGGATTGCTCGTTAGAAATCAACTGACTGATAGCCAGGAAGAAATAGCAACGAGTAATACGACATTTTCACTATCTCTTAACCTTTTGAAGATTACTAGCACAGCATCGTTAATTTTTTATCGAGATAAAAACAATATTGTTAACAACTACTGTGGGGAGTTAGATTCGCATCACAGAGCTTTTCGGATAAAAAATATCCATATCCGATATATTAACCCTACGGTTTTGTAAGGGAATTCATTCATGGAAGATCAACAGTTACCCGTCCAATATACGGTGGTCAGTGCGCTTAAACTAGTAAGAGCAAACTGGCTGACGCTGCTTTTTCTGTCTGCTCCTTTTTGTGTAGTGAATGGCTATTTTGTTTTAGGTTGGGCTGATATTTCACAGCCTCAAGTTATCTTTACACCATTGAATATACTGATTGGTTTACTTTATGTGGCGACAGCAGCAATGGCGGCCGTTCGGATTCACCGTTTGGCACTGTTAGATGAAAAGTCATGCAGTTTGGAGGCTATTTTTCATATCAGTATCCGTGAGTGGCGATTTGTGGGGTGGTGGTGTGTATTGGCGAGTGCGTTGTTTGGTGTGATGTTTATCCCTTTGTTTCTGGTCGGGTCACTTGCAAGTTCCATCGGTGCTGCACAGTGGGTGCTGCAGCTTATGACTTATGGTGTGATACTTCCTATTTGCTGGCTATTAGCACGTTGGTCACTGGTGTTACCTGCAACGGCTTTAGACCATCAACCAAGAGGGTTAACTATTGCGTGGCGCAGGTCGAAGCCACACAGTAAATCGCTGTTTATTTTGATTGGTGTGATCCCGACATTGATCAATATCGTGTTGCAACCATTATTTGCGTCCAATATTTTGATGATGACACTCTTAGCCTCTGCAATTTGGCTGTTTGTTTGTGCAGTTGAAATTTGTATTTTGTCATTGAGTTATCAATGGATCATTCAACGCGAAGCGGCAGAGCAGAAGCTAGAAAACCGCGTGCCAGAATTTAATGCTTAAAGCTTCACTGGTATATACCCAAACCACTTGCAGTTGCAGGTAGGCGGCAAGTGAGTTCATCCCCATTAGCATAGATACACTATGTGATTGGGGTGAGTGAACGTAGCCAACACCGCTGCAAATTCAAGTCGGAAGGGTATAAGGTTTATTTTTATCAGAGACCGTTTATTCACAGGGTGGAGCTAAATGAATAAGTGCCAACCCACCTAATGACGTTTCTCGATATTTTTTGTTCATGTCTTTACCAGTTTGAAACATAGTATCGATGACTTTATCTAAAGATATTAAACATTTACTGGTTCGTTTTAATGCCATTCGAGAGGCGTTTATCGCTTTCATTGCCCCCATGGCATTTCGCTCAATGCATGGCACTTGGACTAAACCACCAATCGGGTCACAGGTCATACCCAGAGAATGTTCCATCGCGATTTCTGCAGCAATGCATATTTGTTCGTTACTGCCGCCTCTCAGTGCGGTTAACCCTGCCGCAGCCATTGAGGAAGACACGCCAATTTCACCTTGACAACCCACTTCAGCGCCAGATATTGATGCATTGGTTTTGTACAAAATTCCAATCGCGCCAGCAACGGCTAGAAAATCTTTCAACTGTTTGGTGTCGAGTGGCTTAATGAAACGATGGTAGTACATTAACACCGCAGGAATAACGCCAGCGGCACCGTTAGTTGGTGATGTGACCACTTGTCCACCCGCTGCATTCTCTTCGCTTACTGCAAAAGCAAATAAATTAATCCAATCCATGATTTCCATTGGGTCATTCTCTATTGCCGCATTTGCTTCCAGCTTTTTTAATAGCGCAGGTGCTCGGCGAGTGACATGCAGCCCTCCTTCTAGTATTCCTTCTGTTTCTAAACCTCGTTGCATACACAGCGACATTACTTTCCAAATTTGGTCGGCTTTTTTATTGATCTCTTCAACGCTTTGAAAGGCAAGTTCATTGCGTAGCACTAAACCACCTAAACTGAGCCCATTTTTTTCAGCTTTGAATAGGAGCTCGTCGGCAGAGGAGAAAGAGAATTCGACGTCTACTGTCGGTTGACTGCTGCCATGTTGCAGCTCTTGCGCTGTGGCAACAAATCCGCCTCCGACTGAATAATAGGTTTCAAAGGCAAGCTGCTGCCCTTGTTTACCAAAGGCTGTAATAGTCATGCCATTTTCGTGCAGTGGCAGGTTGGTCGATTGGAAAATAAGGTCGGTTTGAACGTCAAAAGCGATATTGTGAGAGCCTGCTAAGTTGAGTATTCCCTCTTCGAAAGCAACGGCTAGTGATTGCTTGGCACTGGTTATTTTGATGGTGTCGGGCTTATTGCCCAGTAAACCAAGAACGACCGCTCGGTCGGTATGGTGGCCCTTACCGGTTAACGATAAAGACCCATAAAGATCAACTTGTACTCGCTTTACTTCAGAAAGATCAGCAATAAGGCGTGTGAATTGATAACCGGCGATCATCGGACCGTTGGTGTGTGAACTTGAAGGGCCGACGCCAATTTTAAAAATCTCAAAAATGGATAACATGGCAATACCTACGATAAAGAGAGTGACTGTTAGCAATAGTAGCGTTTTTCGTTAGTGAAAGAGAGAGAAGATTGAATGCTTTGTAACAAAAATTTAATATCTTAACCAGTTGAGTAAATATCAAAAATTCATCATATTGTAATCACGATGTAATAATTAGTGAGGGTAACATGCAGCATCAAGAAATGATCCAACCTGCTTTTCTCGGGGTGATAGGTAAAACCAGTCTTTTTTCGTTCGTTATCGTTATGGGTATATTTGCCTTTATCTAAATAGAGCCAACTAGGGTTGGGTTACACTCATATACCCTAGCAACTTGGTCGGGTATTTGTTAACGTGCGAGTGTCATAGCATTGTAAATAAAGGACTTCGCATGTCGATTTGGGATGAGGTAAAGCTACACAATCGTTACGGTCAGTTACCCACCGCTTTTTATTCTAAGGTTGATCCTACGCCATTAAAAAATGTGCGTTGGGTGGCTTGGAATAAACAGCTAGCTTCGTTTTTGTCTTTACCAGAGTCGGCTAACGATGAGTTATTAGTCAGTTTATCGGGTCAAGCACTCCCTTCTCAATTTAAACCGCTTGCCATGAAATATGCTGGCCACCAGTTTGGAGTGTACAACCCTGAACTGGGTGACGGGCGCGGTTTACTGCTTGCTGAAATTGAAAGTCACTCAGGGGAGGTTTTTGATCTCCATCTTAAAGGAGCAGGGTTAACACCTTATTCTCGAATGGGCGATGGCCGAGCAGTGCTGCGTTCAACCATTCGTGAATATTTGTGTAGTGAGGCAATGGCAGGTTTAGGAATTGCCACCACCCGAGCACTAGCTATGATGAGCAGTGATACGCCAGTTTATAGAGAACAACAAGAACAAGGTGCTCTGTTGGTGAGAGTGGCACAAAGCCATATCCGCTTTGGTCATTTTGAGCATTTCTTTTATACCAACCAACTTACGCAGCAAAAGTTACTCGCCGATAAAGTGATCGAGTGGCACTACCCAGACTGCCTCGCTGAAGAAAAACCTTATGCCGTTATGTTTAACCGCATTGTGGAGCGCACAGCCAAGATGATTGCCGATTGGCAAGCGGTCGGCTTTGCTCATGGTGTGATGAATACCGACAATATGTCGATTCTTGGTCAAACTTTTGATTATGGCCCTTTTGCATTTTTAGATGATTACGAGCCCAGTTTTATTAGTAACCATTCTGACTATCAGGGGCGTTATGCGTTTGATCAGCAGCCTAGAATTGCCTTGTGGAATTTGTCGGCGTTAGCACATGCGCTTTCTCCATTGGTTGAGCGTGCTGATCTTGAAGCCGCTCTTTCACAGTTTGAAAGACAACTTGGGCGTTATTTTAGCCAGCACATGCGCCATAAACTTGGCTTACTGACACAACAAACCGGCGATTCTGCTTTGTTTGAGCATATGTTCGAGCTGCTAACTAAAAACCATACCGATTACACACGATTTTTTAGGCAATTATCTAACCTAGATACTCAAGGATCTCAAGCGGTTATTGATCTATTCCTTGACAGGGGGGAGGCCAAAATTTGGCTCGATCACTATCTAGAACGTTGTCATTTAGAAACGGATCGGTTTGGAAATTTGACCTCGCTTGAGGCGCGCTGTGAAGCAATGCGAAAAGTGAACCCTAAGTATGTTTTACGTAATTACCTTGCTCAGCAAGCTATCGATAAAGCGCAACAGGGTGATTATCAAGAAGTGCAACGTTTGGCACAACTACTGGCTCACCCTTTTGATGAGCAACCTGAAAACGATCACTATGCGCAACTTCCACCACAATGGGGGAAAAAATTAACGATCAGCTGTTCCTCATAACCATTCCAATTTGTGATCTTCATCCAGTTTGAATTCAAATTTTACATAAATATCAATAATCAAAAAAACGGTCGATCGATACACTGTGGCGATTAGTGGTAAAAAATAAAGTTGTGCTAAAGGCGGGAAAAGGGTATGCAGTCAAGAACGCGCATTGTTGTAGTAGATGATGATAAGGAAATTCGTGAACTACTCGACGAATATCTGACCAAATCGGGCTATGAAATTATTACGCTCGCTGATGGTGTGGCATTGCTGTCTTATTTAGAGCAAAACACGTACCCAGATCTTATCCTGCTTGATGTGATGATGCCGGGTGACGACGGTTTTACGCTATGTCAAAAAATTCGTCGCAATTCAAATGTGCCAATCATTATGCTAACAGCGGTTTCCGATGAAACCGATCAAATCATTGGTTTGGAGATTGGGGCTGATGATTATGTCGCGAAACCTTTTAGTCCGCGTCAGTTGATGGCTCGTATCAAAGCGCTGCTTCGTCGAGTGCAAGTTTCTGACGATAAGCCTACCGATAGTGCGTCTACCAAGCAGATTACTTTTGGCGATTGGCAACTTGATACCTTGTCGCATCGCATCATGCATCTTGAACGTGATGAAGGACATGATCTTTCAGGCAGCGATTTTGCCTTATTGATGCTCTTTTTAACCCACCCTAATGAAGTGCTGGATCGTGACACTATTTCGCACGCAACGCGTGGACGCGAAGCTTTGCCTTATGAGCGTGGTATTGACGTTCAACTGAGTCGCTTGCGACAACGACTAGGCGATAGCGCTAAATATCCTCACTATATAAAAACGATGCGTGGTAATGGTTATATTCTCTCGGTTCCGGTCACGTATGGTAGTTAAACGATGCCATTGACGCCTTTATTTTCGCGACTTAAACCCAATTCTTTAGTTTCTCGCACACTACTACTGACGCTGTTAGCGGTGGTGATTGCACAAGGGATCGCCACAGCCATTTGGTACAGCCAATCGAAACAGAAAGAACTCGAGGGAATACACTCGGTATCATCTAGTATGGCGGGTATGTTTGCTTCTACAGTGACATTTTTTCAGTCGCTGCCAGTGAAATACCGTCATATCGTACTCGACCAAATTCGTAATATGGGTGGCACGCGATTTTTTGTCTCTTTCAATAAAGAGGCGTTGTTGGTGGAGCCGATTGAAGAGACGCGCTTAAAGCGAGCTTCGGTTGATGCTGTCACTGAGGTTCTCATGCAAAAATTAAACAATGTCGCTAGCATTCAAGTGGAATTTACCAAGCCTGAGCACCTACGTTTATTGAAAAATGACATTTTACTTAGTGATTTACCAAAGTCCTGGGCATACCATACGTTAACACTGGAACCTCTTAATCCACCTATTTTGGTGGTGCAAATTGAGCTTTCAAGCCATGAGTGGATCTACGTTGCCGCCTTGTTGCCCGCACCGTACGTGAAGTTAGACGATACGATTTTAGGTAAGGAGCAAATGTTATTTTTGTTCTTTTCCACCACCATATTGCTGCTACTCACTTACTTATTAATGCGCCGCCAAGTTAGGCCGTTGAAAAATCTCGCTAAGGCCGCTAATGAAATGAGCATGGATATTGCCCAACGTCCTTTACGTGAAGAGGGCGCAACGGAGTTGATCACGGCCACGCAAGCCTTTAATCGAATGCAGCAACGTATTCGCCGTTATATTGCTGATAGGGAGCATCTGTTCTCTGCCATTTCTCATGATTTAAAAACGCCCATCACCCGTTTACGGCTAAGAGCTGAATTGCTCGACAGCGATATAAAACGTGAGAAGTTTAACCGTGATCTGGACGAGTTAGAGATGATGGTCAAAGGGGCATTACAGTGCGTACGCGATACCGATTTGCATGAGAATAATGCCAGCATTGATCTCAATGAGATGATTATCACTATCGCTGAGGGCTATAACTTATCTCAATCTGTGGTGCACTTCTCTCCGATTGAGATCGCTCCTGTTATCGCAAAGCCGCTGGCTATCAAGCGCGTGTTAACCAATTTAATCGGTAACGGTGTTAAATATGGTCAGCAGGTGTGGGTTAAGTTGGAAGAAACACCAGAATGGGTGGTAGTGACAATCCAAGACAAAGGCCCGGGTATTCCGGCTGATAAATTGGAGGCGGTATTTGAACCTTATTTTCGCTTGGCCGATGATGATCAAGGACACGGCTTAGGGTTGGGTATCTGCCGCAGTATTTTACATGGACACGGTGGTGATATTATTTTGCGCAACCCAGCGCACGGTGGGTTGGAAGTGCAAGTGTTTATCCCGCCTATGCTTGAAGTGTGATCTAGGATGCCAGACAATTTCTTTTTAGCGCAAAGCAAACGATGGGCGTCGATATGAGTACCAACACGAGGTTATCTATCAAAAAAATACTCTTGGTTTTATCGTTGCTGTTCACTGCATCGGCTGATGCCGCTGATGTTGAAGTTCTTCACTGGTGGACTGCTAATGGAGAAGTTGAGTCGATTGATGTACTAAAAGAGATGCTAGAAGAGCAAGGTCACAGTTGGAGGGATTTTGCGGTGGCTGGTGGTGGTGGAGAAAGCGCGATGACCGTGCTAAAAACCCGCGCCGTTTCGGGTAACCCACCCTCTGCTGCGCAAATTAAAGGGCGTGATATTCAAGAGTGGGCAGGGCTTGGTTTTCTGACCAATTTGAATGATGTTGCCAAACAAGGCCATTGGGATGATGTTCTTCCGCCCGTAGTATCCGAGATCATGAAATGGCATGGCCAGTATGTTGCTGTCCCAGTGAATATTCATCGTGTAAATTGGCTATGGGTCAACCTTGCACTATTGGATAAATTCGGTCTGAAAGTACCTACTAGCTTGGATGAGTTTTTTGCAGTCGGCGATATACTTAAGGCCGCAGGCTTTATTCCACTTGCTCATGGTGGTCAACCGTGGCAAGACGCAACCTTGTTTGAAGTCATTGCTTTAGACGTATTGGGTCCTAAAGGCTACCAGCAGGCATTTGTTAATCTGGATATGGATGTACTATCGAGTGATAAAATGGTCGAGGTGTTCAGCAAATTCCAAAAAATGCATGATTATATCGACGTTAACGCTCCCGGTAGAGATTGGAACGTAGCAACATCGATGGTGATAGGTGGTCAAGCTGCGATGCAGATCATGGGGGATTGGGCCAAAGGTGAATTTACCGCTGCCGGTAAAGTCGCAGGTAAAGATTACCTTTGTGTTGCTGCGCCCGGTACGGAAGGGCAGTTCATTCATAATATCGACAGTTTTGCCTTTTATGAGTTAAGCGACACCGAAAATAAGCAAGCGCAACAAGCATTGGCAACGACGATTCTTGCTCCTCAGTTCCAAGAGATATTTAATCTCAAAAAAGGCTCCATTCCTGTGCGAGTTGACGTAGACATGTCTAAGTTTGATCTATGCGCTTTAGATTCAATGAATGCCTTTAAAAACACGGCAGCATCCGCTGGGTTAGTACCTAGCATGGCACACGGCATGGCAACGACCAGCTATGTGCAAAGTGCAATGTTTGATGTAGTTACTGACTTCTTTAACGACAGCCATGCTGATCCTAAACAGGCTGCGCGTAAGCTAGCCAAAGCAGTAAAAGCGGCGATGTAACGTTCGAGGTTGATATCCTCATGCTTTACTCGCTTACCATCTTGCTTAGTGTCATTTTCCACCCAAAATGCCGTTTTATGTGTGTCATTTCCCACCCATTGTACCAATAAGTCTTGTAGGACTTTGTCTGTTTACAAACCGCGTAATCGTTGAGAACCTTGTGGTTAAAGGCTTGTTAAATAAATGTACAAAGTTGGCTTGGTAATTGCCTTGTATAGCCTATACAGCACCCATTGATGGGGCTGATATGTTCACTCAAGGAGAATAATAATGTTAAAGCCTCTAACCCTTCTTTCTGCCTCAATTCTTGCCGTAACGAGTTTTAATGCCGCTGCAAACTGTGACCCTGGTGAAATGGTGATTAAATTCAGCCATGTAACCAATACCGATAAACACCCTAAAGGTATCGCAGCTTCATTGCTTGAAGAGCGCGTCAATAAGGAAATGAATGGCAAAGCCTGTATGCAGGTATTTCCAAACTCGACACTCTATGATGATGACAAAGTGTTAGAAGCTTTGCTCAATGGCGATGTTCAGCTTGCTGCACCTTCTCTTTCTAAATTTGAGAAGTTCACCAAAAAGTTCCGCATTTTTGACCTTCCTTTTCTTTTTGATGATGTTGATGCCGTTGACCGTTTCCAAAATTCTGCTGACGGCGAAAAACTGAAAAACTCAATGGCACGTCGTGGGGTGAAAGGCCTAGAGTTTTGGCATAACGGCATGAAACAGATGTCAGCCAATAAGCCATTGTTGGTCCCTGGGGATGCCAAAGGGTTGAAATTCCGTGTTCAAGCCTCTGATGTGCTAGTGGCTCAGTTTGAACAACTTGGCGCGAACCCGCAAAAAATGTCTTTTGCTGAAGTATATGGTGGCTTACAAACCAAAGTTATCGATGGCCAAGAAAATACTTGGTCTAACACTTATGGGAAGAAATTCTTCGAAGTACAAGATGGTATCACAGAGACGAACCACGGTATTTTGGATTACTTGGTCGTGACCTCAACCAAATGGTGGGACGGTCTACCAACGGATATTCGCGATCAGTTTGCCACCATTCTAAAAGAAGTAACGGAAACGCGTAATTCCGAATCAAATCGGGTTGAGCAACAAAACAGACAGTATGTATTAGAAGCGGGCGGCGTTATTCGCACCTTGACCCCAGAACAGCGTCAAGAGTGGGTTACTGCACTTAAACCCGTATGGAAGAAGTTTGAAAAAGACATCGGTACTGATTTGATTGATGCTGCGTTGGCTTCAAACCAATAACGTACCATTTGCCCCATCAAGAGTGATGGGGCTTTCTCAATACGCTGCACCTAACTCTACCGCTGGTTTGGAAGTTAAGTAGTACAGCGCTTTGTGTCTATTCCGATAATAACTATTAGAGCGATGTATCAAATGGAACACTCTTTTTTCTCTAAAGTCGGCAAATTTACGGATGCCATAGAAGAAATGCTGATTGCATTTTTCCTTGGCAGTATGACCTTACTCACTTTCGTTAACGTCGTGCTGCGTTATGTGTTTAACGAAAATATTTTATGGGCATTGGAACTGACAGTATTCATGTTTGCTTGGATGGTGTTAGTGGGCGCTTCCTACGGTGTGAAAAAGCATTTTCATATTGGTGTTGATGTCATTATTAACATGGTTCCTGCCGGTATGCGTAAAGTGTTTGCTTTGCTTGCTGTTGGCAGTTGTTTAGCCTTCTCTATCTTATTGCTCATTGGTTCGTGGAACTATTGGTATCCCTTTGCGACAGAGCGCGCATGGTATGAAACAGACGATATTCCGATGCCAGAGATGCTGCAATTTCTCGCAGATTTGATGAATGAAGGCGAACGCTATGAAAAGCTACCACGTTTCATTCCTTATATGGCATTGCCGATAGGAATGGCATTGTTAACATTCCGCTTTTTACAAATTGCCTACCAAATTGTGACAGGCAAGCTAGACCGTATGATTGCAGGTCATGAAGCCGAAGAAGATTTAGAAGCGCTGAAAGCCGAAATGGCGCAAGCCGCTGACGATATGGCCGAACCATTTCGTCAACCTACCGCCTCGAACGACAGCAGCAAGGAGCGCTAATTCATGGAAATTTTACTACTGTTTGTGATGGTGATTGGTTTTATGCTGGTGGGCGTGCCCATTGCTATTTCACTTGGCTTATCGAGTATTCTTTTTCTTTTGTGGCACTCAGATACGTCGTTAGCATCTGTGGCTCAAACCTTATTTAATGCCTTTGAAGGGCACTACACCTTATTGGCGATTCCATTTTTCATTTTAGCCTCCAGTTTTATGTCTACAGGCGGCGTTGCAAAACGCATTATCCGTTTTGCCATTGCGATGGTAGGTTGGTTCCGCGGTGGTTTGGCGATTGCCTCTGTTGTGGCATGTATGATGTTCGCTGCGTTGTCTGGGTCATCACCTGCTACCGTGGTCGCTATTGGTAGTATTGTTATCGCTGGTATGGTGAAAAATGGGTATACCAAAGAGTTTGCCGCTGGTGTTATTTGTAATGCGGGGACGCTCGGAATTTTGATCCCTCCGTCGATCGTTATGGTTGTTTATGCGGCGGCCACGGACGTATCGGTTGGGCGAATGTTCTTAGGGGGAGTGATCCCTGGGTTGCTTGCCGGGCTGATGTTAATTATTGCCATTTATATCTTTGCCCGTGTGAAAAATTTGCCCAAGCAGCCATTTGTCGGTTGGAAAGAAGCGATGTCGGCTGCTAAAGAAGCTAGCTGGGGGCTGCTACTTGTGGTCATTATTCTTGGTGGTATTTATGGCGGAATATTTACACCTACAGAAGCGGCAGCCGTTGCCGCGGTTTATTCATTTTTGATCGCTAACTTTATTTACAAAGATATGGGCCCATTTGCAGATAAAGAAAACACTAAGCCTGCGGTTGTCAAAGTGGTACAAGCCTTTTTTCATAAAGACACCAAGGCGACCCTGTTTGATGCAGGTAAACTGACCATTATGCTGCTGTTTATCATTGCCAATGCCTTGATATTAAAACATGTATTAACTGAAGAGCGCATCCCACAAATTATCGCTGAATCGATGTTGTCGGCAGGGCTTGGTCCAATTACCTTCCTCATTGTTGTGAACGTATTGCTGTTGTTAGGTGGTCAGTTTATGGAGCCGTCAGGTTTGCTGATTATCGTCGCTCCACTGGTCTTCCCTATTGCTATTGCGTTGGGAATTGACCCAATTCATCTCGGTATCATTATGGTGGTTAACATGGAAATCGGCATGATAACGCCACCCGTGGGCTTAAACCTATTTGTCACCGCAGGGGTCGCCAAAATGTCGATGATGAGTGTGGTGAAAGCGGCATTACCGTGGGTTGCTATTATGTTCTTATTCCTAATTATCGTTACTTATGTGCCATGGGTCTCAACCTGGTTACCGACCACGCTGATGGGGCCGGAAATCATTACCAAATAAAATCCAATGCCCAGCGACGCTGGGCATTTTTATGGTATTAAATCTTATAATTGTCTTTGTCTAACCCGTAGCGCTGCATTTTGTCATATAAGGTTTTACGCGCCACATTCAACGTTTCCATCGTCTCTTTTATACTTCCACCGCATTCAATTAACGCTTGTTCAATTGTCGATTTTTCAAATTCAGCCACTAGGTCTGTCAGGTTACTGGTTGTTTGGATGGCTGGTTGGGTGGTTCCCAATTGAACGAGTTTACCGAGTAGAACAAAACGCTCTGCGGCATTTCTCAGTTCGCGCACATTGCCTGGCCAGTCATGGCTAATCAATGTTTGCATGTCTGATTTTGGTAGTGCGGTGGCGGCCTTACCATAACGCGCAGCAGCCACCAAAAGGAAATGGTGAAATAAGGCTGGAATGTCTTCTTTTCTATCGCGCAGCGGTGGAATATCAAGCGTAACAATATTGAGTCGGTAATAGAGGTCTTGTCGAAAAGTACCTTCTTCAGCAGCCTGTTTTAGGTCGATTTTGGTGGCAGCGATAACGCGAATATCTAAAGGAAGCAGCTCATTGGAACCAACGCGTTCGATGACTCTTTCTTGCAACACACGAAGTAGGCGAATTTGAGCTTGCATCGGCATGGATTCGATTTCGTCTAAAAAAAGTGTTCCACCTTGCGCGTGTTCAAACTTACCAATACGTTTTGTATCTGCGCCAGTAAACGCGCCTTTTTCATGCCCGTATAGCTCACTTTCAATCAAATTTTCAGGTACGGCACCACAATTAATGGCAACAAAATTTTGCTCGCGGCGTGAACTTTGCTCATGCAGGGAACGTGCAACCAATTCCTTACCAGTCCCTGTTTCGCCAAACAGCAAAATGTCTGCATTGGTATCAGCAATGTGCGTAATCGTCTCGCGTAATGACTCAATACTATGAGCAGCACCGATAATGCGAGGCCCCAACGTTTGGCTAGCTTTGAGAGTGCGTTTTAACTGTTGATTTTCAAGTGTTAGCTGGCGCTTTTCTATGGCTCGTTGAACGGTTTCCATTAATCGTTCAGTGGCGAAAGGCTTTTCAATGAAGTCGTAGGCTCCATCGTGCATCGCTTGTACGGCCATCGATATATCGCCGTGGCCAGTGATTAATATCACAGGGATATCAGGGTCTTGATGGCGAATAGAATTGAGTAGGTTTTGCCCCGTGAGACCTGGCAAACAGATATCGGTGACGACCACAAGAGGCAGGCCATCGCTTTTTACGGTAAGCAAGGCTTCTTCGGCGCTAGCAAAGAGGCGAGCACTAATGTCGGCTAATTCAAAACTTTGCTCGATGGCGATACGGATATCATCTTCATCGTCAATAAAAAACACATCACACATATGGTGTCCTTGTGATTATTGTGGTTCTGCGATTCGTGGCAATGATACGGAAAAGCGAGCCCCTGAAAGCGTTGATTTCGTCATGCTCAACTTGCCATCCATACTTTGTATTATTTGCTGTGAGATAGAAAGACCAAGCCCCAGTCCATTTTTTTTAGTGGTAAAAAACGGTTCAAAAAGGTGGTCAATTTTTTCTTGTGAGATTCCTGGCCCGTTATCATCAATATGAATAGTAACGTAATCCTGATGGATTTCTGTTGTTAAGTGAACACACTTTTCTTTTTGTTCATCAACAGCTTGAACGGCATTGGTGAGTAAGTTAATCAATACTTGTTCTAATTGGATAGGGTTTACTCTGACTAGAATGGGCTGGTTGGGTAATTCACTATGAAACTGAATTAAGTGCGACTTGAATTGAGGCTGCATCAACTCTTTAGTCGATAAAATAATCGGTAATAATTGTGCAATGACTTTCTCATCCGTTGCACTTTTGCGCGCAAACGATTTAAGCTGTTCGCTGATTTTTGCCATGCGTTCAGTTAGCGCAGAAATGCGAGCAAGATTATCATCGGTTCTTTCGGGCTTGCCCGTTGCCAAAAAGCGGCGTCCATTGTCGGCAAAACTTCGAATGGCGGCGAGTGGATTATTGAGTTCGTGGCTAATGCTGGCGGACATTTCTCCTAATACCGCAAGCTTAGCGGCTTGGATCAATTCATCTTGAGTTTGTCTTAGCATTACTTCAGTCTTACTTCGTTCGGCAATTTCTGCGTGCAGCTCTGAGGTTCTTTCCATCACTAAAAATTCGAGTTTTTGCTTGGCTTCTGATTGCAAGTGTTCGATCTGGCGCTGTTTGAGTTGACGGTGATGGATGAGCAGGAGCGCTAAATAGATGATGGCAAATACCATGCTAGAGATCAGGGCAAAGGCAAAGCTATCCCAAAAAATATTCATCTTCGGCGATAACACGCGGATATTGAGCGAAACATTAGGCAAAGCACGTGTAGAGACAATGAAGTCGCCTTTGAACCAACCTTGATGTGGGTTTTGCCATTCAGAAACTGGAGCGGTAAAGTCACCCACTAAACCGAGAGAACGAATCGAAGTTTCAAGGTACTGGCGACTATTTTGTACTAATAATCGTTGACTATCGGTCAACGTATCCACGCTTTTAAACAGCCATTGTGGTTTACTGGACATAAAAATAATGTTGTTGCTGTCGGTTGCTACAAAGTAGCTTTGCTTGCTCTGCCAGTTTTCTTCAATGGCCGATAGATCCATTTTAACCACCACTACACCTATTACATCCGCCGCATAGATGACAGGGTAAGAATAATAGTAACCGCGTTGGCCAGATGTCGAGCCTAGCGCAAAATATTGACTCTCCTGGCCCGTAATAGCCGCTTTAAAATAAGGCCGCCAAGCAAAATTGCGATCGATAAAAGAGCGATCAAGGTTCCAGTTACTTGAAGCTATGGTATTGCCATATTGATCGATGAGATACGTATCGGCCGCTTGAATGACTTCATTGACTTGCTCCAAGTAGCGATTAGTGATTTCTATCTGGGCACTATTGTTAGGGCTGTTTAATGCATCGATTAGCTCCTTATCTTTAGAGAGCAATCTTGGTATGTGCGCATATTTATCGAGTTTAGCCGTGATATGGCTAGAGAAACGATCAAGTTGAGCTTGATGTTCAATTAATAAGTTTTGATAACTGTATTGCCAGGTAAGGTGAGCACCCAGTGCTGTTATCAACACGAACAGTATTACAAAAATTAGACTGACACGGCGAATCGCTAGCATCCTTGGTTACTCTTTTATTGCAGCTGCGGTTGTGATTAAGAAAATCCATTTCTGAACACGATAAGTCTACTGGTTTTCGATGTTTTTTTGTTTAAAAAGAGTTCAATAGTGCGGCACAAAACAGGAGCAAGATCTCTTTTTACACTTCTGAGATAAAAAAAGCCTCGATTCCCTTGAAAAAGCCTTTATTGTCCCCATTTCAAAACTGTGCTTTTCCATGTTGATGGAATTTTTAGCACTCGATAGGCAATTTAGGGCATTGAATCATCTCCAAGCGGTGATTGGCTCGACAGCACTGGTTCAGGTCGGTAGAATGTCGCGTCTAAATTTTCTGTCCTGAGACTAATCGGAGATACCTTTTTGACCTAGGTTGGTAAAGATATCGCTCATTAGTCCGATGTTTGGGTGTTTTCGCTTCAGATGTCGACGCTCATTTTAATTGAAGTGTTCGGATAGAACACAACACAAGGATGCAGCCAAGCACCAGGCGATAGCCTAGCTTACGGCTCATGATGCTCAGAAATACTGAGCCAGTTTTGAGGTTTATAAATAATGCAAGTTACTGTTGAAACGCTAGAAGGCCTAGAGCGCCGTCTGAATATTACTGTTCCTGCTGCTAACATTGAAGATGCAGTTACAGCTGAACTACGCAACATCGCGAAAAATCGTCGTTTCGATGGTTTCCGTAAAGGCAAAGTTCCAATGAAAATGGTTGCTCAAATGTACGGTAAAGCGGTACGTCAAGACGTGATGGGCGAAGTAATGCAACGTCACTTCATCGAAGCAATCGTAAAAGAAAAGATCAACCCAGCAGGTGCTCCGACTTTTGCTCCAGTTGCTACTGAAGAAGGTCAAGATCTTGTTTTCACTGCAACTTTTGAAGTTTACCCAGAAGTTGAGTTGAAAGGTCTAGAAAGCATCACTGTTGAAAAACCAGCGGTTGAAGTTAAAGAAGAAGATGTTGTTGAAATGCTAGAAACGCTACGTAAGCAACAAGCTACGTGGGTTGAAGTTGATGCAGCAGTTGAAGACGGTTCTCGCGCAACTATCGATTTCGTTGGTTCAATCGACGGTGTTGAATTTGAAGGCGGTAAAGCTGAAAACTTCCCACTAGAAATGGGTGCAGGTCGCATGATTCCTGGTTTTGAAGACGGTATCGTTGGCAAAACTAAAGGCATGGAATTCGAAATCGACGTAAACTTCCCAGAAGATTACCACGCTGAAAACCTAAAAGGTAAAGCGGCGAAATTCGCAATCAAGATCAACAAAGTAGAAACTCGTGAGCTACCAGAATTAAGCGATGAGTTTGTTGCTAAATTCGGTGTTGTTGAAGGCGGTGTTGAAGCGCTTAAAGCTGAAGTTCGCAAAAATATGGAGCGTGAGCTTAAGCAAGCTGTTAAGAACCGCATCAAAGAGCAAGCGATCGAAGGCCTAGTGAAAGAGAACGACATTGACGTTCCTTCTGCACTTATTGACCAAGAAATCGGTGTGCTACGCCAACAAGCTGCACAACGTTTTGGTGGCAACCCTGAAGCGGCAGCGCAACTTCCACGTGAATTGTTCGAAGAACAAGCTAAACGTCGTGTAGTTGTTGGTCTTCTTCTTGGCGAAGTGATCAAAACTGAAGAGCTAAAAGCGGATGATGAGAAAGTAAAAGCGCTAATCGAAGAGATGGCGACTGCTTACGAAGATCCTGCTGAAGTAATGGCTTACTATGCTCAAAACGAGCAAATGATGAACAACATGCGCAATGTTGCTCTTGAAGAGCAAGCAATCGACGCGATCATCGCTAAAGCACAGGTTTCTGAGAAAGCCGTTAGCTTCAACGAGCTAATGAACCAACAACCTGCTTAATAAGCAATATGTAGCGTAGGTGGTTGACTTAACGTTAACTATTCTGCTAACAATGGTCCGCGTGATACCCATCATCCGGGCCATTTATTTTAGGGACATAACAATATGAGCTACCAAGAAAAAAACGCAATGTCGCCAATTATTGACGCGCTAGTACCCATGGTGGTTGAGCAGACTTCCCGTGGTGAGCGCTCATACGATATTTATTCCCGCTTGCTTAAAGAACGAGTGATTTTCTTGACAGGTCAAGTTGAAGACCAAATGGCAAATCTTGTCGTTGCACAATTGCTGTTTTTAGAATCAGAAAACCCTGACAAAGATATTTTCTTATACATTAACTCCCCAGGTGGTAGCGTAACCGCAGGGATGTCAATTTATGACACCATGCAGTTCATTAAGCCTAATGTGAGTACGGTATGTATGGGTCAAGCTTGTTCTATGGGGGCATTTCTATTGGCGGGGGGCGCGCCAGGTAAACGTTTTGTGTTACCTAATTCACGAGTGATGATCCACCAACCGTTGGGTGGTTTCCAAGGTCAAGCCTCTGATATTCAGATCCACGCTCAAGAAATTTTGACCATCAAACAAAAACTCAACAAACTATTGGCTGAGCACACAGGTCAACCACTAGAAGTGATTGAACGTGATACTGACCGTGATAACTTTATGTCAGCAGACCAAGCGGTTAAATACGGTTTAGTTGATTCGATTTTAAGCAAACGTGGCGAGTAACAGTTATCATAATTATTCACGCATTTTGGCTTAATTTGAGTTACACTCAAACCATTAAGAGTAAAGGCTAAGAGGTTAGCGAATGACAGACAAAAGCAAAGAGAGCGGTAGTAGCAAGCTGTTGTACTGCTCTTTCTGTGGTAAAAGCCAGCACGAAGTTCGCAAGCTGATCGCCGGTCCTTCTGTTTACGTTTGTGATGAATGCGTTGATTTATGCAACGACATCATCCGTGAAGAGATTAAAGATGTTCTGCCTAAAAAGGAATCTGAGGCGTTACCTACGCCACGTAAGATTCGTGAACATCTTGATGACTATGTGATTGGCCAAGAACACGCGAAAAAAGTGCTTGCAGTTGCAGTATATAACCACTACAAGCGTTTACGTAACGGTGATACGACAAGTGAAGGGGTTGAGCTTGGCAAGAGTAATATTTTGCTTATTGGCCCAACGGGTAGTGGTAAAACACTACTGGCAGAAACACTGGCTCGTTTCCTAGATGTACCGTTCACGATGGCAGATGCAACCACACTAACAGAAGCGGGTTATGTAGGGGAAGATGTCGAAAACATCATCCAAAAACTACTTCAGAAGTGTGATTACGATGTTGCTAAAGCCGAACGCGGTATTGTGTACATCGATGAAATCGATAAGATTTCTCGTAAAGCTGAAAACCCATCGATTACACGAGATGTATCGGGTGAAGGGGTTCAGCAAGCGCTATTGAAATTGGTTGAAGGTACTGTTGCTTCTGTACCACCACAAGGTGGACGTAAGCATCCGCAGCAAGAATTTCTGCAAGTAGACACATCTAAGATTCTATTTATCTGTGGTGGTGCATTTGCTGGTTTAGATAAAGTAATTGATCAACGCGTTGCTAAAGGTTCAGGTATTGGCTTTGGAGCGGAAGTTCGTTCCAAAGATGAAACTAAGACCATTGGCGAGCTGTTCACTCAAGTTGAGCCAGAAGATTTGGTGAAATACGGGTTAATCCCTGAATTCATTGGCCGTCTTCCTGTTACGGCTACACTGACTGAACTTGATGAAGAAGCGCTGATTCAAATCTTGTGCGAGCCTAAAAACGCACTGACTAAGCAATACGCTGCACTATTCGAGTTAGAGAATGTCGAACTTGAATTCCGTGAAGATGCATTGCGAGCGATTGCGAAAAAAGCAATGAATCGCAAGACTGGTGCGCGTGGTTTACGTTCAATTTTAGAAGGTGTCTTGCTCGATACCATGTATGAGCTTCCATCTGTATCGGATGTTAGTAAAGTGGTAATCGATGAATCTGTAATCAATGGTGAATCTGAACCGCTGCTAATTTACAGCGCAAATGAGAGCCAAGCAGCAGGCGCAGAGTAAAACACAGAGATAAATATTTAAAGGAGGTAGCAAATACCTCCTTTTTTTTATTCTGTTATTGAATCCAGTTAGTTAGCCCCCATATACTCGGTAATAAGTTAAAGCGGAAGAGAGAATAATATGAACTTGGAGCGTTCCGAGCGTATCGAAATCCCCGTACTGCCTCTACGTGATGTGGTGGTTTATCCTCATATGGTTATTCCTTTGTTTGTTGGTAGAGAAAAATCTATCCAATGTCTTGAAGCGGCAATGGACAACAACAAACAAGTTCTATTAGTGGCACAGAAAAAAGCAGAAACTGATGAACCAACGATAGAAGATCTATTTGACGTTGGAACTGTTGCTACCATTTTACAACTCCTCAAACTACCTGACGGCACTGTCAAAGTATTGGTGGAAGGTCAGCAACGAGCGAAAATAGACCGCTTTGTTGAAGGTGATTTTTTCTCAGCTGAAGCACAGTATCTTATTACTCCTGAACTGGACGAAAGAGAGCAGGAAGTCATAGTACGTAGTGCTATTAACCAGTTCGATGGTTTTATTAAACTAAATAAGAAAATTCCACCAGAAGTACTTACCTCATTGAATGGTATCGATGAAGCCGCTCGTCTTGCTGACACCATTGCTGCGCACATGCCGTTAAAGCTGGTTGATAAACAAAAAGTCTTAGAAATTATTGATATCAGCGAGCGTCTGGAATTCCTAATGGGGCAGATGGAGTCGGAAATTGACCTACTACAGGTTGAAAAACGAATTCGTGGCCGCGTTAAAAAACAGATGGAAAAGTCTCAGCGTGAGTATTATCTCAATGAGCAAATGAAAGCGATTCAAAAAGAATTGGGTGATATGGATGATGCACCTGACGAATTTGAAACGCTGAAAAAGAAAATTGATGAATCAAAAATGCCGCAAGAAGCGCGAGAGAAGACAGAGCAAGAGCTTCAGAAATTGAAAATGATGTCTCCAATGTCTGCTGAAGCGACAGTGGTACGTAGCTATATCGACTGGATGGTTAATGTCCCGTGGACAAAACGCTCTAAAGTTAAGAAGGACTTAACGAAAGCAGAAGAGATCCTCAATTCTGATCACTACGGTCTAGAACGAGTGAAAGAGCGTATTTTAGAGTATCTTGCGGTACAAAGTCGTATCAACAAGTTAAAAGGTCCAATCCTTTGCCTTGTTGGGCCTCCTGGTGTCGGTAAAACCTCATTGGGTCGCTCTATTGCTGCTGCCACTGGGCGTAAGTACACGCGTATGGCTCTGGGTGGTGTTCGTGATGAAGCTGAAATTCGAGGTCATCGCCGAACTTACATTGGTTCACTACCAGGTAAATTGATCCAAAAAATGGCAAAAGTTGGTGTTAAGAACCCGCTATTCCTATTGGATGAAATTGACAAAATGTCTTCAGATATGCGTGGTGATCCTTCATCTGCATTACTTGAAGTACTTGATCCGGAACAAAATAGCACCTTTAACGATCATTACCTTGAAGTCGATTATGATCTTTCGGACGTTATGTTTGTTGCCACGTCAAACTCAATGAACATTCCGGGACCACTTCTTGACCGTATGGAAGTGATCCGTCTTTCTGGTTATACCGAAGACGAAAAACTGAACATTGCTAAGCGTCACCTGGTTACCAAACAGATAGAACGTAATGGCTTAAAAGCGCATGAAATCGTCATTGAAGATTCAGCAATCATTGGCATCATCCGTTACTATACTCGCGAAGCCGGCGTGCGTAGTTTAGAGCGTGAGATTTCAAAAATCTGTCGTAAAGCTGTTAAAAATATCTTGTTGAATAAAGAGATAAAAACCGTTGTAGTAAATCAAGAGAATTTGAAAGAGTTCCTTGGTGTACAACGTTGTGACTTCGGTAAAGCGGATGACAGCAATCGTATTGGTCAAGTAACAGGTCTTGCGTGGACTGAAGTGGGCGGTGACCTCTTAACGATTGAAACTGAATCAATGCCAGGTAAGGGTAAACTCACCCAAACTGGTTCTTTGGGTGATGTGATGCAAGAGTCGATTCAAGCAGCGATGACTGTGGTTCGAGCTCGTGCTGAGAAATTAGGGATTAACCCAGATTTTTACGAAAAACGTGATATTCACGTTCACGTGCCAGAAGGTGCGACACCGAAAGATGGTCCAAGTGCTGGTATCGCTATGTGTACTGCGCTTGTTTCAAGCCTCACGGGGAACCCAGTTAAAGCTGAAGTGGCGATGACAGGGGAAATAACCTTGCGTGGTGAAGTGCTTCCGATTGGTGGTTTGAAAGAAAAACTGTTGGCAGCGCATCGCGGTGGTATTACCACGGTACTGATCCCGAAAGATAACGAGCGTGATTTGGAAGAGATTCCTGACAACGTTATTGCCGATCTAAAAGTCATTCCAGTTCAATGGATTGATGAGGTTTTAAAGGTTGCACTGGAGCGAGACCCATCAGGGGTTGAGTTTGACGCTAAAAAATAGTGATGTGTAGCAAAAATAAGTAAAAGATTGCGCTGATAGGCTTAAAAAGGCTTGTCAGCGTTTTTTTTGGGCGCTAACGTAACCCACTATAGCTTGCAGCCCAGACACGATAAGGCTTCAAGCTAGTTTAGGAACTTAATGGAACGGAAAAGTCACCATTAAAAAATTATAACTGGTGACACTAAGGGGAAACACAGTGAATAAAACACAATTAGTAGAAAAAATCGCAGATAACGCTGACATCTCTAAAGCATCTGCAGGTCGTGCTCTTGATGCATTCATCGAAGCGGTAAGTGGTACTCTTCAGTCTGGTGACCAAGTTGCTCTTGTTGGCTTTGGTACATTTAGTGTTCGTACTCGTGCCGCACGCACAGGTCGTAACCCAAAAACGGGTGAAGAAATTCAAATTGCTGAAGCAAAAGTTCCTGCATTTAAAGCAGGTAAAGCTCTTAAAGACGCTTGTAACTAATCAAAATCGTCTTTTTTTGCCATTGGTAGGCAAAATTAATTCGAACCTTTTGAAATTATGCGCATCCTACTGATGCGCATTTCTTTTTCTGATATTATCGCGCTATTCAAATTTTTAGGCTGAAGTGTGAAGCTTCTTATCCGGAGAGCAGTTAGATTATGATGGATCGATTACGCGAAGGCGTGAACAGCATCGCGGTGAAAATTATTTTAGGAATGATTATTTTATCATTCATCTTCGCAGGTGTAGGTAGTTACCTAGTCAGTGGTAGCAACAATGCTGCAGCAAAAGTTGGCAATACTGAGATTGGTCGTGGAGACTTTGAGCAAGCATATCAAAATGAGCGCAATCGCATGCAGTCCCAATTAGGTGACTACTTTGCTAATTTGTTGGCTGATCCAAGCTATGTAGAGTCTTTCCGTAAATCTGTACTTGACCGTATGATCAACGACCTACTACTTGAGCAGCATGCTCAGTCGTTAGGTTTACGAGTCAGCGATGCTCAGGTTCGTCAAATGATTATTGATATGCCTCAGTTTCAAGTTGACGGAAAATTTGATCAAGAAATCTACCAAGCAGCGCTTCGTCGTGCCGGTTTTTCGCCAGAAAGTTTTGCTGAATATCTACGTCGTGACTTGGTTCGTAACCAACTATTGAGCGCTATTCAAGGCAGTGAGTTTATTCTTCCTGGTGAAATTGATGAGCAAAGTCAACTTATCTCTCAAACACGTAATATTCGTTCGTTAACGCTATCTCTTGATGAGTTTGCTAAAGGAGTAGAATTAACAGAAGAAGACATTGAACAATATTACCAACAGAATCCAGATCGTTACACTCGACCTGAACAGGTGAAAGTTGCGTATATAGAACTTTCGGCTGAACAGTTGAAAGAGCAAATGGCCGTTTCTGAAGAGCAGGCGAAAAAGTATTACCAAGAGCATCTGGATAAGTACTCAACACAAGCTCAACGTAAAGTGAGTCATATTCTGGTACAAGGTGACGATGAAGCCAAAGCGCAAGCAATACTTGATGAACTCAATGCAGGTGCGGATTTTGCGACGTTAGCAAAAGAGAAATCTGAAGATATTGGTAGCGCAGAAGAGGGGGGATCCCTAGGCTGGATTGAACGTGATGTGATGGATCCTGCTTTTGAAGAAGCAGCATTCGCACTTCAAAATGTCGGAGATGTAACAGGTTTAGTTAAATCTGAATTTGGTTACCACATCATTCGTTTAGATGAAGTGAAAGACTCGGTTGCCCAACCTTATGAGCAAGTTGCTTCTGAAATTAAAACAGAGCTAAAAGATCAAAAAGCGGTCGATAAATTCTATGAACTCCAAAGTGAATTAGAAAAAGTAGCGTTTGAATTTCCAGATTCTTTAGATGATGCCGCTAAAGCGATTTCTGCAACCATCCAAACTACTGACTTTATTTCACAACAAGATGCGCCAGAATTGTTGTTGACACCAGCGGTGCTACAAGCGATTTTAAGCCCAGAAGTAAAAGAGGATGGCCTAAATTCTGAGGTGATAGAAGTTGCGCCTGAGCACGTTATTGTGGTTCGTGTTAACGATGCTCGTGAGCAAATGGTACTGCCGTTATCTGAGGTTAAAGAACAAGTGGTTACTCAACTTTCAAAAGTGAAAGGTGAGCAACAGGCAACGGAGTTGGGCGAAAAACTCGTCGCTTCACTACAAAATGGAGATCGATCTCTGCTCGAACAGAACGCTCTGGAATTTGGTGAGGCAGAAATGATTGATCGCAGTTCACCACTTGCTAATACCGTTTTCTCATTACCTAAACCAGTAACGGATAGCGTGATTTACGGGCAAGCAAAAGCGGCAAATGGTGATGTCGTCATTATTGAGCTTGATAAAGTTGAGTCAAAAGTTACACCAGAGTACAACGATCAAATTGGTGCTCAGCTAGAACGAATGGGTAGCCAACAAGACCTTGCGGGAATGCTAAGTATCTTACGTAAGAATACGGATATTGAGTACTATGTTGTGAGCCAATAGTTACTAGCAATGTAACTGATATGAAACTCAAAATGGGCTGCAGATGTAGCCCATTTTAATTTTTGGCTTTATGCATCTGAATGTGTTTTTTAAGTCGTTAGTATAGAGGTGACTGAACTGACAACAAGGAGATACTCAGATGAAATCGAAACTATGGTTACTCGTTTTAAGCTTATTACTGCCACTTACACCTACCTTTGCATCCGAAGAAGTTGCAGACACTTATCAAGGTATAGAAATTACCGTCAATATAAACCAAGCATCCGCCCAAGAGCTCGCTGATTTATTAAAAGGTGTTGGTTTAAAAAAAGCACAAGCGATAGTCGACTATCGAGAGCAAAATGGAGCGTTTAAAACGAAGGAACAACTGAGTCAAGTAAAAGGAATCGGTAATGCCATCGTTCAAAAAAATGAAGACAGAATTTTATTATAGTTTGGCATAAATTAATAATGAGGGGCTATATGAAGAGCTCCTCTTCACTACTTTTTATTGCACTATTTCAGACACATCAACATTCCTTCCTAGCACCTTTACTGGATAAGCACTATAATTTGTCGCCGACAAAAGCGAGCAATGTGTCGCACTAAAACGAATTGGAGTAAATCATGTCCTCTCATACACCGGTTATAACCGTTGATGGACCAAGTGGTGCTGGTAAAGGCACACTTTGTATGTTGTTGGCTAAAAAATTAGGCTTTCATTTATTAGATTCTGGGGCAATATACCGTGTGCTTGCACTCGCCGCTATTCACCACGGAGTTGACACAGAATCAGAAGATGCTCTCGTGCCTTTAGCAACGCATTTGGATGTTCAGTTTTTGGCGGAAGGTGACTTAGTGAAAGTTATCTTGGAAGGTGAAGACGTATCTAAAGAGCTACGCAAAGAAGAAACCGGCATGGCAGCATCAAAAGTAGCGGCTTTACCTCGAGTGCGTGAAGCGTTACTGCGCCGTCAGCGTGCTTTTGCCAAAGAGCAAGGCCTAGTTGCTGATGGGCGTGATATGGGGACCGTTGTATTCCCACAAGCTGAAGTAAAGATATTCTTAGACGCGAGTGCGCAAGAGCGTGCTCAGCGCCGCTTTAAGCAGTTGCAACTCAAGGGCCTAGATGTTAAATTTGACGCCCTTTTAAGCGAAATCCAAGAGCGTGACGATCGAGATCGTAACCGCCCAGTGGCTCCATTACGACCTGCTGAGGATGCGCTATTGCTTGATTCAACTTCAATGTCTATCGACGAAGTTGTAGAAAAAGCATTACAATATACCGAATCTAAGCTAGCAGAATAGTTCTGTTAGGTAAGAGCGTTGGTCGCAAGGATGATGACTGGCGAATTTAATAACCCCATGCGGTAGGATACCCATGGAAGTTTAATTATTGAAGATTAAATAAATGACTGAATCTTTTGCTCAACTCTTTGAAGAGTTTTTAAACGAAACTGAATTTCAACAAGGTACTATCGTTAAAGGTACTGTAGTAGCTATCGAGAACGGTTTCGTTCTTGTAGATGCTGGTCTTAAGTCTGAGTCTGCTATCCCTGCTGAACAATTCAAGAACGCTGCTGGCGAACTTGAAGTTGAAGTTGGTTCTGAAGTAGACGTAGCTCTTGACGCTGTTGAAGATGGTTTCGGTGAAACTCAACTTTCTCGTGAGAAAGCTAAGCGTCACGAAGCTTGGATCGTTCTTGAGAAAGCTTACGAAGAAGCTGAAACTGTTGTTGGTATCATCAACGGTAAAGTTAAAGGCGGTTTCACTGTTGAACTAAACGGTATCCGTGCTTTCCTTCCAGGCTCTCTAGTAGACGTACGTCCTATCCGTGACACTGCTCACCTAGAAAACAAAGAGCTAGAGTTCAAAGTTATCAAGCTAGACCAGAAGCGTAACAACGTTGTTGTTTCTCGTCGTGCTGTTATCGAATCAGAAAGCAGCGTTGAGCGTGACGAACTTCTTGAAACTCTACAAGAAGGAACTGAAGTTAAAGGTATCGTTAAGAACCTTACTGACTACGGTGCATTCGTTGATCTTGGTGGTGTTGACGGTCTTCTACATATCACAGATATGGCATGGAAACGCGTTAAGCACCCATCAGAAATCGTTAACGTTGGTGACGAAATCCTAGTTAAAGTTCTTAAGTTCGATCGTGAGCGTACTCGCGTATCACTAGGTCTTAAGCAACTAGGCGAAGATCCATGGGTAGCAATCGCTAAGCGTTACCCAGAAGGTCACAAACTATCTGGTCGTGTAACGAACCTAACTGACTACGGCTGCTTCGTTGAAATCGAAGAAGGCGTTGAAGGTCTAGTACACGTTTCTGAAATGGATTGGACTAACAAGAACATCCACCCATCTAAAGTTGTTAATGTTGGCGACGAAGTTGAGGTTATGGTTCTTGATATCGACGAAGAGCGTCGTCGTATCTCTCTAGGTCTGAAACAGTGTAAAGCTAACCCATGGCAGTCATTCGCTGAAGCACAAGCTAAAGGCGACAAAGTTACTGGTAAGATCAAGTCTATCACTGACTTCGGTATCTTTATCGGTCTAGACGGCGGCATCGACGGTCTTGTTCACCTATCTGATATCTCTTGGAACGTTGCAGGAGAAGAAGCGGTACGTGATTACAAGAAAGGCGATGAAATCTCTGCAGTTGTTCTAGCAGTAGACGCAGAGCGTGAGCGTATTTCTCTTGGTGTTAAGCAAATGGAAAACGACCCGTTCAATGCATACGTTGCAGATAACAAAAAAGGTACTCTAGTTAACGGTACTGTTACTGCAGTTGACGCGAAAGGTGCTACAATTGAACTTGTAGACGGCGTTGAAGGTTACATCCGTGCTTCTGAAGTATCGCGTGACCGTATTGAAGATGCGTCTCTAATCCTAAGCGTTGGTGATAGCGTTGAAGCGAAATTTACTGGTGTAGACCGTAAGAACCGCGTAATCAACCTATCTATCAAAGCTAAAGATGAAGCTGATGAGCAAGAAGCAATGGCTACTCTGAACAAAACTGATGAAGGTGCGTTCGGTAATGCTATGGCAGATGCATTCAAGGCTGCTAAAGGCGAATAATCTAACTCGCTAGAAGGAGCCGAAAGGCTCCTTTTTTTTCGGTTAGTGCCTACTTTGATAAGCAAGTAATGAGGGAAACTATGACTAAGTCTGAATTGATAGAAAGACTCTGTGCTGAGCAAACGCACCTATCTGCTAAAGAAATTGAAGATGCAGTGAAAGATATTCTTGAACACATGGCATCAACTTTGGAGAGCGGAGAGCGAATTGAAATTCGCGGATTTGGTAGTTTCTCTTTGCACTATCGTGAGCCTCGGGTGGGACGTAACCCTAAAACTGGTGATAAAGTGGTATTAGACGGAAAGTTTGTACCTCATTTTAAACCAGGCAAAGAGTTGCGTGAGCGAGTTAATGAGAGCCTCTAAATTTGTTATTTAGAACCTATTTTGAGAAGCGGCATACAGTTGGGATGCCGTTTTTTTATGATATCTATCTATAGATAGACGTGGTTTGTGAAGTCATTTTCCTGCATAATCAGACCAGATCAATACTGGATAGGTAATGGCTTATGAAAATTATAAAAATCGTTCTCATTGTTGCGCTTTTTTTGATTGCTTTAGCATTAGGTGCACAAAATCAAGTGGTTGTGACTTTTAATTACTTACTCGCTCAAGGTGAATTCCACCTATCTACTTTACTTGGTGTAGTGTTTGTCTCAGGTTTTGCTTTAGCTTGGTTAATTGGCAGTAGCTTTTATTTTAAATCTCAGTTACAGCTGCGAAAGCTAAATAAGCAGCTGAAGAAACAGACGGCTGAAAAAAATGCCGTTACAAGTAAAGCTTAGAATGGAATAAAGGCTGACTTAATGTTAGAAATTCTCTTCTTGTTATTGCCAATAGCAGCCGCTTACGGATGGTATATGGGCAATCGTAGTGCCCAGCAAGACAAGCAGAAGCATTCTCACCAAATATCCCGTCAATATGTTACGGGGCTTAATTTACTGCTTTCTGATCAATCAGATAAAGCGGTTGATCACTTCATTGAACTGCTTCAGGTCGATAATGAAACCATTGATACTCACTTGGCGTTAGGCAACCTATTTCGTTCAAGAGGAGAGGTCGATCGTGCTATTCGTATTCACCAAAATCTGATATCTCGTTCGAGTTTAACCATTGACCAAAAAAATCTCGCTCTGCAACAGTTGGCAAAAGACTATATGGTGTCTGGCTTCCTTGATCGCGCTGAGAGAATTTTTGAGCAGTTAGTGGATGAACCTGAACACCGTGAAGGTGCATTACAGCAACTCGTCGCTATTTATCAACAAACCCGCGAATGGCATAAAGCCATTGATTACGCCTATGATTTGGTGAAATTAGGCCGCAAGAGAATGCGTAGTGTGATTGCTCATTTTTGGTGTGAACTCGCTATGCAAGAAAAAGCAGATGGTAACGATAGCAAGGCGATTCAGAATTTTAAGAAGGCATTAAGCGAAGACCCTAAATGTGTGCGTGCTACCATCTCTTTAGGGAAGTTATACCTTGAGCGTGAAGATTATCAGCATACGATTAAATACATGCAGATGGTTTTAGAGCAAGATATTGATTTTATAGGTGAAATCCTTCCTACTCTAGCAGACTGTTACCACCACATTGGCCAAGAACAGCACTTGGTCGAGTTCTTAAGAGAATGTATAGAAAAAGAAGCGGGTGTATCGGCTGAGTTGATGCTTGCACAGTTAGTTGCACAACATGAAGGCGTTGGTGCAGCTCAAGACTTGCTAACTAGGCAACTCGTAAAAAATCCAACGATGAAAGGCTTTTATCGTTTAATTGATTATCATCTAGCCGATGCTGAAGAGGGAAGAGCTAAAGATAGTTTGTCTACATTGCAGAAACTGGTGGGAGAGCAGCTTAAAGTGAAGCCCCATTATCGGTGTAGAAAATGTGGTTTCTCTACCCATTCTTTATATTGGCACTGTCCTTCTTGTAAAAATTGGGGGTCAATCAAACCCATTCGTGGGCTAGATGGAGAATGATTCATCAGAGTTAATCCGTTAACTCGAAAAAGAATTTGCAGCTAATAAGCTGCTTTTTTTTAGGTTCAATACTGTTAGGAGTAATAATGAAAGACCAGAAAGTGATTGTCGCGTTGGACTATGATAGACAAGATGAAGCTTTAGCATTTGTCGATAAAATCGACCCTAATTCTTGCCGACTAAAAGTAGGTAAGGAGATGTTTACACTGTTTGGTCCAGATTTTGTGCGCGAACTTCATAAGCGTGGTTTTTCAGTATTTTTAGACCTTAAGTTTCATGATATTCCTAATACATGCTCTAAAGCCGTAAGAGCAGCCGCCGAACTTGGTGTATGGATGGTCAATGTTCATGCAAGTGGTGGAGAGAGAATGATGACAGCTTCGCGTGAAATTCTAGAACCTTATGGTAACGATAAGCCATTGTTGATTGCGGTGACGGTCTTAACGAGCATGGAGCAGAGCGATTTGCGTGGTATTGGCATTGATACGACTCCACAAGAACACGTCATGCGACTTGCAAGTCTTACCAAAAACTCAGGCCTAGATGGTGTGGTTTGCTCTGCGCAAGAAGCCACAGTGCTTAAAGGTAGCTTTGGTCATGATTTCAAGCTAATTACTCCTGGGATCCGTCCTGTAGGGGCTGAAGTAGGCGATCAAAAACGCATCATGACACCATATGAGGCTATCAAAGCGGGATCTGACTACTTAGTTATTGGTCGCCCAATCACGCAGTCTGTGCAGCCTGATGCTGTTTTAAAAGCGATCAATGAAAGTCTTTTTCCGCGCGGATGATAATAAAGGGATAAACCGTCGCTAAATTGACTGCTGGCGTAAATTACCGCGACTTTAGTTAATGAAGATTCAAAGTGAAAATTTTATCAGTGATAGCCCTACTTCGGTAGGGCTTATTATTATGCGCTTAATCAGTTTGAAGCGGGACGACCACTGTGAAACTTAAAATCATTATCTATTGTGGTGATCAAATCAGCTTCAACTTGGCCGAAATAATTGACTCGCTCGCTAATATCTTTACCTGCAACTTGCTCTGCTAGCGCTAGGTAATCTTGATAGTGTCTTGCTTCGGAGCGCAATAATGAAATGTAGAATTTTGCAATGTCTTCATCTAAATGCGGAGCAAGTTTTGCAAATCGCTCACAAGAACGGGCCTCAATATAGGCGCCAATAATGAGTTTATCAATCAAGGTATTAGGTTCATGTGTTGTCATATGCGATAGCAGCCCTTTTGCATATCGGCTCGCTGGTATTGACTCATATTCAATGCCACGGGAATGCATAATTTCGAGTACTTGATAGAAGTGGTGAAGCTCTTCTTTAATCAGCAGAACCATTTTGTCGATCAAATCTTGGCTATAAGGAGAGTTTGACTTAGCCATAATCATCTTGGAAATATTACTTTTGCCCTTAAGGGTTTCCATGGAGCCGATATGGCGATAAGCAAAATCTTCATAAGGTTTGAACCAATCTAAGAGGGTAAGTGCACTTTGTTGATCAACAGCGTATTTGCGAATCAGATACATCGCTGATTGCCCAGCCTTCAGCTCACAGAGTAAATGATCGAGAAGAATGATTTTCAAATTGCTGGGTTTACGAGCCTCTTCTACCCATTCATCGGGGGTTTCACATTGCAAAAATTGGTGAATAGGCTCTAATAGGGATTGGATTGTTGTTTTGTTTATCATGTCGTTACTGTGTAAAAAAGGCCGCGTTTGCGACCTTCAAAATTAGAATTAAATCGAGGTGGTATATTACCACTTTTTCTTTTCGCCAAAGAGAGCATCCATATCACTATTTCTCTCTTTGTCTTCCATGACTTGAAGGTCTGCGGCACTTTTAGTTTGGCGGCGTTTCTCTAAATCATCATACATTGACTGCAATTTTTCTCTTGCTTGATTAGAGTAAGCGTCATTTTTGGTACTCAGTACATCCAAACCTTTACGCAATAATTGTATTGCTGTTCCTGGCTGCCCACGCATGATTGAATCATTAGCTCGTTTAAGTACATTTTCAATATTGATGCGAACTTGTATAGTTTCTAGACGCGCATTTTCAGTGACATAAGCCTGAGTTTCAAAGCGTCCTTTATTGTGTTCACTGCGCACCGTATCTCTGAGGCGTTTAACCAACTTCAACATCATCAGGGCTTGCTTATCACTGGTTGGAACTTTGAACGTTGTAGTGTCTCCCCCAGGGTGATTCTCTTGCAAGTTTTTGACCTGTGTTTTCATGTTTTCAATTCGTTGCACTAATTGTTTATTCTTGGGATCCAGTTCATGCATATTAAGCAGAGCATCAAGAATGCGGTTATTGAGGCAAACCAATAAATCCTTACTAAAAGGCATGTGGTGAGCGTTCCCGATAAGATCTTCAGTGGCATCAATAATCGCAATGTAGCGAGTCGATTCCTGCTTTTTTGCTGACTCGACCTTTACTTTGTACTGGAGCATGATGTTGTAGCCAAGGACCAATACCAGTAAAACGGCAACTAGAGCAATGATTAAACCTATATTCATAAAATCCGTATCTTTCTTAGAATTCAGCGGTTGATATTTAAGGATACACGATCCTCAGTTATCACTACACCTTCAAAACGACTATTTTCATTATTCCTGTTTTAAAACGTCAAAACTGCTTTTTATTTATGAGATTGGGCGTTGCTTGGCAAAAATTTAGTCAACTGCACAAAATGCTCTCTTTTTTAGTTAAGTATTGACCTTATAGGCTTTGAATTGAGAGTGTTAAGCGTTATAACTAATTATTATAAACTATGATTGTATGATCTGGATCTTTGATAAGGGATTGCGGGGCCAATAATGAAGTTACAGCAGTTAAAATACATTGTTGAAGTGGTTAATCATAACCTGAATGTTTCAGCAACTGCGGAAAGTCTGTATACCTCTCAGCCGGGTATTAGTAAACAGGTACGTTTGCTTGAAGATGAGTTAGGCATTCAAATATTTGAACGTAGCGGTAAGCACCTTACTCAGGTGACTGGGGCTGGAGAAGAAATTATTCGAATTTCTCAGGAAATCCTTTCGCGTGTCGAGAGCATTAAAGCCGTTGCTGGTGAACATACCCACCCAGAAATGGGCACGCTGAATATCTCCACTACCCACACTCAAGCACGTTATGCTCTACCAGATGTCATCAAAGGCTTTACTGCTCGCTATCCTAAAGTTTCACTACACATGCACCAAGGGACACCAAGTCAGATGTCTGAAGCGGTTGCCAAAGGTACTGCCAACTTTGCTATTGCTACAGAAGCTTTGCACTTATATCAAGACGCCGTCATGTTGCCTTGTTACCATTGGAATCGATCTATTGTTGTACCTAAAGATCATGCTTTAGCCAAAAAAGAGCGCATTTCAATTGAAGACTTGGCAGCCTATCCACTAGTCACTTATGTATTTGGCTTTACCGGGCGCTCAGAGCTAGATACGGCATTTAACCGTGTAGGGTTAACTCCCAAAGTGGTTTTTACCGCAACGGATGCCGATGTAATCAAAACTTATGTTCGCATGGGAATTGGCGTTGGTGTTATCGCAAGTATGGCCATTGATAAAGCAAGTGACAGTGACCTAGTGGCTATTGATGCCAGTCATCTTTTCGGTGCCAGCACAACGAGCATTGGATTCCGACGCGGTACATTCTTGCGCTCTTATATGTTTGATTTTATGGAACGTTTTGCACCTCATCTCACCCGTCCAGTCGTCGAGCGAGCCATCTCTTTGAAATCGAATATAGAGATAGAAGAGATGTTTAAAGATATTGAATTACCGGTTCGTTAAATAGTTCGTTTGTTCGAGATTTCTCTTTTCAATGAGAAACGCTTTCTAATTAATGACTCTCCCCCTAAAATTAGCAACTCTAGGGGGATGAATGCGTACATTATTTAAACAGCTCGATGCTTTCTTAATCGAAAATCAACACTTTTGGCGATTTGAGCCTTTTCATCAGAGTATTGTGCCCGGTTCGCCATGGCATTCATTCAATGAACCTTTAGGTCAGTGGTTAAGCTCTCTGAGCTTTTCACAAATTGAAGCGTTGAAATTGTCGCCAAATGAATTGGTTATTCATTTATCTGAGTTCATTGAAGGGTTAGATCAAGTTCACGCTTCGTTACAACTTCGACCAGCCCGTCGTAGTCATCGAATTATTCGCGATTCCCATCTTGAAACAGGAATTCCAGGCCGAAAATTACAGCAAATTCGTTCGATGAGCGCAGCTTTATTGTATCAGCACCAAGGTACGGAATGGTTGGAATGGTGTTCAGGTAAAGGTTTTTTAGGAAGAATACTGGCAGCTCAATCAAAACAAAAAGTGACAAGCTTTGAGTATCAAATGCCATTATGTGAGGCTGGACAAACCATTGCGGATGCATTTGCTCTGCCGATGCAGTTTATACAAGGAGATGCCTTCCAGCCAGAGGCACTGTGTGCATTTCACCCAGCACAACACGCTGTAGCATTGCATGCTTGCGGTGACCTCCACGTTCGGCTTTTAGAGTATTCAGTAGCGAAAAAACTACCCGCTATTTCATTCTCACCTTGTTGTTACCACCTAATTCAAGCAGCCCTCTACCAAGCGATGTCGAGTGAGGGGCAAGCGTCATCATTAGCACTAAGTCAAAGTGAATTACGTATTCCCCTACAAGAAACGGTAACAGGGGGGGAGAGAGTGCGACGACACCGTCAGCAGGAAATGACGTATCGTTTAGGCTTTGATCTATTTTTGCGACTAGAGTTAGGTTATCAAAATTATTGTCCTGTACCGAGCATCAAAAAATCTCAGTTAGCCGATGGATTTCGCAATTTCTGCCAATGGGCTTGCACGCAAAAGAGTATTGAGTTTCCTGCCGATGTGGATTTAAAACACTATGAAGAAAAGGGAACGGATAGATTCTGGCAGATGGAAAGACTGAGTCTTGTACAGCAAGCCTTTCGTCGCATCATTGAGCTATGGCTAGTGTTGGATAAAGCCATTTATTTGCAAGAGAATGGTTACAAAGTAACGATTGAGCAGTTTTGTGAACGGGAAATCACCCCTAGAAATATACTGGTCCACGCTTTCAAGAAGTAGCAGCTAAAAGAAAGCCAGATGATTAGCCTGACTTTCTATCCATTTTAGCGGAACGCAACTATAAGAGCTCGCGATCAGTTGAACATTGCAATAGCTTCTTCAGGTGCAACATACTCAAGAGAGAAACTCTCGGCAACTTCTTGGCACGTTACTTTTCCATGGATAACATTGAGTCCTTCGAGGAAGCCTTTGTCATCAAGTAATGCTCGTTGATAACCTTTATTCGCCAGTTTTACAATGTAAGGCAGAGTAGCGTTATTTAAAGCAAATGTTGATGTGCGTGCAACGGCACCTGGCATATTGGCAACACAATAGTGCACAACTTCGTCAACGATATAAGTTGGGTCAGCGTGTGTTGTTGCATGAGAAGTTTCGAAACAACCACCTTGGTCAATGGCGACATCGACGACCGCAGAGCCAGGTTTCATGCGAGAAATAAGATCTTTGGTGACAAGCTTAGGTGCCGCTGCCCCCGGAATAAGAACAGCACCGATAACTAAGTCAGCTTCTAGAACATGTTGCTCAATAGCATCTTTTGTAGAATAAACGACTTTTGCACGGCCTTGGAATTCTTCGTCAAGTTTGCGTAATGTATCGACACTACGATCGAGAATGGTGACATCCGCACGTAGGCCAACCGCCATACGCGCAGCATTTGCGCCAACAACCCCACCACCGATAACGACCACTTTAGCAGGTGCTACGCCTGGTACACCGCCCATCAGTAATCCACTGCCACCGTGTGATTTCTCCAAGCATTGTGCACCTGCTTGAATAGACATGCGACCCGCAACTTCAGACATTGGTGCTAATAGTGGTAAGCGACCCATATTATCTGTTACAGTCTCATAGGCTATGCAGACAGCTTTGCTCTTGATTAGCTCTTCAGTTTGTGGAAAATCTGGAGCTAGATGTAAATAGGTAAATAAAATTTGGCCTTCACGGAGCATAGCACGCTCAACAGCCTGAGGTTCTTTAACCTTAACTATCATTTCTGCTTTCTCAAAAACGTCAGAAGCAGTAGGAAGAATGGATGCGCCTACAGCGATGTAATCATCGTCTGAAAAGCCGATGCCGGAACCGGCATTTGTTTCAATAAAGACTTGGTGGCCGTGTGAGATAAGTTCGCGCACGCTCGCGGGAATCATACCCACACGATATTCGTGGTTCTTGATTTCTTTAGGGACTCCAATGATCATCCTAACTCCTTAGATATTTTTGGTTGTTATAACTGCATGTTGGGTTGTTGTTGCGAATTTATGACTAGTATAGATGTGAATGTGTAAAATTTGATACTGAATATTAAAAAGTTGTAGTATATATTTTT
Source organism: Vibrio aestuarianus (assembly GCF_028858425.1). NCBI lineage: Bacteria > Pseudomonadati > Pseudomonadota > Gammaproteobacteria > Vibrionales > Vibrionaceae > Vibrio > Vibrio aestuarianus. Next base: position 2,274,354 of record NZ_JAKNYQ010000001.1, on the reverse strand, counting down.
GCAAGGAAGTAATAAGGTGGAATAAAAAATGGCAGACAACTATAAAAGGCCGTCCAAGGATCTAGACCGTATCGATCGCAATATTCTTAATGAACTGCAGAAAGATGGTCGTATTTCGAATGTAGAATTGTCTAAACGGGTTGGGTTATCTCCAACGCCTTGTTTAGAGCGTGTACGTCGCTTAGAGCGTCAAGGTTTCATTACCGGTTATACCGCGTTGTTGAATCCTCAATATCTTGATGCTTCGCTTTTGGTATTTGTTGAAATTACGTTGAATCGTGGTGCACCTGATGTTTTTGAGCAGTTTAATACTGCGGTTCAAAAGCTGGATGACATTCAAGAGTGTCATCTTGTTTCTGGTGATTTCGACTACCTGCTGAAAACTCGTGTATCTGACATGGGGGCGTATCGAAAACTGCTAGGCGACACGTTGCTACGTTTACCTGGTGTAAACGACACGCGCACCTACGTCGTAATGGAAGAAGTAAAGCAAACCAACCAATTGGTTATAAAAACTCGATAATGTTTGAATAGTGGTACTTCTTTCCACATTCTGACTTTCGTTAATTGGGTTTTTAACCTTGATAGGTTAAATTACATAACAAACCGAGCGGCTTTTGCCGCTCGGACTGTTTCCACTTAAACCAATCGCTAAATTATTCATCAAATTTACGTATTGGCGCTAATCAGAATCTAGGTTTATGTTCAAAGAGAACCCGAATAAAGTTGAGACTATTGTTAAAACGAGTGAAGAGCCTCAGTCTTCACGTTTGAATGGGTCTCAACGCCTTAAAGAATGCGGACTGATCATCGCTGTCCTTGCCTCTGCACTTCTTTCTGTCGCATTACTTACTTTTAACCCTGCCGACCCATCGTGGTCCCAAACGTCTTGGGGCAGTGATATACAAAACGCTGGTGGAGTTATTGGGGCCTGGGTTGCGGATACGCTGTTCTTCATATTTGGGTCACTGGCTTATCTTATCCCGCCTATTATGATGGTGATTGCTTGGGTTTTTCTACGAAAAAGAGATGCCGATGATCCTTTAGATTTTGTGTTGTGGGGTACGCGCTTACTCGGCCTAACTGTTCTGATTTTAACCAGTTGCGGATTGGCTGATATTAACTTTGATGATATTTGGTATTTCTCTTCGGGTGGTGTTATTGGTGATGTACTGACGAGCCTAGCCTTGCCTACATTAAACTTATTAGGTTCCACGTTAGTATTACTTTTTCTATGGGGAGCAGGTTTTACGCTGCTAACTGGGATCTCTTGGTTAACCATTGTTGAATCGCTAGGAGAGACGAGCATCCGCATGTTCTCATGGCTGCTTAACCGGATTCGTGGTGAGCGAGAAGAGACTATTGAACCTGTTCTCACCGCCGTTGAATTATCTCGTGCTGAACCCACAGTGCTTGACCAAGAGGTAGTGAATGAGCGTGAGTCGACAGTGGAAGGTGCTCAACAGAGTGTTTTAGCAGATGAGGCGCCAAGGCGTTTTAATATTCATATGCCTGAAACCAAAGAACCTGTTGAGTTAACAACACCATCGAATTATATCGAACAACCTGAGTTTGATCGCAGCAAACAACTTAATGCAACGATTGAGGAGCTTGAATCGGTCGCTTTAGAAGATGATGATCTTGTATCTCAATCAGGGCAAGAATCGCCTGATCCCACGTTCATTAATAATACGATGGAAGAGATACCAGCACGGCCGTTGAGATCTGAACCATTGGATCAAGATTCAAATTGGCCTCGGCCTCAGGCAGATACCGAGGTTGACCCGGTATTTAGCTCGGTGGCTGACGTTGAAGTCGAAGTCGATGAACTGCGCGTTGAACCCGTTATTTCAGATTTTGATGTGGTTGATGAAGAAGAAGCACCAAGCGAAGTAGAGTTTATTCACTCTGAGCCTAAACTTATGCCGCCAGCTGCAAGTGTCGAGCAAGAAGATCACGCAGAACAAACCGATAGCGACGTACTTGCTTTTCAAGAAATGGTGGCGTCGGCACAGGCAAATATGGCTGCGCAACAGAATCCATTTTTAATGCAACAAGAAACCAATCTTCCGAAACCTGCCGAGCCAATGCCAACGTTGCAGCTTTTATATCATCCAGAAAAGCGTGAGAACTTTATTGACCGAGATGCATTAGAAGAAATTGCTCGTTTGGTTGAATCCAAGCTCGCTGATTATAAAATTCAGGCGCAGGTTGTGGATATCTTCCCAGGTCCGGTGATTACTCGTTTTGAGTTGGATCTTGCACCAGGGGTTAAGGTCAGCCGTATTTCTAGTTTGTCGATGGACTTAGCGCGTTCTTTGTCTGCGATGGCGGTACGTGTGGTTGAGGTTATTCCTGGTAAACCGTATGTGGGCCTTGAATTACCGAATATGAGCCGTCAGACAGTTTATTTATCAGATGTTATTGATAGCCCGCAATTTAGAGAAGCAAAATCACCAACAACAATTGTATTAGGGCAAGACATTGCTGGTGAAGCTTTGGTGGCCGACTTATCTAAGATGCCTCATGTGCTGGTGGCCGGTACCACGGGTTCAGGTAAATCGGTTGGGGTCAATGTCATGATTCTCAGCATGCTGTATAAAGCAACGCCTGAGGAGGTCCGCTTTATCATGATTGACCCTAAAATGTTGGAGCTATCGGTTTACGAAGGTATTCCTCATCTTCTCTCTGAAGTTGTTACTGATATGAAAGATGCTTCCAATGCGTTGCGTTGGTGTGTGGGTGAAATGGAACGCCGCTACAAGCTCATGTCAGTGCTTGGTGTGCGTAATATTAAAGGTTACAACGATAAACTGAAGATGGCTGCTGAAGCGGGTCACCCAATCCATGACCCTCTTTGGCGAGAAGGTGACAGCATGGATAGCGAACCGCCATTGCTAGAAAAATTGCCGTATATCGTTGTGGTTGTGGATGAATTCGCTGATCTAATGATGGTGGTGGGTAAAAAAGTTGAAGAACTGATTGCTCGCTTAGCGCAAAAGGCTCGAGCGGCTGGTATTCACTTGATCCTAGCGACTCAACGACCATCAGTTGACGTTATTACGGGTTTGATTAAGGCTAACATTCCAACACGTGTTGCTTTTACTGTCTCTACCAAAACAGACTCACGTACTATTCTTGATCAAGGCGGTGCTGAATCGTTATTAGGCATGGGTGATATGCTTTATTTACCTCCGGGTTCAAGCCATACGATTCGCGTGCACGGTGCTTTTGCTTCAGATGATGATGTGCATGCGGTAGTGAATAACTGGAAAGCTCGTGGTAAACCTAATTATATCGAAGAGATCACTCATGGCGATCAAGGCCCAGAAGGTTTGCTACCTGGTGAGAAGATGGAAAGTGATGAAGAAGTCGACCCACTCTTTGATCAAGTGGTGGAACATGTCGTAGAGACGCGTAGAGGCTCAGTTTCGGGTGTTCAACGGCGGTTTAAGATTGGCTATAACCGAGCGGCAAGAATCGTTGAACAGCTAGAAGCTCAAGGAATCGTGAGTGCGCCTGGTCATAATGGCAATCGAGAGGTACTGGCTCCCGCACCATCAAGAGACTAACACTCAGTTTCTCAACGCCTAACTGCGTTTGGTCCATTATTAGGATAGAAAAAGATAAGGGCACTGCAATCCATAGCATCGAATATGGATTGCAGTGCCCTTAAAATTCAGTGACCTAATAAGCTTATCGATTGGTTTTTGCTAGTTGAGCTAATACTATCACCGCTAATACCAATAAATTACCTGCAAAAATAACCACTAACCACTGTGGCATCGAAAGCGATAAAAACTGCCATACAATTTTTGAACAATCTCCATAAGCTTCAAACATCCATGGTGCCCATTGATTCAGTGGCGCCCAGCTGGGGAAAGTAACAAAAAGATCACAAGTAGCGAATGGAGAAGGGTTAAATTGATAGTCTACATGTTGCATTGCTAACGTTAACCCCTTGTAGGCACTCGCTCCCCAAGCGATTAGGCCAACCCAACGTACAAATGGGTTGCTTGGCGCAATAGCCCCGATAACGGCTGCTCCTACAATCCCTAACATCGCAACTCGCTCATAAATACACATAACGCAAGGTGCTAGCATCAATACGTGCTGGAAAAAGAGTGCGCAGAGTTCGAAGAAAACCACAAAAAGCAAAAGTAAAAGCCAAGACTTTCTAGATTGTGAGAAGGACTTGAGGGTGGAAAGAATATTCACTGATATTTCCCTATTGAGAATAAAAAAAGCTCTGAGTTATCAGAGCTTTTTAACTTGGATAAGTTTCATGTTCAACTGAAATTTTTAGTGCCCAATAGAAACTGCGTGCTCCACCGCTTTTGCTGAGTGATGTACTATCCAACCTAAATCATAAAAGTGAGCCGTCATTGGTTCGACTAAGAACACAATTCCCGCTAAGCCTACTAGGGCGAGTACGATAGTGTAGGGCAGAGCCATTAACACCATTCGGCCGTAGGAGAGGCGAATAAGTGGCGCAAGTGCTGAAGTCAACAAAAATAAGAACGCGGCTTGACCATTCGGGGTTGCTACAGAAGGTAAGTTAGTACCGGTATTAATGGCCACAGCCAACACATCGAACTGATCACGCGTGATCATACCTTCAGTAAGTGCTGCTTTAACTTCGTTGATGTATACCGTGCCGACAAATACATTGTCGGAGACCATAGATAGGAGACCATTAGCCACATAGAACAACGCGAGTTGAGTCCCTTTATCTTCAACATGCAGTACTGCATCAATCACAGGTTTGAATAACTCTTGATCAATAATGACGGCTACAATCGAAAAGAAAACGGCGAGTAAGGCTGTAAATGGCAAGGCTTCTTCGAATGCCTTACCTAACGAATGCTCTTCAATAACACCAGTAAACGCTGTTGCAAGAATAATGACCGAAAGTCCAATTAAGCCAACAGCTGCTAAGTGCAGAGCGAGACCAACAATCAACCAAATCGCAATGGCACCTTGAATCCAAAGTTTAGCAACATCTTGATTAGTGCGAGTTTTTCGCTCTTCGGTATCAAAATCGACCAAAATTTTACGGACGTTGTTTGGAAGTTCTGCGCCATAACCAAAAACTTTGAATTTCTCTACTAGTACGCAGGTTAAAATTCCGCAAATAAAGACAGGGACAGTAACTGGAGACATTCGAATGATGAATTCACCAAATAGCCACCCCGCTTGGTCTGCTATGATCAAGTTTTGTGGTTCACCAACCATCGTCATTACACCGCCTAATGCGGTCCCGACACCTGCGTGCATCAGCAATGAGCGAAGAAAAGCGCGGTAATTCTCTAAGTCGTCACGTGTGAGTTCTGATATATGCTCATCCTGCGTGTGGTCGTGTGCAGAGCTTGTACCTTGACCAGAAGCGACTTTATGATAAATCGAATAAAAACCAACTGCGACGCTAATAACAACAGCGATCACGGTTAGAGCATCTAAGAAAGCTGATAAGAAAGCAGCAGCGATACAAAATGCAACCGACAGCATGGGTTTAGATCGAATGCCAAGTAATATCTTGGTGAAGATAAAGAGCAATAACTGCTTCATGAAGTAGATACCAGCGACCATAAATACCAGTAGCAGTAATACTTCAATATTATTGACTAACTCGTGCTTTACTTGTTCAGCACTGGTCATCCCAATAGCAATAGCTTCAATAGCTAATAAGCCACCAGGTTGAAGAGGATAACACTTGAGCGCCATCGCAAGGGTGAAAATAAACTCAACCACTAACAACCAACCGGCAACAAATGGGTTGATCAAGAAAAAGACAATCGGGTTAATAATGAGAAAAGTGATAATGGCAACTTTGTACCAGTCAGGAGCTTTACCAAGAAAGTTCTTGAGAAAAGCGCTTCCGAGGGACATCGGCATGGGTAGTACTCTTACTGTTGATATGAATAGACATCTTCAGCTTATCTAAATTCATGTATTGGCATTATCAAATGTTGTAGTCGTAACCGTCTATTTGACAATGACTTAGTGAAACAATAATTCAAGTGTTGAATAACTGCTTAACTAAGACGCTCCTTGAGTGAGACAAGCAATCCTTACTTCGAACGCCACTCTACCTTGCACGCTTTTTTAGTCAATAAGAAACCGCTTATTGATAAAATACCTACCAACATTTTGGTCAAAAACGCGATCAAAGTAGTGTAAACATGGCTTGAGAATGATGATAAATGTTCATTGAGATACGATTCGAAGTGAAACTAAGTTAATAGCGTGCAAAGAAAGTAAAAAGAGCGAATTTCGCAAGATTAAATTACGTCTTATAAATCTATGAATGTGATTTATCTCTCTTTATCTTATAGTGAGTTATGAGTGGCGGGGATACATAAGTGATGGAAAATAGCTATTTTACTTATTATCTAAATGGAATCTCCATACTGAATGAAATGGAGTTTTTGCTCTAATTTTGCTTTGTGACGACTTTACTGAAGGGTGGTTTCCGATAACGAGTAAGTAGTGGTATGATGAGTGCTATTCGACCCACAAATAAATAGAAAACTGGAAAAGTACTTAATGGTCATTAAGGCAAAAAGCCCAGCAGGTTTTGCTGAAAAATACATAATTGAGAGCATCTGGAATGGTCGCTTTCCGCCAGGTTCAATCTTACCAGCAGAGCGTGAACTTTCGGAATTAATTGGTGTTACACGCACAACGCTTCGAGAAGTATTGCAACGCTTAGCCCGTGATGGTTGGCTAACTATACAACATGGTAAGCCAACGAAAGTAAACCAGTTTATGGAAACATCTGGCCTACATATTTTAGATACGCTTATGACGCTTGATGCTGACAATGCAACCAGTATCGTGGAAGATTTGCTAGCTGCACGTACTAATATTAGCCCGATATTTATGCGATATGCTTTTAAGGTAAACAAAGAAAGCTCTGAGCGTACGATCACTAATGTGATTGAATCTTGTGAAGCCCTGATAAGAGCAGAATCGTGGGATTCGTTTATGGAATCATCACCTTATGCTACTAAAATTCAGCAGCACATTAAAGATGATGGCGAGAAAGATGAGGCTAAACGTCAACAGATACTCATCGCAAAAACATTTAATTTTTATGATTACATGCTTTTCCAACGTTTAGCATTTCATTCAGGTAATCAAATTTATGGTTTGATCTTCAACGGAATTAAAAAATTGTACGACCGAATTGGTAGCTACTATTTTTCAAACCCAGAAGCTCGTGATTTGGCTCTGAAGTTTTATAGAGAGTTATTAGCTGTGTGTGAGAGCGGCAACCGCGAAGAATTGCCCGTAGTTATTCGTCATTATGGTATCGATAGTGCTCACATTTGGAATCAGATGAAGACAACGTTACCGACTAATTTTACGGAAGATGATAGCTAGGCTATTCATTGTCGAGTATTTATAAAATAACAAAGCCTGCAGAGCGGGCTTTGTTATTTATGGCAGTCGCTAGATTTCTTCGCTACCCCCAGCTTCTTGGAACCAAACCGCAAGGTGTGTTTTTAAGTCTTTCAGTTCATCAGGACCAATCAAGGCTAACCCCAGATCTTCAGCTCGGGTAATGTCGTTGTGGCGTAAAGGACGAAAGCTAACTAGCATTGCTCTTGCTTGTAATCCGCCAAGCAAATCACGTAATGACTCTAATTTATAGAGAGTATCATCGCCATCATCACGCATGCCTTTGGTTTTACATTCAATAATATGCAGCTTGTTGTTCACAACTGTCGCAACATCAAGTTCATTTCGAACTTCTCTTTCTCCTAATTGGCGATAAACTTGTACATTTAGAGAACGGTCTTGAATCGTTGGCATATCATCTTGAATTTGCTTCACCGTGCTATGTACTAAAGTTTCAAGCCATTCCCCATTCGAGAAACGACGCGCATCTTCATTAGCAAAAGTTAAAACACCATCTTCATAGGTAGCAATTTTAGCTTCGACCAAATCAGTTAAAAGAAGGTTTAGTTCACGGTAGCCTTGCTGTTTTTCAGAGAGCTCAACATCGAGTTTCTGCTCTTTACGACAAGTCGTTGCTAAGTAATTTAAGGTAGCGAGGCCAGGGCCTAATTCTAATGCGTTGCTGGCCCAACGTTCACCGAGTTCATAGAGTTTTTTGTCGAGTTGAGGTGGGATATTATGTTCACTGAACTCACCTCTGGCACCAAAAATAGTCAAGTAATCAGAGATGGTGATATGGTCTTGAACTTGAGCATCTTGATTTCCATCAGGGTAGAGCCAACACAGACGATCACTACTCGGTTCGATCACAAAAATTGGCCAGCGGTAACTACGAAATACTTCATAAACAGACAGCAGACGATGGCGTAGTCCACAGCTAGCGTTGAGCTTAACCTCTTCATTTCTTGCTTTAAGCTCTTCTGCTAACTCATAGATCGATTTTTTAATCGCTGATGTATTTGAACCCGATGGGATCTCAAAAAACTCAGAGGTGATATCGCGCTGCTTGAGTACGGAGTGTAGACGTAAATAAATAGGTTCTTGGCTTTGATCACCAATAAAAACAATGTGTGAACTTACCGTTCGATTATCCAGTAGGGGTGTGACCAAGCGAATAGGGTCTTGGTCAATAATGCCAACATGAACAGCCATAAATCATCCTCATGTTTAGCTTGCAAAAATAAGAAGTAAAATGGTGTGCAAGCAATAGTTATCATATAACGATGCAATGCTTAAAAAACAAGGGCGACTTTAGATAAAAGCCGCCCTTGGACGATTATTGACACTTAACTTACAAACTAAAGTGAGTTAGCCATGAGTTTGTTACAATTTGAATTGATGGACCAATTCATTTTGTTGGCTGGCTAGTTGAGTCAAACTAGCGCTTGCTTGTGCAATTTGAGACATAGCTTGATAGCTTTCATCTGCGATCAAATTAATATCTTCTATATTACGTGCAATGTCACTGGTGGTTTCACTTTGTTCTGCAGCGGCTTGAGTGATATGCGTGCTCATTTGGCTGATTTCGAGTATAAGCGCTTGAATTTCTTCCATCGCGCTATTTGCTGTTGACGCTTGTTCGACCGACATTTCCATGTCTGACATACAGCTTTCGATAACTGTACTTGCTGATGAAGAGCTTGATTGTAGATTGCTGATCATAGTTTCAATTTCAGAGGTAGAGTCAGTGGTACGTTTTGCGAGAACACGAACTTCATCGGCTACAACCGCAAAACCACGACCTTGTTCTCCTGCTCGCGCGGCTTCAATAGCTGCGTTTAATGCCAACAAGTTCGTCTGTTCAGCGATATTGCGAATTACATCCAAAATAGAACCAATTTGGCTACTCATTTTTTGCAATTCACCCACCGCATCTACAGATTGGTTCAAACGTGTTTCAAGCTGGTTAATGGTCGTGATATTGGTGCTCATGATGTTGCGGCCAGATTCAGAAGCCGACTCCACTTTCTGTACCATTTCTAATGAGCTTTGTGCACTTTGCGCGACTTCTTGAACAGAGTGCGCCATTTCTGTCATTGCAGTGGCGACATTCGCGGTTTGCTCACGTTGAGAATTGAGTTTCGATTGTGCTTGCGACGAAGTGGTTTGGTTATGATTAGCCGTGTCGGTTAGGTTTTCAGAAGCATCATTGAGTTGTACTAGGATGTTATGTAAATTGTCCGCTAATGAATTAACATGGCCACTTAAGCGGCTGAATTCGTTGTTATAGCGAATCTCAATACGTTGTGTCATATCCCCTTGAGTTAGCCCTTCGAGTGTTTTGAGTATACGAGTTAGCGGCTCACGAACACTTTGTGCAATATGATAACCAATACCGGTAGCAATAAGCACCACAGCGATACCAATGACAATCGCTTGTATCACACCTTTCTCATAAACATCACCTGCTTCTGCGAGAGAAGCATTTAGGCTATCAGTTGCTGTGCCATTGAATGAGTCTAGAATCGTCATTGCTTTATCAACTTCCACCGCAAGATTGGCAATGTTGTCGTATAAAGCGGCTTTAGCGAGTAAGTAGTTATTATGTTGGTCTAACACACCGCCTTTTTGGCCAATATCTATAGTGAATTTCTCTACTGATTCATCAAAGACTTTCTTAAGCTCTGGCAATTGTGTTGTTAGCCCACGGTAGGCATAGTTTAAATGGGTAACGGCTTTTTTATTTCTCGCTACCGCTTTTTCAACAAAGGACACATCTGAACTGGCTAAAGCATCAGAAGTAATGACCTCAGCGTCTTTCAGTTTGATGAAATAGCTTTTTGCCATAACTTTCACCGAAATACTGCTTTGGCCGTCGACGTAATCTTTCATTCCAACGCTCAAATCCGCATGCAGTCTTTGAAACTCACGTGTTGATTTTTGCACTTTTTCTTGAGCCTCAAACATAGCTTGGTAGTTGTTCATTGCTTCAGAAGCTTCAGAGAAGTAGCGTTGCTCCATTTGCTTTAATTGAGTAATACGCTCTGCTAAGTCAGGATTACTCGAACTGGCTTGTGCGAGTTGATTTAGGATGGTGTTGAAGTCTTGTTTTGATGAAGTAAATTCTGCACGCATGGCATTCATACGATCTTGATTCTGCGTGGTTAAAAAATCTTTAAATGATTTGTCAGCTGAAAGTAATTGCACACTTGTTTTGTTTGATAGTGAAACAAGTGGTAAAGCGGTGGTTGATACACTTTCGAAATTGGAATGAATTTGATTCATTCCTCCCATCATGATAGCAGTTGTTACAGCAAACATAATGATGATCAGTGTAAAGCCAGCGTACATACGCCTAATCACTGAACCCTTCATAATCCTCTCCCTAGAAAAATCATAATAATCTTTTGTCTCAAAAAAATAACAAAATAATCGGCATTGTATTGAGGCTGGGGTGCACATTTTATGACGAGTTTGGCAAAATTATTTTTTTATATTAGTGAAATGTCATTTATGTTAAGTGAACGGTGTTTTTTATTGAGCTTTTTTTAGTGTTAGCGCATACTCAAATCCAACTAAACACCTATCACTATATTCACCCAATGGAGTACTTCATGGCTGAGGAAACCATTTTTAGCAAAATCATCAGTAAAGAAATTCCTGCTGACGTTCTATATCAAGACGACTTAGTCACTGCTTTTCGAGATATTAACCCGCGAGCTCCAAGCCATATTTTAATCATCCCCAACAAATTGATTCCAACAACGAATGATGTGGAAGCCGAGGATGAAGCTGCGTTAGGGCGTATGTTTACCGTAGCGAAGAAAATCGCACAGCAAGAAGGTATTGCCGCTGATGGTTATCGCCTCATTGTTAACTGCAATGCGCATGGTGGACAAGAGGTCTATCATATTCATATGCACCTTGTAGGTGGTCGTCCACTTGGCCCTCTCTTGATGAGCTAAATTTGGATTACCCAACTTTGGTTGGGTAATGACTGTGATCCATAGATTTCAGAAACGGAGTGTTGGGTGAAGGGTTACGTGCGACTTGTTGTTATTTTTTTATCGCCTATTTTTCTTAATGCATGTGCCAATCTCTCTGCGGGAAATTTGTTCAGCCACTACAGTGCGCAAAACAATGTTGTTTACCAATCAGTGAAAGTTGGTCAATACCAGCAAGCGGAAAGTGAACTTCCGGATTATATAGCGGGTGATATTCTTGATAACTTAGAGAAAGGACGAGTTTACTTTCTCAATCAAAAATATGTCGAAAGTAAAGCAACTTTTGAGCTGAGCGATGCAGCAATTAAAGTTCAACAAGATAAGGCATTAATTTCTCTTAGCGATACCGCTAGCAGTGTCGGCTCGCTTGCTGCTAATGATAATTTAACAGAGTACATTCCTGCGGATTACGAATTAGGATTCTTGCATCTCTATCTGAGCTTAAACTATTTACAACGCAATGATTTGGAAGGTGCGTTGGTCGAAATTAGACGGGCCAATCAAGTTCAGGAGCAAGCAAGAAAAACCAGAGAAGCTGACTTGGAAAAAGCGCAAAAAGATATGCAAGCTCAAGGTGTTACTCCAAATCTAGGTAGTGTGTTATCGAATTATCCTGATGCTGGTAAAACGCTGCAAGCGGTACAAAACGCATACCTTCTGTACTTGTCAGCTTTACTTTATGAAACCTCTAACGATTTGAATAGTGCGTATGTGGATTACAAACGAGCATTAGCTGTGATGCCCGATAATCCTGAAGTGATCGACGGTACATTGCGAGTTGCTAAACGTTTGGCAATGAAAGCAGACCTTGTTCAACTTGAAAAGCAATATGGTAAGGCTTCGGCCATGTCTGAATATCAAGGGCGAGTGATCGTCCTTGAAGAACAAAGTATTGTTCAAGCGATGCAAAGTTGGCGTCAATCTTTGCCGTTGTATGACAGTCGAGGTAATGGCGCATTATATTCTTTGGCTCTGCCATACTATCCTAAAGCCCAGGTTGAAGGATTTGCACGATTGGCGATCAATGGTCAGCCTGTAGAATCAAATGTGCTAGCGGATGTAAATTTGATGGCCAATCAAAACTTGTCAGAACGAATGCCGTCTATTGTTATAAAGCAGGCGTTAAGAGTGTTCGCCAAAGATCAATTACGCAAAGAAGCGGCTAAAGATAATGATGTAGGTAACTTACTGCTTAACGCGTGGAATTTACTGACTGAGCAACCTGATACGCGTAGTTGGATAACCTTACCGGGTCAAGTGAAGAGCACAAGCCTTTTAGTTGATGCGGGGGAGCAACGAATAGAGCTGAAGGGACAAGAGTACGTTTTTTCTGTTCCTGAAAAAGGAACAACATTGGTGTGGGTTTCGCGCCAAGGGAATAATGCAACGATCTGGCATAAACAACTAGGAAAATTGTAATGAAAAAGTGGATATTAGGGCTTTTAACTGCCATAGCCTTAGTTGGCTGTGCTGCGAATACAGCTGGTTTAAGAGTCGACGGAGCATCACAAAAAGTGTTGTTTGGTGACAACGTATTAGGTCAACGACTTGTAGTTGAGGATATTGCGACCAAGCAAGTTGATGGGCATACACGAGGAATAGTTCGTTTAGTTAGCCAATACAAAGGTGACCAGAATATTGAGTACCGCTTTTATTGGTACGACGATGATGGGCTAGAGGTAAACAACAAACTCAGTCCTTGGAAGCAAACTATCATTAGTGGAATGGATACTGTTTCACTCTCTGAGGTTTCAGTGAATCCAAACGGTAAACAGTTTCGCGTACAAATCCGTGAATCAAACAACTAAATTGGGAAGTTAAGGATCCAATATGAAGAAAAGTATTATTGCATTGCTAGGTCTAGCGGTCATTCTGGGCGGTTGTTCAAATAAAGTGAGCTATGGTGACGCACAAGCTGTTGAAACGACCACGGTTGATTTTGGCTCAACGGATTTACAAAAAATTGCCGCTGAAATGATCGATAGTATGATGATGTCAGGCTCTATTGCCGCTATTACTCGCGATTCGCGCCCCATTGTTTTTGTTGAGCGTATTAAAAACAAAACCAGCGAGCATATTGATACAGAGTCGATCACTGACACCATTAGCACTAAGATGTTGAATTCAGGTAAGTTCCGTTTTGTTGATATGGACCGTGTTGAGTCTGTACGTGAGCAGCTCAATTTCCAAAACAATGACGAGCTAGTCAATCAAAGTACAGCGATTCAATTTGGTAAAATGGTTGGTGCGCAGTACATGCTTTATGGCAACCTTTCAAGCATTGTAAAAAATGCTGGAAGTGACAAAGATGTGTACTACAAAATGACGATGCGTATGATGGATCTAGAAACTGGTCTTATCGAGTGGGCGGATGAAACCGAAATCCGTAAGCAAGAGTCAAAAAGTATGTTAGGTCTTTAATTACGATATCTAGGGCGTGTTGACCTAATTATTGAGGAAGAAGTCGATATGGCGCGAATGTCTTGGCGTGAAGCTTGTAATCTTGATCATACCTTAACCTCGCTAGAAGGCTTCTTCTCTATTCCACCGGGCTATGCTCAGACCTTGACTGGTGGTTTAACCAATCGATGCTGGAAAATCATTGCTGAAGATGGACCTGCTTTTGTATGGCGCCCTAATACGCCAATTACACAAGCATTTTCGATCTCCCGTTTTCAGGAGTATCAAATCCTATCAGCGATAGAATCGTCTCATATCGGCCCCAAGCCGCTGTTTATCAATGAGCAGGGATTATTAGTTGAGTGGATAGAGGGTGAGTCTTTAATGGATGGGTTACCCTTCGAATCATTACTCAAGACCCAAATTAAGATCCACAATCTCAGTACAGCCCGTATCCCCGTAGCTCCGTTCAGTTTTACCGCTCGTGTCGATCACTATTGGTTACAACTTAAAGCCGAGTACAAAACCGATCAATGCACGAATCTATACCAATCATGGAGAACAGCTCCCAATCTTGCCGATGTTGGGGTAGTTCTCTGTCATTTTGATCTTGCTGGTTACAATATGGTGAAAACCCAACAAGGTCATCGAGTCATTGATTGGGAATATGCTTCTATTGCTGACCCAAGGCTAGACCTCGCCTTAAGCATTGAAGTTGCCGGAGAGAAGCCTTTGGAATCTGTTTATCGCTATTGCCAATTACGCAAAATTGAAGGTGTAGATGACTGGGTTGAAGGTGTTATGGCCTGGCATCCAAGGATATCGATGATGGCGATGTTATGGTATTTACTTGCACATCAACTGTGGGGAGATGATAACTATCTACACCAAGCCGATAAACTTAAAAACGGATTATGTAGTTAGGATCACTGTTTCGTAGTCTTATTGCATTAAATTTTTGGTAAGGTCTTTAAAACCACAATCTTCGTGGTAGATTGAAGCCTCAAGGAATGGGGGAATTACTATGATTATCTATTTACACGGTTTCGACTCAACAAGCCCGGGAAACCATGAAAAAGTGTTGCAGTTGCAGTTTATTGACGATGATGTCCGTTTCATTAACTACAGCACATTACACCCCAAGCATGATATGCAGCACCTTCTCAAAGAAGTGCACAAAGCTATCGAGCAATCGAATGACCCACATCCAATCATTTGTGGTGTGGGGTTGGGTGGGTTCTGGTCTGAACGTATTGGTTTTCTGTGTGGCATTAAGCAAGTTATCTTTAACCCTAACTTACATCCAGAGAAGAATATGACAGGACGAATTGACCGTCCTGAAGAATACGAAGATATTGCAACCAAGTGTGTGGAACAGTATCGAGTGAAAAATAAAGGGCGTTGTTTAGTGATCTTATCGAAAGAAGATGAAATCCATGACAACAGCAAAACGGCAGCTGCGCTAGAGAGCTACTACGATATTATTTGGGATGAAAAAGAGTCCCATAAATTCAAGAAGATCTCACAGCATTTACAAGCGATAAAAGCATTTAAAGAATCTCATTAGCTGCATATATTGATGACAAAGCGACTCCAGTAAGGGTCGCTTTTTTATTGTCCAAATCCCTACATTTGTTAATGAAATAGCATCATTCTTTAGTTGCACGGTGAATTTTGCTCTATATAATGAATAAACTATAAATATTTTGATAAATATCAAAAAAAATTGAGAGCAAGGCGAAAACTTGCCCATTATTGTGTGTAAGCATATTTTTATCCTAATGAACGTGTTACTGAAAGCAGCTTTTACTTCAAAGGCGATAGCGTGCCCAAAGCAAGCATATGATTGAAAATTTCTTCAGTGTGAAGTGTCATGCTGAACCATGTTTATTCATTTTTTGAGGATTGTTTTTGTGACTCGAATTGTCGTTGTAGGTGGTGGAGCGGGTGGTTTAGAACTCGCAACGAAACTTGGCCGTACACTTGGCCGTAAAAATCGCGCAGAGATTACACTGGTAGATCGTAAGGCGAGCCATTTATGGAAACCTTTGTTGCATGAAGTTGCAACAGGTTCTTTGGATGAAGGTGTGGATGCCTTGAGCTATCGTGCCCATGCTAAGAACCATAGCTTCGACTTCCAAATGGGTAGCCTGGCTGATATTGACCGTGAACGTAAAGTGATTGTGCTCAGTGAGCTCAAAGACGAACATGATGAACTGTTGATGCCAAGCCGTGAAATAGAATACGACATTCTTATTCTTGCTATTGGTTCGACATCCAATGATTTCAATACTCCTGGCGTGCGTGAGCACTGTATTTTCCTCGATAGTCCTGAACAAGCAAACCGCTTCCGTACAGAGATGAATAATGAGTTTTTGAAACTGCATGCTAAAAATGGCCATGGGACGGTAGACATTGCGATTGTTGGTGCGGGTGCGACAGGCGTTGAATTATCGGCTGAGCTGCACAACGCAGTGAAAGAGCTTCGTACTTATGGTTTTGGTGATCTCGATTCAAGCAAACTTAATGTTAATCTTGTGGAAGCGGGTGAGAGAATTCTACCTGCATTGCCACCGCGTATTTCGAGTGCAGCGCATAGCGAGTTGACCAAACTCGGTGTTAATGTGCGCACAGCAACAATGGTGACTCAAGCGGATAAAGATGGTTTAACTACCAAAGACGGCGAGAAAATCCCAGCACAAATCATGGTATGGGCGGCAGGTATTAAAGCCCCAGATTTCATGAAAGACATTGCAGGTCTGGAAACTAACCGCATTAACCAATTAGTCGTGAAAAACACACTTCAAACCACACGAGATGACGATATTTTTGTGATTGGTGACCTTGCACAATGCACCCAAGCTGACGGTAAGTTCGTACCACCACGCGCGCAAGCTGCGCACCAAATGTCGAGCCATGCGTTTAGAAACATTGTCGCTAAACTCAATGGTCGTGAGTTAAAACCTTACGTCTATAAAGATCACGGCTCGCTCGTATCGCTTAGCCGTTTCTCAACGGTTGGTAGCCTAATGGGCAATTTAACTAAAGGCTCTATGATGGTTGAGGGGCGTATAGCTCGCGTGGTTTACATTTCGCTTTATCGTATGCACCAAATGGCGCTACACGGTATTTTCAAAACTGGTCTGATGATGCTAGTTGGTCGAATTAACCGAGTCCTTAGACCGAATCTTAAACTGCACTAACGAATGAAATTTGGACCGGAGCAATAGCTCCGGTTTTGCTTTGTATTGTATTAATAAATAATTTTACATTGTCGTTTTAACGAGATTGCTCATCTAGTAAATAAACAGATTAAACCATATGAAGAATGCCTACCCTTTACTGGGATTAATTCTCAGTTTGTAGAAATCGCTGTAGCCCGACTTTCGAATCTGTACTCCACTTACTCCCTTGGCGCAGGTTACTTGTTCCTGGCCCCAAAACAGAGGCAATATTGTCGAGTTGCTGCGTAGGTTGGTAAGTAGCTCCATCAAGCGCTCTGTGGGTTCGCCTTTTGCAATGACATCATGAACTGTATTAGTGTGTTGGTTTAGTTCCTGTGTATCATAAATAAAACGGATTCCAGTACCCGTCAACAACCACTCATACATACCGTATTTCAGTGGTGGTTCGATAATGTCTTCGACAAAAAGTAAGTCAGCTTGCTTTTTTACCTGCTGAGGTTTGCTGGCGTCAGACAATTCAACCAGTTCTACTTTGAGTCCGGTTTGCTTGATTAGGTTGATAAGCCAATTGCTCATTTTTTCTAAATAATCGATGGTCCATTTAGGGTGTGTTAATACTAAAGTGCCTTCGAGATTAGGGATATGGTTACACGGTTCTCCTTCACTAAGTAGCTGCATTGCCTTCAAATCGCTGCTATTTGCAAATTCATAGCGGCGGCTCTCAAGAAAGGTAAATAGGCTTTGCCAGGTTTGATCATCTAATGTGCACTCAGGGCGTTGATTATGTGCTAAATAAGAAAATGCCTGAATAGTATAGCTTTCTGTATCTTCAGTATGTTGGTTATAGCTGATGTATTTATCTAGCTCTTCGCCTTGATGAGATAGGGTTATCTGCTCCAGTAGCGCCTTTTTAGCGAAGTAGTGGGGTTGTTTTTTCATTACCAGCTTGTCTTTCTCCCAGTATTCAAGAATAAAGGGGCCGGTGCCTATAGCAACGCTGCGTTGGTTACTGAAATCTTTATGACGTCTAGTGGTAATAGAGGCGTTGGCGGTAGCGAGACAGTAGATAAACAGTGGGTTAGGTTGCTTTAACTCAATGCAGATCGCTTTCCTATCCTCATCAAAACTGATCTGATAAATTTGTTGAAATAGCCACTTAACTGGTCCATTAGCCTGCATAAGCCGTTTCAGACTATGTACAACATCGTCCTCTTCCAGCATCAGGCCATCGTGGCAGCGTATATCTGGACGTAGCCAAATATAGATGTATTTTGCTTCGATTTGGTATTCACAAGCAAGGTGAAGGTGTAGCTGGCTATTACTGTCAACAGTGAATAGAGTATCGTATAGGCTGCGTATGATTTGCAATTCAGCAAAGCGGTAGGTCAGGGCTGGATCAAGTTCATCTATCCAAGGATACTGACTGATAATCAGAGAATTTGCGTTTTGATTTTCTTGCGATGTTTCTTCCATCGCCTGGTTAAGAGCACTGGCTGCAGTACCTCGGTATTTTTTGAGTAGTTTGGTGATTACATCGAAGTTGCCTGCATTGATCTCACTGCGGATGGTGCAATAGAGTGCCTGATGCATTGAAGTGGTCACTTTTAGGGTGCTGGCTTTACCACGCCCCCGGCCAGGTACCCAGCTTATCCAGCCATAGTCATTGAGCATTTTTAGGATGTTTGAGGTATTTCGACGTGAAGTGGTAAACAACACTTCTAGATCGTCAAGGCTTGCTTGGTGCACCTGAGACGGGTTGTAGTGCTGTAATAGTTGGCTCAATCTACGAAGATATGTCTCGGTCATTTTACTCTGCCATAGCCTTAAAAGATGATTTAAATATTTATTATGAAACGATGCTCAACAGCAGTTGCTATATAATTATAAGGTTATTTATTAAAAATTCATAATTTAATTTATAGATCATTTTTTATGATTTGAATAGTTCGGCATTCTTTCCGGATGTGGGGTGATTTTTTATAATCGAAATTAATATGCAACTAAAGGTTAGATGAAATTTGTGGAATATTGATTGGCGTTTTTTGCTATATAAGAGATTAATATTAAATCTATTTTATTTTCTGTAGACGAACCATGGATGAAAGCCCCAAATAATTAATATAAAATACTTAGGGCTACGAATTAGTTGACCTTAGGAATGGTGGTAAATATTGTCCATTCGTTTTTAACCATGCCTTTATGACCGATAACTGTAGCAGTGACACGGCGGTTTAAGGCGTGGCTGACTTCATCGAGACCTAATGCGGCCAAATGAGTGTCACCATAACTGACGATTTTTAATCGCTGGCTGTCAATGCCTTTTTCAATCAGCAGGTTGCGCACGTTCTCTGCCCGTCGACGGGCCAGATCGTAATTATACTTTGTATCGCCTACTTTACTTGCATATCCTTGTATTTCTATAGAGGTCTCAGGGTACTTATTTAGGAAAGCCGCTAGCTCAGTGCCCTTACGTTGGAAAACACTCTTGATACGGCTAGAGTCGTTATCAAATAAGATCTTAAGCTGGTATTGTTCTTTTTTGTTGACGTAGGTTTCACAGCCGTCGTTATCGACTTCTGCGGCCATTGGGGTGCCGGTACAGAGGTCGCGAGCATTGATCACACCATCATCGTCTGCGTCTTGCAGGTCGGCAATCTGATTGGCTGTTGGAGTCGGGATATAATCCATACCATCGTTTGCAAATGTGACATTTAGGCTCAGTATAGTCAGAACTAAAGCCGTTAATATAATATTTTTCATAGTGTTTAGTACTCCACTGGTTGAGTCCACTCTTTTGGAATATCAATGCGTAGCGCATCACGTAGGTTTCCGGTTGAAGTCAGAACACGGTATTTGGCGTACTGCTGTGCGAACTGGGCTTCTATGTAGCCTTTGCGCGACTCGAATAACTCATTTTCAGTGTTTAATAAGTCAAGCAAAGTACGCCTACCTAAGCTGTATTGCTTCTGGTATGCAATAACAGTATTCGATGCAGAGTCAACATGTTGAGCCAAAAATTTTTTTTGTAGATTTGTCAGCTCAAGTGCATTCCACGAAAGATGAAGTTCTTGTTCAACCCCCCGATAAGCGCGTTCTAGCAGGTCTTTCGCTTTGTTGAGTTGGTAGGCCATAGTGTCCGCGTTTGCCGAATCTCGACCACCGTTATAAAGGTTATAGCGAACACGAACCATCGCAGTGGTCTCAGTACTGCTACCTTCAATACCACCAGAGTCATTGCGCCAGTTTTGTGCTGCTTCAAATGAAATGACAGGAAAATTATTTGCATCAACTTGCTTATATTGGAATTTTGCTGAGTCGACATCTGCTCGAGCTATTTTGATAACCGGATGGTTTTCAAAGGCTTGAGTTTTTGCTTCATCAAGAGTTGCCGGAATGAAGTTTTTATCAGCGTGTGGGAATATTAGATCGTGTGGGACTTCGCCAACCAACTTAAAGAAAATCGTTTGCGTATCTTTATAGTTATTTTGTGCTGCGAGTATGTTGCTGTGAGCTTTGGCCAAGCGAGCTTCAACTTGAGTAAGATCAGCAACAGAACCTATCCCAGAATCTTTACGCTTTTTAATATCAACATAGATACGCTCATGTGTACTAAGATTACTTGCAGAAAGCTCCATAAACTTTTGTGCCTTAAGTACATCAAGGTAAGCATTAATCACCTCGAGGGCCACACTCTGTGCATCAGAAAGCAATTGATAACGTAATGACTCTGCATCTGCCGAAGTTCGGTCAATATCATGTAGGGTTTTAGACCCATCCCAAATCAACTGAGTCAGAGTTATAGATGCGTCTTTGCGAGTCATATCTGTGTTTTTGTTACCAGTCGAATTTGCCGGGTTTATCCCCTCATAGCCAATGCCCGCATCGATATCAATACGAGGTTTATAAGCCCCAGTTGATTGATCGACAATATACAGTTTGCTCATGTACTCGTTAAATGCACTCTTTATATCAGGATTGGTTGCAAAGGTAATTGCTACCGCCTGTTCTAACGTTTGTGCATTAGAAGGAAGCGCAATAAATAAGCCACAACACGCAATGCTGATACTGCTTAATTTCACAGAGAGTCTCCTAAAATAATATTAATCTCAATATTTAAAACTATATAAATTCGAATATATATAAGTGAACGTTGCGCAGTTTAAATCTATTGACGATAAGTCATTGCTTCATTAGAAACGTAGTGATTACGAACGTTGATCCACCAAAAACAGGTCGCGTAAGATATGATGTTTTGTTCGAAAATAAAATAACTTTAAAACATGCAGTTTATTGGTGAAAAAAATACATGTTTTATATGTAGTGAACAGTGATAAATTAATAAATAAAATATGTTAACGATTCAAATCGAATCTCATTGCCCATCTAGTTGTATGGGGGGGATTTTTTTATTTGCTAAATGGGGTAAATCTCTTGGTTGAACAATCAAAATTAACCGCAGAAACCTATGTTGTAATAGGACTGGATGGTCACATCAAAGTAGTAAAATCGAAAGATAGTTTACTGCCAGGTGAAGTGATTGTTGAAACATTGAAAGGTGAAATCCAACCTCAGCAAGTCGACTTAGCAAATGTTGAAGAAGATCCTAAGTCTGGTAATTTCGTTGAATTAAATAAAATTTATGAAGCTCTAGAACAAGGTGTTGATCCTACTGAATTAGGTGATGAGTATGCCACCGCACAGGGTGAAATAGTTGGTTCAAGCCTGACAAAATCTGGCACTATTGAACGTACTGGTGCCGAAGTATTGGCAAGCACCTTTTTTGAAACTGCTAGCATGGTTACTGATCTAACAACCGAGCAGGGTAAAACGGTATTTAATATTGCTCGTGCGCCACAATCTGAGCCCACAGAAACCAAAGCGATCATCACCCCAACACAACCGGATGGCGATAAAGGCGCGGTGCAGGAAGACGTGCTGTTGGAGAGTCGCGGTAACCTGAAGATTGCAGACCCGGATGCTGGCGAAGCGGTATTCCACCCCCAAACAGATGTTAAAGATGGCAACTGGGGTACTTTTTCTATCGATGAGAGTGGCAACTGGACCTATAAACTGAATAACAGCCATGCGGATGTGCAGGCTTTGGATGCAGACAGCGCTCCTCTAATCCGAACCATGACTGTGACCTCGGCAGATGGTAGCACGCATGACGTGGTGATCACCATCACCGGCTCTGACGATAAAGCGATCATCACCCCAGCACAACTGGATAGTGATAAAGGCGCGGTGCAGGAAGACGTGCTGTTGGAGAGTCGCGGTAATCTGAATATTGCAGACCCGGATGCGGGCGAAGCGGTATTCCACCCCCAAACAGGTGTTAAAGATGGCAACTGGGGTACTTTTTCTATCGATGAGAGTGGCAACTGGACCTATAAACTGAACAACAGCCATGCGGATGTGCAGGCTTTGGATGCAGACAGCGCTCCTCTAACCCGAACCATGACTGTGACCTCGGCAGATGGCAGCACGCATGATGTGGTGATCACCATCACTGGCTCTGACGATAAAGCGATCATCACCCCAACACAACTGGATGGCGATAAAGGTGCGGTGCAGGAAGACGTGCTGCTGGAGAGTCGCGGTAATCTGAAGATTGTAGACCCGGATGCGGGCGAAGCGGTATTCCACCCTCAAGCAGATGTTAAAGATGGCAACTGGGGTATTTTTTCTATCGATGAAAGTGGCAGCTGGACCTATAAACTGAACAACAGCCATGCGGATGTGCAGGCTTTGGATGCAGACAGCGCTCCTCTAATCCGAACCATGACTGTGACCTCGGCAGATGGCAGCACGCATGACGTGGTGATCACCATCACCGGCTCTGACGATAAAGCGATCATCACCCCAGCACAACTGGATAGTGATAAAGGCGCGGTGCAGGAAGACGTGCTGTTGGAGAGTCGCGGTAATCTGAATATTGTAGATCCGGATGCGGGCGAAGCGGTATTCCACCCCCAAACAGATGTTAAAGATGGCAACTGGGGCACTTTTTCTATCGATGAGAGTGGCAACTGGACCTATAAACTGAACAACAGCCATGCGGATGTGCAGGCTTTGGATGCAGACAGCGCTCCTCTAATCCGAACTATGACTGTGACCTCGGCAGATGGCAGCACGCATGACGTGGTGATCACCATCACCGGCTCTGACGATAAAGCGATCATCACCCCAGCACAACTGGATAGTGATAAAGGCGCGGTGCAGGAAGACGTGTTGTTGGAGAGTCGCGGTAGTCTGAATATTGTAGATCCGGATGCGGGCGAAGCGGTATTCCACCCCCAAACAGATGTTAAAGATGGCAACTGGGGCACTTTTTCTATCGATGAGAGTGGCAACTGGACCTATAAACTGAACAACAGCCATGCGGATGTGCAGGCTTTGGATGCAGACAGCGCTCCTCTAATCCGAACTATGACTGTGACCTCGGCAGATGGCAGCACGCATGACGTGGTGATCACCATCACCGGCTCTGACGATAAAGCGATCATCACCCCAGCACAACTGGATAGTGATAAAGGCGCGGTGCAGGAAGACGTGCTGTTGGAGAGTCGCGGTAGTCTGAATATTGTAGATCCGGATGCGGGCGAAGCGGTATTCCACCCCCAAACAGATGTTAAAGATGGCAACTGGGGCACTTTTTCTATCGATGAGAGTGGCAACTGGACCTATAAACTGAACAACAGCCATGCGGATGTGCAGGCTTTGGATGCAGACAGCGCTCCTCTAATCCGAACCATGACTGTGACCTCGGCAGATGGCAGCACGCATGACGTGGTGATCACCATCACCGGCTCTGACGATGCTCCGGAATTTATCAGTGGTACCAACAATATCCATGGCTTGGATACGCAAGGTAAGGCCGATGTTGACAGTTACCAGTTTAGTGTTGATGAAAATACCGAGCCTAGTGTAATAGGGACGGTTAGCGCCTTTGATATAGATCTGAACAGCCAAGTAACCTATCACCTTACCAATCATACGGATCTGTGCGAAATCAACAGTATTACTGGTGAGATCAGCGTTAAAAAAGGTGTGACATTCGATCATGAAATAGTGAATAACTATCAGCTTGAAGTAGAAGCTCTAGATGAATCGGGCGCTAAAGATAGCGCACAAGTTAATGTGCTGATTAACGACATTAACGAAGCTCCAATCGCTGAAAACGATAATGGTATTGAGAAGGTGACCAAGATCCTAGATCACAAAAGCTGGGATAATAATACTGATATAAGCGTTGACTATTACATCATTGATACAGCAACTGGAAGTAAAGTTGCAGACGCTAGAAAAGCGGATTACACCGGGGATGGCGGTGAGCACAAATTTGGAGTTAGTTCTACTTTGGACGGAGGCTCAGACCGTGTCCAAGATGGTCAGATTGGGTATGATGATGTCACCGGGCAAAGTGAGGCAATGCGCTTCTTATTTGCCAATGGACAAGTTTCTGATCACGCAGAAGTAGAAGTGAAAAATCTATGGACGGACACTACGAACGGAAGCTGGGAACCAGGTATTGAGCGTGGCGTCTGGAAAGCGTACTACAAGGGTGAACTAGTTGCGACAGACGTGTTTGAAGGTACCCGTGGTGGCACTCAGGTAGTCAACGTAGATGCAGATGGTCGCTTCTTCGATAGTATCGAAATGTCGACGACCAGCTACAAAGACGGGGTAGTTGATCCTAACGGTTCTGAATACTTTATTACCCAGCTATCTGTGGATTTGACAAGCTTTAATGATAGCTATCAGACCAACGGCTCAGGTACTCTTCAGCTAGATGTATTAGTGAACGATAGCGATCCCGATGGCGATAATCTAACTATTGTTGACTACCCACATACTGACTATCTATCGTTACAGAACGGCAAGCTGGTTTTTGATGCAGCTAAGTATTTAGAGTCTTTACCTGCCGATATACGTACTCTAGAAACTGGTGAAGTTAAGAGGTACACCTTCGAATACACCATCGAGGATGAGCATGGTCTGACTGATAAAGCAGAAGTTACCGTGAGTGTGATCGGAGAACCTATGTCTCTGAATGATACGCATGCTGTACTGAGTGAGCTCCAGATTGGTACAGATATTGGTGCACGTACCGAAGGTGATTTGGTTGCAAACCTTGGTTCAGCAACAGATGCAGAATACCACTTTGATGCAAAACAGAGTCTGGATGGTGTTACCAGTGGTGGTAAGTCGTTGGTATTTGAAGTAAGTACTGATCAAAGCACTCTGACCGGATATATTGGCAGTGGAGCGGATAAGGTGACAGTGCTTGAAGCTCATGTCGACAGTAAAACTGGTCACTATTCTGTCGTTCAATATGCGTCTTTGGATCACACCGAGCAAGGTGCAGATAAGCTGGATATCCCTGTAAAAATCGAGGTGAATGCAGGTGGTCAATCGGAGAGTGCTACGCTTCATATTGACGTAATAGATTCACAGCCTTCGGTTACTTCTGCTCATTATGAGATCAATGACGTTGCTCCGCAGAACAATAGTGTTGTGATTGCGCTAGATGCATCCGGTTCTATGTGGAGTGACAAAGTAAAGGACGAGAATGGGCTTGAAGTCTCACGCTGGGATCTTGCACGAAGTGCAATTAAAACCATGTTTGAAAAATATGATGACTTAGGAGATGTTCGATTTAAGATCGCGACACATTCGGGTTATCCAGAAGGTAAGACGTCAGAATGGTTGAATTCAGTCGATGATATTGATGCTTATTTGGATTCTATCGGGCGTGGTGGTTGGACACCATACAGCCAAGCAATCGATCAGGTACATTCAGCGCTTACCGATCTGAACGGAGAAATGGAAGATACCAGTAGCCATCAGCTTTACTTTATTTCTGATGGCGCCCCGAGTGATTTTGGTTCGTGGACCAACATCTCCGATAGTGCCTATGCAGGATTGCGTGAAAGTTTGATGAAGTGGTCAGCCGCAGACGATTTTGAAAGTGCACAACGTTATGAGTATCTTGTTAAAGGTTGGGATAAGCCGACAGAAGCTGAGCAATCTATTATTCTAGAAAACGCTATGGAGCGCAGCATTAGTTCCAGTGGTGTGATCATCGATAATGTTTGGTCCATCGGTATTGGGGCCGGAGCTAATATAAAATATCTAGAGCCTGTAGCAACAGACAAGGGTTCGGCAATTTTGGTAACAGATGATTCACAAATTGAAGCTCTACTGACCAAAACTGTATCAGGCCAACTACAAAGTAACCTTCTGGATGAGCATAATGGTGATGCTCAGTGGGTGGATCACATCACTAGTAATGGTGAGACTTATTACTACAGCAAAGAAAATGGCAGTATCACCACGAGTGATGGGACTGTTATTTCAAGTTACAGTTTGGCACAGATCGATACAGAGCACGGCAAGTTGACTATCAACTTTGAAAATGGTCGTTACGATTACAAAGCCACGAATGTGGCTGGCCACCAACAGGATAAATTTGAAGTCACGATTATTGACTCTGATGGTGACACTGCAAATGGCGAAATTATTATCGATATTCGTGATCGCGCGCCAGAGTTTATCAGCACTGATGATGCAGACCAAATTCATGGTACTGATATTAGCGGTATGCCTACAGCAGATACTGCTAGCTTTAACATACCTGAGCATGAAGTAGGTGTATTGGTGGGGAAGGTTGAGGCTTTTGATCCTGATGGAAGCGATACTATTAAATACGAATTAAGTGGTGGTGATGCTAACCTATTTCGAGTGGATCCGAACAGCGGTGAGATCTGGTTGAAAGACGGCGTGAAACTAGAACATTCCACCCAGCAGTCCTATCAGTTAGCCGTGTCAGCAACAGATGGTGCTGACAGTGATACTACTCAGGTTACCCTGAATGTTACAGAGAATCACGCGCCGACTTCATCACCAGTTCAAGGCTTTGCAGAGATGGAAGCTCTGCCAATTAACAAAGTGACAGTCGTATTCGATGAGTCCAATAGCATGACCCGTACTTTTGACGGTCAGAATACAGTTGGCAGTGAAGCGACGGCTCCTAAATCTGAATCGAGAGCTTACAAAGCGGCAGAAGCACTGCATACCATGGTTGAAAATATGATTGCAGAAGGTGGTGAATCGAATACGTTTATTCGCCTGATCCGCTTTGATGGTGATGTGTCAACACAAAGCTGGCTTACGTTGACAGATGTTGAATCGATGACTCGCCCTCCAGAGTTGAATGGACGGAATGAAAATGATCCAAAATACCTCTCTGAGGTCGCCACTTATGTGAACAACTGGTGCGATATTGACCATGGTAAGAACACTGATTACAACAAAGCTATGGAAGCGGTCATGGATGCAGGTGAAAAGCATCGAACCAGTTATCCTTGGCAAGACGGTCTTGATGAAGACGGAAATTTTGACTGGGATCTATACCAGAACGAACAACCAGTTGAAAGCAAGGACACTATATTCTTTATCTCTGATGGTGAACCAAACCCGCAAGAAGGTGAGGTAGCCAAACCTGATTTGTATCAGCGTTGGGAAGAGTACAAACAAATCAATGATGTTAAAGTCTATGGTATTGGTATCGCTTTGTCAGAGAATGCCAACGCAACTCAAGCGCTAGCTGAGTTAAGCGACAAAGTAGTGCTTGTAGATTCAGGAGAAGATCTGAGTCAGTATCTTAACCAATTCTCGCCAGAGCCAATTGCAGGTGAGCTTTTGGCTGGTAGCCAGGATGCAGATGGCGATACTATGACAATTTCTCTGGCTGACGAGGACTTCTCATTTCTAGGCGCAGATCTGCACGGCATTACCGTAAATCAACCCCTAGTGTCTTCGACTAATGATGTAGACGGTAAGCTGCATATTGAAACTGCGTTTGGTACTTTAGAAGTGGCCTCAAACGGTAGCTACAGCTTCACTCAGAGTGACGACATTACCCTTCAGGGTGACCAGCAGGCTGATCTAAACTTCCTGTTTAAAGTATCAGATGGCAAAGGTGGTACTAGTGATAATGTTTTTACCCTGACTTTGAGCGAATCAGGTAGTGATATTGCTAAAACCGAACGGGATTCTTTGGTTGGTGACGATCACGACAACTCACTTACTGGCGGTGATAGTATTGATATTATGCTCGGTTTGGCTGGAGTAGACACTTTAAACGGTGGCGCAGGTGATGACATTCTAGTTGGCGGTCAAGGTGACGATATCTTGATTGGTGGTCTGGGCAACGATATTTTGACTGGGGGAGAAGGTAGTGATCTATTTACCTTCTCCAACGATGTGTTAAGCGTTACGTCTTCTCAGGATGTGATTAAAGATTTCCATTTAGGAGAAGACAAGCTAGATCTAAGCGATATTATGCTACTGACGGGTAATGATGCGAATGATATGGATAACCTGTTAGATCACGTAAGCACAAGTTTTGATGATTCTAATGATCTCTTAAAGCTGACCATTACTGGTGATACTGGTGACTCGACATCAGTTGCACTTGAGCACTTTGATATGTCAGGACTTGAATTGACCGCTTCGGCAACGTCGCATGAAATTGTTGAACAATTGTTTCAGCATCAAGCATTTAAGATGGATTAATACTATCTATAGCTAAAATTGTTACTTTTAAAAACGGCACTCGACAAAATTGAGTGCCGTTTTTAATTGGTGGGTATCACTGAAAAGACAACGCCATCTTTTGGTAAGCCATGAAACAGGAACCTGTTTTTTGCTAATGCTTCCATTTTAGCACCGCATGCCAACGCCAGTTGCTGACTTGGGAGGTTGTCCGGGTCACACACAATTTCTAGACGAGTTAATTCAAGCTTGCTGAAACAGAACTCAATTAGTGCATCCAACGCTTCTTTAGCATAGCCTTTACGCTGCTTTGCATCACTCATCCAATACCCTAAACTTGCCATGTTAAAGGTATGATAAAACTCGTTGACGGCGACCATTCCAATCAGTTGTTCACTTTCCTTTAAATAAATCCCAAAACCTAATGCTTGTACTTTCACCCAGTTCAATCTTGTAGCGATCAAAAAGCGCTGCGCTTCATCAAGAGTAAAATGTGGGTGACACCAGTCAATCCACTGATGAAGAGTTGGAGAGTGAGATACACAATCAGCTAACGATTGTGCTTCATCAACGGTGATCAGTTTCAGTTCGAGACGTTGTGTGATGATCTGAAAATCGGGACTCATAGCCAAAGTTCCAAGATAAAAAACGCCCGAGTTCGGGCGTTATGAAGGAGAATTACTGTTCGACTCGACGGACTTGGATGATCATCCCCATTAATGGGTGATCTAGATAATGGGTTTCATTACTGCGCATACGACGCTTTTGGTCCATCCGGTAGCTTTTCAAAAACTCTTCGATTTCTAACGTTGGCGAAACAGACTCTAAGTTGCCCACTTGTACTGCTGCATTTTTATCTTCTGGCGCGACATCAAGCTCTAAAGGAGAATCCTGTAGCGTTACCTCTCTAACACTAGGCTCTTTTAGGTCAATAGTCGTTTCTGCATAAAGATAATGTTGTACGTAGATCTGTAGTTTACCATCGAGTTCATAAAGTGGTTTGGCAATACTTTGCTCGACAACGCCATTCACTGGTGAATCTTCTTGCACGGTCACTTTTTCACTACCATCAACATTAAATTGGGTTGAGTAATCTTTACCAGCTTGGATATGGAAAACGGGTGCTGAATTTCTACCTTGGTCACCTTGTCGCCAAGCGGTATGCAGCAGTACTTCAAAACCTGCGTGATTTTTCAATTTTTGCACTTGGTCATTCAATTGGTAATCTGAGAAAGGCAGCATTTTCACGCCTTTTTCTTGGCGATAGCTTTGGTCACTAAAGCTACCCGCACGCTCAACATTAATCTCAGGCAGAGAGTTAGGCCATGACTCGCTCACTTTCTCTGCATCAACCGCGCGCTTAAAAATGATCACTTCTATATCAAATTGTCTCGCTGCCAAACTTGGCATGGAGACAAGCAAGAGTAATAGGGGGATCAGTTTTTTCATCATAGCTCCATCATTTAGGTGCAAAGTTCAGTATAAAAGATTGGCCTTTTATACTCTTGGCATTAGGTTTTGTTGGAATTCACTGAGCATATTTGCCACAAACTGAATTCGTTCGCGTCTATCGACTAATGGTACAGCAAACTTAAACTTAGTAGGTCCTTCCATTGCAAATTTTTTCGGTTGAGATTGCAGTAGTTTAACTAAAAACATCGGGTTTATGTCAGCATCTGGATAGAACTCGATATAACCGCCTTTGTCATGCGCTTCTATTTTTTTGACTTTTAACACGGCAGCATCAATTTTAAGTTCAGCCACTGAGAGCAAGTTATTGGCAGCATCTGGTAGTTTACCGAAGCGGTCAATCAATTCCACTTTTAACTCAACCAGTTCATCACGGCTACTGACACTGGCGATCTGTTTGTACATGGATAGGCGAGTATTGACATCGGGAATGTAGTCGTCAGGAAGTAGGGCTGGCAGACGCATTTCGACTTCGGTTTGCTCACGAAGTAAGTCCTCAAGCGCTGGTTCTTTCCCTTCTTTCAGTGCTTCTACCGCTTGCTCTAACATTTCCATGTAGAGCGTAAAACCAATTGACTGGATCTGACCGCTTTGTTCGTCACCCAACAGTTCACCTGCGCCACGAATTTCCAAGTCATGAGTCGCAAGCGTAAAGCCAGCACCTAGGTCTTCGAGTGAGGCAATCGCTTCTAAACGTTTAATCGCATCTTTTGTCATTGCTTTCGGGTGTGGTGTAAGCAAATATGCATAAGCTTGATGATGAGAACGTCCAACACGACCACGAAGTTGGTGTAACTGAGCGAGGCCGAGATTATCGGCTCTATCCATAATGATGGTATTAGCGGTTGGTACATCAATACCAGTTTCAATAATGGTGGTACACACTAATAAGTTAAAGCGTTGGTGATAAAAGTCGTTCATCACTTTTTCGAGTTCTCGTTCGCGCATTTGTCCATGAGCAATGGTGATGCGAGCCTCGGGGATCAGTTTTTCTAAGTCTGCGGCTACTTTTTCAATGGTCTCGACTTGATTGTGTAGGAAGTAGACTTGACCGCCACGCATGATTTCACGCAGTACAGCTTCACGTATTGTGCTGTCATCGCTTTGTCGAACAAAGGTTTTAATCGCTAAACGTCGAGCGGGTGGTGTCGCAATGATGGAGAGATCTCGCATACCGCTCATCGCCATGTTTAACGTACGAGGTATCGGTGTGGCGGTAAGCGTGAGGATATCAACATCGGCGCGCATTGCTTTGACTTTCTCTTTTTGTCTCACCCCAAAGCGGTGCTCTTCATCGACAACCAGTAAGCCGAGGTCTTTAAACTTTAGCTCACTCGATAACAATTTATGTGTACCGACTAAAATGTCGACTTTACCTTCAGCGACATCAAGCAGAATTTGTTTTTGCTCCTTGGCGGATTTAAAGCGAGAGAGCACTTCGACTCGGATCGGTAAGTTAGCAAAACGGTCACGGAAGTTTTCAAAATGCTGTTGGGCCAGCAAGGTTGTCGGGACTAATACTGCGACCTGTTTACTGTTGTCGGTACATACGAACGCTGCGCGCATTGCTACTTCGGTTTTACCAAAACCAACATCCCCACAAACTAGACGGTCCATGGCTTTCTTTTGACACATATCGGAGAGAACCGCATTGATCGCCATGTTTTGGTCTTCGGTTTCTTCAAATGGGAAGCCTGCTTTAAATGTTGCGTATTGCCCGCGATCCAACGCGAATTTGTAACCCGGTTTGAGTTCTCGCTTGGCATAAACATCAAGCAACTCTGCCGCGACATCGCGCACTTTTTCCGCCGCTTTTCGCCTTGCCTTGGTCCATGCTTCACCGCCCAGTTTATGCAGTGGAGCACTATCTTCAGCGCCACCGGAGTAGCGGCTGATAAGATTTAAAGAGGCAACAGGTACGTACAGTTTGGCATCATTTTGGTATTCAAGAGTTACGTATTCAGTCACCATTCCGCCAGCTTCAAGGGTTTGTAGCCCCAAATAGCGACCAATGCCGTGATCAATATGCACAACGGGCTGGCCGGGTTTTAGCTCTGCTAGGTTACGAATAACAGCGTCACTGTTGGTGACTTTACGGTCTTTCTTACGGCGAAGAATGACTCGATCGCCCAATAAATCGCTTTCGCAAATTAAGGCAAGTTTGGCGTCATCATAGATGAAACCGTGTTCGGCTGCGCCGAGCACTAAACAAACTTTATCTTTCGCAGTACATGCTTCTTGAAAGCTGGATTTTTCAACTGGGCGAAGTTTAATGCGCTGTAACAGTTCTAATAATGCTTCTCGGCGACCCTCGGATTCGACAGAAAAAACGATTTTGCCATTAAAAGTTTCACTAAATTGGCGCATAGCCACTAGTGGTTCTTTGTTTTTATGTTGAACCGCTAGCTCAGGCAAGGTCGACACTGGTAGGTTAATGCGGCCAGGCTTTTCTGTGATAGGGGCTGTACTTAGTTGTACTTGAGCAACACCTTTAAATAAGCTGAATAATTCGTCTTTTTTGAGCCACAGTTCGTTGGGAGGCAGCAATGGACGCAATGGGTCAATTTTGCGTTGATCATAGCGATACTCAACGTCAGTCAAAAAATGATCGATGGCCTCTTCGATATTGCCTAGAGTGATCAATTGGCTTTGTGGGTCAATATAATCAAATAAGGTTTCTGTGTGCTCAAAGAAAAGTGGTTGCCAATATTCAATGCCGGCAGGCCAAGTTCCCTTAGTGACTTGCATATATACCGATTCGGGCTCTCGGCGGGCATCAAAGCGTTGACGCCAGCGGATGCGGAAATCCTCAATGGCACCTTCGGTGGTAGGAAATTCATGTGCGGGTAGTAGACGAATTTCCGTTATTTCTTCAATTGAGCGTTGGTTCTCAGGGTCGAAAGTTCGAATCGTATCGATTTCATCATCAAAAAAATCGATACGATAAGGATCATGACTACCCATAGGGAATAGGTCGAGAATGGAACCACGACTGGCGTACTCACCAGGGCCAAAGACTTGATCGACATGTCGATAGCCAGAATTCTCTAATTGAATACGTAATTTTTCCAACGAAAACTGGTCACCGGTTTTGACCATCAAGGTATGCTGGAGCAAAAACTCACGCGGCGTTTGGCGCTGTAACAGAGTACTGACCGGAACGATGGTAATACCTGTTTTCAAGCTGGGCAGTTGATAAAGCCTTGCTATACGGTCAGAAATGATTTCTTGGTGTGGAGAAAAATTGTCATAGGGCAGTGTTTCCCAGTCAGGAAATAAAGCGACTTCGGCTTGGCTAAATTGTTCAATTTCTTGCAACAGTTTTAGCGCCGTTTGCGGGTCGGGCACGGCCAATAAAGTATGACTTGGGTGCTGGTTAGCAAGCTCGGCGATTGCTAGAGCTAAGCTAGCGCCATGTAAGTTGCCAATGTGTTTTTTGTCTCCAGCACCTGTTGGTTTAACCAGAGAAAGTATCGATTGTGTAGTCATGATAACGCTTATGGTTTATTTCGCTCTAGAGAGCGTTGGCGTAGCAATTTCTGCTGTTGGTAAAGTGCCGCTTTAATTAACAAGTCTTGATCGGTATCTCGTAGCAGATCGTACCTCATCGTGATGAGATATTGTTCGTGTTCTAATCGACAATCTGTGACCGAACTATAGCAATAAATGGCGGCGGGCGGATGGTCCAAAAACAGTTTAACTCTTGCTTTGCTGCCGATATTTAATGGGGCCGTGGTCATAAATGAAAACTGACTGGCGCCAAAGGTTGTTGTGGTAAAGCGAGTTGCTGGGTCATCTTGCTGAGACAACATAAAGGTGAGCAACAAATTTAGCTTTGAATTCTGAGTTTCAAGTAATTGAATGACGTTCTTGAAATCGTTGTTTTTTAGCTCTAAGCGAGCGCTTTCATTGAGTTGGTCAAGCTGGCTAAATTCACTTGCCACAATAAATGGCGCAGGAATCTCGGCTTCAAAAATAGGCTGAGGAGGTAGCGAAAATGTGTCATCTAAAGGTTCAATATTGGTGGTTAATCCATAATGAACGGTAAAAAATTCTTGGTTGGTCATACAGGCTTCCTTCTCATCGCTCTGTTGATTATCGTCATACCGGCGAACTAATCAAGGTATGTCCTTGTTATCGGGTTGAATTAACACATTATTGGCAAATTAATGCTACAACCTTGAATCGTTTGTCGTTACAGTATCGAGTATCACTTTTAGGCGGTTTTCCATATGTTTCATCCAGTTTCGACATTTATCGGCTTACGCTATTTACGTGGGCGTTCCGGCGATAGGTTCAGTCGATTTGTCTCTTATATGTCCACAGCAGGGATCACGATTGGAGTGATGTCATTAGTGACGGTGCTCTCAGTCATGAATGGCTTTGAATCTCAACTCAAAAGTCGAATTTTAGGCGTGCTGCCACAAGCGGTAGTTTCACAGCAAGGTGATAAAACGTCTTTAACCTTAGCGGCCCCCGATTTCATCAATAAACTATCAACTGCAAGACCAGTAGAACCGATTGTTCGCAGTGAGGCGGTGATTCAAAGCACTTCCCAACTTGCGGCTGGTCTGTTGATTGGCATAGAACCAAACCAAGATGATCCGATAAAAGCGTATTTAATTGCCGGTAAAGTGGATAAGCTCAAGCAAGGTGATTATCAAGTTTTTCTTGGTCATACCCTCGCGCGCTCTTTGAACGTGTCGCTAGGCGATAAGGTACGCTTGATGGTGACCAGTGCCAGCCAGTTTACGCCATTGGGGCGTATTCCTGCGCAGCGTAATTTTACCGTTGCAGGGATATTTAATACTGGTTCAGATGTTGATGGGCAGTTAATGCTAACCCACATTCAAGATGCGGCACGCTTGCTGCGTTTACCTGCCAATACGGTTTCTGGTTGGCGACTATTTTTTGATGATCCTTTCGTTGTGGCTGATTTATCAAATGCTCCATTACCTACAGGTTGGGAGTGGAGCGATTGGCGCGACCAGCGAGGCGAGTTGTTTCAAGCTGTACGCATGGAAAAAAACATGATGGGCTTAATGCTTGGACTGATCATCGGTGTGGCTGCATTTAACATTATTTCAGCGTTGATCATGGTGGTGATGGAAAAACAAGCCGAAGTGGCAATACTCAAAACTCAAGGTATGAGCGATAAGCAAATACTCGCCATTTTTATGGTGCAAGGTGCCAGTAGTGGTGTAATTGGTGCTCTTGCTGGTGGACTACTGGGGGTGTTATTGGCCAATAACCTCAATGCGCTACTCGAAACTCTGGGGGTTGCTCTGTTTTCAGTCGGTGGCACACTGCCTGTCGAAATTAATCCTGTACAAATATTGGTGGTGGTCATTTTAGCCATCGGTTTAAGTCTATTGGCTACACTTTTCCCTTCCTATCGCGCGTCATCCGTAAAACCCGCAGAGGCTTTAAGATATGAATAACCTTTTACAATGTCACAATGTCTGCAAAACCTACCAAGAAGGTGAGCTACAAACTCAAGTGTTAAAAGGGGTTAGCTTCAATATTCAAGCGGGAGAGTTAGTGTCAATTATTGGGACTTCTGGCTCAGGGAAAAGTACTTTATTACATATTCTTGGAGCGTTGGATGATGCTTCGCAAGGTTCGGTGTCATTTCTTGGGCAGGATTTATCGGCGCTAAGTTCGAACAAACAAGCCAAGATTCGTAACCAACATTTAGGTTTTGTGTATCAGTTTCATCACCTGCTTGCTGACTTTACTGCTCTAGAAAATGTAGCTATGCCTTTATTGATTGGTGGTCAGAAAACCTCTATAGCGAAACAAGGAGCCAAGGCGTTGCTCGAAAAAGTCGGTTTAGGGCATCGACTCTCTCATCGTCCTTCTGAATTATCTGGAGGAGAACGCCAACGTGTTGCAATTGCTCGTGCATTGGTTAATCAGCCTGATTTAGTATTGGCTGACGAACCGACAGGGAATCTTGATCATAAAACAGCATTATCGATTTATGATTTGATGCGCCAAATGAACCAAGAATTTGGTACGGCATTCTTAGTTGTCACGCATGATAGTGAGCTTGCTAAAAAAATGGACAGAAAGATGCACATGCAAGATGGCTTATTGATTAATGTGGAGGAGTCGTAAGTGCTGCCTTCTCTCTCTTTATTGATCGGCCGCCGTTTTAGCCGCGCTAAGCAACGCAACAAGATGGTGTCATTTATCTCACTTTCCTCAACTATTGGTATTGCGGTTGGGGTGGCGGTAATCATTATTGGTTTGTCAGCAATGAATGGCTTTGAGCGAGAGTTACAAAACCGCGTGTTATCGGTGATCTCGCATGGTGAATTTGAAGGTGTACAAAAGCCAATAACTCAGTGGCAACTGTTGATCAAAAAAGCCGTTCAACACCCTCAAGTGGAAGCGGGTGCGCCTTATGTCAAATTTACCGCCTTGGCGGAAAAAGGGCAGCAATTAAAGGCGATAGAAGTGCGAGGCATTGATCCACAAATGGAGCGAGCGGTATCAAGTTTGTCACAATTTGTCTCCAATGGAGCATGGCAGCAGTTCAAGGCCGGACAGCAGCAAGTTATTCTAGGGAAAGGCGTAGCAGATAAGTTAGGGGCTAAAGTCGGTGACTATGTCACGTTAATGATTCCATCTTCTAATGCTTCAAGCAAAGTTCAGGCTCCTAAACGGGTACGCGTCAAGGTATCAGGGTTGCTTGAACTTAATGGGCAAATTGACCATAGCCTTGCCCTTATTCCATTAGAAGATGCTCAGTCCTACGCGAAGTTGGGTAGTGGCGTAACCGGGGTATCCATTAAGGTTTCACAAGTATTAAATGCAACACAGATCGTCAGAGAAGTGGGCAGCACGTTAAATGAATATGTCTATTTACGTAGTTGGCAGCAAAAATTTGGCTTTCTATATCGAGATATTCAATTGGTCAGAACCATTATGTATTTGGTGATGGTGTTAGTGATTGGTGTTGCAAGCTTTAATATTGTGTCCACCTTAATGATGGCCGTTAAAGACAGAGCCGCAGAAATAGCGATTTTGCGCACTATGGGGGCAACGGATGGCTTGGTTAAACGTATTTTTGTTTGGCAGGGCGTTTTTTCTGGGGTGTTAGGTAGCGTGGTTGGTGGTATGGTCGGTGTGCTTGTTGCCTTAAATTTAACTTCACTAATCAAAGGGCTGGAGTCATTGATCGGCCATCAATTTTTGTCTGGTGATATTTATTTTGTTGATTTTCTTCCATCTCAAGTCAGCATGATGGACGTTGCGCTTGTTTCGTCTACGGCCATTGTTTTGAGTTTGCTTGCGACTTGGTACCCTGCCTCGCGGGCAAGCAAATTAAACCCTGCATCGGTTCTTAGTGCCAAGTAAAAAGAGGCTAGGATGACCTGTTATTTATTACGATAGTTTTATACCCTTCTGACTTGGAGTTGCAGCGGTGTTGGCTACGTTCGCTTACCCTAATCACATAGTTTATCTATACTCATGAGGATGAACTCACTTGCCGCCTACCTGCAACTTCAAGTGGTTTGGGCATAACATCCAAACCAATAAAAAAGGACCGATA
This sequence comes from Vibrio aestuarianus, assembly GCF_028858425.1. NCBI lineage: Bacteria > Pseudomonadati > Pseudomonadota > Gammaproteobacteria > Vibrionales > Vibrionaceae > Vibrio > Vibrio aestuarianus. The sequence continues at coordinate 2,236,771 of NZ_JAKNYQ010000001.1, read as the reverse complement.
AGGTCCTTTTTCAGTTTTCAACGACATGTTTTTGCAACATGAGTGCTTGGTTGCTCAAAAGTAGCGAAGATAAACTAACGAGTTTGGCGCTTTTGCCAACTTCTTACGACAGAATACCGCCATAAACCACGGATGCCAAAGTAGCCAATAATCGAAGACAGGACGCCACAAATTAGGCAGCCCAAAACGAACGGAGGCCCAATAGTGTGCATTTGCTGCACGATAAAGTGCCATGAAAGCTCAAAGTGGAAAGGTTGTGGTGGTACGTGCATAACCCATGCGCCCAGTTTATACGCGAAATAAAACAGCACGGGCATAGTGATAGGGTTACTTATCCAGACTAGTGCTACGGCCAATGGAAGGTTGACACCACATGCAATGGCAAGGCCTGCTGACATAATCATTTGACTAGGAAGTGGAACAAACGCCATGAATAAACCTACGGCAAAAGCCCCCGCCGCCGAACGACGGTTAAGACACCATAAATTGGGGTTGTACAGTACATTGCCAAAAACTTTTAGTGCTTTCTGACGCTTGATTAATTCATGGTCAGGCATAAAACGTTTTATGAATTTTCTTGGCATTAGAAAATGACTCTCATATCGAATTATTGGACGCTGGCTTCGTTCTCGCTAACCATTATCTCCGCTTCCTATTGGCCATTAATGCCAGACTGGAAATGGGCAATTCCTTTCATTCTCACTTTTATACTCTCTATGGGGTCTAAAAAGCTACGATTATTATCGGGAATTTCTGTAGCACTGCTAGTCATTTTTACTAACGGAAACTTACTGCACGAGCAATCAAATACTATTTTTCAGGCAGAGCAGAATATTATCATAAATGCCGAAGTTGACAGTCTTTTTAGACAAATAAGTTACGGTTATGAGGGTACAGTTTCGCTTAGATCAATTAACGGTCAAGTTTTGAGCGCATTCCTACAGCCTAAAGTTCGTTTGGTTGCCCCCTTACCTTTAATGATAGGCGACAAAGTACAATTTTCCGTGATGGTTAAACCTGTCTTCGGGCGTTTAAATGAAGCCGGATTTGATCTTGAATCTTATTATCTTAGTCAAGGTATTGTGGCTCGAGCAAGTGTGATTGCTAATACATCGTACTATGTCGAATCCTTATCTGGTCTGCGTATGGAGTGGTATCAGCAAATTAGAGCATGGTTAGAAAATGCGCCTAACCAAGGCATTTTATTGGCTTTAACATTTGGTGAGAGAAGCGACATATCAGCGTCTCAGTGGCAAGCGTTGAGAGACAGTGGATTAATTCACCTAGTTGCTATTTCCGGTTTGCATATCGGTATTGCGTTTGGTTTTGGCTACAGTCTTGGTCTATTTTTGATGCGATTGCACAGTCGTATGCTATGGGCTCCTTTCGTGATAGGGAGCTTGTGTGCTTTGTTTTATGCTTGGCTTGCAGGGTTTACTATACCGACACAGCGCGCATTGGTGATGTGCTTACTTAACGTAGCGATAGTTGCGTTCAATGTGCGAATCAATACACTGCAAAGACTGCTCATTACTTTGTCTGTTGTACTATTTATTGATCCATTTGCCAGTTTATCTAGCAGCTTCTGGATGTCATTCGCGGCCATCGGTGTCATTTTTTATCAATTGTCTTTGCCCACTAAATCTCGCCCTTTATTGCTACGTTTGGTAGTGATGCAAGTCGGGCTGATTTTCTGTATGTCTCCGGTCACGGCTTATTTTTTTGGTGGTGTCAGTGTCAGTGCGGCGCTCTATAACTTGCTTTTTATCCCTTGGTTCAGTTTTGTGGTTGTGCCTGCCATATTTGTTGCATTGTTCTTTACTGCACTTGGCGCTGATTTTGCGGCGACATTGTGGCTTTGGTTAAGTAAGCTTCTTGTTCCGGTGGACTGGTTTACTTCTTTCGCTGGTGTAAGTTGGATAACGATTTCTTCAGATACGCTTACGCTGCTTTGCGCTTTATTGGGCATATTGATATTTTCACCGTTGATGTCTGTTTTTGCTCGAGGGATTAGTTGCCTAATAGTGATCGCTTGCTGGGTGAGCATCTCACCCCCTTCAGCTTGGAAAGTTGATGTGCTAGACGTTGGTCATGGTTTAGCTGTGCTGATTGAAAAGGGTGGGCATTATGTGCTTTATGATACGGGATCGAGTTGGCAAGGTGGGGATCATATTCAGTCTACGGTAAGTCCTATTCTCACTAAACGCGGTGTCGAGCAATTAGATGGTTTGATTTTAAGCCATATGGATAACGACCACGCAGGTGGCCGAACGGAAGTTGAACGTGTCTGGCAACCAAGTTGGAAACGAGCAAGTCAATCACTGCTTGATTATCAGCGTTGTGTTGCTGGTGAAACCTGGCAATGGCAGCAACTCAATTTTGCTGTGGTTTGGCCGCCAAACCTCGCTAAGCGAGCCTATAATCCACATTCGTGCGTTGTTCGTGTTTTTGACCAAAACACGGGTTTTTCAGTACTGCTACCCGGTGATGTTGATGCTATTAGTGAATGGTTACTTGCGCGCACTAGCGAAGATTTACACAGTACGGTGATGCTCGTACCCCACCATGGCAGCCGAACATCATCTATTGACGCATTGATAAAAAAAGTGCAACCCGAGCTCGTGATTGCTTCATTAGCAAAAGGCAACCGCTGGCAATTGCCTTCGCCAATGGTTGTTGAACGGTATCGAAAAAACGGAGCTCAATGGCTAGATACTGGTGATGCGGGACAAATCAGCATCACTTTTATTGATGAGCAATACTATGTAAACAGTTTACGTTTATCTCACTCGCAGCCATGGTATAGGCAGATGCTACGTAACAAGGTAGAATGAGCGTAATTTTTTCATAAGAACAAAGCACTTCTATGTCACAACATACTGACGAAACTACTTGGCAAACGTTTAAACGACTCTGGACTTATATCCGCCTCTATAAATCAGGTTTGGCTGTTGCTGTAGTGGCATTGATAATCAACGCAGTTTCAGATACTTACATGGTTTCTTTGTTAAAACCGCTGCTTGATGAGGGTTTTGGTAATGCTGAATCAGACTTTCTGCGAATTTTGCCCTTTATTATTTTAGGAATGATGGCGATACGAGGTCTGAGTGGGTTTGTTTCGTCTTATTGCTTAAGCTGGGTGTCGGGCAATGTCGTAATGCAAATGCGCCGCAAAATTTTCAACCAGTTTATGCATATGCCTGTTAGCTTCTTTGATAAAGAGTCTACGGGAGGGTTGCTGTCTCGAATTACTTATGATTCAGAACAGGTAGCAGGAGCTACCAGCCGCGCTTTAGTTAGTATTGTACGAGAAGGTGCAAGTATTATTGGCCTGTTAACTTTAATGTTTTGGAATAGTTGGCAGTTATCATTGGTACTTATTGTTGTTGCTCCAGTAGTTGCAATGGGAATTAGCGTCGTTTCTAAACGTTTTCGCAAGATTTCTAAGGGTATGCAAACCACTATGGGACATGTCACGTCGTCTGCAGAACAGATGCTGAAAGGGCATAAAGTCGTGCTTAGTTACGGTGGTCAGAAAGTAGAGAGTAAACGCTTTGACAATGTTAGTAACAGCATGCGTCAGCAAACAATGAAGCTTGTAGCTGCGCAGTCTATTGCGGATCCCATCATTCAAATGATTGCCTCTTTAGCGTTAGTGACAGTGCTCTTTTTGGCCAGTGTTGATTCGATTCGTGCTGACTTAACACCAGGCACTTTTACGGTCGTATTCTCTGCGATGTTTGGTTTAATGCGCCCACTAAAAGCCTTAACCAGTGTGACTTCTGATTTCCAACGTGGTATGGCTGCAAGCCAAACGCTGTTTGCTCTTATTGATTTAGAAACTGAACGTGATAGCGGCACATTTGAAACCGATAAAGTGCGTGGTGATATTAAGGTTGAAGATGTAACGTTTACCTATCAAGGTAACGAAAAACCTGCATTATCGAACGTCAATTTCACTGTCCCTGCCGGTAAAAGCATTGCTTTAGTTGGACGTTCAGGTTCAGGAAAAAGTACCATTGCGAGCTTGTTTACTCGCTTCTATGATGTGGATTCTGGTGCTATTTATCTTGATGAACATGATATTCGAGATTATAAACTGAAGAATTTACGTACCCACTTTGCGCTCGTTTCGCAAAATGTTCATCTATTCAATGACACAATTGCCAATAATATCGCTTATGCCGCAGAAGGTGAGTATAGCCGTGAACAAATTGAACATGCTGCGAAGTTAGCGCATGCCATGGAGTTTGTTCAGACTATGCCTAATGGTTTGGATACCATGATTGGTGAAAATGGTGCGAGTTTATCAGGTGGTCAAAGGCAGCGTATTGCCATCGCGCGCGCACTGCTACGTGATGCACCAGTACTGATTTTAGACGAGGCGACATCGGCGTTGGACACTGAATCAGAACGAGCAATTCAGGCAGCATTAGAAGAGTTACAAAAAAATAAAACCGTACTGGTGATTGCCCACCGCCTTTCTACTATTGAAGAAGCCGACGAAATTTTGGTGGTTGATGACGGTGAGATCATTGAGCGGGGTCATCATGCAGAATTGATTGCTAAAGATGGTGCCTATGCACAGTTACACCGAATTCAATTTGGTGACTAAGTGGTGATTGAGAAAATCTGGTTTGAAAATCATCCATTAAAATATCTATTGTGGCCATTGTTATGGCCGCTCAGTTTGCTTTTTGGTGTGATCAGTCAGTCACGCAAGCAGGCGTTTACACTTGGAAAGAAAGAGAGCTTTCGTGCTCCAGTCCCAGTGGTTGTAGTCGGCAATATTACTGCTGGTGGGAATGGAAAAACGCCGGTGGTGATTTGGCTAGTAGAAGCTTTACAAAGACAAGGCTTTAAGCCGGGCGTTGTATCTCGGGGGTATGGTGGGAAGTCGCCATTTTATCCTCTTGTCCTCAATGACAACACGCCTACAGCTCATAGTGGTGATGAACCAAAGCTGATTTATCGTCGAACTGGGGCTCCGGTTGCTGTAGCTCCAATTCGCTCCGATGCCGTAAAGGCCTTGCTGCCATTAGGTGTTGATGTGATTATCACTGACGATGGGCTTCAGCATTATGCTCTGCAACGTGATATTGAGTTTGTCGTTGTGGACGGAGTGCGCCGTTTTGGTAATCAGCAGCTTATCCCGCTTGGGCCATTAAGAGAACCTGTCACTCGTTTAACCGACGTTGACTTTATTGTGACAAATGGTGGTCAGACACAACGTGGTGAGATTGCGATGCATTTATCCCCAAGCTTGGCTGTCAATCTTGTTAGTGGTGAGAAAGTTCCTGTAAGCCAACTTGAAGAGCTCGTCGCTTTTGCGGGGATCGGTCATCCCCCTCGTTTTTTTGATACTTTAGATAAATTAGGAGCAAAACCTATCGTCACTCAAGGTTTTGCGGATCACCAAGACTTTAAACCGTCAGAGTTAGCGGCGCTTGCAAAACAAGGTGCAAACGTCATTATGACTGAAAAAGATGCTGTTAAATGCGCGGGATTTGCCAAAGAAAACTGGTGGTATCTTCCGGTTTCTGCTCAATTTGACGCACAAGATGAACAGCGTATTTTGGATAAAATAATAGAGGTAATGAAGCCATATGGATCACCGTCTGCTTGAAATCGTTGCTTGCCCTGTATGCAAAGGGAAGCTGACTTATGATAAAGAAAATCAAGAGCTTATTTGTAAACTTGATCGCTTGGCTTACCCGATCAAAGAAGGCATTCCAGTGCTTCTTGAACCGGAAGCTCGCAGCATGACGATGGAAGAGGGACGATAATGTCGTTCACGGTTGTCATTCCTGCACGTTATCAATCGACTCGTTTACCGGGAAAACCACTGGCTGATATTGGTGGTAAACCGATGATTGAGTGGGTTTATGAACAAGCTAAACAAGCCGGAGCCGATCGCGTGGTTGTTGCAACCGACGATGCGCGTGTAGAACAAGCGGTACAAGCTTTTGGCGGTGAGGTGTGTATGACGTCACCGAACCATGAATCAGGTACGGAACGTTTGGCTGAAGTGGTTAAACTGATGGGCATCGCTGATGATCATATTATTGTCAACGTCCAAGGTGACGAACCTCTTATCCCACCAAGTATCATTCAGCAGGTTGCGCATAATTTAGCGAATAGCACAGCACCGATGGCGACTCTGGCCGTCGAGATTGCCGATGAAGCTGAAGTGTTTAATCCCAATGCAGTCAAAGTCATCACTGATAAAGAGGGTTACGCACTCTATTTTAGCCGTGCAACGATTCCTTGGGATCGCGACAACTTTGCTTTTGCTCAAAAACAGATTATGCAGCCATTGCTTCGCCATATTGGCATTTATGCTTATCGAGCTGGTTTCATTAATACTTATATTAATTGGCAACCAAGCATGCTTGAGAAAATAGAATGTTTAGAGCAGCTACGTGTGCTTTGGTATGGTGAAAAGATTCATGTTGATGTGGCAAAAGAATCACCACCAGCAGGGGTTGATACACCGGAAGACTTAGAGTTGGTTCGTGCCATTGTGAGCCAGAGGTAGAAAAAGGAGCAAGTTGCTCCTTTTTTGTGTCTGCTATTAGCTATCGTCCTGATGGCTAGTTAAGTTTAATTCGTGACATAGTTTGATCTTTCATAATAAAGTGGTGGTAGAGTGCTGCCGCTATATGGCCCCCAATAACCGTTAACACCAAAATTTGCATCACTTCGCCATGAGCCGCTTTCCCTATATCGTAAAGCCATTCGCTTTTATCAATGATTGATGGAATAGCGTCACCAGCTATCGTGAGTTCTCGTCCTTTACCAGCAAAGCGTAGATAACCACTAATTGGCACTAGCAAAGTGATCAAATAAAGAATGATGTGCACAGCGCGGAGCAGCGTTTTCATAATGCCATCTTCATAGACAGGGGCTGGAGCTTGTGTTGCGAGTTTTACCGCTAAGCGAGCAAGAGTGAGCGCAAATACACTCACCCCAAACCACGCATGTAAATTAAGCCAAAATACGCGCATTTCGCTTCCTTTGTCGGCAAAGGAACGTAGTGAGTCACTTAAAAATAGCGAAGCAAACAGTAAAGCAATCATCCAGTGGATTACGATGATGATTTTGTTGTATTTCATAAAAACATCCCTATAAAAGTTAGTGTCTTTATTTAAGCAAAATCATGATGAATTAAATGTGAACGACATTGTAATAAATTATTACTTTTCTCTGGGTGAGTGGCTTGGGAGATGGCTGAAAAGTAAAAGCGTACAGGGCATAAGGTTTCTGTACGCTTTTAATATAACGATTGGAGATGGTTAGATTCGGGTATCGTAATCTCCGCGTTGAGGGCAAGTGGTCAGAATTTCTCTGCGTCCTGTTTCTTTTACTTCTTCTAAAATGACATCAAATCCCCACAAACGGTAAAGATGTTTCATGACTTCTTCATAGCTTGGGTCTAGTGGAATACGCTCATGGGGGACATGTTGAAGAGTGAGCGAACGGTCACCTCGTACATCAACATTAAATACTTGGATGTTCGGTTCTAAATTACTTAGGTTGTACTGTGCAGCAAGCTTTTCTCGTATTGCGTGATATCCCGAGTCATTATGAATGGCGCTCACTTCAATAAAATTTTTTCTGTCATCATCTAACACAGCAAATAGTTTGAAATCGCGCATTAACTTCGGTGATAAATATTGGCTGATAAAGCTTTCGTCTTTAAAGTTTTGCATCGCAAAATGAACGGCATCTAGCCAATCTGTTCCTGCCAGTTCAGGAAACCACTCTTTATCTTCGTCTGTGGGTTCTTCACAAATACGTTTAATATCGCGAAACATAGCAAACCCGAGAGCATAAGGGTTTATACCACTGAAATATGGGCTGTTGTAGGAAGGTTGAGCGACAACGCTAGTGTGACTGTGAAGAAACTCGAGAATAAATTTCTCAGAGACCAAACCTTCGTCATAGAGATGATTCAAAATAGTGTAATGCCAGAACGTTGCCCAACCTTCGTTCATTACTTGAGTTTGTTTTTGTGGATAAAAGTACTGACTTATCTTACGCACAATTCGTACGATTTCACGCTGCCAAGGTTCGAGTAACGGTGCGTGTTTTTCAATGAAGTAAAGAATATTTTCTTGAGGCTCGCTAGGAAATCGAACTTTAAGGTCTTCTTCTTTGGTTTTCGCTTTAGGAACGGTTCGCCAGAGTTCATTAACTTGCGATTGCAAATAGGCTTCACGTTCTTCTTGTCGCACTTTTTCTTCAGCAATGGATATTTTTTCTGGACGTTTATAGCGGTCGACTCCGTAGTTCATTAATGCATGGCAAGAGTCTACGAGAGACTCGACTTCTGACACGCCGTATTTCTCTTCACATTGTGTGATGTAGTTTTTCGCAAATAGCAGATAGTCGATAATAGAGCTGGCATCCGTCCAGGTTTGAAACAGATAGTTACCTTTGAAGAAAGAGTTATGTCCATAACAAGCGTGCGCCATAACTAATGCTTGCATGGTGACGGTATTTTCTTCCATAAGGTAGGCTATACATGGGTCGGAGTTAATTACAATTTCATACGCTAGACCCATTTGACCATGCTTGTAGCCTTGCTCGGTTTGAATGAATTTTTTACCAAACGACCAGTGGTTGTAGTTGATCGGCATACCAATGCTTGAGTAGGCATCCATCATCTGTTCTGAGGTGATCACCTCGATTTGGTTAGGGTAGGTATCTAGCCGATAGAACTCAGCGACACGGCGAATTTCCGTGTGGTACTGCTCTAAAATTTCAAATGTCCAGTCAGGCCCATCTGGTAGCATTTTGTTTTTATGCTTGGCCGCCCCTTTAGTTTTTGTCGTCATTAGCACGCCTCCCTAAGCTGTTTCCTTTTGGAATAGCTCCCTAAATACAGGAAATATGTCATCCACGGTGCGAATATTTTTAATGGCAAAATTGCCAAATGATGGCTGTAATTTTTCGTATTCGTGCCACAAGGTTTGATGTGAGCGACGAGTAATTTCGATATAGGCGTAATACTGGCAACAAGGCAGCAGTTGAGTGGTGAGTAATTCCTTACAACGTGGTGAATCGTCTGCCCAGTTGTCGCCGTCTGATGCTTGCGCTGCATAAATATTCCATTCCCCTAGTGGGTAACGCTGCTCAATAATTTCATTCATCAATTTGAGTGCACTAGAAACAATGGTACCGCCCGTTTCTTGCGAGTAGAAGAACTCATGTTCGTCGACTTCTTTTGCTTGAGTGTGATGGCGGATAAAGACTACTTCCACATTCTCATAGGTACGAGTGAGGAATAGGTATAACAGTACGTAAAAACGTTTTGCTATGTCTTTCGTAGCCTGATCCATTGACCCTGAAACATCCATCAAGCAAAACATTACCGCTTGGCTTGAAGGAACCGGACGCTTTTCATAGTTTTTGAATCGTAAATCGAAGGTGTCAATAAACGGGACACTTTCAATTTTTTTCCGCAGTTCCTCTATTTCTTGTTGGAGTCTTTTTTCCTCTAACATTTGTGCGGGTTCGGTATGTTGAATACGTAATAACTCATCTTCGAGCTCTGCCATCAAACGGCGTTTGCCCGCTGTCATTGCGGTGCGCCGAGCTAGAGATTGTTGTAGTGAGCGAACAATGGCGATATTGGAAGCTGACCCTGCCGTTTTGTAACCAGAACGGTGCGTTTTCCATTCAGTAATCTTGTTGATTTGATTCTTTTCTAAGTTGGGTAGTTCAAGATCTTCAAACAAAATATCGAGATATTCGTCTTTTGATATTTGGAAAATAAATTCATCTTGACCTTCACCGCTGTCACTCGCATCTCCTTCGCCTGAACCTCCTCCTTGGGCACCACCTTTTGGACGTTCAATTTTGTCTCCAGTAATAAATTGATCATTACCTGGGTGGACTCGTTCCCTTAAGCCGCCTTTGCCTTGATGAAAGACTGGCTCTTTAATGTCGTGATTAGGTATTGATACGTCTTCGCCTGATTCCGTATTGGTAATGGAACGGCGATTGACAGCATCTGCAACAGATTCTTTGATCTGCTCTTTATGACGGCGTAAAAAGCGTTGTCGATTGACCGCACTTTTGTTTTTACCGTTCAATCTTCTGTCGATGAATTGCGCCATGAGTATCCCCTTGAAAACATATCCCGGATGTTAACCATAGAACTTATGGTTAACATACCGTTACGGATTTGGGCCTGCTGAAGTTAAGAGGACTTACGTACGCGTAAATACCATTCAGACAACAGCCTTACTTGTTTCTCTGTGTAACCTTTTTCCATCATACGAGCGACAAAATCATCGTGTTTTTTCTGATCATCTGAAGACGTTTTGGTATTAAAGGAGATTACAGGAAGCAGTTCCTCTGTATTGGAGAACATTTTTTTCTCAATAACCGTGCGCAATTTTTCGTAGCTTGTCCAAACTGGGTTCTTACCATTGTTGTTGGCTTTCGCACGCAGTACAAAGTTTACGATTTCATTACGGAAATCTTTGGGGTTACTGATACCGGCTGTTTTTTCGATTTTCTCTAGTTCATTGTTGAGAGAGGAACGATCAAATAACTGACCTGTTTCTGGATCTCGGTATTCTTGATCTTGAATCCAGAAGTCGGCATAGGTGACGTAACGGTCAAAGATATTTTGTCCATACTCAGAATAGGATTCTAAATAGGCGGTTTGAATTTCTTTGCCAATAAACTCGACATAACGTGGGACTAAGTAGCCTTTTAAAAACTCGAGGTAACGTTCAGCGGTTTCTTGTGGGAACTGTTCTCGTTCAATTTGCTGTTCAATGACGTAGAACAAATGCACAGGGTTAGCGGCCACTTCCGTTTGGTCAAAGTTAAATACGCGCGATAAAATTTTGAACGCAAAACGAGTTGATAATCCTGACATGCCTTCGTCGACACCCGCATAGTCACGGTATTCTTGATAGCTTTTCGCTTTAGGATCAGTATCTTTGAGCGTTTCTCCATCATAAACTCGCATTTTAGAGAATAGAGAAGAATTCTCTGGTGCTTTTAAGCGAGATAAAATACTGAACTGACTCAAGAGATCTAGTGTGCTTGGTGAACAAGGAGCCTTGGATAGTTCGCTGTGTTCGAGCAGTTTTTGATAGATCTTAACTTCTTCTGAAACGCGCAAGCAATAAGGTACTTTCACGATATATACACGGTCGAGGAAGGCTTCATTGTTCTTGTTGTTTCTAAATGTTTGCCATTCAGATTCATTTGAGTGAGCGAGGATCATGCCATCGAATGGCAATGCAGACAGACCTTCCGTACCGTTGTAGTTACCCTCTTGGGTTGCGGTTAATAGTGGGTGTAGCACCTTCAACGGTGCTTTGAACATTTCTACAAACTCCATGACACCTTGGTTTGCTTTACATAACGCGCCGGAGTAGCTGTAGGCGTCGGGGTCATCCTGCGAGAAATGTTCCAATTTTCGGATATCAACTTTACCGACGAGCGATGAAATATCTTGGTTGTTTTCATCTCCAGGTTCAGTTTTGGCAACGGCTATTTGGTCTAGAATCGATGGCTTTACTTTAACCACTTTGAATTTGGAAATATCGCCACCAAATTCATGCAGACGTTTCGCTGCCCATGGTGACATGATTGAACGCAGATAACGTTTTTCGATGCCATATTCCTGTTTGAGAAGTTCGCCATCTTCGTTGACATCAAACAAGCAGAATGGATGGTCGTTGACAGGGCTGCGTGCGCCATCAGCAGATAAAACATAGATAGGCATTTGTTGGATTAAAGCTTTCAGCTTTTCTGCAAGTGAAGATTTACCACCGCCAACAGGGCCAAGTAAATAGAGAATCTGTTTACGTTCTTCTAAACCTTGAGCGGCATGTTTTAAGTAAGAGACAATCTGCTCGATGGCTTCTTCCATGCCGTAAAAATCTTCAAAAGTTTTGTAGCGTGAAATGACTCGGTTTGAAAAAATACGACTAAGGCGTGGGTGCTTAGCTGTATCAATCAGCTCTGGTTCACCTATCGCCATTAAGAGACGTTCAGCAGCATTGGCATAAGCACTTTTATCTTCTTTACATAGTGCTAGAAACTCTTGCAGTGAAAGCTCTTCATCCTTGGCTGCCTCGTAGCGTGCCTGAAAGTGGTCAAAAATACTCATAGTGAATTCCCCTCTGAAAACTGTCTAACTGACAACACCGCTTAAAAACACAATTCCTTTACCACATAAGGTTAGTTCTACTTTGGCAATTTTGCTTAACAATTATGTATTTATTTACAATTCGTGATGTAAATAGCGAGTCTGAGGCTAAGGTATTTATTTCATGAATATCAAAGGCTCTATACAAAAGATGAACGTTAGATTTAATTGTTGGAAGGGGTAAATACGCAAAAAGGCGCATTTATGCGCCTTTAAAATAAAACTTTGGTGAGCGTTAAGCGTTGAAGATCTGCTTAAACTCAGCGGCTGATAGATGATATTGACGTGGGCAGTTACGCCAAGTTGTTAACATACGACGATATTTATCGAGCATTGGCATCTGGCTATTGAAATGGTGGTCAGCTTTATCGAACTGCTTATACAAACCTTCAGAATCAACTAGGAAGCGTACGTAATGAACTAGTTGAGCTTCTCTTGCGATATCGAAACCTAAGAACTGAAGGCGACGTTGATCGACCTCTTTTCCATCGCAATCTGCAAGCATCTTGTGTGACTCTTGCATGGCATGATACATCTCCAAGATATCAATAACTTCGCGACATTCAGCTTCGGTCAGACAACCAAATTCTTTGTTTAGCTCTCTCATTTGTAATTCGTAGCCGCGTTCAACAATGGTTTGCAGACGTTTGTATTTATTCGCGTTGTTGGGATCCATCTGCGACATCAAAAAATATTGGTTTGAAAGAATCAAGCGTTGAGCATTGGTCATTTCCATGGAGTTGGCCTCACTAAATTTAATGTTTTATTTTGATGGACTAAGGTTAACAGGAATTATCGATAATGAAACATGATCTCAACACGGATTCAATATGGTTAGTGTAAAAGATAACCATTTTTTACTCACTTTTATGTAAGTGATTATAGATATAAGCGCGGTCTGAAAATACTCTTAACCACTCTGGTTTAAATACGGATAGGATGGCCAGTGACATGCCATTTAACAGCCCTTCTGGAAAGGCTAGTAGTGGAACAAAGATGAGATAATTGTCCTTGATGACTTGCCAATCATAGTGGCCCAACATCAATTGATAAGCGGTATTTATGGCAAGGTGTAGGCTTCCTGTCATGGCTCCATTAAAAAAACCTGCGATAAAAATGAAGACAAAAATGTTGCGTGGAAAGTAGTGATAGCTCAAGGCAAATATGCTGTAACTGAGCAAAATTGGTATTAGGGATGATAGCAGCAGGTATTCGGGAATATCTAAGAAAGCTAATTTTCCAACAACTGCGAGAGCAAATGTCACCGGAATTGTCATGGCAAAGGCGCATCGCCAACCAAACATCATGGTTAATGTTGTTAGGCCTAGAAAGTGAATATGCAGCCCGTCTTTGATACCGGCTTGTGCAGACCACAAAAGAAATAGAGCAAAAATCACAAAATAAGTAAGGTGCTGAAAAGATTTGTCTGAACGAAATTTCGGCCCAAATACATGCTGTACATCATAGATGGCTGTTAAACTTGCAGTCAGTACGATAAAGAGCGTTGCTAATTCTTCTAGCTGCAAAATAACCTTCCTATAAAAATACCAGCACTAAGCTGGTATTTTTTACGAAATAACGGTGATTTTAAATCAATATTTTACGTTTGAGTGATACTGCTCAAGGATCGATACGATTTTATCCATGGTTTCTTTCGAGGGAGGATTAACTCCCTCAAGTGGGTATTCCATACCCATGGCTTCCCACTTATGAGCACCAAGTTTGTGATATGGTAGCAACTCGATTTTTTCAATATTATCCATATCTTTAATGAAATCACCCAACATATGAGCGGCTTCATCATCATCGGTGTAGCCTGGAACAATGACGTAGCGAAGCCAGGTTTTTTTGCCAATAGTGTGCAAGTAGCGAGCAAAATCGAGGGTGCGTTTATTGGATACGCCAATGAAGTCGTGGTGTATCTCATCTTTCATGTGTTTGATGTCCAACATCACTAGGTCGGTAGCATCAAGTACTTCGTCAATAACATCGGTATGTTTGCGAATATAGCCATTGGTATCAAGGCATGTATGAATGCCTTCCGCTTGCGCAGCTCTAAATAAATCTCTGACGAATTCCGGCTGAAGCATGGCTTCACCACCTGAACAGGTGATACCGCCACCAGAGGCATTCATAAAGTGACGATAAGATTTTGCTTCGTTGATGATCTCTTCGACGGAGACTTCTTTGCCGCCATGCGTATCCCATGTATCACGGTTATGGCAATACATACAGCGCATTAAGCAACCCTGCATAAAAACAATGAAGCGGATTCCGGGGCCATCGACAGTGCCACAAGATTCGAAGGAATGAATACGACCAGTTGTTGACATGAGCTCATCTCGAATAGGTAATTTAACCGTTATTTTATTACAAATAGTGGGGATTAAATAGAGCTAGCGAGAAATGTGGACTTGAAAATAGTTCTATAGTTGAAAAACATCGCTCCTAACTCTGCATTCTGTTATAGAATTGTTATGAATAATGTTATTTATAACAATAACTTTAATAGACCTTATGGTTGAATTTAACGCCGCGCTGTTAGTAAGGATTGCTTTATGGGTACGCTTAATTTTTCTCAAAAACAAAAAATAACGTTATTTATCGTTATATTATGCATCGGATTTCTTTCGCTCGGATTTTATACTTCGCAAAGCTTGTCTGCTATGAATGAGCAGAATCAACGTAGTAGTGAGATAGCATCGGGTTCTCTAAAAATCTACAGCACTCAAGCTAGTTTGCTATCTCTTGCTTCTGAGCTTAACGATTTGAATGGTAATCAAGTCTCATCTGCGCTCGAAAAACTGAATCAACTAATGAAAGATGTGGAGAGTAATGCCCGTTTTCTAGAGTTATCAAAATTACGCCAAGAAGGCACCTTGTTAAAGGGAGCGGTAACTCAATTTGATGCCGCTTTACGTCCTTGGTTAGAGTTGAAGTCTGAGCTAGGATTTAATGTCGACGAGGGTAAGCTCGGCGAGTTGAAGCGTTTAGCAGCGACTATTGAGAAAAAAATCGAAGAAACCGGCATGGTGACTATTAACTCTGATTTTCAGGTGATGGTCAAAGCACAACAAAACTACTTATTACAGCCTAATGAGCAGAATTTAAAGTTATTCAATCGCTCCATGGCTGGGTTCAAAAATGTCTCGAACTCATATGCCATGCTTGATCTTTACGAACAAGAATTAGACCAGTTCAAAGATACTTTTTTACGTGTTAGTCAGCTTTCTCAACAGGTTGGGGTGATGGAAGGTAATCTTATCTTGAGCGAAAACCAAGCGAAAAAGGTCATCCAAGATATATCAACTAAATTAGCCTCATTAAGTCTTCAATATCAGCAATCGGCTCGTAAATCGGCAGCCCAAACCCAGTGGTCGGTGCTGGGAGCTTGCGCAGTTTTGGCTGTTTTGACTATCTCTATTTTTGTCACGTTGAATCTTTCATTGACTCGTTTATTAACTCAAACCATTCAAGTATTGAAAAGCATTTCTCAAGGTGATTTGTCGCAACGGATGCTGGTTACAACAAACGCTAAGGATGAATTTAATCAACTGGCGATAGCCATTAATCAAAGTTGCGAGAATCTTGGGCAATTAGTTAGCGGTGTTCAGCAAAGCAGTGATGCGCTATCGGATAACGCTGCTGAGCTCAACATGGGCTTAGATAACTTAGCCAATAATCAATCAGATGTAATAGAGCAAACTCAGCTATTGGCGTCTGCCACAGAAGAAGTGAGTGTGACTACCCAGGAAGTCTCGAACTCATTAGAGTTTGTTGCTGATATTAGTAAATCGTCGATGCAAACGGCAGAAGAAGGGGGGCAGGTTATTTCTGCCGCTATTAATTCGTTAAAAGATGTAGGGCAAATTTTGAGTGCAGCCGCAGGGCATATTCATCAATTAGAACAAGCTTCTGCTAAAGTTGATTCGGTGATGGACATCATTAATGGAATTGCTGAGCAAACCAATTTGTTGGCACTTAACGCTGCTATCGAAGCAGCAAGAGCAGGTGAACAAGGCCGTGGTTTTGCCGTAGTGGCCGATGAAGTGAGAAGTTTAGCGGTAAGAACGGTTGACGCGGTTGCTGAAATTTCAGATACGATTGAAACAATGAAAAAAGAAAGTTCAGAAGTGATTAACTATATTAGCCAATCAGAGCAATCTATGTTGAGTGGTCAAGAAAAAGGCAATGCAGCGATACAGGCTATTTCACAAATCACCGAAAAAGCGGATGAAGCGGCTCACCAAACAGAAGTAATCTTTGCTTCTATTCGCGAACTGGCCACGACGAGTCATTCCATGGCCGATAGTATGACTCAAATATCTAGCGCGATGAAATCACTTGAGGAAAATAATGAGCAGCTCAGAGCAACGAGTCAAATTGTTGATAAACGCTCTAGCAGCTTAAATGCAGACTGCCAGAGGTTTACAATCTAACCGATCAGAAGAAGGCAAAAAATGAAAGGCTGCCCACACCGTGGATGGAATTTTTGTCTTCTTCGTATTCAGAGGTATTTGCAGTAAAAGACAAACTGGCACCAAAGTGTTTTATGTACCATGCAGCGCCCGCGACTGCTGTTGCCTGGACATGCTCTACATTGACTTGGTAGTACTGTGGGTCATATTCTAGGCCATTTAGAGGTCTATCCCCTTCAATAGTCACATCATTAAAACGGTATCGGCCTTCGAGTCCTGCAAACAAAAACCATCCAGAATTTGAAGCGCCTATCATCCCTGAATAAAAAGGGTTTTCTGCATCAATTTGTGCGCTACCAAAATTGTTAGCAAGGTCAGCACCCCAACGCATCATAAAACCGGTGGATACATCACTGCGAAAATTACCAATATTGGCTTCTGAAACATTTGAAAACTCCAGTTCCGTGCCGAAGTAGCTGCGATAGCGCGCCAGTTTGAAATGCGAAAGGTATCCAACACTGCCAGCGACTTGATCTTCGACTTGATATGCCCAGCCATTAGGATCATCGGATTTAGTGATCCTATGAACTATTTTCTGAGCCTTTTCGGAAAGAGAAGACTCGCCTGTTGTACCGAGGGTGAGATTAAACCGAGATGCTTGTTGAGGATGCAGACTGATGTAATTGAATTCAGCATAAAGAAAACCAGCATATGGGCGTTCATTCGGTTCTGGTTTTTCGAGAGTGATATCTGAAGGTGTCCACATTTTGTTAGCGATGCTGATTTCCCACTTATCCAGAGAAGAGGCGCCCCATGCAGACAGGCTGAGCGGCTTTGCCCACCAATAAGGTGTAATGGATCCAGAGGTATAGGTTAAAAATAAGCCATTGGTGTAGTCGCGATCGACGCCAAATACACCGTCGTTATCTATGTTTAGAGAGAGTGTAGAGTTTTGCGACGCGAAAGCTGAAGCACTCAGCAAAGCTAAAGGTAATATGTAAAATAACTTCATACAAATACTGTCGAATGGAGATTAAGTTAAATACTACAGGAAAAAGAACGAATTAAGTGGATAAACCTAGGATAGAAGAGGCATAAATGTGCAGAAGGTTACATTTATATAAAATAGGTTGAATTGTGCCGTTGGTTGGTCGTTATAAATAAAAACCCCACTCAATGAGTGGGGTTTAAACTATCTAGCTATTTAATCAGCTGAATTATAGAGATTCAGTGAAAGTACGTGCGATTACGTCGGCTTGTTGCTCAGCAGTTAGCGAGTTAAAGCGAACAGCGTAACCTGATACACGGATAGTCAATTGAGGGTACTTCTCTGGGTGCTTAACAGCGTCTTCTAGAGTTTCGCGGTTAAGAACGTTCACATTTAGGTGTTGACCACCTTCAATGCCAGCTTCATGGTGGAAGTAACCATCCATTAGACCTGCAAGGTTAGCACGTTGGCTGCTTTCTTCTTTGCCTAGCGCATTTGGAACGATAGAGAAGGTGTAAGAGATACCATCTTGAGCATCAGCAAACGGTAGTTTCGCTACTGAAGTCAATGATGCTACAGCACCTTTTTCATCACGACCGTGCATTGGGTTTGCACCCGGTGCAAATGGAGTACCAGCGCGACGACCATCAGGAGTATTACCTGTTTTCTTACCGTATACCACGTTTGAAGTGATAGTAAGGATAGACTGAGTTGGGATCGCATTACGGTATGTTTTAAGCTTACGGATTTTGCCCATAAATACGCTAACAAGTTCACAAGCGATGTCATCAACGCGAGGATCGTTGTTACCAAATTTAGGGTAATCGCCTTCGATTTCAAAATCGATGGCTAGACCGTCTTCATCACGAATTGGTTTAACTTTCGCGTATTTAATTGCTGAAAGTGAGTCAGCTGCAACAGATAGACCTGCAATACCACATGCCATAGTACGAATAACATCGCGGTCATGTAGAGCCATTAGTGAAGCTTCGTAGCTGTATTTGTCGTGCATAAAGTGAATGCTGTTTAGTGCAGTCACGTATTGTTTTGCCAACCAGTCCATGAAGTGGTCCATCTTGTCCCACAATTCGTTGTAGTCAAGATATTCGCCAGCAATCTTGTCCATCTTAGGACCAACTTGGATTTTAAGCTTCTCATCAATACCGCCATTGATGGTGTAAAGCATAGTTTTAGCAAGGTTAGCACGAGCACCGAAGAACTGCATTTGCTTACCAACAACCATTGGCGATACACAACAAGCAATTGCGTAGTCATCAGAGTTCATGTCTGGGCGCATTAGATCGTCGTTTTCGTACTGGATAGAAGAAGTATCGATAGATACTTTTGCACAGAAACGTTTGAAGCCGTCAGGTAGTTGCTCAGACCAAAGAACAGTGATGTTTGGCTCTGGAGAAGGACCCATAGTATATAGGCTGTTTAGGAAACGGAAGTTAGAACGCGTAACAAGCGTACGACCGTCAAGACCCATACCACCCATAGATTCTGTTGCCCAGATTGGGTCACCAGAGAATAACTCATCGTATTCAGGAGTACGTAGGAAACGAACCATACGTAGCTTCATTACGAAGTGGTCGATCATTTCTTGAGCTTGTGCTTCAGTAATTTTGCCTGCAGCAATATCGCGCTCGATGTAGATATCTAGGAAAGTCGAAGTACGACCTAGAGACATTGCTGCACCGTTTTGAGACTTAACTGCTGCTAGGTAGCCGAAGTAAGTCCATTGAATAGCTTCTTGTGCAGTTTGTGCTGGCTCAGAAATATCAAAACCATATTTAGCAGCCATTTTTTTGATTTGGCCAAGAGCACGGTGTTGCTCTGCAATTTCTTCACGAAGTTGCATTGTCATTTGAAGATCTTCACCATTCTCAAATTTCTCTTGAAGAGAAGTAAATTGAGCTAGTTTATCTTTCATTAGACGGTCGATACCGTATAGCGCAACGCGACGGTAGTCACCGATGATACGACCACGACCGTATGCATCAGGAAGACCAGTTAGAACACCAGACTTACGACATGCTAGGATATCAGGAGTGTAGATATCGAAAACACCAGCATTGTGTGTTTTGCGGTATTCTGTATAGATTTTTGAAACCATTGGATCAAGTTCGCGATCGTATGCTTTACAAGAACCTTCAACCATGCGGATACCACCATTAGGGATGATAGCGCGCTTAAGTGGTTTTTCAGTTTGTAGACCTACGATAGTTTCAAGATCTTTTTCGATGTAGCCTGCATCGTGAGCAGTGATGGTAGAGATAACAGAAGTGTCGAAATCAACAGGAGCGTGAGTTGAGTTCTCAATTTTAATACCTTCCATTACTTTAGCCCAAAGCTTGTTAGTTGCTTCAGTACCTTCAGAAACTAGGAAAGATTCATCGCCTTCATACGGCGTATAGTTCTTTTGAATGAAATCACGAACGTTAACTTCATTTTGCCACTCACCTGCAGCAAAACCTTCCCAAGCTTTAGCAAATTGCTCTGCCATGACATACCTACCTTTTTAGTAGAAAAAACACGTACTGTCTTCACTGTTGAGCCAGTTATCCCCGAAGGGAGCAGTACACTTATTAATAACAATATCTATATACATACTATTCAATCATCTGAATATAGATATTGTGATTCCCTAACTTGTTTACAATAGTAAACTAAAATTTTTTTGCAAAACTTAAACTAAATCAATAAAAGTTAAAAAATTAAAATAAAGTTTGGGTAGTGCTTTTGACACTACCCAAATCTATATTAGTTCATTATAGCCAAGCTTTCAGACCATATTGACTTTCTAACATACCGACAGCAAGCATAGCAACCAAGCAGATGATAAACACCCCGACAGGGATGATAATTTTATCGGCAAACGATAGTCGAGACGCACGCTCTTTATCACCGATAAGGCCGTTGTTATCTAAGAACATTGTTAATGCCCAAGCCAGCACAGGGTTTGTAACAATAGAAGCAAAGATACAGATACCAGCCGCTTGTGAATCTTTTGTGTCACGAACCATTTGCATACCGGCTTCTAAAAGCGGCAGAGATACACCAACTAAAAGTGCAACACGCATTACTGGTGGCCATACAGCAACATCCATAGGGAAACCAAGTACAGCAACAATGATACATAATGAACCGAGCAAAATTGCTCCCGCTGGGATAGGGCGTTTAGCAATCGCTGCGGGGATCATGTAAGTACCCCAAGAAGAAGTGATGTTACCACCACCAACCGCAGTACCAACCATTTGACGTACAGAACACATAGTCATTGTGTCATCAACGTCCATTAATACTTTTTCAGTCTTTTTCGGGTAGTTAAGTTCTTGGAAAATACGGTGACCTAAGAAATCTGGTGACCACATTGCTACGGCTAAAATCGCAAAAGGAAGAGAAGCAATGAAGTGCTCAAGGTTTGGCAAACCTAGCATCCAACCTTCAGAGGTTGAACCCCACCAGTACACAGGATTTAGATTTGGTAGGCCCATTTGAGTTTCAAATTTGATATCGAAGCCTGCGCCAAGTACTAAAGCGATAGCCAGACCAGTGAACGCACAAACAGGAATTGCTAACCAACGTTTGTTAACTTTTGCTAGGTATGCGTAAATACCAACGGTTATACCGAGAACGATAAGACCAACGTAACCCATGCTGCCAGCTGCGACATCCGCAGATTGCAGACCTGTAGCCCAATCTTGGATAGAGCTAATCTGGCTCATGGTACCAGTTAAACCAAGGAATATCAGCAAGCCACCCGCTGTACCTTCCGAGGTAAGGTTGACTAGTTTTGAACCCCCTTTCAGAAAGCTCAGAATCAAGCCGAAAACACCGATCAAAATCGCTAGAGCAAGTGGGTGAGCACCCGCCAATGCAATCGTACCGATGAGTGGGATCATTGGACCGTGGTTACCGGCAAGGTTTGCGCGTGGATTTAAGAAACCAGAAGAAATGATACAGAAAAGGAGTGCTGGAATAAGCATTTCCACACGAGCGACTTCAATAGCAAACTCTTTGCCAAGGTTTACGTGGTCCCATGCCTCGGTTAGGCCTTGAGCCCAAGACATCATTACTGCTGAGTACATCGCGATAATGCCGATGGTACCTGCAAGCGCAGGAACAAGATCTTCGAGTTCAAAACGGAAATCACGACCAGGAAGGTTTAGACCAAAGCGGCGTGGTTTCATGATTTGCAGTTCATGATCTAAATAATCTGAACGGCTTGCAAACTCAGATGCTGGTCGGTGTAGCTCACGATAGCTTTTGCTCTCGATATCCGAATCAGAGTGAGTATTTTTCACTGCGTCTGACATAGATTCCTCATATTTTAAAAAGTTAGTAATTCGTAATGAATCGCTAGTAATCCGCACGTTGCGGTAACGCTTTAATTGAATATGCTGCACATTTTGTACGTGCTTGAACAGTATCAACTAAAAAAGAAAATTTGGTCATTTTTATGGCCTTATCTTTGTTGGCGAGTTTAACGTGCTTAATCTACAGCGTGATTGATCTTGATCACTTTACGAATAATTGTGAAAGAAAACTACGTCAACCCAATAAAATCGGGCGCTTAGCACAAAAAACCATGAAAGATTTTTTCAGATTGTGATGTTGTATAAATTAATAGTCATGGCATTTTGTCACAAAATTTTATGTGTCTATATGTATGATTTATAAATAGAGAGAATGCTTTTCTTTACAACCTTGTTAATAAAATACATTGCCCGTTAACTCTTTGTTGTGCCATTTATATGCGTTATATAAAGAAGTATTGGCTAAAATATGAATATATAGTCACATAATATAACTAAATATCCCTTATTTGTAGGTTAATAATTTGTTGCATGTTTCTGGTGTGAATGCTAGTTTGTATCGAAAACAAGAGTTGGAATACTCTAGCAGTGGAAAATACAGGGAGTTAAGCGCATGAATGATGTACCCGCGCTGAATATTAAAGAACTGCACAAAACTTTTGGGCAAAACGAAGTACTTAAAGGCATATCACTAGAAGCACATAAAGGCGATGTTATTTCGATAATTGGTTCTTCAGGTTCCGGTAAGAGTACCTTTCTCCGATGCATCAACTTACTCGAGACACCAACGTCTGGAGAAATTTGGGTGGATGGTGAACTCATTCAGATGAAGAAAAATCGTCAAGGAGAATCTTCTCCAGCTAATGAAAAGCAAGTACAGCGAATTCGTTCTCGCTTAGCGATGGTTTTTCAAGGATTCAACCTCTGGTCTCATATGACAGTTTTAGAAAATGTCATTGAAGCACCTGTTCATGTCCTTGGTGTGCCTAAAGCTCAAGCTTTAGAAAATGCAGAGTTACTACTCAAAAAAGTAGGCTTGTATGAGCGCAAAGACTATTATCCAGGACACTTATCAGGTGGTCAGCAGCAACGTGCGGCAATTGCAAGAGCACTTGCTGTTGAGCCAGAAGTTATGCTGTTTGACGAACCAACATCAGCCTTAGATCCTGAACTGGTCGGTGAGGTATTAGGGGTTATGAGAGACTTGGCAGAAGAAGGCCGTACTATGTTGGTTGTTACGCATGAAATGGCTTTCGCACGTGATGTCTCCAACCATGTGATGTTCCTACACCAAGGACGAGTTGAAGAACAGGGTAACCCGGCAAAATTGTTCACGGCTCCTGAGTCTGAAAGACTCAAGCAATTTATTTCTTCAATCTATTAGTTGGTATGGTCACTTTTGTGGCTGTTACTTTTACCGCCACAATTAATTAAAGCAACACAACATTATCAAAAAAGTAATATTTCAATCACAGGAGTATGGAAATGAAAAAGTGGTTATTAGTTGCAGCTGTTGCTGCTAGCGCAATGACGGGTATGGCTCAAGCGAAAGAATGGAAAACGGTTCGCTTTGGTATCGAGGGTGCTTATCCTCCATTTAGTTGGACTGAAGCAGACGGCTCTTTGAAAGGGTTTGATGTAGATATGGCTAATGCTTTATGTCAAGAGATGCAAGTCGAATGTAAGATTGTGCCACAAGATTGGGATGGGATTATTCCGTCACTACTTGCTCGTAAATACGACGCTATCATTGCGGCAATGTCCATTACTGAAGAGCGTAAGAAAAAGGTCGATTTTACTGGTAAATACGCGCAAATCCCTAACAAGTTTATTGCGAAGAAAGGTGCAAACCTCGACTTTTCTAAAGAAGGTTTAAAAGGCGTTAAAATTGGTGTGCAACGTGCAACTACACACGATAAATATCTAACAGATAACTACGGCGATGCGGTTGAAATTGTTCGTTATGGTTCATTTGATGAAGCCTACCTTGACCTAGCTAACGGCCGTATTGCAGCTGTATTGGGTGATGCTTCTGCATTAGAAGAAGGCGTGATCAATAAAGCGGGTGGCGAGGCGTATGAATTTGTTGGCCCATCACTCACTGACGCTAAGTGGTTTGGTGATGGAATGGGTATTGCGGTTCGTAAACAAGACAAAGAATTGACCAAAAAACTTGATGCGGCAATCCAATCTTTACGTGACAAAGGCGTTTACAGCACAATTGCAGCTAAATACTTTAACTATGATGTTTATGGTGAATAAGCGATAGCTTTTTCTTCACCAATTCCTAGCTGCTGGCGCCTAGTTCCAGAAGTACCCAGCAGCTAGATTCCTCAGGGACTAGGAACGAATTATGTTGGATTTACAAGGATATGAAGCCTCAATATTTAAAGGGGCGGTATTAACCATAGAAGTGGCCGTTCTATCTTTGATATTGGCAGTGATACTTGGCATGCTCGGAGCGTTGGCAAAGCTTGCACCATATCGTTGGGCAAGGGCGATCGCGACTCTGTATACGACGATTATTCGTGGTATCCCCGACCTCGTATTGATGATGCTTATTTTCTTTGGTGGTCAAATTCTGTTGAATAATAGCCTTTATTCAATTAACGAGTGGTTAAACAATTGGTTTATGGCAAGCGATCCAAGCCATGAATGGACTTCTTACCTACCAGACTACATTGATGTCAGCCCGTTCGTCGCAGGGATACTGACAATCGGTTTTATTTTCGGTGCCTATATGGCTGAAACCTTCCGCGGTGCAATTATGGCGGTTGATAAAGGCGAATTAGAAGCAGCTAAAGCGTATGGTATGAGTTCTATTTTGGCATTTAGACGCATTTTGCTACCTCAAATGGTCCGCCACGCCTTGCCAGGGTTTGGTAACAACTGGTTAGTTCTGCTGAAAACGACGGCGCTTGTTTCCATTATTGGATTGGAAGATATGGTCCGGGTCAGTTCATTAGCCGCTGGTTCGACGAAAATGCCGTTCACTTTTTATATGGCCGTCTCAGTGATATTCCTTTTCTTTACCAGTGTATCAACCGGCCTACTCAAACTGGTTGAACGCAAGTTCAGCATTCACACGAGGTAAATATGGACTTTTCCCTTATTACTCAAAGTCTGCCTATCTATTTTAGTGGGTTGTGGACAACGGTTTGGCTGGTAGCATTGTCATTGATTATTGGTTTGAGTGTGGCCATACCATTAGCCGTGGCTAGAAACAGCCATAATTACTTTATTAGTATGCCTGCTTGGGGTTATACCTACTTTTTCCGTGGAACACCTTTATTGGTTCAGCTTTATCTCATCTATTACGGCATGGATCAGTTCTTCCCAGTGAAGGATACCCTGTGGGAAAATGCATGGTTCTGTGCACTGGTAGCATTTATATTAAATACATCAGCTTATACTGCAGAAATTATCCGCGGTGCGATTAACGGTTTACCTAAAGGTGAAGTGGAAGCGGCAAAAGCATATGGCATGAGCACCTGGAAAACGTACCGTCGAATCATTTTACCTAGTGCACTGCGCCGTGCTTTACCCGCCTACAGTAATGAAGTGGTATTCATGCTACATGGTTCTGCGGTCGCAGGTATTGTGACCATCATGGATTTGACCGGTGCTGCACGTTTAGTCAATTCGCGCTACTACGCGCCTTTTGAATCATTTCTTACGGCGGGGCTGTTTTATATGGGCCTCACGTTTATTATTTTGTTTTGTTTCAAGCAGGCAGAAAAACGCTTTTTGGCATATTTAAGACCGCTCAGTTAATTAAGGTTTAATGAATGAAAAAGAGCGCTTCGAGCGCTCTTCTGATGATGATTTAGGAAAAAGTAGACCAGATAGGGGCGTGGTCAGACGGTTTTTCAATGCCCCTTAGCTCGTAATCAATGCCGGACTCTTGGCATTTAGCTGCTAAGCTCGAGGTGGCAAGAATCACATCGATACGCAGACCTCTATTATCATCAAAACCTCGAGAACGGTAATCAAACCATGAGAATTGGTCGTTAGTTTCTGGGTGCAATTGACGGAAGGTATCAATCAACCCCCAGTCTTTAAGTGCTTTTAACCATTCGCGCTCTTCCGGTTGAAAAGAACATTTGCCAGTTTTCAACCAACGCTTACGGTTTGGTTCACCAATACCTATGTCTAAATCAATAGGGCTGATATTAATATCGCCCATCACAATGATTTGCTCACTTGGAGAGTGATATTCCGTTAAATAACTCATTAAGTCTTGGTAAAACTGGCGCTTGTATGGGTATTTGGTTTCATGGGCAATATTGTCGCCTTGTGGGAAATAGCCGTTTAATATCGTTACTTTTTCACCTGAATTATCTTCAAATGTCGCGATGATCATTCGTTTTTGATGGTCTTCATTATCGGTAGGAAAACCTTTTTGAACAGAAATTGGCTGCTTTTTGCATAGCATAGCAACACCATAGTGCGTCTTCTGACCATGAAAATAAACGTGGTAGCCCATCGCTTCGACATCTTCAATTGGAAAGGCTTCATCATGAACTTTGATCTCTTGGAGACCAATAACATCAGGTTGATGTTTATCGATGATAGCTTGTAGCTGATGCAAGCGTGCTCTCAACCCATTGATGTTAAAACTAATGACTTTCATTGCTGATCCTTTCGTTGGTCTGTTAAAGAAGATGTTACCATTTAGAAACGTGAGGACAAGATGAAAACCTAGTAAACAGTGCATATAGTAAACAGGTAAGTGGCTCCTGAGTTTTCTGTTAACATTTTTATAAACTTACGATTGATCTCTTGGGTGAATATGGTCTAATTTAGTTGAATCATTCACTCTTTAAAAAATTAAGCTGACGCAAACATAGGGATGTTGTATGCGAACACTATCGGTTCAGTGGAAAATTACACTTTTGGCAGGCTTTTGCTTGTTGATCACTTCACTATCACTCATTGGTTTCTCGGTTTATAACGCCGTTAATAACCAGCATATTATTAAGCAGCAAAGTTCCGACTCAGTAACCATTAAGTCACAACAACTGTTGCAAACACGAGCATTACTCAATGCAACCGAAGTGTCGGAATACCTAAATGAGGCGATGTTTAGAGCAGAAATGCTGGCAGCGAATGCTCTGTTTTTTAAAACCAATACTGAAGAGAACTTTGGTGAAAGTGAAGTGCTACGTACGGCACTTGATGAAATGGTTCGCAAGTCAGTTGTGGGTTTCCCAAGTATTCAAGGGGCTTACCTTGTATTTAAGCCCGATATGCTCGACGGGGAAGACGCAAACTATGAAAATGCTGCCTATGTAGGTTCAAATGAAATTGGTCGGTTTGCAGCCTATTGGCTAACGGCAGCTAATGGTGAAAATGTTGTTGCCAATGTATTAAGTGAACAAGCGTTAAAAGATACGAAAGAGAACGAACGATTTGCTTGTCCATTATCTAATGCCGAAACTTGTATTTCCTCGCCAAGAATGATTCAAAATGACGATAGTTCCTTTCTCTCTTCTTCAATATCTGTGCCTATTTTAATCGACGGCTTGCCGATAGGGTTTTTTGGTATTGACCTAACACTCACTCCATTAGTTGATATTGCTTTAGGTTCTGATCGCAGCCTTTTCGAAGGTAGCGGCAAAGTATTCATTACCAGCGCAGAAGGCTTGTTGATCGCGAGCGACGATTCATCGCTCACATTAGGTAAACCATTATCTAGCGCTGTTTTGACGGCTCGGGAAATGCAAGAGTTTCGCGCTAGCCAAAAGGTACAAGCGAAATGGAGTGACGATGGTCAATGGCTAACTGTTTTTGCTCCAATTAATGTTGCTAACCAAACGTGGGGAGTGATATTTGAAATGCCTAAAGCGAGTGTATTAGCAGATGCGAGTCAACTCGATCAAATCATTACTCAGCAAGTAGAGAGGGGCGTCCAAACTGAACTGCTGGTGGGTACTATTTTAGTGTTACTTGGTTTAGGTGTTATTGCGTTAAGTGCCGCTAAAATCGTAAAACCAATTAGAGAAGTAGCATTACGTTTACAAGATATTGGTTCAGGAGAAGGGGATTTAACTCAACGTCTTGTGGTGACGTCACAAGATGAAATTGGCCAACTGGCAAATGGGTTTAATCAATTCTTAGATAAATTGCAGTCGATCATTCAACAAGTGATCGAAACGGCTAATCAAGTGGCTCAAACGGCAGATCAAGCACGCAACGCAGCTGTACAAACACGCAGTAGTAGCGAGTCTCAGTTTAAAGAGATGGATTTAGTCGCTACCGCCTCTGAAGAAATGACGCAAACGGCCAGTCTTGTGGTGCAAAATGCTGAAGCTGCGGTTAATGCGGCTTCTCAAGCCAATAATTCAGCATTGGTTGGTCAGGAGGTGATTCGCGCCTCTGAAGCTGAAATGCATAAGCTTGTGGTACGGATGAGCGATGCGGTTCCGGTCGTAGAAGAACTCGCACGCAACAATGCCAATATCACCGAAATTTTAACGGTCATTGAAGGTATTTCAGAGCAAACCAACTTGCTCGCTTTAAACGCGGCAATTGAAGCGGCTCGTGCTGGAGATCAGGGACGAGGTTTTGCAGTGGTTGCTGATGAAGTACGTAACTTAGCGCAACGTACTCAAGATTCGGTCGGAGAGATCCGCCAAGTTATCGAAAAGGTACAGCAAGGCACGAAAGGGGTCGTCGAGGTTATCCAGCAAGGTAATGAATTGGCAAATGGTACGGCTGATCAAGTGCAGAAAGCGGTTGCCGAGTTAAGTACAGTTTTTGAGTCAATCTCTGCCATTAATGACATGAACAGCCAGATAGTGAAAGCGGCTGAAGAGCAGCAAGCGGTGTCAGGTGAGGTTAACCAAAACTTATCGAATATTCGTGATTTAAGTGCGCAAATACTCGAAAGAGCCGGTGAGTCAGAATCGGTCGGCTCTCAGATCAGTGCGCTTTCTGCTAAGCAGCAGCAATTGGTTGGGCAATTCAAAGTTTAGCGTTAAGCACATTAAGCTAAAAGGAGCGAGTTCTCGCTCCTCAATTTTTATTTGCTTCAATCTTACGCAATAAATCTTGTTGTACGATTTGCATGGCAGCTAGTGCTATCTCTGGCGCGATTTCATTGCTTTCAAGCAAATAAATGAGGTCAACGGCGAGCTTAACCTCTGCGGGTGCGGTGTCTAAAGCTGAGTCCATGTTATTGGTTTTTCTCTCTGAAGGTGATTTGTTTTTCAATTTTTGCTTTTGCTTCTTGGCAGCGTTTAAGGCGTTGCTCGGCGGTTATCAATGCCTGTTGTGCTTGTTGCTGATTAAAGGCAGAGGTTTGTCGCAAACTAAGTTCTTTATCTCTGACCATATCCATCAAACGTCGCTCCCACTCTTGATGCTGTGCAAGCTCTTGATATAAGCCATTAATTGGTTTTCGGTAGTAGCTACTATGCTTGGGTTCACTTTTTCTAATCGATAGGGTAGAGATTTCTCTTTGTATCGCTGAAATTTGGGCCAGTAGACGTTCGGTCAGGTATTCGGCGCGTTGGCTTGTTAAACGATTCGTTTCTTGCTCGCGCATGATGGAATCATAAGTCGACTGTGTTTCCAGCACACAAGGTACTAATAAATGAGCTTTGCAACGAAACAGTCGCTCATCGAATAAAACGTGGTGATGTTCACCGCGAGAACGGTCAACTTGCGCAGCCTGCTGTTTAAGCTCGTCGATTAAGGTCTTAAGCTTTGAAAAATGATTCATAAGGCGACAAACCATGCATCATAGGCGAGTTTAAGCGCGAGAACACTGACCACGCTAACAAATACAGGGCGAATAAATTTAGCCCCAAAGCGAATGGCGGAATGTGCGCCAACAAATGCTCCAGCCATTAAGCAAACCCCCATGGTTAGGCCTAAAACCCAATCGATATGGCCCAATATAGCAAAAGTCACCAATGAGGTAAGGTTACTGGTGAAATTCATCGCCTTTGCCAACCCAGAAGCAAGTAATATATTCAGTCGATACAAAGCCATTGAACTAACGGTCCAGAATGCCCCCGTCCCGGGGCCGGCAAGGCCGTCATAAAACCCTAGTGTTAAGCCTTGAATATATTGTTTCTTATGTAAAGTCGGGCAAGGTTGCGGGCTGACATTTTGCTTCGCATCTGGCGTTTTATGCCAAATCGTATAAACCGCTGCCGCCAAGATAATCAGTGGCAGCACTTTTTGTAGCCAATCAGTACTAATGGCATCAACCGCAAAGGTGCCAATAACCGCGCCAATAAATGTCGCCACAAAGGCTCGTAGCCAGCAGCGAGGTTGGAATAGTTTTTTGCGATAGTAGGTGAAAGCTGCGGTCGATGAAGCAAAGGTAGCAGCTAGCTTATTAGTACCCAATGCAATGTGTGGTGGTAGACCAATAGACAGCAATGCAGGTACGGTTAGCATGCCGCCCCCGCCTGCGACAGCATCAATAAACCCCGCCACAAAGGCGACGAGTGCTAATACAACCAACATGGTTGGTTCAACAAGTTCCATGAATAAAATAGGCCCTAAGTTATTGGATAAAAAGGCGCAAACTTGAAGCCTTAGTTAATATTCGATATTTCTTTTAAAGGGTGGCAAAGAGTCGAGTAGTGACTTGCCATAGCGTTTGGACACAATGCGTCGGTCAAGGATGACGACTCTACCAGAATCTCTTTCTTTACGCAGCAATCTACCCACTGCTTGAATCAGCTTTTTGCTGGCCTCTGGCACGGTAATTTGCATAAAAGAGTTTCCTCCCCGTTTTTCAATATATTCTGCATGCGCTTGCTCGACGGGGGAAGTCGGAACAGCAAAAGGTATTTTAGTGATCACCAAGTTTTCTAACAGCTCTCCCGGTAAGTCCAAACCTTCCGAAAAGCTACTCGTTCCAAATAACACACTTGTTTTTGCGCACTGCACTAGCATTTTATGTTTATTTAGAATTTCTGAGCGCGATGAATCGCCTTGTATTTGTAAGGCCCAGCCTTTTTTTACAAAATCGGCTGCCAGTTTTTCTGCTACTTCACGCATTTGCCAATAAGAGGCAAACAATACCAAGTTAGCTTTACCATCGGTAATAAATTCCGGTAAACGTTCGACAAGATAATCAGTAAATTCTTTGGCTTGGGGTTCGATACGCATAGTAGGGATCAACAACTCAGCTTGACCTTGGTAGTCAAAAGGAGATGCTAAGGCCAAAAAGCGTGTGCCGTCTTCAGCTTTTTCGCTGATCCCCGCTTGTATGCAGAAGTAGCTAAATGAATTGAGTGCTCGCATCGTCGCTGAGACTAAAATAGCGCCTATGCAACGGCTCCAAATTTGTTTATCCAGTTGCCAACCTATTTCAAGGGGCGAAACACTAACAACAAAGTCACCGTCCCGTTCTGGGTGTAGTTCTAGCCAGCGAGCTAAGGGGGCTCCTTTTTCTCGTTGAGGTTCAGCCATTAATGCCCAAACTTGTGCCAAGTTATCTAATCTTTGACTATAAAAACCGAGTTCGGTCAATGCTGGCTCGGCAATTCTGGCGGCCAGTTCGCCTTCCTTTACGCGCTCTCCAATAAGGTCCGCTATTTTTGCTAGTGACTGGTTCGCTTTTTGTGAGAGCTTTTTTAGATCTTTTGATTCGGTTTCAAGCCATTGTGGAAGTTCACCGTGCTCGAATCGATAGCGTTTTTCTACAAATTGTTCAGGAACAAACTGTTTCGCCAGTTGGTTTAAGCTTGGGATCAACTGCTGAATGGATTCTTGTAGCTCGTTTCTAAAACGAGCTACTCGTCTTTCTTCTGCTAAATTAGCAAACTTGGTGACCGACTGGTTGAGCTTTTCCAACCAACTTGCCGCCCCTTTTAAACTGGCCGATGCCGATGCATGGTCACGGGCCACGTGAGGTAGGTGATGCGCTTCATCAAAAATATAAATAGTATTTTCAGGCTCGGGCAGAATAACGCCACCTCCTAGATCAGCATCAGCCATCACTAAACTGTGGTTTGCGATGATGACATCAGCTTTGTCGAGCTCTGAGCGGGCTTTTTGAAAAGGGCAATCCCTGTGACCTGGGAAACTACCATTACAACTATGCTTATCGCTAACAATTAAACGCCACAGTTCATCTTTTATCGCCTTTGGCCATGAATCTCTATCGCCATCCCATTTACCTTTGGTCAATCTATCGTACATAGTGGCTAAAAGGTCGATATCTTTTTTCTGCGGTTTGGTTTCGAAAAGCGCAATTTGGCTTTCATTTTCGCCACATGCTGCTGCCAGTTTTTCAGCGCAGCAGTAACGTTGTCGACCTTTTGCCAAAATAAAAGAAAATTCGCGGTCAGTAATACGGCGAAATAGAGGTAAGTCTTTACTAACCAACTGTTCTTGTAGTGCAACAGTTGCTGTTGAGATCACAACTTTTCTATTGTTTAACACCGCAACAGGGATAGCCGCCATTAAATAAGAGAGTGATTTGCCAATACCAGTGCCAGCCTCTGCGACCAAAATTCGATTTGATTTGTGATATGAACCGCAAAGCGTTTTGGTAATTTCTGCGACGAGGAAGTTTTGTCCACGGCGAGGAATGAAATTTTCCAATTGAAATTGCAGGTTTTGATAACTGGTGCGAATGGATTGTTGGATTTTGGTAGTAAGCATAGTTGGACCTAAATTGCGGAAATCCGATGGTAGCACACTTTGCTAAAGTATACGCAGTTCACGAAATCGTATGCTTTTCAATTAAATCTAGATCTCCTTCACAAAAAAAAACTGAACCTTCAGGAACTTATATTTAATTTAGGTTGTGAAACATATAAAACCACACTTTGGTTAATTCTGTGGTTTTATATTCTAAATATATGGAAAATACACTGAATTATTAGTCAATAACTCTTATGTTAAATTTTTATTATCATTTATATTTTGTGATATTTAGGCTTGTAAGTCACTCGTGTTTTTATGAAAATCAAGTGTAACATATTGTTTTTGTTGTTATTTACAAAAAATTAGGTTTATTTTTTAGGATATTTGACATGCAGGATAATCTTTTGCAATCTAGCTCTCGAGATTTAATGGCGGTGATGAACTAAATTGAAATTTAGAAGTTGCCATCAAAAACAACATAAGGGAACCGGACAAGGAATTCCCATACTAAGAAAAGGCAGTGGATTATTATGAAAAAGACTCTATTAGCATTAGCAGTTATGGCTGCAGCTGGTTCAGCTCAAGCTGGCATCGAAGTTTACAATAATGAAGGTGTTACTGTTAACCTAAAAGGCGATATCGAAGTTGTTTACAAGCAAGATATTGCTCCGGACGCTGAATTCAAACAAGAAATTCAAGACGCAGATTTTGGTTTTGATGTACGTTACGCTATCAACGATGATCTACAATTCGGTGGTTACTGGGAATTTGATGGTGCATCAAGTGATGTTACTAAAGGTTCAAGTACATCTGCTAATGTAGGTGATGTTTATGTTGCACTTTACTCTCAATCTATGGGTTCTATCAAAGTAGGCCGTACTTGTGGCATGCTAGATGACGCTGGTGTAGCGAACGATTACCAATTTGGTATTACTTCATTCTTCAATAACGACAGTTCATTCTGTACTGATGAGATGATCCGTTATGACATCGATAAAGGCAATATCTACGCAGGTGCTTCTTATGCACAAGATAAAAACGAAAACACTATGATGGGTGAAAATGGCAACTATTTTGATGCTAAAATTGGTGGTCGTGTAGCTGGGGTTGATATTCGTGCTTATTTTGCAACTGCTGAGTTGAAAAGCGCTGTAGAAGTTGATGAGACTTTGTGGGCACTTGAAGTTGTTTATAGTGGTGTAGAAAACCTAAATGTTGGTATTGGTTACTATGCAATTAATCAAGATGTTCAAGGTGGCGCTGATAAAGATTCAGATTCTCTAGCATTGGGCGTTGACTACACTATCGAGAAGACTACTCTTTCTGTAGGTTACAGCCTTTCTGACGAAGATGGTGCAGCAGATAAAATCAATTCTTGGTTTGTTAACGCAGGTTACGGTCTAGCGCCAAACACAACAGCATACGTAGAAGTGGGTGGCAACGATGTTGACAACACTGACACTGGTGTAGCTCTTGGTGTTAAAGCAAGCTTCTAATCATAGAATATGATTCAAGTTTTCAAGGCCACCCTTCGGGGTGGCTTTTCTTTTTCCAACATATTATTCAAAAATACCCATCAAATTTTCAGCATTCTGTTTGCTTTGTTAAAGATAAAACAGTGTGTTAGTGGTATCTTGAGCAAAAGGATTAATTCAAGGAGTCAGTTTTTGTGAAAAAAATAAAAGTGCTTTCATTTGCTCTTACGGCATTGGCTTTTTCTGTCAATGCAGCAACGCTAATTCCAGCCAAAGGCGTTTCTATTTTGTATATCAATGGCCAAAATGCACAGTCAAAGATTGGTAAAAATGAAATACAGTCAGGCACCAATCAGCTTATCGTTCGCATGGATAAAACCCTAGGTAAGGGTAGCAGTGGTTCGGTGTTTACTTCTGACCCTTATGTGTTGACCTTTGAGGTTAATGGCGATGAAGTGAAAGTAAACCATCCAATCGCTCGCAGTGTTGCAGAAGCCGAAATGGTATTTAAAAGCGAAAACCCACAGTGGCGCATAGAGCAAGACAAGCAACCGCTTGCTTATACGCAAGACCAATTACAAGGTAAGAAAGGTTTGCTTCCATTTATGGGGCTTGATGGATTAGTCGCTGATTACAACAAAGCTCAAGGTATTAACTTTGTTGATGGTGTGCTAGTGACGACAGCGTCTGCTATTACAGTGGCAAGCGCTAGCTCGGTAGAGACTAAACCGCTAGATCAAGTAAGCAGTGAACAAGCGAGTTCTCATATAAATGCAGAGAGCCAAAATTTAGAACAACTCAAAGCGTGGTATTTAAAATCATCCGCGCAAGAACGCAAAACGTTCCGTAAGTGGATGATCGACCAAGAATAATCGTCCTCAATCATTAAAACGCCAAACTAGAGAGTTTGGCGTTTTATCTTTTAAGCACAACATTTTTTAAATTTTTTGCCGCTGCCACACCGGCACGGATCATTTCTGCCAATTTTGCTTTGCTGGTATTGCTCAGGAAATTGACCATCGATATAAAACCAAAGGCCGTTGTGTTTGAGAAAACGAGAACGTTCTTCTAAGCAAAATTGTTGGTTATCTTGCTCAAAGTAAGCTTTAAAATGGACAAACCCTTCATCAGCATGGTTGCCTGATGTCGTATCAACAACCTCTAAGCCACACCAGTTGCTATTAATCGATTGTTCGATTTCAGTGCGCTGGCGCTCTGCTTGGCAGCTAGGGTGGTAAGTTGCGATGACAAAATCGACTAAACCAAGCACATGAGCGCTGTAACGTGCGCGCATCAGTTGTTCAGGATGAATAGCTAAGCTGTGGTTATCATGAATGGGCTTACAGCATTTTTCATAACTGGCGACATTACCGCAGTAACAGGTTGTCATTTCAATCTCTACAATTGGTTTTACACAACGCCGAAGTGTAGAGATTAACAGGTGAAGTGTCTAGGGTATGCTTCGATTGTGAGAGCATACAACCCGATTATGCGCCGGCTGTAAATAAGTCTGCTGTCCATTTAACCGCTTCATCATAGCAAGCAGCAATATCTTCGTCGCTCAGCTTTAGTTGTTGTGCAATTTGAGTAACCGTATCCCACTGTGCGTGTTCATGAGCTTTTGTGAGGTTAAGAAGTTGGCCTAACACACCTTCACCTTGAGTAAGCGCTAACTTGACCTCCTCTTCAATCGGCATCTCGTCCATTATACTTTCGAGTGATTGATCAAGCAGGCTATCTAGTAGTGAAAACATGCCAGTTAAAAAGCCTGCACCGGGCGCTAAGGTCAATTTAGCTTTCACTGCAACGAGCTCGCAATATCTGGCTCGTTGGATAGACAGACCATAAAGGTAGTCAGGTTTTGACTCTTGGGTAGACGCTATCGCGACTAAAGAAACAAACTTGCGTAAGCGCTGCTCACCGAGGTACACCAAAGCTTGCTTAAATGAATGTATTTTTGCGCATACCATTGCCGATGAATTAACAAAAGTTAAAAGCTTATATGACAGCGTTACATCAGTGGCGACCAAGCTTTCTATGGCTGAGTAATCAAGATCTTGTTTCGCTATTTCTTTAAATAGCTGAACGACGGTCAGAAACGAGGGCTCTAATGCTTTGCGCTGTAGTAATTCTGGCTTGCTAAAGAAATAGCCTTGAAAGTATTTAAAACCAGCAGACTTTGCCTGTTCAAATTCTTGGTATGTTTCTACCTTTTCAGCTAGGAACGCAATTTTAGTCGCGCCTAACTTTTTAATAAAAAGTTTCGCCTTTTCAATCGGTACTATTCGAATATCAAATTTTATAATAGAAACATAAGGCAAGAAGGGTAGCCATTCTTTGCGCGGAACAAAATCATCCAACGCAATTTGGTAACCTAAATGGGCAATTTTTTTGATCGCTTCCAGTAACTCTGCGGTTGGTTGGCAGTCTTCTAACACTTCGACAACCAAGCTACCTGCTGGAAATAGTGTCGGGACTTGATTGATAAGGCTTTGATAAGGAAAATTAACAAATCCTAGGCGATCACCGAGGGTCTCGTAATGAGTCGATAAGAAATGGTCAGATAGTAAACGGCTGGTCGCTAAATCAGGATCAATATCCGGAAATGTATTTTTTGGTCCATCCCTAAAAAGTAACTCATAACCTATGGTTTCGCGGTCACTATTTAGTATAGGCTGCCTGGCAACATACGAATATTTCAATGCAAGACTCTTTTAATTATTTGATAATTTTAACAGTAGTGATTATAGCCGAAATATTACCTTTTAATTACACGATAACACATCCAGGATGTGACTAATTCCTAACTATCTGATTTAAACTGTCGGGTTTCTAGTTTGAAGCCATCGTCAGCATAGACTAAGACCGAGCCTTGAGTATACCAGTCGCCAAGCACAATCCGCGTTGTTTCTTTATTTAATTGTTTTGTGTGATGAACGTCAGGTCTATGGGTGTGGCCGTGGATCATTAAATCTACATTATGCTTACGCATAACATGATCGACCTCTGAAAGCGTAACATCCATAATATCAAGCGATTTCATTTGTTTATCACTATTAATGTCAGATTGAACTTTGCCAACAATACGCATTTTTAGAGAAAAAGGTAATCGGTTGAAGATCCACTGTAACCAAGGTTGGTGTACTTTCTTGCGATATTGTTGGTATTTTATGTCTTGAGTGCACAGGGTGTCACCATGCAATACCACGGCTTTTGTGCCATACAGGTTGATAACGTGCTCTTCATCGAGAAGGATAATGCCCGTTTCTTTTGCAAAACGTTTCCCAAGTAAAAAATCGCGATTACCTTGGGTAAAATAACAAGGGATGCCTCGACCTGTAAGACGGCTAAATTCGGCTTTTATTTGATCCGCAAAAGGGGAGTCATCATCATCGCCAATCCAAAATTCGAATAGATCACCAAGCACGTACAATGCATCGGCATAAATCGCTTCTTCGCGCATAAAACGTACAAAACAGTCGGTAATATCGTGGCGAAAAGGGCTAAGGTGTAAATCAGAAATAAATAGTGTATGCATAATTAAAATTAAGGAGCGCCAAGCGCCCCTTCTACCGTTACTCTTCGATGGTCGTGCTAGTGATGAATACTTCTTCTAGCGGTACATCTTGGTGCATACCCATAGAGCCAGTGCTAACGCCTTTGATTTTATTTACGATGTCCATGCCTTCGATTACTTCGCCAAATACACAGTAACCCCAACCATCTAAGCTTTCTGAGCGGAAGTCCAAGAAGGTGTTGTTGTTCACGTTAATAAAAAATTGAGAACTTGCTGAATGCGGTTCCATGGTACGAGCCATTGCTAGTGTACCGATTTTGTTGCTCAAGCCGTTATTCGCTTCATTTTTAATCGAAGCGCGAGTTGCTTTCTCTTTAAGGCCTGAAGTCATGCCACCGCCTTGGATCATGAAACCATCGATAACACGGTGAAATAGGGTGTTATCGTAAAAAACCGTCACGGCAGTACTGTAGAAAGTTTGCGCTTGTCTCTGGTGCTTTTTCTTCATTAAGTTGAATTTTAATATCACCAAAATTCGTGTGAAGGATGATCATGATGGTTACCTTATATCTATTTTTATTGAAGCACGGATTTTAACTGAACTTTCGACACATTCAAATCAACAAATCTGTTTGTTGTTGGGAATATTCGTCGAGATTAAGGATGACCTAGCTAGGAGAGAGTTGTTATACTGTGAAACTGTTTTAGTTCAAACCGTTATTAGATAGAGATCATGCTGAAAATATATAACTCACTCACAAGACAAAAAGAGGAATTTAAACCCATCAATGCTAACAAAGTTGGCATGTATGTCTGTGGAGTCACCATATACGATCTCTGTCATATTGGTCATGGTCGTACCTTTGTTTCTTTCGATGTGGTTTCACGTTACTTGCGCTATTTAGGTTATGACTTAACGTTTGTACGTAATATCACTGACATTGATGACAAGATCATCAAACGTGCGGCAGAAAATGGTGAATCTTGTGAGTCACTTACAGAGCGTTTAATCGCTGATATGCATGCCGACTTCGATGCACTGAATATGAAGCGCCCTGATATTGAACCAAGAGCAACGGGCTACATTCAAGAAATTATTGAACTGGTTGAACGTTTGATCGAACGAGGCTTTGCTTATGTCGCAGATAATGGCGATGTAATGTTCGAAGTTAGCAAGTTTGATGAATATGGTAAGTTATCGAAACAAGATTTGGATCAGTTGCAAGCTGGTGCTCGTGTTGATGTTGAATTAGCAAAACGTAGTCCACTGGATTTTGTGTTGTGGAAAATGTCTAAACCAGGCGAGCCAACATGGCAATCGCCATGGGGAGATGGTCGTCCTGGATGGCATATTGAATGTTCTGCAATGAACTCGGCGATTTTGGGTAATCATTTTGATATTCATGGTGGTGGCTCTGACCTGCAGTTTCCGCACCACGAAAACGAGATCGCTCAATCATGCTGCGCACATGATACTACTTATGTGAATACATGGATGCACAGCGGTATGGTGATGGTTGACCGCGAGAAAATGTCTAAATCACTCGGCAATTTCTTCACCATTCGTGATGTTTTGGCTCATTATGACCCTGAAACGGTTCGTTATTTCTTGATGTCTGGCCACTACCGCAGTCAACTCAACTACAGCGAAGACAACTTGAAACAAGCGAGAGCGTCATTAGAACGCCTATATACCGCGTTAAGAGGCCTTGACCTTTCGGTCGCTGTTGCTGGTGGTGATGAGTATGTTAGCCGCTTCGCCACCGCGATGAATGATGACTTTAATACGCCTGAGGCTTATTCAGTGTTGTTCGATATGGCACGCGATATCAACAAGCTAAAAATGGAAGATCTTCATCAAGCAAGCCAACTAGGTGCATTAATGCGTGAGTTGGCTGACGTAATAGGTATTTTGCATCAAGACCCTGAGGTTTTCCTTAAAGGGGATGCCGGTGATGATGAACAAGCGGCTGAGATTGAAGCCTTGATCAAATTACGTAACGACTCTCGTGCTGCTAAAGATTGGGCAAACGCAGACTTAGCGCGCGATAAGCTCAATGAGTTGGGTGTCATCCTTGAAGATGGGCCAAGTGGTACAACGTGGCGCCGTAAATAATTACGTTCGTTAATGTATTGAAAATGGGCTTAAACTTCGTAAGTTAAGCCCATTTTTATTGTTAGTAGCAGCAAGCGTTGTTTACGAAAAAAGGTATTCATGTCAATTATTTTGGGGATAGACCCAGGTTCTCGTATTACGGGCTATGGAGTGATTCAGCAGCAAGGCCGCTACTTATACTATTTAGGTAGTGGTTGTATCCGTACCTCTGAAAAACAACTTCCCGGACGTTTAAAACAAATTTATGCTGGCGTCAGTGAGATCATCACTCAGTTTCAACCTGATGTATTCGCTATTGAACAAGTCTTTATGGCAAAAAACGCAGATTCAGCTCTTAAACTAGGGCAAGCCAGAGGAAGCGCCATTGTTGCCGCGGTGAATGCCGATCTACCGGTCTATGAATATGCCGCAAGGCTTATTAAGCAAGCGGTCGTTGG
Organism: Vibrio aestuarianus; assembly: GCF_028858425.1. NCBI lineage: Bacteria > Pseudomonadati > Pseudomonadota > Gammaproteobacteria > Vibrionales > Vibrionaceae > Vibrio > Vibrio aestuarianus. The sequence goes on along the minus strand of NZ_JAKNYQ010000001.1, from coordinate 2,196,703 downwards.
CACGGGTGGGGCAGATAAATCTCAAGTCCAACACATGGTTCAACATATGCTGAAATTATCAGCAAAGCCGCAAGCGGATGCGGCCGATGCTCTTGGGGTTGCTATCTGTCATGCCAACACTAATAAAACGCTGATAGCATTAGCAGGCCAAGCAACTGGCGCTAAAAAAGGCCGTTATCGCTGATAACTCAGTGCATTCCATGGTGGTTTTTCTACTGGCTATCCATCCAGTTATTTATTATTATCTCAGTTCATTAACCCTATTCTCAAAGGAATTTCCTGTGATTGGACGTCTTCGTGGCATTCTAATTGAAAAACAGCCGCCCGAGTTACTGATTGAAGTTGCTGGTATCGGCTATGAAGTTCAAATGCCCATGAGTTGCTTCTACGAATTGCCTCAAGTCGGTGATGAAGCGATCATCTATACTCATTTTGTCGTACGTGAAGATGCACAACTTTTGTATGGATTTAACACAGTGAAAGAACGTGCTTTATTTAGAGAAGTCATTAAAGCCAATGGCGTAGGACCCAAATTGGGTTTAGGCATACTTTCAGGCATGACGGCGAGCCAGTTTGTTGCTTGTGTTGAACGTGAAGATATATCCACATTAGTGAAATTGCCTGGGGTCGGTAAGAAAACGGCAGAACGTTTAGTTGTTGAAATGAAAGACCGTCTTAAAGGTTGGGGAGCGGGAGATCTTTTCACACCGGCAACCGATGCTGCACCAATGGATGTCCACCACCCAGAATCTGTGACTCAAAATGCAGAAGAAGAGGCGGTTAGTGCGCTACTTTCTTTGGGATATAAGCCACAACAAGCTTCGAAGGTTGTTTCACAAGTGGCCAAGCCTGATATGACAAGTGAAGCGTTGATTAAAGAAGCCTTGAGAGCAATGGTATGATTGAAGCTGATCGCTTGATTGCTCCAAATAGCCCTATCCTAAAAGACGAAGAAATTATTGATCGCGCGATACGTCCTAAAAGACTGGCGGATTATCGTGGCCAAGACCACGTGCGTGATCAAATGGAAATTTTTATCAAAGCTGCACAATTGCGCAGTGAAGCATTAGATCACCTACTAATTTTTGGCCCTCCAGGTCTTGGTAAAACTACATTAGCTAATATTGTGGCAAACGAGATGGAAGTGAATATTCGTACTACCTCGGGCCCAGTGTTAGAGAAAGCGGGTGATTTAGCGGCTTTGTTGACCAATCTTGAAGAGAACGATGTACTATTCATTGATGAAATCCATCGCTTGAGTCCTATGGTTGAGGAAGTATTGTATCCGGCAATGGAAGACTACCAACTCGACATCATGATCGGTGAAGGCCCGGCTGCACGCTCCATAAAAATCGATCTCCCTCCTTTTACTTTGATCGGCGCGACAACGCGGGCCGGTTCACTCACTTCACCGTTGCGCGACCGTTTTGGCATTGTTCAGCGACTTGAGTACTACAACATTGCAGATTTACAACATATTGTTCAACGAAGCGCCGATTGTTTAGGGTTATCAATGGAAGCTGAGGGGGCGCTTGAAGTTGCAAGACGTGCTCGTGGAACGCCTCGTATCGCTAACCGTTTATTAAGACGTGTTCGTGACTATGCTGAAGTCAAAGGCAATGGTCACATCTGTGTCGATACGGCTGACAAAGCCCTGAATATGCTGGATGTGGATAGCCAAGGTTTTGACTATATGGATCGTAAGCTGCTTCTTGCAATCATTGATAAATTCGGTGGGGGTCCCGTAGGCCTAGATAACCTAGCCGCTGCAATCGGTGAGGAAAAAGATACGATTGAAGATGTACTTGAACCCTTTCTTATTCAGCAAGGTTATTTACAGCGGACACCGAGGGGACGCATTGCAACTGATCGCGCTTATCTACATTTCGGAATTGAGAAGTAAGTTTACAATTTTGTTTTCTTTTTATTTTCGAAGACAAAATTGTGACTTAAGTAGCATTTATCAAATCCCATATTTCTTCCAAGAGTTAATATACGTACCAAATTGTTAATTCATTATTGCTATTTTCTTATGGTGTTTACCTAAAAACTACAATACATGTGATATTTGATTGATTTAGATCAGGTTGTTTGTTTTATGTGCAGGCATGTATTGTGAAAATTGATGTAAATCAAGGCTTTTTTCTCCTATAAATTTTTTGAAACAATCACTGTTTAGCAGTAATATTAGTTCTAGCTATATTAGCTGATGCTTAACAATTAACTAACCATAACGGTACATACTTGCAACAAATTAATGTTATTTTTCAACACTTGTTGAGTTTGTTTAATATTAGATGATTTGTTTTTGCAATGTATGTCAAAAGTGTCATTCAGCCGGCACAAAGGAGTTACCATGATTGACGTAGTTGATCTATCGCGGTTGCAGTTTGCACTCACAGCGATGTATCACTTCCTGTTCGTTCCATTGACTCTAGGTATGGCTTTTCTTTTAGCCATCATGGAATCTTTGTATGTAATGACCGATAAGCAAATCTATAAGGACATGACAAAGTTCTGGGGTAAGCTTTTTGGTATTAACTTCGCTCTAGGTGTGGCCACCGGCCTTACGATGGAGTTTCAGTTTGGTACGAACTGGTCGTACTATTCCCACTATGTAGGTGACATTTTTGGCGCCCCTCTTGCAATTGAAGCACTTGTAGCCTTCTTCTTGGAATCAACCTTTGTTGGGTTGTTCTTCTTCGGGTGGGATAGACTTTCAAAACGCCAACACTTAGCCGTGACCTGGTTGGTTGCGCTGGGCTCTAACTTCTCCGCGCTTTGGATTCTGATTGCGAACGGATGGATGCAAAACCCTGTTGGTGCTGAATTCAACTTCGAAACTATGCGCATGGAAATGGTGAGCTTTGCGGAAGTTGTATTTAACCCTGTTGCACAGGTGAAATTTGTTCATACGGTTGCTTCTGGTTACACCACGGGTGCAATGTTCATTCTAGGCATCAGCTCTTACTACCTATTAAAAGGTCGTGATGTTGCGTTTGCTCGTCGTTCATTTGCTATCGCAGCCTCATTTGGTATGGCGGCTATCTTGTCTGTTATCGTGCTTGGTGATGAATCAGGTTACGAAGTAGGCGAAGTGCAAAAAGTGAAACTCGCTGCTATTGAAGCTGAGTGGCACACTGAACCTGCTCCAGCGGCTTTCACTTTATTTGGTTTGCCAAATCAAGACGAAATGCACACCGACTATGCGATTAAAATTCCTTATGTGATGGGTATTATCGCCACCCGTTCGCTTGATACGGAAGTCACTGGCTTACGTGACTTACGCGATGAACACGTTGATCGCATCCGTAATGGTATGTATGCCTATGAGCTACTTGAAAAGCTGCGTGCGGGTGAAAAATCTCAAGCGAATATGGATGCGTTTGATGAAGTGAAAGGTGACTTGGGTTATGGCTTACTTCTTAAGCGTTATACCGACAAAGTGACTGACGCGACTGAAGAGCAAATCCAAGCGGCCGCTGATGACTCAATTCCAACCGTGTGGCCTCTATTCTGGTCATTCCGTCTGATGGTTGGTATTGGTTGTGTGATGTTGCTTGTATTTGGTGCGGCATTTATTCAAACATGTCGTCAAAAAATCGAACAGAAGCAGTGGGTTCTTAAAGCTGCATTATTCAGCATTCCTCTACCGTGGATCGCTATTGAGGCGGGTTGGTTTGTGGCTGAATATGGCCGCCAGCCATGGGCCGTTGGTGAAATATTACCGACTCATGTTGCCGCATCAGCACTGACTCTTGGCGAATTATGGACTTCACTGTTTGCTATTCTTGCACTTTACACAGTGTTCTTGATTGCCGAAGTCTACCTGATGGTGAAATTTGCTCGTAAAGGGCCTAGCAGCCTAAAAACTGGCCGTTACCATTTTGAGCAAAATGCAAACTCTGTTGAAGACAAAGTTAGCCGCCAAGTAGAAGCATAGGCAGGGAGATACGATTATGTTTGATTACGAAATTTTGCGACTAATCTGGTGGGTGCTTATTGGCGTGCTGCTTGTTGGTTTTGCGATTACCGATGGTTTTGATATGGGCGTTGGCGCTCTTGTTCCAATTATCGGTAAAAATGATAGCGAACGCCGAGTAATGATTAACTCTATTGCTCCACACTGGGATGGTAACCAAGTTTGGCTTATCACTGCTGGTGGTGCGCTGTTTGCAGCTTGGCCTTTGGTTTATGCAACATCATTCTCTGGGTTCTACTTAGCGATGATCGTAACCCTAGCAGCGTTATGGTTGCGTCCGATTGGTTTGGACTACCGTTCAAAAATTGAAGATCCAAAATGGCGCAGCACTTGGGATATTTGTATTTCAATCAGTGGTTTCGTTCCGCCAATTATCTTTGGTGTAGCGTTTGGTAACCTACTTCAAGGTGTACCATTCCAATTGAATGATTTCTTGATGCCGACATACCATGGATCATTCTTTGGTTTGTTGAACCCATTCGCACTGCTTTGTGGCTTGGTTAGCTTATTCATGATTGTGCTACAAGGTGCAACGTGGTTACAGATGAAAACGACCGATGCCGTTCATGTGCGTGCACGTAATGTTGCACAGCTCATGGGTTTACTCGTTGTAGCTACTTTTGTTGCAGCGGGTTTTTGGATTCAAAATATCGATGGCTATGTGATTACAAGTGTAATTGACACCAGTGCTGCATCGAATCCTTTAAACAAAGAAGTGATTCGTGAAGCTGGCGCATGGATGGCTAATTTTGAAGCTTATCCATTGTTGTGGGCTGCGCCTGCTTTAGGTGTTGTGATGCCATTAATTGCCGTGCTGGCTTCTCGCTTTGAAAAAGGTGGTATTGCCTTCTTGGCTTCTAGCTTGGCGAATGCGGGGGTTATTTTCACCGCTGGTTTTGCTATGTTCCCGTTCATTATGCCTTCAAGCTTAGTACCAAGTAATAGCTTGACGATGTGGGATTCGACATCAAGTGAGCTAACACTGAACTTGATGACTGTGGTAGCTTTTGTGATGGTTCCGATCATCCTGGGTTATACGACATGGACTTACTACAAGATGTTTGGCCGTCTTGACAGCAAGTTCATCGAAGAAAACAAAAACTCACTTTACTAAGGAGCGATAGATATGTGGTATTTCGCATGGATTCTAGGTGTACTACTAGCTTGTGCATTCGGTATCATCAACGCTCTTTGGTTAGAGCATACAGAAATGATGGATAAAGACAGTGAGTAAACTTGCTTTGCAAGTGACTCAGCTTCATCAGCTAACTGACAAGACCTCATTAAGGGTCTTGTCATTGGTGTTAGGCTTTTATCATGTTGCGATGGTGATGTGGGACCCGGAACAATATTCTCATAGTATTGGTGGGTTCAACGCCATCATCAGCCCCTTGCTGATTTGGGCATTGTGCTCAAGCATGGTGTTTGGGGTTGGCTTTAAGCCTCGTAAATGGGTTTGGCAACTGTTGTTTAGCCCTTATATCTCTCTTTCAATATTAACCTACCTAACGGTTGTTAGACTGGTTTGATTGAGCCTTTTCCAACTTAAAACTGTAGTTTCAGGTCGGAAGAGGATAGCAGAGCAGATGTTACTTATGTCTCGGCATTGATTCAGTGCCGATTAAATATCCACATTAGTGCTGTCTCTTTGAGGCAGCACTAATTTTTTGTATCCATTCTAAGAAAAGTCTATTCAATCCTTGTACTAACAGTAACGAGTTGCGTTATAGTAACGAACTCAATCTGTATATGTATTGGAATGTTTGTGCAAAATACAGCCTCGGCCTTTCAGTGGCCTGTAACCATTTATTATGAAGATACTGATGCCGGTGGTGTCGTGTATCACTCAAACTATCTTAAGTTCTTTGAACGTGCGAGAACCGAACTGCTCCGCTCTATTGGTGTCTCTCAGCATACTCTTCTTACTCAGAATATTGGTTTTGTCGTCAGACATATCGACATCGATTTTTTGCGAGGTGCTCGTTTGGATGAGATGCTGAATGTTGTAACAAACATTTCTGAGCTGAAAAAAGCCTCTCTGACATTCTGTCAAGAGCTCGTCAATCCTGAAGGTAAAGTGTTGTGTAAAGCCGTGGTTAAGGTAGCATGTGTCGACAATCAGAGCATGAGGCCCAAGGCGATGCCTCAATCAATAATTTTGGAGTTAACCCCTAGTGACCGCTGATATTTCAATTCTTGATCTGTTTTTGCAAGCCAGCATATTAGTAAAAATGGTGATGCTTATCCTTTTAGGCATGTCTATTGTCTCATGGGCGATGATCATCAAGCGCAGCAAAATTCTTTCTCAAGCAGAGAAAAGTGCAGATTCGTTTGAAGATAAGTTTTGGTCTGGAACCGATTTATCTGCAATTTACCAAGATGTGAAGAAGCGCAAAGATGAAATTTCAGGTACTGAAGAAATTTTCTATTCAGGTTTCACTGAATTTGCGCGTTTACGGAAAACCAATGCGACCTCACCAGACTTCATTATGGAAGGAACTGGTCGAGCAATGCGCGTTGCTGTTGCACGCGAAGTGGATGAATTGGAAACGAGCTTGCCATTTTTAGCCACCGTTGGCTCTATCAGCCCATACATTGGCCTTTTTGGTACGGTATGGGGAATTATGCACTCATTCATTGCGTTAGGTGAAGTCAAGCAGGCGACACTTGCTATGGTTGCCCCAGGTATCGCTGAAGCTCTGATCGCAACCGCTATGGGCCTATTTGCTGCAATACCAGCGGTGATGGCTTACAACCGATTAAGCAATAAAGTGAGTAAGTTAGAGCATAACTACGCGACATTTTCAGAAGAGTTTCACAGTATTCTCCATCGCCAAGCTATGGCGGGTAGGGAATAAACCATGGTGGGTTATCAGCGTAAAAAACGCAAATTGACCGCAGAAATTAATGTTGTGCCATACATCGACGTGATGTTGGTGTTACTGATTATTTTTATGGTGACCTCGCCATTTGTGACACAGGGTGTCGATGTCGAGCTCCCTAAAACCTCTGCTGCAAAGCCAGCATCCGAACTTGCTGGGGATAGCGATAGCAGCTTTATTATCGTAGAGATAGATAAAGAAGGTAATTTAGGGCTTAGCGTCAATGATGAAGAGGTTCAAAGAGGCTTGTCATTGCAGGACGTTATTGTTCGAGTCAAAGCTGAACTCTCACTAAAACCAAACTCACCTGTTGCTGTGGGCGGTGATGCAGCAACACCCTATGCGGAAGTCGTACTAGTTTTAGATGAATTGAGTCGCGCAGGTATTCCGAAAGTGGGTCTACTAACCGATATAAAGGGATAGTTCGTACTGTTCATGAAAGATAATAAGTCCAAAAACAACGACTACAAAAAGCCAATCATCATTTCCACTATTTTGCATGTGGTTCTGATTGTTGTTTTGTTGTGGGGCACTGATTTCACATTATCGAAACCGGAACCAACGGGACAAATGGTGCAGGCTGTTGTGATTGATCCTCAATTGGTTCAAAAGCAAGCTCAGCAAATTCGTAGTCAACGTGAAGCCGCAGCGAAAAAAGAGCAAGACCGACTCGATAAATTACGTCGAGAAAGTGAACAATTGGAAAAAAATCGCAAGGCAGAAGAAGAGCGGATTAGAAAGCTCAAAGAGCAGCAAGCGAAAGAAGCAAAAGCGGCGAGAGAAGCAGAAAAGCAGCGCGTTCAAAAAGAGCAAGAGCGTAAACTTGAAGAAGAGCGAGTACGCAAAGAAAAGGAACGAGCTGCTAAAGCCGAAATAGAACGAAAAACTAAAGAAGAGGCGGTCAAGAAGGCCGAGCAAGAACGCCTAGCGAAGCAGGCCGCAATTGCACAAGCAGAACAAGAACGTATAGCGAAAGAAAAAGCGGCCGCTGAAGCTAAAGAGAAAGCGCGCAAAGAACGTGAAGCGGCAGAGCGAGCCGAGAAGGAGCGTATAGCTAAAGAGAAGGCCGCTAAAGAGGCTCAAGAAAAAGCCCTCAAAGAAAAAGCACGTCTAGAACGCCTAGAGCGTGAACGTAAAGAGCAAGAAGCGGCTTTAAATAGTATTTTCTCAGGTTTAGAAACGGAGACCGAGCTAAATAGCTCAGCACGTTCTCAGTTTGTAATGAGTGAAACGCAACGCTATGGAGCAATATATACTCAGCTTATCCAGCAAAACTTACTACTAGAAGATAGCTTTAAAGGTAAACAGTGCAAGGTGAATTTACGCCTAATTCCAACAGGAACAGGGGCGATTGTTGGTAACTTAAACATTGTTGGTGGAGACTCTCGATTGTGCGCTGCAACAAAGCGTGCAGTTGCCCAAGTGGGGACGTTTCCATTACCAAAAGATGCTCCCGATGTAGTCGAGAAATTAAAGAACATTAATTTAACTGTAGAACCAGAGTAAATAAGGAAGAGCTTGTGTTAAAGCGATTGATGTTAGGGTGCTTACTTGTACTGACAAGTAATATACAGCTTGCTAACGCAGCATTGGAGCTTGTTATTACCGATGGTATCAACTCGGCAAGGCCAATTGCGATAGTACCGTTTAAGTGGGAAGGTAAAACAAAACTTCCTCAAGATATTTCAGGAGTTATCGCTTCTGATCTACAACGCAGTGGTAAATTTAGCCCTGTTGCGACCAGTAAAATGCCGCAAACCCCATACAGCGAAACAGATATCAAATTCGATGCTTGGAGCCGCATTGGGGTGGATGCACTATTGACTGGCAGCATTACGCAAAATGCGGATGGTCAGTACGTCATTAACTATCAGTTAGTTGATGTAGTGCGAGGTCAATTGACCCAAGGTCAAAGCAAAGCTCTGAGCAATGACGGGCAGCTAGTACTTTCTAAAGATCATGTGCTATTTAATAAAGTCGCGACAGTTCCTGCGAACCGCATGCGCGAGTACGCGCATAGAATTTCAGATCTTGTCTATGAAGAGTTAACTGGCGATAAAGGTGCATTTTTAACGCGTATCGCTTACGTCGTGGTAAACGATAAAGAGCAGTACCCTTATCAGCTAAGGGTTGCCGATTATGATGGTTATAACGAGCGATTGGTTTTACGTTCTAAGCAACCTCTAATGTCTCCTGCATGGTCACCAGATGGCAAGCAATTAGCCTATGTCAGTTTTCAAAATGGCCAAGCAGAAATATTCTTAATGAATATCTACACTGGCGAACGAGAAAAAATTACGTCTTATCCTCGTCATAATGGCGCTCCAAGATTCTCACCTGATGGTAAGAGTTTAGCTCTTGTGCTTTCAAAAACCGGCAGCTTGCAGGTTTACACTTTGGATTTGGCTACTCGTAAACTGAAACCAATAACGAGTGGCAGATCAAATAATACGGAACCATTCTGGCATCCTGATGGTAAATCTCTAATATTTACTTCGGATCGGGGTGGTAAACCACAGATATATCAAGTAAATTTGACCAATGGCTCGACCAACCGTATTACGTGGCAAGGCAGCCAAAATTTAGGTGGTCAAATTACGCCTGATGGTCGGTTCTTAGTGATGGTGAATCGAAGTAATTCTGGTTTTAATCTGGCAAAACAAGACTTGGAAACAGGTTCAGTGCAAATTCTTACTAAGACTTTGCTCGATGAGTCTCCAAGTATTGCACCCAATGGCGGCATGGTCATATACAGCTCAATTTATAACCAAACGAATGTACTTTCGATGGTGTCTATAGATGGGCGTTTCAAAGCTAGATTACCGGCAACAAATGGGCGCGTTAGAGCTCCTGCGTGGTCTCCGTTTTTATAGCAAGTAAGTAATAAAAAGTAAGGAAAATAAGATGCAACTTAACAAAGTTCTTAAAGGGCTACTAATTGCGCTACCAGTACTTGCAGTAACTGCATGTAGTTCAAGCGATGAAGCAACTAACGCTTCTGGTTCTGAAACTAACCAGTCTACTTCAGGTTCAGCAAACAACGTTGATACAACGGTTGTTTCTCCGATCGATGAGAATGCACAACTTTCTGAACAAGAGTTAAAAGAGCAAGCTCTTCGTGAAACTCAAACCATCTATTTCGCATTTGATAACGCGGCAATTGCTGGCGACTACGAAGACATGTTAGCTGCACATGCGGCTTACCTAAGCAAAAACCCAGCGATGCAAGTGACTATCGAAGGTCATGCTGATGAGCGTGGTACTCCTGAGTACAACATCGCACTAGGCGAGCGTCGTGCACAAGCTGTTGCTAAATACTTGCAAGCGCTAGGTGTTCAAGCTGATCAAATCGCTATTGTCAGCTACGGCGAAGAAAAACCGCTTCTTCTAGGTCAATCTGAAGATGTATACGCGAAGAACCGCCGCGCTGTTCTAGTGTACTAATCGAGGATTGCCTCATGTTCAGTAACTTAAAGCGCATTGTTACGCTTACGTTACTGGCAAGTGCGGCGAGCACTACGCTCGCTGCACCAGCTCCAGTATCTGACCTCAGCAATAGCTCTTCTTCTAGCGCTACTCGCGCTCAAAACTCTTCGTCTGAAACGGATGTGCAGCGTCTTGAACGCTTGCTTGAAAACCGCAACCGTGTGCAGTTGAAAATGCAGCAACAGCTTGACGATATGACCTTAGAAATCAGTGAATTACGTGGGCAGCTTGAGCGCAATAGCTATGATATGCAGCAAATGCTAGAGCGCCAACGTGAATTGTTCATTGAACTAGACCGTGTTCGTAGTGAAATGAAAACTACGGGTAGTGCACCTCCTACTACATCACCTGATGCGGCAGTGGAAGGTACATTCAGCAGCAATGTGGACGAACAAACAGCGTATCAGAATGCAGTTGATTTGATTCTGAAGAAGCGTGACTACAGCGGTGCCATTGCGGCGTTCCAACAGTTCCAAAAAGATTATCCTGATTCAAACTTTGCCCCTAATGCACATTATTGGTTAGGACAGCTTTATTTTGCGAAAAAGCAAGACAAGGAAGCAGCGCAAAGCTTTATAGCCGTGCTTACCTATAGCGAATCCAATAAACGTGCAGATGCATTGGTGAAGTTAGGTGATATTGCTAAACGTAACAATAATTCAGCCCAAGCGAACAAGTATTATCAACAAGTTATTGATGAATACCCGACCAGTGCTTCGGCAAATGTTGCCAAAGAGAATTTGAATTAATAATAAGAGGTCGTGAAGGCCTCTTTTTTTTGCTTATTGTTACAAGAATCACTTTTGATTCACACTTAGGTTCGGGTGTACAATGCTCGAATTCTTGGAAGTTGCATAGAGCAAGAGCAATGAGCCACATTTTAGACACCATTGAAACTGTATATCCTTTTCCACCTAAACCTATTCCTTTGACGGTTGAAGAAAAGCAAACTTATACCGCTAGCATCAAACAGTTATTAAAAGAAAAAGATGCAGTGCTAATTGCACACTATTATACCGATCCTGAAATTCAAGCATTGGCAGAAGAAACGGGGGGATTTGTCGGTGATTCATTAGAAATGGCGAAGTTTGGCAACCGTCACCCAGCAAGTACGCTAATCATTGCTGGTGTTCGTTTTATGGGAGAATCTGCGAAAATTTTAACCCCAGAAAAACGCATTCTTATGCCAACACTAAAAGCTGAATGTTCTCTTGATTTGGGTTGTCCTGCTGATAAATTTACTGAGTTCTGCGATGCTCATCCTGATCATACTGTCGTGGTTTATGCCAATACATCTGCTGCTGTAAAAGCAAGAGCGGATTGGGTGGTGACATCGAGTATTGCTCTTGAAATTGTAGAACACCTAGATGCAGAAGATAAGCCGATTATCTGGGGACCAGACCGCCATTTGGGGTCATACATTGCTAATAAAACCGGTGCAGAGATGCTGCTTTGGCAAGGCGAATGCGTGGTCCACGATGAATTCTCCGCAGACGCTTTACGCAAAATGAAATCTCTATATCCTGATGCGGCCGTATTGGTGCACCCAGAGTCGCCAGCCAGCGTGGTTGAATTAGCGGATGCTGTCGGTTCGACAAGCCAATTGATCAAAGCAGCAAAATCGCTTCCTCAGCAAAAGATGATAGTAGCAACGGATAAAGGCATTTTCTTTAAAATGCAACAGTTAGTGCCTGAGAAAGAGCTTATTGAGGCACCAACCGCAGGAGCGGGGGCGACTTGTCGTAGTTGTGCGCATTGCCCTTGGATGGCAATGAATGGCCTTAAAGCCATTGAAGCTGCGCTCAAAGAAGGTGGTGATGATCACGAAATTTTTGTCGATGAAGCACTGCGATTAAAATCACTGATCCCACTTAATCGCATGTTGGATTTCGCTGAACAGTTAAACCTTCAAGTTAAAGGTAATGCTTAGTTTTAACTTGAAGCAATACAAAAAAGGCTCCTTGGAGCCTTTTTATGTGAGTACCATTAACGAAGTTAATTAAAGCTACCGTTATTGGTTTTCAGCTAACTGTACACCGCGTTGGGTTAAGCCGCACAGCATTACAGGTATTGCATTGTAGATCTCTTCAAATTGATCTAATCCTTGTAGGCCTTGTTCAGCAAGCGTTACTAATGATGTTTCTGGGTCATACAGCATGCTTAAAGATAGTAGTACGCCACCAAGTAGTGCATTGTCTTGGCTATCTTCAGGCATCAAGGTTTCCCAGTCGTCTCGTGCCAGTTGCCAACCTTGTAAAAAGCCTTCACAAAAATCACGGACGTCATCCGTAACAATTTCTTCTTCATCTAAGGAACAGCCTTCTGGCCATGTCCAATTGGCGTTCAATAAAGCAGGGCGATATAAGTTCCATATATCAATAACAAGCTGAAAATACGTTTCTAGCTGTTCACCATCTGTAAAAGGTGCAACTTCTTCACCTCCCCACAAGAAGGGTAACCATTCTTCAGGAGGTAGAATATTAGGAGCAGAAGCCATTGCTGTCACAAAACCACGTGTTTTCGCTTCGTTTAATAGCTTATCTTCTAATTCAGGTTGCGATAGGAGTGTTTGTAAGGTCAAAACAAAGTCCATGAGTTGTTAGATAATTAGCAGTATCTTAACTCTAAATAGTCGTTGTATGCCAATTTAACAAAAGTTATTGCGGTAAAGACTTGTTTCATACAATCAATATCTTGCTTGGCAGGATTCTTCACTATAATTTGTACAAAAGAAAAAGTTCAAAGGCTTATGAAAGTACGTAGCTCACTTAGAAAGAAAAGCATCACCGCATTGGCGTTTTATCTTTGCTTTTTTATTGCAACCATCGGAACGATTACCTACTGGGTTGTCGAATCTCCTCTGCGTGCTGAACTCAAACAAAATTTAGATCTACGTGCTGAAATATTGTCTGCACAAATTAGAGAACCACTAAATAATTCAATAGGCATACTGCAAAGCGTCGTCAGCATTGGACAGTCTGCAAACGGCCAAGCAGAGCAAGACCGTCTGCTACATTCACTGTTCTCGATACTCGATAATATCGTTGTGAGTGGCGGGCTATGGCCAAAACCTTATAGTGTCGATCCCGCTCAACAATATAGTAGCCTGTTTTATAACCGAGCATCTGATGGTCAAGTCGACAAGTTACTCTCTTGGAATAATCCAGCAGTGAGCGGGTACGATAAAGAGACATGGTATACCGAGGTAAAAGGGCAGCCATTAGGAAGTGTGGCGTGGTCACAAGTTTACGTTGATTCTTATACCCATATTCAAATGATCACCGCTTCTTCGCCATACTATGTCAACGGAGAGTTCGCTGGTGTCGCTACTGTTGATATCTCGTTACATGGCTTGACTAAGCTTCTTGCTGCTCAAGCTGAGCGGTATGACCTCGGTATGTCGCTCAGTGATTCTGATGGATCCATCATCTCTGAACATAACTTCAATATTCGCAATGGAGCATATATCAGTCGTTTTGATTTTGGTGATTTTCAGTGGCAAGTTGACGTGATAAACGCTAACCGTTTAGTGAATGATGAGGTTTATGAGCTGGTCACTAATGTAGAAGCGCGTATTATTCCCTTTCTTTTAGCCTGTGTAATGATTGGTTATTACTTGTTAAACAAATATTTGATTACACCAATCGTCGTTATTGCGAAAAAAGTTGCTGACTCAAAAGAAGGCGGCATTATCGAGATACCTTACCGCAGTAATGATGAAATACGGCAGTTAGTTGATACTTTTAATCAGAAAACGGTCTACCTTGAAGCGGAAAAGGTGAAAGCTCAAGCATCAACCCGAGCTAAAAGCGCATTTTTAGCGACGTTGTCTCATGAAATTCGAACCCCAATGAATGGTGTACTCGGAACAGCGCAAATATTATTGAAAACTCAACTTTCGACTCAACAACGACAGAACTTGAATAGTTTGTATGAGTCAGGTGAGCATATGATGACCTTATTGAATGAGATCCTTGATTTTTCAAAGATCGAGCAAGGTCATTTAGAACTCGATAATAGTCGTTTCCCACTTGATTCATTGATTGGCAGTATCAAAAGTGTCTATCACACCTTGTGTAATGAAAAAGGGCTTCAATTTAATATACACAACGAGGTAGCGAGCGATCGCTGGTACTTCTCGGATAAAGCTAGACTGAGACAAATCTTATTTAACTTACTGAACAACGCCGTTAAATTCACATCAAGTGGTTTCATTGATGTCTACTTAAAAGAAGAGTGGGTCGATGAGCAACTCTATTTATCTATCCGTGTTAGAGACTCTGGGATTGGTATTGCTAAAGAAGCGCAAGAAAAGATATTTCGACCCTTTGAACAAGCTGAATCGTCAACCACAAGGCGCTTTGGTGGTACAGGTTTAGGGCTGGCAATTGTCAAACAGATAACAGAGCTTATGAACGGTAATATAACGGTAGCAAGTGAGGTTGGTATCGGTAGTAGTTTTCATGTCATGCTCGCTATCGAAGAGGCTTCGGCTGCTCCAACCGAAGTTAAAACTCATCGTAAACTTGACTATCAAGGCCTTAAAGCATTAATCGTCGAAGATAATCGAACGAATTCGATCATCATTGAGACTTTTATGAAAAATAAGGGTTTTATTTGCCGCTGTGTTGAAAATGGTAAACTGGGCGTACAGGCACTCACTGAAGAGCGATTCGATCTTGTTTTAATGGATAACCATATGCCAGTAATGGATGGCATCGAAGCCATTTCTTGTATTAGGTCTCTATCAGAAATTAATCATAATGTATTAATTTTTGGTTGTACCGCTGATGTATTTAAAGAAACTCGAGAGCGAATGCTAGCAGCGGGTGCAGACTATATTATCGCTAAGCCAGTTCATGAAAATGAACTTGATGACGCACTTTATCAATACGCTGAAAAGCTGTACCAATTTCAGCCAAAATCCTCAATGCAGATGGCTGCTGGTTCGATAGAAGAGTCACTGGTTACTTTTCATATGGCGATTGAAAATCAAGAAATTGAGTTGGCATTAACCACCGTCAAAAAGTTAGCCGCGCACGTTTGCATTGCTGAGTCATCGCCATTACATGATGCTTTGCAGAGTATCCAAATTAGCTTAGAAAACGATAAGCTACCCAATACACAACAAGTGGATGTCTTAACCGTTTTACTTGCTGATTTTTGTAATTAACTTACTAATAAGTGACTTAAATATTGTTTAATTTAACATTTATTTAAAAATTAGCGTTAGATTCTAGTTTTAATTTCAAAACTGGTTATAAATTTACCTAACTCAATTAAAATTGGAGATTAAATCTACAATTTATATGTTCTAATTGCCTTATCGGCTGGTCTTTTGCTATGACCTAGTTTTATGTATTGCCTGTGGGTGATTTTTTGTAGATATATATGTTGTTGAGGAAGGTAATGAAAGCTCGTGGCCCATTTTGTATTCGTCATGCTGCTGCTGACACATTTGCAATGGTCGTTTTTTGCTTTGTTTCTGGGATGATCATTGAGATTTTTATCTCTGGGATGACTTTTGAACAATCGTTAGCATCTCGAACATTATCGATTCCTGTCAACATTGCTATCGCATGGCCTTATGGCGTGTTTCGAGATTTCGTTTTACGTTTAGGGCGGAAGTGGTCGAATTCAAACCTGATGAAGAACATTTCAGATTTAATTGCATTCGTTTTGTTCCAATCACCTGTTTATGCGGCCATTCTTTTGGTTGTTGGGGCATCAACAGAACAAATTATTACGGCTGTTTCAAGTAACGCTATCGTTTCATGTGGAATGGGTGTGTTATATGGTTATTTCTTGGATATGTGCCGCCGATGGTTTCGTGTGCCAGGCTATTACCAAAGTATGTAACTGCATATTTAGCACGCAGCTATTGTCGTTGATTTCAACTAATAAGCTAATAAGTAACC
Source organism: Vibrio aestuarianus (assembly GCF_028858425.1). Taxonomy (NCBI): domain Bacteria; kingdom Pseudomonadati; phylum Pseudomonadota; class Gammaproteobacteria; order Vibrionales; family Vibrionaceae; genus Vibrio; species Vibrio aestuarianus. The sequence goes on along the minus strand of NZ_JAKNYQ010000001.1, from coordinate 2,180,435 downwards.
AAACGCGCTGATGGTGTGGACTTTTTTAAGATTTTGGCTTGACCTGCCTCTCCATAATCATTAAATTAGCGCCTCGTTGACTGATGCAGTTAACACAATCAAATACGGTGAGTTGTCCGAGTGGCTTAAGGAGCACGCCTGGAAAGTGTGTATACGGCAACGTATCGAGAGTTCGAATCTCTTGCTCACCGCCAAATTCAAGTTTAAAGACGTCTCAGGACGTCTTTTTTCTTATCTAAAGATTTTTAAAATCAATGTGTTACGGTTTCTTAGCGTTCCATAAAGTGTCGTGAAAGCGCTTGTCTAGAGTAATACCTAAAGTAATACCCAGTATTCCTACTTGATGCTAGTATTACTTTTGAGCACTAAATCAGGTATTACTTTGTTATCATTTCCCCTATCATTTCGATCTTTAACTTGATGTAAGTTAAGCAGTTATCGACCAAAAGTAATACCTAGATTTTTCGAAAATTGAGCTTTGTTCAGGTATTATTTGAGGGATCAAAATGGCGAATAATTTCCCACACTCAAGAAAAAAGACGTCTCAGGACGTCTTTTTTCTTATCTAAAGATTATAAAAATCAATGAGTTACAGTTTCTTAGCGTTCCATAAAGTGCCGTGAAAGCGCTTGTCTAGAGTAATACCCATGATGCTAGTTAAGAAGTTAGCACACGTAACTTGGCTTCATCCAAAAGTAACTTGGCTTCATCCAAAGCTAACCCAGCTTTATCCGTGTAGATATTCTTATCACGTCTGTCAAGTGGCTTTTCAGGTATTGTACTTGTTGAGTTACAACTTCTTTCGAACATCTTTTCATTTAACGAACCCCAATACTCGGTCAACTCATTAGATCGTTCACGGAATTGTTTACGTCTAATACTTAGGCCATTTTGTCGAGATAATAAGTCATCGTCCGAAAGTGCTGCATGCGAACTTAACATGGCTTCATGCGAAATTGACTTTGCTTCATGCGAAATTGACCTTGCTTCATTAAAAAGTAAATTGGCACCATTCAAAAGTAAATTGGCACCATTCAAAAGTAACCTAGGATCATTCACAAGTAACAAGGCCTTACGAATATTAGTTGTATTCCAATAAGAATTTGTAGGGGTATCCTTATAACGTGCGTAAAGTGGCTGCTCAGGTCTTACATTTGTTGATTTACCACTTCTCTTGATCGCTTCGTCAGCAAACGAACCATGAAGCTTGTTCAACTTATTCAATGGTTCACTTAATTTTTTACTTTTAGATTTTTTCATACTTGGGTCATTTTTTTGAAGCTCTTCTATACGTGTCTTGGCCTTCATTATGTTATTCAGCTGTTCAATCAGCTGCCTACCAGATATAGATCCTATGCGGTCATTATAAGACCGTATACATTTGATACGAACATTTAACCCTTTTATTAACCCTTTTATATGATGGTTTTTGACATGATGAGGATCATTCTTACGGTCGCATCCGATTGTAAGTGTAGGAAATTTCATTGTATTCATTGTATTCATTTAGACTGCCTAATTCTTATTGTCGAGTATTCTTATTGTTATTTTTCAAATAGGAATAATCACGAGAATATTTGTGAAACTTTATGTTGGGTCGATTACCGATGTTTAGCAAGCACGTCATAAACCCCTACATTCTGATCTTTCAGCACGAATAATAAGATCAACTCTCCAACCCAAAGGAGATTAGAAATGGCAAAACAACGCACCAACCAAGAACGGCAAATGCTTATCTAGTAATCTGAATCGAGTTCATTATCAAAGTTCGCGTGCTACTCGGCGTGTTTTTCCGTGCATAACAGCAAAGCCATGAGGAATAGCTAACACTCATAACGTGCTTGCAGCCATTGGCTACGCGCTTCTGTGGCAGAAAATATACTGACTTCCATAACCCAAACGCTATACTGTGCTGGAAATTCATTATACCCTCCGACTTGAAATTGCAGCGGTGTTGGCTACATTCGCTCACCCCAATCACATAGTGTATCTATGCTTATGGGGATGAACTCACTTTCTGCCTACCTGCAACTTCAAGTGGTTTGGGTATATATCAATAGCAACAATCAGTTAGGTTTGAGGTCATCATGTTCTTTTATCGCGTTTTTATTTCGTTCATTATCGTCATGGGGCTTAGTGCCTGTTCATTATTGGAAGTAAAACTTGATGGCCCAACACCGTTAACCAAGCAAGAACTGAATACGAGAATTTTGACTAGAGAGTATGCGCAACAGTTTTTCTCTCTGGTTGAACAGTCTGCAGATGACATTGCAGCAACATACGACAGTAATGATCAAGTGAATCAGTCTTACGTATTACTGTGGAAGATTAACGCTGAAGAAGGTATGCAGCGTTCTGCCTATCAGGTTTCGCCTATGGCAGCCCTGATAGATAGCTGGGTATTTACTTATCAAATGGAGCAATTTTTCCAATCACAAGCTGGGGATTCACTGTTTAAAACTGAGCATGCACAAAATGTATCCATTCAGTTGAAAAACAGTATCGATGAACTGGCAAAATCTTTACTCAAAGGCGATGCTTACCGACAAAGCCAAGCGTTTGTTACTCAATTCTCGCAAGCACATCCTTTTACTGACTTAACTTTTCCGCGCACTCCTGCCTATAGAGCGTGGTTAGTAGCAAACAATATCGACGCAGATGAAGTGGTCACTACGTTAGGGTCGATGCCAGAAGCGCTTGGTGATATCTCTGACCGTGTCAGCTTGGCTTCAGATCAAACATTTAAGCTGATGTCGTGGAAAGCAAAACTGCTTGCTCTCAATAGTAATGCGAGCGTTGAAGAGCTGACGATAACATTAGATAGCCTTAGAAAAAGTTCTGATGCTTTTCAAAATTTTATTGAAAATAATCCTGATTACATGCGTAACTTAGCGGAACAAATGGCGATTGAATTACAACCATTAGTGAATGATATTGACACTAAAACAGACGAAAAACTGGCACAACTGAGTGTGCAAAGGCAAGCATTGGATGACATGGTTGCAAGAGAGCGCATTGAGTTGATCAATATGGTCGAACGAGAGCGTAAAGCACTAGCTGTTATTGTATCGGATGAGAGAGAGAAATTCGCTCAAGATCTAGAGGTGATATCGCAAGATATACTGACTTTAGCCATGGATAAGTTGATCGAATTAATCAAAAGTACCATTGTCTATTTTGTGTTATTTATTATCGCTATTTTCTTTGCTCCTCTTGGGCTCGGTTATTATTTTGGTAAACGCTCGGCAAGAGGAAAGGCATCGCAATAATTCTATCAATGGTTTTAAAATTTAAAGGTTTTTCCATTGCTGTAGTGAATACATGAGAAGTGCCGGAGCTCCGCTCAGCAAGAGTTTGTGTACTTCTCTCCTTAAAGCTTGCGTTTATACGCATTGCTAACCTTCAGGCATATCTTTAGTGAGCATTAGCCTAGATACTTTTGCCTGTTGCCTCATCTTCATAATTTATACCCAAACCATTTGAAGTTGCAGGTAGGCGGCCAGTGAGTTCATCCCCATGAGCATAGATAAACTATGTGATTGGGGTGAGCGAATGTAGCCAATACCGCTGCAGCTTCAAATAGGAGGGGTATATTCAAACATTATTATATTGCGCTTTGCTTTAGAATTATTTCAATTCATGGCTAAACTATCTTATATAAAACTCATTTTATAAGTTGGCTGTGGGCACTATGAAGAGAAAGGCAAGCGTTGTTGGCAAGGTCGTCATATCGATTGTTGTATTGTTGGTCATCACACTGTTGTGGGCTGTTAAGGGACATGAAAAACAGACGCTGACGAATAATAGAATAATCAAAATTGGGGTGTCTCAAACACCGCTATCTTCACCATTTTTTATTGCTTTTCAGCAAGGTTTTTTTGCTAAACATGGAGTTAATGTTGAGTTGATTCCTTGTATGGGCGGGGTTGCATGTTCTCAAGCATTATTTGAAGGTCAGGTTGATTATGCTACGGCTTCAGAATCTGTAGTCGTGTTTGAACTGTTTAAGCGAGATGATTTTGCATTGTTGACGAGCTTTGTTGAGTCGGACAACGATTTAAAATTATTGACCTTAGAGTCGTTGGAAATAGGCAAGTTAAGTGATCTGAAAGGAAAGCGTGTTGGGATAGTTAAAGCCAGTGCGAGTGAATTTTATTTTGACTCTCTTTTGATCGCCAATGATCTGAAAGATATGCCCGTTGAAAAAGTGTATTTACCAGCACAAGAGCTTAACTCAGCTCTGTTTGCATTTGAGGTGGATGCCATTTCAGCTTGGGAACCTTACGGTTATAAAACGGAAGTGACTGCGTCATCTGATGTACTCAATTTAGGTTTACTTGGGATCTATCATTTGTCATTTAATTTGCTTTCGATGAAAGAAACCGCTTACAGCTCACATGATGAAATTGTTTCAATTTTACTCGCGTTAAAAGATGCCAATGAATGGATCAGCCTAAATACTGAGCAGTCGATGCTGATTGTTTCTAAGGCTCTTGGCATACGGTTACATCAGCTAAAGTGGTCGTGGGATGATTATGTCTTTCGTTTGTCTTTGGGCAATGCATTATTATCAAATATTCAACTGCAGGCTCGGTGGGCTATTGATGCACGTTTAGTTGCGGGTAATAAGCCCGATTTTAGATCAGTGTTATTTTCTAAACCGCTAGAAGAAGTATTGCATAGTGAGGTATCGATCAAATGATAAGTTCACTTTCTCGAAAGCTGACATTGTTGTTCGCCTCCACTTTCTTCCTTGTGCTACTAATTGTTTTTTCGTTATGGAGTGTATTGACAGAGCAAGAACACACTAAAAAAGAGTTAGAAGATATTATACAAATTCAACAGAGTGTGGATTTATTGCGTAGCCAGTTGTGGATATTTTTGCAGTATTCTGATGACGCGAGCTTGGAGCAAGTGGAGATTGCCCAACAAAATTTGTCAGAGAAATTATCAAACCACCATATGATGGAAAAACACATTACCAATTTACAACGGATGAATACCAGTTTAGCGGTATTGCTACAGCAAGAAAAAACTCTCGCCTCAAATCAAATCTCACAGACAGTATCAAATTCATATATCAATGCGAAAGGGCTTTTGCATTCTCGCTACAACATGTTGGTACAAAGCATGACTGAAGAATTGTTTTATCTACAAAAATCTGTTTTGATTCGAAGCACCGACAGCCAGCGTGCTACTGTGGTTGCGAGTGCCTTGAAATTATTGTTTTTTTCAATATTAGTTAGTGGGATCGCTTGGCTTATATTGAAACGTTTCAAAGCCGGATTTGCCTCACTCAAACAAGGTATTTTTGAATTAGCTCAAGGAGACTTGAACAGTAAAATTGTATCGGCAAGCTTAGATGCTGAGTTTGAGGCTTTAGCTGATTTCTTTAACCGTATGAAAGAGTCGTTAAAGATAACGACCATTACCAAAGATGAACTGCAGTTGGAAGTGGACCGTCAAACCTCTGAACTGCAAAAACAGAAAAAGCAATTACTATTTTTATCTGAACATGATCCGTTAACTGGTCTGCGTAACCGCCGAGCGTTTGAAAAATCGCTGGAGAGTGCGATTATCAAAGCGAACAGGACGGGGGTAAAACTTGCTCTTCTTTTCATGGATTTAGATAATTTTAAAGAGATTAACGATAGTAAAGGACATAGCGCTGGCGACGAAATCTTGAAACAGGTTGCGATTAGGATAGATGCAAGTATTCGCCGCTCGGATTTCTCTGGTAGGCTGGGGGGCGATGAATTTGTGATCTGTTTAGATCTTATCGATGACTATGAGTTTGTTTATCGAAAAGTTAGACAAGTGATCCAAGCGATAGGGCAACCGATCGAGTTTAACGATGAGGTGTTGTACGTTGGTGTCAGTATTGGCATTAGTTACTTTCCACTACAATCGGAAAATAGCCACAAGTTGATGAAGCTTGCCGACGAAGCGATGTATGAGGCTAAAAAGGTGCCGGGAAATACCTATTGTCAGAACCTTGAACATCATAGCGGCGTATTCACTATGGAAGATAAGGTTAGCTAATAAATAGGCCGAAAAATAGAATCGTGATGTTTGCAGGCTCACGTTTATTCTTCTTGCTTGGTTTTTTCTAATATTACCCAGCGTAATGCGCCATTTTTTTCGAAATCGTTTGCTTCTTTGCATAGCATGTATACTTCACCCACTTGCAATACCGCACCAATTGAATACGCTTTGTCATTGTAGTAGCAGACCCGCTGCTGCGATTTTCCTGTACCAGTCACTACCAACGGGTTAGATGGTGTTGAGATTACTTTTGCAGTGACGGTCAACGGCGCAATAAGCAATGTAGGAAGAAGATAGCAGCTCCACGAGCAGTTTCTAAGTCCAGATAAACAAGTTCTCAGCATCATCATGTTCCTCGTTTTGTTAGCTTAACCGAATTTACGTTGGTAGCGAGGTAGCATGCTTTCGTTTCCTAGCAGCCCACCTTGGTGAATATAAATAATAGATTGCTGTGGGTTATCTTGCATCCAAGGCAGCAAGCATTGCCACATTAATGGGTCGTAGAGTAGATCAAACTCAACATGTGTTTGTTCTAGGAGTTGCTGCCAAACGTGGTAGTCAGCGGCATACAATTGCCCAAAGTGATGTTTTTTGTTTGGAGATAATATGACTGGGTGGTCGCTTTCTCCTAAGTCATCAAACTGCTTGGTCAGATAGTCATTACCCCCGACACATGAGCAAGTGAGCACCTCAATACCATGTGGCTTTAAATATTTGTGGAGAAATAACGCGGTTGTTCCAGTACCAGAGGGAAGTGCAACCACAAACGATTGTTTGTTCTCAAATCGTGCCCAATTAAGAATTTCCATCGCGAGCTGTTTAATACCCACTTTAGCGATCGGTGAGCGCCCACCTTCAGGCATCACTAAGCAATGAGCATCAGGCTGCCGCTGCGTGCGAATATATTCTTCAGGGTGGATAGGTACTGGGGAAACGCTACTCACTTCAACGATTTTTGCGCCGAGATCAAGTGCTCCACGGTAATTGCCAATCGGTTTTTGCTTGAGCCATGACGGGATGCGGTCGACATAAAACTCAAAGGACCAGCCCTTTATATTGGCCAGCGCAGCCATTGAGTATAATGAATTGGCTTGTACGGACCCATAGCTGATTAACGTTGTTGTGATCTCATCTTTAGTATCTAGCAGCGCCATAAATTTTCTGGCCTTATTACCAGAGAAATGGCTGTGCAACTGGTCATCACGTTTTAAATAAAAATGCTTATTAGCAAAAATGTGTTGCGTGATAGGAGTGTCGGATAGTTTCATTATCAGAGCCTACATAAAACAGTGCGGCAGTATATACCTATCTTTCCTTCAGTGCAGCTTCACAGGGTAAGGTCATTATTCGTTTAATGGTTTCTCGTCAGCATGTTCTTCTTGAAAGCAGATACGAGCAATGCATCCGCCTTGCTCATGATTACTGAGGCTAAAAAACCAACCATAACGTTGGCAGAGGTCGCTAACGATCAGTAGCCCCAAACCATGTCCATCCTCGCTCGATTGATCGGACAGCCCCATACCTTGGTCTTGGATTATGAGTTCAGCTTGGCTAAGTGTGATAGTTATTTTACCTTGGCGTGTCGCGGCAATAGCATTTCGTAGTAGATTACCGACAATCATTTCAATGACCGGAGTGGTCGCTTTAATGGAAGGTGAACTGTGAAAAATAAACGCAATATCAATGTTTTTATCACTAGCTTGCATTCTGTTATTGTTAATTGTTGCAATGACTTCATGCTGTAGTAACAGACGATTAGGAGCGCTTGGTGGGTTGCGTTCATAGCGAACCAAGCCAAGTAGAGCGTCGACAATAGTGCTCATTTGTGATGTTGCATCTTCAATTCTAACCAATTGGCGCTTTTGAAACTCGGATACAGGGTTTAATGCAAGTAATGCATTGGCTCCCTTAATGATGGTGAGCGGCGTTCTTAGTTCATGACTAGCGTATCGGCCAAAGGATTGCTCTCGTTTTATTAATAACTGAATGTCACGGCGATATTGGTTCATTTTTTTCGTGAGTAATTCAAATTCGGTTGCAGCCCCGTCAGAAATCGTAAAGGCATGCTGTGCGTTACCTTTATGATTGTTCAATTGATCAATTAAATTATTAATCGGTTCGATTAGGTGGCGTGAGAGGCGGTATAACAACCCGCCAAATATGAGCATCAGCGCCGCAACGCACGACAAAACAATAATGCCAGAGAAAAATAGTTCACCCGTTCGGAATTCTAATTCGTCAATTTTACTTAATAGAATTAACGGTTTTTTTTCACCTTCATGGTAATACGAACCGAATAGAACCATGCGTGAGCTTTCTCCTTCTCCTATTTCTCCTAAAAAAGTGTCATGATCAATGTATTTCTGTTTGTAGTAGCTAGGAACCAATTCCAGATCATTATAGGCATCAGTTAAGATATCAATTTTTACATATCCAGACTCGCCGTGATTAAAACGATAGATTGCCTCTTCTTTGTCGATCAGGATACGGCGCTCGCCAACACGGTCTTCTGACCAATGTAATGTGGTATAAAAAATGGTATAAATCACAAAGCCTAAGACTAAGGATAAGCCTGTGAAAAACAGAGCTAAACGGCCTGTCAATGTCCGCGTATTATTGATTATAGAACGGCGCATTAGGCTTCCTCTAACCGAAACCCAACCTTAGGTACAGTAATCAACATAGGTTGGGTAAAGGGTTTATCTAGTTGATTTCTAAGTTGGTAAATATGGCTTCGTAATACATCATTTTCAGGTTCGCATTCCGGCCATAATTGTCGAGCTATCTCTTCTCGTGATACCACATTAGGTGCTCGTGAACAGAGCATTTCCAAAATGGTATAAGTGGTTGGGTTGAGCGCTAAGGCTTTTCCCTCCCGAAGTGCTCGGCGCGTGTGTTGGTCGATAGAGAGCGAGCCATAACAGAGCATGCTATTGGCGACATTTCCTCGGTAGCGGTTGGTCAATGCGCGCATTCTTGCTTCTAAAATTGCGAGGTCAAAAGGCTTGGTTAGATAATCATCAGCACCATACTTAAATCCTTCGAGCATATCCTCACGGCTGTCTAATGCAGTTAACATCAAAATAGGCGTGATATTGCCCATTTCACGTAACTTTTCACAAATAGTCAGGCCATTCATACGTGGCAGCATCAAGTCTAAAATAATGATGTCAAATGATTGGCTTGTCGCCAAGGTTAGTCCTAGCTCACCGTTATCGGCATAATCGAGTTCCATGCCGAGGCTTTCGAAATAATCAAACAAAATACCTGCGACTTCGCGGTTATCTTCAATAAGGAGTATTTTTTTCATGACGCTACCTTCTTTTTCTTACTTACCTATAGTGCATCGTGAACCACGAAATGAAAAGGAGTGATTGGTGAGGTGAGCTTTGTCTTTTAAGTTGATTTTCGTTGTCAAATCTCAGCAGAAAAACCGCGTTATGAGACATAAAAAAAAGCCCAGAGCAAAAGGCACTGGGCGGATACAAATAAACATAGGAGTTAAATAAGAAAAAGCAGTGGCGTAGTTATCAGTAAGAAGAAAAATTCGACGGCCTGTAAAACTCTTGATGCTCTGTTAACTACACCTATTCAGACTAAGCTTTTCTCAATGAGTTCACTTTTTTATTAAAAATTTTCCATCGATTTTTTAAATTAAATAAATTCAATCAGTTGTCTAAGTTCCCCACGGTTCTGGTCAGACCATCTTTCAAAAGTGTGATGTTAATTGCTTGTTAATTAAATGTGGCAATAGTATATTTCAAACACGTGTTTGATACGAGTGATTGAAATGGCATCAAGAAGTAGCACCAAAGATAAAATCCTAGATGTAGCCGAAGGATTGTTTGCTGAGCATGGCTTCAACGATACTTCGTTAAGAGCTATTACCAGTAAAGCTGGCGTGAACTTGGCCTCTGTTAATTATCACTTTGGTGACAAAAAAACATTAGTTCGTGCGGTACTGAATCGTTATTTAGAGGCCTTCATGCCTGCCGTTAACGAAGCCTTAATGACATTGAATACCCAAGAACAATACAGCATGGCCGATGTTTTTGAATCTTTACGTGCCCCACTTAGGTCCTTAAATGATTTAAGGCCTAATGGTACGAGTCGTTTTATGTTGTTGATAGGAAGAGGTTATACCGATGTGCAAGGTCATTTACGTTGGTTTATCACCACTCGTTATAGTGAGGTGTTGTCACTTTTCACACAGTCAGTGTTGAAAGCCAACCCAAGTTTAACGCCTGAAACACTTTTCTGGCGCTTGCATTTCACGTTAGGTACTTGTGTTTTTACTATGGCTTCAAGCCAAGCCCTGGCCGATATTGCCGAGAATGATTTTGGCACACAAGTGGATGTAAAAACCGTGGTTGACATGATAATTCCCTATTTGGCTGCCGGTGTGGCTGCTGAGTAACTACCCAACTATTTATTATAATAAAGCAGTAAAAATCCAAGTGAACAAAAGGATCTGAACTATGAGCTCTCTACGAAGAAAATGGATAAGCGACCCAGCTTTTAAACTGTTTAAACAGGTATTGCCACCGTTATCTGATACGGAAAAAGAAGCGATGGAAGCCGGGAGTGTTTGGTGGGATGGTGAACTATTTTCTGGCAAGCCAGATTTCAAAAAGCTGCATCATTACCCTAAACCAACGTTATCAAGTGAAGAGCAATCTTTCATTGATAACGAGTTAGAAACCCTGCTATCAATGTTAGATGATCACAAGATCGTAAAAGAAGATCGTGATTTACCTAAAGAGGTATGGGAATTCTTACGTAAGGAGCGTTTCTTTTCTCTTATCATTTCTAAAGCTTATGGTGGCCGAGAATTTTCAGCATTAGCGAACTCTACAATTGTGTCACGTATTGCGACTCGTAGTATCAGTACTGCTGTTACCGTTATGGTACCAAACTCGCTTGGGCCTGGTGAACTGCTTTCTCACTACGGTACACAAGAGCAAAAAGATTATTGGTTACCGCGTCTTGCTGATGGTACCGATATCCCTTGTTTTGCTTTGACAGGCCCTGAAGCGGGCTCTGATGCTGGTGGTATTCCTGATCAAGGCGTGGTTTGCTATGGCAAGCATGAAGGTAAAGAAGTGCTTGGTATCAAGCTGAGCTGGAACAAGCGCTATATAACGCTCGCTCCGGTGGCAACCGTATTAGGTCTGGCATTTAAGCTGAGTGATCCTGACAATTTATTGGGTGACAAAGAAGATATTGGCATTACCTGTGCTCTCATTCCTGCTAATCATAAAGGGGTTGAAATTGGCGAACGTCATGACCCACTTGGCCTTGCTTTTATGAATGGCCCGACTCGTGGACAAGATGTTTTCATACCAATGGATTGGCTGATTGGCGGTGCGGATTATGCAGGTAAAGGTTGGCGAATGTTGGTTGAATGCTTATCTGCTGGGCGTGGTATTTCTCTACCTGCATTGGGAACGGCAATTGGTCATCTGACTTCTCGCACAACGGGTGCTTACGCTTATGTTCGTAAACAGTTCGGAATGTCGATAGGTAAATTTGAAGGTGTTGCTGAAGCATTAGGACGTATTGGTGGGCTAACTTATTTATTGGAAGCGACGCGCACGCTGACAACGACCTCACTAGACCTTAAAGAAAAGCCGGGTATTGTGACCGCGATTGCTAAATATCACATGACGGAAATTGCCCGTACGATCTTAAATGATTCGATGGATATTCATTCTGGGCGTGCGATTCAAGATGGTCCAATGAATTATTTAGGTACGCATTATCTAGGTATTCCCGTTGCGATTACGGTGGAAGGGGCGAATATTCTGACTCGTAACTTAATGATTTTTGGTCAAGGCGCAACGCGTTGCCACCCTTATGTACTGAAGGAAATGGAAGCTGCGGCTAACCCAGATGTTAAGCAAGGCGCTAAAGATTTCGACAAGCTGCTGTTTAAACATATCGCTCATGCTACCAAGAACACGTTCGGTGCTGTGGGCGCTGCGTTGACAGGTTCACGTTTTATTAAAGCAGATATGAGTGGACCAACTAAAACTTATTATCAGCAGTTAACCCGTATGAGTCGTGCTCTAGCGGTGAGTGCAGATTTTGCCATGTTGACTCTAGGTGGTGAGCTTAAACGTAAAGAAATGATTTCCGCGCGCTTGGGCGATGGTCTAAGTTACCTGTACATGGCATCAGCGACGCTGAAAAAATACGAAGATGAAGGACGTCAACAGGCTGACCTAGATTACGTGCACTACGCTGTTCAACACTGTTTGCATCATGCGGCCCAGTCATTGCAAGAAGCCTATACAAACTTTCCGACTAAAGTTGTTGGACGTTTATTAAAAATATTGGTATTCCCATTGGGGAATCATTTTGCAAAACCGAGCGATGAATTGTCAGTTAAATTAGCAGAAAGCTTAATGACACCTGGTGCTCACCGTGATCGTCTTACACATCTCTGCTACATCGGAGAAGAAGAAAATGACAGTGTCGGATTAATGGAACAAGCTTTTTTAGCTATGTACGGTATTAATAGCCTTGAGCGTAAGCTGTTCCGCGCTGCCAAAGAGGGTAAAATCGCCCGCAAAGGCGTACTGGCTGATAGGCTTGCTCAGGCTTTACAAGCCAACGTTCTGACTCAAACTGAAGTTGAGCAAATTTTAGAAGCTGATAAATTGCGTTATAAGGCAATACAAGTTGACCATTTTAGTCATGATTTTAGCGAGGTAATGACCAATAAGCCGGGAAAGCCAAAGCTAAATAACGTCGCGTAGCGAGTAAAAAGAACGCTGATTAATTAAGGCACCTATCAAGGGTGCCTTTGTTTTTTGGGAAGCAGTGATCCAACCACTTGCAATTTCTGCTTATTTTGAAAGAAATAAGGTGAGATTTGTGGGCGAAACTTTTATCCTAGCTGAGATTTTTGAAGGAAGTTGAATATGATCATCAAACCTAAAATTCGCGGATTTATCTGTACGACAACGCACCCAGTGGGTTGTGAAGCTAATGTAAAAGAACAAATTGCTTACACTAAAGCGCAAGGTCCAATTAAAAATGCACCTAAGCGTGTACTTGTTGTGGGCTCATCAAGTGGTTATGGCCTGTCTTCTCGTATTGCAGCAGCCTTTGGCGGTAATGCTGCGACTATCGGGGTTTTCTTTGAAAAACCAGCGACAGAGAAGAAACCAGGAACTGCCGGTTTCTACAATGCGGCTGCGTTTGACAAACTTGCTCATGAAGCGGGTTTATATGCGAAAAGCCTAAATGGTGATGCATTTTCTAACGAAGCTAAAGAAAAGACGATTGAACTGATTAAACAAGACCTAGGTCAAGTTGATATGGTGGTTTATTCGTTAGCTTCTCCAGTGCGTAAGTTACCAGATACTGGTGAATTGGTTCGTTCATCGCTAAAGCCTATTGGTCAAACTTACACATCAACGGCGGTTGATACCAATAAAGACACTATTATTGAAGCCAGTGTTGAACCTGCGACTGAGCAGGAGATTGAAGACACAATCACAGTAATGGGTGGTCAGGATTGGGAGTTATGGATTAAGGCTCTATCTGATGCAGGTGTGCTTGCGCAAGGTTGTAAGACTGTAGCGTATAGCTACATTGGTACAGAATTGACATGGCCGATCTATTGGGATGGCGCACTTGGTAAAGCCAAGATGGATCTAGACCGTGCAGCCGCTGAACTCAATGAGAAACTATCGGCAATTGGTGGTACGGCAAATGTTGCTGTTCTTAAATCGGTTGTGACTCAAGCGAGTTCGGCGATTCCTGTTATGCCTTTATATATCGCCATGGTGTTCAAGAAGATGCGAGAGCAAGGCGTACATGAGGGTTGTATGGAACAAATCTACCGCATGTTCAGTCAACGTCTTTATAAAGAAGACGGCAGTGCCGCAGAAGTTGATGAGAAAAATCGTCTGCGCCTAGATGACTGGGAATTGCGTGAGGATATCCAACAACATTGTCGTGAATTGTGGCCACAAATTACCACTGAAAACCTCAAAGAACTGACGGATTACGTTGAGTATAAAGAAGAGTTCTTGAAACTGTTTGGTTTTGGTGTGGAAGGCGTCGATTATGAAGCCGATGTTGAGACAGCAGTTAAATTTGATGTGATTGATATCTAATCATATTTATTTAATCGTACGTCAAATGCAAAGAGGCACTCAGAAATGAGTGCCTCTTTTAGTTTTGCAACCCTAACCTCTCTTCTTTGGAAAGAGGTATTATCTAACTGAGCAGAATCAAGATCGTACCGGTTAAAGTCATCAATATATTGGCTATCGCGTAGGTACCAGCATAGCCTAGAGCAGGAATGGTAGATTTAGCATAGTCATTAACAATATCCATCGCTGGAGCGCAGGTGCGAGCACCGATGATCGCACCAAACAGTAGAGCACGGTTCATTTTTAAAATATGCGCCCCCACTAAGTAAGCAAAAACGACCGGTACCACACTGACTAAGAAAGCTAAGCCGATAACCTGAATACCAACGTCTGCAAGGTGCTCAAACATTTTGCCACCTGCGCTTAAGCCGATACCGACCATGAAGAACATCAAGCCAAGATCTTTGACCATATTTAGTGCTCCTTGAGGAACATAGCCAAAGGTTGGGTGATTAGCTCTTAAAAAACCGAGCATAATACCTGAAAGCAAAAGCCCAACTGCATTACCAAGACCGAATGAAACCTGACCAAAAGTCATGGTAATTAAACCAAATAAAATACCAATAATGAAGAAGCTACAAAACGCTAATAAATCGGCCATTTGACTGTGAATCGAAATGAAACCAATTTTGTCCGCTAACCCTTGTACACGGCTTTTTTCTCCACTGACCTGCAACACATCCCCTTTAGCGAGTACAATGTCTAAGTCCATTGGCATCTCAATCTGAGCGCGAATCACTCGGTTAAGGAAACAACCGTATTCTGACAAATTAAGGTCTGATAAGCGTTTTCCTGCGATGCTGTCACTTTTAACAACGATTTCTTCTTCAGAGATACGCAGGTCAAGCAGGTTACGGTCAAAAACCTCTTTTCCATTTCGAAAACTTGGGTCAAGCCGAGCATGGCTGTCAGGGAAACCAACAAGTGCGATTTCATCACCTTCTTGCAATATGGCGTCACCATCTGGGTGGGCGAGAATACCGTTGCGGCGAATACGTTCAATATAGCAGCCAGTTTGGCGATAAAGACCAAGCTCACGTAAGTTACGGTCATCGATCCAATTAATCAGTTCCTGTCCAACACGGTAAGCACGAATAATGGGCAAATATACTTTACGTTGGCCGCTGCCGCCTAAGCCACGCTCTTGGGCAATCTGTTGAGCAGAGTCAGATAAATTTTGTTTCTGTAATTTAGGCAATAACTTAGCGAACATGATCATACTAATAAGGCCAATTAAATAGGCCATCGCATAACCGACAGAGACATTATCTAAAATAAGAGAAAGATCCATCGACCTTGGTAGTGTTGCTAGCCCTGAATTTAGGGCATCTTGCGCTCCCACTAGAACGGGCGTTGAGGTTAGCGCGCCAGCCATCATACCAGCCGCTAAGCCAAAATCGAGATTGAGATAGTAGCTACCAAAATAGGTAATCCAAGTTGCAGTGACCAAAACCACTAAACTTAAAATAAGGTAGTGCTTCCCATCTCGGAAGAAAATACCGAAGAAGTTCGGGCCAGCTTCGATGCCGACACAATAGATAAACAGCATAAAACCAATGGTCAACGCTTCGGCATTAAAGGAGAAGCCGAGGTGTCCCATAATTAACGATGTGATTAATACACCGATGGAATTACCCAGTTGTAAGCTACCAAAACGAATTTTGCCAAATGCTAGGCCAATCGCTAAGACAACAAAAATAAGAAGAATGGGGTTCTGTTCAAGCAAAAGTACGACGTCGATATTCACGGCTCAACTCGTTATGTGTGCCAAGAGGTAGGTTAAGTGTGGGAATTGTATCTTAATATTGCAAAAAGATAAGTGAAATTTTTGATATTTGACAATTCATTGATTCGATCGAACAAGGAGAGAATTTATTGATATTAAATGGTAAAAACCCGCCATATATTAGCGGGTTCTAATGTTTTCATCTTTTACTCGTCGAATAGACCTAAATGCTCTTTCGCGTAAGCTTCAAATTCTGTGCAGCCGCCAATGTGTTCTTGGTCAACAAAGATTTGTGGCACAGTTTCTACTGGTTTACCGACCGTCTTTTCCAAATCGGCTTTGCTGATACCTTCAGCATGGATATCAACATAACGGTAGTTGAAGTCATCACGCTTCAGTTTCAATGTGTCTGCGTGTTCTTTAGCGCGAACACAGTAAGGGCAACCAGGACGGCCGAAAATAACAACGAACATAGCTTTCTCCTTTATTCTGTTTCGTGCAACTATGCACGATTCAAGAAAGGAAATAAAGTGGCAATCACCTGTTGTTTCAATAGGTAAAATCTATTGCTGAATTCTTAAACGATGCAAGCGAGATATTTTCAGATGTTACCAATGTATACGAGTATTCTTCGCTGTGATACCACGCATAAACTTATACATTTTACATGGTTATTATCTTCAAGTTGTACTGCATCAAGAAAAAATAACGAGGATAAGTGCACTCTAAAACCAGCTAATTAGGATTAGAGAAAAGGAACGCATTCATGTTTCAATTTATGACAGCAACTCGGATCATTTTTGGAGAAGGGGCGTTGCCAAATTCGCTCTCAATCTTAAATCAATATGGTTACAGCGTGTTACTGGTCTCAGGCAAAGAACGAGAACGATCACGTATCATCACTCAATACCTCAATACTCAAAATATGCGTTATCAACATGTGGCTGTTACGGGTGAACCTAATATTACCATGGTCGAAGAAACCGCTATTCTTGGTCGCCGGTTTAAGCCTGACATGGTGGTGGCTATCGGTGGTGGCAGCGTTATTGACATGGGCAAAGCGCTTGCGGCAATTATTCCCAACCAAGGAAACGTGTACGATTATGTTGAAGTGGTTGGCAGAAGCGTTCCTCTTAAAACCAAACCTATCCCTTTTATTGCCATTCCTACCACTGCCAGTACTGGAGCTGAAGTGACACGTAATGCGGTACTAAAATCAGGGCAAGATAAAGTTAAAGTGAGTTTACGTAGCCCTGAAATGTTAGCAGATGTAGCCATTGTCGACCCAACACTCACTTACGGAACCGATATGTATACTTCTGGGCGAGGTGCAATGGATGCGTTTACCCATCTGATGGAGGCCTATGTGTGCGGAGAGCCAAACCCATTGACCGATATGGTCTGTGAAGAAGGTTTACGACGGTTAAGTCGCTCTATTTTACCTGCTTGTCGCAAAGATGATAAAAAAGCACGCGCTGATCTATCATTTGCTGCCATGTTGGGTGGTATGGCTATCACCAATGCTAAATTAGGTGCCGCGCATGGATTAGCCTCTGCATTAGGTGGAAAATTAGAGGCACCACATAGCGTTATTACGGCGCGTTTAGCTCCGCATGTGATGTATGAAAATATCCGCTCTGCACGAAAAGCTAAACGTAAAGATCTACTTGGTCGTTATGAGAAAATTGCACAAATCGTTACTGGTCGGAATAACGTACATGTAGAAGATGGTGTTTTATGGGCAAAAATGATGCTTGATAAACTACAGCTGCCAAACTTAAGCCAATTTGGTGTTTGCAGTACCTCTTTTGAAAAGGTTGCTGATGATGCTTTGCAGTCAGTGGCCATTAAAGGGAACCCTTTGCCGTTAACGCAAGAGCGATTGGTTTATATTTTGAATCAAGTTTGTGGCTGTCAGAGTGGGTGTAAAGAACTAGATGTTAGTGCAGCAAATCGTGTAGAGGTTGTGCATGATCCGATGCTTCAACAGATAAGTAAACAAGATTAAAAAAACGGAGCCAGTGGTAACGGCTCCGTTCAAGATTAAAATTGTGATAGCTTATCGTAACGTGAATCTTTCAAAGCATCTTTCACACGCTTTAAATTTTCACGAAAGCCAGAGCCTCTGCGCAAAGTAAACCCTGTGGCTAGTACATCAATGACGGTCATTTGTACGACACGGCTGGCCATTGGCATATAAACATCCGTATCTTCTGGTACATCAAGTGAGATCGAAAGTGAACTGGCTTTATCCAATGGCGAGTCTTTCGCCGTGATAGCGATAACCGTTGCGCCATTTTCACGAGCAAGATTCGCTATCTCAACCTGGCTTTTTGTTCTACCAGTATGAGAAATTAAGACGATGACATCATTATCAGTACAGTTAATGCAGCTCATACGCTGCATAACGATATCTTCAAAACAAGTGATCGGAATATTGAATCGGATAAACTTGTTCTGGGCATCTTTTGCAACTGCAGAAGAGGCTCCTAATCCAAAGAAAGAGATGCGCTTAGCTTGAGTAAGCAGATCCACCGCACGGTTGATTTGCATGGGATCTAAGCTATTTTTGGCCACATCCAAACACGCCATGGTTGATTCGAAAATCTTATGCGTATAAGCATCAGGACCATCTTCCTCTTCAACATTACGGTTTACATACGGAGTTCCGTTAGCAAGGCTTTGTGCTAAGTGAAGCTTGAAATCAGGAAAACCTTTGGTGTCTAAACGGCGACAGAAACGGTTCACTGTGGGTTCGCTGACATCAGCCATTTTAGCCAGTGTCGCGATACTTGAATGAATCGCCGTTTGTGGTGAAGCCATAATGACCTCAGCAACTTTACGTTCCGACTTGCTAAAATTTTCCAAGTTTTTTTGAATTTTTTCTAATGTATTCATAGTGTTCACGCGGGCGAAGAGAACAACTCGTTGATTTTTCCAATGATCCTCTTGGGAGAGTGGAAATAATGCATTTCCAAAAAAGGGGGACTAAACCAACGCCATGAAGGGAGTATAAACCTAGGTTGTAGAATTCTGTAACAATTCAGCTCATCAATTGATGAGAATATGACAAGCCTCAAACAAAATTTCATGAAAACTACATATTTGAGGTTTAAATAGAGGGAAAATGAATTTTTTGGCTAATTAATGATTAATTAGTTACAGCAAAAAGAAATAAATTTTCAATTTGCTGTAACTGTTCACGTTAAATTTGGCCAAGGATCTGCTGTGATAGCTGGTCAATTTTAAGCATAAGGTTAGGGGCTAATTTGACGATCTGGCGTTGTTCTTCTAAAACGGAGCCTAATATTTCATTGGTAGTCAGTGGGTTAGCCAATACAACACGAAAAACTATAGTATCCAATTTGTCCCAGTGCTCTGGGTTTAAGCGGGTACGAGAAACAAATGAACGACCCGTTTCTCTTTGTTTTTTCTGTACAAATTGAGTGAGCTCGTTGAGTAGTTCGTTCAGTTTTGCTTTTTGTTCAGCGGTCGACAACTTGAGAGCTTTTTGCGTTATTGGAGGAAGGTAACGATAGGTTAGCAAACAAAGCTCGGGTTCAGAGATTAACTCAAAATCGTTTTGTTGTTTAATCAAATCGGCAAAATAGCGTGCTTTATTAATACTTTGATCGATCAATAGCTCATAACCCGGCCGACTGATGATATGCATACTGGCATACACCAGCATAGCCATACCAGAGCGAGACCCTTCCAATGTGTGGCTACCGAGATCTTTCGACCCTTTGCGCAAAATATACTGCGCGTGATGTTCAATGGAATGCATTGCGTCTGGGTTTTTGAATAACACCATTCCTGCACCCATCGGGATATATAACTGCTTATGTGCGTCAATTGTTACTGAGTCGGCGAGTTCAATACCATCAAGTAAGTGGCGGTAGTTATTCGACATTAACGTTGCGCCGCCCCAAGCTGCATCAACATGGAAATGGCAGTTTTCTTGCTGGCAAATAGCCGCAATATCTTTTAACGGATCGATTGTGCCAGTTTCAGTTGTACCAGCAACGCCAATGACAGCAAACGGTTTAATCTTATCTATTTTTAGCTGGGTGATTTTCGCTTGTAAGTCATCAGGACACAGTCGATTATTATTATCAGTTTTAACTGAAATCAGGCTGTCTTGACCAATCCCCAGTACATCCGCTGCTTTTTTCAGAGAATAATGGCCGCGTTCAGACACTAATATCGCCAGTCCATTATATCCATAATATTGCATTGCCTTAAATAGGCCTTCTTTTTCAACGCCTTTAAAATCACCTTGTGCTTTAAGTGCATTATTGCGTGCCACCCAAAGAGCAGTAATGTTCGCGATGGTACCACCCGAGCAAAATGCGCCAAGTGAGTGCTCTGCACTGTGCATCCATTGTGAATAAAAAAGGTCATTTTGCTGATAAATCAAACGGTGCAGCATACCCAGCACTTGACGTTCTAAGGGGGTAAATGCTTTGGATGTTTCGATTTTTACCAAGTTTTGATTCAAGGCAATCATGATTTTTGACAACGGCATTAAGAAATAGGGCAATGCCGAGGTCATATGACCAATAAAACTTGGCGCAGCAGTGTGAACCGAATGAGAAACGAGCGTATCAAGTAGGTGCTGCGTGTGTTCAGACACAAATTCAGGCGCTTCAGGGATGTGCGCATTAGAGAAATCTTTCTCGATTTCTTTGAGTGGTTTTTCTTCGGCAACAATGTGTTCACGCAGGAAAAGATTAAGGTTGCGTGAAAGCTCTGCTTCAATTTTTGTCAGTGTAGAGTCGGGGCCTTCAGGCACGGTGAAGATTCGTAGTAAGCTCTCGAAACTCACATCTGCAGTTTTCTGTTCGGATACCATACAGCGTCGTAATTTTTATTTGTTATGGAAAGCGATCGGCACAATCTAAACGAAAACGGGACAGATGTCCCGTCTTAATTCGGTTGGGCGGTGGGCTTAGTTTATTGGCACTTGTTCTTTTCTAGCGTTGAAATTGCATCGTTGTAGCGATTGAGTGCCGCATCGATTTGCTTGGGATGGCTGAGTAATTCTGCAAGTGCTGAGCGTAGTTCATAATTCTTTTCGTTCGGTGCAGTTTGTCGATCTTCAAACGTGGTTTTTGCTATTTGGCCAAGTTCATCGCTGCGTGAGGCGAGTACTTTAACGTCATGCTGTTCCAGTTTCAGCCAAGCTTCAACAGGTTGAGAGGTGGCGACTTTGGATGGATCGTTTTGAAGATAATAATGTACGGCTGCTCGACTGAGTTCGAAGTGATGTTGACGCCCTTGTAAGAACCATTGGCTTACTTCTTCAAGATCTGGATATTGCTTAGTAACTAGATCTGTTAAATCGCTGTACCAAGTTAATGATGCATCAATATAGGCATCGTACTTTTTATTCAGACATTGATTATCAGCAGCCATTGCCATATTCGTAGATGCTGCAAGTAGTAGGGCAACAATGACACGTTTCATAAATCTTCCTTTTTGAGCTTTTGTTATTGTGTGGGAGTTTACTCCCTAATTATGAGTGTAAATAATGATTAAGGTGATTCCTGAGACCTAGCCTGCAAGTGATACAAAGAACAGCATCAGAATGGGCACGAGTAAGCTGAGAATAAAGCCACTGACGATAGCGATAGGGACACAACGCACACCACCTGTTGTTTGAATCACTGGCAATGTAAAATCCATCGCGGTTGCGCCAGCATAGCCAATAGATGTACAGGGTTTAGAGCGAATCAACATGGGGATCATGACTAAGGCAATGAGTTCTCTTAATAGCTCAATCATAAAAGAAGCCCCGCCATAAACAGGGCCGAAGGCATCACCCATTAAAATTCCAGCCAGTGAATACCAGCCAAATCCTGATGCCATTGCGAGCCCTCTATATACTGGGATCTCTAAAATCATCGCTGAGATGATACCGCCAATCCATGAGCTGACAATGATAACTGAGGCGATGATCATGCCATGTTTATTAAGTAGGATTTGTCTGAGTGTTAATCCACTATTTCTTAATTGGATACCAATGAAAAAGAGTAAAATAAATAGAATCCATTCACTGGCAGTATCTACCCAAGTGAGATCTAACGCTAAAACGACACCGATGGTTAGTCCACCCCCAACAACTAAAATCAGTTTAATGGACTCTAAGGCCATATTTGAAAGTGGAAGTTTGGTGTGATTTGCATCGGTTTTGATCGGCCAAAACTTGTCAACAAACGGCAAAACCAACAGGTTGCATAAACCGATCGCTAAGAAAAATACGGCAGTGAATTTGAGGATCAGCTGTAGGTTATCGCCGAGGTTATCAAGTGCGGCTAAACTGAGCCCCATAAGGAACAGAATGACATAGACTAACCAAGAGGTCGTTTTGTTCAACGCTGACAACCATTGCTGATTGGTTATAGAAAATAGATACCCCACGACTAATGGAGCAAAAATAAATAACATCCCTGAGAGCATCTAATCCTCTGATTATCTTTTATTTAAAAACCGCTCGCGCTAATGACATCGCTCAGCTTTGATTTGAATTCAATCTCGCTTAAATTACTGAGGTTGTACAGTACTTCAGCACCTGTCGCATTAATTTCAACTTCATGCTCATCAATATCGTCGTCTTGTCGGCGAAATAAGAGCAAGTGGTGTGCAATGCGTGCCACATCAAGGTAACTGACTTCATGAGAAGATGCGACTAAAGATTGATTTCCGGCCACTTCTAGGAAATCTGAGTCAAAACCCCAATTTCGTAAAACCAATTGACTGGTCTTCGAGCAGCGAGACTGGAAGATTTGTAGCGCAATCTCTTGATCTAGATAATTTCCGTTCTGTAGATATAAGTGATATTCACTGACTAAACAGAACAGTCCAATATCAGCCAATAGACCAACTAATAGTGCTTTTTCTTGCTCTAAATGTTGATATTTAGCCGGTTCAAGTAGTTTAAAGGCTTGGGTGACTAAAACCATTGTAGCACCGAGCTCTTTTGATGCCGATGCACTGTTAACTAGTATTTTATTGCACGCTTTGCTCAGGTTTACGGAGTGTTTAAGCTGTTCAATGGCTTGTGCTGTCACAATATCGCGAACTCTTAGAATACCCAAGCGGGATACCGCAGTAATTAAGTCAGTGCAGGTAATATTGCGGCGATTAAAAACAACGGAGTTTGCTACACGTATAACGATGGCTGCAAGCCCTGGGTCTTCTAATAGACAATCGGCCACATCCGATATTCCTGACGATTCTAACGTGCAAAGCTTCTGAATTTTTAGAACGACATCCGGAATTGGCGGTAGCGAAATTTTCCCGGTGCTAATTGAGTGTTCAACTAACTGAGCAAATTCGCTTTCTAGTCCTTGGATGAGCATTTGGCGATGTTCGGGAAGCCAATAAAAAGATAAGTGATTCATAGTAATGTGCTCAATTTGTATTAGGGGCATTTTACCGTTTGCTAATCTAAATAAGCAACCAATTACATCAGCCTACGGCAATTTGTTCCTATTTGGTCAAAATTAAGTGCCTCAAATGAGGCTGTATGTGTCAAAGAAAGTACACTCACAAATTGATACTGTGACGCTGGTCATATAAAACAGATTAAATATAGTAATGGATGTGAGATATGCCCAGACTTATTTCGTATCGTTAACTATGATATGGGTATATAAAGGCAAGCTAATATTACATAATTAAATAACTTGCCGTTGAATTATTCATTTTTTCGCTAAAAAATCCGCTGCTATCTGGTGATCACGTTTAATCGGGGAATTTGATTAAGGATCAATGGATATGACAGAGCAAGCATTTTTCGATTATGTAATTAAGTTTGGCGCTTTCCAAAAGCGTTCTATGTTTGGTGGAGTGGGGTTGTTTCAAAATGAGGCGATGTACTCTCTTATCAGCGAGGAGCGTATTTTTATCCGCGGTGGTGGCCATCTTGATAGCATGTTGACTCGCTTAGGCTGTGAAAAGTATAAACACGTCAAAAAGCAAACCACAGCAACGGTGAACTACTATGATATTACTGACCTTTTTGTTAGTGAAAATGAAGAGCTTGATGCTATCGTTGCCCACTCAATACGGCACTCCGTAAAGCAAAGAAGTTTCCAAAAATCTTCTGCTAGTCGGCGTTTGCGTGATTTACCAAACATGCAGTTAACACTCGAGCGCATGGTCAAAAAAGCTGGTGTTGCTGATGTCGAGACATTTATAGAATTAGGGGCATCAGAGGTTTTTTCTAAGGTGAGAAAAATCTATGGCAGCGACGTGGATGTTAAATTACTTTGGAAATTTGCGGGCGCAATCGAAGGTATTCACTGGAAACTGTTACAAGAGCCTCGTAAGCGCCAGTTATTGAATCGTTGTTCGTAAACAATGAGGATAATTGACTGTCACAAAAAGCCAAGACACTTATTCTTGGCTTTTTGTATAACAATTCGTTAGAACTTAAAGCGAGTAGTGAACATCAATTGCTCACCATACGCATCGTTAATGCGAGCTTCAGCCCCGATGGAGAATAATTCCGTGGCGTGGAAGCGAGCATAGAAAGACCCAATCCAGTCATCATCATCACCAATTGAGACATAACCGCCGTTGCCACCTATTTCAAGTTGTGGTCCAAGCCATTGACGAATACCTAGATTTAGCTCTATTCCGGTATCGGTGCTGCGATTTTCACTATCGAAGATGCGAAACAACATTTCACCAGTAAAGTCTGTCCAGTTGGTGATGGGAGCGTGAAAACCAAAACCAGCTGCAGCATCAAAATCGCTTTTAAATTCAGAGTCAATACGGGCAACAATATGAGCATTTGGGTGGATAGACTTACTTATCGCTGCACCAAATGTTAATGGGGCGACTCCAATGCGAGCATCCACATAGTCATAATTAAAGTTGCTCATAATCGTTGGGCTGTTTCGGTCGACTTCAGCCAATGTTTGCCCAGAAGCAAGCAGTAGTGCTGCCGCAATGATCGTTTTACGCATAGTCACTATAAACCTATATTTTTTAGTTTAGTTCCATGGTCAGTAGTGGAAAACCCACTGTGACATTAATCAATTAAGACATCATAGTGCATAGTGAGCTATTGCCACCACCAAAAAATGTCATTCTTTTGTCGTCTTGGCAAAAAATAAGCAAAGAAAGTGCCATTTTCATAAAGAATAGGGTTATTCGCCAAAGTTAATGCGGTTTTCTGCGATGGCATTAAATATTTTTTCGGCATCTAAAACTCGCGCCCATGGCATTAACTCGGATTCATTGGCAATCATATACTGCGTTAATTGGTCTTTTATTATTTCTCGCAGCTTATCGCCATTCCAAGGCTTGGCAACGTAAAAATGCAGGCTAGAGTGATTGACAGCTTCAACCGTATCTTCTAAACCTGCTTGGCCTGTTAGCAACACTTTTCGAGTCTGCGCTGTCTCTTCGTTTTGACTTAATTCTATCAAAAAACTAATCCCAGTTTGCTCTGGCATGATGTGGTCACACAGTATCAAGGCGAGTTTTATATGTTGAGCTTGGTTTTCTGCAATAACTTCTTTTGCTTCAGTAACCGATTCCGCAGCTTCTACGATGAAATATTCTTCGAAGCAGTCTAAGTCTTGCATCACACTATCTAAAACTTCTCGTTCATCGTCGACACATAGAATCAAGAATTTGTTCATGATTTTCTCCTTTATCAAAGCCACTGAGACGGATTAATTAATTGGTAGCCAAACTGTCATTGTGGTGTAGGTGTTTTTTTTCGATTGAACCTCAAGCCAGCCTTTATGTTGCTGGACAATTTGTTGACATACAGATAAACCGATCCCAAGACCAAAGTTGCCCTCTTTTTTGGTGGTGTAGTTCAATGTGAAAATATTGGATTTTTGCTCGTCATCTATGCCACTGCCGTTATCTGTGAAGCTAATAGTGACAAAAGGGCGATCATCGTGTCTCGTTTGTTTGGTTGTAATATGTAATACCCCATGTTCAGGAAACGCATCAATGGCATTGGATATTAGGTTGGTCCATACTTGTTGCAATGCGATGGGCTGGCAGGAAACAAGGGGTAATTGCGCATACTCTTTTTCTACGCTATGCCGTTTAAGGCGGTTTTCAAAGATCACTAAAGTGTCTTCGATACCTTCATGAATATCGACTCTATGAAGGGTTTCATCGTCTGGTCGCGCATAACCTTTTAAGCTTTTGACCATATCGGCAATGCGCTGTGCACAAACATTTATGGATCGTAACGTGCTGCCAGTTAAGAAGTAACTTTCTAAATGCTCTAACCTTTCCAATGCGTTATCTGGCGAGTTTTTGGCTAATTGTTTGAGTTCGATATCATCATCAAGATTCAACTTGACTAGCTTTTTGGCAACCAAACGGTTTTTTATTTCCACTTCAAGAGTTTTGGCTCGGGTTCGCTCTTCGGCCGTTGATGTCGGTTTGGCCTGTAAAGCGGCTTGAAGTAATTGACTGCCCTTATTTTGTAGTGATTGGTTGCTCGTCGCATTCACTATCAGCTCAATTTTATTGGATAATGTTTCAGTCCCTCGCAAGATGGCGGCAATTGGATTATTCAACTCGTGAGCAACGCCAGCGACAAGTTGCCCTAACATCGCCATCTTTTCTCGTTCGATAAGCTGTTGATGAGCCGACTCCAATGATTCAAGCGTCTTTTGTAGTTCTAGTTTTGTGTTAATACTGCGTTGCAGGCGGCGATTGAAGTGGCGCAATAATAAGTTGGTAAAAAGGGGCAGTAACCGTGTGTCAGAATGCATGACCTTGGAAAAGACATCTCGGTCTAACTTAATTACATCAGTTTTGGTCAAAGTAATGGCGGTGGAAAAGGATTTTTCTCCGGTAACGAAAGACATTCCACCGACAATATTCCCTTTTTTATGTCGAACCACTTCTCGCTGTTGACCAAGCTCATCCTTTTTATATAAAGCGACCTCTCCTTTGGTAATGAACCATAAGAAGCGGTTGTCTTCGCCCTCTTTAGTCAGTAGGTGCTCTGCTGAATAGGTTCTACAAGCATGAGTTTCATCTTCATTTTCAAAAAATTGATGAAGAGCGCCGATTACTTGCTCGGCTAATTCACTGTCAGAAAGCTTGTGGTAGTCAGAGATGAAGCCATCTCTGTAGCTGCGCATTTTATTGTCAATATGTGCACGTAAAATACGCTGTTGATCAAGTACCGTGCTGTAATTGAGAATGTTCTCTTTATCGTTCTCTAAAATATAAGTGGTGAGCTCTTTGTGAACGGTTTTGTATAATATTTGGTCGGGGACTGGTTTTGTTAAACAATGATCAAGACGTCCTTCATTGACGGCGCTTAGAATAGCTTGAATATCTTGTCCGCAACTGATCAATACCTTACGAGCTGAGCGAGTGTGCTCAGACTTATCGAGGTGAGTTAAAAAATCTGCGCCATTAAATGCTTCGTGGTGACTGGCGATAACCAAAGCAATGGTTTGCTGCTGCTCTTGTAAATACTCAAGTGTTTGTTCTGCTTCTTCGATGGATTCGGCAGTATGTAAATCAAATTTAAGCGCAAATGGCGCCAGTTCAAAGCGCAGTTGATCAACACTGATAGGGTTGTTATCTAAACAAAGTAGTGCGTAATGATTCACTCGAGCCTCTAGAGTCATGGCGATTTATTCTACTGTAGCAATTATCTAAAATTGGGTTTGAGAGCTAGGTTTTAGAATTTCTCATCCTCTAGCAATACTCTGACTTAACTCTATGTTTTGGTTTTTATTTCTTTACGGTAGACTGAGTGAAACTGTTTAGGATAGAAAACTATGAAACAATTAAAAATGATTGGTGCCGTAGGTGGCGCAATCTCTCTCGCGCTATGTTGGCCGCTTGCTGTGGGTCAAATTGGGCATAATGTCATCAGCGATGGGATAGCAAAGCTCTCTTCCTCGGCTTTTCAGGCCGAGATTGTTAACTATGATCGCGGTTACCTTTCCTCTAACGTTCAAACACGTTATCAGATAATCGATGAGGGACTAAAGCAACAATTGGTAGCTGACGGCTTGCCAACTGAGTTCCTAGTTAATAGCAAGGTTGAGCATGGTCTTATGAGCTTAACGGCTCATTCATCATTAGTGGATACACCTGATTTTCCGTTAAGCTTGATCAGTACAACGCAACTTAATGGTAATACGCAATATTCCTTTGCATTAGATAGCTGGCATTATGCGACACAAGATGGCCAAATGGTGGTGTCGACTTCACCTGCAACATTAGAAGGGGCGGTCACTGTGCTAGGTGAAATATCCTACCAACTTGATGTTCCATCAGTCGAACTTGACTTTGCGAGTGGTGAGAAAATGGCGCTTTCTCAAGTGTCTGGTCAAGGTGCAGGTAAACAAGACAAAGGTTTTTGGTTGGGAGATCAGTCACTGGCTTTATCACGTTTGAGTGTTGTTGATGGGTTCGAAAACAGTGTGCTTGATGTGACTAATGCCACCTATAAATTCGACTCTTCAATCAATGGCGAACTTGCCCGCTTTAGCAGTAATCATGTTGTCGTGTTGGAAAAACTGCTTTCAAATGACGGTGAAGTGAATGATTTAAATATTGATTTCACCTTGGGTGACTTAGACAGTGAATCATTGGAAAAACTCACCACACTATACCAAAATAACCCTGCATTGTCGGAACAAGATATTCAGCAGGCCTTACCTTATATCGAGTCTTTATTTGCGAAAGGTTTCTACCTTTCTATGAATAAAATGGCGCTAAAAATCGCTAGTGGTGAGTTTGAATCAAAATGGAAAATCGCTGTACCGGAAGGAACCAATGATATATTGCAAGACCCAAGTATTATTTTGCCAGCGTTAGTGGGTAATGTTGATACTTTTATTTCGAATCAATTGGTCGAAGATTTTCCATTCATTAAACAAGGCATCGATGAACTTGTTATCATGGAAATGATGGTTCAAGAGGCTGATGGATATCGACTTCAAGCTGAAATTAAACAAGGAAATCTGGAGTTTAAAAACGGCAAGCAACTTCCACTGGTTGCCTTGTTGATGCCAGTAATGCTTGGTTAATGTCAGTAAAGTAATGCTTTTTCCCTATCAATAAAAAAAAGAGGTCACATGACCTCTTTTCTCGCTTTTTATCCTGTGCAAAAAGTGTTATTAATCACACTAATTGTCGATAGTAGGAGCAAGGACTTCATGGAACCAAATCAAACGGACACTGTTTATAATTTTAGTGCGGGCCCTGCGGGTTTGCCAAAAGCGGTAATGGAAAAAGCACAAGCTGAGTTTGTGAATTGGAATGAACTTGGCACGTCCGTGATGGAAATTAGCCACCGTAGCAAACCATTTATCAAAGTCGCTCAAGATGCGGAACAAGATCTACGCGATTTATTGAATATTCCTGATAATTATAAAGTCTTATTTTGCCAAGGTGGTGCACGAGCTCAGTTTGCCGCCGTGCCTCTTAATTTACTTGGTGACGCAACTAAAGCAACCTATATAGATGCTGGTTATTGGGCAGAAAGTGCGATTAACGAAGCGAACAAATACTGCGAACCTGATGTGTTTAATGCCAAAATCACTAAAGATGGTAAGGCTGCTGTTATCCCTGCCTGTGATTGGAAAATTGACCCTGAATCCGCGTATGTTCATTTTTGTCCGAACGAAACGATAGATGGTATTGAAATCAATGATCTTCCTCAAACGGATAAGCCGATTGTGGCCGATATGTCTTCAACTATTCTTTCTCGTCAAATTGATGTGTCAAAATACGGTGTGATTTATGCGGGTGCACAAAAGAATATAGGCCCGGCAGGCATCTGTATTGTGATTGTGCGTGATGATCTTCTGGGATTGGCTAGCGATGTTTTACCGACGATTTTGAACTATAAAGTTCAGGCAGAACAAGACTCCATGTTCAATACACCACCGACATTTGCTTGGTATTTGTCAGGCTTGGTATTCAAATGGTTGAAAGAGCAGGGTGGTGTTCAAGCCATTGAATTGATTAACCATGAAAAAGCAGCCTTATTATATAACTGTATTGATGAGTCTCCATTTTATCGTAATGAGATCCACCCAGATAACCGTTCTCTAATGAATGTCCCTTTCCAATTAGCAAAACCTGAGCTGGATAGCGTATTTTTAGAGCAAGCAGAGGCACGCGGTTTAGCTTCACTAAAAGGTCACCGTGCGGTTGGTGGTATGCGTGCTTCTATCTACAATGCAATGTCATTGGAAGGGGTTCAAGCGCTGGTTGATTTTATGCACGAATTTGAAAAGCAATATGCATAAAAAATAATTGATATCACACCAAGAGCACATCGTCTGCTGTATGAGCAAAGACTGTTGTGTTGATAAACGAAAGCCCACGAATATCGTGGGCTTTGTCATAGAGAGTCGCAGCTAAGTCTTACAGCTTATCTGTGAGTTCGATAGCTTGACCAATATAGTTGGCTGGTGTCATCTCTTTCAAGCGTGCTTTTTCAGCTTCTGGTAGCTCTAAGCCGTCAATGAAATTACGCATTGCTTCACCATCAACACGCTTACCACGTGTAAGTTCTTTAAGCTTCTCGTATGGCTTTTCAATACCATAGCGGCGCATCACGGTTTGGACTGGTTCTGCTAATACTTCCCAGTTTTTATCCAGCTCTGCCAATAGTGCATCACGGTTAACTTCGAGTTTGCTAATGCCTTTTAGTGTTGATGTGTAAGCGATAATTGCATAGCCAACACCCACACCTAGGTTACGTAATACTGTCGAATCAGTTAGGTCACGCTGCCAGCGTGAGATAGGCAGTTTTTGAGCCAAATGACCGAATACCGCGTTAGCTAGACCAAGGTTACCTTCGGAGTTTTCAAAATCGATTGGGTTTACTTTATGCGGCATGGTTGAAGAACCGATTTCGCCAGCGATGGTTTTTTGCTTGAAATGACCCAGTGCAATATAGCCCCAAATATCACGATCGAAATCAATCAGAATGGTATTGAAACGAGCAACGGCATCGAACAATTCTGCAATGTAATCATGAGGTTCGATTTGTGTTGTATAAGGGTTCCACGTTACGCCCAAGCATTCAGTGATAAATTGTTCACTGAAATGATGCCAATCAACTTCAGGATAAGCTGATAGGTGAGCGTTATAGTTCCCCACTGCGCCATTCACTTTGGCTAAGATCTCAACATTAGCAATTTGCTTATATTGGCGCTCCATGCGGTACGCTACGTTAGCCATCTCTTTCCCCATTGTACTAGGAGAAGCTGGCTGGCCGTGGGTACGAGAAAGTAACGGAATATCTCGGTACTCTTCTGCTAGCTTACGGATTGCATCAATGATGTTACGAATTTCAGGAAGAATAACGGTGTCACGTGCTTCTTTTAGCATTAAAGCGTGAGAAGTATTGTTAATGTCTTCAGAGGTACAAGCAAAATGAATGAATTCGTTGACGGCGTGCAGCTCAGGCATCTCTGCCACTTTTTCTTTTAAGAAGTACTCTACAGCCTTAACATCATGGTTCGTCGTGCGTTCAATTTCTTTAATACGAGCAGCGTCTTCTTCACAGAAGTTTGCAGCAATATTATCGAGGAATTGATTCGCTTCTGCGCTGAATGCTGGTACTTCAGCGATTTCAGCGGTTGCTGAAAGCTTCTGTAGCCAACGTACTTCAACGATGGTGCGATATTTGAGGAGACCAAACTCACTAAAGATACTGCGTAACGCAATCGTTTTACTTCCGTAGCGGCCGTCTACCGGTGAAACAGCAGTCAAGGCTGACAGTTCCATGTTTTTCTCCTGAATTTGAGGTTAAGTATGAGAGTGAATTCTTTGCATTGAAGCTAGATACGCGCCAAAAGTATTTGTGCTTGTTCGATCATTTTCTTACGACCGAAAATCAAATGGCGACGTTTTCCTCCAACTTGGCGCCACAATACCGCGCAGCGGATCCCCGAAAGGAGCAGCGCTCGTACTTTGTGCTGAGTTGAAGTTTGTTGTAATACTGTAGGGGTGCCGGTGACTTGGATACGCGGCCCAATAGGGCTAATGACATCAAGATAAATACTGGCTATATTGCTGACCATCTGATCGTCTAACAAATCAAAATGTTCGATTTGACGTTCGGCGGTTTGGATCCGATCGCCAAGTTGTGACATTGCATCTCGGCGACCATCTAATTTACGTTCTAATGCCATTAGACTAATGATGTAACGAGTAAGCTCACTGCCAGAAGGCGTGCTATCAATACCTTTGACTAAGCACTCAAGGCCAACCTTAAGGTTAGCCTCAGAGCCAAAAACATCGAGAGTATTACTTGGGTTAGTGCTTAAAATAGCCGTTAGAGAAGTTTCAAACGCGTCTGAATCACAGTGACCATTTTTCGCGACTTGTTGCACTAAGGCAACCGCTTGGCAGATACCGGCAAATGCGATGGTACGGTCATAAATGGTGTTAGCCACGTAATTACTCCTAAATCAATTAAATGCGCTGTTCAATAATTCCGCCACCAAGACAAACATCGTCTTTATAGAAAACGGCAGATTGACCCGGGGTGACGGCGACTTGAGGCTCGTCAAAAATAACTTTTATATTGTCATCATCAATAGGGATGATAGTACATGCAATATCCGTTTGACGATAACGTGTTTTCACTGTGCAGCTCAATGGTTCCGTAATTGGCGTACGATCAACCCAGTGTAATTGTGATGCGATCAAACCTTGAGACTTAAGCAATGGGTGATCAGCACCTTGCACCGCGATAAGAACATTACGTTGCAGATCTTTCTCTGCGACATACCATGGGTCTTCATTACCACCGCCGCCTTTTTGGCCACCGATGTGCAACCCTTTACGCTGACCTAAAGTGTGATACATCAAACCTTGGTGCTCACCAATCACTTTACCTTCTGACGTTTCAATTTTACCCGGCTGGGCAGGTAAATAGCGAGATAAGAAATCAGTAAATTTGCGTTCGCCAATAAAACAAATGCCAGTTGAATCTTTTTTCTTCGCAGTAATTAGATCTTGTTCTTCAGCAATACGGCGAACTTCAGGTTTTTCTAAATCACCAACAGGGAATAGGCTGCGTGCAACTTGTTCGTGACTTAACGTATAAAGGAAATAGCTCTGGTCTTTATTGTTGTCCAACCCACGTAACATTTGTGGTTTTTCATTGCCTTCAGGGAAGGTGCGACGCACGTAGTGACCCATAGCAATGTAATCGGCATCAAGCACTTCGTCGGCAAATTCTAGGAAGGCTTTAAACTTGATTTCTTTGTTACAAAGAATGTCTGGGTTAGGCGTACGCCCAGCTTTGTATTCAGCGAGGAAATACTCAAATACGTTATCCCAGTATTCTGCGGCAAAGTTAATCGTGTGCAGGTGGATACCTAGTTTGTCACAAACTGCCTGTGCGTCAGCGAGATCTTCTGCTGCCGTACAATATTCCTCATTGTCGTCTTCTTCCCAGTTCTTCATGAACAGGCCTTCAACTTGGTAACCTTGCTCTTTAAGAAGATACGCGGAAACTGAGGAATCAACACCACCGGACATGCCGACAATGACTTTCTTTTGGCTGTTTGCGCAGCGGTTATCTGACATTACTAAATACCACTAAATTGACTTGGATGCAGATTCTATCAGAAAGATTTTAGTGGGGACAGATCCGAGACTGCAATCACACTTCTATTACGCTTAATTGCTGTAGTTTCCACCAGTATTAAAGATAAATTAATTTTAGAGTTCTCTAATTGCCTATGGCATAGTGCATGAAATTCTCGATATTCTCTTATAGGGTTGGGTTTTCTGTGATGACTTACATCACTTGAAATGGCACATATGGTTTGCCAATAATTTCAACCTATTAGTTAGATTTATATAAGGCAGCAACATGCAAGATGAAAACCAAATAATGGATGACGCGATTCTGATTGAAACGGTTGAAAATCAACTCGCAGAAGGAAATCCAATCAAAGTAAAAGAGACATTAATGCGTCTGATGATGACAGGGAGTAGCCGAGAAGATGCGGTGGCATCAATGGCGTGTGCGCTAGCGATTGAAGTTTTCGATGTGATGAAAAATGAAGGTGAATTCAATTTAAAACGTTATTCTGAGCATTTGGATATGCTACCAGATCTCAGCTTCATGGAAGGTGAATAAAAATAACCATCAGCAAACGTTTGCTATAACCGACTTAGTTGCCGCGCAATTGGGTGCGCGGTAGAATCGCGCATCCTTCACCCCTTTACTCAGACTTACGTTATGAAATTTCCTGGTCAACGCAAATCCAAGCATTACTTTCCTGTTCACGCTCGCGATCCTCTTGTCATTCAATCACAAGAAAATAAGAAGATGTCGCGTACACATATTATTGGTATTGACCAAACCTTGGTCGATATAGAAGCGAAAGTAACAACAGACCTAATTGATAAATATGGGCTTAGTAAAGGGCACTCATTAGTTATTGATGATCAAAAAGCCGAAGCGCTTTATGTCGAGCTAAAAGAAAATAACTTAATTACGAATGAGTATGCCGGTGGCACTATAGGTAATACATTACACAATTATTCGGTGTTGGCCGATGATCGATCTACCTTATTAGGGGTCATGAGCCAGGATATAAAAATAGGCAGTTATGGATACCGTTATCTATGTAATACATCAAGTCGTATGGATTTGAATTATTTACAAGGTGTGGATGGCGCTATTGGTCGTTGTTTTGCGCTAATTACTGAAGATGGAGAGCGTACTTTTGCCATTAGCGAAGGGCAGATGAATCAACTTACCCCGGATAATGTGCCTGAAAAAATATTTCGTAGTGCTTCGGCATTAGTTATCACGGCGTATCTTGTGCGTTGTAAAAAGGGCGATCCGATGCCTGATGCAACAATGAAGGCGATTGAGTACGCCAAAAAATACGATGTACCAGTGGTATTAACACTAGGGACAAAATTTGTTATTCAAGACGACCCTCAATATTGGCAAGAATTTTTGCGTGATAATGTCACTGTCGTTGCTATGAACGAAGATGAAGCAGAGGCTTTAACCGGTGAAAGTGATCCGCTTGCTGCATCGAATAAAGCGTTAGATTGGGTTGATTTAGTATTGTGTACCGCAGGTCCTGTTGGACTGTTTATGGCCGGTTATACCGAAGATTCAGCAAAACGAGAGACGTCATTGCCGCTATTGCCAGGTTCGATTCCTGAATTTAACCGTTACGAGTTTAGCCGCCCAGCATCAAAAATAAGCTGTGAAAACCCAATCCGTATTTATTCTCATATTGCACCTTATATGGGTGGACCTGAAAAAATTAAAAACACGAATGGTGCCGGTGATGCGGCTTTATCGGCCTTATTGCATGATATGGCCGCCAATAAATATCACAAAGAGAATGTACCTAATTCAAGTAAGCACCAGAACGACTTTTTAACCTATTCATCATTTTCTCAAGTCTGTAAATATTCTAATCGTGCGAGCTATGAAGTGTTAGTGCAACATTCTCCACGTTTATCTCGTGGTTTGCCTGAACGCGAAGACAGTTTAGAAGAAGCATATTGGGAACGCTAATGTTCTTACAGATAATAAAAAGGCTCCGATAGGGAGCCTTTTTATTTAATTGATAATTAAATCTCAAATTCTTCTAGAGACTTACCTGCATCAAGTTGCTCTTGAATTGCAGAAGGTGTACGGCCTTGACCAGTCCACGTTTTTTCATTGCCGTTATTATCGACATATTTATATTTTGCAGGGCGAGGTGCGCGTTTACCTTGAGCTTTTACTTTGCCTTTTGTTTCACCAGAAAGTGCTGAAATTAATGCGCTAACATCAATACCATCTTTTGCAATTTGTTCTGCAATAGCTGCAAGTTTGGCTTCTTGTTCAGCGCGAGCTGAACGTTCTTCCTCTTCTGATTCTCTACGCTCTTGTACAACAATCGTTAATTTATCTAGAGCTTCTTCAAGTTGCTCAAGAGTTAGTTCACGAGAGAAAGCGCGTAGGCTACGGATATTTAGTAGAGTTTTTGTTAATTCAGACATGACTATTCCTATAAGATTTAATTTAGTCGACAAGGTAATAATAAACTGAGGAAATTTTTCTTACAATATTAAGTTCAGAATATTAATAAAAAAACTTATTGGAAATTGTTTTTTACAAAAAATATGAAACTAGCCAATGATTCTTCAGTTTCATACTTAAGTAGCAGGTATTACAAGATTATCAATGTTATTTTCAGTCGCTGATAAATTTGTTTTCTTATTATATCTTCGTGATATACCTTGCATCGACTTATGAAAATAGTATCAACACTTGCTTATCAGTGTGATCTGAAATGATCCAATTTAAACTGGATCATCTGTTGCAATGAGTTTGTTGTTAAGTACAATGACAACCACCTAAAGCGAAGTAAGGAATGAATCGTTGTTAAAATGACTTAACAATGGTTTTTTGTACTTTCTTTGACGTAGAGGCGCGATAGGAATTAGTAACTTTTGCTGGGGTGATACCAATGAGCAGAAGTGAAAGGTTTTGTCGCCGAAGTGAGTGTGTATATTAAAACTACTCGCTGGGGTTGTATTCGAATAGGAACAACACTGCCATAGTCTATTATTTTGTTAAACTATGGAGCGCTACTGTAGGGTTGGGTGAAGTGTTCGCTTCCCTTTCGCTTAGTTCAACATTAATTGCGTTGAAATGATTTCTCGTAATTTGTCTGCAGTAGATCTCTGACCATTTACTTACTGGTTTTTGAAGATCATGAATTTAATCGATTTTGCATCATCTCCCTTATCGCTATTACCGCCATTAGTGGCGTTGAGTTTAGCCGTTATTACCCGCCGTGTTCTGGTGTCGCTTGGTGTCGGCATTTTGCTAGGCGCGTTACTACTCACCAATTACTCGGTAGTCGATGGTAGCAGCTACGTTGTAACTAAAGTAGCTAGTGTGTTTGTGGAAGATGGTGGTCTCAATACTTGGAATATGAGTATTGTCGGATTTTTACTCTTATTAGGCATGATGACAGCGTTGCTGACATTGTCTGGTGGTACCCGTGCTTTCGCTGAATGGGCGCAGGTACGAGTCAAAAGCAAACGCGGTTCAAAATTGCTTGCTGCATTTTTGGGTGTGTTTATTTTCGTTGACGACTATTTTAATAGCTTGGCAGTAGGCTCAATTTCTCGCCCTGTTACTGACCGTTTTTATGTTTCTCGTGCCAAGCTTGCCTATATTCTAGATTCAACTGCAGCACCGATGTGTGTTGTGATGCCAGCTTCGAGTTGGGGTGCTTATATCATGACTATCATTGGTGGCATTCTTGTTTCTCATGGTATCACTGAATATTCAGCGCTGGGTGCATACATCCGTCTAGTGCCAATGAATTTTTACGCTATTTTCGCTTTGCTGATGGTGTTTGCTGTGGTTTGGTTCCAGTTGGATGTTGGCCAAATGCGCAAACACGAAATGGAAGCTTCCCAAGGTCGTGGCTTTGATGATGACAATGATAGCCAGCA
Source organism: Vibrio aestuarianus (assembly GCF_028858425.1). Taxonomy (NCBI): domain Bacteria; kingdom Pseudomonadati; phylum Pseudomonadota; class Gammaproteobacteria; order Vibrionales; family Vibrionaceae; genus Vibrio; species Vibrio aestuarianus. The sequence continues at coordinate 2,143,016 of NZ_JAKNYQ010000001.1, read as the reverse complement.
AGCTCATGATTTAAATGAAGAGCTAGACATCAAAGAAAGCGAACACGGCAAAGTTTCTGACCTTATTTTGCCAATTGTACTTCTTATTATTGCCACTATTTCAGCGATGTTATACACAGGTGGTCAATCATTGGCTGCCGATGGCAAAGCCTTTGACTTGTTTGGTGCATTTGAAAATACAGATGTAGGCACTTCGCTTATTTATGGCGGTTTAGTCGGCTTGGCAATGGCACTCTTTACTGTATTTAAGCAACAGTTACCAATGATTGATGTTGTGAAAACATTGTGGATTGGTGCTAAGTCTATGTTTGGTGCCATTCTAATTTTGGTTTTCGCTTGGACGATCGGTTCTGTAATTGGTGATATGAAGACTGGCGCTTACATGTCTTCACTTGTTCAAGGCAACATCAATCCTCACTGGTTGCCTGTTATTTTGTTTTTGCTTTCAGGTCTGATGGCATTCTCTACAGGTACCTCTTGGGGTACGTTTGGTATTATGTTACCGATAGCGGGTGACATGGCGGGAGCTACAGACATTGCGCTTATGCTACCTATGCTAAGTGCTGTACTTGCGGGTTCTGTGTTTGGTGACCACTGCTCACCGATTTCTGACACCACAATTTTGTCATCCACAGGTGCTCGTTGTAATCATATTGACCATGTATCCACACAGCTTCCTTACGCTTTAGCAACCGCCTTGGTTTCTTGTGTCGGTTTTGTCGTGTTAGGTATGACGGCGTCGGTACTGATCTCCTTTAGTGCCGCTTCGGTTGCCTTTGTGGTTGTATGTTTAGTGCTTGCATCTTTATCTCGTTCAAAAATTACGAATTATGAAAATGCATAGTTTTTAATATGAAAAATTAATAAAGGGGAAGGTAAAACTTCCCTTTTTTAATGTGTTAACTAGTATTTTTACGAAAGATGAAAAAAAACTAAATTTTTGGTTGAAAAAACAGACTGGCTTAGTTAGTGTGGATGCAAGACAGTAAGCCAATCAAGGGCTCATAAGTATGCGTAATTTTGTAATGAACATTCATCACCATCATCACCCTAAATAATCTTTCGGGGAGGTGTACGCATACCCGGGAGGCAGGAAACTCTCGGTGGTTAAGTCAAAGCATTTAGATTAAAACCCTCGGGAGACCACAAATCTCCCGAGGGTTTTTTCATTTTCGGCTTAATTAAAATTCAAATAAATTCAATAAATTGTACATAGGGAAATCGTCATGCAAACACAACGCTTAAGAATCGCAATCCAGAAAAAAGGTCGCTTGAGTAAAGAGTGCCAAGACTTACTGAAAAAATGTGGTGTGAAATTTAACATCATGGGTGAGCGTTTAGTGGTTCACTCAATGAATATGCCAATTGATTTGTTACTTGTACGTGATGACGATATTCCAGGATTGGTAATGGACGGTGTCGTTGATCTGGGTTTTATCGGTGAAAACGAATTAGAAGAGGTTCGTTTAGAGCGTCTATCACAAAACAAGCCAAGCGAATTTGTACCACTACGTCGCCTTGATTTTGGTGGTTGTCGTTTATCTATTGCGATTAACAAAGATGAGCAATATAACTGTCCTCAAGATTTAGCCGGCAAACGCATTGCCACGACTTACCCGCAGCTTCTGAAAGCCTATATGGACAAGCAGGGCATTGATTTCAGTACCTGTGTGCTAACAGGCTCAGTTGAAGTCGCTCCTCGTGCTGGCTTGGCTGACGCGATTGCAGACTTGGTTTCAACGGGTGCAACATTAGAAGCTAATGGTCTTAAAGAAGCCGAGGTAATTTTCCAATCCAAAGCGACACTTATTCAACGTCAAGGTGAATTCACGGAAGACAAACAAGCACTGATCGCACGTTTACTGACGCGTATGCAAGGCGTGATTCAAGCCAAAGAATCGAAATACATCATGCTACATGCTCCTGTTGATCAATTAGAAGCAATCAAAGATCTTCTTCCTGGCGCTGAGGACCCGACGGTTCTTCCTCTGTCTGCAGAGAAAAACCGCGTGGCAGTTCATGTCGTGAGCACTGAGAATTTATTTTGGGAAACGATGGAGCGTCTTAAAGCGCTAGGTGCAAGCTCCATTCTAGTGCTACCTATCGATAAGATGATGGAGTAACCACGATGAGAACAGTTGTTTGGCAATCATTGAGTGAAACTCAACAAGATTCGATTTTGGAGCGTCCAGCCATTGCCGAAGGTGTAAACATTACCGCTGCAGTGAATGAGGTGATCGCTAAAGTGAAAGCCGACGGTGATGCGGCATTATTGGAGCTAACAGAGAAGTTTGACCGTGTAAAACCGAGCTCAATTCGAGTGTCGAGCGAAGAGATAGACGCGGCTTCAGAGCGCTTGTCTGACAAAATGAAGCAAGCATTAGAGCAGGCTTATGCCAATATTGCTAAGTTTCACAAAGCGCAGCGCCCACAGCCCATCAAAGTCGAAACGCAACCCGGTGTTGTCTGCGAGCAAGTAACGCGTCCTATCAATACTGTCGGATTATACATTCCAGGTGGCAGCGCACCACTTCCTTCTACGGTTTTGATGCTGGGTGTTCCTGCTCAAATCGCAGGTTGTCGAAAAGTCGTGCTTTGTTCACCGCCACCGATTGCGGATGAGATCCTCTATGTTGCTAAGTTATGCAATATTGATGAAGTGTATAACGTTGGTGGCGGTCAAGCGATTGCAGCAATGGCCTATGGAACAGAGTCGGTCTCTAAAGTAGACAAAATATTCGGCCCCGGTAATGCCTACGTGACAGAAGCAAAGCGCCAAGTGAGTAATGATTTTCGTGGTGCAGCCATTGATATGCCAGCGGGTCCTTCAGAAGTGCTTGTGATTGCTGATGAAACGGCCGATGCCGATTTTATTGCCGCAGACTTACTTAGCCAAGCCGAGCATGGTCCCGACTCTCAAGTGGTACTGGTAACACCATCGCCAGTAATCGCAGACCAAGTCACCGATGCGGTACAAAAGCAGCTAAAAGAGCTGTCACGTGCTGCTATCGCAGAAAAGGCGCTTGCTTCAAGTTTGATCATAATTGCCGAATCATTAACTCAAGCGGTTTCTATCTCTAACTATTACGGTCCTGAGCACTTAATTGTTCAAACGCGTAACCCGCGTGAGTTGTTGCCATTACTTGATAATGCTGGCTCAATTTTCTTAGGTGATTGGTCGCCAGAATCGGCAGGTGATTACGCCTCAGGTACAAACCATGTGCTGCCAACCTACGGCTATACACGCACTTATTCTAGCCTTGGTCTGGCCGACTTTAGTAAGCGAATGACAGTGCAAGAACTTAGCGCTGATGGGCTTCAACTGCTTGCACCAACGGTTGTAACGATGGCTGAAGCTGAAGGTTTGGATGCCCATAAACGTGCGGTAACCATTCGAGTCGAAAAATTGCAGAAGGTGAAATGATCATGGAAAAACTGGCTCGTAAACAGATTCAGGCATTAAAACCTTACCTGTCAGCTCGCCGTATTGGTGGCACAGGAGATGTTTGGCTTAACGCTAATGAATCTCCATTCAATAATGAATACAAAACAGACTTCGCACGCTTGAATCGTTATAGCGATTGCCAACCTAAAGCAATGATTGACGCTTATGCGGCTTATGCGGGAGTAAAACCTGAACAAGTACTCACTTCACGTGGTGCTGATGAAGGTATCGAGCTGTTGATCCGCGCTTTTTGTGAACCTAACGAAGACGCGATTTTATACTGTCCACCGACTTACGGTATGTATGCGATTAGCGCAGAGACCATTGGCGTCGAGCGTAAAGTTGTCCCTTTGACAGACGAGTGGCAGCTTGACTTGGATGCGATTACTGCCAATTTGGATAATGTGAAGCTCGTTTTTGTTTGTAGTCCAAATAACCCAACTGGTAATTTGGTTGAGCGTAACGACATCATTTCGCTATTGGAGATGACAAAAGATCGCGCCATTGTGGTGATGGATGAAGCATATATTGATTTTTGTCCAGAGGCATCGACCGTTGATTTATTAGCGAAATATCCGAATTTGGCAATTTTGCGCACCTTATCTAAAGCATTTGCACTGGCTGGATTGCGTTGTGGTTTTACCTTAGCCAATAAAGAATTGATCGACGTATTACAAAAAGTGATTGCTCCTTACCCTGTGCCAGTTCCTGTCGCTGAAATAGCGATTCAGGCACTGTCTGAAGCTGGTCTTGCTCGCGCTAAATTCCAAGTATTGGATCTCAATGCGAACCGTGCATATCTACAGGCTGGTTTGTATATGGTGCCTAATTTGACCGTCTATGAAGGCTGGGGCAACTATTTACTGGTGAAATTCCCAGATGGTGATGCGCTATTTAAAGCCGCCTGGGAGCACGGGATTATCTTGCGAAATTCGCCGATCCAAGACTGCGTCAGAATCAGTGTGGGTAATCGAGAAGAGTGTGAAAAAACGCTCGCGTTTATTCGTAATTATTACCAATAACCTATTGGGTATAACTTCGCCACTTTGTATAAAAACACGTTGCGACAGAGAAATAATAAACAATAAGCCTATGACGATGAATAAAACGTTATAGGTCAATAGAAAAGGATATTCCCGTGAGCAAGCAGCAAAAAATTCTCTTCATTGATCGAGATGGCACCTTAATTGTTGAGCCGCCGGTCGACTTTCAAGTGGATCGCTTAGACAAACTCAAATTCGAACCTTATGTCATCCCAAGTCTACTGGCTCTGCAAGAGGCAGGGTATAGACTGGTAATGGTGACAAACCAAGACGGGTTAGGTACCGATAGCTACCCGCAGGATGATTTTGATGCACCACATAATATGATGATGGATGTGTTTGAATCACAAGGCGTTAAATTTGATGATGTGCTGATCTGTCCACATTTCGAAAAAGATAACTGCACTTGTCGTAAGCCTAAATTGGGTATGGTTAAAGAATACCTGCAAGCGGGTAAGGTAGATTTTCAACAATCAGTTGTGATTGGCGACCGCACCACGGATCTTCAACTTGCTGAAAATATGGCGATTCGTGGCATTCAATATCACCCGCAAACCATGGGCTGGCGTGAGATTCTAAAAGCGTTAACGGTCAACGCTCGCACTGCGGAAGTAGTACGTACTACCAAGGAAACTGACATTAAGGTCGCGGTGAATTTGGATGAAAGTGGTAACAACAAAATTGAAACCGGATTGGGCTTTTTTGACCATATGCTTGATCAAATAGCAACTCACGGTGGCTTCCAACTTAAGTTGAGTGTTAATGGTGATCTACACATCGATGATCACCACACGGTTGAAGATACCGCTTTGGCGCTAGGACAAGCCTTAAAAGATGCGCTAGGTGACAAACGTGGAATTGGTCGTTTTGGTTTCTCATTACCGATGGATGAATGTTTGGCACAGTGTGCGCTCGATCTGTCAGGGCGTCCTTACCTTAAATTTGATGCAACATTCAGTCGTGAACAAGTCGGGGACCTCTCTACAGAAATGGTGTATCACTTTTTCCGCTCACTGACGGACACTTTAGCGTGCACGCTGCATCTCTCTTCAACTGGTGAGAATGATCACCACATTATTGAAAGCTTGTTTAAAGCCTTTGGTCGTACGTTACGCCAAGCGATTAGAGTAGAAGGCAATGAACTTCCTAGCAGTAAAGGGGTGCTTTAATGTCGTTAGCCAGTGAAAAACAAAAAGTTGTTATCATCGATACGGGGTGCGCCAATGTCTCTTCGGTTAAGTTTGCTATTGAACGTTTAGGTTACCCTGTCACTATATCAAGGCAACCAAGTGTAGTGCTAGCTGCAGACAAACTCTTTTTGCCAGGGGTAGGAACAGCAAGCGAAGCGATGAAAAACTTGCAAGAGCGAGAGTTGATCGCTTTGGTTAAGCAAGTTGAAAAGCCGTTACTCGGCATCTGTTTGGGGATGCAATTATTAGGCAAATTATCCGAAGAAAAAGGTCAAAAAGCCAATGAGGTAGTGGAATGCTTAGGTTTGTGTGATGGTGAAGTTCGTTTAATGGATACCGGAGATTTACCGCTGCCACATATGGGGTGGAATACGGTCAGCGCCAAAGCTGGGCACCCGCTGTTTAAAGGTATCGAAGAGGATGAGTATTTCTACTTCGTACACAGTTTTGCTATGCCAGTTGGTGAGTACACCATTGCAGCATGTGAATACGGCAAGCCTTTTACTGCCGCACTGCAAAGCGGTAACTATTATGGCGTGCAATTTCATCCAGAACGCTCATCAAAAGCAGGTTCAACGTTGATTAAGAACTTCTTGGAATTATAAAGGGAATTACACATGATTATTCCAGCATTAGATTTAATTGAAGGCCAAGTCGTTCGCTTGTTTCAAGGCGATTATGGCCAAGTCACCGAATATAAGGTCGACCCCGCAGAGCAATTTAACCTCTACCACCAAGCCGGAGCCAACTGGCTGCACCTTGTCGATTTGACTGGAGCAAAAGACACGTCAGCACGTCAGCTTGATCTGATTGCCAAACTACTTGCAAGCACTCCTGCCAATATCCAAATTGGTGGCGGAGTAAGAAATGAGCAAGATGTGGTTGATTTATTAGCCGCGGGAGCGCAACGCGTCGTGGTTGGTTCCACAGCAGTAAAACAACCTGAATTGGTCAAAGGTTGGATGGAAAAATATGGCGCAGAAAAAATTGTGCTAGCGCTTGATATCAACATTGATCAAAACGGTACACGTAAAGTGGCTATTTCAGGTTGGCAAGAAGATTCAGGTGTAACGATTGAAGCGCTGATTGACGATTATCTGACGGTGGGTTTGACACACGTATTGTGTACCGATATCTCCCGTGATGGCACGTTAACTGGCTCAAATGTTGAGTTGTATGTAGATTTGTGCAAGCAATACCCACAAGTGCAATTCCAATCATCAGGTGGAATCGGCAGTTTGGCCGATATTGAAGCGCTAAAAGGTAGTGGTGTTGCTGGTGTGATCGTCGGTAGAGCCTTACTCGATGGCAAGTTCACCGCAGAGGAGGCATTCTCATGTTGGCAAAACGCATAATCCCTTGTTTGGATGTTCGTGATGGACAAGTGGTGAAAGGGGTTCAGTTTCGCAACCACGAAATTATTGGTGATATCGTACCGCTAGCTAAACGGTATGCCGAAGAAGGCGCAGATGAGTTGGTATTTTATGATATTACCGCCTCAAGTGATGGTCGAGTCGTTGATAAAAGTTGGGTTGCACGCGTTGCTGAAGTGATTGATATTCCATTTTGTGTGGCTGGTGGTATTAAGTCGGCTGAAGATGCCGCTCGTATTTTAGAGTTTGGTGCTGATAAGGTTTCCATCAATTCCCCAGCATTAGCTAACCCACAGCTGATCACCGATTTAGCTGATAAATTTGGCGTGCAGTGCATCGTAGTTGGCATCGATTCTTACTTCGATAAAGAAACTGGTAAGTACCAAGTTTACCAATTTACTGGCGATGAAGCTCGCACCAAAGCAACAAAGTGGGAAACCCGAGATTGGGTACAAGAAGTACAAAACCGTGGTGCCGGTGAAATCGTGTTGAACATGATGAACCAAGATGGTGTGCGTAATGGCTATGATTTAGAGCAATTACAGATGGTGCGTGAAGTGTGTCGCGTACCTTTGATAGCATCGGGTGGTGCTGGTGCAATGGAGCATTTTGCGCAAGCTTATCAGCAAACCAACGTCGACGGCGCGCTCGCGGCATCAGTATTCCATAAACAGATCATCAACATTGGTGAATTGAAGCAGTATTTGAAAGCAGAAGGTGTAGAGGTAAGACGATGAGTTTTGAAGTATCGAGTGCAGCAGCACTTTCTGAACGTATTGATTGGGACAAAGTCGAAGGCTTAGTGCCAGCTATAGTGCAAGACTTTCAGTCTAGCCAAGTATTGATGATGGGTTACATGAACCAGGAGGCGCTGCAAAAAACCGCGCAAACAGGGCAGGTGACCTTCTTCTCACGAACTAAACAGCGCCTTTGGACCAAAGGTGAAACTTCAGGCAATGTATTGCAACTGAAGAATATGGCTCTTGATTGCGATAACGATACGCTGCTGGTGAAAGTGGATCCTATTGGGCCAACGTGCCACACCGGTACGACAACCTGCTGGGATGCGGACACACAAGAAGAGTCACAAATGGTGTGGCTTCATCAACTTGAGCAGCTATTGGCTGCCCGCAAGAGTGCCGACCCAGACTCCTCTTATACTGCCAGCCTTTACGCTCGTGGAACCAAGCGTATTTCGCAGAAAGTGGGCGAAGAAGGTGTTGAAGTTGCGCTTGCGGCGACGTCGGGCGATAAGGCGGAATTAGTGTGTGAATCAGCAGATTTGCTCTATCACTTGTTAGTACTGCTGCAAGACCAAGGATTATCGCTCAGTGATGTGATAAATAAGCTTAAAGAACGCCATAAATAACGAATTAAAGCCTCTTATGACAAGAGGCTTCATTTTTTGTTTGAAAAGATTTATAGAGTAATTTCTTTCCATTCGCCGGGCTGTAAATCGCCCAAGGTCATTTCTCCCAATGAATAGCGAATGAGCCGCAAAGTCGGAAAGCCAATATTGGCGGTCATTCGCCTTACTTGACGGTTTCTGCCTTCGATTATGGTGATAGCAAGCCATGTAGTAGGGATATTAGCGCGAAAACGAACTGGAGGATTACGCTCCCAAAGCTGCGGCTGTTCTATGACTTCCACAACGGCGGGGAAGGTCATCCCATCTTTTAGCTCTACACCATTACGCAGTTTATCTAAGTCAGCTTGCAGAGGCTCTCCTTCCACTTGTACCCAGTATGTCTTTGGCGATTTCGATTGCGGCTGGGTTAATTTAGCCTGCAAGATCCCATCATTGGTTAAAACCATTAATCCCTCGCTGTCTCTATCTAATCGCCCTGCGGCATAGACATCTTTAACCGGGATGAAATCAGCGAGTGTTTTGCGACCTTCGCCATCGGTAAACTGGCTCAAGGTATCGTAAGGTTTGTTGAAGATAATGATTTTGCGTTCGGAAATTGAAACACGTTTTTTAGTGTGATCTGCGGGTGCTTTTGCAGCCACCGGACGCCTTTTTTGCTGGCCACGCTGTTTTAAATTAGAAGAACGAGAAGATCGAGATGAAGAGGAGAAATCACTGCGCAAGCGGGATGACATGTTAACTACCTTGCAAAAATGTAAATGAACTGTGTTTGAAAGTTTTCTGAACTTTGGATTTAGGCTATCATTTGCGCGCCAAAAAAGCGGATTGATGCACAAGATAATAGACTATTATCTCCGTTTTGTTTAATTATACTGAAGTCACTCGATTTTCATTTGGTTATTATTGTCAATGAGTGAAGCGGAGACTTTCACTCAGCGAGCAAAATCGAATCATGCTCAACGAAATTCGATGCAATATTCAAAAGAGTAACACGATCGTGATCTAGCTATGTGGATGCACTACTAGTTAGACGCAGACATTCATACAGCGTTATTTTATCCAGTAACGCTGTGAGTAAAAAATAGGGAAATTTCATGCCTACAGAAAAGCCTACAATTATCTATACCATTACTGACGAAGCACCAGCATTAGCAACGTATTCATTATTGCCGATTATTCAATCTTTTACCGCATCGTCAGGCATCAACGTTGATACTCGAGATATCTCACTGGCAGGGCGTATCATTGCTAGCTTCCCTGAGCATTTAAAAGAAGAACAGCGTATTGGCGATGCATTGGCTGAGCTAGGCGAACTGGCGACCAAGCCAGAAGCAAATATTATTAAGTTGCCAAACATTTCAGCATCAGTACCTCAACTCAAAGCGGCGATTAAAGAACTGCAGGCGAAAGGGTACGCTCTGCCAAATTATCCTGAAGAGCCAAGTACTTACGAAGAAGAAGCCATTAAAGCAACTTACGATAAAATTAAAGGCAGTGCAGTAAACCCAGTGTTGCGTGAAGGCAACTCAGACCGTCGTGCGCCACTTTCAGTAAAAAATTACGCTAAGAAAAACCCACATTCAATGGGAGCTTGGTCTGCACAATCTAAGTCGCATGTTTCAAGCATGGAAGAAAAAGATTTCTTTGGTACAGAGAAGTCGGTCACCATCAAGGGTGATACGCAAGTTAAGATCGAGTTTGTTGGTAATGATGGTACAACTAAAGTTCTAAAGAAAGACTTTGCACTGTTAGATAAAGAAATTATTGATGCCTCAGTGTTAAGCAAAACCGCCTTGGTTGAGTTTTTTGAGAAAGAAATTGCAACAGCTAAACAGCAAGATGTATTGCTTTCTTTGCATATGAAAGCAACCATGATGAAAGTGTCTGATCCGGTTATTTTTGGTCATGCGGTTAAAGTTTACTACCAAGACGTATTTGCAAAATATGGTGATCTTTTTGACAGCTTAGGCGTGGATGTAAACAATGGGTTAGGTGATGTTTACGCGAAAATCCAATCCCTTCCTCAAGCACAGAAAGAAGAAATTGAAGCAGCAATTGAGGCCGTTTACGCAACACAGCCACCGCTTGCGATGGTAGATTCTGATCGTGGTATTACTAATTTGCACGTACCAAGCGATATTATTGTCGATGCTTCTATGCCTGCTATGCTGCGTTCTTCAGGTCAAATGTGGGGACCAGACGGTAAGCAAAAAGATACTAAAGCGATGATTCCAGACCGCTGCTATGCAGGTGTTTATCAAACCGTTATTGATTTTTGTAAGCAGCATGGCGCGTTTGATCCAACGACCATGGGCAGTGTGCCAAACGTTGGTTTGATGGCTCAAAAAGCAGAAGAATACGGCTCTCATGATAAGACTTTTATTCTTGATGCCGCAGGTTCTGTACGCGTAGTGGATACTTCAGGTAAGGTTTTACTTGAACAAAGTGTAGAAGAGGGTGATATCTTCCGCATGTGTCAGGTTAAAGATGCACCAATTCAAGATTGGGTGAAATTGGCTGTGACTCGTGCCCGTGCGACGGGAGTTCCTGCTATTTTCTGGCTTGATGAGCAGCGTGCACACGATCGTGAGCTAATTAAAAAAGTAAAACTTTATTTAGCTGACCACGATACATCAGGCTTAGATATTCAAATTTTGTCACCTGTAGAAGCAACACAGTTTACGCTTGTGCGCCTTAAAGAGGGCAAGGATACCATCTCTGTAACCGGTAATGTGCTGCGCGATTACTTAACGGATCTTTTCCCGATTCTAGAGTTAGGAACGTCAGCAAAAATGTTGTCTATCGTTCCTTTAATGAACGGTGGTGGCTTATTTGAAACAGGCGCTGGTGGTTCTGCTCCAAAACACGTACAGCAAGTGGAAAAAGAGAACCATTTACGCTGGGATTCTTTGGGTGAGTTCTTAGCATTAGCGGCTTCTTTAGAGCATTTGAGTATCGTAACTGGTAATGCAAAAGCAAAAGTTCTTGCTGACGCTCTAGATAAAGCGACAGGTAAATTTCTAGATATGAATAAGTCGCCTTCTCGCAGAGTGCGCGAGTTAGATAACCGCGGTAGTCACTATTATTTGGCGACTTACTGGGCGGAGGCTTTGGCTCAGCAAAGCGATGATGCTGAATTAGCAGCAGAATTTGCTCCAGTTGCGGAGAAACTGGTGGCAAACGAACAAGCGATTATTGCTGAGCTAAACGGAGCTCAGGGTATCGCGGGTGACCTTGGTGGTTATTATTTGCCAGTGTTTGAAAAAGCGTCGGCCTTAATGCGTCCAAGTAAAACGTTGAATGACATTATTGGTGCATAACGCGAATCCACAATCAACAAAACCCGCCAACTGGCGGGTTTTTTAATCAAATACACGTATTGGCAGCGATTATTTTGCGAGTTGACCTTCAATGGGAACAACAGCGCTAGCGTGATATCCTTTAGGGCCTTCTTCAACTTCATAAGAAACTTGTTGCCCCGCTTTAAGCGTGCGATAGCCTTCCATTTGAATTGTTGAGTAATGAGCAAAAATATCGGAATCTTCACCTTCTGGGCAGATAAACCCAAATCCTTTTGCGTTGTTAAACCATTTAACTGTACCTGTAGCCATGCTTTACATCCTTAATTGCATTTTAGTTACTGATGTTATTGACGAGACACCTATCCAAAAATGTGACTCTATCAGTGAATATCAATTCAGACGCTGCCAAATTTTTAGTCACTAATTGACCAATGTAGCCAATGATTTCGCTCAGTCAATAGGCAAAATGTATAATATTCGACATATTTGCAAACAAATCACTTTTAAGCATTACATTTCCGTAACGAACAAAAGCAGGGTAAGTCCATAAATTTTTAATATAGATGGTGTATTTCTGCTGTAATTTTAGCCAATTACATCTAGGCTCGATCTGAATAGCAATGTTTTATTTGCAGCGATACAATTGCTGCATTAGTCTTTAACTAAGGGTTGTTTTTCAACTGTGTCGAAAACATTTACTGATGTGAACGGCAAAACAGTTACTGAGAGGCACAACGGTTACACTATGCAGAGAACACTCTAAGTAGAGAAACACTCTAAATGCGGTCATCATGAGTAAAAATTTTGAATGGGTGACTCCAGACTCAGATCTTCTGGAGCGTGAGAAGACAGCCATTAAGCCACCGGCAATGTACAACGTAATCCTTAACAATGACGATTACACGCCGATGGACTTTGTGATTGAAATCCTTGAGCGATTCTTCTCACTAGATATTGAAAAAGCAACGCAAGTCATGCTCAAGGTACATTATGAAGGGAAAGCAGTTTGTGGCACATACAGTGCTGAAATTGCAGAGACCAAGGTAGCGCAAGTTACTTTGTACTCAAAGGAAAATGAGCATCCACTACTTTGTACTATGGAGCAAGCTTAATCATTTGCTTGCACGACAAAGTAGATCCTTAAGGAGGTACTTATGCTTAATAAAGAACTAGAGTCGAGTCTAAACGGCGCGTTCGCTCGAGCGCGAGACAAAAGACATGAATTCATGACCGTCGAGCACCTCCTACTCGCATTATTAGAAAATGATGCAGCCAGAGAGGCATTATTAGCCTGTCAAGCGGATTTGGATGCGTTGCGCCAAGAGCTTGATATTTTTATCGATCAAACGACTCCTCTTATTCCCGAAAGCGACGAAAGTCGAGAAACTCAACCAACACTCAGTTTTCAACGTGTTCTTCAGCGAGCTGTGTTTCATGTCCAATCATCTGGTCGCAATGAAGTCACCGGAGCGAATGTATTAGTCGCGATTTTTAGCGAGCAAGAATCTCACGCTGCTTACCTATTGAAGAAAAACGATATCAGCCGGTTAGATATTGTGAATTACATTTCACATGGCATTACAAAAACGTCTGGTGCCAATGGTGAAGATTCGGCATCTTCAGAATCATTTGGCAGTGAAGCTGCTGAAGAGGTTGGTTCTGATGAACGTTTAGAAAGTTTTGCCAGTAATTTAAACCAGCTTGCAAAACAAGGTTTGATTGACCCACTGATTGGTCGTGATAAAGAACTTGAACGTACCATTCAAGTGCTTTGTCGTCGTCGCAAAAATAACCCATTGCTAGTGGGTGAAGCCGGTGTCGGTAAAACGGCGATTGCTGAAGGTCTTGCTTGGAGAATAGTTGAAGGGCAGGTGCCTGAGATTATTCAAAATAGTATTATTTACTCTTTGGATATCGGTTCACTTTTAGCGGGAACAAAATATCGCGGTGATTTTGAAAAGCGTTTCAAAACCATATTAAAACAGCTTGAAAAAGAAGAGGATGCAATACTCTTTATCGATGAAATCCACACGATTATTGGTGCGGGGGCAGCTTCTGGTGGCCAAGTTGATGCGGCTAACTTAATTAAACCATTACTCAGTAGTGGCAAGTTGCGCTGTATTGGTTCAACGACGTATCAGGAGTACAACAATATTTTTGAGAAAGAACGTGCTTTGTCTCGTCGATTCCAAAAAATTGATGTGGTGGAACCATCACTGGACGATACCACTAAAATCTTGATGGGCTTGAAGCCCAAATACGAAGCACACCATGAAGTTCGTTATACCAATAAAGCATTACGCGCAGCGGTAGAGCTCTCGGCTAAATACATTAATGAACGTCATTTACCAGATAAGGCGATTGACGTTATTGATGAAGCGGGTGCACGTTCCAGACTGGCTCCTGCAAGTCGTCGTAAGAAAACGGTCGGTGTCGCAGACATCGAGGCCATGGTGGCGAGAATGGCGCGTATCCCAGAGAAATCCGTATCCTCTTCTGATAAAGATACTCTGCAAAACCTTGATCAAAAAATGAAAATGCTGGTTTTTGGTCAAGATCCTGCTATTGATGTTTTGAGTGAAGCGATCAAGCTATCCCGTGCAGGTCTTGGAGCCGAGAACAAACCGGTTGGTTCGTTTCTGTTTGCAGGCCCGACTGGGGTTGGTAAAACAGAAGTGACGGTTCAGTTGTCTAAATTGTTGGGTATCGAACTACTGCGTTTTGATATGTCTGAATATGGTGAACGCCATTCAGTTAGCCGATTGATTGGCGCACCTCCGGGTTACGTTGGCTATGACCAAGGCGGACTGTTAACGGATGCGGTGATTAAACATCCTCATTCAGTGGTGTTGTTGGATGAGATTGAAAAAGCGCACCCAGATATCTTTAACTTGTTATTACAAGTAATGGATAATGGCACGCTGACAGATAACAATGGACGCAAAGCAGATTTTCGTAATGTTATTTTAGTGATGACGACCAACGCTGGTGTAGCGGAAACGGTGAAAAAATCCATTGGCTTGATTCAGCAAGACAACAGTTTTGATGCCATGGCTGAAATTAAGAAAGTCTTCACCCCAGAATTCCGTAACCGTCTAGATAACATCATCTGGTTTAATAGCTTAGATGAGCGTGTGATTCACCAGGTGGTTGATAAGTTTATTGTTGAGCTGCAAGCACAACTCGATGCGAGAGGCGTCTCTTTGGAGGTTTCAGAAGATGCTCGTCATTGGTTAGCAACCTTGGGTTACGACAAGGAGATGGGTGCTCGTCCGATGGGGCGTGTGATTCAAGATAAATTGAAAAAACCTCTAGCTAATGAACTGTTGTTTGGCTCATTGGTTGAAGGTGGTACCGTTAAAGTCGATTTTGAGGGTGATGAACTCAAGTTTAAATACATTGGTTCACGTGAGGAAGCGGTGCACTAATGCGGCATAGTCTTTAGGAAAGTAGCAATGCTTTCCTATTGATAGACAACAAAAAACGGAGCAATTAGCTCCGTTTTTTGTTGTGTTCGAAAATCAGCGATTAACGAGCACGGAAGACGATGCGGCCTTTAGATAGGTCGTATGGAGTCATCTCAACAGTTACTTTGTCACCAGTAAGAATACGAATGTAGTTCTTACGCATTTTACCAGAGATGTGAGCTGTAACTACGTGACCGTTTTCTAGCTCAACACGGAACATTGTGTTTGGAAGAGTATCAAGGACAGTGCCTTGCATCTCAATTACGTCTTCTTTAGCCATTTAATCCTCTTTAGAAACTTGGCGATTTTTAACGGACGCATTCTGCCGTTAAAATATAAATATGTAAAGTTGGGCGGTATTCTACCCTTGCCAACGTTGATTTACTAGCTTTTGATGGCGTTGAAAGCGCACTTTGTAGTTCATCGCCGGACATTCATCAATTTGATAACCCAGATATAACCACTGCTTACCGGTTGATTGACAATATTGAAGTTGAAATAGAACGCCTAGTGTACCTAAGGATATATCCGCGTCTGGGTCGTAAAAGGTATAAAAAGCGCTGGCACTGTGCCTGAGAATATCAGTCACTGCAATAGCTACTAATTTATTTTCTTGGTAGATATGCAGATATTGAGTATTGAGCCACCCACAACTCGAAAACTGTTGAAATTCGGCGTCTTTAGGTGGAAACATGCTGCCATCACGATGCCTTGCTTCAATATAACGAGAATAAAGGTTGAACCAGCCTTCATCCATTTCTGTTTTGAGTTGCCATCGATAAGAGTGCGCTTTTTTCAACAGGCGTTTTTGGCTATTTGAAATACTAAATTCATTAACCGATACACGCAATGCCTGACATGAATTGCAGCTTTCACAATGAGGCTTATAAATGGTATCACCACTGCGACGAAAGCCATTAGCCAATAAAACTTCATAATTATCTGGAGATTGCATACTTGGGTCGAGTGCCACGGCCACTCGTTCTTGTCGATCTTTTAAATAACTACAAGGGTGGTTGTTGGTTAAACCAATACGTATTTGGTGTAGTTCCGAACTCATGGTTATCCCTCACTTGATAAGGTAAGCCATTGGGGAATAAAGCAGCATTTGTCCAAAGACTCATCTCTAAAAGATAGCAAGGATTTAAGAAAGTCGTCGCGTTGTAATTCGACAGCCCCCAAAGAAAGTAAGTGGGGATTCATGACTTGGCAATCTATCAATTGACCACCATGTGACTGAAAATGTTGGCAAAAATACCAAAGTGCAATTTTCGATGCGTTTGTTTTGATACTAAACATCGACTCGCCACAAAATAGTCGCCCCACTTGTATTCCATACAAACCGCCGATCAATTCTGAGTCATCCCATACCTCAACCGAATGACAGAGTCCTAATTTCGACAGCTCAAGATACGATTTTCTCATGTCTGAATTTAACCATGTTTGATCTGCGGGTCTCAGCTTGGCACATTGGGTGATGACGTCTTGCGTTGCGTGATTGATGCTGATTTTATAGTTATGTTTTTTCTGGAATTTTTTTACGCTTCTTGCTGGCGTAAAGGATTTTGGGTCAAACACTGCACGGGGTGAAGGGCTCCACCAAAGAATGGGTTCTCCCGGGCCATACCAAGGGAAAATACCTTGTCGATATGCACTGTATATACGTTGTGGTTGTAAGTCACCACCAAATGCGAGTAGGCCGTTTGGTTCTTGCAAGGCTTCATAAGGTGAGGGAAACGAGAAGTCATCAAGTTCCAGTTGAGGAAGATAAATGGTCATGCTAAATCCGACACCTGTTAAGGGAAGTAAATGGGGATGTTTAGTCAGAATAGTATTGATTTTTTGATAGTTTGCCAATGGTTGCCGGTGGGGGGAGATTTTGTGATGGTTTTAGCCTCAACGTCAAATTGCCGTTTGGCTAATTAATCATTGGCAGTTAGCTTTAACTATTGAGCTTATTCATGAGTTTGATTGGTCCACTTATCGTGATTTATCAGAAGGTCGAAAAGAGCATATTTATGCTGGAGTTCACTTTTATTTTTAGATAGGCTGCAAGTACGAAGAATTTTCATCGTCTCAAAGTGCGCAGGAAGACTTTGGGGGATGCAAGGAAACACAACATTAATGGAAAGCCTTACCTTAAAACCAATTAAAAAAATGAATGGGGAAGTCAACTTACCCGGTTCTAAAAGTGTATCAAACCGAGCGCTCTTGCTAGCCGCTCTTGCCAAAGGCACCACCACGCTAACGAATTTGCTCGATAGTGATGATATTCGACATATGCTAAACGCTTTGACCAAATTAGGGGTGGTTTATCGATTATCTGAGGATAAAACCGTCTGTGAAGTGGAAGGCTTAGGTCAGCCATTTAGCGTTTCTCAGTTAACCGAACTATTTTTAGGCAATGCGGGAACGGCAATGCGTCCTTTAGCGGCCGCATTATGCTTAGGACAAGGTGAGTTTGTTTTAACGGGCGAGCCGCGTATGAAAGAGCGTCCAATTGGTCATTTAGTCGATGCATTACGGGAAGCAGGCGCACAAATAGACTATTTAGAGAACGAGCACTTTCCTCCACTTAAAATCACCGCTACTGGTCTAAAGGCGGGTAGCGTGGCTATCGATGGCTCTATTTCTAGCCAGTTTTTGACCGCGTTTTTGATGTCAGCACCACTTGCCGAAGGTGAAGTCACCATTAATATCGTAGGTGAGCTAGTATCAAAACCATATATCGATATCACACTGCATATCATGGCGCAATTTGGTGTTAAAGTTGTCAATAATAACTACCAACAGTTTGTCATTCCTGCCGGACAAACGTATCAATCTCCAGGGCAATTTTTGGTGGAAGGTGATGCTTCTTCTGCTTCTTATTTTCTTGCCGCAGCTGCGATTCGAGGCGGTGAAATCAAGGTGACGGGTATTGGTAAAAACAGTATTCAAGGCGATATTCAATTCGCTGATGCCTTAGAAAAAATGGGAGCGGAGATCGAGTGGGGGGACGATTATGTAATTGCGCGTCGCGGCCAATTAAACGCCGTTGATTTGGATTTTAACCATATTCCTGACGCAGCAATGACTATTGCGACAACGGCACTCTTTGCTCAAGGTACAACCGCAATTCGTAATGTGTACAACTGGCGTGTTAAAGAGACGGATCGCCTTGCTGCTATGGCCACTGAATTACGTAAGGTTGGTGCAGAAGTTGAAGAGGGTGAGGACTACATCATTATCACACCACCAACGTTGTTAACGCATGCTGCGATTGATACTTATGATGACCACCGCATGGCAATGTGTTTTTCGTTGGTCGCTCTGAGCGATACGCCAGTGACGATTAACGATCCTAAGTGTACGTCTAAAACCTTCCCTGATTACTTTGATAAATTTTCGGGTTTAAGTCACTAAATGTATTTTCCACAAAGCCTCTTTTGAGGCTTTGTATTTATTTTTTATGGTCTAGCTTATTTAGCCAGTGTAAATTCTTTCGATAGATTCAGCGCTAGGTACTTAAACATATTAAACACCGCCGTTGTATTGGCAGTAGGCAGCCCGTTGTTATCTAAAAAATAATTACCTTTAAATACCAGTACCCCATCTTTCTCTTCTACACTTTCAGCTCTCATTCCCTCAATGTAACTATCATGTTGTTGAATGATCTGATTGGCGATAAGTAGTAAATCAAATTCGGTGATAGATTGTTTGTCGCTCATGTTGAATGCCTTATGAGTGGATTTGCAACGGGATAGTGCCGCAAAAAGCGAGTTAATTTCAATGATCTTAAATAGAAAATCGTGGAAAAATATCAGTATTACTACTTGCTTAAAGCGCTCGCGTAGTAATCGTTTTTTCTCAAAACATGAGAATTTGTGATTTATTGCATATTTCGTCAGTTTAATTTCGCGAACCCGCAGCACTCACTTTAGTATGTGCGCGCAATCTGTAGCATGAAATCTTGAACTAGCTATACCCTTCCTATTTGAAGTTGCAGCGGTGTTGGCTACATTCGCTCACCCCAATCACATAGTTTATCTATGCTCATGGGGATGAACTCACTTGCCGCCTACCTGCAACTTCAAGTTGTTTGGGTATAAACAATGTAATAGCCATGGTAAGTAAGCCTGAATTATTTAGGGTTGTTTCACAGCTTTGCATTTGGATGAGTAGGCGGTAATAGCTCAACGCCAGCACACAAATGGTGAACGCGTTTTGGTGAATTGTCGAACAGTTGAGTTTTATTTTTTCAAAAACATGTTGATCTTCTTGTTAACTGGCTCGATAGTAAAAAAAGAAGCAATATTTTAGAACGTCATGCGATTTACTGGTCGCATAGTGATTAAGGACATTTGAGTCAATTATGGGTAAATCACTCGTTATAGTGGAGTCGCCAGCTAAGGCTAAGACGATCAACAAATATCTTGGTAAAGATTTTGTTGTTAAATCGAGCGTTGGACATGTCCGTGATCTTCCTACTGCCGGTCAAAGTACCGCAAAGAAAGCAGCACCTACCTCTACTAAGAATTTGAGTGCTGAAGAAAAAGCACGTTTAAAAAGTGAAAAAGATCGTAATTCTCTGATTAAGAAGATGGGTATCGATCCCTACAATGGTTGGGAAGCTAATTATCAAATTTTGCCAGGGAAAGAAAAAGTTGTCTCTGAGCTGCAGAAATTAGCCAAAGATGCTGATTACGTTTATCTCGCAACCGATTTGGACCGCGAAGGAGAAGCCATCGCTTGGCACCTTCGTGAGATCATCGGTGGTGATGAACAGCGATATAAACGAGTGGTGTTTAACGAAATCACAAAAAACGCTATCCAGCAAGCATTTGAGACTCCAGGTGAGTTGAATATGGATGGTGTCAACGCACAACAAGCTCGACGATTTTTGGACCGCGTTGTGGGCTTTATGGTGTCTCCGTTGTTGTGGAAAAAGGTCGCTCGCGGCTTGTCGGCAGGTCGAGTTCAGTCCGTTGCAGTAAAACTACTGGTTGAACGTGAACGCGAAATTAATGCTTTTATCCCTGAAGAATTTTGGGATATTCACGCTGACACAAAGACACAAGACAAAACAGATTTTCGCTTAATTGTTGCCCAGAAAGACGGTATTGCTTTCAAACCTGTTAACGAAGCGGAAACCAAAGCGGCTGTCGCTATCTTAGAAAAAGCAGCTTACGAGGTTTGTAAGCGTGAAGATCGTCCAACAAGCAGTAAACCTTCGGCTCCCTTTATCACTTCGACACTCCAGCAGGCCGCGAGCACGCGCTTAGGTTATGGTGTTAAGAAAACCATGATGCTAGCGCAGCGGTTGTATGAAGGGGGTTATATTACCTACATGCGTACCGATTCGACGAATTTGAGTGGTGAAGCGGTAGAGGCTGTGCGTAGTTATATTGGCAATGAATTTGGACAAGCTTATCTGCCAGAAAATCCACTAGTTTACGGAAGCAAACAAGGCGCTCAAGAGGCGCACGAAGCGATTCGCCCGTCCAGTGTGGATGTCAAAACTGATGATCTACAAGGCATGGAAGCGGATGCTCATAAATTATACGCCTTGATTTGGAATCAGTTTGTGGCTTGTCAGATGACGCCAGCACAATATGATTCAACCACGGTGAGTGTTAAGGCTGCTGATTTTACGCTTAAAGCGAAAGGACGCATTCTTAAGTTTGATGGTTGGACGCGTGTTCAACGTCCAATGGGTAAGAATGAAGACCAGATCTTACCACCAGTGAAGGTCGGGGATACACTAGCATTGCAAGTGCTCGATCCAAAACAGCATTTCACCAAACCACCGGCACGTTACACTGAAGCTGCGTTGGTTAAAGAACTTGAGAAACGTGGTATTGGTCGACCATCGACTTATGCATCGATCATTTCAACAATTCAAGATCGTGGCTATGTGAAAGTAGAACAGCGTCGTTTCTATGCAGAGAAGATGGGAGAGATTGTCACCGACCGTCTTGATGCCAGCTTTAATGATTTGATGAACTATGATTTTACCGCCCGTATGGAAGAAAAACTTGACCAAGTGGCGGTAGGTTCAGCAAATTGGAAAGATGTACTTGATAACTTCTTTAATGATTTCACCACTGACTTAGAAGCTGCAGAGTTAGATGAAGAGCAAGGTGGTATGCGACCTAACCATATCGTGATGACGGATATTCAGTGTCCAACATGTTCACGACCAATGGGGATTCGTACCGCTTCGACAGGTGTATTCTTGGGTTGCTCAGGTTATGCATTACCACCAAAAGAGCGCTGTAAGACAACCATTAACCTTGGTGACGAAGATGGTGTTATCAACGTTCTGGAAGAAGACGTTGAAACGGCAGCGCTACGCGCTAAGAAACGTTGCCCAATCTGTGAAACGGCGATGGACGCCTACTTAATTGACGATAAGCGGAAAATGCACGTTTGTGGTAATAACCCGAATTGTGAAGGTTATATCGTTGAGTATGGTGAATTCAAAGTAAAAGGTTATGATGGCCCCGTAGTTGAGTGTGACAAGTGTGGCTCTGACATGGTGCTCAAAAATGGTCGTTTCGGTAAGTATATGGATTGTACTAGCGAAGACTGTAAGAATACGCGCAAGATCTTAAAAAGCGGTGAAGTGGCACCACCGAAAGAAGATCCAGTTCATTTCCCTGAGCTTGCTTGTGAAAATTCAGATGCTTATTTTGTATTGCGTGATGGTGCTGCGGGTTTGTTCTTTGCTGCCAGTAATTTCCCTAAATCTCGCGAAACTCGTGCGCCATTAGTTGAAGAGTTAGTTCGATTTAAAGATCGCATAACAGATAAGTATCAATATCTGACCACAGCTCCAACCCATGACCCGGATGGTCTTCCAGCCGTTGTGCGCTTTAGTCGTAAGTCTAAAGAGCACTATGTACGTACTGAGACTGATGGTAAGCCATCGGGTTGGACTGCATTGTATGAAAATGGACAGTGGGAAGTGACAGATAAGAGAAAAAACTCAAAGAAATAGAGTGATGGTGTCAACCGTTACCAAAATAAGGCAGCTTTCGAGCTGCCTTATTTATTTGCCTTGATTATTTGATCTGTTTCAATTATTAAAAATATTAATTAAAAAATGTATTCATTTTTTTGACATTCTGATGCCAAATGGTTATTGATAGGTTGAAAATTAATCAGTTTGGCCAGAAATGATTATTAGAAGAAAGTTCTTAGTGGTTTTTTCTTTGATTGCATTACTACTTATTGTGGTAGGGTGGAGTTTGGTTAAAACACATTTGCAAGCGTTTTCAATTGGCCTACTGCATCAATACTCCCAAGTCGTTAATCATTACCGTTCAAACAACACGCTAGACCCTATCATTAGAGAGGTCGAACTGGTTCGTCAGGTTTCTTTGCATCCCAATATCATTACATGGGCGGAAAATGCCGCAGATTCAGTCTATATTGACGTAGCTACAGATACATTAGAACAGTTTCGCTGGCAGTTGCTCAGCAAAAATTTTTTCGTTGCTCTGGATTCAAATTTAGCTTACTACTTTAATTCAACGGAGAATATACGCGAGTCAGCGAGTTTGCTGCGTTATCATTTGAATCCAGAGCAAGCTGAAGATCAGTGGTATTTTAAGCATAAACAGCGAGCAGCACCATTTGGTGTCAACATCAATCACGATCATCATTTAGGCATAACTAAATTATGGATCAACCAGTCAATCATTAAAAATGGTCAGTTTCTCGGCATTGTTGGAACCGGTTTGTCATTAGAACCATTTATGGACGGGCTCTTCCGTGAGAATGCGATTGGGGTTGATACATTGTTTGTGGATGAGTTACTAAATGTACAGCTCATCAGAGATGCAAATATTCAATTTTCTGACGATTTCAAAAGCAAAGTTCAAGGTAAACCACTGTCGGCTTTTATCCAAGATCCTAATGATTATGTTCACGTTGTGCAGGCTATCAAAGCCCAAAAAAATGGAGCAGAGCCAAACGCACTACTGGTTGACTACAATGACAGTAATTCCTTGGTTTCAATCAACTACATTAAGCCACTGAATTGGTTTGAGGTTACCTTTATTAATATGGATAGTTTGTTGGCATCGACGAATGTCACGTTACTTTGTTGTGTTTTACTCTTAACGCTTGTTGGATTTTTGCTCACCATTTGGCTGGTCATTGAGCTAACCTTTCTACGTCCTTTCGCTCGCCTTGTTAAGGCAGCACAGCAGTGCCGCACTCAAGACTACCCCATTCAATTTACTTATAAACCACATTCTGAAATCGGGGAGGTGATGCGCTTTATCGAAAAACTAACCAAGGGAATCCTTCATGGACAAGCTAATATTGACCGATTAGTGGCAATAAGAACCTCTGCTCTCGATCATCTCTCTACCATTGATCCTTTGACTCAACTACTCAATAAAAAAGGGATGGAAGCTGAGATTAAAAGTGAATTAGCCAGAGTAAAACGAGAAAATAGTCATTTTGGATTACTTTGGATAGATATTGGAAAATATGGCACGACTGCTCAGAATGATAAGTGTGTCATCACTGACTCACAACTCATACAGGTTACCGACAACATAAATTTGGCAATAAGAGAATATGATTCTGCTGGCCGCTGGGCCGATAATGAATTTCTTATCGTAGTCAGAAGTGATAGCTATAACAGTCTGTTAGCACTATCGAAACGTTTAACTGAGCTTTCATCAAACAGCGTGGGCGCAGAAAATTCAACATCAATTGACTTATCGATTGGTGGGGCACTGATAAACGGAGGGTGTTCTATCACAGAGGCTCTGGCTAAAGCTGACACCGCACTTTATATGGCAAAGCAGTCTAAAGAATGCCAAGTCTATATCTGGCAAGAAGGAAGTCATGTGGCTTAGCTAGACATATTGGGATTTGTATCGAACGAAATTTAACCTAAAAAAACCTTAAACTGACTTCGTTGTATCAGGTGTCTAGAGGTTTTAACTGGATGTCATAAATGTGTTTTATTATTGATTTTCATAGCGTGTATATGAGATGAAAAAACGATACAAAAAACGGATATTAACGTTTGGTTAATGCATTGTTGTATTTATATTTTATGGGGCATTGAAATGTGAGCTAGGTTAGGAGTTGGCAATCTAACGGATTAAGAGTCGACAGAACAGCATATTTAAAATTGAATTCTTCTAGCAATTCGATAACGTATAGGCATCCGTTTTTGAGTGAAAGGTATTTTACAAAATCTCGGATTCTACAAGAGCGTTATATAAAGGAAAAGCATCCATACTCCCCCTCAATACTAATAAGTATGGAATGCGAATATAAAAATGAAAAAATATGGAGAATTATTATGGCTGGTGTTTTAGGTATGATCCTTGCTGGTGGTGAAGGCTCTCGCTTGATGCCCTTGACTGCATCTCGTAGTAAACCTGCGGTTCCATTTGGTGGTAGCTATCGCTTAATCGACTTTGCACTTAACAACTTTGTTAACGCAGATCTTATGCGTATTTATGTCTTGACACAGTTCAAATCACAGTCCCTTTATCTACATATGAAGAAAGGATGGAATTTGACGAGTATCACTGACCGCTTTATTGACTCGATTCCAGCACAGATGCGTGATGGTAAGCGTTGGTACGAGGGGACGGCAGATGCTATCTACCAAAATATTAGTTTTATCGAGCTATCAGCACCTGATCAAGTGTGTATCTTCGGTTCTGACCATATTTATAAAATGGATATACGTCAGATGCTTGACTTCCACAAGCGCGTTGATGCGAAATTGACTGTATCGGCTTTAAGAATGCCACTCTCTGAGGCTTCTCAATTTGGTGTTATTGAAGTTGATGAGCATGGCAAGATGATCGGCTTTGAAGAGAAGCCTAGTAATCCTAAGTCTATCCCTGGACACCCTGATCTTGCTCTTGTTTCTATGGGTAACTATATTTTTGACGCAAACACATTGTGCGAAGAGTTACGCTTAGACGCTGAGAATAAAGAATCTAGTCATGATTTCGGTAAAGATATCATTCCTAAACTCTTCCCTGAAGGTGGGGTTTATGTCTATGATTTTTCTACGAATGTCATCAAGGGTGAAAAAGAAGCCACTTATTGGCGCGATGTGGGTACGATTGATGCCTACTGGTCTGCTCATATGGACTTACTTGAGCACGATGCCGATTTCTCACTCTATAACCGTAGTTGGCCATTACACACTTATTATCCGCCATTACCGCCAGCAACCTTTGTGGATTCACATGATCGTAAAGTACAAATTACAGATAGCTTGATCTCTGGTGGTAGCTATATTCAAGGTGCAAAGATATACAAATCAGTGCTAGGCTATCGCAGTAATATTGCCGCAAATACTTTCATTAGTGAGTCAGTGATTTTAGGTGATGTCAAAATTGGTGAAGGCTGTAGTATTAAACGCGCAATTATTGATAAAAATGTTGAGATTGCACCAGGTACCATCATTGGTGAAGATCTAGAGCTTGATAGACAACGCTTCCACGTGTCAGATGAGGGGATCGTTGTTATTGCAAAAGGAACGAAAGTTGGATTCTAAAAGGGAAAAAATCGAGGTTTGGTTTACCGTTTCAGAAGCACAAGGATTGATTAAAAGTGGTGGTTTGGCGGATGTCGCCAAGGCGCTGCCTAAAGCTCTTCAAGAGCTAGGTCATCAGGTAGCCGTTGCGCTACCTGCTTATCGCTCTATACCGGGGCTAAATGAAGCTCCGGTTGTGCTAGAGACTGAGCTTAATCATTGGCCTCACACCCAATATCGAGTGCGTGAAATGCAGCTTGATGGTGTACCAGTCTATTTGATCGACTGCCCACATTATTTTGACCGTCCAGAAATGTATGGTGAGAATAACCAAGCCTATTCAGATAACGGTGAACGTTTTGGCTTTTTTTCAGCAGCGAGTCTGGATGTGTTGCCGAAATTAGGCAAAAAACCGCAAGTTATTCACGCTAATGATTGGCATACAGGATTAGTTCCTTTCTTGCTTAGAACTCGTTATCAACACGACCCATATTTTTCTGAGATGAAGAGTGTCTTGACGGTGCATAATGCTATCTTCAAGGGGATCTTCTCTTATCATCAATTAGAAATTATTCCTGAATTAAATTTATCTGGTATGGAGTTTCTGCAATATGGGCATGATCACGTTAGCATGCTGCGTGCAGGTATTGCCTTTGCCGATAAAATTAATGCAGTCAGTCCTAATTATGCATCTGAATTGCTGACGCCTTTGGGCTCTCATGGACTGGTTGATGATTTTGTACACAGAGCAAGGGATCTTCACGGCATTGTCAATGGCTGTGATTACAGTGAATGGAATCCACAACAGGATGAATATCTTCCTCTTGGCTATTCAGATGAGGCGGAATCGCTGCATGCGGGTAAATTAGCAAGCAAACAGATACTGCAAGAAGAGCTGCAATTACCTAAACGTTCATTACCGCTGTTTGGTATGGTTTGTCGTTTAACTCACCAAAAAGGGTTTCATTACATTCTACCCATACTTGAGCAGTTTTTACGTAATGATGTCCAAGTGATTATTGTTGGGACGGGTGAACCTGAAGTTGCCACTCGTTTGCAGAAAATCGCTTCATTGTATCCACATAAATTTGCCTTTGTTGAAGCTTATAGCAACCGTTTCGCGCACTTGGTTGAAGCCGGTTCAGATTTCTTTCTTATGCCGTCAGAATTTGAGGCGTGTGGCTTGAATCAGATCTATAGCATGGCTTACGGCACATTGCCTATTGTGCGTGAAGTCGGTGGCCTGAAAGATACGGTTCGTGATTACGATAAGTACCCTGATGAAGCAACGGGTTTTGGTTTCCATGAACCGTCTGCTGAGGCTTTGCTGATTACTATGCAACGGGCGATGCTATTTTATCTTCAGCATCCAGATAAAATGTTAGAAGTACAGCAACGCGCTATGCGACAAGATTTTAGTTGGCAAGATTCAGCGAAAGAATACATCAAAATGTATCAAGACGCGTTATTTAGTTAATAACAAATGAAAAGGCGCTTCGGCGCCTTTGTTTAATGCTATAGAGCAGATAAACCAAACATAATTTTACATCCTGCTGCCAACAGTCTTGGTATTTTGTGGTAGTCTTAATACTCATTGATTGCGAACAAATATCTCAATATGTCTCAGAGTTTACTTTTCCATAAAACTTACCATCATCCGACCAGTGATGAATGGGTTGTCTTTGTCCATGGGGCAGGGGGAAGCTCATCTATCTGGTTTAAGCAGATAAAAGCATACAGAGAACATTTTAATTTATTGTTAATTGACCTCCGTGGTCACGGCAAATCCAATCAGTTACTTAAAGAATTAATGGCCAATCGCTATACTTTTAAATCAGTTACACAAGATATTCTCAAAGTGTTGGATCATCTGAAAATCCAATCTGCCCATTTTGTTGGTATGTCACTAGGAACAATTATTGTCAGAAACCTTGCTGAATTAGCGTCTAGTCGTGTTAGAACGATGGTGTTAGGTGGTGCGGTGACGCGTTTTGACGTTCGTTCGCAGGTGCTAGTTAAGGTAGGCAATTTAAGTAAGCATATCATTCCTTATATGTGGCTATATCGATTGTTCGCTTATATTGTTATGCCACAACGTACTCAAAAAGAGTCTCGACATCTGTTCATACGAGAAGCAAGAAAACTGTGCCAAAAAGAGTTTAAACGCTGGTTTATGCTGACTTCGGAAGTTAACCCTTTAATGAAGTACTTTAAAGAGAAAGAACTACCAATCCCGACTCTTTATCTGATGGGCGAGAGAGACTATATGTTCATTAAACCCGTCAAGGACATGGTGGCACACCACAAAAAGAGTATTCTGTTAGAAATACCCAATTGTGGACATGTTTGTAATGTTGAACAGCCGGAGATGTTTAATCGACACTCTATTGAATTCATTCAACAGAATATGTCTCGCTAATTTCGATACGAGTAGACGGTCAATGGGAGCTACTGAACTGAACTGCAATGCCAGCAGGCAGAAAACTGCGGTTCGTTCTCTTCTCCGCATTTTTGGCAGTACCAGTTGGACACATTTTGTTCATGGTTATCGCGGTAAGTTTCTATAACTGCAAGAGCTTCACGTTCTTTATGAGCATCGAGTAGCCATACATAAGGGTTAGTTTCTTCTCCAAAAGGCAATTCACCTTGTAAACCAAACAGGCCTTCTCCCCTGACTTCACACTGAATTTTTTCTTGCTGCAAGAGATGACTGACGATATGTGCTTCTAATAATAAGTTCGAGACGAATATCTTCATGTTGATTGGCTCTAAGTCGTTTTGGTCATATTGTTGAATTTAGATAGACCCCATTTCGCTATCATGGGAAACAATCCAAGCAGTGCAAATGAAAGCAAGACGGACGGTGAAATAATACCAGATAGACTATCTATTTCAGATAACTGTGTGCCTGCATTCAAATAGACAGCAGTGCCTGGCAACATCCCCAACTGGCTAACTAAATAAAAGCGAACAGTGGAAAGTGGTGTTAAGCCCATTAACAAATTGATCAAGAAAAATGGAAAGACAGGTATCAAGCGCAGAGAAAATAGATAGAAAGCGCCATCACTTTCCACACCTTGGTTTATCGCTTTCAGTTTTGAGCCAAATTTGTCTTGCACCCATTCACGCAGTAAAAAGCGGCTGCTTAAAAAAGCTAGGGTTGCCCCGATAGTACTGGCAAAGGAGACTAAAAGTAGGCTAGTCCAAAAGCCGAATAGCGCCGCGCCTAATAAAGTTACCACTGCCGCCCCAGGTATCGAAAATGCCGTGACTAAAATATAGAGCGAGAAATAGAGTGCAGCTGCGCTCACAAAGTTTTGTTCAATATGCTCATTGAGCAGTAATTGCTGTGCTTTGGCGTTTTCTAAGGTTAGATACTGGCCAAAATTCATCGCTAGCAGAATGATGGTAATTAATAGGATTAGACCCAAGACAATTTTTTTATTCATGCTTTTTCTCACCGCGTTTTTACACTAGATATAGTGAATAGGACATGGAAAGTCGAACTTTTATTTCAAAATGGAATAAAAAAGCGCCCGCAATGAAGTGCGAGCGCTTTTTGAAAGGTTGTGGTTAACGTTTATAGATTATTGGCGAGTTCATCACGACGAGATTGCGAAATAACAGACCAGTGTTTTCCTTCAATCGCGCCTTCTAAAGCCCAAAGCAATTCTAAACTGACAGTCGAAGAGTGGGTTTGCTGAATGGCTTTGTACGCTTCTAAAGCACCTTTCGCTTGTAAATCATTAACCGATTCAATACCTGCTTTTTTGAGCATTCTTTCCGTTGCAAGACGCAAATTGGGCAGATCTTTCAAGCGATCTGGCTTTGCCTGAGCTTGAACTTCACGTTCTTGCTTGGCAATTTCAAGTGCGACAGATGCGTCTCTCAAGATTTGTTGCGGGTTGTTCCAGCAATTATCAGGTAATGCAAAATATTTAGTGACGACAGGAAAGCCGCGCTTTTTATATACATAAGGCTCATAGCCCTGCTGTACAAAGCGTTTTGTAGACACATCATCAGCGCGAATGTGAAGTTTATCGTTTACGACCAAAGCAAACATAGTGTCATCGACGAAAATACCGAAACCGCCAAACATTGAACGAGATTTTACTTGTCCAAACTGTTCGAATAGTCGCATTGAATCTTTAAGTACTGGTTTATCCATGTTGTAAATTCTCGGTGTATAGGTAATACGCCACCAAAATCAGGTCCGAGAGGTTAGCAACTCTATGCAGAAAGTGTGTCAGTAAGGAGTAAACTTAATGCTAGTATCATTGCCATCGGCAACCCCGCTACCTACCAATATTTTGGTTTAGGCCGGAGGCTTTGCGTCCCATTCTTTCAAATGGTTTGCCCTGTGCGTGACTTCTAAGAATTAGAATAAATAAAAAATTGGACAAACATCACATTTGTATCTCTTATATGTGATGCCCATCTCAAAAGTTTCATGATTGAAAGTCAAATGTAATCCTAATTTTAAGAATATGGGCAGTTTTGACTTTCGAACGATTAACGAGCAAAAATTTGATTTATTTTTTTATATTTTTAACTGTTTTACGCTCAACAATCTCTGGGTGCATTTCAAAAATACGTCTTTCATGCTCTTTGTCTTTAATGCGTTCTAACAAAATTTCAAATGCATTTTTTCCTACACGGCGCTTAGGCTGGTGAATGGTGGTTAGCGGCGGTGAAAAGTATTCAGCGAGCTCAATGTTGTCATAGCCAATCACTGACATGTCATCAGGGACACGGATACCTTTTTGTTGTAGGCGACTCATTAAACCTAAAGCCATAGTATCGTTAAAACAGAATACAGCCGTTGGACGTTTATCCATTGCTGCGATTTTATCTGCGGCTAATACGGCAGTGTCACACTCGAAGTTACCTTCCAGTATCCAGTTTTCATTCACAGTTAGGTTCGCTTCTGCAAGTGCGCGTTTGAAGCCTTGAATTCGCTCTTGGCAGGCTGCCTTTTCGAAGTGACCACTTAGACATGCAATTTCAGTGTGACCATGATCGATAAGGTATTTGGTCGCTAGATAACCACCTTCTTCAGAATTATCGATGATTTTATCAGCTTGAGAGCTTTCTGGGCCCCAGTCCATTATCACCTTAGGGATATCGGCATGGCGATCGAGCATTTCCAGAAGCTCTTCAGTGAGGTCTGAACACATGACTAACATACCATCAACGCGCTTTTCTGCTAGCATGCGAATATAATCACGTTGTTTCTCATAGATACCGCCCGTGTTACACAAAATGAGCGTATAGCCTTGGCGATAGCAGTAGCTTTCCACGCCATCAATAACTTCGGAGAAAAACAAGTTAGTGGATTGGGTAACTAACATACCGATCGTACGGGTGGTATTACATTTCAAGCTACGAGCCACAGCACTTGGCGCATAGTTGAGTTCCGCTACTGCTTCCATCACTTTTTCTTGTGTAGCTTCAGCAACAAAGCGAGTTTTGTTAATCACGTGCGATACCGTGGTGGTTGATACGCCAGCGAGGCGAGCAACGTCTTTAATCGTAGCCATAAATTCGTTCCTGTCGATAATTGCAGAACGGTTGAATCAGCTTACCATTCAGCAGAGTTAGGCTTATTACCTTGTTAAGATTGAAGCCTAAAAGTAATAAAAACACAAAAACCGCCGGAAACAGCGGTTTGCATCTTAAAAATAATTTTTTATCGTTTTCAGTCAAGATTTTAGTCTGCAAACGTCAATCAGGCAATGAAAAATCTGCTTAATAAATCAGTCAATTGTCACAGTTGACTGATTTATTGTGTATCTATGTAAAGACGCACTAATCGTTAGACAAATACTTGCAGTCCAATTGAAGAAATGCCACTAGCAGTTCGGTTAATGCGCTATAGAACCCGAACTGATCAATTTGTTGGCATCGAAGGCTAAACTGAGGCACCCATGAGAGGATATGCTGTTGGATAAACTCATACTGTTCGACAAAGGCTTGATCTAAATGTTGTTCCTGTTCTAGCTCATTGGATCGAATGATCAAATTCCCCAGAAAATCTAATTCAATAGCAATGTGATCGGCTGGCTCATTCAGCGATGTGCTTACCGCAATGTTATGTGATGCCATTAATTCGGTCATCGCTTTTGCTGGTTCAGCATTGAGAAGACCTGATTGACCAATATAAATAGAGGCATATGGCAGAGCAGAATCTTTATTTGATTTTAGAAAAACATCACAGAAATCAGCGGCAAGCTCTAGTTGAGCATCTTCCCTATCCATGAGTCGATTTAATGCATCGACTAGTTTGTCAATTGCAGGTTTAAGGGTTTGGTTGTCACCTAAGCCAGTAAGAAATGAGCGAATGGCCTGAGTATGGTATTGTTCTAGTTCCTGCTCAGTTAGCTCTTTGACAAATAAGCTCGAAAGCCACCAGTAAATCTCGGCACGCTTTTCATTAAAGGCTTTAGTTTCTTGCATCATCTTGCTCCAAAAATAATTACTCTGCTAAGTTTAGCGAATAAAAATGAATAGCTATCACTATATAAATGAAAAAATATGACAGAAATTGTTATTTAATTAATACCGTCTTGGAAGGTTGTTTTGAATCAATAAACCAGCATTTTTCTCTATTTTTAGCCTGCGATGATAGAATTATGACGATTTATGAATAGAATAAATTTGTACATAGTCTCATACTGAGACTTAGGCATTTCCATATAAATAAGTGGTGTACATGAGCTATCACGTATTAGTTGTTGAAGATGACGCAGTAACTCGCAGTAAACTGGCCGGGTACTTTCAAAATGAAGGTTATACCGTTACAGAGGCGGAGAACGGTACTCAAATGCGAGAGGCGCTTCAGAACAACGTTATTGATTTGATTATGTTAGATATCAACCTTCCGGGAGAGGATGGTTTGATGTTAACGCGTGAACTACGTAGTCAATCTGATATTGGAATCATCCTGGTTACAGGTCGCACGGATAGCATCGATAAAATTGTTGGTCTCGAAATGGGGGCTGATGACTATGTCACCAAACCATTTGAATTACGTGAACTGTTAGTTCGTGTAAAAAATCTTTTATGGCGGATATCGACAGCCAATAATCAATCGACTGTTGGCGATACTTCTCAAAATGGTAATCTCGTTCGATTTGGTGAATGGTCATTTGATATTCAACGCCGTGCACTTAGTCGAAGTGGTGAACCGGTAAAATTGACAAAAGCTGAGTATGAGTTGTTGGTTGCATTATCTTCTTATCCTAACCAAGTACTGAGCCGAGAACGTATTTTGAATATGATCAGTCATCGTGTTGATGCGCCTAATGATCGTACGATTGATGTCTTGATTAGACGGATGAGAGCGAAGATGGAATTTGACCCTAAAAACCCACAAATTTTTGTGACGGTGCATGGGGAAGGGTATATGTTTGCCGGAGATTAGTCGTTTATTTTCGATAAAACACGTATCTCGTTGGGTTATTTGAGATGCCAGAAAATAAAAAACCGAAGTAGAGACTTCGGTTTTTTATGTATCTTACAAATTGCTTTCTTGTTGTGGAGCGTTTTCTAAAGCCGTTTCCTCGTAGCCGGATGCCCAATCACGTAGGTTTTGCCACAATAGCCCCAAGGTCTCATACCAATAGCGCTCCGTTTGTTCTAAGTAGCGAGCTCGAGGTGTGTATTTTTCCCAAGCCTGAGCGATATTGTTTTGCGCTAGATAATTGGTTGGCGCGGGAATAGGGGCGAGTCCTGCCGAGTAAAATTCGTTTAATGCGCGTTGCATATGGCTCGCTGAAGTGACGAGTACTAACTTGCGCTGTTGAACAAAGGCAGCAGCTTGTCTTGCTTCTTCCCATGTATCTTTCGCGGTTTCAAGCAAAATGATATCGGATTTACTCACTCCGAGTGCGAGCGCTACGGTTGCTAACATGCGAGCGTGACTAAATTCGGAGCCGCCAGAGTAACCAGACAAGATTAATTTTGAACCGGGATACATGCGCATCACTCGAATGCCTTCACTAAGGCGCATCAGTGCGGTTCGGCTGAGTTCAGACGTGGGGGGAATTTGATCGTCAACCACATGCCCACTACCAAGTACCATGACATAATCAATCGCTCCTTCACTAGGAAGGAATGCAGAATACTGTCTTTCTAACGGCATCAGAACACGAGTAGCGAAAGGTTGGAAAGAGATCAGGAATAGAGTCGTCAAAGATAACAAGACAATCATACAGCCAGTTTTACGTTTGGCTGTGAACATAATAAGCATTAAACCTACAAAACCGAGGATAAGCATCGCCGGGAGAGGCATTAATAATGAGGAAATAATTTTTTTCAGCTCAAACATAAACAAAATAGTCCGAAAAAACACCACTTGAATATAAAAAGGCATAAAGCCTCTTTATTCCTGCCATTCCTATGACAGAATAGCAGCACGATTCGTTATCATACCCCAAGCGACTGTGACTGAAGACCGGAATTTCGACGATATTGCCCACAAATTTGCAAAAAACATATATGGCTCTGACAAAGGTGAGATACGCCAAGTCATTGTTTGGGAAGATATCGAGCAATTACTCGCCATGTTTGGCACCAACCCCCAACCCTTGCATATTTTGGATGCGGGTGGTGGACTGGCACAAATGTCCCAAAAATTGGCCAAGCTAGGGCATCAAATTACATTATGTGATCTATCTTCGGAAATGCTGCTGTTAGCTGAGCAGGATATTGCAAAAAATAGCTTGCTTGAGCAGTATCGGCTGATTCACTCACCTGTGCAATCAATACAAGAGCATTTAACCGCTTCTGTCGATATGGTGATGTTTCATGCTGTGATGGAATGGTTAGCAGAACCGAAAGCGGCATTGCAAAACTTGTTAGAACAAGTCAGGCCGGGTGGAATGGCTTCCGTGATGTTCTACAACCATCATGGTCTGGTATATAAAAATGTGGTGTGCGGTAATATTCCTCATGTGCTGAATGGGATGCCACATCGCAAAAGATTTAAACTCCAACCACAAAAAGGTTTAAGGCCCGAAGACGTCTATCAATGGATCGAAGATGCGGGGTTTGAGATTTGTGGTAAATCGGGAATTCGTTCATTCAGTGACTACATCGGAAACGTAGCAAGTATGGGCGACTACCAATATGAAGACGTACTGGCACTAGAAAAACAATTGTGTAGACAAGAGCCGTACCTCTCACTAGGTCGATACATTCATGTGTGGGCGCAGAAAAAAATAGAGCAGGAATAACAATGAGTGAGATAACTCAAAGCGCTGCAGAGCAACCAATCGATGAATTGGTTAGCTGGGTAAAGCAGCACGATTTCTCATTGAACCTGACGACAGAGCGGCTTGCGTTCCTTATCGCTATCGCAGTACTGAGCAATGAAAGGTTTGATGAAGAATTAGGTGAGGGGGAGTTACATGACGCGTTCTCCATCGTCACTCGTATGTTTGAAGAGACAGGTGAAGCTTCGGCTTTTCGTGCTAATAACGCGATCAATGAACTGGTTAAGCAGCGATTGGTGAGCCGATTTACCAGTGAAGTAACCGAAGGTGTCAGCATCTACCGTTTATCGCCACTGGCGATTGGTATCACCGATTATTATGTTCGCCACCGCGAATTTTCGAAACTGAAACTCTCCATCCAGCTCTCCATGGTGGCGGATGAAATGGCAAAAGCCATAGAGGCGGCGCAAAAAGGCGGCACACCTGGACACTGGAAAAAGAATGTATACGGGGTGTTGAAGTATTCCGTCGGTGAAATATTCGACCGAATTGACCTTAACCAACGAGTAATGGATGAGCAGCAGCAGTCCGTTAAGCAGCAGATAGCTGAGCTCTTGAACAAAGATTGGCGTGAGGCGATCAACAACTGTGAGTCATTACTTTCTGAAACCTCCTCCACATTGCGTGAACTGCAAGATACATTGCAAGCCGCGGGAGACGAGCTTCAAACGCAGATCCTCGATATCCAAGAAATCGTTTATGGTTCTTCTGAACTTGAGTTTATTGAAGAAACCTTATTTGGTTTACAGATGAAGCTTGATCGCATTACAAGTTGGGGTCAGCAGGCTATTGACCTGTGGATTGGTTATGACCGTCACGTGCATAAATTTATCCGTACCGCGATAGATATGGATCAAAACCGAGCATTCAGCCAGCGCTTACGTCAATCAGTGAATGACTATTTTGATACGCCTTGGCATCTTACTTATGCTGATGCTGAACGTTTGACGGACCTTCGTGATGAAGCTTTGGTCTTAAGAGACGATGAAGTGATGGGGCAAGTGCCGCTTGAAGTGGAATATGAAGAATTCAAACAGGTCAATGATCAGCTTTCAGAGCGTATCGGCCAGATGCTAAAAGGTCATAAAGACCAAGGCATGCCGATAGACCTAGGTTTGGTGTTGAGAGATTACCTAGCCACTCATCCTCATACTCATCATTTTGATTTAGCAAGAATTGTTGTCGACCAAGCGGTACGACTCGGTTACTCAGAACACGATTACCGAGCGATTCAACCCGACTGGCAAGCGATCAACGATTTTGGCGCAAAGGTACAAGCAAATGTTATCAACAGATATTAATGAATACATGCCAGAAAACTTGGCAAAAGCAATTACGAATCCCCTTTTCCCCGCACTAGATAGCCAGCTTCGTGCCGGTCGCCATGTTTCTAGTGACGATTTAGATAATCACGCATTCCTATCGGACTTTGAGCCTGATTTAGCGTTGTTTTATCAGCGTTATAATACTGAATTAGTAAAAGCGCCAGAAGGTTTCTTTTATTTGCGTCCTCGTTCAACGGCATTGATTAACCGAAGTGTGTTATCTGAGTTAGATATGCTCGTCGGAAAAGTACTGTGTTTCCTTTATTTGAGCCCAGAGCGTTTAGCGCATGAAGGCATATTCACCAATCAAGAATTGTATGAAGAGCTGCTATCACTTGCTGATGAGAAAAAGTTAATGAAGCTCGTGACCAACCGAGCAAGCGGCTCTGACTTAGACAAAGAAAAGCTGTTTGAAAAAGTGCGTACATCACTGCGTCGCTTGCGACGTTTAGGCATGATCATCAATTTAGGTGATACCAATAAATTCCGTATCAGCGAAGCGGTATTTCGCTTTGGTGCTGACGTGCGCGTTGGTGATGACATGCGTGAAGCACAATTGCGTTTGATTCGTGATGGTGAAGCTGTGGTGCACACTCAAGAGCCAAACCAACGCAGCTTATTAGATAATGAACAAGAAATAGAAGAACAAGATGTTAACGAGCAAACAGAGTGGGAAGGTGAAGAATGATTGAACGAGGTAAGTATCAATCACTAACCATGATCAATTGGAACGGCTTCTTTGCTCGTACTTTTGATATTGATGGTTTGGTTACCACATTATCTGGCGGTAACGGTGCGGGTAAATCGACTACCATGGCAGCCTTTATTACTACGTTAATTCCAGACCAAAGTTTGCTCCACTTCAGAAACACAACCGAAGCCGGTAGCTCACAAGCTTCTCGTGACAAAGGTTTATACGGCAAGCTGCAAGCCGGAGCTTGTTATGCGGCGTTAGATGTTGTCAACTCGCGCAAGCAGCGCCTTTTGTTTGCGGTGAAACTGCAACAAGTGGCGGGGCGTGATAAAAAAGTTGATATCAAACCTTTTGTTATTCAAGGTTTACCGAGCCATATCAAACCGACCGATGTGCTAATCGAAAGTGTTTCCGACAACCATGCGCGCGTGCGTCAAATCAACGAAGTTAAAGATATTGTGGCAAAAATTGAAGGGGCGCATTTTAAAGCGTTCAATTCAATTGTTGACTACCATGCACAGATGTTTGAATTCGGTGTTGTGCCGAAAAAACTGCGTAACAGTAGCGACCGTTCAAAATTCTATCGTTTGATTGAAGCGTCATTATACGGTGGTATTTCGAGTGCAATTACGCGTTCATTGCGTGACTACCTATTGCCACAAAACGGCGGCGTTAAAAAAGCATTCCAAGATATGGAATCGGCTTTACGTGAAAACCGCATGACGTTGGAAGCCATCAAAACCACGCAAGCTGATCGTGATCTCTTCAAGCATTTAATTACAGAATCAACCAATTACGTGGCGGCTGATTATATGCGTCACGCTAACGAACGCCACAAGAAACTAGAGCAAACTTTAGCGTTACGCAGTGAACTGTTTGGTTCGCGTCATACTTTGATTGAACAAAACAATCTGCTCAATCGCGTACAGGAAGAGTTAGAGTTATTGGTTGAACAAGAATCCGCGTTAGAGCAAGACTACCAAGCGGCTTCTGATCACTTACAACTGGTGCAAAATGCACTGCGTCAGCAAGAAAAAATTGAGCGCTACCAAGAAGATTTAGAAGAGCTCAGTATTCGTCTTGAAGAACAGATGATGGTGGTAGAGGAAGCGCGGGAGCGCGTTTTAATGGCCGAAGAACAAGCCACCATTTCTGAAGATGAAGTGGATAGCTTGAAAAGCCAGCTTGCTGATTACCAACAAGCGTTGGATGTGCAGCAAACTCGTGCGCTGCAATACCAGCAAGCCGTTCAGGCATTAGATAAAGCTATGCAGCTTTTAGGCGATGACAATTTAACGCCAGACAACGCATCCGCATTGGTGAATGAACTTAAGCAGCAGCAAGATAGCAATACCACGACCTTGCTTGCATTAAAGCATAAGTTGGATATGTCTTCCGCAGCCGTTGAGCAGTTTGATCATGCGTTGAAATTGGTGCAAGGTATTGTTGGTGTTATTCCACGTAGTGATGCTGCTGCACAAGCAAAATTGGTTATCCAGCAAGCACGTGATGCCGAACAGATTTGCCAAAATGAACAGCAATGGTATGCGCAGCAACGAGACTTAGAGCGTCGCTTGAATCAACAGCAAACAGCGCGTGAGCTCGTAGCCGGTTACCAAAAGCAGCACCAAGTTGAATTACTTGATGAGCAAATGCTGGAACAAGAGCACGAACGCCACGCTGCGTTGATCGAGTCATTAGAATATGCTCAAGAAGAACTTCGTGAACAGCGCAGTGAACAGCGCCGTTTAGAGCAAGATAAACAGGCTGAAATTCAACGTTTAGAGTCGATTGCACCAACGTGGATTGCAGCAAACGATGCACTTGAAACATTGCGTGAACAAAGCGGTGCCGAGCTACAAGATAGCCAGTCGGTTATGGCACACATGCAGCAAGTACTTGAGCTCGAAAAAGCGCAGTCCATTGCCAAAGATAAACTGGCCGAGCGTCGAGCTCAATTGGATAGTGAAATTGAAAGGTTAGCATCACCAGGTGGTTCAAACGACCCGCGTTTAAAAGGGTTGGCTGATACTTTAGGTGGGGTCTTACTTTCAGAAATTTATGATGACATCACCCTCAGTGATGCGCCGTATTTCAGCGCCATGTATGGTCCAGCTCGGCACGCGATTGTTGTGTCTGATCTTTCTGGCATCAAAGAGAAGCTGATTGAGTTAGATGATTGCCCAGAAGATCTTTACATCATAGAAGGTGATATCGATGCATTTGATGACAGCTCATTTAATGCCGATGAATTGGAAGGTGCGGTTTGTGTTCAGCTAAATGATCGCCAGATGCGTTATTCTCGCTTCCCTGAAATCCCATTATTTGGTCGAGCAGCGCGAGATCAGCGTTTGGAATTGCTGCGTAACGAGCGCGAAGATGTACTAGAAGCGCATGCAAAAGCAGCGTTTGATTCACAAAAACTGCAACGTCTTTACCAAAGCTTTAATGACTTTGTGGCGAAACATATTCAGGTAGCCTTCAATGCCGACCCTGAGCAAGCACTACAAATCGCGCGTGAACAACGAAATCAAGTAGCCCGTATTTTGGCTGACTTAGAAGCAAAA
This sequence comes from Vibrio aestuarianus, assembly GCF_028858425.1. Taxonomy (NCBI): domain Bacteria; kingdom Pseudomonadati; phylum Pseudomonadota; class Gammaproteobacteria; order Vibrionales; family Vibrionaceae; genus Vibrio; species Vibrio aestuarianus. The sequence goes on along the minus strand of NZ_JAKNYQ010000001.1, from coordinate 2,103,456 downwards.
GAGCAGCAGCAACGTAGCCAACTGCAGCACAGTAAACAAGCGTTAACTCTGCTTGATAAACTTGCTCCAAGTATGTTGCTGATTGAAGATGACGCCCTGCAAGCGCGTTTTGATGAATTGGAAGAAAAAATCAGCCATTTGTCTGCCGCCAAAGCATTTTTAAGTGCTCACCGCAAAACGATAGCTGAGCTAGAAAACATTGCTTCTGCTTTAGATACGGATCCTGAACAGTTTGAAGAACTGACCGTCCAATATCAACAAGCGGACCAAGCGCTGCAAGCGTTAAAAGTGCAGATTTTTGCATTGTCAGATGTGGTTGAGCGTCGCCATTACTTTAGTTACTCCGATTCTGTTGACCTTCTTAGCAAGAGCAGTGAATTGAGTGAGCAGCTTAAAGCTAAGCTGGTTGATGCTGAAAATGCTCGAACTCGAACTCGTGATGAGCTAAAACAATCGCAAAGCCAAATGAACCAATATAATCAAGTATTGGCTTCGTTAAAAAGTTCACATCAAGCCAAGCTTGAAACGGTTCAAGAGTTCAAACAAGAGCTGCAAGAGTTCGGTGTACATGCCGATGAAGGTGCGCAAGAGCGCGCACAACGTCGCCGCGATGAATTACAAGAACGTTTGCATAGTTCTCGTTCACGTAAGAGCGAATACGAACGCACTATTACCTCAACCGATCTTGAAATGAAAGCGTTAGTTAAGCGTTTAAAGAAAGTACAAAAAGAGTACCAAGACCTACGTACTTTTGTAGTCAATGCAAAAGCAGGGTGGTGCAGTGTACTGCGTTTAGCGCGTGAAAATGATGTAGAGCGTCGCTTGCATAAGCGCGAGCTAGCCTATTTATCAGCCGACGAGCTGCGTTCTATGTCTGATAAATCATTAGGTGCACTGCGTTTAGCCGTGGCGAATAATGAAGATTTACGTGATGCCCTTCGCTTGTCTGAAGATAACGCGCACCCAGAGCGTAAAGTCTTGTTCTATATTGCGGTCTACCAACATCTACGCGAACGTATCCGCCAAGATATCATCCGAACGGATGATCCTGTCGAAGCGATTGAAGAGATGGAAGTGGAGCTTGCCCGCTTAACGGAAGAGCTGACTCAGCGTGAAAACCGATTGGCAATCAGCTCTGAATCCGTGGCGAGTATTATTAAGAAAACTATCCAACGTGAACAAAACCGTATTCGCATGTTGAACCAAGGTTTATCGAACATTAACTTTGGTCAAGTGAATGGAGTTCGCCTTAATGTAAAAGTGCGTGAGAGTCATGAAATTTTACTAGCAGGCTTAGCCGAGCAGCAAAATCAGCACAAAGATCTGTTTGAAAGTGCACGTTATACATTCTCGGAAGCAATGGCTAAATTGTTCCAGCGTGTTAATCCACACATTGATATGGGGCAGCGTTCACCACAAGTATTGGGTGAAGAACTGTTAGATTATCGTAATTACTTAGAACTGAGTGTTGAAGTTAACCGTGGATCTGACGGTTGGTTACAAGCTGAATCAGGTGCACTTTCAACTGGTGAAGCGATAGGTACTGGCCAGTCGATTTTGCTGATGGTTGTCCAAAGTTGGGAAGAAGAATCACGACGTCTACGTAGTAAAGACATTATACCTTGTCGTTTATTGTTCTTAGATGAAGCTGCCCGTCTGGACACTAAGTCTATTTCGACCTTGTTTGAACTGTGCGACCGCTTAGACATGCAATTGTTGATAGCCGCACCAGAAAATATCAGTCCAGAAAAAGGCACAACCTACAAATTAGTACGTAAAGTGTTTAAAGATCACGAGCACGTGCATGTGGTTGGTTTACGTGGTTTTGGACAAACGGAAAAGCCCAAGTCAGAAGCGCAACAGATGGCTGAAATGCTGTAACTTACAGCGGTAGAAATTTCTAATCATCAAAACCCAATGTGTGTCTATGCATTGGGTTTTTTATTAGGGGCTTATGTCTGGTTTGGTAAGATTTATGAGAGATTATGACAACATGATTTATTGTGAATCGATGTCACGCTTTTCAATCTTAGGCAATAAAGCTAATCAATTCACTCATTTCTTCACGTATGATCGACGCAATTTTTGATACATCGGGTGGTTGTAATGTTTAAGAAAACCTTATTAGTGACGTCGATAGCGGCGACTTCTTTTATTAGCTCTTTCGCTATAGCGGCAGAAAATGTGGATTTACTCATTACCAATGCAACGGTATTGACGATGGATAACGATAAGAAAGTTTATCCAAACGGGTTGGTTGCTGTTAAAGAAAATCAAATCGTTGCGGTGAGTGATGGTCGCGATATTGACCAATACAAAGCGCTGCAAACCATTGATGCGGAGGGTGATATCGTAATGCCCGGTCTAATCAATACCCATACTCATGTCTCGATGACGGTGTTCCGCTCCCTTGCAGACGATGTGCCGGATCGTTTGCATCGATATATATTCCCACTCGAAGAAAAATTGGTATCACCGGATATGGTGCGTATTGGCGCTCAGCTCGGCAATGTAGAAATGCTCAAAGGTGGTGTGACTACTTATGCTGATATGTATTACTTTGAAGATGAAGTGGCCAAGACGGTCGATAAAATTGGTATGCGAGCGGTGTTAGGTCAGACGGTCATCCAATTCCCCGTAGCTGATGCGCGTAATGCCGAAGAGGGCATTCAATATGCACTTAACTTTATTGAACAATATAAAGATCACCCACGAATTACGCCAGCCTTTGCTCCGCATGCACCGTATACCAATACCACTGAAATCTTACAGAAAATCAATCAGTTATCGCTCAAACATCAAGTGCCCGTTCTGATTCATCTTGCTGAGTCTGATCGCGAAGACCAAGTGATTGCTGAGCGTAGTGGTGGCAAAAGCCCTGTGGCCTATATGGCTGATATTGGAGCATTAACCCCTAACTTAGTGGGGGCGCATGTTATTAATGTCTCAGACAGTGATATTGAACTGCTGAAGAAACATGATGTAGGTATTGCCCACAACATGAGTGCCAATATCAAATCTGCGAAAGGGGTATCACCTGCACTAAAAATGTTTGATGATGGATTACGTATCGGGCTAGGGACCGATGGACCAATGTCAGGCAACACATTAAGTACAATGGATGAACTGAACCAAGTGGCGAAAGTGCATAAACTAGCGAATAAAGATCGCGCAGCAATGCCGCCAATTAAAGTGGTTGAGATGGCAACAATTGGTGCGGCGCGAGCTCTACACATGGAAGATAAAATTGGTTCGCTTGAAGTTGGTAAGCAGGCCGATATTATCGTCATTGATACTAAAGCGCCGAACATGGTACCTGTATATAACCCTTACTCTGCCTTAGTGTATTCTGCGTACGCGACCAATGTTAAGCACTCCATTGTTGATGGTAAGCTATTGATGAAAGATAGAGAAGTATTGACGGTTAACGAAGACGAGATTCGTCAGGAAGCGTTAACGTTTGCCGATAAGGTGCGTAAAACAGTCATCGAAAGTGGCAATGTGGTTCAATAACACTCCACTACTGTGGGCTTATTTATGAAAATGGGTGGTAATGTGAAAGATGCACATTACCACCCATAATTTTTCAGTTAAACAATCAATCCATGAGTGCTTATGTGAATGTCATCATGCACGAAGTGCTTGAGCATTAGTCGACCAACTCTCCAGTACCAAAATGTTTGGCTGCATAAATCACACGCTCTTCGGCACTTGGGTAAATAAGAGGTGAGCCCAAACCTTCAATATGTTGTAAGCGTGGAAGTAGGCCTGCACCATTTGCAATTTGTATCGCAAGACCTGGGCGTGCATTGAGCTCTAGAACCATAGGCCCTTCTTCTTTATCCAACACCATATCTGTACCCATATAGCCAAGGCCTGTCATTTCCCATGCACTGGATGCAAGTGTGAGTAGCTTTCTCCAATGAGGTACTTGCAATGTTGCTAGCTCTTTTCCGGTATCGGGATGTTCAGTAATAGGTAAGTTAAATTGTACTGCGCGCACAGCTTTGCCAGAGGCGATATCGATACCAACCCCAACAGCACCTTGGTGCAAGTTTGCTTTACCATCTGAAGCCGAAGTTGATAGGCGCATCATTGCCATTACGGGATAGCCTTTAAATACGATGATGCGAACATCAGGAACACCTTCGTAGCTAAAGCCATCAAAGCAGTTATCAAACTTAATCAAGTTTTCGACAACCGCTACATCGTTCTTGCCACCCAAAGAAAACAGACCAGCTAAGGCATTACTAATATGACGCTCAACATCTTCTTCATTGATACTTGTACCCGATGGTTTGGTATAAACGCCATCTTTGTGTGAGGTGATTACTAAAATCCCTTTGCCGCCACTGCCTCGCGCAGGTTTTATAACAAAACCCGGCCAGCCTTTGACCATATTATGGATACGTTTTACATCGGCTTGATTGCTGATCACACCAATCAATTTAGGTACGGTACATCCCGCTCGTTCAGCAATCAATTTGGTTTGCAGTTTATCGTCAACCAGTGGATATTTTGAGCGATCATTGTATCGACCAATATAACTGTGGTTACGTTTATTCATACCCATAATGCCTTTACGGCGTAACTTAAGTGGCGAGGTGTATTCTGATAGTGAAAACATCCTTTAGTCCTCGGCTAGTGGTTTAAAGCGACGAAGTTCACTTAAGCGGTATCCTGTGTAAGTCCCTAGTAACAAAATAGCGGCCAACACGATAAGTTGTAATCCGATAAAGTTAAATGTTAAATGCTGCACGTATGAGTTAGTCATACCGAGGTAGATTAATACCGAAGTGAAAAGGGAGCCTCCGCCTTGTAAAAGAACCTCTTTTGCTCCTTCTTCTTCCCATAGAATCGACATACGTTCGATTGTCCAAGAAAGAATGATCATCGGGAAGAAGGTAATGGATAAACCCTCAGTTAAACCGATCTTAAAGGCCACTACCGTAAAGACGGAAATGATCATAATAACCGTAATGATTACGGCTGAAATCCTGGCCACTAACAGCAAGTTCAATTTCGATAAATAGCTGCGAATGATTAAACCAGTTCCGACAATCAACAAGAAACCGACGATACCGGTTAATAGCTGAGTTTGGACAAAAGAAACGGCGATCAATACTGGCATAAAGGTACCAGATGTTTTCAAACCAATGATTACGCGTAAAAAGACAACAATAAGCGCACCAATGGGGATCAGCATGATAGTTTTAAACATCGCTTGCTCTTCAAGGGGCAAGCTGTGAATGGAGAAGTTTAAAAGCTTGTCGGCTTCAATTTTGTTATTGGTTGCCGTTTGTGATGACACTTCTTGCGAGAGCATTGTGAAGTGAACTTTGCTATTTTGACCGCCGATGACATCAAGTAGGGATACGTTCGACTCGTCCCAAACCAATAGGTTTGGATGGGTAGGCTGAGTCCCTGTTTCAGGGTTAAACAATAGCCACTGTTTGCCATTCCATATTTGATTCATGTGTTGAATCATTTGGCGTCGACGACCATCCTCCAAAGTAATAACACCAACGACTTTGTTTGGCACCTGAGCATAAGAAAGCAATTTTTCCGTCGCCTCAACTTTGGTCATTGTATTCAAAAGCAATGATGAATTTTGGCTATCAGTATCGTTGAGTGCTTTGATTAATTCCCTGGTGAAAGTGATGTCGTCTGCCGAACGTTGGTTTGCTTGCTCAATTAAGGCTAGCGCTGCGGCTTCTTCTGGACCATTAAAGGTCGGTTTAACCACTGCTTCATCAGTAGGAGGAATTGAGTCGCTATCGGCTTGTGGATCCACCAAAAATTGAGCTTTGTAATAAATAGTTTGTGGACCTTCAGCTTTACGAATCGACCATTCTGCGCGTCGGCCTGTGTCAGTTGTAATGTAGGATACGCCGTAACCCGGGGATGATGAGGACTCATTAATTAAGGTGTAGCCGTCCTGTGTATGAGGTACAGCTAACGAAACTTTCGCCTCTTTATCCATGGCGGTGAATTCGACTCTAGCTTCAATATCCCAAACTTGGCGAGTTTCTCCGGGTGTCCATGGCACCCCATAGGTCTGATGGCGAAATACACTGAGTGTGATGCCTGCCGCTATCAATAAGAATATTGATAGGTAAAATGGAACTCGTGATGTCATAAGTTACCCTAGTTTTATTTAGTTTCCGAGTGGATGTATTGGCGACTGACATCGACTAACGCGATATCTCGAATAAATTCACGACCTAGCAAGATAGGATGACTCATTTGAGAGCGATCAGCTAAAGTGAATTGTGCCTTTTCGTGAATGCTGCCTAGTTTTACCCATAGCTCCACCACCGCACGACGCTCAGTTTCACTATTAGTTGACTGACGAATTTTCACGAAACGAATAATAGGGGACTCGATCCAATTACTATCATCGGTGGGTTTGACACCGTCTGAAAGGTGAAAACGAACCCAGTTTTTGCCATTACGTTCAAATTCTTCAATATCAATAGCATTGAGTGATGAAGTTGCTGCTCCCGTATCGACACGAGCATCGAAAGATTGTTTTATCGAGTCTATGGTGACTTTTTCAACCTCACCCAGCACCACGTCAAAGCGAGACTTTTGAATTGATTGAGTTTTGAGATTTGGTGTTGATTTTTGCGAGTCGGATACTGAATCGTTTTGCTGAGTTGACGCGCTGAGGGTTTTTATCTTCGCGATTTTTTGGTCGAGTTTCGAGATTTGTTCCTCGAGGTTCTCAATATAATCGTTCTGGTTACTTAACTGAAGTTCCAGATTGCCCATCGTATTGTTGAGGTTAGATTCAGACGTTTGAATCGCTGCTAGGGTAGCTTGATGGTATTGTTCGCCATTGGTCAGTGCGCAGCCTGACAGTAAAGCAATCGCAGCAACGGGTGCTATTCGCTTAAACATTTGCGACCTTATTTTGTTTGGTGGATAAGTGCTTGTAAACCCAAGTTTAGCCCATAAAAAAGGATGCGTGAAGCATCCTTGGGCAAGGTTAATGTTATACATACCACAAAGCGTTAAAACTGTGTCAATTATGGCTTTTTAGCGACAAGAATGGCACGCCTTGGCGCAGGGTAACCTTCAACCGTTTTTGTCGGATCGTTAGGGTCAAGATAATCCGGCAGTGAATTATGTGTCATCCACTGCGTGGTTCGCTGCTCACCCACCGAGGTGACATTTTCATCGACGATACGAACATCTTCAAATCCACATTTTTCTAGCCACACTTTAAGCGCTTTAGCGGAAGGGAAGAAGTAGACGTTACGCATTTGTGCATAGCGGTCAACGGGAACCAAAACCGCATTTTCGTCACCTTCAATAACCAAGGTTTCAAGGATCAACTCTCCGCCAGAGACCAATTGGTTTTTTAATTGAATAAGATGATCTAATGGTGAACGTCGATGGTAAAGCACGCCCATGCTAAATACCGTATCGAACGCATTGAGCTCAGGCAATTGCTCTATCCCTAACGGCAGTAAATGTGCTCGTTGATCGTCACCCAGTAACTTTCGCACCGCCTCAAATTGCACCAAGAAAAGGTGAGATGGGTCAATACCCACGCATAAACGAGCACCTTCGCCAAGCATGCGCCACATGTGATAGCCGTTGCCACAGCCGACATCCAAAACGGAGCGATTATTAAGTGGTGAAATGTGCGGCAATACGCGATCCCATTTCCAATCAGAGCGCCACTCTGTATCAATATGGATATCATGCAGAGTGTATGGTCCTTTACGCCATGGGTGAAAAGTCTTAAGTAAGCTTTCCAGTTTTTTTTGCTCACCAATTTCAAGGGGTGAACTATTTGATAGAGTGACTGAGTTTTTCAGATCAATATTATCTGGTATTCCCGCAGGGATCTTGTTGAGCGCTCGTACCCAGCGGTCAAAGTCACCATGTTCAGCGTTTTGCCAGTCCGTCAATTGCTGTGGCAAAATGTTCAGCCAAGGTTGAAGACGAGTATCTTGGGCGATCAGTTGATAAAAATTGGCAAAGTTAAACATTGTACAAGGTATTCCTAGCATTGGGTAAAAGCCCTAAAGACGGCGTAGAGATGGATACTCACACCGTTAGAGAGAATGGGGTAAACATTAAGCTATTTAATAGCGAACATTGAGCCAAAATTGAAGCACTGAAACCAGACTTCGAAGCTTGAGAAACCAATTTGCTCAAAGCGTGCTTTGTGAGCGGTGATAGAGTCAGGACGCATCACATTTTCAATCGCACTGCGTTTTTGACTGATTTCAAGTTCGCTATAACCATTAGCACGCTTAAAATCATGGTGTAAATCTATCAAAAGTTCATGAGCCGTTTCGTCTTCAAACACATATTTCTCAGATAAAATCAGTATGCCTCCGGGGCGAAGGCCCGCGTAGATCTTTTCAAGCAGCGCCAAACGATCTTCAGGCGACAAAAATTGCAGAGTGAAATTGAGCACAACAACCGAGGCATCGCTGATTTCAATTTCTCGAATATCGGCTTCGATTACCTCCACTGGCGTGTCAGAACGGTAGGCGTTGATGTGCAGTTTGCAGCGTTCAACCATTGCAGGAGAATTATCAACCGCAATAATTTTGCAACCTTCTTGCTTGATATGGCGACGCATTGAGAGTGTTGCTGCGCCTAACGAACAACCCAGATCGTAGATCGTCGAATGAGGTTTTACAAAACGTTCAGCTAGCATCCCAATGGCAGAGATTATGTTGCTGTACCCCGGCACAGAGCGTTGGATCATGTCTGGGAATACTTCAGCAACACGTTCATCAAACGTGAAATCACCAATTTTATCGATCGGAGCAGAAAAGATGATGTCTTTATGGCTCATGGGTTTACCTCACGGCGGCTAGCAAAAGGGCAATGGTTATTCTAATACCCCAAAAAAGGCGCGTATTTTATGAGAAAACCATGCGTCTGTCATTAATCTCAAGCAGTAACTTTAAAACATGGTGATTTGGTGGTTATTTTTCTGTGCAGGAAATGAAGCCAGTTTGGGCAGCGTAATCTGCTGTTGAAGTTGTTGGTAGAGCTTTAAGGCAAGCTGCGGAGCTTCGACATTATCTGGCGTATGTATCATTAAGTAAGGCTGCTTACCTTGTGCAATCCATTGTGGCAACTTAGCCATCCAAGGGGTAAAAAAGGGCAGGTTAGCCTCTAATTCAGGGTGGCCAATAAAGCGAACCATTGGTTTATCCGCAGTGCTAATCGCATGGACCGGTACTTTTGGTTTCTTTTTGTGGGCATCAATAATGGCTTCTGTCGTCGGTTTTGCCGCAAAAACAGGGCGACTATCCATAATGATCCGATTGGCGTTGATTTCCAATAACCATTGATTCAATTGTTTCTCAGCTTCCCCTTTGGCAAAAAATTCAAGGTGTCGTACTTCAATGCCCAAAGGGAAATTGGCAGGGAAATAGGTGCAGAACCTTTTTAAACTAGCGATATGTTGCGGGCCGAAAGCTGCGGGTAATTGAATAGTCCAAAGGCCGACGCGATGATGTATTGGCTCCATTAACGTCATGAACGTTTTGAGTTGATCCTGACAACCATTCAGCATGTATTGGTGAGTAATGGCCTTTGGCAATTTAAAAGTAAAACGAAAGTGATCACTGGTTGCGGCTTTCCAGTTTTGCACCGTATTGGCAGAGGGGGATGCGTAGAAGGTGGTATTGCCTTCTACGGTATGAAATACGCTGGCATACTTTTCTAGCCGTTGTGCTGCTTGGGTGCCAGAACCATAGAATCCGCTTTGCCATCTAGGGTGCGACCAAAGAGTGAGCCCCAGTCGTAGTGGTAAATCTGCCATAACTACCTTTTATTCACTTTTAAAAGAATTACTCTACGAGAGTTTTGATGATTTGGATATTTTAACGCTATAATCAGCTCCAATTTTTCGGTTGTATGACTATTTGGGTTGATTATTGGCCTAAAAAGCAGCAACGCTTGATAAAACACAACAAATTGTATTCTGGAAGGTCGATTTTGCACATCTTTCAGCGTATAAATGGAACTTTGCGCTGCCGAGACATTGAAGCTCAGTAGCTTAGAATTGATAACTAATTAGAGATTGGGAAATTCATTATGCGTAGCCATTATTGTGGTCACCTGAACAAGTCCCTCGCAGGACAAACTGTAGAGTTGTGCGGCTGGGTTAATCGCCGTCGTGATTTAGGCGGTCTTATTTTTGTTGATATGCGAGATCGTGAAGGCATCGTTCAGGTGGTGGTTGATCCGGATATGGCCGATGTATTTGAAGTTGCCAACCAACTGCGTAATGAGTTCTGCATTAAGTTGACTGGTGAGGTTCGCGCTCGTCCTGAAAGCCAAATCAATAAAGATATGGCAACGGGTGAAGTTGAAATTCTAGCAACGGGTCTTGAAATCATTAACCGTTCAGATGTACTGCCTCTCGATTTCAACCAAAAGAACTCTGAAGAGCAGCGTTTAAAATATCGCTATCTTGACCTACGTCGTCCAGAAATGAGTGATCGCATTAAACTGCGTGCTAAAGCATCAAGCTTCGTTCGTCGTTTCTTAGATGAAAATGGCTTCCTTGATATTGAAACACCTGTGCTTACCAAAGCGACACCAGAAGGTGCGCGTGATTACTTAGTGCCAAGTCGTGTTCACAAAGGCAGCTTCTATGCATTGCCACAATCTCCTCAGTTGTTTAAGCAATTGCTGATGATGTCTGGTTTTGACCGTTACTACCAAATCGTAAAATGCTTCCGTGACGAAGATTTACGTGCTGATCGCCAACCAGAATTTACTCAAATCGATATTGAAACGTCATTTATGAGCGCCGATCAAGTGCGTGAAGTGACGGAAAAAATGGTTCGTAACATGTGGCTTGAGCTACTAAATGTAGACTTAGGTGATTTCCCTGTGATGCCGTATAGCGAAGCGATGCGTCGTTTTGGTAGTGACAAACCGGATCTACGTAACCCATTAGAGCTTGTCGATGTTGCAGACCTAGTTAAAGACGTTGATTTTAAAGTATTCTCAGGCCCAGCAAACGATGAAAAAGGTCGCGTAGCGGTTATCCGTGTTCCTGGCGGCGCTGCATTGACTCGTAAGCAAATTGATAGCTATGCTGAGTTTGTTGGTATTTATGGTGCGAAAGGTTTGGCATGGATGAAGGTCAACGACCGCGCTGCAGGTATGGAAGGTGTTCAATCTCCAGTCGCGAAATTCCTTTCTGAGGATGTGGTAAACGGTATTTTAGATCGCACACAAGCAGAGTCTGGCGACATCATTCTATTTGGCGCGGACAAGGCAAACGTTGTTTCTGAAGCATTGGGTGCACTACGTTTGAAGTTGGGTAAAGACCTAGAGATCACCAATGACAAAGCATGGGCACCGTTATGGGTTGTTGATTTCCCAATGTTTGAGGAAGATGACGAAGGCAACCTACATGCTATGCACCACCCGTTCACATCGCCATTGAATTTAACGGCTGAAGAGCTGAAAGCTAACCCTGCGGTTGCTAACTCTAATGCTTATGACATGGTTCTAAACGGTTATGAAGTTGGCGGCGGTTCGGTACGTATTCACAATGCAGAAATGCAATCAACCGTTTTCGATATCCTTGGTATCGATGAAGCTGAGCAAAAACTGAAATTTGGTTTCCTTCTAGACGCACTGAAATTCGGTACACCACCGCATGCAGGTCTTGCCTTTGGCCTTGACCGTCTTGTGATGTTGTTGTGTGGAACCGAGAATATTCGTGATGTGATCGCCTTCCCTAAAACGACCGCTGCAGCGTGTCTGCTAACAGATGCTCCAAGCCTAGCGAACCCAGCTTCGCTGCAAGAGTTGGCTATCGCTGTTACCGCAGCCAAAGAAAAAGCGGAATAAAAATAGTGAGTAGGGTGGCGAAAGTCACCCTTTTTATTTTTGGTTGGTTATAAAGCAACCTCGTAATTTGAGTGAGCATGTCTCTCTCGCCAATTGACTTAGTGACAGGAACCTTTCTTTTGGCTCAAATGTATTTTTACTACTCTGCGATGAATGCAGGGAAATCCACAACACTTCTGCAATCTTCATTTAATTATCAAGAACGTGGCATGACGCCGGTCATTTTCACGGCGGCGATCGACGATCGTTTTGGTGTTGGAAAAGTAAGCTCACGTATTGGTTTAGAATCTGATGCTCAATTATTTCATGCTGAAAGTAATCTTTATCAAGAAATTGAAACATTGAATAAACAGCAAAAGCGCCACTGTATCTTGGTCGATGAGTGCCAATTCTTATCCAAAGAGCAGGTGTATCAATTAACTGAAGTGGTCGATAAACTACACATTCCCGTACTTTGCTACGGCTTACGCACGGATTTCCTTGGTGAGTTGTTTGAAGGCAGCAAGTATTTGCTTTCTTGGGCCGATAAGCTGGTGGAATTGAAAACGATTTGTCATTGTGGCCGTAAAGCCAATATGGTGATCCGAACGGACGAACATGGTGTCGCGATCGCAGAAGGTGATCAAGTGGCTATTGGCGGTAACGATAAATATGTTTCAGTTTGCCGCGAGCACTATAAAGAAGCGTTAGGTAAATAGCCCTCCTCCTTGAAGCTGTAGTATATCCGTTGACCCCAACCGCAGTATTATACAAAGGGAGGTTAGCCTCCCTTTGTATGTTTTTGTCAAAGGTTTAATCTCAATAAAGCGTGATACGCTTGCTCGACCTCATCTGGAATAATTTGCTTCGTTTGAAAGCCTTGGTCGGGGTAGGTTTTTATCCTCGAAAAATCCTCAAGTAGGGCAGTCAATGCCACATCTAAAGTGAATTCCTCGTTGAGGTAATCGAAAAACGATTCGCCAGTCGAGGTCACAACCAGTGATTGGTAATGCTCAGGCCATTGTTTTTCGAAAGTCGCAAAGGCTCGGCGTTCCATAAATGGTTTTTGAACCAAAATAATACGCTGTGTTTGTATCGATTTTTGCTGAAGTAGCTCGTGAGTTAATAGCACGTTCTCTCCTGAATTTGTGGCGTGAGTTTCGAGTAGAATATGTTCACTCGGTACGCCTGCATCTTTAGCAATGGTGGCGAATGTTTCCGCTTCGCTTTTGTCAAAAAGTCCTTCAGTAAAACGACCCTGACCACCTGAAAACATTAGGTAAGGTGCCAGTTTTTGATGATATAGAGAGGCCGCATATTCAGCAACACAAATATCATTGCTGCAAAAAACAAGGATAATGTCAGCCGGACTGAGTTGTTGCCCCATTTGCATGTATTGCCAGAGCGTTTCAATATGTTGGTATAGATGTTTACTCATGGATCGCGAGAGCCTCTAACGTGTTGCCATAGTGGAATTGATAACCTAATTGTTCGATTTTGTTACTCATTATGCGTTTATCTGCAATGTCGACAATGGGAGGGAGAGGAGAGTTTAATTGTGCGGCATTCAGCGCTGCTTGATAAAACTCGGCTTTACTGACAGTTTGTGGTGTCGTGGCATTCACAATTTGATTCGACAATTTTTCCGCAGCAAAAGTCACCACTCCGACAGCATCCTCCAGATGCAACATATTTGCTGGTGCCAATCGACTGACTTGCGGCAGGCGCGCCGCAAAGCGTGAGGGATGACGATTCGGGCCAATTAACCCACTACAGCGCACGATAACGTAATTAAGATCAGAATCGATCACATATTGTTCGGCTTGGAGCATAATTCGTGCACCATCACTGAAGGCTTCATTTTGTTGTGCTAACAATAATGAGGCATCTTGTTCTAGCATTTCCTTTGCTACGTTAGGGTACACCGATGTAGAACTGACCATAATTATTTTTTTCACATTGGCGAGTTTGGCTTGCTCAACCAAATATTGCCACTGCATGGGGTAGTCTTGCCCTTTTCCTTTTCGTAAGCCCGGCGGAAAACAGCCAATAACAATGTCACTGTGTTGCTGAATAAGGTGTTGGGATAAACTGTGATCGCGCTGAGTTAGATCGCAGCGAAAAGCGTGTAACCTTTTGTCTGTCAGCTCGTCAACACCAGAAAGGGTGGTTCGGCTAGCATAAACATTGTGCGCTTTCGTAGACAGAGTTTGCGCTAAGGGAAGACCTAGCCAGCCTGTACCGATAATCGTTATTGTACTCATGAAACAAGTTCTCCCTAAGTTGTTACATCATTAAATAGAGCTTCTACCTTGACCAACGAGTGGTCGTTTTCTTAAGAAAATGCCAATGGACGAAGTGTCCGAAGAAGTTGCCGCGCGGCTTTGTGAATAGGGTCAGAACTCAATTTTTGATGTTGAATCACGTCGATATTCGTAAACCAAGCTAATTGTTCAAACTCCACCGGAACGCGAACCAGTTTACCACGGGCATGTTCACTTTCCGCGAGGTGAGTTGGCAGTAAGCACCAACCAAGACCATCAATCGCCATCTCTAGCAATAAATAATAATTATCGGCATACCAAATGTCGGGGCTGAGTGCTTGATTGACGCTACTGAACTTATGGTTACGTGAGCGAATAATTAATTGTCGATGAAGCCTAAGCATATCAATATGTGCCGCCTTGTTACGAGCCAGTTCATGTCCAGCAGCGACATAGACATCAAATTTTATCGAGCCAACACTTTCGAAATCTAAATTGCTGGGTAACACAAATTCACTAAATACGATCCCACAGGTGGCTCTTCCTTGTTCCACCATCTCGATGACGTCAGAACTTGAAGCGCTCAGACACTCTATTTCAATCATCGGAAACTGCAAAGATAACTCGCTAAATAGACGCGGAATACCTTGCAGCGGAATACCTTCGTCCATGGCCAATGAAAATTGTTGATTCGGTGTAGAAGCGAGCAACTTGGCATGGTGGGTTAGGCGTCGATGTTGTTGCAAGGTCGCTTCAGCATAAGGTAACAGCTTTTTACCTTCGGTCGTGAGCTGTGGGTATCGACCGGAACGGTTAAATAAAGTGACGCCACAATCAATCTCAAGGTTCATTATGTGTTGGCTAATCACCGATTGTGCCTTGCCGAGTTGCCGAGCAGCACCTGAAAACGACCCTGAAGTGATCGTTGCAACATAAGCTTCTAATTGTTCAATGCTCAACATATCTATTTAACCGATACTATCTAATTTTTAAGTATCTATAATATAGATGAAAATGACGGCATCAAAAATATCTCAATCAAAAATAAGAGAGATTCTATGTCGGTCAAAGAACGAATTTTCCATGCTGTTGTTTTTGAACTTACCGCACTCGCAATTTTAATTCCTCTTTCAGCCTTGATTACAGGGCAGGGTAGTGGTGACTTGGCTATGGTGGGGGCTGGATTAAGCTTACTTGCCGTAGTTTGGAACTATCAATACAACATTCTATTTGATCGATTATTTGGCAGTGATAGATCTGGCCGAAGCGCGAAAATACGGCTCTTACATACCACTGGTTTTGAAGGTGGGCTGGTTTTTGTGTCTATCCCTGCTATTGCTTGGGTTTTAGAGATCACGCTTTGGCAAGCACTGATATTGGATATTGGATTCCTAGTGTTTTTCTTTATTTATACGATGGTCTTTAACTGGTGCTATGATAAATGGCAACCGTATAAACTTTTGTCTTTAAGATCAGAGGCTCAAAAGAGTGATGAGCTAAAATAGTTAAGTAACTGAGTAGTGAGGAGATTTCAGGGCGTGAAGTTTAGGATATTACTCATATTACTAGTTGCCTTTAATGTGAATGCTGAACGGCAGACGGTTTACCTCACTTCATTGGAGTGGCCGCCTTATTCTGGCGCTCGTTTGAAAGAAAATGGTTTCTCTGTGGCAGTTGCACGAGCCGCATTCGATATCATGGGTTATGAGCTCGAGGTCGATTTTAACCCATGGTCACGCACGGTCGCATCGGTCGCTAAGAAAGATCTCTATATTGGTTACTTCCCTGAATATTTTTTTGAAACGGACAGTTTTGTATTTTCTGAGCCAATAGGGACAGGGCCTCTTGGTTTTGTTGAGGCGATAGCAAAACCAATTTTATGGCAGTCTTTACAGGACTTGACCGATTACCGTCTTGGTGTTGTGCAAGGCTATAAAAATACTGCTGAGTTGGATGAGCTAATTGAAAAAGGTGAGGTTGATTGGGAGGCTGAAATTGATGACAGACATAATATTTACAAAGTGGCTAAAGGGAGGCTTGATCTTGCGGTGATTGATGTCAACGTGTTTGAATATTTAGTTGCTACAGACGCAAGAGCAGATATCCTTAAGTCACGAGTTAAAATGAATGAAAGGTTATTGTTGGATGCTGAATTGTTTGTTGCATTTAAGAATACAGAACAAGGTAGGAAATGGAGAGGAGTGTTTAATGAAGGGCTAAAGCAAGTGGATATTGATGCTATAGCCCAACGTCTGAATCACAAATAAACGCTATTGACTAAGAGCATAGCACTCGTAAGACTCGCTCTGCATGTTCAGCCACTTCAATTCCTTCATTGGTCAAGTAGCCACCGTCAGGCAGAGTACATAGATTTTTATTAAACAAGCTTTTCACTGCAGATTGTATCTCTTCAGATGCATCATTGTGCACTTTAATGCCTGTCGCAGCACTGCTTAAGTCAAATTGAAGCAGCAGATTTAGCTCGGCGATATGTTGTTGAGTAAATTTCATCTCGGCACCTATATAGTGAATGATTTTTTCTCACCATAAATTGCTCTTGATGTTGCTGCAATCAGTTGTTGTAAGAAGTGTTAGCTGCAACCAAATTGGGGATATTTCACACAGTATTATCCATTGAGTCAGAAACCCCCGATTCTCATTGCAGCGCTGATAACTGTCTAACTTGCATTGAGTGCGCATATTGAGAATGTCGGCATTAATCGAGCTGAAGAGATAAAATCATCAATGTGCAATAAATCGACAATTATTCTGAATTGATCTCTGTTTACATGATTAAATTCCATGCATCATGTCACGGTAAAAACATTTTCAGTAAACATCAAAAATAGCCCTTGAATTGATCGGGAAATGGAGCGATTATCCGCGTCCTCTATTACTTGTTTCAAAATGTTTCACCATGAACTTAAACCAATTTGACTCCTTAATGCCACCACAAATGGCTGAACGCGCTGCGGAAACTGGTGTTGGAAAAGCAACCAAAGACCCAGTCAAGTCGTTCCTACTTGCTATTTCAGCAGGTTTACACATCGGTATTGCTTTTGTTTTTTATACCACGGTAACGACTGGTACTGGTGATATGGCTTGGGGTTTAAGTCGCTTTATTGGTGGCCTCGCTTTCAGTTTGGGGCTGATCTTGGTGGTGGTGACTGGTGGTGAACTTTTTACTAGCTCGGTGTTAACTCTAGTGGCTCGAGCTAGTGGTAAAATTTCATGGGGAATGCTGATCAAAAACTGGGTCATTGTTTATTTTGGCAATTTAGCTGGGGCGTTGTTGTTGGTTGCCTGTATGCTGGTGTCTAAGCAGTATATGTTTGATGGCGGCCAAGTTGGACTAAACGCCATGGCTATTTCTCAACACAAACTGCATCATGAGTTTTTACAAGCCATTGCGCTTGGCATTATGTGTAATGTTCTGGTCTGTATTGCGGTTTGGATGACTTTTAGCGGTCGTACTTTAACCGATAAAATTATGGTGATGATTTTACCTGTTGCAATGTTTGTCGCAGCCGGTTTTGAGCACTGTATTGCCAACATGTTTCAAGTTCCTATGGCGATTGGTATTAAATATTTTGCTCCAGCTGAATTTTGGCAAATGACAGGAGCCAATATTGCCGATTATGCTGACTTGAATTTGATGGGTTTTTTAATGAATAACCTACTACCAGTGACCATTGGTAATATTATTGGTGGTGGTGTGTTTGTTGGTATGTGGTATTGGCTTATTTACCTGCGGGATGAATCACACTGATAGTTGGGTTTATCAATTACTTTAAAGCGACGTTTAACGTCGCTTTTTTAAACCCCGGAATAAACTCACCGCTAAAGGTTTTTTCAGGGGATAGCTAGCTTATCCACAATTTCTGTGGATAAGCTGTTTTAAAGATCGTGTGTAAGATTAACTTGATGATTTTTAGTACGAAAATCGGATAGCTTTTGTGTACTAATGCACTCTATTAGGGCAAGTATTTCCCTTATTGCCCGTCACGCATCGTTGACTTTCCTATCTTATCCTCTTCCTATTTGAAGTTGCAGCGGTGATGGCTACGTTAGTTCACTTTAATCGCATGGTTTATCTATGCTCATGGGGATGAACTCACTTGCCGCTTACCTACAATTTCAAGTTGTTTGGGTGTAGATTAACTTTCATTACTTTCTCTCCTCGAATTCGTCTTTAGTTTCCCTAATTACGCCTTGTTTAGGTCTAATTTTACAGGGAGAAAATCATGTTTCCCTTGCATTTTCTAGCAACATTTTCTTTACACTGTCGCGTTTTTTTATCCATTTTTTTGGGGGTTTTTCAGTCATACATTTTTATTGCACTTGATGGATGTATTCATTTTGTTTCCCCATTTAACATATTTAAAACAAAATTAAAATGACACATTTATTCATATATTTACACATGGTTTTTTAATAAAACACAACTCGGTATGAGCTCAAAAAAGTGTGTTATTAAAGGCCTGGTGAGGTGTTAATTTATTGAACCTTACTAAGAGTATGGTCTAACATTTTACATTAGAAATTGTAAAAGTTTGGCTTGTTAGGCCGAGCTACTCAAAATTACTTCATTACAAAATAGGCAAATGTATGAGTGATGTTAATAAAATGGAGAGTGGTGAGAAGCGTTCTCTTGAATGGAAATCTTTCCTCTTAATTACCGTAGTTCTCTTTCCGATCTTAAGCATCGCCTTTGTTGGTGGCTATGGATTTATTGTTTGGATGCTACAAGTATTCTTCTTAGGTCCCCCAGGTGTGCACGGTTAGTTCCGTAGCTTATAACTTCCACTTTTGATCGAAATTTTAAGAGAGCTAATCATGAAATCATTGTTAGTCAAAATCTGGCGAACCATGACCCGCCCAGCGGTTCACATCAGCCTTGGTGTGTTAACCATGGGGGGCTTTATCGCTGGTGTCATTTTCTGGGGTGGTTTCAACACCGCACTGGAAGCAACCAATACTGAAGAATTCTGCATCAGTTGTCACACCATGCGTGACAATGTGTACGTTGAATTACAAGAAACGGTTCACTGGAAAAATCACTCAGGTGTTCGTGCTACATGTCCTGATTGCCATGTTCCACATGAATGGACGGCAAAAATTGCGCGTAAAATGCAAGCTTCTAAAGAAGTGTTTGCACAAATTTTTGGTGACTTAGGTACACCTGAAAAATTTGAAGAACGCCGTATTGAATTGGCAAAACATGAATGGGATCGTTTTTCTGCTAACAAGTCCCTAGAGTGTAAAAATTGCCATAACTACGAATCTATGGATTTCGAGCAAATGTCTCCAACCGCGCGAATTCAAATGAAACAGGCGGCAGAGAAAGATCAAAGTTGTGTTGATTGCCATAAAGGCATTGCGCATAACTTGCCGAAAAATATGGACAGTTCAGGTGGCCTAATTGGTGAGCTTGAAGGTATGGCATCTCGTACGGATTACTCTGTCGGCAAACAGATTGTCAGCGTTCGTTTCTTACCGGTTTATGAAGATGCACAAGCTAAAGTTGAAGCCGGTTTACTCAACCCAGCCTCTACCGTAACCGTTCTTGATGAGAAAGGTGAGATGGTGCAGGTTGAAATTGATGGCTGGAGAAAAGCCAAAGGCTTTGGTCGTGTGATTCAAGAAGACTTCGGTATGAATATCGCGGTAGGTTCGCTGATGAAAGAAGCGGCCCAAAGTGATTCTATCGTGGCTGTTGGTGAGAAAAAAGTGGATGATCTGACAGGCCTTCCATGGGAGAAAGTCAGTGCGAAAGTCTGGATGAAGAAAGAAGCGATGCTAAGCGATGTTGCCCCTATCTGGGAAAAAGCCAGTGAAGCTTACAAAACCAACTGTTCCGTTTGTCACACTCAACCGGATGAAGCGCACTTTGATGCGAATACTTGGCCAGGTATGTTCAACGGTATGATGGCGTTCGTTAACTTTGATACTGACAGCGAAGCCTTAGTATTGAAGTATTTGCAAAAACACTCTTCAGATTTTGCTGAAGGCCACCATTAATCAACGTCACACGGAGTTTTTAAAATGGCTATTACACGAAGAAGTTTTCTTAAAGGTGTAGCAACCACCAGCGCGGCGTCGGTTATTGGCCCTAGTTTACTGGCCTCGACAGCAGCTAATGCCGCAGAAACAACAGGAACGTGGAAAGTATCCGGTTCTCACTGGGGCGCATTTCGCGCCCATATCTACGCGGGTAAAGTTCAAGAGATCAAACCGTTAGAGTCTGATACTCACCCAACCGATATGCTTAACGGCATTAAGGGCATTATTTATAGCCCTTCACGTGTGCGTTACCCAATGGTTCGTCTTGATTGGTTGAAGAAGCATAAGTACAGCGCAGAAACGCGTGGTAATAATCGTTTCATCCGAGTGACTTGGGATGAAGCGTTGGACCTATTTTATCGTGAACTGGAACGTGTTCAGAAAGATTATGGCCCATGGGCATTGCACGCAGGTCAAACGGGTTGGAACCAGACTGGTTCTTTCCACAACTGTACGGCGATGATGCAACGTGGCGTAGGTATGCACGGTAACTTCATCAGCAAAGTCGGTGACTACTCGACAGGGGCAGGTCAAACGATTTTGCCTTACGTATTGGGTTCAACCGAAGTGTATGCTCAAGGTACATCGTGGTCTGAAATCTTAGAAAATTCAGACAATATTGTGCTGTGGGCAACCGACCCTGTCAAAAACCTCCAAGTTGGTTGGAACTGTGAAACTCACCAATCCTTCCCTTACCTTGAGCAGTTAAAAGAAAAGGTAGCAAAAGGGGAGATAAACGTACTGTCGGTCGATCCAGTCAAGAACAAAACACAACGTTTCCTAGAAAACGACCACTTATACATTAACCCACAGACTGATGTGGCGTTTATGTTGGCGGTGGCGCATGTGCTTTATAACGAAGATCTTTACGACAAAGAGTTCATTAAAACATACTGTCTAGGTTTTGATACCTTCATTCAGTATGTGCAAGGTGAAACGAAAGATAAAGTCGTTAAAACCCCAGAGTGGGCGGCTGAGATCTGTGGTGTAAACGCTGAGAAAATCCGCGAATTCGCTCGCATGTTAGTTAATGGCCGCACGCAGTTGCTGTTTGGTTGGTGTATCCAACGTCAAGAGCATGGTGAACAGCCATACTGGGCGGGCGCGGTTATTGCGGCGATGGTTGGTCAAATTGGCCTACCTGGTGGTGGTATTTCTTATGGACACCATTATTCAGGTATTGGTGTGTCATCAACCGGCTTTGCTGCGCCAGGTGGTTTTCCTCGTAACTTGGATACCGGTTCTAAACCGAAATGGGATAACGAGAACTACAACGGCTACAGTAAAACCATTCCAGTTGCGCGTTGGGTGGACTGTTTGTTAGAACCCGGTAAAGAGATCCGTTATAACGGTTCAAAAGTAAAATTGCCGGATTATAAGATGATGGTTATCTCGGGTAATAATCCGTGGCACCATCATCAAGACCGTAACCGCATGAAGAAAGCATTCCGCAAGCTTCAAACCGTAGTAACAGTTGATTTTGCTTGGACTGCAACATGTCGTTTCTCTGATATCGTACTGCCAGCTTGTACACAGTTCGAGCGCAATGATATCGACGTTTACGGCTCGTACTCAGGTAAGGGTTTGATTGCAATGCATCGTTTGGTTGATCCGTTGTTCCAATCTCGTACTGACTTTGAGATTTTCACTGAACTGACTCGCCGTTTTGGCCGCCATGAGGAATTTACTCGTGGAATGGATGAAATGGAGTGGGTACGCTCACTGTATGAAGATTGTAAGAAAGCCAATGCTGGTAAATTTGAACTACCGGAATTTGATGCATTCTGGGAGCAAAGCGTGCTTGATTTTGGTGAAGGCAAACCTTGGGTTCGTCATGCGGATTTCCGTAAAGATCCAGAGATCAACGCGCTAGGTACGCCATCAGGTTTCATTGAAATTACGTCACGTAAAATCGGGCGTTATGGTTATGAACATTGCCAAGATCACCCAATGTGGTTTGAGAAAACCGAACGTTCTCATGGCGGTCCAGGTTCGGAAAAACACCCGTACTGGTTACAGTCTTGTCACCCTGATAAACGCCTGCATTCACAAATGTGTGAATCTGAAGAGTATCGTGCAACTTACGCGGTGCAAGGTCGTGAACCTGTCTATATCAACCCGATTGATGCTAAGGAAAAAGGTATTAAAGACGGCGATTTGGTTCGAGTATATAACGATCGTGGTCAGTTACTTGCTGGGGCTGTGCTATCAGATAGCTACCCTCGTGGTATCATTCGTATCGAAGAAGGTGCATGGTATGGGCCGTTAAGCGAGAAAGATGGTGCTATCTGTACTTATGGTGATCCAAATACCTTAACGTTAGATGTGGGGTCATCTGAGCTAGCGCAGGCGACTTCAGCCAATACGTGTATTGTCGACTTCGAGAAGTTTACCGGTAAAGTGCCGCCAGTAACGTCGTTCGGTGGACCACTAGAAGTCGTCTAACCCTAGCAGAGACTTACATCTTAAGTGATATTGCAATGCCAGCCTTTGAGCTGGCATTATTCTTTCTTATTATTGAACAAATCGGTTGATAAGTAGTTAACCAAGATAAAACGTGACCCAATTAACTAACTGAGTTATTAATTCATTAGACACTGTTAATAACAGTCATTTTTGCTGAGGTTACCATGACAACAATACTGCTACCGTGCCATCGAGAAGTGGAACTACTCCAATCGGATTTGAATGCTGAGCTGCAAGGTTGTGAACTTCATTTTTCCTATGCGGGAATTCACAATTCCCCGATTTCTGATCGCTATGCATTATTTCGTCTCTTATTCGACGTAGAATCTGACGCGAAAGTGATCGGCGATGGTTTCCAAATGTTAGCGCAAACGGCAGGCCAGCCACACTACCCGCAAGATGTAGGTCGCTGTCCAGATAACAGCTTAAGCTATCGTATCTATTCCCCCCAAGATACAAAACGGTACTACAACTATTTGGTGGTTGAAGAATCTACAGGCTATCAACTGTTCGGTTTTACTTCATGTCATCGTTTTGCCGGATACTTTGAGATGATTGAAGAGAGAGGACATTCTTACCTCGTTGCTGCTATTGATGGGGAAAATACGCACCCACAAGATTGGGCCGAAAATCAATTAGAATCGGTGGTTATCTTAAGAGGGGAGTCGTTATCTACGCTTTATCACGAGTATGCTCAACATATTATGGTGCATCATCAGCCTCGTTCAGGGGTTACCCAGCAAGCACCTATCGGCTGGTGTTCTTGGTATGCTTATTATGCAGACGTAACAGAGCAGCACGTCATATCAAATGTAGCTTGTATGCAAGGGGAGCTGGCGGAGCTCGAATGGGTATTACTTGATGACGGTTATCAAGCATTTATGGGAGATTGGCTAACCCCGTCGGATAAATTTACTCGTGGTGTAAAATCCGTCATTGAAGATATCAAGCAAGCGGGGAAAAAACCGGCGATCTGGCTGGCTCCATTTATCGCTCAAGCAGAATCTCAGGTATTTAAAGAACACCCCGATTGGTTCGTACAAGGTGCAAATCGCCAGCCAATGAAAGCAGACGAAGTTACCTATGGAGGCTGGCGTTGTACACCTTGGTATATTTTAGATACTTCCAATCCCGAAGTGCAGGAGCACTTAACTTATGTTGTTAAAACCATGCGAGAAGAGTGGGGCGTCGAGTTATTCAAACTAGATGCTAATTATTGGGGGACACTCAAAGGTCGTCGCTACCAAACAGGAGTTACGGGGGTTGAAGCGTATCGACTTGGAATGCAAGCCATTGCCGAGGGGGCGGGAGATGCCTGGTTATTGGGCTGTAATGCGCCGATGTGGCCATCATTAGGTTTGGTGGATGCGATGCGGGTATCGGATGATGTCGAGCGCTGCGCACATCGTTTTGAGCAAATAGCGAAAGAGGCTTTCTACCGAAGTTGGCAGCATCGTAAGTTATGGCAAATTGATCCTGATTGTGCCACGTTCACTTCTTTACCGAATCAATCGACTGAGCGCGCAAACTACGAATTCCACCGTAATGTACTGCTCGCCTGTGGTGGCTTACTGCTTTCAGGTGACCCACTTCCGGATCTAACCAGTTTTGCGAAACAGAGCTTAATTAAACTAATGATTAGGCACAAACATAATCAGGAATCGGCAAAATTAACGTCGTTGGCGCTTAATCATGCTTTCTTGAAACTCACCGATCGTAATGATTTGCACTGTTTGTTTAACTATGGTGGTAAAGCTCAAGATTACACCTTAACGGCCAATTATGCGGTGGATTGGTATGATTACTGGTCTGGAGAAAAATTATCAGTAGAGCCGGTTCAGGTGCTGGAAGTGCCACTGGCGAGCGGTTTAACCAGTCGTGCTGTTATTACTTCAGGTTAGGATTTGGTATTGCTTTACACTTTGTATACCTCTCCTACTTCAAGTCATTTAGGTACAGTGTTTAATATGAAATGTAACCAAACGCTAATCTGTGTTTGGTATTACATTTCAAACCACCAATAGCATCCATATCCTACGATTAAAGCTGGTATTGAGGTGTACACTGTGGCGAGTATCGCTGCTTTGGGTGCTAATGCAATGGCAGGAAAAAGCGCGTCACCATCGTTAGAGATCGCATTTGAAATTTGGGTTGAGAATGGCACTACACCAGAAAGGTATAAGCTAGTGATTAATATTTGAGGCCCACAACCTGGTAATAAACCCACAACGACGCCTAGTAAAGGCATCCATTCAGCCCATTCAGCTAAATCTTTAATCGGCTCCCAGCCAGAAAAATGACGAATCAATTCAAATGATAGAAAAGCAATGATGACCCACGCACTGACAAAGTGAGTATCTTGTGCAGCTTTTTGAATAGGGTGGGCACTTTGCACTTTTTTATCTTCAGAGACGGTGGATTGATAACTGTCGAGTTCTGTGGTGAGAGACCAAAGTAGCATGCTAATAATGGCAAGTATTGCTCCTATCCATTGCATGGTTTGAGCCTTTAAATTGAAAAATACATTAAGATCAATTTGGAACGATCCGGCGAGCGCAACAAAAGAAGTGGGGATCAACAATAGTTTCCAAAACAGCCCTTGCAAATTCAGCGCTGTTGATTGCACATGTTGTGATGGAGAGTTTGTTGGTGGTGATAGCTGAAGCTGACTTTTCTGTGGGCGTAAGAAGGCATCATCATGAAAATAATTGATCACAAATCCGGTCAGACAACCAGTAATAATTCCGATACTAATAACGCCCAATCCTGTGAGTGGTTTACTTGCCAATAGTAAAAATGCTGCGTCCCCCATGGTAGAGGTTAATACCGCAACCAATGCCCCAAAACCAACGCGTCCGCTAACAAATTGCGTTGTAACGACAATGGCTCCACCACATCCGGGCAGCGCACCCAGTAAAGAAGCAATAATAACTTGGATGTGCCTTGATTGTTGGTACGCCAAAACCAGCCAGTGAGCAGAGCTCATATAACGAGATAAGTAGTGATAGCAGGTCAAGGTCAACGCGACATAAGTTGATACGGCCCAGAATGCATCAGAAAGAGCGCTTAATGAGAGCGAGCGAGTATGCTCATTAAACAGCAATATGATCAATAACAATGGCAGAGCTAACCGTTGGTAACCACAGTTAAATTGTGAGGGAGCAAAAGCTGAGTTAGACCATTTGATTGAGTTCATAGCACACCTTATAAAATTCATTGCTCATGTTGGTGAAATGAGAATTGTTATCATTATATGCTATTGAGAATTGTTCGCAATTGAGAGTTGTTAATTTTTGAAAAGAATTTCTTAGTAGCAACTCATGACAAATTCTGAAAATAAGGTAAAGTAACGGCCTTTATGAGCAATTTCGCCTATCAACATAGATAGGCCATCAAATCAAATAGCAATAAATAGGAAGAAAGATGATTCTAGTTGTCGGTCATAAGAACCCAGATAGCGATAGTATTTGTAGTGCACTTGTGGCAACTGAGCTGCTAAAAGCTCGTGGTCAAGAGGCTATGCCGATCCGTCAAGGTGAAATCAATCGCGAAACTCAGCACATCCTAGAAGTCGCTGGCGCAGAGTCTCCAGAATTACGCACTTCTGTTGCTGGTGAAAAAATTTGGTTAGTAGATTACTCAGATCTAGCACAAGCACCTAACGATGTCGCTGAAGCTGAAATCTTAGGTATTGTTGATCACCACCGTCTAGGTGACGTGATGACAGTAAACCCAATGGAAGCTTGGATCTGGCCTGTTGGTTGTACTAACACTGTTCTGTTCAACATGTTCAAGATTGAAGGTCACACGATTTCTCAACAGGTTGCTAAACTAATGATGTCTGCAATTTTGTCTGACACGGTCGGTTTTGCTTCACCAACGTGTACGCAAAAAGACAAAGATGCAGTTGCAGAACTGGCTGAAATTGCTGATGTACAAGACGTTGACGCATTCATTAAAGATCTTCTTATTGCGAAAACAGATATTGAAGGCTTGTCTGCTGCTGAATTGGTAGAAAAAGATCTAAAAGGCTATCCATTTAACGGCCGTGATGTTGTGGTAGGCCAAGTGGAACTAGCAACGCTTGAGCAGGTTGATGGCATGATTGAAGCAATTGAAGCGGATCTTGTTCGTCGCTGTGAAGAAGACAATCTTGCTTTTGCTGCTGTGATGCTAACCGATATCACTACTGCGCAAACCCGTTTGCTTTACACTGGTGAGTGGGCTGAGAAGCTAGCTAAGCACCAGAAAGATGGCATGTTGATGATGGAAAATACGCTAAGCCGTAAGAAGCAAGGCTGGCCTTGGCTTCAAGCTGAATTAGTATAGTAAGCTCATCCCTTAAATTTACGATAAATAAAACGCCCGCAGTGTTACACTGTGGGCGTTTTCTATGAGACAACCGGAGAATGATTATGGCGAAAGCACTTAGCGCAGAACAGATCGAAACCATCAATCGCTACAATGAAGAAGATCGCTTTAAATATTGTGTTAAAGAAATAGTAGTGAATCGTGAAGTTTGGATTCTAAAAGACGAACACGGTTGTGTGATGCTGAACACGGAAGATGATGATTGTGTGCCTGTGTGGCCAAATCAAGAGTTCGCAGCAGCGTGGGCAACTGGTGAATGGGAAGCATGCCAACCTGAATCAATCTCTCTTAATAAGTGGCACAGTCGCTGGACCACAGGCCTAGAAGATGATGAACTTTCTGTGGTTGTATTTCCTAACGAACGTGAAGAAGGCGTGGTACTGTTTCCTGATGAGTTCGATTTTGAATTGAAGAAGCAGCAAGCAAAGCAGCGTTAATCCACAACCTATCAGAGCGCTCAATTTATTAGTAGTCGATGAGTTTGGTGGTTGATTTTTATCGGTGGCTCAATAGCCTATGAGCTGATAAAGAGGTGCGGATTTTGACAGGGTGACAGCATTATTCAGTACACCCTGTTGTTCATACTCTTTAAGTATCGACTGAATAACGCTTTTAACTTCCTTTTCTTGCATCCCCGTTTTTAGTCGTTTGTCATAAAGCATACTCAATAAGATAACGTCAAGTGGAGACAATAGTTCTTCCGGTGTTTCATCATTAAATATTGAAGGGTAGGCTTGTTGTGAATCATTAGGTAGGCCAAGTACTTGCGTTATTTCTTCAACAATACAAGCGAGTAGTTTACCGCGCTCATGGGCTTTATCGACAGGAATAATGATTACCGCTTTGATGATCTCATGAGTGTCAATATCGGTTGTGTAGTTGGCGATACAGATTGCACTATTTAAAACCCCCAAGCTGCTTTTGCCGATATGTGTTGCTACCTCATTGTCCCATTTGGCTTCTTTGGTAAAAATCCACGTTACGTTGGCTTCATCACGGTTAGAGACTCGATAAATAGGGTGTTGTGTTACCAATGCCAAGTGTTGAATATGTAAGTCAACTAGCTCGTCGTGCAAGGCTTTATCGGGCACATCATGCTGTACCCATATTTTTACCGGTTGTGTCCATTTGACTAAGGGGTATTTGCCTGCGTTATATTCGTTACGCAATGCAACTTGGACGAACGCCTTACTGATAAAGCTTTTGTTCTTCCATGTTTCGTTATAGGCCCAAGCGGAAGTGCTAAAAACGAGCAATAAACAGGCCGCTAATCTCACTTTCCCTAGCAAAGTTTTTCCTATTTGAAGTAAGGCGCTTTATTGAAATGGCTTTCAATCATACGCTGAGTGATCGGGTGTTCTGGATTGGCTAATACCGTTTGAGTATCGCCAGATTCGACGACTTCGCCCTCATGCATCACCATAATTTTGTCGGTAATGTGCTTCACAATACCAATGTGTTGAGAAACATAGACAAATGAAACGCCCATTTCTTCTTGTAGCTCTAGAAACAGATTGATGATCTGTGAACGCATTGCCATATCTAAGCCATTGAGTGCTTCATCCGCGACAATGATCGACGGTTGCAGAATAAGGGCGCGAGCTAAGCAGACACGTTGCTTTTGTCCTGTCGCTAACATCTGCGGATAGAAATAAGCATGTTCTGGCAATAAACCAACCCGTAAAAGCGTCTCTTTTACGCGCTTCATGCGAGCCTCGACGGGCATATTAGTATTTCGTTTGAGTGGCCCTTCAAGAATGCGTCCGATCTGAATACGCGGGTTTAATGATGTATTCGGGTCTTGGAAAATCATGCGAATGAGTTTACAACGCGTTGAGTAATCTTTGTGCTCAAGAAGCTCACCATTTACTCGGATTTCTCCAGAAGTAGGTTCAACCATACCGGAGATCATCCGTGCTAGCGTCGATTTACCTGAACCATTTTGACCAATAAAGCCGATCGTTTGTCCTGCATCGAGGGTAAAGCTGACCGGTTTCACCGCGTGCTGTATTTTCTTGCGAAACAGTCCAGATCGAGTGACGAAATCTTTGGATAATCCGTTAACTTCTAGCAGTGAAGTGGTCATGCTCATGATGATTGCTCCATATTTAACGGAAAGTGACAAGAAAACTTATGGTTTTTTATCCGTTGCGGATAAGGTATTTCAACGCATTGGCGTTGAGCATATGGGCAACGAGGCCCCAAGCGACAACCAATTGGTAAATGTTGTAGTGGTGGAATAGAACCGGGCAAAGACTGTAGTTTTTCTTTATGGGGAATCCAGTCACTAAAGTCAGGCATCGCTTTAAGCAATGCGACAGTATAGGGGTGCTTGGGCTCACTCAAAATTTTTGGGGTATCGGCTGATTCAACAGATTGCCCGCAATACATGACCGTAATGCGTGTCGCCCATTGTGTGATGGTCGTTAAGTCGTGGCCAATTAACAAAATAGTGGTGTTATTGACTTGATTCATGCGGCTCAACAAACGCAAAATTTGCGATTGAGTGATCGGGTCTAAATCGTTGGTCGGTTCATCGGCGATCAACAATTTTGGTTTGGTTGCAATCGCCATTGCAATCATGACTTTTTGGCATTCCCCATCGGTCAGTTCATAAGGGTAGCTGTTCATGACGCGAGTATGATCTTTAATGCCGACCTTATGTAGTAAAGCCTTGGCTTGTTTTTTACGCCATTTGAAACGTTGCCACCATTTGCCTTCAAAGGTTCGAGATGGAATGGACTCTATCAACTGCTTGCCGACTTCTTCTGATGGGTCCAAACAGGTTGATGGTTCTTGAAAGATCATGGCAATATCGCGGGCAATGACGCGTCTGCGTTCTCGTGCAGTCAGTTGCAACAAATCAATATTGCCCAGACGCATTCGGTCTGCGGTGACCGTCCAGTTATCTTTGCAGATACCAACAATAGCTTTTGCTACGAGACTTTTTCCTGAACCTGACTCACCCACTAGGCCGCGAATTTCACCTTCATTCATGGTCAAACTCATGCGGTCAACCGCTTTAACTAAGCCTTGCGGTGTATCGATTTCAATGGTGAGGTGGCGAATATCTAATAACGGCATTATTCAACCCCTGCATTTAAAGCTTGGCGTACGCCTTCACCGACTAGGTTAATGGTGATAACCGTAAACATAATGGCCAGCCCGGGTAGGGTAACGGTCCAAGGTGCTAAGTAAATCAGCTCTACGGAATCACCCAATATTGCTCCCCATTCAGTACTTGGTGCCTGCGCGCCAAGCCCAAGAAATCCAAGCGCTGAAATATCTAAAATAGCAACCGACAGAGCAAGTGTCATTTCGCTTGCAATGACAGCAAGCACGTTGGGTAAAATGGAGTTCCACAATAAATAAAAATCATTGGCACCATCTAATCGTGCGGCGAGGATATAATCTTTCTCAACTTCGTTATGGACCGCAATATAGACTGAGCGTATAAAACGTGGAATGAGAGCTAAACCAATGGCGAGTAATATATTGAACTCACCAAACCCGAGTAAAGCAACGAAGATAATGGCCAAAAGCAGAGAGGGGATGGACATCACCGTATCGAGTAAGTGATTCAATGTACTTGATAGAAGCCCCTTGGTCATACCTGCCATGATACCGATAAAGCAGCCTATCAATGCAGCAATTAATGTAATGATAACGGCAGCACCAAAGGTGAACTGAGAGCCATCAATTAAGCGAGAGATAATATCTCGCCCTAAATCATCAGTACCAAGGAAATATTCAACAGTTCCGGCTGGATCCCACGAAGGAGGAATGAGTAACTCTCCGCTTTGGAGTTGCGGATCATGAGGCGTTATCCAAGGTGACGTTACTGTAATTAAAACAATAAGTACTAAGCACCATAGCCCAAACATCGCCAAACTGTTGGCACGATAGCTGCGCCAAAAACGCTCAAACTGCGTTGGGATATGCTCTTCCTGATATACGTTATTTGTTAGCATACCATTCCTTCCTTACTAGCGGGTTGATCATGGCGCCAATCAAATCAGATAGGGTGTTGGCAGCCAGTACTAATACGCCTACCACAATCACGCCGGCTTGAATCGATGCGTAATCTTGATTTGATAGGGCATCTAGCAGCCAACGCCCAATTCCAGGCCAGTTGAAAATAGATTCGGTAATAATAGCCAGAGTAAGCATGCCCGATAATTGCACGCCAAATTTAGGAATAATCGGAGGGATCGCATTTCTAAGCACATGTTGGGTAACAATTTCATGATTGCTTAGACCTTTAATCCTTGCTGCACGAATATAATTTTGCGACATCACATCCGCAACGGAGGCTCTCATTAAACGCACGACTTGCGTCGTGGGAGCTAAAGCGAGAACGAAGCAGGGTAAAGCCATATGTTCAATAACGCTTTGCAATGCATGAGCGCGGTAGACTCCTTCAGCAAAAAAAGCATCAATCAAAGCAAAACCGGTGACATGTTCGACTTGGTAGAGAAGATCATATCGTCCAGCAACGGGGAACATTTCATAGTGTAGTGAGAACACCATAATCATCAGTAGGGCAACCCAAAAAAGCGGCGCGGAATACCCTGACATGGAAGTAAATGAAATGACGGTATCGATCCATTTGCCCTGTTTCATGCCGGCTAATGTACCGAGTGGAATACCAATTAATAGCGACAGTGTGAATGCGATTAAACACAGTTCTAATGTAGCAGGAAAGACGACGGCCAGCTCATCGACAATGGCAACACCATTGTGATTGACCCCAAAATTTAGCTGCATAAGCTCACTTAAGTAAGTCGACCAGCCGGACCAAAAACCTTGCATTGCCCACGGTGATGTAGGGTCTAATCGTAGTAGATGAAACCCGACCAGTGTTAAAATCAGCAACGTGATGATAAATAAATTGAGCCTACGAACGG
The DNA here is from genome assembly GCF_028858425.1 of Vibrio aestuarianus. Classification (NCBI taxonomy): domain Bacteria; kingdom Pseudomonadati; phylum Pseudomonadota; class Gammaproteobacteria; order Vibrionales; family Vibrionaceae; genus Vibrio; species Vibrio aestuarianus. Next base: position 2,071,553 of record NZ_JAKNYQ010000001.1, on the reverse strand, counting down.
TATATAAAAACACTATTTCACCCTCTCAACACGGTTGAATGGTTGAACATTAAATGGACTCAACTTAAAGCCAGTTAAGTTACTGTTATAGGCTTTGAATTGCATTCCGTGTGCCAGTGGGATCACGGGGAATTCTTCGTTCAAAATATTCTGTGCCTGTTTGTATAAATTCAGTCGGTAGCGTGTTTTATCGACTTCTAAGGCTAAATCTAATAGGAAATCAAAATCGTTATTGCACCACATGGCGACATTAAGACCTGCACGGTTTGAGTTACAAGAGAGCAGTGGTCTTAAAAAGTTATCAGGATCTCCGGTATCGCCAATCCAGCCCGTCAAAAATAGGTCAACATTTTCGTTTTGTACCATATCAGACCGATTTAGGCGGTCTTCAGTCAGCAAGTTTAGTTTTATTCCTATGTCGGCGAAGTTTGCTTGAATTAACTCTGCTGTTTTGCGTGGGCTTGGATTGTACGCTCTTGGCTCCGTTGGTACAGACATGGTGAGCTCCAAGTTGCCGTAATATCCTGCTTCTTTAAGCAACGCGATAGCATAGTTGCGGTCATAACGAATTTGAATACTATCTTTTTGATAGGCCCAAGATGATGGCGGCAGAAGATTATAAGCAATACTGCCAGTGCCGTAGTAGACCGAGTCTAAGATATTTTGGCGGTTGATAGCGAAATTCAGCGCTTTACGCACACTGGCATTATGCAGTGCAGGGTGTGAGGTATTAACCGCGATAAATGCAACATTCATTGCTGGCTTCGCTTGAAGTGTGAGCTCAGGTTGTTGCTCAACAATAGGTATCTGACTTGAGATCGGGGAACTTAGCACATCACATTCGTGTCGCAGTAATTTTGCCAATGTACCAGTACCTCTATTTGAAATATCAAATACCACCTGTTCCATTTTTGCAGGGCCATTCCAGTAACGACCATTGCGACGTAGACGAATGAGATCATTGACTTTAAATTCATCAAGATAAAACGGCCCCGTGCCGACAGGCAAGCTATCTATCAAGGCCTTTTCATCATCAATAATCAATTGGTTTGCATATTCGTAAGATAGAATGACCGCATGGCTTGTTGATATGTTGGATAAAAATGAGTTGTCAGGGCGACTAAGGATAAATTTGACCGTTAGATCGTCAATGGCTTGAACATCAATCAACAGATTTTTGAAATCAATACCAGCAAACCATGGATAAGCGCCACCATTTACGTAATGAAAGGGATTGGTTGAATCGATAATGCGCCGAAAGCTGAATGTCACATCATCGGCGTTCAACTCACGCGTAGGGCTAAACCAAGCGGTGGTTTGAAAGTAAACACCAGATCTAAGATTAAATGTATATTCAGTGCCGGCTTTATTCACGCTCCAACTGGTTGCTAAATTGGGTAGCGGTTGCAAGGTATCAGCGTCTAGCTGCAATAGAGTGTCATACAGTTGTGGGCTCAGCGCTTCTGATGTGATGCCATTATCAACCAGCTGAGGGTTAAACGTTGTAGGGCTGCCGTGACCACAATATACGAATCCGCTTTGGCGAATTTTACTATGGTCAATTTGATCGCCACAGCCTGCGAGTAGGCTAAAGCTGCATATTGCTAGCGTGAATCGTAATAATGTTTTCATAATGAAAAATAACTGTGAGAAATAAGGCAAACAAAGCTAATCATTATGCCTCAAAATCCTGATAATCTACCATTTTTTGTTGTACTAAACACAGGGTTAATCACTATTCATTCCTACGAGTTGGTATTTTCTTACCATGCCTCGTAATTGGTGGTAGCTCAACCCCAACAATTCTGCCGCTTGTCTTTGGTTAAATTTGCTCTTTTCGAGAGCTTGGGTCAGCAGTATTTTGTCCTGCTCTTCCTGCCATTTTTTGTAATCCATAGGAAAATCAAAGTGGCTATCACTAGTATGGTTGATTGCGTTATTATTGCCATCATCTTGTAGATGCCATTGACTGGTGAATGGGTCAAATATCAAGTTATCAATAGGTTGTTCAGTATCACCGTGTTGATAGACAGCGCGTTCTACAACGTTTTTTAGTTCTCGCACGTTACCGGGCCAAGCATAGTGCTGAAGTTGCTGTATTGCATCAAAGCCAAACCCAACGAATAAACTTAGATTGAGTTCTCGGCACATTTTTATGGCGTAGTACTCGGCGAGTAGAATAATGTCTTCTTTTCTTTCCCTCAGTGGTGGCAGTTGGATCACATCGAACGCTAACCTGTCGAGTAAATCTGCACGAAACTTACCTTGTTTCGCTAATTGAGGAAGATCAGCGTTAGTGGCACAAACGACGCGTACATTGGCATTCAATAAGTGACTACCCCCGACGCGTTCGTATTGCCCATATTCAATTACTCTGAGCAATTTTTCTTGCACTGAAAATGGTGCTGTGGCGAGTTCATCGAGAAACAAAGTTCCTCCTTCTGCGCGTTCAAAGCGCCCTTGGTGGCGTCCTTTTGAGCCAGTGAAAGCGCCTGATTCATGACCAAACAATTCGGAGTCGATTAACCCTTCACTGAGCGTTGAGCAGTTGAGTGAAATAAGTGGTTGGTCCCAGCGCTTAGACAAATAGTGCAGCCGTTGAGCGATCAACTCTTTACCTGTACCGCGTTCACCAACGATTAAAACGGGTCGATCAATACGAGCCAGCTTTGAGACCTTATCCAATACCGAGAGAAAGCTTGGGGATTCTCCAATTAAGTTTTGTTGCATACTTTATCTCTCCAAACATTTGAAAATGGTCAGGTTAAATTTACCAATAGTTGGTTTTTTTTATCATAGCACAATGTGATTATTATTAATCAATTGCTTAACTATTTGATTAATAATGAATTAAATGCTGGCATGAATGTTGTTTATACATTTACATCATAAAGCTTTGATGTGTTCAAAGTGTATTACCAGTAAGGAGATTCATCATGGGTATTTTTTCTCGTTTTGCAGATATCGTAAATTCAAACATCAGCGCATTATTAGATAAAGCGGAAGATCCAGAAAAAATGATCCGCCTTATCATTCAAGAAATGGAAGATACATTGGTGGAAGTGCGAACCAATTCAGCCAAAGCCATTGCGGATAAAAAAGAATTGGCGCGTAAAGTTGATGCGATGGATGCGCAAATAGTAGATTGGCAACAAAAAGCGACGCTAGCGCTTAGTAAGCAGCGTGAAGAATTAGCGCGAGCGGCGTTGATTGAAAAGAAAAAATTGCAAGAAATAATCAAAGGCTTGCATACTGAACAGACGCTGGTGGAAGAAACGATTGACAAACTAACCGGTGAAATCGGTAAATTAGAAACGAAAATCTCCGAAACCAGAGCCAAACAACAAGCATTGGCCATTCGTAGCCAAACCGCTCATAACCGTCGTGATGTTCAACGTCATCTACATACTAGCCGCACTGACGAAGCGATGGCGAAGTTTGAACAATATTCACGCAAAGTGGATGAACTGGAAGCGGAAGCGGATTTATACGCAAAATCGGGTAATGCAAAGACTTTGGATCAAGAATTTGCTGAACTGCAAGCACAAGACGAAATTGAACAAGAGCTAGCAAAGCTTAAACAGCAAATGGATCAAAATAAATAACGAGGAGTGACATATGTCATCATTTTTCATCGCAGGGCCATTGATTGTTTTCCTCATCTTTGTCGCGCCATTGTGGTTATTTCTTCATTATCGCAGTAAGAAAAGTTCAGGTAATGCACTTTCTCAGGAAGATTTTGAACGCTTGAAAGCGCTGTCGCAAAAAGCAGAAGGCTTACAGAGTCGTGTTGAAACCTTAGAGCGTATACTGGACGCAGAGTCCCCGAATTGGAGGCGAAATAATGGCTAGAGAACTGTACCGTGATACCGTGAATGGAAAAATTACTGGTGTTTGCGCAGGGCTTGCAAACTACCTCGGGCTTGAAGTTTGGCTGGTTCGTATTTTGGTGATTTCTGCTTCGCTATTGGGTGGTTTTTTCTTAGTGGCATTAGCTTACCTAGCATTAACGTTAATGCTAGAGAAACAGCCCGTTCAATATGTAGAAACACTCAAAAGTCAACGTGAACACAAATTAAAGAACAAGCCTTGGGAACAAGGACAAACCGCAGAAGCATTATTGGACACGTTAGATCAAGACTTACGTCAAGTAGAGGGGACAGTTCGTCAAATGGAGGCGTACGTTACCTCTGAAGCATTCAAAGTAAACCGAGAGTTTAGTAAGCTTTAGATTACGACGTTAACTTCCCGTTTGAGAACTAGACCTATTTTAGTTCTCAAATGGTTAATTTTTATAGAAATTAACGGAATCTTTCTCGCTATCTCGATAGGATTCATCTATTTTTAGATAAACTGTAAAAATGGATGATATAGCATGTACAAACCTCCTGTTTTCTTGCTGGTGACTCTGGCAATACTGTCAGGGTGTGGTAAGGAATTACCCCCCGTGCCTGAGCCAGATTCACGCCCAGCCAAACTCTTCTCTGTCTCTGTTGGCAATACCCAATTTGAAAGAACTTTTCCAGCTACAACAGAAGCCGGAGATAAGGCTGTTTTAGCATTTCGCGTTCCTGGATTACTTGAATCAATTGATGTGACCGCCGGTCAACAAGTAGCGCAAGGTGATGTCCTTGCCAAGTTAAACCCAGATGAATATTCACTGTTAGAGCAACAAGCTCAAGCTAATTTTAAGTTAGCGGATGTGCAGTACGAGCGATATAAAAAACTTAGAAAAGATAAAGTTGTTTCAGAGCAAGATTTTGACCAAGCGCAGGCAAACCATAATTCGGCAAAAGCGATGTGGGAGCAGGCGAAAGCCAACTTGCGTTATACCCAGTTAGTTGCGCCCTATGCTGGCACTATCTCGCTTATTCCTGCTGAAAATCATGAATTCCTTGCGGCTAAGCAAGGTGTGATGAACATTCAAACCAATCAAATCTTAAAAGTGATTTTCCAACTACCAGACCACTTGCTAAACCGTTTTGCTAATGGGGCCGATTCCGTAGCAACAGTGAGGTTTGACTCTTTCCCTGAACGAGAATTCCAATTGCAGTTTCAAGAAGTGGATACTGAGGCTGATTCAAAAACAGGTTCTTATAAAGTCACGATGGTGATGGAGCGTCCGACAGACATAGGCATATTGCCCGGGATGGTCGGTACCGTTCGAATAGTTGCAGCGAAAGCCAGTGCAACACGTATTCCAACTTCAGCACTTTTTGATGAGAATGGACAACAATGCGTTTGGCGAGTCACTGAAGAAGGTGTCGTTGAAAAAGCGTTGGTTGAATTGAACGCTGAAAACCAAGTGCTCTCAGGCCTAAATGATGGTGACCGAATCGTTATTTCTGGCGTTAGTGGTATTTCGCAAGGTATTAAAGTGCGTGAATGGATTAAAGAGCGAGGACTGTAAGATGAAGCAATGGATAATGTTGTGTGTGCTTTCATCTTCAGTGCTACTCACTGGATGTGAAAAGGCAGATACCTCAGAGCGAGACATGGTGACACGGGTGAAAGTTGTTGAGTTGGGTAGTGAAAAACTCAGTGATAGCCTGTATTTTCCTGCGGTTGCTAATGCTGCCGATCGCTCTCATCTGAGCTTTCGTGTGGCGGGAGAAATAAACCAACTGACGATAAAAGAAGGGGATAGAGTTAAGCAAGGAGATGTGCTTGCTACATTAGATCCAACCGATTATCAATTGGATGTTGATAACGCTAAGGCACGCTTTACGGTCATTGATAGTCAATATACACGTTCAAGTCCTTTGGTCGAAAAAGGCTTGCTTGCTAAGTCACAGTTTGACGAAATCGCCGCTCAACGCCAAATTGCTAAAGCCGAGTTAGACCTTGCAAAGTTACGCTTGTCTTTCACCCAGCTTAAGGCTCCCGTTGACGGTATTATTTCGCGAGTCAATGCGGATCAATTTGAGAATGTGCAAGTAGGGCAACAGATAGTCAATATTCACAGCATTGATTCCGTTGAAGTGTTAATTCAGTTGCCTGATCGTCTTTATATCAGCCAACCTAAATCCGTTGGACTAGAAAGAATGGAGGCGCTTGTACGAGTCCCTAGCGGGAATACTTATACTGCTATGGTCAAGGAATTTACGACAGAACCTAACCCCGCTACTGGTACCTTCTCTGTGACGCTTTCCTTACCGATGCCTGATCAAGAATATATTTTGGACGGTATGGCAGTGGAAGTCACCACTCAAGGTGGTCAGGCTGGATTACAGCTAAATGCAGGCGTAAGTGTGCCAATTGAAGCGGTATTTAATGCCGATGGTGATGGTTTAGAACGAGATAACAAATTCGTTTGGATATTAAATGATGATAATACTGTGAGTAAAAAGCATGTGATGCTGGGGAAGGCTTCAATGGCGAGTGTACAAGTACTTGATGGACTTAGTGCTTCAGATACGGTCGTGACGGCTGGTCTATCTAGACTGCGTGAAGGAACGGTAGTGGAAGTGGTTAAGCAGGAGGCAGGTAATGAGTAATCAACAACATACGCCTCAAAGTGATGACGATGTAAAAGGTGTCGCAGCATACTTTATCAGAAACCGTGTCATCAGTTGGATGCTGTCGCTTATATTCCTGATTGGCGGTGTATCTGCATTCTTTGGATTAGGGCGCTTAGAAGACCCTGCTTTCACTATCAAAGATGCCATGGTGGTGACAGCTTATCCTGGTGCAACGCCGCAACAAGTGGAAGAAGAAGTAACGTATCCGATAGAGAAAGCGATTCAACAATTAACTTATGTTGACGAAGTTAACTCGATTTCAAGTCGTGGATTGTCACAAATCACGGTCACCATGAAAAATAACTATGGTCCTGATGATCTTCCACAAATATGGGATGAGTTGCGCCGTAAAGTGAATGATCTTAAAGGTCAATTACCTCCTGGTGTTAATGACCCGCAAGTGATTGATGATTTCGGTGATGTATACGGTATCTTGCTCGCCATTACTGGTGACGGATATAGCTACAAAGAATTGCTCGATTATGTGGATTACTTGCGACGTGAACTGGAACTGGTTGATGGTATCAGTAAGGTTTCTGTGTCTGGTCAGCAGCAAGAAAAAGTGTTTATTGAAATATCGATGAAGCGCATCAGTTCGCTAGGGCTCTCTCCACAAACGGTGTTCAACCTGCTTTCGACACAGAATGCGGTCTCTGATGCTGGTGCTATTCGCATTGGTGAGGAGTACATTCGTATCCAACCGACGGGTGAGTTTAATGATGTTGATAAATTAGGAGACTTAATACTTACCGAAAGCGGTACAAAAGGGCTGATTTACTTACGCGATGTGGCTGAAGTGAAACGTGGTTATGTTGAAGTTCCAAGTAACATCATCAATTTTAATGGTCAATTAGCCTTGAATGTTGGCGTTTCATTTTCTCAAGGTGTCAACGTGGTTGAAGTTGGCAAGCGATTCGACCGTCGACTTGCGGAACTAAAATACCAGCAGCCAGTTGGCATCGATATTTCGGAAATTTATAGTCAACCCAAAGAAGTAGATAAATCCGTTAGCGGTTTTGTGGTGAGTTTAGGCCAAGCCGTTGCTATTGTGATTATTGTTCTACTGTTTTTCATGGGGCTGCGCTCAGGCCTATTAATCGGTTTGATTTTGTTGCTGACGGTGTTTGGCACGTTCATTTTCATGCAGTATTTCAGAATTGATCTACAACGAATTTCTCTCGGAGCATTAGTCATAGCGCTAGGGATGTTAGTGGATAACGCGATTGTGGTAGTCGAGGGCATATTAATAGGGACGCAAAAAGGACGTACCCGAATGCAAGCGGCTACTGATATCGTTACTCAAACCAAATGGCCGCTATTAGGGGCAACGGTGATTGCGGTAACGGCTTTTGCGCCGATAGGTTTATCCGAAGATGCAACGGGTGAGTACTGTGGCACCTTGTTTACGGTACTACTTATTTCACTGATGCTCAGTTGGTTCACCGCTATCTCGCTGACGCCATTTTTTGCTGATCTCTTCTTTAAAGGCCAAAAATTTGCAGAAGGTTCAGAAGACAGTGATCCATACAACGGTATGGTTTTCGTTATCTACAAAAACTTCTTAGAATTTTGTATGAAACGAGCGTGGATGACGATGGGTATCTTAGTTCTTGCTCTTGTCGCCAGTGTTTATGGTTTCACCCATGTAAAGCAAGCTTTCTTTCCATCATCAACGACGCCGATGTTTTTGGTTGATGTTTGGATGCCAGAAGGTACAGATATACGAGCAACTAATACCAAATTAAAAGTATTGGAACGTTGGTTGTCTGAGCAAGATGATGTTGAACATATCACTACAACGGCGGGTAAAGGTTTACAGCGCTTTATGTTGACTTATGCTCCAGAAAAGAGCTATGCCGCCTATGGTGAAATTACAACACGTGTTGCAAGTTATGAAGCTCTTGCCCCGTTAATGGAGCGGTTTAGACAATACGTTGACCAAAATTTCCCAGAAATTAACTACAAGTTAAAGCAAATTGAATTGGGTCCTGGTGGCGGTGCAAAAATTGAAGCTCGAATTGTTGGATCTGACCCAACCGTATTGCGGTCAATTGCCACACAAGTGATGGATATTATGCACGCTGACAAGGGAGCTTATAATGTTCGTCACGATTGGCGAGAGCGCACCAAAGTTATTGAACCACAGTTCAATGAGAGCCAAGCTAGACGTTACGGCGTGACAAAGTCCGACGTTGATGAGTTTCTTGCTATGTCATTCTCCGGTAAAACGATTGGCGTGTATCGAGATGGTACAACCTTGATGCCGATTGTAGCTCGCCTACCAGATGATGAACGGGTTGATATTCGTAACATTGAAGGGATGAAACTATGGAGCCCTGTTATTGGTGACTATATTCCTTTACAGCAAGTAACGTTGGGCTATGAAATGCGTTGGGAAGATCCTCTCATCGTACGTAAAAACCGCAAGCGTATGCTAACCGTAATGGCTGACCCTGATCTTCTCGGTGAAGAGACGGCATCAACATTACAAAAGCGTTTACAGCCTCAAATTGAAGCGATCAAATTACCAGCTGGGTATTCACTTGAATGGGGAGGAGAGTATGAGTCCTCACACGATGCTCAAGAATCACTATTTAAAACAATGCCACTGGGTTATTTGTTTATGTTCTTAATTACGGTGTTCTTGTTTAACTCCGTTAAAGAGCCACTGATTGTTTGGTTAACGGTACCACTTGCGTTGATAGGGGTTACCACTGGACTATTAGCTCTTAATACACCATTTGGCTTCATGGCATTGCTTGGTTTCTTGAGCTTGTCAGGCATGTTGCTGAAAAACGGTATTGTTTTATTGGATCAAATTGAGATTGAAATGCATTCGGGGAAAGATCCTTACCTGGCGGTTGTTGATGCTTCACTAAGTCGTGTTCGTCCGGTTTGTATGGCGGCAATTACCACGATTTTAGGTATGTTGCCACTACTGCCCGATATCTTCTTCAAGCCGATGGCGGTAACTATTATGTTTGGTTTGGGTTTTGCTACGGTACTGACATTGATAGTAGTTCCTGTGTTATACCGACTATTTCATAAGGTAGCAGTACCTAAATAGCTAGTTGATTATTTCAAGTCACAGTGCCTCTGATGAACAGGGGCACTACTTTTGAAAAGCATAACCTTTAAGGATTAACGATGAGCGATCACGATACTACTTGTGCATGGGCAATGAATCATCCACTTGAACGTGAATATCACGACCAAGAGTGGGCAGTTCCGGTTTATGACGATACGGTTTTGTTTGAGTTCATCACCTTGGAAGGTGCGCAAGCTGGCCTAAGTTGGCTCACCATCTTAAAAAAACGTGAAGGATATCGTGTCGCGTTTGAAGGGTATGATCTTCAAGTTCTAGCGCAATATGATGAGGCCCGGGTGCCATACATTATTGAGCATTTTGATGTGGTGAAACACAAAGGAAAGATTGCCTCTGTATATTCTAATGCGCGAGCAGCAATAGCGCTTCAGCAAGAATATGGCTCATTATCTAACGCGTTATGGCAGTTTGTCGATGGACGTCCCATTATCAATCATTGGCATTCGATGGGGGAGGTGCCTGCTGCAACTGAAATTTCAAAAGCAATGAGCCAATTTTTGAAAAAACGTGGTTTCAAATTTGTTGGAGAAACAATTTGCTACGCATTCATGCAGGCAGTTGGTATGGTCAACGACCATCTTGAAGGCTGTCCACAGCGAACTTAACTAACTTCGGTGGTTCTGGTCTAGATTTTGAAATTGCACAACCCGGTAGTGTGAGCGCAGTTTTTACTCAGCAGCTTCCATTTCCTGTAGTGATGAGTGGTAATAATGACCCGCACACCTATTTGCGTGCGTTTTGGGGCATCATGATGGGAGCTATTACGATTGCATTAACTTCTTTAGGGGAAGGTGGTGGTTTGGTATTACAGTCGTTTATGGTTATCACTGCGGTGCCCGTTTCCTTGATATTGCTGCCAACGCTTTGGACAGCGCCGCGCTACGCAAGACTGATGCTAGAAGAGCAACAATTAAAGCAATCGTAGCGATATTCAATAAAAAAAGCCGCTCGTTTCATAGGGCGGCCTTTTTGTATTTGCTGTGCTATTTCAATGATTACTGATTGTTCAATGATTACTGATTGAGTTGTTGAGTATAGCGCTCTAGCCCCGCGTCTAAATCAGCAATGAGGTCTTCAACATCTTCCAAACCGATATGTAAGCGAATCAAGGTTCCTGAGAAATGCGGATTGGCTACGGTTCTCAACGAGTCAAAACTCTTTGGTTCATTAGCAAGAATTAAGCTTTCAAAGCCTCCCCACGAATAACCCATACTGAAATGCTTCATGCCATCGAGTAAGGCTGTGGTTGCTCGCGGATTGCTCGTTTTCAACACAAAGGAGAACAGGCCATTTCCGCCAGTGAAATCACGTTTATAAAACTCATGACCAGGACAGGACTCCAGCGCTGGGTGGCGAACATGGTCGACTTCTGGGCGTTCAGCAAGCCATTTCGCGACTTCCAAGCTGTTTTTTTCATGTTGGCGTAAGCGAACATCAAGGGTTCTTAAACCACGTAAACCTAAGTAAGCATCATCAGGTGAGATACATTGTCCCATTAAGTAGCTCTGTTCTCGTAGTTGATCCCAATGTTTTTCATTGGCGATGGCGGTGCCTAGCATCACATCTGAGTGACCAACTATGTATTTGGTTGCCGCTTGGATCGAGATATCAACCCCATGTTCAAAAGGTGAGAAGTTAACGCCTGCCGCCCAAGTATTATCTAGCATCACGACAATATCTTGTTCATGAGCAATGCGTGAAAGGGTTGGGATATCTTGCACTTCCATGGTGATTGAACCTGGCGATTCAGTAAAGAGTACCTTAGTATTCGGTTGAATTAACTCGCGAATACCTTCGCCAATCGTTGGAGGGTAGTAGGTGGTTTCTATACCCATTTTCTTCATGATTTTTTCGCAAAAATCACGGGTCGGTTCATAACAGGTATCGACCATCAATATATGGTCGCCAGTTGCAACAAAGGAAAGAATGGCATTGGCGATTGCCGCAGCTCCACACGGGAAAAGTGCACAGCCTGCGCCGCCTTCAATTTCGACCATCGCCTCTTGAAAAGCAAAGTGAGTATGTGTGCCACGACGCCCATAGAATAAGGTTTTATTTGCACGGTTTATCGTCGCATGGTTTTTTTCAGCAACGCTATCAAAAACCACTGTCGATGCACGTTGAATTGGCGGATTGACTACCCCATTTGTCCACTTTTTGTCACGCCCCGCTGTCACGAGTTGAGTCTTTTTGCCTTCTGACATCAGAAATCCTTGTCTGGAAAGATAATCGTCTATTTAAAACATGGAGCTGCCTTGGTTGGCAACCCCGAAATGATAAAAACTTATAGTAGAGGATTGAATAAATAGAACAAACGTTCAAAAAAACGATGATGAAGCGGGCGTTGTTCCCATTCGCTGTAGTCAACAGCATGAGATTGCTCAATGTAATGTTGCTGTAACCAATGCATTTCTTTAGTAAATGATTGATCATCAACGGCGAGAGTGACCTCAAAGTTTAGCCATAAGCTGCGCATATCAATATTGACGGTGCCGACTAAACAGAACTGCTCATCGATCACTACCGATTTTGTATGTAATAAGCCACCGTAAAATTCATAGATTTTCACACCAGCTTCAAGCAATTCTCCATAAAAGGCACGTGAAGCCCACTGTACCATCGTAGAGTCATTTTTATGGGGAATGATCAGTTCAACATTAATACCACGTTGCGCCGTCATTTTTAGTGTGGCCAGTAAATCCGCACTTGGCACAAAGTAAGGGGTGGTTATTCTTACTGACTTATTGGCTTGGTTAATGGCCAGTGTCAGCACTTGTAATATCAAGTTTTCAGGCATACCTGGACCTGATGGAACAACCTGAACAGGGTGCTGTGGTTGATCTGGGGTTATTTGGCATTCCGGAGTGTTGGGTAACATGCGAGTCCCCGTTTCCACTTCCCAGTCCCAGCAATGGATGGCAGACAGCACATTAACAGCAGGGCCAGTTACGCGGACCATGATATCCACCCACTGACCAACGCCAGAATTTTGCTTGAAGTAAGCTGGGTCAACGAGGTTCATCGACCCAGTGTAAGCGACTTTATCATCAATGATAATGATTTTTCGATGCTGCCTTAAATCGAGGCGGCGTAAAAAAATCCGTAAAGGGCTGACTTCTAGTGCTTGAACGACTTCAATGCCAGCATCTTTCATCATTTGGTGCCAATGGCTTCTGAAAAATCGCGGACTGCCTGCTGAATCAAGTAACAGTTTAACCTGTACACCGCGCTTGGCTGCTTGAATAAGTGCTGAAGCAACAGAATCAGCCAATCCACCTGGATGCCAGATGTAAAAAACCATTTGAATACTGATTTTTGCAGCTTCTATGTCGTCGATAATAGAATGCAAGATTTCATTGGGAGAGGTTTGAAGCGAAAGTGTGTTGCCACTTAGTGCTGGTATTCCCATTCGGTGATTACAAAGTTCGTCAATCTTGTAGATATGAGCGCCCATACCTTCTGGAGCATGAGCTTGGCAGTCGTTAAGTTGCCTAAACCAGCCTTCATAAGGCGTGAACATTTCTTTTGCTCGTTCGGCTCGTTTTCGACCTAAATTGAGCTCGCCAATCAGAAAATAGAAAATCACCCCAACAATAGGAATGATATAAATAACCATCAGCCATGCAAGCGAAACGCTTACGGCTCTACGTTTCAATACAACGCGTAATGTAACAGCGGCAACCAGCAACCAATATATCGCAATGCCAGCTAATGTAAGAATGTGATAAACCTTATCCATGCAGTCAATCTTGTCGCTAGAGTAAGTAAAGATAGTAAAGGGAAAGGAGGAAGTAAGAAAGTTTATTACTGTAAATAATATGAAAACAGTGACAGATTAATGATGTTGCCAATTTGATAACAGCAGTTTAAAAAATAATAGCTTAGCACAAAAAAGCAACGATTAAGCTGCGAAATGACGGTGAAACCCATAATTTATGCTGTTCGGGCTTCCAATTCTAATCTTAAACTGATTTACTTGCCATTATCTTGGTGCGACTCAATATTCTTATAAGTGTAACTAAAAGTTTACACTCAATTTTAGCATCGCTTGGCAAACACAATTTTGGTAAATATCTTATGGCAAGTAGTTCAAGAGGTCATTTCTCTTCGAGAATTGGTTTTATCATGGCGGCAGCTGGTTCGGCTGTTGGTTTAGGTAATGTATGGGGCTTCCCAACCAAAGCGGCTAGTAATGGCGGTGCGGCATTTTTAGTCATCTATTTGGCCATGGTGTTTTTGATCGCTTATCCAATGTTGGTCGCAGAGTTAACGATTGGTCGTCATGGTCAGTCAAACCCTATTGCTTCTTTGAAATCAATTTGGACAAAAAATAAGAAAGCGGCGGCTCTATTCGGTGCGATAGCGATGGTTGCGGCTTCAATGATTCTTAGCTTTTATTCTATTCTTGCGGGTTGGTTGATGGGCTTTGCTGCCGCGCCGATTTTAGAAATGGTAGGATTACAATCAGCCGCTGATTGGTTAGTGAATTTTAGTGGTGCTCGTAATGTTGTTCTAGCCTCGCTCTTTTCATTGCTGACGATTTATGTGGTGCAAAAAGGCGTAGCCGACGGTATTGAGAAATGGTCAACCCGTCTGATGCCTGTTCTATTTGTGCTGTTTGCTGTGATGATTGCGTATATTTTCACTCAAGATGGTTCAATGGAAGGCTTGAAAATGTACCTTGTGCCTGATGTATCACACATCAACGCGGGTCTTTTAGTGGATGCAATGGGGCAAGCTTTCTTCTCATTGTCACTCGGTGTGGGTTCGATGATGGTTTACGGTTCATACATCAAAAAAGATGTCAATTTACCGAAGACAGCAGCTCAAGTGGCTGCGATTGATACAGGTGTCGCCTTCGCTGCAGGTCTTTTGATTCTTCCTGCGATGTATGTTGCAAAAAATCATGGGGTTGAAATCTTTGATAGTGCAGGCAATCTATTGAGCTCTGGTGACCTTGTCTTTGCGGTATTGCCGGCAATGTTTGACACTATGGGCTCAGGCGGGATGATTATTGGCGTTGGCTTCTTTATCCTGATGGTTATCGCTGCATTAACCTCTTCCATTTCATTACTAGAAGTACCTGTTTCTTGTGCTCAAGACGAACTGAAAATGGATCGTAGTAAAGCAACATGGTTGATTGGTGGTGCCATTCTAATACTTAGCATCGTTATTTCACTTAATTTTGGTGCACTATTTGGCCTGATTGCCGATGTATCAACAGTCTATATGCAGCCATTGTTGGGTGTGGTGTGGGCAATTGTAGTGGGTTGGATCTGGCAGCGTAATAAAGTTCTTGAAGAGCTTAAACAAGGCAATCCAGAGATCGAACAAGGTTTATTTTGGAAGATCTGGCCTTGGTATGTACGAATTGTTTGCCCTGTGGCGATCATGGCGGTATTCCTCTACTCGATTCTTTAAGTTTAATACTTAAACAAAAGCGGTGTATTCACCGCTTTTGTTTTATCAATAAAGCTCACTCTATCCTGCCGATTATTGTTTTTTAAAGGTATAATCCCAGCCTTATCATGAGAGGCTGTATGTTCGATATTCTTTATACACATTCCGATTTTCTGATCATCAATAAATACCCAAATGTTTCTGTTCATAAAGATGATGGCGAGACTATGCTATTGCAGGAAGTTGGTAAAGTTTCCGGTGATCAACAGCTTTATCTTGTTCATCGTCTGGACAAAATGACGTCAGGTATTTTATTGCTCGCACGTACACAGCAAGCGGCGAGTATTTTGTCGCAAGCGTTTGCTGACCGAGAAGTGGAAAAATACTATCTAGCACTGGGTAGCAACAAGCCTAAGAAAAAACAGGGTTTAATCAGTGGTGATATGGAGCGTTCAAGACGTTCTGCTTGGAAACTGATGAATACTTATAATAACCCTGCTATCACACAATTTTTCTCACTGACAGCAGAACCAGGTGAGCGTCTCTTTTTATGTAAGCCATTGACTGGTAAAACTCATCAGATAAGGGTTGCATTAAAATCGATTGGTTCAGCTATTATGGGGGACCCCATTTATAATGGTAGTAATGTAGCTGACCGAGGATATTTACACGCCTTTGCTTTAAGGTTCTCGTATCTTAATCATCAGTATCAATTTATATGTGATCCACGTAATCAAGATGATATGGGTCATCAGTGGAACTCAACGATAGTTTGCCAAGGTATTGAATCTTGGTTAGCTCCTTGGAATTTAGCTTGGCCGAAAGTAAAAAAATGACAGAACACAACATGCAATGCTCAGCACTTGCCCTTTTTTTTGAACACATTGAACAGCAACTCGCACAAGGCCCAGATGAAATTCGGCGCTTATTCCATGGTCGTGGTCGTAGGTTTCCAGGTTTAGAGCAACTAACGTGCGATTGGCTCCAAGGTCAATTGGTCGTCAATCTATTTAAAGCGGTGGACGATGCTTTTTTAGTTGATCTAAAGCAAGGGCTGGTTTGCCTGACAAACAGCCCGCTATGGCAGCAAAAGCAGGGGCGCTGTATTTTACTGCAACACCGTTATGCTGAAGGTGCTCCTTCTGAGGTGTTATGGGGAGAATTAGATGCCTTTCCTGTTGTGATTGAAAATGGCTTGAAATATCAGTTAAGTATTGGCCGTAACCAAAATTTTGGCTTGTTTTTGGATATGCGCTGTGGCCGTGAATGGGTACAAGCTAATGCAAAGCATAAAAACGTTTTGAATTTATTTGCTTACACTTGTGGCTTTTCTGTTGCGGCAATGCAAGGTGGTGCTGATAGCGTAGTAAATGTCGATATGGCAAAAGCCTCGCTATCGAAAGGTCGAGAAAACCACATATTAAATGGCCATAACCTTAGCCAAGTGAAGTTTTTTGGACATGATATTTTCAAGTCATGGGGGAAAATTAAAAAATCAGGTCCTTATGATTTGATTGTGATCGATCCGCCATCATTCCAAAAAGGTAGTTTTGCATTAACCAAAGATTATCAAAAGATTTTACGTCGCCTTCCAGATCTACTTGCTCAAGGAGGTGAAGTACTAGCGTGCGTTAATTCGCCATCGGTAACGTGTGATTTTCTTATTGAAGGTATGAAGGTAGAAGCTCCTTCGCTTACTTTTCAACAGCGTTTAGAAAACCCACCTGAGTTTGAAGATATCGATCCACAAGCAAGTTTAAAAGCGCTAGTTTTCTCGTAATCAGGATGCTCTCGAGCATCATTGAAATAGAGAGCAACAGATAGAAAAATGGCAGCGATTAACGCTGCCATTTTTAAAAGGAGTACATTCGCGTAAACTAGTTTACCCAGTCACGCAGGGTAAATGTCAGCGTGTGTACATCATTCTTCAATGTTAGCCCGTCTTTGGTGACAGTGATGTCGCTCCAATCAGAAAGCGTTTGAGAGAATGCCTGCTCTGTGTCCATCACATCGCCAACACACATCATCATAGTCATGCCCATTTTTTCGATGCGGAACTGGTTGTCTTTCAACTCAGCTTGGCCAAAGAAGTTATTACACCCCGCATTACCACTTGCCATCATTTTTTCACCGATTTCAAGACGTGGTGCCTTTTGTTTATCGGCATTGGTAACTTCTTTGCCATCAATTTGGACAAGTTGCCAGTTGTGGTGCTGCAGATCTTGAGCCGTGATTTGTTTCACGTTATCACCATTACTTGCACAGGCAGTCATGAGTACAGGTAGAGAAATTGCAGCAAGTAACTTTTTTGAACTAAGCTTCATATTATACGACTCCAGAATGTTGAAAACGTGGTAAGTATATTAAATCGAACGGCGTTTTTGTCAGTATAAGGTTATTGTTTTATATTCGTTGTGTCTTGTAACCGCTAAATGACATAGAAATAAGTATATAACACTATTAGAAATACATCAGACTGCTGAGCTAAATATGGAGCAACTTGAATTTTTTAATGTACCAAGCCCCTGTATCGGTGTTTGCACTGTAGACAATAAAGGCTACTGCCACGGATGCATGAGAAAAAGAGAAGAGCGTTTTAACTGGCTTTCGATGACGCCTGCTCAGCAGTTACATGTGATAAAGCTTTGCCGACAACGTTATAAGCGGAAAATGCAACACAAAACGCAAGAAGCAAAAAGTGCAGGGCAGGCCATTAGCCCACAGCAGGATCTATTCTAAGGGGTTACTTTAATCCCCAATGATCGCTCACCCAACCACCAACTCGTTCATCAAAATGATTACCATTGAAGCGTCTATTAATGTCGGGGTGTTCTAGCTCAGGTTTACTATCGAGCAACTGTTGAATGTAGTTCGCCATAGGATCGTTAGAAAGTTGTCGTTGATGCCGCGTTGCGACTTCTTTGATTAACTGTAGCCGATAGGTTGAGCTCGCACGTTTCATTTCTATAACCTCCAGTGTTGTAATAACCAATAGAAAAAATAGATCTGTTCGCACAGGCCGTCAACTCAACCTTTGATTAAATTTTGCACAAAATTCTCACTAAAAAAGTAAGGTTATGATTTAGCTTAAAATAAATTTTTTAGGTGATTCATTTATCTTTATGGTGGCCTTGGTCACATAAAATTGGAAACCAATCATGGTGTTGCGCTGGAAGTTGATAATTAATCACAAAAATAAATGTATCAACCTGCTATTATTCATGGCGTTTTAATGTGTCTTTTTTCATAAGTAGTTTTTTCATAAGTATATGAGTAGTCTATGAAACTTAAAATTGTTACTAGTGCAATACTGGCCTCTTTAGCCATTCCTTCTTTTGCTGCCGATGGCGACATTCATAATGTTACTGTTCTTGGTACGTCAGATATCCATGGGCATTTTATGCCTTGGGATTATGCTGCTGATAAGTCGAACATGCGTGGCAGCTTGAGCCAAATTGCCACCAAAGTAAAACAGATAAGAGAACAGGATACGCATGTTATTTTAGTGGATGCTGGCGATACGATTCAGGGTAACTTCGTTGAAACATTTAAACATGAAGCGGTTGACCCGATGATGTTAGGGTTCAATGAAATGCAATACGATGTGTGGGTTTTGGGAAACCACGAATTTGACTTTGGCTTAGCTGTGCTTAACCGTTCACTTACACAGTTTGAAGGAAAGGCGTTGGCTGGAAACATTCAAAGACCCGATGGAAATCCGTTTCTTCCTGCGTATACCGTCATTGAAAAAGATAATATCAAAATAGGTGTTATCGGGATGGATACGCCAATGACGCAAGTCTTTGCGGAAGGAACAAATCGGTTGGAAGGAATGACTTTTACCAACCCAACGTTAGAAGTTAAAAAAATTGTCCAACGGATCAAAAATAACGTTGATGCTATTGTGTTAGTCGCACATATGGGCCTAGACAACGAAAATGACATTCAAGATACTGGTGTGTCAGACATTGCCAATGCAAACCCAGAAATTGATGCTATCGTCGCTGGCCATATGCATACTAAAATTGATAAAGCGGTAGTCAATGGTGTGATTATAACTGAGCCAGATAAATACGGACGTGCTTTATCTCGTATTGACTTTCAGTTTGAAGAGCGTGGAGGGAAATATACCCTTATCAACAAAGACAGTTTCACTTATTCCATTAGCGGCGTTGATTCAGACACTAAAATGGAGCAGCTTTACGCGCCATACCATGACCGTTTACGACAAAACGCCAATCGTGAAATTGCTCAGCTTAACGGAATCGACCTAGTGCCAGAGAATGAAATTCGTGGTATCCCTCAAGTGCATATTCAAGACACGGGGATTAGTGCGTTATTTCAAGAGGCCAGTTTTTTCTATGCCCCTAAAGCTAATGTGATTGCTCTGCAAATAGACAACGATAATGCAGAACTTGATGTCGGTCCGATCAAAGCTAAAGATATTGCGTATAACTATCAATATGCTGGTGGTGAAATCACAGTTTATCAGATGACAGGTAAGGAACTTAAAGCTTATATGGAGTGGTCTGCTGGCTATTTTAATTCTGTGCAGGACGGCGACGTAACTTACAGTTTTAATCCTAAAAGACGTGCTTCTAAGTACTCAACTAATGATTTTTTTGCTGGGGTGACTTATACCATTGATTTAAGTCAGCCAGAAGGCCAGCGTATCAAGGACTTAAGTTTTGCGGATGGTCAACGGATTCAAGATGATAGTGAAGTTCGTCTCGGGATGAACAGCTATCGAATGGGGCATTTAACTCAGAAAGGTGGCAGTCTTGAAGGTAGAACGTTCCCTGTGATTTTTGATACAGAAGCTGAGTATGGTGAAGATGAAGGCACCATAAGAAACTTAGCCATTCGTTATTTAACCGAAGAGAAAAAAGGCCAATATGAAGGCAAGCTAATGCAACGTTGGAAATTAGTGGGCCTGCATGGTTATGACGCAGAGAGAGAAGTCGTAAAAAACCTGATTAACAGTGGTCAAATTGATGTACCGAGTAGTGATGATGGTCGTTACAGTAATATTGCGTCGATTAATGTCAAAGCATTGAAGTTTGATAGTAAAGAGATGACGAAAGAGGCATTAGATACTCGCATCAAACTGATTGAGAAAGCTTCGTCTGTCGAGAAAATCAATCTCAATCGAGAGATAGTATTGATCAAGGCATTGAATGACAACTTTCTAAACTGATTGAAATACTTAAGCTCTGACATGTTTGTCAGAGCTTTTTATCTTAAGCGTTCAACTCACTAACAACCAAATCCCAACGCCAATCATTAATGTCCCAGAGACGCGATTCAGTAAGCGTACGTTTTCAGAATGTCCCAGAACACGTTTTAAACTTCGACCACCCGTCGCGTAAAGGGTCATGCAGATAAATTCTGAAAGTAAAATAATGGAAACCAGCAAAAGTAGCTGTGGAGTGAGTGGGGCATCGCTATCAATAAAAGGTGGCAGTAGCGATATCATAAACGCCCAGCCTTTAGGGTTTGCAATCGCGGTTACAAACCCTTGCACGATGAGATCCCAGTCTTTGCCCACCTTCGTGGGTTGCTGTTCATTGCTGAGTGCAAGCTTTCCCTTTGAACGCCACATTTGAACGCCGAGATAACCGAGGTAGAGTGCGCCAACCGTTTTGAATAACGTGAACAGCCATGGAAAGCTTAGCATGATAGAAGCGATTCCTAGTACTGCTGCGACCGAAACCACGGCAACACCAACCAGTTCTCCAATCATCATCCATAATGTTCGTCGGTAGCCAATACTCATCCCCAAAGTGAGGGCTAAGGTCATGCACATGCCGGGTGTGATGGAAACAAAAAAGAACGTAGGAATAAATGCTAAGAGTAACGTACTGTTCATCAAAAAATCCGTTTGGAAAACTAAAGCGTTAGCATACACCATTAAAAATAGTTATCACTATGGGACATAGCGTTTGACGGTGTGCGGTGAGTTAATATTGAATACCGATACAACAAAAAAGCTGCGCAATGCGCAGCTCTCGTATGATTGTTCGAACGCAATTTATTTACTTACGACGACTTTTTAAGCGGTTCATCATTGATAAACGACGCTCGGCAGAGGCTTGGTCGGGTTTGTCTTCGTTAGGATTATTGCGGCGACCTTGGCGATTTTTAAATGCATCTTTAGTATTGAGTTTTTCAATATACGCATCACGCTTTTTCGGTTCGTAACCTGGCTGCTCTACTCGGCGAATACGCTGCTGAATCAAGCTTTCTACTTGAACAACAGTTAATTCTTCTTCACGGCTAACAAAAGAAACGGCATGTCCTTGTTTTCCTGCACGGCCGGTACGTCCAATGCGGTGCACATAATCTTCAGCAAGGAAAGGCATATCATAGTTAATAACATGTGGAAGGTCTTCGATATCTAAACCACGTGCAGCTACATCGGTGGCAACCATCACCCGTGCTTTACCTTCTTTGAATTCATCTAATGCGCGGCGACGAGCACTTTGTGCTTTATCACCATGGCATAGTACGGCTTTAATGCCATCGAGTTTCAGCTCTTTAACCACTTCATTAGCTGTTTCTTTGTAGTTCACAAACACCAGCACTTGTCGCCAGTTTTTACGGCCAATTAGTTCAGAAAGAAGCTCGGTTTTACGTTCTTGATCAACCGGATAAACGACGTGGGCCACAGTGCTCGCAGTTGTGTTTGCACGATCAACACTAATGCGTTTCGGTTTGCGTAAAATATCGCCAGCAAGCTGGTTTAACTGTGTTGAGGTGGTAGCGGAAAACATCATAATTTGAGGCGATGTTTCAACTTCCAACATAATTTTACGAACAGGAGTAATGAAACCCATATCCAAAATACGGTCTGCTTCATCAAACACAAGAAATTCAAGTTGAGAGAGAGAAACATTGCCTTCACTAAGGTGTTCTTCTAAACGTCCTGGTGTTGCCACTAAAATATCGACACCTAAATCAAGTTGACGAACTTGTGATGACATCTTATTACCGCCATAAACCGCTGCAACGCTTAACGACGTGTATTTCACGTAGTCTTTAATGTTTTGGGCGATTTGTGCCACTAACTCACGAGTCGGAGCTAAAATAAGTGCACGTGCAGTGCAGCGGGATGGGGATTTACCGCTGTCTAATAGGTGTTGAATAACAGGGAGTGAAAACGCGGCTGTTTTACCCGTACCAGTTTGCGCAGTGGCAAAAATATCATGCCCTTTACGAGCCATTGGAATGGCTTGTTCTTGAATTGGTGTGAGTTTTTCATATCCACAATCAGCAAGAGCTTTAACAAGTTCAGGTGCAAAACCTTGAGATGAAAATGACATTTTACGAGTTCCTTAAGCAGACAGCCTACATTTCTTCATTTTAGCCGCGCACTATATAGGATTTAGAGTGATTTATCTCTCGTTTCTCAGTTTTAGGGATAAATAATCTCTATTATTGTGTTGTGCACGTCGCTGAACGACAGGATTTAGCTTCATGTTTTTACTTTGCAGGTCGATAATAAGTGATAAACTGTTGGTTTGCCAAATCGCCATGGTTATATACCCTTCCTACTTGAAGTTGCAGCGGTGTTGGCTACGTTCCCTCACCCCAATCACATAGTTTATCTATGCTCATGGGGATTCACTTACTTGCCGCCTACCTGTAACTTCAAGTGGTTTGGTTATAGAGTGGCAAGCTGAAATAAGAACTGGGTTAGATTATGGACGATAAAGATTTTATACAAAAACGGCAGTATTACCGTTTAAAGTATCCTAAACGAGCTAGACCTGTCGTCAAAATTGATGATGAGCTTTTTCATGTCAGCGAAATATCAGAACAAGGTATCCGTATTGAAATGCCACGGGCTACGGCCTTATATCAGGGGCTGTCAATGTCTGGAACGGTTCATATGCGCAGTGATAGTTCGATTAAAATATCTGGAAAGGTCTTACGTTTTCAACAAAATGAAGTCGTGGTTCAATTAACTAACGGGCCGGGTTTCAAGCATATGGTGGAAGAGCAGCGTTATATCCGCCAGAAGTATCCTACCTATTTTTCTTCTTTGCGCTCAGCGTAGGTCGTAATATTAAGCCGAAATAGTTAGAAATTTTCCGTAGCAAAGCGGGCTGTTCGAGCTTCAGTGACTGAACAATTGGTCAATGCCATGAGCTCGGATAGCGTAATGTTCGGATTTTCTAGTATGAGCCTTGTGAGTTTATCTTCACGTGGCTCCAGCTTCTCTTCCAGTGTCCTGATCTTATCGTTCACTTTAGTGATTAAAAACAGCATCGCTTGTTGATCCATCTCGCTTAGCTTTGTCACTACACACTTTAGTTGGCTTATTTCACCACTGATTTGCCAGTTTCTGGAGCGTCTTACTCTTTTCAATTCACATCCGTATTCGAAAGCCACTTGTTTTGCTCTCTTAGCGTTATCGCCACCAATCCGATGAATTAATGAGGGAAGTGGTATGGTTAGGTTTGTACTTTCCATGTTTTATTTCTTCATTGGCAATAACTTGTGGCGAGTAGCTCTACGACAAAAGGGATTGTAACTGAAATCTCTACATTGACGAGTTTATCTCGCTTACGCCAAGTTTTGCACTTACTAGAGAATCGACTAAGCCAGTGCCTATTTGGCTCAAATTTTTCACCCCTAGCTTGTGACCACTTTCTCGTGGTTGGCGTATTTTTTGCGCTAACACTTAGTTGACTATTCAATTTTCGCTCCTATGGCATTGTTTCGTTTGCTTTTTAAGCACTTACTGAATGTTGTAGCCTAAACTTATCAATATGAGAGTTTAGTAACACGCCATTGGAAACACTTAAGGTATTCTTAGTTGAAACTAAGAAGAGGCTTCTATCAATGTCACAAAAATCCATGCTTAAGAATGAAGATAAACTGGTCAAGAAGGCACTTGAGATCGGTGGGAAGATGGCAACGCTGCAAGGTTTTAACCTCCCTCAGTCGCCACAACCAGTAAAAGTAAAAGCGATTTACCTATTTTTGGTCGATGCCAAACAAATCACGCCATTACCTGACAGCAAGCTCGACGGCGCAAACATTAAACACAGACTGGCACTTTGGATGCGTAATGCATTGCCAGACAACGACCCTCTGAAATAAAGCTATGTTGTCTGAAACCGGTGCTTAATAGAAATAAATAAACCATACACTCATCAAGTATCGTGCCTACCAAGGGTTATTATTGAGTTGTCTGTGATCGCATTACAGAGCGCCTAGCATCTTTCGGTATTATTGATTTACAAAACAGAATCAAAATTGCTAAAGATAAGGCCCGAGACGCGATACAATGCTTGTGTTCCAAGATCGCAACATGGAATACTCATTCACAGATACCTTAAAGTAACCATACATGTCACATGTCTAAAGATTTCGATTTCACCACAGAATATACGCTCGACAAGCCTTTCTTTGCCGAGTGTTATGATCAAACTAGTCTGCCTGCTAAGTTCCCAAAAGCATATCTGAAAGGGATACTCTTTCTTATTTTTGGCACTGTTCTATTAGAGTTTGAGTTGTTACCTAATGGTTATGTCGGTTGGTTTTTTATCGTATTGAGTGTTATTGAAGCGTTCAGTATTTACTGTAAGCGAACTTGGTGGTTATGGCGACAAACCATTAGCTCCAGTCGTGGCAACAAAGTGGTGTTTCAAGTTAACGCGAACGGTGTGAATTACAAAAGCGGTAAAATCGACCGCTACATTGCTTGGAGTGAAATCGACCAACTTGAACAAACCGATTTAGGATTCATACTTCATCTAGGTAAGCAACGCCAATATGTCAGCAAATCTTGTTTACAAGAAGAAGTGATCGTATTCATGCTGGAGCAGCACGCCGCCTCAAAAGCGAATTGACGTTCTTGTGGCTAGTTATATGTCAGCTAATTCTTTGCTAGGGAAACTGCTTGTCAGTTAACCTTAGCATTTCTTTTCCTATTGAAGATAGGATCTGGCTCCATTCAATTCGCCCCTCAGTTAATAAACGAAAAGCTTGCGGATGAACGGATAAGGATGCCAATTCTCCGATTTCAAATGACTAAATAAATTTCAGTTCATTCGGGTAATAAAGGTTTGCTCGTCATCCACAAAAGCCACAAAACCACCGTGATAGATAAACACCCGACCATGTCCCTCAACTAGGCAGGCAAGCTGTGGGTTTAAATCTTCTTCGTTATCTTGGCTTTGAAATGTTCCGGTATCAGTGATCACGCCCCTGAGTGTTGGCAAATATCCATAAGTGCGCTTGGCTTGATCAATCGGGTTCAATTCACTGGCGGCAGAGAAGTAAGAGGGGATCGCACCGGCTTCTTTGATAAACATGGTTTTCAGTTCTTCAAAAGCTGTAATCACCAGCCAGTCGATGCCATTAACATGATGGATAAACATAGAGTTTCTCGGTAATTCTGATGCAGAGATTTTATCACTACCAGGGGAGGACGTAGTAGAGGTTTAGTTGCTAAAGGTGGTAATTCAGTGCCATTTCCGTACATTCACTAGGCCAACTTGAAATGCGTCTTTGTCCTAAAGCTTTCTAGCACAAGAATCATGACTCATTTCTTTTGTCATAAATTGGCCTGTTTTTGGTAATGCTAAAAGTGGCTACGATACTGGTGGCTATTCAAGTAATAATGCCTAACTTCAGTCACAGTTTATTCAACAATTACCCTATATAGTAACTTGCATATAATCAATACATTGCTCCGATTATAACTACAAGTATATATAAATCGCCCCATGGAGGTCTCTATGCCCCAGAATTATGATAGACATATCAGTAATTTGACCAAAGACACTTACGCTTTGATATTGGCTGGTGGTCGAGGTAGTCGTTTATTTGAACTCACCGATTTTCGAGCAAAACCTGCTGTATATTTTGGTGGTAAGTTTCGTATTATCGATTTTCCACTATCAAACTGTTTCAATTCAGGTATTCATCGCGTAGGTATCGCTACACAATACAAGTCGCACTCGTTGATCCGTCACATTAGCCGCGGTTGGGGAAGCTTTAGGGCTCAACAATTTGTTGAAATTTTACCTGCTTCACAACGAACGGGCGATGACTGGTATGCTGGTACAGCGGATGCGGTCTATCAAAATATTGATATAATTCGTTCACATAGACCCAAGTACATTCTAATTCTGTCTGGTGACCATGTATATCGTATGGACTACGGCACTCTACTAGCGGAGCATGTGGCAAATAACGCAGATATGACAGTCTGTTGCCTAGAAGTTGATACTGAAGAAGCAGCAGGTAGCTTTGGTGTTCTGACCGTAGATTCCAAAAACAAAATTGTCGCTTTTGATGAGAAACCAGCTCAACCTAATGAAATTCCGAATAAACCGAATAAGTGTTTGGCTTCAATGGGCAATTATTTATTCAATGTTGATTTTCTTTTTAACCAGTTATTAAAAGATGTGGATGTCCAAGGATCCACCCGCGATTTTGGCCACGATATCATTCCTTCAATCATTAATGAGAGTAATGTTTTTGCGTACTCTTTCAAAGATCCAGACAGTGAAAATCAGCCCTACTGGCGTGACGTGGGTACACTTGACTCATTTTGGGAAGCCAATATGGAACTTGTTACACCTAAACCACAACTTGACCTTTATGATAAAGACTGGCCGATTTGGACATATCAAGAACAGCTTCCACCTGCTAAATTCATTTTTGATAACGATGAACGCCGTGGTATGGCCGTAGATTCAACGGTTTCTGGAGGGTGCATTATTTCTGGTTCAACTATTAGAAAATCATTGTTGTATTCAAGTGTCCATGCCCACTCATACAGTCTTATTGAAGAGTCAGTACTGTTGCCTGGCAGTCAAGTTGGTGAACACGCTAAACTGAAGCGAGTTATCCTTGATAGTTATTGTTGTATCCCGGCCGGTTTGAGCATTGGTTATGATAAGGAACAGGATGAAGCCAATGGTTTTCGTGTTACAAAAAAAGGAATCACCCTAGTAACTAAAACTATGCTGGAAAATCTTGCTAAATAAACGTACTGAATAATTTTTTTCGAAATACGAGTCAAAGGCATCGCATGGCGAGAAATATGGCACACGAGCACAATTAGTCTGATACCCCAATTATGGTCTTATCTTCACCACTCGGAGATAAGATCACGTTCCACCTAAATACATACCCCCGCGGCTAACAATTTTTTCATCCACAAAAATCGAGAAATTGGTGTGTTAAAAAGCGAACCTTATGATGAACGTTAGACGGACAGCGCTAACGCAGTTATGCCCCAAAGTTGTTTAGAGTAAACCCTCATTCACATTCTGTTCACAGTGATTTACCCTACCAAAAGCTATTCGAATGTTTGTCATGTTTAGTATTACTGTGTGTCGAGAATGGAGAGTGGGATTTGCTTGTCCACGTGATTCACCGGTGACCAATCAACGATAATGATAGGGTGCTTTACATTTTTGAGTAGGAAGTCGGTTATGTATGCATAGATACCGGTACGCTCACGATGTAGATGTGGGTTGCCTAGAAGGCGACAGACCCTTTTAATACAGTGCTTTACTTTAGTTTTGGTATTTTTCATCCCTCGACCAAGCCCGGTCAAGGTTAATGTATCTCTCTCGTTAAGTGCGTTGATACAGTCAAGAACGGCTGTGATACGCCTCTTATCATTGATAGCGGAGAACGCTGACATTAAGAAAAAAGTATTCAGGATGGTGGATAGGTTCATGGGGCCCGTCGGATCATATCTTTTCAGTTGATGCTATGATCGCCGACCAAAATGAATCTGCCTACTTTTTCATGCCATCTATATGATTTTTCTATGCTAGTTGTGGGGAGCCTTCAGCCTCTGGTGGCATATCAGCGGGCATCGACATGAGCTTACATCTCGTATCAAAACATTATGGGAACCCGTTTGCTGAAACGGTGGCAAGGCAAATGGAGTACAACTGGCAAGCATGCTGATAGCATGGGGGATGCCAGTAATTCTCAGACTGGCAGTTCACGCTTGTTTCTTTAAACCACAAAAACGGTGTTTTTCAAGCGAGTTGTTTTAACATGAGTTTTTAATTATTGAGCCGACAACGATAGCTTTGAATAAGTCGTTGTCGGCTCTGATCACTATGAATGCTGCTTAGCCATGATTATGGTCACTGTCACCAAACTGTTCCATGGCGGTATGAAGACAGCAATCGTAGTGCGCAAGCTGTTGATCATTGAGAATGCCACGCGGGTTATTGACGGTATCATTAAGCGAGACATATTTTCGATCGCCTTTCTTGGCGATAAATTCCGCTTTTGCTTGTTCAACCAGTGTGGGTGAGGTCATGAGTTCTAACCCTTGTGCCGCCAATGCGTGTGCTGCGCTCATGACCGCTTTTTGGCCGATGCTCATGCCATTACAAGCGGTACAGCCCCATTGATGTGGTGGAATATATTGTGGCCATGACGCATACATAATCCCCATGGTGGGTACATTCCAGCTAATGTCACCAACATCTGATGAGCCACCAACCTCCACTCCTTGAGGCACGTCCATAATATCGGTAGCCATACCGTGTTCTGGTTTACCCATTTCACGTTGGATGGCTTTCGCAAAATTTTGCTCTTCTTCGGTCCATTCGATCGGGAAGTAGCGCTGCATGTGCTTATTGATCGAGTTGGCTAATACATCATTTGCCAAGCAGTCATAAATTCCGCCCAAATTGGTCATTTCAGAACGCGTTTGAGTCGCGAGTGCCGCGCCTTTTGCGATATCTTCCAGCCAGTCTTTGTGTTTGCGTACATTGTCGGCACTTTTGCCGCGATATCTTACCAATACTTTTGCGTAATCGGGCACGACATTTACCGCCGAACCGCCGTTTAAAATTTGATAATGCAGGCGGCTGGTAGGCTCGAGTTGTTCACGCATCATATTTGCCGCAACAATAAAAACTTCGGCACCGTGCAGCGCGCTACGTCCTTCCCATGGCGCTGCACCAGCATGTGCCGAGGTGCCATGCCATTCAAAAATCAGATCGATTGAGGCGGTAGAGTGGAAGTTAATCGCGCCATTGACCATGGCTGGGTGATTATGTAGACAAATGTCTAGCTCATCAAATACGCCCGTGGCAGCCATGTAATTTTTACCGTTGAGAGACTCTTCGGCAGGGCAGCCATACACTTTAATGGTGCCGGGAATGTTTTCTTTTTCCATGTGGTTCTTGAGGGCGATTGCCGCACCAATGGAAGATGAACCAATTAAGTTGTGACCACAACCGTGACCATTGGTATTGCCTGACTTAGCCGGTGTTTTATAGGGAACCGTGTCATTGCCTAGATCTGGCAATGCATCGAATTCAACTAAGTATCCAATAACTGGAGATCCATTGCCCCAACTGGCAACCCAAGATGTCGCTAAGTCTGCGATATTTCTCTGTTCAATAGTGAATCCGTTTTGCTCCATTACCGCGCTTTGTAACGCTGAGCTTTGAAACTCTTCATAGCTGAGTTCAGCAAACTCCCACACATCTGAAGCCATGTTACAAATAACCTCAGAGAGATCCGCTACTTCTTGGTCAATACTTTTATAGTTAGTCATTCTATTTACCTTTAGCCAATGAGTAATCGAAGAGTGGTTGTTTACTTACCCGACTCTTTGTTGATGACATAAATATTAACCGTTAGACCTCGTCTCAATAAATGCCTTATGACGGACGCAATCCTGCCAATTAAGGTGTGCTTTTACGACTTGCAGGTGGGGGCGGCATCAAAAGCTGTACTCATGGCCGTGGCAGCTTTGATTCTGTATCATCAATGTTTGCGTTTTAATTGTGTTTTGGGAAAGGGAAGCTATTGATAACGTCGCCAAGTGTAATATCACCTGCGGCAATATCTTCTCGGATGCCACCACTATTAGTAAATGCAGCAACTGAATCTGGGAATCGAGCTAAAATCGCATCGGCCGCAAGGTTACCTAGCCTTGAAGATTCACCATAAGATCGAGTTAGAAGTTCGTCCGTTGTTGCAATCACTTCTGATGTTGCTTCTTCGATAGTTAGAAAACGGGGTCAGGTCTAATGAAATGGTTCGCCTCATCGGCACCGACTAAGGTAAAGATGAGAATCAACCCGAAAGAGGCAAACCATTATGACTACTATAGCAACTCTAGGTATCGATATCGGCAAACGTTCATTTCATGTTATTGGCCGTGACGAAAATGAGAAGCAGGTAAAAAAAGCTAAGTACTCTCGCCAAAAACTATTGGAATTTATCGCTAACCTACCTCCATGTTTAATTGCCATGGAAGGTTGTGCTGGTGCTCATTGGCTAGGCCGAAAATGCAAGGAGTATGGGCATGAAGTTAAGTTGATTCCAGCTCAGTTCGTCAAACCGTATGTAAAATCGAATAAGAATGATTTCATCGATGCTGATGCGATATGTGAAGCCGTTTGTCGACCACAAATGCGCTTCATTACACTCAAAACAGAGCAACAACAGATTATTAGTGCGTGGTGTCGTGTCAGAGAAAGTTACGTCGTTGAGAAAACAGCGGTCTCTAACAAAATACATGCGTTTTTTCTGGAATTCGGTGTTTCTCGTTCAAAAGGAAAGAGGTCTCTTAGTGAAATTCCTTTATTACTTGAAGATAGTAAAGCCCCGATCCCTGATGGTTTAAGAGAGATCATTTCTCGACTTTATGATGAATACAAAGCCTTACAACAGCAAATAAAGCAAGTGGAAACTCGTTTAACTGAATTGCTTAAACCAGAGCCTTTGGCGGAAAAACTAATGGAAATACATGGCGTTGGTCTTATTACGACGGCATTACTTATAGCTAAAGTTGGAGATGGTAAGCAATTTAAAAATGGTCGAGAGCTCGCGGCCTGGATAGGGCTAGTGCCAAGACAATATAGCACGGGTGGAAAGGATACTTTGCTTGGCATAAGCAAGCGTGGTGATAGCCATTTACGACGTTGCCTTATACATGGAGCACGCTCCATAATTCAATGGCATAGCGAAAGCTCTCTAAGGTGGTCATCTTGGTTGAAAAAACTTCAATCAACAAAGGCAGCGAACGTTGTTTGTGTCGCGATGGCGAATAAACTAGCACGAATTGTTTGGGCAGTGATGGTCAAAGAACCTCGCTTCCAAGCATAACTTTAGTATTAGCTCGATTTTATGAAACAACAGCTTATGCGACATCGCTGAGAACCTGAAAAAGGCTTAAACGCAATGACGTTGTCGGTCTTGATAGGATGGCGATGTGCGCATTTTCATAGTGGTCTTGGTGAAAGAAGAAAGCCAAACTGAACCCGAATACATTGCCTTTTGCCCTACCAGATCCTAAATAAAAGATCTCCAATGCTAAGAAAACTAAACTCAGAATTGTCCATCTTCGAGTCAGCGAGATCTGCGCTGACTCAGTTATGCCCCAAAGTGAGCTACGACCAATTAGTAACTCAGTTCAAAGAAGCATAATTTGACTTACATTTGGTAATTCCAAAAATGTGGAAGTAAAGTCAGATTACACCTCTATCTAAGTGACCAAATCCAGCGTGCTACTACAGTTCATCTGCATAATTTAACTACTTTCAGCTATCTGACAATATGTCACTTTCTTTTAAGTGATTGATTTTAAAATTTACACAAATAAATCATATGGTACTATATGCATTGCAAGTTTGACGGTGTTCGGTTTAATTGGGGTTACCCTTAATAAGAGGATTTATGGCAAGAATTTGGTTTGCTCCTGGTGATTTTGTAGATCATCTTCATGAGCTAATGGGTTATAAAGCAGGCTTAGCTGCTTCAATAGAGCAAATATGCGACTTGACCTCAGATTCGTCGTATTCGAATGATATTTTAAGATCAGAAAGCCATGGTCTTGCGATTCGCTCAGAAGATTATGAAGACCTTTACTATCATCTTCTCTATAAAATGGGTATTGCAGAGTCTCCGCGCCCGGGATTGTTTACACAGTCTCAGTTTTTCATGCGCCTAGCTAAAGATAAGGGTTTTGACTATATCCAAGATATCCAGAATATCTATAGTAAAAATTATGAGTTAGGAGTAAAGCAAGCTATTAAAAATGGACAAGCTTCCATTAACCCTGAACCAATGATTATGGAAGCGTTTAATAAATATGGCAAAAGTGGTGCAAATGATATTATCGAGCTAATGAAAATGTACGATACACACTTTCAAAATAGTCCGCATACATCAGGTAGATGGGTGGATTGGAAAGACATTATCGATCTCAATGATTTGTTTGAAAAGCACTACCCCACGGTCTCTCATGGCACTTTTCTTGACCAGAGGTTCATAAACTATTTATCTAGTAACTACCATAAAATTGGAGAGATACACTGGAGAAAGTTTGAAGAGCTTATAAGTGAATGTTTTGTTAAATCTGGGTATAAAGTTGAGCTAGGACCAGGTTCAAATGATGATGGTGTAGATATACGAATTTGGAACGAGTCGACCAAAGTGCACCCAGAGTACATTATTCAATGCAAAAGATATAAGTCCAAAATAGATAAAGTTACAGTTAAAGGTTTATATGCGGATGTATTGGAAGAAAAAGCTACTACAGGCTTGTTAGTTACGACATCAGAGTTTAGTCCCGGAGCAAGAAGTACGATTTCTGCGTAAACGCTTAATTAACCAGTGAGGCCTTATTCAGCCTCACGGATTTCTACATTCCATGGCATAAGATCGGTCAGATCATCACTTGAAGAGCGCTTCGGTAATTCCCTGAACAGGTGCACGAAGTAGAAGTACGGATTGATATCGTTAGCGCGACAAGTCATGACTAGGCTATAGAGGTTTGCACTGGCCTTTGCTCCGCCAACTGAAGTTGAGAACATCCAATTTTTGCGCCCAGTCGTAAACGGACGCACATCTCTTTCAGTCACGTTATTATCGATGCTGATATTTCCGTCTGCCAGATAGGTAATTGTGTTTCTTTGATTCCGACCAGCCATTTGTGGAACTCATCAAGAACGGGGCTGGATTTTTGTTGCCTAATCTGCTGTCGTATTTCTGGACTTAGCTCTCTGACTTCCCGTTCAATGCCGTAGAGTTTTCCAATATAGTTCAACGCTTTCTCTACACGGCCCACTTTCTTTGTTGGTTGGGCTTTTTGAGCATCGGTGAACTTACGTCTCACATGTG
This sequence comes from Vibrio aestuarianus, assembly GCF_028858425.1. Taxonomy (NCBI): domain Bacteria; kingdom Pseudomonadati; phylum Pseudomonadota; class Gammaproteobacteria; order Vibrionales; family Vibrionaceae; genus Vibrio; species Vibrio aestuarianus. The sequence continues at coordinate 2,038,391 of NZ_JAKNYQ010000001.1, read as the reverse complement.
CCATGCAACCCGCTTGTGTTACTGTTTTCAGTGTGTCATAGGCAGGATATCCATCTGACAGTAGATACCCGGAGTAGTCACCCAAGAAGGTTTTTACACAATTTGCACTTCGACTCGGTTGGTAATCGTAGATGACTACGGGAGTCGTATGGAACTCGCCACTTCGGTAGACCCACATGTAGGATTGACTCTGAGCTGTCTTTCCTGGCTCCGATAGCACCTGTACCGTGGTTTCATCTGCGCAGATAAGGCTTTCTGATAACAGACGGGCTTTCATCTGGTCGATAATGACGTCAATTTTACTCCCTAACTGAACGCACCAGTTTGCCAAAGTACCTCGGCTGATATCGATATTACCGCGTTTGAGGATATCAACCTGTCTGTATAACGGTAATGCATCCACATATTTTGCTGTAACGATGGCGGCGAAGGTTTCTGGGCTGCCGATACTTTTGGGGATCATGCTAGCGGGTCTTGGAGCTGTCACTATCTTACTACTGATTTCGGTATGCTCGCACTGGCGGCAAGCATATTTGGTTCGTTCATGACGGAGCACACTGATTCTCTGAGGGATGATCTTCAGCTCTTCCGAAGTCTCCACGCCACACTTATGCAGTTCATGACCGCAACATTCGCAGTGTGGCGCATTCAGCGTATGCACCTGAACTTCCCGCTCTAACTCTTCGGGTAAAGGCTTACGTCCTTTTTTATGATGGGCTGGCTTGTTCAACGCATTTTGCTGCTCTGCTTCGTTAAAGGTACCTTTAGCCACCTTTTCACTTTGGGAAGAGAACCGTTTGGATTTACTGAGATTGAGTTGCTCAAGTAGAAGTTCCACCCGTGTTTTAAGCTCAGCCATTTCTTCTTGCTGAGCCTGTAGCAGTTTATCCTTAGCCAGGTTGGCTTCCTGAAGCGCTAACAGCATCGCTTTCAGTTGTTCTACATCATCAGGAAGGTCATTCATTTGTCAGGCTCTTGGTCAAGATTATGCTGTTAGTCTGACAGGGGAAAAGGATCGTTCAAGCCCTTTATATCGATCATGGTTTTAGCTCACACTTCAAGACCATATAAGGGCTGGTGAGCCTTAGGATGCTCCAGATTAAGCCCTGATAATAGCCACTGAAGCTGCTGTCTGGAAATAGCTACGTGACCCGATTTATTTGGTTTCGGCCATTTAAAGCGGCCTTTCTCCAGTCGGCGGTAATAAAGCCAGAAGCCATTGGTATCCCAAAAGAGAATTTTGATTTTATCTCGTCCACGGTTGCAGAAGATAAACCAGGCTTCACTGAACGGATCCATGTCCAGTACATCAGCAACAATCAGTGACAGGCCATCAATGGACTTACGCATATCGGTAATACCAGAGACCAGATAAATACCCGAATTTGGTGTTAACACATCAGTGCCTGTAACCAGTTCTGGATTTGGTGTGCTGGCATTTCAGCGGGCAACTCAGCCGTTATTCCTGTTGGTAGTGAGAGCACTACCGATTGAATATTGCTTTTTATTTTCGGTTTATCTTCGATCACAACAGGATGGACAAGCTGACATTGACCCCCGCCGTAAAGTTTTTTACGCCAGTAATAAAAAGTATGTTCCGTCAATTGATTTGCTTTGCAGAACGCGACAATGGATAACTCACTTTGGCTCTGCTGTTCAATGATTTCAGCCCAGAACTGAGGTTTATTGGATGGGTTCATGGTGACTCCTTAGTTATGGAATCACTATGCCGAGCATGCGGAAATATTAGTAGGTGGGGTTAAATCGACGCTTACATTTCTGCTAGAAATTACCCCATTAAGGAAGTTAATGGAGAAAAGGTTTCATTATGGTTGAATGCCTTGAGGACTCCTGGTTCGGGGGTAATTAGGGTATAGCAAACAGTTTAAGAGTGCTTCGTAATGCGTTGCTCACCTTAACAGATCGTCATAGGAATTTAGTTGGTACGAAATAAAATGTCTCATTACATAAAAAAATTAGAAATAGAGAACTACAAGTCTTGTAAAGAATTAACAGTCGTTCTGACTCCATATACACCATTGGTAGGCTACAACAACGTAGGAAAATCAAACATTCTTAGCGCATTAGAATGGTTGGTCAAAGATAAACTATTGACCGAAGGGGATTACAACAATGTTGCTCTTCCTATTGTGGTTGAAGGTGAAGTAGTTGGTGTTACCGAAGACGTACTACAGCGTTTAAATGAAGAGCATAGAGAGCCACTTAGACCATACATTGAAGATGGCATTGTTAGAGTTAAGAGAACTCAGCCAGCGCAGGCGACTAAGAAGTCAGACATTAAACTGGAAATTTATAATTTTGAAATAGGTCGATTTGCCAAAAACCCACGAGGGATTTGGAACGCTATTAAAGCGATGTTTCCTGAGCCAATCAAAATTGGGGCAATGGAAAATGCTGCTGAAGACGCTGGTCGAGCTAAAAGTACTTCGACAATCGGCAAATTGTTAAAAGAGCTTAGTTCATCACTTGCGGAGAATCACGCTGCTGTCGTTAATAGGCATTTAAACGCTATTAGTCGTCGTATGGGAGCTGATGGAAATAGGCGCTTAGAAGAGCTATCAGAGATCGATAATTCAATAAATGAAAAAGTTGAAAATCTGTTCCCTGGAATTAGCCTAAAGCTTCATTTTGATGTGCCGGATTTCAATGAAATTTTTAATGCGGGTACTGTTAAAGTATATGAAAACGATACTGAAGGTAGAGATGTTGCATCTTATGGTCATGGTGCACAGCGTTCCGTCCAAATGGCATTAATTCAACATTTGGCAGAAATAAAGCAAAATGCAGAATCTCCAACAACAACTTTGTTGTTGATAGATGAACCAGAATTGTATTTACACCCATTTGCAATCGAGCAGGTGAGAGAAGCTCTACATACATTGTCGTTAAACGGTTATCAGGTCATTTATACCACGCACTCTGCTCAAATGATTACCGCAGAGCGTGCGCAGCATACTTTATTCGTACGTAAGTCCATAGCTTTGGGTACCCATATTCGTACACCTCTTCGTGATGCTCTTGAGAGAGTTGTCCCAAATGCAGACGCTCAGGCTGGCCACTTATTTTCTCTTAGCCAATCCACTCAAATCTTGTTTGCTAATGAGGTTGTGTTAACTGAAGGAAAGACAGAACTTAGGTTGTTGCCATTTGTATACCAAAAAATTAAGGGGAAAACCTTTGGTCAAAATAACGCAGCTTTAATTGAGACTGGTTCTGTAGATAACATCGGTAAAACCATGAATATTTTGAGTGAAATGGACTTGCCATCAAAATCAATTGTAGACCTAGACTATGTTTTCAAAGGTGCAATCCATAGCAACTTCATTGAGCGTGACGATGAAGATCTAGTTGTCTTACGAGAACTATTACAAAGTCTGCGCGAAGATAATGTAATTGAAATGCGTGGTGATTTACCGAATGCGAAGCACTGTGCTGTCATGGCTCAAGATGAACGGAGTCACGATGCGATTAACTCACTACATGATAAGCTCCGTGATAGTAATATTTGGCTTTGGAAACAAGGAGCAATCGAAGCACACCTTGGTTTGAGAGCAAAAAATGAGAATGAGTGGGCAAGGTTTAAAACTGATGTTGAAAATCCAGATGTTGGCATTCGGAATGCGTGCTCTGACTTTGATAGTGTACAGCAGCTAATTGAGTGGCTTGAATAAATCCATACAAAGAGACGATGGCAAACATGCAGTCGTATTGAGATGCGAGTTTGCCTTATCTCAGCTAATCCATGAAAAGCTAAATTAGAAAATCGCTAACTTAGAAATGTCCAACTTCGAGCTAGTTGACACGGCTAGCTCAGTCATCATCGTTAGCATATGAGATGACTTAGATTTGCCCCATTGGATGAGGCGGTATTGCTAATATTTGTAGCTGTTAATTAGATCTATAGAAGTCAATTTTATCACCTGTGATAGTTGTTCAAATCAACAACTATCGATCGAGGTGCAGCTCAACATGGAGAACGTATCTCTATTGATGGCGTTCAACAAGCAGGTCTCGAATAGCAGCGCCAGCTTCTAGAATGTGTTTCTTGAGAACGTATTTCGCGCCTTCGATATCTCGATTTTTACACATCTCTAATAAGGCTACATGCTCCTTATCGGCTTTTTCTGTTCCTTCAGTGAACAGTAGTTGCATGCGAATATAACGGTCACATTTAGTATTGAGGTTGTAGATGACATCCATAGTTTCAGGCATATTTGCAGGCGAGTAGAGTGCTTTATGCAGTTCATAATTGTGGTTACTCCACTCTTCCACTTCGTCCCCTCGGCTGACCAAATCATCAAAGCGTTGGCGAATTTGGTTAGCGCGTTCTAAATCGTCATCAGTCATATTCTGGATGGCTTGCTCAAGAATATGGCATTCAACAACGGCACGTAACTCAAACAGTTCGTCGATCTTATCCGGTGATAATTCAGTCACCGTAGCTCCTTTATGCGCTTCGAAAACCACTAACCCTTGAGCTTCTAGTTGCATCAGAGCTTCGCGTACAGGAATACGGCTTACATTAAACTCATTTGCTAGGGCGTCTTGCCTTAGCGGTTGGCCAGTTTTAAGCTCACCTTTAAGAATTTTGGCTCGAATAGCCTCTTCAACCAGTTGGGTGCGAGTTTTAAATACAGTTTTTTGTGACATCCAAGTCTCCGACTAGACATATTCATTCGATATTGTATTTAATATACTATTTTACTGTTGGATTGCGACCTTCATGCTGTAGCTTGTCCATTTAATTGGGCGCTATGTCATATGATGATCTGACCTGCCTTTCATTTTTCAATTGCTGAAAAACTTCAATTTGTATTTTATACGCCTTTCTGTGCTTCTGAGTTTCGATCTTTATCGGTCTAGTACATAATGACTGTATTAAAATACTTAGCGCTTTGGATAAGGCCAGCCGTTAATTGGCTGGCTATATAGTTTAAAGTAATGAGTTTAACATCCATCAACCGACTGTCGGAGGTTGAGAGGGTTCTCGCGCTTTAGTGCATCAGGGAGAAGCTCGTCAGGTACGGCTTGGTAAGCAACCGGTCGCAACCAGCGCTTGATTGCTTCCGCTCCAACAGATGTACTGGCCGACATTGTTGAAGCTGGGTATGGGCCTCCATGAACCATGGCATAACTTACCTCGACACCGGTTGGCCAAGCATTGAATACCAATCTTCCTGCCACCTCTTCTAACTGTGGTATTAATTTGGCAGCAATAGAATAGTCTTCGGGTTGCGCCTGAATCGTTGCGGTTAAACTGCCAGCGAGTTCTTTGCTGAGAACTATCATTTCTTGGTCATCGTCACATACGACAATTATCGACTGTGGTCCAAAGATCTCTTCTTGCCATTGAGGATTGTCACGCCATTGTTTGGCTGTAGTTTCAAATACCATGGCCGCAACACTATGGCTTACGGAAGAGCGAGTTTGAATAAGTCCTGGTTGAGACGAACGCTCTAAACACTGTTGAATGTAGTTTTGTTTGATTCCCGTGGTGAGCATTATTTGTTCAGGTAAACATTGGATGCTTTGGCGAACATGAGTAAGGAATTGATCTGTCGCTGTTCCTTTAGTTATGAATACGACGGCAGGCTTGGTACAAAACTGGCCACAACCCATATTCATTGATGTTAGAAATTCATCAGCAAGTGACAACGCATGTTGCTGCATGCGGTGCGATAAGATGAATACAGGGTTAGACGCCCCAAGCTCACCGTAAAATGGGATAGGTTCTACTCTTTGGTTGGCGAGATCGAAAAGTGCGCGACCGCCATGAATTGATCCAGTAAAACCAACCGCTTTAACAAGTGGGTGGGTGACGACCGATTGACCTAACTTGTGGCTAGTGCCTTGCAATAAAGTAAATATTGCTTGTGGCATAGCGAGTTGTTCGAGAGCAGTAGCAATGCATTTCGCCACAATTGCACTGGTGCCGGGGTGAGCAGGATGACCTTTTACAATGACAGGACACCCGGCAGCGAGTGCTGAAGCGGTATCGCCACCAGCCGTTGAAAAGGCTAATGGGAAGTTTGAGGCGCCAAAAACGGCGACTGGGCCTAAAGCGATATTGTGGCGGCGAATGTCAGGCTTTGGTAGTGGAGATCGCTCTGGATTTGCGGTGTCAAAAATAGCGTCTTGCCATAATCCGCCCTCTAGAACATTAGCAAATAAGTTTAATTGCACAGTCGTACGGCTTAACTCCCCGTTAAGCCTTGCCAGTGGGAGGGCTGATTCCAAGTGAGCTCGTTCCACTATGGATACTCTTTTCGCTTCGAGACACTCGGCAATAGTTCTTAGTAATTGTGCTCGATTTATTGGTGACGTGCGACGAAACTGCTGAGTGATTTCGTTTGCAGCCATAGCGGCGAGGTCAACATCTTGTTCATTGTGCTGTGGAAATAGACCTTCTATGGTCTGTTCGGTTGCTGGATTAATTGCAGCAAAGCTATCGGTCTGGTTCATGGAAATTCCTAGTTATTTGAGTTCAAATCCGTGGGCGTACGGGTCTTGGTCATCGACCCAGATAGTGTTGTGTCCGGTTACGTGAGCCCAACCTTCGACACTAGGTAAGATAGCCGCGTTACCGTTTATTTCTGTTGTGTCTTCAATGCGACCTGTAAATAAACTGCCGATGATGCTTTCATGGATAAAATCTTCTCCGATGTTGAGCTTTCCTTTGGCGTGCCATTGCGCCATTCTCGCGCTTGTTCCTGTACCACAAGGGGATCGGTCAAGTGCTTTTTCGCCATAGAAAACCGCATTTTTTGCGCTCGCTCCGGGTTGAGTTGGCTTACCTGTCCAAAGTACGTGTGATACGCCACAAACGGTTGGGTCATCAGGGTGTACACATTCGACCGCTGCAGAAACAGCCTCTCTTACTCTAGGGCTTAGCATTAATATTTGGTCTGAGCTGTAATGCTCCAAACCGAGATAGCTCGTTTGTGGATCGACAATTACGTAGTAATTACCTCCGTAAGCAACATCAACCGTTATGGTGCCAAGCCCTTCAATATCTACTGTAATGTCTTGATGAGCGAGGTAGGCAGCAACATTAAAGATCTTAACCGACGTGATTTTTTCACCCTCTCGTTGATAGTGAACTTCTATTTGTCCCGCCGGCACATCTAAGATCAGTTTTCCTTCTTGTTTCGGAGTGATGAGTTTGTGCTCTAAGGCGGATGTGACGGTACCTATGGTGCCGTGACCACACATTGGGAGACAGCCACTGGTTTCGATAAATAGAATGGAAGCATCTGCGTTGTCACTACATGGAGCTAGAACAACAGAACCAGACATCATTGCATGACCACGAGGCTCAAACATCAAGGCTTGGCGAATCCAATCGAAGTGCTCTAGAAAGTACTGACGTTTCTCGCTCATTGTTTTGCCTACGAGTGGGGGCACACCACCCGCAACCAGTCGAACGGGATTGCCACAGGTATGAGCATCAATACAAAAAAAAGTTCCTTGTCTCATTTCTCGCTCCTTGATAGTGAAATAAGTTGTAGTGCTGAATTTGAATGTTATCTTAATGTTAAGTATATTTTATACAATTTCGTGTGATAAACGTGATAGGGAGCAAAATAATGGTGTGCAAAATTTCATCACCCGACACGAGGGTAGCAGTGATTGGAGGTGGTGTGATCGGTTTGTGTATTGCGTTAAAACTTCAGCTCGAAGGGAAAAAGGTGACAGTATTTGAACGGGCTGATGCGGGTGAAAAGTGCTCAAAAGGTAATGCGGGACATTTCGCAACTGAGCAAGTGTTTCCTTTGGCGAGTCCGAGTTTACTAACCCAGTTACCAAAAATGTTACTTTCAACAAAAAGTCCGGTATCCATCCGCTATCAAGATCTGCATTCCACCTTTATTTGGATGCTCCGTTTCTTGTCTAAAGCAAGAAAATCGCCAACTGAACATGCGACGAAAGCGCTGACAGAACTCAATTCTCACGCGATGAAAAGTTGGCAATCGCTATTGGAACCGGTTGGGTTGTCAGAGCTCATTATTCATAATGGTTCTCTGCTCAGTTTTGAAAACGATACACTGTTTAAGCGTTATCAAACGACGTTAAAAGCACTAGAACGTCAAGGGGTACGTTATCAAATATGGCAGCGTGAAAAATTGCGTGATCAGGTGCCGAATCTTTCTAATAAGATAAAAGTAGGGGTCTTCTTTCCAGACACTTCGCATAGTGTTAATCCTTATAAAATATGCCTTGAGCTAAAGCGTAGCTTTCTGAGTTTAGGTGGCGCATGGATAAATGAAGACGTGATAGATGCTTATTTTGAGTCTGGGCATGGTGTGGTGATTACGCAAAAAAACACTTACTCAACGGATTTTTCTGTGGTGGCATGCGGGGCGGAATCAGTCCCGTTGGTAAAGAAGATTACAGGGGTTTCAATCCCACTTCAGGCCGAACGTGGTTATCACCTTATGATGCCAAATCTGAAAGGAATACTGCCATTTCCCGTTAGTTCGGCAGATAGAAAATTTATCATGACACCAATGGAACAAGGGCTACGTTTAGCGGGGACTGTCGAGTACGCCGATCTCAATTCTCCTCCCAACTACAAGCGGGCAAATATGCTAAAAGGGCTAGCAAAAGGAGTGTTGGCGCAAGATGTGGATCTGACGGAGACGGGTAAGGTTTGGATGGGCAATAGGCCGTCACTTCCTGATTCTTTGCCGATTATTGATTGCGATAAAAGTGGACGAGTTTTGTTCTCTTTAGGACACCAGCATTTAGGGCTTACTCAGGCTGCGGTCACTTCTGATCTAATAAGCCAGCTTATTAATCAACAAAAAACACTGGTTAATATTTCGTCGTTTAAGCTAGATCGCTTTTGTTAAAAAATTTTGAAATTAAATATTGTATAAAATATACATGTACATTATGTTAATAAAAAGTTAAGTAATAACGATGCCTAACAGCGGTATCCAGGCGTCTGAAAACTCGGGATATTCCCGATAAGACAAAAAAGGAGCACAACATCATGTCAAGAAAGACATCCACCTCACTTGCACTTTTGGTATCTGGAATGCTGTTAGGAACAACAGGTGCGGCATTTGCAGAACAACTCACCATCGTTTCTTGGGGCGGGGCATTTACTAAAAGCCAGGTAGAGGCCTACCACAAGCCATTTATTGAAGAGACAGGCGTTAAACTGATATCTGAGGATTTTAGTGGGGGCCTTGCGGAAATTAAAGCGCAAGTTGAAGCGAATAAAGTGCGTTGGGATTTAGTTTCTCTCGATAAACCAGACATCGTGCGGGGTTGTGCTGAAGGGTTATTAGAAACGGTTGACCCCGCTATTCTACCTGCGGGGTCAGACGGTACGCCTGCAGATAAAGATTTTATTAGTGGAGCCATTCATGAGTGTGCGGTGAACACGATAGTGGTTTCTACCGTCCTCACTATTAACGAAGACGCCTTTAGTGGTAAGGCGACACCAAGCAAGCTGGTTGACTTGTTTGATCTCGCTAACTACCCCGGCCGCAGGGCACTACAAAAAATGCCTCAAGGCAACCTTGAGTGGGCACTGATAGCAGATGGTGTAGAACCACAAAATGTATATGAAACGCTTGAAACTTCGGAAGGACGTGCCAGAGCGTTTGCTAAGTTGGATACCATTAAATCAGATGTAATTTGGTGGACGACAGGTGCACAACCGCCACAAATGCTGGCAGACAAAGAGGTAGTAATGGCCTCAGCATTCAATGGTCGTATTCACAGCGCAACCACAGAAGAAGGTCAACCGTTCAAAATTATTTGGGATTATCAATTGGGGTATATGAATGGCTGGGCGATCCCTAAAGGCAGCCCAAATACGAAGCTTGCGCTTGAGTTTATTAAATTCTCTTCAGGTACAAAGCCATTAGCCGATCAAGCCAAATATGTCGCTTATGGTCCTACGCGTAAATCTTCCTCTCAGTTGATTGACTCAGAAATATTGGCCAGCTTGCCAACTGCGCCTGCTAACTTCACGAATGCATTTTTAATAAATGACGAGTGGTGGTCTGACTACGCCGACGAATTGAATGAAGAGTTCAATACGTGGCTGCTTAACTAGGCGTTATTGGTAGAGATCAATGAATACGTGGAGTGGGTTAGCGCGCACTCCACATCAAAAGCGGGAGGAAGAATGGTTTACTTAGAGGCTGAACAAGTTGTTGAAAGTTTATCGATGTCGGGTTTGATCCGCTCGATGCGTGAAACCTATCAAGAACAAGCAACGATTCCTCAGCGAAATGTCATGCCACTTGAAGAAGGAAAATATGATGCGTTTGCCCTACTGCCTGCATGGAACGATAGCTTAGTTACAGTGAAAGCATTTACTTATTTTCCAAACAATTCACTTGAAGGTAAAGACAGCCTTTCCTCTAAAATATTGGCGTTCAACCGAACTAATGGTGAACCGCTGGCATTATTAGATGGAAAGGGACTGACTTATTGGCGAACAGCGGCGGCGTCGGCTCTTGCTGCGGATTACTTAGCTCGTGAAGATGCAGCAACCCTAATCATATGTGGTACGGGCAATCTAGCACCTTACATTGCTTGGGCATATGCGGCGGTGCGACCTTTAAAAAAAGTATTGGTGTGGGGCAGAGATAAACAAAAGGCCGTTCAAGCGGTTGATAGAATTCAATCGGGCAATGAGTATCGGGCAATGCCTATTGGGACTCGTTATACGGTGAATGTCATTGATTCGGTTGATGCGCATTTAGCCGAAGCAGATATGATTTCATGTGTGACAGGATCAAAAAAACCACTGTTCGACGGGCACCAACTTAAGCAGGGAATGCACGTCGACCTTATTGGTAATCATGACCAAGACAAGCGCGAATGTGACAGTGAAACCGTGGCTCGTGCGTCTGTTTATGTTGATAGCAGAATCAATGTATTAGCAGAAGCCGGAGATCTTTTAATTCCAATTAATGAAGGTATTTTCTCAGAGCGAGAAATCAAAGCGGAATTGGCGGACTTATGTTCTAGTCGTCAATTCGGCCGAACATCAGAGCAAGAAATTACATTGTATAAGTCAGTAGGCAGCGCACTGGCTGACCTCGCTGGAGTGAAATTCGTTCTTCAGCAGAAACACATCATTTAGCGGGGTTTTCCCTAACACTATGGAAACATTCAGCGTGTTTTCTTTAATTGCATAAAATATACAAATGGAAGGTAATAATGAAAGTAGATTGGAAAGGTGTCTACCCAGCGGTCAGCACTCAATTTCGTAAAGACCAAAGTATTGACTTGGATGCGACGCAAACCGTTATCGATAATCAGATTAAAGATGGCGTTAACGGCATTATTTGTCTTGGTACGGTCGGTGAGAATTGCGCGTTGTATCCAGAAGAGAAGCGCCAGGTGTTAACCGCAGCACAAGAAGTCGTCGCAGGTCGCGTCCCTCTTATTGCGGGTACCGCTGAAACGATCACTACGGCGGCTGCACAGTATATGCAAGATGCACTTAAGATCGGTATCGACGGCTGTATGGTTATGCCTGCTATGGTTTATCGCACCTCTGACAGTGAGACTGTGGATTACTACAAAACATTGGCGCAATCAACACCAGAGATGCCAATTATGATTTACAACAACCCAGTTTCATACGGCGTTGACGTTAATCTAGATCTCATGGAACAGCTTGCTGAGTGTAAGAGTATTGTCGCGGTTAAAGAGTCGACCACTGATACACGTCGTATTACGGAGCTCTACAACCGTTTCGATGACCGCTTTACTGTATTCAGTGGAGTTGATGATATTGCCTTAGAGTCACTGATGTTAGGTGCGACGGGTTGGATTTCTGGTTTAACCAATGCGTTTCCTGCTGAATCAGTGGCGATTTACAAACTAGCGAGTCAAGGTCGATATGCTGAAGCGTTAGACATTTACCGTTGGTTCCTGCCACTGCTTCGTCTAGATACTATTCCAACGTTAGTTCAGTGCATTAAATTAGCCGAGCAGGTGTGTGGTCGAGGCTCTGAACAAGTACGAGCCCCACGTCAGCTGCTTAAAGGAAATGAACGTGCAGAGGTTATTTCGCTTGTTGAACAGGCGATTGCTACTCGACCAGATTTGAGCAAGTACAACCTGTAAAGATACATATGTATGGCGGGCACAGTGCGCCCGCCTTAATCCAGTTAAGTAAACGGCTTATTATGATGTTAAGTCTGTTACTTATCTGGATTAAACCTACGATTCGATAGAAAGGGACGATCAATGACATTGCAAAAGGAATACGTCAGCTTCCAACATGTGCAGAAGACTTATGATGGTGAAACGCTAGTAGTGAAGGACTTTAATCTTGCCATTGAGCCGGGAGAGTTTGTCACAATGCTTGGTCCATCTGGGTCGGGGAAAACCACTTGTTTAATGATGCTGGCAGGATTTGAGACCGCAACCGGGGGAGAAATCTACATTGATGGCACTCCTGTCAACAATTTAGCACCACACAAACGTGATATTGGCATGGTGTTTCAAAACTACGCCTTATTTCCGCATATGACGATTGCTGAAAATCTCGCCTTTCCTCTTAAAGTAAGAAAACTGCCGGAAGAGCAGGTCAAAAATAAAGTGGCTGATGCGTTGAATATGGTCGAACTCAACCATGTGGCGAATCGCTATCCTAAGCAGCTATCTGGCGGTCAACAGCAGCGTGTAGCATTGGCTCGCGCTTTAGTATTTGAACCTAAGCTGGTCTTAATGGACGAACCTCTAGGTGCATTGGATAAGCAGCTTCGTGAACAAATGCAAATGGAAATAAAACACCTGCATGAAAAGCTTGGGATTACCATTTTGTACGTCACCCATGATCAAGATGAAGCACTAACGATGTCAGATAGGATTGCCGTATTTAACAATGGATCCGTTCAACAATTGGCCTCGCCGACAGAATTGTATGAGTCTCCGAGTAACGCCTTTGTCGCGCAGTTTATTGGCGAAAACAACCAAATTAAAGGTGTGGTTGAGCTGCTCGAAAATGAGAGTTGTACGGTACAAGTTGGAAGCAAAAGTGTCCTGGCCACACCTGTTGCGGTTAATCAGCGCAATCAAGCGACTTTGCTGTCTATCCGGCCTGAAAAGATTTCAATATCTCCAAAGCGAGATCAATGTAACAACATCGTTACCGGTACCTTGAAAGAACTTATCTACCATGGTGATCACCATAGGTTAGTTATTGATGTAGCTGAAATAGGCGAGTTAATCGTTAAAGTGACTAACTCACGTCGCCACGAAACCCGCTTTACTCCCGGGTCAGACTATACTGTCGGTTGGCATAGCGTAGATTGTCATGCTCTCGATTGTGACTCGATTACTCAACCACTAGGAGCGGTGGCATGAGTAGAGAATTAGATAGTTTGGAATCGGTAACGTCGTTAAAGCGCCAATTGACAAAGCCGCCAGTGACATTGAAAGCACAGTTGCAACGAGCTGAGCGTAAGAAGCAAACCCGTTCAGTATTGTTAATTATACCGCTCGTTGCATTTATCTGTGTGACCTTTGCCTTTCCATTGGTCGAAATGCTTTATCGTAGCGTGGATAACCAAAGCGTGCCGAAAGCGTTTCCTGAGACCGTTGATTATATAAAACAGTGGGATTATCAAGGTTTGCCACCGCTTGAGATTCAGCAGACATTTATGGCTGAGCTGAAACGGGCTCATCAAGACAAATTATTGCCAAAGTTAGCGAGTAGGTTAAATATTGAAGTATCGGGAATGCGTAGCTTATTGATGAAAACGGGCCGAAAACTCAATAAAGATAATGTCTTCCCTACTTCTCTAGAAGAGATAAGCAAGCTCGATAAACGCTGGGCCAAGCCGCAATATTGGTCAGCGATTAAGACGTTAAGCTCCTCTTATACACTAAGCTATTATCTGGCTGCATTAGATATGCGTTATGATGAGTCTGGCTCGATAACCATGCAGCCAGAAACGCGTCAGGTCTATGTTGATTTGTTTATCAAAACCTTCGGCATGTCGCTGGTGATTACTCTCATTTGCTTGGTGATGGCTTACCCAGTTTCTTACCTTTTGGCTAATTTGCCAGACAAAAAAGCGAACCTGCTACTCATCGTTGTACTTTTACCATTCTGGACTTCATTGCTGGTACGTACTACGTCTTGGATAGTGTTATTACAGAATCAAGGGGTGTTGAATGACCTGTTGATTTGGTCTGGTTTGAGCGATGAACGCTTAGCGATGATCCACAACACCTTTGGTACCATTGTCGCGATGGTACATATTCTGCTGCCATTTATGATTTTACCTTTATACAGCGTTATGAAAGGCATAAGCCCAAGCTACTTTCGAGCAGCACGCTCTCTAGGTGCAACTCCTGCTACCGCCTTTATTCGAGTCTACATGCCGCTTACCGTACCTGGTGTTGGCGCAGGTGCATTGTTGACTTTTATTCTTTCGATTGGCTTCTACATCACACCCGCCTTAGTGGGGGGAAGAAGTGGACAGATGATTTCCAACATGATTGCCTACCATATGCAAACGTCGCTTAACTGGGGAATGGCTGCGGCGCTTGGTTGCTTGTTACTCGGAGTAGTCACTCTGTTGTTTTACGTGTTTAACCGTATTGTCGGCATCAACAATATTAAGGTTGGAGGATAACGAAATGTCTTTACCGAGTTACTGCAATAAACGTGAGCATGTCGCGTATTATGGCTACATTGGATTTTGCACGTTAGTGTTTCTGTTTTTAATTGCACCCATTTTGATCATCGTTCCTCTTTCTTTTAATGCAACACCTTACTTCACTTTCACACAAGGAATGCTGAACCTTGACCCCGAGGCGTATTCAATGCGCTGGTATGTTGAGATGATAGAGAATCATCAATGGATGATGGCGCTTAAAAATAGTACCTTGATTGCGCTAAGTGCCACCGTAGTCGCGACAACGTTAGGAACGTTAGCCGCCATTGGTTTAGCGGCGAATAATGTGCCGTTTCGCAGTGCGATCATGGCCTTTTTGATTTCGCCGATGATTGTTCCAGTGATAATCTCTGCAGCTGCAATGTATTTCTTTTACACCCGATTGGATTTGTCTCAGACCTTTATAGGAATTGTGCTCGCGCATGCAGCATTGGGTACACCGTTTGTGGTCATCACCGTGACGGCGACGTTGAGTGGTTTCGACCACAGTTTGGTACGTGCGGCATATAGCCTTGGTGCCAATCCTATCTATACCTTCAGACGTGTAACGTTCCCACTTATCCGTCCTGGAATGATCTCTGGCGGATTGTTCGCGTTTGGAACGTCATTTGATGAGGTGGTGGTGGCGTTATTTATCACCGGAGTTGAGCAACGTACTGTTCCTCGTCAAATGTGGTCGGGTATCCGAGAACAGATTAGCCCCACAATTTTGGCCGTGGCAAGCTTACTTATCTTGATGTCGGTTGCGCTTTTACTGACTTTAGAGGTGTTACGCCGCCGCAATGCGAAAATCCGTGGCATCAGTGAATAGTTGATTCAATATAAGAACCTATGAATGTACAAATTGATGGGCAAGTTCTAGGATTCAATTGTCTACAATGCTGCCGTTGAAAGCTTTTTCGAGCATATCGAAATGTTCTACAACGTAAATCGAAGGCATGGTTCCAATAATCAACTGTCGTCTGTAGAGTATGAAGAGCAATATAAAAGAAGGCTCACTAGCGTCTGTGATGTGGTGGCTATTCAATTTGTATAAATGAATAGCCACCACTAAATCTCGAGTGTTGAACAAGCCGGAAGCTATTTTTTAAGTAAATTGTTTATGCTAGTTTGGCAAGCACCGATCTGCACCAGGTAAGCAGCACACTTTGCTAAGTGACTTAGACTCTACATACTTGTAGTTATTCATTACCTCCTAATTTAACCTGAGATCGGTTTAAGCCATCGCCATCAATCCTGATTTTTCAGTGGTTGTTATGTTCAACGATGGCTTTTCTGGTTTTAGGCAGTACGCAATTAACCCACCAAGTAAGTTCAACATGAATCCATGCAGACTCCTGTGTCTAGAATGCTCTATCTGAGAAATATTCTTTAGTTGGTCGTTGATGGTTTCAATGATGAACCGCTTAGACAACATTGCTCTGTCCCAAGCCGCTAATACCTTCGGTTTCAATACCTTGTGTCTTGGTATGCGTAGGTTATGGCAGACTTTAATACTTGTAGAATCAATAAACTCAATACCAGTAGGCTCACCTTTCACGTGAGTAAAAAAAGAACTTAGCGGGATAAGAACTGACGGCATAACTTCCAGAAAACGGGTATAGCTAAGCAACGTCGGGAACTCATTTTTGTAGTATCGGTGAATAATACCAAGATAGTAATTCTTAAAGTCACGCTGGTGCGACATATGGAAAGCAATAACGATGGTCATTATTTCGCTTTCAGACATACGACCTTTGCGGTTGCGTTTTCGTTCGCCACTTTCAAGCTGAAGTTTTTGCCACTGAGGTAGAAAAGCCTTACAAAAGTCGTCGACATGGCAGAATAGGTCAGTTAACTTTTTCATAGCTGGTTCCTTTGCGATGATTTCCTTTTTAGTCGAAAGATCTGATCGCAGAACCAGCTTTTAGTTCCTGCCTATTTTTATCCCGAGTTCAGGTTAATTTAGTAGAGCCGCTAGCAAGGTTTTGTCCAAAAATGAGTTAGTCCCTTAGGTCAATTTAAAGATAAGCAGCTGCGAATGATCACTTTATTCGTGGCTGCAATCTTCTTAGACTTCATCTAACCCCATCTCTGCCTTAACCAACTCCGCCAACTCATCTGCATGCGCAGTATGAGCGTCTAATCCTTCGAGTAGCTCTTGCTCGGTAAAAGTCTTGTTATCCATTTCTGTAGCCTCACCAGTAAGCGGTTTAACCGAAAGTATATCACTGATGTGGGATTTACTCGGAAACCGTTTAGAGGCTCTTGGAGGTACTCTCATACATGTTCTAGAGTTAACGAATAAAGTAGGGAGAGTGGGGCTATGATTTGAGTCGTGGTAAAAATGGGTCTAAGATAGTTGAGAGAGAAACTACTGTATAAGTCCACTATTCGTCCACACTTAATCCACCCAAAAATTATGTGGTTATTGTGGAGTTGGGTAAAGTGGCGATGTTTCAGTAAGTTGAAGAGAATTGAGAGCGTTTTTGAGGGCTCAAAAACGGTGAAACCCCGATGTTGGTAGCATCGGGGTTTCGAATTTTTAGATTTTTCGGATGGTAAGGCCGATAGTCTTTATGCAAAAGGTTGGATTTAATCCAAACTAATTCCTTGGTAGGAAATTAGATACGGATGAAGTCCATGTGCTCAACTTTTGGCTTGAACGCGTGACGTTGAACATCTTGTGGCTTAACCTTAACTTCTGCGCCATCAATTACTAGAGTAATTGCTTCGTAGAATTCAGGTTTGTCCATTTGGTTGATCACTAGAGCGTGATCCAGTGCGATAGCAACAGGTGCTGCTTCACCACCGTAAACAACTGCTGGGAATTTACCAGCGTGACGTAGGCGGCGGCTCGCACCTTTACCTAGTTCAGTACGTAATACTGCTTCGAATTTCATAGTTTTTACACTCAAATTAGTAAAAATAAACTTCATATCGGCAATGCGACCTTGCTGATATGGTATAGCTCTGGTTGTTGATCAATGATTACAACCAAAACGAGCGCGGATACTAGCATTCTATCGCTGTTTGAGCAATAAAAAATGCGGTTCAATCAGCCCTAGACTGTACGTAAGGTTAACATTGCTTGTAAACCTCCCATCGGACTGCGCGATAAAGTCAGCGCGCCACGGTAACTGTGTGCCATTTCACTGACGATATTTAAGCCAAGCCCAGTGCCAGCTGTCGTCTCATCGAGCCTAATACCTCTTTGCACTGCCTTGGATAAATCTTGTTCCGCTATACCTGGTCCATCGTCTTCTATATAAATATCAACCCAACCTTTTTGGGCCACTTTTGAATGGACACGTACTAACGAACGTGCCCATTTATAGCTGTTTTCGAGTAGGTTACCGAGCATTTCATCGAGGTCTGTGGGGTCAACCGCCACATCAAGCTCAGAATCGAGCTCGTTGACAAGTACAATGTCTCGTTCTGCATAGACCTTATCAAACGCCATAGAAATTGCGTCAACACGTTCACAAGGGTTCGCTTTGACTGCCAGAATATTGGTCGACCCTGCCATGCGAGCTCGTCCTAAGTGGTAGTCGATCTGTTTTTGTAATTGCTCAACGGGTGTACGCAGTTTTTCTTGTTGAGAGGGCTCTAGGTGATCAATTTCGTTTCTGAGGACTGAAATTGGTGTTTTTAATGCATGCGATAAATTGCCGGCATGCTGTCGTGCGCGTTGCAAAAGTTCTTGATAGTGGAAGAGTAGCGCATTTAAGTCATTAACTAATGGAAAAACTTCCTTTGGATATTCGTCACTGAGTGCTGATTTTTCACCTTTGCGCAATACGGCGAGTTCACGCTGCATTTTGTTTAATGGACGAAGAGACCAGCTTACCTGAGCACCAATTAACAGTAACACTCCACTAAATAGCAAACCTAAAATCATCCAAAGTTGGCTAATGACACTATTGAGAGTTTCTTGCAATGGCGCTTCATCTAATCCAATCGTGATGGTAATCGGGCCAGAAAAATCCGGTAAGTAAACGGTGCGTTCAATCGCGGTAAGCTTTTCGTCTTTTGCGCCCTTAACGATATTTTTTAATCCATGTTTCTCTAGAATTAAACGCTTATCCCACAGCGAACGAGAGCGGATCGATTGACCGTCTACTGATGCCGTCCAGTACAAACCACTGTATGGTTGGTTAAAACGAGGATCGGAGAGGCGAGTCGAAAGGACTAGGTTGCCTCTGTTATCGGCCTCTAAGTTGGCGGTGATTTCGTCCATCGCTAAGCTAAGTTGACTGCGCACATCATCTATCAAATAGTCTTTGACCAGAGTTGGAATACCAATGCCAGCAGCTAATATCATCGCACTAAGCCAAAAAGTTGCAGCGAATAATAAGCGACTCTTTAAGCTGAGGCGTTTGAATGTCACGTTTTTATTTGGCATTCAGCTGGTACCCCAGGCCTCTTACCGTTTTGATGATGTTGTTATTGATTTTCTTACGAATACGCCCAATGAACACTTCAATCGTATTTGAGTCACGATCAAAGTCTTGTTTGTAGATATGTTCAACCAGTTCGGTGCGTGAGATGACTTTGTCTTGGTTGTGCATGAAATAGGCAACCACTTTGTATTCTAAGGCGGTCAGGCTGACTGCTTGTCCTTGCCACATCACTTTGGAACTGCGGGTATCGAGACTTAAATCTCCGATTTGCATGATAGGTGAAGCGTTACCCGATGCTCGGCGCAGCTGTGCGCGTATGCGAGCGGTCAATTCGACCATCTCAAACGGTTTGGTTAGGTAGTCATCAGCACCTGCATTTAAACCCTCAACTCGTTGGGTTAATGTGTCGCGCGCACTGAGGATCACAATTGGAGTATTGATGTTTTCATCTCGAATGCCTTTCAAGACAGTCAAACCATCGATTTTGGGTAAACCTAGATCGAGGACAATAACGTCCCACTCTTCAGAGGTGGCACGATAAAGAGCATCAATACCATCTTGCGATAACTCAGGTACCCATCCCGTTTGTTCAAGGGATTCTATGATCTGTTCACCAAGACGAGCGTCGTCTTCAACCACCAGTATTTTCATTTTTGTTCTCTATTTTTTGATAATGCCACGTATATTTCGACCACGAATTTCCATTAATTCGAGTGTAGTGGCATTGTATTCTACGCGAATAACATTATTGTCGTGTACCAGCTTCAACTCATATATCCATTCGTCATCATCTTCATCTAATTCGACTTTAATAACGCGGCCATTCAGTTCTTTATCAATAGTGGCGTAAAGTTCAGAAAAGGGGCGAATTAGACCATTTTGAACCGCTGCATAGACTGCATCTTGATCTTCATCGATGTCTACTTTTGTACCGGCTTTGTATGTGTCTTGAACCAAATGGTTAACATCATTATCGCTCGCAAATACAGGCGGTGATAACGATGAGAATAGCAATAAGCTCGTTATGACTTTCATCGGTTTAATGTGCATGTTGTGAGCCCTTCAAACAAGGAGACCTAAATATAAATAACGCAATATGAATAGAATCTGAATCAGCGATTTTGTAATTCATCTTCAAAGATTTTGTCACGCATTTTCCAAAAACGTCCGACTTTTCTGGCAATCACAAACTGTGGGGGACGAAATCGGTGCTGATGCGCCACTACCTTTGAGGGGGATGCGGCTTCAAAGGGCCGATGACGATCCGCAAGGTGTGGTCGCACAAATTGTTCGAGAAAGGTCTGTTTTTGCTTTTTGGTGGTTAGTGACCAAAACTCATGGACTTGCGCTTGGTTGTCTCCACGGTAAGTGACTTTCAATTGTGATTTACCCGCGTCGTTTTTATACACATTAAGATCCATTTCTAGACATTCGAAAACGAGCGCGTCCTTTAGGTTGAGTGCTTCTTTCAGTTTTTTATCAGGATCGACTAATGTGGCATCACACTCGTGACAGATTCGCGCGGCAATATCATTATCTGCACCACATTCACTACAGTATTTGGCTCTAAAACGATAACCACAATGTTCTCGTTCGTTGGTTTCTTCATCAGTAAAGTAACCTTGGCAGCGTCGTCCATAATGCTCAATCAAAAAACCAGCAGCGTCCAGTTTACCCCAAAAGTTATTATTGAAACCGCAAGCAGGGCAAGGAATAGTGATGATTTCACTATTGGGGTCCGGCTTTGGTTCGCCAACTTCAGGTTGATAAAGGTCATAGCTATTACCAGCGTAATCTAATACCAGACATTCCGTTTTTCCGGGAGAGAGACGTAAACCTCGCCCAACAATTTGCTGATAAAGGCTGATGGATTCAGTGGGGCGTAAAATGGCAATCAAGTCAACGTGTGGTGCATCAAACCCTGTGGTGAGAACGGAAACATTGACCAAGAATTTAATGTGTCGTTGTTTGAATTGTTGAATAATGGCGTCACGCTCTGGCGTTGGGGTGTCACCGATGACGATGGCGGTTTGTTCATTTGGTAGCAGTTGAACGATTTCTTGAGCATGGCGAACGGTTGCCGCAAAAACCATGACACCTTGTTTTTGCTGTGCGAGGTGAATGATTTGATCAACGATCTGTGGTGTGGCACGTTTTGATTGTTCGATCACCATATCTAATTCCGCTTCTTTATAGCGGCCTGTATTTGCTGGCTTTAGTTGCGAAAAATCATAGTTCAACACAGGCGCATCAATCATGCGTGCTGGTGTAAGAAATTCCTCGTCCAATAGATAACGAATCGGCAGTTCAAAAATACAGTCACGGAAGAAGCGAGGCTCCTCGCTGCGAACTTGGCCTCGAGTATGGTATTGATAAATCCAACCCATTCCTAAGCGATATGGAGTAGCGGTTAACCCTAATACTTTGATGCCAGGGTTAAGCTGTGTTAAATGTGAAATAACTTTTTGATAACTACTATTTTTCTCGTCTGGCACGCGATGACATTCATCAATCACCAACAATGAAAACTGATTTTTGAAAGCGTCTAAATTTCGAACCACTGATTGAACGGATGCAAACACCACTTGCTGCTCGGTTTCTTTACGACCAAGGCCTGCTGAGAAAATGCCACCATGCAAGCCATAACCTTCATATTTGGCATGGTTTTGCTCAACCAACTCTTTGACATGTGCTAGCACCAACACGCGACCTTTGGCGAGTCTGGCTAGCTCTGCAATGACTAAGCTTTTACCAGCGCCGGTTGGTAACACAATGACCGCAGGGGTTGAATGCTTCCTAAAATAATGGATGACGGCTTTTACTGAGTCGGATTGATAAGGGCGAAGCGTATACATAAAACGTTTGTTCTCTGAGTGAGCCACAATAAAAACAGTGAAATAGATCAACTATTTCATTTTCGCTGAGTATAATACCCGACTTGATTTAGATGAGGTAATCATGCGTTTAGATAAATTTTTGTGTGATGCATTGGGTGCAACACGTAAAGAAGCTACCCAAATCATTAAAAGTGGCGATGTTACAGTGAATGGTGTGACCCCGAAAAGTGGTTCATACAAAGTCACTGAAAGCTGTGAAGTGGAATGGCAAGGGCGAGAAATTAAGCCGCAAGGTCCACGGTATATCATGCTTTATAAGCCAGAAGGTTACGTTTGCTCGCATGAAGATGGCTTCAACCATACCGCTTTTGTGTTGCTTGATGAAATCAAAATGCAAGATTTACATTTTGCTGGGCGCTTAGATGTGGATACCACCGGATTAGTGTTAATTACTGATGACGGGCAGTGGTCACACCGTATTACCTCGCCGAAACATAAATGCGACAAGACATACCGTGTGTGGCTTGCTGATCCTATTCAACCGACTTATATTGAACAGTTTTTAACTGGCATTGAGCTACGTAATGAACGCGAATTGACCTTGCCTGCACAGCTTGAAATTGTTGACGACAACCAATGTTTGCTAACTATTCATGAAGGTAAATACCACCAAGTGAAGCGCATGTTTGCGGCATTGGGTAATAAAGTGGTGGCATTGCACCGCGAGCGTATTGGGCTCATTGAACTTGATGAAACGCTAGAGCCTGGTGAATACCGATATCTCACCGAAGCCGAAGTCGCGTCTATTTGGAAATAGTGGTTTGCTATACTAAGTTGCGTATTGATGAGTGCTCTAACGTAGGTAAATGAGGGGGATTAGGAAATAGTTTGTTTCCTAATCAGAACTGGTTTTTTTCTGCCGATTAATCGACCATAACTCACTTACGTATTTAAACGCCCACTTTTAGTTTTCTGCTATGTAAAAGATTTAGAGATCACAGCAATCTTCGTTACTTGCTGTGTATTTTCTATCAACGAATTTTCAATTTTTGGAGAACCATGACTTCATCTCAACCTTCTCAGGCTAACCATACAGCCCACATCAGTTTTGTACTCTTTCTTGTTTTAGGGGCTATTGGTGCGTTGACACCGTTAGCGATTGATATGTATTTACCCGCCATGCCGACTATAGCAAAAGACTTGGGTGTGAGCGCGGGAGCGGTACAAATTACCTTAACAGCTTACACCGCAGGTTTTGCGATTGGTCAGCTTTTGCATGGACCATTAGCCGATAGTTTTGGACGTCGTCCTGTCATACTCATTGGTGTTGCATTTTTTGGTCTTGCGGCTGCGGTAAGTGCAACAAGTCATGGTATTGAAGCATTGACTTATGTGCGTGCTGCTCAAGGTTTTGCTGGTGCGGCTGCGGCTGTGGTGATTCAAGCTGTAGTTCGCGATATGTTTGATAGAGAAGATTTCGCGCGCGCGATGTCTTTTGTCACATTAGTAATGACGGTTGCCCCCTTAGTGGCACCGATGGTCGGTGGGCACCTTGCTATTTGGTTTGGTTGGCGTTCTATTTTTTGGGTTTTAGCGATTTTTGCCGCAGTTGTGATTGTGTTGGTTTTTTGGAAAATCCCCGAAACGCTCCGTGTTGAAGACCGTCAGCCATTGCGTTTTAAAAGCACCATCCGTAACTATGTGCAACTGTGTCGTAACCGAGTGGCGATGGGGTTGATATTTTCTGGTGCTTTTTCTTTTGCTGGAATGTTTGCTTTTTTGACCGCGGGTTCATTTGTTTATATTGATATTTACGGTGTTAACCCAGAGCAGTTTGGCTACTTATTTGGCCTCAATATTGTGGCGATGATTTTGATGACCACTCTAAATGGGCGCATTGTAAAAAAAGTTGGTTCACATGCGATGCTTCGCTTTGGCTTGTTTGTGCAATTGTGCGCTGGTGTTGGCTTGTTTGCAGGCTGGGCTTTGGATCTAGGCTTATGGGGCATTGTGCCATTTGTGGTGCTGTTTATTGGTACACTCTCCACTATTGGTAGTAACTCGATGGGGCTGTTACTTAGCGGCTACCCCAAAATGGCAGGTACAGCTTCTTCATTGGCGGGGACGTTGCGTTTTGGTACAGGTTCGGTCGTAGGTGCGGTGGTTGCTATGATGCCAAGTGATGCTGCATGGCCAATGATTTTAGTCATGGCAGCGTGTGCGTTATTATCATCTCTATTTTATTGGACATTAGGAAAAAAGGCGTAATGTCAGAGTATTACATTGAAATTCAACGTGTGGTTAACACGGCTCTTGAAGAGTTGCAGGCAGAACACCAAGCAGGTAAGTTAGCCTATGCCCCTTTAGCTAATAACCACTTTTTGGTTCACTGGGTGAGTAAGGCGCTTAAAGCGCAGCGTTTTGAACGTTGTGTTGTGGATGACTTAAATCGTTGGCAAAAAGCTGGGCGTTCAAAGGGCAACCAATCGGAACTGTTGTTTACGTTTAAGCGAATTTCTGCGTTCTATGCGCATTTCTTCAATGGTGATTTTGATAATAAAATTACCGATAAACGAATCGAAGCTTTCCTAGATTTTATGGAAGCGGAAGGTTGGGATGTCAATAACTGTGACCCATTAGTGAATGTTGGAAAAGTGCAGATTTTTACTGACGGCCAAAATTCATTTGCGTTGTGCGGTGACCAATGTGATAACTGCTTTGACGGTGAGTTGATGGTTAAACCAATGAATTGGTTTGTGCGTGGGCATCATGCTGACTTTGTTGAAAAGGCTTTTCAAGCCGGTTTTATGCTTTATAAGCGCACTGATTATAAATCGAATGTAAAATATCATGGTGAATATTTGGTGTATCCTAACAATCAAGGGCCTCAAGTCGCCGAGATCCCTTTAGGATTTAAAGCTTAAATTTACGATTTAAAAGAGCTAGTTTACCTAGCTCTTTTTTGTATTTGCGGGCGTTTTTATTTCCCTTGTGCTTTGTGAACGATAGCTTTAACCATGCCATTAAAAATAAAAAGATGTGCTGGCATCATGGCAAACCAATAAAGTAATCCTAAAAAGCCTTGTGGATGCCACCATGCGGTGACGTTCAATTCTCGTGTTTCACCTAAATCTTTTATAGTGAATTCCAATCGGCCCAGTCCTGGTCCTTTCATACCAAATAAAAGTGATAGAAACTGTTTAGGTTGGCAGCGGATCACCTTCCAAGAGTCAATAAAATCACCGACTTGCAGTTCAGGCCCCGTAGGGGAGCGACGTACGGGTTTGCCTCCACCAAAAAATAGATCTAACCATTCTCTTGTTCGCCATAAAATATTGGCAAAAAAATACCCTTCGCTATGGCTGCCTATGGTGCGGATTACCGCCCAAAGTTGCTCAGTTGTTGCCGTTGTTTCAATCGTTGCGCCAGCACTTTTGGGGTAATAACCAAAACCGGGTTGCCAACGTTTAAGTGCACTAGGGTCAAAGCCCCATACTTGAGTGCGGGCAAAAGTACCTTCATTGTCGATGATTTTTGTGACAACGTCACGATATGCGTGCATCTTTTGTGGATAGCGGGCTTCAATATCTTGTGAATTTGCAATGTAATCATGTTCTAGCCCTGCGAGCAAAGCGCGCCCTATACTGGCTGGAACCGACGTCACGAGCGCTAACCAGTACGATGCCATGTTAGGAGTGAGTAATGGTGTGGACCAAAGCCGAAAGGGACGATGAGTAGCTTGGCAAATGATACGAAACTGCTCACGATAGGAAAGCGTGTCAGGCCCACCGACTTCAAATAACTGGTGTGTTGTGGGGTGATCTAACGCTAATTTGAGCAGGTAATGATTTAGGTTCTCTAAAGCGATTGGGTTCGCCTTGGAGTCGACCCATTTGGGGGCGATTAATATCGGCAAGTTGTAGACGAAATCGCGCATGATCTCAAAAGCGGCCGAGCCTGGGCCTAAAATGACACCTGCTCTTAGTTCTGTGATGGGGATTTCACTGGTTCTTAATAGCTCGCCGGTCATTTTTCGTGCTTGCAAATGTTCTGAGTTCCCCGTTTGCGGTTGAATGGCACTTAAATAAATCACATGTTTGACCTGGCTTGATTGCAAAGCTTGTTTGAAATTTTCCGCGAGTGACAATTCATAATCAACGAAATCATGTCCTTGAGCCATGCCGTGCACTAAGAAATAGATCAGATCAAATTGAGGAACGAGGGAAAGTGTGGCCTGTTTGTCGGCTAAATCCAAATATTGTAAGGTCAAGTTCGGATGTGGGGCACAACGTGAGCGTAAATAATCAATATGTCTGGCGGCAGCGGTGACTTGATAATTTTGTTCAAGCAGTAATGGTAGCAATTGAGAGCCTACATAACCTGACGCACCGAGCACTAATATTTTTTTCATGATTATCCCTTCAAATATGATGGTTAGATTATGCACACACAAGTATAATAACGGCTTAGTTTTTTCCTTGCTATCAATGTGTTGTCTTAGAGGTGATCTGTTGTCCGTTTTCTCGCAAATAATGTTACATACACGAGGTGATTTTTTCCGTCGTTTAATGGCTATCGCGATGCCAATCACCTTGCAAAGCATTATGTTTTCGAGTCGAGGCTTGGTGGATGTCTTAATGTTAGGGCAACTGGGTGAGGCTGAAATTGCCGCTGTTGGGGTCGCAGCTCGTGCTACCTTTGTAACGACCATCATGTTGGTTGGTGTCACAACTGGCGGGGCACTGTTAACGGCGCAATATTGGGGGGCTGGCAATCAAAAAGGAGTCAGAGAAAGTACCGCATTGACTTGGTTAGTTGCGAATTTGTTTGCAGCATTTACGGTTGTGTTGTTCCTCTTGTTTCCGAGCCAGATAATGGCGTTAACGACCGACTCAGAAATGGTAAACACGTTAGGTAGTCAATATCTCATTATTACTTCGTTTAGTATGTTCGCGGTTGCATGTGTTAGCAGCATGGCTGTTGGTCTGCGTTCAATGCATAAGCCAGGGCTTAGTACCTTCTTTAGTGGCATTGGTATCATTGCGAATATCTTTTTAAACTGGGTGTTGATCTTCGGTAAGTTTGGTATTCCAGCCATGGGGATTCAGGGGGCCGCCATTGCGACACTATTAAGTGGCTTACTTGAAGTCGGCTGTTTATACGGCTACCTTTACAGCAAAAAGCACCTGTTGGCGTTTGGTATTGAAGATATACGCGCCATCATTGATTGGCACAAAATTTCTCGTTTCCTCAAACTTTCTTTACCGACCACGTTTAACTTCTTTGCGTGGGCGGGAGGCTTATTTGTTTACCATGCGATTATGGGACAAAGTGGTGTTCAAGGTTTAGCTGCCTTATCAGTGATGACGCCTGTCGAATCTATTTCTCTCAGTTTGTTGATCGGAATGTCCAGTGCTGCAGCGGTATTAGTTGGTAACCAACTGGGTGCTAAAAACAACGAAGCCGTTTATTTTCAAGCATTAGGGTTGACGATTATCAGCTTGCTGGTTGGGATTGTTGTCGCTGCTTTACTCTTTGTGGTGCAAATCCCTATTCTCAACTCGTTTACCGCGTTAACGGAAGAGACGAGAGCATTGTCTGAGAAATTCATCATGATCCTGAGCGCTGGCATTGTATTACGTTCGATCCCGATGACGGTGATTGTTGGTGTACTCCGTGCTGGTGGTGATGTTAAGTTTTGTTTGTACCAAGATTTAGTGGCGCAATGGGTGATAGGCATTCCATTAGCGGCATTTGCTGCGATTGTTCTTGGGGCATCACCAGAAATGATTTACACGCTATTTTTAACCGAAGAAGTGGTTAAGTGGGGCGGCTCACTTTACAGAATGAAAAGCAAGAAGTGGATGCGGAATTTGATTGAAAATTAGACATAACACATTCGATGTTTGCAATTTGGTGCACATCTTGTGACACAGTATCCAAAATACTTCCTACTCCTTAATAATTAGTGTAGATTCACAATCCGATTTAGACTGTTTTTGAGTGATTTAATGTTACAACTGACCAATCTTTGCAAAGGCTATGTAGATGGGGATGAATTTCATCCTGTATTGCAGGGAGCAGAATTAACGTTAAATCAAGGCGATCAATTGGCATTAATGGGTGAAAGTGGCTCAGGAAAGAGTACCTTGCTCAACTTGATTGCAGGCTTAGATACCGTCGATTCGGGTGAAATTTGGTTCCCTGGATTTTCGATGCATAAAACTTCTGAACATAAGCGCACCGCTTATCGTCGTAATAACATCGGTCATATTTTCCAACAATTCAATTTATTACCAACGTTGAATATTGCTGACAACATTCGTTTTTGTCGTCAGCTCAAAGGGTTAAAAGAAGATCAAGGCTTATTGCGTCAAATTTTATCCTCGTTAGACCTGATGCCATTATTAGGCCGGTACCCAGAAGAAGTGTCTGGTGGACAGCAGCAGCGAGCCGCTATTGCTCGTGCTCTCTATATGGAGCCAAAAATATTATTGGCAGATGAACCCACTGGTAGTTTGGATGAGCGCAATGCTGAAGCGGTAATGCGCCTGCTAAATTCGTTGACCCGACAGTTAGAGTGCACGCTGTTTTTGGTTACGCATAGTGAAAAAGTGGCACAGCATATGGATGGATGTATTCGTCTGCAAGGAGGGCAACTGCATGTTATGGCCCGTAGTTAAGGCACTATTGGGTCATTATCGGCGTTATCCTCTGCAAATCATCCTAGTCTGGCTTGGTTTGACACTTGGCGTTTCTTTACTTGTTGGCGTAACCGCTATAAATCAACACGCCCGTCAAAGTTATCAGAATGGTGAAAAGCTTTTCGCCAATCCTTTACCTTATCGTATCCGTCCTAAACATATTGCTAACAAAATCCCGCAAGGCTTTTATATTCAACTGCGACGTGATGGATTTCAGCAATGTGCGCCCTTTGAAAATTACCGCCTCAGTACAGCCAGTGGTTCAGATATTACTTTGATTGGTCTGGACCCTGTAGCAATGTTGCCAATTGATGGTGATCAAACATTGTCCGAAATTGCTACATTGTCTTTAATGCAACCACCATATCCGGTTTTAGTTAGTTCAGATTTAGCGCGGCTACAAGGTTGGCAAAACGGAGATTTTATTCTACTAGATGACGGTTCAAAGCTAGGGCCAATTAGTATCGATCAACAATCCATGCTGAATGGTACGCGAGTCATTGCAGATTTATCTTTAGTGCGGATGCTTAAAAAAGGCACAGGACTATCAGTCATTGCTTGTGGTGATATGCCACCGGAAAAATTACAACGTTTAAAAAATGATTTGCCTAATGGTCTAACGTTAGTGCGCAGTTCTCGTAGTGAACTTGAATCGCTTACGCGTGCATTTCATTTGAATTTGAGCGCGATGGGGATGTTAGCTTTCCTTGTTGGCTTATTCATTTTTTATCAAGCGATGTCCTTATCATTCATTCAGAGGCAGCCTTTGGTTGGTTTGTTACGTCAAGCAGGAGTGTCTGGTTGGCAGCTAACTCAAGCATTACTGATTGAGTTATTTGGCATGGTACTGTTTAGTTGGGTGTGTGGTAATGGACTTGGTCTGTTATTAGCCAATCAGCTTATTCCCGCGGTTTCGGCCAGCTTAGGTGCGCTGTACGATGCAAACGTTGGTTTATCTATTGCTTGGAATTGGCAATGGAGTAGCTACAGCTTATACATGACCTTAATTGGTGCTTTGGCTGCCTGTATTTGGCCGTTAACTCGTTTGTTGAAAGCACAACCAATTCGCCTTTCAGCTCGTTTATCCCTAGTTCGATTTGCTGGTACCGAGTTTAGAATACAGGCTTTGATCGGTTGTGCACTTTGTGTGGCTGCGATCGCTGTATATCAAGTGCCACAAACTCAGCTTTCTGGTTTTGCAATCATTGCATTAATGCTATTAAGCACCGCATTATTTACTCCTTATTTGATATGGGCTTTATTCAATAGCCTTTCTTATACGTTGGGGTGGGTGAAAGCGCGTTGGTTTTTTGCAGATGCAGCGGCGAGTATGAGTTACCGTGGTGTCGCAACTATGGCATTTATGATCGCCATGGCGGCGAATATTGGCATTGAAACCATGGTGGGTAGTTTTCGTGACACAACCGATAAATGGTTGAGTCAGCGTTTAGCTGCTGATATCTATGTGTATCCTACGAACAGTTCTGCATCCAGAATGAGCAGTTGGTTAAGCGTACAGCCAGAAGTCAATGCCGTATGGTGGCGATGGGAAAGAGACTTTTCTACTGATAAAGGCATGCTCCAAGCGATCAGCACGGGGGCATCAGAGGGGGAGTTTGATTCACTGACGGTAAAATTAGGTGTCCCTAATTATTGGCATCATCTACATCATTCGAAAAGCATCATGATTAGCGAGTCAATGGCACTGAAGTTGGGTATTAAACCTGGTGATTACATTGACTTGTCAGCGCCATTAGGTCGGCATTGGCAGGTAGTCGGCATTTATTATGATTACGGTAATCCGTATCACCAAGTATTATTGTCCCACCAAAACTGGTTATTCGCTTTTGCTGGCACTGGCAATGTATCTTTGGGCGTCCTAGTCAAAGAAGACATTAACGCTAACACTTTGAAGAAGCGTCTAGAATCTGTTTTCAGATTGGGGGATGACCGAACTTTTGACAACAACAATATTCATGACCAAGCGATGCGCGTGTTTGACCGAACTTTTGCTATTGCAGATACTTTAGGTCGAATTACTTTATTGATTGCTGTGTGTGGAATTTTCTTTGCAACCCTGGCTGGGGAAGTATCGAGGCAGCGCCATGTATCATTGTTACGCTGTCTTGGTGTTTCGGGGAAAGAGTTGATCGTTATTGGTAGCTTACAGCTGTGCATTTTTGGTGCGATATCATTGATTATCGCCATGCCGTTAGGGGTTGCGTTGGCAAATTTAGTGGTTGATATTGTGATTAAACAGTCGCTAGGTTGGACAATGCAACTTCAATTAATACCTCATGAATATATGACAACAGCGGCTTGGGCAATGATCACGCTAATGTTTGCAGGCGCTTTACCTGTCATTCGTCTGGTAAGAAAAGCGCCAATCAGTTCGCTAAGGGATGCGCTATAAATGATGACTCGAGCTAAGTTAAGTATCCTTCTGATCGGTGTTTTAATTATTGTTGGCGTTTTTGCTGCTTTTTCTTGGTATGAGTATAGACAGACTCAGCACGATGTTAATGATGAGCTTAATGCCTCAAACCTTGAGACCGACAAAATCATTTTTGAACCGGTTTTACCCAATAATTCCGTGGTGCTTCCACGTGATTTTAAATTTCACCCAGAATTTCAGCATGAATGGTGGCACTATTTTGCCAATGTCGCTGATGAAAGGGGTCAACAATACAGTATTCAATGGAGTTATTTCCGCATTGCCAGTGATGATCGCACAACCCAAGGTTGGCTAAATCCTCAGATTTATGTTTCCCATGTAGTGGTATCTAATGCAGATAAGGTGTGGCGTGAACAACGTATTTCCCGCGGTGGTATTGGTCAAGCTGGTTTTGAAATCAAGCCATTTAAGCTATGGATAGATAATTGGTCTTGGCGTTCATTAGGTGTTAGCCCTTTGCCTGGTATATTAGACATCACAACGGATACGTTTTCGTTATCATTGCAAAGTACGGCCACGGGGAGTTTTATTTTACCCGGTGAAGGTGGTTACCAAGCTAAACACAATTTACTGCCGATTGCGTCCTATAATGTACAAGCTCCATTTATGGCGGTGAAGGGGAAACTCACTTTAGAAGGGCTGCCACAAACATTGAAGGTTTCAGGGTCTGCTTGGCTGAGTAAAGAGTGGGGCAATAACTTGCTACCTTCACCAAATCGTAATTGGGATCGGTTTGTTTTCAATGTTGACGGTCAAAACACTTTGGTTATCAATCGCTATCGCCCTTATCAGCAGATGCCCTATGTTATTGGCACATTGATCCAATCATCAGGGGAAATCATAACGTTAAGTGAAGATGACATCGTTGTTTCCCCGGTTGCGACGTCGACATCAAGTGATACTAATAGTGTTCCGCTACAGTGGATAGTGAAGATCCCGAGATACGACATACATTTGGTTATAGAAGCAGTGAATAGCGATATGGGGTCTACTTTTTTTATTCCTTATTGGGAAGGTCCAGTGCGAATTAACGGAAATCCTGAAGTCGCAGGTTTTATGCAACTTACTGGTTATTAAATGTTAACTTATCGATTAGGTATGTTATTTTAGGTCAAGCAACGCTTGGCCTTTTTACTTTTCAGCTACCCTTAACAGTGATTCAGTAAGGTCAGAGTTTCTTGCTCTACTCGGGGTTCATGATTGAAAATTACTGGTTTCAATTTATCTACGGAATATACGTTGTTTAGAGTCATTATTATCGGAAATTCCGATGTTTATCATCTATACAAGCGATTTTTACTGATGGCTGCTATTGTATAGACTCTGTCGAATTCTTTGTTAATCAATTAGTAGGACGCGTTGGTGATTTATCTCGAACAGAATTTAAACTCGGAACGTCAACACGCCCTGACACATATAACTATAAGGACGATATCATGAGTGATGTGATTCGCGACTTTTTCAAAATGGAATCTGCTGGCGGTATCTTGCTAGTGATTGCAGCAGCTATTGCAATGATGGTGGCAAACTCTCCGCTAAATGATGTGTATCAATCCGTTTTACATTCTTATGTATTAGGAATGTCGGTTTCCCATTGGATTAATGATGGCCTAATGGCGGTATTCTTCTTGCTGATTGGTTTAGAAGTGAAACGCGAATTACTTGAAGGTGCGCTAAAGTCAAAAGAAACGGCTATTTTCCCAGCTATTGCTGCTGTCGGAGGTATGCTTGCTCCGGCGCTTATTTATGTACTGTTTAACGCTAATGACCCTCAAGCTATCCAAGGTTGGGCGATTCCTGCGGCGACTGATATTGCCTTCGCATTAGGTATTATGGCGTTGTTAGGTAAGCGTGTGCCAGTGAGTTTAAAAGTCTTCTTGTTAGCATTAGCGATTATCGATGACCTTGGCGTTGTTGTGATCATCGCACTTTTTTATAGTGGTGACTTATCGACGATTGCATTAACGATTGGTTTCTTAATGACAGGCCTGTTGTTTATGCTCAACAGCAAGCATGTTACGAAAATCAGCATTTATTTAATTGTGGGCTTTATTCTATGGTTCGCAGTCTTAAAGTCAGGCGTTCATGCCACTTTGGCGGGTGTCGTACTTGGCTTTGCTATTCCTTTGAAAGGTAATAAAGGTGAGCATTCTCCACTTAAACATTTAGAGCATGCGCTCCATCCATATGTTGCTTTTGTTATTTTGCCTATTTTTGCGTTTGCCAACGCAGGTATATCTTTACAAGGGGTATCATTGTCTAGTTTGACCTCAATGTTACCGTTAGGTGTTGCTTTGGGTCTATTAGTGGGCAAACCATTAGGTATTTTCACATTCAGCTGGGCTGCGGTTAAGTTGGGTGTAGCTAAGCTGCCTGAAGGCATTAATTTCAAGCATATTTTTGCAGTATCAGTGTTATGTGGTATTGGCTTTACTATGTCTATTTTTATCTCGTCACTTGCTTTTGGCACGGCGAATGTAGAGTTTGATACCTTTGCTCGACTCGGAATTTTAATGGGGTCAACAACAGCGGCTATAATTGGCTATATTCTGCTTCATTTGTCGTTACCGAAAAAAGCGTAGTTTTACTTGTATAGCCCTCAATTGAGGGCTATTTACTTTATAAAAACTAATTTTTTGATTCATGGAGCCTTGCAGCAAATACATTCATTCACTCTGCCATTAGCAATTAAAAATTTATTGCCAGCGTATTTATTTTTTGATATTTTTCGCCCCAATCTCGGACAGTAGATTCTGGGGGATACGCGTAATGACCATTCAAGCTGATTGTGACATTACGTAGGGTAGGTATCAGCAAGTCCTTTTGTTGATAGACGGGATACTCTTGCAGCGGGAGCTGCATGTGAATGGGAAACCCAACATTGAACTCACTAAATACGCTTACATTAATCAGCTTTGTACTTCCTCTATGCCCTGTGCTCGAAGACAGTTGCATCACAGAACCTTGATTATCTGATTTAGTAATCTTTCATCAACCTCGATGAACCTAATACCGTATCCGCTATTTGGCGAATCCGGATTTATTGCTATGTCTTATTTCTTTATCAACTAATCCTACTAAAGAAAAAGACGAAATTTACCCATTTCAAGGGGAAGGAAAATGAGTACAGCCTTTGAAGTCGATAACACTATCGCAACCATTTTTTCAGCTCAAGTACCTGTTGTAGAAGGGACTTACGATCTTACTCCAGACCAAATATTGCTTGATCAAATCGAGCATGAATCTGAAGTTCGTTCATACCCACGTCGTTTACCAATCGCCATCAAACAAGCCTATGGCGCACTGGTTGAAGACACTCGCGGTCAAATTTTCTTAGATTGTTTGGCTGGCGCAGGAACGTTAGCGCTTGGCTACAACCACCCAGAGATTAACCAAGCACTGAAAGAGCAGTTAGATTCAGGTCTGCCTTATCAAACTTTGGATATGACAACCCAAGCGAAAGATAAATTTATTAAGCAAGTCAAAGCGTTCTTGCCTGAAGATTTCGCGCAAAATTCAGCGATTCAATTCTGTGGTCCTTCTGGTGCCGATGCTGTGGAAGCAGCAATCAAATTGGCAAAACAGACCACAGGTCGCAATACCATGTTTGCTTTCCGCGGTGCATACCATGGCATGACTAACGGTACGATGGGCATGATGGGTAACCTCAATACCAAAGCTCGTCGCACGGGTTTAATGTCAGATGTGCATTTTATGCCTTTCCCATACAACCTACGCTGTCCATTTGGCTTAGGTGGTGATGAAGGGGCAAAAGCAAGCATTCGTTATATCGAACGTCTATTAAATGATGATGAAGCGGGCATTATGAAGCCGGCAGCTATCATTGTTGAGCCAGTTCAAGGTGAGGGTGGTGTGATCCCAGCTCCTGCATTCTGGCTACGTGAGTTGCGTCGTATTTGTGATGATCACGGCATCTTGTTGATTTTTGATGAAATTCAATGTGGTGTAGGCAAATCAGGTCACCGTTTTGCTTTTGAAGAATCAGGTATTTCTCCTGATATTCTTTGCCTATCGAAAGCGATTGGTGGTGGTCTTCCTATGTCGATTTTGGTCTTCAAGAAAGAGATCGATACGTGGAAACCAGGTGAGCATACAGGTACTTTCCGTGGTAACCAATTGGCAATGGTATCAGGTGCCAAAGCATTAGAAATCATTCTCCGTGACGACTTAGTTGGTCATGCTAATGCTGCTGGTCAATATTTGCGTCAAGGACTTGAAGCAATCCAAAGCCGTGTTAACTGTATTGCTGAAGTACGTGGCAAAGGTCTAATGCTTGGCTTAGAAATTAACAAGCCGAACGGTGAGCGCAATAAATTTGGCGAGCCAATGTCAGATGGGCAATTAACACTGGCGATCCAACGCGCTGCTCTTGAGCGTGGTTTGATGGTTGAAAAGGGAGGTCGTGATGGCTCAGTTATCCGTTTCTTACCGCCGTTGATTATCTCTTTTGAGCAAATTGATTTTGCGCTTCGTACATTGGAAGCCGCTATTCTTGCCGCAGGTGGTGGTTCTAAAGATCCAGAGCCAGAAAACCAAGGTTGGAAAAAGCACTTTATCCAAACCGGAGAGATGGGCAGTGATGAATTTGCTGCGGTTATGAACCACACCACCTCTGCGATGAAGGCCGTGTTCGAGCAGGCTAAAGCACCTTATTCAGGTTTGGATCCAAAACAGCTTGAAGATGCGATTTATGCCGTTGATTTAGACAACAAAAATGCGCCTTTAAAAGACGTAATTTCGGAAATGGCGGAACTGGTTGCCAAGAACTCTATCATTGTTCAACACCCAGATTGTATCGCTCACTTACATACTCCACCACTGATGCCATCTATTGTTGCTGAAGCAATGATTGGGGCGTTGAACCAGTCGATGGATTCATGGGATCAATCTTCTTCTGCAACTTACGTTGAGCAGAAAGTTATTGATTGGATGTGTGAGAAATATGAACTTGGCGCAAATGCGGATGGCATTGTCACTAGTGGCGGCACGCAAAGTAACCAAATGGGGCTGATGCTCGCACGTGACTGGATTGCAGACAAATTGAGTGGTCACTCAATCCAGAAGCTAGGTTTACCTGAATATGCAGATAAACTACGTATTGTATGTTCGAAAAAATCTCACTTTACAGTTCAAAAGTCAGCTTCTTGGATGGGGTTAGGTGAAAAGGCCATTTTAGCCGTTGATGCCAATCCAAATGGCACGATGGATGTCACGCAGTTAGAGGCGACTATTACGCAAGCTAAAGCTGAAGGTCTAATCCCATTTGCAATCGTAGGTACTGCTGGTACCACCGACCATGGTGCAATTGATGATCTCTCGACTATCGCTGATGTTGCTGAGCAACATGACTTATGGATGCATGTCGACGGGGCCTATGGTGGTGCTTTAATTCTAAGCAGTCATAAAGCTCGTCTGCAAGGGGTTGAGCGTGCACATTCAGTGAGCGTTGATTTCCATAAATTATTCTTTCAAACCATTAGTTGTGGTGCGTTGTTGCTGAAAGATAAGAGCAACTTTAAATATTTGCTCCACCATGCTGATTACCTCAACCGAGAGCATGATGAGTTACCAAACCTGGTTGATAAATCTATTGCTACAACCAAACGTTTTGATGCGTTGAAAGTATTCATGACAATGCAAAACGTTGGGCCAAAAGCGTTGGGTGATATGTATGATCACCTGCTAGAACAAACGCTACAAGTCGCTGATTTAGTTCAACATCATGAGGCATTTGAATTGCTTGCTGAACCAGCACTGTCGACAGTGCTATTTCGTTCAGTGAACAAACAAGCTGCGGATTTTGATGAGTTAAATAAAGCGTTGCGTTTAGAAGCATTAACACGCGGTGTGGCGGTACTGGGTGAGACGATTGTGGATGGCAAAACTGCCTTGAAATTCACGATTTTGAACCCGTGTCTTCAATTGTCAGACTTCAAATCACTACTTCATAAAATCGAACAGTTAGCCACTGAGCTAGCAAAATAGAAAGGAATAGAAAAACATGTCTGTTTTACAAATTGGTGCAGGAGGCGTTGGGTGGGTTGTCGCACATAAGGCGGCCCAAAACAACGACGTACTCGGTGATATTGTTCTTGCTTCTCGTACTGTTGAAAAGTGCGAGAAGATCATTGAATCGATCAAAGGAAAAAATAACCTTAAAGATAAGACTAAGAAGCTGGAAGCTCGCAGCGTTAATGCTGATGATGTCGATTCTCTAGTCGCGTTAATTAAAGAAGTCCAGCCTGATCTGGTGATCAACGCTGGTCCTCCTTGGGTAAATGTGCCAATTATGGAAGCATGTTACCAAGCGAAGGTCTCTTACTTAGATACATCTGTGGCTGTTGACCTTTGTTCAGAAGGCCAACAAGTGCCAGAAGCGTATGACCCACAATGGGCATTTCGTGAAAAATTCAAACAGGCGGGAATTACCGGTATTCTAGGTGCTGGTTTTGATCCTGGCGTTGTCAGTGTATTTGCAGCGTATGCAGTAAAACACTTGTTTGATGAAATTGACACCATTGATGTAATGGATGTGAATGCCGGTGACCACGGCAAGAAATTCGCCACAAACTTTGACCCAGAAACCAATATGTTAGAGATCCAAGGTGACTCTTTCTATTGGGAAAATGAAGAGTGGAAACAAGTACCTTGCCACTCGCGTATGCTTGAATTTGATTTTCCAAATTGTGGTTTACATAAAGTCTATTCAATGGCGCACGATGAAGTTCGTTCAATGAAAGAATTCATTCCTGCCAAACGCATTGAATTTTGGATGGGCTTTGGTGATCGTTACTTGAACTACTTCAACTGTATGCGCGATATCGGTTTGTTGAGTCCTGAACCATTAACTCTACATGATGGTACGGTTGTACAACCGCTACATGTACTAAAAGCTATGCTGCCAGATCCAACGTCTTTGGCTCCGGGGTATACGGGTTTAACATGTATCGGCACATGGGTTCAAGGCAAGAAAGATGGCAAAGAACGCAGCGTTTTTATCTATAACAATGCGGATCATAAAGTGGCGTACAACGATGTAGAGCATCAAGCCATTGCTTATACGACAGGCGTGCCAGCGATCACGGCTGCGATACAATTTTTCCGTGGTAAATGGGCCGATAAAGGTGTGTTTAATATGGAGCAACTTGATCCCGACCCGTTCCTTGAAACAATGCCTAAGATCGGCCTTGATTGGCACGTTCAAGAGTTAGTGGTTGGCCAGCCAGACATTAAGATTCTTAAATAAGGATCAACTGGAGTTGTTATTTTTGTTTATTGACTTCGGTTGATTTACAGCAGTAGCGATGACTTATTCCAAGCCGATGCGATAAGTGTCGGCTTTGTTCGATTTTAAGAGTGATGAATAGATGCAAAAAAGCGAACTCAAAACCCCATATTTCATGATTGATGAAGCTAAGTTGATTGCAAATTTAGAAATTGCGAAACAGCTAAAAGAGATCTCTGGCGTTAAATTGGTATTGGCTCTGAAATGTTTCTCAACTTGGGGTGTGTTTGACATCATCAAGCCTTATTTAGATGGCACAACCAGTAGTGGCCCATTTGAAGTCAGGTTAGGTTACGAAACGTTTGGTGGTGAGACTCATGCCTACAGCGTTGGTTACAGTGAAGATGACGTA
Source organism: Vibrio aestuarianus (assembly GCF_028858425.1). Classification (NCBI taxonomy): domain Bacteria; kingdom Pseudomonadati; phylum Pseudomonadota; class Gammaproteobacteria; order Vibrionales; family Vibrionaceae; genus Vibrio; species Vibrio aestuarianus. Next base: position 1,999,668 of record NZ_JAKNYQ010000001.1, on the reverse strand, counting down.
AAAGAAGTCGTCGATATCTGCGATAAGATGATTTTCAACTCGCAATCTCAGTTGGCGGCCTATCGCCATCTTGTGCAAGGAAAAGCATCTATCGGCCTGCGTTTAAACCCTGGAGTTAGCTATGCAGGTCAAGATTTGGCGAACCCTGCTCGTCAGTTTTCTCGTTTAGGGGTTCAAACTGATCATATTGATGCCTCAATTTTTGAAACCATTAACGGTGTAATGTTCCACATGAACTGTGAGAACAAAAACGTTGATGCCTTTATTGGTTTGCTCGATTCAATCTCTGAGCACTTTGGTCAGTATCTAGATAAGTTAGACTGGGTTAGCTTAGGTGGTGGCGTTTTCTTTACCTGGCCTGGTTATGATGTCGAAAAATTAGGCCTTGCATTAAAAGCGTTTTCTGAAAAGCATGGTGTTCAGTTATACCTTGAACCGGGTGAAGCCATCATTACCAAAACAGCAGACTTGGTAGTAACTGTGGTTGATATCGTTGAAAACGGCATGAAAACAGCGATTGTGGATTCCGCAACAGAAGCGCATCGCTTAGATACGTTGATTTATAATGAACCAGCTTCGATTCTTGAGGCCAGTGAAGAGGGTCAGCATCAATACATTATCGGTTCTTGTTCATGTTTAGCCGGTGACCAATTCTGTATTGCGTCTTTTGAGCAACCATTAAAGATTGGTCAAAAGTTGCATATTTTAGATAGTGCAGGTTACACCATGGTGAAACTCAATTGGTTTAATGGATTGAAAATGCCATCAGTTTATTGTGAACGCCTTGATGGTGATATTCAGAAACTGAATGAATTTGGCTATGCTGACTTTAAACGTTCGTTGTCTCAATGGTCAGTAAAATAATGTAAGAAAGCCCTGCAAGTCTATTGCGGGGCTTTTTACTATTGATAAATTGGCATTATTTTACAGTTTGAAACTTTTCATCTTGTCATCTAATTGGCGGGACAGGTCAGCAAGAGTTTCACTTTCTTCAGCAAGGTAATTGGCTGCCTGTGACATTTCTAGCGCAGAATCATTAATTCCACTTACGTTGCGGTTCATCTCTTCTGCGACAGCACTTTGTTGTTCTGCTGCGGTTGCAATTTGCATTGCCTTATCGCTCACATGCTGTATATGAGTAACGATTAAAGATAAATCACTACCAGCATTTTCAGCGCGCTCAACACTACTGTATGCTAAATCTTGACTTTTTTGCATCGCGTTGGAACTGCTGACAGCCAATTGTTGCAAGCGGTTAATTGTCGTTTGTATTTGATCGGTTGAATGGTGGGTTCGACTGGCGAGGTTTCTTACTTCATCGGCAACGACAGCAAAGCCTCGCCCTTGTTCACCAGCGCGAGCCGCCTCGATGGCGGCATTCAATGCGAGAAGGTTGGTTTGTTCTGAAATTCCGCTGATAACCGTAGTTACTTCGCTAATTTGCATCACTCCCTCTTTTAATTTATGTACTTGCTCAGTCGCGACCTCTAATTCCTGCGATAGTGCTTTGATACTATCAACGCTGGAATGCACATCTTTATCACCGAGTCCGGCTTCTTTGCTGGCATCTAGTGTATCTTTTGCAGTTTCTTCTGCGTGGCCTGCGACGTCAGCAACCGTCGCGCTCATTTCATTCATAGCAGTCGCTAGCTGACTGAGCTGATCGCGCTGACTTGTGACCGCTTGGCTTGTTTCTTCGGCAGAAGATGCAATGCGAATAGCCGCTTCAGCCAGTAAATTGGCCGAAGTGACAGATTCGGTTAATGCAGTTCGAACAGATTCAACACTATCGTTGATACGAGATGCCACAATGCCAATTTCATCCTTACCCATAACTGGCACTTTGGCTGTTAAGTCACCGCTTGCTACTTTTTTCATCACTTCTTTAATGGCTTCAAGTGGAGTAATAATCGCTCGGCTGATGATTACACCAAGTAATGTCAGTATAGCGAGAACGATAAGTGTCGCTATGCCCATTTTTAGCAACTGCTGATTAACGGCTTGATCTATATCGTTAATCAACATGCCAGAACCTAGTATCCAGCGCCAAGGTAAGAACCCATGAACAGCCGAAAGTTTGTCGGCGGGTTTGCCAGTATTTGTTTGCCAAGGGTAGGTTAAAAGCCCTTGTTTACCATCTTTGGCTAAATCGACCATTGTAAACCAAAATTGGCCTTCAGTGTCTTTACCTGGGTTGCCCATTTGTTTTCCGACAAGATCGGCCCTAATAGGATGGGCAATAGTATGGCGGGACTCATCAATAGCAAATATATAATTACCGCCATCAAAGCGTGTTGCGTTGATTAGGATCTTGGCTTGCCTTTTGGCCTCTTCCTCGGGAAGAGTTTGTTGAAGGTGTGCTATTTGCGATAGAGCGGTATCAAGTACGGCATTGAGCCGAGATTCTCGCTCCGTGAGTAAATTATTTTTTAGAGCAGTTGCGGAAATGAGTAGTAGGCTCAATAAACCGATAATTGCAACAGCAATAATAGCGGTCAGCTTATAGCTGACTTTAATGTTTCCAAGCTTCAACATGACGTTACCACCATTTATAGACCCCAATCTTTACCGTTGGGTGTCGGTTATAAAGTAAATGGACAGATATAATTATTTTTTTATCCACATGCTATATCGTGGACTAAGATCATCATTTTGCGAATATTGGAAGTGTGTTTTGTGGTGATAATCACATTTCAACTATTGATATATTGAGTCAGTCAATAGATAAATAAAGAGGGAGCCGTATAGCTCACCTCTATGGTAATAGGTTTAAATTTAATAAGTGCTAATTAAGCTTCAAGTATAACCCGAGTATCTTCGCTCAAGGCTTCAAGTTCATCGGCAACATCTTCAATTTGTATTTCAGTCGGTAATTTAATTGCCATATTAGCAGTAAACAAACTGGAGCTTACTCCACCACCGCCAGCAATAAACACTCGTTGGCAGTCCATATCTAAGATGCTAATGCCTTGATTATCAAGAATACTCGTTATTTCGTTGACAATGCCAGCGCGATCACTCGCATCTAACCTAAGCTGATAAATGGTTTCTCCTTGATGACTATGTGGGTCTGATTCAACGATTTGTACAATTAGATCGGGGTGATCCATAAAAGCTTGTTGCACGAGCTGTGTATTTTGAGTTGGAAGTTCCACTTTTATTACAGCAGCGACTTGGCTTTCAATAAAATTCACTTTGCTGATAAGCCATTTACCGCCATTCTCATGTGTGATGGCAGCAAGCTGTTTAATGGTTGTTGGTGTCGCTTTACCGACGAAGTTGACGATAAATGTACTATTCATACTGAGCCTCCTAAAGCCAACAGACGAAATGTAAACCGTTTTAAATGGTCTCTTTCATTCAGTGTAGGAGTCTAAGACAAAGAATATTTGACGAAAGTCAATATTTTCAGCTTGCACCATTAATGGTTGTCAGTATTCAAACTTATCCCACAAAAAAACAGCAACTATGCGCTATTGCTTCTTTTTTAATGGGAAACGTTTGCTGTGAAATCTAATTAAAAGGTGATTTTTAAGTCAATGCCATAAAACTGAGAGTCATAACTGGCTCCGGCGTCTAAAGCGTACTTCGCAGCGTCTTGGTTACCAAACCATGGGCTACTACTGAATTGAAATTGCGCGTCACCATTCCAAGCATTCGATACCCAGCTATGAATATGGCCTACGGGGTTAAGAAAGAATAAAGTCACATTGCCCATGGTGGGTGAGCCCCATACTTCACCGCCAGTAGCCACTATCTCTTGCTCGGCTTCAAACATTAGCTCGCCGACAACGGCACCAAAGAATGGTGTCACAAACAAGTCTTGCCAAGAAGGGATTTCCGCGAATGCTTCAACGCCATATTCCCAGAAGAAAGTAGACATCACACCAGAATATAAGAAAGATTCAAATTCATTAAAACCGGCATGTCTTGCTGCCGTGTAGTAAACGCCACCAAAATAGGGATGCATAATATAGTTTAGATAATGTTCATCGCGATCCCATGTAGGACCAGAAGAGACATTATCTTTCCACTTTTTAAACACCTTATTGTCACCGTCTTTTTCCCATTTAGTGACTGATTCTGGTAAGAACGTCATTAAACCAACGGTTGCGACACTTAACCCTAGAATTGTATACGTCTGACTTTTTAGGTAATCCCAGTCTTTGGTATCTTGTACGGTGAGATATTTAGGTAGAGCTGGCTCTTCAAGGTTCAACTCTTGAGATTCCACTAAACTGATTGAAAATGGCGAATTTGGCTGATAAATATTTAAATTATCATTAAAACAAGATGTTTGATTACAGTCGACCGTATAGGAAAACTCAATGTGTTGGTTGAAATCGTAAGTACTCGCGCTGGCGCAAGTTGGAAACGATAACATCATTGCAATGATGCTTTTCTTTGGCACGGAAGGCTCCAAGTTTTTGTTTTTAATGATCAGAATCACAATTATCTATTAAACTCTTAGAGATGAAAACAGTATTTTGTCCAATTAGCGAAACTTATGAGAAAAATTGCATTCAAACAGTTATATTTTGCACTTTATACTTTGCAGCACCAATAGCAGTGTGAGTTTACACAAAAGGACACATTATGTTGAAAATAGCGATGTTAAGCACGGGTGAAGAAGTTCTTCATGGCGACATTGTCGATACCAATGCGGCTTGGCTATCCAGCGAGTTTTTCGAACATGGCTTTTCATTAGTGAAACGCGCAACGGTTGGTGATAATCAACAGTCTTTGGTCGAAGAATTACTAATGCTCAGTTTCAATAATGATGTGCTGATTGTGAATGGTGGACTTGGACCAACTTCAGATGATGTCAGTGCGGCAGCAGCGGCTCAAGCGGCTGAGCAGACGCTGGTGTTATTTCCACAATGGCAAAAAGTACTAGAAGCATTTTTTGTTCAGCGTGGAGTTATCATGCCAGAAAGTAACCTCAAGCAAGCGATGCTACCTGAAAGTGCAGAAATTATTGATAACCCAATCGGTACTGCTTGTGGGTTTAAGGTCTTGATAAATGAATGTCAGTGCTACTTTACTCCTGGCGTGCCAAGTGAATTCAAGCAAATGATCACTCAGCAGGTACTGCCGGATTTAAAAGCTCATTACCCACAGCAGACAGGATTAGAGTGCAGCCGCTTATTTACTTTTGGTTCATCTGAATCGGCTATCTCAGATAAGTTAGACAAAATGGTCTTGCCTGAAGGGTATATGCTTGGCTATCGCTCATATCTGCCGTTTATTGAGGTGAAATTATTTGGCCCTAAAGAAGATATAGAGCGACGCGTACAACTATTGCAAATTATCTACAAGCACTTAGAGCAATATGTGGTGAGTGTTGATGAACCGATGCTTGCGCATATTGGCCATTTAATGCAAGAAAAAGGACAATCACTAGCGATTGCAGAACAAGCAACGAAAGGTTGGCTCGCAAGTTGGTTATTAAGTAATGAGCAAGTTGAAGCATTGAGTGGTCATAGTTGGATTCTGAGCCGCAGTGTAGAATCTGGCCTTGGTGATCAAGATCCGCTAGCCGCATCGTTAGCTCTTGCTGGAGCGACAAAAGAAAAATGTTCCACCTCATTGTCTTTAGTCACTGGCACTTTGATTGACGACCAATTTAGTCTTGCTTTATCTGCTCCGCAGGGAGAGTGGGGGCAAATACTCAAATTTAAACGAAGCTACAGTGCTAGTGAGCAACGTGAATTGATAGCAACTATTGCTGCCGATATGCTACGTCGTTACCTTTCCAACAAACCTGTTTTTACGCAATATGGTTTTGTGGCTCCAATAAAAGAGATGTATTTGCCATCGAGTGTGATTAACAACTGAGTGTGTAGTTAGCAGTTTTTTACTATCATATTGAATATTAAACGATTTTAAATTCGTCACTGTTTATTCATAACTGAATGTTTTTTGTGCTTACACTGGATGTTCTATTGCGTATGCATCTTATGATTATTTGGTCTAAAGGCTAAGTTTATGATTTATAGCAGGAGATAAATTTGTCTCAGATTTGAGTCTTTTTTAAGCAATTTTTCTCTGTACACTGTCAGTCCGCTTGAGAAAATTCGGCAGGAGGCTGACATGTTTCATCAATCCAAAATCTTAGTTTGGTATAAAGTGGCGAGTCAAAAAGTGATCTTAGGAGAGGCTTTAAGCAATGGGATGAGTGATGTGGTTTCACTATGGCTACATGCTCCATCAGACGAAAATAATCCAAGTTATCAAGGATATAGGCTATCGTTGTTTGATGACGACGGCAGAGAAATTGCTCATAAATCAGTATCAATGGGTACTGCTGATGAAATACTATCCGGTATTAATAAAGCCAGAGCTTAGCTCTGGCTTTATCGTTTTTTCTATCTTACAGCATTATGTCAGTTCTAAGCTCGTTTCGCTTTCAACCGATAGGTTACATTAGCAAGTTCAATGTGATTCTTCGCCTTACAAATGCAAGGCAAAATTTCATTGTGCTCAGTGTAAGCCATAGCAAAACCAACATATTCCACTTCACCAGAAACTAAAGTGCAACGACAAGCACCACAATGGCCATCACGGCAGTTAAACTCAGGCTCTAGCCCTGCACCTTCCATACTTTCCAATACAGTGTTGGAAGAGTTTGATTCTATGGTGGTGATATTGTTGATTTTTATACGTGCCATTACAGCTCAAAGTCCTCAAAGTCATCAGCGTGAACTTCGTTATCAATTTGACCTACAAGGTATGAGCTAATTTCCGCTTCTTGAGGAGCAACTTGTACGTTATCTGAAGATAGCCACGCATTTATCCAAGGAATAGGGTTGGAGGTTGCTTCAGGGTATGCGGTTGGAAGCCCAACGGCTTGCATACGCACGTTAGTAATGTATTCAACATATTGACACAGGATATCTTTGTTCAAACCGATCATTGATCCATCTTTGAACAAGTATTCTGCCCACTCTTTTTCTTGTTCCGCTGCGGCCTTAAATAGGTCGAAACATTCTTGTTTACACTCTTCAGCGATTTGTAAAAATGCGAAATCATCTTGCCCGTTTCGTAGCAAGTTGATCATATGCTGAGTTCCCGTCAGGTGAAGCGCTTCATCACGTGCAATTAGCTTGATGATTTTGGCATTACCTTCCATCAATTCACGCTCTGCAAAAGCAAATGAACAGGCAAAACTAACGTAGAAGCGGATGGCTTCTAGCGCATTCACTGACATCAAGCAAAGGTACAGCTTGCGCTTGAGTTTATTTAGACTGATTTCGACAGGCTCTCCGTTGATTTGGTGTGTGCCTTCACCATATCTGTGGTAGTCGTTGGTCAATTGGATCAAATCATCGTAGTAGTGCGCAATGTCTTTGGCTCGTTTTAAAATATGCTCATTTTCAACGATGTCATCAAACACAAGGCCAGGGTCATTCACAATATTGCGGATGATATGGGTGTAAGAGCGTGAGTGAATCGTTTCAGAGAATGACCAAGTTTCAATCCACGTTTCAACTTCAGGCAAAGACACCAGCGGAAGCAGCGCAACATTAGGGCTACGACCTTGGATGGAATCAAGCAAGGTTTGATATTTCAAATTCGAGATAAAAATGTGCTTTTCATGATCAGGAAGCTTGTTGTAATCAATACGATCGCTTGATACGTCAACTTCTTCTGGTCGCCAGAAGAAGGACAGTTGTTTTTCGATCAGCTTTTCAAAAATCTCGAATTTTTGTTGGTCATAACGTGCAACGTTAACCGATTGACCAAGAAACATCGGTTCTTTTAATTGGTTATTCTTTTTTTGAGAAAAAGTACTGTAAGCCATAAATGCCTCAATCCTTTAAAACTCCCCAAATAGGGGAGCATTATTAAATACGTTTGAATGTGAAATAAGGTTAGATCTTACAACCACCGCCAGCACAATCATCATCTTGAGCCTGCACGGCATCTTTTTGATCATCTTTAGCGCCATCACGAGTGTTGTGATAGTACAGTGTTTTCACGCCAAATTTATAAGCAGTGAGTAGATCTTGCAGCAATTTCTTCATCGGTACTTTGCCCGTTTCGTAAGTGCTTGGGTCGTAGTTTGTATTCGCTGAAATTGCTTGGTCTACAAACTTCTGCATAATACCCACTAAGTGCAAATAACCGTTATTTGAACCGATATTCCATAGCAATTCGTAGTTCTCTTTTAGGTTGATAAAATCAGGAACTACTTGTTTCAAAATGCCGTCTTTAGAGGCTTTCACCGACACATAACCACGTGGTGGTTCGATACCGTTAGTCGCATTAGAAATTTGAGAAGACGTCTCTGAAGGCATTAACGCCGTCAAGGTCGAGTTACGTAGACCAAATTCCATGATTTCCGAACGTAGTGTATCCCAATCATAGTGCAAAGGCTCATCACAGATTAGATCAACATCTTTTTTGTAGGTGTCGATAGGCAGTAGACCTTTTGCATAGTTCGTCTCATGGAACAGCGGACATCTACCTTGCTCTTTTGCTAATGCAACCGATGCTTTCAATAAGTAATACTGCATTGCTTCGAAGGTGCGGTGGGTTAGGCCATTAGCACTACCATCAGAATATTTCACACCATTTTTCGCTAAGTAGTAAGCGTAGTTAATGACACCCACCCCTAATGTACGACGATTCATGGTTGACTTATAGGCCGCTGGAAGTGGGTAATCTTGATAATCTAACAAGGCATCAAGAGCGCGCACAACTAAGTCTGCAAGTTCTTCAAAATCATCAAGCGATGTAATTGAACCCAAGTTAAAGGCTGAAAGTGTGCACAAGGCGATTTCACCTTCGTCATCTTCAACGTTTTTCAATGGCTTGGTTGGTAGAGCGATTTCTAAACATAAGTTAGATTGACGCACTGGAGCGACTGCAGCATCAAATGGGCTATGCGTATTACAGTGGTCAACGTTCTGAATGTAGATACGGCCCGTTGACGCGCGTTCTTGCATCAATAATGAGAATAGCTCAACTGCTTTTACCGACTCTTTCTTAATTGAAGGGTCATTCTCATATTGAACGTATAGACGTTCGAACTCTTGCTGATTTTCAAAGAAGGCATCATACAACCCTGGAACATCAGAAGGAGAGAATAGTGTGATGTTGCCGCCTTGCACTAAGCGCGAATACATCAGCTTGTTCAATTGAACGCCGTAGTCCATATGACGTACGCGGTTCTCTTCAACGCCACGGTTGTTCTTCAATACCAGCAGAGATTGTACTTCACCATGCCATAATGGGTAGAACACCGTCGCAGCACCGCCACGAACACCACCTTGAGAACAGCATTTTACCGCGGTTTGGAAGTATTTATAAAAAGGGATACAGCCAGTATGGAATGCTTCACCACCACGGATCTCAGAGCCTAGTGCTCGGATACGACCTGCATTGATACCAATACCTGCACGTTGAGATACATAACGTACAATTGAGCTTGCAGTTGCATTGATTGAATCAAGGCTATCACCACACTCAATCAATACACATGAGCTGAATTGACGAGTAGGGGTACGTACACCAGACATAATTGGTGTTGGCAGCGAAATTTTGAATGTCGACGTCGCATCGTAAAAACGCTTGATGTACTCAAGACGATTCTCTTTTGGATACTTAGCAAATAGACAAGCCGCAACCAAAATATAAAGAAATTGAGCACTTTCATAGATTTGCTTGGTTACACGGTTTTGAACGAAATATTTACCTTCAAGCTGTTTAACCGCAGCGTAAGAGAAATCTAAGTCACGTTTGTGATCTATGTAAGTGTCGAGTTCTTCAAACTCTGCACGAGTATAGTCTTCAATAAGATGCTTGTCATACTTACCCGTTTCGACCAAATGTGTCACATGCTTGTATAGCGTTGGTGGTTCATATTGGCCGTATGCTTTTTTGCGTAAGTGGAATACAGCAAGACGAGCAGCCAAATATTGGTAATCGGGTGTCTCTTCTGAGATCAAATCCGCGGCGGATTTGATAATGGTTTCATGGATGTCCGAAGTCGTGATGCCATCGTAAAATTGAATGTGAGCTTTCAATTCTACTTGTGATACAGACACGTTGTGAAGGCCTTCAGCTGCCCATGCAATTACACGGTGGATCTTTTCAAGATCAATATTTTCTTTGCGGCCATCACGCTTAGTGACAGTGAGTTGTTGGTTCATTCTGCTTCATTTCCCTAACAAAACTGCTTAAAGCCGCATTTCTATAGAATTGTTGTAAATATCATTGCGGCTTTGTGATCTGAGTCTATCTATATATTGTAGCGTAAACACTACATATAGGGGTGCTTTGCTTTGCGACTTACAAGATAGTGCTATATGGAGGTCATTTCAAGTTAGAGATCTTGAACAGCTTGTGGATAACTAGCAAATAACAAAAAATCAGTTAGTATCCACTTACCGATGATCAAAGAGCAGGTTTGCTTGTAAGAAATTGCCATTTTGAGATCGGTTTAGATGTAACCGCAATTAAAAAAAACTTCTTGATCTTTGCATAAAATCGGAGGTGTATTTTAGGTTGGTTAAAATGGAATCTGGAGCACAAAAAATGCACTAAAAAAACGAGTTGAGTTGTGTTAATCAACCCGATTTTTAACGTGAGTTATGCGCTAAATAACACGCCTAAAACAGACGTGTATGAACGATGTAGTTAACGTCGACATTACGACCCAAGCGGTAATTGTCAGTCAGAGGGTTATATAGCAGACCTGTGATACCTTGTTCTTGCAAATTAGTTTGATCAATCATTTTGATAAGTTCGGATGGGCGAATGAATTTATCGTGGTCATGGGTGCCTTCGGGAACAATTCGCATCAACTTTTCAGCACCGACAATGGCAAATAAATAAGACTTAATATTACGATTGAGAGTTGAGAAAAACACATGACCCTCTGGTTTAACCAAAGTCGCACAAGCACGTACTACCGAAAGCGGGTCTGGAACGTGCTCTAACATTTCCATGCAAGTTACCACATCGTAGTAGTGTGGTTTCTCTTCGGCGTGGTCTTCAATCGTACTTTGGATGTAAGTCAATTTGGTGCCTGTTTCTAATGCATGTAAACGAGCAACTTCCAGTGGTTCTTTGCCCATATCCAAGCCAGTTACGTTTGCCCCTTCGCGCGCCATACTCTCTGCCAGAATACCACCACCACATCCTACATCGAGTACAGTCTTACCAAATAAGCCATTGGCATTGCCGAGCACATAATTCAATCTTAATGGGTTTATCTGGTGAAGAGGTTTAAATTCCCCATCGAGATCCCACCAGCGAGACGCCATTTCTTCAAACTTTTTGATTTCATTAAGATCAACGTTCTGTGCTTTAGTCATGATAGATTCGCTCTTACTGTCAACTTATACATCCTTTATTGAATCACGCATTATAACTTGTTAAGTGAAACAGACCACTGCTTTCCCTATTTCGCGGATTTGTGGCTGAAAAGTAACCACTTATCAGTTGGGTATGGAATGAATGTGCAATTTCTCGGCACTTGATACACAACAAAGGTCACAACCTGATAAAAGGACAGGGAAAGTGATGCCGAAGTAGTGAATTATGTGTTATATTTTCCGGCCTTGTACGTATCAAATATACGATCAAAAGATAGAGGGATAATGGCTCTATGAGCGATTTAGCTAAAGAGATCACGCCCGTCAACATTGAAGATGAGCTAAGAGGTTCATACCTAGACTACGCGATGTCAGTCATTGTGGGTCGTGCTCTTCCAGACGTGCGTGATGGTCTAAAACCAGTACACCGCCGCGTATTATTCGCGATGAATGTGCTTGGTAACGATTGGAATAAACCATATAAAAAATCTGCCCGTGTTGTGGGCGACGTAATCGGTAAATATCACCCACATGGTGATAGCGCGGTATACGATACTATTGTTCGTATGGCGCAGCCTTTCTCATTGCGTTACATGCTTGTTGATGGTCAAGGTAACTTTGGCTCGATCGATGGTGACTCTGCGGCAGCAATGCGTTACACCGAAGTACGTATGGCAAAAATAGCGCATGAGCTATTGGCCGATCTCGACAAAGAAACTGTTGATTACGTACCAAACTATGATGGTACCGAGCAAATTCCAGCGGTTCTGCCAACAAAAATTCCTAACCTATTGGTAAACGGTTCATCCGGTATCGCTGTAGGTATGGCCACCAACATTCCACCACACAACTTAACGGAAGTCGTTGATGGTTGTTTGGCGTATATCAATAACGAAGAGATCACTATTGATGAGTTAATGGACTATATTCCAGGTCCTGACTTCCCAACTGCTGCACTAATCAGTGGCCGCAAGGGCATTATTGATGCTTATAAAACAGGACGCGGTAAAGTTTACATGCGTTCTAAAGCAGACATCGAAGTTGAGAAAAATGGTCGAGAAACCATTATTGTGACTGAGATCCCTTATCAAGTGAACAAAGCTCGTTTGATCGAAAAGATTGCCGAGCTGGTTAAAGATAAGAAAGTGGAAGGCATCAGTGCGCTGCGTGACGAGTCTGATAAAGACGGTATGCGTATCGTTATTGAATGTAAGCGTGATGCGGTAGGTGAAGTGGTTCTAAATAACCTCTACTCACAAACTCAACTGCAGACGACTTTCGGTATCAACATGGTTGCGCTTGATAATGGTCAGCCTAAGCTATTCAACTTGAAAGAAATGTTGAAATGCTTCGTTGATCACCGTCGTGAAGTAGTGACACGCCGTACTATTTTCGAATTACGCAAGGCGCGTGATCGTGCCCATATTCTTGAAGCACTAGCACTGGCACTGGCTAATATCGATGAAATCATCGAGTTGATTCGAAGTGCAGCGACACCTGCTGAAGCAAAAGCAGGATTGATCGCGCGCGGTTGGGACCTTGGCAACGTTGCTTCTATGCTTGAACGTGCTGGTACTGATGCGGCTCGCCCTGAGTGGCTTGAGCCTGAGTATGGTATTCGTGATGGTCAGTACTTTTTAACTGAGCAACAAGCTCAAGCGATTCTCGAGTTACGCCTACACCGATTAACAGGTCTAGAGCATGAGAAGATCCTTGACGAGTACAAAGCACTTCTAGAAGAAATCGCAGAGTTAATGCATATCCTTGCAAGTACTGAGCGTTTGATGGAAGTGATTCGTGAAGAGTTGGAACTTGTACGTGAAAACTTTGGCGATACACGCCGTACTGAGATCACTGCTGCAAGTCACGATATCGACATGGAAGAGCTAATTGCTCGTGAAGATGTTGTGGTAACACTGTCTAATGCTGGTTATGTGAAGTACCAAATTCTGAGTGACTACGAAGCTCAGCGCCGTGGTGGTAAAGGTAAGAGTGCGACGAAGATGAAGGAAGAAGACTATATTGAACGTCTTCTTGTTGCGAATACGCACGATAACATCCTTTGTTTCTCGACTCGTGGTAAAACGTACCGCCTGAAAGTTTACCAATTGCCATTGGCAAGTCGTACTGCGCGCGGTAAGCCAATCGTTAATATTCTTCCTTTGGAAGAAGGTGAGCGTATTACAGCGATCCTACCAGTGACAGAGTTTAGTGATGATAAGTTTATCTTCATGGCAACTGGCGATGGCACGGTTAAGAAAACCTCACTTTCAAGCTTTGCTAACGTACGTTCAAATGGTCTGATTGCTGTTAACCTACGTGATGATGACTCTCTAATTGGTGTTGATATTACCGATGGTGACAGCGATATCATGCTGTTCTCTAAAGAAGGTAAAGTCGTTCGCTTTAATGAGAATCATGTTCGAGCCATGGGACGTACTGCAGCGGGTGTTCGTGGTATGAAACTGGCCGAAGGCGACCAAGTTGTTTCTTTGATTGTTCCTTCCAATGAAGGTGATATCTTAACTGTAACGCAAAATGGTTACGGTAAACGTACAACCTTAGGGGAATACCCAACTAAAGGTCGTGCTACACAAGGTGTGGTTTCAATCAAAGTTTCTGAACGTAACGGTCAAGTTGTCGGCGCAGTGCAAGCTGAAGAAGGCGACGAGTTCATGATGATCACTGATGCTGGTACGCTGGTTCGTACACGTGTGGCTGAAGTAAGTCAAGTCGGTCGTAATACTCAAGGTGTTACTTTGATTCGTACTGCTGATGATGAGAATGTTGTTGGTCTACAGCGTATTGAAGAAATTGAAGAAACTGAGTTACCAGAAGGCGAACCGCTGGAAGGTGAAGAAGCGACAGTGGTGACTGCAGAAGAGAACACTGATTCTCAAGTTAGTGATGATACTACTACCGAGAATGATGACTCTGAAGACGAGTAGATTACTCTTGCGCCTTGAATAACAAGGTTTAAACAATACGAAAAGCCGAGCGATGATAGCTCGGCTTTTTTATTGGTCACATAAAATGTGGTTTCGTCATCCACCAATTTTTGAGTGTTATATTCGACTCACTCGACAAAACTGATGAAAAATTAGACATCAGAAAGTGTTGTGTGTAATTTAATAAGCAGCCAAATGGATTAGCATTTAAAAAAGGAAAGTTTATGACATTAGAAACATGGATTGTTTATGCGTTCGCGATATTAATTTTGACGGCTTCTCCAGGCCCTAGTTCCTTATTGTGTATGACTAAAGGGGTTACTCACGGTATGCGTGGTGCATTGTTCACTGCACTAGGCAGCTTAACGGCCATTACAATTATCTTAAGCTTGTCTTTTACAGGACTTGGTGTATTAATTGCCTCTTCGGAGCTTATTTTTAATGTGGTTAAATGGATAGGTGCCGCTTATCTCATTTATTTAGGCATCAATGCCTTGCTAAGTAAAAGCCAGACTCTCAGTGTGAAGCCAAATGAGAGCAAAGGAGGGACAGCACGAAGTCACTATATTAGTGGTTTTGTTGTCGGAGCGAGTAATCCCAAGGCTATCATCTTCTTTAGTGCTCTATTCCCTCAGTTTATTTCTCCTGACGTTTCATTAATGAGTCAATATTTGATTTTTGCTGCTACCTTTGTTGTTTTCGAGCTTTCTTGGCTGCTGACATACGCGTACTTAGGAACTAAGTCTTCAAATTGGTTATTAGCGGAAAGTCGCGTGAATATCTTTAATAAATTAACTGGAGGAGTATTTATTGGTGCTGGGGCTATTTTATCGTCAACTAGCCGAGTCTAGCTTGGTTTATTAGAGGCTATTTTGGGGAGTAGGATTGTTTTTATAAGTTGTCGATATAACTTTCCTACTTGCCGCATGCCCATTCCTTCAAATAGTTTGAGTATTGAACAAAGTGTGATGATTATTCCATAACTTTGCATGACATAAGAAATCTTTATGAAAAATGGTATTATTTTTGAGAATTAATATAAGTTTTATAGGGATGAATCGTGAACTCCGTGATAATGCAATTAAAAAAGGACTTTTATGCGCAGATTGATTCTCCTAAGGAAAGTTCTTCGCCTTCATCTCAAACCACACTTGCCCTTTTGACGGAAGAAGAAATTCAACAACTCGAACAGATCTGGATTGAATTAGCAGTTTGGAAACAGAACCAAAGCCACTAATTAAGAAATTTAACCTTTTAATTCCATCCAAAAATAAAGCGAGCATACCTATACTCGCTTTATTTTTTAGTCATAGAGTAGCACTGCAATAAAGGTAGGAACTGCTTGCTCAGTTATAAGCACGAGCCACTCGGCCCTCAGCAGATAATTGATACTCTCCCGTGTATGCCGGAATAAATACCGAGCAGCCTTTGGTGATGGTAATCTTTTCGCCATTTTGATGAGTTAATATTGCGTCACCATCGATCGGCAAAATAATTTCAGCGCTCGTTACTTCTACTGTGACATTATTTGACTGCGGATAAATCGCAAATTTAAAGTCAGTTACTGGCACAGGGAAAAGTAGTGCACCACGTTCTTCTATCGGTTGCAATAACAACGTAGCAGCAGGTTTTTCTTCAAACCGTGTGCACGATGCAAGTTCTGCAATGTCCATATGTTTTGGGGTTAAACCGGCACGCAATACGTTGTCGGAGTTTGCCATGATTTCAAGGCCCGTTCCTTTTAAGTAAGCGTGTGGTGTTCTGGCATCCAAAAACATCGCTTCACCAGGAGCCAAGGTTAATACATTTAACATCAGCGGTGAAAACAAGCCAATATCGCCCGGATATTGCTGAGCAAGCTCTAAAATAAGAGTAAATATTTCGTCGTTTGAGTAGTGATTGGCATGAGTCAGTAGCGCATTAACGGCTTGCTCTTTTTGCTCGCCGGAGAGCGATAATAAGGCAGTAAAGAAATCTTGTAGGCCTTTTGATGTTTGGTTTAGCTCAAATTGCTCAACGAGGTCAGAAATGACGTCAATTTGTAATGCTTGAAAGCGTGCTACGATTTCTGAAAGTGCACGAAAGCCATTCATAGCTTGGTAAGGTGTTAATGCGTAAACCAACTCAGGTTTATGGTTTGGATCTTTATAATTACGATGCCCAGCATTGAGTGGAATACCAGCCTTGTTTTCTCTCTCAAAACCGACCTCAGCTTCTTGCTTGCTTGGATGAACTTGAATTGATAGCGCATTTTCTGCGGCTAATACTTTGAATAAATAAGGTAATTCAGCAAATGTTGTGGCAGTTGAAGCGGAAAGGAATGTCGATTTATCTTGGTTGATCAATTCTAACAGTGAAATAGATTTACCATCAATTTCAACCTGAGAACATCCGTTGGGATGTGCACCCATCCAAATTTCAGCCTGCGGAGTTTTAGTTGGGTTTGGAATATCAAACAATTGATTGATAGAAGTTGTACTGCCCCAAGCGTAATTTTGAATGACATTGTTCATCAAAAAAAAATGTTGTGGGTTGTTGGTCATTATGGCATCTCACGAAAATCAAAAATAAAGAAAAAAGAGCGAAAACAAGAACTAAAAAACTCCCGAGGTGAAGCGGGAGTACAACATAAACGAAGGAGCATTGCTTTGATTCGCATCAACCACCCCACGGGGGACGGGGTGGTTGGTTAAGTATTATGCTGCTGTTTGTTGTAATTTCTCTTGGCGCATTTTTTTCAGCGTCACACAGATAAGACCAGTAACGACTGCACCGGTTGCCATGCACAGAAGGGCAAGTAGCGGTTTGTTCATTGCGCCGAGTAATGCTACTACAGGACCGCCGTGAGCAACACTGTTTGTAATACCAAAAGTGAAAGCCATGACCGCTGCAACCATTGAGCCGAGTACGTTTGCCGGGATTACTGACATCGGATCTTGCGCTGCAAATGGAATGGCACCTTCAGATATACCCACTAAACCCATAGCGCCAGAGGCTTTACCTGCTTCAATTTCTGATGCTTCAAATAAGTTGAGTTTGCGACCAAGTACGGTTGCTAGGGCCATGCCCAGAGGAGCTACTGGAATAGCACATGCCATTGCACCCATAAATTGAGTTTGACCGCTAGCAATCATCCCTACAGAGAATAGAAATGCCACTTTGTTGAATGGTCCACCCATATCAAAACCAGCCATCCCACCTAACACAATGCCCAATAGAATAACGTTACCTGAGCTCATATCCGTCAGTAGCGCGTTTAAGCCATCCATTAAGCTTGCGATAGGTGCACCAATAACAAAGATAAACAAGCTAGAGATAAATAACGAACCTGCAATTGGAGCAATCATAATTGGCACAAGTGGTTGCAAAAATTTGTGAAAATGAATGCTGGTTAGCCATTTAATAAAGTAACCCACGAGAAGACCCGCGATAATTGCACCAATAAAACCAGTACCGGCATCTGCACCGTAAAATGAACCATTATTGGCGATCCAACCGCCGATTAAACCTGGAGTTAATGCGGGGCGGTCAGCAATCGCGTATGCGATGTAACCAGCAAGAATCGGGATCATCAATGTAAAGGCAACCACACCCACATTGAGTACTTGGTTCCACAAACTGCCATCAGGAATGGCCATTCCCGCTTCGGTAGGCTCACCACCGATAGCTAGAGCCAAGGCAATCAACAAACCACCCGTAACAACAAATGGGATCATGTGTGACACGCCATTCATTAAGTAGCGGTATAAATCAGAACGCGCTTGCGCCGCTTTGCCTTTTCCATCTGACACATTAGCGCTGGCATCAGCGTTGTATTTAGGGGCATTTAAAGCTTTTTCAATTAAACCTTTTGCATCGCGGATCGGTGCTTTCACACCAGTTTCGACCAGTTTTTTACCAGCAAAACGTGCCATATCGACCTGTTTGTCACACGCAACAATGATGGCGTCTGCTTTGGCAATTTCTTCATCGCTTGGGCTGTTTTTCACACCAATAGAGCCGTTGGTTTCTACTTTGATGTGGTAGCCCAGTTCAGCGGCGCCTTTCTCAAGGGCTTCTGCGGCAAGGTAAGTGTGCGCAACACCAGCCGGGCAACCAGTTACCCCAATTAAGAAGCCTTGATTGGCTTTTACCGTGTTCTCTTTCTCAGTTTTGGTCAATAGTAAGGTGAGCGCCTCTTGCTCTGTCGTTGCTGATAAAAATTGTTCAATAAAGCCATCTTCAATCAGCTTAGAAGAAAGTTCTGCAAGCACTTCAATATGATGGTTTGAACCACCGTCTGGTGAAGCAATCATAAAGAAGAGTTTTGATGGTAGGCCATCTTCAGCGCCGTATTCGATGCCCGTTTTGCTAACGCCAATCACAACGGCAGGTTCAATAACGGCAGTACTTTTAGCATGTGGCAGTGCAACGCCATCTTCAAAACCGGTATTGCCAAGCTCTTCACGGGCATAAATATCGGCTAAGAATTGTTCTTTATCGTTGATACGGCCTTGTTCTGCCAGTACATCGATGAGTTCAGAAAACACCTCATCCTTTGATGTTGCTTGAAGATCAAGACGGATCAATTTCTCATTAATGAGTTGAGTGATCATCGTTCGTTCCCTATATAGTTTTATCGTTATTGTAAATGACGCTTTGTTGACGATATTGTGAACGGATAACGTATGATTCGGTAGTGTACGAAAAATGCATTTACTGGATTATTGTACCCTTAGTTACTAAACGTGATCAGTGTCCTGTTTCTGTTTTTTGATTGTCATCTTAATGGCTTTCATAAAATACCTTTAAAATCAGGTGAATATACTAATTTTCTTGTGTTTTTTATAGTTGGTCAAACCAAGCTTATGTTTGGTACCGTATTGATTATTGGATTATAGTTGCATCTCTAATGCGTGTTGTAAGGTTTGTTATGTGATCCCCGTTTTTAAGAATGTCATTGAAGTCCTATTGTCTGAGCGCGAGAGCTTTAACCGAATTTGGTTTGCTAGCGATAACATTACGCCGCCTGCGTTTAGCTACCAAGTCAATTTCCCTCGTTTAGAATTAGTGGTCAGTGGGGTATACAGTAATGAAATTGAAGAGGCAGAGCACAATATCGCCAAGGTGAATATTTTAGCAGGGGACGCGCTTTATATTCCGCCAAATTGCTGGAATAAACCGGATTGGGAAGAGGACTGCTCGGTATTGAGTTTATTGTTTGGTCGTCGCCAAATGGGCTTTAGCCTAGTGAGTAAACATAAAGGGGATAGTGGATTTTATGACGTGCAAAAACACAGTATACCAACCCGAACCGGTCATGCGATTGACCATATTTTAGCAGGCTTAAATGCGTTAGCTCAAGAGCCGACAAAAAGCCCAATGGATGAACATTTACTGCTGGCATTACTAAGCTACAGTGCCACCATGCTTGACCAGCCAGATGCTTCGCCGAAAAAACGTAGTGAAGACTTGTACCAAGGTATTTGTATCTATATACAAGAAAACTTTCATCGCAGCATTACGCGCGATAGCATCGCCCATCGCTTTAATATTTCTGCAAACCATCTTTCACGTATGTTTCGCCAGCAGGGTCATATGACATTGGCTGATTATATCGCTTGGGTACGAATTGAACGGGCGAAATTCATGTTAAAGAAATACGCATTTCGCCTGAACGAAGTAGCAACGCGCTGTGGGTTTCTCGATGTCAATTATTTCTTTCGTGTCTTTAAAAACAAAACAGGAATGACACCGTCGGAATACCGTGCAACGGTCAATAATACTTAGTTAGCGAAGCTTTCTTCTTTCACCATTACGTGCAGCAAAATAGCTTTTATGGTTTCCTCGCGTTGTGCATCTATCAACAATTGTCGGTGATCCTGATCTAATAACCAGCGAGTTAATTTTGTGATTGGTTTTAAGACCGTCTTGTCACAAGCGGAAGGTAAAAGCAGGGTAATGATCATGGAGACCGGGCTTAATGTAGCTGACCAATTCAATTCATTATCTACGACGTGAACCGCTAATATTGGGTGTGTAATGCTAGGATGCATAATATGAGGTAGGGCGATACCAGAGCCAATGAGTGTTGATGAGACGGTTTCTCGTTGTTCAAGTGCTTGCAGAATGTCAATCGGATTGTGGGGCACGAGTTGTTGTGAAATCTCATAAAGAGCGGTTTGCTTTGTAGGGCAAGAAAGTGAATTTGAATAATGCCACTTTAACGAAAAAGGCAGTTTAAAAGCAGAATGTGTATTGAAAATATGTTCGGCGTGACGGTTTTGTTTATGGGATGTAGAGATTAATAGTGAGTGATCACGTAAATATTCAGTGATTACCATACATGCTAACTCAGCATCCAACCCTTCTATCGCGATCTGGCATAAGTCACCAGGATTTGACCCCATACTTAAGACTTGCAGCGTATGTGTAAGTAGTGCTTTTTTATCTCTGGTGAGGTTGAATACCACCACCACTGAGCGGAAATGATGGCTTAACGTCTTCAGCTCATTGAGCTGCCAACCGACTAACCCGTTAGGTTTTAAGACAAAATTGATTCGGGTGGTGATCATGGATACTTACAGATAACGGTCAAGCACAGACTGAACATTTGTTAGAACTTCTTCAATCGAAACTTGAATGGTTTTACAGCCAGCAAAACGCTCACGTCGCTCTATTTCAATGTCAGAGGCAATTAAAATAAGATCAGCACTGACAATATCTGAAACGGTGAGTGGGTTCTCTACGCCCATCGCCCCCTGTGTTTCTACTTTGATAGATAAGTGACGTTTTGCTGCTTCTTTTTTCAAGGCATCAGCCGCCATATAGGTATGAGCAATACCTGTTGGACAAGCGGTAACCGCTATAATTTTCATAACATTAAAATGAGTAGGGAAATAATAAGTGAGTATAAGGAGGTTAGAAGCTAGGCTCAACCTAAGTTCAGAGTTAAAGCTGTTATCTGCATCAAATAACAGTAATCCTACATTTAGCGGGATTACTTTCTTGAAGCTAACTACAAGGTCACAGAGAGTAACGGAAACCTTGTTTAGCCATTAGAAGTGATAGGCGACAGTGGCGCCATGGACACTGTACAAAATGAGAATGAAAAAAAATATCGACACTTTGTATGGATATGTCATTCATGTGTCATGAATCGTTATTGTCCGCCAGCATTTCCATTAATAAAGTGAATAGTATGGCGTAATAGTTGTTCACATTTTTGTTGAAGAAATTGGTGAAGTGCACGCGTTGTCGGACTCATTAAGCGTTTATCGGCACAAACCAAATAAACAGGCGTTACTTCACTTTGCCAATCGGGGAGGAGCGAGATTAACGACCCATCTATAAGATCTTGGCTAATGTCGAGCAGCGATTTGTAAGCGACTCCTTTCCCTTTTATAGCCCATTGCCTTACGGCGTCACCATCATTCGCGGCTAATTGCCCTGATACTGAAACTGTCTCAACTTGACCGTTTTTCCAAAATACCCATTTATTATGATAACTGCCAGAAAGCATAAAACATAAACAGTGATGCGAGAGTAAATCAGTGGGTTGCACAATTTGGGGGCTATTTTTTATGTAAGTGGGTGATGCACAAGCGACACGAATATTTTCTTTGCACAGTGGTAGCGCTACAAGGTTTGAATCGGGTGGAATACCATAGCGAATAGCAACATCAATTGGTTTACTATACATATTGGTAATACTGTCAGAGAGCTCTAAGCGGATAGAAACTTTCGGGTGCATGGTCATGAATTCATCCAACCAATCCAACAGTTGATTGCGTCCGAGGTCGGAAGGTGCTGAAAGGGAAATGGTGCCAGAAAGTTCACCTTTTGCTTCCGAAATCATATCTAAGCCATCTTGTAAAATCTGTAATGCGCTGGTGGTTTGAGTAAGGAAAATGTCGCCTTCGGTGGTGAGTCGCAAACTTCGTGTTGATCGCACAAACAGAGCGAAACCAAGCTGTGATTCGAGTCGTTTAATTGCAGCGCTTACAGCCGCAGGCGTTAAATTAAGGCCATGAGCAGCTTGTGAAAAGCCGCCTTGTCTTGCCGTTTCAACAAAAATATTTAGATCGTTTAAGGCTTTCATTGGTAGGACTTTCTAGTTGGTGTGATAGCCATAACAACATAAAGAGAGTGGTTTGCAAAGTCTGATAATTGAAGAGCAATGAGTTGTAGTTTATCAGGCGACAACTCATTGAGCTTATTAGAAATATTTAGCTATCTAAGCAATGAATATCAATGGGCGTGGCTGTATATACTCGATCAGCGCTTCTTCATTGACGATAGCAAGAAAATGCTGAAAATGTTTGCTTTGTTGATGCTGAAGTAATGATGCTTCAGAACACCAAATTTCTCGCATTACAAACAAGCCGTCAATGGATTGATCTCGGTAAAGCTCATATTGACAGCAACCTGTTTCTGCACGAGAAGGCTCCAATAATTCGGTAAGCAGTATTTCAATTCTTTTTTCATTACCCTGACTAGCTTTGATTTCCGCGATTAGATTCACACTTGCCATTAGCACTCCGTGATAATTGTTGTTTCAGGCCAGCGAGATTTAGGCAGCTTGGCATTGAAGTCTTCTTCACTGCGGTAACCTAAAGGAACAATCACAACACTAGACAAGCCTTGTTCTCTTAAAGCGAACGCTTCGTCAAGCACTTTGGCATCGAAGCCTTCAATTGGTACTGCATCAATGCCTAATGTCGAGACACCTAGTAGTACTGTACCAACGTTCAAATAAACTTGTTTTTCCATCCAATGTTGAGCATCTTTTAAGTCAAATCTGTGCATGTTGACAAAGTAAGAACGACCTCTGTGTTGACCTTGCTTTGCCTCATCATTGGAAAATCGCCCATCTTGGTCTTCAACTTCAAGTAGATCAAGTAAGTAATTTTCATCAATACTGGTTTTCGCGCAGAAGACTAAAACGTGAGAGGCGTTAAGGATTTTCCCTTCGTTAAATGAGTAGAAGCCTTGTGTCGCTTGTGCCACTTTTTGCTTGGCTTCATCACTGCTTGCGAGAATGAAATGCCAAGGTTGAGCGTTGGTACTCGAAGGGCTAAAACGGATCAGCTCTTTAATTTCAGCAATGTGCTGGTCAGAAATACGTTTTGTTGAGTCAAAGGCTTTGGTTGAATAACGAGTTTTCGCATGAGCGGTTATGTTCATCATATATCCTTGTTTCTAAATAGGTAGCTTATTGTTGATATACAATAAGCTACCCTGTGAGCATGAAACAGTGCTCCTGTTCATCATCACTTTCAAATTATTTTTTAAAATACTCGTTATTCCCTTGGCACATGAACTTGGCAGTAGCGGTTGAAAGGCATTGTTCACCACAAAATATCGAACTATCAAGATAGTAAATCGTTCGTTTTTGTTTAATGAGCGTTGCTTCAACCGTGAGAGATTGGTAAAGGGGCACTGGAGAAAGATATCTTACGGTTAATTCTGCTGTCATGGCGTGGATATCTTTAGCAAATAAACAATGAGTCATTGCCGAATCATGCAGGGTGCTGATCAACCCTCCTTGCATTACGCCGCGATAGCCTTGCATCTTTTCAGTTGCTACAATCTGTGCGGTCACACGATCATCAGTTAACGACTGAAATTCAATAGGTTGGTGATTTGAAAAAAAAGGTTCGCAACAAACTGCGCAGTGACAATGGTGTGGTGGATGCTGAATCAACATAATGTTTCCAATCTATGAATGAGGAGTAGGAACAGATAATGGCTAGACCGAAAAAAGCACGTAATATTTGTGGGCAGGCTGCATATGCTTGTTTCAAACCCAATGGCGTTAAGCTTACAGAGTTAGCTCAGGTCGATTTGCTGCCGGAAGAGTTAGAAGCACTACGGCTGGCAGACAAAGAAGGGCTAAGTCAATTAGATGCAGCGACTCAAATGGGCGTATCAAGACAAACGTTTGGTAATATTGTTAATCGTGCCCGAAGCAAAGTCGCTACTTGCCTAGTGGAGGGATGCGCACTGATGCTTGTTCAATACTAGCCATGTGATGTAGGTTCTTCAATTTGATAGAGTACTTTTTGGTGCTCATCGCATACATCAACACAATTGCATTCTCGCTCAATATCAATATTAGCCAGTCCACCACAGCTACCTTGTAAAGATTTTCTGCGAAATAAAACGCCCAGTGCCATCAATACAATCAAGCCAACAAAAAGCACAAATGCTAACAGGTAAGTCATACTGTTTCCCTGCTAATCACATTCAATTTAAGTACTTTTTTTAATGCAACCATGGTCCGAGGAGAAAGCTTATTATTGAGGCTATTCTTGGTATGGCACTCTTTTTTACTAGCACATGTTTTTTTTGCTTTATTCGGTGACGGTTTGCCAAAAGCAAGATCAGTCACTGGTTGCAGCTGATTTGGGTTAAGTGAAGATAGAACGCTCCCTCTCGGAGCTTTATATACAGCAATGTTTTTATTGAAGAGTGCTGACAACATATTTTGTCCAATACTACGGACAATGACGGCATCGACGTGATGATGGTTTAGAATATTAAATAATGTTTTTTTCTTGCCACAGTTTTCCTTTGAAAGCGGTACATCAATTAACGTACTAGTTGATTTCACATTATCTACAATCATCAATTGTGGTGCTTTAGCAAAGTGATTGAAGAGGGCGTTTTGCTGGCAAGGGATCGCGTAAATCATAAGAACTCCTAAAATTCGCATTTCGTTTTCAAGTCAATATACTCTCTATTTTTGGCATATGCCAATAACAATGAGGTGAAAAATTAGAATTCATGGATGAAAACAGCGCGTAAAATTATTTGGATATAGCAAATAGACCGAGTATTACTTGTCAAGTTTTCCTCAATTGTTTCACGTATGTAACAATTTTAATCTACACTTTGTCAG
This sequence comes from Vibrio aestuarianus, assembly GCF_028858425.1. Classification (NCBI taxonomy): domain Bacteria; kingdom Pseudomonadati; phylum Pseudomonadota; class Gammaproteobacteria; order Vibrionales; family Vibrionaceae; genus Vibrio; species Vibrio aestuarianus. The sequence goes on along the minus strand of NZ_JAKNYQ010000001.1, from coordinate 1,974,514 downwards.
CTACAAACCCATGAATCTTGATTGCATATACATAATATCAAGTGTAAACGTTAACATTTGGTTATTTGAGAGTTTGAACGTAATTGTTTGTTCATTTGGCCAAGAAAACGAGAAGATGATCTCGCTGTTACATTGCGTTACGTAGCCTTACTTAATTTTGCAGGTCTCATCAAATTATTTACATAAAAACTTACAATTTGACACGTTCGCCATCAAAATTTTAACCAGTTCACATTAATTGTTCTTATTATTACTATACTTCGAAAGGTAAACGTTTTCACTGATGCCTTTTTTGTCAGTTAGATAGCGTTTTCCCCCTACATATAACGTAATAACAACACTAACAAATAGGACTTGTTCAATGAGAAAGTTAACTACTTTAGCAATGCTTGCTGCCGGTATGAGTTTTGGTTCTCAAGTAATGGCTGATACAACAATCGGTGTTACTGTTTATAAATATGATGACAACTTCATGTCGGTTGTGCGTCAAGCCATTGAGAAACAAGCAGACGGTGACAGTGATACCAAAGTTTTGATGAATGATTCTCAAAACAGCCAATCCATGCAAAATGACCAAGTAGATGTAATGCTCGCACGCGGTGTTAAAGCCCTTGCTATCAACCTTGTAGACCCTGCGGCAGCACCGAGTATCATTAGCAAAGCGAAAATGGACGATGTTCCAATCGTTTTCTACAACAAAGAACCAAGTGCGAAAGCGTTGGCTTCCTACGATAAAGCGTATTATGTGGGTACGGATTCTAAAGAGTCTGGCATCATTCAAGGTGACTTAATTGCTCAACATTGGAAAGCAAATCCATCATGGGATAAAAATGGCGATGGTGTTCTTCAATATGTCATGTTGAAAGGCGAACCAGGCCATCCAGATGCAGAAGCTCGTACATCTTACTCAGTGAAAATGATCAATGAAAACGGCATCAAAACTGAAGAACTTCACATGGATACTGGTATGTGGGATACCGCAATGGCAAAAGACAAAATGGATGCATGGTTGTCAGGCCCTAACGGTAGCAAAATTGAAGTTGTTATTGCCAACAATGATGGTATGGCAATGGGTGCAATCGAAGCATTACGTGGCGCAGGTGCAACAGTTCCAGTATTTGGTGTAGATGCCTTGGCAGAAGCACTTGCATTGGTTAAATCTGGCGATATGGCTGGTACAGTATTAAACGATGCTGATTCACAAGCGAAAGCGACATTTGAATTAGCGCGTAACCTAGCGAACGGTAAACCTGTAACAGAAGGCACTCAGTGGGAAATGAAGGATAAGATTGTCCGCGTTCCTTACGTAGGTGTTGATAGATCTACGCTTGAGTAATCTAATTTAAAGGGGGAGTTATTCCCCCTTTATCCCAATGCAGCGTGTTTATTCAATCAATTATCGAGAGACCATTCATATTTTAAACTGCAGAGATGTTAGTGGCGTTCATTGCTCATGATTACATAGTTTTTCTATGTTAATGGGAATAATTCTATGCTCTGCTTAATCGAAAGTTTAATTTGTTTGGTTATAGTAAAATAAGCGTAATTGATAATAACAACCTAAAATGAAATAAGTGATGCCATGGTAAATCAAGAACATGAATTTCTGTTAGAGATGACAGGAGTGAGTAAAGAGTTTCCTGGGGTTAAGGCATTAGATAAAGTAAATTTAAAAGTTCGACCACACTCTATTCATGCATTAATGGGAGAAAATGGAGCAGGGAAGTCGACACTATTAAAATGCCTATTTGGAATTTACGAAAAGAATGAAGGTGATATTATATTTCTAGGCGAGCATGTTAATTTCCAATCGTCTAAACAAGCTTTGGAAGCTGGGGTTTCCATGGTACACCAAGAATTAAACCAAGTATTACAGTGCTCGGTTATGGACAATATTTGGTTGGGTCGCTATCCAAAAAAAGGGTTATTTGTTGATCACGATAAAATGTATCGTGATACCAAAGAAATCTTTGATGAATTAGATATTGATATTGACCCAAAAATTAAAGTGGCGAAATTGTCAGTTTCTCAAATGCAGATGGTCGAAATTGCCAAAGCATTTTCTTATAACGCTCGTATCGTGATCATGGATGAGCCAACTTCATCTTTGACTGAGAAAGAGGTATCACATCTCTTTACTATTATTAAGAAGTTAAAAGAGAAAGGCTGTGGCGTGGTTTATATCTCACACAAAATGGAAGAGATTTTCGCCATTTGTGATGAGATTACGATCCTACGTGATGGGCAATGGGTAGACACTCGACCACTGCAAGGTCTAGATATGGACAAAATCATATCGATGATGGTTGGTCGAGAACTTACTCAACGCTTCCCTGTAAAAACAAACGTCCCCAAAGAAGTGATTTTAGAGGTTAAAAACTTAACAGCGCTGAACCAACCTTCGATTCAAGATGTTTCATTTGAACTAAGAGAAGGTGAAATTCTCGGTGTCGCTGGGCTTGTTGGTTCAAGGCGGACTGATATAGTCGAAACGATTTTTGGGGTACGTGAGCGCAGTGGTGGGCATATTGTTTTACACGGTCGTGAAATGAAAAACCGAGATGCTCATGAAGCTATTAATAACGGTTTTGCTTTAGTGACTGAAGAGCGTCGATCAACGGGAATATACGGCAATCTAGATATCACTTTTAATTCCTTAGTCGCTAACGTTGATGAATACAAAACCAAATTGGGATTGTTGAGCAACAAAAAGATGAAAAGCGATACTCAATGGGTGATTGACTCCATGAGTGTAAAAACACCATCGCATGAAACATCGATTGGTTCCTTGTCTGGTGGTAACCAACAGAAAGTAATTATTGGTCGTTGGTTATTAACCCAACCTGAAATATTAATGTTAGATGAACCTACTCGTGGTATTGATGTGGGTGCTAAATTTGAAATATACCAGTTGATATTGGAATTAGCGAAGAAGAATAAAGGTATTGTTATTATTTCTTCTGAAATGCCAGAGCTGTTAGGTATTACTGACCGAATTTTGGTTATGAGTAATGGCCGTGCCGCTGGGATCGTTAATACTAAAGACACTTCACAGAATGAAATATTAGAGCTGGCCTCTCGTTACCTCTAGGGAAATTATTATGGATTCGGTTAAAACATTTGCAATGAAGCACCTTAAGGAAGGTGCGATCTATGCGGTTCTATTTATTCTTCTTGCTATTATTATTATTCAGGAACCTTCATTTTTAAGCCTGCGCAACTTTAGTAATATTTTAACGCAATCTTCTGTGCGTGTTATTATTGCACTTGGAGTGGCTGGTTTAATTGTTACACAGGGTACTGACCTTTCAGCGGGTCGCCAAGTTGGTTTAGCTGCGGTTATTTCAGCCACACTTTTACAGTCGATTGATAACGTGAATAAAGTATTTCCAACTATTGGTGAAGTGCCAATTATTGCGGTGATACTTTGTGTGTGTGCTATTGGTGCAATCCTTGGTTTGGTCAATGGTATTATTGTTGCTTATTTAAAAGTGACTCCATTTATCGCGACTTTGGGTACGATGATCATCGTATATGGTGTGAACTCACTGTACTACGACTCGGTAGGTGCTTCACCGATTGCTGGTTTTGATGAGCGTTTCTCTGCATTTACCCAAGGGTTCATCCGGTTTGGTGACTTTAGGTTCTCTTACATAACCTTTTACGCCATTATCGCGATTATCTTTATGTGGATTTTGTGGAACAAAACAGTTTTCGGCAAAAACATTTTTGCTGTCGGCGGTAACCCAGAAGCGGCGAAAGTCTCTGGTGTTAACGTACCAATGACACTGCTTAAAGTGTATGCGTTGTCCGGTGTATTCTATGCTTTTGGTGGTATGTTAGAAGCGGGCCGTATTGGCAGTGCCACGAATAACTTGGGCTTCTTGTACGAGCTTGATGCGATTGCAGCATGTGTGGTAGGCGGTGTTTCGTTTGCTGGTGGTGTTGGTAGTATTGCAGGCGTTGTGACTGGGGTACTTATTTTTACTGTTATTAACTATGGTATGACGTATATCGGCGTAAGCCCTTACTGGCAGTACATTATTAAAGGTGGCATTATCATCTTTGCTGTTGCCTTGGATTCAATGAAATACGCAAATAAAAAATAATTACCTACCTGAGCGTCACGGTTAGTGGCGCTCTTTTCTATCTTATGTAAACTCTCTTTTAATCTTTTGATATACCGAGTGTTTCAAAATAAATCAATATTTCTTCAATCAACGCTTTTATTCGAGAAGGTTGATGTTCTCTATTTGGGTAAATCAAATGTAAATCAGACCCAGAAGCGAGATCCGCTGCATGAAAGCTTTGATGGTAATTATCTAATACGGTAACAAGTCTTCCTGATGCTAAGTCAGCTTGGATATCTAGTTGGGATTTGAGGGCGATTCCCGCACCTTCAGTCGCCCATTGGCGGATGATGCCACCATCATTAGAAAGTCGTGCCGGTTTTATAAGTACATCTTGCTGTATATTATTGTCATAGAATGACCAGCGAGTCAGTGATTCGTTACCACGGACCATGCCTAAACAACGGTGATGCTTAAGATCATCCGGAACCTGTGGAATACCATGTTGCTTTAAATAATTAGGTGATGCACATAATACACGTCGGTTTTGGATTAATTTTCTTGAAATTAATTGACTATCTTTCAGTGATCCATAACGAAGTACTAAATCGAGTTTTGATTCATAGAGACCTAAAATCGTATCGCTAAAAGTAATATGTGGAATAACCTTAGGATGCTTGAGCAAAAATTTGTCTACTATTGGTAATAGATGCTGGCGACCCAGATCTTTAGGTGCAGAGATCCTAATACTACCTTCAAACTGTGTTTTCTCTGTTAATAGTGATGATTCTAACTCAGCAATATTGGCTAGCGTTTGCTGGCTAAGCTGGTAAAAATGTTCTCCAGCTTCGGTGAGCGCAATTTTACGCGTCGTTCTTTGAAGCAGTTTTACACCGTAGTACTGTTCTAATTCTTTGAGTTTTATGGTGACAGATGCAGCTGAGATGTTTAAGGATTTGGCTGCTGCAGCTAACCCTTGTTGCTCTACAATGGCGACAAACAATTCCATATTAGCCAATTTATTCATCTTTTCTGCTCCCCTTTATGCTTATTGTTTATTAAATCTAAATACTATTTTTAAAATTTACTAGATTATTAATCATTTCTTTTGTTTTAACCTTATTACACTGAGTTTAATGACATAGAGACTAATTAATGAGCAAACTATTTTCTTCCGCATCTTTGAATGCATTTGATGTTCAAAACCGTATTGTTATGGCGCCTATGACAAGAGCAAGAAGTAGCCAGCCGGGTAATGTACCGAATGAGATGATGGCGGAATATTACGCACAACGCGCAAGTGCAGGCCTTATCATCACTGAAGCGACGCAAATTTCCGACGATAGCCAAGGTTACTCATTTACTCCTGGTATTTATACGCCAGAGCAAGTTGTTGGTTGGAAAATGGTAGCCACAGCTAGCCAAAAAAAAGGCGCTAAAATTTTTAATCAGCTGTGGCATGTAGGGCGAGTATCTCATCCAGTTTTTCAAAATGGAGAAAAACCGATGGCACCATCTTCTATCGCACCTGTAGATACGAAAGTGTGGATAGCCAATCAAGATGAAGCAGGGCTAATGATTGATTGCATTGAACCTAGGGAAATGACCCACCAAGATATCCAGCGTGTCATCGCTGATTTCACTCACGCTGCTACAAATGCCATTGATGCGGGATTCGATGGTATAGAAATTCATGGTGGAAATGGATATCTGATAGATCAGTTTTTGCGAACTAATTCCAATAAACGAAATGACCAATATGGTGGCAGTCGAGAGGATCGTTTACGTTTTTTAATAGAGGTGGTGATATCGGTTATTGATGCTATCGGTGCGGATAAAGTTGGCGTAAGACTCGCACCTTACATTACATTTAAAGATATGGATTGCCCTGACATTGTACCAACCATTTTGCAAGCAGCTGAACAATTGCAGGCCTTGAATATCGCTTACCTGCACCTTTCAGAGGCAGATTGGGATGATGCACCGAAGATCCCCGAAAATTTTCGCCGCCATTTACGTGAAGTTTTTAGCAACACTATTATTGTTGCTGGACGATATGATGTGAAAAGAGCTAACGAAATACTTGATGTTGGCTATGCAGATTTGGTCGCTTTTGGGCGCCCATTTATTGCAAACCCAGATTTAGTTGAGCGACTAAAAGAGGGAGTTCCGTTAGCTGAGCTTGATCCAACGACACTATTCGGCGGAGATGCTAAAGGGTATACAGATTATCCAAGTCGCAGCTAGGTCGTGTTGGCCTTTTTCTATCTTTTGAACGCTAATGAACCTAATCATTTAACGCAGAGGCTCCATTTGGAGCCTCTCTTACATCTATAGTCTCAATTGAATGCTGACTTGGGTTAGCTGCGACAGTTTGCGAACAGATCCATATGTGGATTATAAACTTCGGTGGTGATATCCATGATGCCAAGCATTGAATGGAACAGATTATCTTGTGAATAGGTTTTTTGTTGAGCATTATTCCGTAAGCAGGTTGTATTGAGTGATTTTTCTCGCTCAAAACCAGGGGATGTCCAAAATATCATTGGAACTTGCGTTTGATATTCTGGTGCCAAGCCATAAGGCATACCATGCAAGAACAAACCGTTTTCACCGAGTGACTCACCGTGATCAGAAATGTAAATCAATGCAGTATTGTATTTATCTTCTAATGTTTTGAGTTTTTCGATGGTTTGAGCAATAACGTAATCGGTATACAAGATGGTGTTGTCATATGTATTGATTATTTGAACAACAGTGCAGTTCTCTATATCCGCTCGCGGGCAATCAGGTTGAAATACCTTTTTGTCTTGCGGATAACGTTGAAAATACGTTGGGCCATGGCTGCCAATTAAATGCATGAGCAACATACGGTTACCCTGCATTTTGTCGATATTCTTCTCGAAATTTTCTAGCATAGCCATGTCATAGCAGGTCTGTCCATTACACAGTTCATCAACGCGGCTGCGATCAATTTCGATTTTGTCGATGTTTTTGGCTACATTCTTGTCACCACCATCATTTTCAATCCAGAATAAACCAACCTGTGCACGCTTCAATATATCCAAAAAGTTATCTTGGTTATCCGCGGCTTGGCGACTGTAATTATCACGAGTAAAAGACGAGAACATACAAGGGACAGATACCGCTGTTGCTGTACCACAAGAGCTGACATCTTGAAATGAAATAACATTTAGTGCTTTGGTGTAGCTATTGGTTGGTCGACTATAGCCATTGAGCTGATAGTTTTGTGAACGAGCCGTTTCGCCAAGTACAAATACCACTAAGGTCGGTTTATCTGTCGCAGCAGATAGAGCTTGTGGCGTTTGTTTGGCATCTAACCCTATTTCTCGATAAATAATCGGTGTCGCTAAATACGTACGATGTACATATTTCCCAATGCTATATACAAGCTGTGTTGGGATAATAAGCTGCCTTAAATAAGAGTTGTTACGGCCAACCGAGGCATAGTCTTGATAGTACATCATTGCGACAGTGCCAATCACTACCAAAGAAATGGCCATGGAGGTCAACTTTCGCAAAATCAGATTGAAGAATGACTTGTTTTTTTGAATCGGAGTGATGATTAGTAGTAGGGCTGGAATTATTCCCATGCCGATCATCCACACCAAAGAGTACAGACTAAAATAAGAGCCCGCTTCACTGCTATCGGTTTCTACAATGTTGGCTATCATGTCCGAATCAAACAGGGTGCCATAATTAAAACCAGCGTAACTGACGGCAGCTGACAATAGGATTAAAAGCGCGAAAAAGGGTTTGGTGAGCCAAGGCCAGCTAAATAGATTAAATAAGAAATTAAAGGTGGCCAAAAAGAAGATTGGAATTGAAATAACAAAACCAATTTTTACCCCGTCTAATTTACTCAAAACATCACTGAGCGCAGAATAAACTGGAAGGTTAACAATGACTACAAAATATAACGCAAGACAAAAACTAATGCCTACGTAAGAGAGGTTAATTCCTTTGAATGATCTATGCATTGATTACACCAAAATAAAACACCATGTGAATGCTGCGAAAATTAATGCAACGAGAACGGCGGCAGAGCCGATATCTTTTGCTCGTCCACTCAGTTCATGCCATTCACTACCGACTCGATCAACCACAGCTTCGATGGCGGAGTTCATCAATTCAACAAGCACGACCAATACCAAGCTGCCAATCATTAATAGCTGTTCTATTTTCGTGACAGGGAGAAAGAATGTAAGCGCGATTAATAAAAGAGAAGCAACCACTTCTTGCCTAAAGGCTGCTTCATTCTGCCATGCAGCATGAAGACCTTTCATTGAATAACCGGTGGCATAAAAAAGACGACTGATACCTGTACGACCTGGTTTCATAGTTCAAACAACCTAGTAATAATTATGTGGGAAATAAGATTAAATTAGACTAGCACCATAAGTGTGAAAAATTTGTTGAGGAAAAATCACCCTTTTAGTGTAGTGAGATTAATTGTGCAGCATTGTTACTGTCGTAGTAATCATAACGCAAAGGCCTAGCAATTTCGCTAGGCCTTTTTATGGTTGGATGAGTTATCATTCGATGGGTGACTATTCCGCCGCTTTAGTCGGTTGTGCTCGTAGTTTATTTGCTAATGCCACTACAAATGGGCTACTGAGAATCAATACCGCAAGAACTGTAAAAGCAAGGGTAATCGGACGTTCCCACAAGAAACTTAATTCACCATCGCTGATCATCAAGGCGCGGCGTAAGTTTTCTTCCATTAAGCCTCCCAAAATAAAGCCGAGTAACAAAGGTGCGAGTGGGAAATTAGCCAGCCTCAATGCAATTGCTCCCATGGCGACCAACAGCATGATGAAGACATCCATAGTATTGAAGGACACCAAGTACACACCAGTAATTGAGAAAAACAAAATCATCGGTAGTAATACTGTTCTTGGTACGGCAAGTAATCTTGATATGTAGGGAATAAGCGGCAAATTTAAAATAATCAGTACGATATTACCCAAGTACATTGAAATGATGACAGACCAAAAAACATCGGGGTGATCCACAAACAAGCGAGGGCCGGGTTGAATGCCGTATGACAAAAGTGCACCTAGCATAATTGCCGTCGTTCCTGAGCCTGGAATGCCCAGAGTTAAAAGCGGTACAAATGAGCCACTGGATGCTGCGTTATTGGCAGACTCTGGTGCGACTAATCCTCGAATTGAACCTTTGCCAAATTGTTCTTTTTTATCTTTTGGCGCTAAGTTACGCTCCATGCCGTAGCTCAAAAATGCGGCGATGGTTGCACCAGCACCAGGTAAGACACCCGTAAAGAAACCAAGGATAGAAGAACGAATAGAAACCGGAGCCGCTTCCTTAAACTCTTCTTTGGTGATTTTCATGCTACCTAAATTACTGAGTTTATTTTGTTCCTCTGAACGTGTATCGCCATCTGGTTTTAAAATGCCCATCAACGTTTCGCCTAAGGCAAAGGTAGCCATCGCGAGTAATAAGAAGCTAAAGCCATCCATTAAATCAGTTAAGCCGAAAGTAAAACGCTCAACGCCAACCCCTTTATCGATACCCACCGTTGAAAGCATTAAGCCAAGAATGGTCATCATCCAAGCTTTAATGACTTGTCCTTTGCCTGCAAAAGCTGCAACGGCCGATAAACCTAATAGCATCAGTGCAAAATAATCAGATGATTGGAAACTTAGTGAGACTTTCGCCAGCGCAGGGGCTGCGACCAATAACATAATGGCTGAAAGTGTGCCGCCAGTGAATGAAGCATAAGCTGCAAGGGCTAACGCTTTACCTGCTTGGCCTTTTTGCGCCATTGGGTAGCCATCGAATGCGGTAACAACAGTGGATGAGCATCCCGGAGCATTGATTAAAATTGATGAGGTGGAACCACCAAAAATAGCGCCATAGTAAACACCAGCCATTAAAATTAGGCCTGAGGAGGGTTCAAGCCCATAGGTAATGGGGATCATCAGCGCGATAGCCGAAATCGGCCCCAGTCCCGGTAGCATACCGATAAAAGTACCAACAAAACAACCAATGATAACCATGAAGATATTCATTGGCATCATGGCGGTAGAAAGCCCTTGTAAAATTCCATCTAACATAATTTGTTCCTACCAAAGAGTGAAAATAAGTCCTGGTTCAAGGTAAATATCCAAGCCTTGAGTCAAGAGAAGGTAAAAGGCGATCACAAACGGGAAAGACGCACCAAGAAGAATGGATTTACGTCTTTCACCCAAGATAAAAAAGCCAGCGAGAAGAAAGAAGCTGGTGGCGAGTACAAAACCAATGTATGTCAGTCCCAGCCCGTAAAGTGCCATCAACACTAAAAAGCCAATTAATAACTTCCAGTTAAAGTCGAGTACCGCTCCACTGTCTTTATCCGGTTTGCCCATCACCAATAACATCAGTGATAAAAACACACCAGCGTAAGTGAGTAAGTTCGGTAGTGTTTGCGCATTAAACGGTTCGTATTCATCACCGGGAAACATGGGAATATTGGTGGTTTGATAGCCGTAACATAGGCTCAGAGCAAGAAAGACTAATGCACCAACACGATCGCGGCACAGTAGGTACTCCTTACTGAAATAATTGGTTGGCAGATCCGACATATCCAACTCCGTTGCAAAATAATGGATAGAAAAAACCGCACACCAGCGAGTTAATAAATGTATTAACTAAGCGGTAAATTAAAGGGCGTGATTAGCGACCAATAACCTGACCGAATAAACAAAGGAGTATAAACATAGTGGAGTACGGCAAAAGGTGATTTAGAGGCGGGGACAACGTGCGCCCCCGAAACGTTACTATTTTAGGAAACCTAGCTCGCGCATTAGATCACCCATTTGTTTTTCTTGATCTTCCAAGAATGAGTAGAACTCTTTGTCTGCCTTGTAGTTGTCTATCCAACCATTGCGGTCACGGACAACTTTCCATTCATCAGTGGTGTACATTTTCGACAAAGCGGCATTCCATTCATTGATTTTTTCTTGGCTAGTTCCCGGAGCGGCAAAGAAACCACGCCAGTTAGCAAATACGGTTGGGTTGCCATATTCAGTCAGTGTCGGAATGTTTGGTGCAACCTCAAGACGCTTTGGTGCGGTAATAGCAAGAATTTTCACTTGACCAGATTTCGACATTTCTAGTACTTCACCTAGGCCAGTAGAAAGCAACTGAGTTTCACCAGAAAGCAGAGCAGCCATGGCTTTGCCGCCCGCATCATACGCAATATAGCGTACTTCTTTCGGGTTGAGATTTTGTCCTTTAAATGCTGCAGCAACGACCAAGTGGTCCATACTACCGCGCGCGGAACCACCAGCTACTTTTACTTTTCGTGGATTGTCTTTGAAGTCTGCAACGGCATCTTCCCAAGTATTATATTTTGAATCGCCGGCTGCAACGATAGCACCGTAATCAGAAACGGTGGCAGCGATGGGGGTTAAATCTCGAAATGATTGAGGAAATACGCCAGATAAAGAACGCACCACAATAGGGGTCGAATTGACCATCAACGTATCTTGTTGACGATCTGCTGTTTCAATTAAGTGTGCAATGGCTTTGCCGCCACCACCGCCAGAGAGGTTTTGGTACGAAACATTACTGACAATATTGGCTTTCATCAGCACATCACCAGTACCACGAGCCGTCATGTCCCAACCACCACCGGCACCACCAGGAATTAAAATGTGCAGTTTTTCTATGTCAGCCGCTAAGCTACTGAAAGAAAAGGCTGCAGCCAAAATGGATGCGGCGAGGGTTGGTTTAAAATGCTTAAACATATTCACGTTCCTTATGTCGGCGCATCATTGTCGTCAGCGTAAGCTGGCTGACGATAACGTCATGATGCTTATTGTTATTATCATTATTCCGCTAAATGTAGCTTGTTGCGGATAATATTAAGTTAATAACTTGTTGCCGTTTTGTCTCTAATGCGTAGATAAAAACAATATTGAGCATAAAGGAAGTTTTGTTCATAAAGTTCACGCTCGGTTTCGCAGGCTTGATGTGAACTTTATATGAAGGGGCTTATTGACTTTTTACGAGCAATAACTTGCTGTTATTGTAAGAAAAATCAGAAGCTGCCATTTCATTCTCTTGGCTTAAAATTGAATCGATATTCGGTAGCAGTACAAAAAAGATCAATGGCTCTGCGTGAAGTGGTTGCCACAATGCATTCTCGCTATTTTGTGTATAACCGTTTAGGTAGACGGTTAACACCAAGCTATCAGGTGACAGTTGTGAATGGTTAAAATGACCTAAGGTATGGACGGCTCCCCACACAGAGTCTAGCGAACGCTCAAAAGCACTCTTTAAGTAAAGATCAATTGCGAATCTCTGCTGGTTGGATTGTTGATGCACTTGTAGTCGTTCGCCTAAATATTTCCCTTTGTTAAAAGGTAAATATCCTAAATTGTTTGCAGCGATGGTCCCTTGATTGTCACAGGTTTGAACAGAATCTTCGTTTTGCACGCTGCTGTACAATTCACAACCAAAACGTCCAATCAGGTGATTCAATGCAACATGGAAGATCTGTACATCGAAGGGATGACTATTTTGTTCGTGCAAATTTAATTCTGGAAATAGCGTAGGTAATTCATCTTCGACAGATTTGAGGTCGGTTGTCCATACCAAGTGATTTTGCTCAACCGCGCTTCGAACCACATTTGGGTTATCCGCAACAGTAAGTTCGTTTTCTGAGTAGTAAGCCTCACTTAAAGTGGAATAGGTCATTGAGTGGTATTCATCTAACGAATAAGCAATGCATCCCGATAGCAAAGGAATAGTGAGTAGTGAGGCAAAATATTGTGCAGTTGTGCTTGTCTTCCAAAGACTCATAGTGACTACCATGTCATAGGTGATTGTTTGCACTTGTTATTCTATCGGTTCAATGATTGTTTTTCCCTTTCCAAGCTCACAGAGTCACCTTTCTATCTAACCTTTATATTCTGGTTAGATATTGAGTCGGTTTATTATACATTAGTCTAAATTGTCGACAATTATCTTGATTGTCGACACTTTAGTGGTCTATTTTGTGTTTAGTTTGATTAATTGTTAACACATTTTTTTTTAGTGATGTAAACCGGCTAGTGAAGAACTGTGTAAGGCGAAACGATGAATACAATAGTCCAAAATAAAGCGCTAAAAATCAGTGCTCTTGAGCGTCAAAAAGATCTGATGACTAAACCCGAAAAAGAAAGCACCAAATCAGAGAATCTTACTGAGTATTTGATTGAAGCGATTGTTGAAGGGCAAATCGCACCCGGCAGCAAGATTTCAGAACCGGAACTTGCTAAACACTTTCAGGTCAGCCGAGGTCCACTGCGTGAAGCTATTATGCGAGTGGAAGGGTTAGGCTTGATCGAGCGTATCCCACATATTGGCGCACGAGTTATTCAACTATCACCCGACAAATTAGTTGAATTATACGCTGTGCGCGAGGCTCTTGAAGGAATGGCTGCCAGGCTTGCGGCTCGCAATATCAACACCGACGAGTTAATTAGACTTGAAGGGTTATTGTCGACACATTCTCACCATATCGACCAAGTGGAAGGGGCATCTTACTTTCACCAGCATGGTGATTTCGACTTTCATTACTGCATCATCAAAGCGAGCCGCAATCAGAAACTCATCACCTTATTGTGCGATGAGCTTTATCACTTATTACGTATGTATCGCTATCAATCACCGCGTTCACATTCACGCCCTAAAGAGGCGTTAGATGAGCATAAATACATTCTGCAAGCGATAAAAAACCGCGATGAAGAATTGGCTGAAATGTTAATGCGACGCCATATCTCCGGTAGCCGGAAATTGATTGAGCAGCAGATTGCGAACGAACAGTAGATAGCCAATGGCTTGAAGTTATTAAATAAATAGTGGTGGTACAGGCTGAGTGTCAGTGTAGAACCACTTCAAGACGAAAAGAATCGAAATCTAAAGCGCACTGATTAGGAGAATCTCATGAGCTTAAGTCCGGGGGCGAAATTTAGACTCGCCGTGCAAAGTAATGACCCGCTGCAAATTGTCGGCACCGTCAACCCTTATTGCGCCATGATGGCGAAACGTTTAGGTCACCAAGCGATTTATCTTTCTGGTGGCGGTATTGCCAATGCATCTTATGGATTGCCGGATCTTGGCATTACAACGCTTAACGATGTGCTGGTGGATGTGGAACGCATTACTAATGCGTGTGATTTGCCTTTGCTGGTCGATATAGATACCGGATTCGGTGGTGCATTTAACATTGCCCGCACGATCAAAGCGATGGAAAAAGCCGGTGCAGCCGCGATCCATATGGAAGATCAAGTAGCACAGAAGCGCTGTGGTCACCGACCAAACAAAGCTATTGTCAGTCAGCAAGAAATGGTGGATCGCGTGAAAGCGGCCGCTGATGCGCGCATCAATCCTGAATTTGTCATCATGGCACGAACGGATGCGTTAGCGGTGGAAGGAATTGATAGCGCAATAGAACGTGCGATTGCATGTGTGGATGCTGGCGCAGATATGATTTTCCCTGAAGCGATGACCACTCTAGAACAGTATGACCGTTTTTCGACTGCACTTGCTGCGGCTAGTGGTAAACACGTGCCAATTTTGGCCAATATTACCGAGTTTGGCCAGACGCCACTTTATGGCTGTCAGGATTTAGCAAAATCGAAAGTTGACATGGTGCTTTATCCACTCAGTGCGTTCCGAGCAATGAATAAAGCGGCTGAAATGGTGTATCGCCATTTACTCGAACATGGCAACCAAGAAGCCTTACTCGATACGATGCAAACCCGTAACGAACTTTATGATTATCTCAATTACCACGATTATGAAGACAAACTCGATCAGCTGTTCTCTGAGAAAGAATAAGTGAAGTGCGTTGAATGAAAAGCGCAATGCATCAAATAAAAATCAACAGAATACAGCATGGACTGAATTAACTATCGGCCACTAACAAGATAAATAGAAATAACAAGCTCTAAATGAGCATATTCAATAACGTGAAATCGCTTGATCGACCCGCTACCTAATTATGTGTTTTTCTACAACTTCAGGTTTTTAGAAAGACAAGACATGATGAAGATAAAAGCACATCCACACGAGATAGGGCGTGAGAGCAAGAAAAGGAGTTCAACATGTCAAATGCACCACTCGGCGGCGCAGGTCTGCGCGGACAAAGCGCGGGCGTTACTGCTTTGTGTACCGTAGGAAAAACCGGAACTGGCTTAACTTATCGAGGTTACGATATTACTGACCTCGCCAATAACGCACAATTTGAAGAAGTCGCGCATTTATTATTGGTTGGACATTTACCTACCCAAGCCGAACTGGATCAATACAAAACTCGTTTAATTGGTCTACGTGGTTTGCCACAGTCACTGAAGGCTGCACTAGAGCTTATCCCTGCGGATGCGCACCCAATGGATGTCATGCGCACAGGCTGTTCTGTACTTGGTAATCTTGAAACTGAACACAGCTTTGATGAGCAACTCAGTGCGACTGAGCGCATGTTGGCGCTGTTTCCGGCCATTATTTGTTACTGGTATCGTTTTAGTCACGATGGCGTTCGCATTGATACCGAAGATCAAAGTGAAGATTGCATCGGTGGTTACTTTTTGAAAATGTTGACCGGGAAAACCCCAAGCGAGCTACATAAGCAAGTGATGCATTGCTCACTAATTTTGTACGCTGAGCATGAATTTAATGCTTCAACGTTTGCAGCGCGAGTGTGTGCATCTACCTTGTCAGACATCCACTCTTGCGTGACTGGTGCTATTGGTACATTGCGTGGCCCGTTGCATGGTGGTGCCAATGAAGCTGCAATGGAAATGATTGAAAATTGGCAAACACCTGAAGAAGCAGAGTCCAACATCCTGCAAATGCTCGCTAATAAAGACAAAATCATGGGGTTTGGTCATGCAATTTATCGTGAAAGTGACCCGCGCAATGCGCTGATCAAACGCTGGTCTAAAACTCTGTCTGAAGCCGTCGGCGATACTCATCTATACGCCGTGTCAGAGAGAGTCGAAGCGGTGATGAAGCGCGAAAAAGGCTTATTCTGCAATGCCGATTTCTTCCATGCTTCGGCGTATCACTTTATGGATATTCCCACCAAACTCTTTACCCCTATTTTTGTGATGAGTCGTTTAACAGGCTGGGCTGCGCATGTTTTTGAACAACGTGCCAATAACCGAATCATTCGTCCAAGTGCCGACTACGATGGCCCAGAGCATCAACAATGGTTACCGATAGAGCAACGTAAATAACGTTCAGTTGTGTGAAATATAAAGCGTTCCCCACTTTGGGGATGGTTTGGGGGAGGAATAATGTGATGGGTGGAAGTAATGAATAATCAAACAGTTAGCCAATTTCAGAGTAGTAGCCAATACAAAAAACCATTGGCAGGTACAACACTGGATTATTTTGATGCGCGCCAAGCGGTTGATGAAATTCAAATGGGTGCGTATGAAAAACTCCCTTACACCTCGCGAATTTTGGCGGAAAACTTAGTCCGTCGTTGCGAGCCGCATGCATTGGTTGATTCTTTAAAGCAATTGATTGAGCGCAAGCGTGACCTTGATTTTCCTTGGTATCCAGCGCGCGTCGTTTGCCACGATATTTTAGGCCAAACCGCATTGGTTGATTTAGCTGGTTTAAGAGATGCGATTGCCGAACAAGGTGGTGATCCAGCCAAGGTTAATCCAGTGGTGGAGACGCAATTAATAGTTGATCACTCATTAGCGGTGGAGCACGCAGGCTTTGAGCCTAATGCCTTTGAGAAAAATCGCGCAATTGAAGACCGTCGCAATGAAGACCGCTTCCATTTTATCGAATGGTGTAAAACCGCGTTTGAAAATGTCAGCGTTATCCCTGCGGGTAACGGCATCATGCACCAAATTAATCTAGAAAAAATGTCGCCTGTGGTTCAAGTCAAAGATGGTGTTGCCTTTCCAGATACGTGTGTTGGCACCGACAGCCACACGCCGCATGTCGATGCCTTAGGTGTGATAGCGATTGGTGTTGGCGGTTTGGAGGCCGAAACAGTGATGCTCGGTCGCCCATCAATGATGCGTTTACCCGATATTGTTGGGGTGAAATTAACCGGGAACCGTCAGCCGGGTATTACTGCTACTGATATTGTTCTCGCGATAACAGAATTTCTGCGTAACCAGCGCGTGGTTTCGTGTTATCTGGAATTTTTTGGTGAAGGGGCGCGTAATTTGACCATCGGTGATCGCGCTACCATCTCTAATATGACACCTGAATACGGCGCAACCGCAGGGATGTTTTATATTGATGAACAGACTATCAATTACCTAAAGCTAACGGGACGAGATGCCGAGCAAGTGGCGTTAGTGGAACAATATGCAAAGCAAACGGGATTGTGGGCGGATGATTTGCAACACGCGGAATATGAGCGTGTGTTGGAATTTGATTTATCACAAGTACAGCGCAATCTTGCAGGACCTTCTAATCCACATCGTCGCTTACCCACCTCCGAACTCGCTCAGCGCGGTATCGCTGGTGAATGGCAAGAAAAAGAGGGTGAATTGCCAGATGGTGCGGTGATCATCGCCGCCATTACGTCGTGTACCAATACCAGTAACCCACGCAATGTGGTTGCAGCAGCGCTGTTGGCCAAAAAAGCGAATCAGCTTGGTTTGGTGCGTAAACCTTGGGTGAAAACGTCATTCGCTCCAGGTTCAAAAGTGGCCAAGTTATACCTAGAAGATGCGGGATTACTACCAGAGTTAGAGCAGCTTGGTTTTGGGATTGTCGGCTATGCATGTACCACCTGTAATGGTATGAGTGGTGCGCTGGATCCGCTCATCCAAAATGAAATCATCGAACGCGACCTTTACACCACAGCTGTGTTATCGGGCAACCGCAACTTTGACGGTCGTATTCACCCTTATGCCAAACAAGCATTCTTAGCTTCACCACCGTTGGTGGTGGCTTATGCGTTGGCGGGAACGATTCGTTTTGATATTGAAAAAGATGCATTGGGCATTGATGCACAAGGTAACCCGATCTATCTCAATGACTTGTGGCCGAGCGATGAAGACATTGATGCTGTTGTTAATCATCACGTAAAACCGGCACAGTTCAATCAAATCTATATTCAGATGTTTAAGCCAGAGAGTGAAGCAGCAAACAACAATCCGCTTTATGATTGGCGGCCAATGAGTACCTACATCCGTCGTCCTCCTTATTGGCAAGGTGCACTAGCTGGTGAGAGAAGTTTGTCTGGTATGCGTCCTCTGGCGATTTTGGGTGACAATATCACTACCGACCACCTATCACCATCGAACGCTATTTTAGCTTCTAGTGCCGCAGGTGAGTACCTGACCCAAATGGGGGTTCCAGAAGCTGATTTTAATTCGTATGCAACCCACCGAGGCGATCACCTCACCGCGCAGCGTGCCACTTTTGCTAACCCCAAGTTATTCAATGAAATGGTGCAACAGCGGGGTAAGGTTCAGCAAGGATCACTGGCGCGCATTGAGCCTGAAGGGCAGGTAACACGTATGTGGGAAGCCATTGAAACCTACATGAATCGTAAACAACCGCTCATTATTATCGCAGGAGCCGATTACGGTCAGGGTTCATCTCGTGACTGGGCGGCTAAAGGAGTGCGTTTAGCTGGCGTTGAAGCGATTGTGGCTGAAGGTTTTGAACGCATTCATCGCACCAATTTAGTCGGTATGGGCGTGCTACCACTGCAATTTAAAGCAGGGACTGATCGTCACACATTAGAGCTCGATGGTACTGAACTTTATGATGTTGTAGGTGAGATCAAACCGGGTGTCGATTTAGCTTTGGTTATCACTCGTACTCAAGGCGAAAGAAACGGTGAGAAACTAGACGTTGCGGTGACGTGTCGTTTAGACACGGCTGATGAAGTGAATGTCTATAACGCAGGCGGTGTATTACAACGTTTCGCGCAAGATTTTCTGGCTCAGTAGGGAGAAAGATAAGTGAGTAAATCATTAAAAATCCCAGCTACCTATATGCGTGGTGGTACGAGCAAAGGCGTTTTCTTTCGTCTTGAAGATTTGCCCATAGCGGCGCAACAAGCTGGAGAAATCAGAGACCAGCTGTTGCTACGTGTGATTGGTAGCCCTGATCCTTATGCTAAGCAGATTGATGGTATGGGGGGGGCTACATCGAGCACCAGTAAAACCGTCATTGTCAGTAAAAGCGAGCGAGACGATCACGATGTTGATTACCTGTTCGGACAAGTTTCTATCGATAAACCGTTTGTCGATTGGAGTGGAAATTGCGGCAATCTTTCCGCTGCAGTAGGCCCGTTTGCTCTTCATAGTGGCTTTATCGACGAAGAGCACATTCCCAATAATGGTGTGGTAACGGTGCGCGTGTGGCAAGTGAATATTGGAAAAACCATTTTAGTGCATGTGCCGATTTGTAATGGTGAAGTACAAGAAATGGGCGATTTTGAATTAGACGGCGTGACGTTCCCTGCTGCCGAAATTCAGGTTGATTTTATCAACCCCGCAGATACAGCGGCAGATGATAATCGCTCCATGTTCCCAACAGGAAATTTGGTTGATGATCTGGAAGTACCCGGTTTAGGCACCTTAAAAGCCACCATGATTAATGCAGGCATTCCAACCATTTTTGTTGAAGCGAATGCGATTGGTTATCAAGGTATTGAGCTGCAAGATCAAATCAATAGCGATGAAAAAGCGTTGGCGATGTTTGAATCGATTCGTGCTTATGGCGCATTAAAAATGGGATTGATTGAACATCTCGAACAGGCACAGCAACGTCAACATACGCCAAAGGTCGCGTTTGTGGCAAAAGCGCAAAACTATCTGTCATCGAGCGGTAAAGCGGTTTCTGCAAGCGAAGTGGATATTCTGGTCAGAGCCTTATCGATGGGCAAATTGCATCATGCCATGATGGGTACGGCGGCGGTCGCCATCGCATCAGCCGCTTGTGTGCCCGGAACTTTGGTGAATATGATGGCCGGTGGCGGCGAAAAAGAGTCGGTCACTTTTGGTCATCCATCGGGCTCATTGAAAGTGGGGGCGAGTGCTACCAGAATCAATAATAATTGGACGGTAGAAAAGGCGGTAATGAGTCGTAGTGCGCGAGTATTAATGGAAGGTTGGGTGAGAGTCCATCTTTAAAATAGAAAAATGACGTGAAGGAAAATGTTATGTCTGCATATTTAAAGGAATATCAATGGGCTCAATCCGAACCAGAATCATTTTGGCAAACGCAAGCTAAACAGATTGATTGGTTTGAATTTCCGAAAACCATATTACAAAAAGACAGCAACGGTATTGAACGCTGGTTTGCTGATGGTGTGCTTAATACCTGTTGGCTGGCGTTGGATTATCACTGTGAACAAGGGCGAGGTGAACGAACCGCCTTGATTTATGATTCTCCTGTAACGGGCAGAAAACGCCAATATACATATACCGAATTACGTAACCAAGTGGCAAAAGTCGCTGGCATGCTGGCTGAACAAGGCGTGACTAAAGGCGATAGGGTAATCATCTACATGCCGATGATCCCTGAAGCTGCGATGGCAATGCTCGCATGTGCAAGACTCGGCGCGATTCATTCTGTGGTCTTTGGTGGTTTTGCCCCCAATGAACTGGCAGTGCGAATTGAAGATGCCGAGCCGAAAGTGATCATGACGGCATCGTGCGGTATCGAAGTCGATAAGATTCTGCCTTATAAACCGCTGGTGGATCGCGCGATTTTAGACAGTCACTGGAAGCCAGAAAAAGTGTTGGTATTGCAACGCTCCGAGCATGTGGCTGAACTAAACCATGAGCGAGATATTGAATGGAATAGCGCGGTTAAAGCTGCACTTCCTCACGGTTGTGTTCCGGTGTTAGCAACTGATCCGCTTTATATTCTTTATACTTCTGGTACGACAGGTAAGCCGAAGGGCGTGGTGCGTGACAACGGTGGTCATGCGGTAGCGATGAAGTATTCGATGTCGACTATCTATAACATGCCGCAAAACGGAGTATTCTGGGCAGCTTCGGATGTGGGGTGGGTTGTTGGGCACTCCTATATTGTCTATGCGCCGCTTATTCATGGTTGTACCACTATCTTGTATGAAGGGAAACCGGTGCGGACACCAGACCCTGCCGCGTTTTGGCGAGTGTGTGAAGAGTATCAAGTCGAAGCGCTATTCTCTGCCCCGACCGCTTTTCGGGCCATTAAGAAAGAAGATCCTAATGGCGATGGTTTGAAGCGTTATGATTTGTCCAAGTTAAAAACTATTTTTATGGCCGGAGAAAGGCTTGATCCACCGACCTTAGAGTGGGTAGAACTGCACACCAACAAACCAGTTATTGACCACTGGTGGCAAACCGAAACTGGCTGGGCGATAGCGGGTAACCCTACTGGTTTAGAACTTATGCCAGTTAAGGCCGGCTCTGCAACTAAGCCGCTTCCCGGTTATCAGGTTGAAATTCTCAATGAATTTGGTGAAGTATTACCCGCGAATCAACAAGGGTTTGTTGCACTTAAACGGCCGCTACCACCAAGCTGTTTACCGACAGTGTGGCGCAACCATGATCGTTTTGAATCCGGCTACCTAGCGCAATTTGAAGGTTATTATGTTTCCGGTGATGGTGGTTATCTCGATGAAGACGGTTATCTGTTTATCATGGGGCGAATTGACGATGTGATCAATGTCGCTGGGCATCGATTATCGACGGGTGAAATGGAAGAAATTGTCGGTGCGCATCCTGCTGTTGCTGAATGTGCAGTCGTTGGTGTGTACGATGAACTGAAAGGGCAGTTGCCATTGGGTTTGGTGGTACTTAAAGATGGTATCAAGCTCGATGAGCTGGAATTAGAAAAAGAGTTAATTGGTAAAGTGCGTAGTGAGATTGGAGCAGTCGCTTGCTTTAAGCATGCCTTGGTGGTCGAACGTTTACCCAAAACGCGTTCAGGTAAAATTCTAAGACGGGTGATTCGTCAAATTGCCGATGGCGATGAATACGCCGTACCTTCAACAATTGATGATCCAGCTAGCCTTAGTGAGCTTGAAAAAGCGCTGCATCACTAGGTTTATTGACCATGGTATTAACGCCTCACATGCTGTGAGGCGTTTTTCAATGTGAGTAGCAAATAGTGATTTACTTAAATTATTATTAGGGTACTTTGTTCTCTATATCTTAACAATGAGACAGCTTTAGAAAGTGTTTGCATGAAAAGTGACTACGTCGAGATGTATTTTTTCAGAGCTATCTTATAAAATCGTGCCCCAGCTTTCTTCATTCATGGTGCAAAATATGTCGCAAATAACGATTGCCCCAGCCGGTGATACCGATTTGGCATCATTGAACCAACTAATGTATGACCTTCACCATGAACATCATCTCGCTTGCCCGCAATATTTCAAAACCGCAGAAGAGATAGAACAAGAGAAAAGCATTGCTCGCTATCTCGATGATCCAGAATGCTTAGTTTATGTCGCAAAAAAGCAAGGGGCGATTGTCGGTTTTATTACGGGGCATTTTTGTGAGCTGATCTCGACAGTTAGCCAACCTGTGCAAATGGGAAGTATTGATGAGCTTTATGTTGAGCCAAAAGAGCGCCAACAAAAGATCGCGCAGATGTTGCTAAACAAAATAGAACAAACTTTTGAAGACTATGGTGTAAGCGAAGTTTTTGTTGAAGTGTGGGATTTTAATCAGGGTGCGCAGTCTTTTTATCAGCAGTCAGGTTTTTCTCATCATATTCATTGGTTACGTAAGTCAATCGATAACAAATAGGTCGGTGGCTGATATTGATAGGTTTTAATGTGTTTAAGCAGTTTTTATTGATCAGCGGGATATTACTTTCACTGCTGTTTTCAACGAGTGGTCTTGCGCTAGAACAGGGTAAGAATATTCGTGGTGCCCTATGTTTGGTTAAAGCCGATGACAAGATTGTATTGGTCAATGAGATCATCACAAAACAGATTTCGTTACCTGGTGGCACCATCACCCCAGGAGAAACACCAGAGCTAGCCGCTCAGAGAGAAACATGGGAAGAAACCGGTTTAGTGGTGACGGTTGGAGCAGTATTAGGCTATACCGATAGTGCGGTTATTTATAGCTGTCGCAGCGATTCAGACGTTATTGCGTTTAAGTCCAAGAATGTATTTGATGGGCATGAATTACCGATCTGGTTTGCGCCTCATTACGGAGTTGAAGTCGCCAGCGCAATGTTGGTTGACCCGAATGAAATAAATGCATCCCAGTACCGCTACCCAGAACAGTGGCAATTTATCATAGACATGGCTACTCAAGCTGAGGATCAGCCAGTTAATTATGTCTCTGAGCTTATGGCGGCAGCGCCTAAGATCCACCAAATTCAATTACATTGGATAGTGTCACTGCAACAAGCGGTTACCTTATTGCCAGAACCACTGTTGAATGGTGTCAACCTAATGGCTAATTGGCTGACAAAATTGGCAAGCCCTTTATTTTTGATTGTTTTATTTCCATTGATTGCAGGCTATTTTGGAAAACAATCCGTTTTCAAAATGTTTTTTGTTGTCTCCGTGACATCGATACTTTCTTTGGTTGCAGAGCAAGGTTTTACCTTGCCAAGACCGCATGCTTATATTCCCTTTTTGGAGCAACACCAAGGCTATGGCAATGGATTTCCTAGTTTACCGATGGCGTTATGGGTTGGTGTCGGGATTATCTTACTTAGATCTTGTGGAAGGTTGTATTGGAATCGATGGGTTGCCTTATGCTTGGCGATAATGTCACTGTTTATGTTGAGTCAATTTTATATTGGTGAAGCATTCTTAACGGATATGGCAATGGGCGGATTACTCGGCTTTTTGATAGCATGGCATATCATTCGTTTAGAGTTGAAGCCTGATGTTGATATCAATACTCTGTTGAGTTCA
Source organism: Vibrio aestuarianus (assembly GCF_028858425.1). Taxonomy (NCBI): domain Bacteria; kingdom Pseudomonadati; phylum Pseudomonadota; class Gammaproteobacteria; order Vibrionales; family Vibrionaceae; genus Vibrio; species Vibrio aestuarianus. Next base: position 1,950,562 of record NZ_JAKNYQ010000001.1, on the reverse strand, counting down.
CGGGGTGTTTGGTGGGGCTTAACGATTTCAGTCGCGATTTTGACCGTGATATGGCCGTTTCCTATTTTCACTTTGTGGCTTGCAATATTGACCACTGCTTCAATGTTGGTGCTGGTTATGAAAAAAATAGAGTTCCGTATGACGGAGACGCAAATGTGGTTAGCCGTTATCGTGTTACTCGGGGGCAACTACCTCATTTCATATGCAGCAACATTTATTGCCTATAGCGGCTTGCTATCGTTAGTCGCTGAAACGCTACGCTTTCCAGTATTGATGGTTATTTTTGCTCTCTCATGGAGAAAAAAAGCGTATAAATAGAACGCCCCAATTGACGATGAGGCGTTTATTCGGTTAATACTTCAGCGTTAATTGAGCGCAAATTTCTCAATAGCAATAGCAACACCATCTTCATCATTACTTAGCGTAATATGATCTGCAATTTTCTTGGTTTGTTCCATCGCGTTGGCCATTGCTATGCCGAGCCCGGCAAACTCCAACATGTGGTGATCATTCTCTGCATCACCCATGCATATTACTTGATCGGCCGTTATTGCTAAGTGATCAGCAATCGCTTTAACGCCAACACCTTTATTACTCTGAGTGTTGAGAAACTCTAAAAAGAATGGCGCACTCTGAACAATGGTAAATTGTTGGTACAGTTCTTCAGGCAATTTAGCCACCGTATCGCTCAGTAGGCTTGGCTCGGCGACGATCATAGCTTTGATAATTGGGTGGTCATCTTCCAGTGCCTCAAAGTCCATTTCAGTGATAGACAACCCATTGATTCTTGCTTCCAGTTCAGTGTATTCACTGATATGTGGTGTAATTAGACCGTGTATTTGGCTGAAGGCGTGCGTATTTACACCAAATTGGCTTGCCAGTTTTGCTACTTGTTTTGCTGATTTTCCGTCGATGATCTGGTGGTGGATGATTTCACCAGTACCAATGTTTTGCACCATAGAGCCGTTGTAATAGAGTACAAAATCATCGTTAGAGTTCAGATTAAGTTCTTCCAATTTATCGCGCATACCGTCTATTGGGCGACCAGATGCAAGTACCACGGTGATACCTTGCTCCCGAGCTTTGGCGATAGCTTGCTTGGTTCTTTCTGTAATTTGCTTTTTGCTATTGAGCAGTGTGCCATCCATGTCTAATGCGATGAGTTTGTACATGTCTTACCTAAATTTAAAAAAGAAGAAGTGTGCAGCTTATTCAAGTTAGGATTCCAGTGCCACTGATTTAAGCAATTTTTTAGTTAATAGCGGGGGATTAATTTGACCTGAAGCTAGGCTTCCATTAAGGTCAGCGACCTATATTTTTGATACCAAGTTAGGCTGAGTTTACGTTGTACAAAATTAACGAAATGTTCGAAACCATCCAAGGTGAAGGTGTTTATACTGGTGTGCCTTCTGTTTTTATTCGTCTGCAACAATGCCCTGTAGGGTGTGCTTGGTGCGACACGAAACAAACTTGGGATGCTACGCCGCAAGATGAGCGCTCCACAGATGACATTTTAGCTAAGACTCAAGACAACCCAACTTGGTGTTCAGCCAGTGCTAAAGAGATTATTTCGCTTTATAAAAAACAGGGCTATCAAGCTAAACATATTGTCATTACTGGTGGAGAGCCCTGTATCTATGATTTACGACCGCTAACGCAAGCGTTTGAAGTAATAGGCTGCCAGTGTCAAATTGAAACAAGTGGAACATCACCGATACAAGCAACAGAGAAAACATGGGTTACGGTGTCACCAAAGGTGGCCATGAAAGGTAAATTACCCGTTTTAGATTCGGCGCTACTTCGAGCGAATGAAATTAAACACCCAGTGGCGACATCAAAAGATATCGATCAATTAGATGAGTTACTCTCAAGAGCAAATGTACCTACATCGACCATTATCGCCCTGCAACCGATCAGTCAAAAAGAGAGAGCAACGCAATTGTGTATTGATACATGTATTGCGAGAAATTGGCGTTTATCAATCCAAACTCATAAGTATCTCAGTATTGCATAGAGGATAAATCATGAAAAAAGCCGTTGTTGTATTTAGTGGTGGACAAGACTCGACCACTTGTTTGGTTCAAGCCTTAAATGAGTTTGATGAAGTGCATGCAATTACTTTCGATTACGGTCAGCGTCATAAATTAGAAATTGAGGTTGCCAAAGCGTTAGCAACAAAATTAGGTGTGGCGGCACATAAAGTCATGGATGTTGGCCTATTGAATGAATTAGCGATCAGCTCTTTGACCAGAGACGATATTCCTGTATCGCATGAGTTGCAAGACAATGGCCTACCAAACTCCTTCGTACCTGGCCGTAATATTTTATTTCTAACTTTAGCGGGTATTTACGCCTACCAAATTGGTGCAGATACTGTGATTACTGGGGTTTGTGAAACTGATTTTTCAGGCTATCCGGACTGTCGCAATGACTTTGTTGAAGCAATGAATAGTGCTTTAGTACAAGGTATGGATCGTCAATTTAAGATCAGTACACCACTGATGTGGTTGAATAAAGCAGAAACGTGGGCGCTGGCTGATCAGTACGATGCACTAGAGCTAGTGAGAAATGAAACGTTGACCTGTTACAACGGCATTATTGGTGATGGATGCGGCGATTGCCCATCATGTGAATTACGTAAGGTTGGTTTAAATAATTACCTTAGCAATAAGTCTGAAATAATGAATGAACTCAGACGCAAGCAGTGAACCGAAAGTGCTTATACCCTTCCGACTTGAAGTTGCAGCGGTGTTGGCTACGTTCGCTCACCCCAATCACATAGTGTATCTATGCTCATGGGGATGAACTCACTTGCCGCCTACCTGCAACTTCAAGTAGTTTTGATAGGATAAAACGAAAATGCTCCGCCTAAGGCGGAGCATTTATCTAAGATAACAGCGAATGGTTAAAGGTACATTTTAGCCAGATCAGCAGGCTCAACCTCTTTACCTTCTAGGCTTGCATTCCAGTTTGTACCGATCAACACACCATCTTCATCCAGCGTAATGAGCCAATCTTCAACAAAAATATCTAAAGGAATTTCTAACACTTCAAAATCAGACCACTCTTCTACATTGTGAGTTTCAGCATCTTCTTTCGCAGACCAAAAAGGCATCACTTCACTGTTTTCGAATTCCGTAGAGTCGCATGCAAGCCAACCATCTTCGTTTTTTAGCCCCCAAACTAATTGGGTTTCTTTTGTTTGTGCTACAAACAGTTCTAAGTTTGCTTGAAGGTCAGCAGTTAATTTGCTCATTATCTTTATCTCATAAGGTTACGACGTGGCAAGGATAGCATTTTGTGCCGTCAAACACATTACAATTTTGGAAAGTAAAAAGGGCAAAAATGCCCTTTATATCAATACCGTTTGTTGACTACTGCTCGCGTTTAGTGAAAATAGACCATTCTTCCTTAATTGAACCTTTATGACCAACAACGGTTGCAATCACTTTTCTGTTCATAGCATGGCTAACTTCATCATCGCCACTTTCGGCAAGGTTAGTATCACCAAAGCCAACGATACGAATCCTACTTTGGCTAATACCATAGCTAATTAAGGTATTTTCCACATTGTAAGCTCGCTTTTTCGACAGTGCTAAATTGTACTCAGCGCTTCCTACTTTGCTTGCATAGCCTTGCAGCTCAATAGACGTCGATGGATACTGTTTTAAAAACTCTGACATTGAACGGATTTGTCCACGAAATACAGGATTAATATCCGCAGAGTCATTAGCAAACAAGATCCTTAATTGAAGCTGTTCTTCGGTTTTAATGTAGGTACCACAGCCATCGTTATCAATATCTGATCTTAAAGGAGTATCAGGGCATAAATCTCGAGCATTAATCACCCCATCTCTGTCGTCGTCTTGTAAATCATCAATCTGTGTCGCCAAAGGCGTGGTGATATACTCATACTCATCATCAGCGTATAAAGTTGCTGAAATAATGAGTGCTGAGCTAGCCATGATCGGCAATAAATATTTTAACATTTTAATACTCCACCGCTTCGTGCCATTCTTTCGGAGTGTCAACTCTTAATGCTGTTAATAGCGTACCAGTTGCATTCATGACACGGTATTTTGCATATTGTTCATCGTATTTCGCATCTAAGTAGCCTTTGCGAGCTTCAAAAAGCTCGTTCTCGGTATTCAATACATCAAGCAATGTACGTTTACCCAAACGGTATTGTTTTTCATATGCGATAACAGTGTCGGATGCAGAATCAACATGATCAGCCAAAAATTCTTTTTGCTGTAAAGTTAAATCCAGTGCGCTCCAAGACAAACGTAATCCTTCTTCAACCGTGCGATAGGTCCTGTCTCTTAAATCTTTTGCTTTATTCATTTGATAGGCTGCACTTTGGGTACGATCTGAATCTGAGCCACCGTTGTACAAGTTATATCTCATCCGAAGCATGGCAGAAAATTCATCACTGCTACCTTCGATACCACCCGCGTCATCACGCCATGTCTGAGCTGCTTCAAAAGAGAGCGTAGGGTAGTTTGTGCCTTGAGTTTGCTTATATTGAAACTTGGCTGAATCGACATCGGCCTGTGCGACTTTAATTACCGGATGATTCTCATACGCTTTGGCAATCGCTGAATCTATAGTAAAAGGCAAAGCTGATTGGTCAGCGCGAGGGAAAATTAACCCTTGAGGTGTCTGACCAACAATACGTTTGAACTGAGTATGTACATCAAACAAGTTATTCTGCGCGGCTAATAAATTTGCGTGTGCTTTTGCTAAACGAGCCTCAACCTGAGATAAGTCAGCTGTAGAACCTATTCCTGACTCAACGCGTTTTTGAATGTCACGATATATTTTTTTATGCACTGCTAGGTTGGTTTCGGAAAGCGTTAGAATCTCAAAAGCTTTCGTTGAGTCGAGATAGATCTTAGTAACCTCTAATGCGATGTCTTGCGCGTCGGCGAGTAGTTGAAAGCGCACTGATTCTGCATCTGCAGCTGTTCGATCGATATCATTTAATGTAGATGAGCCATCCCAGATCAACTGAGTTAATGTTATCGTCGCCTCTTTGCGAGTTAATTCATTATCAATACCTGATGCTAAATCTACAGCCTCATAGCCTATGCCAGCATCTAAATCAATCTTTGGTAAGTAAGCCCCAGACGAAGCATCAGAGCTGTAACGTTTGCTTACGTACTCGTTGAATGAACTCTTAATATTTGGATTGGTTGCAAGCGTTATTGATACTGCCTGTTCAAGAGTCTGGCTATACGCAGAAACAGGAAAACTTAATGCTGTGGCACAGCTTAATACCTTAACTTTCGTCCAATTCACTTTCTAGCTCCTCAAGGTGCTTACATTTTGTTATCTAATACTACGGCATTAGTTGTCTCATTAATGAGACGATTTATCGAAAATGCAAATAAAATAACATTAATAAACAATTATCCGCCACCTGTACATAATCATATAACATAATTTTGTTTAATTAAGGTGAGAGGAATCACTAACAAAATTTAGATTAGTCTAACAATGCCAAAAAAACACCAGTTAATGTGATGTTAGTTCAATATATCAATGTGTGACTTAAGTCGCTATACCGCCAATTTTAATAATGTTGCATTAACACGCATACTTTGTTTTCTAAGTGTTAAGTGCTAATTTATATATAGTATGAATGACAGATTGCGCCGCCAACGAATTGACGAATTGAATTGTTGGTTTTTTGTGATAACTGGGATTGATGAGGCTTTCTATGGGACGTAGTACTTTTCTGTTGGGTTCAAATTTGGCTGTTGGCCAACGCATTGCGGTTGATGTTAACGGTAATGTCCGAATCCTAAACTCTGGCGAAAAAGCCTTACCCGGTGAGATCATCATGAGTCCCAGTAAGTTAGGGGAAAATGATGGATCACTCAATACCAATGTTCAAATTAGTCAAATTGCTCCAGATGGTAGCGGTACTGATATTACCGACGATGTAAATGCAATCTTTGCAGCATTAGAGCAAGGGATAGATCCAACTCAGCTTGGAGAAGAATTTGCAACTGCAGCTGGTGAGTCAAATGGTTCTAGCCCTACTGATTCGGTCAGCATCACACGAGATGGAGCGGAAATAATCGCAGCGACAAATTTCGACACTTCAGCACTTACTTCACTGGGCTTATCTCAGACACAAAGTTTAGGCTTGCTAGAGCAATATTTAAATATTAGTGAAGCGATCATCACCGATGGGGGCAATGGCCCCGGTCCAAACCCAGACAATGACAAGCCCGCCCTCGAGATCAGCGGTGGGGGTGCCGTGAACGAAGGCACGAGTGCAGAGTTCGTGGTGACGTTAACGAAAGCGACCGAAGCGGACGTGGTGCTGAATCTTGGCGTGAGCACCGATGGCGCTTACAGCGCTGAAGCGGGGGATGTGGGTGGCTTGAGCGTGAGCTACGAGCAAGGTGGCCAGACCTTCGCTTTAGCGGTGGATCCGAATGGCAATGTGACTGTGCCTGCGGGCGTCACCGCGATCCGAGTGGTGGTAGCAACCACCCCAGATGAGGTGTACGAAGGCGATGAAACCTTCGGCTTGGTGGTCACCGACAGCAATAACGTCACCAGCAATGGTAGCGTGACGGGTGAAGCGATCATCACCGATGGGGGCAATGGCCCCGGTCCAAACCCAGATAATGACAAGCCCGCCCTCGAGATTAGCGGTGGGGGTGCCGTGAACGAAGGCACGAATGCAGAGTTCGTGGTGACGTTAACGAAAGCGACCGAAGCGGACGTGGTGCTGAATCTTGGTGTGAGCACCGATGGCGCTTACAGCGCTGAAGCGGGGGATGTGGGTGGCTTGAGCGTGAGCTACGAGCAAGGTGGCCAGACCCTCGCCTTAGCGGTGGATCCGAATGGCAATGTGACCGTGCCTGCGGGCGTCACCGCGATCCGCGTGGTGGTAGCGACCACCCCAGATGAGGTGTACGAAGGCGATGAAACCTTCGGCTTGGTGGTCACCGACAGCAATAACGTCACCAGCAATGGTAGCGTGACGGGTGAAGCGATCATCACCGATGGGGGCAATGGCCCCGGTCCAAACCCAGACAATGACAAGCCCGCCCTCGAGATCAGCGGTGGGGGTGCTGTAAACGAAGGCACGAATGCAGAGTTCGTGGTGACGTTAACGAAAGCGACCGAAGCGGACGTGGTGCTGAATCTTGGCGTGAGCACCGATGGCGCTTACAGCGCTGAAGCGGGGGATGTGGGTGGCTTGAGCGTGAGCTACGAGCAAGGTGGCCAGACCCTCGCCTTAGCGGTGGATCCGAATGGCAATGTGACCGTGCCTGCGGGCGTCACCGCGATCCGCGTGGTGGTAGCGACCACCCCAGATGAGGTGTACGAAGGCGATGAAACCTTCGGCTTGGTGGTCACCGACAGCAATAACGTCACCAGCAATGGTAGCGTGACGGGTGAAGCAATCATCACCGATGGGGGCAATGGCCCCGGTCCAAACCCAGACAATGACAAGCCCGCCCTCGAGATCAGCGGTGGGGGTGCCGTGAACGAAGGCACGAATGCAGAGTTCGTGGTGACGTTAACGAAAGCGACCGAAGCGGACGTGGTGCTGAATCTTGGTGTGAGCACCGATGGCGCTTACAGCGCTGAAGCGGGGGATGTGGGTGGCTTGAGCGTGAGCTACGAGCAAGGTGGCCAGACCCTCGCCTTAGCGGTGGATCCGAATGGCAATGTGACCGTGCCTGCGGGCGTCACCGCGATCCGCGTGGTGGTAGCGACCACCCCAGATGAGGTGTACGAAGGCGATGAAACCTTCGGCTTGGTGGTCACCGACAGCAATAACGTCACCAGCAATGGTAGCGTGACGGGTGAAGCGATCATCACCGATGGGGGCAATGGCCCCGGTCCAAACCCAGACAATGACAAGCCCGCCCTCGAGATCAGCGGTGGGGGTGCTGTAAACGAAGGCACGAATGCAGAGTTCGTGGTGACGTTAACGAAAGCGACCGAAGCGGACGTGGTGCTGAATCTTGGCGTGAGCACCGATGGCGCTTACAGCGCTGAAGCGGGGGATGTGGGTGGCTTGAGCGTGAGCTACGAGCAAGGTGGCCAGACCCTCGCCTTAGCGGTGGATCCGAATGGCAATGTGACCGTGCCTGCGGGCGTCACCGCGATCCGCGTGGTGGTAGCGACCACCCCAGATGAGGTGTACGAAGGCGATGAAACCTTCGGCTTGGTGGTCACCGACAGCAATAACGTCACCAGCAATGGTAGCGTGACGGGTGAAGCGATCATCACCGATGGGGGCAATGGCCCCGGTCCAACTCCAGATAATGACAAGCCCGCCCTCGAGATTAGCGGTGGGGGTGCCGTGAACGAAGGCACGAGTGCAGAGTTCGTGGTGACGTTAACGAAAGCGACCGAAGCGGACGTGGTGCTGAATCTTGGCGTGAGCACCGATGGCGCTTACAGCGCCGAAGCGGGGGATGTGGGTGGCTTGAGCGTGAGCTACGAGCAAGGTGACCAGACCCTCGCCTTAGCGGTGGATCCGAATGGCAATGTGACCGTGCCTGCGGGCGTCACCGCGATCCGCGTGGTGGTAGCGACCACCCCAGATGAGGTGTACGAAGGCGATGAAACCTTCGGCTTGGTGGTCACCGACAGCAATAACGTCACCAGCAATGGTAGCGTGACGGGTGAAGCGATCATCACCGATGGGGGCAATGGCCCCGGTCCAACTCCAGATAATGACAAGCCCGCCCTCGAGATTAGCGGTGGGGGTGCCGTGAACGAAGGCACGAGTGCAGAGTTCGTGGTGACGTTAACGAAAGCGACCGAAGCGGACGTGGTGCTGAATCTTGGCGTGAGCACCGATGACGCTTACAGCGCTGAGGCGGGGGATGTGGGTGGCTTGAGCGTGAGCTACGAGCAAGATGGCCAGACCCTCGCCTTAGCGGTGGATCCGAATGGCAATGTGACCGTGCCTGCGGGCGTCACCGCGATCCGCGTGGTGGTAGCGACCACCCCAGATGAGGTGTACGAAGGCGATGAAACCTTCGGCTTGGTGGTCACCGACAGCAATAACGTCACCAGCAATGGTAGCGTGACGGGTGAAGCGATCATCACCGATGGGGGCAATGGCCCCGGTCCAAACCCAGACAATGACAAGCCCGCCCTCGAGATCAGCGGTGGGGGTGCCGTGAACGAAGGCACGAATGCAGAGTTCGTGGTGACGTTAACGAAAGCGACCGAAGCGGACGTGGTGCTGAATCTTGGTGTGAGCACCGATGGCGCTTACAGCGCTGAAGCGGGGGATGTGGGTGGCTTGAGCGTGAGCTACGAGCAAGGTGGCCAGACCCTCGCCTTAGCGGTGGATCCGAATGGCAATGTGACCGTGCCTGCGGGCGTCACCGCGATCCGCGTGGTGGTAGCGACTACCCCAGATGAGGTGTACGAAGGCGATGAAACCTTCGGCTTGGTGGTCACCGACAGCAATAACGTCACCAGCAATGGTAGCGTGACGGGTGAAGCGATCATCACCGATGGGGGCAATGGCCCCGGTCCAAACCCAGACAATGACAAGCCCGCCCTCGAGATCAGCGGTGGGGGTGCCGTGAACGAAGGCACGAATGCAGAGTTCGTGGTGACGTTAACGAAAGCGACCGAAGCGGACGTGGTGCTGAATCTTGGCGTGAGCACCGATGGCGCTTACAGCGCTGAAGCGGGGGATGTGGGTGGCTTGAGCGTGAGCTACGAGCAAGGTGGCCAGACCTTCGCTTTAGCGGTGGATCCGAATGGCAATGTGACTGTGCCTGCGGGCGTCACCGCGATCCGAGTGGTGGTAGCAACCACCCCAGATGAGGTGTACGAAGGCGATGAAACCTTCGGCTTGGTGGTCACCGACAGCAATAACGTCACCAGCAATGGTAGCGTGACGGGTGAAGCGATCATCACCGATGGGGGCAATGGCCCCGGTCCAAACCCAGATAATGACAAGCCCGCCCTCGAGATTAGCGGTGGGGGTGCCGTGAACGAAGGCACGAATGCAGAGTTCGTGGTGACGTTAACGAAAGCGACCGAAGCGGACGTGGTGCTGAATCTTGGTGTGAGCACCGATGGCGCTTACAGCGCTGAAGCGGGGGATGTGGGTGGCTTGAGCGTGAGCTACGAGCAAGGTGGCCAGACCCTCGCCTTAGCGGTGGATCCGAATGGCAATGTGACCGTGCCTGCGGGCGTCACCGCGATCCGCGTGGTGGTAGCGACCACCCCAGATGAGGTGTACGAAGGCGATGAAACCTTCGGCTTGGTGGTCACCGACAGCAATAACGTCACCAGCAATGGTAGCGTGACGGGTGAAGCAATCATCACCGATGGGGGCAATGGCCCCGGTCCAAACCCAGACAATGACAAGCCCGCCCTCGAGATCAGCGGTGGGGGTGCTGTAAACGAAGGCACGAATGCAGAGTTCGTGGTGACGTTAACGAAAGCGACCGAAGCGGACGTGGTGCTGAATCTTGGTGTGAGCACCGATGGCGCTTACAGCGCTGAAGCGGGGGATGTGGGTGGCTTGAGCGTGAGCTACGAGCAAGGTGGCCAGACCCTCGCCTTAGCGGTGGATCCGAATGGCAATGTGACCGTGCCTGCGGGCGTCACCGCGATCCGCGTGGTGGTAGCGACCACCCCAGATGAGGTGTACGAAGGCGATGAAACCTTCGGCTTGGTGGTCACCGACAGCAATAACGTCACCAGCAATGGTAGCGTGACGGGTGAAGCGATCATCACCGATGGGGGCAATGGCCCCGGTCCAAACCCAGACAATGACAAGCCCGCCCTCGAGATCAGCGGTGGGGGTGCTGTAAACGAAGGCACGAATGCAGAGTTCGTGGTGACGTTAACGAAAGCGACCGAAGCGGACGTGGTGCTGAATCTTGGCGTGAGCACCGATGGCGCTTACAGCGCTGAAGCGGGGGATGTGGGTGGCTTGAGCGTGAGCTACGAGCAAGGTGGCCAGACCCTCGCCTTAGCGGTGGATCCGAATGGCAATGTGACCGTGCCTGCGGGCGTCACCGCGATCCGCGTGGTGGTAGCGACCACCCCAGATGAGGTGTACGAAGGCGATGAAACCTTCGGCTTGGTGGTCACCGACAGCAATAACGTCACCAGCAATGGTAGCGTGACGGGTGAAGCGATCATCACCGATGGGGGCAATGGCCCCGGTCCAAACCCAGACAATGACAAGCCCGCCCTCGAGATCAGCGGTGGGGGTGCTGTAAACGAAGGCACGAATGCAGAGTTCGTGGTGACGTTAACGAAAGCGACCGAAGCGGACGTGGTGCTGAATCTTGGCGTGAGCACCGATGGCGCTTACAGCGCTGAAGCGGGGGATGTGGGTGGCTTGAGCGTGAGCTACGAGCAAGGTGGCCAGACCTTCGCTTTAGCGGTGGATCCGAATGGCAATGTGACTGTGCCTGCGGGCGTCACCGCGATCCGAGTGGTGGTAGCAACCACCCCAGATGAGGTGTACGAAGGCGATGAAACCTTCGGCTTGGTGGTCACCGACAGCAATAACGTCACCAGCAATGGTAGCGTGACGGGTGAAGCGATCATCACCGATGGGGGCAATGGCCCCGGTCCAAACCCAGATAATGACAAGCCCGCCCTCGAGATTAGCGGTGGGGGTGCCGTGAACGAAGGCACGAATGCAGAGTTCGTGGTGACGTTAACGAAAGCGACCGAAGCGGACGTGGTGCTGAATCTTGGTGTGAGCACCGATGGCGCTTACAGCGCTGAAGCGGGGGATGTGGGTGGCTTGAGCGTGAGCTACGAGCAAGGTGGCCAGACCCTCGCCTTAGCGGTGGATCCGAATGGCAATGTGACCGTGCCTGCGGGCGTCACCGCGATCCGCGTGGTGGTAGCGACCACCCCAGATGAGGTGTACGAAGGCGATGAAACCTTCGGCTTGGTGGTCACCGACAGCAATAACGTCACCAGCAATGGTAGCGTGACGGGTGAAGCGATCATCACCGATGGGGGCAATGGCCCCGGTCCAAACCCAGACAATGACAAGCCCGCCCTCGAGATCAGCGGTGGGGGTGCTGTAAACGAAGGCACGAATGCAGAGTTCGTGGTGACGTTAACGAAAGCGACCGAAGCGGACGTGGTGCTGAATCTTGGCGTGAGCACCGATGGCGCTTACAGCGCTGAAGCGGGGGATGTGGGTGGCTTGAGCGTGAGCTACGAGCAAGGTGGCCAGACCCTCGCCTTAGCGGTGGATCCGAATGGCAATGTGACCGTGCCTGCGGGCGTCACCGCGATCCGCGTGGTGGTAGCGACCACCCCAGATGAGGTGTACGAAGGCGATGAAACCTTCGGCTTGGTGGTCACCGACAGCAATAACGTCACCAGCAATGGTAGCGTGACGGGTGAAGCGATCATCACCGATGGGGGTAATACAAACAATCTACCGACTGCTGATGATTTCTCTCTATCTTCAGAACATAGCGTTGTTAAAGTTGATTTCTCTGACTTTGCAAAGGATGTCGAAGATGATGCAGATGCTAATCAATTTACTCAGGTGAAGCTTGCAGACTTGCCGGAACATGGCGATTTGTACTATTACGATGGTACAAACTATGTGAAGATTACCTCTGATATGATTGGTGGAGATAATCCACTTACGTTTCGAGATGATACAAGTGTTTACTATGTAGTCGATACAAATACTCAAGTGACTAGAGAAATTGATAGTTCGGATTTGAGTGCTGCTGGTGATGGTGTTAATACACTTAGTTTAGGCGGTATGACTATTAGTGGAGGAACCTTTATTGATGGAATATTTAACACTAATAGTGGTGCAACAATCGTCTATGATCATAATAAGAATCAAAATGGGGTTTACGTTAATACAACGCCAGGCAAGGGTGAAGCTCCTGGGCAGGAAACGTCAGCAGGTGAGTTTATCTCAGTTGCTAGTGATAAAGGGAATGTCACGTCTGCTACATTTAGCTTTACTAGTCTTCAAGGCTTATTAGGTACTAGTGCACATGCGAAAATAGTCGCTTACACCTATGACAATGGTCAGAGAGTAGGAGAGCCTATCGATCTCAATATTGATGTTACTCATCCGAATCCAGACCATATAGGAACCGCAACGCTTACATCAGTTAATACGTTTGATGAAGTGAGACTCGTGGTTGTCAATACGAAAAATGGTGGTCAGGGTGCTGGTTTCAATCTATCCGGTGTTGAGATGGTAGTATCTGGTGAGGTAGAAATTAAAGATGATTTTACCTATTGGGCGGTTGATTCAGATGGACAGCAAAGTGCTTCAAAAGGTACCGTTGATATTCACGCGTCTAATGTGCTGCCTGGAAATGAAATGTTAAATGGAAGTGTTGACTCCGTTAAATTTATGGAAGGGTTTGGAACATATCAATGGGCGACTTCCGCTGCCACTATCTACGAAGGCGCAGCTCACACTATATTAGATTATGACCCCATTAATGGCGTAACTATTGATACAGGGATTGCTAATGATGATGTATATATGGGAGCTGGGGCTGACACCATTTACCTAGGAGAAAGTCACTCTGTAACACAAGATATTAACCTGTCTAACCAAGATCTCGCGATTAATGAATTTGTTACTAAAAGTATCAATGAGCTTACTACGACAACCGAAGATGGTGCATTGACGGTTAGCGGTAGTTCTGATGCAGGACTTGATATCGCTCATGGCGGCGGCGGCAATGACAAGATCTATGGTGAAGATGGCTCTGACCTGATCTTCGGCGGTACTGGTCACGATATTTTAGATGGTGGTAAAGGTAACGATGCTGTTCGAGGCGGTTCAGGCAATGACACTATTATTGGTGGTGAAGGTAACGATATTTTAGTCGGTGATGAAGGTGCTGATATCTTCAAATGGGTTGATATGGATACGGCGACTGATAGAGTGACAGATTTCAATGCCGCGGAAGGTGATCAGTTAGATCTGTCTGATTTGTTCTCTGATATGGAAAAAGACGATATTACGGCTTTGCTTAACGATTTGAGTTCTGGAGATAATGAAGGCCATGTAAATGGTGTCGACGTGATTATTACCCAAGATAACTCGGCTGCGACCTTGAGCATCAGTAAAGGTGGTGAAAAACTCACTATTGATTTCGATGGAGCATCTGCCGTCGACATTACTTCTAATTTGATGGATAACTTAAATCATTTAAAGGATTAAAATAAGAAAACCGGAGCTTGAAAGGGCTCCGGTTTTTTATGTTGTCTGGATATCTTTGGTTACTGCTAGAGTGAATAGTTGTTTGCTGTGCTTGGTATTATAAAACCTTACAAGCAAACCCTTTCAAATAAAAACCTTCAGGATAGGCTGAATCTGTAAGGTGGTCGGCAGCTTGCTCGAATCTCTCTACAAACTTAACGCTGCGGCCTGCATCCAAGGCGGCATCAGCAATTATTTTTTGAAATAGGTCGGTTCCCATTAAGCCAGAGCATGAGTAGGTAAGCAGTGTTCCGCCTGGCTTTAAAATTTGCATGGCGAGCATGTTAATATCTTTATAACCATTTGCCCCTGACGTTAAGTTATTTTTGCTCGATACAAATTTTGGTGGGTCCATGATGACCACATCAAATTGTGTACCTTGATCACGGTACTCACGTAGCAATTTAAAAACATCGGCATTCAGGAAAACGGCTCGTTTTTTAGAAATATCAAAATTGTTAATTTCAGCATTATATTTAGCGGTATCTAGTGCTGGCTGAGATACGTCGGCATTGATAACACGCTGTGCACCACCTTTTAGGGCGTACAGGCCAAAACCTCCCGTGTAGGAAAAGCAGTTTAGAACCTCTTTATTTTTAACATATTTTAAAGATTTTTGGCGGCTATCTCGTTGATCAAGGTAGAAACCAGTTTTGTGTCCACCAATAATATCGACGCTTATTTTTACCCCATTTTCTTCAATGATGATTGATTTTGGCGGTTCTTGACCGTGAAGCACACCGGTTGTTTCTTCAAGACCTTCTTTTTTACGCACCGCGACATCTGAGCGCTCGTAGATACTGCATTCAGGGAAAACTTGGATAAGAGCATCAACGAGCGAGGATTTGTGGAACTCGGCACCAGCACTAAGTAGTTGGCAAACTAGGTAGTCTTGATATTTATCGATGGTTATCCCAGGTAAGCCATCTGACTCAGCAGCAATAAGTCTAAAACCTGTCAAGCCATCTCGCGCGATAATATCTTCACGTACTAGTAAAGCGTCTTTGATTCGTTGAACAAAGAAATCCGTATCAATTTCTCTTTTGTCAAAGCTCCACACGCGCGCTCTAATTTGAGAGGTGGGGGAATAGGCTGCTTTAGCTAACCACTGGCCGTCATGGGTAAGTACATCTACCGTTTCACCGAGGCCAGGTTCACCTTCAACCTTATTGATTCCTCTCGAGAAAATCCAAGGATGTTTACGGCGTAAAGACTTTTCTCGGCCTTTTACTAGATAAATTGCAGGTGTCATAGGTTACTCGATGAAATATTCAAAATGGGGGCATATTTTCATAGAAAAGGTTATGGAAAGCAAATAAAGAAACAGAGATACGCTATATGTTTGATTGCTAATTACTTGATCTTTAAAAGTCATCATTCATTACGATTTTTAATCAATGGGATATCCATCAATTCAACAAGCATTTATCTATTCCATAATATTAAATAAATGGTAGGTTTGTTGGGTTTAGGTTCAAATTACCAATGTATATGGTTTAGATGAGATAGCGAGGTATTCATGGCGACGCAATGCGATAAATTTGTAGTCTCAGGAATAGTGCAAGGGGTTGGTTTTCGTTACCACACAGCACATTATGCCTTGAAACTAGGTTTAACAGGGTACGCTAAAAATTTAAATAATGGTGATGTAGAAGTGATAGCTGTTGGAGATAGCGACAACATAGAACAGCTTTACCAATGGATTAAACAAGGACCAAAGACTGCGCAGGTTGAGTTTGTGATGCGTGAAAGTGGTTTTGCTTCTGAAAGTTTTAAAGGTTTTGAAATACGATAAGGCTATTTAGTGAGCCTTATCGTATATATTTTATAAGCACTTCGCGGGTTTAGGCAGACCTGCAAGTTTGGTTGCTTGTTTAGCGGGGCCTTGTTTAAATAGCTTAAACAAATACTTACTATTACCTTTTTCTGGTCCATGTGCTTTTTCCATGGCTTTTACAAGCATGCGTACAGCAGGGGACGTATTAAATTCTTCATAAAATTGGCGAACAAAGTGAATGACTTCTAAATGCGCATCCGTCAATTCGATCTCTTCATGATTAGCTAAAATTTGGATCATGCCTTCTTCCCACTGAGTGTGGTCAAGCAGGTAACCTTGAGCGTCAGTTTCGATGATTTTACCGTTGTATTCGAACATGTGAGTTCCTCAAATAACGATTTGCCGCTAGGGTATATCACGGTATGGCTGATCTCAACTATTTAGAAAGTAAAAAGCCCGAAAGCGTTCGCTCCCGGGCTTTTTCTAAACGGCTAGACTAGTCGTCGTTCATGATACCTAGAATGCTCAGTAAGCTGATAAACAGGTTCAAAATATTCAAATACATTGAGATGGTTGCATTGATGTAGTTAGTCTCTTCACCTCGCACGATACGGCTTGTATCAAACAAAATAAAGCCAGAAAATACGAGCGCTGAAATGCTACTAATAGCAAGTTGAGCCACTGTTGAGCCAACAAAGATATTAATAAGTGCCGCAACAATAACGATGATAAGACCAGCCATTAAGAAACTTCTCATGAATGAAAAGTCTTTTTTAGTCGTTATGGTATAAGCGGATAGACCCATAAAAACTAGGCCAGTCAAACCTAAAGCTTGAGCAATAATGCTTGGACCATTTGGAATCGCCACATAATGGTTCAGCATTGGCCCCAAGGCACCACCCATTAATGTAGTAAATACAAACGTCCAAACGATACCTGAAGAAGAGTTAACTGCTTTAGGCATTACAAAGAAAAGGATTCCGATGGCGGCTAGTTGCATAACTAACGCCATCATTGATGATATTTGCATAGCCATGGTAGCCATTGCTGCAATAGCACTGGTCATTAGCGTCATTGAAAGTAAGAAGTATGTATTCTTCAATACTTTGTTCGTTTGTAATGTGCTCTCTAAACTTGCTGAGCGAGTAAACATAGGGCTGTTCATAATC
This sequence comes from Vibrio aestuarianus, assembly GCF_028858425.1. Taxonomy (NCBI): domain Bacteria; kingdom Pseudomonadati; phylum Pseudomonadota; class Gammaproteobacteria; order Vibrionales; family Vibrionaceae; genus Vibrio; species Vibrio aestuarianus. The sequence continues at coordinate 1,933,377 of NZ_JAKNYQ010000001.1, read as the reverse complement.
TTCCTCGTAAGGGTTTATGTCTTTAAGTACATTTATGGGGCTGAAAGTTCCATAAATCAAGCCCGATGTACCATTTCTTTCGTTCCATAATAGTAAAAATAGTCACGGACATGTTAATGAATGTGTAACATGATGTGTCGGTTAACATAAAAGAAAAAGAGGTGAAAAACACCTCTTTTATCAATTGGTTAGTAATTGGCAATCAAAGCTTGTTAATTAATGATGCAGAATTTGAGAAAGGAAGTTTCGTGTTCTGTTTGATTGCGGGTTTTCAAAGAACTCAACTGGGTTGTTTTCTTCAATGATTTCACCCGCATCCATAAAGATAACTCTATCGGCGACTTCTTTAGCAAAGCCCATTTCATGCGTCACACAAAGCATAGTCATGCCTTCTTCAGCCAACTCGACCATTACATCCAGTACTTCCCTAACCATCTCTGGGTCAAGCGCCGATGTTGGTTCATCAAATAACATGACTTGTGGGTTCATACATAATGAGCGAGCAATGGCAACACGTTGCTGCTGACCACCAGAAAGTTGACCTGGATATTTGTCCGCTTGATCTGGGATCTTCACCCTTTCTAAATACTTCATTGCGATAGCTTCGGCTTCGCCCTTAGGCATTTTCTTGACCCAAATAGGAGCTAGGGTGCAGTTTTCCAATACAGTCAGGTGAGGGAATAAATTAAAGTGTTGAAAACACATGCCGACTTCGCGGCGAACGGCTTCGATATTTTTTAAATCTTCAGTTAACTCATTGCCTGCAACGATAATTTGACCTTTTTGATGCTCTTCAAGTCGATTAATACAGCGAATCATGGTCGATTTACCTGAGCCGGAAGGACCACAAATAACGATTTTTTCGCCTTTTTTCACTGTTAGATTGATGTTTTTCAGTACGTGAAACTCTCCGTACCATTTATTCATATCATTAATCTGAATCATGACTTCTTCAGAGGGAGCTAGTTTGTGTTGTTGCGTCATAATACGTCCTTGAATTCTTAATTATCGTTTGTGACCAGTGTGGAGTTTGTTTTCGAGCCATATCGAGTATCTCGACATACCAAAACAAAACACCCAGAACACTAACGCGACAAATATATAACTTTCGGTCGCAAAGCCTAACCATTCAGGGTCAGTATTTGCGGCTTGTCCAATGCCTAAAACGTCGAACATACCGATAATGAGTACCAAACTGGTATCTTTAAATAAACCAATGAAAGTATTCACAATTGATGGAATGGTGATTTTTAGCGCCTGAGGCAAAATAATTAAACTAATTTTTTTCCAGTAGCTCAAGCCAAGCGCATCTGCTGCTTCATATTGACCTTTTGGTATCGCTTGTAGGCCACCACGAATCACTTCAGCCATATAAGCTGCACTGAACATCACGACCCCAATCAGTGCGCGGATCAGCTTGTCGGTTTCTGAGCCTTCGGAAAGGAACAGCGGTAGCATAACCGACGCCATAAACAGTACAGTAATCAGAGGAACGCCACGCCAAACTTCAATATATACAGTACATAAGCTACGTATAATTGGCATGTCTGAACGACGACCTAAAGCCAAGGCAACACCGATTGGTAATGACACCACAATACCGACTAAAGCGATGATCAATGTTACGAGTAGGCCACCCCACTTATGCGTATCAACAACTTCTAATCCAAAAAAACCACCGTACAGCAAAGCTGCAACCATAAATGGATAGATATTGACAAAGAATAACCATATCCATGTTTTTTTAGGCGTTTTTTCATACGCAAGTAGTACAGTGAAAATCGCTAGTGTGAAATAGAAAAGGCGAGGGCGCCAAAGTTCAGCTTCAGGGTAAAAGCCGTACATGAACTGATCCCATCTAACACTGATAAACACCCAACAAGCACCGTCACGAGTGCAATCATTACGTGTACTGCCTATCCAATCGGCATTGAATATTGCCCAATTAAAGACATACCAAATCAAGGATAGAGCTATATAACCGAGGACTAATGTAAGAACCGAGTTTACGGCGTTGTTAAAAAGGTTTTTTCGTAACCAACCGACCAGACCAACAGTATTAGCAGGAGGCGGAAGGCTAGGCTGAAATTGATGTACTTTCATCTTATCTCTCCACCAAAGCAACTTTACGGTTATAAATGTTCATTAACGCTGAGGTAACCAAGCTTAGAGTTAGGTAAACCCCCATCGTCATCGCGATAATTTCAATGGCTTGCCCAGTCTGGTTGAGTGTTGTTCCTGCAAAAACAGATACTAAGTCTGGATAACCTATTGCCATAGCTAACGATGAGTTTTTCGTTAAGTTTAAGTACTGGCTGGTTAACGGTGGGATGATGATGCGTAGTGCCTGTGGAATCACAACCAGTTTCAATGTTTTTGATCTTGGTAAGCCAAGAGACATGGCTGCTTCTGATTGACCGTGATTGACGGCATTGATACCAGAACGAACGATCTCAGCGATGAAGGCGGCTGTATAAATACTAAGTGCGACAAGTAAAGCGGCCAATTCGGGGATAATACTTATACCACCCTGGAAGTTGAACCCTTTTAGTGCTGGGTATTCCGCAGAGATAGGTCGACCCATAATAAAATAAACAACGACTGGTAAAATGACACACAGAGCGAAAATTATCCTGCCCATTGGTGTTTGTTGGCCGGTTAAACTTTGTCTGTTTTTAGCCCATATACCAATAATGATTGAAGTTATCAACCCAGCGATGAAGGTGAAAAATATCGCTGAACTGCCTGCTTCAAAAACCGGTGAGGGAAAGAATAGGCCTCGAACGTTAAGGAAAATTGAATTTCCTAACTGCATGCTTTGTCTTGGTGAAGGCAGTGCTTGTAAAACGGCAAAATACCAAAAGAAAATTTGTAACAGCAAAGGAATATTACGGAATGTTTCAATGTATACAGCGGCTAATCGACTCACCAGCCAGTTCGAGGACAAACGAGCAATCCCAATAAAGAAACCAAGGATGGTTGCTAGAATAACACCAAGCAAGGAAACCAAAGCCGTATTTAAAAGACCAACAACAAAGGTGCGTCCATAAGAGAATGTTTCATCATATTCAACAAGAGTTAGGCCAATCCCAAAGCCAGCCTCTTGATCTAAAAAATCAAAGCCGGTCGCGATACCGCGAGCGTCTAAGTTGGAAAGTGCGTTTGACACAATGGTATAAAAGAAAAAGATCAATGCCGATACTGCAATGACTTGAAATACGACTGATCGAAAGGTGGGATTATAGAACAGGTTTGCGCTTTTCGCCGAGGGAGCCTCAGACTTAGCCGCAATAGTATTAGTAGGTTTCATACAACTATAACCTCAAATCCATTTTCTAAAAAAGGCGGCCGAAACCGCCCATTTGGGTTTGTTTCACTATTAACGGAGTGGTGGAGCGTACATAAAGCCGCCAGCGTTCCACAAAGCATTTACACCACGTGAGATTTGCAGTGGTGAGCCAGTACCAACGGTGCGCTCAAAACTTTCACCGTAGTTACCAACTTGTTTCACGATTTGGTAACCCCAGTCATCACGAATACCTAAACCTTTACCTTTAGGTCCATCAAGGCCAAGGATACGTTTGATGTTTGGATCATTTGACTTGAGCATTTCATCAGCATTTTTAGACGTGATGCCGTATTCTTCAGCGTTAATCATTGCATTCAACGTCCATTTTGCAACGTTGAACCATTTGTCATCGTCTTGACGTACTACTGGACCAAGAGGCTCTTTAGAAATAATTTCCGGAAGTACAACCGCTACATTAGGGTCTTGTAAATTTAGGCGAAGGGCGTATAGGCCTGATTGGTCAGTTGTTAACACATCACAGCGACCAGCATCGAAACCTTTCGAAGTTTGAGCAGCAGTATCAAATACAACTGGCTTATAGCTCATACCGGTATTACGGAAGTAATCGGCTAAGTTAAGCTCTGTTGTGGTACCTGACTGAACACAAACAGATGCACCATCAAGTTCTTTGGCACTCTTGATACCAAGATCTTTCTTGACCATAAAGCCTTGGCCGTCGTAGTAGTTTACGCCAACGAAGTTAAGACCTAGGGCGCTATCACGTTGTAAAGTCCATGTTGTGTTACGTGAAAGAACATCGATTTCACCAGATTGAAGTGCTGTAAAACGTTCTTTAGCGGTTAGTGGCACATATTTTACTTTTGACTTGTCACCAAGAACTGCAGCTGCAAGTGCTTGACAATATTCAACATCAATTCCTTCCCATTCACCTTTAGAGTTTGGGTTTGAGAAGCCCGGCAGACCAGTACTTACGCCACAAGTCAAAACGCCTTGTGAAAGAACTTTATCTAGGGTGCTGTCTGCAGCAGAAGCTGTTGTCGCCATCATGGCAGTAGAAGCCGCTACAACTGAAGCAAGAAGTGTTAGTTTATTCGCCATTTGTATCCTTCCTGTATGATCCATGTTAAACCAGGTGACACCTGATACAACGTAGTAAAAATGTTGTGTTTCTTATTTCATTTGGCTGTATTTGCACACAAGAGCACATTTATAAATCAACCAGTTATAAGCGTAGATAAGGATTTGTATTTTCTCAAATGCATAATTTGAAAAGATTTTTGATTAGAGTCACAAACCTAAGCTGTGGTTAGAATGACTAAATGTTAAGTGAATGTAAATAGTGCAACAGTGATCAAGAGTAGGGCAACAGATGGAAGCAGTATCTTTATCTTTTAATATGAAATTAACATTTGTATCATTAGTTGGTTGTGGAGTTTTTCACTGGAAACTATTGAAAATTTAGTCAATAATTATTTTGCAGTGGATATTTGGTGTCGTCGTTGCCCTATTTTTGGTAGCATCTAGCGAATAGTTATTTACTTTATTCATGGAATGAAATGCAGTATTTTCCCCTGTTTCTAAATTTGAACGATAAACCAGTGTTGGTTGTTGGTGGTGGTGAAGTTGCGTGTCGAAAAGTCGATGCTTTAATCCGAGCTGGCGCTCTTGTCACGATTGTATCGCCTAAAATAGAGCCATACTTGTTAGAACTCGTTGAGCAAAAGCGTTGTCAATGGGTGCAAAATTTCTACTCATCCGAGTTACTCACTAACGATTATTTGCAAGTATGGGCAACGACGGATAACCCTTCTCTGAATCATCAAGTGCATAAAGATGCGAAAAATTCTCGAATTTTAGTCAATGTAGTTGACGATCAACCGTATTGTGATTTCATTACCCCTTCGATGATCGAGCGTGGGCGAATTCAAATTGCGATCTCAAGTGGGGGAGCATCTCCAGTTTTAGTTCGTAATATCCGAGAAACACTAGAGGCAGTGTTACCACAAAACTTATCATTATTGGCAGATTTTGGCTCATCTAAGCGAAATTCGATCAAACAGTCGTTAGCTTCTGTGTCGGAACGACGTAAGTTTTGGGAAGAGTTTCTCGGTGAGCCTAAAGTTGAAAATGCAAAAAATAGAGAGGATTTGGAGGCGCTATACCAACAAGCTTTGAAGCAACCTATTGATAATGAAGGGCAATGTACATGGATCAATTTTGGTGATGATGTAGAGCTATTACCGATTAAAGCGCTCCGTTATATGCAGCGTGCAGAGGTCGTATTCTTTGAAGAAAACTGCCCATTTGAGTTTATTGACCTCGTCCGTCGGGATGCGGAAAGGGAAAGTTTCCAAGATGCAGCGCAGCTTGCAGAAAAATTAAACCAAGCGAGAGCAGAAAAACGACGAATTTGTGTGTTGATGCCTAAGCAGGCAACAGATTACACACTGTTAATAGGGGCAGATTTAACCTTATAGCTATTAGCCGTTCGTTAGGTTTAAAGCTTTAATCGAGTATGCAAATTGCTTGAATAAAAATAAGCCACCGGTATGCGGTGGCATTTTAAGTTAGTCTCGGAAATTCTCGTATTGGAAGGGTTGTCCCATATCCGATTCACGCATAAGTGCGATTACCGACTGTAAGTCGTCTCTCTTCTTACCTGTGACTCGTACTTTATCACCTTGGATTGATGCTTGAACTTTTAGCTTTGCATCTTTAATCGCTTTCACTACTTTCTTCGCTGTTAAGGTATCCACTCCTTGCTTAAACTGGACATCTTTGTGCCAGCGTCTGCCTGTACCAACAGCTTCTTTGGCATCTATGGAGTTTGCGTCTACTCCTCGTTTTGCAAGGTTTCCGCGTAAGATATCCATCATCTGGTTCAGTTGGAAATCATGCTCAGCAGAGAGTTTTACGGTTTCATCTTTGAGTTCAAAACTGGCTTCAACATTTCTAAAGTCAAAGCGAGTAGCCAGTTCACGGTTTGCATTGTCGACAGCGTTACGAATTTCAACATTATCGACTTCTGAAACGATATCAAAAGAAGGCATGGTGGTTCCTTATATTTATTTTAAGTTGCGGCGGTCTGCGATTGCTTTAGCAAGCATATCAAGCATGGTCACTGTTTCATCCCAGCCTAAGCAAGGGTCAGTGATGGATTGGCCGTAAGTTAGGTTATCTAAGTCGTGCATTGGTTGATTGCCTTCAATAATAAAGCTCTCCGCCATAATGCCTGCGACAAAATCTTTTCCTGCTCGAATTTGCGCACAAATATCAGCGGCAACCTCGATTTGTTTTCTGTGCTGCTTCTGGCAATTGGCGTGACTGAAGTCAACAACAAGGCGCTGTGGTAGACCAAACTCAGCCAATTGCTGACAGGAATTCGCCACTGAATCGGCATCAAAATTAGGTCCAGTGTCCCCACCGCGTAAAATGACATGTCCATATGGATTACCACTGGTACGGTATACTGTCATGCGGCCATTTTTATCTGGTGAGTAAAAATAGTGCGAAGCTTGTGCAGCGCGAATAGCATCAATAGCAATTTTGATATTACCATTGGTGCCATTTTTAAAACCGACTGGGCATGAAAGTGCAGAGGCCATTTCACGGTGAATTTGAGATTCAGTTGTACGAGCACCGATCGCTCCCCAAGTGATGAGGTCAGCAATATATTGACCAGTGATCATATCGAGAAATTCAGTGGCCGTCGCTAAGCCTAGCTTATTGATATCAAGCAACAACTGACGTGCTTTATTTAGGCCGGTTTCTAATGCGTATGAACCATCTAAGTTTGGATCGGTAATTAAGCCTTTCCACCCAATTACAGTTCTTGGTTTTTCAAAATAGGTACGCATAACAATGAAAAGCTCATTATCGTATTGAGCTTGAATTGAACTTAAACGGCGTGCGTAATCTAAAGCGGCTTCAGTATCATGAACTGAGCATGGTCCAACGATAACGAGTAGACGATCATCTTGACCTGTGAGGATGTTTTCAATTTGACGACGTGAGTTGGCAATACGCTCAGCAACATCATTTGTGATCGGATGCGCATTTCCAAGCTCTGCTGGTGTTGGCATTGGACCCATTGCTTGAGTTCTTAATTCATCTGTTTTTAATGGCATACTAAAGCCTGTACTCTTATTGCGAAGCGCTAAAGATAGCGGAATTGGCAAGAGGAATAAACTGTAAAACGGAAAACTTATTATCGACAATGCGTAAAGTGAAAATTTATTCAGTATATTTTCATAAATATTTACTTTTGTTCTTGTATTCGATCCTCGCTATAGGTATTTTCCAGATTAAGATAATAAAAAGTGTTAGGGAGCAGTAATGAGTTTGACACAAAACAGCACGATGCATGCACAGTTAGTTCTTGGTGATGCTCTTCCAGCGGCCATTGAAACGAGTGGAAACGCTCAACATCTTTATGTCTCACTGTCAGATATTATATTGGATTCGCTATTTTATCACCCATCGATTGAGCAACATTTTGCGAACTTATCAGAACTAGAACAAGAATCGGCGCAGTCGATTCTCAATGATAAAGAGGTTTCTGAGCACTTTACCGCGACGATAGTGGATAAGGTATTGTCAGCGGTGCAAGAATCACATCAAACGATTCGAGTTTGCTTAAGTGATGCTGATAGCTATGCATACAAAGCATTGCTTGGTGGCTCGGTTGAACCCGAGGAAGTCAACCCAGCCATGGGAGTGAGAGGCGTCTCTCGCTTTGCTTCTCAACAGTACGCAAAAGCATTCTCCTATGAGTGCTCGGTGGTTAAAGCTCTACGCAATGCGGGTGTGAATGTAGAAATTGTCGTGCCTTTTGTTAGAACATTGAGCGATGCGGCTACGATCATCGACCGTCTTGCAGAGCAAGGATTACCGCGTGGTTTGCAAGGTTTGAAAGTACATTACTCTTGTGATGTGCCTTCGGCGGCGTTGTTAGCAGAGCGTTTAATGCACTATTTCGATGGCATCACAATTAATATTGATAATCTAACGCAATACACCTTGGGCATCGATAAGAACAATGCTGCACTTGCGCATCTATTTAATCCTGAAAGTGAAGCCGTTGTTGCACTATTGGACTTAGCCGTCAAAGCTGCTTGCCAAGCCAAAAAGCCGATTCTAGTGGTTACGCAATCTCTAGCCGACTATCCAAAACTTCAAGAGCATTTAGTGGAAAATACACAAGCAGATGTTGTGGTAAAAATATAATGAATTCAGCTGAGCGTAGAATAGTTACGCTCAGCTCTTACTTTTAGTAACAATTTATTGACATTTATCGCGCTGTAATTTGAACTGGTCCGACAACTATATAAAAAGGTCAGTTTATATGCTCTCCCCACTTACCAAAGCAAACCTCTACTTAAGCCTATTTGGCTTTTTCAAAGTACCACTTATTTGGTCATGCCGTCCCAAAATTTTGCAGTTGAATGATCAGTCGGTTGAGATCAGAATTCCTTTAAAGCGGCGCAATAAAAACCACTTAAATAGTATGTATTTTGGTGTGCTTGCGGTTGGTGCTGATGTAGCAGGTGGTTTTATGGCCATGCATAAAGCTGAACAACGGGGCAGCAAAGTTTCTTTGGCTTTTAAAGCCTTACAGGCTGAATTCTTAAAACGTCCTGAGGCCGATGTGCATTTTCATTGTCATGACGGTCAGCTCATTGACAGCATGCTGGATGAAACAATAGCCACTGGAGAGCGTGTTAATCAGATAGTGAAAATTACTGCAACATGTCCTACTTTACATGGTGATGAAGTTATGGCTGAGTTTCTTTTGACGCTATCTCTAAAGCGAATAGGGAAGTAAAACCATTAGATTGAATTGGACGTTACCCATCCAATTCAATTTGTTCAACATCGACAATTTTGCTGCGATTAAGCACTATTTTCCAACGATAGTAGCGCGCTTTACCTTGGTGGTTATCTTCTTTAATGATCAAGTTTAGTAAGTGCCGTTTTTCAACGGACTCGCGGCTGACTTGTCCACCGTTTAATTGGTAGATTCTGTTTGAGCCTTTGTCTATTAAACGAGTGATGGGGCGAAGATCAACCTGTAGCGTTTCACGTGTTTCTTCATAGCCGCTCATAAAACGAGAAGTCGACATTTGCGTTTCGGATCGATAATGCAGTACCTGCTCCTCACGTTGGACTACTCTCTTTTTGCGTATCGCTTTGATTCTATCGGGTAACTTATTGAGGTTGGTATAGTCTAGCCACTCTAGCTTATGTCCTACTGTTTTTCCTGTGGTTGGGTCTATGTAACGGCGTTTCCACTTAGGTTTACCCCGACGAATCCAACGCCATAGTATGTCTCGTAAGTCGTCTTTAAATATTTCGCGAAGCGCATAAACAAATGACATGGCGATGATGAAGGAAGCCGTAATTTCTCCCCAATAATCGCGAGCGGTAATCGCAATAATGGTAACAAAAAGCATGACTAATCCTGTTGCGATGCCTTTTACTGCCCGTTTCATATTGCTACCTAAAGACGTTACTTTCTCATTGAGTACGATTGGGTGCTCAATCAATCGTCTAAGCAGACGCATTTTATTGCTTAACCGAGTGATGTCATCGCCAGCTTTTGCTGAATTGTAGTTATTTAGCTTGCGGTGTGCTTGTTCTTTCTCGACTAAAGTAATTAAACGCTCTTTGATGGTTTTATAATCGCCATCACGATTCATATGTGCCACCAGCGAGAGAAACTTTTGTTCTGTGTACCAAGATAGGTAGTTATCGATGTTGGCGTAGTAGCGTTTTAAGTTCTCTTCGTAAGGAATACTTCGACGTAACTTTTTAAGGATGTCCAAAGAGAGCTCAATGACACTATCCACCTCATCCTCTGTGACGCTGTCACTCGTTGTGGTCAAATGAACCACTGCTTTGTCCAATGCAATCACATATTGATAAGCGAATAGGCTTAAACTGACACGGTATTGAGTCGAGGAGAGCCGACCGCGCTGGGCAAGGCGGCTATGCACCAAAGGCAGTAAAGTTTTATCACTGTAATAGGCACGTTTTTGATGGATAGAGCTATAGTAGAATTCTGACTCAGGCAGAATTTCGGGAGTTAAACCTAAATCACCAGGAATGAATAGATAAATGTCCAGATCAACCTCTTTGCTCTGGGACGTGGCATGTGAAATTTTAAGCGTAATCGCGTCTTGTTTATCTACATTAACCAAAGAAAGCTCCTGAAAAAATTACTTATTTTTCTCCTTCAATGGGGGAAAGGATAACAGAGATCACGTATAATCTCTGTAAAATTGAGGTGAGACAAAGTAAATGATTAATGTTGGTCAAATAAACAGTTTAGAAGTCGTGAAAATTGCCGATTTCGGCGTGTTTTTAGATGCAAGTGATTTTGGTACGACGTTACTACCGAATCGATTTGTACCCGAAGGTGTTGAGTTAGGGCAACAAATTGATGTGTTTTTGTATTTTGATTCAGATAATCAGCTAGCTGCGACAACCGAGACTCCCATTGCTAAAGTGGGCGAATGGGGTTTAATGAAAGTCGAAGGTGTTAACAGTACTGGTGTTTTTGTTGATTGGGGAGTCAAGGATAAAGACCTATTGGTTCCTTACAGTGAACAACGAGCGCGCTTTACTGAAGGGCAGACCATTCTGGTTTATGTTTATACCGATAAGGCTTCTGGTCGTATTGTAGGGACAACAAAGTTCAATAAAGTATTGGATAAGACTCCGGCTAATTACACGAAGAATCAACAAGTGGATCTGCTTATCGCTGAGCGTTCAGATTTAGGCTATAAAGCGATCATCAACGGTCAACATTGGGGGATGATTTTCCCATCGGATGTGTTTGGCAAGCTATTTATCGGCAAATCGTTGAAGGGGTACATTAAGAACGTTCGCGAAGATGGAAAAATTGACCTTGCTTTGCAAAAAGTTGGTGTCGAAAAAATGGATGAAATGAGCGCAAAAATCCTTGAACTTCTGGAGAAAAAAGGTGGATTCTTACCGTTAAGTGATAAGTCAACGCCTGACGCTATTTTTGCTACCTTCCGTACTAGTAAAGGCACGTTTAAGAAAAGCATTGGTGGTCTCTATAAGCAGGGCAAAATTACCATCGAACCTGACGGTATTCGTTTAGTTTAATTATTGTTGGAAGAAAAAAAAGGCCCAAAACTCAACCGTCTTTGGGCCCAGGGGAATGGCTCTTACAGAGCCTACGCTAATCACTAAAGAGTCGTGTTGTGCTTTCCTTATAAGTGTAGTCGGTATGCACGCGTTAGCGATGATTTTTTAAAATTTCATTCTATAGTTTATCCGTTTAGAATAGGTTTTTGTCTTTAACTAGCTCTCTTGGCAAGCCATTTTTAACGCGGTTACCGACCCATTTCCCTAACCCAATTACATCATTCCCGAGCTTTACGATGACTTCACCTTGGCTCGATGGTTGTTCTGGCCTGACATCTCTGCCCATATACCAATCTCTTGCTTCATCAACCGAAAGTATGACGCAATTGGCTTCATTGCCAGTAGCTAGCGCTGTCGCGACTTGGTGTTGCCAGCGATAACCTTTCTTATGCGCTTCAGCAATTTTTATCCCCATTCGAGAAAAACGTAATTCACCCAACATCGGCTCTAATGTGTTGGGAAATAACCATACATCGTTATCGCGCAACCATACGCTGGCGTCGCTAGGCAGCACAATATCCAGTGATTTTTTAAGCTGTAGTGCAATATCTTGCTGTACTTTGGTACTGGCTTTTTCAAATGGGAATTTACCCAAACGCTTTTTAACTTCAGGGCTCGGTACGGAACTTAATTTACGGACTTTCGCGACAAAGAAACCTTCACAATCGTAAACTTGCGGGAATATATGCAAAAAGCCATCTTCAGTTAATGAAGCACTGGCATTCTCAAATAAATCACCTAGAGAAACAAATTCTAACGCTTCGCCGAAGGTGGCCTTTAGATGGTGACAAACTTGTTGGTTTTCTTCTGTACTTAATGTGCAGGTAGAGTAAACCATTACGCCACCAGGTTTGAGAGCATGAAAAGCACTTTCGATTAAGTCTTTCTGTGTTTCAGCAATGGAAAGTACCGACGCTTTACTCCAGTTTTTCATTGCATCTGGATCTTTACGAATCGTGCCTTCACCAGAACAAGGCGCATCAATAAGTACTGCGTCAAATTGTTCTGGTAACCACCCTCCAAACACTCGACCATCGAAATTGCTAAGTGCACTATTGCGCACGCCACAACGCTCTATGTTGGCGTGCAGTACTTTGACGCGACTAGCTGAAAATTCATTGGCGACTAAAACACCTAAATTACTCATTTGAGCGGCTATTTGTGTGGTTTTAGAGCCGGGCGCTGCCGCCATATCTAATACAGCATTAAAGGGGGCGCTTTCATCCATAAATAGAGCTGAAACTGGCATCATGGAGCTGGCTTCTTGAATATAAAAAAGCCCCGCCATGTGTTCAGCTGTGTTGCCGAGAGGAACTTGCGACTCATCAGCTTCAATCCAAAACCCCGTATCACACCAAGGCACTGGAGACAATTGCCATCCTTTTTCTGCTGCTCGCTGGCAAAAGTGTTCGGTAGAGATCTTGAGTGTATTGACTCGAATACTTTTACGAAGAGGGCGCTGACAAGCTGCAATAAAATCACTCATAGTGAGTTCATTGGGTAATATTGCTTCAATTGTCGTAAGAAATGCTTCTGGCAATGTTATGTTGGCGTGCAAGGTTCTGTCTCATCTGGAAGTTTGGCTGCGAATTATATAAGAATCGAGATGAGATAAGAACCGTAAAAAATGCAGCTCGGAGGCTGCATTTTTTAAAGAGGCGGATTAAGGTTTGGGAATCGCTGTTCTCCACTGAGTCCACTCTGGTGTTGCCGCAGGGTACAAGTAAAACGCTTGCCCTTGTTTTGCGATAGGTTGTAACTGCTTTTGTTCGGGAGTCGCAAAGGTAATCCCTCCACGCACAATACTGTCTATGGTTCCAGCCTTTATGTTGGCGCCTGATAACCCGATAGAGACATCAACCCCAGAAACATTCCAAAACACACTGTTATTACGCACTAAATAAGCGAACGGTTTTTGAATTTCTACCGTGAAAATAACTCGGTCAGCGAAGTCGCCTAATTTTACATGGGTGACGACGCCTACTTCCATTTCTCGGTAAAGGACTGGTGTTCCTTCAGTCACTGAGCCTCGTCTTTCACTTTGCAGTGTAAACTCAACACCTGTTTCTTGCTTCGGCTGCTTTTCTAACTTGAATTGATAATTCGGCTTGCCAGTGCCTGGCCGTACTTCAATACTACTGGTGATTAAGTTTTGTAAGTTTTCGATACCATCTAGACCGATTTTAGTTTTAGCAACCCAGAAATGCGTGTCAACTCTTGCAACATCAGTGGCGTAACTAGGATCAATACGGGCTTTAAGAGTTATGATGCCGGTCTGAAAGTCGGGAGTTACAGATGTGACTTCACCGACAACAATATTATTGTATTTAATCGATGTCCCTTCAGTGATACCAAGAGAACTATCAGCAATCAAGGTCACTTCTTGTCCATATTTTCTCGCTTGCTCATAGCTGTCATATAATTTCCACAAGCTATTATTTTTATTATCGATACCTTGCAAGGAATCAAACGCAATACCACCTTGTAGCAATGTTTTGAGTGGTGCTGCTTTGACACTAACGCCGGCCAGTGATGCCTCGACTTCAACACCAGAACGATTCCAAAATACAGTTTGGTTCGTAATTAGGTGACGGTATTGATTCTCAATTTTCACCTCGATTTTTACACCGTCTTTCGTAAGCTTAAATCCAGAGACGCTACCGACTTGCAAATTACGGTATAGAAGAGGGCTACCTTGGCTGATTGGTGGTAATTCATCAGCTAAAAGAGTCAGCATTTGCGAACCACTTTGGTTGTATTTTGCAAGTTCCGCCAAAGACTGACTCGGGTATAAATGATATTCGGGATAAACTTTCTCGCTCCCTTCACTGACAAAACTAATTGAACCGGTTAATAATTGTTTGGCTGGAGGGATTGATACATTGAGTCCTGACTCCGTGAGCTCTGCGGTTGCCGACCCTGTAATATAAAAGCGACTTTGAGAGCGAATCAGGGATGAGTACTGCTCATCAATTAAGGTGTTTAAGGCTACGTGGTCTTGCTCTAACACGACGCCAATAACTGAACCGACAGCAATGCCTCGATATAGAATTTGAGTGCCAACATCTAACCCATATGAGCTGTCTGCAATAAGTTTAATCGCAATGGATTTAGCTTGTGACTGGTTGAACTCAAATTGTCGGATAGCGGTGAAGCTCCTTGCCTTGCTGCCTTCTCCTGGAACCAGAGTCAAATAATTACCTTTGATTAAGTTACCAATGTTTTCAACGCCCGAGAGTGAAACTTTTGCCTCTTCCAACACAAAGCGACTACCAGAATTTAGCATGTCACTGAAAGCAGGTTGAATGGCGGCAGAGGCAACGACTTGTTTTCGTCCTTGGCTTAATTGCAAGTCTGTCACTTGGCCAACTTCAATTCCGCGATACATGATAGGAGCTCCAGTTGAACCAATATTATGTTGATCGGGTAGGGTTATCTTGACGGGAATACCACGACCTGCTGTTTTTAAATCTCTATAGAGTCTAAACTGGGTATTCTGTTTGACGGGTTCTCCACCATCAGGGGAATCGACCGCGATGGACCCGCCAATAAGAGCGCTGAGGCTTTCTAATCGAACATCAACTCCCTCAAAACCAATACTGGCACCAATGCCACTGACATTCCAAAAACGGCTTTCATTAGTAATGATGTGTCGATATTCATCATCGACAGAGGCTTGGATGATGACTGATTTTGCGTCTTTATCGAGTTGATAGTTAAAGACTTCGCCTATAGGTATTTTCTTATAGACAATTTGAGAGCCAATAGAAAGCCCCCCTAAATCACGTGCTTTCAAAGAAATAATCAACCCTTGATCGGGTTGTAAATCTGAAGGGGCATTATCTAAAGCGCGAAAGATATTATTGTGATCCGTCGAGGTACCTTCATTGCCCGGTTGAATCGCAATATAGTTACCTGATACTAGCGCATCCAACCCAGAAATACCTGAAAGGCTAGCGGTTGGTTTGACTAACCAGAAACGCGTTTGGTCATTGAGCAGTTGGGTTGCTTCTGGATAAATATCTGCATCCACGTAAATGCTTTCTAACCCTTCAGATAAGTTGATATCACGTACCATACCGACTTCTAAGCCCTGGTAGCGAATGGTTGTTCTACCAGCAACTAAACCTTGAGCATCCGAAAAATAAATTTGAATTCTTTCCCCTGCATCATGAATTGCTTTTGTAACCAACCATCCGGCAAGCAACATGGTTAGTATCGGTAAAATCCACAGAGGAGAAATACCTTTATTTCTTTTCACATCAGGGGTGTAAGAATTCTGGGTTGAAGCTGATTTACTCATTTGAAAGCTCATTTTTTTCTGATGTATCTGGGTAGTTATCCCAGATGAGTCGAGGGTCCATGCTTTCAGCCGCTAACATGGTCAATACGACGACCATGCCAAAGGCGACAGCACCATAACCCGGTGTAAAATCGAGAATTTGCCCTCGATCGACTAATGTCAGCATAATTGAAATTACGAACAGATCCATAACAGACCATTTACCTATCCATTTAATAGCAAAGAAAATCGTCATGCGCTGCCGATGGTACACTTGCCGTTTGAATTTGATTGCAAGAAGCAAATAGGTCAGGCCAAAAATTTTGATAATAGGTACGACAATACTTGCGACAAAAATAATGATGGCGATTCCGACCATGTCGCTATTAATTAATGATGCAACACCAGAAAAAATGGTGTCTTCCAATCGTTGTCCATTGGTGATCAAGATTGATATTGGGATAAGGTTTGCAGGGAAAATAGCAATGCTTGCAGCGATTAAATAGGCCCAGGTACGCTGTATTGAATTAGGCTTGCGGTGATAGAGCTTTTGCTCGCAGCGGACACAATGGTGGTTTTCGGGTTGCGATAAATGACAATGATGGCAGTGGACATCTTTATGTTCAAATGTGTATTGATTTTCTGGTTTCCATGCTTCCCAATAACGTCTCACGCTGACGCGAGTAGCAAGTAGAACCGTAGCCAATTGTAGTAACACCAGACCATACAGCCCAACGCCAATATGAATATCTGAATAATCTTGAAGTTTAAAGCAAGAAACCGCTACGCTGACCAAAAAAACATCGATCATCACCCAAGGTTTTAGTTTGTGAATGATAATAAGCGAATAGTTGAGTACAGAAAACCAGTGAAAGCGCAGTGCCATATGCGCTGTGACCACTGAAGAACACACTAAAAATGGGGCAATCGAACTGCAAAACAAAACCAGTAATGCAATCAGAGAAAAGCCTTCATCCATCAAAGCCAATACCCCTGAGGGTAGGGTGGCGGGAATCATTACGCCAACCAAACGAATACTAATAAAATCGAAAAAATGCGAAGGAATGAACAGTAATAAGCAGGTTACCGCTATCGCAAGGTCACCAGATAAAGATGGTTTACCCCCGCGATACAGTTGAGTGCCGCAGCGAGGACAATAAGCACTTTTACCTTGTGCGACATCAACTATATCAACCGCCAGTTCGCAGCCTTGGCAGAGTCTGATAGCATTTGACGCACTAGGATGCTGTTCAAGAACTTTCACAGACAAACAAGAGCCCCATTTTGAGTGACGTTGTCACTGAGTGACGTGTGACTGTATATTTCCATATAACGTTTGATATAAACCATCTTGTGTTACTAATTCCCGATGCGTACCAGTCTGGCTTACTTGGCCATCTTCAAGCACGTAAATGATGTCTGCCTGTTTCACGGCTGAAAGGCGATGCGCAACAATTAATGTGGTTCGGCCACTCAAAAAATCGTTTAGAGCATCATGCAGCGCTGCTTCAGTGGCTGTGTCTAAGGCTGAAGTGGCTTCATCCAAAATAACGAACCTAGGATCACTAAGCACCATACGAGCAATCGCTAAACGTTGACGCTGTCCACCTGATAGCCGAATGCCGTTTCGCCCAATTAAAGTATCCAGTCCGTCACTCAAATTAGCAATAACATCTTGCATTTGGGCAATTTGTAGCGCCTGCCAAAGTTGGGTTTCATCGTAATGCTCACCCAAAGTCAAATTATGCCTCAAAGTATCGTTAAATAGTATAGGTTGCTGTAATACAACGGCTATATTATCTCTAATAATATCAAAACTGATCTCTTCGGTTGTGGCGCCATTAAAACGAATTTCTCCAGATTTGGGTTGATACATACCAATCAACAGCTGAATCAGTGTTGATTTACCACCACCACTAGCGCCGACTAAGGCGACTTTTTTACCGCGAGGAATACTCAGTGACAGATCTGTTAGCACATTTTGGTTGTTATCGTAGGCAAAATTGATGTGTGATATTTCTACATCAACCTGCTTTTGCTGCGTAAATGGGTTGATTTTACTTATCGGTCTTGGCTCTTCATCAAGCGATAGTAGAGCGTTGATGCGAGTAAAGGCGGCTTTGGCACTGTACCAAGAAAATTGAATGCCTAGCAGCTCTTGAACCGGACCTAGCATAAACCACAAATAGCCAAATACAGCAAAAATTTGACCAATGGTTAAATCACTAAACAGAACCATCAACATTGCTACGGCTCTGAAAAGCTCAAAACCGAGTAGGAAGAGAAGAAAAGAAACGCGCCCAGCAGCTTCAGATTGCCAAGCATACTTATCAGCATCGATTCGCACTTGGTTCGCTTGCATTTTTAATTGATTTAGAAATACACGTTCTTTATTAGCAGCACGAAGTTGGTAAATACCGTCTAAAGTTTCTACCAGCCGATTTTGAAAACGCTCATAAGATTGGTTTTCGCGTTTCTTGAGGTGCTTTACTTTACTGCCCAGTTTACGTGAAAAGTAAATGACAATTGGATTCACTAATAAAATGAACAACCCAAGTCGCCATTCAAGCCATAGCAGCACGGCTGCAGTACCAATAACAGTAAAGAGGCTAATGATAAATTTGCTCAGCGTACTACCAATGAACTGATCGATAGTTTCGATGTCTGTAATCAAGTGAGCATTGATACCGCCACTACCTCTTGTCTCGTATTGTTGAATACTAATTCGACCTAATTTATCTATCATTTTAGCGCGCATATGATAGGTGATGGTCTTAGAAACAAGAGTGAATTGGCGGCTTTGAAGAATATTCAGAGCCTGGCTTACGCTGCGCATCAACACGACCAGCAATAAGGTTAACCCAATATAGCCTGTTGGGGTTTGCCATGCTGTCGGTAAGACGGTATTCATCATTGCCAAACCGGATGCGGGTTTATTGAGAAGTACTTCATCGACCATCAATGGCATAAGCAAGGGGATAGGGACACTGATTAAAGTGGCAGCTATTGCAATGGCGTTGGCAAACAGCAAAGTTGCTCGATGTTTTTTTACTTGTTTTATCAACCAAGAACGGCTAATAGTGTCACTGGAATTAATCATTGTAATGAGAATGCATCCTATTTATATTGTGGCGAAATTGTACGTCGTTCAAAAACGGATGTCTTTAGTTTTCAATTGGAAGTTTAGCTAATATGAACATAGAACATTACCAGCGCTTAACCAAACAAGCCTTATCGCTATTGGAATCTGAAACGGATCTAATTGCGAACCTTTCGAATTTAAGTGCGTTACTTAATATGGAATTAGAGGATCTCAATTGGGTTGGCTTTTATTTGATCAAAGATGGTGAACTAGTGCTTGGCCCATTTCAAGGTCAACCCGCCTGTGTTCGCATTCCGTTAGGGCGAGGCGTATGTGGTACGGCAGCCGCTAGCAATACTGTTCAACGTATTTACGATGTCCACGCATTTGAAGGGCATATCGCTTGTGATGCGGCGAGTAATTCTGAGCTTGTTATTCCATTTTCAATCAATGGTAATGTAGCAGGGGTATTAGATATTGATAGCCCAAGTATTGGCCGTTTTTCGGAAATTGATGAAAAAGGACTAACAGAATTGATGGTTGAGATAGAAAAGCTGCTCAATTCACACGCTAACAAGGCATAAATTGGTCATTGCCTGTGGTTTTTCGCATTTAGGTCACTATAATACCGAACATATTTATATTAATGCCTCGCGGAAAAGCCGCATAAACCAGGAATCCTCATGGAAAACACTGAAAAGTTAAAAAACAGCAAAGAAGTGATTGCGTACATTGCTGAATGTTTCCCAAAGTGCTTTACTTTAGAAGGTGAAGCCAAACCTCTAAAAATTGGTATTTTTCAAGATCTTGCTGAACGTCTAAGCGAAGATGAAAAAGTGAGCAAAACTCAGCTACGTGCTGCGTTAAGACAGTACACGTCATCTTGGCGTTACCTACATGGTGTTAAAGCGGGTGCGACTCGCGTTGACCTTGATGGTAACCCATGTGGTGAGTTAGAAGAAGAACATGTAGAGCATGCACAAGCTGCCTTGGCAGAGAGCAAAGCTCGTGTGCAAGCGCGTCGTAAAGAACAAGCACAGAAAGCACGTGAAGAAGCGAAAGCGAAGCAGCCAAAAGCGAAGAAGCCTCAAGCTCGTCGTCCTCAAGCTAAAGCTCAGAAAGTTGAAAAACCGGTAGAGACACGCGCTTTAAATGCCGATGAAATGATCACTGGTAAGCAAGTGAACGTAAACATGGGTAAAGGAAACATGGCTGCGACCATTGTTGAAATTAATAAGGAAGATGTGCGCGTTCAACTTGTTAACGGCCTACAAATGGTTGTAAAAGTGGAGCACTTGCGCGCTTAAAGGAGAAATTCCTACGCATGAAATGCCGTTCAAAATTAACGTTGATTGCTGCTAGCCTATGGCTAGCAGTTTCATCAGCTCAGGCTTTAGAAGCCAAGTTGAGTCAAGAGGATCTTCCTCTTCTCACTCCTGAAGTTCAACATGAAACGGCGAGTAAACGTGTTACTTCCCGTTTCACCCGTTCTCATTACAAGCACTTCAATCTTGATGACAGCTTTTCTCAAGCAATATTCAATCGTTATCTAGAACTGCTTGATTATAATCGTAATATCTTTACTCAAACTGATATCGATTCTTTCAAAGCATGGTCAACTCAACTTGATGATCAACTTAAAGCGGGTAACAACCAAATTGCATTTGATGTGTACAATTTATCAATGCATAAACGTTTTGAACGCTTTCAATATGCTCTTTCTCTTTTAGATCAAGAAATTACTTTTGATACTGATGAATCAATGGAGCTTGATCGCTCAAAGGCTTCGTGGCCGAAAGATAAAGCAGAGCTGGATGAACTGTGGCGTAAACGCGTTAAATACGATGCGTTAAACCTTAAGTTAACGGGTAAAGAGTGGCCAGAGATTAAGGAAACGCTAGGTAAACGTTACAACAATGCCATTAAACGTTTGTCTCAGACTCATAGTGAAGATGTTTTCCAGCTTTACATGAATGCCTTTGCTAGAGAAGTGGATCCACACACTAGCTATTTGTCTCCACGCAATGCTGAACAGTTCCAATCAGAAATGAACCTCTCATTGGAAGGTATTGGTGCGGTATTGCAGATGACAGATGACTACACGGTTATTCGTTCGCTGGTAGTTGGTGGTCCTGCATCGACCAGCAAGCAGTTAGCTGAAGGTGACCGGATTATTGGTGTTGGCCAAGATGGTAAAGATATCGTTGACGTTATTGGTTGGCGATTAGACGACGTTGTACAACTGATAAAAGGCCCGAAAGGAACCAAGGTTCAGTTGCAAATTTTGCCGGAAGGTAAAGATGCCAAAAGTCACGTTGTAACTATTGTGCGTGATAAAATTCGCTTAGAAGACCGAGCGGTTAAGTCTGAAATCATTGAAAAAAATGGCAAGAAAATCGGTGTGTTAGAAGTACCGAGTTTCTACGTTGGTTTATCAAAAGATACAGACAAACTTATTGCGGAGCTTAAACAAAAAAGTGTTGATGGCATCATCGTCGATTTACGAAACAATGGTGGTGGAGCTCTCACTGAAGCTACAGCGCTTTCTGGTCTGTTTATCGAAAGTGGTCCTGTCGTTCAAGTTCGTGATAGTTATGGTCGTGTTAACGTCAACAGCGATACCGATGGCAAAATCAGTTATCAAGGTCCAATGACGGTACTGATTAATCGCTACAGTGCTTCTGCATCTGAAATTTTTGCAGCGGCAATGCAAGACTATGGTCGAGCGATTATCTTAGGAGAGAACTCCTTCGGCAAGGGTACGGTTCAACAGCATCGTTCGCTTAATCATATTTATGATTTATTTGATAAAGAGTTAGGCTACGTTCAATACACTATTCAGAAGTTTTACCGAATTGATGGTGGTAGTACGCAAAATAAAGGGGTTGTGCCTGATATAGCGTTCCCAACCGCGATTGAAGCGAGTGACACGGGGGAAAGTGTTGAGCCAAACGCTCTACCTTGGGATCATATTGATAAAGCGAAATATGATAAGTTACAGGGTAATGAAAGCCTAATTGTTAGCTTGTCGACTAAACATCAAGCTCGTATCGCAACAGACAGAGAGTTTGGTTTTATTCGCGAGGATATTGCTAAGTACAAAGCAGAGAAAGATGACAATACCATCTCTCTTAATGAGCAAGTACGTAAGCAAGAAAGCGATAAAGCCGATCAGTTACGTTTGACTCGGATTAACTTGCGACAAACCGAGAGTGGTGATAAACCATTCAAGACATTGCAGGACATACCAAAAGATTACGAAGCCCCAGATGTTTATTTAGATGAAGCCGTTGCAATTACGGTCGATATGCTAAATTAATTGAGCTATCCAATCTAAAGCGAGCCCTACGGCTCGCTTTTTTGATCTTATTTAGACCAAATAAATAACGTGATATAGATCAAATACCGTCGCGCCATCGTAAAACTGGTCCTAAGCTTAATGAAAAGTGAGGGACGTGCTATGAAATGGATTACTCTAATTGTTGCCTGTATTACCGTTTTAGTTACGCACAGTGTTTACAGCAGTGAAAGTACTAAACATACTGATTTAACCCAGTTTGACCTTCCATTTTTGCTTGGTGATTGGTATCTACTCAATGCTAACCCTGACTCATCTTCTGAAAATTTTCGAGCCATTAAATTGACCTTGAAATCGAATTACCGTTTTACAATTAATATCCAGAAGAAAGATTTTAGTGTTGATCAATGGCAAGGTGATTTTGATGCTAATAGCAACACATTGATACTTGGAGTGACATCATCTCAGCCACAAGTTTACGAGTATGAAAGCAATCATAATTTACTTAATCTAAACGGCGTGACTTTTACTAAGGTTTTACCGAACGCCTTAGCAGGCGTTTGGTTAAGTGAACAAATATCAGGTGAAGATTTATCCTCTAGTAATATCAGCCAGTTAGACTTGGTATTACAACCTGATTTTGTCTTTATGTTACGAGTAAGTGGCATTAATGGCAACGAGTCAGTTCATAAAGGTGTTTACTATACAGAAGGTGATCACCTAGTCCTGCTCTATAAAGATGGAGAGCATGATACACGCTACACTTTAGCCCGTGATACCTTGACGTTAGAGGTTGAAGGCGGGTCTATGTTTGCAGTCTTAACACGTGTTCGTTAGCTAAATTGGATCCACTGTTTTGGCTCTTATCGGTAGTCATTTCTGTTTTATATGTTTAAATTGTCAGCAATTTAATGGGGTATTTGTATAAAATACCTCGTTTTTTGATATGAGGGGTTGTTATTAATGATAACAAGCCTTAGATATAGGCAGTCACATTTCATTTCGTCAAAAAGGATTCCGACATGGCTCATACTCCGCAAGCCAAGTACCGCAAAGATTATCAAGCGCCGTCACACAGCATCACAGAACTTGAACTTACCTTCGATCTCTTTGATAGCAGTACATTGGTGACAGCTGTCTCTCAAGTCCAGCAAAAGAACGAAAGCAACCAGCTACTACTTGATGGTGAAGGCCTTGAACTAAAGTCATTGAAAGTCAATGGAGTAGAGTGGCACGATTTTCAATTGCTGGAAACTGGTTTGTTGATCTCTTCACTACCTCAACAATTTGAATTAGAGATCATCACTCAAATTAACCCTGAAGCTAACACAGCATTAGAAGGTTTATACAAATCGGGTGGTGCGTTCTGTACCCAATGTGAAGCGGAAGGTTTTCGTCGTATTACCTATTACCTCGACCGTCCGGACGTATTGGCGAAATACACCACCACCGTAATTGCAGATAAATTACAATATCCATATTTATTAAGTAATGGTAACCGTATTGACCAAGGCGATTTGTCGGAAGGGCGTCACTGGGTTAAATGGCAGGACCCACATCCGAAGCCAGCCTATTTATTTGCCCTTGTTGCTGGCGATTTTGACGTATTGCGTGATCAATATAAAACCAAGTCAGGTCGTGATGTCGCTCTCGAGATCTTTGTAGATAAAGGTAATTTAGATCGTGCTGGACATGCGATGACTTCTTTGATTAATTCAATGAAGTGGGATGAAGAGCGCTTTGACCTTGAATACGATTTAGACATTTACATGATCGTTGCGGTTGATTTCTTCAATATGGGGGCAATGGAAAACAAAGGCTTAAATGTTTTTAATTCCAAATTTGTACTGGCAAACGAGAAAACGGCAACCGATACCGATTACTTAGGTATTGAAGCCGTGATTGGTCACGAGTATTTCCATAACTGGACTGGAAACCGAGTCACTTGTCGTGATTGGTTCCAGTTGAGTTTAAAAGAAGGGCTGACCGTTTTTCGTGATCAAGAGTTTTCATCCGATCTTGGTTCCCGTGCAGTGAACCGGATCAGCAATGTGCGTACCATTCGTGGGCCACAATTTGCTGAAGATGCCAGCCCTATGTCACACCCAATTCGCCCTGATAAAGTGATAGAAATGAATAACTTCTATACTTTGACGGTTTACGAGAAGGGCAGTGAAGTTATTCGAATGATGCATACCTTATTAGGTGAAGCTGCATTCCAAAAAGGGGTGAAGCTCTATTTTAAACGTCACGATGGCACGGCGGCAACTTGTGAAGATTTTGTTTCCGCAATGGAAGATGCATCAGGTGTTGATCTTGCGCAGTTCCGTTTGTGGTATAGCCAGTCGGGAACACCGATTGTTTCAGTCAGCAGTGAATACAATGCACAACAGCAAACTTATTCGTTAACCATTGAGCAAGTGACTGAAGAAACGCATGAACAAAAAGAAAAAGCGCCACTGCATATTCCGTTTGATATAGAGTTGTATGCTAAAGATGGCGATGTGATTCCGTTACAGTGTAATGGAAAACCTATTGCCAATGTGCTTAATGTGAAGGATGCGAAGCAAACCTTCGTATTCGAGAACGTTACGGAAAAACCAGTACCTTCTTTGCTGCGTGAATTTTCTGCGCCAGTTAAGCTTGAATACGAATACAGCGATGATGAACTCACATTCCTTATGGTGAATGCACGTAATGAATTCGCCCGCTGGGATGCAGGACAAATGCTACTGGCGAAATATATCCGTAGTAATGTACTTGGGGTTCAAGCCGGTAAAGATGTTGACCTAGCTGAATCGGTAATTGATGCATTTCGTGGTGTTTTGCTTAGTGATTCACTTGAACCAGCGTTCATTGCTGAAATGCTATCTTTACCAAGTCATAACGAAGTGTCTGGGTGGTATAAGCGTGTTGATGTTGATGCCATTGCCATGGTACTTAAAGCAATAAAAGTCCAGTTGTCGAATGCTCTCGAAGATGAGCTTACTGCGGTATACAACAGCTTAAAACAAGCACACTATTCCATTGATCACCAATCGATTGGTAAAAGAGCATTGCGCAATACTTGCTTGGCATATCTAGCTTACACCACTAAAGGTAATGATTTGGTGGTAGCGCAATACAATACGGCCAATAACATGACCGATACCATGGCGGCCATGAGTGCGGCGAACAGTGCTCAACTTGCTTGTCGTGAATCGCTAATGGCTGACTACAGCGATAAGTGGAAACACGACGGTTTAGTCATGGATAAATGGTTTATCCTGCAAGGCACGAACCCTGCACAAAACGTGCTAGATGTAATTAAACAAACCATGAATCATGAAGCGTTCAGTCTAAAAAATCCTAATCGTATTCGTAGTTTAGTCGGTTCATTTCTGAATGCGAACCCCGTTAACTTCCATGCTAAATCTGGAGAGGGTTATCGATTTGCAGGTGAAATTCTACGTGAATTAAACAACAGTAACCCACAAGTTGCTTCGCGCCTTATCGACCCATTACTGAAATTCAGATTGTACGATGAAGAGCGTCAAGCGCTGATCAAAGCAGAGCTTGAAATGCTGAAATCGATGGATGATTTAGCTCGAGATCTATTTGAAAAAGTGACAAAAGCACTTGAATCTTAACTAGTATGAGGCGGCAGTAATGTGTCGCCTCACTTTTCATTGAACGCTATGAATCAATATTACTTCTCGTTAAACATTTCCTACCAAGCGTACTTAGCGCACTATTCTGGTGTTGCTAGTAGTGTGCAAGTGATCACCGATCAAGGTTTACGTCTACAACTGCCTGCAGCTAAATTTCGTCCATTTATTAGTCAAATTGGAGTAAAAGGTCGATTTAGATTGATAACTGACCAAAATAATAAGTTTGTAAAGTTAGAAATGCTGTGACCGACTGATTTCCTAGATATTTAAATAGGAATCTCAATCACATTCTCAAACATTTCACCTCAGACCACCTTCAAAATCATTAACTATTTATCAATAAAACTTTTACAATATAGCCATGCACTGCACAGTGTAAGCGCTATGCTTACATCATCCCTACAAAAATAATAATCTTGGAGTCTGCCATGACTGCGCGTGAAACTTTAGTGCCAGTTTTACTTGAAAAAGTGTATCAACTGATTCAAGACAAACTCGACCTTGCTCATCAACCCTTAGTGACTCAACTTGCTCAACATTTGTTTAGTAATATTTCCAATGACGATCTCACTGAACGTAATGAATCGGATCTTTATGGTGCGGTGGTTAGCCTTTGGCATCATATCAACGAAAAAAATCCAGAAGAACGTTCGGTACGTGTCTTCAACCCAACAGTAAGCCGCCAAGGTTGGCAATCAACTCATACAATTGTTGAGATTGTTATTCCAGATAGTCCATTCCTTGTGGACTCAGTCAAAATGGCATTAAGCCGTTTAGATCTTTCATCGCATTTAATGCTTAATGGTCCCACTCAAATTGCCCGTTCAGAAAATGGTGATATTACATCGATTAACCAAGGTGAAGGGGCATTGCAGTCACTTTTCCATATTGAGGTTGATCGCCTGAGCAGTAAAGACACAATGACAGTGTTGAAAAATGAGTTATTGAGTATCTTAAGTGATACCAGTTTAGTAGTGCAAGATTGGCGACCAATGGTTGAAAAGCTAGATCAAGTCATTGCTCAGCTCGAAACCCAAAAAGAATTTATCCCAGTGGAAAGCGATCGTTATGAAGAGACGATAAAGTTTTTGCGTTGGCTTGGTAACCATAACTTTACCTTTATGGGCTACAAAGAGTTTGATTTGGTTTCTATTGAAGGGGACACCGAATTAAGACCTACACCCGATCAAGGTTTGGGGTTATTTGCGGATGCTAAGCGAGTTCGCAGTGTTAAATTATCTGATTTTCCGGATTCAGCGCGCCTTGAGGCAAAAAAGCCATTTTTGCTTATTGTGACAAAAGGCAACACTCAGTCTCGTATTCATCGCCCAGCTTATACCGATTACATTGGCATTAAGAAGTTTGATAAATCGGGAAAAGTGATTGGTGAACATCGCTTTAGTGGTTTGTATACTTCTGCGGTGTATAACCAGAGTGTAGAAACGATCCCGCTCATTCGTGAAAAAGTTGAACGTATTTTAAAATCCAGCCGTTATCGTGAAGGTTCTTACTCATACAAAGCACTGCAAAATATTCTAGAAAACTACCCACGTGATGAATTACTGCAAGCGCGTGAAGAAGAGATGCTTGAAGTTGGAATGGGTGTTGTACAAATGCAAGATCGGGATCTGCTGCGCTTATTTGTGCGAAAAGACCCGTTTGGACGTTTCTTCAGCTGTATGGTGTATGTTACCAAAGAGCGTTACAACACAGAACTTCGTCGTCAAACTCAAAGAATTTTCCAACAATATTTTGGTTGTGAACAAGAAGTCGAATTCACTACCTATTTTTCTGAAAGCCCACTTGCGAGAACACATTACATTGTTCGTGTTGATAACAACAACATGGATGTCGATGTTAAAACAGTAGAGCAAAATTTAATGGAAGCATCATCAACTTGGGACGACCGCTTGTCTGACGCGATAGTGTCTAATTTTGGCGAAAGTAAAGGTTTGCCATTATCAAAAGACTACATGCGTGCATTCCCTCGTTCGTATAAAGAAGACATGATGCCCGGTTCCGCTGTCGATGATATTCAAAGACTCGAAGCGCTAAATGAAGAGAACAAACTGGGCATGTTGTTTTATCGACCTCAAGAAGAGGCGGTAGATTCCAAAGCGGTTCGCTTGAAACTGTATCACCGAGATCAACCGATCCATCTATCTGATGTGATGCCCATGCTTGAAAACTTGGGGTTAAGAGTGATTGGTGAGTCACCTTATGAAGTGCGAAAACTCAATGGCCAAACGTATTGGATCCTTGATTTTTCTATGTTGCATAAAAGCGAGAAAAGTGTCGATCTTCGTGAGGCACGAGATCGTTTCCAACAAGCGTTTGCGGCAATTTGGGCTGGTGAATTAGAAAGTGATGGCTTCAACCGATTAGTGCTGGGTGCATCACTTACTGGTCGTGAAGTGTCTATTCTTAGAGCTTACGCTCGTTATATGCGCCAAGTGGGTTTCCCATTCAGTCAGCAATATATTGAAGATACGCTTAGCCATTATCCTGATGTAGCAAAAGGGCTGGTGGAGCTGTTCTTAAAACGTTTTGATCCTAAATATAAAGGCGCTCAAAAAGGTCAAACCGATCTTATCAATACCATCACAGAAGAGTTAGATCGTGTTGATAGTTTGGATGATGATCGTATTATTCGTCGTTATATGGAAATGATCACGGCAACCATTCGTACTAACTACTTCCAATTGGATGAAAATAAACAGATCAAACCTTGGTTGTCGTTAAAAATGAAACCAAGTGAAATTTCTGAAATTCCAGCACCAGTACCAGCTTTTGAAATCTTCGTTTATGCACCTGATATCGAGGGGGTACATCTACGTGGTGGTAAGGTCGCGCGTGGTGGTCTACGTTGGTCTGACCGTCAAGAAGATTTCCGTACAGAAATTTTGGGCCTAGTTAAAGCGCAGCAAGTGAAAAACACCGTTATCGTACCAGTTGGTGCAAAAGGTGGCTTTGTGTGTAAGAAACAACATATGTTTACGACACGTGATGAGATTTTTGCAGAAGGCCAGCGCTGCTATAAACGCTTCATTCGTGCATTGCTTGATGTATCAGACAACATTATTGAAGGTGAAGTTATACCGCCCAAAAATGTGGTTCGCCACGATGACGATGATCCGTATTTGGTTGTCGCAGCAGACAAAGGTACTGCAACATTCTCAGATCTTGCCAACTCAGTATCGGCTGAATATAACTTCTGGTTAGGTGATGCTTTTGCCTCTGGTGGTTCAAATGGCTACGATCATAAGGCGATGGGGATCACCGCAAAAGGTGGTTGGGAATCCATCAAACGCCATTTCCGTGAAATGGGGATTGATTGTCAAACCACCGATTTCACTGCGATTGGTATTGGTGATATGGCCGGTGATGTGTTTGGTAATGGCATGCTGTTATCCAAACATATTCGTATGCAGGCCGCATTTAACCATTTACACATCTTCATTGACCCAACGCCTGACTCAGCGAAAAGCTGGGAAGAGCGTAATCGACTATTTAATTTACCGCGCTCTAGTTGGGAAGATTACAACCCAAAATTGATTTCAAAAGGTGGTGGTATATTTTCTCGCAAAGCGAAATCAATCACGCTAACGTCTGAAATTCAGAAAATGTTGGGCACGAAGAAAGCGACAGTAGCACCAAATGATCTGATTAAATTGATCTTAAAAATGGAAGTCGATCTTCTTTGGAACGGTGGGATCGGTACTTACGTTAAGTCATCAAAAGAAACACATAGTGATGTGGGTGATCGCGCAAATGACGCATTGCGTATTGATGGTCGAGAGCTACGAGCCAAAGTGATTGGCGAAGGCGGTAATTTAGGTATGACTCAGCTTGGCCGAATCGAATACGCTTTGGCTGGCGGTCGTGTGAATACCGACTTTGTTGATAACGTCGGTGGTGTTGATTGTTCAGACAATGAAGTCAATATTAAGATCTTCCTTAATGGCTTAGTCGCAAACGGTGATCTCACCGTTAAGCAACGCAATCAGATCTTAGAATCGATGGAAGATGAAGTCGGTGAGATTGTTCTTGATGATGCATACGACCAGTCAGAGTCTATTTCGGTGACAGAGCAGCAAGGCGTATCCTTGGTGAAAGAGCAAATTCGTTTTATCCATACCTTGGAAAAAGCTGGCCATCTTGATAGAGCATTGGAATATATTCCAGATGATGAAACGTTGCTTGAACGTGAAAAACAAGGTTTCGCTTTAACGCGTCCAGAGCTTTCTGTGCTGGTTGCCTACGGTAAAATGGTTTTGAAAGAGCAGTTAGCCTGTGAAGAAATTTCACACGATGAATTCCATGCCCAACAACTGATTCGCTATTTCCCGACAGAGTTACGTCGTAACTATTCGCAACACATGCAAAACCACCCATTGCGTGCAGAAATTATTGCCACCGCTTTGGCCAACCAAATGGTTAATGAAATGGGCTGCAATTTTGTCACTCGTCTTCAAGAAGAGACTGGGGCAAATGTGGTTGATATTGCGAACGCTTATACTGCAGCCAGAGAAATTTATGGTTTAGGGCAAGTGCTAGAACAAGTTAGACAACTGGATAATAAAGCAGAGGCGGGTGCGCAATACGAAGTTATTTTCTTAGTGCGCCGAACATTGCGTCGTTTATCTCGTTGGTTATTACGTAATCGCTCTGGTAAACAATCCGTTAAAGAGCTGGTTGCTTTGTACCAAAATGATGTACACGCTGTTGCTGCAGATTTAGACACCATGCTGGTCGCAGATGAAGTAACCGAACATAACGCGATGGCTCAAGTATGGATCGATAAAGGGATTAATGCTGAACTTGCTAATTATGTTGCTCGTTTGTCTAGCCTTTATTCAGTACTGGATATATCCACAGTGGCTCGTGAAAAAGGTAAAACAGTCGCTAAAACTGCCAAACTTTACTTTAACTTGGGCGATCGTTTGTCGTTGCATTGGTTCTTAAAACAGATCAACGGCCAAAGTGTGGATAATAACTGGCAAGCTTTAGCTCGTGCCGCATTCCGCGAAGATTTAGATTGGCAGCAACGCCAATTAACGGCTCAGGTACTCAATTGTGCCTGCAGTTCGGATGAGTTAGATGTAATCAAAGCGCTAGACGAATGGATAGTGAGTAACGAACTGTCATTAGTTCGTTGGGAGAGCATTTTAAATGAGTTTAAAGTGGGGTCTGTGCATGAATTTGCAAAATTCTCGGTGGCATTAAGGGAATTAGTACTTTTAAATTTGAATTGTGCAGCAAATGAGTAAATAATAACGCCCCGTTTATACGGGGCTTTTTTATTTCGGAGGCACAATGCTTTACCGCTTAGCCAGGACTGGCTTTTTCCAACTTGATGCCGAAAAGGCACATGATCTTGCGATTGAAAACTTTAAACGCTTAACAGGCACTCCTCTCGATCTCTTCTATCGCCAACACTTACCTAATCGTCCAGTAGAATGTATGGGACTAACCTTTAAAAACCCAGTAGGGTTGGCAGCAGGTCTCGATAAAAATGGTGAATGTATCGAAGCATTTGGTGCGATGGGTTTTGGTTTTGTGGAAGTCGGTACGGTAACACCGCGTCCTCAACCAGGTAACGATAAACCACGCCTATTTCGTTTAGTGCAAGCGGAAGGCATTATTAACCGCATGGGCTTTAACAACTTAGGGGTTGATAACCTTGTTGAGAATGTAAAGAAAGCCAAGTACGACGGAATCATTGGTATCAATATTGGTAAAAATAAAGATACGCCGATTGAAAATGGCGCAGATGATTACCTAATTTGTATGGAGAAGGTGTACCAATACGCGGGATATATTGCTGTAAATATTTCGTCTCCCAACACTCCAGGGTTAAGATCTCTTCAGTATGGTGAAGCATTAGATGATCTGCTTGCTGTATTGAAAGCAAAACAGTCTGAACTTGCCAAGCTGCATGATAAATATGTGCCGCTAACATTGAAGATCGCACCGGATCTCAATGATGATGAAATTAAGCAGATTTGCCAATCGTTGATCAAAAATAACATCGATGGTGTTATTGCAACTAACACCACATTAGATCGTTCGTTAGTGGAAGGAATGAAATTTGCGAACGAGGCGGGTGGGTTAAGTGGACGTCCTGTCCAATCTAGAAGTACTGAAGTGATTAAGTGCCTATACGAACAACTAGGTGACAAACTACCTATTATTGGGGTAGGTGGTATTGACTCTTGTATCGCAGCGAAAGAAAAAATGCTAGCAGGGGCTAAACTTGTTCAGGTTTATTCTGGATTTATCTACCACGGCCCAGGTTTGGTTAGAGATATTGTAAAAAATCTATAAAGCATTTGATTTACCCCGTTTATATAAAAGTGACTGGGTCATAGTAAGAGGAAATGAACTATTCATTTCCTCTTTTTTTTTCTATTTCTATTCTTAAAATTGAAGTTAATGATTAACAAAGGTAATTAAGCGTTTTGCCTAATAGTTTGATAATCCACTAAAATTAAAGAGTTGGAACGATGCTTAAACCAAGTGACAAATGGAATTGGTACTACTCGGATAGTGAAGGCTATCTGATGCTAGACCTTGGCGATGAGATGGTTTTTAAAACCAATCTTTCCCGTAATCTACTTGTAGACTGCGCCTTTGTTAATAATCATTTTTCAGTTGATGATGCATCGGCATTTCAAACCTATAGAGAACAAATTAGTTACCTTGGCTT
Organism: Vibrio aestuarianus; assembly: GCF_028858425.1. Taxonomy (NCBI): domain Bacteria; kingdom Pseudomonadati; phylum Pseudomonadota; class Gammaproteobacteria; order Vibrionales; family Vibrionaceae; genus Vibrio; species Vibrio aestuarianus. Next base: position 1,900,871 of record NZ_JAKNYQ010000001.1, on the reverse strand, counting down.
GAGTGAGCCACGACAAGCAGAACTGGCACTGTATTGTGTAGCTGCAAAGCGCTTTCATAAGCCAGTTCAGCCGAAAAGTTGGTTCTTTGACTACCAAGGCCAAGGTTTTGCACCCTGTGAAGGTGATGTTGTTCAACTTCTAAACAGTTGCAACCAAGGCTATTTTATTGTTTTGGAAGCAGGGGATTGTGCCAGTCTTTGCGCCCTTGTTGATTTACAACCTTTCGTACTCAATGCAGGTTCAAAACAACTTGAATTTGGCCAGGTTATTAAAGTGATGCATGACAGAATGTCTTGCGCCAACCATATTTTACTTGAAGAGCATATCGCTTTAGTCAGTTAGCACTAGCGAAGTTCTACCTATTTCCGTTCCTTTGTTTCATTTCCTATCGGCTCATTAGCCGATTTTTTTTGCCTTTCTATTACCTTTCTTACTATTAATCTCTCGCAGACACAGCCTCATAGTCAATCTCAAATGTGAGATTTGTACAAAATTAGCACATCTATTTTGCAGAAAGTGACAGTAACCATATCGATTTAAGATATGAAATGAGGGTGATTCTTCCCATTTTTAAGTTATTTGTAGCTAAATTACACCAATAAATCTCGCTTGGTATAGTCCAGTTTTGGTGTGAATAAATACTCACTTCGTGTGTGGGCCTTGATAAACGGTAGATAAGTGATTGGTGTGATTTTTGTGGCGATTTTGCTTCATAGAAGTGGAAAGTGATGAGGAGTTGAGCAGTTGAAGGTTTGAGTAGCCCAAAGAAACACTTTGTTTTACTCAATGAACAGAATGTCAGGTATAATGTTAGGTCATTTTTTACCAGTAAAAGAACAGTATGAATCAATATCTAGCGGTTACCTCAAACGGTCTTGAGAACCTATTAGTTGAAGAACTAACAAAATTAGGGATTGCTGACGCAAAACCCGTACAAGCTGGGGTGAAATTTAAAGCATCTAAAGAGCAGATTTATCGCTGTTGTTTGTGGAGCCGACTAGCATCAAGATTTGTTCTTGTTCTTTCTGAATTTAACTGTCAGAACGACATGGATCTTTACTTGTCCGCAACGGCCGTTAATTGGGTTAATCATTTCCATAGTTCGAAGAAGTTTGTGGTCGACTTTAATGGTACAAACCGCGAAATCCGCAATAGCCAATATGGTGCGATGAAAGTTAAAGATGCCATCGTTGATTGCTTTACTAATAAGAATCTCCCTAGGCCATCGATCGACAAAGATCGTGCCGATCTTCGCATCCATGTTCGTTTACACAAAGAGAAAGCCATACTCGGTATCGATATGGTTGGTGGTGGCCTTCATCAACGCGGTTATCGTCCAGAAGCGGGTCGTGCACCGCTTCGTGAAACGCTCGCGGCAGCGATTATCTTACGCAGTGGGTGGAATGAGACTAAGCCACTTCTTGATCCTATGTGTGGTTCAGGAACTTTATTGATTGAAGCCGCTATGATGGCCGCAGGAATGGCACCTGGCGTTAAGCGTGCTAAGTGGGGCTTTGAAGCGCTAGAAGATTTCGATGCAGAGCTTTGGGCCCAAATCAAATCAGAAGCGAATGTACAAGCCAGACGTGGTGTCAAAAAAGTTGACTGTAAGTTTTTTGGCTTCGATAACGATGCTCGTGTATTACAAACCGCTAAAGACAACGCACGTCGCGCCGGTGTTGAAGATTTAATTACCTTCCAACTCGGTGATGCTGCACTAATTAAACGTCCAGCCGACTTTGAAGACGGGGTGGTTATTTGTAACCCACCTTATGGTGAGCGTTTAGGCACACATCCTGGCTTAATTGCGTTATACACGGCATTTGGTGGACAATTGAAAGCAGAATTTGGTGGTTGCCAAGCTTCTATCTTCTCAAGTTCAGATGAATTGCTTAGTTGCTTACGTATGCGCGCTGAGAAGCAGTTCAAATTGAATAACGGTGCGTTACCGTGTCACCAAAAAAACTACTCAATTTCAGCTCGTGTGGTTGATACTGTAAATGGCTCTCAACAAGAATCGCTAGTGGCACCTGATTTCTCGAATCGATTGAAGAAAAATATCGCGAAAATAGGCAAGTGGGCAAGACGTGAAGAGCTCGATTGTTACCGTATCTACGATGCGGACTTACCGGAATATAATGTGGCTATTGACGTATACCTTGATCACTTAGTGATCCAAGAATATGCCGCGCCTAAAGATATCCCAGAAGAGAAAGCGAAACGTCGCTTAACGGATATTATTCGTGCCGCCATTCAAGTGACTGGTACAGAAGCCAACAAAGTCGTACTTAAAGTGCGTGAGAAGCAAAAAGGGCGCTCTCAGTACCAGAAAATGGGGCAAGTTTCAGAAACCATGCAGGTTAACGAATACGGGGTTAAGTTAATTGTTAATTTGCATGACTACCTAGATACTGGGCTGTTCTTAGATCATAAACTGACTCGGCGCCGTTTAGGGCAAATGGCGAAAGGCAAAGATTTCTTAAATCTATTTGCTTATACCGGATCAGCAACTGTGCATGCTGCTTGTGGTGGTGCTAAATCAACCATGACGGTGGATATGTCGAAAACCTATTTAGAGTGGGCTAAAGAGAATTTGAAGCTAAATGGTCAAATTGGCCGTCAGCACCGCTTTGAACAGGCAGACTGCTTGCAATGGTTAGATAACGCCAAAGAGCAATTTGATCTCATTTTTATTGACCCGCCAACGTTTTCGAACTCTAAGCGCATGGAACAGACCTTTGATGTCCAACGAGATCACATCAAATTGATGGAGAACTTGAAACGTATTCTGCGCCCAGATGGCATAATTGTTTTCTCAAACAATAAACGTCATTTTAAAATGGATTTAGACGCGCTTGCAGAGCTCGGATTGGAAGCCAAAAATATTTCGGCGCAAACACTACCTTTGGACTTTGAGCGTAATAAGCAGATTCATAACTGTTGGACTATTGCACACGCAAGCAACGAATAGGGTATAAAGTTGTTCACTCTTTATAGCACGGAAGGATGCCATCTTTGTGAGATGGCATTTGAGCTAACTCAGCAAGCCAAGATTAGTCATCAAGTCGATATTGTTGATATCGCCTTTGATGATGAGCTCTTTTCTCGTTACGGTGTCACCATTCCTGTGTTGAAATATCAACAATCGGAATTGAATTGGCCCTTTGACTTACAAAAATTACTTCATTGGTTAGAAAATAATGGCATTAATCACCATCCATAATGGTCAACTTGCATTTGGTGACCACCCTTTACTTGACCATGCAGATTTCGCATTGCAAGAAAACGAACGCGTTTGTTTAGTTGGCCGAAATGGTGCCGGCAAGTCGACAATGATGAAGGTTCTTGCTGGCGACATCGTAATGGATGACGGCAAAATGCAAGTGACGCAAGATGTTGTCGTTTCCAGATTAGAGCAAGACCCACCTCGTGATGAAGCCGGAACCGTTTTTGACTACGTGGCTGGTGGTTTGGCTGAAGTGGGCGAGTCTCTTAAGATCTACCAAGATCTTCTCGATCTGATTGCGGTAGACCCAAGCGAAAGCAATATTAATAAATTATCTCGAGTGCAAGAACAGCTAGAGCATACTGGTGCATGGCGCTTTGAAGACCGAATTCAAAATGTAATGGCTGCTCTCAAATTAGACGGTCATACCAAGTTGACTGATCTTTCTGGTGGTTGGCAGCGCAAAGCCGCTTTGGCAAGAGCATTGGTTTGCGATCCTGACGTGTTATTGCTGGACGAACCAACGAACCACCTTGATGTGACAACGATTGAATGGTTAGAAGGCTTTTTGAAGGATTTTCGAGGTTCGATTATCTTTGTATCGCATGACCGTGCTTTCATCCACTCCATGTCGACGCGCATTGTTGATCTCGACCGTGGTAAATTAAGTTCTTTCCCTGGTGATTATGATCAATATTTAGTCGCCAAAGAAGAAGCACTGCGCGTTGAAGAGATGCAAAACGCAGAATTTGATAAAAAACTCGCCCAAGAAGAAGTCTGGATTCGCCAAGGCATCAAAGCGCGTCGCACGCGTAACGAAGGGCGTGTTAGAGCTCTGAAGAAGCTGAGAGAAGAACGCAGTGATCGCCGCGAAGTTCAGGGCAAGGCGAATCTACAAATCGATGACGCGGCTCGTTCAGGTAAAATTGTGTTTGAAGCTAAAGATATTAGTTACAGCATAGATGGGAAAAACATTGTTTCTAACTTCAGCTTTAACATTATGCGTGGCGACCGAATTGCGCTTATCGGCCCGAATGGTTGCGGTAAGAGTACTTTGTTAAAACTACTATTAGGTGACCTACAGGTTCAAAGTGGCAAACTACATTGTGGTACCAAGCTCGAAGTCGCTTACTTTGATCAGTATCGTGAAATCCTCGATCCAGAAAAATCGGTGATTGATAATTTGGCCGATGGTAAACAGGAAGTGATGGTTGGTGGTCGTCAACGTCATGCGTTAAGTTATCTGCAAGACTTCCTATTTGCGCCTAAGCGCGCACGAACGCCAGTGAAAGCACTATCGGGTGGTGAAAAGAACCGCTTGCTATTAGCTCGTATTTTTCTTAAGCCAAATAATTTATTGATTCTAGATGAACCAACTAACGACTTAGATATCGAAACATTGGAACTTTTAGAAGATTTGCTTGCCAACTATCAGGGTACGTTGCTGTTAGTCAGCCACGATCGTCAATTTGTTGATAATACAGTGACAACCAGCTGGATTTTTGAAGGTAATGGTAAAATTGAAGAATTTGTTGGTGGTTACCATGATGCTCAGCAACAAAGGGCGCAGGTTCTTCAAACTCGAGTTGTTGAAAATGTGAGCAAGGTTGAGAAAGTGGTTGAGGAAACTCCCAAAACCGCATCAATTAAAACCAAGCCTAAGAAATTATCTTATAAACTGCAGCGAGAGTTAGAAGGGTTGCCAGCCAAACTAGAGCAACTAGAAGACGAAATTTCACTGCTTCAAGAACAAGTGAACGATCCTGAGTTTTTCATGCAATCTGTAGAAAAGACACAGCCCGTTTTAGATAAGTTAACTGCAACAGAGCAGGAACTTGAAATTGCGTTTGAGCGCTGGGAAGAGCTCGAAGCGATGCAACAGGAAAGTTAATCATTAATGAGTAGTACAACATTTAAAATGAGCGCAATTGCAGTCAGCATTTTGGCTGCAACGCAAGTACAGGCAGCTTTATATCAAGTTGTAGAAGTATCACCTAACTTTACGGCCAATGAATATTATGGCCGTGCCATACAAAAAGATACGGTTTCGTCGAATGCATTAGGTTGTTTTACTTCTGGAAGCAGTTGTAGCAATTTTGCGCTGGGTGGCGATACACTAAATGGTTCGGACGGTATCTCATATCGTGATGAAGTGCCATTTAAAATGGACAATCGTTTCGTTTATCAAGATCGCGATGACTTAGAAGATTATTGTTTCTATGAACTGGGCTATGCGACTTGTGAAGCATGGGCTGATAAGCAGTGGCACGGTTTTGATTATAATGGCGTGGAAACGGGTGGTTTGAAGCGTGAGCGTGATGCTTGGGATAACGCGAATTACACATCGAATGCTTCTGCTTTTGTAGACACCGCCAAAAAATCGCCAACCATTAATGCTATCGTTGGTTCTAGTGATCCTATTGCAGGGACAATGAATACGGTCATTACTGCTATTGATGGTGTGACTCCGATAGGCATTACCAGTAGTGGCTATGCTCAGGAAGGCAATAATTACGCCTTAGGCTATCGCCAACGCGGTTTCTATGGTCAAGCAATATTAAATCCACCAACAGATACGTCTATTGTTAGCGATACTAACAATAAAATTGTTGAGAAAATGGGGCGAACATTCGCTTATGATCTATTCGATAATGGCACAAATGAATTCGTAGTCGGCAGTGCATCGGTAAGTCCTTATAACAGCAACGACGACGATAAAAATTACAATGGTGATGTTAGTTACTGTGTGAACGACAGTGTTGATCCTCAAACGACTCGTCAGTGCCAAAACTTTGCTTTTGCAACTCAAGCTTATATGTGGGACGCCACCAGTCCAACAACTGGTTACCGCGTAACAGGTTGGAGTGGCGATGTTACTGCCAATAGGGACGATTATTCTGCGGAAGCCAGTGTTCGTGGTGCTGCAATCGCTGATTCTGGCAACTATGCGACCAAACCAGTAATGGTAGGCTTTAATAGTTACCGTGATGGTGATAGTGATCAATTAAGAATGCAAGCAACGGTGTTTTACCCGAATAGTAAGTATGATCCGGTAAATCCAGTTCATGATATGTGGGACAGCAAAGTCATTTCAGGAACCGAATTGAAATTGGACAACGATCTTATCTACTCAAATTCGATGGCGACGGATATCAACAAGAACCTAATTGTTGTTGGTGAGTCTAAACGTCGTGGTGATAGACCTGAAAACCGCGCAATAGCGAACCGGATTTTCATCGCAGATGCGAACACTGGCAGTCCTGTGGCAAACTATTTATCTGGCGGCATTTTCTTTAGTGGTGCTGGTGGTGAGGCTAATGCAATCAACAATTATAATGAAGTTGTTGGTACCATCGATGCCGAAACCTCAAGTGAATATGAAGGTAAGCAACGTCGCCATCGTGGATTTATTTATCCTTATAATGGTACTGGTAGTGAAGCTGACCGCATGGCACTTTTCAAAAACCAAGCGTGGTGGCTCGACGACCTGACCAATGATGGGAATGCTAAGGGTGACAATAACCGGTATCGGATCTTTGAAGCCTCTGATATCAATGATGATGGTGTGATTGCCGCTACTGCCTTTAAGTGTTCTGGTGGGTATGATGACACTTCTCATAACTCATACTGTTCTTCCGGAACAGAAGCTGTCGTTGCCATAAAACTGGTTCCTATTGCTGGCAGTACAGCTGACGATATTGTGGTGCGTAATACTGATTTACCCGATGTTGAACGTAAAGGTGGCAGCCTTGGTTGGCTGACTCTGACATTGATTGGGTTGCTTGGGTTCCGTAGAAAATAGTCATTTTATGTAAAGAAGAGCGCAGGTTCACAAATTTGGATCTGCGCTTTTTTGTTGCTTGTGAAAGTTGAAATTTTGAGCAATTATTAATTGTGGCTTAACAAAACTGCCACGTAGATTTAATAGTTGTATGTAAGACACAAGTTACTGTATGAGGACTACACTATGATGAAGAGACAAAAGCGTGATCGCCTTGAAAGAGCACAGTCTCATGGGTACAAAGCTGGCTTAAACGGACGTTCCGTAGAGGCTTGCCCTTATCAACAAACAGACGCTCGTTCATATTGGCTAGGCGGTTGGCGTGATGCCAGAGATGACAAACAAGCTGGTCTCTACAAATAAACCCCACATACATGCAAAAGGATTTGAAGCCCCGGAAGGGGCTTTTTAGAGCTCACTTGAAGCACTATAACTAAATCCATTGGTAACAATAAAGCGACTCAAATGAGTCGCTAGACTTTAGAATTCATTGAATTAAAAAGCAGAAGTATCTTGGAATAGACCGACTTTCAAGTCTTTTGCCACATAGATTTCTTTACCGTCAACTAGCACTCGGCCATCGGCCAAACCCATCACCAGTTTGCGGTTTACAACACGCTTCATGTTGATTTCATAGGTCACTTTCTTAGCAGTAGGTAGTATTTGACCTGTGAATTTTACTTCGCCAACACCAAGTGCTCTGCCTTTTCCTTTGCCGCCAACCCAACCTAGGAAGAAGCCAACGAGTTGCCACATTGCATCTAACCCTAAACAACCAGGCATTACTGGGTCACCAGGGAAATGGCAGTCAAAGAACCAAAGATCAGGAGTGATGTCTAATTCAGCAAGAATAAGGCCTTTACCGTATTCACCTTCAGTTTCTGACATTTTAGGGATACGATCCATCATCAGCATATTTGGTGCTGGTAGTTGAGGGTATCCTGGACCAAAAAGCTCACCACGGCTGGAAGCTAAAAGGTCATCACGGTTGTATGAGTCACGTTTATTCTGCATTATTAATTACTCCAATTTTTGATAGGGGGGATATTAGTGAACGCGTGTACGCTAAACAACTCCGATCAGTACTAAACAAACCAGTTTTTGATGCGTTCTACGATCCCTTGCGATAGTTCATGTCTTTCAAAGTTTTCAATACGTTGCGCTATTTTATTGATGATACTATCTTCATCATCGCCTCTAAATGGTGTTCCCATCAAAATTGGTACGGCTTCATCTACAGTTGAGACCGGCCAAATATGAAACTCCCCACGCTTAATGCTATTTACCACATCTTTATGAAGAGCAAGATGTTTCAAGTTGGTTGTCGGTAAAATAACACCTTGTTCACCAGTAAAACCCTGATACTTACAAACGTGATAAAAACCTTCAATTTTTTCATTTAGACCACCGACCGCTTGAACCCGACCAAATTGGTCGACAGCACCAGTAACAGCGATCTGTTGGTTAATTGGATGTTCAGCGAGTGCGCTGACCAATGAGCAAAGCTCGGCAAGCGAAGCGCTATCACCATCAACTTCACTGTACGACTGTTCGAACACAACAGATGCTGAGTAAGGGAGCGGGGCATCTAAATTCATCGAACTGCTCAAGAAAGCTTGCATGATCATCATGCCTTTCGCATGCAAATTACCGCCAAGCTCCGCTTTACGTTCAACATCAGCGATGTCACCATCACCAAAGTGTATGACACATGAAATGCGCGCTGGTTCACCATAGGCTAGTGGGTGGCCTGCTACATCAATGACCGTTAAACCATTTACCTGACCAACTTGTTCACCTTGTGTTTCAATGATCACTTGTCCGTCAATAATGTCGTCAAGCGCACGTTGTGGCAGATAGGATTCACGGAAGTATCGTTTATCAAGAGCAAGTTCAATATGTTCATCAGCGATTGTTTTAAAATTAGATTCTAGGGCCGCTTCTTCAAGTAGAGCGCGATGCCACATAACACATAAAGGTGCATAATGTTGGTCTTCAGTAAAACGGGCTCCTGCGGTCATTAGCGTAGTGATCGCATTTTCTGTTAATGCTGGCAAACCATAAGTTTCTGATATCCAACGTAAGTAGGCTAAATAAATAGAAATCGTTTGCTCATCAATCTTCAGATCTAACTCCAATTCGCTATAAAAGCACAAACTAGAGTGGATATCAGCATCCATATAATCGACATCACCTAATTGATTACGATCTCCGAGAATGACAAGTTTAATGTCGTAGGCTTTTGTTATGGGAGATTGAATAGGAGATTTAGGATCACAGTTTATTGGGCTGACATACTCTCCTAGAACCGCCGCTTTCAGCATTGGCCAACAAGTAGGATTCGCCAGTAATAAGTTTGCAGAGACCAGTAAAAAACCACCATCAGCTTTATCGAGCAACCCTGGAACTTCATTAATAATATGACCATCTTCGGCTTTAAATTGTCCGAAAATCGTCTTTACATCAATAGATTCAGTACAGATGACTGGAGCAGATTTTATTAGCGATTGAATTTTATTGCCTACTAAGTGGCGATAAATTGAGTTATCTGGCGCATTGATCAGCATCATGCGAGTGAAGCCTTTAAGTTGCACAAACTGCGCAATAGCACTTGTTAGTCTTGGTTGAGTTTCAAATAAATCTAAAGGGGGAAGACTAGGGTATTGGGCTAGTTGTGAATTAAATTGATCATACTGAGGTGTGACAGAACGCCAGATATTTTGAGTCATTGAGATACAATATTGATTAAAAGAATCCAGATTATATAGAAAAAGCGTAGTGTCTAACAGCATCATTATTATGATTGATCTTGTTCTCTTTTTTGCATCCAAAAATTGAACAAATTGAAAGCCTGGGTTACGCTGTCACCCTAACTTTGAATGGATTGATGACATGAAATATCAGCAGCTCGAAAACTTGGAATCTGGTTGGAAGTGGCAGTACTTAATCAAAAAATGGAAAGATGGTGATGCCATTACTCGCTATATAGACAAAAGTGAAGCCAAGGTTGCTATTGAACAATTACAACAGATTGAGCACGAGCCAACCTTAGTATTGAAATGGATAGAGCAACACATGGCTCTTGATCTTGACAACAAGCTTAAACAGGCAATCAGAGCGAAGCGAAAACGTCATTTTAATGCTGAGCAGCTTCACACAAGAAAAAAATCCATTGATCTTGATTATCGTGTCTGGGAGAAGCTTTCTTACCGCGCAAATGAGTTAGGTTGTACATTGTCTGATGCCATCGAGTATTTGCTCAGTGAAGCTTCACGTAGCGAAAAAGCAAGCAGAACTGTTACTAGCTTGAAAGAAGACTTAAGTAAATTGTTGTCTGAATAAGGAATGAATATGTTGTATGTGATTATTATTGCTGCCGTTGTCATATTTTGGTTGGTTGCTGTAGATAGACCTGTATTGAAGGTGAAATTTAAAGATGGAGCAATTATCCAGTCAAAAGGTCATTTTCCACCAAGTTTTAAGCATAATGTTTCTGAGATCGGTGATGTGACTGCATTTGATGGTGAGTTGAAGGTGTATCAACAACGTACTGGTATGAAGCTTGTTTTTTCAAAGCAAGTACCAAAGAAAATTCAACAACGTATTCGCAATGTTTTTCCTCACCAGGGATTTACTAGTAAAGAATCACGGACGAAGAAATCACATTGAGTATGTTTCAAGTTTATGAACAAGAGATTCTAGTAAACATGAGCATTAGCAGCGGATCATTGGATCATTGCGCTGGTGCGTATTATGTATATTATGTTAAATATGTATGTATTGGATTCAATATACGTGTCTTTATTACCCCTTCGGTGTCCTCTCTTTTTTTATTAAACATAACCGTTATTTACCATAAAATACCTAATAACCATATAGTTACAGTTTTTAACTATATGGTTATTAGACTATGTTAGATACGCACACAATACTTTTTGAATCTCTTTACTGCGTATTGGTTTCGCAACAAAATCATTCATTCCGGCTTGTAAACATTGCTCTTTGTCTTGTGTCATTGCGTGTGCCGTCAGTGCGATGATTGGTACTTGAACCTGCTGTTGTCTGATTTTGATTGTCGCAGCAAGGCCATCCATTACTGGCATCGATATATCCATTAATATTAAATCAATCGTGCAGCTATGCTCTCTAACATACTCGACGGCTTCTTGCCCATTATTGACTATTGTTACCTTGTAACTCATCCTTTCTAGCAATAGTTTGATTACCATCTGGTTTGTTTTAGTATCTTCAACAACTAAGATATGCGATGTCTTTTGATTTGAGCTTCGGTAATCTTTTATTGGTAAGGTGGCTTTCTGCTCTTCTGTAGACTTTGCTTCCAAGGGAATCGAGATTGAAAAAGTGCTTCCTTGGCCAATGGCGCTGCTGACGGTTATCTTGCCGCCCATGAGTTCAACTAAATGTTTGGTTATTGCAAGCCCAAGCCCAGTACCACCATAATTTCTTGTGATTGAACTATCAGCTTGAATGAATGGCGAGAAAAGAAGCTCTTGGCGGCTTTGATCAATACCAATCCCCGTGTCGGTTACAATAATTTGTAAAGTATGATTTTTGGTGGTTTTCAGGTGTACGTTTACACCGCCGCTATGAGTAAACTTGATGGCATTACCAACCACGTTGAATAAAATTTGTGAGAGCCTGACTGTATCTATAAGGTATTGATGTCGGTGGCAGACTTTATTTGATACATGAAATTCAATATTTTTGTTTAGTGCTACATTTCTATGGTAATTCATCGTGCTAGTTAACTTGTCGCCAATTAATTGCCAGTTACGTTGTAACTCGAAATGACCCGCTTCTATCTTGCTTAAGTCTAAAATATCATTGATGATGACGAGTAATAGCTCGGCCGAGGTTTCCATTTGTCCCAGCAGTTCTACATGTTTGGTCGCGCAGTCATCGCGAAGGATGTCGATAAGTCCTAGAACGGAATTAAGTGGTGTACGAAGCTCATGACTCATCATTGCTAAAAATTGCGATTTTGATTGATTAGCCTGTTCTGCCAATTGTTGAGCAATGGATAACTCTCGTGTTTTTAATTCAACCAGTTTCTGCAGTCCATCTTTATGCTCAATATCACTAATCGCCCTTTCTAATAAAGGTCTAAACCTCATTAATGTGGCTTTTTTTTCTAAGCTAAATTGCCCTTTTTGAGCACCTAATAGTAACATTACTGAATCACTAGTTTGCGCTTGTATACCAGTGATCAATGCTGACTGAATTTGATTTTTTAGCTTAGGGACTAGGCTCTGAAATTCGTCTTGTTGATTGGGTTCAAATAATATAATGCACTCACCGTTTAAAACCCTTTGGAACTTAACCCCATTGAGCCATTGCTTTTGCATAAACAGAGGATTAGAGGAAAGTAACGTAATAAATTGATTCGAATCTTTACTTTTTGATATGACGATAAAGTCATCGTAATCGATGTAGTGGCTCAGAACTTTTTGCAGCTCTTCAAAAATTTGATACTTATTCTCTGCTTTACTGAATGCAGAAAGTGAAGCAAGAATGACTTTGTTCTCTTCAGCGAGTATTTGTTCTCGCTCTTGGCTCTGTTGCAATTCAAGTAAAGTTTCATTGAGTTGCTCAAGCAATGTAGTGCTCATCTTCACTCCAAGTCGTAAAATATGACCGATGAAATCATCAAGTTTCCATGCGCATTTTCACCACCAATGAATCTTCCTTGTTCACCAAAAGTAAATGGGCAAATAAAAGGATAGTCACCAATTTGTGCTTTGATTTGCTCATGAACTTTAGTGATATCTGATCCGAGAGTAAGCATTGAACCTGCGCAAAAAATCGCAATGGCACCTAAAATAGCGGTATCGTGATAGTTCCCAGTATTTACTTGTTTGAAAACCCTTGAGGCTCGAGTAATAAGCTGATCTCTTGAACCGGTCATTAATGTAACTTCATCACCTTCCGTAATATCCGTAAAAAGCTCTAACGCGCCACTTCTAGTCATCCTAACTGGATGCGATAGTTTGTAGTAAGGCTGTTGGTACAAGCTGCCAGCAATCCGACCCAATGGAAAACGTGTTACATCTTCAAAAATGTACTGCTCGCATATGTTCACGCTAGAATGATCACTAACCCACTCTTTATATAGTCTTTTAGCGGGTTCGTTGTCTATTTCTAAAATATAACGCCCACTAGCCTTAGTCACTATTCCAGAAAACTCGGTTGGTGAATAACCGGCACTAAAGCCTGTGTTTAAAGGCTTTGACGGAAAGAAAAGCTGAACGGCAAAACCATCTTTCGTTGCGCCAGCCTCAGTGAAAATAGACCAATTCCCTTCAATCTGATTATCTGCGGCTGAGCCACCAATAATGGGGATCTGTGTTCCGAATTTATTGTCAATAGATTGAATTAAACGTTCTTCATGCCCAGGTGTTGAATGCAAAACAATTAAACTAGGAACCTCGCCTATTCGGTTGGCATTAACCAATGCGTGATCTAATACTTGGTTGACTGTAGTTTTGATATCTTTCGGATTTGCCAAATCGGCAAAACCAGTACCAAATGCGCTAAAACTATTATCGTAAATTAATATCACGCCAATCACAGGCCCTTCAATGAAGCCATACTCTGTCATGACTCCTCGGCAGGAAGAGCATCCAATAATTGGAGTTTGAGGTAGATGTTTCGCAAGTTCTGATGACAAAAGGTTGGCTGAGTAATCTTCTGTGTAGTAACAAACGATACTCGATAAGTTATCTTTTTCTACAGATAATAATAATTCTTCAATTGCTTGAATAGGATCTGTTTTTTGAGTTGTTTTGGTAATAAGCCGCATACTGCATATGTATGTAGTCGTGTCCTGAGCTATTTATACTTTATATTGAGATTTGTATAAAATGATAAGTTGAACTCTTTAAGGCTTGTCTCGTATTTCATTCATTTTCTTACAAGAAAACTACATTTACTTTTCGATTATGCTGAATTTGACTGGGCTATTTAACGAGTTTTGTTGAATTAGCCAATAGTCAGCATTGTGCGTAATTATGCCATTTGTTTGTATATAAACTTTAGGTGAAAACGGCGACAAAACAAGCTGCAGTGGGTTATCAGCACTTTTTTCGATGGTAATTTTCTCACCATTTACAAATACGGAACAATTGGGGTTTGGGTTGCAAGTTTTTTGTTCGAGATTGTTATAAGAAAGAGTGCGCCATATGAAGGCGCCCATAAGAATTATTAGTGTGATGGTTATTTGAGCAAGTCTGTGTTTTGTAAGCTTTTCTGCAGCCATTATTGTGTGTTCCTCGTGTAACAAACTTCAAAGTTTTGAAATAAAAGAGCTAATCCAGACCAACTGTAAGGTTACTACTCTGTCATTGAATTGTTAATTGCAGTATAGTTGCGTGTTGAAAATGCCACTTTTTTTTAAAGTCAGCAATAGTTAATAACGTTTTGATAAAACTCTATTTCTATTGTGGATTTGGGGGGCATTACGACAAGTGTCGTGTTGGAAGTAAAGTGTAGTTAATTAGAAATTGGAAGCATGCAAATGAGCCAAGAAAAGCAGCTTGAACAAAACTATAACTATACAGTCGTCCGTCAGTTTACCCTAGTGACTATTCTCTGGGGAATTGTTGGTATGGCTGTTGGTGTTTTGATTGCCGCTCAATTAGTTTGGCCACAGCTAAACTTTGATACGCCGTGGTTGACGTACAGTCGCTTACGTCCTCTGCATACTAATGCGGTTATTTTTGCGTTTGGTACAAGTGCCCTATTTGCAACATCTTATTATGTTGTTCAGCGTACCTGTCAAACTCGTTTATTTGGTGGTCCTCTTGTTCCATTTACCTTCTGGGGATGGCAAGCAATCATTGTATCTGCAGCGATAACATTGCCTCTCGGGTATACCTCGGGCAAAGAATATGCTGAATTAGAGTGGCCTATTGATATTGCCATTGCGCTAGTATGGGTTTCTTATGCTGTCGTGTTCTTTGGAACATTAGTCAAGCGTAAGACTTCTCACATCTATGTTGCAAACTGGTTCTTCGGTGCCTTTATCCTCACTGTTGCTGTTTTGCATATTGTAAATAGCATGGCTATTCCTGTCTCTATGGGTAAATCATATTCGATTTATTCAGGTGCTGTGGATGCAATGGTCCAGTGGTGGTACGGCCACAACGCAGTAGGTTTCCTACTGACGGCTGGTTTCCTAGGTATGATGTACTATTTCGTACCTAAGCAAGCTGAACGCCCTGTTTACTCATACCGTTTATCAATCGTCCACTTCTGGGCTTTAATCTCACTCTATATCTGGGCAGGTCCACACCATTTGCATTACACGGCTCTACCGGATTGGACTCAGTCTCTGGGTATGGTGATGTCACTGGTGCTATTTGCGCCATCTTGGGGTGGGATGATCAACGGTATTATGACCTTGTCAGGTGCATGGCATAAACTCCGTTATGACCCTATTTTACGATTTTTAATCGTGTCACTCTCTTTCTACGGTATGTCGACTTTCGAAGGTCCAATGATGTCAATTAAGACAGTCAATGCATTATCGCATTACACTGATTGGACCATTGGTCACGTTCACTCCGGTGCGTTAGGTTGGGTTGCGATGGTTTCTATCGGTTCGGTTTATCATTTGATCCCTCGCCTATTTAATCAAGAACGCATGTATTCGGTAAGTCTAATCAATGCTCACTTCTGGTTAGCTACTATCGGTACAGTTCTTTACATCGTAGCAATGTGGATCTCAGGTGTAATGCAAGGTCTAATGTGGCGCGCGGTTAACTCTGATGGCACGTTGACGTATAGCTTTGTTGAGTCAGTACAAGCCTCTTACCCGTTCTATACTGTTCGATTCATTGGTGGATTTATCTTCTTATCAGGTATGTTCCTAATGGCTTACAACACGTATAAGACAATCAGCGCACCTAACGATAGCTTAAAAGCTATTCCGCAACCGGCATAAGGAGATTGAAAGAATGAGTTCTAATTCTAAAAATCGCCATGAGATCATTGAACGCAATGTTGGTTTGTTGGCTATCTTTATCATTTTCGCGATCAGTTGGGGTGCTTTAGTTGAAATCACACCATTGATTTTCCAAAAGCAAACAACTGAACCAGTAGAAAACCTTAAGCCTTATACTGCCTTACAACTTGAAGGTCGCGATATCTATATCCGTGAAGGTTGTAACGTTTGCCATAGCCAAATGATTCGTCCATTCCGTTCTGAAACTGAGCGATATGGTCACTATTCGGTTGCTGGTGAAAGTGTATGGGAACATCCATTCTTATGGGGTTCTAAGCGTACTGGTCCAGATTTGGCTCGTGTTGGTGGTCGTTACTCTGATGAATGGCATCGTGCTCACTTAATGGATCCTCGTGAGCTCGTGCCTGAATCAAACATGCCCGGTTTCCCTTGGTTAGCGAAGAACGTCTTAGACGGCGAGTTAACGCAGAGCAAGCTTGAACTGTTCCGTAACCAGTTTGGTGTCCCATACACGGATGAACAAATCGCGAATGCGGCGAAAGATGTAGAAGGTAAAACTGAAATGGATGCAATCATTTCTTATCTTCAATCTCTTGGTCACGCAATGAAGTAAGGAGGAATTATGGATATCGGTACTATTCACAGTATTTGGACCATAGTGTTGTTTGTGTGCTTTATTGGTGTGGTTTGGTGGGCCTACGGTAAAAACCGTAAAGCTCGTTTTGACGAGGATGCCAACCTAATTTTTGCTGATGAACCACCAAAAACCTCTAAAGAACAAGGAGTGACTAAGTAATGACTACATTTTGGAGTCTTTGGATCATCGTAATTACCGTTGGTACATTACTTGGCTGTGCAATTGTTCTTGTTTGGTGCCTAAAAGATAAAATGGGTGTCGAAGAGGGTTCTGACATGGGGCACGAATACGACGGCATTCGTGAGCTAAACAACCCGTTGCCAAAGTGGTGGACATATCTGTTTGTGAGTACTTTTGTTTTCGCAGCAGTATATCTAACGCTTTACCCTGGCCTTGGCAACTTTAAAGGTGTGCTTGGTTGGCAGAGTTCAGACCAAAAGGTTCGCTCTCTTGAAGAATCAAAAGCATCGATTGAAGCATCACAGCAAAACAAAGTTCTCGTGCAATACGCTAAAGAGCTAGACGATGCAGATACCTACTTTGGCGAGGCATTCAAACGCTTAGCTTACAATGGTGATTCTGAATTACGCCCTATTCCTGAAATAGCAGCCGATTCTGATGCATTGAAGGTTGGTCAACGTTTGTTTCTTCAAAACTGTTCGCAATGTCACGGCTCAGATGCTCGTGGTCAGCGTGGTTTCCCTAATTTAACGGATAACGCGTGGTTGTATGGCGGAGAACCGGAAGCGATTGTTACCACCATCAGGCATGGGCGTATTGGTCAAATGCCTGCGTGGAAAGATGCGCTTGGCGAACAAGGTGTTAAAGAAGTGGTCAGCTATGCGCTTAGCCTTTCTGGTCGTTCTGTGAATGCAAGAGAAGCCGAAGCGGGTAAAGCGCGCTTTGTTGTTTGTGCTGCTTGTCATGGTACAGATGGTAAAGGTAACCCAGCGGTAGGTGCACCAGATTTAACAGACCAATATTGGTTGTTTGGTGATTCACGTGCAGATGTGACTCAAACTGTTATGTATGGCCGCTCTGGTGTTATGCCTGCTTGGATTGATATCTTAGGTGAAGACAAAGTTCAACTTGTTGCAGCTTACGTTTGGAGCTTGAGTAACACTGATAATAAGTAACATTTCAATAACAGCCCCTTTCTAAGGGGCTGTCTTTCCTTTATTTTATTAGCCTTCTTTATTTTGTTGTTGAGAACTTTTTTATGGTAAAGCCTTGGTATAAACAATTTTGGCCGTGGTTCCTGATTATTCTGCCACTGACTGTTGTGGTATGGACAATTGCGACGGTGATCGTTTTTTCTCAGAATTCAGTGTCATTAGTCACTGAGGATTACTATAAAAAAGGTAAAGGCATTAATATCGATCTTTCGAAAATCAACGAAGCAAAAGCACTTCACTTAAGCTCAGAGATTTATTCTGAAGGTAACGATATCGTTTTCAAATTTAATAAGGGTAAGCTTGACCATTACCCAGCAATTAAAATGATGTTTGCTCACCGTACATTGCCTGACCGTGATTTTACTCAGTTAGTGACATCTGACGCTCAAGGTACTTACCGTATTACCCTTCCTTCACCGCTGCAAGGACCTTGGTTTATTGAGTTAACACCGCATGATGCTGAGTGGTTAATTCAAGGTCGTGTTACTTTCCCTGTCGCTACTTCAACTCAATTAATGAATTAAAATTATGTGCAAAGCGTGTTACCACTGTGGTGAAGATGTACCAGCCAACACGGATTATAAAGTTGAAATTTTAGGTGAAGAAAGGGACATGTGTTGTCCAGGATGTGAAAGCGTCGCTCAAACTATTATTGATAGCGGTCTTGTTTCCTACTATCAGTACCGCACCACTAAAGCGGATAAAGTTGATCTTGTTCCTGAACAACTTAAAGCCTTAATTCATTATGACAATGATGACGTGCAGTCAGAGTTTGTGCACAACCATGACGGCACCTCGGAGGTCACTTTGTCGCTTGATGGCGTTTCTTGCGCCGCTTGTGCTTGGTTAATTGAGAAACAGCTATCAAACAAAAATGGTGTGCTCTCTATCCGTGTTAATACCACAACTAACCGAGCATTATTAAGTTGGGACAAAACACAAACACGTCTCAGTGAACTTCTTTCTGTTATCCATAAGTTAGGCTACAAAGCTGCCCCGTTTGAAGCGGATGCTCATGAAGCTGAGTATCATCGCTCAATGAAACAATACTTATATCGCTTAGGTATTGCAGGCTTGGCAACAATGCAAGTGATGATGTTGGCTGTCGCTCTGTACCTTGAAGTGTTTGGTGATCTTGACTCCGAGTTCCGTAATTATTTTCGTTGGGTAAGTTTGATCTTTGCAACACCTGTATTGCTCTATTCTGCACTGCCCTTTTATTTAAATGCATGGCGCAGTCTTAGAGGCCGAACTCTTGGAATGGATGTCCCGGTTTCTATTGCATTAATTTTTGCTTATGTGGCGAGTTTGGTTGCGACCGTAACAGAAAAAGGAGAAGTGTTTTTTGAATCGATTTCAATGTTCACCTTCTTCTTGTTGGTTGGCCGCTTTTTGGAAATGAGAGCTCGTAGAAAAGCTGCCGCTGCAAGTGGAAACTTGCTTAAGCTCATACCAGCTATTGCCAATACACTTGAGGGTGAACAGGTTCCTGTTAAAACCTTAAAACTTGGTGACAAAATCAGAGTGTTACCAGGAGAGCACGTTCCGGCCGATGGTGTTGTCTTAGCTGGTCGCATTCATATCAATGAAGCGATGCTCACTGGAGAATCTGTCCCTGTTGTTAAGAAAGCAGGCGATGCAGTTTTTGCTGGTACATTAAACGGTGATGAATCGTTTGAACTAGAAGTCACAGCGTCTAAAAAAGACTCCGTTATCTCCAAAATAGTGAGACTGCAAGATGAAGCACAGATGTCGAAGCCTAAAATTGCCGAGATTGCTGATGTAGTGGCACGATACTTTGTGGCCATTTTGCTAGTAATCGCAGCGGGTACTTGGTTGTACTGGCATCAAACCAAGCCGGAAGACGCGTTTTGGATTATGTTAGCCGTTTTAGTGGCCACTTGCCCATGTGCCCTATCCCTTGCCACCCCGACGGCAATAACCTGTGCGACATCTCGAATGGGTGATTTTGGTATTTTGCTGCGTAAAAGTCACGTGTTCGAAACGCTTTGCAAAGTGAATCATTTGGTTATCGATAAAACGGGGACATTAACCCATGGTGATATCGAAATCAGCGGTGTTGAGGTTGTTAGCGATATTGATAAAAATACATGTTTAGCGCTAGCGGCATCATTAGAAAAACATGCCAACCACCCCATCGCACGTGCTTTCCGAAGTTATAGCGATGAGCAGTATTCGGTCGATGATGTTCAAAATATCATTGGTTCAGGTATTGAAGGTCGCTACCAAGATAAAGTTATTTGTATTGGCAGTGCAGAGTATGTACTGGGAAATACGACCAACCAACAGCCAAACAGCATCTATCTGTCACTCGGTGGCCAGCATATTGCTACTTTTACCTATCGAGACCCTATTCGCCGAGAAGCCAAGGCATTTATCGACCGTTTTCATAACGAAGGGATAAAGATAACGTTATTAACGGGTGATTCAGAGCTAAATGCAAACCATGTCGCCTCAGAGATGAACATTGATACTGTCGTCTCCGGTGCAAAACCTGAAGATAAATTGAACTACTTAAAGTCGCTACCAAGCAGTGATGTTTCGATGATGGTGGGTGATGGTATTAATGATGCACCGACACTCGCAGGGGCTCATTTATCTGTTGCTATGGGCGGTGGTACCGATGTCGCTAAAGCATCAGCCGATATGGTTCTGCTCGGTGATAAGTTAGATAAATTGCTGGAAGCTAGGGTTTTGGCTATCAAAGCACGCAAAATCATCCGAGAAAATTTAGCTTGGTCATTGGGTTATAATTTAGTGATTTTGCCGCTAGCGGTATCTGGACTTGTTGCACCTTATATTGCCGTTGTTGGCATGTCGGCGAGTTCTATTATCGTTGTTTCTAACTCGTTGCGGCTATTAAAGAATCAAGGTAAGTAAATGGAAAGTCTTTATATACTCATCCCTATTGCTATCGTACTTGTAACAGTTGCTGTTGTCATTTTCCTATGGGCAGTCAAAAGTGAGCAGTTCGAAGATTTAGAGCGTCAAGGCCACAATATCTTATTTGACGAGGATGAAAAACTAACCTCAAAAGAAGAAAAAAATGACGCCTGATTGGATTGGTGCATTTGTGATTGGTTTGCTTGGTGCGGGTCACTGCATGGGAATGTGTGGCGGTATTGCATCGCTGCTAACCCTTGGACAAACTAAAAACGCTCGTCTTCCAGTGCTGCTTCTGTTCTACAATTGTGGGCGTATCGTTAGCTACATGTTAATCGGTGGTTTATTAGGCGGCCTTGCTGCCTCTATGTCTGAGCTATCGATGCTTAATCATTCCTTGGTTTGGTTAAGATTGATTGCAGCTTGTTTAATGATTGTGCTCGGCCTGTATGTTGGTCGGTGGTGGTTTGGACTATTAAAGCTTGAAAAAATGGGCCAGCAACTATGGCGTATAATTTCTCCTCTTGGTAAATCACTATTACCTCTTAAAAAGTCGTGGTACGCCGTGCCTTTTGGATTCATCTGGGGATGGCTACCTTGCGGCCTCGTCTATTCAGTTCTCACTTGGTCTGTAGTTTCAGGCAGTGCGCTATCTGGTGCTTTTGTCATGGGGGCTTTCGGCCTAGGAACGCTGCCCGCCATGCTGCTGGTAGGTTACGGAGCCCATCAATTAGAAAAAATTCAACAATCTACAATATTTCGTCATTTTGCTGCGATTTTTATCATATCTTACGGCCTATATACGGCATATGGTGCAGTGAGTATTTTATCATCTACATGGTAGATGACTGATTATATGCGGCTTTTTTAACTATCCTTTAGGGTTAAGGAATGCTAAAATATTGATGTATATCAAATAGTGAAAGGTTGTTATGATTTCTGAAAAGCCTGCGGCAAAGCGCATTCAATCTGGTGGTTGTGCAATTCACTGTCAAGATTGCAGTATTAGCCAGCTTTGTATTCCCTTTACACTCAATGAATCTGAACTTGATCAGCTTGATCAAATTATTGAGCGCAAGAAACCGATCCAAAAAGGACAAGAACTGTTTAAAGCCGGTGATGACCTTAAGTCTCTCTATGCTATTCGTTCGGGTACAATCAAAAGCTATACCATCACAGAACAAGGTGATGAGCAAATTACCGCATTCCATTTAGCTGGTGATCTGGTTGGTTTTGATGCCATTACTGAAGACTTGCACCCAAGCTTTGCACAAGCACTAGAAACCTCTATGGTGTGTGAAATTCCATATGAGATTCTCGATGACCTTTCTGGCAAGATGCCAAAATTACGTCAGCAAATTATGCGTTTGATGAGTAATGAGATTAAAGGTGATCAAGAGATGATTCTTCTGCTTTCAAAGAAGAATGCTGAAGAAAGGCTTGCTGCTTTTCTATACAACCTCTCTACCCGCTTCTCTCAACGTGGTTTTAGCCCGAGAGAGTTTCGTTTGACTATGACACGCGGTGATATTGGTAACTACCTTGGCTTAACCGTTGAAACGATCAGCCGTTTGCTAGGCCGCTTCCAAAAATCAGAGATTCTGAGTGTGAAAGGAAAATACATTACTATCCTTGATCATGATGCATTGATGGATCTCGCTGGCGTATCGAAAGAAACTAAGTAACTTCAATGATGTAGCCCTTAAATGAGCTACATCATACTTCTACTAAAATCCCAATGTATTTGCTAAAACTCTCGTCTGTTATAAGCTAAAGTAACATTAACACCCTTCTCCACACTTAAGGAGTTGTTATGAGTATTTACAGCAAAATTTTAGTTGTTGCCGACATTAATCATGACGAGCAACCAGCCCTTGCTAGAGCGATGCAACTGGCCAAACAGAGCTCCTCTACTAGCCATATTACTTTTTTCCTATCAATATATGATTTCTCCTATGATATGACCTCCATGCTCTCTCTCGATGAGCGTGATGCGATGCGTCGTGGTGTGATTCACCAACGAGAGCAGTGGATGAAGAATGTGGCAGGACCTTATATTAATGGGTCCGTTCAATTTGATGTTAAAGTTGTCTGGCATAACCGCCCTTATGAAGCAATCATTGCTGAAGTGTTTGCTGGTGAGCATGACATATTGATCAAAAGCACGCGCAAGCATGATATTTTGGAATCGGTCATTTTTACTCCGACGGATTGGCATCTTTTACGCAAATGTCCAACCCCTGTCCTACTGGTAAAAAATGCAGATTGGCCGGAAAATGCCAATATTATTGCATCAGTTCATGTGGGGTCTGAAAACCCAACCCATTTAGATCTGAATGACTGCATGGTCGAACAACTTAAAAGTTTGACCGCTCGTTTGGGTGCGACAGCTTACCTTGTCAATTCATACCCAGTCACTCCAGCTAACATTACTATTGAATTACCAGAGTTTGACCCAACAACTTACAGCGATGCCGTTCGTGGGCATCACTTAACATCGATGAAAGCGTTGAGACAAAAACACGGTATTGATGAATCCCAAACTCTGGTTGAACAAGGCTTACCCGAAGATGTCATCCCTCAGTCAGCAGAAAAATTGAATGCAGCGATGGTTATTCTAGGAACCACTGGACGTACCGGTTTGTCAGCGGTGTTTATTGGCAACACCGCTGAGCAAGTGATAGATAAAATCAATTGTGATGTTTTAGCGCTAAAACCTAACGGTTATGTCAGCCCATTAGATCCTAAAACTGCAATTTAGTCTCATTAATCATCAACTATCTGCTCCCCTTTGCTAAGGTAAAGGGGATTTTTTACATTCTCTGTTTGTTAGAACTAGCATCTGAGCTATTTATCCGTATCATACGCACTTCATTTTGTTTTGAGATTAAAAGACAACAAGCTGATGACAGAGCAAACTCAAGAGCGCACTAAGGCTCAACAATACAATTTCAATAAACTTCAGAAGCGTATTCGCCGTAATACTGGTCAGGCAATTGCTGATTTCAATATGATCGAAGATGGTGACCGTATCATGGTATGTCTCTCTGGAGGCAAAGATAGCTTTACCATGCTTGAGATTCTGATGAGCCTTCAAAAAAGTGCTCCTGTCTCCTTTGAACTTGTTGCTGTGAACTTGGATCAAAAACAGCCAGGATTTCCAGAACATATTTTGCCTGAATACTTAGACAAACTCGGTGTTGAGTACAAAATTGTTGAAGAAGATACCTATTCGATCGTTCAAGATAAAATACCAGAGGGGAAAACGACATGTTCGCTTTGTTCTCGTTTACGTCGTGGAATTTTGTATCGCACCGCTAAAGAAATTGGCGCAACCAAGATAGCTCTAGGCCACCATCGTGATGATATTCTTGAAACTCTGTTTTTGAATATGTTTTACGGCGGTAAGATCAAAGGCATGCCACCAAAGCTAGTGTCAGACAATGGTGAGCATGTGGTGATTCGTCCGCTTGCCTACTGTCGTGAGAAAGACATCATCAAATATGCTGCAATGCGTGATTACCCAATCATCCCTTGTAATTTATGTGGTTCTCAACCGAACATGCAGCGTCAAAACATCAAGCAAATGTTGAATGGTTGGGACAAACAGTTCCCTGGTCGTATTGAAACCATGTTTAGTGCGATGCAAAATGTCGTGCCAAGTCACCTAGCCGATTACAACTTGTTTGATTTTAAATCGATAAATCGAGATTCGGGTGTTATCAATGGTGGTGATATTGGTTTTGATAAAGAAGAAATGCCAATTCCTGTAATTAATGACGAAGACCGAGTCATGGAGTTTGATCCAAACTTAAAACTCGATGTGACTAATCTCTGAGAAATCGACTAAAGAATAGAACGTTGCCGTACAGGGCTGCTTATTAGCAGCCCTGTATTGATTTTACTTCTTAGCATTGGGAAGGTAAGGCAAAACTCGGACGGTTTGCTCTGGTAGCTGCATGTAGCCACCATTACCGATTTGCTCTACCGCTACTTGAGCTTTACCGTTTTTTATCGCAATAGTTTGACCGTTGCTCAGCACAATATTTGAGTCAAGATTATTAGCGAATTCAAGTGTTACACCCGATACATCCGGTGTAAACCAACTGGCAAACATCCCGCCGAGCTCTTCAAGTAAGCTTTGCATTTGAGGGAGCAATGTAGCCACTTGCTCATAACTTACCTGCCCTTCAAATGGCGTTTTAGTCATTACTACAGTTGAAAAATCACAACGCATATCCTGTGGAGTATCAACAAAGATCAAAGGATTGGCTTGGCGTAAATTGTCATCTAAGGGCAATAAAAGCTCATGGTTAATGCTGGTACTAAGTTCCTCGTAATGCTTTTCTTTTTCCATCCACGCTTTTTCTATTGGGCAGAGTTTTTTGGTTTGCGCGTTGACGAAAAAGAAACCGACTTTGACATCTTTATAATCATCTTTCACGTTGTTCTTCAACTGAGAAAACAGTTTAGAGTACGTAAACATATATTCTTGCGCTTGAATCGGAAATGAAACACTAGCGCTAAACACCAAAGTCGTAAGTAGAGTTAAGGGTAATTTTTTCATTGTTATTATCTATTCTGTCCAAAATTGTTGGTTATGGCGCATCATCGATTGAAGATCTTGAACATAGGCTTCACCTCGTTCTGAGTATTTTAGTAACCCATTGACCATTTCCATGGCACTGTCAGCGCTAAGTAGGTTTGCATTGTTTTCTCTAAGTCCGTAACGAATTTCACGTAAATCGTAGTACGCGGCATTTCTATTCACGTTCATAAAATAACGATGAATAGATTCTTGTACTGAGCTAAAGCTGGCGACTTCATGTGTCATACCTTCCCCACGTTTGAGTGGAATAAGACCACAACCCTCACTGTAACACCACTGACCAAAATAGTTGTTCCCCTCTGTAGCAAAGCGAGATGTCCCCCAAGCTGATTCATTAGCCGCTTGAGTCAGAACCAATGCTTCAGGCAACACATCAACACGATGAAGCATGTCGTCTATCCATTTCTGATCTACGCCTTGCTCATTAAGTGACAAATCGTAATTTTCTGCCAGTTTTTTAGCTTGCTTTATATTGTCATTAGAGAGTTTATTCGCGAGGAAGTTATCCTTAATATTGTTAAGGTTTTCTCTTTCTTGTAGGACTCGTCTATTTTCCCAAGCAATACCGGGTTTTAAAAATGAGAAGAAGGTGTGCTTTTTCTCACTGATATCGGTTATTTCAGTAAAGTTGGGAGCTTTACCAACAATATGTGCATCTTGTAACTCAGGAACATCATGGTAATACGTAGTCTCTGTTGAGGTTTGTTGTACATAATATACGCTACAACTCACAGCAATGAGGCTGAAAGTAGCTAATAAAATTATTTTACGCATTGAACACCTGTGAGTTATTGTTATCTGATTGATTTGTAGCCACTATTTTGAGTTTTATTCCAAACATATTGCGATAAATGATGCCTTTTGCATGGAAAAAGAAAGGCAATACAAAAATGAAACCGATGCCATAAAATAGAGCAGCAGTAATGAACATCACCATAACGACAAGATAAATCATTGCGATAGGTACGATTTTTTTGTTTACCGCTCGCAATGATAAAAGCAGTGATTGCATTGGTGGCACTCGCTTTTCACAAATCAGCAAGATGGAGTTACTGAATGCCAATGACAGGTAAAGAGAAAGTAGCGGAAAAATCATTCCAGCAATCCCTTGTAGCACCAAGCTAAACAGTGTTGCTAAAATAACCGGAATGGTAAACTGCAAACCTTTGGCAATATGTCTAGGCTGCGTTTTTAGCCCTGCCGCATGGCTCATTGCCATTAAGCTCACGCCTGCAAAAATGGGTGCACTGACCACTTCGTAACTAAAATTAGCTACGAAAATAGCTTCAACGATACTTTGAGTAAATCCATCAGGTTTTTGTAATGCATCTAAAATAATAGATGGCTCACCTAATTGCAGTTTTAATGCAATATAAAAGATAGCTAACTGTACAAACAGAAGAATGACAATTGCTGGTGTAAAAGAGATAAATTGCTTAATTGTGCAGTCCCATGCTTCTTTAAGGACTGCTCCAGCCTTAATATCACAGTCCCCTTTTAGAGCGCGTTCTACGCTTCCGCCTAGGTTGAAATCTTTTTCGATATCGTTATTCATAAAATGTCCTAGACAGCAATAATAATTCTGCTGTCTGAATTGAGTCACAAAATTCGTTTCATTATACCGCAATGCAGTTTAGTCCAAAATCAGAACTCGAAACTGATCTTGCATTATGAGTTATTTGGTTGATAATTAATCAATTTGATACATTTAATCATGGTCGAATGACTATGGTAAGCAATCTTAGCTAAGACCTACAAAACTTTTTCTGTATCAAGATAAGAAAAAACTTTGAATTCACTCTTTTGATGATTATGATTCGCGCCTCAAGCGCATATGGCAGCAGGCCGTATCATAGGCATCCCTAAGAACAAGGTGGGAGAAAAACAGACGTTGAACGCAAAAAAATCAGTAGGAAAACCAGTAGTTCGTCTTTCTGGTATTAGTAAAAGTTTCGATGGTAAGGAAATCATCGGCGGGTTAAACCTTGATGTTAATCACGGTGAATTTTTAACGATACTTGGACCTTCTGGCTGTGGTAAAACAACAGTATTAAGAATGATTGCAGGTTTCGAAACTGCTGATAACGGAAATATCATTCTTGATAATCAAGATGTCACCCAAATTCCTGCTGAACAGCGACACGTTAACACGGTATTCCAAAGTTATGCTCTGTTTCCGCATATGACTGTGTTTGAAAATGTTGCGTTTGGCTTACGTATGCAAAAGGTCCCTACTGCAGACATTGAACCTCGTGTAATGGAAGCACTACGTATGGTTCGCCTAGACAGTATGGCACAGCGTAAACCTAGCCAACTCTCTGGTGGTCAACAACAACGTATAGCGATTGCGCGAGCTGTCGTGAATAAGCCTAAAGTGCTGTTACTTGATGAGTCTTTATCGGCACTTGACTACAAATTACGCAAGCAAATGCAGATGGAATTAAAACAACTGCAACGTCAGCTTGGTATCACCTTTATCTTCGTAACGCACGATCAGGAAGAGGCACTATCAATGTCTGATCGCATCATTGTTATGCGTGACGGGAAAATTGAACAAGATGGTTCTCCACGTGAGATTTATGAAGAGCCGAAAAACCTATTCGTGGCACGCTTCATCGGCGAGATCAACGTATTTAATGCTGAAACGCTAGAGCGCATTGATGAGAAACGCATTCGAGCCCATATCGAAGGTGTTGAATCCGTGGTGTATCACGACCAAGATGTACAACCCGGACACAAATTACAAGTATTGTTGCGCCCTGAAGATCTTCGCATCGAAGAAATCAAAGAATCGGAAGAAAGAGGCATTGTGGGCCACGTGACAGAGCGTACCTACAAAGGAATGACTCTTGAATCTGTCGTTGAATTAGAATCAGGCATGCGTGTGACAGTAAGCGAATTTTTCAACGAAGATGATCCTGATGTTGATCACTCTCTTGGTCAAAAAGTCGCAATAACTTGGGTGGAAAGCTGGGAGGTAGTACTCGATGATGAGCAAGAAGCTTAGTCTTCAAAATGCTATTATCACACTGATTGTTGGGTGGTTAGTACTGTTTGTATTGATCCCAAACCTAATGATTATCGGTACTAGCTTTTTGACTCGTGATGAAGCTAATTTAATCGAGCTTACATTCACACTGGATAACTATACGCGTCTACTAGATCCACTGTATGCCAAAGTGCTAATGCACTCTTTTTATATGGCTATTGTGGCAACCTTGCTGTGCTTAGTTATCGGTTATCCGTTTGCTTATATTGTTGCCAAGATGCCTGCAAAATGGCGTCCTATCATGTTGTTCTTGGTGATTGTGCCCTTTTGGACCAATTCACTGATCCGTACTTACGGATTAAAAATTGTTTTAGGCACACAAGGTATCTTAAACCAAGCATTACTTGGTTTAGATATTATTGATAAACCATTACGTATTATGTACACCGAAACCGCTGTGATGATTGGTTTAGTTTATATCTTGCTTCCTTTTATGATTCTTCCGCTCTATTCAGCGATTGAAAAGTTGGATGGTACTTATATAGAAGCAGCGCGCGACCTTGGCGCCAATAAACTTCAAACCTTGCTAAAAGTTGTTTTGCCACTGACGATGCCTGGCATTATTGGTGGTTGCTTACTAGTGTTACTGCCTGCATTAGGAATGTTCTACATTGCTGACTTGTTAGGTGGAGCGAAAAACTTATTGATCGGTAACGTAATTAAGAGTCAGGTTCTTAATGCTCGCGATTGGCCATTTGGCGCTGCGACCAGTATTGCCCTCACTCTTGCTATGGCGGTGATGCTGTATGCTTACTACCGTGCTGGTAAGTTATTGAATAAGAAAGTGGAGCTAGACTAATGGCAAAAACAATTAGATTTAGCTTTATGAGCTTGGTATATGCATTTTTGTATTTGCCAATCATTGTGCTGATCGTTAACTCATTTAATGAAAATAAGTTTGGTATCAAATGGGGTGGATTTACCACTAAGTGGTATCACGCTTTGGCTGCCAATGACAGCTTGGTTCAAGCCGCCTGGCATTCACTCAATATTGCCGTGTTTTCAGCCACCGCAGCAACCATTATCGGTAGCCTAACGGCTGTTGCCCTATTCCGTTACCAATTTAAGGGAAAGCGTGCAGTTAATGGCATGTTGTTTGTTGTGATGATGTCCCCAGATATTGTCATGGCAATTTCGCTACTTGCACTATTCTTAGTATTAGGTGCTCAGTTAGGTTTCTTTACGCTGCTGATTGCCCACATTACTTTCTGTTTACCTTTTGTTGTGGTGACAGTTTATAGCCGCCTCAACGGGTTTGATGTGAAAATGCTAGAAGCGGCAAAAGATCTGGGTGCTGGTGAATGGGTTATTTTGAAAAAAATTATCCTGCCACTGGCTAAACCTGCGGTTGCAGCTGGTTGGTTGTTGAGTTTCACACTGTCTTTAGATGATGTGATCATTAGTTCGTTTGTGACCGGCCCTACTTATGAAATTCTACCGTTAAAGATTTACTCAATGGTTAAAGTGGGTATTTCTCCGGAGGTAAATGCTTTAGCTACGGTAATGTTGGTTGTTTCTTTGCTACTGGTTATTGCATCACAGTTGGTAGCCAAGGAAAAAGTACAGTAGAATTGCCAAGTTGTAATACTTTACACGAAACAGAATGGCAGTCAGTCATTCTGTTTTTCTATCTAACGCCTACAACGTAGGCAACGTTTGGTTTGGAGCTAACGTCAATGAAAAAATGGGCTACTCTATTAGCTGGTAGTGCATGTGCGCTTTCTTTGTTCTCTGGAGCAGTAACAGCGGACGAAAACAAGGAACTAGTATTCATGAACTGGGGGCCGTACATCAATAGCAGCCTCTTAGAACAGTTTACTAAAGAGACCGGCATCAAAGTGATTTATTCAACTTATGAGTCGAATGAAACTTTGTATGCAAAGCTAAAAACACACAATGAAGGTTACGATCTTGTGGTTCCATCTACCTACTTCGTGTCAAAAATGCGCGATGAAGGCATGCTACAAAAGATCGATAAATCGAAATTAAGTAATTTCCAAAACCTTGATAGCAACTATCTAAATAAACCCTATGATCCTAATAACGATTATTCGATTCCACACGTAGTTGCTATCACTGGCCTAGCCGTTAATACTGATATGTACGATCCTAACGACTTCCAAAGTTGGGGTGATCTCTGGAAACCGGAACTAGCTAGTCAGTTGATGCTAATGGACGATACTCGTGAAGTTTTCCATATTGCACTTCGTAAGTTAGGTTATTCTGGTAACACAACAGACGAAAAACAAATCGATGAAGCTTACGCTGAACTACAAAAGTTAATGCCAAATGTATTGGTCTTTAACTCAGACAACCCTGCTGCACCTTATCTTTCTGGTGAAGTAGGCTTAGGTATGTTGTGGAATGGTTCTGCTGCTGCTGCGCAAAATGAAGGTTTACCCATTAAGCTAGTTTTCCCTAAAGAAGGTGGTATTGGTTGGGTTGATAACTTCGCTATCAGCTCTGGTGCGAAAAACGTAGAAGCAGCACACAAGATGATCGATTTTTTGCTTCGTCCTGAAATCGCTGAGCAAATTTCTCGTGACACTGGCTATTTAACTGGTGTGAAAGCTTCTAATGAGAAATTCAAAGACAGCCCTGCTCTGTTCCCATCTCAAGAAGATTTAGATCGAGTTGAGTGGCAAGCCGCTGTCGGTGATAAAACTGTAAAATATGAAGAGTACTTCATGAAGCTAAAAGCTGGCCAATAATTCGTTAAAAAGTAGGAAATAGGCAGCATTCGCTGCCTATTTTCGTTTAAAATGATATACTTTGTGCTTTCGCATCACGCACTCTTGCCTAGTTAGCTTTGGCACCGACTAAAATGGAACCGTAATGAAAAGTAAATTGTATGCAGGCGCACTATGCGCAGCGACTCTATTCACTACCCCTGCAATGGCTGCAGACCAAGAACTTTATTTCTATAACTGGTCTGAATATATCCCCCGTGACGTACTAGAAGACTTTACCAAAGAGACCGGCATTAAAGTCATCTATTCAACCTATGAATCCAATGAAAGCATGTATGCTAAATTGAAAACTCAAGGTTCGGGTTACGACCTTGTCGTCCCATCTACTTATTTTGTATCGAAAATGCGCAAAGAAGAGATGCTGCAGGAAATCGACCATTCTAAACTCGCGCACTTTGCTGACCTTGATCCTAATTACCTAGACAAGTCTTTTGATCCAAATAATAAATATTCAATTCCTTACATCTGGGGGGCAACCGGTATTGGTATTAATACTGATATGCTAGATAAGTCATCTATTAAAAATTGGGGTGACTTATGGGATGCGAAATGGGAAGGTCAATTGATGATGATGGATGACGCTCGTGAAGTCTTCCACATTGCGTTGAGTAAATTAGGTTATTCAACCAATACCACCAACCCAGAAGAAATTAAAGCGGCTTACGAAGAGCTGAAGAAACTTATTCCTAACGTACTGGTGTTTAATTCCGACTTCCCGGCTAACCCTTATTTGGCTGGTGAAGTCTCATTAGGAATGCTTTGGAATGGTTCGGCTTACATGGCACGTCAAGAAGGTGCATCAATTGATATTATCTGGCCAGAGAAAGGGGCAATTTTCTGGATGGATAGTTTAGCAATCCCTTCTGGAGCCAAAAATGTTGAAGCAGCTCATAAGATGATCGATTTCTTACTACGCCCTGAAAATGCAGCGAAAATTGCTCTAGAAATTGGTTACCCAACGCCAGTTAAAACCGCGTATCAGTTATTGCCAAAAGAGTTCGCCAATGATCCAAACATTTTCCCTCCGCAATCAGTAATGGATAGCGGTAGTTGGCAAGATGAAGTGGGTGAAGCGAATGTGCTTTACGATGAATACTTCCAAAAGTTAAAAGTAAACAATTAATTTAAGAAGTAGAAAAGCGGCATTAAGCCGCTTTTCTGTTATAGCAACAATTAACACGCCCTAATTTAGGCGTGTTTCTTTTTTGGCATTTCTAGCGCCAATAACTCTTCCACCAGTTGCGGTACTTCGATGCTGGCTTTTCCATAACGCTTTTCTTCGAATTCACTTTCAACTGCGCTTGGCTCTAGATTGATTTCAATGGTATGTGCTCCGTGCATTCTTGCATCATGTACAAAACCCGCGGCTGGAAAAACAACGCCAGAAGTACCAATAGAAATAAAGAGATCTGCCTCTTCTAACGCTGAATAAATATCTCCCATACGCAATGGCATTTCTCCAAACCAGACAATATGTGGTCGCATTTGCGCTGGGAACTGGCAGCAATGGCAAAGTTCGCCAGTCAATATGTCATCTTTATGCTCAATTACTTGATTAGAAGCACTACAGCGTGCTTTTAGCAGTTCGCCATGCATATGAATCACATTGGTGCTGCCTCCTCGTTCGTGGAGATTATCAATGTTCTGGGTAATGATTGTCACCTTCCCTTCTGACTCTTGTTCTAGCTTACCCAAAGCGATATGCGCTGCGTTCGGCTGGATAGCATCGGATTGGAGTTTACGACGTCGTTGATTGTAGAAGTCTTGAACAAGATCAGGGTTGCGTGCAAAACCTTCTGGCGTGGCAACATCTTCAATTCGGTGGTTTTCCCACAATCCGTCTTGAGCTCGGAAAGTTTTGATGCCTGATTCGGCTGAAATACCAGCGCCAGTGAGGATAACAATATTTTTGTAGGGGAAATTCATGCGATGTCCTTATTGCTAACTTTCTTGCTAGCTTAGCACTGATGCAATAACAACAATAGTTTTGAGGATTAGACCATAGTATAAAACGGCTATGAATTTGGCTAATTTTGTGACTTAAGCGAAGTGAAAGTACCCCTTCACCTCGCTCGATATGATTAATCTTCGTTGAGAGATGAGATTTTGTGAATGGCTAAATCTGCACCATTAAATTCATCTTCTTCTGAGAGGCGTAACCCTGTCAACGCGTTTAGCGTGCCATAAACTATGGCCGCGCCAACAACAGCGACAATAATACCTAGTAGTGTTCCAAGTAGCTGTACGGTCAAACTTACGCCCCCAAGGCCTCCTAAAGCTGTTTGCCCAAAAATACCGGCAGCAATTCCCCCCCAAGCACCACATACACCGTGTAAGGGCCATACGCCGAGTACATCGTCGATTTTTGTTTTATTTTGCAGTTGAGTAAATAGCCAGACAAA
Organism: Vibrio aestuarianus; assembly: GCF_028858425.1. Taxonomy (NCBI): domain Bacteria; kingdom Pseudomonadati; phylum Pseudomonadota; class Gammaproteobacteria; order Vibrionales; family Vibrionaceae; genus Vibrio; species Vibrio aestuarianus. The sequence continues at coordinate 1,867,354 of NZ_JAKNYQ010000001.1, read as the reverse complement.
CAGTACGCCAGCCACAGCACCAGTCACGAGTGCACCAAGTGGATGCATCAAATCTGAGCCGGCACAAACGGCAACTAAACCAGCCAAAGGACCATTATGGATAAAGCCTGGGTCATTTTTACCAGCAATCAGTGCCGCTAAAATACCACCGGTCATCGCAAGTAAGGAGTTCATGGCGACGAGACCACTAATACCATTAAGTGTTTGGGCTGACATCACGTTAAAGCCAAACCAACCGACACAAAGAATCCAGGCACCCAACGCCAAAAATGGAATATTTGAGGGGGCAAAGTTGGTGTGCTTCCCTGCGCGAATTCGTCCTTTACGCATGCCAAGAAATATGACTGCAACTAGTGCAATCCAACCGCCGACAGCATGTACAACGACCGATCCTGCAAAATCATGAAACCCTGTGCCAAATTGAACTTCAAACCAATTCTGGACACCAAAGTTTCCATTCCAAATCATGCCTTCAAAGAAAGGATAAACTAGACCGACAGTAAAAAAAGTTGCTATGAGAATAGGATAGAAACGCGCCCTTTCAGCAATACCACCAGAAACAATCGCAGGTATCGCTGCTGCAAAAGTCAATAAGAAGAAAAACTTAACCAATTCATAACCATTTCCTTGAGAAAGCGTCTGCGCATCAGCAAAGAAGTTCGCACCGTATGCCACCCAATAGCCAATAAAAAAGTAGGCGATGGTTGAAACCCCGAAATCAGCAAGAATCTTCACCAAGGCATTCACTTGGTTTTTCTTACGAACGGTTCCTACTTCCAGAAAAGCGAATCCGGCGTGCATTAAAAACACCATGATTGCACCGAGTAATAAAAAAAGGGTATCTGAACTTTGGGTCAGGGCTTGTACAGCACCTTGTACCTGACTTACGGTTTGAGTCATCTTAGTGATTCTCCATCAATGTTGCGCACCAATCCTGTGCTACTTGATTATCACTTCACCAAATCGGGGAAATGCTTGTATTAGCCAGCTTTTCAGCAAGATTTGTTCCGAAAATAGATAGATGAATCAATAAAAATAAAATGCAAGCTAACCTAATGAATAATATTAAATTATTAGTTATATATATCAATTAGGCTTATTGTCGAAATGGATGATATACCTCATCTGTTGCACCAAATTGGATCGCACGCCCCTTTTTGATGCGCACTAATATATGGCGTAAAAAAGCCCAGCATGAAGCTGGGCTTATAGATTATAGGTTGGGCCCTTTAGAGGGCTGATGAGGCTGGTTATTCCTCAATTGCTGCATACCTTGTACTATTCTAGCAAGCCAAACTAGGATGGCTAGTAGAGCAAAGATGGCACCGATGATAGGGATTACATAACTTACCGTGTCAATCCATGAGCTTTTATACCAATAGTCATTGAGCCCAACCAAGACACCATTTGAAGTGGCAACGGTGACTAGCAGTACAACAAAGAATGTCAGGTACAAAAAGAAGCTACGAATAAGACCGTAATAATGGGAATTAGCAACCTCACCATCTTGATTTTTATCAAGCCGATATCCTGCATAAATAATGGCAATCACCCCTGAAATTAAACAAGTAAAAGGCGTGAGTAAACTTGCGATATAGACAAACCATATGCTTTTTCGGTTATTGCACATAACGTTATTGTTCATGGGCTTTTTCCCCCTTCACTGGCTCATCACTGCTTGCCGTTCCTTCATGTTTTGCATTTTGCATTTCGGCATACCAGAGGTCATGGTGTTCCTTCGCCCAGGTTTCGTCGACTTCACCCGTAACCATACCTTCTAATGCCCCCTCCATTCCAAATAAACCAATATAGATATGGAAGATGAAGCCACAGATTAAAATAAGCGCTGAGAACATGTGAATGAGGTTTGAAAATTCCATGTCACGTCGAGTTTGTCCGAAGATCGGGAAGTCTAATACCAAGCCACTGATTGCAGCCACTGTGCCAAAGACAATCAATAACCAGTAAATGACCTTTTCAGCACCATTAGAAAATTCTGCAGAAGGGTGACTTCCTTTATACTTGCCAACCATCCCTCCAAATTTCATAAACCATTTGATATCTACCATATTGAATAATGACTTACGCCACCATTTTAATAACATGCATATCAGCAGGATGAAAAATAGAGGTCCCATATAGTTGTGGTATTGTTTGGCAATGAATATCACCCATCCCCATAGTTCAGTTGGCACATACGGTTTTAAAAAGTGTTTACCATAAACCAGCATTAAGCCACTAAATGCAAGAGTCAAAAAGGTGAACGCCATGCTCCAATGTAATGCTCTGTCCCATCGAGACCAGCGTTTGATCTTCTTGCCTGTGCGCGGAGCACTAAGCATCAATGGTCCAACCAATACGTATGCCAAAATGACCATGGTAATACTACCGAAAATGGCGATAGCGCCCGCAGGAGACATCCATTTTTCTTTAAGTAAAAACCATGCCTCCCCTGGGGCGCTGATCAACATGCCATGTTCTGGTGATTGCGATGTGGTGTAACCCACTTCACCTTGCCTCACCTGTTGCCAAAAATCAGCACCAGCCAATTGCGTCATTTCTCTTTCAACCACAGGAGTGGTTTCATCTTTAGCAAAGCTAGGCGATGAACATAGCATCGCTAGTGCTGCCAATACAGGCAGCATAGCGAGAGTTGCACGTTTTATGCGTTGTAACATACTCCTCTCCATCTTTAGCTTTTACTAGCGTCGTAGGAAAGGTCTTCACCGTCTGTCCAACCAGCGCCTTTTGCTCCACGTTCTACGACACGTTGTCGAAAAATATCAGAGACTTTCTCTGCGTCACCAGCAATCAAAGCTTTTGTTGAACATAATGATGCGCACATCGGTAATTTGCCTTCAGCAATACGGTTTGCACCATATTTTTTACGCTCTTCCTCTGAACCAGGCTCGGTATTTGGCCCACCAGCACAGAATGTGCATTTGTCCATTTTCCCGCGTTCACCAAAAGCTGATTGTTTAGGAAATTGAGGCGCACCAAACGGGCAGGCAAACAAACAGTAGCCGCAACCAATGCACAGGTCTTTATTATGGAGCACAATTCCATCTTCAGTGTGCTCAAAGCAGTCTGCTGGGCAAACCGCCATACAAGGTGCGTCAGTACAATGCATGCAAGCCACTGAGATCGAATTTTCTCCTGGTTCACCATCGTTTAATGTAACGACTCGGCGGCGTTGAATACCCCACTCCAGTGCATCATCATTTTCATTTTTACATGCGGTGACACAGCCATTACATTCGATGCAGCGCTTGGTGTCACAAAGGAATTTCATTCTAGCCATTTGTAAGCTCCTTACGCTTTGCGAATGTTACAGAGAGTGACTTTGGTTTCCTGCATTTGTGTTACAGGGTCGTAGCCATAGGTTGTAGCAATGTTTGCTGACTCACCGATCACATATGGGTCGGTGCCTTCAGGGTATTTATGGCGTAGGTCTTCACCTTGGAACTTACCGCCAAAGTGGAATGGAATGAATGCCATGCCTGGTTTGACACGACGAGTTACCATGGCTTTGACATGAATTCTGCCTTTCTCAGCTCCTTCAACCCAAACCATTTCTCCATCTTTGAAGCCTAAATCATTGGCATCTTTGGGGTTTACCTCAACAAACATTTCTTGTTGTAGCTCGGCAAGCCATGGGTTTGAACGCGTTTCTTCACCACCGCCTTCGTATTCAACTAAACGGCCTGATGTTAGGATGATCGGATACTCGTTAGATTTATCTTGCTGTTGAATCGATTTATACAAAGTTGGCATACGGAAAATTGCGTCTTTGTCATCCCATGTTGGGTAATCAGCAATTAAATCACGACGAGGGGTATACAGTGGCTCCCGGTGCAAAGGTACACGGTCTGGGAATGTCCATACAATGGCGCGAGCTTTTGCATTACCAAATGGAATACAGCCATGTTTGATCGCCACACGTTGGATGCCACCTGACAAGTCAGTCTTCCAGTTTTTGCCTTCTGCCGCAGCTTGTTCTTGTGCGGTTAAGTCACCCCACCACCCTAATTGTTTTAGAAGCTTATCAGTAAACTCAGGGTAACCATCTTCAATTTCACAGCCTTTAGAATAGCTATCGACGGCTAATAAACTTTTACCCTCAAATTCCACGCCAAAACGTGTTCTGAAGTTACCGCCACCTTCAGCTACTGGTTTAGACGTGTCGTAAAGGATATGTGTGCCAGGGTGTTTCATTTCAGGCGTTCCCCAGCATGGCCAAGGTAAACCATAAGTTTCACCATTAGCAGGCCCACCTTCTGCTTCTAATGTCGTCTTATGGAAGGTATGCCAGTTTTGTTGGTGTGCTTTCAAACGCTCAGGGCTTTGGCCGGTATAACCAATAGTCCACATTCCTTTATTGAATTCACGAGTGATATCTTCAATAACAGGCTGATTGTTTTCAACACGGATGTTTTTGAATAATTGCTCGGAGATTCCGAGCTTTTTACTCATCAAATACATGATTTCATGATCAGGCTTTGACTCAAAAAGAGGTTCAATAACTTGATCACGCCATTGAATCGAACGGTTAGAAGCCGTGACACTGCCGTAGGTTTCAAATTGAGTGGTCGCAGGTAGAAGGTAAATACCATCAGTGCGATCATTCATAATAGCGGCAACGGTTGGATACGGGTCAACAATCACCATCATATCGAGTTTTTGCATCGCTTTTTTCATTTCAACACCGCGGGTTTGCGAGTTAACTGCATGACCCCAATAGAACATAGCGCGAATGTTTTCACGTTGCTGAATGTTATCTTTGTTCTCTAACACGCCATCGATCCAGCGAGAAACCGGAATACCAAAGGTATTCATTGGTGTCGCACCGCCGTAAGTACCGCTGTCGAATCGATCTTTTATCCATTCGAAATCAAGGTCCCATACTTTTGCCCAGTGACGCCATGCGCCTTCAGATAGGCCATAATAGCCAGGTAAGGTATCAGATAGCACACCTAAATCAGTTGCACCTTGTACGTTGTCGTGACCACGGAAAATGTTTGCACCACCGCCAGATTTACCAATATTACCTAAAGCTAGCTCCAAGACGCAGTAAGCACGAGTGTTGTTGTTACCTGTGGTGTGCTGCGTACCTCCCATACACCAAACAATGCATCCAGGGCGATTTTCAGAGAGTATTTTTGCAGTTTGGTAGACTTCTTCTTCACTAACACCTGTTACACGCTCGACTTCGACTGGTGTCCATTTCGCGACTTCATCACGAATTTCATCCATACCAAATACGCGCTGGCGAATGAATTCTTTATCTTCCCATTGGTTTTGGAATACGTGCCATAACACGCCCCAAATAAAGGCAACATCACTTCCTGGACGTAGTGATACGAAATGATCCGCTTTTGCTGCTGTGCGCGTACGACGAGGATCCGCGACCACGATTTTACAGCTGTTTTTTTCTTTGGCGATCAGGATATGCTGCATTGCAACCGGGTGCGCTTCTGCTGGGTTTGAGCCAATGAACAGCATCGATTTACAGTTATGCATGTCATTAAATGAGTTTGTCATGGCACCGTAGCCCCATGTATTTGCAACGCCAGCAACCGTTGTTGAGTGGCAAATACGAGCTTGGTGATCGACGTTGTTGGTACCCCATAATGAAGCCATTTTGCGGTACAAGTAGGCTTGCTCATTACTGTGTTTCGCGCTGCCTAACCAATAGACGGAGTCCGGGCCAGATTCTTTGCGAATGTCTAATACTTTGTTGCCAATTTCTTCTATTGCTTGATCCCACGACAGTTTTTTCCATTTGCCGTTTTCAAGTTTCATTGGGTATTTTAAGCGTCTTTCACCATGACCATGTTCACGCAGGGCAGCGCCTTTAGCGCAATGTCCACCAGCATTAAATGGGTGATCAAATGCAGGTTCTTGACCTGTCCAGACCCCATTTTGCACTTCGGCATAAATACCGCAGCCCACCGAGCAATGAGAGCAAATAGTGCGCTTCACTTCAGTTTTTACCGTAGGATCAACACTTTTAGCTTGTGCTTTTTTCATCATGCCGGGAGTAAATAAAGCCGCGCCTGCAACTGCACCACCAGCCGCTAATGAGCTGTTTTTCATAAAAGCACGACGACTAATGCCTAGTTTGTCATGCTCTTTCATTACGCTATCGGAGCGTTTTGATAATTTCATTGTCAGTTGCTCCTACAGAGTGTCGTAATAATCACGAATATGTTGAGTTTCGTGGTAACCATTTTTCTTTACATCATCATTGTTTGGAACCACATGTTCAGAAGCCACTGCTGTTTGAGCAGTGCCTGATACCACTGCTCCCACGACAGCTGCTGTACCTAGCCCTTTGAGTAAGTCTCGACGGCTGTTATCAACTTCTTTATCTTTCTTCATTGAATGCTTCCTCTGCCCGTTTTAAACCGGCTATCTATGGATGCTAACGACGCATCTCTTTTGCTATACCTTTTCTACCTGTAACTCCAAGTGATTTGGGTATATAAATTAGTGACTCTGAAGTGAGTCTGTTAAATTTTTCACATCAATTTTGATGGCGGTCTTCGCGCCTTCAGGAGCTTGGGTGAATTTCACCTGCTCAATAGTTAAAAAGGTGTCCATTAAATTGGCCACACTGAGGTAAAACTTGGCATAACTTGCTTGCCTTATTTGCTCAACTAATTTGTTAAACCAAGGCCCAATATGCTGATTAAAAAACATTTTCTGCTGCTCTTCTGGCTGTTCGCATAGATAGCTCATGACTTCACAAATTGCAGAGATATGATCTTCAGGCTCTTTCACCCCCTCAGCTCTTTCAAAACCAAGTGTAAGTAGGGTTTGTCTTAGTTGTGCAAGTGGCTTTTCCATTAAGGAACCAGTCAGATGCCAAGAGGCGAATGGAACGACTTCTCCGCGGCCAATACCAATAAAGAGATTTTGAAATTCGTCATCGGTATCAACAGCATGACTGGCTGAGTTCTTTAACTCGAGCCATGCTTTTGCCATATCAGTATCGTTATTTTCAATGTCTAACTGAGTGAGAAAATCCATTAACTCTGCGCTCGGTTTTTGTCTAAGCAGCATTGCAAGCAGTAGATAAATCTCAAAACGTACTGATTGTCCTAAATGAGTTAAGTCGTCTGTTTTGTGTTCCACGTTAGTTATCCTTAGTAGTTCAACTGTTGGTGTGGATCTTCTGCCATGCCTTCGAAAATATCGACCACTCGGCAGTCCTCACACATCGCAATACGGTTAAGTGCTGCAGCATCTGCGAACTGAGAGTGACCGCGTAACTTATTTTGCAGCATGGTGATCATCGATTGCGGGGCAAAAGGTTTATGGCAGCGTAAACATTCGGCAGGTTTTTCGGCATGGAGTGTTTGGACTTGTTGACGAGACGCTTTATCCCAGTTCATTTGTGGCGTCAGTGATAACGCTTGTTCTGGACAGGCTTTGGCACACAAACCACATTGAATACAGTCTTGTTCAATAAAATGAAGGGTTGGCGAATCCCCCGAATGATGCAGTGCCCGGGTTGGACAAACCGCCACACAACTCATGCAAAGTGTGCAATCTTGAGTGTTGCAGCTTACTTTCCCATAAGATGCAGTGCTGGGTAGTGCCACTATGTTATCTTCAGGAATACGAGATGTCGCTAAGGCGTCAAGTGCGGTAAATAGCCGTTGGCGTTTATTACCTTCTAAATCCCCTAAAGCGAGATCAAAAGATGTGTCCATTAATGTTGGAGGCCCTTCACGCAGCGTTTCTAAATAAAGAATATCAACGCTCTCTTTGGTAATACCAAGTTGTGTAAGCAGAATTTGAGCCATTTCCACTTCTTGATTAAGAATACGAATAATGGTTTCAGGCATGTGACGGCTAGCTGCAAACAGCACTTGGCTTGCGCCATTAACAAGCGCAGCAAACCAAGTATCAATACCCACAGATGGAAGTTCTTCAACGATAACGGGAATGACGTTATCTGGTAAGGCTTGTAATGCCATTAGGTTATAGCTTTCATGGCGAGAACTGCAGATCAATACAATTGGGTTGATACCGCCAGCTGACTCATAGTTAGCTAAAAGTCGTTCTACAAACTTTTGCGTATCAGTTGGATTTGGTAATGCATAATGGATAGCTTCTGTTGGACACGATGTCGCACAAGTTCCTATACCTTGACAAAGGTAAGGATTAATTTGGATATGGTGCCCGGTTTTATCATTACCCTCACTGGTCAAGGCTCCTGCTGGACAAGCATCAACACATCGCTCGCACCCTTTTACACCGCGTGAACTATGGGCGCAAAGATCAGTATCGAGGCGAAAATATTTTGGTTTATCAAAGGTGCCCATTAGCGTTGGAATTTCACTAAGCGCATCTGCCAAGGTTGGATAACCACGACCAACCGGATAATAACCGGGAACAGGCACTTCTTCTGTCATAAAACCGTTCAAAGACAAGTCGAGAACAATATCAAAACAGTCGAGCGCAATCGCCACTTTCGCAAGATTATGACTTGCACCACGATTTTCGACATTAACTTGAAACGCACCGAGAAAACCCGACACTTCAACCGTGTCGGCAAAATAAAGGTTAGGATGTGTTCCAGGTTCACCATCTATAGAAAGAAGTGTCAGTGAGGTCATACTCGACAGTTGCTCTGCGGTACGAATGATGATGGCTGTAGGGCCTAGAATGAGAGTATGACCGCCACTTTCATAGCTTACGGTCGGTGGGATCAAATTGGTGAGTTCAACCGTATGCTCAATGGCATACGCACGGGCGTTACCATTTTTTGATGTCGCTTGCTGTAAGAATTGTTTTAGCATTGCTCAGTTCCATTTAGAACACTGATGTTCGATTAATATGAACTTAGCAAATACCATTCCATAACTAATTTACTTATTTATCAGAGGATTAATAAAAATAGAGCACTGTGATAGTAAACCCACACATAAAGTGCGACATTTTGTCTCGGTAATGACTCATGGTGAGTAAGTCAAAATGTACCGACACTTTATGTGGTATTTTTTGTCTCTGTCAGCTGTTGAGCGTTTTCTACTATAATTTCATCCCCTTCAGCTGCATTTTCTGCATCAGCGATGTTCTCGTCGTTGGTTTCCTCGTTTTCTTCATTCATCCAGTCGCGAAGTTTTGCAACGACCTCTGTCGACAGGTTGCTGACTTGATTAAAGTCTTGGTTGTAATCATCCAACATATCGATTTCACTAAAATCGCCATTTAAAAACAATTGACGCAATGCCGCTTTCTTAACACTGGCCTCTGCTGTAGAGGTCAACAGTGTAGCGATGCTGTTTTCGTTGTCTGACGAAGTTGTTTCCTCTTCTTGAGTTATGCTGAGATCAATCGACTCTTCCCCACTGAGATCAATTTCAGATTCAGGTTCGGCCTCAGACAATTTTCGCTGTGACCATCTTGATAAAAATCCTTTAGTTTCCGCTGGCACGCCCTGCTCCTTTACGTTTTTTACGACGCTGTTCTAATAGCTCACCATGACGCCCAATAAAAGCTTCCATCCATGCTTGTACTGCAAGTGGCATGTCGTTGGATAGTACCAGGTAGTCGCCATCCATATAGCGTGAAGCGACGTTTTGTGAGGCGGTTAGTTTGACTATTTTCGGCTCTTGGTCGGTGTCAATATTTTCTAAAACAAGAAATAGCTTGGGTTGCTGAGAGCTTAAATTAAAACGGTAGTCACTCCTTTCATCTCGGTAGAGTTCCAAGAGCGAAATTGTAGGAGATACCGCGGTCGGTTGGAGATTGAACCCTACAAGCTGCCATTGTTTCGTCACCCACATGCCAGCGGTAATGTCATGTGCAATGAGGTCGCATTCGATTGGCCATAAGAAATCACTCTTTCCTGCGCCTAGAAGTTCTGATGAAGATGTAGACATGTCTCACCTACTTAAGTTATTAATTAAACACGTAACAGCAAGAATTACGCCACCTATTCAGCATAACGTACTTGTCTTCTTCACAACTGTATTAAAGATTAGACTTTATCCAATTTCTAGTGGCCTTATTTTCATTAAACAGTGGAATAATAATTGCTTGCCAAAACGCAGTCAGAGATTTGATCATTCACTCCAATAAATAGGATCACACAGTGGGTAAGCCAACCATAATTAAAACTAGCGATAACCCTTTACAAACCATAGAAGTAGAAGTGTTTGATGAATACGGTGAAAAATTGACTCAGCAAATTGCCTGTGAACGGCCATTAACCGTGATGTTAAATTGGAAAGAAATTGTGACCTTGATGACGTTAGGATCTCGTCCTGAATCATTGGTGCTTGGTTACTTGAAAAACCAAAGCTTTATATCTGATCCTACCGCGCTTGAATCGATTATTATTGATTGGCAAACTCATTCGGCCGCAGTAATCACTAAAGAAAATATTGATCATTTGGATAAAGCGTTAAAGAAAAAAACCGTCACATCTGGCTGTGGACAAGGCACGATGTATGGCAACGTGATGAAACAACTTGAAAACTACCAAGTGCCACAAACCCCACTTAAACAGTCAGAGATTTACTCGGCCTTAGAGGCTCTTACCCACTATAACGACACTTATAAAAAAGCGGGTGCCGTTCATGGTTGTGCCATCTGTCAAAGTGACAAGGTGCTTTCTTTTGTTGAAGATGTTGGTCGTCACAACGCTGTAGATACGTTAGCTGGTGAAATGTGGCTAAACCAACAAAGTGGTGAGGATAAAATTTTCTACACCACAGGGCGACTAACGTCTGAAATGGTGATTAAAGTCGCGCAAATGGGTATTCCTGTATTGCTGTCTCGTTCTGGTGTGACGCAAATGGGGTTGGATTTAGCCAAGCAATTTGGTATTACCACTATCGCTCGTGCTAAAGGGTTGCGCTTTCAAGTATTTACTGGGGCCGAGAAAATCAGCTTTGATGTAAAAGGCTAAGCTTATCAATTCAATCTAAAAAAATAGCCCAGTATTCGACTGGGCTATTTCGTTTTCCTCGCTATACCCTTCCTACCTGCAACTCCAAGTAGTTTGGGGGAAATTAACCTATTAGAAATAGAGGTTAAGCGTAAAACTGATTTATTAGCTATTGCTGCGAGAGTTTAAAAACTCAGCGTAAGTACCTTTGAAGTCAGTGATCTTATTGTCACGAATTTCAATGATACGGGTTGCTAATGAATCTACAAACACGCGGTCATGTGAAACGAAGAACAGTGTGCCTTTGTAAATTTCTAATGCATTGTTCAATGATTCAATTGACTCCATATCCATGTGGTTGGTTGGTTCATCCATCAACAACATGTTTGGTTTATGCATCATGATTTTACCAAGTAGCATACGCCCTTGCTCACCACCAGAAATCACTTTGACTGATTTCTTGATATCATCTTGACCGAAGAGCATACGGCCAAGGAAGCTGCGAATCACTTGTTCATCATCACCTTCTTGACGCCATTGACTCATCCAATCAAATAAGTTCATGTCTTCAGCGAAATCATGCGCATGATCTTGAGCATAATAACCAATGTTAGAGTTTTCTGACCATTTGTATGAACCAGAGCGTGGTTCAATGACACCGGCTAATGTGTTCAACAACGTTGTTTTACCCACGCCGTTTTCACCGATAATCGCTACACGCTCACCCACTTCAAAAATAGCGCTGTAGTTACTGAACAGGTCATCTTCAAAACCTTGAGTTAGGTTTTCAATTTCCAATGCGTTACGGAACAACTCTTTAGACTGCTCGAAACGAATGAATGGGTTTTGACGACTTGACGCTTTCACTTCATCTAATTGGATTTTATCGATCTGCTTAGCACGAGAAGTGGCTTGTTTTGCTTTCGATGCGTTTGCAGAGAAACGCGCGACGAACGTTTGAAGCTCAGCGATCTGTGCTTTCTTCTTCGCATTGTCCGACAACAGACGCTCACGCGCTTGTGATGCCGCTGTCATGTATTCGTCGTAGTTACCTGGATAAACACGTAGCTCGCCGTAATCTAAGTCAGCCATATGAGTACATACGCTGTTGAGGAAGTGACGGTCGTGCGAGATGATGATCATGGTGCAGTTACGCTGGTTCAAGGTATCTTCTAGCCAGCGAATAGTATCCATATCCAAGTTGTTGGTTGGTTCGTCAAGTAGCATGATATGCGGGTCAGCAAATAGAACCTGTGCCAATAGCACACGCAGTTTCCAACCTGGAGCCACTTCGCTCATCAAACCAAAATGCTGTTCAACAGGAATACCTACAGCAAGCAACAATTCGCCCGCTTTAGACTCGGCCATGTAGCCGTCCATTTCAGCGAATTCGGTCTCAAGGTCAGCAACCTTCATGCCGTCTTCTTCGCTCATTTCAGGAAGAGAATAGATACGGTCACGCTCTTGCTTTACTTTCCACAATTCTTTATGACCCATAATAACGGTGTCAATAACAGTGAATTCTTCGTAAGCAAACTGGTCCTGATTCAGTTTCGCTACGCGTTCATTCGGATCGTAGCTAACATTACCACTCGAAGGCTCAAGCTCTCCGCTTAGAATCTTCATAAATGTTGACTTACCACAACCGTTAGCGCCAATCAGGCCATAGCGATTACCTTCGCCAAACTTAACGGAAATGTTTTCAAACAGTGGCTTAGCGCCAAATTGTTGAGTGATATTTGCGGTGGAGATCAAAACCAGTACCTTAATAAATGTGAATTGTGTAAAAAACTGCGCAACGTTACTTGTTCAAGCTCTGAACTGCAAGCGATGTTTTTGTTTGCAAAACAGCCTGCCAATGATATGGAGCCTGATCATTGTACGGCACTTCATAAGTGAGACAACGATAAACTTCTGGTTGTGTTATAAGGCTTAACACTGTTTTTATTACTAAGTTCCTATTTTTCTTCAATATATCGGCTAAACTTTTATTCGATATATTCATTACTGATAAGTGATTCTATGCGTTTTCTATTACGCTTTTTATTTTTAGCTGTGGTTGTTTTTGCTCAATCTGCACAGGCAGAATGGGAGTATGATTTCCAAGCGACAACATCAAAGGCCAATTATACCGCTAATCAGCTTGCTAGCGAAGTTAGCCAACTTCCAGAACCACTCTTTATGTCGGGTGATGAGCGAGCGAGAGTGCAGCATTTGTTGTCGCAGGTACTTGCTGAGCAAGGCAAGCAAATTCAGATCTTTGAATCTCAGCTTCACCAGTATCGGCAAGGTAATCGTGATGTCGTCTGGTCAGCAATTGAATCAAGCTATTTAACCTTGAATAGTCTCAGTTTAAGCAAGCAACGGTTGTTACAACTGACAAGTGATACGACACGTGAACAACTGACTGGTTTTGGGCCATATGGCGTTAAGCAGGTGAAGCAGGAATGGCAGCTAACGCAATTGAATGCCGAATACTTGTTGTATTTTCAGTTGCGTAGTTTTAAATCATTGCTCAGCGATCTTCTTATCTCTCCTATCCCCGTCATTTGGGCAACACTTAAAGTGTTCTTCTTTTATTTGGTCTTGACTTGGTGGCTGACAAACAGTCGACGTCTTATCTCCACCTTTCACCAAACTCAGATCAAAAACCGTGATAATCCAGCACTGTGGATACGTATTATTTGGTATTTAAGCCGAGCAAATCAAGCGTTGGCCTGGTTGATTACAATTACGTTATCGCTACAGGTTTTATCACAGATACCAAGCTTACAGCATTTAATTGTCCTCGAAATTTTCACGTGGTGGATCTTGGGTGGTTCAATTGCAGTCAGTTTCATTTTGGAATTTGTGTCCCGTAGTTCACGCTCAGCGAACAAAGAAGTGACCGCGCTACGTTTATCCACCATTCGCCGTTATGTTTGGAGTACGATAATCGCGGGTGTTATTTTGCAGATCTCAATGCGAACCCTAGGCAAAGGTACTATTTATTACTGGATAAACAGCGCACTATTTTTCTGGTTTGTACTGGTGACCATTTCGGTATTACAACTGTGGCGAGAAAAAGTGTTTACTGAAGCGAGTAAGTTAAATGAACGCCCGCTTCTTGTGGCATGGGCTATCAGCAAAAAAGACAGTTATGTGTTACGAATCGTTGCTACAGCGATTACCGCTATTTGGCTCTTATTACATACCCTAAAGCACAAACTCATTTCCGCCCTATCCGAATATACTTTTTTTAGCCAAGCGCTCGCTTATTTGTTTCGCATCGAGGTTGCAAAACAAACCGGTAATGCCAATGGTAGTCAGAACTTGGTTCGAATTAAAGGTGAAGAAAATTTTAATTACGTTCTTCCTGGGTCTATCGACAGTGAGTTAATTGACTACGCGGGCGATGAAATCAAGCAGCTTTCTAAGTATCTAATGACCGATAGTCCTGCGGTTTGCGTTGTCTCCGGTGAACGTGGTGTGGGCACGACAACGTTGCTTTATACTCTTCTGCATCGAGTCAAAAATGCAGAGCCAATCTACCTAAGTTGCCCTTACTCAGGTTTTAATGAATTGCTCTCATTACTGGCTCTCAACTTAGGGTTAGAAGAAGACGCAAGTGAAATTCAAGTCTTGGCATATCTACGAAAAAGTGAGGTTACTTATTTCATTGCTGTTGATAATGCACAACGTTTAGTGAAACCGATGGTCGGGGGGCTTTCTGGTTTAATCCGCCTAACAAACTTGCTTCGCCGCTCTAAAAAAAATCATCGAGTGGTGATGGCTATCGCCAAAGCGAGTTGGCGCTTTGTGGATAGAGCCAGAGGGGAGCGATTGTTATTTGATTGGGTTAGTTTCTTACCACGTTGGAACGAAAAGCAAATTCAGCAATTATTGGATAGCCGTATCAATCGAGATATAGAGACGCCAATCAGTTTTGAAGGATTGGTGGTTCCTAAGCAATGGGATCAAGAAGAAATAACCGAAGAAGAACGTGCAAAACAAGGATTCTATCGAATTTTGTGGCATTACTCCGATGGCAACCCTACCGTGGCGCTGCGTTTTTTCCGTCTATCATTGAATCGCAATAAAGAAACCGATCAAGTAGTGGTTCGTCTTTTTCACGCTCCAGAATCTCAAGAATTGGAGAAAATGCCCAAACCGATGCTGGCGGTACTCCGGTCTATCGTGCAGCTTGAAATTGCCTCACCAGAAGAACTATCTGAATGTACTCAGTTGAGTATTTCAGAAGTCATTGGGACTCTCCGTTACTTTCAAAGCCGTGGGTTTATCGAATGGAATGAGGACAAAGCAAGGATCTCAGACCACTGGTTCCGCCACATTACCAATGTGCTCGACCGTCAACATCTGCTGGTGAAATAAAATAATGGTTAATGTACTGATGAAAAAAGTAATAATTATTGGAGCTAGCCTGTTGTTTGCTGCTCCATGTTTTGCCACTGAAGAGATGGCAAATGCAGAACATATACAACAGTTCGCCAGTTTAATTCGTTGGAGTGGTGTCTTCTTCTCACTGCTGGTCATCGCATCGACTTGGTTACTGCTTAAGTTTATGAATTCGATGGTAGAAAGTATTGGCCGCCAATTTGTGCAATACCGAATGTTACTGCAAAAGCTTCAGTCATTTTTGCAGTTTTTTATCTACATGACGGCCGGTTTAGTTGTGTTTATGATGAGTTTTCGTATTAATGATCAAATACTTGCATTAATAGGTGGTACGCTTGCCGTTTCTGTGGGCTTTGCGCTGAAAGACTTAGCCGCATCATTCATTGCCGGACTAACGGTTATGATCGACCGCCCATTTCAGGTGGGTGACCGTGTCACATTTGAAGGGAATTATGGTGATATCATCACCATCGGTTTACGTTCTGTTAGGATGCGAACTCTTTCTGACGACATCATCACGATTCCCAACAACAAATTCTTAAATGAAGTCACCGTCAGTGGTAACTATGGCGCTCTCGATATGCAGGTGGTGATCCCATTTTATGTTGGAATGGATGAAGACATTGTCATGGCGCGAGACTTAATCCAAGAAGCTGCATCATCGAGCCGTTATATCCACTTACCCAAGCCCGTAACCGTGTTAGTCAAACAGACAATCACTGATAACTACTTAGCCATACAATTAACTTGTAAGGCTTACGTGGTCGATACCGCTTATGAAAAGCTTTTCGAAACGGACATTACCCTGCGTGTGATGAAAGAGTTTAAAAAGCATGGCATTAAGCCGCCAAAAATTGCGGTGTACGCCAGTTAATTTCTCCTTTATTCCATTATATAAAACCCTAAACGCCTCCTTAATCAGAGGCGTTTTTTCAACTGACTTGAGTAACAAATAAATCGCTTTCCATCTTCCGTGGTAAGTAGACACTAAATACACTACCAGATCCCAATACTGAACGGACTTCAATATGCCCTCCCGTTTGGCTAAGAAGGCTTTGAGATACGGAAAGTCCTAAGCCAGTACCATCACGCTTGGTGGTATAAAAAGGGTCAAAAATTCGTTTGATATTTTCAGGTTTAATGCCACAACCTTGGTCTTGAATATGGATGATAGCACCGATACTTTCTTCATTTTTGTACCAGTCTTCACTGTTAATCGTTAAACAGCCGCAGCCATTCATTGCATGGATACCATTCATCATCAGGTTGACTAAAATTTGCAGAAGTTGATGCCGATTCACTTCAACCGATGAATGTGCTTTTAAATCAACATTAAACTCAATATCACGCTTATTGGTTCCGGTTTTAACTAGCGTAATACTTTCTTCAATAATCGGGTTGATGTGTTGCCACGTCACCTGATCTTGAATGCCGCCTTGCCGACTGTATTGCAGTAGACTACGAGTAATGTTTCGTATCCGATCTATTTGCAGCATGATCGCATCGAGCTCTTCTTCGACACGCTGTGTGTCGTCACCAAGTTCGAATTTTATCAATTCGGTATTGCCCAAAATCACAGCAGTTGGGTTATTGATCTCATGTGCAATTCCAGCAGTTAACTCACCTAATGAAGCAAGTTTTTCGTTGATGATGAGTTTATCTCGTGTTTGATTAAGCAATTTAATGTGGTGCTCCAATTGCTCGGTTTTTTCACGCAAGCTCAATGTTCGCTCATTCACCTTCTCTTCCAATTCAAACGCAGCTTGGCGTATTTCTTCATTTTGCTGTTGCAGAAGATCAAGCATGTTGTCGAATTGCTTAGCTAACTGTGTGAGCTCATGTTGGTCATCAAACCCAAGCTCTCCAATACGTTGGTTTTTACCCAAACGTACCAGCTTAACTACTTTATGGATCTGCTCTATTGGTCGGAATAAATCTCGTGAGCCTTTGTAAACAAACCACGTTGATAGAATCAGTAGCAGAACCGTTGTAACACCAATTTCAACGATGTTGGTTAAGTAGGCTTCCACAAACGGCCACATTAAATAACCGGTATAAAGCATACCAATAACATTATCATACTGATCTTTGATCGGTTGATAGGCAGTGATATACCAAGCGTCATAAACATACGCACGACCAACCCACTCTTGGCCTTCTCCCAAAACCCTTTGCTTCACATCCGAAGAAACGCGAGTGCCAATCGCCCTGCCCGCGTGTTGAACACTATCTAACGGAACATTGGTACTTACACGCAACTCATCTAAGAAAACAGTCAGGGTGCCCAAAGGCCTTAAACTATCGAGCTTGCTTGGATAAATCAGATCGCGGATTTGATCGACTAATACCGTG
Organism: Vibrio aestuarianus; assembly: GCF_028858425.1. NCBI lineage: Bacteria > Pseudomonadati > Pseudomonadota > Gammaproteobacteria > Vibrionales > Vibrionaceae > Vibrio > Vibrio aestuarianus. Next base: position 1,849,701 of record NZ_JAKNYQ010000001.1, on the reverse strand, counting down.
CTGTTATTTAGCAATAAGCCACCATCTAAAAATCCGATAATGTCATTGTGTTGATTTTTAATCGGTATTACGGTGCGACTGACCAACCCACGAGTTTCTATTTGCTTGTCATTGAGGATGGGGGTTTGAGCCCGTTTTGCGAGGTCATTACCCAGTTGTTTTAGCTCTTGTTCCGTTAATACATCAAAAAAGGATTCTTGCTTGGTCAGATCAAGGTAGCGGAATTTTTTCTCTAGAGTATCGACACTTTCGTAACGCAAAAAGTCGAGCGAATAACGTTTCTTTTGTTCGCTGACCCACTGATTTAGCTGTTGATATTGTTTAGGATCTCTCACTCGGATGCGGAAATCATAGGACTCAGAAAATGCCTTAACGTAATTGGCTTGTTTTTGCTGTAATAGCCCAATACTGTTTTCAGCCACACCTAAACGTTCAGAGACATCAACCAGTGCACTTTGCCAAGTATAGTGAATCGACCAATAAATACTGATAGTGATCAGAGCAAATAACGTAAAGAAAATGGGCGCCGACGATAAAATCAATAACCGATAACGCACCATGGTTTTAAAACGAAAACGCCATTTTTTCAACCAATGAATATTAATTGGCATCGGCATTTTCCCCACTTTCCCATTCTTTAAACTTACGTTCCAAGGTTTTTCTTGCGACACCCAAATCACGAGCAGCAGCGGACTTATTCCCTTCGTAGCGTTGCACTAATTGTTGAATGTGTGCTTTTTCTACCTCTTTTAATGTCCAATCACACGGGTAACCTTGATAGGTATGTTCTTGATGTGAACTTGTGTCCAAAGTTGATTGGGCAGTCACTGATGGTAATGTCACTATGGATTGTTCCGCCTCACTGAATTCTTCTATTTTAGATAAGGCTTGCGACTCCGTTATTCCATGCATCTCTCGCCAGTAATGGGCAGGTGGTTTACCGAGTAAGATACAACGTTCAATGAGGTTTTTCAGTTCGCGAATATTACCTGGCCAGTCATAGTCTTGAATTGCTGACGTATCTTCATGAGCCCATTTAGGGTCTTGCACACCAAGCTCTGCTGTAAGCATACGAGTGAAAAATGGAACCAATTCTTTGAGATCCGCTTTGCGCTCTCTCAGTGGACTAACTTCAATTTTTAATACATTGAGGCGATAGTAAAGATCGCTGCGGAAGTTGCCACTTGCGACTTCTTTTTGTAAATTTCGGTTGGTTGCAGCGACGACTCGGACATCAATATGAATCTCTTTTTCAGAACCGACGGGGCGAATGGATCGCTGCTCTAATACCCTCAAAAGTGAGGATTGCATGGTAAGTGGCATCTCGCCTATTTCATCAAGAAACAGCGTCCCACCATTAGCGACACGAAACAATCCTTCTCGGTTTTTTTTAGCGCCAGTAAAGGCTCCAGAAGTATGGCCAAACAACTCACTTTCTAACAACTCTGGAGCAATTGCACCACAATTTACGGCCACAAATGGACCTTGACGACCACTGGCTTGATGAACGCCACGAGCCACCAATTCTTTGCCGGTCCCCGATTCTCCTTCAATCAAAACGGATGCTCGTGATGGCGCAAATTGCACAATTAGTTGTTTAAGTTGCTGAGTTTTGTATGAACCACCAATAATTTCGGAGGTACAGTGATGTTTGAAATTGTGTTGCAGTGCGTACTGCATGCGTTCATTTAAACGCTTATCCATGCAACGTTGCACAGCTTGCAGCATTTGACTCAAATTAAACGGTTTTAGGATAAAATCTGAGGCCCCTAATTTTAAGGCACTGATTGCGGTTTCTAAATCGGCGTAGCCAGTCATAAAAATAACGTCAGCGCGTTTATCTGGGTCTTCAAATGCTTCTTTCCATTCAATACCAGAACGTCCTGGCAAATTAATATCCAACACAATCAAATCATAGTGATTAGCACAACGAAGCTCCTCTGCCTCTTCAATACTTCCAGTGCAATCAACTTTTGAAAACCATTTGCCAAGTGCTTTTTTGAGTACGGCTTGCATTCCAACTTCATCATCAACCACGAGGACAGAAAATGCTTGGTATTGCAATGCTGAATGAGTGTCGATGCTGTGGGTCATAAGCTTCTCTTTTGATGTTGTGCCAGATTTTAATGATGGGACAGAGTGTACCAACTAACCACACGTTGAGTGGGTGTATGATGGGACATTTTGTCCAAGTTTCTGAGGGTTGTCACTTAATTTACTGATATGAGACAAAATTATCCGTAAAACCTTTATAATTTCTGGCACCTTGTTTGCTATGTAACATTGATACGCAATATTCAGTTATTAGCTTTACCCTCTTTATCAATGGATATAACAAATGAAAAAAACGGCTTTTACTATCGCAACCGCATCTTTGGTTTTAATCAGCTATTCAGCATCAAGTGCCGAAGATAATTCTCGAATCCGACTGGCTACTACAACCAGCACTTATCACTCAGGACTGCTTGATTATTTACTGCCTCAATTTGAAAAAGAGTCTGGTTATAAAGTCGACGTGATTGCGACTGGTACGGGTAAAGCGTTGAAGATGGGTGAAAATGGTGACGTAGATTTAGTCATGACACATGCACCGAATGCAGAAGCAACTTTTGTTGAAAAGGGCTATGGTGTGTTGCCGCGCAAACTGATGTACAACGATTTTGTGGTTGTTGGTCCTAAATCAGATCCAGCGCAGATTACACAACAGAAAGCATTGACGGAAGTGTTTAAAAAAATCGCCAACACAGGGGTTACGTTTATTTCACGTGGTGATGATTCTGGAACACATAAAAAAGAACTGGGCATTTGGGCACAGGCCAACATTGAGCCTAATTTCGGTGGTTATCGCTCCGTTGGGCAAGGTATGGGACCTACGTTGAATATGGCTTCGGAAATGCAAGCTTATACATTAAGCGATCGTGGCACATGGCTCGCCTACACCAATAAATTAGACTTAAAGATTTTATTCCAAGGGGATAAAAACCTGTTTAACCCCTATCAAGTTATTCTTATTAACCCCGAGCGTTACCCAAGTACCAATTATCAAGGTGCTAAAGCGTTCAGTGATTGGTTGGTTAACCCAAAAGGTCAAGCGTTGATCAATGCGTTTAAATTAAATGATCAGCAACTCTTTGTTGCTAATGCAAACGAGTAACAAACGCAATGAGCCTTTGGCAAACAACGTTAGATGCACTTGCTTTATTGGCGAGCTTTGATAATCAGCTGTGGGAGATCGTTGCGGTCTCCTTTAGTGTTTCTCTCACTTCAATTTCATTAGTTTTATTGCCTGCAGTTTTGCTCTCTTTTACTCTGGCTTACTGTGATTTTATTGGGAAATGGGTACTGCTTTCGCTTATTAATACTCTACAAGCGATACCTACAGTCGTGATTGGTTTGCTGCTTTATATGTTGCTTTCACGTTCTGGACCATTAGGTGATTGGCAGATGCTATTTACCCAAAAGGCGATGATTTTAGGACAAATGCTGGTTTGTTTTCCCATATTGGTGTCGATGATGCATGGTGCTTTACAAGCCAGTGATCGTCGCGTCGTAGAAACAGCAATGACTCTGGGAGCATCGTTGCCGCGCATTGCCGCAACGGTGATCTGGGAAACCCGTTTTCCACTGCTTGCTGCAACCATCGCTGGCTTTTCACGAGTTGTGACTGAAGTTGGCTGTTCGATGATGGTCGGTGGCAATATTATGGGGCTTACGCGCAACATCCCCACCGCTATCGCGTTAGAAAGCAATAAAGGTGCATTTGCGCAAGGCGTTGCATTAGGAATGGTGTTACTCTCATTGGCCTTAATTCTAAATTTCATGCTATCGAGTATGCGTGGTAAAGGTTACATGAGAACGTAAGGAAAGCTATGACGGTTAATATCACAGCACAACAACTCTCAATGCGTTTTAAAGATCGTGTTCTTTTTCATATCCCTACGTTATCAATAGGCCCAAACGATGCCATTTATTTAAAAGGCGATAACGGTGTAGGTAAAACAACACTACTGAAAATTTTATCGGGTCTTCTCAAACCGACTACCGGCTATTTAAATAATCCGTCATCACGTTGGTATCAATATTTTGGCTTTAGGCAGGCTCAGAAGGATGTCATTTACCTTCATCAATCCCCTTACCTATTTGATGGCACTGTTTTTCAAAATGTTGTTTATGGCATTCGTTACCAGTCAATATCAGCTAAACACAAACGTGCTGAAGTCATCACCGCCTTACGTATGGTTGGGTTAGAAACGTTAGCAGATGAGCATATCTCCGTGCTCTCTGGCGGTGAAAAACAGCGTGTTGCAATGGCAAGAGCTTGGATTTTAAAACCTTCTATTCTATTGATGGATGAGCCAAGTGCCTCATTGGATCAAGAATCTATTGAAAGATTGGTTATAATGGCCAAGGATTTACTTAAAAGAGGGGCAAGTTTGGTGATCACTAGCCATCAAACCAATGCACTTACCAACCTTTGTCATAAGCAGTGGTGGATCAAAGAAACAACCCTTATTGAATCCCCATTACTGCATCTTATTAAAGAAGATACTCAAGAGAGCGTGTATGTTACTTCCCACTCAAACTAGTTGGGTTATTTTAGCGGGTGGACAAGCTAGCCGTATGGGCGGGCAAGACAAGGGGTTAATTGAACTCAATAATAAACCCTTAGTTAAACATGTTATTGATAAACTAACCCCACAGACCAATACCATTATTATCAATGCTAATCGTAACCAAGAACGATACCGCGACTTCGCGCCGGTGATCTCCGATACTTTCGCTGATTACCCAGGCCCTTTGGGTGGCATTCATGCTGGTTTAAGCCATGCCAAAAGTGATTGGGTTGGTTTTGTTCCTTGCGATAGCCCATTAATTAATGATGATCTTGTAGCTCGGTTTTGTAACGCAGTGCAAGAAACTAGCGATATATTAGTTGCGCACGACGGTGATTATCAGCAGCCAGTTTTTACTCTTTTTCATAAGCGTGTATTGCCAAGACTGAGTGCCTTTTTGCAACGCGGTGATCGCAAAATTATTTTGTTGTATAACGAATGCAACACACATTATGTAGATTTCAGTGATTCACCCAACTGTTTTTTGAACTTAAACACCCCTCAAGAATTAGCTCAATTTGGAACGCTTCAATCATGACTACTGAGAAATTTTCAATTCCTCTGCTTGGCTTTGCGGCCTACTCTGGCACTGGTAAAACCACTTTGCTTGAAGCACTACTTCCAAAGCTTACCAAGTCAGGGTTAAAGCTTGGCGTATTAAAACATGCTCACCACAATTTTGATGTTGATAAACCGGGTAAAGACAGTTACCGCTTGCGTAAGGCTGGTGCATCACAGATGTTGGTGGCTTCTCGCTATCGACATGTAATGATGACCGAAACTGTAGACGCTGAAGCTGAGTTTGAATACTTGCTCTCTCGTTTTGATTGCAATCAATTAGATGTCATTTTGGTTGAGGGATGCAAAAACATTGCGTTTCCAAAGATTGAATTACACCGTGCTGAAGTCGGCAAGCCATGGCTTTACCCAAATGATGATAACATTATCGCGATTGCTGCCGATGAGATGGTCACTAGTTCACTGCCACAGATGGACATTAATGATCTTGATGCTATCGCACACTTTGTCATCAACTATATCCAGCGTTTTAATCGTGCAAAAGTGAAAATGGAAGCCGCTTGTTGTGATGTGCTTTCTCCTGCATTTTTGTCTGTTACTCAAGGGCAAGAAAAAATCTTGTCATTAGTCAATGTTCTTAATGATAAAGAGCAAGTTGCTATTTCATCAACATACAACCGTGTACTAAGCACGACTATTTCCTCCCCAATTAATGTCCCGCAATACACTAATTCAGCAATGGATGGCTATGCGATACGTGGTGATGATTTACAAAAATACAGTTATCAGGTTGTTGCTGAAGTGATGGCTGGGCATGCTTATGAACTGCCGTTGGAAAAAGGACAAGCGGTAAAAATCATGACTGGAGCCCCAACGCCCCTGCATGCAGATACCGTAGTAATGCGAGAGCAAGCTCAACTCAATGGTGACATTGTCACCTTTTCTGGTGCGCAAATTAAACAAGGACAAAATGTGCGTCAAGCTGGTGAAGATTTGGCACAAGGTCAAAACGTCTTTAGCTGCGGACAACGTATCACATCACCAGAGATGGGTATGATAGCCTCTCTAGGGTTTGACACTTGCTCGGTTTATCGCAAGCTTAAAGTGGCGTTATTCTCTACCGGTGATGAAGTTCAAGCTCCAGGAACTATTCAGGCTGTAAACACAATTTATGATTCTAATCGTTTCACGTTGATCGGCCTACTCAAGCAGCTTGGTTGTGAGGTCATTGATCTTGGCATTATTGAAGATAATGAAACGTTAATGATCGATGCATTAAATGAAGCAGCTTTACATGCGGATTTGATTCTTACTTCTGGTGGTGTATCGGTTGGCGATGCTGATTTTATTAAATCAGCATTAGAAAAAGTAGGTTCGATTGATTTTTGGCGTATCAATATGCGCCCTGGTCGGCCATTAGCGTTTGGGCATATAAGCCAAAAACCATTTTTTGGTTTACCGGGTAACCCTGTCGCTGTAATGGTTTCATTCATCAATTTCGTTGAACCTGCGATTCGCAAGATGCAGGGTGAAATCAATTGGCAGCCCTTGAAAGTCAACGCCATTGCTGCTGAACCTATTCGATCACGGCAGGGCCGCACAGAGTTTAGTCGAGGTATTTATTTGTTCAATGAACGTGGGCAGCTAGAAGTGAAAACGACAGGTAAACAAGGTTCGGGCATTCTACGCTCAATGAGTGAGGCGAACTGTTTAATTGAAGTTTCTCCTGCTATTGATACTGTAAAAGTCGGCGAAAGCGTGACAATCATCCCACTTCAAGGCAGAATCTAGCCCCATTACTTATGGGCTACTACCGTGACGGTTTTAGCACCCGATAAGACACAATTTTAAAAGGCTGATGCACAAATATCGGCCTTATTTCTTTTTCCCTACAGGGAATGCTGATTTTAGAGAGATAACCATGGCTCGTACCATTTTGTACACCTATAAAAATGAAGATAAGACGCTGACGTTTTCTTATGAAAAACACCACAATATTCATGAGGCTGTCGCTGAAGCTGAAGGAATAGATATTACTGAGTTTTTGAAAATGGAACAGCAATTAGAAGCTATTTCAGATACGAAAGCAGTGCGTAACTACCGTGACAACCATTTTAGAAAGCTTGGGTTTAGCAAACTGACATTACAACAAAAAGAAAATGTAGGCGTTGGTAAGAAAGGTTCAAAATAACCAATACAGCCAATCGTTGTAAAAACTAACAGTACTTATAAAAACAAAGGGCCTGCGTCATGCAAGCCCTTTATCGTTGATATTGACTATTTGATATTCAAAAATGCAGCGCCACGTACACCACCAGAATCACCATGTTTTGCTTTGATGATTTTTGGGCATTTCGCAACGGAAAGTAGGTGTTTCGGCACACGTTTCGGCATTTCTTGATAGATAAGATCGAAATTTGATAAACCGCCACCTAGGGCAACTACGTGAGGGTCGTTGGCAGTGAATAGATTTGCAAAACAGATAGCGAGCAATTCCATGAAACGCTCAACATGCTCAGTCGCTTTGCTTTCACCTTGTGCATTGGCGTTAATGATGTCGATCGCTTTCTTTTGCTCACCGTAGTAGTGCTCATAAAGAAGTTCGAAACCACGACCTGATAAATAACTGTCCAAACAACCTTTTTTTCCACAGCCACAACCTAGCATTGGTGCATTGTCACCAAGGTGGAGCCATGCATCTAAAGGAAGACGCATATGACCAAACTCGCCAGCTACATGGTTACGGCCAGAAAAAACTTGGCCTTGATAAACCAAACCACCACCAAAACCAGTACCGAGGATAAGCCCCATCACGGAAGGTTCATCTTTGAGTTCTTCATCCCAAGCTTCTGAAAGTGCAAAACAGTTCGCATCATTTTCAATTTTGACGCTACGGCCAATTTTTGCTTCGAGATCAGCACGAAGTGGCTTACCTTTTGCGGCCGGTACATTTACAGTCAGAACGGTTGCATCATCAGCATCTTCCATACCCGGAAGACCTAAACCAATTTTACCTTCAACACCAAACTGAGCATCATACTTATTCACTAGCCCAGCAATGGTGTCGACCAACATATTGTAATCATCCGTTGGGGTTGGTACACGTTCTGTTGCAACACGTTCTAAATTCTCATTAAATGCACCAAATTCAATTTTAGTGCCGCCGACATCAAAGCCGTAGTACATGTAATCTCTCCTAAAATTCACTCGAATCGATGAGCGATAAAATAAATCTTTTGGCATTATCCACAGAGCTACGCCTACGTTCCGTGACATAGTGCGAATTTATCTGGTTCACGAGTCTGTTTGGATAATATCGCAGCACTTAAACGATCAACTTTAGAGTGATCTCTCGCTTTTAGTCTGCTCGATGAAATGTTTCAACATCGGTTTACTAAAATCACGTTTTAAACGAGTTTTGCTTAATAAATAGCTTTCTCTAAACACTTCAAACCATTGCGTAAGCATTGTTGACGCCTGCTCTTCCCCCACTCCACTTAACACCAAAGAGGCTACTTCTGCAGTTGATAAGTGTTGATCATTTTCTGATTTTCTCATCATATATTGCGATACGGTTTGTGGAGAAATAGACATTACGGGCAAGGTATCGAGATAAGGCGATTTACGAAACATACGCCTTGCTTCGCGCCAGCTACCATCAAGGAAAATAAGTAATGGTTTACGCTTGTCGCCCACTTTCGGTAGTTCAAGTAACATTCGTTCTCTATTTTCGACATACTCTTCTGGAAATATCACAATAGGCTGATAACTAGGATCTTGTAAGAGTACGAGCATTTGAGCGTCTGGTTCTGTGCGATTCCACTGATAAACGTAAGTCTCTTTCACTACATCTGCAATTAAACGTCCAGTATTACTAGGTTTAAACACCTCATTTTCAGACACCAATAAAAGAACAGCTACATTGCTTTCAATATCGGGTTGGTACGGGCATAAGCAGTGTTCAGTGGCAATCTGACAATATGGGCAACGTTCCACTTTTGCTCCACGTGCTTGAAATGGTTTGGTCGATAAAGCGATACGGTGTTGATAGAGGTGATTAAAAGCGTGAATTCTCATAAAACCAATGTTTAAACTGGAAAGTGGTTGCGATTGTACTTACAGTAAAGCCAGATTCCTAGCACAGAAAGAGAACCATGAATCATAACCCTGAATTGATCCGCTTAAGCTTCTTTATTGCTGTATTTGTCTTGTGTGCGTGCTGGGAATGGCTAATGCCGCGCAAGGTTTTGACTCAAAATAAGATCAATCGTTGGCTGAATAATTTAGGGTTGATTGGGTTAAATAGCCTGTGTCTCTCGTTGCTGATGCCGATCCTCGCTTTTGAAGCGGCAAGTTGGGCTGAGATGCAACATATAGGTTTGTTTAATTGGTTAACCTTGCCTACCAGTATTGAGATTATTATTGCCGTCATTGTGCTTGATTTTGTTATTTATGCGCAGCATGTGTTTTTCCACTTTGTTCCTTGGTTGTGGCGCCTACACCGTATGCACCATGCAGATCAAGACATTGATGTGACGACGGGAACTCGCTTCCACCCCATCGAAATTGTTTTATCTTTATGGATAAAAATAGCGAGCGTGCTGATCTTGGGTATCGATCCGTTGGCTGTATTGATATTCGAAATATTATTGAATGCTAGCGCGATGTTTAACCATAGTAATGCGAAATTGAATTTGAAATTAGACCATCAGCTACGATGGTTTATTGTCACTCCAGATATGCATCGCGTTCATCATTCAGTGATTGCACGGGAAACGCATTCCAATTTTGGTTTTTTCTTGTCATGGTGGGATCGCCTGTTTGATACTTACCGAGCTCAACCGGAATTAGGGCATGATGAGGTAAAGATTGGTATTCCGCTGTTCAGACAAACGCGTGAGCAATGGTTGGATAAAATGCTGACCCAACCATTTCGGGAAAAATAACTAAAAGCGATATTTATGCAGCATGGCTTGTTGATCACCTGCGATTGCAGCGACCTGTTTTGAGCTTTCAACCATTGCCTCTAACTGCAATTTGGTCTGTCCACCTTGCGCTGAAACCTGAGTGATAGAGCGACTAACATCTGCTGTCGCTCGTTCTTGCTCTTCAGTGGCAACACTAATTTGTTCAACTCTGTCGCGAATATGCTCAACGGCTTTCTCGATCTGTTCGAAGGTTGTCTTTACCTCATCACTAGAGTGCAACGCATTGGTCATTTCTTGACGAGACTCATAGACTGCTTGGCGAGAGCGCTCTGCTGCTGCTGTGAGTTCATTCATCATGCTACGGATATTGGTGGTCTGTTGTGATGTATCACTTGCTAATTTTCGTACTTCATCAGCCACGACAGCAAAGCCTCGTCCTTGTTCTCCTGCCCTTGCCGCTTCTATTGCGGCATTGAGGGCTAACAAATTCGTGCTATCCGCAATACCGCTGATCATATCCACCATTTCACGTATTTGCTTCACTCGACTGTCCAATTCAAGCATCGCGACTTCATTTAGGTGTAAGGTATTTTCAAGTGACTCTAAACGGCCTCTATTTTGTTCAATAACATCAACACCTTGTGATGAATACTTGCTCGCCGACACCGATTCTTCATACGATTCATTAGTCACCATAGCAATATTACGAATAGCAGACTCTAGCTCCGTCACAGTGGTAACCATGTTCACTAGCGAGTCATTTTGCAATACCATATTAATATTTGATTTATCAGCAGCATCGTGACTGGTTTCGGCATTTTGGTATAGGATTTCGCAGTTGCGGGTAACGGTTGATATTGATTCGTTTGTCGACGCGATCACTTGGTTTAATTTTACAGCGACTTCTTTACACTCATTAGGGCCGATCAACATTGTTGGTTGAGAGAAATCGTGCTGTGTTAATAACGATAACCTTACCATTAAGTTATCCAGTCCTTTTTTCAACCAATGACGTAATCCTAACCAAGATAGCAGTACCAAAACAGTTAGCACTATACCACCAATATATTGCACTCTCTCAACTCGATACATCGCATCATGAACCACATTTTCGCTTTGCTTTATTAACCCACTTGCCGCATTTGAAATAGCATTCAACTGTACTATTGTCTCTTTTGCTATCTGGGCGGCTTGGTTCATTTCTAAACGCTGTAACTTCCCTTGTTCGACCTTTTTTAGGATTTTCTGCAAGATTCCGCCATCCGTGAAACCCGCTTTAACCATGTCGTATGGTGCTGTTAAACTTGTATATTCCATCACCTCTGGATGCCATTCTTTAAAATCATCAAATGCCAAATCTATGCTTGCCATTCGGTTTCTAACCTCTTTATAGTGCTTGTATGCAAGTTGAGGGTCTCGTTGCATCATCATCAATAGAAATGTGCTTTCCATTGAGCTGGCACTCGCAATAAATCGGTTTGCGGCATCCATAGATTCTGGGTTTTCCATCGATAAAAACGAACTAATACGGTTCATTTCAGGTCCGATAGAGCTCAGCCCATATCGAAATACGCGAGCCGCAGCTTCAATCGATTGTTGCTGTTCAAGCTGGTCAGCTTGTGCTGCCAGAATTGACTTAATCAGTGTTTGAAAGTTGATATTTTTAGTTTGCAGTTGCTCTTTTTGTTGCGGTGTAATCGTGGTGCCAAAATGAGAAGATATCGAGAAAAGTTGTTCGATAAGTACTTGTGTTTTCAAGCTCAGTTGGTTTAGTTGAGTGTTGACTGATTTTAATTCGAGTTGATTTTCAGTACGAATACCATCACCAAGGTATTGCACTTGTTCTAAGATATTTTGTGTCAGGCTTGCATTGTTTAATGCTAAAGGTAAAGTTTGTTCAGCTAAGTTAGAAAATTGCAGGCCTACCTTTTCCATACTTTTTAAACTCAACACTGCCAATAATATAACAAGCAGGATGATAGCAATAAAAATAGCACTAATGGTTTGCATGAATGAAAGCGAGCGAAGCTGTTTGTTTGGCAAAGAATTCATAATAAATACGACTAAATAATTAAGTAGGCAAATAAGACTCAAACCATGGTATGAAGGGAGTATTTCAGAAATGTTTCACTTGAATTTCAGTAAGATGACAAATGCTTAAATGCAGCTCATTATGTGACTTGTTGCTGGTATTTATTCTTGCAGGCTGTAGCAATGTGCCAACGTCACCTCAAACAAACGCTACTACTGTGACGGTGCAAGAAGTTAAGTCGATCATCAATAATTCCGAAGATGAGCTCGGTTTGGTATTTCAAAGTTGGCAAGGAGTGCCTTATCAACTTGGGGGAAATTCAAAAACGGGGGTTGATTGTTCTGCATTCGTTCAAATTGCGTTTAGAGATGTGTGGCAAATCCCATTACCAAGAACGACTCATTCACAAAGCCAAACGGGACGTCAGGTTAAATACAACAGCGCACAACGAGGAGACTTGGTATTTTTTAAAACATCAAGAACCACTAACCATGTTGGGGTTTACTTAGGTAATAAGAAATTTATGCATGCTTCGACATCCAAAGGCGTAATGATATCGAGGATTGATAACCCATATTGGGCATCTAAATTTTGGCAGTTTAGGCGGATAATGAGTCCGCCTAACGTCAATTAATCGTACTTCGCTACAGCAGAATCAAACAGGTTTTTCACCAATGCGATATATTCATCCAAGAAAATAATCTGTTCGTTAGTTGCAGGTTTATTCCAAACGCCGGCCAACACTTCACCCAGATCTTCAACGACTGAATCCGCTTCTTTTAATAGCTGAAAACGAACACTTGAATGCATGTCTGGGTTTTGTTCAAAAATAGCCATGATGTTACTGGCTACCATATCGGTTACCACATCTTCCACACTCTCTGAGCCAATATCCCCACCAGATGTAAATACATCCATATTAAAAGAGAGGTGCTCAATCAAAGCCAAATAGCCATCGGTTTCTACAACCACTTTAATTCTCCGCTTTACCGCTTTACCGCTTAATTGCCAGTAATCACTGTACCTTAAACAATACTAAGCCATGTCAGCTCTTTTTCACAGATTTGATAGTTTAATGGTGCGATTTTTCATCAATTTATTGATAAATATCTAGTATCAACAATATCTCAAACTTAAATATCGTTGATAAAAATGGGAAATGTAGTCCTTTAAGGAATGTTTTTTGGTGTTTATTGCTCTTGAGCCTTAATGTTCCGTCACAAAATCAACAATATTCTTGCACTAAATCACATTTATGAGCATTTATGTATCTTGATGCCTAAAGTGATGAAATTTGTGCCATGGAGGTCTGAAATATTTGTAAGCATAGCCTAAACTACGAATTATTAAGTAAATAAAACAGAGGTCATTATGTGGCAAAGGCTCACCCAGCAATTATCCGACACGCTAATGTTTCAATTCGACCTAGTTGAAAAAACCAAAATCAGTGGTGGTGACATTAACGACTGCTACATGATTAGCGATGGTGAACAGCGTTACTTCGTGAAAACGAATACCCGCGATTTTTTACCCAAGTTTGAGATAGAAGGTGAAAATCTTCGTACACTCCGTGAAACTTCAACGGTATCGTTACCTGAACTGGTAATGATCGGAACCAGTAAAAACCATGCTTTTATTGTCTTAAATTATCTGCCAACTAAGCCTCTTGATGATGCCAATAATAGTTACCAGTTTGGTGTACAGCTTGCAAAATTACACCAATGGGGTGAGCAAAAAGAGTATGGCTTTGATAGTGATAATTATATTGGTACTACGTTACAACCGAATCAGTGGCATAAAAAATGGCATCGCTTTTTTGCCGAGCAGCGCATAGGTTGGCAGTTACAGCTACTACGTGAAAAAGGAATTGAACTGGTTAATATCAGCGAGTTTTTAGATGTAATCCAAACACGATTAGCTAATCATAACCCTCGCCCTTCTCTACTTCATGGGGATCTTTGGCACGGCAATGTTGCTAACTCTGTCACTGGCCCGATTTGTTATGACCCCGCTTGTTACTGGGGAGATAGAGAATGTGATATTGCAATGACTCAGCTATTCGAAGGGTTTCAACCAGAGTTTTACCAAGGCTATGAAAGTGTTTTACCACTGAGTTTAGATTACGAAGAACGTAAAGCGATCTACAATCTTTATCATATTCTTAATCACTACAATCAGTTTGGGGGTCATTATCTTGCTGAAGCGGAAAGCCTCATCAAGGAAATACTCTCTTATTAAATATGAAAATCATATAGGTAAACATCGTTAAAGAGGCGATATAAATGAATGCGGGGCTGTTTTATGGATGAACTCAAACTTTACACTTAATTTGCCGCTTTAAGTAACTTCGGAGGCTAGTATTAGGATATCTCAATGATGTAAGGATAGAGATATGCAGAATTATACAGAAAGACAAGTTACGTGCCCGCATTGTGGTCACTCAATTCGAATTACGTTAGATGCTTCTAATGGCAGTCAAAATTTCTACGATGATTGTCCAGCATGTTGTCATGCTATTCATCTCAACATGATGGTTGATGAACGTTTAGATACCATAGAATTGTTTATCGACGCAGATGACGAACAGATTTTTTGAATCAGATAGAGCGCCTAAATGGGCGCTCTATCTGATTTTGAATTATCGATTTTGGCTCGCCAACACGCGTTCTACAGTGTCAACTATTGCTTGTGTTTGAGGATCAAATTCAACATTGATTTTGTCACCGACTTTTCTCATACCAAACAGTGTGCGCTGCAGAGTTTCTGGAATTAAATGTACGCTAAATTGATTGTCTTTCACTTCACCGATAGTAAGAGAGCATCCATCTAGACCGATGTAACCTTTAGCTAGCACGTATTTCATAGATGCTTGAGGTAATGAGAACCAGATGGTGCGGTTATTCGGTGTATCAATCACCTCTGAGATTTCCGCCATTAAAGCAATATGCCCTGACATATTATGGCCACCGATTTCATCACCAAATTTGGCAGCTCGTTCAATATTGACATGAGAGCCAACCTTTAGCTCTCCCAAGTTGGTTAACGCAAGCGTCGCTTGCATTAAATCGAACCATACTTGCTCTCCCTCAACTTTAGTGACGGTTAAGCAACATCCATTGTGAGCAACTGACGCCCCTACCGCTAAATCTTGATTAAGTGGTACTTTTAGCTCAATAACGTGAGTTTGAAACGACTCTTTTTTCTCGATGGCAGCGATTTTTGCCATTCCTTGCACGATACCTGTAAACATTTTGTCATTCCGGCAGTTTTTCATGGAGCTTAGTGTGACATTTCTTTATCATCCTTCCCAGTGCGACTTGTCACTTATTTTTTGCACCATTTTTACTCATCCTTCCTCTGGAGAATTCTGTGCATCGTTACAAACTAGAAGCTTCAAACCTAATAAAATTGGCATCACCTGTACTTGTCGCCTCTATCGCTCAAACGGGAATGGGCTTTGTTGATACGGTGATGGCTGGCGGCGTCAGCGCAATTGATATGGCCGCAGTATCAATTGCAGCCAGTATTTGGCTACCTTCGATTTTATTTGGTGTTGGGCTACTAATGGCATTAGTTCCTGTCGTAGCACAATTAAATGGCTCCGGTCGCCAAAAGAAAATACCTTTCGAAATTCAGCAAGGTGCAGCGCTAGCACTTTTTGTTTCTATTCCGATCATTGGAGTGCTGTTTCAAACCCAATGGATTCTTAAATTGATGGACGTTGAACCGTTAATGGCGGAAAAAACCAATGGTTATATGTATGCGGTGATGTTCGCGGTTCCTTCTTATCTTTTATTTCAAACATTACGCAGTTTTACTGATGGAATGTCGCTAACCAAACCAGCGATGGTTATCGGCTTTATCGGTTTGTTGGTTAATATCCCTTTGAACTGGATTTTTGTATACGGTAAGTTTGGGATTCCAGAAATGGGCGGTGTCGGCTGTGGAGTTGCTACTGCGATTGTCTATTGGATTATGTTTTTCATGTTGCTGTTTTATGTAATAACTTCCAAACGAATCGCACACATTAATATTTTTGGAGAATTTCATAAGCCGCAATGGAAAGCACAAATCCGACTGTTTAAACTTGGTTTCCCGGTTGCAGCAGCAATTTTCTTTGAAGTGACACTGTTCGCTGTTGTTGCTCTTTTGGTTGCACCATTAGGGTCATTAGTGGTAGCCGCCCACCAAGTTGCACTCAATTTTTCCTCCTTGATTTTTATGCTACCAATGAGTATTGGTGCAGCGGTGAGTATTCGCGTTGGGCATAAATTAGGAGAGAAAGATATTGAAGGAGCAACTATTGCTTCACGTGTAGGGTTATTGGTTGGGCTTTCTACCGCCTTCATTACCGCCACATTAACCGTTATTTTCCGTGAACAAGTTGCCCTACTTTATACAGAGAATAGTGCGGTGGTCGCGATGGCTATGCAATTGCTATTGTTTGCAGCGATTTATCAATGTACTGATGCCATTCAAGTTGTCGCTGCCGGAGCATTGCGTGGTTATAAAGATATGACGGCTATCTTTAATAGAACTTTTATCGCCTACTGGTTGATCGGTTTACCGACAGGTTATGTGCTCGCAATGACAGATATGGTTGTTGAGCCGATGGGTGCAAGCGGTTTTTGGATTGGGTTTATTGTCGGCTTGTCTTCCGCCGCGTTAATGCTTGGTATTCGTTTACATTGGATGCATAAACAAGAAGACCATATCCAATTGGATTTCGCCTCCAAATAAACGATTAAAGCCAGACTTGATGTCTGGCTTTTTAGTATTAGATCGTTGGCCTTTCTCTGAGATAACGAGCAAACCGAGGCTTTCCTTCTGCCGTTAGCCCATTAAAGCGAAACGTGATTGTGGAACCTATCTTCGGTGGATTTTTCCTGACCTCATCAGAAAAGCCACTGCCAATATAAAATTCAACCCCGTTATCTAACTTTACCAATACTGAGCCCATTAGTCCTTCGTATTTTCCTTGCCCTAATTTGTAACCAATGACCATGGCTTCGGAGTCTTGATGCTTTTTGAGTTTAAGCATGTCATTGCTGCGACCGGCCTGATAACGAGCATTGATTTTGCGCAACATCACTCCCTCACCTTTTTCGTCATTTACGCTATTCAAATATCCAAGTAATTCGGCTTCTGATGCTATCGGTGTATGCTCAATATATTTGACGTGCTTGCTATTGGTTTTTGACACTAAATCAACAATATTGAAATAGCGTTTTTGATAGTCCCCTGTCGCTTCTGGCATATCAAACAACATTAAATTAATCCTCATCCAAGCTTCATCATTCGGAGTGGTGTCTAATACGGTTTGTTGCACGTGATAAAAATGCCCTCGGCCAGCCCATAACTCACCTTCTATTGCGTAATTTGGCAAAGGATCGGTAAACCATGTCGGTGCATAAATTCGCTTGCCACTTCGAGTCTGTAAGTCATGCCCATTCCAAATGGCGCGAATACCATCAAGCTTTTCGCTTTTCCAATACTCATCAATATTGATGCCATGCTGATAATTATTAGCAGCAGTGACCTGAATAAAAGCCAAAGAACCGTCAGTAGCAATAGCATGTTGAGCGCTGAACATGGCGATGGATAGGCAAGAAAGACGGAATAACATCTCGATGTGATCCGGTTAATGAATAGTGGCTGAATAATGTCGGTCAACATATAGGAGAGAAAGAGCACAACGGAAATAGTGCGAGAAGTCTCATAGACATTAGCGGTAAAGAGGATTATTTATTACAAATTATACTGACAGAGATCTATTTCTAGTTTCTATTCCCCCCTATCAAAATGAAAAAAAATGATTTCTCATTTTGAGAATCATCAATAAGCCATCCATATTGCATTGAATTATAAGGAAATAATTTATGGCACATTATCTGCTCTATTAGATTACAACTACTGAGGAGATACCGTCATGGAACTACGTAAAATTGAAACAAATAACATCCAACTTACTCTACATATTGAAGGCAATTTAGATGCCGATGGCTGCCGTCATGTGCAATCTCATATCGATGAAGTGATTTCCCAAGATACATATCAAGAGATCGAAATTGATTTTAGCAACGTTCAGTTTCTCGATTCATCAGGTGTTGGAGCGTTAGTTTATCTCTACAAACGTCTTGTGGAACGCGAGCGCAACATGCGAATTGAAAACGTACGTGGGCAGCCATTAGAGATTATGAACTTACTTCGTATTGGTCATGCTATTCCCGTTAACTCTCGCTCTCATTAATACTATAGCTATATTAAACATAATAATAATCACTAACTGGAGACGTTGGCATGCGCTTATATTATCGATACATAGCCTTGTTGATAGCCACAACTTTAACCTTAGGTTGTACTAGCTATCCACAACAAGGGACTGGCGGTCTGGCGGAGTCTTACGCCTCCGCAGGGTTTTCTCCCGTGATGCCAGACGAACCACTTGGCCCTGAACACGGTTTGCGATTTGATTGGCAGCTTGCCAAGTTGCATCTAGACGCGCTAATTCGTGAAGGGGCTAAATGGTGTTTTCCTGCCGCAGTAGTACAAGCCTTAGAAAAACAAAACCGTATTGCGCGTGAACTAGAGGGTGGGCTATTACTTGATGCAGCCAACGATTTAGTGATTCAACGCAACCGTCTGAATCGGTTAGAACAGCAGTTAGATTATGTCACTTCGCAAACTCGTTGTGCTCCACCGAGTGATCAAAATCAATTAAACCAACAATTAGCGATTGTTGATAAGTTGTTTAATCTACTCAATGTCGATAACCAATTCGCCTTTAATTCTATAGAAATCAACCCCAAATTTATGGGCCATTTAGCGCAAGCTACCCACTTATTAAATGAGTATCCAATGCTCTCCGTTGTGGTGACAGGCCATGCTGATTCAACAGGAAGTGAAGAACACAACAACAAACTAGCCAAAGGCCGAGCAGAGCAAGTAAAACGCTACTTAACCATTTTTGGTTTAGAAGCCAAACGCGTTTCAACACAATCTTTAGGCGATAGTTTACCCTTATACCAAGGCGACTCACCAGCTGTTCAATTAACAAATCGTCGCGTTAGCATTGAAATCATCTCAACCGAAGAGCACTCAGTGACTCCGTCACTAGGAGGACTTTATGAATAAGCTCAATCTTCTCATTCTAATCATTTTAGCCATATTCATTCAGCCGTCACTAGCGAAAGAAACGATGGTTCAAGTCGGCGATCTTATTCAAGTCAATCTTCCTGGTGAAGAAGAGTTAAATCGTGGTTTCCAAGTGGACAAACGTGGTCGTATCACTCTACCTGAAATTGGGCCTATTTTTGTTGTGGGTTACGATGAAGGACAATTAAGTAAAAGCGTGACCGAAGCATTAAGTACCGTATTTCGTGATTTATCTAATGCGAAAATATTCATTGCAGAGCAACAGGTATTAATCTCGGTGCAAGGTTATGTTTCTTCCCCTGGTGAGTATACTTTGCCCAGCAATGCTGATATTCAGACGGCGCTTCACGCTGCTGGCGGTCTGAGATCCGGCGCACAGCTCGATAAAATGCAGCTTAAACGTGGTGGTGAAAAATCCGAATTTAATTACAAGGCCTTTTTAGATTCCGGTAACGACAATACCCTACCGAAACTTCAGTCTCTTGATACCTTATTTGTTCCAGCCTCACCACTTGTGGGTAATATCGAGCAAGAATTTGATGCTGCAAAATTGGCTAATTCGGGTGACAGTGCGGATAGTCGTAATGCAATTAAAGTCTTTGGTGAAGTGAATGCCCCCGGCTCATTCACTTATCAAAACAGCTCAGACTTGGTTGATATTTTAATGCGATCTGGTGGTGTCACTCGTTATGCTGGCGTGGAACAAATTCGAATTATCACCAATAACAATCCGCAGATTTTTAATCTTAAGCGATATCTTGATACTGGAGACAGTGGCTTACTACCAACCCTTTCACCAGGAACGACTATTTTTGTACCTAAACAAGAAGAGGAGATTAAATCTGGTGCAAATATGGTTTATGTGATGGGCGAAGTGGCTCGCCCTGGTGCTTTTGAAGGTAAGAAAGGTGCAACCTTCATGGATATTTTGGCTAACGCCGGCGGGCCAACGCGCTTTGCAGAATCTCGTCAAATTCGCATCATTAAAGCTAACGGCCAGGTGATCCGCTTTGATCTAACCGCATACACCGAAGGACTAACGGGTGAAAATCCTCCTAGCATCGCATCCGGTGACGCTATTTTCGTTCCCGAAAAAACAGACATGAATGAAAAATCATGGCTGAAAGTAGCACCAGACCGTGCTGTCAGTGTAATTGGTGAAGTTATTCGACCTGGGCGTGTTGAATGGTCTGACGAAATGGATTTAATGGATCTACTCGCACATGTGGGTGGCCCAACATTACGCGCAGATACCACCAGAATAGAAGTAGTAACAGCGGATAATCGTCTGCATGTTTTTAACCTTGATGCTTATATTCAAAAAGGAGCCCCGACGTCGGAATTGCCTTTGATTCGTGCTGGCTCAATCATTCGAATTCACGATCTTCCTCAAGATCCATCGGATAATAAATCACAATGGGTACGCCAAAGTTCGGAGGCTTCTATTTATCTATTCGGCCAAATCAACGCCCCGGGGCGCTATCGTTTCACCACGGAAATGCACTTCCTAGATATTCTTTCTGCGGCTGATGGCCCGACAAAAGACGCAGATATCCATAACATTCGCATTACTCATCGCGATAAAACCTATGCACAGGTCAGCAAGTTGAATTTATCGCTTTATTTTGAAACTGGTGATGAAAATCTGCTGCCTAAAGTTAAACCCGGTGACACCATTTATATTCCAGAGAAAAACCGTAACTGGCTCGATCGCTCTAAAGAATCAACGGTACGTGTACTTGGTTCTGTGAATAAGCCCGGCCGATATGTATTTAACGACACAATGACTATTCTCGATATTTTGGCTGAAGCTGGTGGTCCGAGTGACTCCGCTTATCTTGAGAAAATTACTGTGGTTAATATGTCATGTTGTCAAGGGCAGGCGCGTTCATTCAACTTAGTCGAATTTAGTAAAACCGCGAATATCTATCAACTTCCCGTACTGCGTGCTGGTGATACCATTTACATTCCTGATCGCAGTGAGAGTTTCATGGAAAAAGCACGTGTCGGTTTAGAGGATATTTTGCGTCTAACTACCACCATCGTACTGATAGGAGCTTTATAATGTGTATTCCTGCAACCCATGCTGAAATTGAGCAAATCTATATGGCGGCAGAGTTAGCAGACTGCCACTCACTGTGTATTACCGCCTGTCAAACTGGTGAGGGTGTAACTTCGGTAGCAAGTGCACTCGCCGAACGTTATTTACTTGCAGGCCATCAAACATTATTAGTGGATTTAAACCTATTTAACCCCGCCTTTCGCAACTTGGAATTGACCATTAATAGTAATCAACAACAAGAGTATTGGATAGAAAATAAAGAGACCCATCAGTTATTTACTGGGCTTGCCATTCCCAATGAACGTGCAACCCAACTGGCCTATAAAGATCCAAATACCATGGCAAAGGCGGTAGCCGGTTGGATGAGCAAATTTGACCGCGTCATTGTTGATACCTCACCATTACTGCAGGTTAATAAAGGGAATATTCCCGCACAAAGCGTTGCCAGTGCGTGTGATAAAACCATTCTAGTGGTAATGGGCGGTGCCACTACTTCCGGCCAAATCAGTACCGCAATGAATTTATTACAGTCGGAGAAAATCGACTTTTTGGGCTCGGTTCTCAATATAAAAAACCAACCGCCGTTGAGTCAAGAGTTGGTCAGAGAATTAGACCGCATTCCTTTTATTCCTCAATCTTGGCGCGAACGAATCAATCACTGGTTACTAAAAAATAGTTTCCTTTCTGTTTCTGCTTAACAACACGCTTTTAATCCTTGGCGTAAAACTTGCGCCTTCTCTCAGCTTACAGAAAAAGCTGACTTATAAGCCACGATAAAGGAAACAAAGGCTATGATAAATAATAAGTTTGGAATAGTGCTAGGTGAGAAGTTAATGACAAAAGATGAGATGGAACAATGGGTTGATGAGTCTATTTTACAACAGATGATTAAAGATACTGGTGTAGAAGTCATCCCTTTTCTTATTGAGCATTACCTCAAAGAGTGCGAATTACGTCTCTCTAAAATTCAACTCGCAACGATAGAACAAAACCTACCAGCGCTAGAGTTTGAATCACATACTTTGGGTAGTACTTCTCTTGCTTTGGGTAATCGCCGCCTGTCTGAATTAGCTCGCAAGATAGAAAAACATTGCCTCATAGGAGAGGCTGATATTGCATTTAGCCTTATTCCTGAATTAGAAAAGCTAGCGCATGATTCTATACGCGCGCTAATTCAACGTAAAGCTCTCGGATTCTGAAATGCCTCAACTTCAAATAATTGGCGAACAGCATTTCACACAATCTTAACCTTATGCTAGAAAATATGGATACAGGTGAATATCAAGCTATAGAACAAGGACGTGAAAATGAGACCCAAAGTATTACTCGTTGAAGATTCCACCTCCCTTGCCGTACTTTATAAACAGTATGTCAAAGATGAGCCCTATGACCTGTTTCATGTAGAAACGGGGCTAGAAGCCATCGCATTTATCGAACGTAACGTACCACAATTAGTCATTTTAGACTTAAAGCTACCCGACATGTCTGGAGAGCAGGTACTGGATTGGATTTCTGACAATCAAATACCAACCGCCGTTATTGTGGCCACCGCGCATGGTTCTGTCGATATCGCAGTCACCTTAATGAATAAAGGCGCAGAAGACTTTCTGGAAAAACCGATCAAAGCAGATCGACTCAAAACTTCGGTTAATCTACATCTAAAGCGAGCCAAGCTAGAGCATCTAGTTGAAGATATTAACAATAAATTCGATAGAACTCGTTTCCATGGTTTTATTGGTGCTTGCCTGCCAATGCAAGCAGTATACAAAATTATTGATTCCGTCGCTCCAACAACTGCGAGTGTCTTTATCAATGGTGAGAGTGGGACGGGTAAAGAGGTGTGTGCTGAAGCCATTCACAAAGAAAGCCAACGCAGAGATAAACCCTTCATCGCCATTAACTGTGGTGCGATTCCACGTGATTTAATGGAAAGTGAGATTTTTGGTCATGTTAAAGGCGCATTCACTGGCGCAACAACAGACCGTAAAGGGGCAGCATCATTGGCTGATGGCGGAACACTATTTCTCGATGAATTGTGTGAAATGGAATTGGAGATGCAAAAGAAGCTATTGCGGTTTTTGCAGACAGGAACCTTTACTCCTTTAGGTTCTTCCAAGGAACACAAAGTTGATTTGCGAATCATTTGTGCCACAAACCGAGACCCTCTAAAAGAAGTTGAAGAAGGGCGTTTCCGCGAAGACCTTTATTATCGTGTTCATGTGGTACCGATTGAAATGCCACCATTGCGTGAACGTGGAAATGATATTGTAACGCTAGCAAATCATTTTTTACTGCAATATGCCAAACAAGATAAGAAGAAATTCACAGGTATCAGCCGTGATGTGGAGGCGGTATTCAAACGTTATACGTGGCCTGGCAATGTACGTCAGCTACAAAATATTATCCGTAATATCGTGGTGCTAAATGATGAGAGTAAAGTTTCCGTTGCGCACCTACCAGCTCAAATGCATCAACAACGAACTGTCAAAATCGAATTGGTTAGTGATACAGCTTCTTCAACAATGTCAGCCACACCTCTGTCGGAAGTGAGCGCGGTTGGTCATCACGAAGCAATTCCTTTATCGGAAAACCTATCTTCTCCTCATCAAATGGTGATTCGCCCCATGTGGCAAATAGAACGAGAAACCATACAGCAAGCGATCGATTTTTGTGATGGTAATGTGCTTAATGCCGCAGTGTTACTAGAGCTGAGCCCTTCGACTGTTTACCGGAAAAAACAGGCATGGGAAATGGAAGATGAACAAACTCATAGCCAATAAGGTTTGGTTGCTGCTCGATAGCTTAGTGTTTGGTGGGATTGAAACCTATGTGCTTGAATTGGCTCGTGGGCTTTTGTCTCATGACGTGAATGTGGAAGTTATATTTATCCAGCGGTATGAGCAAAGTAACCAACTTGCTCTACAACTGGCGAAATATCAGATCCCTTTCTTTTATCTTTCCGAGCGTTCCTCAACAAACAATCCGTTTTATGCTCTGATACAAGTGGTAAAAGATGAAAAGCCCAGCGTAATTCACTCCCATGGTTATAAAGCCAGTATTTTCAGCAAATTATTGGTATGTGTACCGGGTTGTAACGTGAGACAAATTAGCACCTTTCATGCCGGTGAAACGCCAAAAGGGCGCGTTTGGTTTTACGATACACTTGATCGCTACACGAGTTTTCTATCTAAACACCGCTTTGCCGTCAGTGAAAAAGTGGCTCGAAAAATCCCATATCCGGCGTTAGTATTGAATAATTTTCTTAATGTGGGTGATCTTCATCTTTCACTAGGAAAACAAATTGCCTTTATTGGGCGCTTAAGTCATGAAAAGGCGCCCGATCATTTTCATCGCCTAGCACAAGCAAGCCCTAACCTTTCATTCCATTGTTACGGCTCTGGACCAATGGAAAAAATACTCAAGGCAAAAAAATCACACAATCTTAAGTTACATGGTCATCAAATTGAGATGAATATTGTTTGGCCAAAAGTTGGTTTGCTGGTGATTTGCTCACGCTATGAGGGACTGCCTATGGCGGCATTAGAAGCTATGGCGCGTGGTATTCCCATCGCTACCGTTGATGTTGGTGACCTCCCCAAATTAGTTATCCATGGAAACAATGGATTTATTGTTGATCACTATTCTCAGCTTTCTGATGTTATCGAGCGTTGGTCGACAATGAGCTCACAACAAAAAGAGTCCTTGAGCCAACATGCCAAACAAACTATTCAAGAGCACTATTCTAGTGATGTAATGATTCCAACAATCCTTGGCTTTTATTTTACTTAAACTGACTCTCATTTTGAGAAAATGCCATCCCCTAGCTATCCTGACATTACCTCAATAAAATAATACTTTTAAAAACAGTCAAATAGCACAATTTTATCATTGGCACTCCATTTGCAATCCTTTCCTTAACGAAAGCAAAAGGAGGTATTATCATGAAAAACCGTAAACGCGTGTTGTTTGTCCATTACGGTGATAATTGGATTCGCGGTAGTGAACAATGTTTGCTTGATTTAGTTACGCACCTAAACCGAGCTCAATACACTCCTTATGTCTGGACCAATTGCGAAGCCCTGCATCATAGAATGCAAAACGATGCAGTGCACAGTGAGTATTCTCCATTTACTTTACTTCTAGGCTGGAAAGCCCCTCGATTCAGCGTGCTAGGTTGGTATCGCTTAGTAAAACAAGGCATCGATTATATAAAACGGGCGCAAATCGATATCATCCATGTCAACAGCGGCGCTCCCTGCCAGTGGATGAGCCTTGCAGCTAGAATCACCAAAACACCGATGGTGACACAACTACATTCTGACTATCCAATGCGCGATCGCCTAACGCTCGGGCTGCATTTTTCGCCACATATTATTGCCGTCAGCAAAGCGATTACTGAGCATTTACGTCGTGATGGATATAAACGTGATCGCCTCTCCGTCATTCATAATGGTATTGATGTTGATCGGCTTAAACATTTTTCTGCGGTTGATTTAAATGAAAAATTGGGGATTGCTGATGATGCTTACGTCTTCATTACCGTTGGTTCTTTAATACATCGTAAAGGGATTGATCGTATATTGTCGGCGATCCGCCATCTGGCATTAGAATATCCCAATACTCATTTATTGGTGATTGGCGAAGGACCTCAACGGCATTCTTTAGAACTCAATGCGGATGAGCTGCATATCAATAATCATGTCCATTTCGTGGGTGAGCAAACTAACGTTCAGGGTTGGCTTCATGCATCAAATGCGTTTGTCAGCGGGGCTCGAAATGAGGCGTTTGGCTTGGTGATTATTGAAGCTGCACTTGCCGAACTACCGATTGTTGCCCCCAGAGTGGGCGGCATACCTGAAATTATTCGCCATAAGCAAACTGGGCTTCTTTATGAAAACTCCTCGATCAAACCTTTAGTCGAAGCAATGCGAGCCGTGATGAAGCATCCTTACCCTGCACGGGCGCTTGGTGTACGCGCAAAACAGAATGTACTTGCCCGCCATACAATCCAACATAATGCGCGAGCGATTGAGTTTGTGTACGAACAGTTATTAGAAGCGCAAAACTTACCAGAGTTTTCTTGGTTAGCGGCATTTCGCCCAGTGAAAACTTACATAACAAAGCATTTTGCTTAGGAGGGGATGATGAACTCTCACCCAACTCATTGTATTATTTTTGACCCCATCGCCTTTAAAGGCGGGTCAAAAATCGCGACCAGAGAAGCGTTATCTTTATGTGACCACACCACCACGCGCTTTACCGTGATCACATCCAGTTTAGAGTCATGGCAAGACGTTGGATTTAGCGACAAGCAAACGGTCGATTTTATTTCATTACCTTCATTTCGTTTTATTGCCAAAACGACTTCTGGGTTTGCATTTTGGTTTAAGCAATGCATTTATAGTCTTTATCTGTTGTTCCTTTTATTGAAGCTTAGTCGGGTTTCAATAGCAATTGGAGCATCTGGTCCGGGTATTGATATGCCTCTTTATCTTCTAAGACCAATCTTTCGCTTTAAACTATTGCAGTTTATCCACGGCCCTGTCGCTTGCTCACGATCAATTGGTTATTGCTTAACTCAAGCAAACTCTGTCTTTTATCTACCGTCCACTCAACGCAGTTTAATCAATGCCCTTTGCCGTTATTACCAAACTCAATACACTTATCTTGATGCTAGTTTAATTGCACAATTTGTCTGTCAAAGCCGCCAGTTTACTCCTTTTGTTAATGGTATCACTCAAGATAAATGGCCATCGCCTTGCCAATATGAAACTCCAGTGGTGTTTTGGTGTGCTTCACTACTCAAATGGAAAGGGTTAGACCTATTGTCTGAGTCACTCTCCGAGATAAACGAGATTCAATCTTGTCGTGCAAATATCTGCTTTATTCGCCCGCAAGATATCTCGCTCCCTTGCAGTATCGCACCACAAAAACTAGCTCTAGCTCAGTGGTACGAAGACCCGAAAAATCTGGATGATATACGTCGACAAAGCAATATATTCGTATCAACTAGCCACCATGAGCCGTTTGGCTTGTCGATATTAGAAGCATTAGCAGCGGGTATGTGTGTCCTCATCCCACAAGATGGGGCGTATTGGGATAACGTTTTAACTCATGATCTGAATTGTATTAAGTATCAACCTAATAATAGCAACAGTCTAAGCGAAGCAATTTTATATGCCAGCGCTGAACGATTAGTCGTCGCAAGAATTGGTACTAAAGCTGCGCAATTTGCACACCAATATCATGCTGAAAGTACATATTGGGCTATTGGTTATGCTATCAATCATCATAACAAGAGACTACCTTCTACGGCTCCTATGTCGCTAAGGAGTTCATTGTGATTCTGTCGCAACCAATGAAAAACATGGGTATTTATGCCTTAAGTCTATTTCTCAGTAAGGGTGTCTCTTTATTCATGCTGCCTTTAATTACCTACTACTTAACGGTTGACCAAGTCGGAAAGCTCGAGCTTCTGGCTACCATCAGCGCATGTTTCGGCATTATGGCAGGTTTAGCCTTACATGAATGTCTATACCGATTTGCCGGAGTAAAAAAAACACAGCATCAACGATGGATAAAAGCAAGCGAGTTGTTCACCTTTGCATTGATATTGGGCACATTGATTGCTATAGGCTTTTGGCTAGTTTTTCAATTCATTCGTTTCTCCACTTCCGTGAGTTTACCTTTTACAGTACAAGAGCAAAGCTTGATTTTATTGGTTGTTGGATTAGAAGGCGCCATTGCGATCAGTACCGCTTGGTTAAGGATGATCGACAAACCAATGTTGTTTTTTAAAATCAGTATTACAACAACGGGTATGCAAGTATGTGGCATTATGGCGATATTACATCTATTTCCGACGGTTATAGGTATCCTAACGGTAGGCGCTGTAGCAAGCGTTGTTCAGTTATTATTGCTTCAACACCACAATCACTTTGATTGGCAGTGGCCTGCACGACCTAAAGTGTATCTAGGTTATGCACTTCCTCTAGCTCTATCAGGCTTAATTGCTTTTGGATTGAGTGGCTCAGAGCGTTGGATCATCGCCTTTTCAAGCTCACTAGAGCAGTTGGCTCATTACGCTATTGCCATCAAACTTTCCTTAGCAATGTGTATACTGGTTCAACCTTTTGGTATGTGGTGGATGCCCAAACGCTTCACTACCTTGGAGCAAAAAGGCCCACAACAAGCGGTAAAATACACACAATATGGCATGGTTTATATTGCGTTACTCACAGTCACTATCGCATTTGCTGGGCAAGTCATTATCCTTTTTTCCTTACCATTAGAATATGCCGATGCAGCCAAAATGTTGATTGGTACCTTAGCCGTTGCATTTTTTAAAGAGCAAAGTGAGCTGTTTAATCTGGGTTTACTTCATCATAAAAAAACACATTGGTTATTCGCAATTAACCTTACCGCTACCACTGCCGGTTTAACCCTGTGTGGGTTTTGGGCTACTATTGGGATTAGCGGAATACTGATTGCTCTGATCATTGCTCAAGGCTTTCGTTGCTTATTGGTTATCTATTTCAGCCATCAATTACAGCCTATCCCCTATGCTTACAAAAGCTCTATCGCATTGATGCTCTGCGTTGGTTTTTGCTTGATCATCGCATGGCATGCTGAATTTCTCTGGATGTTAATCGTGGGGTCTATTCTCGCACCAATTATGATATTGCTAATGGCACTGATAACACGTCTTGTCATTTTGCCTAGTGCTTGGTTTCATCCTTCATTCAAACTCAGCAGCCGATAGTAAGGAAGCCAGTATGGAGATAAATAAAGTCAGCCGTATTTCAACAATTATTATGGTTAGCTCGCTTTGCTTAGGGATCGCCCTACTTTGGTTATATATTCCTAACCCAGCAGTTCCTATTGCCATTTCCTTACTGCCGTTTGCTATTTTGTTCGTAATTAACCAGACTTTCTGGTTAGTAACCTTATTTGTGGTGTTTTCTTTCTTTCGCTTGCATGAAGCGTTTCCCATTTTATTTGCACTAAAAATCCCACTCCTTCTTTCACTTGGCGCGTTATCAGCCCTACTTTGGCACACCTTAATAAGCCGAGACTTAAAAGTCTATTGGCACCACTCATTAACTTTCTTAACGATATTCTGGGTATTGGTTATCATCGGTATTGCATTTGCCTCGAATCGTGGAGAAGCTCTGGCGAATTTTAAAAGTATTTATTGGAAGATCATTGTTATGACACTTGCCATCGTTTGGCTGGTGAATACTTCACAGAACCTAGGACGAATTTCACTGTTAATTACGTTATCTGGCATGTTGATTGCCATGGTGGCGATCAGCAATTCTATTAATCAAATAGGGCTAGTGGAAGGAACTCGTGTCACCATTGGTCGTGAATTAGGCTCTATGCTGGGAGATCCTAATGATCTAGCACTAGTGCTGATGTTTCCATTGGCTTTTTCCATTAGTTTAACAACGACTCAAGGTATTCATGGTTTCGTTCGTTTTATTGGTCTTGTTGCCACCGTTTTATTAATAGCAGCAGTGATTGCAACCCAAAGCCGCGGAGGATTACTCGGCGCTTTAGCAGTGATTGGTATTTATGCCTTTAAATTAATTCGATCCAAAGTGCTTTTGCTTAGTATCGGCGCTGTTGGCGCTTTGGTGATGTACTATGCGGCAGGTATTTCAGATCGAGCTTCCGGCGGCGCTGCTGAGGCTGGAATTGATGCTTCGGCAATGGGCCGTTTATATGCATGGGAAGCTGCGTTTAAAATGGCATTAGATAGACCTTTGACTGGCGTTGGTTTAAACAATTTTTACTCAAACTATTTTTTTTACAGCCCACATTGGGATGGCTTGAATCATGCTGTACATAGCACCTGGTTTGGCGTACTGGCTGAAACCGGTTTTCTTGGACTGGCGGTTTTTATCCTATTTATCATTTCGCTTATTGTAACCGCCCGCAGAACACTAAAACACCTTGACCATCATCAATCTGTCGTTGCACCAAACCTCATCGCGGCCGCCAACGCCGTCTATGCTGGTTTAATGGGGACCATTGTCTCTGGAACCTTTTTAACCCAAGGTTTTAACTGGCCCATTTACATTTTGGCCGCACTCACAGTTGCTGTTTCCTATATCGCTCAAAACGATTGTCAAAATGAGAATTAATCAGTTGATTATTTCAATTGATAACTATCCATTTGATTTTTAATACATTATTTTATGGCACATAACATGAACTATTAAAAGAAAAAGACTTCGTTATTTTTCAAAATAGGACATTGTTTATGCTGGCATCTAGAGTTCATCAATTCAAAATTTGGTTGCAATATCACCCAAATACTTCATTGCGTTCTATTTTCTTTTTATTGAAAAAGATGCGCTCGTTTGAAATCCCATTCCCGCAAATATGGAATAAAGCGTTGTACTTCTTTCTAACGCTGATCCGCACATTTATTAGCAATTTGTCTCGCTTATTGTTTTATACCCCAGCATTTAGAGGTAGAACATCTCAAAGTGGGCAACGCTTGTATTTGTATGGCGGGCTCCCTTTTATTAGTGGTCCTTTACACATTCAACTCGGCGACGACTGTCGTATCTCTGGGCAGACTACATTTAGCGGGCGCACTGCTTCACAAAACCCACAACTATTGGTTGGGAATAATGTTGATATCGGTTGGCAAACCACAATTGCGGTGGGTAATAAAGTTGTAATTAGCGACAACGTTCGAATAGCCGGTAAAGGATTTCTATGTGGTTATTCTGGCCATCCACTG
Organism: Vibrio aestuarianus; assembly: GCF_028858425.1. NCBI lineage: Bacteria > Pseudomonadati > Pseudomonadota > Gammaproteobacteria > Vibrionales > Vibrionaceae > Vibrio > Vibrio aestuarianus. Next base: position 1,818,635 of record NZ_JAKNYQ010000001.1, on the reverse strand, counting down.
GATGCGAAACGTCGCGCTTTAGGTGAAGCCGATGATCTCAACCAAGTCGGTGACATTATTTTAGAAAAGGATGTCTGGTTGGGTACCAATGTCACCGTAAAAAGTGGTGTCACCATAGGTCAAGGCAGTGTCATCGCCGCTGGCAGTGTTGTAACAAAAAGTATTCCGCCTTTTGTTATTGCCGCAGGAAATCCTGCGCAAGTGATAAAAACCCTCAAGTAAGGAGACATCGTATGCGCGATCTAATTGTATTTGGTGAAGATTGGGGTGGCCTACCCTCAAGTACTCAACACTTGGTTGGTCGTTTGGCACAAGATCGTCAAGTGGTATGGGTTAACTCGATTGGCTTACGTCAACCAGCGCTTACATGGCGGGATTCAACGCGCGCTGTGCAAAAAATACTAGGTAAAGCTAAAACTGGCTATAACCACTCAGCTAAACAAACTGAGTTAAATTCAATCAAAGTCGTTAATTTACGCACAATACCAGCGCCAAAAAGTGCGATAGCACGCCGTATTGCAAGGGATGTCATGCTACACCAACTGCATCCTATCCTAGAAAAAATGTCGCTTAGCTCGCCGATTTTATGGAGCTCGTTACCAACCGCTGCCGATCTTTGCGGGCATTTGAATGAATCGGCGGTGGTGTATTATTGTGGGGATGACTTTTCTGCTTTAGCGGGGGTTGATCATCGTGTGGTTACAATGCATGAACGATGCCTTGCTGAAAAAGCGAATTTAATTTTCGCCGCCAGTGAAAATATCAAAGCTAAATTTCCAGCGTGTAAAACACAACTTCTTCCTCATGGCGTTGATACTCAGCTTTTTTCAACTCCGTCACCACGTGCTAGCGACCTACCGAACAATGGCAAGCCTATCGCAGGTTTTTATGGCAGCTTATCTCAATGGCTTGATTACGATTTAATTCATCACATTGCGTGCAACTTACCCAACTGGGAATTTGTGTTCATCGGTCCTATAGAATTATCGTCGTGCCAATTACCTAAGTTACCTAACGTGCATTACCTTGGCCCTAAAGCGCATTATTTACTGCCTAGTTACAGCCAACACTGGAATGTAAGCTTACTGCCCTTCAAAGCAAACCAGCAGATCCAAGCCTGTAGTCCGTTAAAGTTAATGGAGTACTTAGCTGCAGGCAGTGCGATTGTCACAACTGATTTTCCGGCATTGAAGCCATACCGTAAGCACGTAAATATTGCTCAAAATAGTGAAGAAATGGTCAGTATGCTGCATCTTGCTTGCCAGCAACCAAAACTTCCCCGAGATATCGTGACTCAAGAGAGTTGGGATAGCCGCAGTCAATTCGTCAATTGGATGTTGGAGCTATTATGAATCAACTAAAATTACGTCTATTGGTGATTCTTTGCGGGGCATGGCGCAGACGCTATTTAATTGCACTGCCAATGCTTATTTTACCTGTAGTTGGCTTACTCGTCTCCTACCTCACTCCGCTAAAATACCAATCACATACTAGTATGTTGATCCAAGAAACCGCCAAAATGAATCCTTTTTTGGAAGATATCGCAGTATCAACCATGCTCAATGATCGCATGAGCGCACTCAGCACTCTCTTGAAGAGTCGCCATGTTCTATTTTCAGTTGCTCAGGAGCTTGAATTGGTCAATGACACGATGTCGGGTAGCGAGATAGAAAGAGCCATCAACAAATTATCCAACAACCTTTCAATCAGCATGCTTGGCAAAGATTTTATTAAAATTGAGTTACAAGGTTCATCCCCTAAAGGCATGAAAGAGACGTTGCAAGCCGTGAGCGAACATTTTATTGACCAATTACTTGCACCTGAACGCTCATCAATTCGAGACTCAAGCGATTTTTTAACCATGCATATTGAAAAACGTAGGGCTGAGTTGGATGTTGCAGAAAATGCGCTCGCTATTTATAACAACCAAAATTCATCCGTTTCACCGGAAATGCAAACGCAAAGTTTAAATCGGCTTGCGGCTTTAAAACAATCATTGTCAGAAAAGGAGGCTGAGTTATCCGGCGTTAAAAAAGGACTAGGTAGCTTGGATGAACAGCTTTCAAAAACCAATCCGGTGATCGGTAAAATTGAAGATAAAATAATTCAAATACGCAGTGATTTAGCATTGCTTCAATCAAAATACACCGACTCTCATAGTTTGGTGCAAGCTAAAAAACGCGAATTATCGCGTTTAGAGTTAGAAAGAACGACCATACTCGGACAAGGGCACCCTAACTTGAATAGTGACCAGCTATGGGATATAGCCAGTAGTAATACATTGTCTGATTTAAATGAAGTTCAGCCATTACTCGTCACTCAACTGCAAGGCCTACAAAATGCACGTAGCCGTTATGAAGCGTTAAATGAGGAAACAAAAAGCTTACGCCAAATCATTTTCGAATTAGAGAACAAAGCTAATAACTTTGGTGACAATGCCAAAGAATTATACCGTTTAAAACGCGATGTACAGATTAAGCGTCAGTTGTACGATGAGTTACTACAGCGCTATGAAATGGCGCAACTAACCGGTTCTCTTGGTGTGTTTGAACAAAACAAACGGGTGAAAATCATCGATTTACCTTATACACCAAGCACACCATCCAATCTGCCTAGCATTTTGTTTGTGATAGCAGGCTTTATTGCTGGGATTGCATTAGGCTGTGGGCTTGCCACAGTAAGTGAATTGTTTGATACCAGCATTCGTCGTCGTGATGAATTGGAAAACCTCACCAAATCTCCCGTTCTTACCGTTATACCGAAAGTCTCTCTTTGATTTTGCAAATCTAACGTTCAATTCGATTCTCAGATTGGAATTGAACGTTAGCCTCAATAAAAAAACCACCTAATGCATTGAAAAACAATGCCATTTTTATTGGCATGCATCATGCCTTATTTACTTTAAACCTAGTCGTTAAAGGATGACATGATGAACAACCAGCAACCTTACCGTCGTAATGTTATACATGTAGTTCAGCATCTTGCTCCTGGTGGGCTTGAAAGCTTAACGCTCGATTTATTGAATTTTGCAAACCCACAGACCAATACTCTCATCCTCAGTTTAGAAGGAAATAAAGAAGCAGCGATTAAGAACTGGCCGAAGCTTGAAGCCTTTAGCGACCGGTTATTATTTCTGGATAAAAAAAACGGTGTACACCTAGCTATGATTCCAGTCCTAGTTAATCTGTTTCGCTTTCTTAGAGTTGATGTGGTGCATACTCATCATATTGGTCCATTAATTTATGCGGGTATTGCAGCCAAAATAGCAAAAGTTCAGGTTCGAATTCATACCGAACATGATGTTTGGCATTTAGAGAATAAAAAACATTTCAACTTACAAAAATGGGTATTGAAGGCTGTCAAACCAATTCTTGTTGGGGACGCAAGTTATGTTGCTGACACATTAAGACAACGCTTTCATTATGCAAACACCATTACCGTTAAAAATGGTATCGACTGCGAAAAATTTAACTTAGGTTCAAAAAAACAAGCACGCAAACAACTTGGCTTAGATGCAGACACCACCTTTATTGGTTGTGCTGGTCGCCTAGAAACAGTGAAAGGCCATGATTTAGCAATAAAAGCATTAGCACTACTGCCGGATTCTGTTCACTTAGTCATTGCGGGGCAAGGTTCACAAAGGGATAAATTGCAAGCTCTAGCTAAACGTTGCGCTGTCACCTCTCGCGTTCATTTTCTTGGTTTAGTTGAAGACATGCCTATTTTTTATCAAGCCATCGACCTATTTTGTATGCCGTCACGCTGCGAAGGTTTTCCTCTTTCACCATTAGAGGCTCAGGCATGCGGAACATCCGCCGTGCTGACCAATGTCGGCGCATCACGCGAAACGCTTTGCCCATTGTCTGGATTTATTGTCAAACCAAATCGAGTATTGGATCTCGCCATAGGCTTGAAGCAAGCTTTAGACTACCCCATATGCTTTAACCCAAGAACGTTTGTGCTCGCTCACAGCGATATTCGGCAAATGGTGAATTCGTATGAATCTTTAGCTACGGAGGCGTTAGCATGATGGAACTTATCTTAATTGTTGTATGTATAACCTGTGGCGGTTTGATTATTTATCATCATGTTGGATATCCCTTGTTTCTCAAGTGGTACTCCAAAAGCCATCCAATCAAAACCGTCCCCAAAACACTAAGAGGTTACCGTCAAGCGCAAAATGACTCGTTACGCCCAAGTGTGACCGTTGTGGTCCCTGCTTTTAATGAATCTCGCTGGATTGCTGAAAAAATTCGCAATCTCGCAGCTCTTGACTATCCCAAAAGCCAGCTGACCGTCATTATTGCTTGTGATGGTTGTACAGATGATACTGTAGAAATAGCAGAACAAACCATACAAGAAGCTATTTGTAGTGATACCTATTTTGAGGTCCACAGCTATACGCTTAACCGCGGAAAAGTGGCGTTACTGAATGATGAAATGACGTATGTTCAATCTGAGATCACGGCTTTTAGTGATGTTAGTGCTTTAATCTCATTGGATGCTTTGCTCATTGCTGAGCAGCACTTTATGAATCCAGATGTAGGTGTCGTGAATGCTCAGTATCAGTTACTTGATCAAACCAACCAAGGTGAAACAAATTACTGGCGTTATCAAGGACAAGTCAAACTGAATGAAGCTTCACTAGGATCCACCCTTGGGGCTCATGGTGCGCTTTATCTCTTTCGAACCGCTTTATTCGAACCTTTATCTGAAAATACGATCAATGATGATTTTGTACTGCCTATGGAAATCATTCGTAAAGGATATCTCGCGCATTACGAACCCAATATGGTGGCCCTCGAACTTGAGCCTACCCAACAAGAGAGTGATTTCAAACGACGTTTACGTATTTCTGCCGGTAACATGCAACAAATGATTCACTTATTTGAATTGTTTAGCCCACGATATAAAGGTGTTGCTTTTGCTTTCTTTTCAGGGAAAGGATTGCGTTTAGCAACCCCATACTTGATGCTGATTTGCTTCAGTTGCTCACTTGTACTCATGCATAATTTTTTATTCATGATTCTGTTATTACTACAAATATTTGCCTATAGCCTAGGGGCATTAGGCGTGCTATTCCCACGACTATTTAGCTACAAAATTTGCCAATTAGTGACATATATCGTTGCGGGCCATTATGCCAATTTTATCGGTGGGCTACGCTACCTACTTGGGTTGGAAAATGGCCGTTGGGCTCGAGTCAATCGTTAAGGAGATGATGATGAAAACTCGCAAACTTACTCGCTTATCCGTTTATGCAACCAAGCGCGGCTTTGATTTTATCGGTGCTGCACTTGGTCTGCTATTACTACTACCCATTTTACCGTTTATTGCATTAGCGATTAAAACCACATCATCAGGACCTGTTTTATATCGCCAATTGCGAGTGGGTAAATCAACCCCTGAAAAAATGGCGTTCTTTGAAATCATCAAATTTCGTACCATGTATGAAGATGCTGAAACCCGCTCTGGCGCTGTGTGGGCAACCGAAAATGATCCTCGTATTACACCTGTTGGTCGTTTTTTGAGAAAAACTCGTTTGGATGAAATTCCACAACTATTTAATGTATTAAAAGGCGAAATGTCTTTGATCGGACCACGCCCAGAAAGACCCGGTTTCTATCAAAAACTCGAGCAAGCCATTCCCTATTTTGCAGATCGAACTTATGGAGTATTACCTGGAATTACTGGCCTTGCCCAAGTTAATCAAGGTTACGATACCTGCATCGATGACGTTCGACGCAAAGTCGGTTTTGACCATAGTTATGCGTTATCCATGAATTCATTAGGTGGATGGCTGAGTATGGATTTAAGTATCCTCACTAAAACCTTGATAGTGATGATCGACGGTAGAGGACGTTAAGCAATAAAAAAGGTGCGAGAACCGTAATGCCGTTCACTTAAGAGTGAACGGCATTTTTGTTCTTAGCATACCGTTGTGGTCTGGGTTTAACTGTTCTAGGGAATGTCCTTTCCCTTCGCCCTTCAAGTATTAAGCTTTCAGCCATGTTGTGGAACCCCTTTAGCTGACGAGGTATTGCGCCTGGTGTTGAGTAAGGTAAGCCTACAAGTAACGCAGATACATGAGCTAATGTGCCGTTAAAACTCAGTTGATAAGGAAGGTAATTTCCCTTTAAATTGAAGCAGAGCTCGACCATCTGGTATCGGATTAAATTGTAAGTAAGCAAGATGCCCCATAACTCCTGCTTTACCAGTTCTGGTAAACGACTTCGCAGCGTGAGACGATTTCCAAGCATGTATTGCTTTTGCTCTCGGTAGCCTAGCTCAATTTCCCAACGATGCTCATAAAGGCCAACAATATCTTTTGATGGGTAACGCAGGGAGTCCGTCATGGAGGTTAATACTTGGTAGTCTTTTCCTATAATTTTACGTGTGACAAGCCGAGCGGTTATCGACTTTGGTAAATCAGGCCATAGCTTTCTAGCTCTTGGATTACTGTGTAATTGAACCAGTTTGTCGTTTCGCCCTAAAGATTGAACGATGTCATATTGTGTGTTTTTCTTGAGAGGGATAAGCCAATGGCGTTCATCGCCAGAGTCTTGCCATTTATGTAATAAACCTAAAGAATAGAACCCCTTATCGAACATTGTCACGCTATGATTTGGTGTTGCTTCTATCAGTTTTTCAGCTAATACCATTTCGTTTGTATTGTAATTATCAAATGCACTGGCCGTAATAATGTGACTGCTTAGTTCCATTTGGCAGACCATTCTCACTTGCGGATATTGCGTCCCTTTTTGTCGAGAAAATGCTTTTCATTTTGCGGATTATCGGGCGTTCGCCAAACAACGCCATCGACGCCAAGAAGCGTTAATCCATTCCACTGGGGTAACTTTGCACTTTTTAACCATGACGTAGTCATTCGCTCAAAGACCGCTTTAATTGCGTCTTCACCCAACGTCTTTCGACGTTGAGTTAACGCACTCGGTGCGACAAAAGCTTTACCTGTACGGTCGACAATATCAAGTTGGTTCACTAAATCTTTCATGGATTTACTGTTATAGATAGCCATTCCAACAAGCAGCCACACCATGGATTCTAAAGTAAATTTCCTCTTTCTCATCGTGACAGTATCAGTAAGAAAATAGGCTTCGTCGATGAGTTCAATTGGAAGCAAGTCAGACAAAGTCTCAACGCTGCTAGGTTTCCAATCATTAATTATGTTTAGAGCTTGAGAAACATCCATAAAAAAATCCAAGTGCATTAAATACACTTGGATTTTGACAGCTCTGAAGGATCCTTCAACCGATCACTTTGGCTTTAACTGATCGGCATTAGCGAGAACCGCACCTTTTTTATTACATATAGTTAAAGGAGTGAATTATCAATACTTCACTTGATAATTCAAGGTGAAGGTACGGCCACGACCTTTATAGTCATAAGCCTCTGCCGCGTGATTGACTCATGGTACGAACAAATAATGAAAAGGGATTCAATCATAAAGCGCGCCACAAACCAATGCAAAAACTTATGAATCATCAACAGATACTCCACGCCGTTTAAGACTGAATGGACTTATCTTTTTTGATTTGTTGTAACTGAGTCAAAAACTTGATCCATCCTTTGGCCGCTTGTGAAGGCTGAATAATTTCTGCTTGCTTCGCTTGGTACAGCGCCGTATCCAGTTGATTGAGTTTATACAGCGCTTGTACACGAACTAATGCAACATCAGCCTGCTTCTCTTTTGTTGTGATCTTATCGAGCGCTACTAATGCTTGGTTGTATTGCCCTTGTTGGTTATACAGCAATGCAACTTGCCAAAAGTACTTATTATCAAATTGAGCGGCAATTAACCAAGTTTCTATGGCACTTTGCCATTCTCTGGCTTGTTGCCAATACGTTGCTTGCTCTGTGATTAATGACACATCGCTATTGATATCAGGCAGAGTTTGCATCGTTTTCGCGGCACGTTCTGGAATGCCATTTTGCGCATAAAGTTGCGCTAATAGATGTGTATCTTTCTCTGATAATTCAACACCTTGTAGTTTGGCTAGCGCTAAACTATTAAGCGCTTGGCGTCGCTGATCTAAACGCAGGTGCAATCCTACTAATTGACGCCACCAATTTGATTTATTCGGCTCCAAAGCAATCAAATTTTTCAGAGTTGGAATAGCCTCTTTCCATTGTTCAAGCTGAAGTTGCGCCCCAAGCTTAAGAGAGAGTGGCGTTTTGCTATTCATTGCGGCTAGGTTTTGATATTGATCTAACGCCTTTAGCACCTTACGCCATTGCGCTAATTGGTAATGAGTCTGAGCAATACGCAACCATAATTGTAGCGCGCTTTGTGAGTCTGGAACATTTTTAACTAATTGATAATAATGTGGTAGTGCTTGTTCAAATTGACCTTCATTAACATATAAATCAGCCAACATACGCTCGGTTGTCCACATTTGTTGGTCGTTAAGTTCACCACTTTCAACCGCATATTTTATTTGGGCAATAGCTTGCTGTGTCTGGTTATTTTGCCAATAAAAAACGCCTAACATACGCGCGATAAAAGCTTTGTCGTAGCTTCTCGAACTCTCTAAATGGCGCAGTTCATCTATCGCTTCTATCAGCTTTTCTTGTTGTGCAAGTTGCTGCGCTTTTTGTACTTTTATCGCTGTTATTGGGCTTAATTCGCTGGCATTTAGGGCTAGCGATACAATAAACAACGGCAAGCTAATGAAAAGTCGTTTTATCATTTGGCGATTTTAAACTCCACCGTTACGGTTTGCCCATTTTGTGATATGGCTTGTCCATCGACAATTTGCGGCTGATATTTCCATTTTTTCACTGCTTGTATCGCTTCCCGCTCAAACATCCTCACTGGCTTTGCTTCCACGACTTTAATATTGGTCGCTTTGCCCATCTCATCGATGGTAAAGCTCAGCGTAACAAACCCTTCTACACCACGTTTAAGCGCCTTGGCTGGATAAACAGGCTCAACACGATACAGCGGCATTGCCTGTTGATTAGTGCCAAAGTCACCGAAAGTAGGCGCACTAATTGCGACTCCATTCATTACGGTATCTAGCCCTAACGCAGGCAATGCGTTAGCGGCTAACGTTTCAACTGCTACCGTTTGGGCCTGTGTTACGGGTGATTGTGGTGGTGGCTCTGGTAGTTGTAATGGCTCTGGTAAGCTACGTTGACGACGTTGAAGATCCTGCTCTTGCTCAACCATAATCATAGTAAAGCTGAGCGATTGAGCACTTTCAGTAACCCGTTGATGGCCGTTATCTATCATCCATGACATAAAACTGAATAATGCTAGCGAGATGATGCCAGCAAAAGGCAATGCAATGAATAATCGTAGCATCAGCGTTTTTCCGCAGCCAATGCGATGTTTTTCACTCCAGCCCCTTTTGCCGCGTCCATGACCTTAACAACCGTGCCATTGTAAGCATGCTCGTCAGCTTGAATAACCAGTGAAGCATCTGGCTGCTCTAATAGCAGGTGCTCTAATGTCGCTTCAACTCGCTCTGCATCAATCAGACGTTTATCAATATAGATATCATTTGCCGCATTAATTGCGACGAAAATCCCCGCGTCTTTTTGACTCACCGCATGCGAAGCTTGCGGTCGATTCACTTCAACGCCAGATTCTCGAACAAATGAACTGGTAACAATAAAGAAAATCAACATAATAAAAACAATATCGAGCATCGAGGTTAAATCGATTTGCGCTTCATCATTTTTCTGGTGGCGTCTGCCTAATCTCATCGCAAACTCCTTAAGGATTTTTCCAATTTTAGTTCAAGCAGATGGCACGCTTTTGCTAAACGAGCGTGAACAAATACGCCTGCTAATGCTGCAACCATACCAGCCATAGTTGGTAACGTGGCCAATGAAATACCCGATGCCATTAATTTAGGATCACTACTGCCTTGGTTTGCCATAACATCAAACACCGAAATCATCCCAGTAACGGTACCAAGCAAACCAAGCATTGGGCATAGAGTGACAAGCAGTTTTATCATATTGAGATTTTGGCGCAGTAGGCATTGTGCTTGCCCTAGCCACCCATCGCGAATGGCGTGGGCATACCATGAATGGTGATCGACTCGCTGATGCCATTCAGCTAACCACGTTTTACGAAGTTTGGGAAAAGCAAACATTATAAACAGCACTCGCTCAACAATAAGTAGCCAATACAAAACCACCACGCCCGCTAACCACCAAAGTACGACACCGCCTTGTTGCATAAATTGCTGCAATGTCACAAGCCAATCATTGGCTAACAAAGCACTTGGCATTACGCTGCAACCTCGGCTGCGGCAGGATTAACAGACAAGCAGTCTTGCTCCGCTTGCTCTGCAACCAAACCAATACCTTGTTTTTCCAATATAGTGCGAATGTTTTCAGCCTGAGAGCTCAAGATATTGTGTGCCAACAGCAATGGCATCGCCGCGATCAAACCAAGCACAGTCGTTACTAGTGCCATAGAAATGCCTCCAGCCATCACTTTCGGATCACCATTACCAAACTGAGTGATCACCTGGAAGGTTTCAATCATTCCTGTCACGGTTCCCAGCAATCCGAGCATAGGAGCAATCGCTGCCAACAATTTAAGCATCGATAAACCTTGTTCAAGATGAGCTTGCTCGTCGACTACCGCTTCTAATAGACGAAGTTCTAACGCTTCTACACTACGATTTTGTTCTTTGTTATAGACAGTTAGTACTCGACCCAAGGGGTTATCGCCAATTTTCTGTGGATCTTTTAATTGCGCTTTGATCTTATGATGAGTCATGAACAACACCGAACCACGATAAAGCGCAATCAGCAGCCCGATCACTAACAGTGCTAAAATAATATTACCCACAGCTCCACCAGCTTGTAAGCGTTCCATCAATGTCGGCACTTGCGCGAGTTGCTCTAGCATCACTCCACGCGATGGATCCACAATCAACATTTGTACATGGCTACCTGCCATGTTGGTCAAGGTAGGGGTCTTTTCGGGTTGTTTAGCGTAGCTTGTCGCCACCTGTTTATCACTATTCCATTTCATATAACCTTGCTCTGATACAAGGCCAAAAGCACCGATGCGATAAGCTGGAATGGATTTGGTGACACCGTCACCATCAATAAAATCAACGTCAACACGACTAAGCTCACCACTTGCGATGATCTGCTCGTTAAAACTGCGCCACAATCCGGTCAATTGTGTCATCGAAGGTAATGATTTTGCCGCAACAATTTCATCAACTTGTGCTGTGTGTTGATGCCGATCAACAGCGGTAATGGATTGCTGCAACTCGCTACTCAATGATTTGGCATTTTGACGTACCACACCAAATAACTCGCCCAAACTACCTGTTTCTAAACGTAACTGCTCTTCTAATCTAGCTAAGGTGTTTTCGTTATCACCAAACTGTTTACTGAGCAGGTCAGCCTGTGCTTGCAATGCCTTACGTTGAGTTTCTAAGTCCTGCTTAATCGCACGCAATTGTTGCTCTGTCTGTTTAAAACTCGCTTCTCGCTGAATATTATGAGTTTGCTGCTTCTGGTTTTCCTGTTTAGCACTAGCCACTAACTCAGCATTAGCAAAAGCATGTAATGAAAGCAGAGCAAAAACGAGCGAAGAAATTTTTAATAACTTGTTCATTTTATTGCTCCTGTTTCTGGTTAAGTGAAACAGGCACCGTCATTAAGTTTGGTGTTATCAGGCTGCTTGCCATTTTGAATGCATTATCTAACTCACTGTATGCGTTTGTATCCACTGAATTCCACTGTTGAGACTGTTGATCCCAAGCCCAATAATGTTTGCCATTGAAGCTTCTCGCTACCAAAGATATACGCCCAACGTATAAAATATCAGCTTCAATAGTTTCAGCGGAATTCAAAGTGATCGAACCTTGGTAAGCACCAAGTTTAGTCCCGTAATCAATTTCAATTTGGTAAGCCTCAAGAATTCGACGATATTTTTCAGCGTCACTGACATCGGCTCTGGTCATCATCGTTTGAAGTTTTTCTATGCGTTCCAAACGTTGTCCACGTTTTAGTGGTCGATCACTTTCAACGATAATGCGCAACCCATCAATCATTTTGTACATCAAAGGGACTATCCCCTGACGTGTTAGTTTTATTTCTTCAATTTGATGAGCAAGACTTTGAGTTTCTTGATTTTGGCTTTCAACCAATGACGCTAAATGATTACGGTAAATGGTGATATTTTTTACGTCTTCTTTAAGTTGATCAATTTCAGCTTGTAGTTGCAAAGCCTGTTGTGAACTGTGATTAATACTCTGCTGACTAAGGGCAGACATTGAGTTGGTGCTATTTTGAATTGCGTTAGCATCGCTTAACGTTGAAGCATTTGCGCCGAGCAAGCTTGTGGTTGCGACAAAGAGCAAACTTATTTTAAAAGGATTCATAGACGTTATTTATTACCATCAAAACAGTGCGTGCAATCTTATTGATAAAAGCTCTCATTATCAACAAGAATTGCATTCTAGCGATCTTTTACCATTCAAACAACAGTATACCGCGCTAACTTCTTCAGCAGGTTATAAAAGTCTATTTTTGGAAGTGAAGCTAGCCCAATATCAGGCTAGTTTATTAGATTTCCGCATCAGGCTGATTTTCAGGTTCTGCTGCTATAAAAGCAGGATGAGCTCTAAGATTGGCGGTTATGCGCTCAATGTTAGGGAACTGGCTAATATCAAGACTAAACCGTTCAGCGTTATACACTTGGGGAACTAAACAGACATCGACGAGGCTTATTTGATCACCAACGCAATGAGTCCCCGCCACTTGTGCCAATTTCTTCTCTAATCCGTGAAAACCAGTCTGGATCCAGTGCCTATACCAATCACTTTTCTGCGACTCACTCACGCCCAATTCACTGGTTAAATACTGCAACACCCGCAAATTATTAAGCGGATGAATATCTATAGCAATATCTTGAGCCAGTGATTTAACCAGATATTTTTCTTTGCCAGACTCAGGGATTAAACGAATGTCAGGATACACATCATCGAGATATTCGATAATTGTTAGCGATTGGTTGATACATAGTTCGCCATCTGCAAGTACTGGGATCAATTCGCTAGGGTTAAGCGCACTGAACTCCGGAGAATGCTGAACTCCACCACTTTTGACAAGGTGAATCGGAACTTGCTTGTAGGTTAATTTTTTCAAATTAAGCGCAATTCTTACTCGATACGCAGCCGAAGAACGCCAGTATCCATACAATTTTATGTCTGCCATTAATATTTCACCACTTTCTGTTCTATGCTGCCAAACAAGCTATTGCCATGTTTATCTCGCATTTCTAATTTGATGGTGTCACCAAATTTCATAAACTCCGTGCTCGGTTTACCATCTCGAATCGTTTCAATCATCCGTACTTCGGCAATGCAGGAGTAACCAACCCCACCCTCTTCAATAGAGGTTCCGTAGTCCGTTCCTTGCTTGTTCGATACCGTACCAGAACCAATGATCGTACCTGAACAGAGTGGACGAGTTTTTGCCGCGTGGGCAATCAATTGTGGAAATTCAAAGGTCATATCAACGCCTGCATTAGGACAACCAAATGCACGACCGTTATAAGTAGAAAGTAGAGGTAAATTGAGCTTGCCCCCGTCCCAATGTTCAGCCAATTCATCGGGCGTGACAGCTACCGGTGAAAACGCAGATGACGGCTTCGATTGGAAGAAACCAAAACCTTTGGCCAATTCTTGAGGAATTAATCCCCGCAGCGACACATCATTCACCAGCATTACTAAGCGGATAGCCTGAGCCGACTCGTCTGCTGTCGCACCCATCGGCACATCGTCTGTAATCACAGCGACCTCGGCTTCAAAGTCTATTCCCCACTCTTCACTAACCATTTTAATCTCATCACACGGGCCTAAAAATGCATCTGAACCGCCTTGATACATCAGTGGTTCACTCCAAAAACTGTCTGGGATTTCAGCACCACGTGCTTTCCTGACTAACTCGACATGATTAATGTAGGCCGAACCGTCGGCCCATTGGTAAGCACGTGGAAGTGGTGAGTGACATAAGGTTGGATCAAACGTTATTTCATGCAGTAATTTACCCTCGTTTAGAGCAGTGTAAACTTCGTCCAACATCGGTTCAAAGTGATGCCAACGGTCCAATGCTTGCTGAAGATTTTCTGCTATATCAGGCACCGCAACACATTTTGTTAACTCTTTGTTGACTACCACCAGCAGACCATCTCGCGTGTTATTTTTGAGCGTTGCTAATTTCATTTTATCTCCCTACTCTTGCGTCGTTTTCCAACTGTAGACATAGTGCTTATTTTCCACTAGCTGCGCTGCGTCACTAAATTGCAATGCATGACGAGTATCAATCATCACCGCGACTTCATCTGTGAATTTTTTCTTATATTCTTGCCCTGCTTTAAACGCTTTCGGATGCGGTCCATGCGTAAACCCTGCCGGATGAAACGTAACCATACCTGCTTCAATATTGTCGCGACTGAAAAAATCACCAGCGTGATAAAACAGCACTTCATCGTAGTCATCATTGTTATGGTAAAACGGCACCTTCAATGCTCCGGGGTCACTTTCAATCGGACGCGGAACAAATGTACATACCACAAAACCTTGTCCAACGAAGGTCGTGTGGGCGGACGGAGGTAAATGGTAGCGGTGCGACATTAAGGGACGAATATCTCGCCAATTCAGTTTGACTACCGCGAGATCACCATGCCAGCCAATGGCATCTAAAGGATTAAATGGATAAGTAATCACGCTCACTTTTTCGTGACGCTTTAGCTCTACTTGCGTGCTCTGCTCTGAATACTGATCTCTAAACTGCTCATTGATTGAAGGGACTTCTAACACCGCCGGGTCAAAGATTGCATGATTTCCGACCAGTCCTTTTTCTGGCAGAGAGTACGTTGCATCGGTATTTTCTATCATCAGAATAAACATTGGTTCGCTCGGAGCTAAACGCCAATTAGTGCCACGAGGGATCACAACATAGTCCCCTTCGGTGACATTTAAATGCCCATAGTCACAATATAAATCCGCTTTACCTTGATGGATGAAAAGCAGTTCATCACCATCAGCATTACGAACTAGATGGGTCATGGCTTGTGCTACTTTCCAGACACGCACTTTGCAGTTGGCGTTGTGTAAAAGATGGGGCACAGCCCAAGGAGAAGATTTCTCAGCCTGTTCGACATGGTTAAAGTTGAATGCTCTTGGTCTTAACTCACCTTGCCATTCAACCCACCCAGTCGGAGCATGTTGATGATGAAAATGTGCCGCCGGGCCAAAAAAGCCACTGCGTCCGGCTTCTCTTTCGTATATTGCCTGTTGCGGAAAATCGGCGTGCGCTTGTTTAGAGCACACCCCTTCTCGATGAGGGAATGTGATCCATTTATGCATCGCTTAGTACTCCTCGGCGAATTTGATCTTCTTCAATCGATTCAAACAGTGCTTTGAAATTCCCTTCCCCAAATCCTTCATTACCCTTACGTTGAATGATTTCAAAAAAGACCGGACCAATGACGGTTTGAGTAAAGATTTGCAACAAGATGCCATCTTTCATTGGTGCGCCATCAATCAAAATACGCAGATCTTTCAACTGTTCAACATCTTCTTGGTGCCCTTCGACCCGCTCATTGACTTTCTCATAATAGGTATCTGGGGTTGGCATGAAATCCATACCACGTTCACGCAGTGTGTTCACTGTGGCGTAAATATTATCTGTCGCTAAGGCAATATGCTGAATACCTTCACCATTATATTCGCGGATAAATTCTTCTATCTGTGATTTATCGTCTGAAGATTCGTTAATAGGAATGCGGATTTTGCCACATGGAGCCGTCATTGCTCGACTCACTAACCCTGTCAGCTTGCCTTCAATATCGAAATAACGGATTTCTCTGAAATTACCAATACGCTCATAGAAACCAGACCACACATCCATGTGCCCCTGTTTTACATTATGCGTTAAGTGGTCTATTTCATATAAGCCAACATTCGCGGTTGCTACGCGCTCATCGGCATCGGGGTAAAATTTAAAATCCACATCGTAAATACTTTGGCTGCCATAGCGATCCACAAAATAGAGTAAGCTGTCGCCAATTCCGTAAATAGCTGGAATACTGAGCTCCATTGGCCCAATCTGAGTTTTGTATTCTTTACCACCATTGGCTAACGCATGTTCCATCGCAAGGCTAGCATCTGCAACACGAAATGCCATACCACAAACCGAAGGGCCATGCTCACGAGCAAACGACTCCGCTTGACTATGCGGTTGAGCGTTAACAATGAAATTGATGTCTCCTTGGCGGTATAGCCAAGCTTGTTTGGAGCGATGCTTTGCTATTTCGGCAAAGCCTAATGACATAAATAGCGCTTTTAATTGCTTGATCCCTGCTTGGCTTGCGGCTGTATATTCCACAAACTCAAAACCATCAGTACCTAGTGGGTTATAGGTTGCTGCCATCTTTTTTACTCCTTCAGTGCACGAGCGTTACCATGCTTTAAAAATTTATCTATGTTTTGATAAGCTATTTAAAGAAAATTACGCAATTTTTGGCAAAAAGGAATGACTGAGCGGAAAACGGTGCAGCTACCTCACCCGCCACAAAATGTAATTAAATTGTTACAGTTAAAGAATGAGCATCCACAAGGATTATGATGTTCAGGAAAAATATGACGCGCATTAATATAAAACTCTTAAATACAAATAGTTAAATTAAATTAACTCTATAATAAAAAGCTAGCCAATTATGAGAGATAGAGTATTCTAGCAATTACAATGTAACATTATTGCTACAATTACAATAATTAGCGCAATGACTCTATCAAGAATAATCCTACAGTGTAATTGTTGTGTTAATTCTCTCAATAGTGTCTATTAATGCAGCACTATATCTTTATACTGCGACTCCTTTTTATAAACAGATAGGCAGAAGATTTAACTTATGCTCAACAGATTCACAGATAGCCAACGAAGACTGATCACAAAAGCGTTTGCTGTTTTAATACTACCAGTCCCTATCGTTTTTTCTGTGGCGTATCAAGTTAACCTAAAAGCTATCAATAACAATTTAGAGACCATTGCCACCTCTTATGTAAAGCGAATAGAACACCTCATTGATGATCTGAAAGAAAATAATTACCAAGCACTCTATCGCACCAATAACTGCGCTCAGATTCAAAATAACTTTCTTTTTGAGAGCAACTTAAGGGAGATGCTAATTGTCGAAAATCAAACCATCACCTGCTCTTCAAAACGTGGGGTTAGGCACACCGATATCAGTCATCGAGTATCGGCAAGTGGCTTGAATGCAAGGGAATTCTTATTTGACCTAGAAGGTGATCCTGATAACCGCACGTTAGTCGTGGTCGATGTCGATAAGAACAATCCGCAACGTGGTGCTGTGTCCATTATGGATAGGCATTATGTTTCTGCTCGCTTGGGACATGGCTCTGATAAGCGTATAAAAAAGATTGTTGTGAAGTTAGGTGAGCTTTACTACCCAGCAAATAAAGAATTTGTCAGTCAAAATCCAAGTCAAATTGTCAAATCAAGCCGTTACGATTTTTCCATAATGGTTGAAGCTAGTTCTAATTTTGTTGATTCAAGGGTTATTTTTAGTTTCCTCGGTGCTATTCCGGTCTCTTTGGCAATATCAATATTGATTTTCATATTTTTTCAATGGTTTAGTAAACGAAACTCGTTAGTTGATGATTTAAAAAGAGCACTAGTCAATAAAGAGTTGTTTTTAATGTATCAACCGATCATTTCTAGTGACGATCATTCTATTATCGGTGCAGAAGCTTTGATTCGTTGGGTGCATCCAAGCCTTGGATTTATCCGACCAGATACCTTTATTCCTTTAGCTGAAGAGCATGGGTTAATTAATCAAATTACCGACTACGTGATTGAACATGCTTTTGAAGATTGGAAAATGATCACTATCCAAGATAAGTTCCACCTTGGGGTCAATGTTCCTCCTTCATACCTTCTCAATGACCTTTGTTTACAACGGCTTGAACAATATGGTCGAGCTTTTAAGGATATCAATATCAATTTTGATATCGAAATCACCGAAAGACAGTTATTGAATGAACAAGGGCAAAAAGCCATAGAAGAGGTGCGAAAATTAGGTATTCAAGTTTTCATCGATGATTTTGGTACCGGACATACCACTCTTTCTGTGTTGCAAAATATCACTTTTGATTGCTTAAAAATCGATAAATGTTTTGTTGATACTATTGGACTGCAATCGGTTAACGCACCCGTTTTGAATGCCATCATAGACCTCGCGCATAGTTTAAATATCGCAATTATTGCTGAAGGTGTCGAGACAGAAGAACAAGCCCACTACTTAGCAGCAAAAGGGGTACAATTCCAGCAAGGTTACTATTTTCATCGCCCACTAATGCTTGCAGATATTCATCTAAAGATGGACCAATAGATTTTCATACAAAAAAGTTAGTGGCTTAGCCAAAACAGATAAACTTGCTCAATGTCAGTAATTAGACGGTTTTATTTTATCGGTATTTTTTGATTTACCTCAGCATCTTGACCCTGTAACACGCGATAAGGTATCGCTTCTGTTCCCTACAAGGTAAGACACAATGAATTCCATAAATGAGCAACGTTTGGTTGAGCACTTCTTTGATTTGATCAAAATTGATAGTGAATCAGGCAATGAAAAGCAAATTGCTGAAACCTTAGCAACACAGCTTGAAGGGCTAGGCTTTACCGTTCATAAGCTTGCAGTGCCAGAGCAAGTCTCTAATGGCTTCAATATTTATGCTCGCTTAGAAGGCCAAATAAACGACAGTGTCGTATTAAGCTGCCATATGGATACCGTAAAGCCCGGCATGAGCATTACACCGATTATCGACAATGGCATTATTCGCTCTCAAGGCGATACCATTTTAGGTGGCGATGATAAGTCAGGTATTGCTGCTATTATCGAGGCCATTCGCTGTATTCAAGCTGAAAATCTGCAGCACAAAACTATTGAAATTGCCTTTACGGTTCATGAAGAAGGTGGTCTTCAAGGCTCAAAACAATTCGATATGACGAACATTCAATCAACGAAAGCCATTGTGTTAGATACTGGCGGTCCAATCGGCACTATAGTAAAAGCCGCACCAGGCCAGCAAAAGATTGTAGCGACAATCAAAGGCAAACCTGCTCATGCAGGCCTTGCTCCTGAAGAAGGGATCAGCGCGATCATGGTTGCCGCTGACGCTATTACTCAAATGAAGTTGTTACGCATTGATGAAGAAACCACGGCCAACATCGGTATTGTTCAAGGTGGTGGCGCAACCAATATTGTCATGCCAGATATTAAAATTGTTGCCGAAGCACGTTCATTGAATGATGACAAACTGAGTCAACAAGTTGAACACATGGTTTCAACTTTCCAAACGACGGCAGATAAACACGGTGCACAAGTCGAGATTGAATCAACACGCGCTTATAACGCTTTTGTTTTGGATGAAGATCATCCGCACATTGTAGCGATCAAAAACACCTTCCATTCTATTGATATTGAACCTAAAACTAAGCGTACTGGCGGCGGTAGTGACGCCAACAACTTCAACGAAAAAGGGTTAACAACAGTCAATCTTTCAACTGGCATGGCAAAAGTTCATACTACTGAAGAGTACATTGCAGTTGCTGACATGGTTAAAATAGCCCAGTTCGTAAAAGCGTACTTAACGGCATAAAACAAAAAGCGCCTCTATTTTCGGAGGCGCTTTTCTTTACATAGACAAAAAATTAAACTTACAAGCCGATACCTTCAGTTAAAACTTTTATCTGCTCTAGATCCATGCGGTGTACTTGTATCATTTGGTCAATTTGACTGATACGAGAATTCGCAGCATCTTGCTTATCACAAGCATCTGATTTCGCATCCCAAGATTTACCTTCCAAGTAAGCGTCACAGTCAGACTTCAGTAACTTCAACTTTGGAGTAATGGTTTGTTTCTCTTTCTCTAGCGCTTCAAGCTCTTGTTTAATTTTTAGCTCACGTTGGAAAAGTTCACGTGAACGTTCAAACATGGTCGCTTGCATATCCGCCTGGCGATTGAGCTTACTATTGCTTTGAGCAATCTCTACTAGCTTTTCTTTCTCATCATTGAGTTTCGCTTGTAGCAACTTATTTTCTGATTCCAGTTTTTTATATTTTTCTTGGAATTGATTCAATTGTTCTTGATGCTGTGAATTCTGTTCATCCAATGCTCGTTGTATTTTAGTCTCAACTTCAGCGTCAACTTCTGCCACTTTCAATTCTACCGTTTCAACTAATTGTGTACGGTCTTCATTGAGCTGCTGATATTTTTCTTCCAATTGACTATAGCTTTTTTGCCATTTATTAGTGGTGATACTTGAACCTATCAGGCCGCCTAGTGCCAAGCCTAATACTCCCGCCAATGCGAGATAAACGTAAGTGCGTTTATCTCGTTCTTCAATGACTACTACATCCTCTTGTTCGTCAATGTCAGTATGTTTATCCACTCTTTTACTCCTCTATAAACATCAGCGGGTTAATTCAGCAATTACAATTGAAGCGGTGTAGATTACAAAAGCAGACAGTAAGGTAATAACAACACCTTTCTGCAATTTTTCATTAGTGCGAAAACGCACTAAAATGAACGCCAAAGCGATCAATACAACGATGGTTA
This sequence comes from Vibrio aestuarianus, assembly GCF_028858425.1. Classification (NCBI taxonomy): domain Bacteria; kingdom Pseudomonadati; phylum Pseudomonadota; class Gammaproteobacteria; order Vibrionales; family Vibrionaceae; genus Vibrio; species Vibrio aestuarianus. The sequence continues at coordinate 1,797,984 of NZ_JAKNYQ010000001.1, read as the reverse complement.
TTAGTCGTGTCATAGCACTATTCCTCCAGCGTATTTTATACCATTTATAGCATGTCAAAGGTCAGAGAAAAGTAGAACAATCGACAAGTTGCGTAAACTTTCACCTTAATCGCTTTTCATTGTTACTCATTGGATAAATCGATTGGACAACAATTCACCGATCAATATAAAAATGAGACTAAAGCCACAATTTATCTTGTTTTGCAAACTTCTTTATGTAACATATCGTGCCTTGACGGTAAGCACTGCTTGCGGTCAGTTCCGATGAAGACTGCAGGAGAGAGGCTAGTTCATTCTTAACTGAATAAACTAACCCACCGAAGAAGTAAATCTTTCAGGTGCTAATGTTCTATTTACAGAACAAGCGAGGACTGTAGTTGGAGGAACCTCTGGAGAGAACCGTTGAATCGGTCGCCGAAGGAGCAAACCCTGGCATAGGGTGAAACTCTCAGGCAAAAGGACAGAGGAGTGGAAAGCTATAATTTTAAATAGGTATTGTCTATTCAATACCTATCGTGTTCTATTTGATCACTACCCTTTCCCTCTTCTCCTTAACTGTTGTTTTATTAAGGGGAATTCATGAACAACCTGCAATCTATACTTGAAGCTGTTGATAGCTTTATTTGGGGACCACCACTTCTTATTTTATTAGTGGGTACTGGTGTCTATTTTACCTTTCGTTTGGGACTTATTCAGTTTCGCCACCTTCCAACGGCACTAAAAATGGTCTTTAGCAAAGATAAGTCATCGGATAAACAAGGTGATGTATCAAGCTTTGCTGCGCTTTGCACAGCATTATCCGCCACTATCGGTACCGGTAATATTGTTGGTGTCGCAACCGCAATTAAACTAGGCGGTCCGGGTGCACTGTTTTGGATGTGGCTGGCGGCACTATTTGGTATGGCAACAAAATATGCAGAATGCTTGCTCGCGGTAAAATATCGTAAAGTCGATGACAAAGGGCAAATGGTTGGCGGCCCAATGTACTATTTACAATATGGTGTTGGTTCGAAAACACTAGCAGTTCTATTTGCTCTGTTTGCAATTGGCGTGGCTTGCTTTGGTATCGGCACTTTCCCGCAAGTAAACGCCATTTTGGACGCCACTGAAATCTCATTTGGTGTATCTCGCGAAATTTCAGCTATAGTTCTGACGCTTTTAGTCGCCTTTGTCACCGTTGGTGGTATTAAATCGATTGCTAACGTGGCAGGTAAAATCGTACCGGCAATGGCACTATTCTATATTGTTGCCTGTTTAAGTGTGATTGTGAGCAACAGTGATAAACTGCTAGATGCAATCAGCCTTGTCATTACCTCTGCATTTACCTCAACCGCTGCTACTGGTGGTTTTTTAGGGGCGAGTATCATGCTTGCTATTCAATCAGGTATCGCACGCGGTGTCTTTTCAAATGAATCTGGACTTGGCAGTGCGCCAATGGCTGCTGCCGCTGCGAAAACAGACTCTTGTGTAAAACAGGGGTTAATTTCGATGACGGGTACGTTCTTTGACACCATTATCATCTGTACGATGACAGGCCTTGCATTAATACTTACCGGAGCATGGCAAAGCGATTTTTCTGGTGCAGCGATGACCACTTACGCATTTGCTGTTGGTTTGAATGCTCAAACATTGGGACCAATGCTTGTCTCTATCGGTTTGATGTTTTTTGCTTTCACTACGATTTTGGGTTGGAACTATTATGGTGAACGTTGCGTGGTATTCCTATTCGGCACAAAAGCGGTTTTGCCTTACAAAGTGATATTTATCGGTTTAGTTGCATCTGGCGCTTTCTTGCATCTGGATATGATTTGGATCATTGCAGATATCGTTAACGGGTTAATGGCCATTCCAAATCTCATTGGTTTAATTGCCTTACGCCACGTCGTGATGGAAGAAACGAAACTGTTCTTTGAAAAACAACCTTCAAACGCTGTGAATACCGTTCAGACACAATATTAAATCGACACCGCAGGTAGGTATTCAACAGCCCTATCTGCGGTTTAATGACATGTGTTTTTGCTTACGTATCTGTTTATCTAAGCAAGAGTGGGACCAATTTAAAACTGCTAAAATAATGATTGCAGTAGGCACTCCAAGATCTAACGCTATCCCTCCAAGAAACAGCAACACACACACCAAAACAACCGCACAAATAAGTAAAATATTCACATCATCTCCCACAATTTCCTACCGAGTAGCGCATGTGGGTATTTATACTTCATATTTAAGGACGTTATTTCAGGGAAATGTCAGCGCAAATTTATTGAGAAAACTCCTACAACCCTATTTATTGAATTGTTTCTTTCTCAAGTAACAATTTGAGACCCAGGCCGATAAGTACAACACCAGTTGTGCCTTCCATCCATTTCATAAAGGATGCATTTTTAAGTAGATTCTTTGCAGAGCTTAGTGCACCCGCTAACCCACATTGCCAAACCATGGCAATAACAAAGTGAACAGCGGCCATAAATAATGACTGAAATAATGGAGAAGACTCTGGATTAATAAACTGAGGTAAAAATGCTAAATAGAATACCGCTGTTTTAGGGTTAAGCACATTCGATAGAAAGCCCTCACGCAATGAACGAGAGAGTTTGAGCTCGCCGTGAGAAACGGTGGAGATATTCATCCCTTGCCCATTTTTTAATAGAGCTTTTAAGCTAGAAAGCCCTAGCCAAATCAAATAAGCAGCACCGATCATTTTCACGAAATGAAATAGCTCTGCGGATTGTGCCAAGATCGCTGAAATACCTACCGCCGAAAACGTGGCATGAACGAAAAGACCGCCGCAGATACCTAAACTAGTGACGCATCCATCACTAAAACCAGCGCGAGAGGTATTACGAATAACCAATGCGGTGTCTAGCCCTGGTGTTAAGGTTAAGATGGTAATGGCAATTAAAAATGCCTCAAAGTTTTGGATATACATACCAATCCCTGTATGAAAAATAATGCGGTCAGTTGTTCTTTTTATACCTGAGCATTTGATTGATGTCTTTAAGAGTTTTGCAGCAGATAAGAAAAAACCCGATAAAATCGGGCTGTTTCCGTGTCTAGTGATGACTACAACAAAATCACCAGAGCAGATTTTTATCCAGCAAGTAATTTACTTTCAATTCAATTGGATAATTTTTTCACTAGAGTACACCTTATTCACTTTATCCCAAGGGATCGGGTCAATTGATACACCTGCGTCTTTTGCGCGTTGGTGAATACGCCCTAAATAAGAAGCCTCTTTATAGGTGTCTGCTGTAAAACCGTTGCTATCACGATCCAATTCGGCTAAATAGACGGTCTCGCCACAACCTCTTAGCCAAACTTTGGCTTGCCCATTGGGCACTAAACCAGCACCATAAAACACAGGTATGTCACCATCAAATCTAAAACCACCATTTTGCGCAAATTCATCACCTATAGAGCAAGGTCGATGCCAACCTTAAGATTGTTTAATTTCAATAAGTTATAATGATAAATAAAACATATCGAGCAATAACCTGCCTAGCATAAGCAACTTTTTGCTTTATGGGGTAGAAAATTGCGATGAAAGCACAAAGTTGAACGCTTGGTTGAAGTGATATTGATTGCTACACTCATCTCTTATTTTTAAGTCACGGAAGGCAAATGTCATGTATGCATTCGATAAGTTAGTACAACATTCTAAAAAAATCTCTCACTTTAGCCATTTAGCGGCCATTTGTGGCTGGGACCAAGCAGCAGTTATGCCTTCAGGAGGTGCGCAAGCTCGTTCAGAAGCGATGGCACAGCTATCGGTACATATTCATAGTTTGTTAACTCAACCCCAGTTGTCTGATTGGTTTGCTCAGGCAGAAACAGAAGCATTGAATAATGAACAAAAATCGATATTACGCGAGCTAAAACGCCAATGGTTACAGGCAAATGTACTTCCAGAAACATTAGTTCAAGCCAAGTCATTGGCTGGTTCTAAATGTGAGCATGCATGGCGTACTCAACGTGGTAACAACGATTGGGTCGGTTTCGAAAAAAATTGGGCGGAGGTGGTTAAGCTATCTCAAGAAGAAGCACAAATTCGCGCGGATGCAACCGGATTTACACCTTACGATGCTATGCTCGACATATACGAACCTGGCACTAATACCGAATCTCTTGACCGTGTTTTCTCTAATGTGAAGACCTGGTTACCTGATCTCATTGATCAAGTTATTGATAAGCAAAAGTCTGAGCATATCATTTTGCCTAGCGGACATTACCCTGCTGAGAAACAAAAAGCACTCGGTTTGGAAGTAATGAAACTACTGCAATTTGACTTTGAACATGGCCGACTCGATGAAAGTGTTCACCCTTTCTGCGGTGGTGTTCCGAGCGATGTTCGTATCACCACTCGTTATAATGAAGCCGAATTTATACAATCTTTGATGGGTATCGTCCATGAAACTGGCCACGCTCGTTATGAACAAGGATTGCCTAAAAACCTTGCTGGGATTCCGGCAGGCGAAGCTCGCTCAATGGGGATACATGAATCTCAATCTTTGTTTTTTGAAATGCAAATTGGTCGTAGCAACGCATTTATTGAACACCTTGCAAAACTTTCAGCCAAACATATCGCTGATAATGAAGAAAATGTATTTGAACTTAATAATTTCCAAAAAATTTACACTCGTGTAGAGAAAGACTTTATTCGCGTTGATGCTGATGAACTTACCTACCCTGCTCATGTCATTCTACGCTATGAAATTGAACGTGATTTGATGAATGGTAAAATTCAACATACTGATATTCCTGAACTATGGGATCAAAAAATGCAGGCGTATCTAGGGCTATCGACTAAAGATAATTATAAAAACGGCTGTATGCAGGACATTCACTGGACTGATGGGAGCTTTGGGTACTTCCCCAGCTATACATTAGGCGCTATGTATGCCGCGCAATTTATGGCAGCAATGAAGAAAACTGTGGATGTGGATAACGTGATTAAATCAGGCGATTTAACTCCTATTTTCAATTGGTTATCTGAGAATATTTGGCGCAAAGGAAGCTTGCTAACTACCGATGAGCTAGTCACTCAGGCGACTGGGGAAACTCTAAACCCTCTACATTTCCAAAATCACCTTCGAAGCCGTTATTTGTGATATAGCTATAGAGGCTCCAACACAGGTAATATTGCGTCGCTTCACACTGAGGGCTACCCTACATGACTAGTACTTTGACAAAGTGCAAACCATCAGTAGCCCTTTAAAGTAAAATTAATCAATACCATTTTAAAGCCACTTATTGATAACCCCTCCACCATAGTATTGATGGGGTCTTAGCTGGCTGTAGTAAGTCACAATATAACGAGTAACTGAAGTCCTATTTTCGCGATAACAAGTAATTTTTTTAGCTAGAAAGGTAGGTGTTGCTTCCGATATTTTTAATTGATATTTTTATAGTTATAATATCGTTTTTCAACTAACATTATTGATACCATCACCTTATGAAAATAGGTAATGTTTTGATATCGAGAAGTAATTTGAAAAGCATCATTGGATCTAAATTGTCAATTCACATCACATTGTTGATGCTTTTGAATATCATTTCTTTCACGGTGCTAAATCGCGAATATCATGAGCAAAAGACTCGCATATTAAACAACTACTCGGCCATTATGCAATCAAAAGTCGAAGCGAGTTTGGGTGTTTTTAAGAAATTTTCTCATTACGTATACCAGCAAATATCGCAGGATACACAGGTGATGACGCTTTTTAAACAGGCGGTAGAATCCCCAGGCCCAGTCAGGGATGCGAGTCGACAAAAAATATATCAACTTCTGAAACCAAATTACGATCTATTGAAGGGCCATAACTTTCGTCAATTGCACTTTCACTTTGCCAATGGTGATAGTTTCTTAAGAGTACACAAACCTGAAAAGTATGGTGATAACTTATTTTCTGTTCGTGAATCAGTGAGGCTTGCGAATACACAACAGCAAATCATTGAGGGTTTTGAAGAAGGTAAAGTGTTCAACGGTTATCGATTTGTCTATCCGCTTACTTTTGAACAGCAGCCTTTGGGAAGTGTTGAAGCTTCTTTGTCTATGGGAAGCATCCTTGAGCTTCTGTTCGAACTTTATCCACATGACGACTTTTACTTTGTGATCAATAAATCTACAGTGGATGCCAAGCTATTCGAGGACATGAAAGGCAACTATATTCCAACCTTACTATCTGAAGATTACTACTATGACAAAGCGGTATTTGAACAGAATCTTGCCAATATTAAGTATAGGGATTTACTCAAAAATGTTGAGAGTCTTGGCGCAGAGTTGAGCCCACTGATTGAACTTGAAAAGACCTTCTCTCAGGTGATAACGGTGTCTAACAGAGATTATGCGATGAGTTTTATCTCATTCCAGAACTTCAAAAATCAACATGTGGCTTACTTGATTACCAGCTCTGAAGATACTGCGGTAGGGGGACTGCGTAACACATTTCTGATGTACGCACTTTTGGTTATACTTGTATCCATGATTTATGCGTGGAATATATACTCAGAGCACGTATACAAGAAAAAGTTGATGTATCTTTCCAACACTGATTTTTTGACTAAGCTGTTTAATCGCAACAAGTTTACCGAGAACTTAACGTTTGAGTTCATCAAATATAGAAAGTCTAGTGGGTTCTTCAGTGTGGTTCTGTTCGATATTGACCATTTTAAGAGGATTAATGATGGTCTTGGCCATAATGTCGGTGATGCGTATCTAAAAGAGCTCAGCGAGCTTGTCGCTTCAAAAGTCAGGCATTCCGACACGTTTGCTCGTTGGGGTGGAGAAGAGTTTATTGTGTTACTCCCTAGCACTCCCGAAAGCAGCGCACTTAAGGTCGCCGAATTGCTTCGCAAACAAGTTGAGTCACATCAATTTTCGTCACCTCAGAGAATCACCATCAGCTTGGGGGTTGCTGAAGTCAATGACAGCGATAAAAGTATTGATGATGTTATAGCAAGAGCGGATAAAGCTTTATATGAGTCAAAAAACGCTGGGCGCAACAAGGCCACGGCATGGTCTGAGAGTCATTAAGGTCTGTTAACAAATAGCAAGGTTCCACTTGATTAGGCAAATTTGACCAAATACAAACGAATCAGAGCCACTTCTGGCACTTTCATGACTATGCGCTCAGAAAATACTACTAAAATAGGACTGCTGTGAATACGTTACAAATGGAAGTTTCATGACAACAAATATGAAGTTTTTTTTGCTTTCAGCGATTTCTGTGGCTGTTTTAAGTGGTTGTGGTAGCGATAGTGCTCCTCAACAAAAAACCGCCAAAGTTTCATTCTCAATTACCGATGCCCCAGTAGATACTGCTGTCGAAGTTAATGTTACCTATAAGTCACTAATTGTCCTATTGATGGCAATGTCGTTTACCTGTACCAAGGCAATTATACCAATGAGCTTGGTCAAGTTCTCGAAGGATTTGTTTTAGGTGATGAGTTTGATCCTGCTGTTGATAAGTCAGTTCCTGAAAATGTCGTAGCCCCTTACGCCTCAAAAATGGTTGAAAGTGCTGATGCAGGCTACTCGTACAGCTTTAACTTCCTACCACAAGGTGATTACACCCTAGCTTTTAGCTGTAGTGCGATAGACGATAACCCTGAAACTTACGATAAAATCGTTATTGCCGATCCAATAGACCAAGTCAAACACTTTACTTTAACTGAAGGTGAAAACTTAGAGAGTGATTTTTTTGAAAACGTTGACTAAATAAGATTAAGTTTGAGTTTGAGAGTTCATTAAATCCCTTGAGATTATTGATAAAGTGATAGATATAGATAAAGCTGCCACCACTTTCCCAGAGCTCACTTATTCGCTTAGTTTAGAAAAGCAAAAACGCCAGTCGTTAAGTACTGGCGTTTTGATTATCAGCTAATAGCTTAGGTTAACGGCACTTAAAGGAAATTGAACGATACTGTGAAAGACAAAGTGCCTACGTCTTTTTTATCCATTACGTAGTACATGTAGTTAGCTCCTAAAGAGATAGGCCCAAATACACCGTAATCGGCGCCCACACCGTACATAAAATCAAAGCCATCATCATCAGAGAACGCCGCACGACTGTCAGTAAGATCCCAAGAGTGAATACCACCTTTTGCGTAAATTTGCAGAGGACCAAAGTTAATGCTTGGTTTAACAGCAAAATAAACTGAAGATGCCTTCAGGTCGCCACCCGTATATTCAAATTTGCCGTGATCGGTGTAGCCGCCTTCAATACCAATGAAAGGTAAAATACCAGTCCCTATATGAATGTTATATGAGGTTGATGTTTCGCTGTCTAAATCCGATTGGCCAACAGAAGCACCACCGTAGATCCAAGAATCAGCAAAAGCCGTTGAAGATGCCCCAATCAGAGCAAGAGCTAGTAAAGTCTTTTTCATAATTAACCTTTTTATATTGTTTGGCAACGGAGTCACACCGGCACTCCATTGCCACATAGCGTCAAATTACAGTGGATACATTTATCTGATGCAAATTTTATACCTAACAAGCATCAATCGCGTTCTTAATTCGCTTATCAGAAACTGGATAAGGTGTTCCGAGTTGTTGAGCAAACAAACTGACGCGTAATTCTTCTATCATCCAACGGATCTCTTTAACGTTTTCTGGTACTGCTATGCCACGTGGGATCTTGTTGAGTAGTTCTTTGTAATCATTGAGCACTGACTCAATTTTCAGCATGTGCAGACGATCTTTATTCGGATCAACGGGCAATTTTTCCATCCGTCGCTCTACAGCACGTAAATATCGCAAAATATCAGGCAAACGTTTCCAACCACATTCAGTGGCAAATCCTTTGAAAAGAAGCCCTTCGATTTGTGCTTTTATGTCAGACAAAGCAAACGCCATTGTAAAATCGATTTTGCCTTTTAACTTTTTGTTAATGTTGAAGGCCGTTGTCAGAATCGTTTCAACTTGTTGAGCAATATTCACTACAGTATCGCCCAATTCCGCACGCACATACTCTTTTAGCGCTTCAAATTCCTCGGGTTGCCAGACTAAACCGCCCCGCTCTTCTAATAATTTATCAATACCACATGCAATGCAGTCATCAATCAAATCTAAAACTTTGCCATAAGGATTAAAATATAGGCCCAGTTTAGATTTATTGGGCAAATTCGCGTGTAAATATTTAATCGGTGATGGGACGTTAAGCAAGATCAAACGTCTTTGTCCTGCTTTCATGGCACTGATTTGCTCTTGTTCCGTTTCAAAGAGCTTAATTTCCACACTATCTTTTGCATCAACTAAGGCTGGGTAGGCTTTGACTTCAAACCCACCTCGTTTTTGTTGATACACTTTTGGCAACTCACCGAAGCTCCAAGTATGCAAACCTTGCTGTTCAATATCATCATCGGCAACTTGAGAAAGTGTCTCTTGAACTTTTTCTTTCAAACTTTCTTTCAATTCGTGTAAGTCTTTATGTTCTTTGAGCTTACGGTTTCGGTGATCGACAGCTCGGAAAGTGACCTTCAAATGATCAGGCACTTGGTCTAAATTCCAATCTTCACGCTTGACTTCAACACCAGTCATGCGGCGTAGCTCTTTTTCCATTGCATCCAACAACGGCAATTCCATAGGGGTTACACGGGCTAAAAAGGCATCGGCATAATTAGGCGCTGGCACAAAGTTTTTACGAACCGTTTTTGGTAGTGATTTGATCAAACTCACCACCAGCTCATGGCGTAAACCCGGGATCTGCCAATCAAACCCTGCCGGTTCAATCTGGTTTAATATTGGTAATGGCAAGTGAATAGTGACACCGTCACTATCAATGCCAGGTTCAAACTGGTAACTTATTTTTAGCTTTATCCCATTCTGATGCCAAAAGTTTGGATAATCTAAATCTGTAACATGGCTGGCATCACCTTTGAATAGCATCTCTTTTTCAAAGTTGAGCAACTCCGGAGTCTCTTTACTCGCCTTTTTCCACCATGCATCAAAATGACGACCAGAGACGACATCAGTTCCAACACGTTGATCGTAAAACTCAAACAGTTCTTCGTCATCGACCAAAATATCGCGGCGACGTGACTTGTGTTCTAGCTCTTCTACTTCAAGCAGCAACTTGCGATTTTGCTTGAAGAATGCGTGTTTTGTTTCCCAATCACCTTCGACCAACGCACTGCGAATAAATATTTCACGGCATAGAGGTTCATCTATCGAGCTGTAATTGACTAAACGCTTCGGAACAATCGGTACACCGTAGAGCATCACTTTTTCGTAAGCCATGACAGCAGCTTGCTTTTTCGACCAATGCGGTTCGCTGTAAGTACGTTTAATCAAGTGCTTGGCTAGGGGCTCAATCCATTCTGGCTGGATTTTAGCGGCGATACGCCCCCATAGCTTGGAGGTTTCTACTAGCTCAGCCACCATGATCCACTTGGGTTGTTTTTTAAATAAACCTGATGCAGGAAAGATATTAAAACGTGCGTTACGTGCACCTTGATATTCGTGTTTTTCTTGATCTTTAATACCGATATGGGACAGCAAACCTACCAAAATCGCACTATGAACACATTGGTAATTAGCCGGTTCAGCGTTGAGTTTGTAATCCATTTCGCGCATTGACTGATGGATTTGGAAATAGACATCTTGCCATTCACGTACACGTAAATAGTTTAGGTAGTCTTGTTTACACTGTTTGCGAAATTGATTCCCAGTGAGCGCTTTCTGCTGTTTTTGAATGTAATCCCACAAGTTAACTAAGGTGAGAAAATCGGACTCTTCATGAAAGAAGCGGCGATGTTTATCATCAGAAGATTGCTGCTTATCGGATGGCCTTTCCCGCGGATCTTGAATCGACAGTGCAGAGGCAATCACCATTAGCTCTTTTACACAACCAAAACGCGTCGACTCCAGAACCATACGAGCCAAGCGCGGGTCGATAGGTAAACGCGCCAATTTTCGCCCCATATCGGTTAAGCGTTTTTTGGCATCTTGATCTTTTTTCTTTGGATCAGGAACAATGGCCCCTAGTTCTTCCAGTAGTCGCACACCATCTAAAATATTCCGCTTATCTGGGGCTTCAACAAAGGGAAACGCTTCAATATCGCCAAGTCCTAGTGCTGTCATTTGCAAAATAACAGACGCTAAGTTAGTGCGAAGAATTTCTGGATCGGTAAATTCTGGACGAGACAGAAAATCCTCTTCCGAGTACAAACGAATACAAATACCTTCTTCGACACGTCCACAACGCCCCTTACGCTGATTTGCACTCGCTTGTGAAATCGGCTCGATAGGTAAACGTTGTACTTTGGTACGATAACTGTATCGGCTAATACGTGCAGTACCTGGGTCAATCACATACTTGATACCCGGTACGGTCAAGGACGTTTCTGCTACGTTCGTGGCGAGTACAATGCGTCGACCTGCATGAGGTTGGAAAATTTTATTTTGCTCGCCAGCTGACAAACGAGCGTAAAGCGGCACGATCTCGGTATCACGTAAGTTACGCTTACCCAAGGCTTCAGCGGTATCACGAATTTCACGTTCACCATTCATGAAGATAAGTATATCGCCAAGACCTTCTGCGCAAAGTTCATCTACCGCTTCAAAAATACCTTCGAGTTGATCGCGATCGGCATCATCCTCACCAAATAGAGGTCGGTAGCGCGTATCAACCGGGTAAGTGCGCCCAGAGACTTCGATAATCGGCGCGCCACTAAAGTGGTTTGAAAAACGTTGTGGATCAATCGTCGCAGAAGTGATCACCACTTTTAGGTCTGGTCGACGTGGCAGCAACTCTTTGAGATAACCCAAAATGAAATCGATGTTGAGGCTACGTTCATGCGCTTCATCGATAATGATGGTGTCATATTGATTCAAAAAGCGGTCGTGTTGAATTTCAGCCAGTAAGATACCGTCCGTCATCAACTTGATCTGAGTGTTGTCGGAGATTTGATCGTTAAAACGAACTTTATAGCCGACAAAATCGCCTAACTCGGTTTCCATCTCTTCAGCAATACGATTCGCAACAGAACGAGCCGCAAGACGACGTGGCTGTGTATGACCAATCAAACCATATTTACCACGCCCAAGTTCAGCGCATATCTTAGGTAACTGCGTCGTTTTCCCCGACCCAGTTTCACCGGCAACAATGACTACCTGGTTTTCAGCGATCGCCTGCGCGATATCATCACGCTTTTGACTCACTGGAAGCAAATCTGGATAGTCAATTTTCACACGATGTTGAATGCGCTGCTGAGCAACCATCATTGATTGAGCGATATCTAAAGCGATTTCATCAAAGACGGCGTTTCTGGCTTTTTCATTTTTGATTTTACTTGCACCAGCAATACGTTTGCTAAAACGAAACCTATCTCGCATCATGCATTCGCTTAATGCATTGCGCAGTGACGCCGCACTATTGGTTTTGACGGCGGTCTGTTTTTCTTGATTTGGCTGTGACGAGGTCAAAGCGTTTCCTATTCTTTTCATTACACAAAACTGCGCGGATTGTACCATAATCCTTGCCAGTGCGATGATATTATCCTTATTCAATTTTTTAGAATGACTTGACCAATTCAGACAACTTATCTAACAATTCAAATCGACTACGATGTATTCATCCAGTTATTGATACCCTATAGGAAATACATTATGTCTCGCGTTCTTGCTCTTAAATCTAGCATTCTTGGTGATCACTCTCAGTCAAGCAAACTGCTTGACACCTATTTAGCGAAATTTGAGCCACAACAAGTCACACTTCGTGATTTAGCAGCAAATCCTCTCCCTGTATTGGATTTCGCTGTAGCAACGGCACTACGTTCAACAGAAGATCGGTCTGATGAACAGCAAAAAGTCGTATCCATATCTAACCAACTGATTGATGAACTTAAAGCTACGGATACGTTAGTGATTGCTGCACCTATGTATAACTTCACGATTCCAACACAACTAAAAAACTGGTTCGATTTGATTGCTCGTGCGGGTGTCACATTCCGATACACTGAGTCAGGCGTTCAAGGCTTAATTCAAGGTAAAAAAGCAATTGTGATCACCTCTCGTGGTGGTATCCATAAAGATTCAGCCACAGACAATGTGACCCCATACTTAAAAACTATCCTTGGCTTTATCGGTATTACAGATGTTGAATTTGTCTTCGCAGAGGGCATGAACATGGGCGAAGAAAATGCAGCGAATGGCATTAAAAGTGCTACATCGCAACTGGAAGCAATTACTCTGTAATAATTTTATAGAGCGCTATGCATTGCTATAATCTGGATTTGGTTAAACAAGTTTGGTTTAAAAAAGATGGCCTCCAATTGGTGGCCGTCTTTTATCATTAGAAATCAACCTGTATATAAATGGTGTTGTAGTTACTGCCACCTTTTATGCGCCCAAATTGAGAAGATTTCTCAAAAATCGCCGAACGGTGATGTAAAGAATAGCCAAACCAGACATGCTTGAAGTCACTGCTGTCGAATAAATCCCCCATATTCACATCAAAAGAAAAATCGAGATAGTTGAGCAAATGACTCGGCGTATACCCTTTCTTTTCCATCTCTGACTGCTCAATGTAGGTGATATTGTCGATATAAGACATACCTTCTGCAAAACCAAATCGCCACTGAGTTGGCCAATTGAATGTATAGTAAGCCTTGATTGCTGCAATAAATTCAGAACTTGACGATTGAACTTGTGATGACCAGTGATGAGCGACACCTGGAGTAAAATAAATATCTATTGGTAAACCAAACAGTTCATCGGTGAGTGGATGACCGTAAAAAATCGACGTCATCTGGTTATTGTACGGATCTTTTTCTGTTTGAAATTTAAAAATTTCACCAATATTGGATGGTGTTCCCCACCCATGAGCGACGCGTAAATAGCGGTGATTTGTTAGATCACTTTTTGGTGCTTTCGATTTATCATTGAAAAAACCAAATCCTACAAAGAGCTCACCTTGGTATCTGTCACCAACCGCTGAACTATTGTAGGCATTATCATCTAACCTAGTTACGCTGGTTGACCCTAATAGATATAAATTTGAAATGACATGGTAACGAACATCTACGCCCACTTTCAGATCAACGCCAGCGCCAATATTTTCACCACCTAACTGACTAAATGAATAGTAAGAACTATTAAAGTCTGCAGCTTTATACCGGAGGTTTGCACTCGGTGTTAGCTCCCAGTCACCGAAATCAAATTCAGCGGTAGCTCGTAAGTTTGAATGAAAACGAAATTGTTCATCACTCATTAACTCAACATCTAAATGCCATGTCTCATCAAATTGATAACGGAGTTGGAAACCAAAATCCGCAGAATCACCTTCTAGAGCATTTTGTGCCGACTGTGGTACATCAACAAAGCGTAATCGAGTTAAAGCACTTATCTTGTAAGGTGATTGGTCATTACTGTATAAATACGCTCCACCTTCCAAGCCATCGATATACACATAGTCATTTTTAAAATACATCATAGGAACAAACGTACTTACAGACGAGTCACCTGTAATAGTATGAAACGGAATGGATGCCAAGCGATACATTGCAGCAATACCCCACTCTTGTTCTGCTTTAACATGAAATGACATCAGCATAGTCAGTAAAACCGACCATTTTTTGGGGTAAAAATACATTCTGATCACTACTTTTCTCACGAAATCCTGCATTAATGACTTAAATATTAAGCAATCAACTCAGGATCCCTTATGTTTATATTAAGATGGCCGTTACAATAGCGGCTATGATCTCTTAAATGACTGAATTGTGAAAGTATCTGAACTAAGAAAAATTTTAGACTCTCTACCTGAAAACGTAGACCCAGAATTGGTGATGGGCGAAGTATGGCTGCCCGAACGGTTAATCGATACTCAGTTGGATAACAACTTGTTATTTTTAGAGTTCGATAACGCCCCCGAAGAGGGAGAAGGAGAAAATGAGGCTAGAGGTTTTGTTGAGCATGAAATTACAATGATCCGTCAACGTTTTGAGCAAATCCTCGCCGAAAAATCGGATAACAAGTCAAAAGCCGATGCCATGTTAGCGCTTTTTCTTATGGGCCATGAGTATTCCAGTTCAGAAGTTATCGAAATACTTGAAGACCCAAGTGTCCCACCAGATCCCAATGACGGGTATTGACCAATACAATACTTAAAAGCAAAAACTTTTAGGCTTCTTACTTGTATTACTACTTTAGCCTTGCATTATTGTTTAAACGCCATTATTTAATGTTGTAAAGAAAAGATTTAACCAAGGGCTCTACTATGTTCAATGCCATAACATCGCTTTTTAAACAACTTCTAGATGGACAAGATTTAGGAAAAAGAACGACTACAAATCCTAACCTTGCCATCACTTGCTTACTGAAAGAAGTCGCTGGCGCTGATCACCAAATCGATCAAAAAGAAAGTGAAGCGACTTTCAAGCTTACCAAGCGGCTATTGAATTTAGATGATGAGCAAACAACGGCTCTACTCCAACAGGCTAAAGAAACCGTCAAACAATCCGCTTCCCTTTATGACTTCACCTCGCAGCTACGTGAACTCACCCAAGAAACTCGCTATGAGTTAATAAAAGCCATGTGGGAAGTTGCTAATGCTGACGGTGAAATTGATCCATTAGAAGATGCAGTAATCCGCAAAACCGCAGAGCTACTGTATGTTGACCATAGTGAATTTATTCGCGCAAAATTGTCGATACGAACAGCCAATAACTAAATAGATCAATATGCATAGAAGTCGTGTATTGCAACTTCTATGCATGAATAGTTCATGATTCTAATGGCGTGAAAATGAACTCCCCTACCTCAGCATTAAAACCACTGCTCCCGACTTCTTACAATTATTGCCACTACCAAATCACGACAAAATATAATGCGTTCAACTTTATACTCGACAATTTATTAGCGGTTAAAAACACTACTCAGAAAATCACACTCTTAAGAAAGTTTTCTCGGCATAATCCGGTCTGTACGAAAAGAACAAATATTTTGTGTCACAATAATAGTAATTAATTGAAACTATTATCAAAAAAACTCGATAATGGACGTGAGTTAAAGGCTATGCTTTTACTATGCTTAGCACCTTAACTTATTGATAACGATAGATGGATGACTTTATGAACAAGCTACTTAGCACAATAGGAATTACCGTATTAGCTTTTAGCGTCAAGGCGCATGCCGAAGAGTGGAAACAAATTGAACAGCAAGCAAAGGGACAGACCGTTTATTTTCATGCTTGGGGTGGCAGTCAAGAAATCAATCGTTATTTACAATGGGCTGATAAAGAACTTCAACAACAATATGGAGTAACTCTCAAGCACGTCAAAGTGACTGATATCGCCGAAACGACAACACGACTGATTGCCGAAAAAGCAGCAAAGAAAGATAACGATGGCAGTGTCGACATGGTTTGGATTAACGGTGAAAACTTCAAATCCATGAAGGATAACAACCTATTATTTGGTCCTTTCGTACAAGAGCTCCCTAACTGGAAATATGTTGATAAAACACTGCCCATAGACAACGATTTTTCTGAACCAACAGAAGGGCTAGAAGCTCCTTGGGGTGTAGGACAACTGGTGTTTATTCATGACTCCGCCACGCTTAATAATCCTCCGCATTCTTTTGCCGAAATGCTCAGTTACGCCCAAGCGTTTCCCAATCGCTTAAGCTACCCTCGTCCACCAGAATTTCACGGTACTAGTTTTTTAAAATCGCTGCTTATTGAACTGACAGATAATGACGCGGCATTAGCCAAACCAGTTAAACAAAGTGACTTTGACGTTATCACTCAACCACTGTGGAATTATCTTGATCAATTCCATAAAGTCGCGTGGCGTGGCGGTCAGCAATTTCCAGCTGGTACTTCTGAAACCGTTCAATTACTGGATGACGGCCAACTTGACCTTGCGATTACTTTCAATCCAAATGCGGTTTTCTCAGCTCAAGCCAATGGCACATTAGCGGATACAACCAAAGTCTATGCGATGGAGTATGGTGCACTTTCAAACATTCACTTCTTAGCCATACCTTGGAATGCGACCGCTAATGCAGGCGCACAAGTGGCGATTAACTTTCTGCTAAGCCCTGAAGCACAATCTCGTAAAGGAGATCTCAAGGTATGGGGCGACCCGTCGGTATTAAGTAGCCAGTATTTAACCGGCAGTGCGAAAAACACCAAACAGTTCAAGTCCGTGGGAGAGCCACATCCTAGTTGGCAATCAGCGCTAGAAAAAGAGTGGCTTAAACGCT
This sequence comes from Vibrio aestuarianus, assembly GCF_028858425.1. Taxonomy (NCBI): domain Bacteria; kingdom Pseudomonadati; phylum Pseudomonadota; class Gammaproteobacteria; order Vibrionales; family Vibrionaceae; genus Vibrio; species Vibrio aestuarianus. The sequence goes on along the minus strand of NZ_JAKNYQ010000001.1, from coordinate 1,780,775 downwards.
ACGGAAGCTAAAGTAGATGTTAAGAGCCCTCTATCTAGTCATCATTTTTGTTTGTATCATCCCCACGCTCCCCGGTTTACTGGGTGTCGTGGCCTCTTCGTTCGGTTATATACCACCGATTGGCCTGCATCACTTATCACTCGGTGGATTTGCCATGGTCTTTGATTGGCAAGGGGTATGGCGCTCTATTGGGCTCACTGTTTACTCAGCAATTGCTAGCAGCTATATCGCCTGCTTAATCAGTTTTGCCATTTTACAGGCGAGCTGGGGAAGTAAATTCTGGCGTAAAGTAGAACTCTCTCTTTCGCCACTACTTGCAACGCCGCATGTCGCTTTCGCGATTGGTTTTGCATTCCTGTTTGCACCGACGGGTATGGGGGTTCGTGCCTTACACGGTCTGTTCGGCTTTGAGCCAAACTCGTACAATGTAGATGACCTTGCACTGTTTATAAAAGATCCATATGCAGTGGGCTTGATAGTGATGCTTGCGCTAAAGGAAGTCCCTTTTCTACTGCTAATGAGCATTTCGATTCTTTCCCAACTCAAGATCGATCACATTGAAAAAGTGAGTGCATCTTTAGGCTATAGCCAAGCGCAAATGTGGTGGAAATGTATTTTCCCCCAATGGCTGGTAAAACTCCGTTTTCCGATGCTCGCAGTAATCGCTTATAGTCTGTCAGTAGTCGACGTTGCTTTAATTCTTGGCCCCACCAATCCCCCCACATTTGCCGTATTAGTGTGGCAATGGTTTAGTGACCCCGACCTAACACTATTACCACGCGCTGCCGCCGGAGCGATGGTGCTATTTGCCATTGCTTCAGCATTGATTGTCTTTGCTCGTGGAGTTGAGTGGACGGTCACCAAATTGTGGAGACATTGGCAATATTCAGGCCGTTATGGGGTAATGTTACCCGGTAAAACATTGTTCATTGGTATTATTTCTCTGACCCTTTTGATGGTGCCACTGATGGTCATTTGGAGCTTTGCTCAACGTTGGCGTTTCCCTGATTTACTGCCAAGCCATTACAGCGACCGATTCTGGCAATTAGAGTGGCACAGTATCTTAAGCACGGTAAACCAAAGTGTGGTCATTGCGATTATCGCCTCCTCAACTGCACTGATTTTTGCCCTCATTGCTCATGAATATCGATGCAAATACCAGTGGCAGATCCCAGGTTATATCATTGCAATCCCGATGCTAATACCACAATTGTCAGTTTTATTCGGACTACAAGTTGTAGCGCTTTATTTGAAAAGTGATGCTTATTTCTTTTGGGTCATTTGGGCTCATGTTTTTTTTGCTTTTCCTTTTGTCTATCTATCGCTTGACGGCCCTTGGAGAAGCTTTGACTACGGGCTCACCAAGGTCGCATTAAGTCTAGGTAAAACACCGCTACAAACTTGGATGAGAATAAAAATACCGATACTACTACCTGCTATTGTTTTTACTTGGGCTGTTGGTATTAGCGTAAGTCTTGCGCAATATTTACCCACCTTGATGCTAGGTGCAGGGCGCATCAGTACTGTGACTACCGAAGCAGTTGCATTGTCGAGTGGATTCGACCGCAGAGTGACGGCTATCTATGCCATTTGGCAAGCTATTTTGCCGCTACTATTCTTTTCTTTATCAATATTTATCAGTCGATTACAAATAAAGTATCGCCGAATCACACTAAAAGGTTTATTACCGAATGAGTCTCTGTCTCGAAAACCTCACCATCCGTAAATCCCAAGGTGAGTTACTCTTTTCTTCGCTTAATATGCAAATAGGCAAGGGAGAAATTCTGACCTTAATGGGACCAAGCGGCTGTGGAAAATCAACCTTACTCGATGTAATAGCCGGTCATTTGTCCAATGAGTTTGACTATTCAGGCACGTTAACTTTAGAGGGAGTAACCTTAAATTCACTCCCAGCTCATCAACGAGAAGTGGGGATATTATTCCAAGATGATTTGCTTTTCCCTCACCTATCTGTATCGGAAAACCTCGCTTTTGCCCTGCCAAATTCAATAAAAGGCCGCCACCGAAAAGAGCTGGCGATACAGGCACTAACTCATATTTCATTAGCCAATTTAGCCAATTCTTTCCCAGACCAAATCTCTGGCGGCCAACGAGCGAGAATCTCATTGATACGAATGCTGTTAGCCAAACCTAAAGTTGCCCTGCTTGATGAACCGTTTAGCAAATTGGACAAAGATCTACGTATACAGTTTAGGGATTGGGTGTTTGAACAACTGAAACAAGCCAACATCCCTGCTTTGATGGTGACACACGATAAGCAAGATGTACCCGCAGGCAGCGCTGTATTAACCTGGCCATGGGAGACAAGCCATGCTTGATCGCTTAAGCATCAAAGTCATTCGCGCACCTTTAACTCTCGGCGCTCGCCTATTAAATAAATGCGGCATAACCGCCAATCAAACCACCGTGTTTGGTTTTATCGTGGGCTGCTTTGCACTGCCAGCATTGGTAACTGAACAGTACTTATGGGCGCTGCTATTTATTGTATTAAACCGAATATGCGATGGCTTGGATGGCGCTTTGGCCAGAATGCAGGGAATCACCGATTCCGGCGGGTTTCTTGATATCAGCTTAGACTTTTTATTCTACTCACTGATTCCATTTGGTTTTGTATTGGCAAATCCAGAACAAAATGCCGTGGCTGGCGCCTTTCTGATTTTTTCATTTATCGGTACTGGCAGCAGTTTTCTTGCTTTTGCTGTTATGGCGGGCAAACGCGGCATCGAAAACCCGGTGTATAAACACAAGTCGCTCTATTATATGAGTGGTTTGACAGAAGGCACGGAGACCATCGCCTGTTTCATTGCATTTTGCCTGCTACCAAGCCACTTCTCCATGCTCGCTTATCTATTTGGTGCTGCGTGTTGGTTTACCACCGCTACCCGAATCTATTCTGGCTTTCACACCTTAAAATAAGCCATATGCTTAAGCTTTCACAACATGGTTAGAGCAAGCTTGGCGAGGTTGTAAGCGTCCACATAACCGGAATGCTGACGGCCTTCCCACTCAATACCCTGAGATTCTTGCGCGGCGCGATGGCCTATGCGCTTTTCTTTGAGTCGGTGTTGAATGCGGTACAAGGTCGACAGGTTTAAAAACTCTTTAAATGGCATATCAATGCCTTTTTGTTGACACTCATTAGCAAGAATTAGGTCATCTCGCCCCCATGAGGCGTAAATTTTATTTGGGCCGCCGAAGTTTTTTACCATCGATTTCAGCACCTCAACCAAAGGACGACCTTGCTTTTCAATTTTGCGTGGCGTAATTCCAGTCAGCTCACTACAGAACAGAGACACTTCATCTTGTTCTGGTTTGACATAATATTGTGCACGCTTGACGATTTCACCTGATTGAACATCAATTTCAGCCAAACCAATTTCAATAATTTCGCCGGTTGTCCCAACGCCATTTTCATTCCAACAACACATTTCTAAGTCGAAACAGACAACTCGGTTATAGTTCATTGTTCAGGCGAATCCTTTAATTTAGTTTTCAGAGTAATGAATTTTACCTGACTCGCTGTCAAAACTCGACTCTGTAAAAAGCCGTTCGCGCAGTTAATCATCGTTCATCGTTCATTTGAGCTTATATTGTTTAAAGAGTGAGCTATTAAATCGTCTTAATACTGATTAATCCTACTTTCCTGAAGCCTTCAGGCTTGAATATGGTAAACTTCGTCCCTATTTTTAAGTCTATTCAGCGCAGACGTTGCCACTCTAATAACCTCTGCACCATTGTCTACAGAGAATTCCGTATGAACTTCGATTTAAATATGATTCCTACTACATTTGATATGCTGCACGCAGGTCTTGCTGCATCCAGCATTTTACTGCTCATTATTGCCGTTTCTCGCAAATCAAAAGTCGTTGAGAAAGTCATTGAAAAGCCGGTTGAGAAAGTTGTCGAAGTCGAAAAACCGATCGAAAAAATCATTGAAGTTGAGAAAATTGTTGAAGTTGAAAAAGTGATAGAGCGTGTTGTTGAAGTCGAATCCAAATTAGCAACTGCCTCAACAGACTCTGCAATGCAACTACTATCCCTTATGCAGCAAGAAGCGCGTCTGATTGATTTTCTCAATGAAGATGTCTCTGCTTTTTCTGACGAAGAAGTCGGTGCGGCCGCGCGCGTCATTCACGCCGGCGGTCAAAAAGTTTTGAAAGATTATGTCGAACTGAGCCCAATCCGCTCAGAAGACGAAGAAACCCGCATTACCATTGAAGCTGGATTTAACCCACAACAGGTTCGTCTTACTGGTAATGTTACAGGCAGCGCACCGTTTAATGGCACACTCGTTCATAAAGGTTGGAAAGCAACGTCAATGACACTGCCAAAATTAGCAGAAAACTACGACGCTAGTATCATCGCCCCTGCTGAGGTTGAACTGTAATGGAACAGAAATCCCCTAAATTCAGTGTTGGTATCGATTTAGGTACCACCCACTGCGTACTCTCTTTTGTTGATACTCAAGATGAAGATACACGCGTTTCAGTGATGAGCATTCCGCAGCTCACCGCACCAGGCACTGTGGAAAGTCGAACTCAATTAGCTTCGTTTTTATATCAACCTCACGAACATGAAATGAATGCTGCTTCACGTGTTTTACCTTGGTCAACAGAACCAACCGCTTTAGTTGGCGCGATTGCGCGTAACCTTGGAAGTAAAACCCCGATTCGTCTTGTCGCTAGTGCAAAATCATGGTTGTGTCATGGTGGTGTCAATCGCAGAGAAGCTTTTCTTCCCGCCGGAAGCAGTGATGATATTGAAAAAGTTTCGCCACTAAAAGCAACGGAGTATTATTTAGAACATTTAAAAGCAGCATGGGATCATGCTCATCCAGAGCAGCCACTCTCTGAGCAAGATGTGACTATTACCGTACCCGCTTCTTTTGACCCGGCCGCCCGTGATTTAACTGCAGAAGCCGCACGTAACGTTGGTTTTGATAACCTAACACTGCTTGAAGAACCGCAAGCTGCACTCTATAGCTGGATCGATAACAGCAATGAGGCGTGGCGTGATGAAGTTAATGTTGGTGATATTGTATTAGTCGTCGACATTGGTGGTGGTACCACCGACCTTTCTTTAGTTGAAGTAACTGAAGAGGAAGGCAACCTAACCTTGAATCGTATTGCCGTCGGTGAGCATATCTTACTTGGTGGCGACAATATGGATCTCGCCCTTGCCTATCGCCTTAAAATGAAACTGGCGCAAGAAGGTAAAGAGCTAGCTCCGTGGCAAATACAAGCGATGACACACGCTTGTCGTGATGCCAAAGAAGCGCTACTTAATGACCGCGAACTCGCTTCCGTGCCGATTGTTGTGCCTAGCCGAGGCTCAAAGCTACTCGGTAGCACATTAAAAACAGAACTGACTCAACAAGAAGTTCAGCAAATGTTAGTGGATGGCTTTTTCCCAAGTGTCAGCATTAGTGAGCATCCCGTACAAAAAACGCGCGGCGCACTGACTCAAATGGGCTTACCTTACGCACAAGATGCTGGTATCACTCGTCATATTGCGGCTTTCTTGTCAAAGCAAGCTAATGCCACCGGTGAAACAACTCCACACAATGAATATAACCCTTTTGCGGGTATGCCTGGTATGGGAGATGCCCCAAAAGCCGATTTCATCAAACCTACGGCTGTTTTATTTAACGGTGGTGTGCTGAAGTCGAATTTATTGGCCGATCGTTTATTTGGGATCATTAACGCATGGCTAAGCTCGGCTAACGCGGCGCACGCTAAACGTTTAAGCGGTTTAGATCTTGATCTTGCCGTTGCTAGCGGCGCTGCCTATTATGGTGCGGTTCGCCGTGGTCAGGGCGTTCGTATTCGCGGTGGCATTGCCTCTAGTTACTACGTCGGAATTGAAAGTGCAATGCCTGCCATACCGGGAATGGCACCACCAATGGAAGCGCTATGTGTCGCTCCATTTGGTATGGAAGAAGGTTCGAGCACACCAGTGCCTAGCCAAGAATTTGGGTTAGTAATTGGAGAGCCTGTGCATTTCCAATTCTTTGGGTCAACCGTACGTCGTGAAGATCAAGCAGGTACTCACCTCGATTACTGGGCACCCGATGAATTAGAAGAACTTCCAGAAATTCAAGTAACGCTACCAATATCTGAAGGACGTCGTCAAGGTGATGTCGTGCCAGTGACGTTAGCTTCACGTGTCACGGAATTAGGCACTTTATATCTTGAGGCAATTGCTTCTGATAATGGCCAAAAATGGCACGTAGAATTCGATGTGCGAGAAGATTCGCAATCCACTCAGTAAACTTTGAAGCGGCATCCTTATGGATGCCGTTTTTGAAATATAGGTGCCACCATGACCTCTCCTCGTTTTCTTGTCGGTATTGATTTAGGAACCACCAATACTGTGGTCGCATTTTGTGAAATAACCGATCAATTAGAAAGTTCCCCCGTTAGTCTTTTTGAGATTGACCAACTCATCGGCCCCGGTGAAGTGGTTCGTAAACCGTTATTACCATCATTTCGCTATCACCCTGCTGATGGACAAATTTCAGCCAATGACTTAACCCTGCCGTGGAATATTCAACCTGTTACTGGTGACACGGCCAATGTCATCATCGGCCAATGGGCTCGCGATCTCGGAGCAAAAGTGGAAGGACGCCAAGTCTCTAGTGCCAAAAGCTGGCTTTCACACCAAGCGGTTGATCGTCGACAAGATATCTTGCCTTGGGCCGGAGCTGCGGATGTCGATAAAGTGTCGCCTGTTGTGGCAAGTGCCAGTTACTTAAACCACATTAGACAAGCTTGGAATTACCGACACCCAAGTAACCTATTGGAAGATCAAGAAGTCGTCGTCACGGTACCGGCTTCTTTTGATGAAACCGCGCGTAAACTCACCGTTGAAGCGGCTTCACTTGCAGGCTTGAATCGCATTGTCTTACTCGAAGAACCACAAGCGGTATGCTATGACTGGTACGCACGCCACCGCCATACTGCCGCAGATGAATTACAACAATTGCCTTTAATTTTAGTGTGTGATGTTGGCGGCGGAACGACAGATTTAAGTTTGATTGAAGCAAAACACTCAGATCAAGGTGAACTATCCCTCGACCGAATCGGCGTGGGTGAACATTTAATGCTGGGGGGTGATAACCTCGACTTAGCCCTCGCGCATTTGGCTGAGCAACGTTTCAATCAATCGAAAAAACTCACAGCAGCAAGTTTAACCAAACTGATTCAACAAACTCGACAAGCCAAAGAGCAGCTGCTTTCAAACCAAGCACCCGATGAAATGAAAATCACGATGCTCGGCAGCGGCTCAAAACTGCTGGGGGGAACAAAAAGTATTTCCCTGACCAAACAAGAAGTGCATCAAATCGCCCTAGATGGTTTTTTCCCAATATCTTCCTTTGATGACGTTCCAAACAGACGCCGCAGTGCCGTTGTTGAATTTGGTTTGCCTTATGTGGCAGACCCAGCGGTCAGTAAGCATGTCGCCGAATTTTTGACCCAGCATCAACACGTGTCACGCAGCGCTCTAAAGCATGAGCAAAACACCCCCGCCATTCCGGTTGGGCTTTTACTTAATGGCGGCGTGTTTAATAGTGAATTAATTACTTCACGCATTATCCAATTACTAACACATTGGCGCGGTTCTGATATCACCGTTCTTGATAACCCTCACCCCGACTGGTCTGTTGCATTGGGTGCAGTTGCCTTTAGTAAAGCTCGCCGGGGTGCACAACTTAAAATTGGCGGGGGATCTGCCCGATCTTATTTCTTGCATCTACCAGAAAGAAATAAACTAGGTAAAGCATTGTGTCTTCTTGCCAAAGGCACAGAAGAAGGACAAGAGATTCGACTCACCAGCCGACGTTTTTCACTCACGTTAGGTGAACCGGTTCGTTTTAACCTATTGACGTCCACTCATGACACATTATCCAACAATACCGCTCTACAAAATGGCATTTTGGTGCCCGTTGATCATGATATGTTTAGCCCTCTCCCGCCTTACATTACGAGCTTGGATGGTACAGATGAACCAACCATGCATGCCAATCAAAAGCAGAGAGTGGAAGTGCAACTGGCTTGCCAGCTGACCGAGGTTGGCACACTAAAAATTGAGTGTGTCAGTGTGGAAGATGAGAGTAAACGCTGGCAACTTGAATTTGAAGTACGTAACCAACAAGCCAGTGATGATGAACAAGTTAAACTTCATCCTCGCTTGCAAGACTCGAAAGATCTGATCACCCGCCTTTACAGCGGCAATAAAAATAGTGCCGATAGTCAGGCAATAAAAACACTCAGCAAAGACTTAGAAAAATGGCTAGGAAAACGAGATGAGTGGGATTTTACTACGCTACGTCACTTGTTTGATTCGCTTACACAAGGGAGAAAACGTCGACGTCGTTCTGAACAGCATGAGAAAAACTGGCTACGTTTAGCGGGTTTTGCTCTTCGACCTGGGTTTGGTGACCCAACCGATGCATGGCGCATTGAACAAATTTGGAGTTTATACCAACAAGGTATTCAGTTTCAGAATCATCAAGGTTGGAGCGATTGGTGGGTATTTTGGCGACGTATTGCTGGTGGATTAAATCAAGAACAGCAGGAAACCATTTTGTCCGATATTGCCAGATACCTTCATCCTGGAGCAATGAAAAACCCTAAATCGGCACAAGAAGCGCAAGATAAAGGTTATGAATCGATGGTACGACTTGCGGCTTCGCTAGAAAATCTAGAAGTGGAAGATAAAGTGTTATTGGCAAGCTGGTTTTTAAATAAAGCCATCAACCATACTCAATTTGAACAAGCACATTGGTGGGCGGTTGGCCGACTAGCATCTCGCACTCCATTATATGGCAGCCACCATTCGGTTATCCCCCGAGAACAAGCAGAGCAATGGCTTCCAAAAATACTGGAACAAAACTGGCAAAAAGAGCCGATGATAGCCTTTGCTGCAGTGATGATATGCAGAAAAACAGGCGATAGACAGCTTGATATTTCAGATCAATACCGCTTACAAGTTTTGAGTAAGTTAAAACAGAGTAGAGTCGCGGAGTCTTGGGTCGCGCTTGTCGAGGAAGTGAATACACTTTCAGAAAGTGAATCAAAGCGTGTATTCGGTGATGCCCTGCCAAATGGACTAATTTTACTTAACCAATAACATCAAAAGCACCATATTCTCTATTTAGCCTTGTTACAATCCCCCTGTGGGGAAAGCGATGAGGTATGGTGCTTTATCTCTAGATGAGTTTATTTCTATTAACTTGATTCGGCAATACAACGAATTATCTCTAAATTTTTCAACAAAAAATCAAATATTTCGTACTCTGCACATATTTAACGCCAAGCTAAGCTCGCATTTTTGTATAAACCTTGTAGAATCTCTCATACTCACAGCACATCGAAATGGTGATGGATAGCGTGAGATCTATACGTAATTACAATAATTCAACTTTACGTCGTTGGCTGTCATTGTTGGCATTTCATAAATTATGGTGCCGTTTTCATCGGGCAAATAATCTCAATATTTGTTTCAAGTGGTGTACTTAACTAATTACTGTAGAAGTCATGAACGAAGATAAATTTACTAATGTCTACCGCCTACCAGGCTCATTACAAATTCGAATTTCCAAATGGCAAAGAACCTTTAAAGGCACGTCAGATTTGGTGCTACACCAAGTATTGGTCGCAAGAAACAAGCAATTTAGGAAACCCCACTTTTTCCCAAAAGGCTGGTGCGTAAACCTATTTGATGAAAATGATATTTCGATTACTCATCATGGCCGTTATATCCAAACGAGCATGAGAACGATGATCGATCGCAAAGTATCGTATAAGCGAGTCTATCTATCACGTGTTCCTCTCGAGCAGGCGGAGCCGGCCTTGCGCAAGTATAAGCAAGAATGGATTCGTAACTTTAATCGAATAGCAAAAGAGTATAATCAGATTAAGAAAAAGCAGTTCTTGAATTTTGCTAGAGAAGAAGCAGAGACACTTTATCCATCAATTCCTAAAGAAGGTTTTGACAAAGCGCTATGGAATAAGTTGGTAGTTTCCAAATTAGGCCCAGCTCAGAAATACAGCAACCCTTATTTCGTTAAGCAGGCTGATTTTTAGTTAGTAAAAAGCCAGAGTAAACACACTCTGGCTTTTTGTCATCGACTTAATGAGACTTTAACAAGTTATCGTGATTATGCGTAATTCGCGTCAACTAATTCACTAACGTCAACTTTGTTTACTTCCGCACGGCTTTCTAGCCATTTCACGACTTGCGCTTTTTCTTCTTCTGTCACTGAACGGTAACGCTCCGTTGCACACAAGAATCCTTCGAATAGCTCTAGACCACCGCCGCCGAAGCACAGACCAATGCTGTCGATGTAATCAATAAACTCATCAACGAAGAGATCATATTGCTCGAAATCTTTGATAGATGTCGCGCAGCTAACTTCAAAACCTAAAATCGCAAATTCACCTAAAAATAGTTTTTTACGGATACGGCGGTTTTTGTTTTCTAGCTTCTCAATTTTCATCATCTTCTCTCTTTCGGTTTGAATGGCGCTTTTATACACCTTTCGACTTCATTTCCCAAATGATTCCTAAACAAAACCATCTCAAGTGGCCAATTTCAAAGCAGTCCGCATCTTTGACTGGGCACTTCTCTCACTGAAAACACTGTGTTAACTCTACTGTGGCGAATATATAAAACAGTTAAACCAATAGCAAAAGAGAAGAGCCACTTCAACGGCTCCTCTCTCTTTATTAGATTGATGATTAATTTGATCAATGGTTAATGCTGAACACCAGATGGATTTTCACCAAACTCTGCCTGCTCATAGATATCAGCCAAGCTCTTTGCACGTTTAGCAACCTTGCGACGTTTTGTTGGTTCAAAGTACTGCTCGACTTGTTTTAGCGTTTCTTCATGTTCTTGAGCAGATTGGACAAAGTCTGGATTGGCTAACGCCTCTTGGCGAAGGCGGTTAACTCGTTCTAACGTTTCCCACAACATATTTCACCTCCAACTTTACTGTGTATACATACAGATTAGTAGAAGCTATTATGATGTCAAGTTTTTCACTGTTTATTTATACAGTTTTTTTTGAAAAAATAAATAGATATCAGCAAGTAGCTGATGCCGTTGACTCGCGTTGAATAAGCTGACCTAAATAGCGATGAGCCGTAACTAGCTGAATATTTTTCCTTTCAGCTAGCTGTAGAGCTAATTCCACCGCGTCTTTCGTTAACTGCTCAATCGGTAAAGAGACCGTTGATAAGCTAGGGACTGAATAAGCCGCTGCCGGTTCATCATCAATACCAATCACCGACACATCAGAGGGGATCGAAAGACCATATTCGTGCAAGGCTCTCATCGCTCCTAACGCCATATCATCGTTACAGGCTAAAATAGCACTAAAGATAGCTTTTTGTTCTAAGAACTTCACAACTGCAGCATACCCTGACTGCATCATATTATCGCCTTCAAACGTTAAAGCGACGTCAAAAGCAATACCAGCTTGTTCAAGTTGAGCTTGGTAAGCCGCAAATCGTAATCGGCCAGTATCACTATCTAGTGGGGATGCAATACATGCGATCTTGTTATGACCAAGCGCCAACAAGTGCTTCATCGCCAAAGCACTAGATTGCTGTTGTTCAAAACCAAAACTGTGAAGTCCTACCTCTTCAATGGTTCGATTTAAGATAACCAAAGGGACAGTCAAAGTCGCTTGTAGCTCTTTTAATGCTCGATTGGTGAGATGCCGACTATAAAGCATGATTGCATCACAACGTTGACTTTGCAGTAATTGCACTGCGCTTTGCTCACCTTCTGCACTATTATGACTATCCATCACTAGCAGCGTTTTTCGAGCCTTTTGTGCTCCCTGAGCCGCTTGGTGAAGCAACGTGCCAAAGTAGCTTCCTTGAAATTGAGGCAGTATTAAACCAATAGCGTTTGCACTGTTAGTTGCAAGTGCTTGAGCTAGCACATTCGGTTGATAGCCTAACGCTTTCATTGCTTGCAAAACAGCATTACGAGTACTGTCTTTCACTTGACCATTTTGGTTAATCACCCGTGAAACAGTGGCTTTTGAAACCCCTGCCGCTTTACAAACATCGTTGATAGTAGCCATTGTAACTCCAAGTGGTTTGGGGATAGTTGAAAAGACTTATAACTGCTCACCATTAGATTCAATCACTGATTGATACCAATGAAAACTTTTCTTTTTGCTACGCGCCATTGAGCCACTTCCATCATCATGTTTATCAACATAAATAAAACCATAACGTTTTTTGTATTCACCTGTGGTGAAAGAGACACAATCTATACACCCCCAAGGGGTATAACCCATCACATCAACACCATCTAACGTAATTGCTTTTTTCACTTCTTCGATATGAGCACGGAGGTAATCGATGCGGTAATCATCTTGAACCACACCTGTATCATCTAATTGATCAATCGCTCCAAAACCATTTTCAACGATAAAAATCGACTTTTGATAGCGTTCATATAGCTCAGACAACGCATAGCGTAGTCCTACAGGATCAATTTGCCACCCCCATTCTGAAGCTTTCAGATGTGGATTTAATCGACTTTGTGTAAATAGACTTGTCGTTTCTCCATCTGGGTTTACTTCAGCTGAAACAATATTCGTCATGTAGTAGCTGATTGCCAGATAATCGGCGCAGCCATTGCGTAGAATGGTCTCATCTTCAGGCTGGGTATCAATGTGAATCTGTTTACGTTCCCACTCACGTAAAATGTAACTAGGGTAATAACCTCTAATTTGTACGTCACTAAAGAAATACTTCTCTCTCATCAGTTCTTGAGAACGAATCATATCTTCAGGTCGGCATGAGGCTGGGTATAGCGGCATCATGTGGATCATACTGCCAATTTGGAACTCAGGATTAATCTGGTGACCTAATGAAACCACCAAAGCACTGGCAATAAACTGATGATGAAGCACTTGATACATCACTTGCTCTGGGTGTTCATGTTCTGAGTAAATAACGCCTGAATTACAATAACCAAATAATGGCAATTCCCAGTTACGTTGGTTGTTTATCTCATTGAATGTAATCCAATATTTTACCTTTTCTTTGTAACGCTCCATCACGACTTGGCTAAATTTAACAAAGAAATCAATGACCTTACGATTTTTCCAGCTACCGTATTGCTTAACCAAATGCAAAGGCATTTCAAAATGCGATAGCGTGATAACAGGCTCAATACCATACTTGAGTAATTCATCAAAAAGATCGTCATAAAATTGTAGCCCAGCTTCATTAGGCGTTTCTTCGTCTCCGTTAGGAAAGATACGAGTCCAAGCTATCGACGTTCGAAAACATTTGAAGCCCATTTCAGCAAATAACGCAATGTCTCCTTTGTAGTGACCAAAAAAATCAACCGCTTGGTGGTTTGGGTAAAAATAATTATCACCAACGCCATCAGTAATCACTCGAGGTACTTCATGAGCCCCTTTCGATAAAACATCAACAATGCTGATGCCTTTACCTGCTTTATCCCAACCACCTTCAACTTGGTGTGCTGCAACCGCACCACCCCATAAAAAATTTTTTGGAAACCCATTATTTTGCATCGAATCCACCTTTCATTTCACTTTCATTCAGAAAACATAGCCAAGGCATGTTAACTACATAATAAACGATCCAACCCAAATTGTAACCGGTTTCTGTAACCGGTTACAATTGAGTATTTAACCTCACTCACTAAGTAATTATTTAAGCTAAACAACGTTACGCTTCGTTTTGAAGTAATCGCAGACATACATTCCATAGCACTTTCTGCGTGACTGCTGTATGCTTGCGCCTTTCCGCAACATGATGCGGATCACTATTCTTTTACATATCGAGACATTTTAATGAGTTTTGCCTCTCTGGGTTTATCTAATGCCATCCTGAAAGCTGTCGCTTCTCAGGGTTACGAAACACCATCGCCAATTCAGGCGCAAGCCATACCAGCCGTACTTGAAGGCAAAGATGTGATGGCAGCTGCTCAGACAGGCACAGGTAAAACCGCAGGATTCACCCTTCCTATTTTAGATTTACTCGTGAAAGGGCCGAAAGCAGGACCGAACCAAGTTCGTGCTTTAATTCTCACTCCAACCCGTGAGTTAGCAGCCCAAGTTGCCGATAACGTCACCACTTATGGACAGAATTTACCGCTTAAATCTGAAGTGGTTTTTGGTGGGGTCAAAGTGAATCCACAAATGATGAAAATGCGTCGTGGAGTGGACATTTTGGTTGCCACACCAGGCCGCCTGCTTGATCTCTACAATCAAAAAGCGATTAAATTTAATCAGTTAGAAATATTGGTTCTTGATGAAGCTGACCGCATGCTGGATATGGGTTTTATTCGAGACATCAAAAAGATTCTTGCGTTACTGCCGCCTAAACGTCAAAACCTTTTATTTTCAGCGACATTTTCTGATGAGATAAGACAACTAGCGAAAGGGTTGGTCAATAATCCAGTCGAGATTTCAGTTACGCCACGCAACAGTACCGCTAAAACGGTTAAACAGTGGGTTCACCCCGTTGATAAGTCTAAAAAACCGTCGTTGCTGATCAAATTGATCAACGACAATAACTGGAAACAGGCACTGGTTTTCACGCGCACTAAACATGGTGCAAACCGTTTAACTGCCCAGTTAGAGAAAAGCGGCATCACTGCTGCGGCTATTCACGGAAACAAGAGTCAAGGTGCTCGTACCAAGGCTTTAGCCAACTTTAAAAATGGTGAAATTCGTATTCTTGTTGCAACGGATATCGCTGCACGTGGAATCGATATTGACCAGTTACCACAAGTAGTCAATTTTGAACTGCCGAACGTCCCTGAAGATTATGTACACCGCATTGGTCGTACTGGCCGTGCTGGCGCTGAAGGTAATGCAATTTCTTTAGTGTGCGCTGATGAAGCGAAAGATATGTTTGCTATTGAACGCCTGACGCAAAATGTGCTAGAGCGTATTGAAATTGAAGGTTTTTCTCCGGTTAATAAACTGCAAAATTCGCCATCACTCTTGCCTATAAAAGCGAAAAAGCCAAAGAAACCTAAAAAAGATAAGCCAGAGCATAACGATGGTCAACGCTCAGGTAATGTGGCCAACGGTCGCAGCGCCAATACGTCGAACAAGCCCAAACGCAACCCAAGCAATGCAGTGACTACCCAAGGTACGAAACCAACTCGTAGTGGTGGACAAAATCGACCTCGACGTGCTCCCAAAAGCGCTCAGGCGTAAGACCATCAATTATCTTTAACGAGAAAAGAGGCGTCTAAGCCTCTTTTCTTGCTTTCACTGAACCATAAACTTGAATGAAAAAAAGCCGCACAAGGCGGCTTATCTATGGATAACTGCGGTATGCTGCCCTAGACGCCTTGTGGTGGCGTAAATGCCGTTAGTGGTAAAGCTTCTCCGCTATATTTTTCAATTTTCACAATCGAGGAGTTACCAGCACAACCATTAGCGAGGCGAGATGTAGGAATGTCTGCCGTTAATACATTACACCCACCATTTTTACAGATGCCATGCGGCTTATCAAAATCTGGCCATGCTCCTTCATGGATACATACCGAGCCTTGTTTAATACCATCCGTAATGAAAGCCCCAACCAATACCTGACCGCGTTGGTTAAATGCTCTCACCAAATCACCATCTTGAATTCCACGAGACTTAGCATCCTCAGGATGAATCCAAATTGGCTCTCGGTTAGCAACCGCATATAGCTCACGTAACTTGGCATAATTCAATTGACTATGCAGCCGGTGCGCCGCATGCGACGTCATTAATTGCAATTCTCCATCTTTTGCATTTCCCACCCATTCAGTTGGTGGTAACCAAGTTGGGTGTGGTGGACAATCTGCATAATTGAAGCTTTCAATGGTCCTAGAGTAAATTTCAATTTTACCGCTCGGCGTTCCCAACGGATTCAAAATTGGATCATCTCGATAGGCGGCATAGCGAACAAACTTAGCGTTTGATTCATTCCACTTCATCTCAATGAGTTGGTTTTGTTTCCAAAAATAACTAAAGTTAGGCATCGCAACACGGTTTTGGCGACCAATCTTTTGTGCTTCTTTATAAAAACCAGCCAACCACTCCATTTCCGATTTATTCTCGGTATAAACCGCTCGACCTCCAGCTTTAAGCAGCTCAGCCATATCCGCAAACACATCGAAATCATTGCGGGCTTCGTATTGTGGTTCAATCACTTGTTTCATTGGCACTAAATGCTGATTACTGTAATCCCCGGTCATGGTTAAATCATTACGTTCAAACGAGGTTGTAATTGGCAACACAATGTCCGCATGCTTTGCCGCCGCTGTCCAGTAAGGTTCGGAAATTACGATTAACTCAGGCTTTTGCCAAGCTCGAATCAAACGATTTGTGTCTTGGTGATGTGTAAAGTTACCACCACCAGCCCACCAAATCATTTTAACATCCGGAAAGCTTTTTTGATGCCCATTGTGTTGGTAACTGCCCCCTGGGTTTTCGAGCGCTTCGACAATGCGAGCTACTGGGAAACTGTTGACCGCACCTGAAACTGCCCAATCATTCCCAGCCGACGACGCTCCATCGATTGCTGCTGATATTGCTGGTAACACCCCCGCCGTTCTCGTTGGGTTACCACCATTAGAATAGTGGTACGAGAACCCGAACCCACCTCCCGGCAAGCCAATTTGCCCGAGCATTGATGCCAATGTAACCAGCATCCAGTGTTTCTGCTCGCCATATTGCTGACGTTGAATTCCCCAACCGGCCATCAGCATGGTTCGGTTTTGGCTAAAGATATCACCAAGTAATTCAAGCTGTTTTGCCGAAACACCACAAATTTCCTCAGCCCATTGGGGAGTTTTAGGGGTGCCATCCGTCTTGCCTAGTAAATACGCCTCAAACTTGTCATAGCCCGCTGTATATTTATTTATAAATTCAATATCATGTTGCTGCTTTGAAACCAAAGAATGAGCAATACCCAGCATCATTGCTACATCGGTTCCTGGGTGCGGCGCAATCCACTGGGCATTTTCACCAAAAAACTCAATGGTTTCTGAACGCATTGGGTCTATTGCAATAATGGTTTTTTTAGACTGTTTAAGTTGATGGAAAAATTCAATACCAGCCCCATCAGTACTGCTCCATGCAATTTTTAGGGTATTGAGCGGGTTTAACCCCCAAAGCACAACAACATCACTCGTCTCGAGAACCACTGGGTAAGTGGTTTGCTGTTCGTACACCTCTATTGAACCTACCACATGCGGCATGATTACTTGCGCCGCTCCAGTCGAATAATCACCTAAATGACCAGAGTATCCGCCAGCCATACTCATATAGCGTTGTAATAATGTTTGCGCTTTGTGCAAAATACCACTGGAGCGCCAGCCGTAAGAGCCTGCAAAAATACTTTCAGCCCCATAGCTATTTCGAATCCGTAAATGTTGTTCATGGATTAGCTTCAATGCTTTATCCCAGCTAACGCGTACAAATTCATCGTCACCACGTTTTCCATCTGGTTTTTGCGGGTTCGCAAGAAAGCCTTTACGAACCATTGGGTATTTCACCCGCGCTTTGGTATGCGCTTGATCTGGAGCGGAAGTTTGTAAGCTATTTGGAACACTTTGTGGCAATGCATTGGTCGAGGAAACAATTTTTCCATCTTTAACTTCAACCAACATTGCCCCCCAACGACCTGCTGTTAATACTGCAGAACCACTTCGCTGCTCAGCAAATACAGGCATAGGGGCAACAGAATAAATCACGATAGCACTGGCGGTTGCGCCCGCGCCTTTTAGAAAACTTCGACGTGTGAGAGTAGTCATCACTGAATCCTTATATCATGTCTTATTGGGCAACAACGTCTTTCGCATTGTATTGGAAGTATTTGGTCAGGATTTCTAAATCCTCTTTAGTGATAGATGTACGATCACCCATACTTTTCGCTACAGAAGGCCATGCGTTGACAGTAAAGTGATTGCTTGGAATCTTAGCGTGACAAGTTGAACAATAAACATTGTCTAACTGCTCTGCATATGCCCAAAGAGAATCAATCTTACCGAGTACAGGCGTATCTATTTGTGCTTCCAATGTCACCTGACGCCAGCTATTTCCATAATCATCTTCATTGTATGTCCCTACACTCAGCTTTTGTTGCCCAGCTTCAGTCAACATAGCAATAACAGCACGTTTACCTTCTCCCATATACAAGACTTGTTCCGCGCCTTGCATTTGATAACCCGTCAGTTCAATAGTACGAACACCGTCTGCTCCTTTTAACACTTTTAGTGGGGTTGCTGGATTAATCGTGCCCAAATCGCCCATAGATGTAGCCTGCATAGCGTATACCACGGACGAATCTAGCGGCGTTAGACTCGCTTCATCTACTAAGTGTGCCAAGGCTTGGCTATCCATTTTCACTTCAGGCAGTATGTGTGCCACACCTTTGTGGCAATCAATACATGTTTGATTATTATCAATGCCATATTGGTGCATTTTTTGCGCTTCTGCCGTTTGGTCAAAAGTTTCCATCGCGTCTTCGTTATGGCAAGAACGACAGGTAACTGAATCATTTGCTTTCAATTGCGCCCATACGGTTTCTGCCATTTCCGCTCGATGTGTTTCATACTTTTCATCCGTACTAATTTTCTTAGTGATGAACTCATGATAGATATCTTTCGACGCTCTGATTTTAGTGATCAAATAATCCATGGTATCGGTCGGAATATGACAATCTGCACATTCAGCGCGAATCCCTTTGGCATTACTAAAATGCACGGAGCCCTGGTACTCTTTAAATGGTGTATCCATGGTGTGGCATGACAAGCAAAATTCAGTACTTGAAGTCTTTTCTAAAATGGCATGAGTACCACCAAGACTTAGCCAGCCAATCACTACACCAATAGCAAGAAGTCCTACTATTGTTCTCTTTTTAATATTCATTATTCCTCACAAATGCTGGTGATGGTTGAACGACAGTTCACTGAACGCCTAATATGCCTACCCAGTGCCCCATAAAGAATGTACCCCTAAAGAAGTATCTTAGTTTGACAATAGACAACACAGTGCTATATCAGGAGTGACACTGCGCACACTTTGAGCGGTTTAGGAAAAACGGAAGAAGAAAAAGTAAGTGGGTTCTTAAAGTTAGCTGTTCATTGCAGCAAGCACATACAACGTGAGAAATAGATCACGCTGTCGTTCAGCTCAGAGAACAAACGAACTGTATGAAACTGATTTGTTTTTTTATTTATAAAAAATATTAAATAAATGCTTTACTTTTAGCTTGCACCATGTGAAACTGCATCCGCTCTGTTGAACAGGGTTATTAATGTAACAAGTAAGCCAAAGTTCCCTTTCAGATTCAATTCTAAGTGTCCTCTAGTTTCATAGTCTCATTATAATAATTCGTCTCAAAGCAACACCTGTATTTTAAATTTTTTATAAGGGACATAACATGTCTAACACAACTACTGGCACAGTAAAATGGTTCAACGAAACTAAAGGTTTTGGTTTTATTTCTCAAAGCAATGGCGGTCCAGATGTATTCGTACACTTCCGTGCAATCGCTTCTGAAGGTTTCAAAACTTTAGCTGAAGGCCAAAAAGTATCTTTTGTTGTAGAACAAGGTGCTAAAGGTCCTCAAGCTGCTAACGTTCGTGCTGAATAATTTCGCATAAGCGTATGAGCGTTGGTGACTAGCCAACGCTCTTATAAAACCCGCAAATTAGATTACATTTTCCAAACTTCTCTATCAAACTTCCGCTTAGTTTCTCTCTGTTTTACTCGTTCGAACACTCAGCCATTTTTGAAACAATCGTTTTGACAATTATCATCTAAACAATAATTTTTTATATCTGAAGGATATTTATTATTTCTCGTACAACTGGAAGAAAGCGTTTCTGGTTTGCTAAATCTAAAGCAACACCAAAATTACGCCAACAATATGAACATTAACTTTAACATTCAAAATCACACCTGGAATGCATCAATACACCAACTTAATAGCGATATTTTAACAAGACATATATTAAGCCAAGAAAAATGTATTTTAGATACTCTTCATCTCTATTTTTTATATGATGAAGCGACTCAGCAAGGTGACGTTTTAAATTCTGATAAAGAACACATCGGTTATTTTAACCTGACAAATTAACACCCAAAAACTTTAATTGCCGCCATTAAAGTTATTTGGGCATTATTTTTCTATCTTAACCTTTCAAAAACAATATTTTGGTCAAGCTCACTCTGATATTCGGTATAATCTAAACCTTGATCAAAAATAAACTCCGTAACTAAAGTACGAACAGCTTGAACAAGCTCTTTAGCATTCCAAGGTTTTTCGAAATAGCGCTGTATTCCTGCTGTATTAATCGCATTAATAGTATCAGTGTGGGTTGCCTGCCCTGTTAGTAATACTTTTTTAGTTTTAGCAAATCTTGAATCTGCAGCAATTTCTGTCAGCAGTTCTACGCCGGTTTTACCCGGCATCACATGGTCAGAGATCAATACAGCGATATACTCTCCTTGTGCATCAAACTCATCCATAAGGTCCAGCACTTCATGTGCTGACTCGCAGTCCTCAATATTTAACCAGACTGCCAACGGCTGAAGATCTTGCAAAATAGCGCTAAGCACTTCCCTTTGATCGTCGACACAAATAATATTAAGCTTCTCCATAATCGCCCTCAATTGGTAACTTGATTCTAAATATTGTTCGCTCGCTATCACTTTTCAGTGCTACGTTTCCACCATAACCGGAAACAATACGTTTTACTATTGATAGCCCGAGTCCTAAGCCAAACGACAACCCACCTTTTTTTGTTGTAAAGCTAGGTTGAAATATTTTACGTCTGGTTGTTTCATCTATTTCTGGCCCATTGTTTGCAATCGTTATTAATATACGTTGCTTACTTAACCTAGTCTGTATTTCTATTTCTGGCTTATCTGTTTCAAGCATTGCATCACAAGCGTTTTTTATAAGGTTCACCCAAATCTGTACTAATTCGGTTTGTGAACCTTTAAATATAGGAAGAGATGCAGGTCTGATACGCACACTAACCCGACGCAAATCACTTTGTAATAAAGCGAGAGCTCTGTTAATGGTATCGTTAATATCGAACTCTTCTTGTTGGGTTATTTCTGTCCGCCCCAATTGTTTAACAGACTTAACGATTCCGACTGTATGTTTAGAAGCTAAACGTAAATCATGTAAGTCTCTCCCCATTTGCCAATAACGAATAGCGAGATGGGGATTCTTTAGCCAGTGTGCCGACAAATAATCGTCAGCAACAGCTTTTGCTAAATCACGAGCAATGGCTTTGGGCAAAGCATATTTTTTTTCAAACAGAGCTCCTCTTTTTCTTGCTTCGCTAGACGATACTTTTTGGCCATATAGCAAACCAAAATCAAAAAACTGGCTGGCTTCAGGATGTACTTCTTCAAGTAACTCCATGAACAAGATTTCCAAGCGTTCAGACTTACTACTGACTACACCAATGGCATTATTAAGTTCATGGGCAATACCCGCGGCTAACTGCCCTAAAGTTGTCATTTGTTCAGCTGAATGAAGTCTTTCTAACGCTCTTTCTTTAGCTAGAGACTCCTGTGTTGCACGGCGCTGTCTGCGTGAAAGCTCATTAACAATAACAGGCGTAAATTGCGCGGTAAGAGGACCAAATTCTTTTTCATCTAGCACGGTTGTTGAGCGATCAATCCACGCAAGTTCGACGTCGGTTTCGGCCATCACAGTTGACGATGCTGTCCACGTCCCAGAAAAAAAACTATGTACACCAATAAAAGCTCCCACACTTGCGGTAAACACTTTGGTTTTTCTCTCATCCTTTTCTGAGTAGTGGCCTGAAAGTTCACCAGACCATACATAGTAAAGTCGATCGTTATAACCTTCTTGTTCAATCACAACGCTACCCGCAGGAAGCTTGACCATTCGCTGCGGGTGGTGAAAGTAGCGCTCAATTAATGCCGTAAATTTCTGATCCGCCATAACAGGTTTATCCAATATGACCAACGGTATGTAAAATCCACACCATCAAGAAACTAAGCAATACACCAACGATGCCAAGAATAACGCCGACTTTGGCCATTTGGTTGCTTTGTACATGGCCGGTTGCATGAGCTAGTGCATTAGGAGGGGTGCTAATGGGAAGTGACATTCCCAATGAAGCGGCGAATGTAACAACAAGAATCAAGGTGATCTCTCCACCAAGTGGGGTCAGTGATGCCATAGAAGCCCCTAATGCTGCCATAATCGGCATCAGCAGGTTTGCTGTTGCAGTATGAGACATAAAGTTGGCCATAGTCAGACACAAGAATGCCGCACCAAATAAAACAACGTAAGGTGAAAACTGATCAAATGGTATGCTGTTAACCATCAGTTGCGCTAAACCCGTTTTATCAAGCGCCAAGCCTAAAGCGATACCACCGGAAACTAACCACAAAACATCCCAGGAAATCCGTTTTAAATCTTCTTTATTGATAATGCCCGTTAGCGAAAAGATAGCGACAGGTATCAAGGCTACAGTATAAGAATTCATGCCATGAGTTGAACCCATAAGCCAAAGCACAATGGTTAATGCAAAGGTGATGTAAACCATAATCGCTTTCGGCGTTTTTAGAAATTTTCCTTTAATCGTCAATTCAATATGTTGCTGCTCAGCCTTGAACATTGATCCAATTAGAAACCACGCTAATGCCATCATAATAATGACAAACGGCACACCAAATGCCATCCACTCACCGAACGTGATTAGATTTTCGCCAACAAGATATTTAAGCGCAATAGCGTTAGGCGGTGTGCCTATCGGGGTTCCGATCCCACCTATATTAGCCGCGACAGGAATACATAAAGCAAAAGCAATTCGACCCGGATCTTTGGGACCAAATACAGCTATCACCGGTGTTAGTATCGATAACATCATAGCGGTGGTCGCGGTATTGGACATAAACATCGAAAAAATACCGGTGATCAGCATCAGACCTAACATCACATACTTAGGATTATGACCAAAGGGTTTAAGCAGCACGCGGGCAAGGTTTACATCCAAGCGATATTTTGTGGCTGCCATAGCCAGAAAAAAACCGCCTAAAAACAGCATGATGATGGGGCTGGCAAAGGTCGCCATTATTTCATTGTATTTCAACAAACCTCCGAAATGGGGCTGCCCTTCCTCTAGACGGAAAAACCATATGCCTTTATCAGATAGCATCAGCAACTCTAACACGATCACCACAACAGAAGTGGCATAAATAGGAATAGGTTCAAATACCCAACAAAGTGCGGCAAGTAAAAATATAGCAATCACTCGTTGCTGAATGATCGTCAACCCATCAAATGGAAACGCCGATACCGGCAGCATTAAAATGACCAATGGAATAAGGATTGGGAGAATAAATTTTAAGTAAGGACGTACCATATAAAACTCTTCCTGAGTATTGATTTATATACGAAAATTGTAGCGAGGCCCAATTTCGAACTGCGTCCCATTATGTGGTATTCGAACAATGCAAAGTTTGGCTTTAGATCAATGAATAAAGATTACGCGCGAAACAATTGTGAATAATGTGTGCTAGGTTGCAAATTACACATTCATCCTCAGCACAGGTTTACAATCAATTACTGAGTATTTAGCCACAATAAATTACCGCGATGACACAAATGAAAGCTGCTGTGGGTGATGTTGCGCGTAATACTGAAGATTCAGCATCACAAGCCATGGATGCAAACGCTAAAGCTCAAGAAGGTGCTCAAGATAATGCAGATATGGTTCAATCTATTCAGCAAGTAGCTACAATTATTACTCAAACGGGCGAAACAGTGTCAGATCTTGAGAAGCAGTCTACACAGATTAATGTCGTGCTTGATGTAATCCGCAATATTGCTGAACAAACCAACTTATTAGCTCTCAATGCTGCCATTGAAGCGGCTCGAGCAGGAGAATCCGGCCGAGGGTTTGCGGTAGTTGCTGATGAAGTTCGCACCCTTGCAGGTAGAACTCAAGCTTCTACAGGAGAAATTACGACCATCATCGAGAAATTACAATCGATGGCCAAACAAGCCAAAGAAGCAACGGAGAACTCTCGCGCCAGTATCGAGACTTGTGTGACTCAAGGTAGCCATTCGCAACAGTTAATGCTCTCCATCGAAAAATCGATTGCCCAGATTGCTGATATGGGAACCCAAATCGCAAGTGCGTGCAGTGAACAGGATTCTGTTGCCGACGAATTGAGTCGAAATATTGAAAATATCCACGTGGCTTCGCAAGAAGTGGCGGAAGGTTCTGAGCAAACCGCACAAGCGTGTAAGGAACTCAGCCAACTATCTGTGACACTTCAAGATGCGATGGGACGTTTCAAGCTTCACTAATTGCAACCTTACCAATACACGTAATGAAGGCTGATGCTTATGGGAATGGTATACGAGGTTTAATGCCAACCATTCTTGCTCAAGAAATTCCATGCATTGCGATTACAAGTAATGGAGAAGCAAGAGCGAATTACCGTTACTGAAATGGAAGAAAATGCCGAACTAATTTTCCCTGAACTGTATACCATTTGGGGAACGGCTAACCCACGTTTTTACGTAAAATAATATTAAGTTCACCGTGAGACTCTAAGCTCTCACGGTGACGGTATAACAAAATAACTTCCTTCAATTTTCTCTATTACCGAATATATAAACCAACATATTTTTCGGGCATAATCGCCGCATTCCCATTCTGAGTTGAGCGCACATCTTGCCAATCAAATCTCCTATACTACTCGCCATACTGTCATTATTTTTAGCGATGACGACGATTCAGTCTGGTGCATCTCTCGCAAAACAACTTTTTCCGATTGTAGGCCCTGGTGGCACTATAGCATTGAGGGTTGGTTTATCTGCTTTGATATTAGTGTTAATTTTTCGTCCGTGGCGCTTAACGCTTTCTCTTACCCAATGGCGATCGATGTTTATTTATGGGGCCAGCTTAGGTGGAATGCAACTGATGTTCTATTTCGCAATTGAGCGCATTCCTTTAGGCATTGGTGTTGCACTTGAGTTTTCAGGACCACTGCTAATTGCACTACTCTCGTCAAAACGGAAACGCGATTTTATTTGGGTTACATTGGCTATTTTAGGGATCATCTTCTTATTACCGGACTTAACCGGTGTTGATGCTCTTGACCCGATTGGTGTTATGTTAGCGCTTGCAGCCGGAGGTTGCTGGGCCTTGTATATTTGGTTCGGGCAACGAGCAGGCAGTGTCGGCTCGGGTGGTGCAACGGTTGCAATAGGCATGAGTATTGCTGCCTTATTTGCTTTTCCGATTGGCGTGTCATTAGCCGAGGCCTCTATTTGGAGCTGGTC
This sequence comes from Vibrio aestuarianus, assembly GCF_028858425.1. Classification (NCBI taxonomy): domain Bacteria; kingdom Pseudomonadati; phylum Pseudomonadota; class Gammaproteobacteria; order Vibrionales; family Vibrionaceae; genus Vibrio; species Vibrio aestuarianus. Next base: position 1,755,408 of record NZ_JAKNYQ010000001.1, on the reverse strand, counting down.
GATATTACCTATGGCATTGTTAGTCGCCATACTATCCAGTGCCCTACCCTACTGTCTTGAAATGGTTGCCTTGAATCGGCTGTCTACTCAGCACTTTAGTGTCATGATGAGTTTAGAGCCAGCAATCGCCGCTCTGGCTGGTTTGTTGATTTTGCATGAACAGCTCAATGTGAATCAATGGCTAGCAATAACCATGATCATTACCGCTTCAATGGGGAGCACCTTGTCAGCGAAGAAATAGCTCACAATGTCTATCACCAAAAAAGCAGCCGAGGCTGCTTTTTTTAACTATTTTCTATTACCGAGTTTAACTTGGCCGTTTGAATTAAACCACAATGCTTGTGAACGTCGTCGACCTAGTAAGATAGGGCCATCGTCGTAGAATAAAAAATTCTTCCAATGTTTCTTAAATGTGACCCACTTGGTTTCAATCACATTGTATTTTTCATAACAAAAGTACACTGTTACATCATCTTGCCAATCAATATGGTCTAAAATGAGCTGCGGCATACTTTCATCATCACTTTCCCATTCACTCATCCAACTGGTATTGTTTGTCCAGCTATCTTTTTTACAAGGCCAATCTTGAGAACTGAGTCGCTCAGAATCAGGGCTTTGTGCGCTAATATTTTCAATCCAAAATTGGGCAGATCTAGCCTGAGACATTGGTTTTATCTGAGCCAAATCTTGCTCTGAAACTGGCATTGAGTTGTGTGTGAAAATCCATTTTCTTTGGTATTGGTCCAAAGGCAAATAAGACATTGAATTTCCTTAAGGTTTTAACCAACCATTTAAGGTTGCTTGTTCTATCATTTGCTGTGCATGTTGCCACAGCGCATGTGAACCGTCATCAATACGACAATTCACGGTTAATGCTTGTTGACGTGTTACGCCATGTTCAAGCCAACTTTGGCCTTGATTATGAAAATTAAGCAACATGGGGATAATGCGATCTAACGCTTTGGCAAATAGAGCTTCTGCCGATTGTGCGGCTTCAAACTCTAACCAAACAGCAAGTAGTTCATCACCTTGTTCCTTGGGTAACAAAGCAAATAATCGCTGCGCGGCTTTTAACTCATTTTCTTCTTGCTCTGCCGAGGCCACCACATCATAAACAAAGGTATCGCCTGCATCAATTTCAACAATATCGTGCAGCAATAACATTTTAATGACTTTTGCTATATCAACGGGTTGGTTTGAATGTTCTTCCATCAAAACAGCCATTAGAGCAACATGCCAGCTGTGTTCAGCGCTATTTTCTAATCGACCATCAGCACTTCTTACTCGAGTACGTCTTAAAACCGATTTTAATCGATCTAGCTCCATCACGAGCTCAAGTTGTTGCCCTAAGCGTGGATCCATTAATCTGCTCTCCAATCTGGATTAATCAAAGCAGTGAGATTATGGTCTTCCCATTTGCCATTTATCAGCAAATAGTTTTTTGCATAACCTTCTCTTTGGAAGCCCATTTTCATTAAAACCGCTTCACTGCGTTTATTAGATGGCATATACCCAGCCATGATGCGATGCATATTCTGTACGTTAAACATATAGTTACATGCCATACGCAGTGAACGCCCCATAATACCTTTACCTTGAGCATGTTCAGCCAGTGAATACCCTAAATTGCAAGCGTGAAATGGGAAACGCGACATGTTACTAAACGAAATGGTTCCAAGCATCTCGTTATTGACTTTATCGATAATCAGCAAGTAATAGCCAAGTTGCATTTTGTGCAGCTCATGCAGTTTGATCAGCTTTTGACGCCAACCATTCACGTCAAAGAATGCCGCTTCCCTTTTCGGCTCCCAAGGACGAAGATGTGCTCTGTTCGCATTGAAATAACTCGCAATCATGTCAGCATCGCCAGGTTGAGCAGTTCTTAGCACAATGTCCTCGTCCACTTCATACACTTGTGCAACCGTACTATGAGAGTGCATTAATTTTTCCGAATTCCGTAATCACGCAACTTATTGGCAATCGACGTATGAGAGACATTCAAGCGTTTTGCCAATTTTCGGCTTGAGGGAAACGACTGATACAAACGCTCTAAAATCTGCGCTTCATATTCTTTCATGATGTCATCTAGTGAACCGTCGATATTGATATTAGTACTACTTGCCGTCACCGTTTCGAGCTGTGGAAGATGGAAAAGATCAATGCTAAGGACATTGTCAGGCATTTCCGTTAAAGCGCGTAATACCATGTTGTCTAATTGACGCATATTACCAGGCCATTGATAAAGCGCTAACTGGTCTACAAGATCTTCAGCCAGTTCCGGCTTCTTCATTCCCATCTTATTGATATGCTTAGCCATGAACAGTTCAAGCAGTGGTTGGACATCATTTGAACGTTCTCGCAATGCAGGAATTCGTAGTGTTAACACATTAAGACGGTAGAACAAATCTTCGCGAAACGCACCAGATTCAGCTAAGTCAGCCAATTTATAGCGTGTAGAAGCAATAACGCGCACATCAACATGCACTTCATGTTCTTCCCCTACGCGGCGGAAAGTGCCATCTTGTAAAAAGCGCAGTAGTTTAATCTGTAAATGGGGACTCATTTCACCAATTTCGTCAAGGAAAACGGTACCGCCATTTGCTTGTTCAAATATCCCTTTATGGCCCTGCTGATGGTTAAATGAGCCAGGTGCATGACCAAACAATTCTGTTTCAGCCACATCATCAGGCATTGAAGCACAGCTTAATACCAGAAATGGGAATGCCGCACGATGGGAACGGTTATGGCACGCTTTCGCCAACATTTCTTTACCAGTACCAGTCTCACCTTCAATTAATAAAGGCTGTTCGAGCATTGATAGTTTTTTTGCTTGGCTAATAAGTGCTTTGTGACGATTTGAAATACCCACAAAATGTTCAAAGCCTAGATTGTTATGCAATGGCAAGTGATCATCCGTAATAGTCGAGGCACTTTTGGAGCGGATCATCATCATGGTACTGGCTAAAGTGGACTCTTTGGAATCACCCGTAATGTAGACGGGCATCATTTCCATCATGTAATCCAGACCATCCAAAACAATGTCTTCACGCTGACGAACTTTATTGCCTTCTATCCATCGAGAAAAATTGAATGCAGGAAGCAGTGCTGATATGGGGTGGCCAATCACTTCCTTTTCTGCCTTATTAAATAGAGATAATGCAGAATAGTTTGCCATATCGACAAACCCTTTTAGATCAATGGCAAAAACAGCATCAGGAACGTTATTAAGTAGCGACAGTAATTCAGTATTATGACGTTCCATCGGCATGAACTGAATTTTACGGACATCCTTCACGCCAGAAATTCGGCGAATTTCCGCCATCAATTCACTGAATGTATCAAAATCAATATCAGGGCAGTTGAGGTAAATAATGCCACTCACATCAATTTCTATTCCACGTAAATCGATATTTCTTGAGGCGAGAATATCGAGTAGTTCTCGGGTTAAACCGAGTCTATCTTCACAAAAGACTTCAAGACGCACTTAAAAATCCTAATAGAAAGTGTCAGGAAAAGTTGACAGTAGTTTCTATCAAGCCTTGTAAGGCGTCAAGTCATCTAATGTTTTGCTGTTCACATTCACGCAGTTTTATTGATAAGTGCTGACTATTTCACCACTAAAGTCGCTACCTTAGCCACAATCTGCTTGCGAATGGCGCTCAGTTTTACTTTTCTATCTTGATGCCACGGCATTGGTCTTAGTAAGCTCATCGCTTTTAGCCCCAAACGTGCAGTCAGTATACCAACTCCAAGCCCTTGTCCCGCTCTCGCTGATAGTTTGCCTGCCAAATCCATCGACATTAAATCCATACTGGCATCAATAGCCAATTCACTCGCACCTGCCGCGGCCATATTGATCAACACAACTTTAAATAACTTAAGACGCGACCAATAACCTAATTCAACACCATACAATGCGGCCAGTTGATCAATCATCTTAAAATTACGCCATGCGACAAGCAGCATGTCGGCCACAGCCAATGGGCTAATTGCCACCAATGCTGCCGCTTCCGTTGAATATTGAGAAACGATTCGAGTCGCCTTTTTATCTTGCTCTGCCAACACCATCGCGTCATACATATCGAGTACTTCGGCATCACTGTGTGATGCGTTGACACTATTAATCCAACGATCATAAGCGGGGCTTTCTGTTTTAATCCCCCCCTGCTTAGCGATTGCTTGGCAAAATGCCTTACCATGACCAACGCTATCTGACAAAATAAGCTGCTCACTCTGCTCTTGCACACTAAAGTGATGACGTAACGAGCGTAATTTCCAAAGTTCTTTGGCTATAGAACCGATACCTATCGATGCCAAGGCAGTAATAAAACCAGACCAACCTAAAGCTAACCAATCTGCCGATTGAACGGCAGTAATCACCGAATCAATCGCTTGCCATCCGACTAATCCAGAAAAGCTGACTAGCAAACCGCTAGCCAACCACTTTCGTCCTTTACTTGGCCTGATCACTTGTTCTAGCTGAACTTCAGCCTCTTCTTGTGACTCTTTGACTTCGACTGGCACAAAAACCTCGCTGCTCGTAAATTGCTGCTGCACCGTCAGCTCTTCAGATGCTAAAGGTTCAGCGCTGAGTGGCTGATCGAATACTTGCTTGGTTTTTAAATCACTCATTTCAGCTTATCTCCAATTAGATATTCCAATGCTTTATCTAAACGAATATGAGGACACGGCTCATCGCTGCTAAAAGTCTTAGGTCTAAAATGAGTAAATTCGAATCCTTGTTGTTGCCAATACTCTTTACTCGGTAGCTTTTTCGGCACATCACCAGGGAATACGGTAAGCGGTTCACCATTTAAAGTAACCCCTTGCAGTGCGGGCATATTTGTATCACCGCTATTGATAAAACCAGTTTGAGTTGCTTGCACCGATGCCATGCTGATACAGCTCATTTCAATATTTTCGAATGCGGCACTTTGCCAAGCAGGATGAACCATTTGCTGCAGCAGTGACACTAAATGTGGGTGCTGCTCTGGTGTTACGTGGTCTGATTTGGTTGCAGCAAACAGAACTTTGTCTATTTTGGGAGCGAAAAGTCGCTTAAGCAGCCCATTTCTTCCATAGCGAAAGCTATTCATTATCTGCTCTAACGCGCTGCGCATATCTAGAAACGACTCGTAACCTTCATTCAATGGAGTCAAACAATCAACGAGTACGATTTGTCGATCAAAGGTTGAAAAATGGTGTTTATAAAATGCATTCACTACCTTAGTTTGATACTCCTCATAGCGTGTTTTCAGCATCGAATAATAACTATGCTTGTCTACCTTTCTTTCACCGTAGGGATTTTGACACGGAAAAAACTGCAGGACAGGTGCTCCTTCAAGTTCGCCCGGTAAAACAAAACGCCCCGGTTGTACCCAATGCAGTCCCGCATTTTTGCACTCATGCAAATAATCAGTGTAAAGCTTCGCTATCATCGCGAGCTTTTGTTCATTCGACTCATGAGTGAGATCGAGATCGGACAAAGCATCTAACCAAGGTTGCGCTAAGGAAGAACGCATATCTTTTAATGCTGAAAACTGCTTTTCAGACCATTGTTCAAACGTCATTTCAAGCAGTGGTAAATCAAGCAACCACTCACCAGGATAATCGATAATATCGAGATAAAGCGTAGAAGTATGACCTAATAATTTTTTGCTGCGTTTTTGAGGCTTGTATTTGATTGCAAGGCGAATTTCACTCACATCACGCGTTGGCGTAGGCCATTGAGGTGGATCATTATGCAGTTGCTGCATTGCTTCATCATAAGCAAAGCGAGGAACCATCATATTCGTTTGCGGGACACGCTTTGCACCGACAATGCGCCGGTCGCGAGCCGCAGACAAAAGCGGCAAATTCGCATGAGTTGAGGTATGCAATAACTGATTAACCAACGAGGTAATGAAAGCCGTTTTCCCTGCTCGTGATAACCCCGTAACGGCAATTCTGACATGAGAATCTAGCCCACGATTGATTAAGTCTGACACTTCTCGACGAATTCGCTTCATTCACCCACTCCAATTTATTCACTGGCGCTATTGTGCATTCATCTATCTTAATACGAGATGAACAAAAAAGCCTCCGAATAAAATCAGAGGCTTAACCAGAGTTGCTGCTACATAAAGACAATACTTATCTTTGGACTTATATCTTGTTCAAGATATAACCTCGAAAGGCCCACTCTTGGAAAACGTAGAACTCAGTCTTCTTCAATCAGTTTGTAGATCACAAACAAAGCAATTTCTAAAACAAACCATAGTACGCAAGTTATCGTTACGTACTTCTCATTAAAAATGCTGATGCCATGCAAAATCAGGTCGTAACCAATAAAGGCACCGACGACAACGGCTATCGCAATTTGTAAAATCTGAATAAATCGAGGCATCGTGCCCTCCCGACGTTTCTAATAATTAGCGGATTTTCATTAAGTTGAAGACAATAGCTGCAGCCGAAGCTGCAGTTATATCTGATCATTATTCGCTTAGACTAAGCTTTGCTTTCCGCTTCGGCAATCTTCACTTTCCATGTGTCAGGGCCGATTTGGTGAGCATTTGCCCCGCGCGAGTCGACAGCAACCGTGACCGGCATGTCCTCAACATCGAACTCATAAATCGCTTCCATGCCCAAATCTTCAAACGCCACAACGCGTGCTTTCTTAATGGCTTTCGCAACTAAGTATGCAGCGCCGCCAACGGCCATGAGATAAACCGCTTTATGATTTTTGATTGATTCAACGGTAGCAGGTCCACGCTCTGCTTTACCAATCATGCCCATAATACCTGTTTCATCAAGCATCATGTCGGTGAATTTATCCATCCGTGTCGATGTTGTTGGGCCTGCTGGGCCAACGACTTCGCTACCAACCGCATCAACTGGCCCTACGTAGTAAATGAATTTACCTTTGAGGTCGACACCTTTTGGCAAACCTTCACCATTTTGCAGCATGGTTTGAATGCGCTTATGCGCTGCATCACGACCAGTTAAGATTTTGCCGGACAACAGTAATGTTTCACCTGTTTTCCAATCTTGAACATCTTCTTTAGTAACGCTATCAAGATTAACACGACGGGCACTGGCTCCAGCATCCCAAGTGATCTGTGGCCAATCTTCTAGCTTCGGTGGTGTAAGTTCAGCAGGGCCGGAGCCATCTAACGTGAAATGAACATGGCGCGTAGCCGCACAGTTCGGGATCATGCACACCGGTTTTGAAGCGGCATGCGTTGGCGCCGTTTTAATTTTGACGTCTACCACAGTGGTTAGACCGCCAAGGCCTTGCGCACCAATCCCCAATTTGTTGACGCGATTAAAGATATCAAGACGTAACTCTTCTTCAGCATTTTGTGGACCACGATCAATCAGTTCTTGAATGTCGATGTGTTCCATCAATGACTCTTTGGCTAATACAGCCGCTTTTTCTGCGGTTCCGCCAATGCCAATCCCAAGCATACCCGGTGGACACCAGCCAGCGCCCATCAGCGGTAAGGTTTTCTCTACCCACTCAGCAATGTCGTCTGACGGGTTGAGCATGACCATTTTGGTTTTATTTTCACTACCGCCACCTTTGGCTGCGATTTGAATATCTACTTTATCACCAGGCACCATATTGATATGAACAACCGCTGGCGTATTGTCTTTTGTATTAATACGTTTACCAGCAGGATCCATCAAAACAGAAGCACGCAATGGATTATCCGGGTTCGTATAAGCCTGACGCACACCTTCATCAACCATTTCTTGCACAGTAAGGTCAGAGTCCCACTGAACATTCATACCGATATTAACAAAACAGGTAACAATGCCAGTATCTTGGCAAATTGGGCGATGCCCCTCAGCCGACATGCGAGAGTTAATCAGTATTTGCGCAATCGCATCTTTTGCGGCTTGGCTTTCTTCTCGGTGGTAAGCTTTTTCTAGGGCTTGAACAAAATCTAGGGGGTGGTAGTAAGAGATATATTGAAGTGCATCAGCGACACTGCTGATCACGTCCTGCTTGCGAATTACCGTCATTGCATGCCTCGTTATTGTTATGCTTCCTTTGACTGTTGCCTGATCCTCAGTCAATAAGCAGTAAGCCTAGTGGCGCAATTCGACTTATTGAGGTGATTCAATCAAGTAGCAGCTTTTAATTCGCTTTTTATGATACTCTTGCTTTCCTCAACACGCCATGTAGTGATCGGTCTCTTTGTCACAAATTACACAAATGAATAACAACGAAATAAATAAGATTAATGTCAAATCACTGACTTACCATGTCGATCTCGCTCATCAATTGTTTTCTAAGATCGAACAACTCCCATGGGCAATGCTATTACGCTCCGGTTCAACATCTCACATCGATAGCCGCTTTGATATTCTAGTAGCGCAACCGATTGTTACGCTGACAACTCATGGTCATCGCACTACGATATGTGAGCCAGAATACCAGTATCATTCGCAACTTGATCCCTTTAAGCTACTCAGCCAATTGCAGAATCAGTACTTACCCGATATTGAAATTACTGAAGACTTGCCCTTTGTTGGTGGTGTATTAGGCTATTTTGCTTATGACTTGGGCAGACGAGTTGAACAACTTCCAACCATTGCAGAACATGATTTATCGGCACCGGATATGGCGGTTGGACTGTATCAATGGGCGGTCATTGTTGATCATCAAAAGCAAAGTGCTTACGTTGTTGGTGTTGATGTTGAAAACGCTTGGCATTGGTTAAACCACCAACCTTCACTAAATACCGACCATTTTGAGCTAACCTCACCATGGTGCTCAAATATGAACAAGCAACAATACCAAGGTAAGTTTGAGCAAATTCAACGCTATTTATTAGATGGCGACTGCTATCAAATTAATCTCGCGCAACGTTTTCAAGCAACTTACCAAGGCAATGAATGGCATGCTTACCAAAAACTGGAGGCGGTTAATTCAGCACCTTTTTCGGCATTCATCCGTCTTGCCGAATGTGCCATTATTAGTGTTTCCCCAGAACGATTTATGCAAGTCAAACAAGGCGTCATCGAGACCAAGCCAATTAAAGGCACACGTCCCCGCAATCATGACCCTAAAATAGATGCAGAAAATGCCAGCGAACTGGCTTGTGCAGAGAAAGATCAGGCAGAGAATCTGATGATCGTTGACTTGCTGCGCAATGATGTCGGGCGAGTCGCAAAGCCTGGAAGTGTGCATGTGCCAAAATTATTTGATATAGAGAGCTTTCCTGCGGTTCATCATTTAGTTAGCACCATTAGAGCAGAGCTCGCAAACCAATATTCAGCGGCTGATTTATTAAGGGCCAGTTTCCCCGGTGGTTCTATCACTGGCGCACCTAAAGTGCGCGCAATGGAGATTATTGAAGAGTTAGAGCCTCATCGCCGTAGCGCTTATTGCGGTAGTATTGGTTATATCAGTCGCCATGGGCAAATGGATACAAGCATCACCATTCGTACTCTTGTGGCAGAAAATAACCAGCTATATGTCTGGGCTGGCGGTGGCATTGTTGCAGATAGCCAATGGGAAGCGGAATATCAAGAAACATTGGATAAACTCAGTCGCATCTTACCCATCCTTACTTAAAGTTTGCTCGTCCATTAGCACAGCCATTTGATCAGCATTCGTTCAAGATCGTTGGCTGTGTATGGTTTAGTCAGAATATCGTCCATTCCGCATTGTAAACAACGCTCGCGCTCTTCTAACGTCGTTCCTGCCGTCAATGCAATAATCGGTATAGAATATCCCTTTTCCCGTAACAATTGAGTAGCTTCAAATCCATCCATTTCTGGCATTCGACAATCCATAAAAATCAGGTCATAGGTATTACGCTGTGCCGCGTCTACAGCCTCAACCCCATTGGTAGTAATATCAGGTTGAATGTTCAGCATTTTTAACATTTGATTGATGATGATTTGATTCATTCGGATATCATCCACCACTAAAATAGATCGAGAACTTAGCGGTATTGCATGCTCACTCGCTTGCGTCACAGACTCAAGTAACATTTGGCCACTGCAGGTTTGCAAAGGTAATGTAATAAAAAACTGGGTTCCTTCACCTTGTTCACTTTCGAACCAAAGTTCCCCTTCCATCAGTTCAACCAAGCTTTTGCAAATAGCAAGTCCTAGCCCAGTACCTTCGAAATTACGTTTACTTGAACGATCTGCTTGCATAAAAGGATCAAATAAATTGGCATGAGCCGACTTTGGAATACCAACTCCCGTGTCACTGACTATGATATTTAATTGCTTATTAACCCATTTAAGCGTTAATCGTACCTCACCTTGGTGGGTAAACTTGATTGCATTACCAATTAAATTGACCAGAACCTGTTTAAGTCTTTCCACATCACCAACCCACCACTGTGGAAAATCACTTTGCTTTTCGATTACAAAAGAGAGTCGTTTTTCTTGCGCTTTAGGCATTAATATACCCACCAGCGCTTGCTCAAAAACATTCCAATGAAACTGCGTTGGGATCAGTTGCATCATACCAGCATTCATTTTACTAAAATCAAGTAAGTCATTGATAATGATCCGCAGCATATCGCCTGAATGCTTTAAATTGGCTAAGTAATCACACTGCTCTCGGTTCAATGGTGTATCGGCTAATAACTCTGCACTACCTAGTAAACCATTAAGTGGGGTACGCAATTCATGGTTTATCATTGCTACAAATTCTTTGGTCGATTTTTCTGATTCTTCGGCACGCTTACGAGATTCTATATGGCGCGTCATGATCAGTTGCCGACTGATTGCACTGCACAGTAATTCACCCACTAACGCCATTTGGTTAATAATGAAGTCTCTTTCCACACTGTCGAATTTCACTTCGAAAATTAATCGACCGACATACTGTCGCTCAACAATAATTGGCACATAAAGATTATCTTGTTGCCAGCTAATGTCGTGCTGCTCAGAATCAATGGTTTTTAACTGATCGTTGCCAAGTTCAAGACAACTTAAAGTAGGTAAGATTGAATGTGAAAATTGCAAATAGGTCGATTCAATCACTGAGCTTTCACTAAGTCGCTTGATGAACATGGCTAGCAGCGTGTCATCCAACGTTCGACTTAAGAAGGCTCGCCCAAAATAAATCAAGGTTTCATCGATCTGCTCCTCAAATTCAAATTTTCGCAAATCACGCAATGATTTAATCTCGAGTTGTTTAAGCGCCAAATCAAGCCGTTGGTTCAATTGATACAAGTCGTAACTTTTCTGCTCAAGCAGCTTTTCAGCTTCTTTGCGAGCAGCAATTTCTCTCAATAATTTACGTTCTAATGGGCCATCGGTGCTCATAATGCCATCAACTCAACATCACAGTAAAACGAACATGACTGCTATCAGCATTTTGCGATTGCATTTCGATTACAACGCTTTGATTAAAGTAATCTGCACACCCTTCAATTAGCCCTAAGCACACATGCGCCATACAACGAGCACTTTTATAGTCGAAAATCAGCTCTGTTTGGCTTTCATTCATAAATTCAAATTTAGGTGGTTTTGCTTCAGGATAGAGTTTTTTTACCTCAATATGGATATAATCTTCAACATGACGAATGAACTGAAAGCAAGTATCACATTGAAACAAGCTTGCATTCGATGGAAGTGAAGCATATAAATTTTTGAAAACATACTCGCCAAAGACGCGTTGTAACTCTTCTGCAGATACACCTGTCATTTTACTCAGCTCAATAATTAATTTGACTAACGCACGGTGATCATAGCTACCCACTGATGTATATATCCCCGAATCATCAGAACGTTCCAGCACTTCATCTAATACTTCGAGGCCAAATTTCGTTTCCACTAATTCCATAAATTCAGTAAAAATAATTCCTTTCATTGCGATATCCTTGGGTTAATCTAATTAAAGCATGAGCTATAAAATACGTAATTTCAAATAACAGATATTCTAAATTATCAACAGGCTAACTCTTTTATCCTATGATTAATTGTAGTGTTAATAACTATGCTTAGGTGCATGTCATCTACTATCGCTTGCAAGGGAGAAATTGTGTTCAAGCTAACTAAAATCGATTTCATTCAAAGCTTTCAACTTAATCGACCTGTGGGATACCATGCTGAATCACTACAAAGAGTGGCTCACCTCTCCTCATCATCTCTACGACGCGCATCCGTACTGGTTGGTTTTGTTGAGCGTGAAGCAGGGTTATATGTGGTGTTAACAAAACGCGCAGCTCATTTAAAACATCATCCTGGCCAAATCAGTTTCCCAGGAGGCAAATATGAAGAATGGGATCACTCGTTATACCAAACCGCGATACGAGAAGCAGAAGAAGAAACGGGTATAAAAGCCAGTCAGATCGAAATTTTGGGGCATTTGCCAGAACTAGTTACCGTCAGTAAATTTTCTGTCACACCTGTCGTGGCGTTTATCCAACCAGATTATCAAGCCAAATTAGACGATAACGAGGTCGAAGAATTGTTCGAAGTACCAGCTAATTATTTATTCGATCGCACAAAATTATACAGTGGACTGTTTCAAGTGAAAAACCAAGCACACCGTGTGTTTGCCATCCCATACCAACAACATTTCATATGGGGTATGACCGCGCAAATTATTCAGGCGTTACAGACTCATATCATTTCACCCACTTAATCTCACTCATTAGTTTACCCAAACAATCACATTGTCTTTACCGATTAGCATACTAGCAATCTTCTAACGTGGAAAAATGTTAATCAAACATCATTTCCGATAACTTTTACTAATCCAATCCATTAACAATCCTCACATGTAGCACGCCATTTTCGTGATCAAAAATTGGTTTTTGATATATCGTCCAATAAGCTCGAGCGTTACATGATTTAGATCTATTTTTCTTATGAGAAAATTATGCAAAATGCCCGCGACTTATTTCCTGTTCCCAAAAATGAGTAACACAAAATGAATAACACAACTACGGCAACTTCTGCCGCACAATCGTCTAGCAAGTGGACTTACAAAGATTTCACTTGGTGTCTTTCCCTCTTTGGTACAGCAGTTGGTGCTGGTGTACTCTTCCTTCCAATTAAAGCTGGCGCTGGTGGTTTTTGGCCATTAGTTATCTTAGCCCTAATTGCTGCACCAATGACTTGGTTTGCGCATAAAGGTCTAGCACGCTTCGTCCTTTCTGCAAAAAGTGTTGATGCAGATATCACAGATACAGTAGAAGAACATTTTGGTAAAACTGGCGCAAACCTTATCACTTTCGCTTACTTTTTCGCCATCTACCCTATTGTTCTTATCTATGGTGTGGGCATCACCAACACTGTGGATTCTTTCCTTGTAAACCAAGTCGGCATGGAATCGATTCCTCGTTGGCTGCTGTCTGGCGCACTGATTGCCGCTATGACTGCAGGCGTAGTATTTGGTAAAGAGTTGATGCTAAAAGCAACATCAGCCATGGTTTATCCATTGGTGTTGGTTTTATTAGCACTATCGTTCTACCTGATTCCAGAATGGAACACTTCAATGATCGAAGTCGCACCTGACTGGTCTGCAATGCCAACTATTGTTTGGTTAGCAATTCCAATCATCGTGTTTTCTTTCAACCACAGTCCAATTATCAGTCAGTTCTCTAAAGAACAACGTTTGCAATACGGTGACAATGCAGTGAAAAAAACTGACATGATCACTGGTGGTGCAGCAATGATGCTGATGGGCTTTGTGATGTTCTTCGTATTCTCAGTGGTTCTTTCTCTATCACCAGAGCAATTAGCTTTAGCAAAAGAACAAAACATATCTGTTCTTTCTTACTTAGCGAACATCCACGAGTCTCCAATGATTTCTTACATGGGTCCTCTCGTTGCTTTCGCGGCAATCACATCAAGCTACTTTGGTCACTTCCTAGGTGCTCATGAAGGTTTAGTTGGTCTGATTAAGTCTCGCTCTAATAGCTCTGTTAGCAAAATTGAAAAAATGTCACTGATTTTCATCGTGTTGACAACATGGGTTGTAGCTATTGTTAACCCAAGTATCCTTGGCATGATCGAAACCATGGGTGCACCAATGATCGCTGGTATCTTATTCCTATTGCCTATCTTTGCTATGCATAAAGTTCCAGCAATGGCTAAGTACAAGACTTCAGCACCAGTACAGATTTTCACAACTATCTGTGGTCTTGCTGCGATTAGTTCTGTAATCTACGGCGCTCTTTAATCTGGTGTATTGGCTTCGACTACTGAAGACAATGACTTTGATAACTGAATACAGAATATAACAATAATAAGAAGCCTCCCTCTTTGATAGGGGGGCTTACTTTTGAGGTAATCGATATGATTAGTGTATTTGATATCTATAAAATCGGTGTTGGTCCTTCAAGCTCACACACAGTGGGACCAATGAAAGCGGGTAAAGAATTTATTGATGATTTACGTTCAATGGGAAAATTGCGCGACATCACTAAAATCACCGTGGACGTTTATGGTTCATTATCACTGACAGGGAAAGGTCACCACACGGATATTGCTATCATCATGGGTCTTGCTGGTAATACCCCTGAGAAAGTCGATATAGATACAATTCCAAGCTTTATTGCTCGTGTTGAAGAAACAGAGCGCCTTCCTGTTGGCATGCACTGCCACACCGTATCATTTCCTAAAGATGGTGGAATGAATTTCCACAAAACTAACTTGTCTTTGCATGAAAATGGTATGCAGATCCACGCGTGGATTGATGACGAAGTGGCTTACTCGAAAACTTATTACTCGATCGGTGGTGGTTTCATCGTTGATGAAGAGAATTTTGGTAAAGAGAAAGAAAACCCAATCAAAGTTCCGTATGTGTTTACCAGTGCTGAAGAACTGATGAACCAATGTAAGGACAGTGGTCTTTCCATCAGCACTCTGGTCATGGCGAATGAAAAAGCATTGCACTCTGATGAAGAAGTTCGCACCTATTTTGCTAACATTTGGAAAACCATGCGCGAGTGTATGGATCGTGGTATGAATACCGAAGGAATTTTGCCTGGTCCTCTGCGCGTTCCTCGTCGTGCCGCTGCGCTTCGTCAACAATTAATGACGTCAGAAAAAACAACCAACGATCCAATGGCGGTTGTTGACTGGGTTAATATGTACGCCTTTGCAGTCAATGAAGAAAATGCAGCGGGTGGTCGTGTCGTAACAGCGCCAACCAATGGTGCTTGTGGTATTATCCCTGCCGTTTTAGCGTATTACGATAAATTCATTCAAACTGTTACCGAGAAAGATTACATCCGTTACTTCGCCGCTTCAGGCGCTATCGGTGGTCTATACAAGCGTAATGCTTCAATTTCTGGAGCGGAAGTGGGCTGTCAGGGTGAAGTGGGTGTGGCATGTTCTATGGCAGCAGCAGGTCTTGCTGAGCTGATGGGCGGTAGCCCTGAGCAAGTATGTATGGCAGCAGAAATTGCAATGGAACATAACCTTGGCCTAACCTGTGACCCTGTTGCAGGTCAAGTGCAAGTCCCTTGTATTGAACGTAATGGTATTGCTGCAGTTAAGTCTATTAACTCAACACGTATGGCGCTTCGTCGTTCTTCAGCCCCCCGTGTCTCACTTGATAAAGTTATCGAGACGATGCTGGAAACCGGTAAAGACATGAATGCTAAATACCGTGAAACCTCACAAGGTGGTTTGGCTATTAAAGTCGTGTGCTAGACACTCTATCTATGTAAAAAGAAACCCAAGCAAGAATGCTTGGGTTTCTTTTTTACCACTAAAACATTAGCCTTTGTAGATACAACCAGCAGTACACGTTTCTTTAATCTCTACCTTACTCAATAGTGGGAGTGCAGGTTTCAATTGTTGCCAAATCCATTGTGCTAAAACTTCGCTGGTTGGATTCTCGAGTCCTTCGATATCGTTCAAGTAATAGTGATCCAAACGATCATAAATAGGCTTAAATGCGGCTTTTATTTCCGCAAAGTCAACAACCCATCCTGTATGCGGGTTTACCTCCCCTTCTACATACAGACGAACTAAGAAAGAGTGTCCGTGCAAGCGACCACATTTATGTCCTTCAGGTACATGTGGTAAATGATGAGCTGCTTCAAACATAAACTCTTTATATAATTCTGTTTTCATCTTGATTCTCTGGCTTTAGAAAGACACGCAATACTAAGTAATAAGGCCTAATGACACAAGTTCACCTTAATATTAATCTCCAGCAATACAGTTAAACTGAACTTTAAAATGGTTATTTCATGTTAGCTGCCAGAAAAATGGCTTTAATGTCAAAAGCTTGATAAGACAAGTGCAATATCGCAGATACAAAACCATAATTTGTCTAAGGTCACACTCCCTAAACTACTACTTTTGCAGTAGTTGTAATTAACGCTATATTTACATTGCCTTTAACTTATAACTATAAAATTATCATGAACTCAACAATAACGTCTAAATTACTCTTAACCCTCATCTCTGTTTTTGCGGTTGTATTGGCCGTATCAACAACTTATCAATATACCCAACAACGGGATCTGCTCAACTCAGTGCTCAGTGAACAACTGCATGATAAAGCCAGCAACTATTTTGATAGCCTTAATATGATGATGATCACAGGGACTATGGCGCAAAAAGAAACCTTGCGCCAAAAAGCCTTAGCGCAAGACGGCATTGAACAAGTCCGAGTATTACGCGCGGACGCGGTAAGCAAACTCTACGGACCTGGACAAGAAAATCAAAAACCACTTGATGATATTGATAGACGTGCACTCAGCGGCGAAACCATTATAGAACCAATTAGCGCCGATTGGGGTAAAGGATTAGTCGTTGCGCTACCAATGAAGTCAAGCAGCGATTACCGGGGAACCAATTGTGTTGCCTGCCATATGGCTGAAGAGGGTACTGTGTTAGGTGCCATTCGTCTTGAATATAACTTAAGCCATGTCAACCAGATGATGAGCAAGCATACCGTTATCGCGGTTGGTATCATGGCCTCTATTGCTTTTGTTGGTTTTATCATTACCCTCGCCTTGATCCGAAAAATAATTGTACGGCCTATCCAAAAAACGTCACGATTCATGTGTAGCGTGAGTAAAAGTAAAGACTTGTCTCAACGTTTAAGCGACGATAGAACCGATGAACTCGGTCAACTTGCCCAATCAATTAATTCCCTGATGGATACCGTTTCCGACAGCTTAGTCAAAGTGCAAGACACCTCCCATTCACTCGCAGAGTCTGCAAATAAATTGACAGATGTAGCACAAGTCACCGACCAAGCAGCAGATAACCAACAACGTGAAACCTCTGATGTACAGATCAACATTGAGGAAATGCAATCTCAACAGCAACAAGTTGAACAAGCAACTATCGATGCATCAACATTAATTAAACACACTGCGAGTGTCGCGCAGCAAAGTGCTCAACAAGCTCATGTGGCAAGCGAAGACATCAAAGGTCTAGTCGGTGATATCGAATCTGTTAGGCACAAAATATCCGAACTAAACGGCCAAACCGGACAAGTTTCCTCAATTCTCGAAACCATTAAAGGCATCGCAGAACAAACCAATTTACTGGCTCTCAATGCAGCCATTGAAGCTGCTCGTGCTGGGGAGCAAGGGCGTGGGTTCGCGGTCGTTGCCGATGAAGTACGTCAACTCGCCTCTCGAACTGCAGAAGCGACAGGGAGTATCGAGCAAATTATCGCACAATTTAAACATAACAGTGACGCCTCCCTTTCATCGGTTGATTCTGTCTGCTCACAAGCGCATAAACGCTCAACCGAAGTCGAAGAACTCTCTTCCACTATGACAAATGTCGTTGCAGAGATGGAACAAGTACTGGTTCACGCCACTTCGATTCAAGAACAAACTCGAACAACCACACAAGTTAGCCAAGACGTACAAGGCAAAATTGAAATTATCACACGCCATGCCGACGATACCTCTCAATCGGCCACACAAACTCGCGGGATCAGTGTTGATTTAGAACAGCTTTCACAACGTTTAGAAACATTAATGAATCAATTTACCCTTTCAGCGAAGAATTCTTCGTCTAATCGACAATAAAGGTTGATGCTAGCGAATTGACAGGTAATATGTGCCATTGAATTAAAAAAGTAATAAGCAACCCAATGTTTAGCTTGTTTTTTGTTCGTTTCTTAAAGTGAAAACACGTTTGAATATTGGGTTGAGTTTTTACCTCAATGGAGACTATACCTAACATGACTTACGCGCCTGTAACAGACGTATTGAACGGTAAGCTAGCGGTTGACAGTGAAGTCACTGTCCGTGGCTGGATTCGCTCACGTCGTGATTCCAAAGCTGGAATCTCTTTTCTTGCCATTTATGACGGCTCTTGTTTCGACCCGATTCAGGCCGTGGTCCCTAATAATCTTAATAATTACGAAGACGAAGTATTAAAGCTAACCACTGGCTGCTCTGTTGAAGTAACTGGCAAGATTGTTGAGTCCCCTGCTTCTGGTCAAGATTTTGAGCTAGCAGCGACTGAGGTAAAAGTCGTTGGTTGGGTTGAAGATGCCGATACTTACCCAATGGCAAAAACTCGTCACTCGATTGAATATCTCCGTGAAGTTGCACACCTACGCCCACGCACTAACGTTATTGGCGCTGTAGCTCGCGTACGTAACTGCCTGTCTCAAGCAATCCACCGCTTCTATCATGAACAAGGTTACTTCTGGATGTCGGCACCACTGATTACAGCATCCGATGCTGAAGGTGCAGGTGAGATGTTCCGCGTATCAACATTGGATCACGCAAACCTTCCTCTAGATGACAAAGGCAATGTTGATTACAACGAAGATTTCTTTGGTAAAGAGACATTCCTAACCGTATCTGGCCAGTTAAACGCCGAAGCTTACGCTTGTGCACTAAGCAAAGTTTATACTTTTGGCCCTACTTTCCGTGCTGAAAACTCAAACACAAGCCGTCATCTGGCTGAGTTTTGGATGGTTGAACCTGAAGTGGCATTTGCAGATCTAAACGATGTTGCAAAATTAGCCGAAGACATGTTGAAATATGTGTTTAAAGCTGTATTAGAAGAGCGTCGTGATGACCTTGAATTCTTCGCATCACGCATTGATAAAGAAGCGATTACGCGTCTTGAGCAATTCGTGAAGTCAGATTTTGCCCAAGTTGATTACACAGATGCAATTCAAATCCTACTCGATTCTGGCCGTAAGTTTGAATTTGACGTGGAATGGGGTATCGACCTTTCTTCAGAACACGAACGCTTCCTTGCAGAAGAACATTTCAAAGCGCCAGTTATCGTTAAGAACTATCCAAAAGATATCAAAGCGTTTTACATGCGTCTCAATGAAGATGGTAAAACGGTGGCAGCGATGGATGTTCTAGCGCCGGGTATCGGTGAGATTATTGGTGGTTCTCAACGTGAAGAACGCTTGGATGTGCTTGATGCTCGCATGATCGAGATGGGTATCGACCCTGAACACATGAACTGGTACCGTGATTTACGTCGCTACGGCACAGTTCCACATGCTGGCTTTGGTTTAGGATTCGAGCGTTTGGTGTCATACGTAACAGGCATGGGTAACGTTCGTGACGTAATTCCATTCCCACGCACACCACGTTCAGCAAACTTCTAAATACTATTGCACACTATCGATTTAGAAAGCCTCCAGTCATGGAGGCTTTTTTGTGTAATTTGTTATTTAATACTATAGACATACTGGTGTTGAACCAACACCGCCGCAACTTCAAATAGGAAGGGTATAGCTACCAAATATTTAATGAGTATGGGTAGACTACTTTAGCTTTCTTTCAAAAATCATTATGTTGAATGGCTTAGCTCTCAGATTTTGCCATCATACTTAATTGCCTTGCCATGTCTCACCATTAATAAGACTTAAATCACATTAATTTCAATAACCTCTGCTACATTGACTCGTGATATCTTGAGGATGCTCACGCTATAATCCTCATTAAGTCAGTATTAACGCTTAGAGAGATAAATAATGAAAAAAATAGAAGCAGAAAACTTGCAATACAAAGGTCAATCTAACGGTGTACATAGTTGGACAACTCCCTCCGGTCAGCCTTATTATTGGCACCCTGATTGGCTGCATATTGCCGAGGATGCAACCGGGCTTCATCCCAAACAAGCGCTGGAAGTGAAAGAAGGCGAAAAAGTGAATCAGACGCACGCTGTTTCTGCTATTTTAAAGCATTTCAATCAATGGGCTGCGGACAAATTAGCAAAACACCCTGACATTGAAACACAAGCCATAGAGTCGGAAATAGAACTGAAAAAATAACGACTAGCATCAGCGCCAGATCAAATATTTTCTAAAATTCTAGACCTCAATCGCCAGCCGATTGGGGTTTTCTTTTAAATAAATGGCCTTTTTTCTAACGATTCATTGCCAAATCAAATTATTTTTAATTTTTCTCTTTTACGCGGTTGTCACAGATATTTCATAAAGGTATAAATACGTTAATTTCTACGTTTTTAGACCCCTTTCTTATACTTTACATGGATGAGCGTTATGTTTGAAAAAGTTGTCGCAGCCCCGGCTGACCCTATTCTTGGCTTAACTGAAGAGTTCAAAAAAGACCCTCGCGCAGAGAAAATTAACCTTGGCGTTGGGATCTACAAAAATGAAGCTGGTGAAACCCCAATTCTTGCTACAGTAAAAAAAGCAGAAGCGGCACTACTTGAGTCTGAGAAAACAAAATCTTACCTCACAATTGAAGGTACGGCTGAATACGGCCTTGCTGTGCAAAAACTGCTTTTTGGCGCTGAGTCTGACATTGTCACTCAAAAGTTAGCAAAAACAGCCCAAGCTCCAGGTGGTACAGGTGCATTGCGTGTGGCTGGCGAATTCATTAAACGTCAACTGGGTGATGTGAAAATTTGGATCAGTAATCCAACATGGGCTAACCACCATGGGGTGTTTAATGCCGCGGGTCTAGAAACAGCGCAATACTCTTACTACAACGCTGAAGCAAAAGATAAAGATTTCGCTGCTATGCTGGCTGATCTTGCTCAAGCTCAAACGGGAGATATCGTCTTACTACACGGCTGCTGCCATAACCCAACAGGCATCGATCCAACCGCTGAAGAGTGGGAAGCATTAGCTAAACTGGTTGCAGAGAAAGGACTACTGCCGCTGTTTGACTTCGCTTACCAAGGCTTTGCTAAAGGCGTAGAAGAAGATGCACAAGGCCTACGTACTTTTGCCAAATACAACAAAGAGATCTTGGTTGCGAGTTCATTCTCTAAAAACTTTGGCTTATACAATGAGCGTGTGGGCGCATTCACTATCGTCGCAGCATCGACAGAAACCGTGAGCACTGCCTTTTCTCAAGTTAAAGCCATTATCCGCTCTATCTACTCAAACCCACCTGCGCATGGTGCTGCAGTGGTAACGCACATTCTAAATAACGCGGAATTGCGTACAGAATGGGAACAAGAAGTCGCTGAAATGCGTGTCCGTATTCAAGAAATGCGTGAGCTATTTGTTGCTACGTTGAAAGCTGAAGGTGTAGAAGCAGATTTTAGTTTTATTGAACGCCAAAATGGCATGTTCTCTTTCTCTGGCCTAAGCAAAGACCAAGTGACTCGCCTGAAAGATGAGTTTGCTATTTATATTGTCGGCTCTGGTCGAATCAGCGTTGCTGGCATGACGAAATCTAACATGGGACCATTATGTAAAGGCATCGCTGCTGTTTTATAACCACCCATAAAAATAGGAAATAGCCGGCTCAATGTCGGCTATTTTTCTTTACATCATTGATGAAAATTTCATCTTTAAATAACGAGCCTTCCCTCGCCCTGCAATTGCTTGTGAATTCATGTAACATAACGTTTTGAATCTTTAAGCTAAAAGGAAGCCACGATGGAAGCCGAATTAATAGAAATAAAAAACTTCCTTGCTCAATATCCCCCCTTCAATGAACTTCCTGAAGAGACCCTAGTCGATGTGACACAACACGTCGAAATATCCTACTTTCGTCAGGGTACTCCCATTATTCATTTTGGCGATCACATTCAAGATTTGTACTTAATTCGTAGTGGCGTCGTTGAAGTTTACCGTCGTAAAGGTGAGCTTTACAATCGCTTGACTGAAGGTGGGTTATTTGGACAGATGGGGCTATTAACCAATAACCGAGTTCGCTTTCCCGTTACTGCCATTGAAGATACATTGGTCTACTGCATTCCTGAGAATATCTTTCAAGACTTATATGATAACCATGATAGCTTCGCCGACTTTGTCGAAGTAGAAGATAATGCTCGCCTACGTCAGGCTATATCAAGCAAATCAGATCAAAATGATCTCACCACATCGAAAGTGAAAACCCTACTGACTCGTGAAGCACCATTCGTTTATAAAACGGAGACGATACAGAACGCGGCGATCAAGATGGCTGAGGAAAATATCTCCTCTTTATTGGTTATCGACCCAGATATTTTTGAAGACAACGAAGAAGATGCGAGCCCTGTGGTCGGTATTTTGACTGACCGTGATTTATGTACACGCGTATTGGCGGTTGGCGTTGATCCAAGTAAACAGGTCACAGACGTAATGACGGTGGAAGTCGTTTCGCTGGATCACAATGCCTACGTTTACGAGGCCATGCTAACCATGCTTCGCTATAACGTACATCATTTACCCATTTTAAAAGAAAAAAAACCGATAGGAATTATTGAAGCGACTGATATCGTCCGCTACGAATCACAAAACTCACTGCTGCTCGTCAGCCGAATATTCCAACAACAAAATGTAGAAGAGCTAGCAGCGCTGTCCAATCAAGTCAAAGACAGTTTTGTTCGATTAGTAAATGAGGATGCGAATTCTCACATGGTAGGAACAGCCATGTCGGTCATAGGACGTAGCTTTAAGCAGCGTATTATCGAATTAGCCGAAGAGAACATAGGATCGCCCCCTATTCCTTATTGCTTCCTCGCTTTAGGTTCAATGGGACGCGATGAACAATTAATCGTCACCGATCAAGATAATGCAATGATCTTAGATGATAGTTATGATGAGAAAAAACATGGCGCATACTTCGAAGCACTGGCTAAGTTTGTCTGCGATAGCTTAGACCAATGTGGTTACAGTTATTGCACTGGTGACATTATGGCCAGTAATCCAATGTGGCGCATGACCCGTGCACAATGGGAAGAGTGCTTTGCCGATTGGATCGATGACCCCAACCCTAAAGCCTTACTTAATGCGTCAATTTTCTTTGATTTATGTGGTGTATATGGTCGAACCAAGTGGGCAGAACAACTCAATGGGTTTATTGTCCGTCGAGCAAGAAAAAATAACCGTTTTCTTGCCTGTTTAGCTCGTAATGCGCTTAATCGAACACCCCCATTAGGATTTTTTAAAGACTTTGTCATGGAAAAAGATGGGCGTCACAACAACACCATTAACTTAAAGCGCCGTGGTACAGCCCCGCTGGCTGACCTTATCCGAGTTCATGCTTTAGCCGTAGGCTCTCGTTCTACCAATTCTTTTGAGCGTTTAGATGACATTATCGATGCTGGCATTTTACCAAAAGGCCGAGCTCAAGATTTAAAAGATGCGATGGAGTTTGTCTCTATGGTTCGAATCCGTCACCAAGCCGCTGATGTAGAACAAGCTATTGAACCCGATAACAATATTGAACCTGAGAATTTGTCTGATTTTGAAAGACGTAACTTAAAAGATGCTTTCCAAATACTCAGTAATGCACAGAATTTTCTGAAGTACCGTTATCAAGCCAGTAATAAATTTAAGTGACCGCAATGATTAAACAACTGTTTCAGAAACCAAGTATTGACTGGACCAATAAATATGCCAATAAGCATGATTTGGCGAAGCACCCTCTACTGAAAGCATTTTACTCGAAGGCGTTAGTCATTGGTGATACCCCTTTAGATGAAATCGAGTTTGTTGCCCTTGATTTTGAAACCACAGGGTTAAATGCGAGCACTGATGACATTATCACTATTGGAGTCGTGCCTTTTACACTGAATCGAATATTCATTAATCGTGCCCAGCATTGGATTGTTAGACCTCGCCAAATATTAAAAGAGAATTCCGTTGTTATTCATGGAATCACTCATAATGATATTTTAGATGCTCCGGATCTTTCAGAGGTCATTGAACCCGTTCTTAATGCGCTAGCTGGGCGTATTGTGGTGGTTCACTACCGTCACATTGAACGTCGTTTTCTCGATCAGGCGTTAAAGATACGAATTCAGGAAGGGATTGAGTTCCCTGTGATTGACACATTGCAACTTGAAACAGATATTCAGAAGCGGTTATACGGAGGGCTGATGAATAAATTGAAAGGTAAATCACCACAATCAGTCCGTTTAGGCCAATCACGGATCAGATATGGTTTACCAGCTTATACCCCGCATCATGCCCTAACAGATGCGATTGCAACCGCTGAATTATTTCAGGCCCAAATCGCGCACCATTTTAATGCTAAGCAAAGCATAAAAGAATTTTGGTTATAATAACAATCACAGTCAATAATAAACTAAAAAAGGAACCCGAAAGTTCCTTTTTTTATATTTTAATCAATAGGTTACAATGTCCACCCATTTGAACACTATAACTTAAAGCGGCGGATCTCATTTTCTAACTCATGAGATAATTCTGACAGCTGAGCCGCTTGCTCTGCCGCGCTGTGCGCTTCTAGAGCTAAGTCATTAGAGACATCACGAATCCCTTCGGTATTACGAGTGATCTCAGAAGTTACAGACGCTTGCTCTTCTGCTGCCGAGGCAATCTGTGTCGCCATATCACTAATACGTTCAACTGACTCATGAATCTGCGTTAAGCTTGCCGAAGCCGCATTGGCATCATCGACACTGGTACCTGCAAGCATACGGCTGTCATCCATAATACCAACAGCTTTACCCGTGGTTGATTGTAGGGTTTCAATCATTTGCTGGATTTCTTTTGTCGATGCATGAGTACGTTGACTAAGTACGCGCACTTCGTCGGCAACGACTGCAAAGCCACGTCCCTGCTCACCTGCACGAGCCGCTTCAATCGCTGCATTCAAGGCGAGTAGGTTAGTTTGCTCTGCAATATTCTGAATCGTCGCCAAGATGGTATTAATGTGCTTACCATGTGCTTCAAGTTCTTGAATCACATCGGTGGCCACTTGTACCTCTTGCGCTAAGTTCTGAATTGAACCTTGTGTTTGAGACACTTGGTCAGAACCGTGCACACAGGCGGTTACGGCTTCTCCCGCATTCTGTGCAGTATGGTCAGCATTACCGGCAATTTCTTGAGTAGCTGCGGCCATTTCATTGATAGCAGTCGCCACCATATTAATTTCGTCTTGTTGCATACGAATGCGTGAACTGCGCTCTTCTGCTTGTGAAGCGGTCTGCTTTGACTGTTCTGACAATGCAGCAGAAACTAGACTTAGCGTTGACACCATAGTATGCATATTACCAACAAAGGTATTGAAGTTATGGGCCAATTGCCCTACTTCATCATCACTTCGAGGTTCAAGGCGCTGAGTCAAGTCACCTTCGCCAGAAGCTATTTCTTCCAATGCTTTTGATACGCGGCCTAGGTCTCGGAATAGGAAACTCACTAACCATGACACAAGAACAATGACAACAATGGTAATCATGAACGCGGTAATAATCAGACCTTGAAGCAAAGAGGTATGAGCGGCTTCTTCGGTTGCACGATCCATTTCAATGGCAAAAATCCAATCTGTTTGTGGGACTTTCGCAAAATAAAACAGCTTGTCCTGACCTTTAATTGTGATCTCTTCAATTGTTGCGGATGACATGGCTTGCTCAATCATGTTCATCTGTAATGTTTTGGAAAGTGATGAGACAGGCTTCAGCAAATAGTTTTTATCGGGATGAGCGAGGAATGTCCCGTTCTGAGCATCGATTAACATCGCATAAGCATTTTTGCCTGCATCCAAACTGATCACATCATTAATCAGTTGGTCAATCAGGACATCAGCGCCAACAACACCGGCGAACTGACCATTTATACGTACAGGTTCAGCAATAGTCACCAATAACGCATTGGTGATAGCGTCTTGGTATGCAGTGGTAATAATTTGTTTGCCAGCCGAAGAGGCATCTTTATACCAAGGTCGCTGGCGAGGATCATAGTCAGCACGATTGCGCTCAGGATGAGAGCGGTACATGTCACCTTTTGGGGTGCCAAAGAAGATGTCATCAAAACCACCTGCTTTACGCGCTTGTTGTAAAAACGGAACAACGTCGTCTTGCGAGGTGTAATCGTTAAAGGCTGATGAGATATCCTTGCGAACGACGATCCAGTCAGAAATACCTTTCGCCGCAGCGGCTGAAAGGCTTGCTGCACGTGAATATACGCCATTTCGAGTTTGTTCAAATAGTTGGTCTGCAGATAGCCAAGTCAATGCGCTCGCCATAACGACGACGGCAGAAAGACTGGCACCTATCAGCTTTTGCTTAAGGGTCAATTTCATGAATTTTCAAAATTTTGGGAACAGAAAAGGTGCCAAATATTAACCACTTTCCTCAGTACATGCACGAACTAAATATAGTTTTTTATATCAAGATAACCAATTGCTTTTATTAATGTTTTCAAAAAGACAATCCAATGACAAGCGTCAATTTTTCAGCAACAAAAAGGGCGACATAACGTCGCCCTTTCAATCAGTTATTAATGCTATTTAATTTTTTCAGTCCGCATACCTAAAATCAAACTAACACACATTAACAGCAGCACAATGGTGAATGGTAATGCCGTCGATATGGCTGCTGCTTGCAGGGCTTGAATGGCATTCGAACCACCAATCCAAAGTAGCGCGACCGCAATCGCACCTTCCATCAGAGCCCAGAAAATGCGCTGTAACACTGGTGCGTCTATCTTACCGCCAGCAGTAATACTATCGATAACCAAAGAACCAGAGTCGGATGAGGTAATAAAGAACACCAAGACTAATACAACAGCAATGATCGATAATGCATTGCCATACGGTAGTGCATCAAACATTTGGAACATTGCTAGCGGCACTTCAGTTAAACCGTTTGCACCCAATTCACCAACACTATTAATAATTTGATCAATTGCCAGACCACCAAATACTGACATCCAAATTAACGTTACCGCTGTTGGTACCAACAATACCGCTGTCATGAATTCACGGATAGTACGACCTTTTGAAACACGCGCAATAAACATTCCGACAAATGGTGACCATGAAATCCACCAAGCCCAGTAAAAGACAGTCCAACCTTGGAACCATGCTTCATCAGTACGCCCATGAGGGTTACTTAATGGGATTATATTTTCAATATACGCCATGAGTGTTGTCGGAATTGAAGCAAAGGTGACCGCGTAGCCAATCAGCGCCACCAATAGCAGTAGCAAAAACGCGATGATCATATTGATGTTACTGATGACTTTCACACCACCATCAATACCCCGCACAACAGACACAACAGCTAACAAGGTAACAACGGTGATAACGGTAATTTGTAGCCCCATGCCTGCATCAATACCAAACACATGGTGAATACCACTAGCCGCTTGTTGCGCACCAAGACCAAGCGATGTCGCTAGACCAAACAAGGTTGCAAGTACCGCAAGAATATCTATTACGTGCCCAGCCCAACCCCAAGCGCGATCACCAAGCAAAGGATAGAAAATAGAACGAATAGATAGAGGCAAGCCTTTATTGTAAGCAAAGAAAGCTAATGATAACGCCACCACGCCATAAATGGCCCATGGATGAAGCCCCCAGTGATACATGGTAGCACCCAAGGCCAACTTTGCTGCTTCTGGTGTATTTGCCTCAACACCCAATGGCGTTTCGTACCACCCAGTAAAATAAGCCGCCGGTTCTGCAACACTCCAAAACATAAGGCCAATACCCATTCCCGCAGCAAACAGCATTGAAAGCCATGAAATAAATGAATAATCAGCCGCAGCATCTTGACCGCCCAAACGAATTTTACCAAATGGTGAGACGATCAAAGCTAAGCAAAACACGACAAAAATGTTGCCCGACCAGATAAACAACCAATCGAATGTGCCGATAATTTGCCACTTAACACCATCAAGCGCTGCCTTAGCCGTTTCCGGCTCAACCAACAGCGTTGCAATTAAAAACAATGCAATTAAGCCAGCACTCCAACCAAAAACAGGGTTATGTACATCAAAACCCCATTTTTGAACATTATCTTGTCCGACCGTATAGTCAGTACTATCGATACTGTATTTATCAATACCTTTTGTCATTTTCCCTCTCTAAAAAATGATTTTCAGTGGAACTCAATAACCATGAGAACGAAACAATTTCCATTTTAAAAATTAGAAATAACTTCGTGCACATAGCAATTTCATTTTTAATTTTATTACCCATCCTACCACCCTCATCGACAAAATCCACACAATGGCCATTATTTAAACAAAATCAACTAAAAAACCAGACTGAACGGACAAAAATCACACCGACATCCAATTTGCGCACCACAAAAATACTTTGAGTACTAATAATTTTACGTCACAATTGATTTTTAGATTATATTTTGCGTAATAAACCTTGCTCACAGTACTTTTAAAGCATGGGGAACTGCGGTATCGTCGCGACTTATTAATAACATTCATTTTTGGGTAGTGATTTTGGAAAAACACGAAGAAGTTTTAGTCTCAATCCGACAGATCATCCGTGCAATCGATCTGCATTCGAAAAAACTAAGTAAAGATGCTGGACTGACAGGTCCTCAGCTCATTTTGATGCGCTCAATTGAAGAGCTCGGTGAAGTGACCATTAGAACCTTGTCTAATCACACCAACATGAGCCAAGCAACAGCGACCACCATCTTGGATAGACTTGAGCGTAACGGTTACGTGCAAAGAATTCGCAGCAATACTGATAAACGTAAAGTGCATGCTCATCTCACTGAAGCCGGAAAAGCATTGCTAGCAAAAGCACCACAGCCATTACAAGAAAGCTTTGTTGATCAATTTAGACAGCTTGCAGAATGGGAACAGAGCCTGCTGCTTTCATCTGTGCAACGTTTATCTTCGATGATGAATGCCGAAAACATCGACGTTGCGCCAATGCTTGAAATAGGTAGTATCACCAAAGAAGAATAGCAACCGCCTAGCGCCACCTGTTGGGGCGGTTATTCTAATATTCCTTTTTGCACTGCGTATTTTGCTAGCTCAGCGGTTGAGTGAATGTCCAATTTATGTTTGATATTCTGTCGGTGAGTTTCAACGGTCCGGTAGCTGATATTCAAGAGCGACGCTACTCTCTTGCTACTACAACCTTGTGCAACCAATTTTAATACAGCCTCCTCTCTACGACTTAGCGGATTTGGTTTTTGTTCAGCGGGTATCACTGGTTGAGTAAATAGTGTTTGAGTAACCGATTCGCAAAAATAGGTCGAGCCTTGATTAACCGTTTTAATTGCTTGCACCATTTTCTGAGCCGATATTTCTTTAAGCATGTACCCAACCGCACCAGCTTGCATTACTTTCATGATGTATTCACGGTTGTCATGCATCGTTAGCATAAGTACCTTGGCGGTTGGGACCTCTTCTTTAATAAGATGAGTCGCATCAATACCGTTCATGATAGGCATACTGACGTCCATGAGTATTACATCAGGCATAGTGGCTTTCACCACCTCAATAGCTTCAATGCCATTACTGGCTGTTGCAATGACCTCGATATCCGGCTCTAACTCTAAACGCGCCATGAAACCTTCTAGAACGACTTGGTGGTCATCAACAATCACCACTCTAATCGGTTTTTCCATACACTAATCCATCCAATTGTAATAACACGGTAATCTCCGTACCAAAACCAGTCTCACTACTTAGTTCAAACTCACCGCCAATAAACTCTACTCGTTCTCGCATATTGCGTAAGCCTATACCGCGTCTAACCTGAGTATCATTGAGATTAAAACCTACGCCGTCGTCTCGTATTAGTAATTGCAAAAAATTACCCATCTGCTGAAGAATCACCGTCACTTGCTGAGCATGAGCATGCTTTTCAATGTTGTTCAAAGACTCTTGTACAACCCTATACAGGGTTGTCGCCACTTCAGATTTCAATTTCCCTGGCTGAGTGTCAAATAATGTGTCAATTTTGATGGTTGAATGAGATTTATAATCGTCTAATAGCGTGGTCAGTGCTGCTTGTAAACCGATATCATCTAGCGCACTCGGACGTAGGTTGTGAGAGATTCGCCTAACCTCATGAATTGCCATCATCAGCGACTGCTGAGATTTGTCGATATGTGTAGCCAGCAGATCATCATTCAACTTATGCGCGAGCAGCTCTAAATGGCACTTGCTCGAAACCAACAATTGATTAATACCATCATGTAACTCCCGAGCTAAGTGCTTCTTCTCATCCTCTTGAAACATAACGGTTTTATGCGCTAACTCTTTGAGATTCCTGTCAGCCAGACGATGTTCATGTAAGTTAATCGCCAACGTTAACACTATGATAACGGCGACAGTCACAGCCAAAATGACTACGACGGAAAAGAAAGTCGTTTCGATGTTATTGTTAATCGCCGTCTGCATTGATGCAACTTCTGAGCTAATATCTTCGATATACAGCCCTGTACCAATCATCCACCCCCACTTATCAAGCCACGCGGCATAACTGAGTTTGGGTACCGTTTCACCTGTTGATGGTTTCTGCCAAAAATACTGATGAAATCCGCCACCAGACTCGGCTTGAAAAAGCAAAGCCTCAATCAGAAAATCACCTTCTTCGTCTTGGATATGCAGCAAATTTTGCCCAACCAATTCAGGAAGGATCGGGTGGACGAGGTTCGTTCCCTCACTGTCATAAGCAAAAAAATAGCCATCAGCCCCATACCTAAGCTGGGTGAGAATTGCTTTAACTTGCTGCTGAGCATCTTCTATAGCTAGAGAATCATCCGTATAAACGTGTCGAATGGCATCCATTGCTAAATCAACACTATCTTGCAATGCGGTTTCTCGGGCTTGAATGAGACTCGCGCGGAATATATCGACTTCGCTTTGACCCAAGTTTTTCGCTTGATGGATAGAGATCCAACCAGTACTGGCTGTCACAATGAGTAATGGCAGCAGAGTCAGCAATATCAGTTTGACCTTGAGAGGCATTCCCTTTCCCCATACAAAAACAGCTTACTGAACATCCAGTAAGCTGCTAGTACTTTAACAATTTGTGCTACAACTACGAAACTTGGTCTTCACAACCTCGAATCTGATCACATTCCATAGAAACTAGGGAAAACTAAAAGTGTAATCAATACAAAAATTTGAATACAAATGAAAGGCGTAACCCCACGATAAATATCTGCTGTCGTCACCCCTTTAGGTGCTACACCTTTAAGATAAAACAAGCTGAAACCAAAGGGTGGAGTTAAAAAAGAGGTCTGCAAATTCATCGCAATCAAAATAGCAAACCACGTCATATCAATACCCATTAACTCAGCAACGGGGGCAAGGATTGGCACGATAATAAAACAAATTTCGACGAAATCGATAAAGAAACCAAGTATCAGCACCACAACCATAGTCGCAATCAGAAAGCCCCATTTCTCACCAGGAAGCGCCAACATCCACTCTTCAACCAGCAAATCACCACCGGTATAGGTAAACGCCATCGAAAATGCCGTCGCACCAAGCAAAATAGCAAAAACCATCGCTGTAACTTTTACCGTTTCTCTTGCTGCTTGGTACACCATACTCCAGCTAAATTGACCATACAGTAGTGCTAACACAATCGAGCCTGCGCCACCAAGTGCTGCAGATTCTGTTGGCGTTGCAACGCCCGCGAAAATAGAACCTAACACCACGACAATCAAAGCCAAAGGTGGAACAACGGATTTTAGTGCTTTCAATACTTCCTGCCGGCGGCTGATACTATCATCTCGCTCCATTGCCTGAGCAGCTTCTGGGTGCAGTTTTGCGTAAATCAAAATATAGATAACGTACGCCGCTACTAATACAAAACCCGGCCACAATGCCGCTTGAAATAAATCCCCAACAGGAACACCAAGCACATCACCTAGTAAGATCAAAACTATCGAAGGTGGAATAATTTGACCAAGTGTGCCAGACGCGCAGATCGTGCCACAAGCCAAACCTTTGTCGTAATTGTATTTGAGCATCACAGGCAACGAGATTAAGCCCATTGCCACCACTGAAGCTCCAACTACCCCGGTGGAAGCCGCCAATAGCGCTCCAACCAAAACAGTTGAAATAGCAAGCCCTCCACGAACCCCGCCAAATAGTCGCCCCATTGACTCGAGTAATTGTTCAGCTAATTTGGTCTTTTGTAATACTAACCCCATAAAAACAAACAGAGGTACCGCCATTAATACCGTGTTTTCCATGATTGATTGAATGCGATATGGCATAAACGCAAACATCTCTATCCCTTCGGCCCACACTCCAAAAATAAGAGCGATTCCTCCAAAAGTAAAAGCAACAGGAAAGCCGAGCAATAGTGCAAAGAGCGCCACAAAAAACATTACGATTCCAATCATATACTATTCCTTTTATTTAGAATCGTTTGCGCTGAGATGCATCAAACGTGGATTAAAGATTTTATTGAGAGAATGCAGCATTAAGCCAACGCCGCTGACTGCCATGAAAAAAAATGAGAGTGGTATCATTGCTTTGATCACCCAGCGATACGGCAAGCCACCTGGGTCACCAGATGTTTCCCCAAGTTGATAGCTCTCTTTGGCAAAATCGATACCAAACCAAGCCACCAATAAACAGAATGGGAAAAGAAATAACAAGGTTCCTAATAAATCGATAACAGCCTGAGCTTTATGAGAAAGTCGCTCGTAAAAAATATCAACCCGAACATGGCCACCCGCTTTGATCGCATAAGGCACGCCAAGTAAGAATACAGCGGAAAATAGATGCCATTCCATTTCTTGGAAGGCAATTGACACATCGTTAAACGCATAACGCATCACAACGTCATATACAATATTGGTCAACAACAGTAGGAACAACACACTCGACAACCAACCGAGGAAATCACCCACTCGGTTAAACAGTCTTTCGATATAAATCAGACTTCTCATTCCTGACTCCGTGGATTTGATGTGCTCCGCTTAACCATCAGGCTAGCGGAGCTTATTTATTTTAGGTTTTCTTAGGCTTCTCAGCCGCCAAGTTACTAAAACCTAGCGGCTAAATTTTTATTGTTGAGCTTGGTCATTCAAATAAGCATTGAGTGAAATATCCGTCCACGCTCGTGATTGTTTTAAATACGAAGCTTGAGATTGTTGGATTTTCTTAGCGAGCTCATCTTCAGCAGCATGTTTAGCAAGTAAACGATCGTTTGCTTCTTTCATCGCTTTCAATACTGCTGGTGGGAAATTTTTGACCTGAACATCTGGGTATTCGCTCTTAATAGAAACCCAGTTCTTACCATTTTCATGAACAGCTTGCACATACATGTCGTACGCTGCGGTGCGCATAGCAACACGCAAAATCTCGCGCAGGTCGTCGGGGAGTTTTTCCCACACTTTCTTGTTCACAAGAAACTGCAATTCTGATCCTGGCTCATGCCAACCGGTATAGTAATAAGGTGCAATTTTGTGGAAACCCATGCGCAAGTCTAATGATGGACCAACCCATTCCAAAGCATCAATCGTTCGACGTTCTAATGATGTATACAATTCACCCGGTGCAATATTGGTTGGTTTCGCACCTAGCTCAGCCATTATTTCTCCAGCAAAACCAGGGATACGCATTTTCAAACCTTGTAGGTCTTCCACGCTATTGATCTCTTTTTGAAACCACCCTCCCATTTGCACATCGGTATTACCACCTGGGAATGAAAGCAGGTTATGTGGTGAATAGACTTGCTCCATGAGCTCCATGCCACCACCATGGTAGAACCATGCATACTGTTCAGCAGGGACCATGCCAAAAGGCATAGAAGTAAAGTAAAGAGTGTTAGGTACTTTGCCTTTCCAGTAGTAAGAGCCTGAATGCCCCATGTCGTACTGACCCGATTTCACCATATCAAATACGCCTAGCGGCGCTTTATGTTTATTGGCAGAGTCGATACGAATTTGTAAGCGACCGTTTGACATTTTTTCTGCCATCGCAGCCATGTTTTTTGTCGCATCACCGAAAATTGGGAAATTTGGCCCCCACGTTTCAGCAAGTTTTAGACGGTAGATTTTTTCGTCAGCGAGTGTGCTGGTGGATAACACCGCCATACATGCTGTCACAACGACCATTGTCGTTTTGATTACACGTTTTACAGATTGGTTAATGAGGCTCATTGTCACGTCCTTGGTTATTGTTTTTAGTACACTGAAGCACTTTGTTACCCGATAACCTTGCGTTAACTTTTAAGCAAAAAAAATAGGCGCATGCACGCATGCCATAAGAAAATATACGTTTACCTACAACCAAAGCATTACGTATAAATACGTAGCCGTATAGATGCTAATTATTTAACGTATTGTTTTTAAATTGGATGAAATTTTGTTTACTGAAAACTCATAAGGAAAGCACGTACGTAATTATTAATAACAAAACTAACGTTTTGTTTTCAAAATTGTGATCAAATAGAGGTATAAGAGAGTAAGGAGATGATTGATAAACGAAAAAGCCTCGGGAAACCGAGGCCAAACCAAATCAGAGCGAAAAGAAATTTAAATCGCTTTGTAGATAACTTTGTTACCTGCCAGTTGCTCTTTAGCGACTAGGTTTTCTTCAAGCAGTTTCTTTAATGCACCGGTTGCCCAAGAAGCTGCTTTTGTATCCTCTTGGCCTGCCACAAGGCCAATAGACTTAGGATTAATGCCTTCAGCATTGCTAGCTACGATGTCTAGCACTTGTTGCTGCTTTGGAGTTAACGCTACATCAACTGCTTTCTTTGCCGCTGGCTTAGCCGCAGTTTGAACAATTGGTTGGGCGGTTACAGGCTTTGCTGTTTTAGGCGCTGCTAGTTTTGCAACAGTCGCTTTAATGCGTTTTTGCAGCTTTGCCTGCACGTTACGCTTATGAGCAAGTCTCATCGAGTATTTCTCCATTTCACTGCATTCATCGCAGTGGTCAAAATTTGAAGCGCGTTTTATACCAAAATTCTGCTGTGATTTGTAGGGTATTGCACAGATTGAACCGCAAAAACGCGCCATAAACCGACAAGTGACTACTATTTAAACAATTAGAGACAACAGGAGTTTAGTTAAGATCGCTACCGCAACAAACACGTAAAAAGGTAGATAAATCGACAAACATTACGAGGTCATCAGCAAATACATGCAAACGCTTCATCTCACCAACACTCAGTTCCACCTGCAATCACCCTACGTCAAATGGTGTAACTATATCTGCGTTATTATTGCCATTTTCTTGTTGGTATACGCTCCCAGTCTGACACACGCTCTATTGTTCATCATATTGCTAATCAGCCTTGTTGCTATGGTTTATTTTTTGATTTTAAAAGGAAAAGTGAGCTACACCCTTACTCCTACACATTTTCAACAACACTTATTTAAAGGTGGCTGGGTAGTAAAATGGCACAATGTTCAGCATATTGGAATTTGTAGCTATGACAACCAAGGTTGGCATCAGTCACTACCGTGGATAGGTATTAAGTTAAAAGATTATGAGCCCTACCTCGATAGTATTTGCCCAAGGATTGCGAGCGAGATTTTACTCAGTCAAAGGTCCCTACTCTACTTAGGTGCAAAGCAAAAAGGACAGGAAACTCGCTTTGAAGAGATGGTACTTGATTCAGCCATATTTACCGCAAATGGTGGTAAAAGTTATCAAGGATTATTGGCTATGCTCGCTAATCGCATGCGTTATCAGCGACAATATTTTGATTATGATATTTTTATTTCAGTACAAGATCTTGAGCGAGATGCAGAAAGTTTTGTGGGATTAGCTCGGCGTTACCTTGCAGCAGCCGAGCCAGAATAGACGTCAAAATAATTGGGCCATGTGATAGCTAGCCACGTTAATATAAAGGCATCTCATCAGCGACAAACGGATTACTTACTCGCTCTCGGCCGAATGTCGATTGTGGACCGTGACCAGGCACAAAAGTGACATCATTGCCTAAAGGCCATAATTTAGTCTTAATAGAGTCGATAAGGGTATTAAAATCACCTTGTGGAAAATCAGTACGGCCAATACTGCCGTTAAATAGCACATCGCCGACAAAAGCTAACTTAGCTTCTTGGCTAAACAAAACCACATGGCCAGGAGTATGGCCTGGTGTGTGTAAAACTTGCAGTACTTGATGACCAAATTTAACTTCATCGCCATCAGCTAACCATTGGTGGGGCTCAAACGCCTCAGTCAAAGGAAAACCGAACATCTGGCTTTGCCCTTCTAGTCCTTGCAACCAGAAATTATCAGCTTTATGCGGGCCAATAATTTCAATGCCGCCTAACTCTGCCGCCAGTGGCTCGGTACCACCAACATGATCTAAATGACCATGCGTCAATACCAAGTTCACCACTTTCACGCCCAGTTCTTTAATTAACATCGCGAGCTGTTTTACATCACCACCGGGATCAACCACTACACCTTCCATCGTTTCATCACACCAAACAATGGAACAGTTTTGAGAAAATGACGTGACAGGAACCACTTGATACTTTAATGACATAGAAAAACCTTATTCGAATTCGAAATTGCTCGAACTATGACATTGACATTGTAATTTGACAAGTCACTGACAAGCCTTCACGACCAGTGACGCACGGGCCCTGTGTCGATATGAACAAAGTCACTGCTTGGATAATAGCCAACACCACCAGCTCCAAGCTCAATAGCCGCTTCACGAACTTGACTAAGCTTAACGCCATCTAAACGAAAATCGATAGCCTGACCCAGCATATGATAACTTTTCTTGGCCACACCAGAAGAGTTGCCACGCAGCATCTCATTGGTTGCAGGAGAACGATAACCCGAAATGATCTGCACTTCAGTTTGCGTTCCGATTAAGTTTTGAATTTGGGAGATTTGATCAAACAGATTCTTGTCCATCGGATGAACTTCGTTACGACGGAAATCACGGCAAATGTGGTTCAGTCGTTGCAGTTCAGAATGGACATATTTCACGCCGTTAAAGTAACACGTTTCAAGCGTTTCACCTGTGTGTAAATTATTCATCGCCAAAACACGCGAAGCATCTGGATAAGAAGCCAATACCATTTTCGGTGCACAAGCAGCAATCACTAATCCACTACCGGCTAATTTTATAAAATCTCGGCGAGAAACCATCACCACATTTACCTTCACAATAGGTTTTATTATCAACGGGCTCGAACACTACCGAACTCTATTGTGAAGATCAAATGCATAAACTGTGCTAGAAACGAACAAACCTAACACAAAAACTGCTTAGTTATTGAACAAAAAAGAAAACCTGCCTAAGTCATTTTTTGGTAAATTTCCTCACTAGTATTCAAATTTTAGAACCAGGTGGCAGTTAATGGTCTACTCAGCCATTACGGTAACTGAAAGTATCATAATGGTAAATGTCATCACGGTAGTGCAGCTCACCACCTTCATACCACACCGTTTGATAGATAATATGGACGGGAATACGTTTTTTAAGTGGAATCGCCGCATTAGTTAACCCGTCTTTATCCACTAACTGCTTTTCACTGATACCTTGTGTTTCCAAAAGCATCGATGCGAACTTATCTGCATTTTGCACCCTTACGCAGCCAGAACTGAACGCCCTCGAAGGGTTATTAAACAAAGACTTACTCGGTGTGTCATGTAAATAGATGGCACGCCGATTCGGTGTATTGAATTTATACAGACCCAAAGCATTACTTTGCCCCGCTTGCTGCCGCATACGGTAAGGGAAAGCTGCTGGGTTAACTGTCGACCAATTGATACTATTTGGATCAATCAGTTCCTCGGAACGCCAACTACTGACAATATCTATATTATGGCGAGCTAGATAACTACTGTCCTTTTTGACCATCGGCAAAATATCTTCAACCATGATCTTATAGGGCACGTTCCAAGTTGGATTCAAAATCAATGCGTCCAGTTTAGTGATCATTAAAGGAGTCTTACGCGAAGAACGCCCTACCACCACCTTTGATTGGAAGACTTCTTGGCCCAAATGCCAATAACGCATATCAAAACTAGGAACATTGACAACGATCAGTGTGTCATTCGCTTCTGGCCACAGACGCATCCGCTCAGCATTGAGGGCAAGCATCGATAGACGATCAGACAGAGAGAAATTAAGCCATTTTATCGTTTCAGGGCCAATAATACCGTCAGCTTGCAAACCATGCATGGTCTGAAATTCTTTAACTGGCTTAACTAAACTATTGTCATACCAAGTGACATTGTCACGGACAGAGGTCACGTCAATATTGACCAGCGACAAACGCTCAATGAGTGCGAATCGGTGTGATAACTTATCACCCAGTTTTTTTAACCCTCGCTGCTGGTATAAAGAAACCTCGGCCTTTTCCGTACTCAGCAGGAAATCATAAGCATGCAGCAATTGGTCATAAGTTGGGTTTTTGGGCGTATAGAGATTGAGTAGATCAATGATACCTTGCACTTCAACCGCCACATGCAAAGCAAATAATGCATCTTGACTGGGTGGTGCTAATAGTTGATTAAGCTTCGATTCAAAGAACCATGCCATTCCAATTTTAGGTGCCTGCTCTGCGTAACTCAGATACAGAAGCAGAGTATCGGTCGCAAGCAGATCATATTCAAACATCGAATTACGTTCACGATAAGCCTGCATTTGATTAAATTGGCGGATAAACAGCGGGCTAAAGCCTGCACGTCGGATCACATCGAGTTGATATTCGAATTGATTAATGACCTGATTATCAAACCAAATTAACTGATCGTTATTCTCTTGATAGACGCGTTCTAGCAAATGTGGATATTGAATCAATGATTCAAGTTCGCTGCCCGGTTTTATCCAACCTAATTGCTCAAACCTTTCCATAGCAGAAAGCGAAAAGCTGCTAACTATTAATAATAACGCCAATGCGGTGCCTTTTATCATACTGAAACATCCAACTCATCCTGCATTGAATTTAGTATGGCAAAAGAACGCGTCTTGCGCGAAGTGTTGTGATTTAAATATTCAATTAATTAAATCACAGCAGACCAGTGGTTGTCCCAAAGAACATTACAATGAACACGTACCTCAGACTCGGGATAACGGCACTTAACCACTAACCCAGCCCCTGAACTGATTTGAAATTGATCATTATTGACAACAACGCCAGAAGCATCTGGCAAAGAAGATAATTCGACTAACTCCAAGCTATCCTTTGACCAAATCCCATAACAGTTACCTCGGGGCGAAGTCGCTAAAATCCATTGTTCCGTCGCGGCAATACTAGCGATATAGTGATTAAACCTTGCCCACTGTTCTGGTTCTGCTTGCAGAGGCAATAATTCACCGCCTTGAGTATGCATCGCTAGCAGCGAAGGGAATTCATCTACTTGCCCCCGATATTGTTGCCCACATAGAACGGTTTGTCCGCCATCATGCGCGAGGTGGCGAATACTCAGATGTCGGTCACTCAAAGTACGCTGCTCAACAATATGACCTTGTTCTGAAAGGTAGGTCAAACTCGGCATCATACTCTCTATATTAAGCGGGGTTCGGCCATCAGTATGAACGCCCCCCACCCCAATCGTTAACCGGTTATCGGGCATGACGATGACTTCATGAGGACCAATACCAAACCCGCTAAACTCGGCGACTTTTTGGTATTGGTGGTGAACATCATACACACCGATAATGCCACGACTGGTTGATCTTTCGCCCTCAGTGGCATACAACCACGCACCATCATTGGAATAAACCCCATGCCCATAAAAAAACCTTGTACGCATAGCTGGTTGCAATTTAATTACTTCGCCAGTTTGATAGTTAAACGCCATAAAAAACTCACCTGGACGGCGAGCAAATGCAACAGCGTGTGGTAGTTGACGGTGAATCGCAACACCATGACCACGAGCAGGTAAAGGCAAGGTTCGAATCGCTTGCCCTTTGGAATCGGCTACTACCGCCTGAAATTGAGCCCTGTTATGAATGGCGCAGCCAATTAAAGCGGGGGAATTTTGTTGAATCGCAGCACATCCAAAAGGTAACACAGGTGCGGCAGCGCCAAACAATGCCGCTTTTAAAAGGGCTCGCCTTGTTTGATCAGTCACCATCAGTTGCGTTAAATCCTATTGTGATACCTAATTCCACTGCGACTTCATCGTGCAGCAAATAATTGAGTTGCTCAAACTTATTGTATTGAGAAAGCACCTTTCGGTACCCTTCTTTATTTTGTAATAAATCAAACAAACTTGGCTCGGTTGGCCAAGTTAACAGCATCAAGGCAAAGTGGTTCTGCACGCGGTCAGCAAGGTCATTCAACCCTTTATCTCGCAGTAAAAAATCCAACCCTCCATCAGCTAAATATAACCTCTGCATTGCTTCAACATTGGCTTTCAGGTTGTTCATCGACACCTTTGCTCGCCATGACTCAGCGAAATAAGGACGCGGTTGTCCAATATTGGCTAACGGACGACTGAGCTTTTTCATACTGTAATCGAGTTGATTTGATAGTAGAGCAATGTATTCCGCTTCCCACACCATGGCATCTAACGCTGTCCACGGATTAACATTCCATTGCGTGGCGATAAATTGTGCTTTGGTTGCTAAATTTTGGCTAATCGCTTGTGCAGCCTCACAAACCTGATGGATATTTTCTGATGAGTTGGTGGCGTTCAATAAAGGTGAATATTCATCGTAAAGTAACCATTCAATAGCACCAATTCCTTGCACGGTAACGCTTTGCGAAGCAATATCGTGCTCTGTCCATAAGATATCTGAGTGAACTAAGACATTCATTTTCCGCCCAGTGGTATCTTTTTTATCTGGCCAAAATTGAACATTCCAACTCTGTTCTAACGCTTTTGCTGGGCCACGCTCTTGCCCTTGAAGAGCCATCCAAGCTAGCGTCGTTTGTTGCCACTGGTTCTTTACTCCATCCAAACCGGTGTTAGGTGACCGACAATACTGCTCAAATCCCAACACTAATTGCTCAGCTTGCTGCGCGAAATGCTGAGCGGCAGCAAACTCAATTCGATAAACGCCTTGACTTATGTGTTGCGTTGATTGCATAGCATTGACGGTTTCTAGTTGTGAAGATTGGCAAGCGGTTAACAGCAACATGCTCAACGCTGAAAATGCGATTGAAATTTTCATGGCTTCCCCTACAAAGAGTTCAAAAAGGCAATTAACGCTTCACGCTCAGCCACATTGAGTTTCAATACTTGCTGTTGCGCGCTTTGTGCTTCGCCGCCATGCCATAAGATAGCTTCCATCAAGTTACGCGCACGACCATCATGCAGAAAATAAGTATGGCCACTTACTTCTTGGGTATAGCCAATTCCCCATAAAGGTGGGGTTCGCCACTCTTGACCATTTGCTAGAGCTTCTGGACGGTTATCTGCTAACCCTTCCCCCATGTCGTGTAGTAGCAAGTCGCTATAGGGCGCGATTTTTTGGTTGGACAACGCGGGGCGATCGACCACTTTGGCTGTTTTCAAGTCCGTTCGATGGCAGCTTTCACAGCCAACTTGCTTAAACAGGGACTGACCCATTTTTACCTGAGGATCATCCACATTACGTCGCACAGGAACGGCTAAATGTTGAGAATAGAATTCAACAAAATCAAGAATATTATCACTAACCTCAGGATCTCCACCGTTGGGTAATGATTGGCACAGTGTCTGTGTGTCGGTGCAATTTTCTTTGGGAAATAAGCGACTGGTTAGCCCAAGATCGCCATTAAACGCAGCAGCATTTTGCTGCATTAGCGTTGGTTGACCCGCTTTCCAGCCAAAACGCCCTAATGCGAAACGTTGTTTTTCCACATCCCATACACGGTTTACTTTGCCCGAAATACCATCGCCATCGATGTCATCAGGGTCGGCCATTGCCAGTAACGTCTCGTCGGCAATACTTTCCAATAAACCCAAACCAATCATTGGTGGAGCAACACGTGCAGAAAACTGAGTATCAGGGTGCATCTCACCATACGCTAGATCGGTAATTTTTAAATTTGGCTTACGTAGCATCACATGAGTACCATCGACAAAAGTTACCGCAAATTCTTGGTACTTGATGTCTATTTTTCCTTCTGCTTTTTGGTCTGGAAGCGCAAAATCCTGTAACTGCCCGCCATAAATAGGCTCTGGGATCACGCCTTCTTTTTCATAAATGGCTTTATGTTGCTCCGTGACCGCAGGAATACTCAAACGCACCAACATTGAAACCGCATGAGTATCGTTTTTCTCTGGAGGATGACCTCGTCCATCTTTAATATGGCAATTCTGGCAGCCATTGGTGTTAAACAACGGCCCTAGGCCATCTCTGGCATCGGTAGAAGAAGGCGCAGGAACCCAAGGATTACGGAAAAAGCTGTTACCGACGCTAAAATCAAGGCGCTTACTCATTGGCAAATTCGCCGCTGGTAATGAATAGGCATTCGGCCCAGTTTTGGTCGTACTGGTCTCGCCACCAGATTTCACTTCGTCGGCTAAGCCTGGCAATGCAAGTAAACTCAATAGTGCGGCTGTGAAAACTAATTTCATTCCGTCATTCTCAATAATTATCGTTTCAGTGTAAAAGAGGAAAAGGGCTCATCTGAGCCCTTATTTGCTGCTATTTATTGTTAAAATTCGTGGTCGGCTGTATCAGGGTTGAGGTTATCGATACCAATCACTAACGCGGCTCGTTCAATGGAGGCAGTTTGCGCCACGAGCGCCATGATCGCGCCATTTACAACGGCGTTACCCTGTGGATTATCAGTTGCAATCAGTTGGTCAAAATGTTGGTCATTTTTCTCAGCCGAAGTGACTAGCTTGCCCACTTCAGCTCGGGCGCTATCAAATTGCTTTTGAATCTCTTTGGCCGCTTGAGCGTCTTTTTGAGCAACAAGGTCGTTAATACTTGCACCCGTTAACAACGTACCGTCATGACGTTTGTAAATACCCGTATAAACGTTATAAATACCTTGCTCGTTATAATAGTGAGAGTTATGTGTGTTGTCCGAAAAACAGTCATGCTCATCTTCTGTCGAGTTCGCTTCCAACGCGACTTTCATCCGCTCACCCGCCAGTTCACCAAGTGACAGCGATCCCATACCGAACATCATTTTTCGCAAACCATTGTCTGATGATTCATTGAGTAATTGCTGACGGTAGTTGGCTTTTTCATCCGCTGACCACTGTTTTTCCATCCATTCTAAATCTTGAACCAACAATTGAGCCGCTGCCTTTAGGTACTGACCACGACGATCGCAGTGGTCATTAGTACACTCATTACCTACAACAAAATCTGTATAAGCACGAGCGCCCGCACCTGCATTAGTGCCATTTAAGTCTTGTCCCCACAGCAAGAATTCAATTGCGTGGTAACCTGAAGCTACGTTTGCCTCTGAACCACCGACTTCGTTTAAGCTAGCAATCAATTCTGGTGTGATGGTCGAGACGTCAATTGTGTTAGCGCCAATTTTTAAGGTTTGATTAGCGATAATGTTTGCGCTCGCTCCTTCATTACCCAACTCATATTGATAGTCGGTTGCAACGTAATCGATTAACCCTTCGTCTAACGGCCAAGCATTCAATTGTCCTTCCCAGTCATCAACCACAGAATTACCAAAACGAAAAACTTCAGACTGCTGGTAAGGCACGCGAGATACCATCCATGCTTGTTTAACATCATCTAATTTTGCCGCAGAAGGCGCAGCGAGGAATTGATCAATAGATTTTTCTAATGATTGAGCTGTCGTAAGAGAATCGGCAAAAACTGCATGGGCAATATTGGCATAATGTTCAACCACCTGCTCTTTTGTTACGGCAGCTGCAAAAGATGCACTACTTGCCATAGCAAGTGAGACAGCAATAGATTGAGACAGAAGTGTGTTAACTTTCATGAAAGCGTCCTTGTTGAGCAAAATTAATTATTGGTAGTGCTAATTATTATCATTTGCACTTTAATTGCCGATAATACAAATTTACATTTTTTTTGCAAGGCATAAACGACAAAAACCTCAACAATGTGAGGTTTTTGTCGTTTAATCATAATGCTCAGTTATAGTTTTAAATGGTGCTTACCATGAGACACTTTCGCTTTAAGATAACTCTCGTTGCCAGATTTGATATGGGCAGCAGTGTTCACAACTTCAACAATCTCTATGCCGTGTTCTTTGAGTTCTTTAATTTTCTTCGGGTTATTCGTCACTAAACGAATTTTCGTCACATTCAGTGCTTTTAACATCTGTGCGGCTTCAGTGAAATCACGAAGGTCATCACCGAAACCCAAATGGTTATTCGCTTCGTATGTATTCATACCTTCACTTTGTAAGCGATAGGCATCAATTTTATTGTAAAGGCCAATGCCCCGGCCTTCTTGACGCAAATAAAGAATAATGCCGCCAGCTTCGCCCATTTTATTGATGGTTTCTTCTAGTTGTTCACCACAATCACAACGTGATGAATGGAACACATCGCCAGTCAAACACTCAGAATGCATACGGACTAGTGGCGTTTCTTGGGTAACGTCAGCTGTTCTGAAAATAACCGCAACATGCTCTTTATCCGTTTTTAGTCCTCTAAACGAGAGGATTTCCGCATCGATATTACTTTTGACACCGACTTTAA
Source organism: Vibrio aestuarianus (assembly GCF_028858425.1). Lineage (NCBI taxonomy): Bacteria > Pseudomonadati > Pseudomonadota > Gammaproteobacteria > Vibrionales > Vibrionaceae > Vibrio > Vibrio aestuarianus. Next base: position 1,710,812 of record NZ_JAKNYQ010000001.1, on the reverse strand, counting down.
AATCTACTCTGGCTCGTACTTCCGCCATATCTACACTCACTTGAATTGTTGCTTGTTGCAATATTGAATTGATTTTCATTCGACCTACCCACTGTTCACTAACTATGGGGATTGATACCCCAATTTTCAATCAAAAGATCACAAGTGAGAATTGTTATAATATAACAATTCTTGTCAAACAACAGAAAAAGATAAGATCAGAAAGTCAAATAGCAGGTTTAAGGTGACTATACCCAAACCACTTGAAGTTGCGGGTAGGCGGTATGCAAGTGAATCCCCATAAACATAGATAAGAAATCTGATTGGTTGAACGAGCGCTGCAAACGCTGTTGCAATTTCAAGTATGCTGTAGATAAAACAACAGCACTCATCGACCTTAACCTACCCCTCCGTATAAAGTTAAATAGAAAATAAAACGTGATAAATATCACACAAATAGCCTTCAGTTTTCATTCTCATCAACCCATAAAAGAAAATAACTTATTAATTATTATATCAAAATCATAAAGTCGCTAATTCACACCCGAACAAATATAAATACAAATGATAGTAATTACTATTTAGATCCAATATTATTCATCCACAATAAATTTGTTATTGATGAATAAGGTAATAATTCAGATGTACACCAAAACACTCTTGTCAGCTTCTATACTTGTTGCACTTTCACCGAGTTCTTTTGCAGATAATCTGCACCAATTTGATGAGGTTGTGGTATCAGCGACCCGAACAGAACAAAGTAAGAAAGATGTTTCATCGTCAATCGAAACGATTTCAGCTAAGGAACTTGAGTCGACTATGAGCAATGACTTACAGCAAGCACTTAGCTATACACCAGGTGTTGATGCTTTAGGCGATGGTCGATTCGGTATTTCTAGCTTCAATATTCGTGGCGTTGAAGGTAGCCGCGTAAAAATGATGATTGATGGTGTACAGCAACCGACACCTTACAACCCTGGTGCAACAGAACAACGTAAATATTCTAATGCCATTGAAATGGATACTCTGCAAGCCATTGAAGTGAATAAAGGGCCATCTTCTACCCTTTATGGTTCTGATGCCTTAGGCGGTGTTGTGTTATTACGTACTAAAAACCCTGACGATATATTGGTCACCGAAGGTGATGAGAACCGTTTTGGTATCCGTTCTGGTTATAGTTCAGCCAATGACCAATTTAAAACAACGTTAACTTGGGCAATGCGCCAAGATAAACTCGAAACACTACTGATGGCGACCTATGCAAACGGTCATGAAACAGAAACTCACAGTTCAGGTGCCGATATAGAAGGCCCAGATCGTGGTGCACAAAACCCTGCTGATTCACAACTTGGTAACCTTCTAGCGAAAGCCTTTTACCAAGCAAACGATGATCACCGTTTAGGCTTAACCGTTGAATATTATAATAAACAATATGATGAAGATGAGCTTAACTACAACGGTTACAGCATAATGCCGGGCTTCACATATTCTGATAACTACAATGAAGATACTTCTGAACGACTTCGAGTCGGTATCGAACACCAATGGTTAATGAGTTCTCAATTAGCAGACTCATTACATTGGTCACTAAGCTATCAAGACTCACGTTCATTATCTAAGAATTACGATACCACACCAATGAATGGTAAGCGTCGACGTCAACGCGAAGCCTCTGATCAATCCATTCAATTCGATACTCAGCTTTCTAAAATCGTTGAAATTGATAGCAATGCCCATGAATTTACTTATGGGTTGAGCCTTCTCAACAATGATTTCAATCTAGATAACACCGACTATAAATTGAATTATGGCACTTCAGCACCTGGCAGTACTGGCCTTCCTGACGCCACCGTCATTCAATGGGGTCTATTCCTCCAAGACCAAGCATACCTGATGCAAGAACGTTTAGTTTTAACCGCAGGTATACGTTATGACTCATTTGAAGCGACACCAAGTGTCGATGAAGGATACACCACATCTTACGAAAAAAATAAAGATGATGCCTTTACCGGTCAATTAGGCTCGGTTTATCACTTAAACCCAAACCTATCGATCTTTGGTCAAATCAGCCAAGGCTTCAAAGCACCCACCGTGTATGACTTGTATTATTTCTATAATCAAGGTGCCATCATTGAAGCAAACCCAGATCTCAAAGCAGAAAAAAGCTTATCTTACGAGTTAGGTTTGCGTGGACAAAATGAGTTTGCGAATTTTGAATTTAGCACTTTTTATAATGATTACAAAGATTTCATCACGCAAACTAAAGGTGGCGAACAAAACGGCAAAGACGTTTTCACTAAAGAAAACTTGGATGATGTCACCATTTATGGTGCAGAATTTAGCTCTAAACTCTATTTGGATAAAGCGTTCAACGCACCACAAGGGATGTATTCACGTCTGGCCGTTGCGTATGCCGATGGTGAAGATAAGAAGACAGGTGATGCCTTAGATTCAGTAGCGCCATTAACCGCGAATGTCGGCCTAGGAATCAATCGACACCAATATGGCACAATGTTGAATGTAAAAATGGTTGCAAGCAAAACGGATTGGCAGTCGGAAACAAACACCGATGTAGCTGGATACACACTTGTTGATTTAACGGCTTACTACCAACCAATTCAAGATTTAACATTGCGTGCCGGTTTATTTAATATCTTCGACAAAAAGTATTGGCTATATAATGACTTAAGCGGAAGAGATGCCACTGGTGAAACCTTTAGCCAAGATATCAAAGCTCAGCCAGGTCGAAACTGGAGTATTAATATCGACTATCAATTCTAATATCTATTTAGCTTATTCGAGTAGTCAGTAACATAAAAAAGCCAGCGAATCGCTGGCTTTTTTTGTATAAATTGCTACGGGTGAATCTGTATTAAAACCACAAGATCAAAAAGGGCTAGATGACTAGCCCTTATACATGCTTTTTATTAATATCGTTAAGCGTTAGATATTTTCTTATGCCCTTCTTGTAAGTGCACAAAATCAACCATGTCATCACCCGACACCTGATACGCTTGTCCAAAGCCTTTCACATATAAGCCTTGCTCTACTTTTAGTTGGAACAAACTAAAATCTTGTAACTGGCTTAAACCATCAATGATTTCACCAAATCGTTGCTGCATTTGACCAATCACTTGTCGCCATAAGGTCGATTCTCTCGGCACGACACTCGCAACAGCATCAAAAGTGAGCCTTTGACGCGCATAGATCTGCTTAGATGAACTTTCATCTTCGATCATCATCAGCGAGACATGTGGATTAATATCTAGATTGCGCGCATGGCGAGCAATATGAGAAATTAAAATAAAGTAGCCTTCTTGATTTTGAACAAAAGGGGCGTAGCTGACATTGGGCCGGCCTTCTCCATCGACCGTTGCTAATTGTAACGTACGACGCTCCTGACGGAACTCTTGAATTTCAGGCTCTAAACGACCTTGTAATCGCTCTTGTTTGATCTGCGGATTCATTTACTCTCCTCCTCTAAGCCTAAATAAGCTCAGGGTGTATTATGATTGTATTAGTTATATTGTGACTCAATGTCTTGCTGTAATGCTTTAAAGCGTTCTACCTGCTCGGTGATCAGCTCACGCTTTTCATTTCGACCTAGGTAAACCTTAAAAATGTTGTCACCTTGCTCACTAAAAAAACCAAAGTAGTGGCTTTCTCGTCCCATAAATGGCTTGCTTACCAATGCAATGTGGCTGATCACATCCAATTTTAAGTGACCGTGTAATTCACCATTTTTACCCATTAAGTTGTAATAACCACGTGCCAATTTTCCTTTAGGGAAAGACGCTTTCACTTCAAAGATGGAACCGAACGAGTGCATAATGGTCGTTACCTTTCCCCAATCAGTAAGTTGTTCTAGTATGCTTTGCGCTTGGCTGCCAGGAGCAATAGCTACCATTTCTCTGGGTAGTGATTTGACTACATCAAATTCAGTGACGTTCAGTTCTACCGCCATCGCAGCTGGCAAAAGTGTTGGTTGTTGCTCTAATAGAGCCGCTACTTTTTGTGTCAGTAATTCCATGTTCATTTCCAATTTGCTATCTGTTTTGAATCTAGATGTTCGTTAAATTCATTGTGTAAAACTTTTATACATGCCTGAGCCAAGTTCACCGCCCAAAAACCTCCGGCTAAGGTCGAGACAAGATATTCATCTTCTAGCTTAACAAGACCCAACCGCTGCCAATGCTTGAAAAGCGGCTGCAAATAATCAAAACAGTTCATCCCCATAAAGTCAGGTAAAGTGCTACGAGCAAGCACACCGCGATCAAAACCAGATTTAATGGCAGCAAAAGTAGGCTCAAGTGAATGCTGTTTCATCATCATGGCGATGGGCAATTTATTTTGATTCATTGCATCCATGTATGCCTTAAGACTCCGCTGTTGCATAACACTATAGCCACCAATATTGCCACCAGCTCCGCATCCCACAGGAAGAACTTCAGCAAAGGTTTTGGCTAAACTGTTGTACTGACTTCTTTCACGGTTATCTTTCGCCCAATGATTCACACTGAGCGATTTAAAATGGTGCTTATCAAAAAAGTTAACACCAAGCTCATACATGCTGGCTTTGTCTGGCGTAGTCGCTGGTGGTGGGATTCTGCCCTTTTCAACCAAATTCAGCATTGGTGCACTTCCTGCAACGATCAGTTGATAAAGATCGATACCATGTGCACCTGTAGATATAACGTCTTTCAAATCTTGTTCAAAGACATCAAATGTCTGATAGGGAAGACCATACAATAGATCAATCACGATCGGAGCTTGTTCTGCATGGCTTAACGAAGTAATGCGCTCAAGCACTACATCGCGGTCATCTAGCCGCTTTGCACTTCTTCTAACTGTAGTGTTAAAACTCTGAATGCCGAAAGAAAAACGGTTAAATCCACCTTCTAAGGCTTTATCAAACATTTCATCACTAAAACGATTAATCCGTCCTTCTAACGTAATTTCACAGTCACGAGCAAGAGGATAAAAACGTCGAATCGCCTCACCCAAGCGCTGTATTTGCGTCGCGGAGAGATCTGTTGGCGTTCCTCCACCGATGTACACTGCATGGAAAATGCCCGATTGGGCCCAAGGTAGTTTGGATTTCTGCTCTAGCTCCACCATTAAGGCTTTAAAGTAATCATCAACTAAGCTTCGACTCGCTGCATTCTGAAAGAAGTTACAGAACGTGCAACGTACGCGACAAAAAGGAACATGGATATACAAACAACGTTTTTTAGGACCAGCCACCGGCTGCGTCATTAATGTTTGCCAAATGTAAGATTGCAGCTCAATCGCAACCGGTACGGATGATCCACCAGCATGAGCTGACTGTTTATCACTGAACGAAAAACGAAGTGGATCGTCCGTTTTTGCCCCTAAAATAGATTCATTATATTTATTTAAATTAAGCATGGTATTCACAAAAAACCAGGTGTGGCATACGTTCGCAGCCTTTAATATTAAATTCTTATAAAAGCATAATTTGATGTAAATGATAATGCAATTGATAATTGATCTTATTTAAACAATGGGTAATAATCCTCGCATCCAGCCACTTTTGCTTTAGGAAAAGAACGTGAATATTTCTAGATATCTTGTCACTGGCAGCGTCTCGATTGCTATTCACGCTGTAGTACTACTGGCAGATAAAGAAGCAAAAGTATTCGCAATGCCAGTAGGGAGCCAATCAACGTCGGTGTCTATTAATTTCGTTACGCAACCTAAACCACAGGTGAACGCCAAACAAGAAGCGATAGCGCAGCAAGTAGCAAAGCAACCAACAGCACCGAAGAAGACTCACAAGGCGAACCCTAAAAAAAGCGTCGTGCCACAGCCGCAGGCTAAGCCGAAACCCATAGTGAAAACGGCCAAGATTTCTAAACAAGAGCCAGTAAAGAAGGACATAAACAAGCCAGTCACCAATGCTGAAACACCCACTAAACTGGCAAAGACTAAAACGGATGATAACTCAGTCAAAATACCGCCTCCGACTCCAAGTCGTAGCGGTGCTAGTAGCCAACCGCCTTTAGTCGAGCAGCCCACTTTTGTTTCTCGTCCTATACCACCGCAATACCCAAGATTGGCTCGTAAACGTGGTATTGAAGGCGTTGCTGTGTATGAAATCTGGTTAGATGCAAACGGTAATCAAATTAAACAGGTGTTGATCTCATCATCCGGAACAACACTTCTTGACAACTCGGCACTCAATGCCATTAAGCAGTGGAAGTTTTCACCCCACGTGGTTAGCGGCCAAAAAATGGCTCACCGCGTTCAAGTCCCTGTTCGTTTTAAATTGGAAGGATAATGGAAGTACTTACTCAACTAGAGCAACAACTTGGTTTAATGGCATGGCCTTTATTTCTATGCTCTGTCATCACCATCATGATTATCACCGAGCGCCTATTTCAAGTATTGCTCAGTGTTGGCGTTGGCAAACGTGCTATCGGAGCTGCTCTGAAAACCATATCACCTACCAGCGCAACACAAATAGAAACACTGGCAGGTCAACTTTCTAACAAGCGCCCTCTTCTTTATAAGGGAGTAGCAATGCTGCTTGCGCATCATGATTTTCCAAAAAGTTTGCGTGAAGACGCCGCAGGCATCTGGTTACAGGAAAAACGCCATCAATTGCATTCAGGTTTGCGCATGTTGTCATTAATTGGCGCTATTAGCCCATTACTTGGACTGCTGGGTACTGTTCTCGGTTTAATTGAGATGTTTAAAGGAGTCGCGGCTTCTTCTGGCAGCATTACGCCTAACGATCTCGCCGACGGCTTAGGTTTGGCCATGCGCACAACGGCAGTAGGCTTGATGATAGCCCTACCAGCAATCACTTCTGCTCAATTATTGGGGCTTTGGGCTGACCGAGTGATGGCAAAACTTGAACATACCCTTAACTATGTGAATTTATGGCTCGAAGGTGTCTCTTTCCAACAGACTTTCTCGGCAAAATCAACGTGCGCGGCTGACGCTAAATCGCAACAACAATATGCAGCGGCGAACACACGATGATTAAAGCGCACCCATCGCCAGCCCCATCACTAATGCCAGACTTAACTCCTTTGTTGGACATTATCTTTATTGTAATGGTGTTTTTGCTGCTCACAGCAGCCGTTAAATTTGAGTCTTTGGACGTATCGCTACCAACCACCGATTCGAATATGACAAGCGCGGTAGATAAACAGTCCATCACAGTAAATCTTCTCGCGAGTGATCCGTACTGGGCGCTAGAGGGCAAGCATTATATTGACTGGAATAATTTCACGCAGGCGCTACTTGAAGAAAGTAACAACAGCAAACGACCAATCATTATTGGTGCAGACAAAGCAGCAGAAGTACAGCACTTGGTCAAACTACTCGCCTTCCTTCAAGAAAACGGTATAGCTGCCACACAATTATTAACCGAAGATCCCCAGTAACTTCTTTGTTTAACATGAGTAAAATACATGACACATAACACGCCTTTTCGTTGGCTATTTGCCGCACTGATATTGCTATTTTCCCCTTGGTTGCATGCACAACAACGCATCATTAGTGCAGGTAGTGCAGTGACGGAGGTTTTGCTAGCCCTTGGCACTGAAGATCAGCTCGTTGCTGTTGATGTAACGAGTGAAATTCCGCCATCGCTTGCTGTACCTAAAATTGGTTACCACCGACAAATGTCGGCTGAAGGCTTGTTGGCGTTATCGCCAACATTACTGCTAGGTTCTGATGAAATGGGACCAGACACGACGCTTCAGCAATTAAAAGCGGCTGGCATCAAGGTTGAAATCGTCAATAATGAGTCATCCCCTCAGGGGTTATTGGACAGGATTGACAAAATCGCAACCTTAACAAATCGCCAACCACAAGCGGAGCCACTTAAAAAATCGGTTAATCAACAAATTAGACAGCTCGTAGACAACAAACCTATTGCTAGCGCACAAAAGAAAGTACTTTTTCTTTTACTTCATGAAGGCCGAGCAACCAATGTTGCCGGTCGTGATACAACGCCCAATAGCATTATTCAACTAGCTGGCGCTATCAACCCTGCCGCAAGCCAGCTGAGCTCTTACAAACCACTCTCTATGGAAGCGATGATTGAAATGCAACCTGATATCATTTTAGTCAGTGGGCGAAGCTACCAAAAAATGGGCGGAGCTGATGCCATTTTAAAATCATTGCCGATGCTTGCCGCTACTCCTGCAGGGAAAAACAGACGGATCATTACCATTGATGGGCATGCATTAGTCGGCGGCCTTGGTTTTAAAAGCCTAGCCGAAGCAAAGCGCCTTAATGCGTTGTTGTATCCATAAGGGGCCTATTTTGTTACGTCATATTCCCCGTAATACCGTGTTCATTGGGCTACTAATGCTCGTCAGCATTGTGGCTTTATATTCAATCACGGTTGGCCCAATGAATATCAGTATCAGTGATAGCTTGAGCAGTCTTGTATGGCAATCAAATAATATTGCGGGTCATATCAATTTAGTGATTCACGAAATTCGTTTTCCTCGAACTTTATTGTGCTTATTAGTTGGTGCCATTCTGGCACTTTGTGGAACAGTAATGCAGGGGCTATTTCGGAATCCTCTCGCAGAACCTGGCATTATTGGCGTTTCCGCAGGCTCAGCATTAGGCGCAGCTGTCGCCATTGTCTTATTGGCGAACCTTCCCTTCTTTTCAGCTCCGTGGATAAGCGCATTAACCGTGCCAATTTTTGCTTTTTTCGGTGGTGCCATAACGACTGTGCTGGTTTATCGATTAGGTACCAGTACATTTGGCACCTCTGTTACTATTATGCTGCTTGCTGGCGTTGCCATTAGCGCGTTATCGGGCGCTGGAATTGGCTACTTAAACTACGTCGCGGATGACCAAATGCTGCGTGATCTATCATTGTGGTCGATGGGCTCTCTTGCAGGAGCTACTTGGCAAAGTATTGCTCTTTGCATGTTCACTTTATTACTGCTGTTGATTTTCTTCTCTCGTCAAGCGATGGCATTAAATGCACTTTTACTCGGTGAAGCAGAAGCTCATCACCTTGGTATTCCAGTGCAAAAATTAAAACGAACGATGATCTTGCTTAGCGCTGTCGGTGTTGGTGTTACCGTCAGTGCGGTGGGTATGATTGGTTTTATTGGCCTCGTGATCCCACACCTAGGGCGCATGCTCGTCGGCCCAGATCATCGCAGTTTAATTCCTATCTCAGCTCTACTCGGTGCACTATTGCTCACGGTTGCCGACATGTTTGCACGAATTGTCGTTGCACCAGCCGAACTGCCTGTAGGAATTGTCACTGCTTTGGTGGGAGCTCCTTTCTTCCTTTACCTTCTTTTTAAACAAAAAGGAAAAGTATTTTGAGTAACAGACCAGCTATTCAAGCCAGAAATATCACCGTGAAATTTGCTAAACGCACCTTGCTGGATGACCTAGATATCGATATATATTCAGGACAAGTAACTGCTTTACTTGGACCTAACGGAGCGGGTAAAAGTACGTTGCTAAAAGTCTTAAGTGGTGAAATAAAATCGCAGGCTGAGCTGCACTATTTTGGGCTTGAGCAACATTCGTGGCAGCCAAATAATTTAGCCAAACATTTGGCGATACTCCCGCAGCAAAGCACGCTTAATTTTCCATTTCTAGCGCAAGAAGTGGTCGAATTAGGTGCACTTCCTCTTTGCTTGAGCCAACAGCAAACCCATAATATCGCACTGCATTACATACAAAAAACCGATATTGTTGAACGAGCAGAAACCCTTTATCCTGCCTTATCTGGTGGAGAAAAACAGCGTTTACACCTAGCGCGTGTGCTTACGCAATTGCACCACTCAGGCGATAAAAAGATCCTAATGCTTGATGAGCCAACATCCGCCTTAGACCTTGCTCATCAACACAATACGCTCAATATTGCGCGAACATTAGCAACCGAGGAAAATTGTGCCGTTGTAGTTGTGTTACATGATCTCAACCTTGCCGCTCAATACGCTGACCGCATAGTAATGCTACATAAAGGAAAATTGGTTTGCGATGCTCCACCGCGGCAAGCATTAACTTCAACTCGAATTCAACAAGTGTATGGCTACCAGTCATTGGTTGCCTCGCATCCAACTCTGGATTTCCCTATGGTTTATCCCGCCTAAGAGTGGCCTGAATGGTATATCCCTATCATTTGGACTCTCCTTTCGAGAAACCGTTGTATTGTCCTTAGAAACTGTCGGTATTTGTCGGCGCATCCCTTAGCTATAATGCGCCCAAATTCTCTATATCGTTTTTATAAAAGGTAACCCATGAGCCAATATGTCGTTTGTGCACTCTATAAGTTTGTTGAACTCAACCACTACCAAGAGCTGCAAATACCGCTTCTTGAGCTGATGGAAGAAAACCAAATTCAAGGCATACTTCTGCTTGCCAGTGAAGGTATTAACGGTACTGTTTCATCGTCACGTGAAGGGATCGATGCGCTACTGGCTTGGCTCGACGCGGAACCCAGCCTGAAGAATACCGTTTACAAAGAGTCCCTAGCATCAGAGCCGCCATTTAACCGTACCAAAGTGAAGTTGAAAAAAGAGATTGTGACGATGGGCGTGGAAGGCATAGATCCTCGGCATGTAGTCGGTACTTATGTCAAACCAGAAAACTGGAATGCTCTCATTTCCGACCCTGAGGTGTTGGTTGTCGATACTCGTAATGATTACGAAATCCAAATCGGCACATTTAAAAACGCACAAAACCCACACACAGATACGTTCAGAGAATTCCCTGAATACGTAAAGCAAAACTTAGCACCAGAAAAACACAAAAAAGTAGCCATGTTCTGCACTGGTGGGATTCGCTGTGAAAAATCAACCGCTTACTTGAAAGAACAAGGGTTTGAGGAAGTTTATCACCTTGAAGGCGGCATTTTGAAATACCTTGAAGAAGTGCCTGAAGAAGAGAGTTTATGGCAAGGTGACTGCTATGTCTTTGATGGCCGAGTGGCGGTTGGTCACGCTTTAAAAGAAAGTGATTACCAAGTATGTAATGCCTGCCGTTTACCGATTACTGAAGAAGACAAACAGAGCGTTCACTTCGAACAAGGGGTAAGTTGTGCTAAATGCGTGGGGACCCATACTGAGGAGCAACTGGCACGTTTTCGTGAGCGCGAAAAGCAGGTGCAACTAGCCAAACAGCGCGGTGAAGATCATATCGGCGGCGATGCGGCGCAACTTATCGAGCAAAAGCGTGCGGAGAAATTGGCACGTAAAGCCCAGCAACGCGGTTCAAATTAATAGCGGTAGGCATCGTACCAATGAGAGCGTTTGTCGTCCTATATTTCTTTAAACGACTTACTGCTCACCATTATTTATGGTCACCAATATGGTGACCATATTGCTACTAACTTACAAAGGGTAAAGCGCTGCATCCGCTGCTTTCATTTCAGCAAATTCAACCTCAGCTTTTGCATTAATCAAACGGCATTGGGTTGCATTTTGTTCAGTAAATACTCTTCCCGTCATTACCGCTTGACCGTCATTGATAAAAACTTCGACAGATGAGCTGTCAGATAAAATATGCAAAGCGACTTTTTCGCTATCTAGCTCAAGTTCACGAATAACATCACCATGTCGAATCAATGTATTAGAACGATCTAAGCGTAAAACTTTCGTTTCAGCATCTAAGGTGATATCAACATATTGCTCACCTAACTCAAATAAACGCAAGGTTGCCCCCCATGGCAGCGTCGTTTGTATGTCAAAACTTTTTGTTTTGAGATCAACGGGCTCATTGCCTAGCTCAATTTTTATCGAATTCCCTCGCAACTGTGCTAATTCACGAAGCGGACGCTGAACTAATTGGCCTTGCTCGATACTCAATTCACGAATCGCTGTATATTGATGTATCCAACCGTTATCACAACTTGGGTGATCAACATCATCCGGCAAACCCATCCAGCCACACATGACTCGGCGACCGTCTTCAGTTTGCATACTTTGCGGTGCATAAAAATCAAAGCCTGAATCGAGTTCTTGTAGCTCAGAAAAACGAGGTAGACCTTTGTCATCCCACATTACTTTAGCAATACGATTTCGGTGTACCGCCGTGTGATGAGGATTAGATGACTCCACACCTTGCGGACCAAACACAAAATAGTGTTGCCCATCAAGTTCAAACATATCGGGGCATTCCCACATATAGCCCATTGGAGCGATATCATCGCCGGCCAATCCATCATACTGCCAATCCTTCAGATTATCAGAATGATAAACCGCAACACGACCCTGCAAATCGGTCGTTTGTGCACCGATCAACATCAACCATTTATCATCATGACGAATCACTTTAGGATCTCGAAAATGTTCTGTAACACCTTCCGGTAATTCGCGAATAACGGGGCCATATTTCTCAAAGTGCAGTCCATCTTTCGATACCGCCATACATTGCATCGTTTGGCGAGCACGCTGCTCTCCGAGTCGAACATTTCCAGTGTAAAACAGCATCAATTCATCACCATGGCTGACTGCATGCCCAGAATAGACACCGTGGCTATCGTACCAGTCTGATGGTGTGAGAGCGATCGAGCGCCACTGCCAATTGATAAGGTCACCGCTGGTTAAATGCACCCAGTATTTGTCTTTATGTGCACAAGCGTGCGGATACCACTGATAGAAAAGATGATATTGCCCTTGATGATAGATAAAGCCATTCGGGTCATTTAAAAGTCCTTGTGGAGGTGCGACGTGCCAAATCGGACGAAATGGACATTCCGTTTTCACGAGTCGCTCAGCCGCATCAAGTCGTTGTTGCGATGCGATCACTTTACCGATTTCACCCAACTGCTTGTCAAGGAAGGTGCTGGTTCTTGGCATAGACAACTGCCACTCACCTAACACTTCAATCAACTCAACACCCTTTGGCAATTCACCAACCAATGAATGATCATGTACTGAAATAACAACCTGACTCTCTGGTGCTAAAACTCGTTTAATATTGGCCTGACCACCCACTAAACTCACAATTTCTTCAAATGACATCTGTTTACACTCAATAAAATGGGAACGATTGCAAAATATAAAACAATGCTCACTATTGCAAGTATTACGGAAAACTAGTTATCGATTATGAGAGGTGAGACTCAGCAATTACGGATAAAAAACCAGCATCATTCAGCATGTCTCACGCTCAATACTTTGGAAAGTCAAAACGACTTTACTCATTTCTTTCCCTTGCCCAACAATGCGTTCAAGTAACATTTTCGCTGCATTTTCACCTGCCTTATCAAAGGCATAGTTAAATGTCGACAAGCTTGGATTACTGATAAAGGCAAGCTCATCATTACCTACCCCAAGCACCTTGACCTGTTTCCCGACGTCAATACCACACTCTAGTAACGCTTTAATAGCCCCGACCGCAATCCGGTCTGTCGCACAAAAAAGTCCATCTAGCTGCGGATATTGTTCCATTAGTGCTTTGCTTTGTAAGTATCCAGACTCAATAGAAAAATCACCACGCAAGTGAAACAATAATTCTAAATTGTGTAGAGTCAATGCTTGCTCTAGACCTTGTGAACGCAGCACATCAACCGCGACATCATCACGTTGAACACCAATAAAACCTATCTGTTTACAGCCTTTATTAATCAATCGATGACCAGCTTCATACCCCACTCGAAAATCGTCATGAACAATACTGGGAATGTCGTGAAGTGAACCATCTTGCCCCACAAGTACCACGGGTACATTTGATTGCTTAATAGCATTCACAAGCGATAAATCAAGATGTGTGGCATACAGCACAATGCCTTCCACCCGTTTTTGGTTGAAGATTTGGATGTATTCTAATTCCTTCTCATGCTCTTGATGTGTATTAGCGAGTAAAACGTGCTTTCCCGCTTGTTCAAAAATTTTGCTGAGTCCGTCTACCCCTTGCGCTGTCGCATGGGATGAAACACGCGGTACAATCACTCCAATCAAATTGGTCTTTTGGGATTTCAGATCTTTAGCCACCTGATTAACCACATAACCACACTCAGAAACAGCCTTTAACACTTTGATTTTAGTCGCTTCTTTAACCCCATACTCATCATTAATAACGCGAGAAACGGTTGATTTTGAAACACCAGCTAACTTAGCAACATCGTGCAAACTCGACATATAGAACCTTATTTCTTCCGCATTGGGATTGTTTGCAAAACATGCAATGACAATCGACCATATAATGTGATTTTAACGCTGTTTATAGAATTCGCGACCTATCTTTTAGCGATCAAATTCACATAATCAATGGTTATCTTTTGACGTTCCCAAATTATTGCACAAGAATCAATTCTGCAAACGTTCCCAAAACAAATTTAAAATATTTAAACCATACTAATTCAATAAACAGAACAGACAAGAATCGGGGTGAGTTATGAACTATCCAGTCATAGCAAAGAAATTACTTGAGCAACTCGGCGGAAAAGAAAATATCCAAGCACTTGCTCATTGTGCCACACGCTTAAGATTGGCGCTAAAAGATGAGTCAATCGTCAATGAAGAAGCCATTGATTCCTTAGACGGTGTTAAAGGTCAATTTAAAGTCGCAGGCCAGTATCAGATCATTTTTGGCTCTGGTATCGTAAATCAAGTTTACGCAGAGATGGCTAAATTAACTGGGTTGGCAGAAATGTCGACCAACGATGTCGCAAGCGCGGGGGCGCAAAAACAAAATGTCTTTCAACGTGCGGTGAAAGGCTTATCTGACATTTTTGTTCCAATCATTCCAGCGATTGTTGCGGGTGGTTTGTTGATGGGCCTATTCAATGTCCTGACGGCCACTGGTTTGTTTATTGAAGGCCAATCACTCATTGATGCTAATCCGGGCCTTGCTGATTTGGCAAGCATGATTAATACCTTTGCTAACGCACCTTTTGTTTACTTACCTGTTCTGTTGGCATTTTCTGCTTCGAAAAAATTTGGTGGTAACCCGTTCCTTGGGGCGGCACTGGGTATGTTAATGGTTCACCCAGACTTGCTTAACGGTTGGGGTTTTGGCGGCGCATCAGTCTCCGGCACTATTCCAACGTGGAATATCCTTGGCTTTGAAATCCAAAAAGTCGGTTACCAAGGCTCAGTACTGCCGGTTTTAGTTTCAGCCTTTATCCTCGCTAAAGTTGAAAACGGCCTGCGTAAGGTTATCCCTTCGGTACTGGATAACTTATTAACACCAATGCTGGCTATTTTCATTACTGGTTTTGTTACTTTCACCCTTGTTGGCCCTATCACTCGTGATATCGGTTTCCTACTTGGTGACGGCCTAAACTGGTTATATGACTCTGCAGGTTTCGTTGGTGGCGCATTGTTCGGTTTCATTTATGCACCATTTGTTATTACCGGTATGCACCATAGTTTCATTGCCATTGAGACGCAACTTTTAGCCGACATCGCGGTTACTGGCGGTACATTCATCTTCCCTATCGCTGCAATGTCCAACGTAGCACAAGGCGCTGCAGCACTAGCCGTTGGCTTCACAACCAAAGACATTAAACTAAAAGGTATTGCGGTACCTTCAGGGATCACAGCCCTACTCGGTATTACTGAACCGGCTATGTTTGGTGTCAACTTAAAACTTCGCTATCCATTTATTGCTGCCATCATTGGTTCAGCTTGTGCAAGTGCATTCATCACTCTCTTTAACGTGAAAGCTCAAGCCCTCGGCGCTGCAGGTTTACCGGGAATTATTTCCATAAACCCTGAAAAAATCAGCTACTACGTTATTGGTATGTTAATTTCCTTTGTGGTTGCATTCGGCTTAACTCTGGTATTAGGAGCAAGAGAGCGAGCAAAACAAGGTGTCCAAGCAACGGCATAATTCCACTCCCCCTATAGGTAATTATGCTCCTGAGCCCACTCACTGAGTGGGCTTCCTTCATTCGAATAAAGACTTACTGGAGAAATAAAGATGAACAAAGTATGGGTAACAGGCGACGCAGTGGTTGATTTGATTCCAGAAGGTGATGCTCACTATTTAAAATGCCCTGGTGGTGCTCCCGCTAATGTTGCTGTCGCAATAGCCAGGTTAGGAGGCAATAGTGCTTTTTTCGGTCGTGTAGGTAACGACCCGATGGGTCGATTCATGCAATCGACTTTAAGCGATGAAAACGTCAGTACCGAGTATCTGCTATTAGATAAGAATCAACGCACTTCAACGGTCGTTGTTGACTTAGATGAACACGGTGAGCGCAGCTTTACCTTCATGGTAAAACCGAGCGCCGATCAATTCCTAAGTATGTCTGATATCCCTTCCTTTAAAGCTGGCGAATGGCTGCACTGCTGCTCTATCGCACTAGCAAATGAACCAAGCCGAAGTACTACCCTTTACGCTATACAAAAAATGAAAGACAGCGGTGGCTTTATCAGTTTTGACCCAAATCTCAGAGATGATGTATGGTCAAAACCAGAGGAGATGAGCGAAGTGGTTATGAAGGCTGTAGCGATGGCAGATGTCGTTAAGTTTTCTGACGACGAACTATTATTTCTGACACAAACCACCAGTATTGAGGCAGGTTTAGCGACTCTCAAGCCGCTTTCGATCCCATTGATTGTCATTACTCAAGGAGCAAAAGGGGCGCTAGTTATTACGGCAGAAACTCAAACTTTAATATCTGGTACACCCGTCTCCCCTATTGATACCACCGGTGCTGGCGATGCTTTTGTCGGTGGTCTCCTGCGAAAACTCTCTTTCCACCAAGAGTGGTATAAGGCCTCAGTCATCCACGAAGCCGTTAGATGGGCAAATGGTTGTGGCGCACTCGCAACGACGAAGAAAGGAGCAATGACCGCATTACCTGATGAAAAAGCCCTGCTCTCATACATTTCATAACACTCTCTCCCCTTTGACAAAACAAAGTATGAACCCCATTTTATTTTGGGGTTTATTTTTGTCGATTGGATTCATTCCTTGCTGCAATACATTTCGGCAATTATCATGAAAACTTTATTTTGAAGAGAGTTTAAAGCATGTCTGCTGCAGAAAAATCATCCAAGAAACTGAGTTTCTATATTATTGGATTAATTTTGTTTATTTGGTTTTACAGTTTGTGGGCAGACCGAGTTACGCCAATGACGAGCACCGCACGAGTTCATTCTTATTTAGTAAGAATTGCTCCTGAAGTGTCAGGTAACATCACAGATGTTAATGTTATCAATAATCAGGTTGTTCGCTCAGGTGATGTATTATTCAAGATCGACTCAAGAAATTATGAAATTAACCTAAAAGCAGCTCAAGCCAATTTAGAAATTGCCGGACAAAACATTGGTGCGAGCACAGCAGCAGTTGAAGTGGCACAAGCTAAAGTCGTTGATGCACTAGCAGCGCGTAATAATGCCAGAGAACAAGCTGCACGAGTCACTGAATTAGCAAGAAAAGGTGTGTTAAGTAAAGCGGATCTCGATAACGCGATTGAAGCTCGCGAACGCACTCAAGCGTCACTTAAAGCCGCAGAGGCCTCATTAACACAGGCACAACAAAATTTGGGTCCAAAAGGTAGCAACAACCCACAAATTTTGTCTGCGATGGCCAAGCTTGAACAAGCGCAATTAGATTTACAAAAAACACAAGTTCTCGCGCCTTCCGATGGCATAGTGACTAATCTACAACTCACCACAGGCCAAAAAGCTACCGTTGGTTCGCCAATACTGACTTTCATTGATCCTCGAGGTGTGTGGATCTCAGCATTAGTGAGAGAAAACTCCATAGAATACATCCGTGTCGGTCAGCGTGTTGAAATTGTACTTGATGCATTACCGGGTCGTGTCTTACTCGGTAAAGTAGACAGCATTGGCTGGGGTACTGGGGGTAGTAATAATATCGACCAAACCACTGGCTTTTTAAACGCAGATACCAAGTCATTAAGTGCTCAACGTTATCCGGTTAACATTGTTTTTGAAAATGGCGAAGTACCGTCTAACATTCGTTATGGTTCACAAGCTACTGTGGCTTTCTTTACTGAACAAAGTAGCTTTGGTGAATGGCTAGCACGAATCTGGATGCGCATCGTGAGTATATGGACTTATGTTTCATAGTGCGGCTAATCCAATTATAAGGTTGGTTTTCGCCCCAATATTGTTACTGTTTTACTTGCAGTTTAACGGTGCAGCCATGCCGATGTTGGCGCCAATATTTGTGGTGATATTTCTAACCATCATGCCCTCTAAGCCACCGGTTAGTCTGTTGCTAAAATTACTGTTGGTGATGTTTTTTATCAGCTTTATTGTGGTCAATCTAAGTGAAATACTGGTTGATACGCCAACCGGCTTTGCTCTGTTTTGTTGGGCTTTGCTATTTTTGAGTTATTATCGTAGTCACCGTGATCCTAAAGATATCCTATCAACATTAACACTCATGGTCGTCATCATCATGGCGGTAATGACAAAGCAAATGGGCGTATCCGCTAGTGTTTTACCTTGGTTAATGTTTGAAGCTCTTACCATTGCTATCATCGTCACTTCATTGAGTTTTTTAATCTTTCCTGGCGACGAACAAGACATTCAACCAGATGAACAAAGCCAGGAGAAAACCACCGCACATATTCCTTTGATTGTATTCAAAGCAACGGCCATGAGTTTGGTGTTAGCGGCATTGATCGGTACTGGTAGCTCTCAGTCAATATTGATTGCAATCACTATCAACAGCATGATTAAAACGCCAATACATCATGAACACAAAATGTTTAGCCATAATCGGCTATTCACCACCGCCATTGGTATACTATTTACGGTACCAGTGATGTTGCTATTTATGTTTAATGTACCAACTTGGGTTGTATTAGGCGTTGCTTTATTTTGTGGTATTCAACTGGCTTGCTATGCCATTCGTTGTAACTGTCGGCTGAGTATTTACCAATTGCTATTTACAAACTTTACCGTATTAACCTATCAAATTATTAAAAATCAAGGTACAGACTCGATGACCGCGGAGTTGCTGCGTTTGGTTTCGATAGTCATTGCCATTTTTATCGGCGCGCTTATTTTAAATGTCGGGAAATCCGTTGATAGTACGATATTAGCTAAAGATTAACCTCCTCAACGGCTAACTTCACAGTACTCTATCCGCAATAGTCATCCATACTGATAGATCTCAGTAGAGCATCAATAATACAGGACGTGAATAAGTCGATACTGATTCACGTCCCTACTCTCTTTTCTCATCACCGTACTTCGCAGTGTTCAGAATAGGGACTCAATCTGTAGTCCAAATGATATCTCCATAAATCTTTCATATTTTTGAAATTGAATGCTCATGAATATGTCACAAAACTCAACCACCATAGCATCAAACGAAACCTCTAATGTCTCGTTCGAAACTCACAAGGAAACTGACATGAAAAAGCTATGGTTAGCGGGTTTGCTATCAGCAACCGTTTCGGGAACAACATTCGCAGCAACTGAAATTACATGGTGGCACGCCATGGGGGGGCAACTTGGCGAAACCGTCAATAAAATCGCAACCGATTTTAATGCCTCTCAAAATGATTACAAAATCACCCCTATCTACAAAGGCTCTTATCAAGAAACCCTTACCGCAGGTATCGCCGCATTTCGTGCAGGACAATCACCAAATATCCTGCAAGTGTTTGATGCTGGTGCGGCAACTATCATGACTGCAAAAGGCGTCGCCAAACCAGTTCAAGACATTATGCTTGAGTCAGGTTACTCGTTCAGTTCAAATGATTACTTAGCCGGTGTTCGTAATTTCTATGCCGATAACAACGGCAAAATGGTCGGCATGCCCTTTAACAGCTCAACGCCTGTGCTTTACTACAACAAAGATATTTTTGCTAAGGTTGGTGTTGACGCCCCTAAAACTTACGAACAGCTAGAACAAATCGCTGGTAAGTTGAAATCTCAGGGCTACGCCAGTTTTTCTCAGTCCCTCACACCTTGGATCATGTTTGAGAACTTTAAGTCTCGTCACAACCTGCCGCTAGCTGATAAACACAATGGTTACGATGGGCTCCCTACTCAAATCATGTTCAATACTGATGATATGTTGATGCATGTTAAGAAACTAAAAGAGTGGTCTGACAAAGGTTACTACAAGTATTACGGCAGTGACTGGGATGCCAACCAGACCCCCTTCGAACGTCAAGAAGTCGCGATGTGGATGGGCTCATCAGGCTCATTTGGCGGACTACGCAACCGTGTCACCTTCAATTTAGGCACAACCTATTTACCTTACTGGCAATCGGTCAATCCAAATGCTGGGCATACCTTTATTGGTGGTGCAGCTCTATTTGCCCTTAACGGCCACGAAAAACTACAAGACAAAGCGGTGGCTGCATTTTTTGACTACCTAACCAAGCCTGAAACACAAATGTATTGGCATAAAACCACTGGTTATGTACCAGTCACCAATGCGGCTTATGAATTGACGAAACAATCAGGTTATTACCAACAGCAACCTGATGCTGAAGTCGGTGTAAAACAGCTTAGCCTCGCTTCAGGAGAGTGGACTAAAGGCTATCGCCTTGGCTACTACCCACAAATTCGTCAAGTTATGCATCGTGAATTTGACAACATTTTTGCAGGCCGAACCAGTGTTGAAAAAGGGTTAGATAACGTCGAAATTGAAAGCAATCAACTGCTGAAACGTTTCGCGCGAACCGTTCAATAACGACTCACTAAGCCGAAGCCCTTAGTCACTAGCTAAGGGCTTATCTCTTTTATTTAACGTATTTGGGTCTAATTGTGGAACGTCGTCAACAATTTTGTCATTCATCCCTACCCTATCTGTTTTTGGCACCTCAAATTGCCATAATTGCGGTATTTTTTATTTACCCAGCAGCAAAAGCGGTCTATCTATCTTTCATGTTAGAAGACCCATGGGGGCTATCTTCAACCTTCGTCTGGTTCGAAAATTATCAAGTACTATTCGAGTCGAGCGAGTACCTGAAATCGATAGGCTTTACTTTGTTGTTTTCTCTATCCGTCTCATTTTTGTCGCTCGCTATCGCACTGCTGCTGGCAGTGAAAGCCAATAATATCATCCACGGACAAAGCCCTTACAAGATTACGCTAACTTGGGTCTATGCCGTTGCACCAGCCGTAGCCGGTATCATCGGTGCTTTTCTATTCAATCCACACATTGGCGTACTTACTAACGTTTTCAGTCATCTAGGTTGGGAGTTCAGCTTCCAAACAGATCCGATTGACGCCACATTTGCACTGATTTTGGTTTCAGTCTGGAAGCAAATTTCGGTGAATTTCGTCTATTTCCTAGCGGGATTGCAATCTATCTCACTCGCTATCAGGGAAGCTGCGATGCTTGATTGTGTGAGTGATTCGAAACGTTTTTGGACCATCACCTTCCCTTTACTTGCACCGACTGGCTTCTTTTTATTGATCATTAACCTAACTTATGCGTTTTTCGAAACCTTTGGCGTGATAGACACAATGACCTCTGGTGGCCCCGGTGGCAACACTACATCATTAGTTTACAAAGTGTATCGTGATGGCTTTGTTGGTGCCGACCTAGGCGGTAGCTCGGCCCAATCCGTGGTGCTGCTTTTATTGGTTCTGATACTGACATTTATCCAGTTCCGCTTTGTTGAAAAACGCGTTCATTACTAAGGAAAGAATATGAAAAGTAATCGACTTTCCGACCACCTAATCCTTATCACTGGTGCTTTGTTTATGGTGGTTCCTATCTGGTTGATATTCGCTAGCTCAACCCACAATCCTAATACCATCGTGAGCGAAGGCTTACAGTGGTTACCTGGCGACAATTTTAGTGCTATTTATAGCGAAGCATGGAGCAAGAGTGTTGGTTTTAGCGGTGATGTCAACGCACAAACGATGATTGTTAACTCGATGATCATGGGGCTCGGTTTTTCTATCGGTAAAATCATTATTTCTATGCTGGCTGCTTATGCCTTAGTTTACTTTAGACTACCCTACGCCAGTGCTTGGTTCGGACTGATTTTTGTCACACTGCTACTACCGTTAGAAGTACGAATTATTCCATCTTATGAAGTCGTCTCTCAGCTTGGCATGCTCAATAGTTACACAGGGCTTATCTTGCCGTTAATCGCTTCGGCAACCGCCACTTTCTTCTTTCGCCAGTTTTTTAAAACCATTCCAGACGAACTGCTTGAGGCCGCTCAACTCGATAACGCAGGACCGATACGCTTTTTCATCGATATCTTACTGCCATTATCAAAAACCATGATGGCGGCTATTTTTATCATCATGTTCGTTGTGGGCTGGAACCAATATTTATGGCCAATCATGATGACGACGGATGAGAGCTACAACACTATCGTTATGGGCATCAAACAAGTACTCAACAGCATTAATGAGACCAGTTCCCCGCGCTATGACTACGTCTTTGCTATGGTGATTTTAGCGATGCTACCTCCGGTTTTAGTGGTAGTTATATTCCAACGCTGGTTCGTAAAAGGATTAGTTGAAAGTGAAAAATAACGCCTGTAAGAGCAAACCATCTATTTCGCATACAAACACTGAAATAAAGCACACATTGGTTATCACACTATGAACACAAAAGTATCTCAATCCCATACGGTTCAACCTATTCAAAACTCACCGGAGTTCAAAATGCTAGAGCTCAGACAATTGGTAAAAACCTACGACAATGGCCATCAAGCTGTGAAAGGAGTCGATCTCAGTATTAAAAAGGGGGAATTTATCGTCTTAGTTGGCCCGTCGGGGTGTGGAAAATCATCTATACTACGCTCGATTGCCGGACTTGAAGCCATTTCTGGTGGAGAAATTCACTTAGCCGGTCGTCAAGTCGATAATGAAAAACCAGCTCTGCGCGATATCGCTATGGTCTTTCAAAATTACGCCCTTTACCCACATATGAGTGTTTACGATAACCTTGCTTACGGGTTGAAGAATCGTAATGTCGATAAAGCAACCATTGAATCAAAAATCACCAAAGTCGCCAAAACGCTCAAAATTGAAGACTATCTTGAACGCAAGCCAGCCAAGCTTTCTGGCGGACAACGACAGCGTGTCGCCATGGGACGCGCCATTGTACGTGACCCGCAACTTTTTTTGTTTGATGAGCCTTTATCAAACTTAGATGCCGCCCTACGTGCTCACATGCGCCTAGAAATCAAAAAACTACAACGCGAATTAGGCGTAACCAGTGTCTATGTGACTCATGATCAAGTTGAAGCAATGACGTTAGCGGACAGAATTGTGGTACTAAACCAAGGCAAAATTGAGCAAGTTGGGACTCCTGCGCAAGTTTATCACCAGCCAGCAAGCCAATTTGTTGCCAGTTTTATGGGTAGCCCTGCGATGAACTTTCTCCCAGCAAAGTTAGCGTCTGGTTACTTACATATTGGTTCTCAGCATATTTATCTACCCGACTATCGCAGCTTGTCATCTCAAAATATAACGGTCGGCATTCGCCCCGAACATGCGAGCACCATGCCGTCCAATGATGCGATTGAACTTAATATGAATATCGCTGCTGTCGAACCACTCGGGCCAAATCAATTAGTTCACGGTATTGTCGGTAATCAACCATTTATCGCAGTGACTGCTGAGATTCATCTTGATCACGATAAACCACTGCATTTGTTTATTAACCGAACCAATCTCCATATTTTTGATGAACACGGTAAAAGGCTTTGCCCTATTATGCACACTAAACAAGCGATTGCGTAAAATTCATCAATGAGGATACGAATACCAGCAAGGGGATATTGTGAGCCTATCGTCTAGACAAAAAGATATTTTAACCTATTTAGAACGCTCCAATGGCGTACTATCTAGCACTATCTTATCGAATCAATTTTCTGTTTCAGTGCAAACCATCCGTAAGGATCTCAATGAATTGAGTGATAAAGGGATGGTAAAACGTGTGCATGGTGGTATTTGCTTACCTGGTGACAACGATAATTTGTCGTACAGCAACCGCGATATACTCAACCTTTCAGCCAAGCAACGCATCGCTCGACAAGTCGTCAGCGAACTGCCCGAAGGCATCAGTATTTTCCTCGGTATAGGTACTACACCCAAAAATGTTGCTCATGCTTTACTTGATCACCCGGGCTTAACGGTTGTCACTAATAATATCAATGCTGCTTTAATGTTAAGCCGCAACCCTAATATTGTCGTACATTTGGCTGGCGGTGCAGTGAGAACTTCTGATGAAGATACCGTTGGTGAGGCAACTACCCACTTCTATCGTCAGTTCAATATAAAGATAGGCATATTTGGCGCAGGCGGTTTAGGAAATAAAGGACAATTGCTTGACTTTACACCTGAAGAAGCCTGTTTAACACGCGCTATCATTGAGCATAGCCAGCAGTGTTGGTTAGTTGCCGACACCACAAAACTTGGCCGTTACGCACCGATTGTGAGCGGTCAATTGTTTGAAATAAAAAGAATGTTTGTAGATGAAGAAAACAATGCTATACAAACCCTATGTCAGCAAAGCAATACTGAATTGGTGGTTTGTTGCTAGAATTAATTGCTCTGTAAAAATAGTACAGCAGTCAAGTACGATGCTATTGTTTTGTCACCAATTCTACCTCGAAAAATAAATGTAATAAGGAATAAGTATGTCTTTAATCGTTGTTGGGCATCGTGGTGTAGCTGGTCGCTTTCCTGAAAATACCAGAGTCAGCGTCCAAGCTGCGATTGATTTAGGTTTAGATTGGGTAGAAATCGACGTGCAACCAACCAAAGATAATGTATTGGTGGTATGCCATGATCACACTATTAACCGCTGTAGTAATGGCAAAGGCCGGGTGGATGCCTATACCCTACAACAACTCAAACAACTTGATTTTGGTCGTTGGTTTAATCCAACCTTTACTGGTGAGCCCATTATGACGCTTGAAGAATTATTGATTTTGGCAGCCAAGCACAAGTTAGGGCTCAATATTGAAGTAAAGGTCGACCGGCACGATGTTTCAAACGTTGCTCAACAATTAAAACAGCAGCTTGATCATAGTCCAATCGACAAAAAAAATATTTTACTCTCTAGCTTTAGCCACGACATCATGCGTACGCTAGCGCTATATTGCCAAGGCTATAAATTAGGAGTGTTAAGTGAAAGGCTATCGAAAAAGGACTGGCAGCTGTTAGAAGAGATCAATGCTTTTAGCTGTAACTTAAACTTCCGTTGGACAAGCAAAAAACATGTCCAACAACTCCAACAAGCGGGATATCAAGTGTGGTGTTATACAGTCAACAACCCAAAGAAACTGCGCCATTTACAAACTATTAATGCTGTGTTTAGCGACTATCCAGAATTGTTTTTGGATAATCATTAACCTTCACATTAAACAACATACTGAGTTTCAGACATACCAAGTCCTGTAAAATTCCGGTATTGAACCAATTTAGGGTAATAAAAAACCCGCTCAATTAAAGCGGGCTAATGTATTGATTATTAATACTCCATGACTCGAGCAACATAGCTAAAATCACCAGAATCACCATGATAATCACGGTAGAGATCAACAGAGAAAAACTTTGGATTATCCTGATCAATACGTAATGCTATTTTTTTGTTTAGTGCTTCCAGATCTTTTTCACCATAAACATAGAATTTTTTCTTTTGTTCAAGCTGTAATGCTTTCGCATCATGTCTGCTGATATAAATCTCGCTATACCTTTCCACAACAAAACCTGAGAAGGTAATTTCTTCGAAACTTGTTTCTTCGTCAATAGTCACAAAGAATTCACCTTCTTGCTCAACCATCATCAATTGGCTCATGGTTTGATCGACATTTTGCACATCCAACACTTCTGGGGTCTGTGCTGATACATTTGCAGCTAGTGACATCAAAAAAAGCGAAATAAGTGTTTTTTTCATTATGATTACCTTCTGTAGATTGGCGTTTTTATCCAAAGATTTCTATCACTGCTTTGCTATATAAAGTTGCAGGTAGGCCGCAAGTGACTCGATTTAACAAGAGAATAAATAAGAACGCATAATGTGGTTAATCGTATATGAAGGACACCACCCTTCATTAACTTATTTGTGAATCACCAATATCCATGTAGGACTCAATCAATCATAAGAGAGAGAGCAAAGATCATAGGTTAAGATACTATCGCGACGCAAAATATTATTACTCATAGAGAGAGCCATCATGAAAAAACAACAATTACTGCTGAGCACATTACTCATATTCACTTTGCCTTCGCTATCATATGCAAATATTATCGTTGACACAAAGAATGTTGATGAGCAGAAATATCATGCTGACTTATATGAATGTGATCAGTTATCAAATCAAGTTGAACAACAGCAAACTGATTCACTGGGTCACGATGTATTAGGCTCCACAGCCAAAGGAGCAGCATTGGGTGCGGTCGGCAGCGCGATTGGTGGCGGCAGTGGTTCTAATGGCGCTAAAGTAGGAGCTGGCATTGGAGTAATTGGTGGAGCTTTAAAACATGGCTCAGAAAAACGTCAAGCAGAGCAACAATATGATATTCAAAAACAAAATGTTATGCGCAACTGTATGATTGGACGTGGTTATACGGTTTTAAACTAGCACGCTTTCTATATAACCAGAACTTGGTTAACAAAATACTCTTCTGAACTCCTATCACTCTAGCCACCTATCATCACAAGGATGTGTTGAAGATTCTTAAAAAACAACCATATAAAAAACTGCGAACCAATCGCAACTTTTTATTTTTCACTTAGGTTAATAATTAACTAGTCAGCGACTTTCACAGCAGAGAAATCATCTGGTGCCGATATTGTTTCTAGTTCCCATGAACCAGCTTCTTCAGTCATTTTAAGCACACCGTAAGCCGCATTACTAGCGAGATTAAATGCGGCTGAATATTTCCCGTATAAACAAATACAGCATGAGATTGAATTGAGATAATGCTGTTCATATGTTCTCTAGCCACATATAAAACCAGATTCATTAAACTACATTGTAAATTAACAAGTTAGTATTGATTAATACCATTTGATGGGTTAAATCCATAAAATATTAAGTATGGCTATTTAAAATTGGAGCTAGAAAAAAACCTCGTTACAACGAGGCTTTAAAATTAAAATAAATCTAGCGCTACTAATTATCTTTCATTTTTTCAGAACAAATGACCAACCAAACTGGAACCGCTAACATTAATAGCAATAAAGACCACATCCCAGCGTCAGGCCCTGCACCATAAATGGTAGCCACTGAAAATAGGAATGCGACACTTGCAATCGGCCAGTAGGATTTTATATTCAAAACTTGAGATAATTTATCTCGCTTAACATAAAGAATACCTTCCACTAAACAACAAAATACATAAGGAATCATTGCTGTATCTGTCGATAAGTTAACGATGAGATTATAAAATGTAGCCAATGCACTAGACCCTGAAGCATCAATAAGCAACAAAGCGCTTGATAACATTACAGAAAGCAAAATACCATTTCTCGGTGTACCGCTTTTCGACTGCTTACCAAAAAAGCCCGGCATGGCTCCATCTTTTGCAGCTGCCATAGGCACCTGTCCCATCAACAATGTCCAACCGTTAATGGCACCGAGAGAAGAAATAACAGCAGCAATCGAGATAATCATCGCAGCGGTAGGCCCCCAAATGGCATTGGCTGCATCAGCAAATGGCGCACTTGAGTTTATTAGTGTTTCTCTTGGTAAAACACCCATAACAACGGTAGTACCCAGTATGTAAACCAGTGCCGAAACAGTGGTACCTAAAATGGTGGCTCTTGGAATGGTTTTTTCTGGGTCAATGACATCACCGGCCGGCACTGTTGCCGATTCAATCCCTAAAAAGGCAAACATAGTTAAAGGCGCCGTGGCCGCTAAGGCACTTAAAAAGGGCTTATCACTTGGATTTAGTACATCAAAGTGTCCCCAATCAACCCAAAATAAACCAAAAATACTAATCGCAATAAAAGGGACTAATTTGGTATAAACCGTTACGGCTTGAAATAAGCCCGCTTCTTTCACTCCGCGGATATTAATGAGAGCAACAAGCCACATGGCGCCTAAACCAATCGCAATTTTTAACACACCGTTACCTTGTAACAGTGGGAAGATCTGCGACAAATAACCGACGAGTCCAGCAGCCATAGCAGGTAATGAAGCCCAGATTGAAATCCAATAACCCCAGGCAATTAGAAAACCAGTAAATTTACCAAAACCTAATCTAGTATAAGCATAAGGCCCACCCGCTATAGGACTAATCCTTGCTAGTCTCGCAAAAATCATTCCTAAACAAACGGCAGCAAATGCCATGACACCCCAACCAATAATGGCAACTGCGCCATAAGGAGCCAAAGCCGCAGGCGCAATAAAGAATCCTGAACCAATCATGTTACCGATGATTAAAGCGGTACACATACCTAAACCAAGAGATCGCTTAGATTGCGGTGTATTATTTTCGTGCATGTTTAACACCTTTATGGATATTACTGGTACTAAAAAAGAAGTGACATAGTAGGCTAACCCCATACATCACTTCTTCTGTAAAACAACAAAGACTGAGGTATTGCTTTATCGAATGACAGCCATTACTGACTGATATTATAGCCTTGATAGTCGTTTAGTGTTTCTTTTGTTGGCTCACCAAAATACTGTGTGTACATCGGTACAAAATCATCCGACTGATATAGCTCACTCAGACTGCGATCAATCAATAAACGAAAATCATCGTTATTCTTAGGCAGTGCTAAACGGCCGTATGCAACCTCAAACACCTGAGGCGACAACTCCACATTGCTCAAGTGAGAGTGATGAAGCTCACCGATTAACTCAAAACGGTCGGCAAAATACGCATCCGCCAAACCTTCCGATACCAATTTAACACCCTCTTCATGTGTCTTCGCGGTAACCACCGTTGCAACTACACCCAGTTGTTTAATTTTGTTGCGTACCCAAGCCTCTGTTACCGTACCTTCATGAACCACGTAAGTATGATTAGCCAAACCACGGTTCACCGTCGCACGCCATTTAGGACCAGTATGAGCCGGCTTATCTTCCAGTACTCGTTTTAAATCCGCACTCGCATTTTCGTTAATGACCGCGCTTAAGCCACCCTTGCCAATTGGCGTTGAAAAACTAACCTGCTCACGACGAGTCAGTGTTTCCATGGCCGCGCCACACAACAGGTCAAGCTCACCCTCTGCAACTTGTTGTAAACCCTCATTGAGTTGGGTTGGGTGATACACAACTTTCATATCACCATAGCCCGGCTGAGCTTTGATGCTATCTGCCACTTTGTTACACAAATCAATCGCGTAACCCTTTGGCTCACTAGCCTTGTCATTCAACGATGAATACGGCGCTTCATCAGCCACATAACCAAAGTTTATTTGACCTGTTTGCTTAACATTCGTTAGCACATCATTGTTCGCTTGAGCACCAAACGCTGACATCAGTAATGTCATTGCCATAACGCTCAATGACCCTATTTTATTCTGTACCATATCGGTATTCCTTACTTCAAAATCTGTAAATTCGTATCGTTTAATATCGAGAGATTACGCAGCGCTTGACTCAGTATCAGCCGTTTTGCTGTCATCGAATCGATACGCGATGAAACCATACAATAGGTAAGAGAGCATCATGACGACCATACCACCAAATACCGCTTCCATACCTGAAGCATACAAGGCATAAGCGCTGTAAAGGATAGCAATAAGCATAACGACAATGTTCAATTTGAACGCATTACCCGTCACGTTTGCTTTACGCATAACTATCACGAGTGCTGAAATCGCGGTGATATAAGGAACAATGTTAGTAACCGCTGCCAAGTTGACTAATTTATTAAACTGCTCGGTCGCATCAGGTGACATGGTTGAAACGGCCATTAATGTCTGAATCACACCCGCAATCAACATACCTAGAATTGGTGCCCCTGCTTTACTCACTTTCGAGAAGACTTTCGGGAACATGCCACCGTCGGCTGTGAATTTGGCTGTTTGTGCCAACGTGAACTGCCAACCTAAAAGCGAACCAATACAGGCAATCACTGCCAATGCCATAATGATGTTACCGACTACTGGGTTAAACATTTGTGCATAAACGTAAGCAAAAGGAGCGGTTGACGTCGCAAGCTCTGCATTCGGTATAATACCTTGGATAACAGTCGTCGACAGAATGTACACCACAGCCGCACCCAAAGTACCAAACAAACACGCTAATGGTACGTTTTTCTTAGGGTTTTCTACGGCGTCTGAGTTTTGTGCCGCCGATTCCATACCCAGGAACGCCCATAATGTCATTGGAATACTTTGAGCAATTGCATCACTAATCGCTAGGTTATTTGGGTTCCAAGCTTGTGCAAACACATCACCAGAGAACCAGAACCAACCAATGACACCCAAGCCAGCAACCGGAATAATCACACCCCACACGGTAATTGCACCCAGTTTACCCGTTAATTTAGGCCCACCGAAATTAGCCAGTGTAGTAACCCAAATTAGACCAACCACACCAACAAAGAGTGGTGTTGCGCCAGTTCCTAACCATGGGAAAAACGGGGTTAAATAGCCCACCGCTGAAATGGCAATCGCTACGTTACCAATCGCTAGTGATAGGTAATAAAGGAATGAAGCCATGAAAAAGCTCGACTTACCATGCGCTTCTTCAGAATAGGCAGACATACCACCCGAGCGATTACAAAATACCCCGAGTTGAGCAAAAGCATAAGCGATAGCCATTGAACCAACCGCTGTCACTATCCATGACAGTAGTGACACCGCACCAATTTGTGCCATGGTGGCCGGTAACATAATAATGCCCGACCCCATCATATTCACAGCCACTAGCGTGGTTAAACCCGCCAGTGTCATTTTTTTATTTGTATCAGCCATACAAAAGATCTCTTAAACATTAAATAGATTAAAATCACATGCTTTCAAAAAAATGACAAAAACAACACTTATCATTGTTAAAACACACTCAAAAAAACAGCCACAAACAATCATTTAAAATAAAAATTCATTCTAAATTAATTATTTAACCGATAATTTAGACAACATACATAGCATAAAGCCAGTAAACAGATGATGATAATATCTAACAAACCTAGCGATCAAAACTCGCTTTTGATGGACCAAACACTACAAAATGAGCATCTTCTTTTCAAAACAAACCATATAAATAAAAAACACCAATAATAAAAGCATTAGAAATTAAATGTTACTTTTTAATTAATTAAAAAACAGAAAATAGTTGAAAAAAATAAACCTTATAACTAGCATTACTTTCAATTAATTTTTTGCCAAATAATCATTCACTAACTACACTTATCCGGGTATAAATGTACCACTCCATATCAAAATAATTGATACGGATAATTTATCCATATAGCAACATAGGATATTAAATCAATGAAAAAGAAATTGATCGCCATTGCAGTGGCAAGTACTCTCGCACCAACACTGGTATCGGCAGCAACGGTATACCAAAATGATGATACTATTTTAAACATAGGAGGAAGAGCTGAAGTCAGAGGGAATATTTCTGATGCTAACAAAACAGCAGATAACAATAGCTCTTATGAAGACATGTCACGTGTACGTTTAAGTGTTGATGGTCAACAAAAACTGTCTGATGACGTCTCTTTTGTTGGTAAATATGAATTTGAGCTCGTTGAATCTGACGATGCTGATAGTGATGATGTTGCTTTCAATACCCGTTTTTTATACGCAGGTATAGAGACTAGCCATGGCAACCTTTACTACGGACACCAAAATAACGCCGTTACTTACTTAACTGATTGGACGGATATGGCAGAAACCTTCAGTGGTTATGTTAACGAATATACCGTATCGACGGCAGACAGAGCCAAAAATGTCCTGCGTTATGAATTCACTACTGATTATGGATTGACTTTTCAGGTTGACGGTAATTTCAATTCAGACAGTGGCAGCGCACAAAGTGATGGCTATGGTGTGGTGCTTGCCTACAGCATTCCGGTTGGTCTAGATATTGGTATTGGTTACTCCGCCAGCGATGAAACTTACGGCAATGGGAACGACACAGATACATCTGACGCTTTTATTGCTGCCGCAAAATATACTAATGATAACGGTATTTGGTTAGCCGCAATGTATCAAGGTGGTAGCCTATCTAAGGAAGCAATTAAAAATTCCGATTACAACGCAGCAGACGCTTACTTAGGTTATTCCTTTGGCGATAACACAGTTAATTTGACCTACAGCTATTTCTCTGCCGACAAAATTGACGACCTAGATATTAATTTCATTGCCATCGAGTACGCTCGTTATATGGGTAATGTAGCTTTTTATGGTAGTTACAAATTTAACCTGCTCGATGAAGGTGAAGGTGGTGTAGGTGATAATGATGAAGATGAGTTAATGCTAGGTATGCGTTACAGTTTCTAATCATTATGCATTACAGACTCAATAGATAAACAAAACCCCCTCGTTGACTAACGAAGGGGTTTTATTAATTCTTTTGTCGATAACTCTCAACTCTCGTTTTCAACTTAAATTTTTTGATACTGTTTTCAGTCATTGTGGTGCACAAATAGTCAAAGTGGCTATCCAACCTGCATTGCGGGAAAGGTAAATCTCGAACAGTAAAGGCAGCTAAAAAACCAAGAACAGATAAAAATTATCGTTCTCAATTTAGTTCATGCCCATTGAGAATTGTATGTAAATGAGATATTTAGCCACAGGTCAAAGCCGAGTTGATTCAAACTAGATTCGATCTCGCTTCTAAAATTATCGAAATCATTGATCGTAAAATCGTTATTTTTATTTTCTAAAATGAACGTAATATCAATAGCTAATTGGCGCCCAATCTTGGTTGACCTCACTACTGGGGTTCCTAATTGGTAACGTCGTGCTATATCATTAGCGGTGCCTGTCAGTTGATCTTGGATACGATCATCGGGAGCCATTAATAGCAACTCTTTTATACTCTGCGCTAAACGTTTCCCAGGAACTTGAATAAAGTACAATGAAGTGATGATCACTGCCAATGGATCAATGTAACCAGAAAGGTGACCCCATGATGTCTGTTTTAGAACATAGCTAATTATAAAGGAGACAATGACAAGTACACTAAATGCAGTATCCACTAACCATTGTTCAGATTCCGCTTGCACTAAATCGGGCATATCCTGCCCTTTAGCCTTAATGTAAAGCCAGCTAGATAAGCAGATTACACTCGTAACCACACCATATCCCATACCAGCAATCGCATTCATTGGCTCTTCGACACCGCCAATGATGGTAGAAATGGCATTAGCCATGCCATACAAACATATAACGATAATAACGATAGATTTAACGGTAATAACTAAAGGTTCAATTGCCGTCCTTCCCATTTGAAAGCTACTTTTTTTTACTTTAAGGTGATGCTGCTCATCATTATTAACTAAGTTCAGCGCATACAGAGACATCACAGAGAGGATGATAGAAACACCAGAGTAAATAGCATCAAACAAAATAATACCAGACTGTATTGCTATCCCCCATGAAATTCCCACCACGGTATATATAACCCCCATACAAATGGAAAATTTCAATATTTTCAATTCATTATTGTGACTATCGTTTTCCATTAATTACTCCTTATCACTCATCTTTAGGACGCAATGTCAGAAATAATACAGGGGTGTTTCGCAACACTATATGAATCCCATAGAGTATGGGCAAGAAGCGTTATAAGTACGAGTCCACCACCCAGCATATTTTCTATTGAAGGTTGTTCTTTTAGCACTATATAAACAAAAAATGGACCAAGTAATATTTCTAACAATAGAATCAACCCCGTTTGAGCTGCTGGTAAATATTGTGTCGATTTTGCGATACATACCCCTGAAACAGGCACAACAATACAACCAAGCACCCCCATGTAAAGAATAGGCAAACCTTCAATTGCCATTGGATTAGCACCATTAACTAAACCAACAATCGACATGGTTAACCCCCCAACAATCAAAAAGCGGCTACTATTCTCACCTTGATTGGATCGTAAAATAACCAAATAAATAGCAAAGCTGATTGCCGCGACAATCGCGTATAAATCTCCAGTTACCCCTCCCGTTCCCGCTGGCGCATAGTCAAAAATTACGCCCACACCTACAATAGCAACCGCAATGGCTATCAAGGTATGAAAAGGCAGTTTTTCTTTAAGAAAAACAAAAGCAACCAACGCTGCAAAAAATGGCGCAGTATTAAAAATAACTAATGCACTCGTGACCTGAGTATTATTTAGCGCCAAAACAAAAAATGAGCTTGAGGCTGCAAAGGCAAAGCCACCAATAACAATTAAAGGCGATAGATTGATTCGCTTATTACTAGACGAGTTAGCACTCATCTTTAATTTTGCGTAGTTCATTAGTATTAAAGTCAAAGAGAGTAAAGTACCTCTCCAAAAGATAAGATTCCACTCAGATGTATCTACTAACTTTACCAGTAAACTATCAAAGCTTAAGATCGTGACTCCACATAATGCAATCAACCCACCTTTTTGTTTATCATTCATAATATCACTAACCATATTGATAGCAGAACATCGTGATTAACTTGGCATAAATTAACCACAATAAAAATGCCTACTTATCAATTGACTCAATACAATTCAATTAACAAGCAGGCATTAAAATAACAAACAATAATTACTTGCTAATACTATAGCCTTGATAGTCGTTTAGTGTTTCTTTTGTTGGCTCACCAAAATACTGTGTGTACATCGGTACAAAATCATCCGACTGATATAGCTCACTCAGACTGCGATCAATCAATAAACGAAAATCATCGTTATTCTTAGGCAGTGCTAAACGGCCGTATGCAACCTCAAACACCTGAGGCGACAACTCCACATTGCTCAAGTGAGAGTGATGAAGCTCACCGATTAACTCAAAACGGTCGGCAAAATACGCATCCGCCACTCCTTCCGAGACCAGTTTGATGCCCTCTTCATGTGTCTTCGCGGTAACCACCGTTGCAACGACACCCAGTTGTTTAATTTTGTTTCTTACCCAACCCTCTGTCACCGTACCTTCATGAACCACGTAAGTATGATTAGCCAAACCACGGTTCACCGTCGCACGCCATTTAGGACCAGTATGAGCCGGCTTATCTTCCAGTACTCGTTTTAAATCCGCACTCGCATTTTCGTTAATGACCGCGCTTAAGCCACCCTTGCCAATTGGCGTTGAAAAACTAACCTGCTCACGACGAGTCAGTGTTTCCATGGCCGCGCCACACAACAGGTCAAGCTCACCCTCTGCAACTTGTTGTAAACCCTCATTGAGTTGGGTTGGGTGATACACAACTTTCATATCACCATAGCCCGGCTGAGCTTTGATGCTATCTGCCACTTTGTTACACAAATCAATCGCGTAACCCTTTGGCTCACTAGCCTTGTCATTCAACGATGAATACGGCGCTTCATCAGCCACATAACCAAAGTTTATTTGACCTGTTTGCTTAACATTCGTTAGCACATCATTGTTCGCTTGAGCACCAAACGCTGACATCAGTAATGTCATTGCCATAACGCTCAATGACCCTATTTTATTCTGTACCATATCGGTATTCCTTACTTCAAAATCTGTAAATTCGTATCGTTTAATATCGAGAGATTACGCAGCGCTTGACTCAGTATCAGCCGTTTTGCTGTCATCGAATCGATACGCGATGAAACCATACAATAGGTAAGAGAGCATCATGACGACCATACCACCAAATACCGCTTCCATACCTGAAGCATACAAGGCATAAGCGCTGTAAAGGATAGCAATAAGCATAACGACAATGTTCAATTTGAACGCATTACCCGTCACGTTTGCTTTACGCATAACTATCACGAGTGCTGAAATCGCGGTGATATAAGGAACAATGTTAGTAACCGCTGCCAAGTTGACTAATTTATTAAACTGCTCGGTCGCATCAGGTGACATGGTTGAAACGGCCATTAATGTCTGAATCACACCCGCAATCAACATACCTAGAATTGGTGCCCCTGCTTTACTCACTTTCGAGAAGACTTTCGGGAACATGCCACCGTCGGCTGTGAATTTGGCTGTTTGTGCCAACGTGAACTGCCAACCTAAAAGCGAACCAATACAGGCAATCACTGCCAATGCCATAATGATGTTACCGACTACTGGGTTAAACATTTGTGCATAAACGTAAGCAAAAGGAGCGGTTGACGTCGCAAGCTCTGCATTCGGTATAATACCTTGGATAACAGTCGTCGACAGAATGTACACCACAGCCGCACCCAAAGTACCAAACAAACACGCTAATGGTACGTTTTTCTTAGGGTTTTCTACGGCATCTGAGTTTTGTGCCGCCGATTCCATACCCAGGAACGCCCATAATGTCATTGGAATACTCTGCGCAATTGCATCACTAATCGCTAAGTTATTTGGGTTCCAAGCTTGTGCAAACACATCACCAGAGAACCAGAACCAACCAATGACACCCAAACCAGCAACCGGAATAATCACACCCCACACGGTAATTGCACCCAGTTTGCCCGTTAATTTAGGCCCACCGAAATTAGCCAGTGTAGTAACCCAAATTAGACCAACCACACCAACAAAGAGTGGTGTTGCGCCAGTTCCTAACCATGGGAAAAACGGGGTTAAATAGCCCACCGCTGAAATGGCAATCGCTACGTTACCAATCGCTAGTGATAGGTAATAAAGGAATGAAGCCATGAAAAAGCTCGACTTACCATGCGCTTCTTCAGAATAGGCAGACATACCACCCGAGCGATTACAAAATACCCCGAGTTGAGCAAAAGCATAAGCGATAGCCATTGAACCAACCGCCGTCACTATCCATGACAGTAGTGACACCGCACCAATTTGTGCCATGGTGGCCGGTAGCATAATAATGCCCGACCCCATCATATTCACAGCCACTAGCGTGGTTAAACCCGCCAGTGTCATTTTTTTATTTGTATCAGCCATACAAAAGATCTCTTGATAATTAAAATGTGTTGATTGTGGGTTCACAATCAAAAATGGCGATGAGATGCTTTCCTCAAAATAAGCGGTTACCATCTGATGAAAAATAACCGCTTTATTTTTTACTTATCGAAGCATCAATTTTGGGTTGCGCTGGGTTTTATGCTTTAAGACAAAGCACGTTATAAACACCATCGACAACTTCAGCACCTTCTACTTCATGCTCAAAGCCAGGGAACATTTCATCCCACAAGCCAAGCTTCAACATGTATTCAATTTGAGGACTGTTGCTTTCATCAAATTTCTCGCCAGACATCATCATTGGGATACCTGGTGGGTATGGCATAACCGCATTTGCGGCAACACGACCCGCTAATTTGTCGGCAGGAACCAATTCGATGTTGTCTTTTACCAGTTGCTGGAACGCAGCACGCGGTGTCATTTCTGGTTGTGGGATCGTTGAGTAAGCATCATTTAGTGCTTGGCCTGGATCATGCTTTTTCAAGAACTCAAACATCTCATTACCTAGATCTTTCAAACCAAGGTTGCCATAACGCTCTGGGTTACTACTTACAAGCTCAGGCAATACTTGAGTCAATGGCGCATTCTCATCGTAGTGACGTTTGAATGACAACAAGGTGTTAATTAATGTCACCCATTTACCTTTTGTCACGCCAATACTGAATAGGAACATCACTTGGAAATCGGTAGTACGAGTTGGCACAATACCAAATCGAGACGCATAAGCTGTAAACAACTCAGCAGGAACACCTGTCTCCAGAAGTTCACCATCTTCACTCATACCCGGAGTCAATAAGCTCACTTTAATTGGATCAAGCATAACCCAGTTGTCCTGTAAGTCTTTGAATCCATGCCATTTATCTTTAGGATCTAAGCGCCAGCAGCTCTGTTCTGACACCAACAATTCTGATGGTGCTTCTTCAAATGGGTAGCTCTCGCCAGTTACAGGGTCTACTACTGTCTCCGCGTTCCACGGTTTAAAGAACCAATCACCATTACTTTCGTGACTCTTAAATGCTTTACCTACCGCTTGACGGAAACTCACCGCTTCTTTAATTGCATCGGTTGTCAGCATGGTTCCACCTTCACCATCCATCATGGCTGATGCAATATCGTTAGACGCTACGATTGAATACAGTGGAGATGTTGTTGCATGCATCATGTATGACTGGTTGAAGCGGTCATGTGGAATCGCATCACGCCCATCACGAACGTGAATATAAGAGGCTTGTGATAATGCCGCTAACAACTTATGTGTTGAGTGAGTTGCGAATACAGTCGGAGCGTTTGGATCATCTTTACCAGCTCCATCTCGCATTGCGAAGTGGTCTTTGTAAATTGGGTTAAAACGTGCGTAACCGTACCACGCTTCATCCATATGAATACGTGGGCTACTTTGACCAAGTAGGTTTTCAACATCAACAGCGTTGTAACACAAACCATCGTAAGTACAGCTAGTCAACACAGAATAAACGGGATCTTTATTTTCAAGATCTTTAGTTAGTGGGCTGGTTTCAATTTTATTAGTAATGCTTTCAACTGACATATCTGAAGCAGGTACTGGGCCAATAATGCCATACTGGTTACGAGTTGGAACCAAGTAAACAGGACGAGCGCCAGTAAGCATTAGACCTTGTTCAATTGATTTGTGGCAGTTTCGGTCACAAATCACCACATCATCTTCAACCATAGTCGCTTGCATGATGGTACGGTTAGAACCCGATGTACCACCAGTTACATTATATGAACGGTCAGCACCGAATACTTTTGCTGCGTATTTTTCACTTTCTGCGACAGGTCCTGTGTGATCAAGCAGTGAGCCTAATTGACCACGTTCAATACCCATATCAGTACGAAATAGATTTTCACCATAAAAATCAAAGAAAGCACGGCCAACAGGCAGTTTAGTAAATGCGATACCCCCTTGGTGGCCAGGAGCAGACCAAGATTGCTCACGTAACTTTGAATATTTGGCTAATGCTGCTGCAAAAGGAGGCAGTAGCTGGGCACGGTAGCGATCAACCGCTGCGATCATTCGTCCAGCAATAAAATCAGCAGTGTCTTCTAGCATCCAAACGAATTCTTCAACTTTAGTCATGACATCTTCGTTGATTGTCTTCACTTGCTCACTGTTTTTAGCCATTAAAAATACAGGGATATTTCTGTGACGTTGCGCTAACTCATTCAGTAGTATTTCTGCCGAACGTTTACCATCCTTACCAGTGCCAGTTAATTCCCAGCTTAGTAGCACACCGTGGATAGAAGCGTCAGAAACGATAGCCGCTAAAGCCTCTTCTTCACTCACTGCCGTTGAAACATAAACATCACGTTTTGTCAGTTCATCAACCAACACTTTAGTATTGCGACCAAAAGCGGTATCGAGTTTCTCTAACCCTTCGTCAATGACAAGCACTTTGCTTTTTACTGGGTTGTAATTTGTTGCGATCATAATTAAATCTCATTTGAAAGTTGTAAATCGATACTTCGCCATCACTGTTACGACAAAATGACGAAATATCGTTTAAATCTGTAATTAGGTAACTTTTATTCAGTTAAGCAGTAAGTCATATATACAAGCTCACCGTTATCATCTTGTTCAATCTCAACACCGTGAGTATCGTGCTCGAAACCAGGGAACTGAGAATCAAATGCTTGTAGTGCTAGTAAGTAATCAATAACCGCAGTGCTATCGCCTTCTGCTTTTTCACCCGGCATCATTAGAGGAATACCCGGTGGGTAAGGTACAACTTGTACCGCGACAATACGGCCAGCCATCTCTTTTACTGGTACAGCTTCAATATTGCCTTTCACAAGTTGCCCATAAGTTTCACGTGGACTTTTTACAACTGTTGGTAATTGAGTGAAGGCATGATCCATGCTTTCTAGCATCTTGGTTTCAACGATCGCTTGATGCATTTGATCAGCGAGATCACGAATGCCTAAACCATCATAACGCTCAGGGTGACTAGCTACTAAGTCAGGTAATACCATGCCCAGTTCGGTGTTGTTGTCATAATGTGTTTTAAATTCCATCATGCCTGCAACCAATGAACCCCATTTACCCTTCGTTGCACCGATAGAGAACAACAGAAGTAGCGAGTAAGGTTCTGTTTTCTCAACCACAATGCCGCGACTTGCCAAGAAAGAGGAAACTAAGGTCGCCGGAATGCCACTCTCTTCTAGGTCACCTTCAATATCCATCCCCGGAGTTAATACTGTCACTTTGATTGGATCTAACATGCAGTAATCAGCGCCTAAATCACCAAAACCGTGCCATTTTGCATTTGGTTTCAATAACCAAGCATTGCTGTCAGTTTTTAACGTTTGAGGATCCATATCTTGGAATGGTGTACCTTCAATTGCATCAGGCTGCCATACATCAAACCACCAATCATTTTGGTTACGTTGCTGCATTTCATACTTAATTTTCACCATTGCTTGGCGGAATGAAATCGCTTCTTGAATACATTCATCTGTTAAGTATTCACCCGAGTCATCCATCATTTTTGCTGACACATCAGTCGAAGCAATAATGCTGTATTGTGGCGATGTAGAGGTGTGCATCATGTACGCTTCGTTAAACAACGCTGGTTTCACTGGCACTTTGCCAGAACGAATATGAATCATTGATGCTTGTGACAATGCTGCTAAAAGCTTATGTGTGGAATGCGTAACCGTGATAGTGGCATCATCTTCGTGCCTTTCACCACGGTGCATACCATAACGACCTTCGTAAAGATTATTAAAACGGGCATAGGCATACCAAGCTTCATCATAATGAATACGAGGTACTGTCTCGCTCAATAATCGTGTCGTTGTTTCAACATTGTACGTTAAACCATCGTAAGTTGAATTGGTTAGTGCTGCGAGCACTGGAGTTACCGTTTTATCTGCCAATAACGGACTTTCATCAATTTTTTGTTGAATCGCTGTTGGCGTCATTTCTGAGCTTGGTACCGGACCAATGACACCACGAGCATTACGACGAGGAACCATATAGATAGGCATTGCACCTGACATATTCAGTGCGTAATTCAATGATTTATGACAGTTACGGTCAACCAAAACAGCATCACCATCGGTCACCGCCGAATGCAGAATGATTTCATTACTGGCTGAACTACCACCAACAGAATAGTAGGTATAATCAGCACCAAATACTTTGGCGGCATATTGTTCTGACTCTTTAACAGGGCCACTGTGGTCATTTAATGAGCCAAGTTCACCGACAGAGATCGACAGATCTGAACGCAACATTTGCTCGCCATAAAAATCGACAAATGCCTTACCCACCGCCGTTTTCATGAAAGCCGTCCCACCAGTATGGCCTGGTGTGTGCCATGAATATTCGTGAGTATCGTCAAAGTTGACCATCGCACCAAAAAATGGAGGCAATACCGAATCAAGATAACGCTTAGAAGCAGCTTTAATTCGACCTGCAATAAACTTAGGGCTATCTTCTGG
This sequence comes from Vibrio aestuarianus, assembly GCF_028858425.1. Lineage (NCBI taxonomy): Bacteria > Pseudomonadati > Pseudomonadota > Gammaproteobacteria > Vibrionales > Vibrionaceae > Vibrio > Vibrio aestuarianus. The sequence goes on along the minus strand of NZ_JAKNYQ010000001.1, from coordinate 1,669,488 downwards.
GATATAAATAACGCTTTCTATAACTTCTGAAAACTCTAATGGAATATGATTGGCTGTTTGTTTGGTGACACCAAGAATAATAGGGATACCAGCACAACGCTTTTGCAATATTTTGATAGCTTGTAGTGCTTTTTGATGATCAGCTTGGCAAATTCCCCAGCCGAGAACGACACAGCTATATGCTGGACTTGAAGATACTGCAGTTTCAAAATCAGTAAGACTTTTACTGGTAACGACTCGAATACCATCTATTGCTAACTCATTACAAATTTCACTGGCACTTCTGCTAACCGCCGTATCATCATTAATATTCGCGACAATCAGAACCGAAAACTCTTTAGAAAGTCTCGGTGGTAATGGTTGACGTGCGTAATTCATTATTGGCTCCTGGAAATGTTTAATTGCGTATCTAAATGTAGTTCATGTCAAAAATTATGCATGCCCCATTGATAAAGCAACAATCCCAATTGATGGACCAAACCATTCAAAATGAAATTTATTGTGAATCAATCCATTAAAGACAAAATATCCGCATGCCAATAAAATCGCCAAATCACCACAGAAAAGAATGCTAACTACATGATAAGTAATGACTTTAACTGCTATATTTAAGCCACATAGCAAAATCAAGATCTATGCAGATTTCTTTTAAATTATCAATAATGAGAACTTAAACAATTATATCGCATATATAAAAAACAAGACGCATAAGAAATAATTGACTCGCCATATTTCCAAACTCGGCAAATGAGAAAAAGCACAATTTTTAAACTTTCACCTCGCATCAATGTTGACAGGCAACCCCAAGCCGGTGATTTGATGGGTAGAATCCATCAAATACGATTTAAAAAAAATTCCTCTTACGATAATATGCGTTCTTAGATTAATAACAACGGAAGCGGGTGATTTATGAATGCAGTACCACACGAACTTGCTTGGGGAGAAATTTATATTCCCCCATTACTATTGGTGGTTGTAATTGCATACTTCTTGGCAAGTACAACCAGCCTGATTATGGCTAAATTGGGTTGGCATAAATATGTTGCTCATCCCGCTCTAGCAGAATTCAGCTTGGTAATTATTTTTACCGGCATCATTAGTCAATTTATCACCACATTTTGAGAGAAAACACCGTGATTAAACGTTATTTTGTTACTTTTATTCTGATGCTAAGTGCTGGCTATGTATTGTTTTCTCAATACCAAACTTACGCACAAAACCCATGGACACGAGATGGCCAAGTTCGTGCGCATATCGTATCAATTACACCACGAGTGACTGGTCAAGTTACCCACCTACTAGTGGACGATAACTCACATGTAAAGCAAGGTGATTTGTTGTTTGAAATTGATCCAAGTATTTATCAAACTAATTACCACAAGGCGCTAGCGTCAAAAAAACAAGCTGAAGCACTTGTTAAAAAAGCCCAAAATGAAGAGCTGCGCCAACGTCACCTCGAACAGCTTACACCCGGAGCCGTATCTACGTTGACATTGAACAACTTAAGCAATGCGGTTGAAACAGCACTTGCTAACTTAGAGTTAATGAAAGCAAACGTTGAAGAAGCAAAACTCAACCTTGAATTTACTAAAATTTATGCCCCTACTGATGGGTATATTACCAATTTCAACCTAAGAGTTGGGTCACAAGTTGTTGCCAACACGCCTGTTGTTGCTCTTATTGACGAAAATAGCTTCTGGATTGAAGGCTTCTTTAAAGAAACAGACTTACAAGGCGTTGCTCCGAAAAATAAGGCTTTTGTGACATTACTTATGAGTGATGACTATGCGCTTGAAGGTGAAATAGAGAGTATTGGCTACGGCATAGCTAAGCAGGACGGTACTACAGGTGCTAATTTGTTACCTAATGTAAATCCAAACTTTCAATGGATCCGCCTAGCTCAACGCATACCAGTAAAAGTAAAGCTAAACAATATCCCTAAAGACTTACAACTACGAGTAGGCATGACTGCCTCAGTGCAGATCATAAAAAATTAAGGTGATGGTGATTAAGACTTCATGTCGTTGAAAATTAATATCATTAAAAGCTGATGCCATTAAAAATAATATTATTACAGATTAATTTACTTAAAAGGTGACTATCGTGCTTAGCTCTTCAACTAAAGAAGCAATAAAAGTCGCACTATCCATGGTATTGGCGATCGGCCTTGCCATATGGTTTCAATGGGAAAAACCTTATTGGGCAGCTCTAGCCGTATTTTCAATGGCAATGACCGAATCTTTATCACACTCGGTTTTGAAAGGACACAACCGTATTTTGGGAACAATAATAGGGATCGGTTACGCCTTATTTCTTGTAATGCTATTTTCTCAAGATCGCTTCCTTTTCCTTTTTTTCTACGGTCTATTTATGACGTTGTGTTTATTTATGGCCACCGATAGTAGACGTGGCTATATTTTCACAATGGCATTTTCAGTCTGCTCAATTATTGCGTGGACTGGTGGTTTTGACAGTCAAAACACCTTCAACACTGCGTTACTTCGCATACAAGAAACCGTTCTAGGAGTCGTCACTTTTATCGTCGTCTTCCGTTTACTTTGGCCGGTAAGTTCAGAGCAAACTTTCTCAGAACTTTTTGGGAGAATGCATCAGCGTATGATCAACGATACTAAATCATTGATCAATGCTGCAGAGCATAATTCCAACACAGAGGAAATAGACTCAAGACAACTAATAGCATCACTGAATAACTTTTTGAGTATTCCAACAAAAAGTAGCAATAACTTAATTTTCCATAAAACACTATGGCAAAAAAGGCTACTCGATTTTGCCATCATTCACCACTATTTACGACAGGTTCAACTTGATAGTGAGAAAGAGATTGATACTGAGTTACTTAATAAAATATTAACTGCACTAGAGGAGTTCAATCCTCAAACGCCAGAATATTTTGCTTTACCAGATTTTTTACAGGCATATCACGGTGAAGTCACGCTACCAACCATTAAAACTCGTTCTTTCTCTCAGCATTGGCAAGAAGACAAAAGGAAGATCGCTCACGGCGTCAGTATGTACATTGTTGGTATTTTTATGTGGATCTATATGTCAATACCGGGCAGCGTTATGTTCCCACTGATGCTGGGAATATTCTCAAGTCTATTACCAACGATGCCTACCATCCTAATAAAAGATATGTTCTTGAGTATTGTTGGATTTGGTATTGCTTATAGCTTTCAATATATCACTATCATGCCAATGATGACTGAACTTTGGCAATTAATCGCCTTTTACTTCATTAATATCTTGGTTGTTTGGAAAGTATTTTCAACACCTAAGCTTATGATATATCGAATAATTGGAGTAAATCTTCTATTAATCATGACCATGGGAGCACTCCGTCTAACCCCTCAATATGACATCACCACGACAATAGATATGTTAACTATTGTGGTTTTGGTGTTGGCTATGGGACGCTTTTTTGGCGACTTATTTAAAAAGCAATTTTAAATATACGCAAGCAACTTAACATCACGTTACCCATCGTGAGGGTATGAATAATAACACATACCCTCTTTTTATTGCCGCCTACCTACAACTTCAAGTTGTTTAGGCATAAAAGAACACGTTCAAGAATCTAGTTGAATATTCTTATGTTGCAATACGCTATCATATAGCTGCTGATAAGCTATTTTTTTGAGTTCCTCTTCACTCATTAACTGACGAATGGTGTTATCGCAACGCTCTACTATCTTCTCGACTTGCTGAAAACCCATTCCTTGTGGCCAATAACGCGATAATATCGTCACCACCTTTAAACAAACTGTACGTAGCGTAGGACAGCGGTTAAGTATTTCCATATATAAATTCAGTAACGTTTCAATATCCAATTGCTCGTCTTGGAGAGCCAGATATTTTTCCTCTAGCCACTTAAGCTTATCTGCATTGGCTTGCTTCAATGAAGCTGCCAATGCAATATTACTTTCAAAAAGAATTTCAGATTCATTTTTTACCAAGCTGTCATGACACCAGTTTATGGCTTTCGAAAATTCCGAATCATACGACATAATATTTAACAACCAAGTAAAATGATAATAATCATAGAAATGGTGGAATGGTTTTGTTTTGTATAATTTATTTAAAATAGACACCGCATAGGCAAACTGATTCTCTTCCATGGCAATATGAGCAGCAACAAGCTCTAGCTGATTTAATAATGCACCACTCTGTTCACCGTTGTATAACTCCCTAAGCAGCGATTTCACTTCAAGTAAACGTTTTTCTTTTTTATCTGGCTCTTCCGAACGCAAAGCGTATAAATGCATGCGAATAAAATTCAAGCGTGAAAACGTATTATTACGGTAGGTTTCCTTGTTGATTTCTACATAATACTTATAACGCTCCAATGCTGCAGCAGAATCCCCAACTGACAAACATAGATTGGCGATCACTAATTCTCGTTCCGAATTTCCTGGCACAATACTGCTAGCAAGGCTCAAATGTCGAATAGCATCTGGAATATCTTTATTAAATAAACTGATGCTAGCGGCTTCTAGACGAACACTAGGATTGTGTGGTGTTTCAGCGAGCATACTATTGATAATTTCTGCCGCCTCATATTCTTTTCCTGTATTCTTCAATGCATTAGCCAAACCAATTTTAGCCCAATCTAATGATTTCCGTTCCAATGTATCTTCGTAAACAACTTTAGCTTTATCATAACGTTCTAATTTACTCAAAAACTCACCACGAAATTTCTGAATAATAAAGTAATATTCTGGATTAAACGGTTCTAAATCATCACAAGCTTGTAGCCCTAGTTCAGCATCTCCTTGTAGGTCAGCGCTATAGATTCTTTGTAGTGCTCTTTTACGACAAATAGCAGCAGATATACGCTCTTTTAATCGGCTAATATTGAATGGCTTAAGAATATATTCATCGGGTTTCAACTCTACAATTGAACGAACAACGGCGGCTGAACTTTCAGCGGTAACCAAAATAAAGACAGCATCGTCCTTTAATAATTTATAGTGTTTCAGTTCTTCAAATGTCTGCTTGCCATTGAGTCCTTTACCAAAATTATAATCACAGATAAAGATATCAAATAATTCTCTTGAAGCAGCATAGATGCAAGCTTTAGGGCTTTTCGTATGAAAAACGTTATCATCACTAAACCCGAGTTTAAGCAACATGCTCCTTAAGCTCGCAATAACAATGGGAGCATCATCGGCGATAAGCACTTTTAATTTAGAAAACATGGACATAAGCTTATTATTTCTATCTAATTAATTTTGATAAAGCGAACCAATTCTATCGCGGAATTAATTCCCAATTTTTGCAGTATACGTGTCTTGTACGTACTAACCGTTTTTTGACTAATATCGAGTTGGTTGGCAATTAGCTTGTTCGTCAAACCTTGAATAAGCAACTGTGCGACGGTTAATTCACGCTCAGACAGCATTTCACGATAATAGCTATCATCGGGATCATTATCATCGCTGACCTCGGTTTGATAAATAATATTTTTAACCGTTTCAGCTAATGTTGCTGCCTTTAAAATACAATAGGCATTCGAGTCATCAACTTCGACATTTATCTCAGTGTCAGAGTATTCATATAGAAAAACGATTTTTCCATTATAGCCATGCATGCGAATGTTTTTAGTTAAACTATTTCGTTGTTGCGCATCGGTTCTGTAGCCAACCACAACCAAGTTTATTGGCAAATCTCTTAGCGTTTTCAACGCTTGTTTAAATTCAAAAGTCAACGTTACTCGGCTAACACCTTGTTCTTTTTGTATCAATTTCTGTATGGCGTAAGCGCTAATAGGTTGTTCATCAATCAGTAAGCAATGAACGCCATCATTTAAACTTTGCCTATTCAAACATTGGCTATGGTTTTTACTGTACATCTCTGCCAATTCACCGATTGGCATTGGTATTGCAGAGTAATAACCCTGACAGGTATCCACTTTCAAATGGCGCAAGTATTGCCACACTTCTTCATTCTCGACCCCTTCAACAACACAATGTAAACCCAATGATTGGGCCAATAATAAACACATATTGGTTAACTGTTGATTCTTATAATTGGTCGATAGATCTTGCACGAAACTTTTATCAATTTTTAGCTCCGTAAAAGGCAGTTTTGAGAGCTGGCTTAACGATGCATAACCAGTTCCAAAATCATCAATAGACAAACCTACACCATGCATCCGTAGCCGCGCCAGGTTAGCTAATGATGTCGTGGTACTATTATAGACCTCGCCCTCAGTTAACTCTAAAACAAGTTGACTCGGCTCAAATTGATACTCATTACAAAGCGCCAATACCGTCTCACTGATTGATTGCTCCAAGTTACTTTGGGTAATATTTACCGATAAACGTAAATTCGATTTTAAGCTGGCTATCGCTGATATCGATTTTTCCAGTACAACAATAAATAGTTTATCCATTAAACCATATTGTTCTATCACTGGTAAAAAATGCACAGGACCAAGCAGCCCATAATGGGGATGCTCATACCTAACTAGCGCTTCGACACCAACCATTGCTCCGGTCTGGAAATCAAACTGTGGTTGATAATAATTAAATAAAAGGTCTGCATTGAACGCATGTTCAATATCTTCTCTTGATAGCTGTATTGGCGTGAACTGTGACTGTTTCTCTGTGCGCTTTCGTTGGTACGCTTCAAGTACCGAGTGAAGCTGCTCTTCAGAATAGGGCTTTCTTAGCACGTCAACAAAATGGAAGGAAGCTAAACTGCACATGTTGTAGCATAGTTCAAGTACATCATCCTCTAGTGCACTGAGAATGATGACACTCATATTAGCGTACTCGCCTAACTTAGAGAGTAGGGTTATGCCATCCATCTCTGGCATACGGATGTCACAAAATACCAAAGCTATGGCATGTTCAGTACAAATTTCAAGCGCTTCAAAGCCATTACTAGCAACAAGCACCTCATCATAACCTAGCTGCTTAAGCTTGAATTTCAATTTAGTACTTTGAATACGATCATCTTCAGCGATTAATATCATAAAACTATTCTGTTCCCCTAGCTAACAGCCATGTTTGAGCTTGTTCTGCAACAATCTTCATTGCCAAAATCAGACGTACTTTTTCTTCTTCTACCTGTTTTGGATCTGATACTTGTTCTAATTTCCGAGCCATGAGTGCAAGATCAGTCAGATTTAAGGCTCCTGCAGACCCTTTTACACGGTGTGCAATAGACTTGTAATCGCAATCTGCTTGCTCTAACTGTTCGATATCATAACAAAGCGAATCAACAACGACTTCAGCCATCTCTTGACGCTCTTCTTCATTATACTCATCCAACCAGTTTATCGGATCTTGATTTTCACTTTCTTGGCCAGCTAAATAACCGCTTAATACTTGATATAACTGTGATAACGAATAGGGCTTATAAATTATCTTATCAATACCTGCGGCTTTTGCCTTTTCCGTCGCAATTCGAGAATCTTCAGCAGTACAACCTATGATCGGCTTACCAGCAAATGCAATCATCTCTTTCTTGACGGTGCGAGTTAAGTCAAAGCCATCCATATTTGGCATATGGCAGTCAGTAATGATCAAATCAAAGTCGCAAGCACGATGGTGCAGTACATTCATCGCCTCGACACCATCTACCGCAAGTGTAACCTCAACGCCCAACTCTGTAAGTTGCTTTTTCATCAATAGACGATTGATGGGCTCATCATCAACAACCAGAATGTGCCCTTTCAATTTCTGTCTTTGGGCACTATTTATCGCAGGCTTCGAACTATTCTGGTCTTTTACCAACTGCTGCATTAACAAATCTGGATAATAATTCTCGACATTGCCAACCACATAAACCGAATTATACTCCTCAAGTGGTTCCGTGATCAGTACCCCCCAACGTTGCAGCCATTGCTGTTCAATGTTAGATATAACAGGTTCATTATATACAAGATGAGAACCATCAAATATTTCGCCTTCAATAGGAATATCAACAGCAATACGGCTACCTTTGTCTAATTCGCTATCCACCAGAATTTTGCCCCCCATCAGAGAGACTAAATTACTCACAATAGACATACCTAAACCAGTTCCACCATAGCGCCGGGTAATACTTTTATCGGCTTGAACGAAGGGTTGGAATATTGAATCAATATGCTCTTGACTCATACCACACCCCGTATCATTGATGACAACAGTGAAATTAATTGTCGTGATTTGAATGTCAACGGTAATACGGCCTTGTTCGGTAAACTTTAAGGCGTTAGATAAAATATTATTAATGATTTGATTGAATCGTAGCGCATCAAATTTCACATAAAGAATATTAGTTGGCTCACAATTTAGAACAAACTCTAACCCTTTGAGTTTTGCGCTTACCTCAAAGCTTCGAAGTATTGGGCAAAGTTCGTCTAATAGATCATGCTGATTAATATCTAGTTGTAACTGTTTGGCTTCAATCTTCGAGAAGTCCAAAATATCATTAACGTGATGCTTCAAACGTTCAGCAGAACTCACCGCATTAGTGAGCAACATACGGCTTTCTTCATTTTTAAGCCGTGAAGATAGAATCTCCATTAAACCCAACATCGCTGCAATTGGTGTACGTAATTCATGACTGATAACAGCAAGGAAATTATTACGCGCCTCTACCGCTTCTAAAGCTTGTTCATTGGAATAGCGAAGTGCAATTTCGGTCTCTTTTAATTCTGTAATATCGTTAAACACGGTTAAGTAATAATTCATTCCCCCTTTCGGGTGTAATACAGGCTTTTTGGTGACAAGGTAGTGCTTCCCTCCCATTTCGCACTGTGCTTCGGGTACATGTATAACATCAGAGAAATGATCTTCATCAGGAAACTGTTTCGGATTTGCAAAAGAACACGTGTTTCTTTGTGAACAATTGGGATCTATACTGCATGCCTTGAAGTTTTCGCGGTAAGCTTTGTTGGAGAGGATCAACTCACCTTTCGTATCCGAAATAAAAATCATACTAGGAATACTGTCCATCAACCCAGTTAACCAACTCAATTGTTCCGTTGATAATTTGGTTTTTCTTAATGATATACTTAGCCGACTAAATGTAAGGAAAATGACCGCTAACAAAAGGCTCGCCGTAAGCACACCATACGTCACAACCGTTTGCTTATCATACCCATAATGGACATTAATTCTAGCATGCTTATATTTTAATAACTCAATGTCAGTTTCATCTATAGTTGATAACGCTCTATCAAGCATATCTTTTAGTATGTAGGACTCTTTTCTGACCATCATTCCAATTTCGACATCTAAATCAACATTTGATGGGCCATTTAAGACTATATAGTCATTATACCAACCATCATTGATTAATTTTTCATTGATCAAGTCTTTATTTATTAATGCGTTTTTTATCTTACCCAGTTCAACATCATTTAATATATCATCAAGGCTATTATATATTTTTATTTTTTTAAAATCGTTACTCAAACTCAATCCTTGATAAAAATCTCCTGTCCTATCTAAAATCGCTGTTATTCCATTGTTAATTTTACTTTTGCTTTCAATAAATCCAAATGAAATTGAAGTATAAGGATGAGTTGTAATAAAATCTCGAACATCAAAAGATTCAATATTACGCACTGGCAACAAATCCACATCGTGATCTAGTAACATTTGCGTTACATTCCTGCCATTGGCAGGAACATATTCAAATTCAAAAAGGGTTTTTGATGAAAGCAACGCTAACAACTCATGAATATAACCATCAACTTTCCCATCATTATTGATATAGGATATTGGATACACATCCTCTTCTATTGTATATTTTATTATTCTGCTATGATTTTCTTTAGTCAGTAGATTAAAACTTTCTTGATTATTCAACAAATAGGAGTTTTCAGAGTTAATCTTACTAACTGTTTGTCCACGTTTATCAGCGGCAATAACACTATTAATTATGTTTTTTAATTTTTCATTTTTTTTAGAAAGTAAAATTCTATTTTTTTGAACTCCTAGTAAATCATCGTAAACAATTTCCCCTTCATGTATGTCACTTTGACTCAGGTAATAATTAAGAGAAATAAAATCCGACATTGTCGCATCAGCATCTCCCTTACGAATAATTTCGATAGAGTCTTCATATGAATGGACAACTCTAATGTTCGTGTACCCATACTCTTCTAATAATCCACAATATGATGTATTTTTAACACAGGACCAAGTCAAACTCTGCAACGGTTTATCAAGCAGAGACTCATCTTTTAGCCAAATAACTCTAACATTTTCATACAACGGTTCAGTGAATATAAAGTCATTTTCTCGCTCTAAAGTCTTACTAAAACCGATAACAATATCCACTTCTCCCTTACGCGCTCCTTCCAACAAAGCCAAGACATTCGGATAGCTACGGTAAAGAATAGGAATATTTAATTCTCGGGCAATCCCCACTGCATAATCGTGATGAATTCCACTCAACTCCCCCTCAGAACCGCCCCAATACGGCAGCCATGAGTCAGTCAAAGCTCCGATGGTAATGGATGACTTGTTTTTTAAGTACGCCTTATCGTCATCTGATAAGTAATTAGCTGCATAGGTGAAGTTAAATACCATACCAACTGTGATGGCGAAAAGCGCTAGAATTCGTTGCAAAGTTATTCCTAGTAATTGTGTTAATTTATAAATCAGATATGCTCTACCGCGTATCAATAATAATAGCATTTATAATTCGTTAACCCCGTGGTGAACAAAGGGGGCCGACTCAATGACAATTATCATATCTTAACTGAGCCTCAATTGCGCTACTGCTTACTTCTTGTAATCGTCATCAACATCTAACTATATGATCATAGTAAACAATTGTTGTCTCATCGTTTACCTATGTATTATAAAATCCACTATATAGATCTGTTTGATGCTGTTGTGTTTTCAATATGATTCTATTATAAGCCCCCTGTCACATCATGCAGGAAAATTCCTACAAAAAAACAAAAATTGTCACTCTTGCGATACATTGGAATGTATAACAAACCCAACTCTATAAGTACTTACATCTTATTAAATCCAGTAATACACTCAACATCGTACAAGATACAAACAGCGATCGAACTCACACTCTACCAAATCATAAGGTAATAGCATTTGGTGTTGTCACTGGTAACGTTACATAACCAATTGATGAGATAGCCACTTTTATCGCTCTAAGTTTGTAGGATGAAATCAATCAAAGATGAACGGCAAGAAACCATCTCTCAAAACAATAGCTAATATTGCCAACACCTCTGCGACCTCAACAATCCTCAATAATTCAAATAGTTGCCGACACAAGCGTTACGCATGTCTCAATTTATCAAGAATTTTATCGCTACCGGGTAGTTAAGGTGATTTTTTTGATTGCAAATTTCAAATGAGCGAATACAATAAAGACATATAATCATACAATAAGATATTTGGAGTTGAACATGACCAAACCAGTAATTGGTTTCATTGGCCTTGGCCTTATGGGCGGTAACATGGTTGAAAATCTACAAAACCGTGGTTACGAAGTTAACGTAATGGATCTAAACAAAGATGCTATTGCAGCGGTTCTAGCGCGTGGCAACGCATCTGAAGCAACTTCTGGTAAAGAGCTTGCTGAAAAATCTGATATCGTAATGCTATGCCTAACAACGTCTGAAGTTGTTGAAAAAGTCGTTTACGGCGAAACAGGTATCCTAGCTGGAATGTCTGAAGGCAAAACTCTAATCGATTTCGGTACTTCTATTCCAGCTTCAACTAAGAAGATTGGTGCAGACCTTGCCGCTAAAGGTGCAGGCATGATCGACGCCCCTCTTGGACGTACTCCTGCTCACGCTAAAGATGGTCTATTAAACATTATGGCAGCTGGCGATATTGAAACTTTCAACAAAGTTAAGCCAGTTCTTGACGACCAAGGCGAAAATGTATTTTACCTAGGTGCTCTAGGTTCAGGTCACGTAACCAAGCTAGTTAACAACTTCATGGGCATGACTACTGTTGCGACTATGTCTCAAGCATTCGCTGTTGCTAAACTAGCAGGTGTTGACGGTCAGCAACTATTTGACATTATGTCAGCGGGTCCATCTAACTCTCCGTTCATGCAGTTTTGTAAGTTCTACGCTGTAGACGGTGAAGAGAAACTCGGTTTCTCTGTAGCTAACGCCAACAAAGATCTTGGTTACTTCCTTGCACTTTGTGAAGAGCTAGGCACTGAATCTTTAATTGCACAAGGTACTTCTGCAAACCTACAAGCTGCTGTTGATGCAGGTCTAGGTAAAAACGACGTACCTGTTATCTTCGACTATTTCACAGCTCTTAAGAAGTAACTCGGACTGGCCTTGCTAGCGCAATTCTTGGTAGCAAGGCCATTTAATCTTTTAACCCGAGTTGAAATTACCTATCACTAGAAAAGATATATCCCCCACCCTATTCATCTCCCCTCATAGCCTAATTTTTCATCCAATGCATGTCCTTCCTACTTGAAGTTGCTGCGGTGTTGGCTACGTTCGCTCACCTGCAATTTCAAGTGGTTTGGGTATCAACCCAATAACTCTTATGATCTCAAGCATAAAAAAGTGGCTCTTTTTTCTGGGAGCCACCTTATGCAATTACTTCACGGTATGAGTCAGGATATAATCAGGACCAGCGGTTTGTGCAGTAACCACCTTCAATTGATTTACATCAGCTCCAGCCCCACGATAGTAGTTAAAGCCATTCTCAATGGTTTTTGCTGGCAGTGTCACTGAATATTGGCCAATTTGCTCTGCGGAAGTCACGGTTCCCGCATAAAATTCCTCTGTATATCTCGCATCGACTAATGGATATTCTTTGGTCGCACGTACACTGACAAATTCCGGAGAGGTCGAATTATCAACAACATTATGACTGAATGATACATTCACACCTGAATATATAGCCTCGACTTCGGTGTTATCAAATAGGCTGACTCGGTGAGTTTGATTGCCATAGATGATGCCCCATTCAGTATCAACCAATGTATTATTTTCAATCGTAATATTTTTTGGTGTCCACTGTTTATTCAGCTCTTTCCCTTTCACCGATTGATCTAAACGTTCACCATTTTTTACGTCAATGATGCCAGTATTGATAACAATACCACCACGTAGATCAGCATTCCCTTCTATTAATCCATCACGACCACGTGTATTTGCAATGTAGTTATTGCGGATGACATGATCTTCATCATAAATGCGCACACCACCAGTCAGCAGCTTGCCGTTGCCTAAGATAACATTATCTTCAACCGTGTTGCCTTTACCATGTCTTAAAGAAATCAAGGCCGTACTTTCAAAAATAGTGTTGCCTGCAATAGTGTTATCGCCAGATTTAATCGAAATCAGCTCTCGTTCACCATCCATATCAATCAGTAAGTTATCGATAAATTGAGAGCTAGAATCAAACTGAGACGCTGTAGAATCGCCAATTCGAATCGCTTCCCAGCTATTGCCGTTATAACGGATCGCTTGTTCAATATCGAATTCATTAAACTGATTCGGCTTTTGGTCAAGGAAGATGTTATTCGCGATTAAGTGGTGATCGGGCTGTTCATCTTTTTGAACCCCAATTAAAGTACCGCGCTTTTGCTTGCCTTCAAATCGGTTGTTGATGACTTTCCCTTCTTTGCCCCACAGCGACACCCATAGATATTTTGGATATTCAGAACGACGAGCATCGGGCTCATAGGTGTAATCATGGTTGAAGTAATAAAAGGTTGAATTTTTCAACGTATTGCGATCACCCATCATACGTACAGCACCAAATCTCTCATTTGGGCCACCTTCGGTGAACACAAGTCCATCGATAGTAATGTCATTACCTTTAAGCTCTAATTGTACAAGACCGGTTAACCATACTGTGCCTGGCTGTTGTGCGGTAACTGTGATGTTTTGCGCTTTGATAATGATTTGACCCAAGTTTGCATACTTACCACTGGGGATAACAATCGTCGCACCATCAGGAGCATTTTCAATTTGCTTTTTAAGAGCTGCAATTTGGTCCTGTGAGGCTTGATGCAGTTGATCACCATTGACAACATGATGGCGATCGCTTGCAAGCAGATAATCGCGAGTAATATCAGCAACAGCAATCGAAGCGGTGGTTGAAAACTCATTATTCTTAGTCGGCTCACTGCTACAGCCAGCAAGAGATGCGACAGCTAAAGCACTCACAATCGCAGCAGAAATCATTGTTTTGTTCATATTTATCTTCACTTTAGAAATAGTTAAAGCGACGTAAGTCATTTATCGTCGCTTTAATTTTTAGAGAGATTAAGTCAGTCCATTACTTAATTTTCAGTCGCTACTTCGTTCGCATTCTCGATTTTATCGTCCACCGCTTTAACCAACAGTAGACCTACACCAAGTACGATCGCACCGCACAATACAAAAATCATGCGTCCCCAGAACGGGTTTGGTAGTAAAAACATCGTCATCACACCGACACCTGCACAGGCAATTAGTGAACCAAGCATTTTGCGTTGTTTGTTATCAAGTTTCTGCTGTGCAGAAGACTCTGATACAAGTGGCGTGGCTAAGTTTTCGAAGAATTTATCAACATCAGCTTGACGCTCCGCTGATAGCGGTTTGTAGAACAAGGTAGTTGCCATGAAGAAGCCTCCAGTGATCACCATGTGACTGATTAAGCCAATAGCAACTTTCAAGTCGGCCCATTCACGACCCGTTAATGGTTGTAAGTCGAACCAACTCTGAACGGTTTCTGCGTTAATAACGAAACCGACATAGTAAGAAACCAGAGCACCAACAACTAACGTGCCCCAACCAGCCCAGTCGGGTGTTTTCTTAATAAAGAAACCAAAGAAGGCTGGAATTGTCATTGGGAAGCTAATTAACGCCCCCACATACATCATGGTATCGAACAGGCTTAGCCCTTTTAATGAGTTGATAAACAACGCCACCAAAATGATCACAATGCCGAACACGGTGGAGGTAATTTTAGAAACGAAAACCAATTCTTTCTCTGTTGCATCAGGGCGCAGAACTGGTTCATAGAAATTCTTAACAAAGATACCCGAGTTGCGGTTTAACCCTGAGTCCATAGAGGACATGGTCGCAGCAAACATGGCTGCAATAAGAAGCCCAACCATACCTGCTGGCATGTATTCTTCTACAAAATATAGGTAAGCGAAATCAGCCGCTTTCTTGCCTGCTTCTGGGTATGTTGCTGCCAAATCAACACCTTGACCAGCGATAAACCATGACGGCATAAACCAAATAATTGGACCTATCGTCATTAATACACACGCTAACAATGCCGCTTTTTTCGCATTTTTAGAATCTTTTGCCGCCAAGTAACGGTAAGAGTTCAACATGTTATTCGTAATGCTAAATTGTTTAACAAAGATGCAGAATGCCCAAATTCCAAAGATACTTAGATAATTTAGATCATTACCTGAAACAAATGAGGCACCTTCTTGAACTGGGAAATTATTAATAATTTCACCGACGCCACCACCTTGGATAACTGCAACGACAGCACAGGTTACCGTTACTGCCATGATGATCACCATCTGCATAAAATCAGAAGCAATAACCGCCCATGACCCCCCCGTCACTGACATCACTAACACCACAAGGCCAGTCAAAATGATTGTGGTAGTCATATCAAAACCGAAGATACCCGATGCGATGATCGCCAAACCGTTTAACCAAATACCGGCTGAGATAACACTATTAGGCATACCAGACCAAGTGAATACTTGTTCATTGTGCTTACCAAAACGCATGCGGATCGCTTGTATGACCGTAACTACACGCAATTGACGGAATTTAGGCGCAAAATACAAGTAATTCATTAGATAACCGAAAGCGTTAGCAATGAAAATAATCGCTACCGCAAACCCATCATTAAACGCTTTACCCGCAGCACCTGTAAATGTCCACGCACTAAATTGCGTCATAAACGCTGTGGCACCGACCATCCACCACAGCATGTTACCGCCCCCACGGAAGTAGTCGCTGGTATTACTGGTAAATGTTCTAAACATCCACCCTATAGCAATTAGGAATAAAAAATAGATTCCTACGATTAAAGTATTGAGTTCCATCTTAAGACCTTTTTAGTGATGAGGTTTAATGCTCACACTATAAATCCCACCCAGATTTATTTGTAGTACAATATTCAAAATGCGTGACTAAAATCTAAGTTGTAACATGACCTCATTGTGGTTCGGTGATCTAAGTCAAGTATATGAAAGTGGTTAAAAGTATCGGCCACCTCAATGAAATCGCATCAAAAACGACAATTTCATGCCTTTTTATACTAAATTTTGATTTGATATCCCTATTTTAAAATAGTGATTACTTACACTTACAATAGAAGCAGAAGTATTTTTGTATGATTAGAAATGATTGTGGTTTAGATATGGATGCAATGACATTAAAAAAAACGCTCGTACTGCCTGTGTCAGTATGAGCGTAAATCGAGGGAGATCCGTTGCTAGGTTTCGATCGTCGTTAGAACGCCTAACAAACATTATAGTTATAAGTTGGGAGCAACAATTGAAGTGCTAATTCAAACGCTTCAATAAATCATTCTTTAGCCACCGGCTATAAACCTGAAATGAACGGGGTCTTTGAATGGCAAAAGGTTAGCCTGTTCATTCTTTTCACTAAAGTATAATTGTACTACAAATAAAATCAATAATAAAAATCATGAACTCTTGATGTAGAACACATTTTCTACGTACCTTCAAACACACAGCACCAAGATAAATACATAACACATTGTATTTAAAGTGTAAAACCAAGACTCGTCAAACATTGAATCATAATTGCAAGCAATTAGATAAGATTCACAGATCCCTACCTCTTTTTGCCTTATCATATTTGTATTACGTTACTACTTAAGGTTCTATTTTATGAAAAAGAATAAAATGCTACGTCTTGCGGCCTGCATTGGTTCATTTATGTTCGCGACAAACGGCTTTGCTGCTAATTTTGTGTTTTTAGATGAAGCAACGCTCAACACAAACCGAACAATTCTAAATTCAGACAAAGTAACGCCATCAATGAACCACAGTTACCAGTTACTGCTAGAAGAGGCCGAACTCGCTATGGTCGAAGGGCCTTTTACTGTAACAGACAAAGGGATGATTCCACCCAGTGGTGACAAACATGACTATTTGAGTATCAGTCCTTATTGGTGGCCAGACGAAGGTAAAAGTGATGGCCTGCCGTGGATTCGCCACGACGGTAAAACGAACCCGGCTTCGAAAACAAATGAAACCGATTCCACGCGTATTGGCCACTTCACCCGCTCGGTACGAGCATTAGCGCTAGCGTATTATTTCAGTCAAGATGAAAAATACGCCACACAAGGTATTGAATACATCAGAACGTGGTTCATCAACGAAGACACTAAAATGAACCCTAATGTGAATTTTGGCCAAGGTGTTCCCGGGGTTGCAGATGGCAGACGTAGTGGCATCATTGACACACGGACATTGGTTGAGCGTACATTAGATGCTATCGCAATTTTATCTCAGTCTGCACAGTGGACAAAGAGCGATGAACAACAAATTACTCAGTGGTATAGCGATTACTTAGATTGGTTAATTGTCGATGATTTGAGCGGTGGCCCTCAAGGTGAAGCCTACTCACCCAATAACCATGGTACATGGTATGACTACCAAGTCGCTGGTATCGCCTATTTTCTAGGAAATGAACTCCTGACCAAACAGATGATACAAAAAGGAAAGATGCGCGTTGATACTCAGTTTGAAAAAGATGGCTCCCAACCACATGAAGTTCAACGCACTCGTGCTTACCACTATCATTACTTTAGTTTGGATCCGTTAGTCGGTATTGCACAACTAGGCGATAAAGTCGGCATTGATCTCTGGCATTATACGAATAAGAATGGCGGTTCATTAGCACAAGGGATTCAACTGATGGCAAACTACAATGACCCACAAACTAAATGGCCATATGCCCAAAAAGACAAACGTCGCCGTGTAGAGCGAATGACTCCTATCTACGTCAAAGCAGGAAATGCGATGCAAAATCAACAGTGGATAAACCTTGCGACCAGCACTGACTTTAGCCCATTTACTGTTAGGAAAAACCTAGCAGAAGTCTGGGCACAGAGGGATATTGAACTTCTCTATTCGATTCGCTAAGACCATAATATCTATATTAAAAACTCTAGGCTAAATATACCCATTGACGCCTAACAGAAACATCAATGTATTTAAGGACATACTATGTTATTTGGTACGATTAGTAAGTTAAACCAGGTAAGCTATATTCAACCGCAAATTCAACATTGGATTGAAGAATCACTCGCCATTGCAAAAGAAAACCATACGGGAAAATATACGCTTTCTCATCCAGAGGTGTTCGTTATCTTAATGGAAATGAAAACTGAACAAACTTCGGTACGTAAAGCTGAAATCCACAAAAAGTATATCGATGTGCAACTGATGCTGGATGGCGTTGAGTCACTCGGTTACACATATGATTTAGCACCGGAACTCGAAGCACTGGATGAGCTTGAAAATGATGTGACTCTATTTGAGCAGGCTAGCAATGAGCAATTTGTCACGATCAATAACGGTGATTTTGTCATTTTTTATCCCAACGAAGTTCATCGACCATTATGTTCTGTTGGAGAAGACAAACTTGTAAGAAAAGCTGTGATTAAAATCCCCCACTACCTGATCTAATTGCCATTTCCTAAACTATTGTTTTTCTACTCTTCATTATCGCCTCTTTCTGGCGATAATGAAGGTCAGTAACAAGTTAACGATATCACTCTATTTCCTCTTCGTAGACCATTTCACAAGTCAAACCTAAGCAGCTTTGTATTACAAAATAACTTATGGAGATAGATTTCAGACCTTGAAAACTTGCTTCGAATCACAATTCCAAAAATCCCCCTCTAATAACCACCGGCACAAAGCCAACACAACCCATTGATATAAAAAGATAAATATCATTTGAAATATTATTTTACATCCTTATTTCTTCGTAAAGGCACAAGAGCGATCGCTATCACAGTCATTATTAACCCATACAAATATAATAAGCATATCTTAATACAAATAGAGTATCATAAAATGAAACCAATCAATAAACTGACTATTGCAGTGTGCACCACCCTACTTTCAACTTCTGCACTTTCTGCATCTATTGATATTCGCCATGAATACAAACACAGCTCAGAGCAACACGCTACGCGTGTAAAAATAAACGAAAGTATCAACAATCTTTACTTTAGCGGTGAACTAAAGTTCAAAGGCAAAGATGGCGAATTTTTAGAAGACCTACAGAATAATGGTTGGGAATTCGATTGGGGCTACCGTGTTAAACTTAACGACAATTGGACATTAATCCCAGGTATGCCTGTTGAAGGCCGTTCTTCGGGCATGACCTATAAGCCTCAACTGCGCGTTACTTATGCTTTTGATAATGTCGAAGGACTCACTCTGAGCGGTCGTTATCGCTATGACATGTATCAAAATAATAATACAGATGATAAACGTCGCCATCGCCTAACTGGTAATCTCGGCTACAAGTACGAAAAATGGAGCTTTGGTTTAGAAGCAAATTACTACAAAGCTGATGATTACGAGTTATTCAAAGATAAAGAAACTGATGTAGAATACAATTCAACCATTCGACGTACAATTGGCCAATGGTCTCCATACGTTGAATTTGGCTACATCAGCTACAAAGATAATGGCGGGTTCGATATCGGTGACGGCTCGACAACTAACAATGATTATGAACTACGCAGCCGTATCGGTGTGAGTTACAGTTTCTAACATTCAAGTCTATTGCATTCATTTAAAAGCGCTCGGCATTTGCCGAGCGCTTTTTTCATTTTGTTATTCAATAACGCGTTGCTTTCTTTTCCTAGTAAGACTTCTCAGCATTGGTTTCCAACGAATTGGCATCATTGGTATAACAATAAGTGCTATTCCGAAGGCGGTGAAAATATCGGGAATTTCATCAAACCAAATTACACCAAAAAACGTGACAAATGCTAAGCCAGAATACTCAGCCAGTGCTATTTGGCTAGCAGGAGCTTTTTTAAATGCGATAACCACCAAGGCATGATACGCAAGTACAAAAAGATTTATCGCCATAATCCACATCACGTGCTGCCAACTAATAACTTGCCATTCATAAACCGCCAAAACTAAAGCCAGTGGCAAAGTCATCAATGTTGTCCAAAACAGTGTGCACACTAATGGCTGGTCAGTCGGTAATCGACGGATAAGTATATTACCTAATCCAATAGCTAGCGCACTACCTAAAGCAACAATGGCGGCCCAATGAAAGTGCTCCGGACGCAATACAATCAACACTCCTAAAAAACCAATGGTTGTAGCAATTATTTTTCCAAGTGGTGGGTTTTCTTTAAGTAGCACCACTGATAAAGGTAAAACCAACAACGGTCCAACATAAAACATCGCATTCGCTGTAGCCAATGTTAAGTGTGTGATCGCCACCATAGCACACGCACTGCCTAATAAGATGAGCTGGGCTCGCCAAAAAGTCACTTGGCTAAAACCATTCATACGTTTCACTTTTGGCAAACGTAACCATAAGGGAAATATAATAAGTAAGCTTAGTACTTGACGAATAAAGACATATTGAAACGTTGGCACTTCTCCATTTAGCATTTTCAAAGAAACATCGGATAAAGAAGCTAATAAATTAGCCAACACAAGCAACAAGATGGCATGAGTAATTGTTTTTTGGTTCATGGAAACCTAATAAAGTAAGAATAAAAAATAGTTAAAAGACAACTGTGATTAAAGTTATTGGCTTATTCGGTAAAGTGAGCCAAAAGCAGGGGGATGATGGGGAGAAAGACGCTTTTGCTGAGCCAATAGCAACTCAGCTGTTGCTACTGCATCTGCTAGTGCATTATGTCCATTGTATTCAGGTAAACGATATCTAACACGTGTACCTGATAAGGTAACATCCGGCTCTTCATGATGGCTGATAGCTTTTTCCATCTGCTTTTCCATACTCATTGTATCTAGCCAAATTAAAGGCAGGCCTGATACATCGAAATACGTTTTAAGATAATGATCAATAAAGTTGGCCTCAACAATACAGGCGTGAGCCACCAGCACCTTATCTTGAGCTGCTTCAAAAAAAGCCAGCATAGCATCGTGTAATGGCACTCCACCTATCAACATTTGGGGCGTAATATGATTAATGACTGCCGTTTCTGGTTTGACTTGAGATTGGTTATTTACATACATATGCTGACAAGTCGCAAGATCAACTCTATTACACGATACCTCAACCCAGCCGAGCGACAAGATATGATCCGATTCGAAGTCCAGACCTGTCGTTTCGATATCCAACACAATGAAGTCAATATCACTGCTAAGCTGTTTAACATCGAGATCTGGCAATGTGACTAGTTTGCTTAGTACTTTCGGTAACACTCTAGTTTTTAAGTAATGATTACGACGCCTTTTTAACCTCTCAAAGGGATGAAAATAAGATAACATTAGCGGCTCCCAAAACGGATTTTCACCGCTTCTTGGAGATCTGCGATAATGCGAAATGCGTCTTTAAGGTGTTTGCGTTCGAAACTGCCAAAATGATCCGGATTGATATGATTATTGGGTTCTTCACCCTTCTTTAAAGCAGCCAACTGGTGGCTAAAACGGAACGACAAAATAAATTGGTACGCCCCTAAGATGTTTTTGAAAGAGTCATCACTAAGAATACCTTTGCCATTCGCGGCTTTAAATCGTTCATCCGTTGCGGATAAGTCACACTCAACCGCCAGGCCGTAAATACGAGCCAAATCAATAATAAGGTTAATAGCGTATTTCTTGATATTCAGTGTTTTCCGATTTTCCCCTGATTTTTCAAGAACCAGACTATTGAATATCCCTAGTGGCGGATTAGTGTTAATCGCATCTTTTACTAGCGTACTAAGAAACTCGCGGTTAGCACGAATGTTTTTATGCAGCTCATCTCGTAATATTTGCTCATAATCACTGTTGCCATATATGGTACGGATTTCGAGAAAAACGCTGATATTAAGCAAACACTCGTATTCTGGATTCGCTACCCATTTTTTATAGTAATGCTTCCATACATTCAAAGGTTGGCACCACTTTGGCGTTGCAGCCATATACTTACCAGGACATAGTGGATAATCACAACTGGCGAGTCCATTACTAACAATCATGGCCAAATGATTAAAATATAAACGGTCACTATCAGTCGCTTCGTCAGCCAGTACTATCGCACTATCTTGATCAGATAGCATGTGGACTTCATTTCGGGCATGAGAACCAGCAACGATCCATGAAAAATCACACGGTGGCGGTCCTAAGTGATCAATAGCAATTTTAATCAACCGTCGAGTATAGGAATCCATAATCATTGTCATGACTTTACCGATTGTCTCAGGTGAAACTCTTCCTTCAACGAGCGCTTCAAAGATAGCTTGGCGTTCCGCAGTAAAAGTACTTAATGTTTTTACACTGTCTGCGTATTTTATTTTTTCAATTAGGAAGATCGCCTGTACACGATGGTTTTGAACAAGATGAGATGTAGTCAGCAATCCAACCACTTTATTATTGTCGACTACAGGTAAATTACGAATATTAAATTGCATCATAATGGAAGCCGCATGTAATACGAGATCATCCGGTTTAATGGTAAGTGGTGAATGCGTCATAACACTTGAAATCGGTGCATCAATTGGAGTGGCATGGGCAATAACACGCTTTGTCATATCTCTATCAGTAATCAAACCAACAATGGCACCATCTTCCAAGATGACGGCACAAGACGAACGCATCACTACACGCATTTCATGAGCAACAGACTGAATGGATTGGTCAGCTTGCACAACAGCAACGCGTCCACTCGCTACTTCTTCCACACGGCGAATAAACAGGCCTTTTTCTTTATTAGACCAAACCACATCCAGTGCTGACTTTAATCGTACTTGAGCTTGAGATGCAAAATGCTCGACACTACTCGGAAATTGTTTAAAAAGATTTTGTAGGGCCGAATTAGGTATGACATAGAGTAGAGTATTCTCTATGGCAATAGCGCTATAACCATTATTATCATCGACATTACCTTCAAGAAAAGTAAAACCAAACAGGTCTTCAGTACCAAGTCTCGCGCGCAGAACGCCATCCGCCTTTCGTTGCTCCATTGAGCCAGTACGGATGATATACAACGATTTTTCTTGTCCTTCTAGACATAAATCAATGACTTCACCTTTGGCGAGATACACAATTTGAATATGGCTAGAAAGCTCTCTTAATGCCTCTTTAGGAACTTTATCAAAGGGATCAATTTGACCAACAAACTGAACAATATTTGGCAATAGAGATTGTGTCATGACGAATACCTTTGGTTGATTAGTATTATTATATAACCTACAACACAAAAAAGCATACTATGAAAATTTGTATCCACTTCCAACCATCGTTATTGGTCAAACTCTTGAGCTTCAGCCACCTCACTCATGGCTTGAAAAGTTGCAGAAGAAGATAGGAGCCACTCTCTACCAGTTGCTCTATTCACAGCTAAATATCAATGCTTTTAGCTGCAACTTAAACTTCCGTTGAACACAAGCAAAAAACATGTTCAAAAACTGCAACAAGCAGGGTATCAAGCGTGGTGTTATATGGTCAACAACCCTAAGAAACTGCGCCGTTTAAAGACTATTAATGCTGTATTTAGCAGCTATACTCAAACTACTTGAAGTTGCAGGTAGACGGCAAATAAGTGAATACCCATGAGCATAGATAAACTCTGTGATTGGGGTGAGCAAACGTAGCCAGCCCCGCTACAACTTCAAGTAGGAAGGATATCCAGAATTAATTTGGTGATACCATTAATCTTCATTTTGATTTTATAGAAACAGCGCAGTCTTATTGTTTTATTTGATGATAGACAGGTATTGAAAATAAAATATGGTGCTTATAACTCTGTGCCTATATTCAACTTATCGAGTCATCTATAGCCTCTTCTTTTATGTGAAATGGGTCATAGCTAGGCCCATAATCAATAAGCAACTCCTCGCCCTGCTTTATATCTTTCAGTGCTACATAAAACACATAGTTAGGACCAAATCTGACATAGTCAAGATTATTATGTTTAGCAAGTGTTTCTTGTGGCTTACTACTATTCGGTAAATGGGCAGTATTTATTGTGGCTAATGAATTCGCATACTGAGAGGCGTCGATGCTTCTCTTCTTTGATGGAGTAGTCCATAAATACGTCAATACTGGTACTGATCCCTCTTTTCTTATAGCATAATCGAGTGAGCGTTCATCTTCATGCAAGATCCCAGAGTAAGCCCCCAGTACTTCAAATTCTTTCATATTACGTTTGGCAAATACGGACTGCCCACGCAGCGGTCCATCATCTACAGGCACGTCTGTATCTGCCCATGAATTAATCCAAGCAGCATGTTGACCTTCCATTGATTTCTTTAAAAAATCTTTACATTTAACTGCAATAGCACTTTTAGTCTCACTCCTTTTCCCGGCATTTGATAGCGAATTTAAAGCTTTCTTTAACTCAGCTCCATATTGAATAACTCTCCAGCTATTGATGCTATCCTCTGTTAAAGCAACTGCCGATTGCGATGGATTTGTAGATTTTCTTAAAATGGGCGCTCCGTTATCTATGAGTGGCCTTTTACGCAGTTGGTGAGAGTCAATACACACTTCGTCATGACTTTCACAACTTGGCTCTTGTTTTACCTCCATGTGTGTAGTTGATGGTTCAGATTGCACATGTAGTCGAGTCATATTGTTAACAATAACAGAGTCTCGAGCAACAATTACTGACCCTCGCTGGTCAACTGTTCTAACTTGTAAAATGGGTGGGGTTTGAGGCACAGCCCACCTAATTACCGACGCTCGCTGACCATCGCCCCCATCTTGTAAACGGTCTTGCTTAATCATCTCTTGGTATTGATTGGAAAAAGAGGCATGAGCGTCATTTTGATTTAAAAGTCTCACAGCCTGATGGGCATATCGTTTATCCAAATTAGGAAGATGTCCAAGTAGAGCCTTCAGATTTTTATCACCACCATGTTCGACTACACTAACTAATTCACCACTAGTGATCTCCAACTTATCCAGCTCTTCCTTCTGCTCCGGTGTGATATCTAGCAGGGTCCGCAGATTTTTTGCACGATTAGTTGTTCTTACAACGTTGACTAGCAGATCCTTTGTGATCTCAAAATCATTCAACTTTTTCTCCTGCTCAGGCGTGAGAGCTAGGACTATCGGCAAAGTGCTGGAACCACCACCACGTTGCACTATACGAACTAAGTTGTCTGCAGTGAGCCCCAGATTAATCAGTTTTTTCTCCTGTTCAGGTTGGAGATCCAGCAAGGACTGTAGACTTCTGGAACCACCAGATTGTCCCAAGATACAACCTAAGTTTTTGCCAGTAATCTCCATATCAATCAGTCTTTTCTTCTGTTCAGGTAGGAGACCCAGCACGACCTGTAGACTGTTGGCACCACCAGAATGTCCCACAATATAAACTAACTGGCCAACAGTAGTGATCCCAAGATCATGCAGTTTTTTCTCCTGTTCAGGTAGGAGGCCCAGCACGGCCTGTAGACTGTTGGCACCACCACGTCCCACGAGACGAACTAAGTTGTCTGCAGTGATCCCCATATTAATCAGTTTATTCTCCTGTTCAGGTTGGAGATCCAGCAAGGACTTTAGACTTTTGGAACCACCAGATTGTCCCACGATACAAACTAATTTTTTGTCAGTAATCTTCATATCAATCAGTTTTTTCCTCTGTTCAGGTTGGAGATCCAGCAAGGACTTTAGATTTTTGGAACCACCAGATTGCCCCACGATACAAACTAAGTCCTCAACAGTAGTGATCCCAAGACTAATCAGTTTTTCCTTCTCTTCAAATTGGAGATCCAGCAAGGACTGCAGATTTTTGGCACCACCAGCATGTCCCATGATACAAACTAATTTTTTGGCAGTAATCTCCATACCAATCAGTTTTTCCTTCTCTTCAGGTTGGAGAGCCAGTAAGAACCTCAGATTTTTGGAACCACCAAATTGTCCCACTATACAAAGTAACTCGTCAGCAGTGATCCCCAGTTTTTTTAGCTCTTCATTCTTCTCTGACGTGATTTCCAGCAAGGCCTGTAGACTGTTGGAACCACCAGAACGTCCCGCTATACGAACTAAGGCGTCAGTCTTAAGCCCCAGATCATTCAGCTTTGTCTCCTCCTTTGGCGAAAGAGCCAGCACGGTCTGTAGAGTATTAAAACCGCCTTTATGTCCTAATAAGCGAACCAATCTGTCCCCTTTGATATCCAGATTATTCAACTTTACCTTTTGGTCTGACGTAAGATTCGACAAGGCCCGAAGAGTTTTAGCACCACCAGTATGTCCGACTACACGAATTAACTTGTCATCAGTGATTCTCAGCTCCTTTAGCGTTTCCTCCTGCTCTTGCGTAAGTGTAAGCAATGTCTGCATGTTATTTGAAGCACCATCGCATTTCATAATAAAGACAAATTTATCACCTAGCACTCCCAAATTATTCAATGTTTTTTCCTGTTCTGACGTGAGATTAAGCAATTTCTCCAGAGCTGTGGAACCGCCATAACAATCGAGTACTTTAACTAATTTGTCGGGGGTGATCCCAAAAGTTCTTAGCTTTTCCTTTTGCTCTGGCGTGATACCCAATACTGCATTTAGATTTTTTAAACCACTCCCGGCACCGCTTACTAAATTGCTTAATGTATCACCGACAATTCCCCAACCTTTCAGTTGCTGTTGCTGCTCTAAAGTAAGATTCTCCAGTTTTTTCAAGGTTTTTGAGCTGAACTTGCCCTCTCTGATTTTTGAGATATGGCGCTCTTCAATGCCTATATTCACTAAACTTTGTTGATCTACTCGACGAGGAGTTACACTCGTCGTACCCGCCGAATTGGACTGTATCCATGTAGATTGATGAGCTATTCCTTTGCGATCTTGATCCGCAAGTGTCGTCGAAGAGGGTTGTATACATGCAGGTAGACGAGCTACTCCTTCAGGCTCTGTGTTGCGATCTTTATCCGCAAGTGTCGTCGAAAGGGATTGTAGACATGCAGGTAGACGAGCTACTCCTTCAGGCTCTGTGTTGCGATCTTTATCCGCAAGTGTCGTCGAAAGGGATTGTAGACATGCAGGTAGACGAGCTACTCCTTCAGGCTCTGTGTTGCGATCTTTATCCGCAAGTGTCGTCGAAGGGGATTGTAGAAATGTAGGTATACATCTAAAAGGCGAGTGACTAACCTTCTGTACGAGGAAAGATGGAAAGGTTCTTTCACCTTCTACATCTTTGTGTGTGTTTTTTTTTCAGCAGAAATGGAACTTGCAAACATTTATGACTCCATTAAATAAATATCATGATTATATATGGCGTATTTTGTTAAGTTTTATTTCTTGAATAGATTTTATTTCGAGAAATATCGTTGATTGCTTATTATCACCATCTTTGCAATCACGGAAGTAAGTATACTCATAATCTGCATATGCTTTATTGAAGCGCTAATATATTTATCATCTCACTTACTGATAACCTCACTATTTAATGCATTACATTAAAAAATAAGTAATGAAACATGGAATTATAATTAGTTCATTATACTTTCTTTGGTTATTCTTCGAATTCCATTAAAGGATTTATCTTGACCTTCGAGACATAAATCAATGACCTCACCTTTGGCGAGATACACAATTTGAATATGGCTAGAAAGCTCTCTTAATGCCTCTTTAGGAACTTTATCAAAGGGATCAATTTGACCAACAAACTGAACAATATTTGGCAATAGAGATTGTGTCATGACGAATACCTTTGGTTGATTAGTATTATTATATAATCAACCAAATAAAAAAAGCATACCAATGTATGCTTTTTTTAAAATTAATCACAAAAGCGTAATACGTCGTTTTGAACTAATTAACGACTGGCAACCGGTGATTCGTCGCCTGCAAATGGTCTGCCGAAGCTTGGCGAGCTTTTTCACTATTACCAGCCATAATCGCATCGTAGATGTGGCGATGTTCATTAATACAGGTACTCCCTTCCTCAGAAGAGTGCGATATAAAGTTGACAAACATAGTGGTCAAAATGTTACCAAACGGCAGGTAGAAGTCATTGCCTGTTGAGTTAAAAATCAGACTATGAAATTTTGTATCCACTTCCAACCATCGCTGTTGGTCAAACTCTTCAGCTTCAGCCACTTCACACATCGCTTGAAAAGCCGCAGAAAGTTCAATGCGTTGCTCTGCCGTTGCGTTGCGAGCGGCTAAAGCGCAAGCAGCAGGTTCAATGGCATACCGGAGGCCGAGAAATTGAAGACAAAATTCATCGTTGTCAGCCAACCCATCCATCCATTCGATAAGCTGAGAGTCTAAAAAGTTCCAGTAAGCTCGGTTCATAACGCGTGTGCCAATTTTTGGCCTAGACTCCAAAAGCCCTTTGGATGTCAATAACTTAACAGCCTCACGCAACGCAGTTCGACTAACACCAAACTGTTCACAAAGATCCATCTCCCCCGGAATAATCGAACCTTGGGGTAAATCACCAGAAAGAATGCCACGTGCAATTTCACGAGCAACTTGTACATGCAAACTACGTTTTGAATCAGAGATAGAATTAAAAGCACTCGCCATAGGTTACTACTTATTTTTAATATGTATTATTTAACGAAAATTATAGCACTTTATACTCAATGGCAACAAACCTACTTTCTATAAACGTGATGTATTTAAGTGCTTTTAAACTGCTATTTTGACTTTCTTGTATCAATGACATGCTCCAATCCTTGCTTGCCCCCTCTTCCACATCATCACTGTAACCAATAAGCGTGCACCAAATCACATATCTTGATCTCAAATCACAATATTTGACCAATGGTTCAGCTTGTCATTTGAATTAACAAGGTAATATTGTATTATTTATATCATATAGAGGAGCATTTTTGCTTGGTTTTCTAATCATTACGCTTCAAACACAGCACTGCATAAGGTGGCCACTATGTCGCTATTCTCCTTGGTTGAAGATTCTAGCCGAAGAATTCATGTACAAGTTGCTAGGCAACTAGCACGAAAAATATTATCAGGTGAGCTTAAAGAACATTATAAACTGCCTAATGAAATGACACTGTGTCAGCAACTCGGGATCAGTCGAACTACGTTAAGAGAATCAACAAAATTGGTTTCAGCTAAGGGACTTATTGAGTCTAAGCCAAAGGTAGGCACTTTAGTTTCTCCCCGTGCACAATGGCAATTTTTAGACCCTCAATTGCTCGACTGGATTCAAGATTTAGACGATATTCAGCCATTCCTTTCACAGTTTTTAGGATTACGAAAAGCCTTAGAACCAGAAGCTTGTGCACTTGCTGCGACCAATGCCACTGTGGAGCAACGTAAACAGCTGTCGATTTTTTTCCAAGAAATGACGCGGGCTGCCAACAGCTTTGATTACGACAGCTGGGCACTCAATGATCATCAGTTTCACCAGACTATTTTTCTGTCAACAGACAATCAATTTTACATCCCGTTTAGCAATATTTTGTCTGCTATTTTTAAACAGTTTATCGACCATTCCGCCGAAGGCGGTCGATTCTGTTTATCAGAGCACAAGGCTATTTACGATGCCATCATGACGGGTAATGCTTCTCAAGCTAGAATTGCTTCGCAACGACTGCTAGATGATGAAAACCAAAAACTCGCCCATATCGCTAGCTAGCCGATAAGCGAGATATTAAATATCTATTAAACAGAAAGTTGAGCCGCAAACAACGTGAATTAACTTGCAATAAGCTAGTTGTCTTTTGCGGTTAAATATCATTGAAGTTCATTAGCGCAATACCATTGTGGCGCACAAAGCCACCTTGTTGTTGCTTTTATTTTAGGTGGTCTTTGTGTCTTCCCAATCTTACCTTCGAAAGAATCTATCACTCGCCTGGCCATTGGCGCTTAATGCCATTTTAATGCAGTCAATGTTAATGATTGATACTCTACTTGTATCTCCACTAGGTGAACTTTCTTTAGCAGCTATGGGTATCGCGACGACGATAATTGCGTTTGTATTAGGTATTCAGATGGCTTTGGCTAACGGCACTCAATTAGTACTAAGTCGCGCAGTTGGTTCTGGGTTAAATACTTCACTATCGAAGGCTTTTTTGTCTGGGTTAATCATCAATTCGTTAGCTGCCATCTTTTTCTGGCTACTGTTAACGCTGTTTGACCAATCGTTGATCCAACTACTGACCGATGATTCATCGCTTTACGTACAAATCAACAGTTACCTCAGTATTTCCAAATACCTTGTGTTATTTACCGCACTGACACAGGTGATGATCGCCCTGTTTAATGGCCTAGGAAGGACAAAAATCCCTTTCAAAGGCTACTTAATTGAAATGCCGCTCAATGCCTTACTGTCTTTTGTTTTCATACATGGATTTTCTCAATTTGAAGGCATTGGTGTTCAAGGGGCTGCACTTGGAAGTCTTATCGCGATTGGTGTCCGGTTGCTGTATCTCTCGGTCTGTTTACATTTCGGTTCACACGTTAATCTTGATATCCGCCCTCACTTACCTTCATTAGCTCGTAATATTCGCCAGCATTTCCTTGAAATTTTTCCAGTTGCGGCAAACATCACCATTCTATCGATAGGGGCCACTATCTATCAGTTAATCTATTCACAACTGAATATTAACGCTTATGTAGCGATTACACTCGTTATGCCTTGGGTTCGCGCAGGATCTCAATTTATCACGGCCTGGGCTCATTCTTCAGCGATCACCATCAGCCAAGCGATAGGCTCACGTAAAATGGATAGCCTTGTAAAAGATGTCGATACTAGTATTGATGTTGCGGTTTACATTTCCATTCTCTGTGCAGGGCTTTTTGCAGCAATAAGTGTTGTCATTGGTGATATTTACCCAGAGTTAGCGCCATCAACTTACCATGCACTGGCTGCTATTGCTCCGTTATATATCTTTTTACCTATCGTTCGAGGTTATAACACGGTGCATGGCAATGTCTTACGAGCCCTAGGAAAAACCACCGATGTCTTTAAGATTAATTTCACTGGTCAGTGGATTATTTCAATCCCGTTATGTGCGTTGATTGTGCTTGTTTTCGATGGGTCAATTTTTTGGGCCTTCGCGATTCAGCCCTTTGAAGAAATCGTTAAGATGCTGCCGTTCCGGCATTTAGCCAGAAAGTCACTGAAAGAATTCGATATGCAGAAAGCTGAAAAGCTGATGTATGACTAAATTTATAGCGCTTAACAACTCGATAGGAAAGTGGGTGTTCCTCTCTCCTACAGCCTCCACACCGATATCAAATCCAATATCTAGTTCGTCATATCAAAAAAAGCCAGATAACATCAGCTATCTGGCTTGGACTTATTTCCGATGTAATCTCTATCTTCGTTCCCGCAAAGATATGAGTGTCGAAAATATTATAGTTGGGCGAACGCACCTTCCCACGAGAACGTTTCACCACCAAACTCTACCGAATGAAGCGTATTTTGTTCATTCTCAGCTTGGTTTGAAATGCCGTAGTGGTAAGTGTTACCCGAAGTGGTCTGTATGCGGATAACAGTCCCGACACTGTTATGGCCCGCAACAGACACAGATTCAACAAGACCGCGAGCACCTACCGATGCCTCTATAGATTCGTTAAAGTAACCGTGAGTTTCTAGTACTGATGCAAACACATGGTTTTGACCAGACTGACGCAAAATAAATGCAGGTTCGCTCTTTAAGTTAAAGTCTGGATCATTTGCCCCTGTGCGAACAAAAATTACTTCACTCCCTTCAACCGCACTAGTGACCATGCTGTAGTAACTGTTATCGTGTAACCAACTAACCAGTGAGCTACCTTCGACTTTACCTGACGCAACGTTCCATAGATGTTGGTAACCGTTATCTTCACCAAGTGGCTTCAACGTGCTTTCGATTTGGTAATCAAAATCAGTACGAATAATTTGACCTGAATGATGGACTGGTAAGTCATACTGATGCTCTGCATCCGCTTCAATACGGTAGATATCAATCACTAGCGGTTTTTCAAATTCAGGAATTTCAGCAAGAAGTACACTGCGTTGCATATCGACGCCAGTGTAGTAGTCAGAAATAGAGCCGCTCATTCCTTGTAAAGATTTATTGTCGGCAACAAAGAAATGCTTCTGACCAAACTTAGACTCAGCCAATGCGGTATCGAAGTTGTTTTGTGTTTTTTGATCAACCGTTACTGTGTTGTGAGCGACGGTTTGCTTGCAGTAAGATTTATTTTCTGGAATGTAACGACCGCCAAATTTTGGTTCAACGTTTACCCAACGACCAAAACCATAATCGTGCAACACTTCATGACCACGGTTGAATACACTGAGGTGTAGACCGTCGTAGTGGCCGTGATCAAGTGCTGAGTGGTACTGGTGATCGCTGCCGTGTTGACCAAACCAGATCAACGCCATGGTGTCGTCGTCTTGATCGTCACGGTGACGAAGAATGCTTACGCCACCTTTCTCACCTTTAGGGCCATCGGTAACAAACAGGCTTCCCCAATTAAATGCTTTTATATTTTCTGCCTTTGCAACCGCATTAGAAAGTGTTTGACCAGATGAATGAACCCATACGTCTTGTTGGTGATTTGCCATACCAAGTAAAGTATCCGTTTGCTCGTAACGGTGGTAACACACAGACGTTGCCATGATTACGCCCTCATCATTGATAGAAATCGTTTTCGATGAATCGTTCAGTGCTGGCAATGTGCCGTCTGGGAATGCTGTTTTAAATACCGCGTAAGAGGTTGTCTTAATTACTGAATCGTTGAATTCGTAAATACCAAGCTCTGGTTGGCGACGTTCAATCGCTTCTGCAAACAGGTAGATTGGACGTAACGAGAAACGGTGGTAGTAAGGACCTTCCATGTAGTAGCCATCTGGCGAGAACAGTTGGTCAAGTTGCGCGAGGAAACCGCCGCTGACTTTGTCTAGTTTCAGGCCGTAAAGCGCTTTGTCCACTGACTCTTGATCATTTATCGCGTAACCACAGATACCTACCGCAGCCACTGCCCATAGGCCATGGTTGTGTACGATGTCGAAGTCGTGTGCATAAGTGACTACGAACATTTCAATCATCTGCTTAAGAAGATCATCTTCAATAAGACGTTTCTGCTCTTCTGAAATCGTGTGATAAATGCAGCTGTAAGCACAAGATGCGTACAGCATCCACATGTTTTCGTTCAGCGTTTGGTGGAACAGCTTACCTGGAGGATTAGAGTCACGGCTTACGTTGCTTTCAAGCGTTGGATAGACCGTTGCGTACGCGGTAAGCATATCCACGATATAATCACGATATTTCGCTTGTTCGGTAATGAGAAACAGACGACCTGCAAGATCCATATGGATATAGTTTTGCTTATGGCGATTATGCTCATAGCCGCCACCTTCACCATGACCTGGCACTTCAATGCCAACTTCCGCCATATAAGCGTCAGTTTGTTTAATATCACGCGCAAGCGCTTTTCCTAACAGGCTATCCTTGCCAAGATCTTTACGAAGCTCTGCGGCTTCTTCAAAGTTAAGTAATAGTGGTTGATAGCTCATTATTTTTTCTCCTGCCCAGCGGGGTCTTGCTCTAATTGATTGATTTCTAAAGAATAGAAACCTGTCCAACTGTATGCTTTACCATGGAATTCTAAGGTATGTTTGGTGTTTTCTGTTGCACCAAGTTGATTACTGATCATCACGATTACGTCAGAAACCGCAGTCTTAATTTCGACAACGGAACCAACGTCATTATGACCAATAATAGTGATGTTTTGTACAACACCTCGCGCACTTACTGACTGTTCGAACTCTTCATTGAAGTAGCCGTGTGTCTCAAGTACTGAAGCAAACAAGGTTGATTCACCTTTACTGCGAAGGATGAATGCTGGTTCACTGCGTAAATTGAATGATGGATCATTTGCCCCAGAGCGAGTGAAGATAACTTCAGCATTGTCGTTTGAACTTGTGCCCAACCATGTGTAGTAGGTGTTGTTTTGTAGCCAACTTACCAATGCCGTTTGGCTTACTTCACCACTGGCTACGTTCCAAAGGTGTTGATAACCAAAATCGCTGCCTAAGGTATTTAATTCTTTATGAGTTTGGTATTCAAAGTTAGTACGAACAATCTGACCTGCATATTGATGGGAGTAATCGTACTGGTGCTCACCTTCACCGCCTTTTGTAGAATCTAAGCGATATAGGTCTAACAATAACGGAGATTCTAGCTCTTCAATGTTTAGCATGAATACGCTGCGTTGCATGTCAAAACCATCGTAGTGATCGTTGGCAAATGCACTCATGCCATTGACTTTCTCATCTTCTACTTTGAAGAAATGAGGCAAACCGTGTACTGAGTCTGCACGTTCAACGTCGAAGTTATTCTGACATTTTTCATCAATCGTTACTGCGTTATGAGCAATGGTCTGACGAGCGTACGATTTGTTTTCGTCTAGGTAACGGCCGCCGAATTTAGGCTCAACATTAACCCAACGACAGAAGCCGTATTCACGCAGTACTTCATGACCGCGGTTAAAAAACGAAATACCGAGCGTGTCAAAGTTGCCATGACCCATACCATGCTGACCGTAGTTCATCACCAGTTGAGACACATCGCCTTTTTTATCCTGCATACGGATAAAGCCTTGTGCGCCCTTATCACCATTAGGACCTTCATTAAGCTCAACACTTGGCCAAAAAGGCATGCCAATTTCACGCTGAGCCGTTGCTTTCTCATACGCTTGTGACAACTCCAATCCACACGAATGCATCCATACTGAATTTTGAATTTTCGCCATGCCTAAAATATTATTATCAACACCACCAGGGTCTTGAGATCCGTAGTGTTTTGCATAAACACTTAACGCAACCTGCACACCCATATCAGTGATGCCCATGGTACGTGAAGCATCATTCAATGCAGGGAACTCTCCGTTCGGATACGCGGTGGCAAGTAATGCCTGTACCGTATTGCCAATCACTTTGTCTTTATAATTATAAATATCAATTTCAGGCATATGGCGGTGAATCACTTCCGCAAACACACAGGTCGGGCGAATCGCATAGCGGTGATAGTAAGGCCCTTCCATGTAGTAGCCAGAAGGCGCGAATAATTGTGAAATCTGCGCTAGGAAACCACCCGTTTCATTACGCTCTAAGCCATAGACCGACATGTCTAAGTACTTACGTTTACCAATCGCCAAACCACAAATACCAACCGCCGCCACAGCCCAAATGCCGTGGTTATGAATTCGGTCAAAGTCATGAGCGTATTTAACGGTAAACATGTCCAGCATAGGTTCAAAAATACGCGTCACAACAGCGTGGCGTTCCTGCTCTGTCATGCTAGAAGCAACGCATGAGTAGGCTAAACTCGTAAACATCAACCAACAATGCTCATTCAAAATTTGGTGGAATAAGCGTCCCGTTGGATTGGTGTTTTTCTGAACATGAAAATCAAACGTGAGGTATTTTTCGGCATAAATCGCTAATAAATCACGGACAAATTTCGCGTATTTATCCTCTTTAGTGATCAAGAAAAGACGACCGGCTAAGTTCATGTACGTATAGTTTTGTTTATGGCGGTTATGTTCATAACCACCCGCTTCACCATGTCCAGGAACATCAAGTGGCAAACGCATAAATGCCTCCACCTCTTTCTTATACGCTTCAATAGTTTTCCCCATTAAGCTAGGGCGTCCTATTTCTTGGTGAAGCTGCTCTATTTCTGCATTCGTCAGCAAAATTGGTTGTGTCGTCATAATTTTTGTCACCCTCTTACTAAAGAGATTCGTTTCTTAAACTCCGCATAAAGTAATACAATATGAGATTAAATCATACTAAATACTCGTTAAATAATGAAGGAAATCACAAATTTCCCTTTTAAACGAGGCTGTTCATACAGCTACCAAAAGATCAATGAAAATACAACCAACTGATTATAAACAAAAAAATGAGATGAGATTGATTAGTATCACACAATAAAAACATATTGTATTATTTATTGTGGATTTGGTTATAATACCCAGCATGAAAATTTGATTCGATATTTGCTTAGGAGAACCTACATGAACCATTTCTTTAATTTGCAAGAAAATCCTTGGGAAGAGTTGGGCGGTGGCATCAAGCGTAAAATTGTTGGTTACACTGACGAGCTAATGGCTGTCCATCTATGTTTTGATAAAGGTGCTATTGGGGCTCCGCACGCACACGAAATTCATGACCAAATTGGTTATGTAGTAAGCGGTAGCTTTGAAGCTGAAGTCGATGGTGTAAAAAAAGTACTTAAAGCTGGTGATGCTTATATCGCACCTAAGCACTTTGTGCACGGTGCAGTTGCTCTTGAGCAAGACAGTATATTACTTGATATGTTTTCTCCTGCTCGTGCAGACTTCCTGAGTTAACACAACCAACACCGCTGATTAAGGTAAGAATATGAACTCTGTAAAGATCGCCGTCATTGGTGAGTGCATGGTTGAACTGCAAAAAAAAGCGGGTGCATTTACCCAGTCTTTTGGTGGTGACACGCTAAATACGGCTTTGTATCTGTCTCGACTAACAAAAGCACAACAAGTACAAACCAATTACGTTACGGCACTCGGCCAAGACCCATTTAGCGAAACCATGATTCAGAAATGGCAAGCTGAGGGACTAAACACCGAGCTTGTTTTGCGTATTGAAAATAAACAACCTGGGCTTTATTACATCGAAACCGATAGTACTGGTGAGCGTAGCTTTATGTATTGGCGTAATGATGCTGCGGCAAAATACCTATTTGATCAAACAAGCTCCCCTACGCTCGTGGATAAATTATTCGAGTTCGATGCTATCTACCTAAGCGGTATTACATTAGCAATTCTCACAGAAAACGGCCGCAATACTCTGTTTAGCTTCTTAGAGGCATACAAAGCAAAAGGGGGGCAAGTTATTTTTGATAACAACTACCGTCCTAAACTGTGGAATAGCCAGCGAGAAGCTATCGAAAACTATACAAAAATGCTTACGTTTACGCACACGGCCCTACTAACCTTTGATGATGAGCAGCTGCTTTATGGTGATCTCTATCTTGAACAGTGTATTGACCGTACGACTCAAGCTGGCGTAAAAGAAATTGTTATCAAACGTGGCAGTAAAGACTGCTTGGTGATTGATGCCGAATGTGCACAGTATGTACCAGCAACACGTGTCGATAACGTGGTCGATACCACAGCCGCTGGTGACTCATTTAGTGCTGGATACTTGGCAAAACGCCTGTGTGGTGGAACACCAAAAGAATCTGCATTTGCTGGGCATACCGTCGCTGGTAGTGTTATTCAGCATCACGGCGCTATCATCCCAGAGCAAGCTATGCCAAAGCTATCCTTATAATATTTTTAATAAACCTCTTAACTGAGGTTTATTTTGCTTACAAAGAGATAAAACCATGTCGACATTAAACGAACAACTTTCTGCACTCAAAGTTATCCCTGTTATCGCTATTAACAAAGTGGAAGATGCAATCCCACTGGGCCGAGCACTGATGGAAAATGGTATGCCTTGTGCAGAAATCACCTTCCGTACTCCTTGTGCTGCTGAAGCAATTCGTACAATGCGTGATGAATTTCCAGAAATGTTAATCGGTGCAGGCACGATTTTAACTAACGATCAAGTAGACCAAGCCATCGAAGCTGGTGTCGACTTTATTGTTAGCCCTGGTTTTAACCCACGGACGGTTCAATATTGTTTGGATAAGAATATTCCAATCGTACCTGGCGTTAATAACCCAAGTTTAGTTGAGCAAGCAATGGAGATGGGACTACGCACCTTGAAGTTTTTCCCAGCCGAGCCTTCTGGCGGTGTGAATATGTTAAAAGCGTTATCAGCAGTATACCCCGTAAAATTCATGCCAACCGGTGGAGTAAGTCTAAACAATATCGATGACTACTTATCTGTATCATCAGTACTTGCATGTGGTGGCACTTGGATGGTTCCAACTCAACTGATTGATCAAGGTCAATGGGAAGAGCTAGGCACATTAGTTCGTGATGCCGTCGCTCACGTTAACGCGTAAGTTTATTTTTATTCTGTCCGGCCTCTTGCACCTCTTTACGCAAGGGGCTTTTTTCTCTCCTCGCTATCTATCTTGTCTATTTCCCTATTCGCGTAATATCCATACATCGCCTTATCAAATCACGAAGTTTAGTAATACAATTGAAGAGTGGTAATGTTTCCCATTTCGTATTAACTCATCAAAAACCCCATAAAACATGCAAAAAAGGCCGTGTAAACAAACTTTAACGGTAAAAATGGTGAGATTAAGATCACGATAAAGAGTTATTGTACTACAAATAAACCAGGCAATAAGATAGTATACGTCTTAGATAATTGACTTAAACCTTTAAGGCTGAAAAATGACTATTGATACTATCGTGGTACTCGCCTACTTCATGTTCTTAATTGCTATTGGGTGGATGTTTAGAAAATTCACCACCTCAACTAGCGATTATTTTCGTGGGGGCGGCAAAATGTTGTGGTGGATGGTGGGTGCAACTGCCTTCATGACACAATTTTCAGCATGGACGTTTACAGGAGCTGCAGGACGCGCATTCAGTGACGGTTTCGTCGTTGTAATCCTATTCTTAGCCAACGCATTTGGCTATTTCATGAACTACATCTACTTTGCTCCAAAATTCCGTCAACTGCGGGTCGTAACGGCTATTGAAGCCATTCGTCAACGTTTCGGTAAAACATCTGAGCAATTCTTTACATGGGCCGGTATGCCTGACAGCCTTATTTCTGCGGGTATCTGGTTAAATGGTTTGGCCATTTTTGTTGCTGCCGTATTCGATATTCCAATGGAAGCAACCATCATCTTTACAGGTGTCGTGCTGGTTATTATGGCGGTGACTGGTGGTTCTTGGGCTGTTGTTGCTTCTGACTTTATGCAAATGCTCGTCATTATGGCGGTGACGATCACTTGTGCTATCGCGGCTTACTTCCATGGTGGTGGCATCGGAAACATCGTTGAAAACTTCAACGGTGATTTCATGTTCGGTAATAACCTCAATTATGTCAGCATTTTCATTCTTTGGGTGGTGTTCATTTTCGTAAAACAATTCGGTGTAATGAACAACAGTATCAACGCATATCGTTACCTTTGTGCTAAGGACAGTGAAAATGCACGTAAAGCTGCAGGGCTTGCTTGCATCTTAATGATTGTTGGACCGCTTATCTGGTTCCTGCCACCTTGGTATGTCAGTGCATTTATGCCAGATTTCGCAGCTCAATACGCTTCGATGGGTAACAAAGCTGGTGATGCTGCTTACCTTGCTTTTGTTCAAAATATCATGCCTGCAGGTATGGTTGGCTTATTGATGTCTGCAATGTTTGCAGCAACCATGTCTTCAATGGACTCAGGCTTGAACCGTAACGCTGGTATCTTTGTATGTAATTTCTACCAACCTATTTTACGTAAAAACGCCACACAGAAAGAATTGGTTATGGTTAGTAAGCTAACGACCGTTATGATGGGCATCATCATCATTGCGATCGGTCTGTTTATTAACTCACTGCGCCATTTAAGCCTATTTGATATTGTATTAAACGTAGGTGCTTTGATTGGCTTCCCGATGCTGATCCCTGTTCTACTAGGTATGTGGGTACGTAAAACACCAGACTGGGCGGGTTGGACAACGCTCATCGTTGGTGGTGTCGTCTCTTATGTATTTGGTATTTCACTACAAGCAAGCGACATTGAGCACCTATTTGGCCTTGACCAAGCACTAACAGGTCGTGAATGGGCTGATCTGAAAGTTGGTCTTAGCTTAGCGGCTCACGTAGTTCTAACTGGTGGTTTCTTCTTGCTTACCACACGCTTCTACAAAGGCCTGTCACCTGAACGCGAGAAAGAAGTTGATCAACTGTTTGAAAACTGGAATACACCGCTTATTGCGCAAGGTGAAGAGCAACAGAATTTGGATACAAAACAGCGCTCAATGCTAGGTAATCTTATCTGTACAGCAGGTTTTGGTATCCTTGCGATGGCGCTCATTCCTAACGAACCAACTGGTCGTTTATTATTCTTGCTGTGTGGCTCTATCGTGTTGACTGTGGGTATATTGCTGGTCAATGCTGCTCGTAAAAATTCGGTTACAAGTAAAGAGTCTGCCATTTAAATAAGTCTCTTCATTATCTAGTCAAATCCCGCCATATTCGGCGGGATTTTTAGTATCATGCTAGAAACTCATTCAATTCAAAGAACTTTTAGTAAGGCGGAAGTAGTTCGTTTCGGTTTAGTTCATGTTTATCATCGATAGATTTCGCAAATTTAGCTATCGTCGTAAAATCATCAGTCACCCATACTTTTTTACTTGTGAGATCCGAAGGTAACTCAGAGAAATTTTTCTCTTTTTTGCTTGCAACTAAGGTTAGGTATCCCCACGACTCCAAATTAGCAAGCGGCTCCAATGAAAGTGTCACTCGCTCTTCAGTATCGCCCCAATTAGGCTTAATCGTAAGACGAGGTGTGTAGTCTCGAGTTTTTACTACCCATTTATCAGGTAGACGTTTGCCGCTATCCCACCACGCGCCATCCATATCATTCATTATTTTTTCAGTACGATCGTAATCTTGGGCACCTAGCTCTTGAAGCTTACGTTGAAACACTTCCGTGAATGCCACTTGGTATGTTTCTTTCGTCAGCTCTGGCAAGTTTTGCAATACCTCTATGGCAATGATAGAACCTAGCATGTTTGAATAGAGATCTTCAGGAGAGAATGCCGAAGGGTACTCTTTAAACCCCTTCACAGATGTGAACCCAAACCATTGTGCAATTTCATGCCACTGAGCAAGACGAAAAGCGAGAAGTGCACTTAACTGTATTTCAGCCAATTTTTGTTCATCAGCCGTCATTCCAACGGTTTGTTGGGTCAAGTTGATAACACGGCTACGCAATTCATCGTCTAAGACAATTTGCATATCCGTTCCTAGGTTATCTTTAATTTGTGTGTACAAAAATGCAGTATAGTCCGCGGTATCTCGAACATGAGCAGTATCGATAATTCCGCCTTTGCTAGTATAAATCAGGCCATTTTTTTCATCGCCAGTTCCCAATAAGCTACTTGTAACACCCTGGCTGCCATCGTTGTACCTGTGTTGTTCTAGGTCAGACAGTTCAACAATGTTATCCACTTTAAAAAAGGGAACTGGAATCACACCTAACTCAGACTTCATATGAATACCAAAGGCGCAGCAAGGTCTAAGTCCTGTGGGAGCGACGCTTTCAGCAGCAAAGCTTGGTGCATTTACTAGTAATAAGTTGAGGGCTATAACCAATTTTAATTTCATCTTTTACCTTTTGATTACGACTTAAGTCAGAATGCTTCATGAATATTGAAATAGAGGGTTCATCGGGTTTGATTAAAAACGTGTATCGAGCGTGATAAATAAGCCTTATTCCCTACTTATCGGGCAAGCATCACAAGTTAAAGGCAAATAACTTGCGAACTTCGGTGCATTATGCACACCTAACAACAATTTTCAATGAGTATACCTTTAGATCGGCCTGTGCGGCAGTGAACTATACAATTGTAAGTTCCGTCAGGACGTTCAGCAGCGGTAAGTTAAGTATTTAAACAACGGCATTGAGTCACTGAGGATATTGAACAAGGGGTAGTTAGATTTTTGGCTGAGGACGGAAGAGCCTGCCACACTAGTACAGACATGCTAGCGTAGAGTAGTAGCTTTATTACGCCTTCATCCATGTTTGCGACAGAACCCCGACATATGGCACGTATTATTTTTAATGCTTTGATTTAATTTGATTTTCCCAGAATTGATTCTTTGGCTTTTGGAATGGACTTGCGCCAGTGTTGAGATCAATAATATCATCTATGTTTTTTTTGAGTCGTAGTGAACAAGTGTCAG
This sequence comes from Vibrio aestuarianus, assembly GCF_028858425.1. Lineage (NCBI taxonomy): Bacteria > Pseudomonadati > Pseudomonadota > Gammaproteobacteria > Vibrionales > Vibrionaceae > Vibrio > Vibrio aestuarianus. Next base: position 1,627,544 of record NZ_JAKNYQ010000001.1, on the reverse strand, counting down.
AGATATTCCGACCTTTACTTAATTGAACGTATTTCACATTCCCTCTTACTTGTATTTTAAATCCTCTATAGTAATAGTACATGTTATTACCTAGCTTGTTGGGGTATGGCTGATTATAGCGCAAGTACATATGCTCATTGATTCATATTTATGTGCTTTTTGAGGTTGATATTGGAATTTTGGGTCATGTCACAAAGTTTCATACCTTAGCTTAGAATCTACGCAATACTCATATCTCACTCTGAATTTTAATATTTAAAGGCTGCCATTTTCCTTCAGAAGTCATGATTGAAACCATCCGCTATGACCTCGCATACAAACTCAGTGACGGGGAATTGAAGAAATTCAACGAGAACGAGGGATGAATGTTGACCATGCCATCATTCATCGTTGGTCTATCAAATTATGGTCTCCTATCAATCAACTGGCTAACGTCTGCCATTGTATTGCGAGAAAAACTTTGGGTTGGGCACTACTCGCTTTTTATACGAGATATTTTACACGATACATTCTTGGTTAAAACAACGGCTATTTTAATTGCCAAATTTAACTCTAATAACTCAATAATTTGGCCGCTACAATCAGTAAAAATATGAACATCGTTATTGTTTAATACAAAACGGATAGTCCACTGTGGAGCCGCCCCATATTCTACGATGATGATTTCATCCAATAAATCCTGAGCTATTGTTTCTTTTATTTCATCAATATTCACGCTTTCTATCCTTAGAAAAATAAATGTCACTTTATAAATATTATTCGACATATAAATCAGTCTGGTCGAATTATTTTACTCATAAATCTTAAAATAACCACAAAGTATGAGTTTTGTAGCATAAATTCACTTGCCATAGTGACTGCTTTTTTAGACAGTAAACCTGCATTTTGCCCTTATCTGACGATCCCTATCAGAATAGTGCTCATGCTTACATGCTTACATGCTTTTGACGCATCCTCGGTGAGGCATCTTTTTTTTGGGCGTCCCCTAAAAAGGAAAGTGATACGAAAAAAAACCGCCCAAAAGCTAATTCAGAGCAATATAGGCTTTACCTAAAAGGAAGCGCAATTAAACGTCATCCCGACGATAACAAGGTAATGGCCACCCGAAAGCGAATTGAAGAGCTCAAAGAAAAACGAGCTTTTGAGAAGGAATGGGAGTGGTAAAGCCAGCGTTTTAATAAAAGTCCGAATTTTAGGGCTTAATGTACGAAATTGAGGTGTAATGAAAACGCCTCATGGCAACTCAATGAAACTTACACCAGGGTGAAAGGAAAATGGTTCTATCTTCATCGTGCCATCAATCTTTTCCTAGTTGAGACTCAAATCAGTTGATCTGCCAATAGAATTCTTATTCATAAAGGTTCTGATAACCTTATCATGCATTTCTTCTGACTTTGAAAAACCGATGTTCTTACGAGCTAAACGCTTAAGTCTGGAATGTAACATCAGATTAGTTCGCTCTATGCGTTGCGTAAACCTCTAACTTCGCTCTGAAAATTGTGAGCTAAACTTGGGTGGGATTTGATAACGAAAGTACCATGCACAGAAGAAAATGTGATGTCTTAAATTGAATGATCGAGCGACACGCACGCGAATTGTACCTAATACGTACACTTCCAAATATAAGCCTTGCTATTAAATCAAGCACACCACTTTCATAAGTCGTTACATAACTCAAGGCTTTAACCCTTTACATCTGGCGTGACTGGATGAACACTCCGTATCAGAGTAAAATGGCAGATAACATTGTAGAGTCAGTAGAATTATGAGTAACACAACCGCGAAAAAATCCAATCCCCTACTCGAGATCCTGTTTAACGTATTCATCCCTTCCTTCATATTAATGAAATTTAGTGGCAATGAGCACTTAGGAACAGCGATGGCACTGGCTGTCGCACTGGCATTTCCGATCATTTACGGTGGCATGGATCTGATTCGGAATAAGAAATTTAACTTCATTTCCGCACTCGGTTTTATCAGTGTGCTATTAACCGGTGGTATCGGTCTGCTGGAGCTGGATACACGTTGGTTAGCACTAAAAGAGGCCTTAATTCCAGGTTTGATCGGGCTTGCTGTATTGGCTTCCACCTTTACTCGCTATCCGCTGATGCAAAAAATACTGCTCAATGACACCGTGTTGAACCTACCGCAGATCAACGAGCGCTTGCAAGAGAATGGCAAAACTGAAGCATTTGAACGCTGCTTAATGTCTTCAAATTACTTGTTTGCCAGCACCTTTGCGTTTTCATCGGCAATGAACTATTTCCTCGCCACTTGGATTGTAACGAGCCCAGCAGGTACTGCGGCCTTTAATGAAGAATTAGGTAAGATGACACTGTACAGCTACCCGATGATTGCAATCCCAAGTATGTTGATGATGTTTGGCATTTTCTATTACATCTGGCGCCAAGTCCGAGCCATGACATCGCTAGAAACAGAACAGATTTTCCACATCAAATAACGCCCCCACTTAATGCTTGTGCTACGTTAAGTGGTGAAGACGATGGAATCAATCTGCCAATTTAGATCACCAGACAATATTTCCATCCAAATTGGTCGGGTTTAACGCTAGAATAGACACATATTTAATGTGACTAATCTAGCGAACATTGTGAATAAACTCTTTTCTCTCCTGAACGCTCGCCCTGTTTGGCTGGCCAGTTTCATCATCATCGTGACCACCTTTAGTGCTTGGTATGGTCAGCAACATTTCAAGGTTAATGCCGACTTGTCTTCCTTAGTTCAACAAGAGGGAGAATGGCTAGATAATCTGAATGAAGTCAATCGGCTGTTCCCAGATAACGGCAACATCACCGTTTTGGTCAGCGGGCAAAATGGTCAGCAGGCCAAAACCTACACCAATCAACTAGCCGAGGCGTTTTCCCAACAAGATATGATTCTGGATGTATTTGCGCCCAGCTCCTTAACTTGGTTCGATCAATACGCGCTCGGTTTTTTGCCAGAAGACGATTTGAAACAATTCATGACGCAATTCGAACAGTCTGTGGCTCCTGCGTTTTTGGCGTCACAGCTACCAGCAAATAGAATTGAACACTATCTCGCCTTAATCAGTCAGCACGACTCTGCGTACAGTGCATCGCTTGAGCCTCTGCTGACCGCGAGTCAGTCCAATCTTGTTGACTGGCAACAAACGATGCAAAGTGGGCTCAATACTCCCAAGCACTTTGTGATTACGTTAGCGGGTGCGGCCAATAACCAGCAAAAAAATCCTAATCGCGCCATCATAGATAACCTCAACACCACCATTGCATCTATTCCCAAACCAAACGGCGTAGAAGTGAGCTATACCGGACAAACTGCGCTTGATTTTGATGAAATTAACGATGCGGAAAACAGCATTGCCTTTGCGGGAAGCGCATCTTTGGTTGGGTTACTACTGATTTTAGCCATTGGTATACGCTCATTACGGGTCATTTTAGCTTGTTATGTCACCGTATTAATTGGACTAACCTGGACCTTCGCCGCAGGTTTAGCCTTAATCGGCCACTACAGCACCATCTCGATAGTCTTTATGGTGATGTTTATTGGTCTAGCCGTCGATTTTGCCATTCACTTATGCCTGCACATTCAAGAACAACGTCGGGGTAATACTGACAATCTCGTCAGCACCAAACTCGCCATTCAGCATTCAATCAGGCCATTGAGCTTGTGTGCGCTCTCCTCTGCTATTGGTTTTATGAGTTTCTATCCAACGGCGTATACCGGACTGGGTGAGCTTGGCGTGATTTCAGCACTCGGCATGCTGTTGGGCCTGGTGGCCACGTTTGTCATCGTGCCAGTGTTTTTTCAACTGTTCGGTTTTCCGACCAATCGCAGTAAAGAAAGCCACAGCCTCAGCAAGCGTTATGGTGTCTGCCTTCATCGTTATTCACGTGGGATTATTGTCGCGGTAGGCGTCTGGTTTGTGCTGATGTTGGTTGGCGCGAGCCAGTTTAAGTTCGACTTTTCTACCTTGGTACTAAAAAACCCGGATTCAGCTTCGGTTGTCGCACTGAACCAATTGCAACAACTGGGCTTGGGTTCAAGCTACCAATTACACGCAATTGCCGAGGATGAGCAGCAAGCGCAACAGTGGAAACAGCAGCTCATCACACAGTCATCCGTTAGTCACGTGACTATCGCAACTGACTTTTTGCCCCAAGACTGGTCGGCTCGCCAGAATAGATTAATGCAAACTCTGCAATTTGCAGATCTTCCCGCCCCGCTTAGCTATACCGAGTTTAAGCAAAGTGCGATTGAAAAACAGTGGAAGGGAGCAAAGCAACTACCTAATACTTTGCCAGACGATACAGAGCAACAACTGTTTGCTGGACTAACAGGCATGATGGATTCGATGCAGACGAGTGATAACCCAGGTATGGACGATCTACCAGCAGAGCTATTGAATCGCTTTGTCAGTGATAATGGTAAATTTCTCGTTACCATTACCCCCAAAGATGACATGACCAATGTCGACAACGTAGCGCGTTTTATTAGTCAAGTTCAAGCGATCGCCCCCAATGCCGTAGGCCGTGCCGTAGCAGAGCAACAAGTGGGTAAGATTATCGTTTCAGCTTTTCAGCAAGCGATCTTACTCGCTATTGTGCTTATCAGCTTGATCCTGATGATGGCGATCCGCAACAAACGCGATATTTTGCTTATCTTTATTCCGTTGATCCTATCGTCCATAACCACGTTGGGTCTGATGCACTGGCTGGGGCTGTCGCTCAATATGGCCAATATCATCGTCATTCCACTCATATTCGGACTGGGTGTGGACAACGGTATTCACATCGTCAACCGTTTTCGTAAAGAGGGTGACATTCACGCCTTTTTTGCCACATCCACTCCCAATGCCACATTAGTGAGTTGTTTATCGACCTTGATGACGTTTGGTGCGCTCATTGTCGCTCAGCATCAGGGAATGCATTCAATAGGCGTGGTGCTGTCGATAGCGTTAAGTAGCATTCTGCTATTCAGTTTGGTGCTGCTGCCGCTTACGCTCGAGATGACCAAGCCAAAACAACGAGATTCGATTAAATAACGACAAGGTAGCCTAAGCGCAATAAAAACCAAACACCAACCCTCATCAAAAATACGAGAGTAGAGTGTAAGAAAGTTATACCAATCACAGTAATGAAATGTCCAGTCAGACTGGACATTTCATTAAGCGACATTTTGCGTTTCAAAGTTAACTGGGCTTAGATACCCAAGAGCACTATGGTGATGGCATCTTGTTTGACTATAGGAAAGCAAGATCCGAAATTCAGATATTGGGTGTACGTTTTTTACAATGGCGGAATGTTCAATTACTTTTGCCCAACTTGCGCTTTTTTCGAAAAATCACCACCTTTGGTGATCTCGACATCCCAATTTGTGAGCGGGCTGCCATTATGGATATAAAAGTTGTTGGAATTGATTTAGCCAAAAATGTATTTCAGGTCTGTGTTTGTCTTGTAGATCATTCAATTAAGAGTAATCAAAAAGTTAGACGCAATAAGCTACTCGATAAAGTAAGGCAATTTCCTCAAGGAACTTTAATTGCAATGGAAGCATGTGGGACCTCTCACTATTGGGGAAGGAAATTCAAAGAGTTAGGCTTCGATGCTCAGCTAATTTCAGCCCAACATGTTAAGCCATTAGTCTCAAGACAAAAGAACGATGCGAATGATGCTCTTGCTATATATGAAGCAGCTTTTCGACCTAATATCCATAAAGTGCCTATAAAAACGGTAGATCAACAAGATATTAAATCATTACGCTGTGTTCGGGCCCGCTTAGTCCAAAACAGAACGGCGTCAGTAAACCAAATTCGCAGTTTAGCAGGTGAATCTGGCGTTATTTTTAGTGTCGGAAGAATAAAACTGCAAGCGTCCCTGATAGATGCTTTAGAAGATGGAAGCAACGATCCTTCGTATACTCTTCGTAGCCTTCTTAAATCTCTATATGATGATTTATGCGTTTTAAATTATCGAATAGAGCAAATCGAGCGTGATATTAAAGCTCTTTGTCAAAATCAACCTCGCTACGAAGCACTGCTTTCAATTCCTGGATTTGGGCCATTAGTAACAGCGAGTTTTATTAGTGGATAGGTTCCGGTCTACAATTCAAAAATGGCAGCGCCGATCTGCGTGTGTTACTTATTCATGGCGCGAGGGCTGTAGGGCGTTTTGCCAACAAACGGCAAGATAAACTTGGGAAATGGTTCAACGCGTTAGCTGTCAGACAAGGTAAACATAAAGCTGTGGTAGCACTTGCGAATAAACTAGCTCGTATAGCATGGAAAATATTAACAGGAAGCAATGACTTTGACGTAAACAAAGCCTTTGCATAATAACCTCAAGAAAGTTTACATACACTGATGAATAAACGGTTAACCGTACCTATTGTAACCTGAGTTGACCAAGGCATTAAATGCCGATGTAGTGATTTGGCAATAGGTTTCGGATTTACATCAAGGCGCAGGCGAAAGAGCCTGTAACGACGCCGAATATATGGTAGTGAACCAATCATTCAAAAGTGTTGTAAAAGCTGAGGTGTCCATATATGGTCAACTAAAATTGGCTCAATGGTGATGGTTGGTGTGGTCGGTAGGCCGTTGTTTGCCAAACATCATTTACCTAATACAAAGCTCGCTTATATTGCCAATGGTACAGGCGCTCCTCTCGCATGGCTTATGCCATTCAGTGGTGCGGGTGTATTTTTGTCCAGCTTGTTACTGGTTCAGCTCGATCAAATTGGAAATACGACGAAACCTCTTACTTATGTGATCAAAGCGATGCCTTAGCAATTCTTTGTTCCGTACCACTTGTAATCCTTTTCCATGGCAAATTTGTTAGTCCGATTCAATCCGCGTCAGAAGAAGGAGTCTCAAATAATCGCCGTTTCGAAACCACACAACCTCTCAATGCTAAGTTACACATACTGCTGTTACCTATCATTCTGCTACTATTTTCTATCCTTACTATCGCGACAATAACAGGTCACGGAAACCCAGTTGCCGGGAATATGACCAATGCAATATATTGGAGCGGTTTCATCGCTCTTATTGGTTCAGAAGCGGCCTTGTGCTTATCTAGTGTAAAAATAGATGTCTATACCGATTGGTCAATCGAAGGGATAAAGCAAGTACTGCCCGCGTTAATTATATTAATATTAGCATTCACCTTGGGGAGCCTGCTCGCTCAATTGAAAACGGGCGTATACATTGCGAATTTTCTGCAGTTAAACCACTGGCTATGGGTCATGCCCACAGCAATATTTGTTACCGCCTGTGTCGTCTCCTTCTCGACCGGTAGCTCAGGGCTACAGTCAGTATTCTGACTCCGATCATATTGTCGATTGCGCTCGCCCTAAACCTAGAATGGCCGCTTATTATCGGGGCGATGATCTCAGGAGCTGTCGTTGGCGATCAAAGCTCTCCTATTTCTGATTCGGTCATTGTGGCCTCGACCGCTGCAGGTTGCTCACCTAGCGAGCATTTTTCTAGCCAGTTGCCTTATACTTTAACCATAGCGACTCTATCTTTGTTTGGCTATTTCTTGATAAGCTATTCAATTGTGACTATCTAGTTCAATACATTAAAAAAAATAAGGCATTTTAATGCACACTCTACAGTGGCGTTTCAACAGCAATACCAAACTCGCTTTAAAAGTAGCAATCGCTTTATGCTGCGCGATTTTCCTCGCTTTATTGTTTGAGCTACAAAAGCCCTACTGGTCAGCGATGGCGGTACATGTTCTAGCGATTAGCGAGACACTCCATTCTGGTAAGCGCAAAGGTTTGATGCGCTTAATTGGGACACTCAGCGGAAGCCTGATAGGGATAATCACCATCGCGGTTTTTCCTCAACAACCTTTGTATTTCTTAATGTTCACGGTAACGCTATTTGCTCTCTGTAACTACGCGGGTAGCGATAACGTATGGGGCTACGCCTTTATAATTACGTTCATGGTTTATCTAATCGTGGTAGTTATCGGTGGGTTAGATAGCAGTGCAACTATCAATATCGCTATCTTACGAATGCAAGAAACCCTGTTGGGTGTAGTGGTTTACTCTGTGATTTTTAGCATCCTTTGGCCAGATAATGACGAACAACAATTTAGTCATGATATCGATATCATTTATAAGAGTGCCGACTCTTTAAGGCAGTTAATAAGGCAACACCCAGAAAAAACTTCTTATCACTTAGACTCTTTTGTTCGTGAACCATATCATGACCAAGACCTAGCTGATTTTTTGGCAACGCCCAAATTAAATATCATTACCCCCAGCAGAAAAAACCGCAGCCACGAGAACAAGCTAAAAGCCGCCTGGGTAACTAAATACCTTACCACGCGCGCTCATCAGCAAGGCATTGATAAAAACCACTTAGAAATTCTCGATTTAGCACTCTCTTTTTTGCATCAAACCAAAGTAAGTGACCAGTCTGTGCTCTCTCTACCTAGGCTGGTAAAAGACTTCTACCACTTAAACAAAACGCCCAACCCATCGTTTCTTGATCGACTAATAGACAACTGGCGTACCCGATTCTGTAAAACTCTGGTTGGTACAGTAAGCTTAGTTACCGCAATATTGATGTGGCTGTATATACCTGTTCCTTCAGGGACAATGTTCGTTCTCAACATGTCCATATGCGCGATATTACTCAGCAATATGCCACAACAAATGATAAAGCACTGGTTTGTCGGTTACACGTTTTTCGGTGTCATTTTCCTTGCGCAATATGTGTTTATTTTGCCGGAGTTAACTGAGGTATATCAGTTGCTCCTTTTCTACGCTATCAACATATTTATTATTTACAAATCCTTCTCCACTATACAGTGGTTCATTTATAAAGTGCTGGGGGGAAACTTATTACTTATGATGACGATGACAGCGACCCAACAATCCCCATCGTACGACATCGTCACGCCGTTATATATGCTAGTGTATACATTTCTTGCTCTTGCAATATTAAGAATATATTTGAACCTATTTACAACAGCGAATACATAAAGGGTTACAAGCTGAATGAGTAAGTTAAATTAGTTGGAACTGCTACTCGACATAGTTGATCTCGGCAGTTTGGCGAAAGCAGCGGAATATCGGAATTTAGATCGCTCGTCGGTCTCTAAGTAGTTGAAACTATAGGAAACGGAGCTTAGCGTCGTGTTGATCAACAGTTCAACAAGATCGCTCTCATTAACTCAAGCGGGTCAGGCTGTAGTGGGCAAAGCACGACAAATTAGGATGTTACTCAATGAGGTACACGCAGAGACTCAATTGCACCAACAGGAGCCTCAAGGCACACTACGGATTACTAGTTTCACCTCTTTTGGCATCAATACCATTGAGGGTGCTGAAAGGTTTTCTAGACTAAGTATTTAAGCTGGTTAACATACCGCTTGTTTGTCCGCGTTACACCAGTATAGGTTGTCGAGCCAAGCAGGTTGAGGTTTCATTTAAAACTAAAACCAGGATAGCCCTGACTACACTCTAAAATTGAGAACAAATTACTTCAGCTAATACCACTTAAGTAAAACCAGATGGAATTGAATCCATCCTAAATTCACATATTGGGTTGGCACAGATGGTCAAAATCAGGTATAGCTCAATGAAATTTGAACGCATAAATATGAAAAATTAGAATGGGGAAACTTGGGAGAAGCGAGATATACCCTAGAAACAACAAAGCCCGCAGATATGCGGGCTTTGTTGTTTAATTTGGTGGGTCTAGGCGAACTCGAATCGCCGACCCCTACCATGTCAAGACAGGTAACACATATTATCACAACCTGAAATCTCGGGAAAACCTAGTAATAACGTTGTATATGACCTATGTTTTCGAGACGCATCACAACTTTTAAGGCTAAAATGGACACAATAAAGCCACAATTTTAAAGTATCTAAAACTGATCATTTTTTAGACGGAAGGTGATTTTGGAAGATGGGATTCAACGTTTTAATGCAACACTATTGGACAACATCGATCTTACAAAAGTAAAGGTCAATGAACTAAAACCAGATGACACGGTCGAGGAACTATTCAGCCAAGCAAATCCATTTTCAGGTCTAAGAACATCGAATGAAGCAATAGATAAATCGGCCTATCTTTTCAATCTACTCTCACTGCAATCACCTATAATTTGCTACCGATATCGAAAGCAATATAAAACTTTAACTGGCTCATTTACACTTACAAAATTAAGATGTGCGATCGCCCAGCTTCAACTTCCTAGTGATCATTCTATTCTTGTTTTTGTTCTAAAAAAGAAGCCTTCTTCAGACATAAAAAGAGCAATCGTGTTATTCGATTTAACAAATGATCTTCTATCAAAATGCTTTATCAGTGATACAAAGAAAATCAGTTTTTATTTACGAACATGGTTTAAAAAAGATGATGGTAAACGAAGTATTTATCAGTCAAAAGAATGGCAAACTTTCTTTCCAAAATTAAACTCTGCAGAAAAAGTCGCAAATTTTTTATCCATTTCAAAAGCTGATCTATAGCGTTTCAAGGAAGTATTTCTATGTCTACACCAACAATTGAAGAAATCAAACTACTACTTCCTCACGCACAAGATAGCTTATTAGAAGATCTAGAGAAGCTACTAGAACTCATCGATTGCCCAAACGACTTTAGAGGCTTACAAAAGGTACATGCGGTTCTTGAATATTTCTTCACTACCCATCCTCAACATTTCTGTTCTTTAGTTGAATTAAGCACAACAAGAATAAATGAGTTACTCGAACTGTTCACAAACATTGGGGCATCATATTATTCGCAGTATAGTAACGGAGTACATGCCAAAGGTTGGATGAGTAGACGTCCCCTCTTTTCACTTCTTTTCGTTTTTTATGAACATCTGTCGCCGGAGTCAGCGTCCGCATTACTTTTCTTCCTAAAGCATTACTATGACAATGAACCGGTTATCTTCGAACATAACCACACTGAACAATCAATCAGAGCCTTCAGGCTTTTGTATACAGACCCACTGACAGATCGCGCCTGTTTCGATTCAAACTCAGTAGTACAAACAGCCGACAATATTAGAGCCTATCGCCAATCACTAACCTCTGAAAATGATACAGATGACTTTACAGATGACTTTGTCGATGAACCAATTGCATCAAGCCATATTAACTATCTAAGAGAGTTAGAACATTTTTACCGCTTGGACTGGAAGAAAAGAACGTACATAGAGCGTTCTTCAAAGAAAATCATTCGGGCATCATTCAGTCGCCGAAAAATTGAAAGAATTGTAGGGTCTGACAACTTGTTTACTGCATCGTTAAATAAGAGGCCATTAAAACAATCACTAGTTGATTCAGGGATAACAGCGAACGAAGATTATCCCGGGCTGGCTATTATCAAAACTGAACAGCCAATACTACCGAAGCCTACTCACGAATTACCGGATGTCTCGGTTATCAAAGATACTGCAAAAATTGCAAGTAAGAGCCGAGGCATATCTAGAGATGTTCGCCGTAGTCACAACATTACTCCTGTCAGTCGAAATATTCTTCAACCACACGAACTTTTCTATCTATGGCAGGCGTTAAACTCGCATAGCAATACACTAATTGGAAAGGTCGCAAAAAGCCACGTTCAATGCCTGCTAACCTTTATTCTTATCACTGGTCGAAGCCTAGATAACGCATGCTGTGTACCAACCAGCAATAAGAACGACAATAGCCACATAGGTCTAACGATAAAAAGAGATAAGTTAATATTAAAAGTTGCCCCTAGACCTACCGCGGATCGAGGAAAACATTCCAATAATGCAAATTTATTGAAAACCAAAACTGTTGCTTCCATACATCTACCTATTTTTCTTTTCGAATCGTTGTCTCGTTGTGGAATCACATTGGGGAGCAAACTGTCAGGTAAACATTCCGTAAACACTTTTAGAAAAGCCATTAAGCTTTTTTTGAAGGCGATCAATAAACGCTATCATTGCCAGATTAGTCTTCAGCGCATAGAGAATTACTTAATCAACAGAACAATAGCTCTAGAGAAAAACGACCCAGTCATAATAGAAATTCTACGAGGAGAAATAAGCTACTACAGCCGCTCCCCTCGACACTATGCTTGGTATTCAGAAACGGAACTTAACAATAAAGCTCAAGAACTTTGGTCAGATATATTCAATCAAATCAGGTTCTATAGCCCTGAATTCCAATCACCTCTGTTCGGCACTCTTGAACTTGACCTTGATGAACGTGGAATAGGATCTCAGTTCACTCCAACCAAAGAAGCCATAATCCATTGGGTATCAGAGCACACTCGCAAACTACATACTTATACTGCATTTGAAGTAGTTAAAAATATCAAAGAGTTAGTGAACTACCACAATCAATACACTATTTACACGCTAATCATGCTGATAAACGCTTCGGGTTATCGTGCTGTATATAATCCTATGCCTAGTTTTGATCTGCTTTTGCTACGCTACGGAGCACTGTGCATTTCAGATAAAGATTCAGCGAAAACCTTCTCACATACTCGAGTCATTGCCTGTCCTTCGCTGCTTGAATCACAATTAAGGCACTATAAACAGCATTCTCAAACACTCGCAAATCTCATCAGCAATTTATACCCAATGCAATCTCAACAGCTTTATGCTCATACATGTGAGCATCAACTACTTGACCTATCAAATAAAGTAGAGCGTACTGAATGGTTCTTATCAGTCAAAAACTCGCAATCTAATGACGGAGTGTTTTTCTTCTTCACAGCTGTCGAAGATGATGACAGCATCTATCAGACGAAAAACTCTGGCCCTTCGAGCTTAAGTAAACACATTAACTTACCACTTAACTTTGGACGCCATTACGTCCGCCGCTATTTGCAAAAAGAAAATATCCACCAAGAACTCATTAAATTTCAATTGGGTCATTGGGTAACTGGAGAAACGCCTCTGGAACGCTATTCATCATTAACTCACTGTGAAGCAATTGGAACTTTAAGCCCAATTCTCAATCAGATGCTGACGGACATCGGTTGGCAGGCTATCCCTTCATTAATAACAAGAAAAAGAGTCTAACGATGAGCGGCCTAAACCGATTACTAACCGAAGAAATAGAAACTAATTATCTAGTTGCCGCTCAAGAAGAAGTTAAAGACTACTTAAAGCTGACAGAGAACGAAAAGCTAAGTACAGCGGATAAACTAAACCTTACTAATAAAGTCTATTTACTCACGCAAAGATATGCTCATGTAAAAGATAACGCCATACAGCCTAGCTCTCTTCGAAAAATACAAGGTAGTTTTAGCAAAACCTTTGAGCATCACAATCTTCAACTAAAGCTATTGGAGCTACTGTTATGCGTGATTGAGAAGAATTTAAAAATAACAGCGCCAGCTATTAGTCAAACTTGCGAGATAAAACAAGATATACCTCTTCTCAAGCCTGATGATTTTTTAATGTCACGTTTACAAGCTAATATTTATGAACTTATTGAAAATGAATCTCAGTTAGCGAGTTTCTTAGATAGCCCACAAAAAAATCAAGCTATCCTCATTATATGGTTAGTATTAAAAGAAGGGATCGACCGTTCTAAAGATGTTAAGGCGATACTAGCTAAAGAATGCAATTTTTATCGAGTCAAAAATCATTGGTTTGTCGAACTAGACAATCAGCGGTATTGGTTGTCATCTATGGCTGAGCTACTACTTACCGCCCATTGGAATGCTAGTCCTACAACCAAAGTCAACGTTATGGGAGAAGTGAATAAACAACTCTATAAAAACCGATTGCTTCCCTTCAATTATGCTCTGAGTTTTATAGACCTACGCGCATTTCTGAAAAATGAGTTCATCCTAACCTCAAGCCCCGTAGAATATTCTGTTTGCCAAGGTGCGTTTAGAACGACCTCCATTTCGCAAATCTCACTGTTTAGATTAGTTTCAGGTCAAAGAGTTCGGCAAGATATCACGAAGGAAGACGACAAAAAAAGTGGAATGACCGTTAGGCAGAAAGTAGCTTGGCTATCTGCTTGCGCTAACTCAGCCCAGCAGTTGAGAAAAAAAACAACGGTTGATCAAGAAGAGGTTACAACAGCTGAACAACTTGAACTCATTAATTACTTTATTAAGCCACTGGTAAAAGCACCTCTTAAAGAAAGTATTAAGATAAACAAGATGTTACAAGATGAACTCAGGGTGTGGCTAGAAACCAATGATATCGCCAAAGCAACGCCATGGAGCTGGTTGGTCTTGTCTTGGTTATATCAGCTACTTAAGTCCGGTGGCAAATATAAAAAACGCCTTCGGTTAACAACCGTTAGAGCCTATGTCACTTATATCGCTGGACCGTTTATCCAAGAATTTTCCGGCTGCGACCCAAAACTAATGGAACATTTAGATTGGGCAGAAAAACTTAACATTATTGCCGAACACATTACTTCCACTAAAAAGGTATACGTCCTCTATTTGGCTGAGTATCTTATTGAAAGCGGGCTTGTGACTAACTTATGTCTATCGGATATCGATATTTCATCTACACCACACGCAATAAGTGCGAACCTAATCACCCAACAAGAAGCAGATAAAATCATTAAAGCATGTGATGAGCTCGACACGCCGACATCTAGGGTGGCTAAGCTATGTTTCTGCTTTGGATTTTATAGTGGGTTACGCCGCGGCGAAATCGCGGGATTACAGTTCGCAGATATCGCTATCGCAGGTAGTCATTATGCAAACCTGCACATTCGACCGAATAAATACCGAGAGTTGAAATCGAGCGAAAGTTCAAGAAACATTCCTCTTGATAGTCTTTGGCCAGAAGCACCCCTGGAGTTTTTGAGCGAATTTATAACCGTCGAGAAAACAAAGTTCACTCGGGGGAAGTCATTAATATTTAGTGACAGCAGTCAGTTGAATGAATCTCTAATTCTGCTTACTAACATTATGAAAATTGTTACCGGCGAGCCAAATATACGCTTTCATCACTGCAGGCACTCTTTTTGTAATTGGACGTGGATTTTACTAAATCCTACCGTGTTAAAAAAACTGTCCGAGGTTCATTTTTGTCAGCACCCATATTTTTCTCTTAATTCGTCTCAAAGGCTGTGCAAGCGTTTAGCAATATCGTCTTTTTCTCGTAAAAAATTATGGGCGCTATCTGGATTACTAGGACACTCTTCACCTGATGTAACTACATCATCTTATTTTCATATCAGTGAGCTTGTTCGACGTACAATATTTGCTAAACACCGCCCGTCACCATCTCTACTTCGCCGATTCTGGGGACAGAGAATACGCATAGATGAACAAGGTAGGTTACTCTCAATACCAGATTCCAAAAAAGAACTTACAAGCGTATATCCGCTCGAATATAAACCTGAAATTGATAAGTCATGTATAAACACTGCTATTCGCGAATTAGTAATTATTCCAAACATGGAATTCAAGCAAAGCGTCTCCTTACGCTCCGTTTGGGATATAATTTGTCTATCGGCTGAAGGACATAAAACAAAGGATGTTTCATACACTTTAGAAATTAATGAGGAGTCAGTCCTGTCAGTTTTACGGACAGACGGACAAATCACTCAATCAACATTACGTCGTTCCAAATATGAACTAGCGCCTTTAGTTAACTATACCAAACTTAACCGAGGCAACATAAAAACAATTAACACTCTCGTAGAACTGTTCGAAACTGCAGAAAAAAAAGAATTAATACCCGCTAATTTTAATTTTGAAGAATTAGCTAAAATACTAGCAGATCTCGTCGCTTCTAAAGACAACCTAATTCGCACCCACAACAAAAACGCCGCCCTTCTACTATTAAAACTGATGCAACTGATAGGTTTAACTGAGCGCCATGTTAAAATTAAGTGGTACTTCCCTAGCGAGAAATTCTGCAATATTAACCAGTTAGATGAATATAAAAAACACCTGAAATTCTGGTATAAAACCATTAGCGGAAAGATTTTTCCTAACATTCACATAGAAGTTATCGTTCCTAAAATATTTTCTGCTCACATAAAAAGCTCAAGAAAATTTAAAACAACCATAAGTGATGACGGTAACTATTTAAAATACCACCCACCAGGCACAATCAGTATCCATATATTACAAGCTAAATTTGATAATGAGCGACATGACGAAAATAGTAATAAGATTCTCATCCCACAAAGGACAAGAGCTTTTGTGAGTTTCCTACGGTTATTGGCTATTTATATAAAATGTAGGAGGGAATGATTTATCGGTAAAGTTTTCATCATACAAACCAAGCATTGAAATCGCTGGTCGTGTAATGGTACGGTTAACTTGGATGGTATTTAAGCCTTATCACTACTTATAAGAAATCTGATATGCCACCAAAACTACAAGTGCAAATCCTCCTCAACAGAAGCTTGAATATGCCAAGATGATGGTTGAAGATGTTTACACCAATCAACAGATACAAGATATCAGTGGTACTTGTTAATCAGCTGTAGTGCGCTGAAAGCGCCAATATAAAGAAGAAATGTTAAGCATGACACCCACTAATAGGAAGGCAAGGTAACAGTAGAAGAGAGGTAAGCGTCGATTTAACCCCACCTACTAATATTTCCGCATGCTCGGCATAGTGATTCCATAACTAAGGAGTCACCATGAACCCATCCAATAAACCTCAGTTCTGGGCTGAAATCATTGAACAGCAGAGCCAAAGTGAGTTATCCATTGTCGCGTTCTGCAAAGCAAATCAATTGACGGAACATACTTTTTATTACTGGCGTAAAAAACTTTACGGCGGGGGTCAATGTCAGCTTGTCCATCCTGTTGTGATCGAAGATAAACCGAAAATAAAAAGCAATATTCAATCGGTAGTGCTCTCACTACCAACAGGAATAACGGCTGAGTTGCCCGCTGAAATGCCAGCACACCAAATCCAGAACTGGTTACAGGCACTGATGTGTTAACACCAAATTCGGGTATTTATCTGGTCTCTGGTATTACCGATATGCGTAAGTCCATTGATGGCCTGTCACTGATTGTTGCTGATGTACTGGACATGGATCCGTTCAGTGAAGCCTGGTTTATCTTCTGCAACCGTGGACGAGATAAAATCAAAATTCTCTTTTGGGATACCAATGGCTTCTGGCTTTATTACCGCCGACTGGAGAAAGGCCGCTTTAAATGGCCGAAACCAAATAAATCGGGTCACGTAGCTATTTCCAGACAGCAGCTTCAGTGGCTATTATCAGGGCTTAATCTGGAGCATCCTAAGGCTCACCAGCCCTTATATGGTCTTGAAGTGTGAGCTAAAACCATGATCGATATAAAGGGCTTGAACGATCCTTTTCCCCTGTCAGACTAACAGCATAATCTTGACCAAGAGCCTGACAAATGAATGACCTTCCTGATGATGTAGAACAACTGAAAGCGATGCTGTTAGCGCTTCAGGAAGCCAACCTGGCTAAGGATAAACTGCTACAGGCTCAGCAAGAAGAAATGGCTGAGCTTAAAACACGGGTGGAACTTCTACTTGAGCAACTCAATCTCAGTAAATCCAAACGGTTCTCTTCCCAAAGTGAAAAGGTGGCTAAAGGTACCTTTAACGAAGCAGAGCAGCAAAATGCGTTGAACAAGCCAGCCCATCATAAAAAAGGACGTAAGCCTTTACCCGAAGAGTTAGAGCGGGAAGTTCAGGTGCATACGCTGAATGCGCCACACTGCGAATGTTGCGGTCATGAACTGCATAAGTGTGGCGTGGAGACTTCGGAAGAGCTGAAGATCATCCCTCAGAGAATCAGTGTGCTCCGTCATGAACGAACCAAATATGCTTGCCGCCAGTGCGAGCATACCGAAATCAGTAGTAAGATAGTGACAGCTCCAAGACCCGCTAGCATGATCCCCAAAAGTATCGGCAGCCCAGAAACCTTCGCCGCCATCGTTACAGCAAAATATGTGGATGCATTACCGTTATACAGACAGGTTGATATCCTCAAACGCGGTAATATCGATATCAGCCGAGGTACTTTGGCAAACTGGTGCGTTCAGTTAGGGAGTAAAATTGACGTCATTATCGACCAGATGAAAGCCCGTCTGTTATCAGAAAGCCTTATCTGCGCAGATGAAACCACGGTACAGGTGCTATCGGAGCCAGGAAAGACAGCTCAGAGTCAATCCTACATGTGGGTCTACCGAAGTGGCGAGTTCCATACGACTCCCGTAGTCATCTACGATTACCAACCGAGTCGAAGTGCAAATTGTGTAAAAACCTTCTTGGGTGACTACTCCGGGTATCTACTGTCAGATGGATATCCTGCCTATGACACACTGAAAACAGTAACACAAGCGGGTTGCATGGCACATGTGAGACGTAAGTTCACCGATGCTCAAAAAGCCCAACCAACAAAGAAAGTGGGCCGTGTAGAGAAAGCGTTGAACTATATTGGAAAACTCTACGGCATTGAACGGGAAGTCAGAGAGCTAAGTCCAGAAATACGACAGCAGATTAGGCAACAAAAATCCAGCCCCGTTCTTGATGAGTTCCACAAATGGCTGGTCGGAATCAAAGAAACACAATTACCTAAGGGAAAGCTCGGGGTTGCTATCAACTATACGATAAACCAGTGGCCAAAACTCCTTACCTATCTGGCAGACGGAAATATCAGCATCGATAATAACGTGACTGAAAGAGATGTGCGTCCGTTTACGACTGGGCGCAAAAATTGGATGTTCTCAACTTCAGTTGGCGGAGCAAAGGCCAGTGCAAACCTCTATAGCCTAGTCATGACTTGTCGCGCTAACGATATCAATCCGTACTTCTACTTCGTGCACCTGTTCAGGGAATTACCGAAGCGCTCTTCAAGTGATGATCTGACCGATCTTATGCCATGGAATGTAGAAATCCGTGAGGCTGAATAAGGCCTCACTGGTTAATTAAGCGTTTACGAAGAGAGTGTTAAAGGCATGCTTAATGTTATCCACAATTTAAAACTTAAACATTCAGGTTCATTTTTTGTCTACGATGGTACTCAATTGCCATGGTAAGCCTAGTAGTTACGTCACAAACAAACTCTAAGGTTAGGTTATGCTTTTAACCTTTATAGTTTTAATCCTTTCTATTGTCGCTTTGCTCGGATGGTATTTACACAAAGTCTCCCGTGATATTTCCCAAATTGACTGGGAGTGGGGTGATGATGAAATTCTATAAATTGATATTGCCTGCATCTATGGCTAATCAGATTACATATTAGGGAAAACTGCGAGATTTCTCTGATACTGAATAAATACTTTAACGCGAAATGGTACAGAAACAAGCCAACTTTAACCTCGCTGACTTGGTGCAACAAAAATGAAGTGCGGAAGTCAATGTAGTGAGCGGTGAGTACTCGCCATTCGCGTGCTTTGCGATGGTCTATTCCACATAAGAACCAAAAAAGCGAGCACAAAACTCGCCTTTATCTATTTGATTTTAAATGTAATTATAGCAAATCAACAGACTACTGGGCAATGACGAATTCTTCGTTAGTTGGTTTTCTATTGGTATCACAAATGCTTTAATGCACCACCTGAAACACTTTTGGACAGAACCTCGTCAATGAGTTTGCTAAATTAGAGGTTCAGTTATAACTTTAAGTATTGAAAAATAGCTTTTACTTATCTACTTGGGTTAAGTAAGCAATTCTTACATAATTGTCATAATGGTAGATAAATTTTAGATGTCAGATAATAATTACACCCTAATCACAAGGTGGAGACAGATGAATTAGTGCTAATCCTCCTAATGACGTTTCTCGATACTTTTTGTTCATGTCCTTGCCAGTTTGGTACATGGTTTCAATTACCTTATCTAAAGAGATCAGGCATTTGCTGTTACGTTTGAGTGCCATACGAGAGGCGTTAATCGCTTTCATCGCTCCCATGGCATTACGCTCAATGCACGGCACCTGAACCAAGCCCCCTATGGGGTCACATGTCATACCCAATGAGTGTTCCATGGCAATCTCAGCAGCAATACAAATCTGCTCATTGCTACCACCTCGAAGTGCGGTCAAGCCTGCTGCCGCCATAGAAGAAGAGACCCCCACTTCGCCCTGACACCCTACTTCGGCCCCTGAGATCGATGCATTGGTTTTGTACAAAATGCCAATCGCACCAGACACGGCGAGAAAATCCTTTAACTGTTTTGTATCTAGCTCTTTGATAAAACGATGGTAATACATTAGCACTGCTGGAATAACACCCGCCGCGCCATTGGTCGGAGACGTCACGACTTGGCCGCCAGCGGCGTTTTCTTCACTTACGGCAAACGCAAACAGGTTTATCCAATCCATGATTTCCATTGGGTCGTTTTCGACCGCAGCGTTTGCTTCGAGCTTTTTCAACAAATTTGGCGCACGGCGAGTGACATTCAAACCACCATCAAGAATACCTTCCGTTTCGAAACCGCGTTCCATGCAACGCGTCATCACACGCCAGATCTGTTCTGCGCGCTGATTGATGGCTTCCATATCCTGAAACGCTTGTTCGTTTTTCAGAATCATGCCGCCTATGCTCATACCGTTCTTCTCTGCTTGTGCCAACATTTCGTCTGCGCTGGAGAATGGGAACTCAACCTCTACGGGTGCACTCGCACTGCCATTTTGCAGTTCATCCGCCGTTGCGATAAAACCACCACCGATAGAGTAGTAAGTTTCAAAACCAACCTGATTGCCGTGCGCATCTAACGCAGTAATCGTCATGCCATTCTCATGCAAAGGAAGGTTTTCTTCATGGAACAACATATCCGTTTTGTAGTTGAATTCAATTTCATGACGGCCATCGACAGACATCATGCCCTCTTCAATCGCCTTGCGCATCGCTCTGTTCGCGGAAGCAATTTTGATGGTATCTGGCTTGTTACCCAACAGACCCAAAATCGTTGCACGGTCAGTATGGTGACCAATCCCCGTTAACGAAAGTGAGCCGAATAAATCGACTTGAATACGAACCACTTTTGCCAAGTTCGATTCAATCAAACGTGTGAAGCGGTAACCCGCGATCATTGGACCATTAGTGTGAGAGCTAGAAGGACCAACACCAATCTTGTAAATATCAAAGATGGACAGCATAAACTTACCTATTACGACAATACAGCATAAAGCCAATCAGGGAGAACCATACAAGCAGCAATGGTCGCCACGGCGAACACCAATAGCCCGTAATGGCTTGCAGTTGGCTTTGCAAAAAGATGTTTTTGATTATTGATAAAGATTTGTTGCTCGGCAGTCACTGAGCCCCAACGACGGCTCACTAACACACCAAACACAAGGAAGACAAACGTACCGATAGGCGCAAACCAAGGCCACGCTACATTAAGCGACATTGCAACAAATACCGCAATGACGCTCATAACACTGCCGATCACAATGCCGCTTTCATTGGCTTTGGTCCAGAATAGCCCCAGAACAAATGAACCCAAGCGAATGCCGACAAATATTGAGGTTAAACTGGCGATAGTTTTGAGCACAGATTCGTTCGACACTGCAAGGAACGCAGGCACAACAACCATCGCTGCCGACAATAGACCCATTTTCCTTGCAACTCGCTCATAATGTTGGTCACTGGCATTATTGCGAACAAACCGTTTGTAGATATCAAACGTGGCAACGGTTGCCATTGAGTTATAAGAGGAGTCTAACGTTGACATCGCTGCCGCCGCGAGTGCAGAGATGACTAAACCGACGACTATTGGATTGGTATGGTTGAAGACAAAATCCAAAATCACTTCATTACTGTTCTCAAAGGATTGGTCTTGATAAAAAACGCTCAGCAGCACGCCAAGCACAGCAAAGAAAAGGTAAATGAAAAAAGAGCCGTAGCCACACAATAACATGGACTTCTGTGCCGTCTTTTCGCATTTTGTCGCCAACGTGCGTTGGATAATCAACTGATTGGTACCATACACACTTAAATGCAGAAAGCTCACCGCAACAACGCCTGCCCACAATGTGGTATCCACGCCTAAATCAAAGTCTAAGTTGATGATATTCAATTGGTTACGAGAAAGGTAATCTGCTGTATTAATCTCAGTGATTAGAATGGAAAAGATGGCGATACTGCCCGCAACCAACACTGCGGATTGCAGCATATCGGTCCAAATAACCGTGGAAATACCACCTGCATAGGTATAGCAAGCGGTGAAAATACTGATGTAGATAATGGCTTCCGAAATACTGATTGGCAGAACTTGCACCAATATCAGTGCTACCGCGTACAGAATCACTCCCGCAGAAATGCATTGAACCACAATAAAGACAATCGAATTGATGGTTCTTGCATATACCCCAAAGCGGTGCTCTAAGTATTCATAAATCGAGGTTAGGCCAAGCTTATAAAACACCGGAACAAAGAAAACCACAGCGAAAAAGATCACTATTGGATAGTTTAAGTGAACGCTCATCGCTTCCATGCCAGAGCTATAAACCCAGCCCGGCATACCAACGAACGTCATTGCGCTGATGTAGGTTGCAAGAATCGACACACCTGCTGTAAACCAACCAAACTGTTTTCCACCAGTCGAAAAGTCGCCACCGACGCTATAGCGCCTATTTACTAAGTAGCTGATAAACAAAGTAGTTAGCACATAAAGAGCAATAACCACAAAACTTGAGTACGTAACCATTTTAGATTCCGTTTATTGTCTGTCGCAAAATAATTCGCCTCCAATAGTACTCATAAATGGATACTTCCCCTAAAAAATCCACAATAAGTGTGACTATCATCACTAACATAGACAATTAAACGTTCAATTCGACCCATAAATCACAAACATGTGGGAAAATGAGATCAAGATCACCAAACCACCCAAAATGGGTTCGTACTCATTTTAAAATTGACTTTGATCACAGATCTAATAACCACAAAAATTCTATTATCTCTCCCGAAATGAAGACGGTGTGATGAAGCTTAAGAATCACCACACAATAATCAACACTACAAACACCCTATATAAAATAAAGGTTTATCGGTCATGACTACTAAAAAACACATGAGCGAAGTTCCTATGATTCAAAGGGTAGCTGCTTATCTTGCAATTCTAGTTGGCTACTTTTTCTATTGTTATAACTTTGTGATTATTGACTACGTACGCCCATACATCGTTGATGCGTATGATGGTATTAACTTGGCGGATACCGCTCAGTTCTATACATGGCAGTCGGTTGGTGCACTTATTGGTGCTCTAAGCTGTGCATGGGTGGCATCAAACTTTGGTAAGAAGTCGACTCTTATTGTCATCACAGCACTGAACGGCGGTGCAACCATCATCAACATGATGTTTACTGACTACGCTATGTGGGCAGCGATGCGTTTCATTATCGGTATTTCTTTAGGTGGTTACTTCACGGTAGCTGTAAGCTTGATGATCGGCCTCTTTACACCAACGGTTCGCGGTAAGTTAACCGCATTCGCTTCTTCTATGTTCTCTGTGGCTCTGATGGCAATGGGTGCGTACGCAGCGTTTATCTCTAGCATTGACGCTCCTTGGCAGAGCCTAATGTGGGTAGGTGGTATTCCTCCTTTAGTTGCCGCTGCATTAATGATCTTCGTCCTGCCTAGCGACAAGAAAGTGATCGCTTACGGCGAAGAAGGACAAGCTGAAGCTGAAGCGTCAAACACACCAGCACAAAAAGGTTCTTGGGGCGAAATGCTAAGCGCGCCTTACCGCAAGCTAACCATCACTTGTCTATTACTGGCGGGCCTTAACTTCTACGGCTACCAATTCTTCTCTGGCTTCGTGACAACTTACCTAAAAGAAGTTCGCCAGTTTGACGGTTCAACTATCGGTATCATCTTCTCTATCTCTGCATTCGGTTCTCTATTCGGTGCTTGGGTATGGGGCGCAATCGCGGATAAGTACGGCCGTAAAGTGAACGCGTTTGGTTTCATCCTTGCGGGTGTAATGGCTTCAGTATTCTTCGTAGCGCCAAGCGACGTGATGATCGGCAGCCTAAACATGCTGGCTATCCTAGGTCTTATCTATAACTTCGGCCTAGCAGCTTCTGCGGTATGGGGTGGTTACTTCTCTGAATTGTTCCCAGCTCACCTACGTAGCTTCGGTGCAGCACTGTTCCACGGCGGTCGTATCATCGGCATGTGGGCACCAATGGTGTTGGTATTCATCCAAGAGCGCAGCGACCTTGCGACAGCAATGTGGGGCTCACCAATCGTATGGATTGTTGCTGGTCTACTGTGGCTATCTCTACCAGAAACACTGAAAGGCGGTATCTTCGACAAAAACAAAAAAGCGGAAACAGCAAAAGCTTAATCCCCTTTGGTTGAAGGTCTCTCAGGCAAGAAACAAACATCAATCCGGCTGAATAGTCAGCCGGTAACAAAATCCAAATCGAGTCCTGTTCCGAATGTTGACTCGACAACACAAAGAGAAATTATTATGTCTAAATATCAAGAAGCGAAACGCGTTGTACGTGAATACTTCAGCGCAATGGAAAACGCAACTCACGAGAACGTGGCAGAAGTACTAAAAACACATACTTCAGAAGATTACCTATGGCGTGGTGTTTACCCATTCCGTGAGCAACAAGGCGCTCAAGCAGCGGCTGACGTGTTCTGGGCTCCTTTGATGAAATCAATGACTCGCATGCAGCGTCGTCAAGACATCTTCATCGGTGGTGAGAACGAAGTAACATCAGGTGAAATTTGGGTAATGAGCATGGGTCACTTCATGGGTCTATTCGACGCTGAATACCTAGGCATGCGCCCAACAGGCAAGATCATGAACATCCGTTACGCAGAATTTAACTGTGTTGAAAACGGCAAAATCACTAAAACTGGCTTGTTCCTAGATCTACTTGGTGCGATGGATCAAGCGGGTTGCTACCCACTACCACCATCAACAGGTAAGCACTTCGTATATCCTGGGCCTCGTAACCACGACGGTCTGCTGTTCGAAGACGCAGCACCAGAAGAAGGCGTAGCAACACTAGCACTAGTGAACAAGATGGTTGATGACCTATCTGCACTAAACGACAGCGGCGCAATGGGATGCCCACCAGAAGTTCTTGAGAAGAGCTGGTCTAAAGACATGATCTGGTACGGTCCATGTGGTATCGGTGCGTCTTACACAATCCCTCGTTACCAACAGCAGCACCAATTGCCGTTCCGTAACAACCTAAAAGACAAGAAGTTTAAC
The DNA here is from genome assembly GCF_028858425.1 of Vibrio aestuarianus. NCBI lineage: Bacteria > Pseudomonadati > Pseudomonadota > Gammaproteobacteria > Vibrionales > Vibrionaceae > Vibrio > Vibrio aestuarianus. The sequence goes on along the minus strand of NZ_JAKNYQ010000001.1, from coordinate 1,602,429 downwards.
GGCCACGTATGTCGTTTCGCAGAAGGTAACTTCTCTTGTTTCTTCGGCTGGCCAAACCTATCTAACACGCCAATCGGTGGTTTCCTAGGTATGACAGGTGGTGAAGTACGTGCAGACATGCAAGTGGTTGACGTTTACTACCGTGACGGCGACAAGCTATCTGAGAACTGGGTACTGATCGACCTTCCTTATTGGCTAAAACAGCAAGGTCTAGACGTGTTCGAGCGTACTCAACAGATCCTAAACCCTTCTCTATAAGAAGCCCTAGGGGCGGATTGTCAACCCGCCTTTATGTTGCCTGAATCCCCTCTCGGTTCAGGTGACATGCTCCCAACTCGTGCCTCAAGGATGGGGCATAACCTCAAGATAGAACCCTTATTCAAAACGGGCATGAACGCACGGTGGCTTTCTGCACCCTGAATAATGAGATTGATGATGAAAAAGTCGACCCTTTCTGCAGTGATTTTAGCAGCGCTTACTTCTAGCTCAGCCTTTGCTGCACACACTTTTGTTAATGACGCTGGCGACAGCCTAACCATCGATGGCCGTTTCGATCTTCGCTACCAAGACCGTGGCGGTGATGACAACGGCGAATGGAACAGCGGCAGCTCACGTTTCGGTTTGAAAGGCCAAATGGGTCTGGATAACGGCTGGACTGGTTTCGGTCACGCGGAATGGGGCTACAACTCTGGCGCGAACGGCGACAACATTTACGATCGCTTGCTATACGCAGGTGTTGATCACGAAAAATACGGCAAGATTGCTGCGGGTACTAAGCAGTGGTCTACCTTCTACGACGTAGCATGGTACACCGACTTAGGTCGTGTATTCGGCACTCGTGGCTCAGGTGTTTACAACCTAGCTGACTGGGGTATCGCATCAGGTGCTGGTCGTGCAGAAAACTCAATTACGTACCGAAATTCAATTAATGAAAAAGTGAGCTACGGCTTTACTTACCAAACCACGCGTGAAGATGTCGCTCTAGCAAACAATGCGACAGCCTCACTGAAAAACGGCATGGGTGCGTCGATCACTTACAAACCCGTTGATGGCATAACACTTGGTGCGGCTTACCATCAAAATGAAGTTACCGATCTAGACGCAAGAGTGGTTGGAGTAGAAAACGGCGACAACATGCGCATCATGCTACTGGGCGCAAACTACAGCAACGGTGGCTTTTACGCGGGTGCGACTTTCCACGTTGGCGAAAACTGGGAAGCGGTAAGCCAAGGCGGTACGGACCTGATGTTCGATACCCTAGGTGGCGAAATCTACACTTACTACCACTTCGACAACGGCCTACGCCCAACGTTGAACTACAACTACATGGAAGATCGTGGTGACGAGACGCAAGGTTACGAGCGTAACTTGCTGATTCCTGGTCTTGAATACCACTTCCAGAAGAACAAATTCCTAGTTTGGACTGAATACCAGTTCGACCTAGGTAAAGATCAGTACGATGGCAGCAAATTCGAAAACCGTGATGATCAATTCGCGGCAGGTATTCGCTACTACTTCTGATAACCACGAGATAAGTTATTCCGGTTACATAACTTATCCGATTCAGTGGAAATGGGAAATAAGAGCAAGCCTTACCTTTTTGGGTAAGGCTTTTTTCATATACTAAATATGAAATGTGACTTGGGTTCTACCCAAATTACACCACCAAAGGCAAACTAACCCATTATTTACTTAAATCTTGCTTATTTCCATTTATGACTACGTACCTATTTGTGTTACCCTAGTCACAGTTAAACTGACTTATGAATCAACTCACATGAATCCTGCAAAACAAACCGTAACATCGAAGGACGTCGCCAAACTGGCTGGCGTTTCTCAATCTACTGTATCGCGTGTGTTTGTTCCGGGTAGCTCAGTGTCAGAAAAGACCAAGCAAAAGGTCTTCGAAGCCGCGAAATCCCTAAACTACCGTCCAAATGCTTTTGCACGTAGCCTGACCACAAACGAATCTAAGTTGATCGGTTTGGTATTCCCAGATGCGGACTACCCTATCCACATGAAAACACTTCAATTAATTTCAAGTGAATTGCAGAAGCAAGGCTACTCAGCGGTGTTGATTCCATGGCAAGTGGATGATGAAGACAACCACTCGATCCCAAACATCTTCCAATACCGAGTAGATGGTGTGATCGCCGCTTCGGCCACCTTCAACAAATCACTTTATGAAGAGTGTGAAGAGTTCAATATCCCTATAGTTCAGTACGCACGCGTCGTAGAAGGCACCAAGAGCAGTTACGTCATCAGTGACAACTACGAAGCGGGCCAACAGGCCGCACAAGTGTTACACGATAGCGGTGTGGAAAATGCGGTTTACCTGACAGGTGAAGTGCCAACGTTTACCAACGACGAACGCCAAAGTGGCTTCTGCTCAGAGTTTGAAGATCTAACAGGTAAAACGCCGCGCATCATTGAAGCAAGCTACGACTATGCAGGTTCACTGGATAAAGTACGTGCCATGCTGGCCGATAAGAATCGTCCGGAAGCCGTGTTCTGCGCGACAGACAACCTTGCAATGGCTGTTATGGACATTGCGCGTATCGAATGTGGTATTCGCATACCTCAAGATCTGAAAGTCATCGGATTCGACAACATTCCACAAACGGAATGGTTGAGCTACCAACTGACCACTTTCCGCCAAGACTTCCGTCGTCTCGCTCGTGAATGTGTAAAGATCATCGTTGATCAAATAAAAAATAAAAACAGTAGCTTGGTGAAGATGATGGTGCCGGTCAAATTGGTTAAAAGAAGTACTACGTTGTAAGGCATTGCCCTTGATACTCTAGAGTTTTGCTAATTAATAGGTATGGAGTCAAGAGTTCGATGGGCATTTACACTAAACAATTTCGGGGCATAACCAAGCCAACACTAACTTCACTAACTAAGGGGCAATTACAGAAGTCAATGTAGTGAGTAATCGCTGTGTCGCCATTCGCGCGCTTTGCGGTGATCTATCCAACATATGATCACAAAAAAAAGCGAGCACCAAGCTCGCTCATATTTGTTTGATTTTAAATGTAATTACAGCAATTCAACCGACTACTGGGCAATGCCGAATTCTTCGTTATTGGGTTTCTATTAGTATCGCATCTACTCATAGGAATTTGGACATTTCCAAGTTGCGTTATTGCTAATTTAGCAAATAATGCATTCTCAAAAATATACCCAAAGTCGCTTCCAAATAGTAAACAGCATTATCCGGAAGCCACTTTGTACTAGCGAACAGAATCGACAATTCGCCGACTTTAAAAACAGATTAGGCCAGAAAAACTTCTAGTCATTGAACTGAACAAAAATCGGTTCAATGTTCAGTTTTAAGTGCTCAAAACTGTAGACGTCTGCTGTGATATCTTGACTCCAATAACCTTGAGTTTTTTCATCCTGATTAAAGGTAAGTCTAACCCCTTGATTCTTTCCATCTAGAACCCACGATACTGCTTGTGCCGCACTTTTATTGTCTAATAAATTAAAACCAATGAACTCATCTAAGTTTCTATTCGAACTCATGATACCGCTGACTGATGCACTGGGTACGTCAAAATACTCATGACCCACGGTTTTATAGCTTTTAGGACGAGATTTATAAACATGTGAGGATAGGTTGTATTCATCGCCTGGCTGCAAATAACTTAAACGAATATTTGACACTTTGAGTGGGTATTGATTCTGTGTGTGTTTCGCCGAACTCACATCAACGACTGTAACCCCCCCTTGCCCTACAACGGTTGCAATATCATTCTTGACAACCATGGCTGTACCTTCGTCTACGCCATAACCTGGCTGACTATCAGCCTGTTCCAGCAAAGAGACTATCAAGCGCCCTAAACGGGCTTTGCGGTCAAAGTGCTGATCGATAGTACCGTAGGTGAAGAAGTTAACACCTTTACGAGTGACGACAGGTCCATATTCTTGCTCATCCATGCTCGTATAGTCCTGTTTAAAGCCTTCGAACAATGCGCCTGTACTGTTTCCACCAGCGATCATGGTTTCTGACATAATCGCCGCGCCCGCACTTGTTCCCCCAATAACGCCTCCGTTATGGAACACTTCTCGAATTGAACCGAGCACTTCCGTATCCGTCCCATCTTTATTAAGTAAAACTTTGGTGATTAAGGTTTGATCTCCACCGACAAACCATATGGCGTTCAACTTCTTCACGTCATTTGCCAATTGTGTATCGTTACCATTGGCTACCCATGTCGATTCATCCGTATCTTTTGTTTTTTTGTCATCTTTTACTGCAAGCGGTAGCAATACGACATGATTTTTACTGACACCAAGTTGAGAGAAGATTTCTTGTAGCTGGATAAAATTTTTGTTAATTGAGCCTGTCGCTGCGGGCACAATACCAATTCTCACCTCGTCGCTATCGACCGAGTTAACAAATGTTTCATAAACGTCCATTGTCGCTGAAGATAACGCACCTCCAGCAATCACTAACGTCCCATGCTGTTCTTCCGCAGCGGCAGGGAGTGCCAGTGTCATAGCGAGTGTTACAGTAATTACATGTTGTTTCATAGGGAGTTCCTTTTCATCAAATGAGGGGATAAAAAAGGCAGCCATCGCCGACTGAACAATGACTGCCAATGGGCTATGACATTGACCCGAAAATGAACAGAATGATGCTAGTAATGACGAAAACCGTACCAATAAATGGCATTACCCACTTAAAGAAACGTCCATAAGGGATTCTCGCTAGCGCTAAACCTGCGATCAGGTGACTCGATGTTGGTGAAAACATATTTATCCAACCTGTAGCAGATTGATAAGCAGTAATAACCAAGTCACGGCCCACATTAGAGAAATCAGCAAGTGGCCCCATTAAAGGCATTGAAACCGTGGCAAGACCCGAGGTTGAAGGAATGAAAAAGCTGAGAACAATATGAACATAGTAAGTGACTACAACAAACACACCGGATGGTAGGCCACTCACGAGCCCTTCAGCCCAATGCAGAATGGTATCAATAATCGCGCCATCACCCATGACGACATAGATACCACGCGCGACTGCAACGACTAACGCAACACCAATTAAATCTCTAGCGCCCTCAAGAAATGTCTTTATAAAGTCACTCTCAGGCATACGATTAATTAATGCGACTAAGATCGCTGCGGAGAAAAACAGGGTTGAAAGCTCATCGAACCACCACCAAAGCGTTGGCATAGCATTGATGCCCATATCTTCCCATGGCACAACACCGTACACCATCACCATGAACGTACCGAAAAAGACTGCCATGGTCATTTTTCTAGCCGGGGTAAATTCTAACGCTTTGACTTCATTGGTCAGGTCATCCTCAAACTCAACACCATTCAGTGCTGACTTTTCAGGATCTGCTTTAGAGCGGGCTGCATAGCGCATGACAAAGACAACAGAAACGACAAAGAATATCGCCAACATGATAAGTCTTAGAATGATCCCGTCACCAATTTGTAACCCCGTAAATCGAGAGGCAATACCGGTAGCAAATGGGTTCACGGTAGACGCTAAAACACCTATCCCTGAGCCCAACAATATAACGCCGGCAGTGACCATACGGTCATAACCTGCTGCTGCCATGACGGGTAAAATCAACGCCCAAAATGCAACGGTTTCTTCAGCCATACCATATGTCGACCCCCCAATCGCAAACAAAAACATCAATATGGGGATCAATAACTGCTCTCGTCCCTCAAATTTATTAACGACGGCAGAAACCCCAGCATCCATAGCACCTGTTTTCATTGTGATAGCCAAAAAACCACCGATGACCAGAACAAACAGTGCTACATCCGCCGCTTTATGGAAGCCTTTAATCGGTGCCATGAGAACATCAATAACACCTTGAGGTGATGACTCTAACTCGGTGTAAGTGCCAGGAATAGGAAGGAGTCGTTCTCCTCCACTATAACTTGATGCTTCTTGTGCCGTGATAAGTTGCTGCGTGTCCGCGGTTTTATAATCGTATTTCCCTGCAGGAACGACCCACGTTAAAGCCGCTATCATTGCGATAATAGCAAATAATATGGTGTACACCGTCGGCATCTTGAACGTCTTTTTAGGCACGCTATCCATTATTTTTGTTTCCATGTTAACCTCTTTACAAACAGAATTTGATCTTTAACAGGTATAGACTTGATGACCTAGAGCCCAAACAGCTTCTATGTCTAGAGTGTCTTTGGAGAGCATAACCATATCGGCATCAGCTCCAACCTGAATGTGTCCTTTTTGGACCAACCCCAGTGCTTGGGCTGGGTTTTTGGTGATACAAGCTAGTGCTTTTTCGAAAGAAACATCAAACTCAAAATGAGATTGTTTTACTGAATCGAAAAGACTAGAAATACGTCCAACATCAACACCGATGGTATTACCATTCTCATCAAATCTAGGAAGGCTCGCATTCGCGTCAGAACTCAAAGTGATAAGTGATGGAGCAACTCCTGCCTCTAGTGCAAGCTTTATCGCTTTTGCACTGATGACTTCACCATCCTGAATAAGTCCTTCATTGGTACTGGTTGTAAAATCGATATACCCCCCTTCTTGGCCGTAACGTATAGCGTCCTCAAAAAGGTGGGGATTGCGATTACAATGAGTGGGGATGAAGTGTTCATGTGAGATGTCGGATTGTTCTACAACATTTCGTATTAAAGAAAGTTGCTCAGGGCTATCCCCCATATGACAAAAAACCACACCTTTCTTCCCTGCTAGTGACGCAGCGGTTTTCGTTTTTCGGGCGATATCTAACAAGTCGTCAAAACTGATCACCGACGCTCTATGATCGGCCAATGCCACTTCACCAACACCGATGATGTCTGGGATATAAAGCAAATCGCTTTCCACTGATGTGGTCAAGGTTTTTAGTGGGATATGATATGAACCAGAATAGAAATAAGCCGAGAGGCCATACTCTTGCAATTCGCGGCATTTTCCCAACAAGTTGGAAACGGTCCGTGTCAGAGAATCGGTACCAAGAGCACCTACGAGCGTAGTCACACCACACTCCATAGCCTCATTAGCAAAAAGCTCTGGGGTTCTATTTTTAAATCCACCTTCACCACCGCCACCGCAGTAATGAACTAAACCATCCACAAAACCAGGAACAATACATTTTCCTTCCGCATCTAAAACTTCAACAAATGCTGGGGTTTGAGGACAAGAATCTTGGTCATAGATGGCCTCAATTTTATTTCCGGCGATCAATATATGCTTAATGCCTATATATTCAGGCGTGTATAGACTTGCATTCGTGATTAGACGAATCATAAGGATATAACTCCTATATCGTTACTAAAATCTGAATCACTCTAAAGTCATTAGAGTGATTTAAAAGGCGACGCACACACCGCCAGCATCAATTATTTCAACTGAATACAGGTGGCGAAAACATGCAAAATCACATGAACTAGAAAGCTCGATAGAGTTACATTGAGTACGTCGATTGGATTTTAAAAACGGAAAAGAGTGCTACTCGTTGCACCATTCACTTAAAGCATGGCGACTGAGTTTGTAGAAACCGATGAAAGTACACGCGGTAATAGAAGAAAATACGCAACGCAAAGCATATTTATAGTTAAATGTAATCTGGGTTATCAGACTCATACTATTACTCCGCGTGTTGTATGGGGTTGTTGAAAAAAACGTACTCCTTTTTTTTGTGAAATTCAATTCGCCCCCACCCACTACCAGGAACTATATTGCGAATTGTTATTCATGAAATTAGCAAGAAAGCCAGAATAAAACCGTTCAGACCCAATAATAATCCAAAAAAAATAGAGCTATATTTACACATAAACATTCATAATTTTTGCAATTGATCACATTTAGTTTAGTCACATTAGCTTTTTCATCTATCAAAAACACCCAAAAACGTAATGTGATTGGTGTAGTTGTACAGCAAATTTGGTCACATAGTTAGGTAAGCGCATCATAAACACCGCATTCTAATCGACCTCAGCACGCTATACGATCAAATCTCCCTACCTATCAATTACCATAATCTTGAGCTTTGTTGCTCCAACCATTTTTCTGGATACATATAAACGTATTCACCCCAGATTTTTCTAGCCGATTCAAACTCAATATGGCATTTCTTGTCATGTTGAACTCCATCAGCCTGTGCTGCCTTTAATACATCAACATCATTCAACTGGACGTTATGACGCTTTTCAAAATACCATGACGAAACAAAAGTTTGTTTTGACTGTGAGCAACGATACTTACCATTTTCTATTCGAATGTAATCACGTTCACCAGAATTATTTGCAGGGAATTCCTGTTGGCTAATCACATCAGCTTTGTTGTTTTTCACTGGTTCCGTATCAAAAATACAAAGGCGAATTTGTCCATCTTCAACAATAAGTTCTAATTTGAGTTGCCGGTGCAGATACCTCAAATTAGGGTGAGGTCTGTCATACTCATCTGTGATTGCTGTCATCTGAGATTGAGCTGTTTCTGATAAAAGTCCTTTGGGTATAGTACCTAACACAACACAGCCATCTGTGCCCTGACCACTATCACCAAAGTTTATGTCATTTGCGGCTGTTTCAATTTGCCCCCAAAACAGCACTACGGTGCATCCGGTTAAGTCTTCAACCAATTGCAACTTATAGCCGAAGTTCTCTTTTGAACGAGAGGTTTTCTCAGCATAATCGCGAGCAACAGATAGAAGGTTCTGTCCATCATGAGTCTTGGTGTGGCTTCGATTGACTTCAGTATAATCAATCAACAAATCGTCAAATCCGATCCGCTCCACTTTGATGTAAGCAGGAGCCGTATTCGTTGCCGTAAAGATTTCTTTAACTTTGAGTTTCTCACGATAAGTAACCTGAGATTCTATGTTGGATAAATCACAAACCAACCCATTTAAATGGTTGTACACACCATTCTCTCTAACACGCAGTATATCTCCCGGATTTAAGTGGCTGATGTTAGCACTGCACAGCTCGTAATATTCACTCACCATAGAAGGGCTGATCACTGCTGTAGCGTTAAGTCGGGAAGAACGAGGCGTAGTGACACATTCTGGAAATATTTCGCTATAAAAGCTTGCACCGCTTTCGGCATAAGCCTTATCTGCCAGCTTTTGAGTTCTCTGATAGTGATCGCCTGTCTCTGGAATCGAAGTGTTATCATCGCTACTCACCGACGCATTCGACTCTTGAACCTGAGCAGGTTCAGGCTCTACTATGAGGTTTGATGAGTCAGTTACCTTTGCAGGGCTAAGCTCGATTGTCGCAGAGTCGTCAGACGTAGAGACTTCCGCTTCATTGCTTTTATTTTTTTTATTTGAAAATAGTTTTAATAATTCGTGAAAATACATGTTTAATTCTCAGTCTCTAACTCGATTTCGCCGGAAAGCAATTTAGGATGCAATTTAACACTCAATGCTTTCGTAGTCAGTGATAACCTCTAAAACATCATCGAGATAGTCCGCCGCCTCTTTAGCGGAAGTATTCTGTCTAAGATAAGCAGGCACTCTCAACGTAAACTCCTCATGAGTCATTGGCCTGTCCATAATCAAGTGTTCAATCATATCTGGACGCAGCAACTTCTCATGAGGTTCAGTATTTGGATACTTTTTCTCAATGACCAATTTGTATCGAGTTAGAGCCTCCTCTAGCGTTCTAGCTGCTTTATGACTCAACTCCTCTGCTGGCTTCTCTTTAACTTCAGAAATCGATTCCGTGCTGGTTTGCTGCTTAATAGGTGTAGAAAGCCTTTTGAGCTCTTCAACAATGGGTTTCAACTCAGCTGCAGGATGTTTAAACCAATCCGTTGACCATATCCGGCGAATATTCCAACCCAGTCCTTCAAGAACACCCTGCCTTACTCGGTCTCTGTCACGAGTGGATTTACTACTGTGATACGTCGCCCCATCACATTCAATCCCCATTAGGTATCTACCTGGCATCCCAGGGTCTCGCACAGCGATATCAATGAAGAACCCTGAAACTCCGACTTGCGGGACGCATTCGAAGCCCTTTTTGGCCAAGGCGTCCATGACTGAAACTTCAAAGTCACTATCAGGTTCTTTCTGCTGAACGCCATCATGTCCAATCAACTGACCATGCTGAGCATACTTCAGGTAACCCTTCAGCGAAGTGACGCCCAAGTTGCTGTTTTCGTTCAAAACAATCTGATCAGCTGTCATTGAGCTGTAAATTTGGATGCGTTTCTTAGCACGAGTAAACAGAACATTCAGTCGTCGCCAACCACTTGCACTGTTTATTGGGCCAAAGCGTTGAGGAATATTTGCCGCACCTTTCTCCTGAGGCCCGTATGTGAACGATATGAAAATCACATCACGTTCATCACCCTGAACATTTTCCAAGTTTTTGATAAATAGAGGATCATCACTGCGTTGATTTAATTCATACACCTCGCGTAATAGCTTATCTTTGCCAATCAGACGCTCTAAATCCGCTTCAATGTAATCGCGTTGTTTGGAGTTCATTGCGACCACACCAAGGCTCTCTGATGATTTTGAAAGCAGGTGCTCCCTAATCGCAGCGACAACGGCATGAGACTCGCCGTGGTTAACACTATTCAAAAACTGCCCTTCATGGACGTGATTGAATTTGATACCAAATTCATCCGATTGCCCCCAAGGCGATGGGAACACAACCAAGCTGCTGTCGTAGAAACGATGGTTAGAGAAAGCTATCAGACTTTCATGCCGCGAACGGTAATGCCATTTAAGTTGTCTCTTCTGGAAATGATCACTCACTGCATCAAGAATGCTCTCTGCATCATCAATTACGCCAACGTCCTCTTGATCATCTTCCGAATCATTCGACACTGTTTTTTCAAAGAATGACGTAGGTGGTAGCTGCTTGGAGTCACCCACTACTACAATTTGTTTACCACGGGCAAAACAGCTGAGTGCATCCTGAGGCTTTACCTGTGAAGCCTCATCCATTACTACGATGTCGAAGGTAATACTGCCAGGCGGGATATACTTAGCAACGGCCATCGGGCTCATCATGAAGCAAGGCTTGTATCCCACAAGAGTTGAGCCTGCGCGAGACACCAGATTACGTATAGAAATATGACGCGTCTTTTTCTTAATCTCATGGTCTAGCAGAGCATCTTCCGTGTAGCTTGCAACCTTAGCCCCTCTTGTTCCACTCGGAATTTGTCTTTCGCTAGCTAAAGCGGCGACACGTTTTCTCTGCAGAATTTTTAGCTCTTCATCATATTTAGTAAACTGTTGCTGAATTGCGGCCTGCTCATGGCCAGACATTTGCGTTAATTCAGGACGCTCTTTGTATATTTCTCGAGCTAGCATCTGATAAGTGGCGAACTTAAGAGCATTTTGAGCCTGTTCAAGCGAGCAGCTACTCTGGCTCAAGTATTGATTTAGCCGAGAGTATCCACCTTTCTCCATACGAGCTTTAGCAAACAGATACTTGACCCAACCATCCAGCCACTCCCCACTTTTGATTGCTTTTTCATTGCGTTCAATGACTTTCTTTATGTCGAACCCACAGTATTCAAACCACTGTTCGCGATTTCCGCTCACCTGTTCAAAAAACACTGACTCATCATATTGAGCACGTCGCATGAGGGCTTCAAGCTCCGAGCCTACTTGTCTTAACTCAGCTATGGACTCAATGCTTGAGCATTGCTTCACGAGAGAAATAATGTCAGGAGAAGAACAGCGCCCGTATAGCTCTTTAACGAAATCCATCGTTGCGGTGATACGAGAAAGCTCAGGAGATGTATGACCCGAGACTGGTACCGATAAAAGCGCGTTGTTGCCAAAATACTTTTCATCCAGCCCCTGATTTAGGAATGACTTAACCCGAGCATCGAGTTGTTTGGCCGAGGTAATTCCCTCCCAAAGTAACTCTTGGGACATATTGGCATCGACAAGAAATCGCTGACATGAAAACAGTTTTTTCTCAATTTCAATTTTTGCATTTTCAAGCGGCTTGTTGTCAGACGTAAAATCGATGTCTTCCGTAGCAAACGCAGCCAATTTAGGGTAAACCAATGCAAGCCTTCTCAAAGCTTGGCTAAACGAGTCGATTTGCTGTCGAAGACCATCGCTGTTTAGTGTGTTTATTCCCCGGATAAATTCTGAAGGAAGCGAGAACAAAGCCTGAGCAAGCGGCACGCGACGCCCAAATCCAATACCATATTCTGCTCGAACTTTCTGATACCACTCGACCATGGTGCGAGTTTTCGCTATGTCGGTATCTACGCCTTGGAAATGATCTTGAAGCAGTGAACGGAATTTAGTGTCGCTTAGAAACGTATTACTTTCCTCAGACCAAGTAGCCGCCCTTTCTAGGAGGGCTGCAATATCTTGGTTCGAGTGATTTCCAGGCTTTTTAAACCCTGAAACCGCTTTTTTCGCTTCTCGCCACGTCGGCGAAAGCCACGAAAACAGCCCCTTATTTCTATAGGCTTCTGCATAACGTTTTAACAGATCAATAGAGGGTAAAGCTTCAATATCTAAGCTCTCACTCAGTGTACGTCTCTCATCACTTAGAACCTGTACTCGTTGCTCCATGCTTTCCAATTCATAGGCTAGCTCTTCGCTATCCCAAAGTTCGTTTCTCAAAGAGAGATTGGCTGGTGGCAGTTCACACGCAAGACGAACAAACGTATCCAACTCATTCAAGCCTTGTCGGCTACATCCCAAAAGTTGCTGCGCAGCCTGGGGTAAATGAGGAGTCATTTCGCTTCGGACTAAGTCTATTTTCGCACACGTGTCGATAGCAACCTGCAAGGATTTTAAGGTTCTCGCCAGCTCACTAAGACCAAGCGTTCTATCCACGCCCAGTTCAGCCAGTCCACGCATTGCCCGTTCGATATCTTCAACGCTATCTAGGTTTTCAATAACATCTTTTACGAAGTGTTTTCTTAGGTGACCATAGCCTTCCGCAATAGATTGATAGAGAGCCAAATAGCCATCGAGCTCTTCAAGCGACTCTGGCGTAATTTGTTCTATTGCTATGAAAAGCTCATCTCCCTTAGGAGCTGGAATGTCAGCCCAAGAGCTGACAAATGCCTCAGCTTTTATCAAGTGATAATCAGGGTGGACATCGTAAGAGATACATTGGTCCACTAACTCTTCCAGCCAATTTGTGAGGCTTAAATCCCATTGCAGAAGCTGTCGAACCACTTCTTCTGGCTCTACTCCAGATAGTGCTTTGTTCGTAGCGCCATACCAAGGGTGAGAGCACCAATTGTCGCTATCATCAAGCTGCTGACTAACACGCTGTAGGTAGTCATAAAATTGCGTTAACTGCTCAATTTTTTCATCTAGGATGACACGGTTGAAGGTGTTGCCGGTAAGCTCTTCAGGGGCAACGTCTTGAAACTTAAGGTTGGAGCATTCACTACTGTAGCGAGTCGCCGCCATAAGTATCTCATGAATGGTCAACCCGGTGAGCTTCCACTCCGCATTAATCATTTGGACATAGTTCAGCAGCTTCTCGCGAGCGCGTTCATAGCGCTCTACTTGGCGTTCATATTCAGCTATCGAATATTTGAAGTTAGGAGAGTTCGCAATACGCTGGTTAAAGTCATCTAGCACAAGGCGTTTTTTCGCCCCGTCGCTGTGTAGATCAAGACAAAAATCGCCAAGACCCGCTTTATCCATACGGCGCTTAACCACTTCCAGCGCAGCCTGTTTCTCTGCCACGAAAAGGACACTTTTCCCCTGAGCCATGGCTGCGGCCAAAATGTTGGTAATTGTTTGGGATTTACCGGTACCGGGCGGCCCCTCAATCACGAGATTCTTGCCTTTCATCACATCGATAAGCGCGCTCATTTGAGAGCTATCCGCATCTTCAATCATGGGGAAGCTTTGGTGAATGTTCTCTACTTCGTCGAGAACGTAACTTTCTGCTTCACCGCGGAATTCAGATTGTCTAGCTTCATCCTGAAAGAAGCGACGAAAGACCTCATGCTGAAGAATATTACCTTTACCTTCCGGCCACTTTCTTGGGTCAAGGTCTTTGTACATCAGAAGTTTTCCCAAGCTAAGAGTAGCTAGGGTACCAAAACGACGAACCTGCCAAAGTCGAACCGTTTTATCGTTACTCTTTCTGGCAAGTAGCGTGCTAACTTCTTGAAAGTACATTTCAGGTGTAAGAAGCTTATCGTCACTATCTGGTTCGGTAATTTCAGGGAGCGTAAGACCAAACTCTTGCTGAAGTTTTTCACGAAGTACCAAGTTTGGAATAATATCCTCTCCGGTGTATTGTACGCGATATACAGCTAGGCCATTTTGAAAATGCTTTGTAATACTGACTGGCACCATGTAAAGCGGGGCCAAACGCTTCCTACCGCCTTCATCTTGCTCAACCCACTCCAGAAAACCCAAACATAAAAAAAGAATGTTGTTTCCCGTTTCATCGATAGCGGTTCTGGCATCTGTCGACAGCTTTTTCAGGCAGCCATTTAGTTCTGCCTCAAAAAGCAGCGATTGGAGAGCCAGATCTGAGTGCCTGTTATCGTCAACATGTTCCGAATCTCGCGGCAGCTCAAAGCTATTGTGAATACCCAGAATACCCGCCCACTGCTTAGCATCAGGCTGCTTTTTAAGTTCAATGAACTTTTCAAGCTCATCGTCCCATCGAAGAAAACCATGTTCGACAAGTTGTTTTGATGTCGGCTCTGGAACTGGCGTAACATGCATAGCCCTTTCAGACATCAACAATTTCATCAACTGGTCAGGTAGTTCATCGACAAGACGAACAAATGACCGCCCGTTCTGGTCCAAATTCAGCAACCGAGAACGACCACCAGACGTATCTAATAGCCTCTGCCGCATCCCTTCAAAAGCAGAAACAAGAAAGTTGTCGGGATAGACTATGGGCGCGTCGCTATTTCTCATCAGTTCACTCTTTGTAGGTTGATTTTCTGGGGTCTTAGACGCTTGATGAACATTGCTTTTAGCTGCAGTCCGAATGGCTTTAATACGATCTCGCAGATCCGTATTGCGCTTTCTAACTCGACGGGAAGCTAAAACGGCATCAATTTTTTTGAGTATCACGTCATTGTGTTTATGTTTTTCGACTAACTCTTCCAGTTGATCTATTAAGTACTTGTTATATTCGTTGGACATGATTCATCACTGATGTAACTGTTTAACCGACAAAATTAATTTCTCAAGCAAGGCACTAGTGCAATAACCACGATACTAGTTGCACTAATTAATCAAAAGTTCTGTTTTGCCATTATCTTCGATGATAACCGTAAACGCATTGCGATCATCATATTCATTCTTTCTTCAAAGCTAAAATCCTAAGCGATAACTTCACTTTTAGCACTTCCTCAGTAGTTGATACTGTTCGTGAGCTCTTTACTGATGTAGATTTTACCGGTTGAGTATGTGATTCCGTAGATAACCTCGCTAAGGCGCCAGTGTCTCTACGGATACGCGATTCATCTTCTCTAAACGTTACATCTACATCCAATGCATGCTTTCTACCTGCCAGTGACTTCTTATTGCATACAATGCTTGCTGCGCGTTGAGGGATAATGAGCTGATATACCATCGAGTTTCCTCCGATTTTTTACCACTCAATTTTTCTTCAACCGTTGCGGTCACTTTGATTACACTCTGTAAACCATCCCAAC
This sequence comes from Vibrio aestuarianus, assembly GCF_028858425.1. Classification (NCBI taxonomy): domain Bacteria; kingdom Pseudomonadati; phylum Pseudomonadota; class Gammaproteobacteria; order Vibrionales; family Vibrionaceae; genus Vibrio; species Vibrio aestuarianus. Next base: position 1,586,834 of record NZ_JAKNYQ010000001.1, on the reverse strand, counting down.
GATAATCTTTACCTAACCAGCTTCTATCAACGATTAACTGCTCGCACTGACGAGTTTCAGTGCGTCCGTGACCAACACTTACTTCACTGTACTCGTCATACGTCTCAGAAGTGGTGCCTTCTCGTATTGATTTATGCCACCAAGCATCAAGCTCTGCTTTCATTCCTGAGTGATTGCCTTTTAAGGCTAAGACGTAATCTACTTTACCTTTAACAATCTGCTTAGCAATGTCTTTTTAACATCCCATTGCATCAAGTGTAATGATACAGCTATCAATATCAAGCAATGTGAGTAACCTTGGGATAACGGATACCTCGTTGCTCTTCTCAACAGCAGTTCACGCAGCTTATCACGACCGTCCGTCCGCTTGCGATGGCACTTGCTTAAGCGTTTCATGCGCCATACGAAAGGTATTAAAAAGCTGACCATCAAGATCATTACGGTCTGTCACTACCACAATCGTTGGGTTGTTCATCGCAGGCTGTTGCAATAGTTTGCTTGCATAGCAAACCATCGAGATACTTTTGCCACTCCCTTGAGTATGCCAATCCACACCCGCTTTACCACTGCCGGGCTTGATTATATCTAAGCCTTTTCTCGCTTGAACTTGGTACTACCCCATGCTTTCAGCAACTAAAGGCAATTCGCCATCGGCTTGTTTCGCACGTACAGTGGCTTCGACTGCCGCTCGCACCGCATGGAACTGGTGGTAACCTGCAATCTTTTTGATAACCGTGTCATTATCTGTTTCGAACAAGACAAAGTAACGAATGTAATCAAGCAGCAAATCTGGCTTAAAGAAGCCCTTAACCATAGTTTCAAGTTGATAATCCCAGAGCGGTTTATCGTCTTCACCAGAAACGGTTTTCCACGGTAAAAAGCGTTCTTTGTTTGCAGTGAGAGGCCAACACGCGCCGTCCAACCATCACTCACCACCAATGATTCGTTGAAAACAAACAGATCTGGGATCTCATCTTTGTAGGTTTGCAGTTGGTTGTAGGCATGCCAAATATCAGCATGTTCATCGGCAGGGTTTTTCAGCTCGATAACCGCAATCGGCAACCATTGATGAACACCACCACATCTGGGCGACGGTTGCCTTTTTTACCTGTAATGGTGAACTGATTCACCACCAGAAACTCATTGTTATATGGATTGGTAAAGTCCATTAATCGTGCATGGGTGTGCTTGGTTTTCGTTTCCCCGTCTTCATACACGGTGTACTCAACAGGAACACCTTCAATCAGGTACTTGTGGAAAGCGCGGTTGCTTTTAATCAGTACTGGCGTGTCTGGCGTACTTACCGTATTCACCACTACATCCAAGTTCTCTTGCGGCAGTTCAGGGTTCAATACCTCTAAACGCTCAAGCAAGCGCTGTTTTAAAACGACTTGGTGGTAATCATCACGCTCAGGAGAATCACCATCAGGGGCGATATCGTAGCCATTTTTGTATAGGTAGCCTTGGTCAGTAAACCAATCAAGGCAGAGCTGTTCTAGCTGGTCTTATGTGATCACAAAGACTCCTCATATAATTTTTGCATCTCTTCGCAAAAAGCAAAAAAGTACGACTATTAATCAACACATTCTGAAGTTCTGACATTTGATCAAAGAACACTTCACCTTGTTGTTCTAGTGTCGTTGCGTTCCCAATAAAATCAGAAAGATTCCGATAAATAATTAATGGATGCCACGAATTTTCATTTTTGCTATCCACAATACGATTACTTAACTTCCACCCATTGGGTAACGTTAATTCGCGAACTAACTCGTTATATAAAGAGCTGTCAGTTAGTTTTGAGTGAAGAGGTTCATCGATGTCTATGATGAGTGCCGCTATCGGTTCATTTTCCATTAAGTCATAAGTGGCATGGTCTTCACTATCAATTAGAAAGCCACAGAATATTCTCGGATTCCATCCACCTTCAGAATACTCTTTAGAGACATTATTGAACTCCAACCCAATGCGCCCCCAAGAATCATAGTGACCACAACGTTCATTGATTCCAACGTGGCGTTGATATGCTGGTTTGTTGTATGAAATGCCTCCGTCTAACTGCTGTATGGGCCACTGTTTACTCAGTGTTATTTTGGCAATATCATGATGCGTCTTTCCAGATCCACGATAACCAGCCAATACCAAATTGGTATCCATACCTTGGTTAACCCATTCAATCCAACGTTGTAAGGTACTGACCGCGTCTGCCTGAGTTGGAGTGTGGCTCCTATAGTTCTCCAAACGGCATTGTTTAAAACGGGCACCTACCCCTCTTACCTCACCGATAACTGAACGCGATGAGGCTGTATTATCAACACTCGGCTGACTATGACGACGAATGTGCTCCATCTCTTCAACCGTCTTTGGCGTGATATGAGCAGGAATATATTTGAGAATCGACGTGAAGCGACTCATCGTTTTAAGCTCCCAGGTAAACCAAATTCAATCTTCGGCGAAGCAGTCTCTGTTGTGGTCTTTGGTAATCTCTGTGTATTCTCTGTAATAGGTCGGCGGATTTCGCCACTACAGTCTGGCGGATGGGTAAACTCTGGATTGGCGCAATCCGCCATACTAGTTTGCCCCAAACAGCCAATCAAATTTGGCTCATCAATCCGGTTGTAAATCCGGCACGGCACACCCCTTGTTTTTTCTCCACCAAAATACCCAGTTTTCTTAACTTTGAACGAGCCGTATCAATCTCTCGGCGGGTCATCCCCGCACTCTTCAATCGATTTATAAAACCATCGTTCAGCGTCTTTAGTCCGTTTTGACCAGTACAACGCCTGACTGAGCAGTAAAGCACCGGTAATACCGATGCCCAACTGAACAAACGCACGATGACAAGCAATGGGACGGTCTAAGTAGTCCAACATGCGCTCACCTATTCAAAAGCACCCTAAGTATCACGTCGAGCTTTCCACTCTTTGACAAAATCATCGAGCCGATGTTGTATCAAGCCCATAATTAAATCCGGTGATACACGCCCCGCAGTGAAGTGATAATGCAGCAGTACATTCATCACCCCTGACGCCAACGCTTCAATCATTCCCTCTTCATCCGGTATGACACTGGATACCGGCTCTATTCGCATACGAATTTGCATTTTCACTTCAGACTTAAACGCCAGAATATCGGGCGTGGTATAACGAAAGAAGTGCCCCTGATTTAATACGTCTAGGCATAAGCTGGCACAATGAACGGTCATGGTGTTGTATTTCATTGTTTTTTCTCCTTCATCTGGGTCAGTAAGCGTTCAAATGCTGAGCCATCCTGACGAGTCAGGTTGGGAACATAACGGCTGTAGATTTCGAACAACATTTTGGTATTGGAATGCCCCATCTGACGGGCAATCCATTCCGGTGCCTCACCAGCCGCTAACCAGAGTGTCGCGGCAGTATGGCGAGTTTCGTACGGGCGACGATAAGGTAAGCCCATTTTCCTTAAGGTTGGCTTCCAAACCCGGTCACGAATGTTACCTTTATCCAAAGGATTACCTTCGGCGTTACAAAAGACATACTCTCCTTCCCCAGTCACTTCTTTCTGAGCATTGAGCGCTTCCACCACCATACTCGACATATGAATATCACGAGCAGAACCCAAGGTTTTCGTGGTATCCATCTTCCCCTGAACATAGGTTTCACGGACACTAATTACCCCTAAACGAAAATCCACATATCGCCATTTCAGACCATCGATTTCTGAGGTGCGCATGCCGGTAAAAAAACGTACCAGAAAGTAATTGCGATACTCGTTTTTCACCACATTTAAGAAATCCATCACTTCTTCCAAAGTAAACGGATTCACATCGCGCTTTTCTACCCGCAATGGTTTGATGTTTTCAAACTGGCACCGAAACCCATAGCGGTCAGCCGCTTCACGTAATATCATGCGAAGAGGTGTCATGACATGATTGACAAAATCGGTTGAGAGCTTCGTTCCATCCGGTTTGGTCTGCATTAACTTTGCTCGGTATTTGAGGATATCTGGCCGCTGAATTTGATCGACATTCACATCGCCAAACTCAGGTACGAGATAACCAAACAAATACACTTTCATGCTGTTCACATAACTGGTTTTCCAGCGAACCTCATTTTCACCGAACCATTCGTGTGCAAAATCTTCAAAGGGAATGCTGGTAATTCCCTGCAGCTCCTGCGAAGCCGTTTTATAAGCGCCGAGCAACTCTTCTTTCTTCCGCCGAGCCAAGATGTCTTGCTTGACGAACTTAGATGCAAGATTCGACTCAGGAAAATATTCGCTGTAAACGAAACACCCTAACCTGATATCCGCATCAATCTGATTTAGCAGTTTGGTGAGTTTCCTCTGATTAGCGGCTGTATTATTGAGTAACGTTTGTTCTCTACACCGCACGTTACAATAACGAAAATCGATATATAGCTTGTCTCCCCTTACATTAACGCTACCCATAACATACTCTCCCTGCTGCCATCGGAATATAAACCGCATTTCTTGTCGCACTCTGGTATAATTCCACCTCAACCTCTTCCCATATGTATAGAATTTTTCTACCATGGAAGGGTCGAATGTAGTGTTTACCTTCGATGAATACTGAGTCTCGCAGTTTTGAATTAATGTAGTTGGCGCTAAATTTGATCCGAACTGCGAGCTCTTTCACCGTTAATAGTGTCTGGTCCATAGAGACCTCCTTTTGACTTGTTTTCGTCCTATCAAGACAAATATACGAGTCATTTTTCGTCTTATCAAGACATTTATTCGAATATTTGGTAATAAAAATTTGATTAGATATAAGATTAGAGAATTAGTGGCAGAGAAGTCTAAGCGCGAAGGGAGACGGATAACTTTATCTTATTTGGCTGAGCAAGTAGGTATTCAAAGTTCAGCTATGTCAAAAATTGCTAATAACACAGGATACCATACCAGCGTTACCACCATTGAAGCCTTGTGTAAGTTCTTTGACTGTAAGATTGAAGATGTGATCGAGTATTTACCCGATAGTGATTGAGTTTTGATTTGTCAGAAGTCAGTGTTTGTATTGTCGAAATAGTTCTCCCTGTCTTCTTCTAGAAGAAAATTTCAGCTTATAAGCCCAGCCTATCGGATGGCCAAATCTGCTCAACGGCACGCAAACACGATTCTGGACAAAACCTTTTTAGCGTTTCCACTTAATTTAGAAAAACGTGAATAACATCATGTATGGTAAACGCTCTTAATTCAATTTCTAGTAAGGCTAGTACAGATCACGTATATTTAGTATTAGTTAAAGTTTCCAATGATATAGAGTAATCTTGCAAAAGTGACAATATGGAAGTTAAACAAGTTGCCGAGACACAATTCAGTATGTTTTGACAGCTTAGTGCGGACGTTAAGTCAATGATCGTCACGAGTTAAACCCTAAACATGTTAAGCAATTGCACTCTACTATTGGGCATAATAATTTTTTAACAATATATACACCCAAACTATGTATTCAATTTGTTAGCAGTAATAGCTGAAACTCAAGCGTGGTAAAATTGTATGTCATTTTTTAAAAATATTATTTACTTAGCATCTAAAGCTGCCTCTAAGACCCCTGAGGTTATAAAAACTATTGCTACCGAAACTAACCATTATCTTGAAGAATTAGTAGAAGAGGATAGAAAAACAAACCAATCCAAATCGAAAAGTTCTCATCATACTAGTAACTTACGAGCTGCCCTAGAGCGTTCTGCAAGAGAACAAGAACAAAATCCCACTAAACTCCCCCTAGTAGGCTCTCTCAAAAATGCTCACACAAACCAAGCCAGTTTGAAAAATACTCATCACACTAGTAACTTTGATACTGTCATAGAGAGGTTTGAAAATGAATACAAACAAAAAGCAACTCAACGCCCCCTAGTCTCTAGCCCGGAAGAAATGTCGCAGAAAGCTAAGTTAAAAAAAGAGAAAGATAACTTTTCAAACAAGTACAATTTTCTTTCTGAATATGAAAAAAGCGAATTAATTGAATTGGTTAGCTTTGCTAAAGACAATCACGTTAATACATCTTGGGAGCTTACGAACTTAATAACCAAATATAAATTAGGAAAAAGATTTCCAAACCTAACAGGAGATCTAAAGATGAAAAATGAACACACTGATTGGACATATCGAAACGCTTTATCACCAAGAATATATAAGATTATATGTGATGAGTTAAATCTTAATAATAAAGGAACTAGTTCTAAGGTCGTTTCATTTAGAAAAAATAAAGATTGTTGAAACTAACACGTACCCGTCACCGCGCCCCCACCCATAGGGCATTTTATAGTGAGAAGTCCCAAGGAATAATTGAGTCGATTCATATTATTACTAGAACTTGGGTACAGCTAGATTCTTACTTGTAAATTGCCAACTGTTCGAAACACACTTCGGGGCAGAAGTGTTTCATAGTGATTTTTGCAACAGGTTGTTGCAAAATTGGGATTGGAGTTTGTCCAACAGCCTGTTGGACATTCCATGAAGCAGGCAATTTCCTAATTGTGCAGCAGCTTGTTGCACAAATAAATCTCATGTTGGTGTTATGCGCTCTAGACACGTCTTGGGGCAAATATGTTTCAGCCAGCTCACAATCTGCTCAACGGCACAAATCTGCTCAACGGCACGCAAACACGATTCTGGACAAATGTATGGTACGCCCCGTTTTGCAAGTGATAAATCAAAAATAACGGAGTTGGTTTGCGCTAATGTATTCAGAGTCTGTTTGAGACTTGCATTAGTCCCAGCTCTACGATGAGATCCGCGCCAGATTGTCCTCAAAAGCGTGAAAGCATTCTATGTTGCTGTTCTGTCCATCAGGTCTTCAATCTGGTGGTCTAACCGTTTTGTCATCTTTATATATCATCTGCAAATCTGATTTAAACTCTTATTTCAAAAGCTTTATGAGTCACCATTACTGACCATGCTATCCGAGCCAATTTGTTTGCTAAAGCAACAAGGGCAACATTGAATGGTTTCCGTCGTTTCAGGTCAATAAGCCAAGAGCCAAAGTAACGTTCAGCCGTCCCATCTCTCCAGATAACAGCCCTAGCAGCATGGACGAATAGTTCTCTAAGCTCTTTGTTTCCTCGTTTCGATATTCCGAGCATTCTTGATTTGCCACCAGTAGAATATTGATATGGCGTTAAACCAATCCAAGCAGAAAAATTACGACCATTAGCAAAATCGGTAGGGTTCCCTACAGTTGACAAGCAACAAGAAGCTGTCATTGGCCCAATTCCTGGGACACTTTGTAAAAGAGTTAACAATTCATCGTCTTTCAGCAAGTTTTCTAATTTCTTTTCCTGCTCTTTAACCCATGTATTCAATTGATTGTAATGATCTAATTGTTCTCTAAGCTCCAAAATTAACATTGGTGGAACGGGTTCTTTATCGGCCAAATACTGAAATAGGTTCTTCATGTTGTGATGCCCTCTAGGAAAACTTATCCCAAACTCTAGAAGAATTGAACCAATCCTATTCATGCACGCTGTTCTTTCCTTGAGATAACCTGCTCTGATTTTTCGGACGACTGTACATACTTGAGCTAATTCACTTTTTGGAGAGACAAAACGCATATTTGGACGCATTGACGCTTCTGCAATTGCATCAGCGTCGATGAAGTCATTTTTGTTTGTTTTTACGTAAGGTTTAACATACTGAGCAGGAATCAATTTGACTTGATGTCCATAAGACTCACACCGCCTCGCCAGCCAATGAGCGCCACCACAAGCTTCCATCGCAACAATAACAGGTTCATGAACTGATAATAATTGAAGCAGCTTTTGTCTGTTAAGCTTCTTTCTGAAGACTTCTCTACCTGAGTAATCATGGCCGATAAGATGAAATGTGTTCTTTCCTAAATCGATACCGATAACGCGAATAGTAGTCATGATGGTCACCTTTATTTAACTGAACCTAACAATGTTAAGTTTAGCGTGTGGGTGGGGCGTACCATCTTATTAGCTTGTTAGATGTGATGTTCAAAAACAATCTATAAATACGGGATGATTGTTTCGTACCTATCCCTTTACCAGGTTTTATCTAAATCTTGAGCATATAAAGCAATCGCTCTCTGATAGGCTTTGATTGCCTCGCTGTTCGTAGTTGATACCAGAAGCTCGAGCAGCAATGAAGTTGCTTCTTTATGACGTCCTAAATTGTAAAGACACATAGCGTAGAAAGGCTGAACTTCAATATAACTCGGGTACTCAGTTAAAGTTTGCTCGAAATAATTTAGCGCTTTCGGATACATGCCTAGACTTCGATAGGTACTCGCCAGTCCGAACAGAGCATCAAACCTTTCTACCGACGATAATGAACCAGAAAGAGAAGATAGATAATGCTCGACCGCTTTTTGCTCTTTCCCCTCATTGTCGTATGACCAAGCAATTTGCAAGTGAGCCTTTGCAGCAAATGTTTCATCGTTTAATAGTGTTTTAAGTAAGGCTCTTGATTCATGGTACTTAGACTCTTTGCGTAATTCGATTGCTTGTTTGATGATAGATTCCATAATTATCCTCAATGATTCTTTATGTTCCTTTAAGCCGATGTCGACCCTCACTATGTTTAAATACTGTCAAGGCGTCGACAACAATTTAACATTTTTGGGCCATTTGATTGAATACCAACCGAATACAATCACGTTAGCTAACTCAAGGACACAAAAAAACGTCAACAAATCATTTACTTTCATAACAAATCAAGTACTGTAAATAATATGAAACACATGGATAAAGGATGAGTTCCGTATGAATAAATTACTCGCTTTAATGACAACCTTACTCGTTTCAAATTCCGCTTATTCAGCTACTTATCAAGTAAATAGTAATGCCGCTACAGGCAATGGGACTTTGCGATGGGCGATTGAACAAGCAAATCAAAACCCTGGACCAGACATTGTTGAAATTCCAGCGACCTTTGGCAATAACGCACCTATCTACCCTGGCCTAGCAGGCGGTGGTGTCTCTTTTAACCCGATTGTTATTGAAGATGATGTAATAATTCGTGGACTGGGCAATGATAGAGTAGTCATAGATGACAAGCAAAGGTGGATAACATCTGGCGGCCTTCTCAATACGGGTTACCCGTTTGATTCTGGTGTGACCGTACTCAAGCCCTCTTCATTACTTTTTAGAGTAAACCCGAAGAATGTTGCAGGAAGAGTGATTGATGTCACTATCGAAAATATTGCAGTGACTCATACAGGCAGTGTGCTCAATGCTGATAATGCGAACGTAACTTTGAACAACGTCGCATTGTTTAACAACGTAGTCCAAGACAGATCCTATAACATGATTTTACATGGCTCAACAGATCTGTCTGGTCCAAGCGTTGGTAGCCTTACCATCAACGACAGTCTTATTTTTGAAAACCGAGTTAATAACGGTAAAGAGGTTATTCTAACTTTCAATACCGATCTCACTATCTCTAACACAGCCATAGCAGATAACTCTACTGGGCCCAAAGGGATAAGCTCATCTCGAGTCCTTTCTCATGTATCAGCTCAACGAAGCACAGCGACCATAAAGGATTCGTATTTTTCAGGATTTTCGGCTGCTGGTCTTTCTTTTAAAAGAGCAAATGTTGAAATAACAAACTCACTTTTCGATGGCAGAAGCTCAGTTCCCACTCGTAGTTTACGCGTCGATGATGGCGATCTAACACTGACTAATAGTACTTTGTACTTTACACCACAAACTTCAGGCGGCTTCCCCCCTCTTTTCAATGCGACCCATATTGACCTTTTGGGCTCGGCACAACTTATCGCAAACAATAACTTAATTTTTTCGACGGACCCTGAAAACAATACACTGCCATTGGTCTCTCCATCAGATTGGGACGACACGGCAATGTACCCAAGGGCTGTAAATAAAAATAACTACCTTTCTACTAATGGCGTAGCTGATACAGCTTTGAACCTAAATCCACTTGCTTGCTTTAATCGTAATCGCTGCTTTGTTCCAAATGAGCTATCGGCGCCACTTGTTGATATGGGTGACAATGCAGCCGCGAACTATGTGGATGGCACTCCAATCACTAGCGATTACCTTAAGGAAGTTCGTCCACAAGGTGGGGCCATTGATATTGGTGCGTATGAAAAGCACGAATCGCTTTATCCTCATAATGACACCTATACCACCGAAGAGGGTGTCGCTATTCTCAAATATAGCGCTGATGGCGTTCTAGCCAATGACACCACGCCCGGAGGTTTAGATGCCACTTTAACTAAAGATGTTCTGCACGGCACTCTAATGCTCGAGGCAGATGGCGCATTCCTATATACACCCAACGACGGTTACTATGGTCACGATTCTTTCGAATATGATCTAGGTGGGAAAACGGCAGCAGTAAACATCGATATACAATCAACGAATTGGATCTCTATTCCAGTCAACACTCGACCAACGACTCAGCAAGATACCTATAGCCTTCATACAACGGAAGTGCTGACTATTGATGGTCCAGGGGTTCTTGCCAATGACAGAGACGATCAAAATAGTTCAGAGCCATTTTATCAGGGATTAACATCAAGACTTTACAGTGATGTTTCTAATGGACAGCTTCAACTTAATTCTGATGGAAGTTTCACTTATACACCAGATGCTGACTTTGTAGGTATTGACGAGTTTTTTTATGACGCAGTCGATCAAAACCTCGCACACAGTTTTCCTCAAAGAGTGACTTTGCAAGTCAAGGCGGGTGAACCTCTGATAACTGAGGAAGCTAGCTCAGGAAAAGCTGTCGTAGGTGGTTCAGTAGGTTACTCTGGCTTGATGGTTTTGTTATTGCTCATCTATAGACGTCTAACTTCAGTTAGGAGAGGTCTATTAGCAGTAGCATTATCGTCAGTTGCGTTATCCGCCAATGCATCGACTAATGACAATAGTAATGAGGATAAGGTTTTTTTCGTTAACGCTGATTTAGGGATGTCTTACTTATCTCCCGATTTAGGCGATACACAATGGAAACAAGATGATAAGTACCAGCCTGCTTTTGGTATTGGCTTCGGCTACCAATTCGATTCGAATTTGTCTACCTATGTAAGCTATAACTGGTTAAATGAGGCAACACTAGAATCAGACGCTATCGGCTACCCCAATACTGATGTTCAGTATCACTTGTTTAGAGTGAATGCAAAATACCGTATTAACCAGCTTTGGGGAGAAAACTTTGCCCCTTTCGTAGTGCTTGGGATTAGCTATATAGAGCCGAGTATTGATGGTGCATCAGAGCTTGTCGATGTAGATGAAAATACTCATTTCAATTACGGGATAGGTATTAACCTTAACCGAAATGACTACGGGAAAATCGACTTGCTGTGGGAAAATGTTTCTGACGATTTACAAATTGTCAGCGCACAATTTGTATTTGACTTACCGCTTTAGCCATCTGCTTGAGGCTTATCGAGGGTCCCTTTACCTATAGATAATGCCTTCGTAGCAACTGAAGCCCCAAAGTTTTTGTAACACACTTTGGGGCGTGCGACGTGAGGTCGTATGAAGCGCTGTTCACCGCTTAATGTGTGAACCATCTGTATCACCAGATGAACCTAGGACTCTGAATAAAGTAGCGAGTCTGACAATGTAACGAAGGCTGGTCATGCACCAGTCGGGATCTAAATCGCGAGAGAACGATCCTCCTGATAACCACAATCGGGTGAGTGCTAGGTAGTCAGCATGATGAACATAAGTGAATCCGCATAAGGTGCGTTATATGATGAATCAGCGGAAGTGGTTAATACGCTGTGGCCAAAAGGCATGAGAGTCGGAAAGAGATTGCCCCATGCTCTTTCGTGATCGTCGAACTCTCCGCACTATAGCGGGCATCTACACTGACATTGCGCGACATACGGAACACGGTAAGCCTGTATCACTCCCTCTGGGAAAGCCTTCGTGGCCGATAGTGATGCAGGTATAGGAGGTTGGAAAAAGCGAAGGCTGCATTGTAACGATGCAGATACAGATTCATATCTGATCACGAAAGTGGGCTGACTTCCGACTGGTCTTCCGTTGCAAGAGAATTTGAAGAACTTTATTCAAGGAGAAACGCAAATGATGATTTCAAAAGAGATTAGTGCCTCTCCTGACAGTGCTCAATGGCAATCCACCAATTGGAAAGACGTTGAATCTCATGTTTTAAAGCTTCAGATGCGTATTGCAAAGGCAACACGAGAAGGTAAACACAGCAAAGCGAAAGCGTTGCAGTGGATACTGACTCACTCGCGATCAGCAAAACTTCTTGCTGTTAAGCGGGTATCTCAAAATAAAGGCAGTAAAACGCCTGGAATTGATGGCGTTATCTGGAATACAGATACGCGCCGCATGAAAGCAGTCAATCAATTGAGCAGAAAAGCTTATCAAGCCAAACCGCTCAAGCGTATCTACATCCCCAAGAAAAATGGCAAGCTCAGACCACTGGGTATCCCCTGCATGGCCGATAGAGCGCAGCAAGCGCTTCATCTTCTTGCTCTGGAGCCTGTATCAGAAACACTTGCCGACCCTAACAGCTATGGATTTAGACCAAACCGCAGCACTGCCGATGCAGTCGCACAGTGCTTCAAGTGTCTGGCATTAAAGAAATCAGCTCAATGGGTTCTTGAGGGAGACATCAAAGCCTGTTTCGACAAGATCGGACATCAATGGCTTATGGACAACATTGCCGTAGATAAACGTATGTTGGAACAATGGCTAAAGTCTGGTTTTATAGACAAAGGGTTGTTCTATCACACTGACGAGGGAACACCACAAGGTGGGGTCATATCTCCGACCTTGATGCTTATGACTCTTGCAGGGCTTGAGCAACGCATAAAGTCTACCGCACTCAAAAAGGGTGCAAGAGCCAACTTTATTGGATACGCCGACGATTTCGTCGTCACTTGTGCTTCAAAGGAAGTGCTGGAGAACGATATCAAGCCGTTGATTGCTGATTTCTTAGCAGAAAGAGGCTTAACACTCTCCGAAGAGAAAACGCACATTACCCATATCAGCCGTGGTTTTGATTTCTTAGGTTTTAATCATAGGAAGTACAAAGGGAAATTGCTCATTAAACCGAGCAAATCCAACACACTACTGTTCTTGAGTAACTTGCGCGAACTCATCAAAAAGCACGCAACCATCCCTGTTAACGATTTAATCAAGTTGATAAATCCGAAACTCAGGGGCTGGTCGAATTACTATCGGCACTGCGTTGCGAAACAGGTATTCGGATATGTAGGTCACAAGCTATTCCATACGTTATGGCACTGGGCTAAAAGGCGTCATCCAACAAAATCCAGAACTTGGATCGCGCTTAAATACTTCATCAACCGTCAAGGTCAATGGCAATTTCACGGTTGGCAGAAGATCATGGATATGGATTGCCAGTTCAATCTCTTCCAAATAACCAAAGTGCCAATAGAAAGGCATGTGAAAATCCGAAGTGCAGCGACTCCATTTGACCCTCAATACCAAGAATACTTGGCTAAAAGGAAGTCCAAAAGGCTAGCTCGTAACTCTTGGAACGAACCTGCTCCGACTGCTCTATAAGTTGCTGGGTATCAAACGATGCCTTCGTGGAGGCTTGAGCCTAGTGCAGTGAAAGTTGCACGCTGGGTTCTTAGGGAGACGGCACTTGGTAACAGGTGTCGTCCACCCGACAGAAGTGTTTCATAGTGATTTTTGCAACAGGTTGTTGCAAAATTGGGATTGGAGTTTGTCCAACAGCCTGTTGGACATTCCATGAAGCAGGCAATTTCCTAATTGTGCAGCAGCTTGTTGCACAAATAAATCTCATGTTGGTGTTATGCGCTCTAGACACGTCTTGGGGCAAAAGTAAGCTTGTTCCATTTGGTTCACGGCTGTAAACTATTCCTGAGAGCCTCGGGTATCTCTGCTTTTTCATTGAGCTGCTATTTACTGTCTGGCCAGAAGTAATAGCATCAATTTGAACTTGGCGTAATTGCAAAGCAGCCCACCGAGGACATTCGATAGCCCTGTTCTCTTCCGCTCATTGAGTATTGATCGCAGGTAGCGCGTAATAGAGCCACTTCTAGTGGCTCTTGTCGTTTCTGGGTGGTTGAAAGGCTAACTGAGCTCCCCTCAAACTTGCCGCGTTCATATGTGAGTCGTAACAAACTTCGGGGCATTTTTGATTTTGACTAATTTGTCCAACAGGCTGTTGGACAATTGGTGTCACTGGGACTTCACAGTCACCGTCTCAAACGCAGAAAAGTTCTAGGCACTTTTGAGCTAGTTACTTAACCGTATTCCGTCCCCTCATCGCAGTTGATGAGAGGCCTTTTTTACAACTATTTCACTTCACCAGAGCTAATACGCTCGCGTAGTACGGATAAATGGCACGCCGTGTTCGTCGTTAATCACTTGAGCCTGAACGTCATAAATGCTCTGCACAAGGTCTGACGTTAAGATCGCTTTCGGATGACCACTTGCCACCAGATGTCCGTTTTTCAGTACCAACAAGTTATCTGCATATTGTGCAGCCAAATTAAGGTCGTGTAACACCATGATCGTTACATACTTTCGTTCTCGAGTCTGGCTTACCAAATGTTCAAGCAGTACGTGTTGATAGTGAAGATCGAGCGCACTGACTGGCTCATCCAACATCATGATTTTGGGCTCTCGCATTAACGCCTGTGCGAAGAGAATCATTTGCCGTTGACCACCACTTAGCTTGCTCACATCTTTGTTTGCCAAATGCGAAAGTCCAATCTGGTCTAATATTCCCAACGCTTTATGCAGCGTGTCATTGCCCACTCGCAAGCTCAACGCGTCTAACTGTCCAAGCAACACAACTTCAATCGCTGTTAGGTTCACGTCTAGATTGATGTCTTGTGGCATATAGCCAAACTGGCTTCGCCACTGTGAAAGCAAATTATGCGTTAGCGAATTATCACCATAATTGACCACACCGGACTCCAATTTGATGTCACCAAACAATGCTTTAAGCAGCGTACTTTTACCTGTACCGTTTGGCCCTAGAATTGCGGTTACTTGACCCGGCTTAAGTTCAAAGTCGATATTTTTAGCCAGACTTAATGAACCAATTTGAATGTTAATTTGCTTAGCTGTCAGCATCGTTACCCTCGCTTCGCGATAATCAACCAAAAAAAGAACGGTACGCCAATAATCGCGGTCACTATTCCGATTGGGAACAGCGCACCGGGCACGATCACTTTTGAAAGAACAGACGCAGTAGAAAGAAGAAACGCGCCGATTAGGAATGAAAGAGGTAAGAAGAATCGCTGGTCTTCGCCAACCAACATTTTGGCAATGTTAGGCGCGACAATACCAACAAATCCAATGATGCCAACAAAACTGGTCACCGTTGCTGTCATCAAGGCAACGATAAATAATGTTTTCAAGCGCAGCTTAGCGACATTAACACCGACACTTTTTGCTCGCTCTTCACCTAAACGCAGGGCAGTTAATTTCCAAGAATCTTTGAGTAACAAAGCAACACCAGCCACCACAACTAACGAGGTGATCAACAAGTTCCCCCACGTGGCTTTCGACAAGCTACCGAACAGCCAAAATAGGATTTGCTGACTTAATTCTGGGGACGAGACAAACTGCACCAACGACAATAGCGACTGAAAGAGAAATAATAATGCAATACCCGCCAGTATTAACTGACCTGAGCTGATATGTCGCATTGAGGCCAACGCGAAAAGAAAACACGCAGAAAGCATGCAGCAGACGAAGGCACCGAGCGGGACAGCGTAATTACTATCTAAGCCCAATGAACC
Source organism: Vibrio aestuarianus (assembly GCF_028858425.1). Lineage (NCBI taxonomy): Bacteria > Pseudomonadati > Pseudomonadota > Gammaproteobacteria > Vibrionales > Vibrionaceae > Vibrio > Vibrio aestuarianus. Next base: position 1,571,116 of record NZ_JAKNYQ010000001.1, on the reverse strand, counting down.
GAAATAAAGCGTAATTGCAGCACCAAAGCCCGCAGCCGCAGCCATACCTAGCGTGTAAGGACTTGCCATCGAGTTGTTTAACAACGTCTGCATCTCAGCGCCACCAACCCCGAGCGAACCACCGACAACAATCGCCATAAGTGCAATCGGCAAACGTAAGTTGGTCACAATGACTTGTGTGGATGCATCAACCTGAAACGGTAAGCCGATAAACTCTAAAATCGCATACAGAACCCGACTTGCATCCAACATTGATGGCCCTGTCATGATATCGAGCACAAAAGAGATGACCAAAATAAGACAAAAAACACTCAGTACAACAAAGCGTTTCCGCTCATACTTTCTCTGATTTTCAATGGCTTGTAACACTGCTTCGGATTGCATTTAACGCTACCTGATTTCCTAAAGGATAGATTTTCTTTTTCTACTGCATCGCCGCTTGTTCAGTACAAACCGCGCCGAGTATTAAATTGAGAAAGCATACTAACAAAAATGATAATGATTTGCATAAAGATTAATAAAAAGCTTATTATCGGCAACCAAGATAAAGGACCCAGTGGACACTGGCATATAGAAAAGAGTCTAAGTTACCATGTATAAAACACTACTCAGTTTTGCTGCACTTACTGTCAGTGCTTCGGCATTTGCAGAAATCACCACCGTTACCGACATACTAGGTCGAGAGGTTACCTTCGACGCACCAGCCAAGCGCGCGGTTGTCGGTTTCTATCCAGAAGACTATATGGCCATTGGTACAGAAGCCGCGTATGACAAAGTGGTTGGGATGTCTAAGTACATTTGGCAAGCACGCTCTGCAAACTGGAAGCTCTACGTTAAACACCGCCCTTCTCTTGACAAAATTCCTGAAATTGGTCGCGTCGATACCAATACGTTTTCTGCGGAAAAAGTCATTAGTCTAAACCCAGACGTCCTGATGCTCGCTGACTGGCAATACAAAGGCCTTGGCTCAGAAATTGAACGTATCGAAGATGCGGGAATTTCTGTGGTTGTAGTCGATTACAACGCACAAACTTTGGAGCGCCACCTGAAAAGTACACAGCTGATTGGCGTGATCACTGGTCAAGAAGAGCGTGCAGAAAAAATCGCCAATGAATACAAACAAAACCTAGAGATGATCACTCAGCGACTTGAGTCTACCAACCTAGAAAAACCAAAAGTCTATACCGAGTATGGTGCTGCTGGCGTGAATGAAGTCGGGTATACCTTCGGCAAAAATATGTGGGGTGCGATTGCTACCATGGCGGGTGGAGACAATATTTCAGCGCCGTTTGTTGAATGGTGGGGTAAACTCAACCCAGAACAAATTATCGTTGCTAACCCTGATGTAATTGTCATGACAGGTTATGAATCAGGCAGCTCTGATGATGCAATGGTGATGGGTCAAGGCGTCGATGAAGAACTTGCAAAACAGCGTTTAGCTGGATTTAAACAGCGCATTGGCTGGTCATCTATTGCCGCGGTTAAGAACAACCGCATGTATGCGGCTTACCACGGCGCTTGTCGTACTATTCTCGATGGCGCGATGCTGCAGTTCTACGCTAAAGCAATGTACCCAGAACAGTTTAAAGACCTCGACCCAAAGCAAGCCTACTTAGACTTCTACGCTAAATACTTGCCAGTCACGCCAAGTGGTTCATTTATCACGCAGTTGTAGCCTGTTTTGAGATATGCCAGGTTGAACGCTTTCGAAATGCAGTTCAGGCACCCTATATTCGGTCGTATACATTGGACTCATTTCGCATTACTAAAACTTGGTCAATATTCTTTTTCCAAAATCTTAACTATATCTGCGCTGAAAAGGAATGGGGCTGTTTTGAGTTGATTACGCAACATGCGTTTCGCAAGCTGCGTAATAACATTGAAAGACGCTTTGGTGCATAAGTACATTATTTTACTTCTACCGTTCTTGACGACAATACGATTTAGCCCCAGAATAACTGTATGCATGCACAGTTATTTTGAGTTTATGAAAGTTATTCCAATTCTTGCAAGTGCAGGTATTACAGGTTTTGAATCTCCAGCAGCGGAATACGCTCAGTTGGGAATGAGCCTTGACGAACTACTAGTTGAGCATCCTAGTGCTACTTTCATCGGGCAAGCAATGGGGGAATCTATGCAGGGAATTGGCATCTTTGATGGTGACTTGTTGATTGTCGACCGACATGTCACCGTTCAAAACCATGATGTTATCGTGGCTAATTATAACGGTGAGTTCATTTGTAAAATGATCGATATGACACGTCGATTACTCTTATCAGCAAATGAAACTATGATGCCTGTCTACATTAGTTCTCAAGATACTTTTTCGATTGAAGGAGTGGTTATTCGTTCAATTCGGTGCCACCGACCAAGCTACCTGTTATCTTCTGGTGGTAAAGCATGTACGCGCTAATTGATGCCAACTCTTTTTACTGTAGTGCTGAGCAGGTTTTTCGTCCGGAGTGGCGAGGCAAGCCTCTCGTCGTACTATCAAACAATGATGGCTGTGTAGTAGCAGCTAATCGTCAAGCAAAGGAAGCCGGAATACCTAAGTTCAAACCTTATTTTGAAGTCAAGGCTTTATGTGAAGTAAAAGGCGTAATTGCACTATCCTCTAACTATGAGCTCTATTCTGATTTGTCAGCAAAAATGATGGAAGTCATCGGCCGATTTGCACCTGACCAGCACATTTATTCTATTGATGAGTCCTTCCTGTCCTTCCATCGAACATACCCTGCAATCAAAGATTTGCAAGAGCATGGAAATTTAATTAGACGAACCGTTTGGAAAGAATGTCGTTTACCTGTTTGTGTTGGCATGGGTACAACGCTGACCCTTGCCAAAATTGCTAACCATGCAGCTAAAAAGATTCGAGGCTATCAGGGCGTTTGTGTTATCGACAATGACAAAGAACGTATTGAGATATTGAAGAAATTAGAAGTCGGTGATGTATGGGGAATTGGCAGACGTATTTCGGCTCGTTTGAAACATATGGGTATAAATACGGCTTACGATTTGGCGCAGTACGCACCAGAAAGAGCACAACGGGAATTCTCTGTTGAGGTAGAGAGAACGGTTCGTGAGTTGAATGGTGTTGCTTGCAAAGGTTGGGATGCAGCTAGAGCAGATAAAAAGCAGATTTACTCGACTCGTAGTGTCGGAAAACGAATAACAGAACTTGAAGAGCTTGAACAAGCTTTAAGTAAACATGCAGCTATCGCCGCCAGTAAAGCACGTAAACAAAAGTCGCTGTGTAAAGTGATGTTGTGCTTTGCTTCTAATTCACCATTTGATGATAAGCCTTGTAGTTTCCGTGTCGTTCATCGCTTTCCTTATCCCACTTCTGACTCAATCCAGCTTGTCAAACTAGTATCCGATGTAGCTAAACAATTGTTCAAGCCTGGAGTGCGCTACTACAAGATTGGAGTAGGATTAATCGAATTAGTTGACGGACGACATCAGCAATTAGATCTGCTAAATCAAACTCCGAGTAATGATAAGTTAATGACGGTGTTTGATAGCCTCAATAATAGGTACGGAACTGATACGCTTTTCATTGGTTCTCAAGGTATAGAGCAGAGATGGGGGATGCGAAGAGAAATGCTTACCCCTCGATATACGACCAAGTGGTTAGATATACCTAAAGTAAAGTGTTAGCAGCTCACTTCTGGACACTTCCAAGTTGCATTTTCCCTAATTTAGTAAAGCATGAATTAACTGAAGTATGGCAACTTGCTTAGTTGGGTGTCCAGTATCACAGGTGCAGATCAGTAAAATGCGAACCGCAGCAATTGGTGAACTTTATCTGGAAAGGCATAAGCTACTGATAAATAGAGTATTATATAAAATCACTTTAACTACCAAAGTCTCACCTCACACTTAAAATGTAATAAATTACAGAAAATTACGCGATTTTAGTAATTACAATTAAGAGTCCAGTTGGTATTGTTTCTTCAACATCCAAATGGAGAAACAAAATGCTACATCTAACCAAAAACGATTTGATTTTGTGGGTAACCCATGCAATCGCTCACTTTGAAAGCCTTGGTAAAAAGCAAAAAGACCTAGCGCACGCGCTCGGCATTGAAGCGACACGTTTAAGTGAAATGAAAACTGGAAAAGGGACTCTTTCTCCAAATCTGATAGAAAGGATTACTGAGCTATGTGGTGCTCCACGCAGGAACCCTGGAAGGTTCGAATATGCTGAGTTATACCCTGACCTAGATACTTTCTTTTCGAACTTGTTACCCGTTACTGAGAATCGCTTTTACAGAAAGATCCTCACTATGCTCTCAAACTCAGATTACTTGGATGCGATAATCAACCACTGTAGTTCCAACGAGGCCGATGACTTGGAAACACCCGTCAGCCGAGAGCAAACTATTTATAATATTAATAGCCTTATAACCAATAAAGAATTTCAAAGTGTTTGCCTAAACTATCAAAAACACCTTCTAGATTCGGGGCTGTCATGGACATTTAAATGGGCAAATACTGAGAAACAAGGTTGGAACTCAAAAGATAAACTGACAATCGAAAATGTTACAATCTCGGACGAAAGAATTTTCCATAGTCTGTACTTAGCCTGGCGCTTAAAACAATACGTGATCGAGTATGAGTTTGGTAACGAACGATTAATCAACATCAACCCGACTAAAGATCGAACTTCTATCGTAATGACTGGGGATCGCATATTAACATTGCAATCCGAATCATCGGTTAACTATCCAATAAACAAAGAAATAGAAAAGATTTTAGGAAGTGCTAGTAGTTACAAAGATATCCACTCAAGTCATAGCCCTTTTGGAGAACAACCTATTTTTTCTCGGAGAAAACAGGAACCTAAGCCAGATTGGTGGGGTGATATCAGGTGCGAGGTGTATTTAAGTGAAAATATGAATTACCACTTTTTGATCCATATGACAGCAGAAACTATGGAGTTTGAAGATCAAAACATTTTGGAGTATCCAACCGACTTGAATGATCGAGAACCAATAGTTCAACCAAATGATAGGATCGCAATTATCACCAACATTAGTTCTTTAGAATTGTACCGACAAGTCGAGGAGCTCAGAAAATGGGTAGGTATGCCTAGCGACAATTTATACAAGCTTAAGCAAAAAATTGCGAAAGCAGGAGGATACGTCCCTGAGGCTATTGTTCTATTATAAGCTTAATATTAGATAGTTAGGATTAGGGACCTACAGGCTTTTCAAAGATAGAGAAAAGCCTGTTTCACTACGTTTAGCCGTCTGTTTTCTCAGATAGCCTCAGAGCATCCTCTAGCTCAACTCCAAGGTATCGAATTGTGTCATCTAGCTTCGAATGTCCAAGTAGGATCTGTACAGCCCTGATGTTTTTCGTTCTGGCATAGATTAAAGTGGCTTTAGTACGGCGCATGGAATGAGTGCCGTAATAGTCAGCATTCAATCCCAGTTTTTCAGCCCAGTTTCTGATAATTGAACGATAGAATGAGTAGCTGATTGGTTGCCCTTTGCGGCGACAACTTGGAAATAAAAAGCTATTTGTATCTAGGGATGCACAGTAGACCCACCTACTAATACTCTGTTGCGTTCTCGGAGTAATCTCATAGTGTACATCGGTACCTGTTTTTTCTGGATGCATTGCACCCTCTCATAAATTACTCCGTATGCGCCCCATGATCCCACGGGGCGTTTTAATTTGAATGTGAGAAGTTCCAGGGAAGCAGTGAGTTGATATCAGGCTCAGACTTTGCCAGCTCTTTCATACATTTGACCATGTAATCGTAGAGTATTAGCCCGTTAGCTTTTGATGTCTCGATGATGCTGTACAACAGCGCACTGGCATCGGCACCATTGGGATTATTGGCGAAGAGCCAATTTTTTCTGCCAATGACCAGAGATTTGATTGCGCGTTCTGCTCGGTTGTTGTCGATAGATAAATGCCCATCTTCAACATACCGTATCAGTTTAGGCCACTGACCCAAGGTGTACTTTATGGCTTTACCAAGAGGACTCGATTCGATGACTTTCTGCGTGGTTAACCAGTCATATAGGTCATCCAGCATGGGTTTGGCACTGGATTGTCTCTCAGACCAACGCTCTTCAACCGAAGCGAGTTTTAATCGGGATTCAAGTGCGTACAACTTTTGTATTTTTGCTAACGCCACAGCCGCTTTACCTGATTTTCCTTTGCCCTGAAGCTTTTTCGCATCCATGAACTTACGACGTGCGTGAGCGAAGCAACCGACATTGGTGACTTGGGGTAATCCGTCATAAGCACCGTAACCATCACTTTGCAGATAACCTGAGTAGTCGCCTAAGAAGTCTTCAGGACAAGCTCTCGCGCGACTGTTTTGATAGTCGTACAAGACGATGTTTTTCATGTCAGGAAGTCTGGCTTCGGGCGAGTCGGCTCCTGAGCAGTACAACCACATATAGCATTGCTTGTCTTCCTTAAGCACATTGAGCGGTGTTTCATCGGCGTGGACCACCACTTGCTCAAGTAAGTGTGCTTTTAATGCCTGATAAAGCGGTTTGAACTTTTCGCTCACCTGGATGACCCACCTTGCCATCGGGGTTCTCGATAACTCGATACCCGACTGTGTAAACAGGGTTTCCTGACGATACAGCGGAAGCGCGTACTGATATTTACCGAGGATAATGTTGGCAAGCATACTTTCAGTGGCGAAGCTTTTGGGGATGATGCTCTCTGGAGCAGGCTGCTGGTGAATACGGCTCGTCTCTGCTTTTTGTTCGCACTGGCGACAAGCGTATTTCGGGCGGACAACCTCCAACACTTTTAATACCGCTGGCGTGAACTCCAGCTTTTCACTGCGGTCTTCGCCGATTTTATGGAGAGTATGCTGACAGCAAGGGCATTGCTTATCGTGCTCATCAAGGTCAAGAACAAGAACAAGAATTTCACGCGGTAAGTCTTTAGGCAGTGGTTGACGTTTACCACGACGTTTGGTGGTGGTCGTTGTCGTGACAACTTCCTCTTCAGCTTTAGCGGCTTCGCATTCCGCTTCATTGAAGAGGTCACCCTGCGCTTCATTATAAGGTTTTAACGCTTCCGAGCGTTTAGCGAACTGGCGGTCAAGAGCGAGCTTAAATTGCTCAATTAAGGATTGGCGCTCTTGTTGCCATTGAGCCTCCTTTTCTTGCCAGCCTTTTTGTTCAGACATCAACGCTTTCACCATAGCTTGAAGCTCGGCGATGTCTTGGCTTTCTGGGTTAATATCAGGCGTCTTTTTCATGGCATTTATTATACTAAAAATACCACTCCAAGGCTTGGTATAACTGACTTTTATCGAGATTAACTCATTGTAAAACTGTCTATTTTTATCGGCTTATGGCCGATTATAGTGAAGCCAGATAACAGTCTGTCTAGGTCAAATTGAGTCAGGGTGTATACCTGCTTTTTCTCTTGAGTGGGCCATTTGAATTTGGCTTTTTCCAACCGTTTATACCACAGAGCGAAGCCCGTTTTATCCCAGTACAAGACTTTGACTTTATCGCGTTGTTTATTGGTAAACAGGAACAGCGCACCGCTTCCGAGCGGTAAATCGGTTTCAGATTCAATAATCGCCGCCAGACCATTAATGGACTTTCTAAAATCCACGAACTCCCGATACAGGTAAACATTAGGGGCACTCAGCATTCTCTTCATGACAGTGCTCCGATTAACTCTGCCAGATACGAGGCAGGTGTTCCCTGGGGGATGCTGAGTTCAACGTCATTAATCAATAGTGTCATGTTGGCAATCGGTGTTTGAGTCATCTGGTAGCGTGTCGTTTTTTCAACGACTTCAGCTTTAACGAATCCACTGCTCTTAGGTTGCTCTATGAACTTTAGTTGCTGTCGCTTGGCATGGAAGGTTGAAAGGCTCAGCCCATTTTGTTCACAGAACACGCGTTGAGACAGATGACTGGATTCGTATTGATCGAATAGGGTATGCCATTCTTGATGAGAGAGTCTTTTTGCCATTTCAAATCTCCTTGAGGTTGGAGATTTGATCTTATGGCGTGCCGAGATTGATTAGAATGTGGGGTTTATGACGCGCTTACTTTAGAACTCAGTTCATTGAGCATTAGTATATATTCTTCCTCATGAGTCCGACCAAAATTATCCATCCCGGGCTTGGTCAATGTCCCCTTGCCGTTAGCGATGTAACTTTTAATTACTTTCTTAGGCTTCTCATGCCAAGAGATATTAAATGCCGCTAGTTTGGGAAAGAAATACATGGAGGAATAACCAGGAACATTATCGTGAACCCACCAGGCGAGAGCTTGCCAATTACCGGTTCTTTCGTAATACGGAACAAATGAATTAACCACAATACAAGCCGTAGCACCTAAACAACCATCACTATCTCGATAATCCCATATATGGCCAGCGTAGTTAGCTTCATTACGTGAGCAGTTGTACTGGTTCTTATTTTCGGCACCTTTTGCATTTACAGCCGGTGAACGATATGCAGAACGGATAGAAATACGACCGAAATGATTTTGAATCGGCTCTAATATTTGTTCACAAAGTTGAGTTCCGGCTTGAATAGCAATGTCTGGGTAATCGGGAATATTTGGAATACCTTCTATCTGAGAGATTTCTGAATGGAGAAAATCTCGCATAAAAAAATTCTTTGATAACCTGACTCGCCCAAACTCTTCCAAAGACTTAACTGTTGCTGGTTTTTTCATGAACTTCCTATTTCCTTACTTATCCATATAGACAATTTATTGCATTAGTTAGGATAGATGGAAGTTAAAAGTTTGCCCTGACTTCACACTAAAAATGAGAATCTACTGGCTAAGCTAAATAACAGAATAGGACTGAAATCTGTCTAAAATCTTATATGGCGTGGTCACCATATGGTCACAATTGTGACCATATGTGCCCAATCAGGTATAGTTCAGTGAATATTGAATGCATAGATATGCAAAACTCAAATAAGAAAACTTGATGGAAGCTAGGTAAAACCTAGAAATAACAAAGCCCGCTAAAAGCGGGCTTTGCATAAAATTTGGTGGGTCTAGGCGAACTCGAATCGCCGACCCCTACCATGTCAAGGTAGTACTCTAACCAACTGAGCTATAGACCCAAATTTTTTGTTCTTATGCATTAATGATGCAATCAAAATGGTGCGTCCGAGTGGACTCGAACCACCGACCCCCGCCATGTCAAGGCGATACTCTAACCAGCTGAGCTACGGACGCATATCTTGTGAACGAAGTGGATATTAACGGCTGTTTTTCTATGGTGCAAGTCTATTTTCTTTGTTTTTGAGCCAGTTGGCGTATCTATCGCCAGCTTGGTTATTTTTTATTCTTTTTGGTGATTTTTCAGTAAAAACTCCAGTCAAACAAAAGCGTGGCACAGATCACGATGTCTAAGTTTATAGGTTATGTGAAACCAAGTATTGATTCAATCCAATTATCTCGTACTATAGCTGTTATTATTATAACTATGCAACATGGTGAAAGCACACATGGATACTAGGCTTTTCAATCAGACTCATCACTTACGGGCCTCCGTTCTCTGTGGTTTAAGTTTACTGCTCACGATTGTCGCGCTGTTCTTCACTATTTTTAATATTTTTTATACTCATAGTTATGAGTTAGCGACATTGGAGTTCATATTCATGTGCTACTCCACCTATGTCTATAGTAAGGCAAAACAAAGTTCTCACTCGCTTGCACATATCTACTTGTATGTTTACTTTCTTATTCTCATTATTGGTGTCGGCACCTTTGTACAGCCAATTGCTAACGGGCTGTTTTTTTGGACAAGCTTCTTCCCTGTTCTACTTTATCTGTTGATGGGAGTTAGGCATGGAAGAATTGCGGCAGGTGTTACTCTCACGGTACAGCTGTTCAACGTTTATTATCAATCGTCGTCAAGCGGTGTATACAACACCATACCAATGATGATTAATCTTGCTTTTTGCTACTGTGCGATATGGACTGTCGCGCACATTTTTGAATCCAACAGAAAAGATACCGAAAACTCATTAAGGTACTTGGCATCAAGAGACACGTTAACGGGTGCACATAATCGATTAGCGCTTATTCATGCTTATGCTCACTTTGAACAATATAAAAGTGACACATCACTGTGTCTGTTAGTGATAGATATTGATTACTTCAAACAAGTGAATGATACCTATGGTCATGACGCTGGTGATAAAGTACTTATCGAATCTGTGTATTTAATGTCCAAGATCGTTGGAGATGACAACCTATATCGCATTGGTGGCGAAGAGTTTTGTGTCACCTTGTTTGACCACGATATCGAGCAAGCTGAGCGCATTGGAGAAAAGCTTCGTCAATGTATCAATCAACACCTCTATTCATATGGTGACAAACGTATCGAACTCACTTTAAGTGTCGGTATTTGTAAATATAGAGATGGTGATAAGCTGGAGACTTTACTGAAATTGGCAGACGTTGAGCTTTATCGTGCAAAGAAAAATGGCCGAAATCAAGTTAGAATATGTCAGACGGATGAACATCTCCAAGAATCCTCAGAACTTACCCATCAAAACTCTTGATTGTCATCATCAAACTCATACACCACATTATAATTTTCAGTGTAAGTACAATGAGGCTGTCGACTGCAAGTAAAGAAGCGACGGCCTTTAAAGTCACCCTGACTGGCAATTTTAATGATCATTGGGCTACCACACTTCTTACAAAATCGCACTTCTTTGTCGGTTTCGATCAAATCGATATGGGCTGCTAATAACCTTCGTAGCTTACTGACTTGGTAGCTATATTTAATATTGGCGCCAATTAAAGGAATACTCGCTGACTTGCACACATGTATAAGCAACTTTTCTCTTTCAACTTTGCCTTTATATAGCTCTTTGCCGTTATCAAGTTCAATGATCACTCTAGGCTCAAATGTTCTCGGGTCACAGACAACGAAATCGAAGTAGCTTTTGGCAATACGGCTATTGGCAATGAACCACTGTTTTTTGTTAAGTTTTGCACTAGGTGAGACCACATTCGACATACAGACTTTGGCCAATACAACAGCGTGATCACCTACGGCTGATTTTAATGCGTTGTAAAACGTGCTTTCAGAAGCATTCAATAACGCGCTTTTTCTCTTGTAGCTGTAGTCTTTTGTATCATCATGTTTAATCACATATTTTTGAATGAATATGAAAAAGATGACGAGCAGTGCCACAATGATAAAAATATTGGTCATACGATAAAAGCTATCCTGAAGTGATTTTCTAACTCATTAATTAATAAACGAAGTTCTAATGATTGGCTAGTTTATTACTGTGGATTTGTCGCAGAGGGTGACTTAATCCACAGGGTAAGCGCTATCAAGGCGAGAGTACGCGCAACTGATGTCTTATTCAAATAGAAAAAGCTCGCCGAAGCGAGCTTTTAATTATAAATTTTCTACTTGAAGCCACAGCGATGTTGGTTACGTTCTTTTACCCCAATCACATAGCATGTCTATGCTCATGGTGATTCATTCACTTACCGCCTACCTGCAACTCCAAGTAGTTTGGCTATAGCATAAAGATCAATCGATCAATAACAGACGCCCAGTTAATGCAGGAACGCTTATTGTCGTTGTGCCAAATTGCGTACCAATTACCTCTTCACTCATTAAATCAATCAATTGAGTTGTCGATTTGATCAACCCCATATCAAGGTTCAAGGTTCGCTCTTCCGTACTGGTATTTAGTACATAAAGGATCTGCTCATCTCCATGCACTTTAAGATCAGCATACAGAGTGTCATCAATCCACACATTGCGTCGTTCACCTTTGGCTAAAGAAGGATACTGACTGCGTAATAACATCAATTTACTGACACTGCTCTTCAGTGCTTGTTGCTGTGGTGAAAATAAAACCGCATCAGCTTTACCGCTAGAACGAGCAACGTGGTCATCACACAAACCTAAAACTGCACAATCTTGAGTTACTTTTGCCGCGAAGTTTTCTACTTCATCACCTATTTCTTCTCCATAATAGAGCGTGATAGGGCCAGAATAAGCAGCAAGGAAACTGAATGCGGCTTGGTGACGAGCGTAATAGTCTCCCAGATTACCTCGTTGAATGAGGTCACCAAAGCGCACCAAGTCATGGTTACCCAGCATTAAATTGGGCATCGCATGGTAAGGGGATTTCGTTCGGCTATTCCAGCTTGCCTCTAGGCTTCTAGCGCTACCGCTTGCTCCAGATTCTTCCACTGCTAATGCTTGTACTAAGCCATAGCGTAATGGGAAGTTAAATGCAGAAGAGAGCGCTGGATTGGCATCACTGCCATAAGCCGTTTGGGTAATATCATCCGCACCTTGCCACACTTCACCAACCATATAGCCGAGCGTACCCCATGATTTACCTGCATTGAAGTTATCTCGCGAGGCTTGTTCGACTGCCGCACGCAGGGTTCGCCACGTATCAAGCGGAACTTGATAAGCTTGATCTAAACGCCAACCATCAACACCAAATTCACGAATCCAATAGGTGGCAACTTCACTAAAGAAAGCTTCACTCGCTTGGTTTGGATAAGTCACTAACTGCCCCGGATAACCGCTTTCGCCGCTGTGAAGTTGCGGTAATTTCCCGCTTGGTGACGCTTTAACACCGACAGCGCTAGTGTGACCAAATACACCATCTAATAATACGTACAACCCTTTTTGATGCGCTTTGTCGATGAGTTCTTTGAGTTTGGCATTACTGCCAAAATTTGGATCCACATTAAAGTAATCACAAGCAAAATAGCCCGTTGCATCAAGCTTATCATCCCCATTTTGGCCTGCACAGGAGTCAAAGACTGGGGTTAACCATAATGCATTGACATTGAGGCTCGCAATGTAATCCAAACTATTGATGATGCCTTGTAAATCTCCACGGTGGTGGGAATTTCCATAACCCACGCCATAATCAGCGTTTGAGTCTCCATCAACAAACGATTCCACCATCACTTGATAAATGCGTAAATCACACGCAGGGTTAGTATCTTGATAACAGGCATAATCAATACCGGTATCTGACACCCCAACCACCAATTGTGACGCATTTGATGCATCCAGCGTAAATTTCCAAACGCCTTGCTCAGTCACAGTCAACTTGATATTGCCGTTGCCCGCATCTTCCAGCATTGCCGAACCATTTGCGCTGCTAAATCCACCAAAACCGAGATTTAAAGTGCTCCAATCTTCAGAGGCAATTTTAAATTCGTATACGCCAGGCGTTAAATAGCCTTCAAATGCATAGAGACCATTTTGCTGATAAGTTAATGGATTAGTGAGCCCCCAACCATTCATCGAACCCCGAACATACACCGACGTTGTGCCGTAAGGTGCAACGTCAACGGGTGGAGTTTCGACGCTCAGCCCTGATCCTTGTTCGCCTTGTTGTGGCATAACAAAAACGGCCGCGGTTAAAGCAGGAACAGTAAAGCGACCGTTATCAAAGCGACTCTCTTTGACTCGTGCATCCTGTGAAGTTATCAAGGTCGGGTGAAGTTCAAAGCGCTGCGCATTCGGGATCACGACACTTTGCTCTGCGGTATTAGCGTTGATCGCAACCACTATCGCCTCTACGTTTGGATCCAGATCCACACCAGCTGAAATACCATCATTAACCGACATCACTATCATGCCAGGCTGAGCATTTGGCCCCGTATTATGGAAGCGCACGCGGTTCAATACCTCTTGCTCTGAAATCAGTTTAAGCAGCGGTGTTTGCGCACGAATCGAGAGTAATGCTTTGAACGCGTTGTCTGTCCACGCGATATCTTGCGGCGATGCTACCGTGTTAGGGTTGGCAATCACACTTTGAATTGCACTCCAGTTGGCTTGATCTTTATCAGCCCTAGGCAATCCCACATTCCAGTTATTGCTCTGCTTGCTAAAATCAACGCGGTTGTACCAATCACCACTATCGTAGCTATCACGCGCCATCGATTTTGAACGAAGTAACTCAGAGCCCATGTGGAAGAAAGGTACGCCTTGTCCTAGCATCACCGGAGCAAGACCAATGATTTGCATGCGCGCTCTATCAGCCGAGCTAGTTTCCGGTTTCGCTTTATACTGGTTAAAATCCCACAATGTTTGATTATCGTGCTTAGAGACATAGTTGATCGACTCTTGCGGGTCGAGCGTATAGGCTGCACCTTGGCCACCGTATTGAAAATCTCGGCCAAGTACCGTCATTCCACTCGCTGTTTGCAAAGGATAGGCTTGTAAGTTTCCTGCCATACCGTAACGAATTAAATCCATTTTAGATTTCAATTCATCATTAAAGCGATCACCAGCGTTAGCAAAACCTGGGGTAGTTAATAGTGCATCTCCGCTGTCAAAAGGACCACCACCACGTACACCATCGCGCAATCGATCGTTATAAGTGCCAATACCCGTTCCAGCCATTGGCCACTGCGTCGCATTTTCGCCTCTTGCGCCATTAGCAACTTCACCAAAGTTCCAGCCTTCACCATAAAACCAAGTGTCAGGATCAATCGACTTCGCCGCATCATAGATGGCCAGCATGCTGGACTTCATCAAGTGGCCCATCAGATCAAAGCGGAAACCATCAATTTTGTAGTCTTGCGCCCACATCATTACGCTATCGGCAACTAACTTCTCAAACATACGGTTTTCTGAAGCGGTATTATCACAGCAACTTGAGTTTTCAACCGCACCAGTAATTGGATTCAAACGGTGGTAATAACCGGGAACCGCTTTATCCAACACAGATTTATCATACAAGCCTGACGAATAGGTATGGTTATAGACCACATCTTGCACCACTCTAAATCCAAGTTGATGCAGTTTTTGCACCATTTGGCGGTACTCTTTCACCCGTGACACACCATCACTTTGCACTGCATAACTTCCTTCAGGTGCACTGTAATGGAAGGGATCATAGCCCCAGTTGAAGCTATCTAAAGGCCGTACATCCGCCAGTAAAGCTTGCGCTTGTGGCGTATTAGGATCGGTATTTTCCAACAACGAAAGAATGGTTGCGTTCATTGACGTGCCATCAGAACACAATGACGCTTGAGGATTAATGCCACACAATTTTGCTACCGTGTCATTAAGATCAACCCGTTTTTCCACCTCTTCTGGAATAGAGGCTAAATCGTAACTCGGCAACAGGTGAATGGTGGTTAAACCGGCTTGTTTTAAACTTTTTAGTTGTGCAACGCTGTCTCGCTCCTCTTCCAAAAAGGCGAGGTATTTGCCATTGTATGCCGCTGTTCCTTGATTATCACTGTTACTAAAATCGCGAATGTGCAATTCATAAAGAATGTTATCTTCAGGATTGCTCAGTTCAGGGATGGCTTGGTCATCCCAACCGTCCGGTTTTGATTCAGCCGCAGTTAAGTCAACTAATTGCGAATAGAGACTAGATGTGCTGAGTGATTGCGAATACGGATCGGTAATGGTCATCCATTCAAGTTGCGCCGTTTTCGGATGATAAGCTTGTACGCGATAACGGTAAAAACTGTTTTTAAGTGCGCTATCACCTTGGTAGTGCCAAATACCCGTGGTCGGATCTTCGACCATCGGCTGCGGAGAGCGACTACGAAGAGTTTTATCTTGGTCATAAAGATAAAGCTCTACCTGCTGTGCGGTTGGAGCCCACAATGCAAAGTGCGCACTATTACCATCTATCCAAGCACCAAGTTTCGCTTCATCCGCATCATGACTACCCGCCGTATAAAGATTATCAACGACACCGGGGATCTGCACTTTTGTTGCAACAAGCACTTTACCTTCAGTATCTCGAGCGACTGCAATCATTTGTGTTTTCAACAATGCTTTAGCTTGTTCGTCGTTCACATCCAGCGTAAATGCTGTTCGACCAGTTAAATGTGGGAAGCGAGCATTGTTTGTCACCCCTGACAGCGCTAATGGGTAATGCGTAAATTGTTCAGGATGGGTAATGTCACCACCAGCTTGTGCTCGGCTCCAGAGCTCATAACTGGCCGCTTTGCTGTGATCAAACCACGCCAATTGATTCACAGACAGCCAGTGTGCTGCAGCGCCTTCGATGCTGACATTAACTTGCTCATTCGGAGAATAGTTCAGCGCCGTACTACCATGACGTGTGTAAAGCGTATTACCCTTTACAAAATCAAGGATAAGATCATCGCTGCCCAGCGCTTTATCGTTACCACTATGAACAATAAAGTTCATGCAATTGCCGTGTTCTGCTTTTAGTGGAATACGATACATCGCACCGTAAGTTGGATCAATTTCAGAGGCTAGATAAGGGTTACCCCAATCTACGCCATTGAGGGAAGACTCAGAGACTGAGTCACAACTACCGTTATTCCACAGATGTAGCCCCCAACCGTTATAATTATTGTCATCACGCAGGTAATAAATAATCGCTTCTTGATAACGTGGCGTTGGCTCAGTTGTCGAGTTATCTGCCTGTTTCGGTTGCGGGTCAATACTATCGGGGATACCATCACCATCGTCATCGCTAGAGGCAAAATCCCCTAACCCATCATTATTAGTATCAAGGCTTTCTAGGCGATCTCGCGGGAACACATCTTGTTGGTTGTTAACGCCATCACCATCAATATCGTCATCTTCACTATCAGTAATGCCATCATTATCAAGGTCTGCCGGTTGATCGTTTTCATCATCAGCACTTGTGCCTAAACGCTCTTCATCGGCGTTACTCCAACCATCACCGTCACGGTCATCATCTTCGACATCCGCTATACCATCACCATCGCTATCAACAGGGTGGCTAGAAGCGTTATAAGGGTCGGAACCTAATCGCCATTCGGTTTCATCTGACCAACCATCATTGTCATCATCCCAATCGGCGTGATCACCAATACCATCATGATCGGAATCAATACTCTCTTGAATATCATGGGGAAATAGATCGACTAAATCTGCGACGCCATCTCTATCACTGTCGAAACCAATGACTGGCTCACCATTTTCAAGCATCAACGTTTTATCACGAATATCCGTTTTATCTCGTTTGGCCTTTTTGATCTCATTACCAAATAACTGACTGGCTTTCTTTAACGTACTAGAAAGTTCAGGCAGTGTGGATTGCTCGATAGTAGAAGGTAATACTTGAGCCAGCGCTTTCGCCGACTGAGCAACAACAATGTTGTTATCGACATAATCTGCTTTTATATCCAGTGTCGGAATGCGCAGCGCTTTTTTCAGTTCTGCGAGTGCTTTTTTCTCTTTCTGGCCACGCTGCATCTGCACACTAAGGTAGGTCGTAAAAGGGTTAATAACGGGGTAATTGGCAGGAGCCGTCATGACATAACTACGCGCCGTTTTCACCGCTGGTATGTCCTGATCAACGCTTTCCCCTTTAGTGACCGATACCATCAGGTAATGATTTTTTATATCACCGTGCAGACCTTTGACATTAATTTTCGCGATACCATTGTCGTCGGTATAAGCCTGCGGTTCGCCTTGATCAAATTGGTGATTGCTATTTACATCTAGCCAAACATGAGCATTAGTTAAATACCCATCCATGACTTGAACTTCAAGCGAGTCATTACAACCCGCTAGCATACCAATTGAAGCAAACGCTAAAGTCATTCTTGTTAGGTTTGTTTTCATTGTTGAAATCCGTGTTTTAACGTTATTGCTAGTCCTGCTCTCACTACTGGCAGAAAACCATTGAGTCAGTAGATGTATGGCTACATTTACCTAAGTTAACGTTATAGTTACGGCACCACCCATTACCTCACCCTTGCTTCGCTATGTTTAAGGCGTAGAGCTAAAGGATGAGAGTCAAAACACAGAGTTCAATCACAATCAGGACAAACGAGATGAAAGGTAAACATCGGAATTTTGGGAAAAATGTGATCTGAAATACAAACCGTAGAATGAGGATCAAGTGAAGATGAAAGATTATTACATTTCAACCAATGTAATAGAGTTTGATCTTAGTCCCATCAACCACTTAGCCTGTTTAGTTAAGAGAGGGTTAAATTTATTCAGGTAATTGCAAGGGAATAATCGTTCTATTTTCAGGGTGAAGAGCATCTAGGCTATGACGCCAATGTTTATCAATTAGCTTATCCATTAACCCGCTGCTTCTTGCCTTAATCAAAGCCCGCTCTATGATCGGTTTGTAGGGTTTCGCATCTTGACTAAGGTAAAAAATAAAATCACTTTGATATTGCAATATCAAACGTTGCTCGATAGCAAGGTAAGGGTAAGATTCAGCCTCATAGGAGATCTCATTCATTCCTCTCGGAAAATAATGGATAGGACCTTCTACCGATAATTTCCGGTATAGCCCCCGCCACTCTCCGTCTTGTTCATAAACGTGAAGGTTATTTGCTCGCCATACGTCGACATCGTACCAACTAATACCGAGCCCTGCCGTTAAACTTGAACGCTGTAAATCACTCAAAGTGTGGATCTGGTCAAATGTGCTTTGTAGCTGTGGCGGAATTAACAATATTCTTTGCCCAATAAGCCCATTGGTCAGAGGTACGTTGACTGATGGATACTGCGCGTCGCGATCTTTGGTTTGAAGTAACCACATTACGGACAACTGATTATTTTCAACCATTTTAGTAATACGCTTTTGCGGAATACTCTTCTCCGTCGCCACAACATTGGCATTAATACCATCCGTTTTCAGTGCTTCAATAAGCAGTTCGTGATAATAAACGTGACCATCATCTTGCAGCGTAGGTAGACGTAAGGTTAGGACACGCTCATGTGCAAGCACTTGAGCACTAAAACAAACTAATAAAAAAGAAACCCATTTCATAATGCCATCCAAAGCCGTCAACCATCTCAACTATAGTTCGTTTATGGGAAATATGGTTTGTTTAGCGAGGGATAAAATACGTTTTTCAAACACTCAATGGATTTTGAGTACAATTTTGCAATAAAAGTGGAGGATTGCAGACATGGGCCTCAAATAGAGGCCCATGAAAGCTTAAATAACGAGCAATTATTCGAAGATATATTTATCCATCATCGTCACCATTTTACCAATTTCTGGTTTGGTAATGGTGTCATTCGCGCCTAAGGCCAGTGCCTTAGCTCGGTTATCCTCACTCATCAATGATGAGAACATGACAATTGGGGTATCACGGTACGCATCATTCTCGCGCAGACGTTTAAGTAAATGCATACCGTCCATGCGTGGCATTTCTACGTCAGTAACGATCGCGTCAACCAATTCTGAAACCGCCATATTTTCGGCTTTAGCAACACGTTCAATGTCCATTAATTTTTCGTAAGCTTCACCACCGTCTTTACAGGCGATAATGTTATAACCCGCTGAACTCAACGTATCTTGGATTAAACTACGAATAAACGCTGAATCATCAACAACCATAATGGTTTTTGCATTACGTTTATTGACCATTTTTTGATTCAAATCAACAGAACGATCCACCTTGACGTCGTATTTTTCCATACTCAATTCAGGGTTGATATCGGCAATAATTTTCTCAAAATCCAAGATCATGATCAGGTTACCGTCTTTACGTACCACGGCCACTACACAGTCTTGTTCACCAGCTTCAAGAAATTGGCTCGGTGATTCAACATCATTCCAAGAAATACGATGAATACGGCTAATACTGTCAATTAAAAAGCCATTAGTCATACGGTTAAAATCCGTCACGATAACAAATTTTCGCTCTAATGTTTGACTCGTCGGTACACCCAACCACCCCGCAAGATCAACCAACGGTGTGAGAACATCACGTGAAGAAAATACACCTATCATGTGGGGTTGTGCATTTGGGTAATCTGTTGTGTCAGGAACTTGTATCACTTCCCTTACTTTCGCAACGTTAATACCGTAATAACAGGTTTTCGTGCGTCCATCTGGCAGTACCTTTTCTAAATGAAACTCAATGATTTCAAGTTCGTTGGTACCACTTTCAGTTAAAATTGTACTACTTGGGTTGCTCATACTGGTCACTAATCTTAAAGGTGGTTATCGGTATTTGTTTAGTATGGCTTGATATCGATTCACGCCATCATCATTATTGGTATTTTTAACTTTATCAATACCCTTTTGTAAATCGTCTAACAGGGCTTGGTCCACATTTTTGTTAAAAGCATAGTAAAGTAATCCCTGTTTTAAGACATAAACCGTTTCAAACTGATCTGTTTTGTATCCCGCTTGCTTAATCCACCAATGCGCAGATCGTTCATCATAAGCGATTAAATCAATACGTTTTTTTATCAACAGTTTTGCCAGCATGGTGACATTGGTCGATTCTTGCATTGATTCCCTAGGAACGCCATATTGAAGTAATAATTGTTCGCCAACATCATCTCTTATGACACCAATCTTATATGATGTAATTTCTAAAGGTTCTTCTAGCGTAATATTACTTCCTTTACGCGCAATGATCGTCACTTTAATAGTATCAATCGGCCCAACCCAACGAAATAGATCTTCCCGATGTTCGGTTCTGGTTGTAGAAAAAAGCACTGCATCTTTTTTCAAAATAGCAGAGCGATACGAACGAGCCCATGGTTGCAAAACGACTTGACTGAGTAAAACCTCGTGCCCAGACAAAGTAGCAGCTTCTTGGAGTAAATCGACTGAAATCCCCGTCACAGCGCCTTGATCAACAAAATTAAAAGGCGGATAAGATTCCGTATAATAAGTCAGACTTTCAAGGCCATTCGAATGTACGGGTATCACGGTGAACATGGTCAACAAAACGGTAAGTAGAATAAAACGCATGGTTTTTAGTGTGCTCATTCTTTACCTCATGTAACGTTACCTGCCTTTTGTTCTTAAACTTTAGATGTACTTCGAAAAGTCGTCTAGTTAATCGAAAATTTCTACGAATAAATATAAAAACATCATGAGTTAAATAATAAATGAAGCTGGTAATGGAAATTCCCACGAAACAACAGCTAAGTAACAACTTTACCCTATACTTACATGCTGTGGAAAAAGACTCCTCTAATAGAGCCTGCTATCTCATCACTTTTTTATAGCAACGCTCAGGCCTTCCAACAGTGCCATAATTTAAATCTGCCTCTAATTCACCACCACTAATCAAATACTCAAGATAGCGCCTTGCCGTGGTTCGACTAGCACCAATCTGCTCTCCGGCTTCGTCGGCAGTTAGACTGCAAGGCTCGTTAAATAAATGACGTATTTTATCCAAGGTGACTGAATCGATACCTTTAGGTAAACGACGGTGAACCGATGATTCACCTGAGCTTGCGGTTAACATTTTGTCGACCAGCCCTTGATCAAGGTCAGTGGCAGAGCCAAGCTCGCTTTGCTGAATTTGGTACTTCTTCAATGCAGATTCTAAGCGTGGAAACATCACCGGTTTGAGAAGGTAATCCACAACACCACCGCGCATTGCCTGTTGTAATGTTTCAACATCACGAGCAGCGGTGATTAAAATGACATCACATCCTTGGTTATTGCCACGAACTTGTTGCAGAATGTCGAGCCCCGTGCCATCTGGTAAGTAGACATCCAATAAAACTAAATTCGGTTTTAATAGCTCCAATTGCATCACGGCTTCAGCCTGTGTCGTGGCTATGCCAACCACATCAAAACCGCTGATTTGTGTCAGGTAGCGATGATGCAATTGCGCAATAGCAATATCATCTTCAATGATCATGACACGGGTATTCATATTTGTTCTTCCTTAGGTAAATAAACGGTCACTCTTGTACCAAATGTTTTGTTGCTCTTCATTTCAAGACTGCCTTGATAACGATCAGTCAATTGCTTCACTAAATACAGGCCAACACCTCGGTTATGAGAAGCTTTACTCGACACCCCTTTTTTCCACAGCATCTCTGGTGACCATTGCGCAGGTAAACCACATCCTTGGTCATTCACTTCAAGGATGATTTCATTGCCGTAGTCACCAATAGAGACCTCTATAATACGCCGCTCTTGGGTAATTCGTTGTTCAGTTCGAATAGCAGTAAGTGTGGCATCAAACGCATTATCAATGAGATTGCCCAACAAGGTGACGATATCCTCAGCGTTGATCCTGTTAGGCAAAGGTTCTAAACGCGAACCTTCTTCCACAATCAATTCCAGCCCTAACTCACGTGCTCGTTCCGTTTTTCCTAGCAACATTCCGGCTATCAGCGGGTCTTTCACCGTTTCTCTTAAAAATTCGATAAGCTGTTGGTAGTGAGCGGTTTCTTGTCCAATCAACTGTTGTACTGCTTCTAACTCACCCATTTGCACTAATCCACTGATAGTATTGAGTTTATTTCTATGTTCGTGAGTTTGTGAACGCAACATTTCTGCATACTCTTTGGTTTGCGATAATTGCTCGGTCAATTCGTTGATCTCGTCCCGCAGACGGAAACTAGACACCGCACCAACCACTTTTCCATCAACCGTGATAGGACTACGATTCGCAATTAAACGCTGTTGATTCAGAAACAGTTCAATGTCGTTATCCGGCAGGCCACTTTCAATAACTGTCATCAAGTCACTTTGAGGCAACGAAAGAGAAAGCGCTTTATTGAGCGCGGTTTCTCTATCAATACCTAAAATGTCACAAGCACTCTTGTTAATGGAACGAAGAATACCTTGATGATCAATACTTAAAATACCCTCTTTCAAGGTACTCATAGTCACATCGAGCTCTACATACAAGCGCCCGATCTCTTCTGGCTCAAAACCTAAAATCGCTTTTTGAAAACGCCGAGACGCGTAGCTCGATACCACTGCATTGGCGGCAACAACCAACAGCGCCATTGCAATAAGATAAATTAAAAAGGGCTCGATGCGATCTTGTAAACGTTCAATTAAATAACCGACAGAGACAACACCAATAATCTGACCTTCTGCATTAAATACCGCGGCCTTGCCCCGAACCGACTTACCTAATGAGCCTTGTGCAAAAGAGACATATGACTGACCTTGCACCAAGGCTTGTTCGTTATCGCCTCCTTTCATCGGTAAACCAATGCGTCCATCAATGGGATGTACCAAGCGAATACCATTTTGATCGCCAATTACGATGAATGCCGCGCCAATAAGTTGTGTTAATTCTCGAAATCGTTCTTGGTACTCACTGCCACTGGCTGATTCGATCATAGTAACGACACTCGGTGACTGTGCTAAAAACGATGCAACACCGAGAGCTTTTAACCCCATTTCTTGTTCTTGCTCATGCTTGATGTAGACAAACCCCGCTGCAACTAATAGCAGTAATTCGATAAGTCCAGACAAGGTCATGATAATCAGCATCCGTTTACGAAAGCTGATACGACTCCAAACCATATTGTTCTCCTTCCGCCAAGAGAAAATAACATCAATTTAACATTCAATCGAAAAGATAAAGAGATAACTGTGAACACAAAGGGGCATGAGAATACTAAGAGGATAATGAATGTTTACTTTGCAATATCACCCACCAACAATAAGCATCAACACACATAAAACGTTGTGATTATTTTTTTGTGATGAGTATCACGCCGAATTTAGGTATTTTTTAGTTCATCACTGCATATGACTTGTATACTTAATGAGCAAAAACGATGAGGTAATGGCAGAACACACCTCGTTGGAGATAGCCCTATAATAACCATACCAATTGCTATCGATCGATTCACAACATTGTCAGAAGGAAACTTACAATGAAACGCGATGCCTTTGGAATTTGCCTTTCTCGGGACATGCTGTTTGATAACCTGCATTCAACGTTCACACACGTAAGAGCTTATGAACTCAAAACGGAGTCGAATGAAGACCTAAGGGTGTTACTCGCTTTCCCGCAGATGTCTGGAAAAGATGTCCTCTCCACCATGCAAGGTAGCCAAAAACTTGAATGGAGAGCCGATTACTTTTGCCCATCTCATCATAAGCATTGAATTTTATTGAGATGCATTCCGTGCTAGTGTCTATAATTCACGCCGCTAGTCGGCATTTCAATCATAAAAGTGCTGTTGACTTAGACAGCAAATAATTAGAGTATAAGCTCTAATTATTACAATTCGAGCTTAGCATGAAAGCGAAAACCATCAGTCTTGTACTATCTGCATTATTTGGCGCAGCTTCCTCTTCTCCATTTGCTGCGCCGATCTCCTTCCAACAAGCGTGGGAACTTTTGCAAGAAAGCAATAATTCTCTTGCTGCTGGTCGGGCTAACGTGGAACGTTATCAGCACATCAAAAATTCCACAAATAATTTAAACCTACCTTCCGTAACTCTAGGCGCAAACTATACACGTTTGGATCAAGATATCACGCTGTCTGGAAAACAGATCTTCGATAGCACAGGGCAATCTATTTCCCCTTCTTTACCTCCAATTTTCGGACCTATAATTGCTAGTGCTGGCGCAATAACATCAACCATTGCTGAACGCGATATTTTTAGCTCTTCGATCCGAGCTGTTTGGCCTATTTTTACTGGCGGACGAATTGATGCCGCACAGTCAGCAGCGGAAGGCCGGCAAGAAGAGGCACAAAGCCAGTTAGCGATGGAGACTCAAGCACGCTATGAAGATCTCAGCAAATACTACTTCAGTGTGTTGCTGGCAAAAGAAGTGTTAATCACACGCCAAGCCGCAGAATTGGGTCTAACTAAACATCGTGATAATGCATTGAAACTTGAGCAACAAGGTCAAATTGCACATGTCGAACGTTTACAAGCAGAAGCTTCTCTCGATAAGGCGATTGTAGAGCGCAAGAAAGCGCAAAAGAACTTAGATATTGCACAGAGTGCTTTGACACAAATTCTGGGTCAAAATGAAAAAGTTGAGCCCAATGGTTCACTGTTTATTAACAGCAGCTTGCCTCCTCTTTCGATTTTTGTTGATCAAACACTGAACACTTATCCAGGACTTGCGTTACTTGAAGCAAAGGAAAAACAAGCCAACAGTTTAATGAAAGCTGAAAAAGGCAAATACTATCCAGAAGTTTATCTTTATGGAGATTACAACCTCTATGAAGATGACTCACTGGCCAGCCAGTTAAAACCAGATTGGTTAGTGGGTGTCGGGGTCAACATTCCTTTGATCGAATCTTCTGGCCGTAGTGATCAAGTCAAAGCCGCCCATAGCGCTATCTCACAAGTAAAGTATTTAAAAGCACAAGCTAAGCAAGATTTGAGTGTATTAGTTGAAAAAACCTACCTCGAAGCAGAACAAGCCTTAGAAGAGGTTACTGGGTTAAATTCTAGCTTATCACTTGCCAATGAGAATTTACGCTTACGCCAAAAAGCTTTCAGCCAAGGCCTAGCAACGTCATTAGATGTCGTCGATGCCGAACTGTACCTAGCGAGCATTAAAACTCAGCGCTCATTGGCCAGCTTTAACTACTTACTCTCTTTGAATAAATTATTGGCACTAACCAGCGAAATGAATACGTTTCCTAACTACAAACAATCAGCAATTCCGTTAAATACAGCATTAACCAACCCATCAATTGATCAAAAGGATGCCTTATGAAAGCCGTAAAACCAACATTGATTGCTCTCTCAGCTATCATTGCGATCTCTTGGGTGGGTTATCGCTTTTATCAAGCTTATCAACCAGAGCCGATTCGTCTACAAGGTCAAATTGAGTCAGAGCAATACAGCATTTCTTCAAAAGTACCAGGTCGTATTGACCAAGTCTTAGTGCGAAAAGGTGACATTGTCGAACGAGGACAGCTTATTTTTACACTGCATAGCCCAGAAATTGAAGCCAAATTAGAACAAGCGATTGCAGGGCAAAAAGCCGCAGGTGCATTAGCGAAAGAAGCTGAAAATGGTGCTAGAAACCAACAAATTCAAGCAGCTAAAGATCAGTGGCTTAAAGCCAAAGCTGCTGCTGATTTGATGGAAAAAACCTACTTGCGCGTTAATAACCTCTACCGTGACGGTGTGGTAGCAGAACAAAAACGTGATGAAACTAATACCCAATGGCAAGCAGCAAAATATACAGAAAGCGCAGCTTTTCAGATGTACCAAATGGCAAAAGAAGGAGTTCGCTCTGAAACCAAGCAAGCCGCTGCAGAGAAAGAACGCATGGCTGCTGGTGCTGTAGCAGAAGTTGAAGCGTACGCAGCGGATACCAAAATTGAAAGTTGGTTTGATGGTGAAGTCTCACAAGTACTGTTAAAAAGTGGCGAATTGGCCCCACAAGGATTCCCAGTTGTTACCGTGGTAGATACAAAGCAGTCATGGGCGGTACTTAATGTCCGTGAAGATCAACTCAAGCACTTCCAGAAAGGAGCAACGTTTAATGCTTATATCCCAGCACTAGAGACCAACGTAGAGTTTCAAGTTGCTCATATTGCCGTGATGGGTGACTTCGCCACTTGGCGCTCGACTGATGCCTCTCAAGGCTTTGACCTACGTACATTCGAAGTTGAAGCGCGCCCGACAACGCAAATTGAAGGACTGCGTATGGGCATGAGTTTAGTAGTTGAGTTATAAGCCGTATGTCAATTCAACCTCGTTCACAGTGGCCTTTACTGCGTCATGACCCTTGGTTATTGTCGTGCCTAACCTGGGTGCCCATTGTATTGGCATTCAGTATTTGGTGGATCTTTTCACAAGGCATTGCTCGTGACTTACCGATTGGCGTCGTAGATTTATCTCATAGCCAGCTATCACGGCAATTGGTGAGGGAGCTTGATGCGACCTCTACCCTAACGGTTGAGAAACATTACCAAGACGTTAGTCAGGCTAAAGCTGCGCTTATTGAAAGCGATATTTATGCGTACGTTGTCATTCCGTATGGTTTCGATAAATCCATCATGCGTGGTGAACAGCCACAAGTTTCCACCTTTTTTAATAGCCAATATATTTTGGTTGGCAAGTTAATCAATTCTGCTGTTGTACAAGCTCAAAGTACCTTCAACGCACAGATTGATGTGATGAAAACGTTAGCGTCAAGCAACCAAACTACCCTAAGTGCAATGGGACGAGCCGTTCCAATACGCACCCAACTGACGCCATTATTTAATCTAAACACCAACTATGCCCAATTTTTAGTGTCAGCCGCTATACCCGCGATCTGGCAAATTGTGATTGTTGTTAGCACCATTATGATACTCGCGGCTAACTATCGTCATTTTGGGTTAAAAAACTGGCTGGGTGACAGACCACTATACGTATTAGTAAGAACTCTCAAGTACTATATCCCTTTATTTATGCTGCAAGGTATAGGGTTTTTGATCTGGTTTTATCAGTGGCTTGATTGGCCAATGCAAGGGAGCTTTGGCATTTTAATTATTGCGCAAATTTTCACGACTATAGCCTGCATCATCATGGGAGCACTGTTCTTTTTCTTGACCTTAGACTCAGCAAGAGCAATGAGTTTTGCTGGTGCTTACACCGCTCCAAGCTTTGCCTTTATGGGCATCACCTTCCCCGCAACAGATATGAACTCTCTCGCACAGTTATGGCGTAATATATTGCCTATTAGTCACTATATCGAGGTACAGGTCAGTCAAGTAAGTTATGATGCCAGCGCATGGCGTTCATTTGAATATTTGGTCCCTATGTTTGGCTATGCGTTACCACTAGCCTTGATACTATTGTTGATCAAAAAACATATTAAAGCAGAGCAGTTAAACCATGACTGAAACAATAAAATTCCTCGCTCTGCTTAAAGCGGAGTTAAAAGCATTCTTTACCAATCCGGTTGTCTTACTCACCGTATTTGGTGGGGTTGTTTTTTATTCGTTTTTATATCCACTGCCCTATACTCAACAAACACCAAGAGGGCAGCTGCTAACCATCGTCAACTTAGATAAGAGCCAAGCCAGTTATCAACTTGAACGCATGGTAGACGCAACCCCTCAAGTTAAGGTTGTTCAGAGAAATAGTACCATTGAAGAAGCTAAACACGCTTTCTTGGACAGACAAGTCAGCGGCATTCTCGTCATTCCTGAACATTTCTACAGAGATTTATTACTAGGCAAAAGCCCCACGCTCGCTTACGCTGGCGATGCTTCTTACTTTTTAGTGTATGGCACTATTGTTGAGGGGCTTGTGCAAGCTGGTGGTACGCTGGCCGCACAAAGTAAGGTTTCGCGTTTAGTTATTGAAGGTGAACCTATGGCGTTCGCTTCACAGCACTTTTCAGCAACAAACATCAATCTTAAGCCCACTTTCAATGCACGCATGGGTTATGTTGATTACGTCGTTCCTGCCGTGTTTGTTTTGATCTTACAACAAACCCTAGTGATGGCATCGGGGCTAATGGGAGGCACGCAAAAACATGGACATGGGTATTGGTCAAACACCACTCCCTTGCGGCTGCTACTGGCACGCAGTGTAGTTTTGGTTGTCGTTTATTATCTTCTCAGTATGTATTACTTTGGCGCGAGCTTTAGTTCACATGGTGTTAATACGATTGGCAATGCATCGCAAATACTGTTGCTGCTTTTACCCTTTTTACTTTGCTGTTGCTTCATCGGCATTTGGCTCGGTGCGATTACACCAAGACGTGAATTAGTTACCCTTGTGGTGTTGGTAAGCTCAATGCCACTGGTTTTCTCTGCTGGTTTTATTTGGCCAATCGAAGCGATTCCTAGTCCAATGGTGTGGATATCAAACCTATTCCCAAGTACACCAGCAATTCAAGGTTTCCTTGGTTTAAACCAAATGGGCGCATCCTGGTCTCAAATTGAGCCAAAGTGGTGGTTATTGTGGGCACAGACAGCTGGCTGGGGAGCACTCGCTCTTTATCAGTTACGTCGAGTTCACTAGCATTACTCTTGCCACTGTTGGCGCATTCGTTCAACAGTGGCGTCATCAACCTCATGAATATTTTGAAACTGCCCACGGCAAATGATTATTTTTAACCTCGCCTTGTAGCGTTTAGCTAATTGCTTATACACTTTCATCTCCCAATGACGGACAAAAGTATTCGACACGACCACGCTTTCCCCTTTAGCTAACCACTGCTGTGCTTGCCGTTGGCACCATTGGTGTGCTTGTTGGATTTTTTCCGGGTGATAATGGTATTCACCATGCTCATTAACAAAGTACATATCAGCTTCTAAATGCCGACCTGGCATTGCCTTGGCTAAGGTGGATTTCCCCGAGCCAGGTAAACCTCGAACTAAAGTTAGCGTTAATGTCATAAACGGCAGCATAATCAAATTGGACGTTGGCACACTATATACCCAAACGGCTTGAAGTGCAGATAAGCGGCGAGTTGGAAAGGTATAGCGAATTTTCAATTAGATTAACTTTACTGTCGACAATCAGTTTTTATTGAGTTAACTTTGGAAGTATAGACGTCCATGATATAGCTTAGGGAGAAAGCTGTGCCGATTAAGATCCCCGATCAACTACCCGCTAGTGATGTGCTGCGTAACGAAAACATTTTCGTGATGTCAGAAACACGCGCCTCGACTCAGGGCATTCGTCCACTTAAAGTTTTGATCTTAAATTTAATGCCTAAGAAGATCGAGACAGAAACTCAGTTTCTACGTCTACTGTCTAATAGCCCACTACAAGTAGATATCGAACTACTGAGAATTGATGACCGCCCAAGTAAAAATACGCCAAACGAGCATTTAGATAACTTTTATCGTCAGTTTGAAATGGTTAAACATCGCAATTTTGATGGACTGATCATCACCGGTGCTCCACTCGGTTTGGTGCAATTTGAAGATGTGCTTTATTGGGATCATCTAAAAAGTGTCATGGCGTGGGCAAAAAATCATGTTACGTCAACATTGTATGTGTGTTGGGCTGCGCAAGCGGGGCTAAAGCTGCTTTATAATTTGCCTAAACGCACACGAAAAGAAAAACTGTCGGGTGTTTACCATCATGAAATTCAGAATCCATTCCATCCTATTTTGCGTGGTTTTGATGACTCATTTTTAGCACCGCATTCACGCTACGCTGACTTTTCACCTGAATATTTAGCAGAGCATACTGATTTAGACATTCTCGCCACCTCTGATGTAGCAGGCGTGTATCTGGCATCAACCAAAGATAAGCGCAATGTGTTTGTCACCGGGCATCCAGAGTATGACGCCCATACTTTGCACGGTGAATATGTTAGAGATCTAAGTGAAGGTATGGAGCCTGCGATCCCTGTCAACTATTATCCCAATGACAACCCAGACAACAAACCAATAGCAAGCTGGAGAAGCCATGGCCATTTGCTATTTGCTAACTGGTTGAACTATTGTGTATACCAACAAACGCCATATGATCTTGAACACTTTAGTGAAGATAAATTTACAAAAGATACCTAAAGCACTTTCATTTTCGTCAACATCAAATTAGATCATGTATTAAGTAAATGACAGAGGATGGCTTGCTAAGTCACCTTCTGTCATCCTAGCCTTCCATTATTAACGGAATGCTGACTCAAGTTTGCTGGTTAAAACGCCTCTCTTACGCCGCTACGTATTTAGAGATATCAACGCTATCGATCTGCTCTGCGGCCATAAATTGCTCGGCATATTGCTGATAAATCCCCGATGTCAGAAATAGCTTAAATAGCTGGGCATCAATATGCTGATCCTTAGCCATAAAACTCATGATGTTAATCGACTCAGATAATGTTTTCGCTTTCTTATAAGGTCGATCAGAACTGGTGAGTGCTTCAAAAATATCGGCAATCGCCATAATTCTTGCTGTAAGTGGCATTTCCTCGGCTTTAAGCCCCATAGGGTAACCTGTGCCATCCATTTTTTCATGATGTCCACCAGCAATACTTGGAATATTTTTCATTGAGCTGGGGAACGGTAATCGCTCTAACATTTTTATTGTTTGAATAATGTGGTCGTTGATGATGAACCGCTCTTCCTCTGTCAAGGTGCCGCGTTGAATAGATAAATTATACCGCTCCCCCAAATTAGCTTGATATTGGGGTTTTACCATAGAGAACCGAGGGTCGGTTTCAGTAATAACTTTCCAATCAATAAGATGCTCAGGCTTATCTTGTAAAAGCTTCTCTTGCACTGGTAGTTGCTCTGGTTTGTCTGAGTAACGTTCTGCCTCTACCCATGACAGACCAAGTCGGTTGCTGAGTGTTCTGCCCCATGAACGGTTACCAATTTGTCCAATACGTTCAATTGACTCATGAGATAAAAACTCCCCCCCCTGATTAACCTGTGCAATAAAGGCAAATTCATCATCCAACTGCTGCCACTGTAATTCTAATTGCTGGCGTAATTCTGTTGGTAATTCATTCTTCAGCGCTATTTTATACATCTTAATTTCAGCATCTCGTTTTAGCACTTCAAAGCGTGTTCGTATTTCATGAATTCGGTTATATATCGTTTCTAACTTCACCGATTTATCAACCACATACTCTGGTGTAGTTATTTTCCCACAGTCATGTAACCATGCCGCAATGCGCAACTCTTCCCACTCTTCTTCATTTAAGCGAAAACTCCTATAAGTATCATCGTTATCATGAGCCGCTTTTGCCAACCATTGAGTTAACACAGGGACTCGTTGACAATGATTACCTGTGTAAGGAGATTTGGTATCAATCGTACTCGCCATTAACTGAATGATTGAATCTAATAATGCTTTTTGCTCCGCCGACATTTTACGAGCTTCAATGGTGACTGATATATAACCTGTCAGTGCTTCGATAAAATGAAGTTGATGAGCAAGAATACGCTGCTTATTTTCTTCCGAGGAAGAAAAGCCGATCGTACCAATCACGTTCCGTCTACGATCAAGCAATGGAAAAAAAAGATACCAGTCTGATGGCTGCGCAATGGGCTTGGACGAGAATTTACGAAGTTGCTGAGCCGATATTGCAGCATAAGTCTGTTGTCCAATAAGTTTATCCATCAATTGCTTTAGACGCTCATCATCAACATCTAAGGTTTGGTATTGTTCAACATTACGCTCTCCCGTACCCTCAGCCCAAACATAGTGTGGAACCAGTTTATTTTTTTCTGAATCTAAGAGATAAACGAACGTTCCTTTTGAACCCGTTGCACGTGCGGTATCTTTACACACTCGGCCCAAAAGTTGTTCGAGATTGTGTTCTTGTGCGATAGCATTGGTCATGGAGATAAAGCGGCTGAGTGTATTTTGCATCCCTGACAAAGAACCGCGCAGCTCATTGATTTCTTTAATGTTTGAAGGGGATAAAGGCGATACTGTAAAGTCCAACTTTTCAATAGACTTCGCTTTTAGCGATGCTTGTTTGATTGGCTTCGATACCCATCGAGATACATAATAGATCATCGGTAATAAAATCAGGAGTAACAAAAATGAGCTTAGCAATGCATTAAATAAGATCTCTTCACCACTATCAAATAAGTCCGAAGCTCGGGCGATAATCAAAAGATACAAATCTTCTTTCTTATAAATTGGGATATTCACCACCTGGGTGTACCACAGATCCCCATTTATCCACTCACTATGTAGCGTATTCTTTTCACTCTTAGATTCACTAGCATGATACTCAATAGCTGACAACATCACGGCTTCATTAATGTTCTTGACCATAGGCTCACTTTGATTGCTAAAATTAGCCTGCTTGTCAAATACCGAAGGGTCACTATAGGCATAAACATACTCACTGCTGTCATAAAGTACACGTATAGAAGACGGTTTTTTCAGCGTTTGCTGTAAAGTTCGCGACAGTTCCTTAGATAACAAATTAGCAGACACAACGGCACCAGAAGCATGTCGTTGACTCACATCCAAGCCAAATTGACCAAGTTTTTGTGAATAGTGAGGAACTGAGATATTAACCCCGTTTATTTTGGTATTTTGAAACCAAGAAAAAGTACGGCTATCAGTCCTGTTATCGACACTGCTTGTGGTAGCAAGCCACTGTTTATTCGCATCATAAAAAAGATGTGTATTCTCTTTCGTGGTAAACGAGTGGTTTTCGACCATAAACATCGTATTCGCTGGGGCATCAA
Organism: Vibrio aestuarianus; assembly: GCF_028858425.1. Classification (NCBI taxonomy): domain Bacteria; kingdom Pseudomonadati; phylum Pseudomonadota; class Gammaproteobacteria; order Vibrionales; family Vibrionaceae; genus Vibrio; species Vibrio aestuarianus. Next base: position 1,538,327 of record NZ_JAKNYQ010000001.1, on the reverse strand, counting down.
AATCGCTGTTTTTAATATCAGGACCAAACATAGTCACAACAAATAAGTCCCCATTTGGATAACCAACTTGATAAACCGAATCTGCGGTTGAATCAGCTAACAACTCAAATATTACGGGCACAAATTTTTTACGCTCTTCAATATTACTCGCCGTCATCAAATCAGATGATGACAGTCCACGAACCGCAGAAAAGACCGAATGGTATTTCGCTGAGAATATCGTGTGAGTTTCACTGGCAATACGCTCAAACAACGCCTGATTTGACTGCAATAACATTTTGTTCAAACTGTTTTGCGTCAGCCAAATCTGAGTTGTACTAACCACAATGGCAACTGCAAAAAATAGCACCGAAACATAAACACGAATTGAAAAATTGAAGTTCGGCAGAATGCGACTTTTTCCAAATGCCATAATGTGTTCCCAAAAAAAGAAATGGATAAATTCATAGTAGGTTGTAACGCAATAGAACGAAAACCGAATACATAACTTGTTTGACTAATTTCTCACTATTAAACCATTGATAAAAAAACGGGGGCAACTCGCATAGTTGTCATCTCACTTTCCTTTAACAGCTTGACTTGCCTAATATAGCCCGCACATTTGCTGGGAGAAAAACTTATGATACGAATGCTGACCGCACTGTATCCTTTAGTACTTTCAGGGTGCATAACTGTTACAGAAAATCACCTTGCGCAGAACAGTGATTCAGAAATCAAGCATAATCCTATCGACATGGCTGAATCTCGTCTTGCGCTTGGTTTAGGCTATTTAGACAATGGCAATATGAGCAAAGCGCGTGAAAATTTAGAAAAAGCAATACACTATGCGCCAGATGATTATCGAACTCAGCTTGCCATGGCGCACTATCATGAAATGGTAGAGGAAACTGACGCCGCCCGGCATACTTACCATGCGGCGTTGAAAGCCCATCCGAAAAACGGCAATGTGCTCAATAACTACGGCACTTTTTTATGTAAGCAAGGACAATATGAACAAGCCGACCAATTTTTCAACCAAGCCATAATTCAACCTGATTACTACCTCACGGCCTCGAGTTATGAAAACGCGGCCTTTTGCGCCTTGAAGTCAGGAAATGAGGAAAAAGCACGCTACTATTTTACTCGAACATTAAATCATGACCCCGATCGTATTCGTGCCGCACTACAACTGACAAAACTAGAAATCAACGCCCAACAATATACTCAAGCTCGACTTCGTCTGATGCAATTAAACCAACGTTATGGTTATCAAAAAGCATCCTTACAACTATTGGTTGAACTGGAAAGAAAAGCAGGAAACACAACGTTAGAGAAAAAGTATCAGACATTACTCGATACTTTTTCTTAACTGAAAGAGGCTAACTTTTGCTCAGCGCTACTCAATAACTGAGAGTTACTTAATATTAGTAGGCCGGCCATCTTTGCCACCTTTGCGATCTCGATAGTGTGTCCTACGTAGTCGCTTTACTTTCTGGGAACGCTGAAGTTTTTTGTACTCTCGATACAAAATACGGATAAAAAAACCAAGCCCAACAACAAATAACAACGCAAATAAATAACCAAATGGCTGGCACAACCAGTCTGGTTGGCAAGGCATATAAATGTCAAATTCCATACCTCACTCCTATTATGCTGTTGCTCATTACTCTTTGATTGATAAACAGTTAGTTTGATTAGACTAACACTTTACCGCTAGCCACTGCTTGCGTTGGTTAGCATTTTGGAAACTCCACGCAATAAATCGACTCACTTTTTGCCCTTGTTGCATCTCAATGACTTTTACGCACTCGGCACCAACTTTATCTAGATTTTTCTTCATCCAACGAACATTGTCCTTTTTGGAGATCAAGGTTGTAAACCACAGTACTTGCTGCGCATAGTGTTTACTTTCAAATGCCATATTTTGAATAAAAGCCGCTTCACCACCGGGACACCATAACTCGGCTTTTTGTCCACCGAAGTTAAGCGTTGGCAGCTTACCTTTATTAACGCCTTGCGACACAAATTCTTGACCTTTTTTCGCTCGGTTAGCTTGCAAGTTTTTCAGTTTTCGTTCTGTACCTTGTTGGGCTTGTGCCATGGAAGCGTGAAAAGGCGGATTACAGGTCGTCACATCGTAGCGTTCACCATTTTCAATAATCCCTTTAAAAATGTGCTTTGAATCTTGCTGTAATCGACATTCAATACGCCCTATTAATGAAGGATTACCGGTAGCAATTAGATGAGCAGTTTTGACTGAAACAGGGTCAACATCACTACCAATATAACGCCAACCATATTCGCTCACGCCAACAATAGGGTAAATACAGTTTGCTCCAACACCAATGTCTAACGCGGTCACTTGTTGATGCTTTAGCTCAGCGCACTCTTCTAATAGTAAGTCGGCGACTCGGTGAATGTAATCTGCGCGGCCAGGGATCGGTGGGCACAAATAGCCCTCAGGAATATCCCAGTTAACAACTTGGTAGTGAAGCGCCAACAGCGCCTTATTGAGCATTTTGACCGCGCTAGGATCAGCAAAGTTTATACTCGCCGCTCCCTTTGGGTTAGTGATCACATACGCTTCTAGTTCAGGCATAGTTTTAACTAACGCGGGAAAATCATATTGCCCACGGTGTTGGTTTCGAGGATGTAGTCCTTGCTTAATATGAGAATTACCCTGCTTATCCTGAACGGAGGAAACTTGGCGTTTTTTATGCTGGTGCGTCGTTTTAGGTGGCATTATTGTCCCTCTTTTAAATCGAGATACATCATAAATAGTCGCGCATCTAACTCAAGTTGGTGATAGTTGGGTTCCATGTGACAACAAAGCTGATAAAACGCTTTGTTGTGATCTTTCTCTTTAATATGAGCAAGTTCATGTACTACCAGCATACGCAATAAAGGTTCTGGCGCTTGTTTAAAGGCACTGGCGATGCGAATTTCATTTTTTGATTTTATTTTTCCGCCATGCACTTTTGCCACATAACTGTGCAAACCTAATGCGTTGTTAATTATATGAATTTTATTGTCATATATCACTTTACTAATCGGTGGTGTCTTCTTCATATACTGGTTTTTAAGCTCAATGGCATAGTTGAATAACGCTTTTTCGCTTTGAATCGTATGGCGCTGCGGGTAGCGCTGTTCAAACCATGTGACTAGTTTTCCCGCCGTCACTAGCTGTTCGACCTGTGAAATGATATGTGGTGGGTAACCTTGTATATAGCGAAGAGATGGATGCATTGGATATCGACTGACAAAATAAAAGGCGCATAGTGTAACTGAATCACCTGATGCTTTCATCTATCTCACCCGAATCCACAGGATAAGCACACTGAGAGGGAACAGTTGAAACCATGCTGCGCTATCGGTAAACTGCTCAGCCTTTTGAAATAGATCCAATGAGTGAACCACATGAAACGCGTTGTCCTTTACGTTAAAGATAAATGCCCTCACTGCAAAGATGCACAACGCTACCTTGATGCCAAAGGCATCCAATATCGGCTATGCAACGCCAAAATGCAGCGTGGGCGTAAAGAACTAGACGCCATTGGTGCGCGCAGTGTCCCTGTTCTAAAAATTGGTGACCGAGTGCTGATTGGTTGGAACCCGACTAACTTCGAAAAAATCTACCAAAGCAACTAACGCCTTGCACCTAAACATATTGCTTCACGAACTCAATGAAGGTGCGATCTGCATTGGATAGATAACCCTCTTTACGCCATGCTAACGCTAAATCTAACCAAACCGGTGGGTTAAAAGGCACAGCTTGTACATCCGCTTCGTTTTCCGTTACCAACTCGAGCAATGCCGTAATAGCATATTCATGCTTGACGATACTAAGTATCATCGGTAGCAAGTTGGTTTCAAAGGAGAAATTGGCGCAAAGCTTATGTTCTTTGCACACTTTATCGATAAATTCTCGATGAAAGTAACCCGGTTTAAACATCACCAGTTCATGTTCAAAAAACGTATTAAAATCAATCGACGTTTGCTGCGCTAGCTCGTGTTGCTTACCGACTACTGCGACCATTTGCGATGACAGTAGAGGGTCAACTTCTAGATCGGGTGGAAGATCATGATTCAAAATTACGCCAATATCCAGCTCACCGCAAAGTAGCATTTTCCTAATCGATTGCGTACCCGCTTCAATTACCGTCATCTTCAAATTAGGAAAGTGGCTTTTAAACGCCATGACAATTTCTGGAAAAAAGTATGACCCCATCATACTTGGCGCACCTAACCTAACTTCACCTTTTACCAGACCTTTGAGTTCATCCATCGCCAATTGCGCATCTTCTAACTGCTGTAAAATTCGCGTAGCGTGTTCATACAGCACTTGGCCTTCGTGCGTTAATGTGACTTTGCGATCGTCTCGTTTAAACAGCACCACACCTAATTGCTGCTCAAATTTTTTAATGGAGATACTGAGCGCAGGCTGAGCTATGTGCAACATTCTGGCCGCAGATGTAAAGCTGCCGTAATTTGCAACAGCGGTAAAATGTTTCAGGTGGCGAGTGTCCATAGATATTGGCATCCATCTGGATATGCAAAATATATAACAATGATAATTTTAATATATTTTATCAATTCAGAAAGCACTGATATTGTGATCACGTTATTAAGAAATTGAGCAAAAATCATGATTGAAGTCGGCAGTAAAGCGTATCGAAAAGTGACCTTGGGTTTAGCTCTAGGCTCATTTTTGGTGTTTTGTAATCTTTATCTTTTTCAGCCAATGCTGCCCTATTTGGCTACTCACTTCCACGTCTCCGAAACACAAATCAACTGGTTATTTGCTGCATCGACTCTCGCTTTATCAGTTAGCTTGGTGCCTTGGGCTATCGGTTCTGAAGCGATTGGTCGAAGAAAAGTGATGCTTATGGGTCTATTTATGATGCCGTTTATTGGCGGTTTGATGCTGATAAGCCAACAATTGTGGGTTTTAATATTGGCGCGCGCATTGATGGGAATTGCGCTAGCCGCCTTTGCCTCTGTTGCCGTGGCCTACATGGCTGAAGAGCTCACTCCTCAGGCTTTTAATCAAGCAATTGGTGGCTACATTGCGGCCAATTCACTTGGTGGGATCAGCGGACGTATTTTAGGGGGAATCCTGACTGACGCTTTTGGATGGCAACAAGCGGTCATCGTCATCGCCTTCATTACCTTTATCAGTGCTATCGTGGTCGTATTGTTGCTGCCAACCCAACAAAACTTTGTGCCACAGCGCGGACTATTTTTCCATCATAATCGCGCCTTATTGAAGCATCTATCCAATCGCACCCTCTGGTTTGCGATGTTAATTGGTGGTACCAATTTCGCCCTGTTTGTAAACCTATATTCGGTGATGGGTTTTAGGCTAGTAGCGGAACCTTATTCGCTGCCCATTGGATTGGCTTCACTGATTTTCCTATGCTACTTAGCCGGAACACTCAGTTCTAAATTGACTGCTCACTGGAGTAGACGCTATAACGCGATTTCAGGCATGATGCTAGGAGCACTGCTCAGTTTATCCGGCATGTGGTTAGCACTGGTTGAATCGATTCCATTGATGCTTATTGGGTTAATGCTGATAAGCTCTGGCGCGTTTTTTACCCATACGCTTGCTTACGCTTGGGTCAGCCAGAAGGCGACGAGCGCCAAAGCAACAGCGACCGCTCTTTATTTGATGCATTATTATGTTGGTGGCAGTATCGGCGGCTTCTTCTTACTCTATTGTTGGCAACATGGCGGATGGGCGATGGTGGTGTCTGGCGGTATGCTGCTCTACGCCATCATGTTCTATTTATGCTGGAAGCTTCGCCACTACGACCGTTCCCTCGCAAAGCCCTCAGCTATTGGTGAAGTCTTAGGTTAACTCATGCTATGCTTGCGCTAAATTCATCAGCGCAATTACAATCATGAGCTCAACATTGAATACAGCGGTCATTACTGAACACGTCGAACAGTGGCTAAATGATGTCGTTATCGGTCTAAACCTCTGTCCTTTTGCCGCCAAGCCACAGCGTAATCAACAGATTAAAACCTTTGTCAGTACGGCTGATACAGAAGAGTTATTACTGCAAGATATTCTTGAACAGTTGCTTGAGCTAGATGGCTGTGAGGCAAAAACACTAGAAACTACGTTAGTTGTAGTACCCAATATGCTGCAGGACTTTTTCGACTACAACCTATTTATCGACTGGGTTGAAGCGTTAATTCGTCAACAAGATTGGGAAGGTATCTTCCAAGTGGCAACCTTCCACCCTGACTACTGCTTCGGTGGCACCGAGCCTGAAGATGATGAGAACCTAACCAATCGCTCTCCATACCCTATATTTCACTTAATCCGTGAAGAGAGCATGGAAAGGGTGCTCAAGCACTACCCTAATCCAGAGGCGATACCTGACACCAATATTGAGCGCGTCAGTAACCTTAGTGAACAAGAACGTCAGCAACTTTTCCCCTATCTTTTTTTAAATAGTCGACAGTGATTTTCTGCGCGAAGCACGAAGCATAATTCGCAGCATCGCCGTCAGTTTGTTACTATGCGACGCAATCAATACCAACCAACACAATGGACCGAGATAATGCATTTATCTAAGCTTACTCAAGAGATTTACGATCACCTTTACCGCGATATCACAGAGTTTCGTAGCACCTTTGACCTACCTGTTGCTGATGCTGGCAGTTTAGACAGCAAAGCCGACACGCTACATACCTCACTGGCGATTGAAGAGTTGACTGAACTTGCAGAAGCCGACAATAAAACCGAACAAGCTGACGCGATTATCGACACGGTTTATGTGTTGATGGGCCGTTTAGTCCACCTAGGCCATAGTAATATTGCTGACAACCTTGCAATCAGCTACCTGATCGATTTGCTGCTTAATGTTGCCGTTAACCGTGGTATCGATTTTATCCCGTGCTGGGATGAAGTACACAGCTCAAACATGAGCAAAGTGTGCCGTAACGAAAAGGAATATACCGAGACCAAAGCGCATTATGCAGAGCAAGGTATCGAACTAATGGCGGTACAGAAAGGCGATTATATTATTGCGAAATGCGCACAAGACTTCGTTTCTGACGCCAAAACCATTCGCCAAGGTAAAGTTCTAAAATCGGTTTATTACCGTCCAGCGGATCTAGCTTCACTGACGCAATAAATAAAAAAAACCACCTTGTGGGAGCAAGGTGGTTAAAGAGACTTATAAAAGCCTAACAAGAACGAGAATGTATCGATTCTAATAATGCGATTGGCATGCCAACTTTTTATTTAATTCAACACATTGTTTTTGTTAGTCTTTTTTTAAACCAAATTAGACTCACTGATAAGCACATGCTCCAAAGTTGTGCTTAATGCACGAGAGTTGTGCTATCGAACAAAAGTAATACGCTACGGTTAATCAAAGATAAGATAAGGTTTACCTTCCACATCAACGTGTTTTACTTGCGTTTGAAACACCTGACTTAATCGCTCACTGCTGAGCACTGTTTCCACCTTACCTAAACTTTGCAGAACTCCCCTTTCTAGCAGTAGTGCGCTGTCTGCATGGCGCAATGTCCGATTCAAGTCATGGTTAGCCATAATCACCACAATACCTTGCTGTGCAATATGTTCAATTAAACGATAAAGCAAAACCTCTTGTGCGATATCGAGCGGTGCACTCGGTTCATCCAAAATGAGCAATTTGGCGTATGGATTGATCGATGGCCAAATTTGTAAGCAGATTCCGGCCAAGCGAACACGTTGCCATTCCCCCCCCGAAAGCTGGTGAATTGAACGATGCAATTTATCTTCGATATTTAACAGATGAGTAATGTCATTAACCGCTTGGTTAACGGCCTCTGAATGAAGCTCTGCACAGCTTGGAATGGCTAACGAAAGGTATTGAAACACTTGTAGGTTAAAGGCTGGCTTATCGCTTTGAGAAAGATACGCTCGATGTAACGACAAAGTCTCTAACGACACTTCATTAATATTAACATCACCAATTTGCACCATGCCTTTACTTTCAATAACGCCTGCTAACGCCGCAAGCAGAGTACTTTTACCACTGCCATTAGGGCCAATAACGTGCAGCACCTCTCCCGCTTTGCAACGAAAAGAGAGCGGCAGTAAACGCGATCCTACTTGTAAACTGGTTACTTGCAACGTATTAACGTGAATCATGGTTTTTTAATAACATCCAAATAAAGATAGGAGCACCGAGCGTGGTTGTCACCACACCAAGCGGTAGTTCAGCACTGATTAATGCCGTGCGTGCAATAATATCGGCAAACACCAATAACAGCGCACCAAACAATGCAGACATCGGCAACAAATAACGATTTTCAGAACCGAACGCCAAACGCAGTAAATGAGGAACCACTAGACCGACAAAACTTATCACCCCCCCCAAAGCTACTGCTGTACCAACCAATACAGACACCGCTAAAATCAGTTTCCAGCGTAACCGTTCGACATCAACCCCTAACTGCTTAGCGTGTGTTTCTCCCAGCATTAATTTGTCCAAGGTTTTGCCCTGTAGCACAAGCCACGTAATAATCGGTAATGCTACAAGCGACAGCGTATGCTGATACCAACTTGCTCCACCAATACTGCCCATTAACCAGTAAACAAGCTGCCTTAAACCGAGATCATCACTAAAATAAAATGCCCAAGTGACGATCGCTCCAGACAAAATACCTAATGCGACACCAACCAATAAAAGGCGAGTCGTACTCAAACGCATCGCTTTAGCCATGCTCACAAGCAGTAAGGTAAATACCATAGCGCCGATTACCGCTGATAGCATAAAGACTTCCGGTGAAGCCAAGGTTGGGAATAAGAATAAGACAATGACCATCGCGACACTGGCTCCTCCGGAAATACCCAACACACCAGGTTCTGCTAGCACATTACCTAATAAGACTTGTAAGGTTGCCCCTGACACCGCCAGCGATGCACCAATCACGATAGCGGACAATAGTCGAGGAGCTCGAAGCTGTGCCACAAGTTGCCATTCAAGTGAGGTGAGAGCCTGAAACGGAAAGATAAACACCTCTCCTATCATTAAATAGAGTGTGCTAAAACCGACCAACAATGCCAACATCCAATACAAGGCAAAATGCCAGCGGTGCTGTTTCTTTAAGAGTAACTGATTGAAGTTCATGCACTTATTTGTATACAAGAGAAACAATAATGGCCTAACCTTACCGTTAAGCCATTAAAATAGAAAGCGCTATAGCCACAACCAGTCACCTTAAGCGCCTTAAAGTGATAACCATCGTTTAATCGTAGACTAATTGACCATCTTCATAACGTGTCGCGACTTTACAGACCATCAATGCTGCCCGCTGCCCTATTGCGACTTTGCGGTTAGGAAATACTACAGCCTCACCTTCATTTTTCGCCATCAACGGCTTATCACCATCGTGACCAAAGACTTCCCCATGCTTGAACGCGGTAAAGTTCTCGACACTATCATCAAACATAAAGTCGAAGTCTTGATGCATGCGTACTATGGTACGACTAACACGATACATTACCGCTTTCTTGGGTAAATGCTCGGGAGTCTCAGCTGAAACTAAGTCACGCATTGCCAAATCAAAAGCAACCAAGCGCTTTAAATTATTTTCGCCAATACGCGCCACTTGTCCAAGCTCGAGCGTTAATGCCTGCGCCGCAAAATGTTCAGCGCTATACCAGCTAAAGGTGCTGGAAGGTGAGTTCGACAATAAAACCGCTTCCACATGCGCACTATCGATAAACGACATTAAAGCATGGCTGCGTACTGGATGACGAGACTTAGGGCTCACTGCAAATGAATAGTGTTTAGACAATCGAATCGCACAGTGCAGATCGAGGTGCCAGCGGCTAACTTCCGTCGTGTTTTTATAAAAGTGCCCTACCAACTGTTTCAGGTTTCGTGCAATATCGCGCTCTAACGTCGGATTCTCCGTTTTATTATCAAACAGACGATTTAAGTTTTCTTGTACAAAGCGAGTGTGTTGATTAGTGGCTTGAGGGTGAGCAATGATGAATAAGCAGCGATGTTTGATAGCTTGAAACCCAGATAGAATATCATCTACCAGTTTATTTACTAACTCCATCGGGGCAGTTTCATCACCATGAATACCACAAGAGATGATGATATTTTTACTATTAGCACTGTAGTTAACGGGAATGACTTCCAATACGCCTCGCTGAAGTACTTTGAGTGTAATACCTGCTGTGGTTTTTATTTCACCTGAGGCCATTTCTTGGCCTAAATCTAGGCTATCAGCTAGAAAAGATTGGCGGAAGAGGGACTTCGTCATGCGTTACTCCTTTATTGCACAGCGGTATGTTAATGAATTGTGCTGATGAATTATGTAGAGACGATCCCACTTATTAAGACATGCAGAGGCAAAACATTTAAAAATTGGCGATAACTTTATCAACTTGTTCGAAAAACACACTAAGCCATATACTCGGCTTTGATTGCGGAAAATTCTATCATTAAATCTAATAGTTACTCCATACTCTGTAATGTACAAACATGTTGCTAGAGTGGAATTCCAATGCTTCTCACCGTTAAATGAATCGCCTCTTTTTTCAGCACTTGAATATGAGTGACGGACTGATTTCCTATCTGTAATGTGGAATACCACGCGGGATTTTGCCAGTCACTCCCCAACACATGCGCTAAGATCATCCGGATTGTTCCGCCATGAGCAATAATCAAAGTATCATTACTCAATAACTTTAAACGCCGCTCCCAAGCATTGGTGACTCTTTGGTGAAAATCCGCCAGACTTTCTGCTTGTGGCAATTGGTGTGTGGCGGGATCTGCCCAAAATGTTTCTAAAATAGGCCACTGTGCTTGGAGCTCATCAAATGGGACACCATCAAAACAGCCAAAATCCATCTCTTGGAAACCAAGTTCGAAATCACACTGTCTAACAGCATGGTTAGCGACCAAGCTACGGGCTAGATCCGAGCAACGCTTGAGTGGTGACGAAATAAGGTGTTGGAATGAGTAGCCAGAAGCCATTAATTTATCGCAAATTTGATCCTGATGATGTGCAGCAACTAAAACATCAGTTCGACCATTTAAAGCGGGCTTACCTTGCGTTTTTCCATGCCGCAGCAAGTAGATATTGATCATCACTAGCTTTTCAACGTCATCGGTAAGCCGGCAGCAACAAAACTCACTCGTTGTGCAACTTTCGCTAATGCTTGGTTCATCCAGCCTGCATTATCCACAAATAACCGTGAGACTTCTCCCATAGGTATAACGCCTAAACCAACCTCATTAGAGACAAGAATAATCTTAGCCGCCGATTGTTCAACGGCTTCACACAACCCGCTAACCTGCTGTTTGATTTGTGTCTCACTAGCTTGCTGCCCATGGTTATAAATAATGTTATTCATCCACAACGTTAAGCAATCAACCAATACTATATCTCTACATGAGAAATTTTTTAACTGCTCAACCAATTGATAAGGGCATTCATGTTCTTGCCAATTATCGTCTCTTTGCTGCTGGTGATGTGCAATACGCGCACGCATTTCATCATCAAAAGCGATGGCCGTAGCGACATAATGAAGCTGTGCGTGTGGGTGTTCTGCTAACAACATTTGGTAGGCTTGTTGAGCATTCTGCTCAGCAAATCGAGATTTACCACTACGAGCACCGCCTAAGATGAGATGCACCATTATTCGATCACTCCCATCGTTAGAAAACCATATTGAGCAAACGCAATCAGCAATAAGTAGATCAACAGCTCCATAATCTGCTGGGCAGCTCCCAGACAGTCACCAGTGAACCCTCCGATGCGAGCCATTAGCCAAGATTTAAATAAAGTGCGAAAAACGACAGCCAACCCAATCAAAGCGATAACCACAGGCAAACCCAACCAAAAGCAGGGCAATAAACCGCACAACAGTAAAAAACATAGCTCTGAAAACGTCTGTTTATTAGCAAGCGGCTTGCTTTTACTGGTATCGAGATCACTCACATAAGGCATATCAAAAATCAGCGATGCCGCAATGGCGCGGCTATACCCATAACCGACCAGCCATACCACAAACAGATTACTGTACCCTACCAGCGTACTGAGCAAGAGATACTTACAGAGTAACGCCATGACTAACGCTGACGCGCCATAAGTACCAATACGGCTATCTTTCATAATAGCGAGACGGCGTTCAACCGTCATTCCACCACCGATACCATCAGCCATATCGGTCAGACCATCTTCATGAAAAGCGCCAGTGAGCAATAAGCTAATGACCATGGTTAATGCAATGCTGACCTCAGCAGGAAAAATAAGGCTCAATCCGCTGTAGCATGTTGCACATATTGCACCTAGTAGTAATCCAACTAAAGCAAAATAGCGTCCAGAGCGATTCATTCTATCGCTAGAATAAGGAGTCTTTTCAGGGATTGGCAAACGTGAAAAAAAACTTAACGCCAACCAAAACAGTTCCAGTTGATACTTTAATGCGCTGAGCATTACACTGTCACTCCGGCGTCTGTAATACGGCGCTCACCAACAAACACCAATACGGTCTGGCGAATAATTTGTCTATGTTTTTGTTTTAACATCTATTGTTCAGGTCTTCCGTGAAAAATCATAGTTTACTTGTATTGAGATAAATCGGCTATGCTTCAACAAGATATACCCAAACAACTTGAAGTTGCGGGTAGACGGCAAGTGAGTTCAGCGGAACGCTAATAATAAGTCTAATAGATAAGTAATACTGAGATACAATAGTGATGAACATAAGAAAATAGAGGCAACGATGGATAAGCGAAGTATGGCTGTGATCATGGCTGGTGCGTCAGGTCTGGTTGGACAGCACGTATTAGAAATGATGCTAAAGGAACAAGCCGTCTCTCGTATCTATTCGCTGGTACGAAAAAGCTCTGGAATTAAACACAAGAAACTGCACGAGTTTATTCAAGCAGATTTACAAATCACTCATTGGGATGAAGAAAATATCAGCCCCGAGCTTGGTGTTATTACTTTAGGCACAACATTAAAACAAGCAGGCTCAAAAAAGGGGTTAGAAAAAATAGACTACGAATTAGTATGCCAAGTCGCGCAAACTATGAAAACACTTGGCGTAAAGCGTTTAGCGGTGGTTTCAAGCCTTGGGGCCAAAGCACAATCATCATCTCATTACTTAAGATGTAAAGGACGTATGGAAGAAGCCATACGTCGCATGGGTTTTGAACAAATAACCTTCGTTAGGCCTGGACCACTGGTTGGCAAAAGAGCTGTTGAACGTACCGATGAAAAATGGACACAGCGTATCCTTTGCTTGATGAAACCACTATTGGTCGGAAGGATGAGAAACCTAATTCCGATCTCAGCTCAAGATGTAGCGCGAAGCCTTTTATATAGCCTTTTTCAACAGCAAGTTCGCCATGTTGAAGTTCTACATTCTTCCGAGATGTTAACACTGCTTAACAAATACCGATAAATAAGTCAGATTTCAACCAAAGTGAATTAAAATCAATCAAAATAAATGCATTGATAACCTTTTGTTCTAAATAATATTTATTTCATATTTTCATTCACGCTATGTGTCCGATATGTTCATCCTCAATTACTCTTTCTTTTATAAAACCCAAAGTCGGTGAAGTTGTTTTAAAAACGCAACGTTATCGCATTGAATGTCTCAGGGGCGATGACTGCGGGGACAATTACTAGCCGCCTGCTTGGTGATAAAACACCACAAGTGCAACAGCAGCAAGCGTAAGCGCTTACTGTTAATTACTCGTGAACAACCGATGCCTATGCATCGGTTTTTTCTTTTTCGCTGATGATTACAGCTCCATATCGCTTCACACATTGCTATGTAAGACGGGCAATGGTCTAATAAACCTAACCTTTCAGCAACTGGATACTATTGAATGCGACAAGAGCACACGCCTACTTTCTTCTTTTTTGATTATGAAACTTGGGGAGTAAGCCCAGCAAAGGATCGCCCTAGCCAATTTGCTGGTGTTCGCACCGACATGGATTTCAATATTATTGGCGAGCCGTTGGTTATCTATTGCCAACCTCCTGCTGATTACCTCCCCTCTCCAGAAGCGGCGCTTATTACTGGTATCACCCCACAAAAAGCGATGAGTCATGGTATTAGCGAGCCAGAATTTATAGCTAAAATACACGCTGAGCTATCAACCCCTAATACCACCAGCCTTGGCTATAACAGCATTCGATTTGACGACGAAGTCACACGCTACACTTGCTACCGAAATTTTATTGATCCGTATGCATGGAGCTGGCAAAAAGGCAATTCACGTTGGGATTTACTTGATGTTATGCGTGCATGCCATGCATTACGTCCAGAGGGTATCAACTGGCCAGAAAATGAAGATGGGTTCACCAGTTTTAAATTAGAGCATTTATCTGTCGCTAACGGTATCGAACACGCGAATGCTCATGATGCAATGGCCGATGTTATCGCTACTATCGAACTTGCAAAGAAAGTCAAAGCCGCGCAGCCTAAGTTGTTTGATTACTTTTTCAATATGCGCCACAAACGTAAACTCAATGACCTCGTTGATATCGTCAACATGACGCCACTGATGCACGTTTCTGGCATGCTCGGCCGTGAATGCCAATACACCAGTTGGATTGTACCAATCGCTTGGCACCCCACTAACCAAAACGCGGTGATTGTGGTTGATCTTGCGAAAAACCCGCAGCCATTGATAGACCTAAACGTCGAAGAGTTACAGCAACGCTTATACACAAAGCGAGACGATCTTGCACCGGATGAGCTGCCCGTGCCAATCAAGCTGGTGCACCTTAATAAATGCCCTATTTTAGCACCGGCCAAAACGTTAACCGCGGAAAATGCAGAAAAGATAGGGATTGATCGAACGGCATGTTTGCAAAACTTAGCCATGATTAAACAGCACCCTGAAATCCGAGAAAAACTGGTTGGCCTTTACAGTATCGAGCGAGAGTATCCGGCCAATGATGATGTCGATAGCCAGCTGTATGACGGATTCTTTTCGCCTTCGGATAAAGCCGCTATGGATATTATCCGTGAGACCGACCCGGTAAATTTATCTGCTTTAGAGATTAGCTTTAGTGATAAACGGATTGAGCCCCTACTATTTCGTTATCGCGCGCGCAACTACCCTTTGACACTGAGCGATGAAGAACAACAGCGTTGGGCTGCACATTGCCGTGAATATTTTGAAAATCGTATTGAAGAATATAGCCTCAATTTGGAAAACTTAGTTCATACCTATGAGAGTGACGAAAAGAAAATCGCTATTTTAAAATCCGTTTACCATTACGTGGAAACTATTACCCGTTGAAAATATGACTAGCTGGCAGTAAGACGATTTAACTATTTAGGCAACAGCATGCGAAGCGGTTGCCTAGCTCATTCAGTCTTACCTTGTTAACCAACAGCACTCAACGTTTCTGACTTAGACACGGCACAATTTTTTATGTTGAATACATTCGCAAAATACATTGTCTCATTAGGCCTAATTCTACTTTGCCTACTAGCGGGCATTAACCTACAAACTTGGCTTGGTATTTCTATTCCAGGCAGCATCATTGGTATGCTGATCCTATTTGCACTAATGGCCAGTGGATTGGTCCCTGTAGAGTGGGTTAAACCAAGTGCTAGCCTATTTATTCGTTACATGATTTTGCTTTTTGTTCCGATAAGCGTTGGCTTAATGGAGCATTTTGAGATACTCATTAACAATGCGTTACCGATACTTGCTAGTGCCGTTGGTGGCACATTAATTGTGCTTGTTTCTCTTGGCTGGCTGCTGGATCGTTTTTTGAAAAAGGGGAATAAGTAATGTGGCTGCTAGTAACTATCTTGGTGTTTTTTTTCACGCGCTGGCTTAGCAAAAAATGCAAAACACCACTGATGAACCCTTTATTAATCAGCCTTGTAATCATTATTCCTATTTTGCTGTTTTTTAAAGTCCCTTTTGAAACCTACTATGCAGATAATCAATGGTTAAGTTTGCTATTGCAACCTGCCGTGGTAGCGCTTGCTTATCCTTTGTATGAACAACTGCCACAAATACGTTTGAACTGGCGCATCATTACATTGGCCTGTGGTGTAGGCAGTGTTATGTCGATGCTGACCGCCAGTATGATCGCTGTGTATATGCAAGCCGATATTCAGTTAATCGCCAGTTTGCTGGGTAAATCCGTAACTACACCGATCGCAATGGAAGTGTCGAGTAACTTAGGAGGAGAACCTGCGGTTGCCGCCATTTTGGTGGTTATAGTTGGATTATTTGGCGCGATTCTCGCCTACCCTATCTATAACCTGTTAGGTATTACGCACCCGATCGCTAAAGGATTAACAATGGGAACCGTATCGCACGCCTTGGGTACCGCAACCTGTGCTGAGAAAGATCCTCGTGATGCCGCTTTCAGCTCTCTGGCTTTAGTCGTGTGCGGTGTCATTACATCGGTTTTAGCGCCAAGCTTTTTTGCCTTTTCAGTGTGGTTAGCAAGCCTATAATCATTACAATAACCGATAGATTACAAACAAACATTGACAGGAAGTATTTGACATCTTTCACTTAATCTCAGGCTGCAATCGATATCATGTGTGACCTCACTCTAATTATGAAAAATGAAATATCGTTACATTTATCAATGTGATCACAATCACGGAGAATTTTCATTTGTCACCTAGAATAGACTTCAATACATTGATAAGGATTCACTATGAAAAGCCGTATTGAACAAGCACTAGCTGATACACCAAAACCGATTGCAGAGTTTTTGGCCGCTATTATGCTGTCAGATGACTTTGATGCAACTCTATCACCAGAACAGTTTGAGCAGTTGCTTGCAATATCTGGATTAGAAGACTCGGAATTACGCCTCGCCTTGCTGCCTTTCGCTGCAGCTTATGCTTATGTGCCACTTTCTAACTTCTATGTGGGAGCAATTGTAAGAGGCTTATCAGGTCGCTTATATTTTGGTGCCAATATGGAGTTTTCCGGCGCACAGTTAGGCCAAACCGTTCATGCGGAGCAGTGCGCAATCAGCCACGCTTGGATGAAAGGTGAACAAGGTATAACTGATGTCACCGTGAATTTCAGCCCATGTGGTCACTGCCGTCAATTTATGAATGAGCTAACCACCGCTAAATCACTGACCATCCAATTGCCAGAACGTGACGAAAAATCTCTCGATGAATACTTACCTGATTCCTTCGGACCTTCTGATCTTGGTATCGAATCAGGCCTGATGGCGAGTGCAGATCATGGCAAAATGACCAGTGAGGGTGATCAATTAATACTGGCCGCGCTAACAGGTCTAAACCGCAGCTATGCTCCTTACACAAAGAACCTAAGCGGTGTTGCCTTACGAGTCGAAAGTGGCAAAACCTTTATTGGCTCTTATGCTGAAAACGCGGCTTTCAATCCGAGCCTACCACCACTACAAGTTGCCTTGACACAGTTAATGATGAGCGGTGAGAGTTTTGACCAAATTACTTCCGCGGCACTAGTAGAAATGGCCGAGGGAAATATTAGTCACCTCGCAGATACACAATCAACTCTCGAAGTGATTAACCCTGACATTCCCGTTTCCTACCTGATGGTTTAACCACATCATAGTGGCATAAAAAATCCTCGAGCAATCGGGGATTTTTTATTGGCGGAAAAACAACAAGCGATACTCATACCATTTAATAAAAATCCCTTCAAAACCATGACGGCATTGTGAAAGGCTGTTAATTTAGCGTAAGGGTTTCATTTAAAGATCAACGGATTGATTTATGTTTGAGCAAGTGGTTAATATTCTTTTCCCGGTCATAGCCTTAGTGGGCGTAGGGTTCATGATAGGTCGTTGGCAAAAACCAGATTTTCGCCCCATTAATCGCATCAATATGGACGCTTTCGTTCCGGCTCTTGTTTTTTCATCTCTAGCAACCATGCCACTCGACACTCAGCAACTTCCCTTGATTGTAGCTTCCTTAGTGGCCGTTTTGATCCCCGCTCTTTTGATGATTCCCATTTGTTTGATGATGAAAATTAACTATAAGGCGTGGGCTCCATTACACATGTTTCGCAATAGCGGTAATTTAGCGATTCCGCTTTTCACCTATACATTCGGCGAGTCTGCATTAGGGTCAGCCGTCTTATTATTTGTGGTTTCAGCATGTCTACATATTAGCCTTGGCCTAGCACTTCTTAGTAAAGGCAATCCATTTAAGCAGATCATTTCTACGCCGTTATTCATCGCTGCCGCTATTGCTATGACATTGAATGTATCGGGCATTACCGTTTGGAAACCTCTTTATGAAGCGACGTCATTACTGGGACAAGCCGCGGTTCCCGTGATGTTAATTTCTCTCGGTTCTCAGATGATCAATTTAAAATTATCAGGGTTCAAAGTCGGGGTGATTTCTAGCTTGTTATCTTTAGCCACTGGGGCTGTGAGTTTTCTGCTGATTTACTACTTCATTCCATTACCCACTATGCAGCTACAAATGATGGTTTTGTTCACCATGCTCCCCCCTGCCGTCATGAACTATCTGTTTGCAGAACGTTTTAATATTGAACCAACAAACGTCGCGTCAATGGTATTGTTTGGTAATTTCTTTTGCCTGATTACACTACCAATTCTACTCACTGTTGCCCTCTTGCTATAGTTCATCTTACTTATAGAACAAGCAAGAACCATTGAATGTAAAGATTGGTGAATTAGGTTCACAGAGCATCACCAGAGGTCTAAGATAATAACCATGTCAATTTTGTGGGTTATCAGTCATGAAAATGATCTTCTTGGTTTGCCTATTGCTTTGGTTGCCCTCAGTGGTGGTGACATGGGATAACACCGTAGACTTCTTCTACTGGCGACATCACTTTGTTATCTTGACTGGCTTCCTTGCTTTAGCCTATATGAGTGTTGCAATGCTGACCGCAATGCGCTTTTCGAAAGTGGAGCAATGGCTAGACGGGCTGGATAAAAGCTACGCGGTACATAAATCGCTCGGGATACATGCCACAATAGCTTTAACCTGCCATTGGCTACTTATGAAAATCCCCAAATGGCTAATATTATTGGGTTGGCTCGAACGACCGCACCGACAAAATCGTATCCACCAAATACAAGATGCTATTCCTTGGGCCGCACTAGCTAAAGATGTGGGAGAGTTCGCTTTCTACGCGTTCGTTATTTTTGTTGGAATCAGTTTGTTTCAGGCGATCAGCTATCGCCATTTCAAATTCACGCACAAACTTGGCGGTGTCATCTTCATGGCCGGAGCGTTCCACTCCATTGTCTTAATTGATATTAGTTCGGAAACGATGGGCATGAATATCGTCATTGTTAGCCTAGCGCTACTTGGTTCGGTTTGCGCCCTGATCTCCTTATCAGGACGCATCGGGCAAGCAAACAAAGTGACCGGGCAAGTTAGCCATGTTCAACCGATCTTAGATGAAAGCGGTCATGGTGATATTGTGCACTTTTCAATTCAGCTATCCAAATCGCTCTCTTACCAAGCTGGGCAGTTTGCTTATTTAAGTTTTGATGATAAAGAGCCACCTCACCCATTTTCCATTTTGTCTTACCAGAGGCATAACAATCACATTGAGTTTGCCGTAAAAGATCTTGGTGATTATACCCACCACTTAGTCACCTCTATCTTCGTGGGACAAAAGGTAACGGTTGAAGGTGGATATGGGAAATTCAACATACCCACTAGTCGTGAGCAAGTATGGGTTGGAGCTGGCATTGGTATCGTACCTTTTCTTGCTTGGTTACAAAGACTTAGCTCTACTCCCCATAATAATAGCCAGCACATCACACTCTATTACTGCCGTGAATCAGACCATCAACAATATTTTGTTGAATTACTCAATCGGCTGGTTCCAAAACTACCCAATGTGACGTTGCAAGTGTATACCGCCAGTCATAACCAACGTTTATGTGCCCAACGAATCGCAAACCAATTAGATTTACAACAAGGTGAAGTGAGTTTTTGTGGCCCAAAAGTTTTTGGCCAAACGCTCAAAGAGCAGTTAATCAGCATGGGGTTAGATCGCTGTCATTTTCATAATGAACTCTTTAACATGCGCTAAAAATATTGATTACAGCACAAAAGCAAACGTTTGCTTTTGTGCTGATTTTCAGTATCATTCTGGCTGTTTTCGCTATTACTTTTTGCATGAATGTAAGGATTCACTATGTTTGGTACTGCTACACGTGAAAATGCCACTCGCGTTTTACTGCTTGGTTCAGGAGAATTAGGTAAAGAAGTGGCGATTGAATGTCAACGTTTGGGTTTAGAAGTGATCGCATGTGATCGTTATGCCGACGCACCAGCGATGCAAATTGCACACCGTAGCCATGTAATAGATATGCTCGATGGTGATGCGTTACAAGCAATCATTGAACTAGAAAAACCAGACTACGTTGTACCAGAAATCGAAGCGATTGCCACCAGTAAACTTGTCGAATTGGAAGCGCAAGGCCTTAACGTTGTCCCTACGGCTAAAGCTACTCAACTGACGATGAACCGCGAAGGAATTCGTCGCCTTGCCGCAGAAACACTCTCCTTACCGACATCGCCTTACCAGTTTGCCGACAGTCACGACGATTTTATCGCAGCAGTAGAACAAGTTGGGATTCCATGCGTAGTAAAACCCGTCATGAGCTCGTCTGGTAAAGGACAAAGTGTGATCAAGTCTTCCGAGGATGTGGAAAAGGCATGGACTTACGCTCAAGAAGGCGGCCGAACAGGAGCAGGTAGAGTCATCATTGAAGGTTTTATCGATTTTGACTACGAAATTACGCTACTCACTGTGCGTGCCGTTGATGGTGTGCACTTTTGCGCCCCAATCGGACATCGCCAAGAAGACGGTGACTACCGTGAGTCTTGGCAGCCTCAAGCCATGTCAGCTAATGCCATTAAAGCTGCAGAGTACGTAGCTGAGCAAGTTGTGAATGCGTTGGGCGGTTACGGTCTGTTTGGCGTCGAGCTGTTCGTAAAGGGTGATAAAGTCATTTTTAACGAAGTATCACCTCGTCCACATGACACGGGAATGGTGACCTTAATTTCTCAGGACATGTCTGAATTTGCCTTGCACGTTCGTGCCTTTACCGGCATGCCAATCCACTCCATTACTCAATATGGCCCCAGCGCTTCAGCAGTGATTCTCGGCCAAGGATCATCAAGCAATATTCGCTTTGATGGCATTGACGAAGCTCTTGCCATGCCGAAAACTCAAATTCGCTTGTTTGGTAAACCTGACATTGATGGCCGACGTCGACTTGGTGTGACCTTGACGCGCCGCTCTTGTGTTGAAAGCGCAATTGAAGATGCGATTGATAGTGCTAAAAAAGTCAAAGTCATTTATTAGCTTATATTGATCTCTAAATAGAATAGGCAGATACCCTGCCTATTTTTACTTTCACTATATTAGTTTGCTTCAATAAGCCATACGTCTTCAGCAAAACGAGTCAACCCTTGCTTATTGATTTTAGGATGTGATTCATCGGCATCATCACGCAACAAATGGGTCACAGTATAACCCGAATACAACTGGCGTATTTCCTCTTCAGACACACTAAAAGGAGGGCCAGACATTTCATCTTGAACATAATCCAAACTAACCAACAAAATGCGACCTTTTGGCTTTAAAAGTGATTTTAGCCTATTTGCATATTCAATTCGCATTTCTGGCGGCAAAGCAACCAAAGCCGCTCGATCATAGATGATATCAACCGCCTCAATAGGGGCTGTAAAATAGTCACCAGAATAGATCGATAATTCATCAAACTGGTAAAGTTCATGCCAGCTATTGATACGTGTCACTTGTGGTGTATAAAAATGTTCGGAAAAAAATGAACGAACCGCGATTTCACTCAGCTCTACACCTTGAACGACATCATGCTTGGAAGCTAACCAGATTAGATCTTCACTCTTTCCGCACAAAGGAACAAATACGCTATCTTCTCGCTGCGGCTTAGTATGCCCCCAAAACTCAATCAACAGTGGGTTTACATCCTCTAAGTGGAAACCTATTTGATTAGCAGCCCATTTATTGTGCCAAAACTCAGGATCTTTCATCTTATTGCTTGCTCTCATCACTCATATATACGTGCCGTTAAACGACGTAAGTTCACTAGCCTAACCCATCTATTGCGCATCCGGTAGCATCAAAACAAATTCATTCATGTTTGGTTAATCTTCACCCGCTACACTTGGTTACAACTTGATGAGAACAAAACTACTACACTAAAGTCAAACTACGTGAGCAACTTCAAAGTTAACAGTTTTGCTGATTCATCAAGGTTGAGTTTCACTGATTGAACCCAAGATAGTCTTTAGACATCTCCGGTTCGTTGCATAATTCGAGCTAGACGTTTTTAGGATCTTTTAAGTTTCCCTTTTGCCTAAACGTCCCGTAAGGAGAGTCAATGAGCTTATTTCTACGAACCACAGCATTGATGCTACTGGTATTAAGCCGTGCACCAGCGTTTGCTGCTGTTCCACTGATTTCGGAAAGTGCTCCTGAAGTCAACGAGTCTCAACAAGACCAATTATCATCAAAACTCTTCAAACATAGCCTTAGTGGTCTCTATGGCATTCAATCGACCAACACCCAACCTTTGCAACCATATAACGACTTTGAAGTACTCTATAGTAAAGCGCATCAAGCTCAGTTTGAACTTGAAACGCTATGTAAAAGTGCTGCGCTATTGACGTCAACCGAAGCGTATTTCGCGGGTGTTAAATCAAGAGAGCGCGCACTGACAAAAATTGCACATGAACTCGATGGGCGCGCAGATAGGATTACCGATTTAGCTCGAGCAACCATTGTCGCTAACGACGTACCTAGCCTGGTTGAAGCCTATGAGGTACTCAACCGTGAAGCAACAATTGTTAAAGTAAAAAATCGTTTTAAATCGCCAAGTGCTTCTGGCTATCGCGATTTAAACTTACTAGTCCAACTGCCTAAGACCAATGTCATTGCGGAGGTACAATTACACCTCAAAGCGATTGCCGATGTGAAAAATGGCCCAGAGCATGAACTGTATGAAAAAATCCAACAATTTGAACGTAACGCTGCCAGCGAACGCCGTGCGTTGAATGAATTTGAAATGGCGAAGATAGCTCAGTTCAGACGTCAATCTATAGAGCTTTATCAAAATGCATGGCAGCCTTACATAACTACTCATATTCAAGCAGCTTAAGACTCAATTTAGGATAAATGCAAAAAGACCACGCTAGGCGTGGTCTATTGCTCGGTCTATTTTTCGACTTTAATGTTCTCGACTCGGGCTTTCAATTTCTGCCCTGGGCGGAACGTTACGACACGTCGAGCGGAGATAGGAATATCCTCACCTGTTTTTGGGTTTCGACCCGGACGTTCATTCTTGTCTCGAAGATCAAAATTACCAAAACCAGATAGTTTTACCTGTTCGCCACTTTCAAGCGCCTTACGAATCTCTTCGAAAAACACTTCAACCGTTTCCTTGGCATCCCGTTTACTGTATCCAAGCTTTTCAAACAGGTTTTCAGCCAATTCGGCCTTTGTGAGCGCCATAAAACTTCCCTCAAAGCTATGTTAAACCTTGCTGCCAGTCAGCAGCACCGAAGCATTTTCGCTTAGCCAATCAACAACCTATCGGCTCTACTTGAAAAGTGTATGCCAAGCTTCTGATTTTCGCCAACTTTTTTATTCTCAACAAAATTAATAATTTCATCAAAAAGACGCATATCATGGCTATATAGCTAGTGTTTGGCATTGACGATTTCAAAAAAGTACTGATAATTTAGTGGTTTATGTCGAATTCACAAGCCGATACAGAATTTCACACTATGAACAACTATCATTATTTTTTTATGAAAAAATTTATTTTCTATAAAATCATAGACTTGTTGGCTGGGAAATTCATTGTTCAACGCATAAAAAAGCAGGCTCTAATGAGCCTGCTACCTGTCACTAATTTGTTAAGTAGTGATTAATCACGCAGTGCAGCACCATATTGCTCACCAACAGCAGAGACAATAGCGTCTACCGCGCTAACAATATCGGCTTCTTCTAATGTACGCTCAAGCGACTGAAGGCTAAGCGCAATAGCCAAGCTCTTCTTACCCTCTTCCACACCTTTGCCTACGTAAACGTCAAACAGTTTTGCGTCTTTTAGCAATTCACCACCAGCTGCACGACATGCATTTACTATGTCGCCTGATGCTACTGAGTCATCGACAACCAATGCGATATCACGACGGTTAGATGGGAACTTAGAAAGCGAAACTGCTTCTGGAATTACTCGGCTGTCAATCGCAGACCACTCAATCTCAAATACGACCGTACGACCATTCAAACCAAACTTGCGTTCAAGTTCTGGATGCACAGTACCAATCACACCAATAACTTCGCCATCAAGAATAACTGCAGCAGATTGTCCAGGGTGTAACGCAGGGTGCTTAACCGCTGTAAAGCTGTATGCTTTACCATTAGCCGTTAGTTCTAGAATCGCTTCTAGGTCGCCTTTCAAGTCAAAAAAGTCAACCGTTGCCGTTTCCATATTCCAATGTTCTTCACCACGAGTGCCTGAGATAACACCCGCTAGCATCGGTTCTTGACGCATGCCATTTTCTGCCGTTGCTTCAGGAATAAAACGCAGGCCATATTCAAATAAACGAACACGTGGCTGCTGACGTTTTTGGTTATGAACAACAGTATTTAATAGGCCTTGAATTAGGCCTAGGCGCATGGCTGACATATCCGCAGAGATTGGATTTGGCAGAACCAATGGCTCAATACCAGGAACCACTAATTTTTGCTGTTCAGGTTCAACAAAGCTGTAAGTAATAGCTTCATGATAACCACGATCAACCAGAAGGTTACGAACGCGTTTAAGCGGTAAGTTAGCTTCTTTATGATCATTCATGCTCAACGCAGCAATAGGGGCTTGATTTGGGATGTTGTTGTAGCCGTATATACGACCCACTTCTTCGACCAAGTCTTGCTCTATCGCGATATCGAAACGCCATGTCGGTGCAGTTGCACTCCAACCTTCATCAGTCACTTCTACCGTCAAACCAAGACGCTGTAGAATCTCTACAACATCAGCATCTGAGATGGAGTGGCCTAGCAAATTGTCTAACTTAGTACGACGTAATGTAACCGTATTTGGCATTGGAAGGTCTGTTGCAGACTCTACAGCAACCACAGGCGCGACTTCACCACCGCAGATTTCAACTAGAAGCTCCGTTGCGCGCTCCATTGCGCTTGCTTGTAGTGCGTAGTCAACACCACGTTCAAAACGCATTGAAGAATCTGTATGTAAGCCATAGCTGCGCGCACGACCACGAATATGATCTGGTGCAAAGAATGCACACTCTAGCAATACATCTTTTGTTTCTGAACTAACGCCCGATCCTTCGCCACCAAAAATGCCCGCAATCGCTAATGCTTTATTGTGGTCGGCAACTACGAGTGTATCTGCATTTAATTCAGCTTCCGTACCATCAAGAAGCGTTAGCTTTTCACCTTGCTCAGCCAAACGAACAACAATACCACCATCGATCTTAGCTAGATCAAAAGCATGCATTGGTTGGCCTTGTTCTAGCAAAACGTAGTTTGTAATATCCACGACAGGATCGATAGAGCGAATACCACAACGACGCAGTTTTTCCTGCATCCATAGTGGGGTTTGCGCTTGAACATTCACATTCTTAACTACTCGGCCAAGATAACGTGGACATGCCGCTGGTGCTTGCACATCAATAGCGACAACATCATCAATAGATGGCGTAACGCCTTTAGCCATTGGCTCTGTAACATCTGCACGGTTTAAAACGCCAACTTCACGCGCAAGACCACGAATACTGAAGCAGTCTGCACGGTTAGCGGTTAAATCTACGTCTACCGTTACATCATCGAGATTAAGGAATTCACGGAAATCGGTACCGATAACGGCATCTTCAGCCAATTCCATAATACCATCTGATTCAACGTCAATACCTAGCTCAGTAAATGAGCAAAGCATACCGTGAGAAGGTTGACCACGTAATTTTGCTTTTTTGATTTTGAAATCACCTGGCAGCACGGCGCCAACCGTAGCCACGGCAACTTTAATTCCTTGACGGCAGTTAGATGCACCACAAACGATGTCCAGTAGCTCTTCTTCGCCAACGTCAACTTTGGTGACGCGCAATTTGTCTGCGTCAGGGTGTTGAGCACACTCAACTACCTGGCCTACTTTTACGCCAGTGAATTCGCCAGCTACAGGTAGAACATCGTCTACTTCTAAGCCAGCCATTGTGATTTGGTGTGTTAACTCGTCAGTTGTAACCGCAGGGCTTACCCACTCACGAAGCCATGATTCGCTGAATTTCATTGTATCTCTACCCTTTGAATTACTTGAACTGTTTAAGGAAACGTAAGTCGTTCTCGAAGAACGCACGTAGGTCATTCACGCCATAACGAAGCATCGTCAAACGTTCAACACCCATACCGAAAGCAAAACCAGAGTATTTGTCAGGGTCAATACCAACACTACGAAGTACATTTGGGTGGACCATACCGCAACCTAAAACTTCAAGCCACTTACCGTTTTTACCTTTTACATCCACTTCTGCTGAAGGCTCTGTAAACGGGAAATAAGACGGGCGGAAACGAACCTCAACTTCTTCTTCAAAGAAATTACATAGGAAATCGTTGAGAATACCTTTTAGCTGCGCAAAGTTTACATTCTCATCAACTAACATACCTTCTACTTGGTGGAACATTGGCGTGTGAGTTTGATCGTAATCATTACGGTAAACGCGACCTGGAGCGATAAAGCGGAAAGGTGGCTTGCCGTTTTCCATGGTACGAATTTGCACACCAGAAGTATGGGTGCGCAGCATCAAATCAGGGTTGAAGAAGAAGGTGTCGTGATCAGTACGAGCTGGGTGATCTTCCGCAATATTCAACGCGTCAAAGTTGTGAAACGCATCTTCAATTTCTGGACCAGACTCAGTATTAAAACCAAGCTCACCAAAGAATTGTTCAATACGCTCAACCGTGCGAGTCACTGGGTGAAGACCACCATTTTCAATACGGCGACCAGGCAAAGTAACATCGATGGTTTCAGCGGCTAATTTCGCTTCTAGTTCAGCACGTTGTAGCTCATCTTTACGAGCTGCAATCGCTTGTTGAACCGTTCCTTTTGCAACGTTGATCTCTTGACCTGCTGCACGACGTTCTTCTGGTGGCAATTTACCCAAGCTTTGGAGTTGAGTCGTTAACTCACCTTTTTTGCCTAGGTACTGAACACGCACTTCATCAAGTGCGACTAACGAATCCGCCGCGTTGATCGCAGCGGTCGCATTAGCAATAATCTCTTCTAGATGTTGCATCGTTTCCTCATCTACCCGTTGGTAGTGTCCGTATCGGATGTTTTGTATTTTTCAGATAGCTACACATAGTATCTAAAGCCACAACTAAAGCCAAATTGAAATGATATCAAGCCTTTCTATTGGTGAAAAAAAACACATTATCTTTGCTTTGTTGATTTGTCGCGGTCAACACATCCATCAATAGCTTGATATTTCCATTCGTAAGACCAATAACTATACCCAAACAATCATGTTTAATAAGAGAAACACATATGGACATTACCATTACTGAAATCACACCCACCGATGATCAAGATATCTGTCACATCATCAAATCGGTAGGTGCAGAATTTGGCGCTGTTGGTGAGGGTTTTGGCCCTTCAGATGCAGAAGTTGAACAAATGAGCCAATACTACGGCATAGAAACAAAAAGTATTTATCTGGTCGCAAAAATGGATGGAAAAGTAATGGGGGGGGCTGGTATCGCTGCATTTAATGGCAGTCAAGAGGTTTGCGAACTCAAAAAATTGTTCTTGTTGCCTGAAAGTCGCGGCCACGGATTAGGGATAAAACTCAGTGAAATCTGCATGAAATACGCTAAAGATATGGGCTATCAATCGTGTTATTTAGACACATTATCCAATATGACATCGGCCATTCGTCTATATGAAAAACTTGGGTTTTCCCACTTAAATGAGCCGATGGTGGGTACGGAGCACAATGGTTGCGATGTCTGGATGATCAAGGAGCTTTAGTTACATCGTTGGATAAACGCAATTCTTACCAGCTTGTTTAGCCTTATACAGTGCGTTATCCGCCTCTTTGATTAATTCATCGTATATTTTCATATCGGCACTGATTGCCGCGACACCAATACTGATACTTCCACGCCAATCTGTTGCCCCGGTGCTAACACACATTTTGGAAACACGTTGGCGCGTTGATTCAGCAATATGCAGGCCGCCTTTTAGATCAGTATGCGGGCATATAACGAAAAACTCATCGCCACCAAGACGACATACAATGTCATCACTACGGAAGGCATATTTTAATTCGTGAGCCAGCTCAATCAACACCTTATCTCCTGCATCATGACCACAGCTATCATTAATTACTTTAAAATGATCGGCATCGATCATGATGCAAACTAATGGATATTGATGTTGCACAGCTTCTGTCCAACATACATGTAAGTGATGCATAGCACTACGGCGATTAGGAAGCGACGTCAGTGCATCGGTTAGCGACAACTCTTCTAAACGTTGATTCGCCTCTAATAGCTGTTTAGTCCGTTCCTCAACTTTATACTCGAGTGATTGGTTGAGTTTTAATAGCTCCTTATTGCGCATCGATACTTGTTCAAATAAACCATTCAACGCATTTAGCAGTGGCTCTGTTGCAGAGTCTCGCTGCCGTTCTTCTTGTCTGTACGCCTCTTCAGGCGATTGACCTGACTCAATAGCCTTTATCTGCCGAGCCAAGTTTTGATCAATACCGAGTATGTGATAAGCCAACCAGTGAATTAAAAAATCCAACAATTGCTCTGCCGAGCCGTCATCCTGTTGATGAATAAAACTCTGCATACTCGCAACTTCAGCCATAAAAGCTCTATGGACCTTAATATGCTGTTCTATATGACTAGGATAAACTCCTTTGTCTCTCATCAATTGCTCTTCTTCCTTAAAATGGAATTCGGCATATCGAGAAAGCTCAAAAAGTGCGACTCGAACATCTTCCTCTGCAATATTATTTTCAGAAATAAGCGCGCCATATTGGTTGATGATCCCAACCAAATATTGATGTTGTTCATCAACATCGCCAATTCCCGTTTCAAAATGTTTATCCCAAAGAAATGATTTCGTCACACTATCCACCCATAAAGCCTGCAACCATACAGACAATAAAACTAGTCCATGAAAATATATACCCAAACTACTAGGAGTTGCAGGTAGGCGGCAAGTGAGTGAATCCCCATGAACATAGATAAACTATGGGATTAGGGTGAGCAAACGCAACCAACACCGCAGCAACTTCAAATAGGAAGGGTTTAGTGGAATTATATATCAATTTATTCACAGCCACTGAGTCAGAAATGAAAACTATATGTTCTCTATCAGCATCATCGATCACAGATTAGAAATTTAAGATAGGGGAACAAAAGCGTGACCTCAACCTTGCCAAGGTTGCGCTACGCACAAGGAAAAATGCCGAGTATTTAGATGTAAAAAAGCCCCAGCATTTCCGCTGAGGCTTTAATTTTGGAGCGACACACGAGGTTCGAACTCGTGACCTCAACCTTGGCAAGGTTGCGCTCTACCAACTGAGCTAGTGTCGCATACTGCTTATGCAGTTAAAAGATGGTGCCCCGGGCCGGACTTGAACCGGCACGACTCGAAAGTCGAGGGATTTTAAATCCCTTGTGTCTACCAATTTCACCACCAGGGCACGCAATTCTTGATTGCGATGCTGTTTACAAAATTAAGTAACACCATCTTAAAGATATCGAAATTAGATTCAATATCGCAAAATTTTGGAGCGACACACGAGGTTCGAACTCGTGACCTCAACCTTGGCAAGGTTGCGCTCTACCAACTGAGCTAGTGTCGCAAATGGAGGCGCGTCCCGGAGTCGAACCGAGGTCCACGGATTTGCAATCCGCTGCATAGCCCCTCTGCCAACGCGCCTCTGTTACTTCAATCGAAGCGCTACTTTGTTGCGTTCCTCTTGAGTACGGGATGCATTCTACGGATTCGATGAAATGAGTCAACACTATTTTTTTAGTTTTTAAATCGTTTGACTACTTTGCATTCAAAAACGGCTGATTTGCTCAATTTAATAGCAAAATATGGCGTCATTTCTATGAGATAACTGTACTTTACCGCAGATAAAAACCGATAACAGAACCGACTAAACGTAAAAAACGGGCCGTAGCCCGTTATTTAATGATGTTCTTCATTGAGGAGGTCATCTTTGGCCGCCATCAAATATTGAGCCATAGACCAATAGGTCAAAACTGTGGCGACATAAAGCGCGGCATAACCTAACCAGACCATCCAATCATCATAGCGCCAGATAAGGATCCATAGTGCGAACATCTGCGTACCGGTTTTAACTTTCCCCACCCAAGAAACAGCGACACTTGCACGTTTGCCAATTTCTGCCATCCACTCTCTTAGTGCGGAGATAATAATTTCACGAGCAATCATTGTGACCGCAGGAATGGTAATCCAAATACTATGATAATGTTCAGTAATCAAAATAAGCGCTGTAGCAACTAAGACTTTATCAGCAACAGGATCGATAAAAGCACCAAAACGAGAGGTTTGGCCTAGTTTACGCGCCAACATTCCATCAAGCCAATCGGTAAACCCTGCGACCCAAAACACCATTGCTGCCGCAAAAGGCCCCCAGCCATAAGGAAGGTAGAATACAACGACAAATACCGGTATTAGGAAAAGTCGTAGCAAAGACAAAATGTTGGGAATATTTAAACGCATATTTTTAGGCTCTTATCCATGGCGCGTTAATGTTGCGTCATTTTACTTATTGTTTCAATGCCTGATAAATGTTTTCAGCTAAAGAATGGCTGATCCCCGGCACTTTGGCGATTTCTTCAACAGTTGCCCGCTTCAACTCTTGTAATCCACCCATATACTTTAATAAGGATTGTCGGCGCTTTGGCCCTACCCCTTCAATCTCTTCTAACGCACTCGTTCTACGGGTTTTTCCGCGCTTGGCTCGATGACCAGCAATAGCATGATTGTGGCTTTCATCCCGAATATGTTGGATAAGGTGTAAAGCAGGCGCATCACTAGGAAGATTAAACTCCTCACCTTCTATAGTCACCAGTGTTTCCAAGCCCGGTTTACGAGTTATCCCTTTAGCGATACCAATCAATATCGGCCTTTTAGGCCAATCTTGCCAATGCGTGGTGATGATTTGATGCGCTCGATTGAGTTGGCCTTTACCGCCATCAATAAAAATCACATCCGGTATTTTTTCGACATCAATTTGTTTTGAATATCGACGTTCTAGTACCTGCCCCATCGCGGCGTAGTCATCACCTCCGGTAATGCCAGTGATGTTATAACGACGATATTCTTGCTTCACCGGACCTTCTTGATTAAAGACCACGCAAGATGCAATGGTGCTTTCTCCCATGGTGTGCGAAATATCAAAACACTCCATGCGCATAATATTTTCAACGCCTAATACCGACTGAAGTGCTTTAAAACGCTGGCCGATAGTCATCCGATGATTAATTTTGGTTGTAATTGCGGTCAATGCATTGGTGTTCGCCAATTTCAAGTATCGACCACGTGTACCAGTAGGACTGACATGAAAAGAGATTTTACGACCAGCGACACTTTGCAATGCATCTTGTAATGGCTTTGCATCTTCAAGCAATCCTGAATTTAAAATAATGCGGCTAGGGATCGTACGAGCCTCATTGTGGTTTAAATAGTATTGACTTAAAAAGCTATCGAACACCTCTTCTTGAGTGGTGTTATTGGGAATTTTAGGGAAATGGCTGCGGCTTCCGAGGATTTTACCTTGGCGGATCATTAAAATATGAATACACGCAATGCCACTTTCTTGAGCAAAACCTAAGACATCCATATCGTCCATGCTATCTTCGGAAACAAACTGTTGCTCTTGAACGCGTCGTATGGCTTGAATTTGGTCTCGAAATTGAGCCGCTTGCTCAAATTGAAGCGTTTGGCTCGCTTGCTCCATTTTCTGAATCAAGATTTCCAATACTTGGTTGTCTTTGCCTTGTAAGAATAAGCGCACGAAATTGACTAACTCAGCATATTGTTGATCAGAAATGATGCTGCTGACACAAGGCGCAGCACAACGGCCAATTTGATACATTAGACACGGTCGCGTTCGGTTACTGTACACCGTATCCTCACACTGCCGTACTGGGAATATTTTCTGGATGAGATGCAAAGATTCCCGAACCGCACCCGAGTCAGGATACGGGCCAAAATACTCTCCTTTGCGCTTTTTTGCACCTCGGTGCAAAGAGAGCCGAGGGTGTTTATGCCCACTGATAAAAATATACGGATAAGACTTGTCATCGCGCAATAACACATTGTATTTAGGTAAATACTGCTTGATATAATTGTGTTCGAGGATCAACGCTTCCGTTTCAGTATGCGTTACGGTAACGTCAATTTTGGCGATATGGCTAACAAGCGCGCGCGTTTTCTCGCTATCGATGTTTTTCCGAAAGTAACTAGAAAGGCGCTTTTTGAGGTCTTTAGCTTTGCCAACATAAATAATATCAGCCTCGGCGTTATACATTCTGTACACACCGGGCTGATTAGTGACTGTTTTAAGGAAAGCAGCCGAATCAAACGGAGTCGTCACTACAGAGTCTCAGTGTCTAACATTCCGTGTCGAATAGCTAAGTGAGTCAACTCTACATCACCATTAATAGCCAGTTTGCTAAATAGACGGTAGCGATAACTGTTCACCGTTTTAGGGCTAAGGTTAAGCTGCTCAGAAATATCCGTCACTTTCTGACCTTTAGTGATCATCATCATGATCTGCAACTCTCTTTCTGAGAGATCAGCAAATGGATTTTCAGAAGCTGGTGAAAATTGGCTTAATGCCATTTGCTGAGCGATCTCTGGTGAAATATAGCGTTGACCGCTATTCACTATCCGAATCGCATTAACCATTTCGTCAGGACCAGCCCCTTTGGTTAAATAACCGGCGGCTCCTGCTTGCATCACTTTGGTAGGAAACGGGTTTTCAGTATGAACAGTCAACACTATAATTTTTACGTCTGGGTTAAAACGTAAAATCTTTTTCGTTGCTTCTAAACCACCGATCCCCGGCATATTCATATCCATTAAAACAACGTCGACATGATTGTTGCGACACCATTTTACAGATTCTTCACCGCTGACAGCTTCCCCTACTACGTTCATTCCACGGACGTCTTCAATAATACGTCGTATCCCTGTGCGAACCAGCTCGTGATCATCT
Source organism: Vibrio aestuarianus (assembly GCF_028858425.1). Lineage (NCBI taxonomy): Bacteria > Pseudomonadati > Pseudomonadota > Gammaproteobacteria > Vibrionales > Vibrionaceae > Vibrio > Vibrio aestuarianus. Next base: position 1,505,035 of record NZ_JAKNYQ010000001.1, on the reverse strand, counting down.
ACAAGGAAAACACTAATCACTCTTGTATCTCCACACTCATCTATTGGCTCTGCACCCACTTGGTAGTGGATAACAGCATGGCTGCCTATATTAACTTAAAATCTGGTTTTTGCTTACACTGAATATGTGCTCTAACCGAAATTTTGGCAAGTACTTATTTACCTTGCTAATCAATCCATGAGAATTTATCAACAAATCAATAGCTTCATTATATTAGCAAATAAGTGTCCATCAATTGAGATCATTTTTTGACAAATTTGAAGCTCACCATAAAAATGCAACCAGCCTCATAGCAAAGCAAAATAAAAGCAAATCAATTGGTTACTAGTGATTTGCGCAGCATATCGAATTGTCGCAGGCAACAACATATCATTAACCAGAATATGAGAAGCCAAGTATTTGGACCCGAGCTCTGATATGATGCAGCTTAAGAAAATGACTACAATCTGGATCAACCACGCTTGAGTATTCAACAAGGCTTTTTGCTCACTCGTCATGCAAGAGACATCAAAGGTGCCACTCATATCGAACTTTGGCTAGCAACTCCGCAAGGACCGAGCCAGTTGATCATCCGTGGCGAAAAGCCAGTATTTTTCATCTCCCAACTGGAGATAGAACAGGTTCAGAGTTTGGCAAGCCAACACAGCTTGTCTGTCAATTGTAAGGCATTGGAATTAAAAGATTTCGAACATAACCCATTGGCCGCCTGCTATTGCCCGACGCTCCACACCTATGCAGCACTGATTACCCTCTTAAAACAGCAACAGATTCAAACTTTAGAAGATGATATCAAGCTGGCCGATCGCTTTCTGATGGAACGCTTCATTAAAGGCAGTGTTGAATTCACTGGTTTACTCACTCACCAAAGCCGTTATTTAAAAGTTGAACAGGCCAAATGTCGCCCCGGGCATTACATTCCTAGCCTCAAAGTCGTCTCTCTCGACTTAGAATGCTCAGAAAAAGGCATTCTCTACTCAATTGGCTTTGATAGCCCAATGGATAGTCGTGTGATTATGATTGGCGAACCGCAGCCCAGTGAAACAGCGATCCAATGGGTAAAAGATGAACGTGCCTTATTGCAAGCGCTTATCGACTGGTTTAAGGCGTTTGATCCGGACGTCATCATTGGTTGGAACGTGATTGACTTTGACTTCCGGTTATTACACAAACGAGCAGAATGGCACAACACCAAATTAACCATCGGACGTGGTAATCAACACAGCTTCTTTCGTACTTCAAACCAAAGTCAGCAAGGTTTTATCACCATTCCAGGACGTGTAGTACTTGATGGGATTGATACTTTAAAAACGGCGACTTACCACTTTCGCTCATGGTCGCTCGAAGCCGTTTCTCAAGAATTACTGGGTGAAGGCAAAGACATCCACAACGTGCATGATCGTATGGATGAAATAAACCGCATGTTTAGAAAAGACAAACCGTCGTTAGCTAAATACAACCTGCAAGACTGTGCGCTAGTAAATAATATTTTCCAACATACGCATTTACTGGATTTTGCTATAGAGCGCTCACGTCTCACTGGGGTTGAGTTAGATCGCGTTGGTGGTTCAGTGGCTGCATTCACGAATCTGTATCTACCGCAATTGCATCGTGCCGGTTATATTGCGCCCAATTTACAGCCAGAAAACTGGGTTGCTAGCCCCGGTGGCTATGTTATGGATTCTATCCCTAACTTATATGATTCAGTGCTGGTGCTCGATTTTAAGAGTCTTTATCCCGCTATCATCCGCTCATTTCTCATCGACCCGCTAGGGTTAATTGAAGGATTACAGCTCACAGTGGGTAACAATGAAAACGAAGCAGTACCAGGCTTTCGTGGTGGGCAATTTCATCGTAACAAACACTTTCTGCCCGAGATGATCGAAAATTTATGGGCGGCTCGAGATCTCGCTAAGAAGAACCATGAAAAAGCTTTTTCTCAAGCAATAAAAATCATTATGAACTCATTTTATGGGGTATTAGGGTCTTCAGGTTGCCGCTTTTTCGATACACGTTTAGCTTCGAGCATCACTATGCGTGGGCATGAGATCATGAAGCAGACCAAAAAGCTGATTGAAGAAAAGGGTTATCAGGTCATTTACGGTGATACCGATTCAACCTTTGTCTCTTTAGGTGGCGAATTCTCACAGCAGCAAGCGGATGATATCGGCAACGCACTGGTCGACTTTATTAATCAATGGTGGGCCGAGCATTTACAAGAAGAGTATCAGCTTAGCTCAATTTTAGAGCTTGAATACGAAACCCACTACCGTAAGTTTCTTATGCCAACGATCCGTGGTTCAGAAACCGGCTCTAAAAAACGCTACGCTGGATTAATTGGTGAAGGTGAACAAGAACGGCTGATTTTTAAAGGGCTTGAAAGTGCGAGAACCGACTGGACACCGCTCGCACAACGCTTTCAATATCGGCTGTATTCGATGATTTTTAAAGGTGAAAACCCCGAAGCTTTCATCAGAGAGATTGTCGAGCAAACACAAAGTGGTCAACTCGACCATGAACTGGTTTATCAAAAACGTCTACGACGTAAGTTACATGAATATCAAAAAAATGTGCCACCACAAGTCAGAGCAGCTCGCCTAGCCGATGAGATCAACATGCAACTCGGACGACCACTGCAATATCAAAACCGAGGACGCATCGAGTACTTAATCACTATTAATGGTCCTGAGCCTAAAGAGTATTTAAAAAGTCCTATCGATTATCAGCACTATATCGATAAACAATTGCAGCCCGTCGCAGAAGCCATTTTGCCTTTTGTTGAACTGAATTTTGAACAGCTTAGTCAACCTCAGTTGGGCCTCTTCTAAAATAGAGGCTAGCAACGAAATATCTAAGTACTACCAACGTCATCATTTATCATGCGCTAATACGATGGTACCAGCGCACGATCAGCCAATCCGAAATTCTGTTTTTTTGTACTGCTTTACAAGCCAGTGACCATAGGAATCTAAAATACCGATCACCGAACGTTTGGCAATCGGCCGCCCAGATAACAAAATACCGAGCCTATCGATTTCAACTTCCTTTTCTGGGTGATAACGAAGAAATTGTTGGCCACATTCAATCGGGTCATCAAACCAACCTTTATCACGATACATCACCAGTGAATAACTTGCTCGCAATAGCTTTTTAGCAATCACAATCTGTGCTTTGCTCTGCTCACTGGCAGAATTGGCTTTGGCGATTTTATCGCGGTAAAAAAGCACCCAATCTTCAACATCCATATTCCAATGCTTGGCAATCTCCCAACTGGGTTCAAAATCACCAAAGCACTCAGCTAAGTCATCCCCCCAAACACAAACACAGCAGTGGCGAAGCATAAAGCCCCACGTAAAAATACTATCGAGCGAGGCAACCTCCGATACTAACGCCGTTTTTATCGACACTTCCGTTATGTGTGGAAAACTCTTTTGGAAACGCCATTTAATGGTGTTGAGTAACGTGGTTCGAGTTTCGGGGAAATCCGCGTGTGTGACCACCACAACGTCTAAATTTGAGCGACCATAACGTGCTGTTTTTCTCGCCACACTGCCATACAAATAAACACTGTGCAGATTGTCTCCCAAACCCGCACGAAGAAACCTGATGAGATCATCAATCGCCGCTTGGTATTCAGTTTGAAAAGCTTGTTTAGGGTCAATAACCGATAAATACATAACAAAAAACGTTAATTAATAGAGAAATGGAACACGCACATCATGTTCTACCATGCAAACCGATCAATCAAGATATTCCTTTTCTAGAGCTGCAAGGTATAATGCGCCGAAATTAAGTATGAAGGAAAAATTCCATGCCAAAGGCGAATGAATTAAAGAAAGGTTTTGCCATCGTTTCTGGTGGTAAAACACTACTCATCAAAGATATCGAAGTGACTACTCCAGGTGGTCGTGGCGGTTCTAAAATCTACAAGTTGCGTTGTACTGATTTAAACACTGGTGCTCGTGTTGATGAACGTCTAAAAGCTGACGATTTTGTTGATACCGTAGATATGAACCGTCGCGCTGTATCGTTTTCTTATGTTGACGGTGACGAGTACATTTTCATGGACAATGAAGATTATACTCAGTTCACGTTCAAGAAAGACGAGATCGCAGACGAACTACTGTTCATCACTGAAGAAATTCAAGGTATGTTCGTCGTCGTTGTAGACGGTTCAGCGGTTGCGCTAGATGTACCTTCATCAGTAGAACTTGTAATTGAAGAGACTGACCCTTCTATTAAGGGTGCTTCTGCATCAGCACGTACGAAACCTGCACGACTAAGCACTGGCCTAGTTGTTCAAGTACCAGAATACGTAGCAACGGGTGATCGCATAATTGTGAACACTGCTGAACGCAAATACATGAGCCGAGCATAATAATGTCTGATTTAATTTCTTACGACGACGCGATCGACGCTGCCTATGACATCTTCCTTGAGATGGCTCCTGACAACTTAGAACCAGCAGATGTAATTCTATTTACCATGCAGTTCGAAGAGCGCGGAGCTGCCGAGTTAGTTGATGTAGGCGATGATTGGGTTCAACACGTGGGTTTCGACGTTGATAAGGAAGATTACGCGGAAGTATTGATCGGCCTTGTTAATGAACAAGACGATGTGCTAGATGATGTGTTCGCAAGAATGCTCGTCAGCCGCGACCCAGACAAAAAGTTTTGCCATATCCTATGGAAACGCGATTAATCGTATCTCTATCGGAATACAACGCCAATCGCTTTGATTGGCGTTGCTGTTTCTAAACTAGGTAACGCATATCTTTACTTTTAAGTCGTGCTATTTGTGTCTGGCATCGCTTTCCACCAGTTGGTAATGAATCACATACAACTGCTCTATCCCAGGATAAATATCTTGGATAACTTGCTTGAGCGTTTCCAGGCTCATATTTTCTTGCGCAGCGTGAAACTCACTCAGTTCACTGAATAAAATAGGCTCTACCGCGTCAATTTTCAGTCGACAAAACCACTTCCCTTCTTCCAACGTGCTCACATCTACGATCGAACCAGCCTGATAGTGGCTCTCACTTTCATCTCGAATGGTGATTACTTTCTTTTTTGCCAAAATATCCGCTTCGAAACGCGCGAAAAAAGTCATTTCAGTGGGTATAGTCATTTATATTTTCTCTAATTTATCAAACAAAAACATTCTAAGGGGTTATTCACCAAAGCCCAAATAAGTTTATTGATGTGAGATGAGTGGTAACATCACGCATCGACAGTATCTAAACATTGCATTTTTCAGTCACTTCATTAATTATTTGTATATTCAATTAAAACCGATAATACCGATGTCAGCCTCACCATTATATAAACAAATAAAACAGTTTATTTTAGATAATATAGAAACGGGTCACTGGCCGGTAGGTCATCGTATTAGTACTGAGTTAGAACTGACTGAACAATTTAATGTCAGTCGAATGACCGTCAATAAAGCGATTAGAGACTTGGTTTCTGATGGCAAACTACAACGCCGGCCTAGGCTCGGTACATTTGTTTGCGCCCCTGAAGAGAAAGCAGAATCACCGCTGCTGGATATCCGCAACATCGCTGATGAAGTGATTAGCCGCGGGAAAAATTACCACAGCAAAGTGCTCAAACAAATAGCATTAGCCGCCGACGAAAATGTAGCGACCAAACTTGGCGTCATGCTTGGATCGCAAGTTTTTTATAGTGAAATCATACATTTTGCGAATAAATCACCCTTACAGCTAGAGGTGCGTTGGGTCAATTGCCGCTATGCACCTCACTACCTTGAGCAAAATTTCTCTTTAATCACTCCTAATCAGTATTTATCGCAAAACTGCCCGTTAAGTGCCATTGAGCATACAGTAGAAGCGATTATCCCCGATTCTCATACTAAGCAATTATTACAGTTAACAAGCAATGAGCCTTGCTTGCTGTTAAATCGAAGAACATGGAGTGGCGATAAGTTAGTCAGCTCTGCACTGCTTTATCACCCAGGTTCTAAGTACAAATTAACCTCTAAAGTACTGCTCAGCTAAAGTTTAACATTCCATCATTTGATCACAGTTCCGCAACATTACTCTTGCACAAGCTGCCTTTTTGCCTTATTTATTTGTATATACATTTAAGCATTTGTAAACTTGCATAGAGAAAGTGAGAGCAACCATGGATTTGATACTGACTAATGCTCGAGTTGTCAGCATGGAAAAGGGTAAACAAGGCTACCGGCCCAGTGCGCCTCAAACCATTTATATTCAAGCAGGAAAAATTCACTCTCTGCTCAGTGCTAACGAACCTATCTATCCTAACTATGACTGCCCTATTATTGATTGCCAAGACAAGCTAGTAACTCCGGGGTTGATCGATTGTCATACGCATCTGATCTATGCCGGTAACCGTGCCAATGAGTTTGAAATGCGCTTGCAAGGTATTCCCTATCAAGAGATCGCAAAACAAGGTGGCGGTATTTTATCAACCGTCAACGCGACAAGAGCGGCTTCGGTTGAAGAGTTGGTTGAGCTTGCTCTGCCTCGTTTAGAGGGGCTCATCCGATCAGGAGTCACCTCTGTAGAGATCAAATCCGGCTACGGTTTAACGCTTGATGATGAAATAAAAATGCTCAAAGCAGCTAAGATGCTGGAAAGCCATCGCCACATTAAAGTCGTCACCACGCTACTCGCTGCCCACGCCATTCCACCAGAATTTCAAAACCGCGCCGATGACTATATCGACCATATTTGCCAAACAATCATCCCGCAAGTTGCTGAACAAAAGCTAGCAAGCAGTGTCGATGTGTTTTGCGAATCGATCGCCTTTAATCTCTCGCAAACAGAGAAGGTCTTCCAAGCAGCAATCAAACATGGTTTACAGGTTAAAGGCCATACCGAGCAACTATCAAATTCAGGTGGAACCGCTTTAACGGCGCATTATCAGGGTTTATCCGCAGATCATATCGAATACTTGGATGAGCAAGGCGTAAAAGCGTTGGCGCAATCCAATACGGTAGCAACATTGCTACCCGGCGCATTTTACTTCTTGCGTGAAACCCAAAGCCCACCAATAGAGTTACTGCGTAAACATACTATTCCCATGGCGATTGCCACCGACATAAACCCTGGCACTTCACCATTTGCAGACCTTACATTGATGATGAACATGGCCTGTACTCTCTTCAATTTAACCCCAGAGGAAGCATTACGTGGTGTGACTCAGCATGCAGCGCAAGCACTCGGTTTTGCGCAGTCGCGGGGGGTCATCGCAACAGGGTATGACGCCGATTTAGCCATTTGGAACATAACCCACCCTGCTGATTTAAGTTATCAAGTGGGTATTCCTCGTTTATATGCTCGCGTAGTTGACGGAGAACTCACTCATGACTAACCCAAATTTACCTAGCGCCCAACATAGCTTTAACTGGCAAGGTCGTGATGATGTGGAAGATGGCGAGTTAGGCACTCGTGTACATCATCGGGCTCATCGCTGCCAAGTCGATGAACTTCAAGCACTACATATTGAACGTCATCACGCCGTTGCTGTCGTCGGTCTTGAATGCGATGCTGGCGTTGCGCGTAATAAAGGACGTATTGGAGCTCAACATGCTCCGAACCTAATCAGACAAGCGTTAGCTAATTTAGCGTGGCATAAAAAATCAACATTTTACGATTTAGGTAATATTCGCTGCGAAGGGGACGAACTTGAACAGGCTCAAACAAGTTGTGCGGATATCATTGCTAAAGCACTCAATCATATGCCCGTCATAGTGCTAGGCGGGGGACATGAAGTGGCGTGGGCAAGTTTTCAGGGCCTTGCTCGACATTTTAAACACAACCAAACAAAACAACCGACAATCGGCATCATCAACTTCGATGCACATTTTGATTTACGCGTGTTTGAATCAGACACGGCAGAGATAAAACCAAGTTCAGGCACACCCTTCAATCAAATTCACTCATTTTGTCAGCAGCAGGGTTGGGATTTTAACTACGCCTGCTTAGGTGTGAGTCGTGCCAGTAATACTCCAGCGCTGTTTCAACGAGCTCAAGAACTGGGGGTTTTGTATATGGAAGACTCTCAATTTTCGACATTAAGCCCAATTGATCACCTCCGTGAATTACAGCATTTTATCAACCGATGTGATTATCTTTACCTCACCATTGATTTAGACGTTTTCCCCGCGGCTACCGCGCCAGGGGTCAGTGCCCCAGCAGCTCGCGGTGTCAGTTATGACGCGCTGGCCCCTTATCTCGATAAAATTCTCTATCACAAAAACAAATTGCTGATTGCCGATATCGCTGAGTACAACCCTCAATTTGATGTCGACAACCAAACTGCACGCCTTGCCGCACGGCTGTGCTGGGACATCGCCAACGCGATGACCAACGATTAACTTTTTTGAACAACCCTACACTTGGCAACATAACAACAATAGCCAATGGAACCAAACACAAGGAGTCTCAACATGACGCAGCACCACTCTCAAGGTCAACGTCTGGATACCACACGTACTATTCGTGCGCCGCATGGCACCACACTGCGCGCTAAATCATGGCTAACCGAAGCGCCGCTTCGCATGCTGATGAATAACTTAGATCCTGATGTGGCCGAACACCCACATGCGCTCGTCGTTTACGGTGGCATTGGCCGAGCAGCTCGTGATTGGGCATGTTTTGATAAAATTGTAGAAGTGCTAGAACGTCTGGAGGAAGACCAAACCTTGCTGGTTCAATCCGGTAAACCCGTGGGCGTATTCCCTACCCATAAGAATGCGCCTCGGGTGTTAATTGCGAACTCTAACCTAGTACCACACTGGGCAAATTGGGAACATTTTAATGAGCTCGATAAACAAGGGTTAATGATGTACGGCCAGATGACCGCAGGTTCGTGGATTTACATCGGCTCACAAGGCATTGTTCAAGGAACCTATGAAACCTTTGTCGCAGTTGCCAAAAAACACTTTGCTGGTAATGCGAAAGGCCGCTGGGTATTAACCGGTGGTCTGGGTGGAATGGGTGGCGCACAACCGCTAGCTGCCACCATGGCGGGCTTTTCAATGATTGCTGTTGAGTGCGATGAGTCACGTATCGACTATCGTCTTCGCACTGGTTATGTCGACAAAAAAGCCACCAGCATAGATGAAGCTTTAACAATGATTGCGCAATCAGACACGCCGATTTCTGTTGGCTTGCTCGGTAATGCGGCGGACGTTTTCCCGCAGTTAGTCGAACGCAATATCACCCCAGATGTGGTTACTGACCAAACATCAGCACACGATCCGCTAAACGGCTATTTACCACTCGGCTGGAGCATGGAACTCGCCTCTCAAACTCGTTTAGAAGATGAAGCCAAAGTGGTAAAAGCGGCCAAGCAATCAATGGCGATCCAAGTTCGAGCAATGCTTACCTTGCAACAACGTGGCGCTGCAACTCTTGATTACGGTAATAATATCCGCCAAATGGCATTAGAAGAAGGCGTTGAAAACGCGTTCGATTTCCCTGGTTTTGTCCCTGCTTACATTCGCCCATTATTCTGTGAAGGGATTGGGCCATTCCGCTGGGCCGCGCTTTCTGGCGACCCAGAAGATATTTATAAAACCGATCAAAAAGTCAAAGAGTTGATCCCTGACAACCCTCATCTACATAACTGGTTAGATATGGCACGTGAGCGGATTCACTTCCAAGGTCTCCCTGCTCGTATCTGCTGGGTTGGTTTGAAAGATCGTCAACGTCTCGGTCAAGCTTTTAACGAAATGGTTAAAAATGGCGAACTCAAAGCACCAATTGTTATTGGTCGCGACCACTTAGATTCAGGTTCAGTCGCGAGCCCGAACCGCGAAACCGAAGGCATGCTGGATGGGTCAGACGCCGTCTCCGATTGGCCACTGCTCAATGCATTACTCAACACCGCAGGCGGTGCGACATGGGTCTCTTTACATCATGGTGGCGGTGTCGGGATGGGCTTTTCTCAACACTCTGGCATGGTTATTTGTTGCGATGGAAGTGACGATGCATCACAACGTATTGCTCGCGTACTACACAACGACCCTGCAACTGGCGTGATGCGCCATGCTGACGCGGGTTATGACATTGCGAAACGTTGTGCTAAAGAACAAAAACTGGATCTACCGATGCTTAACCAAGAGCTTGCGCAACTGAAGTAAGGACCATGAAAATGTTGAATCTTGTTATTAAACCAGGGCAACTAAGCCTAAAACAATTGCGCCAAATCAGTCGTTCACCGGTTGTGGTATCGCTTGATCCAAGTGCTATACCAGATATTGAAGCCAGCACTCGAGTGGTTGAGCAAGTTATCGCCGAAAACCGTACCGTTTACGGCATCAACACCGGCTTTGGCCTGCTCGCCAATACCAAAATCGCACCTGAAGATCTGGAAACTCTGCAAAGAAGCATTGTCCTTTCACACGCAGCTGGTATCGGTAAATTCATGTCGGATGAAACCGTTCGTTTGATGATGATATTAAAAATCAACAGCTTATCTCGGGGCTTTTCAGGCATTCGCCTTGCAGTGATTAACGCATTGATGGAGCTGGTAAATAGCCAAGTCTACCCTTGTGTACCACAGAAAGGTTCCGTGGGTGCTTCGGGCGACCTTGCACCACTGGCACACATGAGCACCGTGTTACTGGGCGAAGGTCAAGCACGCCACAACGGTGAGGTAATTTCCGGTTTAGAAGCATTAAAAATTGCAGGTTTAGAACCCATTACCCTCGCACCAAAAGAGGGACTGGCTTTATTAAATGGCACGCAAGCCTCTACCGCTTTTGCACTAGAAGGGTTGTTTGCTGCTGAAGATTTATTTGCATCAGCAACCGTGTGTGGTGCCATGTCAGTTGAAGCGGCGCTAGGCAGCCGTCGACCATTCGACCCACGCATTCATCGTGTTCGTGGTCATCGTAGCCAAATGGACGCAGCTACAGCCTATCGACATATGCTGGATATTAGTAGTGAAATTGGCGATTCACACACCGCGTGTGAAAAAGTACAAGACCCTTATTCACTGCGCTGCCAACCGCAAGTTATGGGTGCTTGCTTACAACAAATTCGCAATTCTGCTGAAATTTTGCAAGTTGAAGCCAATGCGGTTTCAGACAATCCATTAGTCTTTGCCGATGACGGTGACATTATCTCTGGCGGCAACTTCCACGCAGAGCCTGTTGCTATGGCTGCGGATAACTTAGCACTCGCGATTGCCGAAATCGGCAGCTTATCTGAACGACGTATGGCACTTTTGATTGACAGTGCACTCAGTAAGCTGCCTCCATTTTTAGTCGATAATGGCGGCGTCAACTCCGGTTTCATGATTGCGCAAGTTACAGCAGCAGCGCTTGCCAGTGAAAACAAAACCCTTGCCCATCCGGCATCGGTTGATAGCTTACCAACCTCAGCTAATCAAGAAGATCACGTATCCATGGCCACTTTTGCTGGCCGCCGTTTACGTGATATGAGCGAAAATACACGGGGAATTTTGGCCGTTGAATACCTTTCAGCAGCTCAAGGGCTAGATTTCAGAGCACCCAACAAATCATCAACACGAGTCGAAGAAGCCAAACAAATCCTGCGCGAGAAAGTACCGTTTTACGATAAAGACCGTTACTTCTCACCGGATATTGAACAGGCCAATACGCTACTCAAGCTGGCCGTTCATAACCACTTAATGCCCGACATGCTACTACCTAGCTTTTAAACATCGACCTGAGCCTCACAAAAGGTGAGGCTCATCTCACTGGATAGACCATTCATCCAGCTTTCTTCGCTTATAATCCAACGCAGTTTTGGCTAGAAAGCGTAAATTATGTTTCTGACTCCTTATTTTTCACATCAAGACAAGCAATTCCAATTCACTCGCCAACAAGCGAGCCATTTTGCAAAAAAAGTGGCGGGCGATTTCAATCCGATTCACGACGAAGATAGCAAGCGCTTCTGTGTGCCAGGCGATCTTCTCTTTGCAGTGCTGTTGCAAAAAGAAGGCATCAGCCAAAAAATGCGTTTTAATTTTTCTGGCATGGTGAACGACGGCATAGCACTGCATATTGAAAATAAGTGTGATAAAGAAAGTGCAGTCGTTGATACGAGTGGTAAAGAATACTTGCATATGAACCGTGAAGGCCAAGTTAGTCATGATACGGCCTTTATCGAGCATGTGGTCACTAATTACGTTCAATTCTCAGGCATGAACTTCCCACACATCATGGTTCCACTAATGGAAGAAGCGCAGATGATGATCAACTGCCAACGTCCATTGGTTATTTATGAAAGCATGGAAGTGGAATTTAACCGCTTAGATCTAACTCATCCTGAAGTGTCGTTTTCCGGTGCATCCTTTGATGTGGATGGTAAACGTGGCGTAGTTACCCTGAATTTTGTCTTTAAAGAGGAAGGCGAAGTTGTCGGTAAAGGCGTAAAACGCATGGTGGCAAGTGGCCTCAAGCCTTACGATCAAGATGCCGTTGATGATTTGGTTAACCGCTTCAATGAACGCAAAGAGATGTTTCTAGCTAAGTTTTCTGCAGCTGCATAACAACCATACATACCCATAGCCCTGCCAACTTGGCGGGGCTTTTAAATCCAGCGTCTCACTCGCTGTTTATAATCCACATACTCCTCACCAAACAGTCTCTCCAAAACCCGTTCTTCTGGGAGGATCTGTAACCGATTCATAAACCACACAAACAAAAAGATAATGGCAAAACTTAGTATGTTTTGTTGCCAATAAGCCGTAGCAAAAAGTAGTAAAAGCAACCCTAAATACATAGGATTGCGTGAGTAACGATAGATTCCACTATCAACAACACATGATGCGTTTTCCGGCTTAGTTGGATTAACCGTCGTTTGCACTTTGCGAAATTCATGAATGCCCCACAAGCCGACAATGCCGGAAAGCACGAAGCAAATCGCAAATACCACCGCAGGTAAAGGCAATGTAATACTGGCAAAAACAAAGAGGTGGGAAAGACGATTCATCAACACCAGTGCTACGATAAACACCGCGACTGGTGGAATCTTAAGTTCTAATTTATCCATCGTTTACTCTCTCAATCTTACTGCAACTCCAAGTATAGCCATAAAATCTAGAAAAAAGCCCAGTCACAAACTGGGCTATTTGCTTAACCAACACTCGGATAATTTACACCAAGGCTAACAACGCTTGTAGAGGATGCTTTGGTTTAAAGTGTTCGAAGCGTTTAACTTGGCTACGACACGAATAACCAGTGATCAAACAGCGCTCCTTCGGCAATTTTTCTAAACTTGGTTGCCAACTTAAACCATAAATATCTTTGGACATTTCAAGTTTATCGAGTTCATGACCAAAGGTTCCAGCCATACCACAACAACCGACAGGTACGGTATGAAGTTTTGCGCCAAAGTGAGTAAAAATCATCCCCCACTCTTTTTCTGCATTAGGCAATTTTGTTTTCTCGGTACAATGAGCAAACAAATACCAAGCCTCGGTATCTAAAGCTTCACTAGCATTAAACTCGGCCAAACGAGGCAACAACCATTCATGCACGGTCAATACATCAAAATCACCACGCTTATCGCCCAGAATCTCGTTGTACTCATCGCGATAACAGAGCACTAGAGCCGGGTCAACACCGACCATCGCAATATTAAGATCAGCCACTTGTGATAAAAATGCCGCGGTATTTTGCGCCGTTGAGGTGAACTGTTTTAAGAAACCTTTAATATGTTGTGCTTTACCGTTAGGTTTAAACGGCAACAGAATTGGATTTTTGCCCAATTTGATCAGTAATTGGATAAAATCTTCAACCACGTCTGCATCGTAATAGCTTGTAAATGGATCTTGCACCACAATCACATGTTGATCGCGATCTTGTTGAGATAATCCAGCCAAACGCTGCAAGTTAAAATCAACGCTATGGCCAGCCACACGTTTTGCCAAAGTTGGCACAGACAACAGCGGTGCATCGACATACCCAACCGTTGATGCAGTCAAACTTTGCACCCACTTTTGTGAAAGCGCAGTATTTACCACTCGTGGTACCTTCGCCATTAACGGCAACATGCTTTCAATATTTGCAACCAAGTAATCTTTTGCTGGGCGTTGATAGCGTGAATAGTAAATATTGAGGAAACGCGAACGAAAACTCGGTACATCCACTTTGATTGGACACTGACTAGCACATGCTTTACATGCCAAGCAGCCATTCATCGCTTCATAAACTTCGTGAGAAAAATCGTATTGATGACGTTTATTTAATGAATTACGAACACGCTCAATCATTGTTTTGATGGTAGGTGACGATTCTAGCACTTGTTTTTCAAGATCAAGAATATCAACACCTTGCTCCGTTAATTGGCGTAACCATTCCCGGACTAACCCTGCTCGACCTTTTGGTGATTGACGACGATCAGCGGTGACTTTCATCGATGGGCACATCGGAGAGCTAGTATCATAATTAAAACAGAGACCGTTTCCGTTACACTCCATCGCTTGCTTGAAACTGTCACGAACTTGAACATCGATTTGGCGATCAAAGTACCCACGTTTAGTATCCGTCACTTTCACTAATTCAAAATTAGTATCGAGAGGAGTACATATTTTGCCGGGGTTCATCTTATTGTGTGGGTCAAACGCCGCTTTGACTCGTCGCAATTCAGTAAACAGTTCCTCACCAAAAAATTCAGGACCGTATTGTGAGCGATAACCTTTGCCATGCTCACCCCACATCAAACCGCCATATTTCGCGACAAGCTTGACGACTTCATCCGACACTTCATGCATCATCAGTTCTTGTTGGGGGTCACACAAATCTAATGCTGGTCGAACGTGAAGAACTCCTGCATCCACATGACCAAACATGCCATAACTGAGCGATTTGCTATCAAGTAAGGTTCGAAATTCAGCAATAAAGTCTGCTAAGTTTTCTGGCGGTACACACGTGTCTTCGGCGAATGCGACTGGTTTTGCTCGGCCTTTTGCCGCGCCCAATAAGCCAACCGCTTTTTTACGCATGTTATAGATACGGTTGATGCTAGCTAAATCACTACACACTTGGTAGCCAATAATGCCAGCTTCTTGATTGGTAAGCATTTTCTCAAGGCGCGCTGTTAGTGCTTGAACTTGCTCCGAAACCTCTTGTTCATCTTGCCCTGCAAATTCAACCATGTTGATGCCTTGCATCTCCTTGCCTGGGACATCTGCGAGCAAGTCACTAACACTGTGCCAAACGATGTCTTGCTTGGCCAGGTTCAGTACTTTTGAATCAACCGTTTCAACCGATAACGCTTTGGCTTCGACCATCAAAGGAGCATTACGCAGTGCTGAATCAAAAGTGTTGTACTTCACATTGACTAACGTACGTGCTTTAGGGATAGGGGTTAGGTTTAGCGTGGCTTCGGTAATAAATGCCAGAGATCCTTCTGCACCACACAATACACGGGTCAGGTTAAACGAATCACTTTCTTCATCAATGGCATTTTTGAGATCATAACCGGTCAGAAAACGGTTAAGTGCTGGGAATTTCGCAACAATTTGCGCCCGCTTTTCACGGCACACCGCTTCGGTCACTTGTAACGCTTGCTCTGCAAATGAACCTTGTTCAGCCATACCAAGTGACATATCAGACTCAAGCTGTGATCCATCGGCAAATACCGCTTGTAACGACAGCACATGGTCTGAGGTTTTGCCATATTTCAACGACCCTTGCCCAGAAGCATCAGTATTAATCATGCCACCCAATGTAGCGCGATTACTGGTTGAAAGGTCGGGCGAGAAAAAATAGCCATAAGGGCGTACCGCATCATTAAGCTGATCTTTCACAACACCAGCTTGAACACGTACCCATCCTTCTTCTGCATTAATTTCAATAACTTGGTTCATATGGCGAGACAAATCAACCACAACGCCTTTCGTTAACGATTGGCCGTTGGTCCCCGTACCACCACCGCGCGGTGAAAATGTGACTCTCTCAAATTCAGGTTTTGAACTAATCTTACCTATAAGAGATACATCATGCGTCGATTTTGGGTGGACCACCGCTTGAGGTAATTGCTGGTAAACGCTGTTGTCAGTAGCAACGGCGAGTCGACTAGAGTATTGTGATTCAATATCGCCGCTAAACCCCTCTGCTTTGAGTTGTTGTAAAAAGCTCAAAACAACGGGATCGACGTCTAATTGGTGGTGAAGTCTTGGTAACATTTGCTTCCTGCCCCTACTGCGCTGATCCAATCAGCTGTGGGTTAATGGTTAATTTGATATTAATCTTTGAATTTCGTCACTTTACAACATTTAAAAAGGTGATCAAATCAGAATCTCAATGCAAGAATGGATCTATGGGTTGCATTTTTCTTATTGGATTCAATATCAGCCTTTTTTAAGCCATTGCACATTACGGATATAAGAATGAAAAAAAATAAAATTGTTACGACCGAAGACATCTTGTTGAAACTTTGCCAATCTGTATCGGGCGTACTCAGCTCAGCGACAGCAACCAATGTCGCCTACTCAGCCATGGTGCAAAAAATCAACAAGACATCACTAAAGCCTGATTTCGGTTGTTTTGTACTGTTTGATGGGGGGTTCTCTGGACTGGTGGTGATTAACTTTACAGCTAAAGCAGCATTAGAAATATACACCAGCTATATGCGCAATATGGGGATGCCAGAGGAAGAACTTGCGGTATTACACACTTCCGATGAAGTGGGTGACGTGCTTGGTGAATTGATGAACCAACTCGTGGGTGATTTCACCAACAAAATCCGTAAAGAACTGCAAACTAACATCACTCAAAACCAACCCAAAATGCTGTCGTTAAATAAACAGGTTATTTTGTCTGTTGATACGAATTTAGACCGACCTCAAGCCCGCCGAGTAACCTTCTCGACAGAAAATAACAATATTTTCTATCTTGAGTTAGCGATGGATAAAACAGAGTTTATCCAACTTGAAGAGTTTGAGATCCAAGAAGATGAAAGCCCTGATTCCATTTTAGAAGCGACTCAACAAAAACTTTCAGAGAAAGCAAAACGCGACGAACAACAAAATAGTAATACAGATATTACCACTGACTTACTTGATGAACTGGGGATTTAACGCCCTTTAATCGCTACTCTCGCTGCCTAAAACTAGGCAGCGACTTCTGCTTGGCTTTCACTTCCTACTTAAAACCGCTAAAATGCCGAACTTTTCTAAAAGTTGAAGCACTGTATTTGCAAATTGATGGATAAACAAAAAGCCTTAAAGAAAATCGCTAAATGCCTTGAGCTTGGTAATTCCGCTAATGTGAATGAAGCGGCTAATGCCATCAAAATGGCTCACCGCCTCATGCTCAAGTATGGACTTGATAAAGATGATATTGAATTTATCAAGATGGGCAAAACCCAATCCACTCACTTATTGCCTACTTCTATTGGCTCTTCATTGCTACGTGTCATTCGTGGTATTAACACCAAGTTTGGCGTTGAAGCGGTACTGCTGAACCATAAAGGTCTTAAGCGTGTCGAGTTTATTGGTGAGGCTGATCGCGCTATTTTTGCCGCTTTTGCTTTTGACATCATTTATCGTGAAATGAATGAGCACACAGGTCAATTTAGAAATAGTTTTGCAGGCAGTGGCACGTCTAACACAGAGGTCACTCGTCGCGTCAATTCGTTTGTATCGGGTTGGATAGAAGGAGCTCTCGAAAAGCTGCCAACCATTACCGCTGATGATGAATCGAATAATAAAATCAATAATTACATCGACAAAGAATTCAAGAACATTGATCGCGAAACCTTCAAACAGCAACTTAGAGATGCGATGAAAAATATCACCGCAGACTACGAAACGGGGCTCAAAAAAGGTCGCAAGATATCGGTGAGTCGCCCTATAGATGGCGCTCCAGTCCCCAAGAGACTCAAATAATCAGAAATACTTGTTGATGTTCTGTTTATCTGATGCAATTCAACTAAAGTGTGTATAGCCATAACCCGTAACTTGAAGGTGATAATTTGAGATTTGTCCTGAGTTTATGCCTATTAATCTCTTCATTTGTTATGGCTGATTCATTGACAGAACTGACCGCTCAAGCACAGCAGCAGAACCCGAATGCACAATATCAGTTAGCCTTGAGTTACCAACAAGGCAATGGTGTTGTGAAAAATCTGGACAATGCTTTTTATTGGTATCAACAAGCGGCGCATAATGATCACCCTCTGGCTAAACTCAAATTGGCCGATGCCTATCTCAAAGGTTTAGGAACGACCCAAAGTACCTCCCAAGCTATTTTCTGGCTAACCGATCTGGCAACCACTGGCAACATTGATGCTCAACTGCGACTTGCTCAGCTGTATGAAACACTGCCATCATCCCCATCGCCACTTGAACTTTCAGAAATTTGGTACCATGCTGCGGCAGCCGAAAATACTCAAGCTGAAGAAGGTTATGCTCGAGTGCTCGAGGAAAAATTTAATAAACAACGAGCCAAACAAATTTCATCTATTGAACAACTAAATAGTGCATTCACCACCACTTCTGAAGAAGAAGCATCAATAAGTTCAGCATCAACAACAAAACCGCAAGCCGATATCATGGCTGATTACTTATCATTGATTGTGCTAGCGATCATCTGCTTAGTCACTTGGTACATCTATCGATTTTTGATTAAAAGACACCGCGAAAATAAGAATCAAGCAAACAATAAATTACAAAAAGACAATCAATCCCAAGCTTTCGTCATCAAACAACAAAAGAGACAATTAGAAACCCTATTTAGAGAACTCAAAAGACTGCAACAGCTGCATGCAAACCAATCTCAAGATCAAAAACTGTTGCTGGCATGTACGCTATTTGGATTCAAACCCTCGGCTCTTCCCGATGAAAAAGCCATTAAGCTCCGTTATAAACAACTTTCAAAAATCTATCATCCTGATCTAAAAGGTTCTCAAGATGAAATGAAACGTTTGAATGCTGCGTTAAAAATCATCCTGTGCAGTGTTAATAAAAAGTAAATTTTATTTCTGGATGTTTCATAGATAACCTTCACCCTAATAAAATAAAGGTAATGCAATCGATCCCCATCTCAATTTTAGTAACAAATAGTTAACTTATCTGTTTTTAATATGGGATAATCTCGCGTGAGAATTGCACCTAAATAGTCTAGGTGGGGAGATAAAATGTTTACGATTGAAGGTATCTGCGATTGGTGTAAACAACCAAAGCTACTAACTAAACACAACTATATTGATGGGAAATCGCACAACTCATGTGAAAACTGTAATGAGTTTGCAAGAATGGACGTAAGACAATTTAATATTGCAGAACAAGCAGTAAGAGAACGACAGTCACTTTCACAGTAAAGTCATATATGTTCGACAGAAAGGCGCCTTTTGGCGCTTTTTTGATTTATCCACGTAAGCTATCGAACTTCAATCCCGCGTAACTGATGGATATACAGGTATTACTACGGTCATCCTTAGTCTATCTAGATCACAAAACCTGTAATGTCGTTGTTTTTTTAAACAGCCAAAATTTTCAAAAAACTCAAACTAAATCAATAAATTAAAACAAAAACCATAATTAAATCGATCTTTTTTGCTGATAAAAACAACAAAAATAACTTGATCAAACCAACCTCTTAAAATACTGTATACACATACAGCATGTGTATAAGGACAGTATTATGTTTCAAGCAAATTTTAGATCACACACTCTAGTTAGACATCATCGGTATACTTCTTCACGTCCGCAAAAGGGTACTGTAGAGAACATGATGTCAACATTGGCTGGACTGTCTCAACAGCAACAACAGTGGATCTTATTTACCGCTGAATGCCCTCGTCCTCAATATCAACAATTTGCTTCCTTTAACATACATTGCGATAGAGTAATTCATATGAAACCTTCTCAATCTCTATCTGAGTTAGAGATTGTGATTAAAGCAATTCGATCAGGTAATGCTAGCGCCGTTATCGCCTCAAACGGCATCGAAACGGTTAACCAAGCATTATTGAAACAGTTGGCGGCAGAACATCAATGTGAAGTGTTTTTCGTTGAAGGCAGACATCCACAATTCCATTAATTAAGATCAACGTTTATACACTGTCTTTTGCCTTCCCTCTGGGAAGGTTTTTTTCATTATTTTTCTCCTTTATTTCTTTCTATAAACTCAAAATTCAATAAAGTAGCCAGATAAAAAGCAAACGATTGCTATTTATCTGGCAGCGAGCAATAGTTCTGGTATGATGCGCACAGTTAATCGATATCCATACCTGCTTTATGCTAGAGATATCTTCTCTGTATGACGTTTGAAAAAGATAGGAATGTCTAAATGAGCCTCGCTGATCAAGTTCTTGCCGTCAATGACGACCTCCCAATTCGCACTCACCAACCTGTTCACAGTGGTAAAGTCCGCTCCGTTTATTGGCTAACGGCAGAAGACAGCCGCCGTTTAATTCAAGAAAAAGGATACAACGTCGCACCAGATGCCCCTTTGGCAATTATGGTCATTAGCGACAGAATATCGGCCTTTGATTATATTTGGCACGCTGAAGGTGACATCAAAGGTGTTCCCGGTAAAGGTGCAGCATTGAATGCGATATCAAACCATTGGTTTAAATTGTTTAAAGATAATGGCTTAGCTGATAGCCATATCCTAGATATCCCTCACCCTTTCGTGTGGATTGTTCAAAAAGCCAAACCAGTAAAAATTGAGGCTATTTGCCGCCAATACATTACTGGTTCAATGTGGCGTGCGTATGAGAAAGGCGAGCGTGAATTCTGTGGTATTCAGCTTCCGGAAGGGCTACAAAAAGATAAAGCCCTACCTGAAATGCTAATTACACCATCAACAAAAGGCATTTTAAAAGGCATACCGGGCGTACCTGAAGCTGACGATGTAAACATAACCCGCCGCAACATTGAAGAAAATTTTTCTGCCTTCAACTTCAACAGCGCTGACGATATTGCACTTTATGAGAAACTACTGAAGGAAGGTTTTGGCGTTATAAGTCAAGCACTTGCAAAGGTGGATCAAATATTCGTTGATACTAAATTTGAGTTTGGTTACGTGGCTGATACCAACGGTGTTGAAAAGCTGATTTATATGGATGAAGTCGGTACGCCAGATTCATCTCGTATTTGGGATAATAATGCTTACCAGCATGGGGAAATCGTTGAAAATTCCAAAGAAGGTTTCCGTCAATTCTTACTTAACTATTTTCCTGATCCCGATATCTTACTTAATAAAGAAAGAATGACTGAGCGTGAGGCACTCGCTCGTGATAATGCTTTACCTTTGGAAGCACTGATGGACATTTCAAAAACATACTTAGGAATTGCGGAAAAGATCATTGGTCGCCCTGTCGAACTTAGCAAAAATCCAAAACAAGAGATCATTGATATTTTAAGTACGCAATATGGCTTAATTGACTAGGTCGATAGGCTGGTATTTAAGACAACGGGGCTATACGCCCCGTTATTATATGTAGACATATACTATCTATAGCGTAATGACAAACTCATCTGGTTTGGTCGTTCGAATGAGTGTTTTGCTTTTACTCTCAATCGCCTGAATCTGCTCCGAGTCTAATGGATATGGCATCACTAAAGTTAGCTCATCGATCCCTTCTAGCTTCGCAAGTTTCACTAATGAAATGAGATTAGATTCATCACTACGACGTGGTGACAACGATTTTAGTGCCATTTCCCACAAGCGATCTTCTGGAGTCGATAATTCTTTAATGCTGTCTTTCCACATCATCCCAAAGATCGGCGCAAATGACGTCATCGCTTCAATAAAAGTCCATTTTTTATTACACGAAGCACCAAGAAATGTCGTGTAATCGAACACGGCACGATTTATTTCTTGTGTATTCATTTTGTCCTCCGACAAATTAGCAGCATACTGTACTCAATATCATATAAGCTTATCTATATAGCAATAGGATATAAAAAAATCGTCTTTTATGCCCAAGCTTCCCGCGAAATAGCTATATAAAAATCAGTTGTGTAACAAAACACAAACAGACTTTACGACATATGTGCCTGATTGATTAATATTTCAAACAGTGAAGGAAAACATCACCTTATATCGACAATACGACTCGCTTTTTTATATTGAATTCTAAAGCCTTGCCATCTTGGTAACTCCCAACGTTTAGGATCACCTTTTCGTAAACCACTTTTATACACAAGATAAATGAGCTTCTTAGCAACATGGTATTCAACGCTTAAGTTAAGATCACCTAGATAAAGCTCAAAGGGGTAAGTATTAGCAAAATCCTCATACTGCCAATATGGAATACCATCAAACTCAAAATCGTCGACATCAAATATCGATAGATCTTCTAAGCTGCTAACTTCTAATGTTTTAAGCTGATCTTTAAACCAACGATCAAAAGTCATGTTGTGGTGGGAAGTCTTTGTTTCATCCAAACCAAGCTCAACATATAAGCGCCAATGCGCAATCTCTGTCATCCGAGTCTGAGCTAAACCCGGTAGAATATCGCCATTTTTAACCGCTTCAACTAAGGGGATAATGGCAAACTCACCACAAGCTTCAACCTGTCGACTTACAATTTTGCGCCCCGCGTAGATCAGATTCAAACGAGTATTGAGTTTGCCATTCTCATAAATAACATCATCTTGCTGCCACTCTCCCAAATTAAGTTCATCAATTATCGCCAGATCAATTGGCATCATTACTGTCGCTAAGGTCAGCGTTTGCTTAACGCCTCGCCCGGCCAAACTGTGTTGGTCTAATACCAATGCTGCTTGACACTCTTGGCTAAAACGGCTGTTTCTTGCTGGCATAACTTCCATTTGGCCATTACCAAGCGCATCTCGACGTTTTTCTCGACGAACAAAAACGAGTTCAGGGTGTAAACGAGCGATTTCTTTTGCCAAACTAGATCTTTGATAACGGGAGGCAACGTCTAGGTGGGGCAACACGAAGATTGCTCTCATTTGTGCTGAAAGTCCCTTTGCTTCCTTAAGAACCTGTTGATCAACCGTTACCCCGCTAAAAGTTTCTCCACGAACTATTCGGATCAATAATTGCCCATCGCACTGACAAGGTTCTTGCTGTACTAAGGAATCTAATGCCTCCTCATTACTGGATAACGAATAGAGTGAAGCAGAGACCGAAAGGGCAGCGGTTAAATCAACCATCGCTTCTTTCAATGCTTTTGAAGGCATTCGCGTGACTAAATCGGCATATAAGCTGTCAATAGGAAGTGGCGCGAGTTGTAAGCCATGCTCTGTAACTTGGCCATCTTCATCAATGGCGTCCATCTGGCGCAATATAGTCAGTGCACTCTTTAGTGCTTTTTCTGGCAGCGGCTCTAGAAACGTTAATCTCGGCAGTGGATAACCACAACTCGCGCTCGCAAGCATAGCTTCAACCAATTCCTCGCGTTGTAGCTCTGGTGGCGTGACATTAGCAAGCGCGGCATGTTGACCATATAGCCGCACTGCGGTTCCATCCATCACACGCCCTGCCCGTCCCGAGCGCTGATTGGCACTAGCTTTAGAAATATGCTTTAAACTTAAAGTGGTACGACCGTTGCGTTGCTCAGTTCTGCGCTCTAAGCCACTATCAATAACAACTGTCACATTAGGAATAGTGAGTGAGGTTTCCGCTACATTGGTAGCAAGAATGACTTTTTGTTGCGGTTGGATCGTTAACGCAAGCTCACGTTCATGCTCTGACACTGACGCATGAAGTGGCAGCACCAGTAAATCTTCGATGTTAGATAATGCCTGTTGGCATTGCTGAATTTCTTTACGACCAGGGAGAAAAACTAGGATATCACCTTGAGTTGCTCCATAAGCACTAACGACCTCCGCCTTCACTCGCTGCTCTAAATGTCTTGCATCTGGAAGCTGGCGGCTGTCATTGGCACGGTAGTTAACAGCCACATTAAACTTTCGACCTTGCGCCACTAACCGCTTACCACGAATATAACGTGCCAGCTTATCTCCTTCAATCGTTGCTGAAGTTAAAACAATACGATGTGTTTGCTGCTGATTAAGCAATGCAACTAATAGATCGGTATCCCAGCGGCGTTCATGAAATTCATCAACCATGACCACCTTGAAATCATGCAATTTATTTTCAGCAAACCAACGTAAAGCCACACCAGGTGTTACGAATACAACTTGTGTATTGGCATCGAAATACTGCTCTAACTTGATCGCATAACCTATCGTTTTACCTACAGGTTCATTATGTTCATTGGCCAGAAAACTTGCCAACGAGGTACAAGCGATACGTCTTGGTTCAATCACTAGTACCCTGCCTACATGTAATGACCACAAAGGCAAACGGGTCGACTTCCCTGATCCCGTTTCTGCTTCAACGACTAAATGCTGAATGAGTAGCTCAGATTTGAATGACTTTTCTAGCGTATCAATAGGTAAAAATTGCATGTAAATAAGAGTCTGAAGACATTTGTAGAGGATTATATACTCAAACAACTTGAAGTAGGTGCAAGATAACGTTTTGTCCTCTTTAGTTCAGTATTCTGCGTTATGTATCATGGCCCATCTATTTACAATATCATGAGTAAACCGTTATCATTTTCGAGTCTCCTCTCCACCCTATAATAGGCTTACAATGAATAACGACAAACGCCCTCTTTATATTCCCTATGCTGGCCCTGCTCTACTCAGTACCCCACTGCTCAATAAAGGCAGTGCATTTAGTGCTTCAGAGCGCAGATCGTTCAATTTAGAAGGGCTGCTTCCTGAAACAACGGAAACCATTCAAGAACAGGTGGTACGTGCCTATCAGCAGTACTGCAGTTTCGAAAGTGATATGGACAAGCATATCTACCTACGCAATATCCAAGATACCAATGAGACACTTTTCTACCGTTTGGTACAAAATCACATTACTGAGATGATGCCTATCATCTATACACCAACGGTGGGTGCCGCATGTGAAAATTTCTCGAATATTTATCGCCGTGGACGCGGTTTGTTCATCTCATTCCCAAATCGAGATCGTATCGATGACTTATTAAATAACGCCGCTAACCATAACGTGAAAGTCATCGTAGTGACCGATGGTGAACGCATTCTAGGTTTAGGTGACCAAGGCATTGGCGGCATGGGAATTCCGATCGGCAAACTGGCACTTTATACCGCATGTGGCGGTATTAGCCCAGCTTACACACTGCCGATTGTTCTTGATGCCGGCACCAACAACCCGCAACGACTTGCAGATCCTATGTACATGGGGTGGCGTCATCCGCGAATTACTGGTGCAGAATATGACGCTTTTGTGGAGGAATTCATTCAAGCGGTACAACGTCGTTGGCCTGATGCTTTGATCCAATTCGAAGATTTTGCACAGAAAAATGCCATGCCACTGCTTGAACGTTATAAAAATCGCATTTGTTGTTTCAATGATGATATCCAAGGCACCGCTGCAGTTACCGTCGGTTCATTATTGGCAGCTTGTAAAGCGGCAGGCAGTCAGCTATCAGAACAACGTATCGCCTTCTTAGGCGCAGGTTCTGCTGGTTGTGGTATTGCTGAAGCGATCATCGCACAAATGGTTTCTGAAGGCATTTCTGATGCACAAGCGCGCTCTCAAGTTTACATGGTGGATCGCTGGGGTCTATTACAGGAAGGGATGCCTAACTTACTCGACTTCCAACAACGTCTAGTGCAAAAAAATACCGATACAAAAGATTGGGTGACTGAAGGCAGCGGCTTCTCACTTCACGATGTAATGCGTAATGGTAAACCAACCGTTTTGGTTGGCGTCTCTGGTGCCCCTGGTTTGTTCAGTGAAGAAGTGATCACTGAAATGCACAAGCATTGCCCACGTCCGATTATTTTCCCATTGTCCAACCCAACCAGTCGCGTAGAAGCAACACCGAACGACATTATTCGTTGGACAAATGGCGAAGCCTTAGTTGCCACTGGCAGTCCGTTTGATCCTGTTCAGCACAATGGTAAAACCTACCCGATTGCGCAGTGCAATAATAGCTACATCTTCCCAGGCATCGGCTTAGGCGTGCTAGCGGTTAACGCTAGCCGCGTCACCGATGAAATGCTGATGGAATCAAGTCGTGCACTTGCCTTGTGCTCACCACTGGCACTAAACGGACACGGCGCATTGCTTCCACCACTAGAAGCGATCCACTCGGTTTCTAAAAAAATCGCTTTCGCTGTCGCTAAAAAGGCAATTGAACAGGGTGTTGCTCTTGAAATCTCTGACGATGTATTAGAAAGTGCCATCGAGCAGCATTTCTGGCAACCGACCTATCGCCGTTATAAACGCACAGCGTTCTAACTGATAAGCAATCCGTTGTATTATCCAATTGCAGGTTAGCGACAAGTAAACTACTGCCCCAATCACTAAATCAACGCTGTGATTGGGGTTAGCAAGCGCAACATGCCTCGCTACAACTTCAATGAGTAAGGGAAACGCACTGCCGAGCAAAACGCTAGCGGCTTTATTTGTGAATCAATATGATGAATTTTTTGGCCCCTGCAGGGCACTATATTGCTCCCTATCTGGGTGAGATTTCTACAGCCTTCATCGCCTGTTTATTGGTGATGCTGGGCTCGGATATCAACGCTTTTATGCGCCGATTAATGCGTGATCAGCACTTTGTTATTCGTACATTGGCATTTATATTGATTAACGCCTTTGGTTACGGTTTGATCATTATCAAAGCAAGCCCTTACCTTGCTCAGACACTTTCAAAGTTAGAACAAGGCATGATGTTTAGCATTGTTATGTTATCTTTTACTGTTATCGGAATATGGGCGCAAAGGAACCGTCAAATTTAGTGTTAAACTCTTCCCTCTCACATAAACTCCAGCATTTTTGGAAAAAATATCTTTCCAAACCACTTCGTTATGCATCTGTTTTATTGATTTTGCTATGTGTAGGCGTTGTTGGTATCGATCGCTGGGTAAGCTGGCAAGCGTCTGAGCAAATTTTGACTGACCAGTCGCAAGTTGGTGAGTTCCAAGTCGCGGTTGTACTTGGAACCAGCAAATATTTGGGGAAAATACTCAATGAATATTATACCCACCGCGTAGAGGCGGCTATTTCTCTCTATGATCAAGGAAAAGTTAAAAACTTCTTACTGAGTGGCGACAATGCCCACCGTTCATACAATGAACCTTGGACAATGAAACGTGACTTATTACGAGCGGGAGTTCCAACTGAAAGTATCTACTTGGACTATGCTGGTTTTCGAACCTTAGATTCCATCATACGAGCGAAGCGTATTTTTGAAACCGATAACTTCTTAATCATTTCTCAGCAATTTCATTGTGAGCGCGCGCTAT
Source organism: Vibrio aestuarianus (assembly GCF_028858425.1). NCBI lineage: Bacteria > Pseudomonadati > Pseudomonadota > Gammaproteobacteria > Vibrionales > Vibrionaceae > Vibrio > Vibrio aestuarianus. The sequence continues at coordinate 1,477,790 of NZ_JAKNYQ010000001.1, read as the reverse complement.
TCATTGCGAACCACCATAACATTAACGCCCAATGTTTAGCCGTGTCTGGCCCGACCAATAGCTCTGGTTTTAAAGTGAGGTTACGCGAGGTTTTTGCTCGAACAAAAGCCTTCTTGGATCTCTATATCATCCATACACAGCCGAGGTTTCTGGGGCCTAAAGAACCGATCATGATTGATGATTCTCACGCTGAAAAACGCAACTAACTCGCTTCTCGTTGTACAAGCCCGTAGTTAATCTCAACACGATTACGCCCTTTGTTTTTTGCTTGATACAAAGCATCATCAGCTCTGGCAATCATTTCAGTGATACGTTCGTCCCCCATCATCGCAACACCAATACTGCACGTTAACTTATCACCATGAACCCAAAGGTGTGCTTCAACTCTGCGCCTTAATTTTTCGGCTCTAGCACAAGCTTCTTGGAGCGAAGTGTCAACGCAAAATACAATAAATTCTTCCCCCCCCCACCGAACTAAGCGATCTTTTTCCGGAAGAGTGCTCATTGTTACCATGGCAAACTCTCGCAAAATATCGTCTCCGGTCGAGTGGCCGTAGCTATCATTGACACTTTTAAAGTGGTCAATATCGATGTACAACGTACAAAATTGAGTATCGGACCAACGCACCTTGTGTGCACACTCATTTAACCACTCTCGAATTCCATTGCGGTTTAACGCACCGGTCAAAGAGTCGCGATGGGCCATTTCGGCAAACTTAATGTTTTGAGAACGAAGTGTACGGTTAATAATTTTTAAATGCTCTTGGCGCTGTAGTGCAAGTTGGGCCTCATGCCGACTTTTGCGCATCTCATTGAATGAAATAGATAAGCCAACCAACATCCAAAAGCTCAATAAAAATAGAAATAGATGCTCACCGTTAACATAAGCGCCGATAAACTCCACACTATTGACGTGCATCTCATAATGACCGAGTTCACTTCCAGAGCCTGTAGCAAACTCAATTTTATTCACATTACTAAATTCGGGCGCAGAATGTTCAATACCAATGCGGTTATCCACTAACCACCACGTCATGACTTGAAGGTTTGCCATCGGAATTTCAATCTCACCTTTCCCCCCAAGTGAGAACTCTAATCCGTTGTATTTATGTGTATATTCATTCTCAACGGTTGAATATTCATGATTAAAATTTCGCAGATAAAAACGTATCGCAGGAGGAGAGGCAGATTGACTGTACGTAAAATCAATACTCAACCTAACGGTGTGATAATCAGATAAATCCAAACCGACCCGAGGATCATCATTGGCGTGAATAGAAATCCCACAATAAGGCCACTGGTAGCTACTTGGTAACAAATCACAACTAAGATGTGCTTGCCCATTTTGAAGACTTAGCTCAGATGTCGATAGCCCCCCATCAAACTGATCATTTGTTGGATGAAAAGAGTATTGAGAGGGTGTGATTTTTAGTACCTTTTGATCACCAATAGCAAGATATGTCACTACTATAATGACCGTTAAGAGCATCAATCCGACCAGAAATCTGGGGAAAGCCGTCATGTAATTACCCCCTAACAATGTTTAACCTTCACTCCTTGAAGGTTAAACATTGTCTTTACTTTTTTTGCCCAATGAAAAAACAGTAACAATGTCTTGTTTTTAATACATTGGTGCCAAAATTTCTATGTTTAATTGACTTTTATCATTCTATTTTACGACCAACTTCAATAAATACTTATTTAGCTAACGCTTAAGTAAAATCAATCATGGTGTAAAACAGCCCCGCCAAAGCCAACTATTTTTCTGTTAGAATGACTCAAACTAACAATAATGAGTATATGTCATGTCTCTCTTAGCGACAGGTACACTGAAGAAATTACATTCTAGCCTCAATGATCACGTCTCTTACCAACTACCGGTAGGAGATGAACTGATTGCCCTCAATCAATTCATCGGCCAGTCATTAACACTCACTCACACGGGTAATATTTATTGTTGTTCATGCGGCAAAAAAACCAAGAAAAGTTATTCTCAAGGACATTGTTTTGTCTGCATGAGAAAACTCGCTAGTTGCGATATGTGCATCATGAAACCTGAAACCTGTCACTATAATCAAGGAACTTGTCGTGAACCTGAATGGGCAGACAAAAACTGCATGGTTGACCACTATGTTTACCTATCTAATACCTCCAGTTTGAAAGTAGGGATCACCCGCCACACGCAAATTCCAACACGTTGGATTGATCAAGGTGCAACGCAAGGGTTACCAATATTCAAAGTGAAAACGCGTTATCTTTCAGGTTTGATTGAGGTAGAACTTGCAAAACATATTGCTGATAAAACAAATTGGCGTGAATTACTGAAAGGTGATGGTGAGCCCATGACTCTTGAAACTAAATTTGCCCAGTTACTTCCTTTGATTGAGGACAAAATTGCGCAACTAAAAGTGCAATTTGGTGAAGATGCGATCCAAACTTTGGATGAGAATATAACTGCTATCAAATACCCGGTAGAACAACATCCGAAAAAAATAGCCTCACATAATTTTGATAAAAACCCTGTCGTATCTGGCGTTTTACAAGGCATCAAAGGTCAGTATTTGCTGTTTGACACCGGCGTAATCAACATTCGTAAATTCACCTCATATGAAGTTGAGGTTTCAAACTAACATTGCTTCTATTTGAAGAAAACCTCATTCGCTGAATGAGGTTTTTGACTCTCTTTAATCAAACGTTGATAACACAGCAAATAGTCGGTCTATTTCCTCTCGTGTGTTGTAATGCATAAAACCAATACGCACAACACCACCGCTTTCTTCCAGACCAAGTTGACGTACTAAACCTAACGCATAAAAGTGCCCATTCCATACACAAATATTATGCTCACCCAAGGTTTTCGCTATGATCTCAGGATGATGATGTGCAAAGCGAATAGCAAAAGTTGGTGTGCGTAATTGGCTGTCAGCTTTATCAAGACCGTATAACGTAACTGACGTTAATGCCCGCAGTTTATATAAAAAATACTCGCTTAATTGACGCTCATGCTGATTATATTGCGCAAAACTCTCTACTAAACGCTGTCTGAGAGTACGGCTTGGATCGCCCCATTGAGCCAAATATTCCACCGCAGCAATAACGCCAGCTAACCCTTCAAAACTCTGCGTCCCAGTTTCAAAACGGCCAGGACCAATATTAGTGGCAGGCTCTACTTTGTAAGGTCTCAGCGCGTGTAACCAATGTGAGGCAATGTAGGCGATCCCTACATGTGGTCCAAAAAACTTATACGCTGAACATGCAAGAAAATCGCAGCCTAAAGCCTGAACATCAATCAAATGGTGAGGAGCGTAGTGAACGGCGTCAACATAAACCATTGCTCCCACTTGATGCGCAGCGTCAATAACGCGCTTTACATCGACTATCGAGCCTGTCGTGTTTGATGCATACGTGATCGCAACTAATTTAGTTTTACTATTTAGCAGCGAAAGTAGATGGTCGATATCCAGCGAGCAATCACCTTCATCAACTTTGGCCTGATGAACGATAACTTGTTTATCTTGCGCGGCTTGTTGCCAACTAGAGACATTCGAGTAATGGTCTAAAGCGGTCACGATCACTTCATCATTAGGTTGCCAATCACGGCTAATGGCGCGGTTAAGCTGAAATGTCAGAGAGGTCATATTTGCACCAAAGACAATATTCCCCGATGATTCAGCATTAAGCAAAGCTTGTGCAGATTCACGTGCTTGCTGCATTAAATCTGTCGTGTTTCTACTAGAAAAAAAATGCCCACCTAAATTGGAATTAAAGTACCCCAAATATTGGGTCATTGATCTTAATACAGTGCGAGGAACTTGAGATCCACCGGGTCCATCTAAAAAACAGACTGGCTTGCCGTTATATTCTTGAGACAATGCATCAAACTGTGATCGAACCTTTTCAGGAGTGAAGGTCATTTTTACCACCCTTTGCCGTTAATACAAACACATCCATATGACCTTCCTCACCATGTTCAATAGAACGAATTGGGCTGGCGTTGTGCCACAATTTACTGTCAGCGAGCATCGCAACTTCACCATTATCTAAAATCTTACGAAAGAAAGGAGCCTCATGACTGTCGTTATACAGCATGATTTCACCGCCCACGATGTTATGGCGATTTATGCCAACCAAAGCGATATGATCAAAACCATCTTGATGAACCCCTTCTGGAGCAACTTGTGTTTCATCATAAACCGCTGAAATGCGAATTTGGTGAATTTCAATTTCTTGCCCATTGGGCAATCCATTAGATTGAACGAACAGAGTACACACTTCATTCATTGCTGGGCTTTGTAGTGTTGAGGGCAAAATAGGATCAAAATGGCGAATCACGTTGCCTTGAAAATGATTGATTTGATCCGTTTGCATAAAATCGTGCTTATCCAGTGCTTCAACTTTTCCATCAATCAATCGAACCACCGAATAACGACGTAAACGGTATTGTCCGTCCGCATGTTCTGTATGAGGCAGTTGAGCAAACGATGGCGCTAATTGTTGAATCGCCTCTTGGCTCAATCGAGTAATATGTAGGGTGTTTTCGTGTGCGTTTAACATCATCGACTCCTTAATGAAAGCACATACCTTCAAACTTTATTTAACAATAAATTTACATAAAGGATACGTTGAAATATTACAAATTCAAGATATAGCGAACATTAACTCCGACAACTTAGTCAAATAAAAAATATAAAACCAAAAAACCACTATATATTGGCCATAAAAACCAAAAAGACAGTATTCACTATTGATTATTTAGACAAGGTCACTAGATTAAGATTTAAATAGATAAAAATCAGTCGGTTAATAACCATTTTAAATATGGAAAGTCTAAAACTAAAATGAAGAAGGCATGGTGCAGAGCATTGATACGGAAACAGTATAATGAACAGAAACGCTCCCTAGCAACTTGACGTTACCAAGGTACAGACTGAGCGTTCATTGCCCATCAACACAATATATCTATGTTGATGGGGATTCACTCATTCAAATAAATTAAAAACCTAAAGATTGGTAAGCTTGATGGATTCCTTCGATCAACATTTGAGTACCAATAACAGCCAGTATCAAACCCATCATTCGTGTTACTACGTTGAGTGCACTTGGTCCAATCGCTTTAACAAAGCGTTCACCAAACAAGAAAAGTATGCAGGTTAATGCACACAATAATCCGAAAGCGATAATAGTGACAACGGTTTCAACAACGCCGCCTTCAGTTGCGAAGTTCATCGCTGTCGCAATAGTACCAGGGCCTGCCAAAATAGGCATAGCCAAGGGTGAAACGGCGATCCCTAGTGCGACATCTTTATCTTTCCGTACCGCCTCGGCCTTTTTTTCATCATGATTTGGTGAAGATTCACCTTGTAGCATACGATAGCCGATCAAAAATACGATCACTCCACCAGTAATGCGCAACGCATACAAAGTGATACCAAACATATCAAAAATGATTTTTCCTGATATCGCAAAAATCGACACAATAATGAATGCAATAAACACCGATCTAAATGCTATCGATTTAACGGTACCTCTATCGTCGCCACTGGTTAGCCCAAGAAATATCGGTGTATTTGCTATCGGATTCATGATGGCAAAAAAGCCCATGAACACTGTAATAATGTGGATAATTAACTCTTTCATTGGCAACCTTTTAAATAAGCGTTAAAAGTTAATTTGATGTGCCAAACTAGAAAGCCGAACATTTCAGAACAAATTCTAATTTTTAGTATCAAATACAAATAAGAAAAGACAAGTATAAGCGCCACTATGCAGATGTCTACCGAATACCCTTAGTCTAGGTACGAAGACCACTGTGTAAGTTCTTTCCCTAAGATTAGTTTGTACAATACCTTGAGCTTTTGGTAAATCATTGCATCAGTAAGGCCATTAGACATTCCAAATGTCTCTAGGCATATAACTATTTATTTCTAAAAACCCTCTTGTTAATTCTTTTATTACCCATACATATTCCCTACAATCGAATCAAATTTTTCGAGCATCTTCGATACTGGAGCGCACATGAGCGACGTAAAACATTGCAAACTTCTTATTCTTGGTTCTGGTCCTGCAGGCTATACCGCTGCCGTTTATGCGGCTCGCGCTAACCTTAATCCAGTTCTCGTTACCGGTATGCAGCAAGGTGGCCAGTTAACGACCACTACAGAAGTTGAAAATTGGCCAGGAGACGCCGAAGGCCTCACGGGCCCTGCGTTAATGGAACGAATGAAAGAGCATGCCGAGCGCTTCGAAACTGAAATCGTATTTGACCACATCAATGAAGTGAACTTATCACAACGCCCATTTCAGCTGAAAGGTGATAGCGCACAATACAGTTGTGATGCTCTTATCATCTCAACCGGTGCATCGGCGCGTTACCTAGGTTTAGACTCTGAGGAAGCCTTTAAAGGACGTGGCGTTTCAGCGTGTGCAACCTGTGATGGTTTCTTTTACCGTAACCAAAAGGTAGCAGTTATCGGTGGTGGTAATACTGCCGTAGAAGAAGCACTGTATCTGTCAAATATTGCAGCTGAAGTACATCTTATCCATCGTCGTGATTCATTCCGCGCAGAAAAGATCCTAATCAACCGCCTGATGGATAAGGTTGAAAACGGTAATATCATCCTCCATACCGACCGAACACTAGATGAAGTATTAGGCGATGATATGGGTGTAACTGGTGTTCGTTTGAAACATACACAATCTGATAAAACGGAACAGCTTGATGTCATGGGGGCATTTATTGCTATTGGCCACCAGCCAAATACTGAAATATTCAAAGGCCAACTTGAAATGAAAGATGGCTATATCCTTGTAAAATCAGGTCTTAACGGCAACGCCACACAAACCAGCATCGAAGGTGTTTTCGCCGCTGGTGATGTAATGGACCATAATTATCGTCAAGCAATTACCTCTGCAGGCACTGGCTGTATGGCCGCTCTTGATGCAGAACGTTATTTAGATGGCCTAAACAATAAGTAAACAAAAGGTTATTTTCCAGTTTTATAACAAAACCCTACAGCCCAGTGGTATATCCACTGGGCTTTCTTTTGTATACTAGCACCCTTCCGTTTACATAATAATTATCATTAAGCCTTCGAAATGGATAAGAAAAAACAACGTAGCTTGAATAATTGGCTCAAACAGCAGAGCAAACTAGCGAAACGCTGGTTGATGATCGCTGTCAGCCTTGGCGTACTATCAAGTGTGTTTTTGCTGGCTCAGGCCGCACTCCTCGCCTCCATTCTGCATCAACTGATTATTGAACATGTCGATAAAGCAGAGCTCATTCCCTATTTTGTGGGCCTAGCCGCCACCATCGCGATCCGAGCCGCTTGTGCTTGGGGACGTGAAATTGCCGGTTTTCGCTGCGGAGAACAGATCCGCATTTATATCCGTCAACTCATTTTAGATAAACTACGCGAACTTGGCCCTGCCTATATAAAAGGAAAGCCTGCTGGCTCATGGGCAACGTTATTGCTTGAACAAGTAGAAGATATGCAAGATTTCTTTGCTCGATACCTTCCGCAAATGTCACTGTCAGTACTGATTCCGTTCATTATTCTTATTGTGGTATTTCCCGTTAACTGGGCTGCTGGTTTAATTTTCCTCATCACCGCACCATTAGTGCCGATGTTTATGGCATTGGTTGGCATGAAAGCGGCGGACGCCAACCGCAAAAACTTTAAAGCACTGCAACGTTTGTCTGGGCATTTTTATGATCGCCTACAGTCAATGACAACGATCCGCTTGTTTGATCGCACCCAAGCAGAAACCGAGCAGCTCAGAGGTGCATCCGAAGTATTTCGTACTCGCACCATGGATGTCTTGAAGATTGCTTTTCTATCCTCAGCGGTATTGGAGTTTTTTACCTCAATTTCCATTGCTATTACTGCGGTCTATTTTGGCTTCAGCTTTATTGGTGAATTGAATTTCGGCTACTACGGAACCAGTATTACGCTCTTTTCGGGGCTATTTATCTTGATACTCGCACCAGAATTTTACCAACCACTGCGCGACTTAGGTACCTTCTACCATGCCAAACAACAAGCCGTTGGTGCTGCGGAAAGTATTGTCGAATTTTTAGAAACCGACGTGAGTAAAGTAAAATCAGGCGATCACGTTTTAGACGATGTAAAACATATAGAAATCAAAGCTCGAGATCTCGAAGTGTTCAGCCCCGAAGGCAAAAGACTGGTTGGCCCGCTTTCGTTTACCCTTGATGGCCAAACAACCACGGCGCTAGTTGGCCCAAGCGGTGCAGGAAAAACCAGCTTAATCAATGCAATTCTAGGCTTTATGCCCTATCAAGGAAGCTTAACTATCAATGGCATTGAACTAAGTCAAATTAATCACAACAGTTGGCGTAAACAGATCAGTTGGGTCGGACAAAATCCGCTTCTATTACATGGGACCATTTACGAAAATATTACACTCGGTCAAAACGATTTAAGTGATGATACGGTTCGAGCGGCCTTAGAGAATGCTTTCGCTGCTGAATTTGTAGATAAACACGGTCTTGAATACGCTATTACCGATCGCTCTGGCGGCTTGTCTGTCGGGCAAGCTCAACGTATAGCACTCACACGCGCTATGCTGCAAAACGGTAATTTTTGGTTGCTTGATGAACCGACAGCCAGTTTAGATGCGCGCAGTGAACAGTTAGTGATGAAAGGTTTAAATAGCCAAATTATCGATAAAACTGCATTGATGGTGACACACCAACTTGCACCGCTGAAGTCGGTACAACAAATCTTGGTGATGAATGATGGAAAGATTGTTCAAAGCGGTGATTACACCTCGCTCAGTCAACAAGCCGGGTTATTTGCCGATATGTTGTCAGCTAACCAAGCCTTAGATGAAAACAATAAGGGGAACCTTGATGCGTGATCTAATCCCTTATCTAAAACTGTATAAAAAACACTGGTTCGGCTTATCGCTGGGAATGCTTCTTGCCTTTTTAACCTTGTTTGCTTCTATTGGTCTATTAACTCTTTCGGGTTGGTTCTTATCCGCAGCAGCAATTGCAGGCTTAACCATTGCCCGAGAAACCTTTAATTACATGCTACCCGGCGCGTTTGTGCGAGGGTTCGCGATGGGCAGAACCGCAGGGCGTTGGGGAGAGCGAGTCGTAAGTCATAATGCAACTTTCAAACTGCTAACCGATCTACGTATTTTCTTTTTCCAAAAGCTTGCTCCACTTATACCAGGGAAAGTATCTAATTTAAGAGATGCCGACCTACTCAACCGCTTAGTAGCAGATATTGATGCCATGGATCATGTCTATTTGCGCTTGATCAGCCCCGTCACCGTCGGCATTTTTGGTATTACAGCCCTCACCGCTTTCCTATGTTGGTTTGACCTACAGTTAGGTTTAATACTCGGAGCAATTTTACTGACGCTGTTATTAGTCTGGCCTGTATTATTCTACAAATTGGGTAAACGCAATGGTGCAGAGCTAACGCAGCATAAAGCAGAACTACGCATTACGACATTGGATTGGCTGCAAGGTTATAGTGAGCTGACCTTATTTGGTGCAGAAAACCGTTACCGTGAAGCGATTCTTTCAGCACAAAATAAATTACTCGCCAACCAGTTTGCCAACGCCCATTTCTCGGGGCTTGCACAAGCTTTATTGATGCTGGCCAATGGCTGGACGTTAGTATTGATCATTTGGCTCGCCGCAGATGGCGTCGCAGGAAACCAACCCGATCCAATGATCGCCTTAGTCGCTTTTGCAACCATGGCAAGCTTTGAGCTGCTAATGCCAATAGCCGGTGCTTTCCAGCATTTAGGTCAGACTTTAACTTCAGCACGTCGTCTAAATGATGTCACTTTGGCAGATCCAGAAGTTCAATTTCCAACTAAAACTACTTCTCATAGCGGCCAATTTGATATTGAGTTTTCAAACCTAAACTTTCACTACCCTGATGGTGACCAAAGAGTATTAAACAATGTGAATTTGCATATTCCCGCAGGTCATCGTGTGGCAATTGTTGGCCAGACCGGTTCTGGAAAATCAACATTAATGCAGTTGCTTTCTCGCTACTGGGATCCTCAACAAGGTGAGATCGCGATTGCAGGCACACCACTTAAAAATTGGAATGAAAGTGATCTGAGAAAAACCATCAGTGTCGTTAGTCAACGGGTTGACGTGCTTAATGGTACCTTGCGTGACAATTTAGCGATGGCCGATCCAACAGCCAATGATGAGCAACTAGCACATGCATTAACACAAGTCGGATTAACCAAACTACTTGAAGACCAGGGTTTAGATGCTTGGCTTGGTGAAGGTGGTCGTCAACTTTCTGGTGGTGAGAAGCGCCGTATCGGTATTGCTCGTGCATTTTTGCATAATGGTTCGATTCTATTATTGGATGAGCCGACAGAAGGTTTAGACAAACAAACGGAACAGCAAATCACCGCGTTGTTTAAAAAACACTTTGCCAACAAAACCGTCATTTTCATTACCCATCGCTTAGTCGAGTTAGAATCAATGGATGCGATCTGTTTGATTGAACAAGGGGAGATTGTTGAATACGGCAGTCACCAAGCTTTATTAGCTCAGCAAGGTCGTTACTACCAACTCAATCAAAGTTTGTAAGGGTGAAGGCTTGGTGATACTACGATCACCAAGTTCAGAAATAAGAAGACTTACACTTTAATCAACAATCCCAAAGCTACCAATAAAAATCCCGAGCAAAGCTCGGGATTTTTAAAACTTCATTATCTCAATGTAAACATTAAGACTGGCGACGAGGTGCTTTCGCCTTACCTGCAGGGCTGCGACCATTGGGTTTGCGTCCACCTTGCTCTGCACCGCTATTACGCGTGCTTGATGCAGGTTTACGACGACCTGTTGTGGTCCCATTGGTTGTACGAGTACTTTTCGGCTTACCTGTTGTCGTTGTCACGCGCTCTTCATGACGTTTAACAGCACGACGAATCTTTTGGCTACGTGAGCGTTCACGTTTACGCGACGTGTTGTCTTTACTTAGATCAAGCATCGTTTCTTTTTCAGGACGCAGTTCGACCAGTTCACGCAAGTAGTTGACATCTTTAAGATCAAGCTCTTTCCAACCACCACGAGGTAATTTCTTATCAAGGTAGATATCACCATAGCGAACACGTTTCAAACGGCTGACGGTTGTTTCTTGAGATTCCCATAAACGACGAACTTCACGGTTACGACCTTCGTTGATAACCACATAAAAAGTATGGTTCATACCTTCACCACCGGCATAAACAATATCTTCAAAGCGAGCCATACCATCTTCAAGTTGTACGCCCTTTACAAGGTTACGTACTTTTTGCTCGTTCACTTCACCGAAAACTCGCACCAAGTATTCACGCTCAACCTGACGGCTTGGGTGCATCAAACGGTTAGCCAGTTCACCATCAGTAGTAAACAGCAATAGGCCAGAAGTATTGGCATCAAGGCGGCCAACAGAGATCCAACGAGAACCACGAATTTTTGGTAGGCGATCAAACACCGTACGTCGGCCTTCTGGATCATGGCGGGTACACAGTTCACCTTCAGGTTTGTAATAAGCTAGAACACGACACACCACTTCTTCTGGCGCTTTGACTGACACAACATGCCCATCAACTCGCACTACAGCGCTGTCATCTTCTAGGCGTTCGCCTAACGTAGCTACCTTGCCATTAACACTTACGCGCCCTGTTCTAATCAACGCTTCTAACTCTCGACGAGAACCATGACCTGCTCGTGCTAAAACTTTTTGTAACTTTTCGCTCATTTATTTACCTTTGTGTCGTCTTCACAGACGTCGAATGAAAAAATGCGACCCCAAAATCGCGGCCGCATAGTATCTCAAATTCTACGTCAAAAAGCACCCGTTTTGATTACCTACTCAAATGGCGTTGGATCACCAGCCCCAACGCGAGTAATTACCATTTCATCATCGCTAAAATCAATTACTGTCGTCGGTTGTTCGCCTAAGTAACCGCCGTTTAATATTACATCGACAGCATGTTCTAGACGATCGCGAATTTCTTCAGGATCAGACTCTGTATGTGTGTTCCCAGGCAGAATGAGTGATGTCGACATCAGTGGCTCACCCAATGCTTCCAATAAATCTAAAGCAATACGGTTATCCGGAACACGGATACCGATAGTTTTACGCTTCGCGTTCATAAGACGACGCGGGACTTCTTTGGTTCCTTTGAAAATAAAGGTATACGCGCCCGGTGTATTGTTTTTTAACAGACGAAAAGCGGTGTTATCGACACGAGCATAAAAAGAGAGCTCAGATAAGTCGCGGCACAATAGGGTGAAATTATGCTTATCATCAAGGCGACGAATTTGGCAAATACGCTCTAAAGCTTGCTTATTCTCTAACTGACAGCCTAGTGCGTAACCTGAATCCGTTGGGTATACGACAACACCGCCATTACGGATAATAGCAACCGCTTGGGTGATCAAGCGCGCCTGTGGGTTTTCTGGATGAACGTAAAAAAACTGGCTCATTGTAATTCCTCATTATCGAGTCTCTCGACTCTATCTATAGGGTTTAAACCCCAATCTTTCCAGACAGGTTCGACTCCAGAAGGCAACCAAAGGTTTCGCCCCAATTCCATCCACGGTGAGGGGTAATGAAAATCACTGCCTTGAGAAGCTAATAGTTTGTATTGTATAGCATAATCCGCCAAATTGCGTCGTTCTTGTTGTGCTTGTTGTGGTTGTGCCACTTCCATTGCATCACCGCCGGCTTCAACGAATGCGGTTATTAGGCGCTTGAGCCACTTGGTCGTCAAGTCATATCGCCCCGGGTGAGCCAGCACTGCCAGCCCTCCGGCACCGTGGATCGCTTGGATGGCATCATTCATTGAACACCAATTAGGTGGTACATAGCCTGGCTTGTCACGGGTAAGAAACTTTTTAAACACTTGCTGCATGTTTTTGGCAAACCCTTGCTCTACCAACCATTTGGCGAAATGAGCGCGGGTTATCGGAGCTTCCCCAGCAATCATTTGTACTTCTTCGAGTACCCCTTCGCGAGTTGATTTTTGTAAGCGGTGTGCAATCAGTTCAGCACGTTTAACACGGTGGTTCTGCTGCTGCTCTATTAAAGCCACCAGCGGGGCAGATTTAGGATCGACATTTAACCCTACAATGTGGATGTCTTTATTCTGCCAAACGGTCGAAACTTCAATACCATCGATAAGTTGAATAGGTAGCTGATTCTGTTCGATATAGTCATGAGCCATGGCTAACGCATTGATGGTATCGTGGTCAGTAATGGCGAGTACTTCGATATCAAAGCTCAACGCCCTATCAATCAACGCTTGCGGAGAAAGTCTTCCATCAGAAAAAGTAGTGTGACTATGTAAATCAATTCTCATAATTTCAATTTGCCGTTTTTAAGGCTTGACTTTTCATCCGGGTACTAGTTAACTAGTACACAAATGCAAAGTACATATCTAAGGTTGACTATGTTACAAGAATTTAACCAAAACCATAATCACAATTTAAGCGCAGTTTCTGCTGAGCTCGATTGGTGGCGCACTTGGTCAAGTTCTTGGTGGGCTCACGTGTACTTTTAAAAGTAAACCACATATTCACGAAGCCCGCTTACATCAGCGGGCTTTTTATTTTGTCGGACAACTCACATTCAACTGAACAATAAAACAGCAAATCGCCTAAAACGTCGATTGGGTCATGAAAAGGATTGTGCGAGTATGAACGACAGGAACTTAAAAAATCATGAAGGATGTCTTGTGAACAAGGCCATTGAAATTAAAAAGTTAGGACGTATTGAATTGCTGAATACTTCAGTTCAATACACGCAGGATCCAACACGTCTTTTCCATTCACTTTGTGAATCAAAAACCGATTGTTTATTGCTTGAATCAGCAGAAATCGATTCAAAACAAGATTTAAAAAGCCTACTGCTGATTGATGCCGCTGTGCGTATTATATGCTTTGGTCACGTTGTCACCTTTCAGGCATTAAGTGATAACGGGCAACATCTTATTGAGCACTTGCACCGTAATATCAAAGCGGACATTACACATCGTCTTCAAGGAGATACATTAACTCTCGAATTTCATGCTGCGTGCGATACGTTAGATGAAGATTCGCGCTTACGTGAAGCCTCTTCTTTTGATGCGTTGCGCCTTGTTCAGCACAGCTTTGACCTCACCAACCAAGATAAACACGCTCTTTTTCTTGGTGGCTTATTTGCCTACGATTTGGTGGCAAACTTTGAGCCACTTGGTGATGCAGCAGCGACAAACCAATGCCCTGACTATGTGTTTTATGTAGCTGAAACTCTGATGGTCATTGACCACCAAACCGAAGTTTGTCAGTTACAAGCCAGTTTATTTGAACCTACAGATGAGGTTCGTGTCGCTCTGAAAGCACGTTTAGCGGCTATTGCTGAGCAAAGCCTTGCACCAAAGCCGCTGCCTAAAGCAAAAACAATTGCCAACCTTGATGTCGTGCCTAGTGTCACTGATGAAGCCTTTTGTAATACCGTTCGTGATTTAAAAGAATACGTGGTGAAAGGCGATATCTTCCAAGTAGTGCCGTCACGCCGTTTCACGCTGGCTTGCCCTTCCCCGCTTGCCGCTTATAAGCAATTAAAAGAGAGTAACCCAAGCCCGTACATGTTCTACATGCAAGACGAACGCTTTACTCTCTTCGGAGCCTCTCCTGAAAGTGCATTAAAATACGCAACAGAAACCAACCAAATTGAAATCTATCCCATCGCAGGCACTCGCCGCCGCGGAAAACGCCCTGATGGCAGCATTGATTTTGATCTAGATAGCCGCATTGAACTTGAATTGCGCTGCGATAAAAAAGAGAACGCTGAACATATGATGCTGGTCGACCTTGCACGTAATGATGTCGCACGCATTTCTCAAGCAGGGACAAGGCACGTGGCCGATCTATTAAAGGTCGATCGCTACAGTCATGTAATGCATCTTGTGTCACGCGTAGTCGGTCAATTAAGAGACGATCTCGATGCACTGCACGCCTACCAAGCTTGCATGAATATGGGCACGCTGACTGGTGCACCAAAAATTCGAGCCATGCAACTGATTCGTGATGTAGAAAAAGCTCGTCGTGGCAGTTATGGCGGTGCGGTTGGCTACCTGACTGGTGAAGGCGATCTCGATACCTGTATTGTCATTCGTGCCGCTTATGTCGAAGATGGTATTGCGCAAGTTCAAGCTGGTGCGGGGGTTGTTTATGATTCAGACCCACAAGCAGAAGCTGATGAAACACGTGGTAAAGCTCAAGCCGTTATTTCCGCGATTCAAGCGGCACATAAGGAGTAGTCAAAATGGCTAATATTATTTTTATCGACAATTTTGACTCATTTACCTACAACCTAGTAGATCAGTTTCGATCTTTAGGCCATAGCGTGACCATTTATCGTAACAATATTGCGGCGCAAAACATTGAACATGCGGTTAATCAACTTGAAAATCCGGTTGTTTTACTCTCTCCAGGACCAGGAGCGCCCTCGGAAGCTGGTTGCATGCCAGAGCTTATACAACGTTTAAAAGGAAAAGTACCGATGATTGGCATATGCCTTGGCCACCAAGCGATTGTCGAAGCGTACGGCGGTACCGTTGCAGGAGCCGGTGAAATCATCCACGGAAAAGTATCGATGATGGCACATCAAAACCATGCTATTTATCAACAGCTTCCATCACCACTAGCCATTGCACGCTATCACTCATTGGTTGCAACTCATGTTCCTAGCTCACTGACAGTAACCGCAGAAGTTGATGGACTAGTGATGTCTGTTGTACAAGAACAAGACAAAGTGTGCGGATTTCAATTCCATCCCGAATCTATTATGACGACACATGGCGCAACTTTGCTCGCCAATGCCATCGATTGGGCTTTAGCAGAACAGACAATTTAACCGGATTGAAAAGGACTTTTTATGGAACAGATCATTAATAAACTGTATGCCCAGCAGTCACTATCTCAAGCAGAAAGCCAACAGCTATTTGACGTCATCATCCGTGGTGAGCTTGATCCTATCTTAATGGCCGCAGTACTAACGGCATTAAAAATTAAAGGTGAAACACCACAAGAAATAGCTGGTGCAGCCAAAGCCCTGTTGGCAAATGCCTCACCATTCCCAAGACCAGATTACGATTTTGCCGATATCGTCGGAACCGGTGGTGATGGCTCAAATACTTTCAATATCTCTACCACTGCTGCTTTTGTCGCCGCTGGTTGTGGAGTGAAAGTCGCGAAACATGGTAACCGAGGCGTATCGAGTAAATCTGGATCTTCTGACCTTCTTGACTCATTCGGTATTAACCTCGCAATGAGCGCGGAAGATACCCGCAAAGCAATCGATGATTTAGGCGTGGCTTTCTTATTCGCACCGCAATATCACGGTGGTGTTCGCTATGCGATGCCAGTACGTCAGACGATGAAAACGCGCACCATCTTCAATATATTAGGACCACTGATCAACCCAGCACGGCCCAATATTGAATTGATGGGTGTTTATAGCAAAGAACTGGTTCGCCCCATCGCAGAAACCATGTTACAAATGGGTTTAAAACGTGCAGCAGTTGTGCACGGCAGTGGTTTAGATGAAGTCGCTATACATGGCGAAACGCTAGTAGCAGAAATACGTGACGGTGAAATCATCGAATACACCCTTCGCCCAGAAGATTTTGGGGTCGACAGCTACCCACTTGAAGCAATTAAAGGCGGTGAGCCTGCGGAAAATAGAACCATTATTACCAACCTACTGACAGGAAAAGGCACTCCAGCTCAATTGGCTGCGGTTGCTGTCAATGTAGCTCTACTGCTTCGACTTTTTGGTCAAGAAGACCTTAAGGCCAATACAGAACAAGCTATAACGGTGATGAATTCGGGCAAAGCCTATGAGCTTGTCCAACAATTAGCGCAACGAGGTTAAGCCAAATGTCTGAGCAACTCTCTGAACATATTTCAACGCAACATACTCAGATGGCTGAAGTGTTGGCAAAAATCGTCAATGATAAATACCAGTGGGTGGCACAACGTAAAGCAGTACAACCACTGGCAAGCTTTGAACACTTACTGACTCCTTCAGATCGCTCTTTTTATCAAGCACTCGATACAGGAAAAACCGCCTTTATTTTAGAATGTAAAAAGGCATCACCATCTAAGGGATTGATTCGTGAAGATTTTGATTTAGATTACATCGCTTCCGTTTATAACGAGTATGCCAACGCGATTTCTGTTCTAACCGATGAAAAGTACTTCCAAGGTGATTTTGAGTTTTTACCGCGTGTTCGCTCACAAGTAAGCCAACCTGTTATCTGCAAAGATTTCATGGTTGATACGTATCAAGTCAATTTAGCTCGCCATTATGGCGCTGATGCTATCCTATTGATGCTTTCGGTGCTCGACGATAGTCAGTATCAAGAGCTTGCAAACGTAGCTCATGCTCTTGGGATGGGCATTCTTACCGAAGTCAGCAATGAGGAAGAACTTCAACGCGCGGTCGCATTAAAAGCCAAAGTGATTGGTATCAATAACCGTAACTTGCGTGATCTTTCTACCGATCTCAATCGCACTAAGCAACTCGCACCTTTATTACCCAAAGAAACCATCATCATTTCTGAATCGGGAATTTATACCCACCAACAGGTGCGCGACCTCGCCCAATATGCCAATGGCTTTTTAATCGGCAGTTCGCTAATGGCTGAAGACAATTTGGAACGAGCGGTTCGTAAAGTCACATTGGGTGAAAATAAAGTGTGTGGCTTAACTCACCCAGACGATGCAGCTAAAGCCTACCAAGCAGGGGCTGTATTTGGCGGATTAATTTTTGTGCCGCGGTCAAAGCGGTGTATCGATGTTGAAACGGCCAGTTCAATCATCAACAGTGCCCCTTTGGATTATGTGGGTGTTTTCCAAAATCATCAATTTGAATACGTCGCACATACTGCATCAACACTCGCACTGCATGCGGTACAGTTACATGGCGATGAAGATCAAACTTATATTGATTCATTAAGAACAGCCTTACCAGACAACATCGAGATTTGGAAAGCTTATGGCGTAAGTGATCATTTACCGACTTTCATTGAGCATAACGTTGATCGCCACTTACTCGATGCCAAAGTTGGCATGCAGTCTGGCGGAACTGGAACCAGTTTCAATTGGCAACTGTTGACCAATATCAGAGATGTCATGTTAGCGGGTGGGATATCTGCAGACAATGCCCAGCACGCGGCCAGTTTTGGCTGCTTAGGGTTAGACCTAAATTCCGGAGTAGAAAGTGAGCCTGGAAAAAAAGACCTGCACAAGCTGACCCAAGCTTTCAGCGAGATTAGAAATTATTAATAACACATTTATTACCGTTGAATCGCTCAGCGGTAAAATAGAATAAGGAATACAATTATGGCTAAGCTCGATGCTTATTTTGGTGAGTATGGTGGTCAATATGTGCCACAGATTTTAGTACCCGCTCTCGATCAATTGGAACAGGCTTTTATTGATGCACAAGAAGATGAGCAATTTCGCTCAGAATTTATGTCTCTGCTTCAAGAATACGCAGGCCGCCCAACTGCACTAACCCTGACTCGCAACTTGGTTAAAGGGACTAAAACGAAACTGTACCTCAAACGTGAAGATCTACTGCACGGCGGCGCACACAAAACCAACCAAGTACTAGGCCAAGCACTGTTAGCTATGCGTATGGGCAAGAAAGAGATCATTGCTGAAACCGGTGCAGGTCAACATGGTGTAGCAACAGCACTAGCATGCGCATTACTCGGTTTAAAATGTCGTGTCTACATGGGAGCAAAAGACGTGGAGCGCCAAAGTCCCAACGTGTTTCGTATGAAACTCATGGGGGCAGAGGTCATCCCTGTTCACTCCGGTTCTGCCACCCTAAAAGATGCATGTAATGAAGCTTTACGTGATTGGTCTGCCAGTTATGAAACAGCTCACTATTTATTAGGCACTGCCGCAGGCCCTCACCCGTTTCCTACCATTGTTCGTGAATTTCAACGTATGATCGGCGAAGAAACTAAGCTGCAAATTTTAGCACGTGAAGGTCGACTACCAGATGCAGTGATTGCCTGTGTTGGTGGTGGTTCTAACGCCATCGGTATGTTTGCTGACTTTATTGAAGAAAAGGAAGTACGTTTGATTGGTATTGAACCTGCGGGTAAAGGCATTGACACCGACCAACATGGCGCACCACTAAAGCATGGCAAGACTGGTATTTTCTTTGGAATGAAATCTCCACTAATGCAAGACGAGAATGGCCAAGTTGAGGAATCTTATTCTGTATCCGCAGGCCTTGATTTCCCATCGGTCGGTCCACAGCACGCATATCTTCATTCAATTGGCCGTGCTGAATACGACAGTATTACCGATGACGAAGCGTTAGAGGCATTCCAAGCGATTGCCCGTAACGAAGGTATTATCCCTGCGTTAGAATCGTCACACGCTGTCGCTCACGCAATTAAGATGGCTTACGCTGAACCAGACAAAGAGCAGCTATTGGTTGTCAACCTATCCGGTCGTGGCGACAAAGACATATTCACTGTTCATAAATTGCTAGAAGAAAAAGGAGCGTTGTAATGGATCGCTATCAAACTCTATTTCAGCGCTTAGCTGATAAAAATCAAGGTGCTTTTGTTCCATTCGTTACCATTGGTGATCCAAACCCAGAGCTGTCTTTGCAAATCATGCAAACGTTAGTAGATGCAGGTGCCGATGCATTAGAGCTCGGGATGCCATTCTCAGACCCACAAGCTGACGGGCCGACAATACAAGGGGCAAACATTCGAGCGCTCGAAGCAAATACAACACCAGACATCTGCTTCGACCTGATCCGTAAAATTCGTGAGCAGCACCCAGACTTGCCAATTGGTCTGCTGATGTACGCTAACTTGGTTTACTCAAGAGGTATCGATAATTTCTATCAGCGTTGTCAAAGTGCAGGCGTTGATTCCGTACTCATCGCTGATGTTCCGACTAACGAAAGCCGAGATTTTGTCGTCGCAGCCGAAAAGTATGGGATTCACCCAATCTTTATTGCACCGCCAACAGCCAGTGACGAAACACTAGAATCGGTTGCGAAGCTTAGCGGTGGTTATACCTACTTACTTTCTCGATCAGGTGTAACTGGAACTGAAACCAAAGCGAACATGCCAGTTCATGCACTGCTTGACCGACTGAATCAATTTGACGCACCGCCTGCTCTACTGGGTTTTGGCATCTCGGAACCAGCTCAAGTTAAGCAAGCCATTGAAGCTGGCGCTGCGGGGGCAATATCAGGCTCTGCTGTAGTTAAGATTATTGAACAAAACATTGCTCAGCCACACGAAATGTTAACCGGTCTTAGCAAATTTGTATCAAGCATGAAAGCGGCGACCATCCGATAATTATTCATCCAAACTTCTCTATGAGATCGATTTCTTACTCCAAAGTAGAAATCGATCTTTTTATTAACATGTAAACCCGACAGATAAAGCATTCGCCAGCTCCGCAAAACAAAAATCCACATTCACCACGACAATAGCAATCGTTTACCCACGCGTTAAATACCATTTTAAATCAACTTACTATCAATATTATTGTCAATTCACTTTCATGCAATGTTGCTAAATGTGAAATATCCGTGTAAAAAGCTATACGAGATATTTATCCTACATTTGTTATTTATATAGTGGGTAATACTGGGATTTTACAATTAATTAGCACAGAGGTTATGGAAGTGTTAAAAGAGAAGAGTTTACTAAGCAACATTGGCGTTCAAGTCGTCATTGCTATGATCGTTGGTACCGCCGTTGGTGCCATGATGGGGCACGAGGCGGCGATGTTTGCCCCACTCGGCGTGATTTTTATCAACCTAATTAAAATGCTAGTCATTCCATTGGTTGCTGTTGCATTAATTTCTGGTGCTGCAGGCCTTGGTGATAGTCAATCAGCAGGAAAAGTTGGGGCGGTAACTTTAGGCTACTTTGCTGTAACTTCAGCACTAGCAGTTGCTCTAGCACTATTGATGGGTGAAGTGTTCCAACCAGGTATTGGTATCGATGTGTCCGGTGTAGAGGGGATGTTTTCTGCCGAATACGCATCAAAAGGTGAATTACCTACTTTTTGGGCGACCATCACAGGTATGATTCCAACCAATGTTTTCCAATCACTGAACAATGCAAACATTCTACAGATTCTTGTCTTCTGTCTATTTTTCGGTGTTGCCATCTCTAAGCAAAGCAAAGAAAAACGTGATCCAATCATCAATGGCGTAAACGTTATTGTTGATGCGATGGTTTGGATGATCAACAAAGTAATGATCATTGCACCGATTGGTGTCTTTGGCCTGATGGCAGAAGCCGTAGGTACTTTTGGCTTTGGTGCGTTGATGGTGGTATTTAAACTATTTGTTGTTTACGTTGCTGCAATTTTGATTTTTGGATTCATCGTTTACCCATTGATGATTCAGATATTCACCAAAACATCGGCGAAAAAATTCATTCTTGCGATGAAAAAACCACAAGCCGTTGCCTTATCCACAGCCTCTTCTATGGCTACGCTACCAGTAACCATGGATACGGTAGAACATGAACTTGGCGTTCGTAATTCAACAGCCTCTTTTGTTTTGCCATTAGGTGCAACGATTAATATGAGTGGTAATGCAATTTACTACGGTCTAGTTGCCATTTTCTTTGCTCAACTATTTAATATTGATCTTTCAATGGGTGCCTATATTGCAATTATTGTTACCGCTACGTTAGGTGCAGTAGGCCAAGCTGGTGTACCCGGTCCTTCATTCCTTGTGGTCGCCGTTCTATTAGCGGCAGGTATTCCAATTGAAGGTTTACCATTATTGTTCGCACTTGACCGTATCTTCGATATGATACGCACAGCCCTAAATATAACGGGTGATGCTGCTTGTGCTGTCATCGTGGATTCTCTTGTGGAAGAAGAAATAGAAACTGAACTTCAAAAACAACAAGCTTAAAACTACCCTATAAAAAATATCGATGGGCTACCGAAAGGTAGCCTTTTTTCATTTAAAAATGAGATAGCCTGTAATAAATAGATATAATGATTATTGAATAAAAAAAACACTACTGATATTTTCCAATAAATTAAGAATAGGAAGGGAAATAATTATTAAAACAACCCTTCATACATAAAAAACACGTCAGTAGCGAGATTAAATAATGGATATCATTAAGGCTCTAGAGCATGAACTATATATTAATTGCAAATCAAACAAAAAAAACATATTTTCTTTATTCAAGCTAATAGAAAAAAACATATCACCCTCCATTTGCTATGAGTTATTAAATTGCAGACTCGCCATAACAAAAAAAATTGACCCAACTACTGAAAAGTTAAATATTGCAGGTTGCATAAAATCTCCCGCTTATAAACAATCTCTTACTCATGAAGTTCCTGACTGGCCTAAAGAATATCATTTATTAGAAAAAATAATTCATCGCGATTTTCTGAACATAGCTCAGTTCTGGTGTGAATTTGAAATATATAAGATTAAATCTAAATATCCAGAGAATGAAGATAATAAGCATAAAAAATTACCATTATTGGAAGAAGCGTATCACTCTAAGATAGTTGAGAATATACAATTATCTCAAAAGCTATACTACACACTGCATCATACACAGCCCATGTCATTGTCCGATGCTATATTATTAATGAATCTTTCAACTTTCATTGCAGATAAAGGTTGGTATGAAATGCTCGAAAGTTTGACGATATCGTCTACAGGAAGGCACTTTATACTACTAACAAAAACTAACGAGTCTATTTCCACGATTGTTGGTTCCGCTAGAATTCAATTATGGAATGAACGTCATGCTTGGCTTTCCTTTTCTCCTTTTTTCACCAATGAAGGTTGGCAGCCATGCATTCATGATAGTATTATAAATAGCCCCCTTCTTACCAAAGTTTTCAAGACTAGTTGTATACCAAAATTAGATTCTATTCATTCATTCGAAAAATATTTCGATGATAAAATTCTCAAAAAAAATCATATTTGTGAGGTTATTAGGCTTAGTATAAGTGGGACCGTCCAAGAATGTATATTTTATTTATTCCTTACACAAAAACACCTTATAAGAGAATTAGATGAAAGGGGGTTCTATATGGCTTACGTCATAATAGAACAGCCTTGGTTGATGAATTTTTATCAAGAATTAGAACTTAATGGCTATCTTAGTAGTAGTTATAAAAACTTAAATGACACCGGAAGAAATACATACAAAGGATTTTGGATTATCCCTAATCTAAAATCCGAGCTTAATAACACATCCTTTAAAGATTACAAAAACATTGTTATTAAAAACAAGAAAAGATCAGGTAATTATAGGAATGATTAATGTTTGATAACATAATGTATCCAAAAGGAATATTTTTAATATCATCCTCTATTATTGTACTAATATGGTTGTTATATTTTTGTCTATCCTTGAAAAAAATTTCATTACTAAAAGGAAAAGATAATAAAAGAAATAATAAATATGCAGTGGCGCATTTTTTTTACATTGTTTATACATCAGGATTATTCATATGGATTCTAATGAATTTGTACTTCCATACTAATTATTTGATTATTTATCCTCCTGAGAATGCGATATATATAGCAACTTTAGCCAACCTGGCCGGATTTAGTTCTTTCGCCTCTGCATTTTTATTTTCATGTAGTCTGCGCTCGACCATTTCCTCAGTCCCCACTCCGGCTTGGAAGTATGTATTGCTAGCTGTTGTTTCATCATATGCTTACGTTGTCAATATCGTACCAGGGTTAGTAATCAAATCTATCGATATAGTTACTCCAAGTGATTTCATAATCAAATTTGGCCCCTACACTAGCAGTTTTTTTGCTGGATTTATCTTAATAGTTTATATGACTTTTAGTAATCTATTATATTTGAGAAAAGCAACGAATAGGCTTGGTAAGACCAAAATGAATTATATGCTTTGTGGTATAGTCATTTTTATGATTTCCACAGCAGTTCTAAATATTGGCTTTACTTATTTACTTAACGATTTTTCACTCACTTGGCTCCCGCCAACACTATCAATCAGTGAAATATTTTTTTTTGGTTATGCTTTACTTACTGTTAGGTTTTATAGTTATAGATATATTCTATATGAATTAACACTAACATGCGGGCTTATTATAGCTTATACCATTCCATTTTTTTTCATAATTACCTTTGCGTCGAAAATTTCAATCGAAATGATTTGCATACTCGCAACAGTATGGTTCATTTTCTCTGTGGCAATTTGGAATAACATTCATAAACTAATGAAGATGGCTTCATCCAAACTGGTTTATGGGTCAACGCTTACACCTATTGATAAAATTTTAAATCTTGAACAAGAATTCCAAAACTCCGTAGAAGAATCCATTAAAAAATTAGCAAAAATCCTCGACATTCCTAAAGAAAAACTACAACTAGTCACCAATGATTATAATAATGGTAACTACTCTGAGTACCTTTCTACTCATCGTTCGATATTAATCGCAGATGAAATAAGTGATGATCTGGTACTGACAGAAAAATTACATGAATTACAAGATATAATGGGTTTAAACAATACTGCTTTAATCTTGCCTCTTTTTGATCAAGATTATAAAGTTTCACATTTATTGGTATCTCAGTATAAAACTGATGGTTCGCTATTCTCAAGTGAAGAAATACATGCTCTACAATTTCTCATTAGTAGAGTTCAAGGTTATATCAATGCTCATAGAAAAATAACCCAGTATCAATCACTTGCCCACTCCATTGCCCACGAAATGCGTACCCCATTAGCTATGGTTCAGCTTCAATTTGAAGATTTGAAAAATAAAATTGATGCTAATCAACCAGTCTCAGAATTGTTCGCTTCAATAAACAAGGGGAAAACAGCCATACTAAACGGAAGGCAAATAATTGACATTATATTACATGAAGCACGAAATTCATCTACGAAACAAGAATCAACATCTTTTTATCGAATATCTTACGTTATTTCACAAGCTCTAAGTCGATACTGTTTTGAAAATTATGCTATTCGTCAACGAGTTGTTTTTCATAACAATCAGGATTTTTTAGTTAATTTAAATGATACAATGTTTAGCTTTGTTATTTTCAATCTAATCCGAAATGCCACTTACTATTTTGACTCTCATCCTAATAGTAAAGTGGATATTATTATTGATACTGGCCAACAAGAAAATTGTGTCATATTTAGAGATACTGGGCCAGGTATAGATGCCAGTATAAGCCAAAAGATATTTGATGACTTTTTTACATACAATAAAAGTGGCGGTAGTGGGTTAGGATTAAGCTACTGTAAGCGTGTGATGGAAACCTTTAGTGGACGTATAGAATGTCATTCAATTCCAGGTGAGTTCACAGAATTTAAGCTTTATTTTCCTACTGTAAATATTACTAATAAACAATACCCTTTTTGCTTATCAACACTAACTACACAAGATTTATATACTATCAAAGATAGCGTGGAAGTCTTCAATGTAGATAATATGACACCCATCAAGAAAACCATATTAGTTGTTGATGATCAGCCAGTTCAAAGAGCGTTAGTCAAAGTTTATTTAGAACAGCTTGGCATGAATGTTATTCAAGCTCATAACGGAGAATCTGCTATTAACCATTTTTTAAATAGTCACATAGATTTAATATTAATGGATATTCAAATGCCTAAAATGAATGGTTTTGATGCAAGTAGGCGAATTAAGCAACTAAAGCCATCCATACCCATTATTGCCCTTTCCGGAGAGTCTTCTGAATACGACTTAAGTTTAATCGATAAACTAATGGATGGGAGATTGGTGAAACCAACGACTAAAGCGGAGTTACAAGCCGCCGTTTATAGATACACAGCTAATCCCAAGCATGAAGCCTCCCTATGTCTAAACAACTTAGAATTGCAGGTAGACGGCAAGTAAGTGAATCCCCTTAAGCGGAGATAAACGATGTGATTGAGGTAAGCTACGCTGCCAACGTCGCTGCAACTTCAAATAGGAAGTATATACATAGCTTAAGTATGGTTGCTTGTATGTGATTATTTTGCATTGCAATTTGCAAAATCACATCATGTACGCCTAAAGTTAAGTTGTAGATTCATGTAATAGACGAGTACATCATTGGCATTAATATTGCAAAGAGCAAATATCCCCCTTCATGTGTTTATACCTAAATAACTTGAAGTTTCAGGTCGGCGGCAAGTAAGTTCATTCCAATGAGCATAGATAAACGGTGTGATTAGGGTTAGCGGACATAGCCAACACTGCTACAGTTTCAAAAATGCAAAGTATGTGATTTTTAACAAGAGTGAAGGATGAACTTGGAGTCTCAGTAATGGATATACACAGAAATGCTTATTACAGTTTAATTCACTATGGAATCAAAGAACTGATGATTGACCGTATTGGTCATTTTAATGAAGTCGAGTACCGTCAATATCTTGGCTTCATTACAGGTAAAGATTCTTGTTTTTCAATGACAAATGAAGAACTTGTAATTACCGTCGCTAACCTTAAAAGCGAAGGTTATTTAGAAGATATGAAGCGTGGCATCTCACAATTAGAACCTAGCGGTTGGGAAAGGTAATTTGTGTCGAATTGCCTCTTCCTATTTAGCTATAGCGTACTTTTCGTTAGACTGTCGTCAACATTCCAACCAAAGTGTTCATACTGATGAAACAACTTATTGATTTTATTCCACTGATTATCTTTTTTGCTCTATTTAAAATGTACGATATTTACGTAGCGACAGGTGCATTAATTGTCGCTAGTGCGGTACAAATTGCCCTAACTTATGCGCTCTACAAGAAAGTAGAAAAAATGCAACTCATCACTTTTTTGATGGTGGCTGTATTTGGTGGGATGACGATATTCCTACACGATGATAACTTCATTAAATGGAAAGTCACCATTGTCTACGTTGTCTTTGCCTTAGGTCTCACTATCACCCACATTATGGGTAAATCGGCAATCAAAGGGATGCTTGGCAAGGAGCTATCTTTACCTGATCATGTTTGGGCCAAAATTAATTGGGCTTGGGTACTGTTTTTCTGCGTCTGTGCTGTTTTAAATATCTATATCGCGTACCGATTGCCTTTAGATGTCTGGGTAAACTTCAAGGTATTTGGTTTACTAGCCGCAACTTTTGCCTACACTCTACTCACTGGGGCGTTTATTTATAAACATTTACCTAAAGAAGATAAAGCGACAGAAGCCAATCAATCTAAGGACAGCTAACTACTCATCCGATGACTCTGAGGGTGTAAATCATGTCTTGTTTCGCTATAATCTACAGTCATTTCACAGCGACCATTTGGTCGCTGTTTCGTTTGTTGCGGATGTCTAAAAATGAATCAGGAAAATAACGCTCCTAGAGGTCAACTATTGCTGCGCACCCTTGCAATGCCAGCAGATACAAATGCCAATGGTGATATTTTTGGCGGATGGATCATGTCTCAGCTTGATTTGGCTGGCGCCATTCTAGCTAAAGAGATATCGAGTGGACGGGTGGTCACAGTTTCTGTATCCAGCATTACCTTTAAAAAACCAGTAAAAGTCGGTGATGTTGTCTGCTGCTACGGCGAATGCACGAAAATTGGACGAACGTCGATGTCAGTAAACCTTGAAGTATGGGTGAAACCTATCAAGCAAGATAGTGTCGGCGATCGATTCCAAGTGTGCGAAGCCACTTTTAACTATGTCGCCATCGATGCAAATGGACGTCCACGAGCTATTAACCCGGGTAGCTGATCAAAAAATTGAGTTTGATTACTTTCAATCTCTATCGGTTTGAGTACATTAAGGCTTCGACTGAAAAATCAATCAATAAGGACATCAATATGTGGTACGTCATCTTCTCACAAGACGTGGAAAACTCTTTGGAAAAACGCATGAGTGTCCGACCGCAACATTTGGAGCGCTTACAAAAACTGCAAAATGAAGGCCGTTTGCTTACAGCTGGACCTATGCCTGCCATTGATTCTGATAATCCCGGAGAAGCAGGGTTTACTGGCTCAACCGTTATCGCTGATTTTACGTCTTTACAGCAAGCGCAAGCATGGGCTGACGCTGATCCCTATGTTGAGGCTGGAGTTTACCAACACGTTATCGTTAAACCCTTCAAAAAAGTTTTTTAAAATGAAAAAAATCGCTTTTGTCATCTCTATAATCTTGCTGGTGACTGGCTGTAGCTCAAGTGCTGACAAACAGAAACAAGAACAGTTAGAACTCTTGGCGAGTAGCCGCGCCAGTGTTATCAGTAGTGAATTACCTTTAGAATTTGGTCCTCTTTCGGTTATGAGAGCCATTTCAAAAGGCAGCACCGTTGAAATTATGATGATTTACAATTCTGATCACCAAGGTGCCAAGCCCATTGATCAAGTATTGAAAACAAGTATTAATGCCTACTGCTCTGACTCTTTAACAAAGTCAAACCTTGATATCGGTTTAACTTACCGTATTCAGATTCGTAATAATCGTGGTCAGTTGATGATCGACCAGTTCGTGACTAAAGAAAGCTGTACTGTCCAATAGAGATCATTTTAACTGCGCTCTTATTGTATAAGGCCTCATCCTGAGGCCTTAATTAGATCAAAGAACCTAGCGGTCAAAGGTTAGCTCTTTACGTAGTGCTTTGGCTGCCAGAACTAAATTGGTCAACGCTGCTTCAGTCTGAGGCCAGTTACGTGTCTTCAAACCACAATCTGGATTAACCCACAGACGCTCCGCTGGGATCTTCTCGGCCGCTTTTCGGACTAAACCCTCAATCCATTGCTGTGATGGGATATTCGGAGAGTGAATATCGTACACTCCTGGTCCTATTTCATTCGGGTAATTGAATTCTTCAAACGCTTTCAGCAGTTCCATATTAGAACGCGATGTCTCAATAGTAATCACATCGGCATCCAATGCTGCTACAGAGTCAATAATTTCATTAAATTCGCTGTAGCACATATGAGTGTGGATCTGTGTCTCTGGTTTCGCACTGGCGGCTGAGATTTTAAAGGCCTCCACCGCCCATTGTAAATACGCCTCATGATCACGCTTTTTCAGCGGCAAACCTTCTCGAATAGCAGGTTCATCAATTTGGATTATATTAATGCCTGCCTGTTGTAAATCGGCGACTTCGTCACGCAACGCAAACGCCAATTGTTGAGTAATTTCCTTCCGAGAAATATCTTCACGAGGGAATGTCCAGCATAAGATCGTTACTGGCCCTGTTAGCATGCCTTTCATCTGTTTAGACGTTAGCGACTGAGCATAAGTTGACCACTTAACGGTTATTGGCTTCTCTCGCTCTATATCTGTCACCACAATGGCTGGTTTAACACAACGAGAACCGTAACTTTGAACCCACCCAAACTGAGTGGTTTGAAAGCCCGCAAGATTTTCAGCAAAATATTCCACCATATCGTTACGTTCAGCTTCACCGTGCACCAATACGTCCAAATCTAATGCCTCTTGGCGTTTTACAGCATCGGCAATGTGGCCTTTTAATGCCGCTACATATTCGCTTTCAGAAAGTTGACCTTGGCGATAAGCACTACGTTGGGTGCGAATTTCCGCTGTTTGAGGAAAAGAACCTATCGTTGTTGTTGGCAAAAATGGCAAACCAAGAACTTCCGCTTGGTGATGCGCACGCTCTGCATAAGGTGCGCTTCGCTCCGACAATGCAGAAGTAATACTATTTACGCGAGCTTGGACCTGAGGTTTATTCACATGAGTTGCACTCTGACGCGCTACAATCGGCAAACTATAGGTATCACAAGATAAAATAGCGGCTGGATCGCCATCTAATGCCTTGCCCAATAAAGCCACTTCCGTCACTTTTTGCTTAGCAAATGCGAACCAACTTTGAACCTCCGTTGATAAACTTTGCTCAAGATCTAAATCTATCGGGCTATGCAGTAGTGAGCATGAACTCGCAATCCATAATCGCTCACCCAACTGATTTTTCACCGGCTGTAGACGAGCTAATAACGCAGCAAGATTGGCTCGCCACACATTTCGCCCATTTACGACCCCCAACGAGAGTACCCAATCACTTGGCAACTTTTCGACTACAGCTTCAAGTTGTTCTGGAGCGGCGGAAAGGTCGATATGTAAGCCGTGAACCGGCAGCTCAACAATCTTATCGAGCGTATCAACCACCGAATCAAAATAGGTAGTTAATAACAATTTCACATCACCACTGATCACTTGGTAAGCCAGTTTTAGTACATCTTGCCACTCTTTCTCTAACTCTAACGATAAAATCGGTTCGTCGATTTGCACCCATTCAACGCCTTGTTTAGCTAACTTGGCAAGAATGGTTTGGTATGCGGTTAACAAACGAGGTAATAAAGTGAGGCGATCAAACCCTTCTTCTATTTCTTTACCTAGATAAAGATAACTAAGTGGACCAAGCAACACCGGTTTCACTTGATGCCCGGCCTTCAACGCTTGATTGGTTTCTTCAAATAACTGTGGCCAACTGACACTAAACGTATCATCTTGGCTAAATTCGGGCACAATGTAGTGGTAATTCGTATTAAACCACTTAGTCATATCTGACGCTGCACTACCAGCACAGCCACAGCTTGCTTGCGATTGACCACGGCCAACGCGAAACAAAGTGTCTAAATCAGGAAAACCATTATTGTGGCGCTTAGGAACATGTCCGAGTAGCAATGTGGTGGTGAGCACATGATCATACCAAGCAAAATCCCCTACTGTTGTAAAACTAAGCCCAGCTTGCTGCTGTAGAGCCCAATTGTGCTGACGAATGGTGCTACCCACTTGTTTTAATTGATCTTGTGTACTTTCTCCACGCCAATATTTTTCAAGCGCAAACTTGAGTTCACGTTTTTCACCAATACGCGGATAACCTAAAATGTGTGTGGTTGTCGTCATCTTCCTAGCCCTTATTCTGTTGGTAGTGTTGAACTTTTATCTTGATAATTAAGAAGTCCAGATGGCTAAACTATCCACTTGAATGGGCCAGCGAACAACATCCAATTATTCAACATGTTCATTAAATAAATTCATGTTATTTTCGACAACGTTAGGTCACCTCAAAATAAATAGCCATCTAGATGTTTACAGCTCCCTACATACAGCGTAAGTTAGTGCAATTAAAGCCATCTATTTCAAGAGATAATGAGGAAATAGTCACGATGATCGAACTTAAGCATTTGCGAACGTTAGCTTCGCTAAGAGATTCGGGTTCATTGACCTCGACCGCAACGTCTCTCCACTTAACACAATCAGCGCTTTCACATCAGATTAAAGATTTAGAGGCAAGAATTGGCGGGCAGTTGTTTTTACGCAAAACTCGTCCTGTAAAATTCACCTCAGAGGGAGAAATTTTACTCAAACTTGCCGATGAAATTTTACCCAGAATGGCAAGAGCTGAAAACGAATTAGCGAGTCTGAAAGAAGACGTAAATGGGCGTTTGCACATGGCAATTGAGTGTCACTCTTGCTTCCAGTGGTTAATGCCAGCATTAAAGGAATATCAACTGGCTTGGCCAAGTGTCACGTTAGACTTTTCATCCGGCTTCGGTTTTGAACCCTTACCCGCTTTGCTAGCAGGAGAACTTGATCTTGTCATTACTTCCGATATTTTGCCTCGATCCGAAGTCCACTACGAGCCTCTATTCGACTTTGAAATGCGTCTTATCACCTCAACCGCTCACCCTCTTGCAGAAAAAACGATCATCGAACCTAGCGATTTAGCCTCGCAAACCATGTTGACTTATCCGGTCCAAAAAAACCGCTTGGATGTCGTAAAACACTTTCTGCAACCCGCAGGCATTGAGCCAGCAAAATGGAAACAAGCTGATAACACATTGATGTTGGTACAAATGGTATCTGCAGGTTTAGGGGTAGCCGCACTGCCTAATTGGGCAATCAGTGAATTTTCTAGGCAAGGACTGATCACCAGTAAGCCATTAGGTAACGGTTTATGGCGGCGGTTATTTGCAGCCACCCGTCATAGCGAAAAAGATAAACATTATCTGCAAGCTTTTTTCGTCACCGCTCGACAACAATGCAAAAGCCACCTTGATGGCATCAAGATGGCTTGATAGTTAAACAAAAATATTAACGGGAATAGGATTTGAATTGGTTAGTCAGTGGATCGTATTGGTAACCTAAGACATCTAGTTTACCAATAACACCTTCCACATCCATTTCGTACATACTGGCAAGTTCTTCAAAGCTGTCGCACTCTAAGCGCAGTTTTTCATTCACAATGCCCAGTAAAATAACACTATCAAAGCGGCTGACGTTACTTAGGTCCATCACAAGCTCCTTTACCAAAGAGGTAATAAAAGCCTAGTCGCAAAATCATCTGCAAAAAGTGACCAATATCTAGAGAATAAATAAACCTTGGAAACTTGTGCTTGCCGCTAACATAAACAGTAGGGCAATACCTAACTGGATTTTTTCTGCACTTTTTGAAAATAAAATATGCCAACACCAGGCGATAATTCCTGCGATCATCAAACCAAAACTGGTTAGCAAAGCCAATGTCGCTTGTGTTAACGCTTGATCATCTAAGCCATAAGCTTTCGGTACAACACAAAGTGCAACCCCCATCGCACATAAAATGCCGATGATAGGAAGTAGTCGGTGAAATGCTTGCAGACGCGTACGTGCAATCGTCAACAGTAGATGAGAAAAACATGATCCAAGTAAACCCACTAATATCACATTGGCAACGGATGCTGGCCAATTCGCCTGCTCAGACACCAGAATGGCAACATAAGCTAATGACAACCCGTTAGCTAGATAAAGTACCCATAATGGGCCTTCATCACGTGTTTTCTTGGTTTGTACTTGAGAGTAAAAATAGAAAATGGCAAATACGACCATGAACGCTTCAATTTTAATAGAAGCCACCGCGAGCCACAAAACGCCAATCGCTGGCAATAAGCGGTGAATACGCCCACGTTGCCCCGGACAAATCTCCCCTCTAACTAATACGAGAGTCAAGATAATTTGTGCACCCAGTAACATCGGAGCAAAAACAGAAAGTAACGATTGAATCATGCTATATGGCCATTAAAATGTGTCTGGGCGCGATGATAGCAAATTTATTCAGCTGACTAGAAGTCAGTTCGTACTCAGATGCATCAAAACATCATCTGCCGTTATTATTCCTACATATCTTCCCTCTCGTACAAGCACCCAAGGAAAAGGGATTTTTTTCTTAATTAGGTGAGTAACCGTTGATAGTTCCGTCATAACATCTAATTGAGTGAAGGTTGTGCTCATTAGCTGATTGACAGGGCGCTTCCAAATAACACTTTCTTTTGCATTTTCAAGTTCCGTACCCATTGATGGACTCAAGTGTAAATTCAATGCGGCTTTATTGACTAAACCCACACACTGCCCATTGTTGATAACAGGCAGTGAGTCGAGAGCCGTTGCTTGAACGTACTGATTAGCTAAGAAAATGGAATCACCAGGGTCTAGCCTAGGCACGTTTGAGCGAACCAAGAGCAATAATGTATTGGCCCTATCGCTTTCATCTTCAGTTGTATTAATCACATTCAAATGCGCTTTGTAGCGATTCGCATGAGCAATATTTTCTAATGGTAACGGTTTAGAAAATAAATACCCTTGTAAGTAGTCAACACCGAGCATTCTTAACACTTTCATTTCTTGTTCGGTTTCCACACCTTCGGCAACCACCTTAACGCCTAGAGTATGAGAAAGGTCTGTAACCATTTTGACAATACTGTACTTACGAGTACCAACCGCAATATCCGTCACAAATTCCTTATCAATTTTTAATAAATCGAATTGGCGATCACTCAAATAAGTAAAAGAAGAGTAACCCGTGCCAAAGTCATCAATCGCTATAGATACACCTAACTTGCGCAATTCATTCATTGCATCATAGGATTTCCCCCGGCTTCTTGGCTCGAAAAATAGGCACTTTCCGTCAATTCAATCGTGATGTGTTTGGGGTTACAACCGCTACTTTTAATAATGGCTGCGGTGTTGTTTAGTATTACATCCGAGCTTAGCGATGTATTCAAAGACCGATTGATGGTAATTCCTGTCTCTGAACCAAATATTTTTTGTAACGTAGCCAAACTTCGCAGAGAGATAAAAGCCACTTGTTTATCAAGCTGAGGAATGATGTTCAGCTCTTCAGCAATGGTGATCATTTCTTGAGTGTCAACCAGTTCACCAGCTTCATTAGTGAAACGACACAACGCTTCAAATTTAGCTATCTTGAGCGTTTTGGTGTCGACAATCGCTTGGAAATAAACGGCAATATCACCCGTCGCTATTTTTTTGGTCACTAAATCCTCCAACGCTTTTCGTCGTTGAAGCTGTTCATGAATACTACTTTGATAGAAATTAACCGATTTACCTTGGCCGCCATGCATCTCTAACATCGCTTGTATCGCATGTGAGACCATGTGTTTAGGGCTATTTGCATCTTGTCCAAACACTGAAACCCCAATCCGGCACTTAGAAATCATTTTAAATATTTGCGGTGGCATTTCATTTTTAATTTCATAGATAAACGCCTTAATTTCTGACGAAATCAGAGCACTTTGATTGGTATTCGCTTCACAGGTTGTTGCTAAGCAGACACCAAAAATATCAGCGCCTAAGTAGCCTGAAATACGCGCGGTCGCACTTCTGAGCAGCATATCTGAAAACAATTTGCGATCAGAATAGGCGGAATCCCCCTCAAAAATAGGGTTTAAGGCCATCAAAATAATTAAACGATTGTGATTACCCACTTCGCAGATTTGATCGAGTAGAGAGATAAGCTTGCTCTTAGTAGGTAACTGGGTGTGGACATCGACCTCATCAATTTCGACTTGCGCCGTTACTTCTCTTTTTTGGGAAACATCCAACGTTAAACCAAGATAATAGCTATCCCCATTTTCTAGCTGTATTTTCTGAACCGTTAGATCTCGCGGTGATGCGTGACCTTTTGCATGGCGGTTTAAAACCACACCATTCCAATAACCTTTGGTTTCAATATCACTCCACATTTGTTTAAAAAAACTTGGCGAGTGTTTTCCAGCATTAAAAATATTGGTTTTACAACCGAGCAACTCTTGCTGCAAATAACCAGTTTGTTTTTCAAATAAAGTGTTACAAGCCAAAATACGTGTTTGGCTGTCAGAGATCACAATACCATGGTGTTGGTTATTGATAATACTTTGGAATAACCCCGCCACGCTGACTCGCGTTTTCTCACATAACAAGACGGTCATCAGTCCACTTAGTACACCCCGCTGCTCAAGGGATACAGAAAAACTGACAAAGCAAAATGCATAAGACTGGGTGACTAGGCAACAAGAGAACTGCTCACTTTTCCCTGTTTTCAATACGTTAGTAAAGAGTTCTTTGGCATGGGCAGCGATATCTTGCGTCATATAGCTCAAAATATCGTTGACCTTTTGTGGTGCTGAATCATCAGGGAAAAGAGTGGTAAACATGTGTTTATCACAATCGAAATCTGAGGTGTTAATGTTGAAAGACCACCACATTTGTCTATTCTGTAAACTACCTTCTATCACGGTCTATATCCTTTCTGCATTTGCTATTTTCCATAATAAACTCCGTGAGTTAATGACAAGTATAGAACGTTATTATTCATATAATCTCATAATTTTAGTGTTTCGAATGTGAGGTAGGTAGAACTGGCTACTCTTGATCTTAATCGCTATAATGCCCGGCTAATAAATCAGAGGTCAAAATATGCACAGCAACATCACTCCTATTCATCAATATAAAAAATACTGGGCAGAGTGTTTTGGAATTGCGCCATTCTTGCCAACCAGTAGAAAAGAGATGGATGCCCTAGGATGGGACAGCTGTGACATCGTGATAGTCACTGGTGACGCATACGTTGATCATCCAAGTTTTGGCATGGCGATCATTGGGCGCCTATTGGAAGCGCAAGGTTTCCGTGTCGGTATCATCGCGCAGCCACAATGGCACAACAAAGACGCCTTTATGGCTCTGGGGAAACCAAACCTATTTTTTGGTATTACCGCCGGCAATATGGACTCGATGATCAACCGCTATACCTCTGACAAAAAATTACGTCATGATGATGCGTACACACCGAATAACGAGGGTGGTAAACGTCCAGACCGAGCAACGCTTGTCTATTCGCAGCGCTGCCGCGAAGCTTACAAAGAAGTACCGATTGTGCTTGGTGGGATTGAAGCGAGCTTACGACGCGTTGCGCATTACGATTACTGGTCGGATAAAGTGCGCCGTTCCGTCTTGTTTGACGCCAAAGCTGACATTCTGCTGTTTGGTAATGCAGAACGTGCGTTAGTTGAAGTCGCGCACCGCCTTGCCGATGGCGAGAACATCGCTAGCATGACTAATATTCGCGGTACGGCGGTTAACCTTGCCTCCGAACCAGAAAATTACACCATTGTTGATTCATCTCGTATTGAGAAACCGGGCAAAGCATTTGTACCGATAAACCCATACGCGGTGGAAACACAATGCGAAACTAATCAAGAAAAAGAAGCCGAAGCAAAACCAATCACGATTCGTCCTTCTCGTCATGATGCCGCCACGACCGCTGTGCGTATACCTGCATTTGAAAAACTCAATAATGACCGCATTCTTTATGCCCACGCCAGCCGTGTACTGCATTTAGAAACCAATCCGTATTCAGGTCGCGCATTGATTCAGCGCCATGGCGACCGGGAACTGTGGGTTAACCAAGCGCCTATTCCACTCACCACTGAAGAGATGGATTACGTATTTGGTTTAACCTATGCCCGCGTACCTCACCCTATGTATGGAAAGGCGAAAATTCCGGCTTACGATATGATCAAAACCTCGGTCAATATCATGCGTGGCTGTTTTGGCGGTTGTTCATTCTGTTCTATCACCGAACATGAAGGGCGTATTATTCAAAACCGTTCTAAAGAATCAATTTTGAATGAAATGGAAGAGATACGCGATAAAGTGCCTGGCTTTACTGGGACCATTTCTGATTTGGGTGGACCAACGGCTAACATGTATCGTTTAGGTTGTAGTGACCCAAAAGCCGAGATGAACTGTCGCCGTCCGTCTTGTGTCTTCCCGGGGATCTGTAACAAACTTAATACCGACCACAAGCACACTATCGATTTATATCGCGAAGCGCGTAAAGTAAAAGGCATCAAAAAAGTGATGATTGCTTCTGGCGTACGCTATGACTTGGCAATTGAATCACCAGAATATGTCCGTGAGCTAGTGACGCATCACGTGGGTGGCTATCTAAAAATCGCTCCAGAACACACCGAAAAGAACCCACTTGATCTAATGATGAAACCAGGTATGGGCACTTATGATCGCTTTAAAGAGATGTTTGAAAAATACAGCGCTGAAGCAGGTAAGAAGCAGTATTTGATCCCTTACTTTATCTCGGCTCACCCGGGCACTGAAGATGAAGATATGCTGAACTTAGCGTTATGGCTGAAATCTAATGACTTCGAATGTGACCAGGTTCAGAACTTCTACCCGTCACCTATGTGTAACGCGACGGCGATGTATTATTCAGAAACCAACCCACTGAAACGCGTGAAGTATAAAAAACGCGAAGAAGTGCCTGTGGCGAAAGGTGAACGTCAGCGCCGCTTGCATAAAGCACTATTACGCTACCATGACCCACTAAACTGGCCAATCATTCGTGAAGCTTTGATCAATATGGGTAAAAAACATTTGATTGGTGACCGACCTAACTGCCTAGTACCTGCTGAAGATCTGGATGCACGTACACCAGCACAACGTCGTAAATCAGGCCGTCATGGTGCAAACCGTTTTGCCACCAAACATACTAAAACTCAGCCTGGCTTTGATGCACTAAATCCGCGTAAAGAAGCAGCAACTTCATCGAATAAACCACGCTCTAGTAGCACGGCAAACAACAAAAACAGTGCAGGGAAACGAGGTGGGAATAGCCAGATTTCGCGCCCGGGCTCTAAGAGCAAGCCGCAAAGAGCTAGGTAATATTCTCACAAGCTAAGCTAATAATAAGGCTCCGACTGGAGCCTTATTGCTTTTCAAAAAACAGCGTTAACGTACCCACTTCGATGCCAAGCTTTTTAATCTTGGTTAAATTAAACACTCGCTTTTCATCTTGGCGGTATAACCAATCATCAAAGCTCACGGTCACCGTTGAATCACCATATGGCAGCGCAAAATCATACTTCCATTGCAATGCGTTACCTTGTTCTTTGCCTTTGGCCTGACCAATAACATCATCGGCATTGCCAATGTATTGATTAGTATCAGTACGCTGTATCGTCCAGATTCGCTGGCTATTTTCACCATCATCAAACACAAAATCCTCTATCAAGGTTAAGGTATCTCCCTCAACTTGACCTTGGATTTTGACCTCAAAACGCCGAGTTTGCTGACCAGTGTAATCTTGCACCATTCCCCAAGCTAAAGTTGTCCCCGAGAAATACTCAAATAGATTAAATGTTGGTGTCTGATTGCGGTAATCGTCTAAATCCGCAGAACAACCCATCAGCAAAAGCAATATTAAACATAAAGTGTGCTTTAGTTGTTTCATCGATTCATTCCTATCAACTGATTTCGAAGCTTCGGATATTCACTATTAGGAGATAACCAAATAGATAAAAATGCGTCATTAAGTGCCTCATCATCGATTTCACCAATCTGCTGCTCAGCACCTGTAACGGGGATGAAAACAAATTGTCCTAACCGCCCATCAGAGATATAAACCAAACGTTGACCATCCGAAACATCGGGAAAAATAGTTTGTAACTGCGTTATCCAGCCTTGTACTTGGCTATCTGAGTACCCTAGCTTTGTCCATTGCTCAGCGGTTGCTTTCAGCAGTTGCGGTTGACTGATGTCTCTTTGATAACGGATTTCAAGCGCAATGGGGTGTGGCGATACATCATCAGACTGCTGATAGACACCGAGCGGAGAGCGTAGTTGTGAAGAATAGATATCCAGCCACAACCAAGATAGAGTCGCTTGGCCAACCACTGGCCACGAATTCCAACTAGGTGTGGATGCTTGCGAAGTCGCTGCACTAGCGCTTGTGATTATGCATTGCAGAGTGATGGCGACTAGATAACGCTTTGTTTTTAAGCTGAACATCTCTGAATATCCTTAGCATCAATGTGCAAATCATGGTCCATTCGAGCCACAGAATCAGCAAAACTGGCAATGTCGGCAATCCAAATTGAGCCGCTCCAAGCCTTTGCGCAGCCCAGTAACAGAGGCACCCAGAAATACCTCCAATCATTGATACGAGAGCAGAAGGGAAACGGTTCACATATTGAACGATATAATAGGCGTACCAAGAGAACGCGAACCATAGTGCCATTAGCCATATAGGAAACTGAGAGCTTGGGAATACGATAACGTCGAACTTCATATTCAACAAATCGACGGTGACACCCACAAAAGCTAAAATAATCACTCTTTCTAACGCGATACGCTGCTTGATAACGGTGTATATCAAAGTGGCTAGTACCAGACAAACCGTGACCCATTGCCATGCGTCTGTTCCTAACACAGCGACCAGCCAAATAATTTGAAACCAAACCGATACTAACCACAGTTTTTTCATCATAGCGGCCTTTGTAATGTCATATGCACCGTACTAATACTCTTAGCCAGAAAACCACCTTCGCAGTAGCAAAAATAGTAGCGCCACATACGAATAAATTTTTCATCGTAACCCAGTTGTCGAACTTGTTGCTCCGCTGCGTCAAATCGCTTACGCCATTCTTCTAAGGTTCTTGCGTAATCTAAACCAATATCGAACAGATCACGCATCACCAAGTCACTGTGTTTGGTCGCCGCTTGAGCAAGCACGGTTACCGATGGCAAAAATCCTCCTGGGAAAATGTATTTTTGGATAAAGTCGACGTTATTGCTGTAATAGTCATAACGCTGATCAGTGATGGTTATCGCTTGAATTGCCATTAAACCTTGTGGTTTGAGTAACGACTGACATTTTTTAATATAAGACGGTAAATACTCTTTACCGACCGCTTCAATCATTTCGATAGAGACCAACTTATCGTATTGACCTTCTAGTAGGCGGTAGTCTTGTTTGAGTAAAGTAATTTGATTCTCTAAACCATTCAAAGCAACCTGCTGTGCAGCATATTGGTATTGTTCTTCGGAAATAGTCGTCGTTGTCACGCGGCAACCGTAGGTCTTAGCCATGTAAATAGCCATAGCACCCCATCCGGTGCCAATTTCAATTACATGATCACGGCTAGTGAGTTGCAATTGCTGGCAAAGTCGTTCCATTTTATTGACCTGAGCTTGCTCTAAGCTCTCATCCTTAGATAAAAATAACGCGCTTGAATAAAGCATCTTTTCATCAAGAAAGGTGTGATAAAGCGCATTTCCCAAGTCGTAGTGGGCGTGGATATTTTCCCTCGCTTTATCAATCGAGTTGCGGTTAAACCAATGGGTTATTTTATAAAGCAACTTTGTGAAGATGCTGCTTTTCGCTTCAATGCCATCTAACGCGGAAAGGTTTCGCGCCATTAATTCCATCAGCGTGGTCAAGTTTGGACTTTCCCACCAACCATCCATATACGCTTCACCAGCAGCAATGCTGCCCCCCTTTAGAAGACGGGCATAAAAATGAGGATCTCGAACTTCAATACTAGCATTAGGTTCACCCTCTCTTGGCGTACCGAATGTTTCTCTTGATGTCGCAGAACCATCAGTAAACGATTCAATGATGGTCAGTGTTCCAACTTCTAAACGTTGCAGACATTTTAAAGTGATACTGCGTGCACTCTTTTGCAAACTCGTTAGTTGCTTGGGCAACTCTAAAGATTCTGAATTCTGCATTGAGCGTTCTCCTTATTGTTCTTTCTGTTTTGACGACGATTCAGATGCTGATGATTGATTCGCTTCAACTGACGGTGGGTGAGAATAAAAAGGTGCACCTTTCAGCCAAAGTTTTAAAGCATGCCAATAAATACCTATAGTCACTTTTACTGCCATTACCGGTGTTTTGATCAATAACTTAAGTAAATTTTTTGAATTAAAACTTTGCTCTTTCATCGCCAGCGTTGCATCGAATTCTTTATCATTACGATGACACTCTAAATGCACCATTAGTGAAGAAGTTAACGGCTTCAGTTTCCATACATATTGTTGCTCAATCGGGTTAAATGGAGAGACATGGAAGGCTTTGTCATGCTGCCAATTACAACCTTGCTCACCGGCTTCTGCTTGAATTGCGTAGTAATGACGTTCATTCCATGGGGTATTACTCACTTCGGCCAATAAGTAGCGCCACTGGCCGTCATTATCATAAAGATAGTAGAAATTGACCGGGCTGAAATAAATGCCTAGATAACGAAGATGACAAACCGCCAGCACTTTACCGCAGACTCTTTCACCGGTGAGCTCAAAGACTTTATCTTGCACGCTTTGCTTTAACTCACCGCTTCCCAAATAGTCTTGACGATAAAATCGTGCCCAATGCCACCACTTATCACCAAAACCCCAGACGTTTTTAGTCAGTTGTGGCAACTCATCGAGATCAATACAAGGCATAAATAACGGGTAATTGAGCGCATGCTCCACAGGGGTAAAGCGTCGATGGCGAACCGTTCCTACCATTAAGCGACTTTGCATAGCTTCATCTTCCATCACCATCGTTATGCGGCACCCTTGATTTGAGCGATTTGCGATTCAAGCTTAGTTACAACATCTAACGCACTTTTCACGCCATCTTCATGGAATCCGTTATGCCAATAGGCCCCACAGTACCACGTGTTATTGACACCGCTTACTTCGGCTTTTCTCTGTTGTGCTGCTATCGACTCGGTAGTGAAAACGGGGTGATGATACGTAAATTGGCGCAGTATTTTGCTCGGCTCAATCCGATTAGTGCTATTCAATGAAACACAGAAAGTCTTTTTACTATCAATATGTTGTAAGATGTTCATGTTGTACGTTAGTGCCGGCAAACGAGATTCTTCACCTTCACTGCCATCCAACCAGTAATTCCAAGAAGCCCATGCGGCCTTGCGCTTCGGCAATAGGTTTGCATCGGTATGTAAAACAACCTCATTAGCTTGGTACTGCATTGCCCCTAGCACTGACAGTTCGGCTTCAGATGGCTGCGCCAACAGACGCAATGCTTGATCACTGTGACAAGCAAAAATAACGTGGTCGAACAGTTCAACGCTGCCATTAACCGTAATCTCAACACCTGATGGCGTGCGCTTTACCAAAGTGACTGGACTATCAAGGCGAATTTTATCTTTAAAACCTTGGGTAAGCGGATCAATATAAGCACGAGATCCGCCTGCAATCACATACCACTGTGGGCGATTGGTGATGTCCAATAAACCATGATTAAGGAAGAAACGTAAGAAGAAGCTCAATGGAAATGCACGCATATCCGCTAATGACGACGACCAAATTGCCGCGCCCATAGGCAGGATATAGTTCTCACAAAAATAGTCAGAAAACTGATATTGATTAAGAAAATCGCCCAAGGTCTGCATCGATTGGTGCGCATGTTCAGCTTGCTCTTTAGCCAGACCATTGAAGCGGATTATCTCAAAAATAAAGCGATAGAACTTAGGATTAACCCAATTACGCTTTTGCGCGAATAAGCTTGTTGCCGTATGCCCATTATATTCCAGACCATTATCATCATTGCGCACACTAAAACTCATTTGAGTCGGTAGGCCTTGCACTCCAATGTCGTTCATCATCTGAATAAAATTAGGATAGGTTCTGTCATTGTAAACAATAAAACCAGTGTCTATCGCGTAATGCTGACCTTCTACCTCAACGTCAACCGTTGCGGTATGGCCACCAATATAGTGGTTTGCCTCAAACAAGGTGACATCGTGTTGTTGATATAAATGGTAGCCGCAGGTTAATCCTGAAATTCCTGTACCAATAATGGCTATTTTCATAACTAAACTCCTTTGTTACGGCCCATTACGAATGATTCAATAATGCCGAGACTAACTTACCTTGCCATGCATATGGCAATGAACCGATGACGCGCAAAATTGACGTAAAACGCGCCGGAAAATAGATGTTGGATTTGCCTTTCGCTAAACCTTGGCGAATCGCCTGAGACGCATATTCAGTGGAAACCATCATCGGCATAGAAAATGTGTTTTTATCGGTCAATGGGGTTGAAACGAAACCGGGAAATATTGTGCTGACAGCGATACCTTTAGCCTGCCAATCTAGTGCTAAAGTTCGAGCTAAATAACTCACAGCGGCTTTGGAAGCACCATACGCCTCTGCTCTCGGTAGCGCGATTTCACTCGCGATAGAACCGACAATGGCAAGGCGGTGACCTTGGACTAAGTGATGCTGAAGACCTTCAATACAGTTAGCTAAACCAATAACATTGATGTTAATGACTCTAGCAAACAATGCTGCATCCATCTTGCCATCGTCTATATACTCACAGTCTCCGGCGTTTAACACCCATAGCGAAGGTACAAAGGGTAAGTCATCCAATACTGTTTTGGTCTGAGCTGCATCGGTAATATCAAACGCTAATGGGAAAATTTGTTGCGGATGAGCATGTTGTAGCGCTTGTAATGTTTGGTGATTGCGTCCACAAGCAATGACCTGCCACCCATCTTTGGCATAATCAACGGCAAGTTGATAACCAATTCCTGACGTCGCCCCTGTAATCAATACCGCGTTCATTGCCCTAGCCTCTGTTTTACCGCACGAATAACACTTCCGAGTAGTGGTAAGTTTTCGTAAAGCATTTCTCCAAGATCAAAATAGTCTCGATGGTAAATCACTTTGCCATCTTGAAATTTTAGATGACTCATTCCTTGAACATGAATAAGAGAGCCTTTTCCTAACTTGGGGTGCTGCAAGGCCATAGTCCATGTGAGAAAACCAGAATTTCCCATTTGTTGCTGCTCATGGATGATAAAATCACAACGAGTCACATTTTGGTAAAGGTTATTGAAATATTCGGAAAGCGAAACCTTACCTTCAAGGCGATGAGCAGCATCTTCAAACACAACATCATTGTGATAGACCTCATCAAGTAAATGAAGATTCGCTTTATTGAGTTTCTGATAAACCTCACTGACCGACTGAACATCCATTTGTCTTACACCTCAAAAGTTATACAAAAAGATAACATGTACAAAATAGTACAACCTGCAAAGTTATACAAAAAATACTTTGTATAACTGAGCTTCTGTTCGGTAAATACGTAAACAGTTGCGAATTAGATCAAAAATATCATTTAAAAACCAAACTGTTACTTATCGGTAATGCTTTGGGATAGGCATAAAAAAGGCCAATGTCGAAACATTGGCCTTGGTCATTATTCATTGATTACATTAACTATTAAGAGTTTCGTAGCGCTGCAATACGCTTATCAAGCGGTGGGTGGCTCATCAACAACTCGGTCATTGAACGCTTACCGTTAATTCCAAATGCCATCATTGAGCCTTCTAACTGCGACTCCTGACCCATTTTCAAACGCTCCAACGCCGCGATCATTTTGTGCTTACCCACGAGGCTTGCAGCACCAGCATCAGCATGAAACTCACGATGACGGCTGTACCACATGGTAATAAAGCTTGCTAGGAAACCAAAGACTAGCTCTAAAACCATCGATACCCCGAAATAAATCATCATATTGCTGCCACCTTCGCCTTCCTCTGAATCACGAGAAGCAACAATATTAGCAATAAAACGTGACAAGAAAATCACAAAGGTATTCACGACACCTTGCATTAGCGTCATGGTTACCATGTCACCATTAGCAATGTGGCTAACTTCATGGGCCAGTACCGCTTCAGCTTCATCTCGCGTCATGCTATGCAATAAACCTGTTGAAACCGCCACCAGCGAGTCATCACGCTTTGCCCCCGTTGCAAAAGCGTTAATATCTGGTGAGTCATAAATCGCAACCGTCGGCATACCAAT
This sequence comes from Vibrio aestuarianus, assembly GCF_028858425.1. Classification (NCBI taxonomy): domain Bacteria; kingdom Pseudomonadati; phylum Pseudomonadota; class Gammaproteobacteria; order Vibrionales; family Vibrionaceae; genus Vibrio; species Vibrio aestuarianus. Next base: position 1,432,854 of record NZ_JAKNYQ010000001.1, on the reverse strand, counting down.
ACCCGCTTGTGAGGCTTGGCGACTTACGGTTGCAAGCAACCAATGTTCTGTTTCATTACGTGGGCTCTCAATCACCATTCCGCCAACAGAACGTAATGCCATGCTCTTTGACATCAATAATGAAATGAATGAACCACCGAAACCAAACACGGCCGCCATGATGAGTAAGCCAGATAGGCTTCCAGGCTGCATACCTGTGACAGCATAAACAATATTTAACACAACGCTAAGAACCAGCACCACCGCAAGGTTGGTCGCTAGAAATAACATGACTCGCTTCATTACTTTTCTCCGAATGGAACGCTTATTATGTGGCTCAGACAGTCAGCGACGCTAACATTCACCTCAGCCGTTTTTCATACATATATAGTCTAGGATTTGGAAAACAAGGTTAAGTGATAAATTGAAACATTTAATGTCTAACTCATTCGCCCGATAAATACTACCAACTTTATTGATATCAAGTATAGAAATAAGAGTGGGCAAGTTACGACAAAGATTTTGTTTTCATTAAGACTTTGGTCGTATTGAGCGCAGAGATTAAAACGACTACATTGCTGGCAGAATCTTGATTTCCCCCATGCATAAGGAATTCATCATGGCTGAAACTAACAACTATCAAATGGCGATTGATTTACTGTGCTGCCACCTAGGTATTTCAGAAGAAGAAGCTAAGCAACAATTGGGACTTGGCAGTGCTTCAACTGTGCAGCAACACATTACCGACACTTACCAGGCTTTGATGGGATTGTCGCAAGAAAAATAATAAGAAGATTAAAAACAAAGGGCTGCGAATCTGCAGCCCTTTTGTATTACCTGCTTATTTAGATAGCAACGGCTCAACATTAATGTACTTACCAAGATCTTGACGTTTAGCACTTGGTACATAAGGAATTTCACCCAGCTTAGGAGCGTCGATACGCCCTTGCAACATCTCAATAATATCAGCGTAATGCTCTGTCCCTGGGTTGACTCGGTTTGCTATCCATCCGACTAAATTCAAACCGTCAGCTTTGATACTTTCAACCGTGAGCAATGCGTGACTCAAGCAACCAAGTTTAATACCAACCACCAATACGACGGGTAGTTGTTCTTGCTTAACCCATGTCGAGAGGCAGTCAGTGTCTGACACTGGCACTCGCCAGCCACCCGCACCTTCAACCAAAACGATATCCGCATGTGCTTTGTGCTTGGCTAGTTTTTCACTCAGAAGCGCATAGTCAATCTCGACGTTTTCATGCTTTGCCGCGATATGCGGTGATGCAGGTAACTCAAGAGCATATGGGTTCACATCCCCATATGCCATTTCTTTAGTCGCCGCTTTCATCAAATGCAATGCATCTGAATTACGAAAACCAAATTCTGTTTTATCGCTGCCTGCGGCAACCGGTTTGTAACCAATAGTCGCTAAGTCCTTGGCGGCTAATGCTTGTAATACCGCTTTTGAAGCGACTGTTTTTCCAACGTCGGTGTCCGTACCCGCAATAAAAAATGCATCAATCATCGATGTATAACCCCTAAACAAACCTGATAAGTTGCAGGTAGAAGACCTTGATGGTTTTGAAATGCTTGGTATGCCTGTTCCACTTGGAGCAAAATGTATCGACTCTTTAGGCCTGGTGAGCGTCCACTTACGTGATTCGCACCAATACCTTTGAGATCTTTCATTAAAGAAAATGCTTTGTCATACCAAACTGTGATCGAGGGCAAGTCTAATTGATACTGATGACAGTGAGATTGCGCTAACGCAATTTTTACCTGATTGAAGGTAATGAAATCATTGACGTGTTGATATGTATCAATTTTCATCCAAGCTTGTTTAAGCTCAAACAGCGAGCCATCAAGCAACGTAGAAAAATACGCCACTCCTGACGTCTTAAGCACACGGCGTATTTCATCTAACGGCTTTGATAAGTCATCACACCACTGCAAGGCTAAACTTGAGAAAACATAATCAATACTATGGGCTTTAAAAGGCAAGCATTCAGCGTCAGCTTGAAAATATACCACCCCGTCATCACCACATCGTTTTTTGGCTTGAGCCAACATCTCTACCGAAAGATCAGCGCAAATAAGGTTTGCCCCTCTTTGGCGTAATAGCTCAGAAAAATAGCCAGTACCACAGCCCAAGTCTAAGACCGTTTTGCCCATTAAGTCTTGAGGCATTTTATCCAATAAGCGCTGCCCAACATCACGTTGAAACGCGGCATGCACATCGTAGCGTTTAGCGGCTTTACCAAACGCCTGAGCGACTGCCATTTTGTCTGTTGTCTGATGGTTTTCTGGTTTTGAACCGGCTTCCAATTGTAGATAGCTTTCCAGTTGCACATCGTTTGCTAGGTAATTGACTTGTGACATTACCGATGTTCCTCTAACGAGCGCTGAAGCTGAGTTGTTAATTGTTCAACCTGTTGTATTGAGTGGTTAGCGGTTAATGTAATCCGTAGCCTTGCACTTCCTTGCGGCACTGTCGGTGGGCGAATGGCAGTTAACCAACACCCTGCATGGCGCAATTGTTCTGCGACATTAACCGCTTTAAGCGCATCACCAATCACAAACGGCTTAATCGGTGTTGGTGTATCAACATAACCACTAAAACTCTTCATACGGCTCGCATAATGCGCTTGCAGCTCTGATAATTTTTCTCGGCGCCACTGCTGTTGCCTAACCATCGAAATAGCATAGGAAAGAGCATAAGCTTGCGCAGGTGGCATCGCGGTAGAATAAACATGATGACGAGCAAACTGGGTAAGAAAATCTCCCACCGCATGGCTACACAAAACAGCCGCCCCCGACAAACCAAATGCTTTACCAAAAGTGATCACTAATAACTGTGGCTTAATGCCAGCCGCATTACAACTGCCCGACCCGCCATCACCAAGTACCCCGATTCCATGCGCATCATCGACTGCCAACCAAGCTTTGCCTTTTAAAGCGCTATCAATGTCACCAAGCGGTGCACGATCACCATCCATACTAAACACCCCCTCAGTAACAACTAAAGTGTTGCTATCGTTATCAAGTAATTGGCATAGATGATTAGCATCATTGTGTTTAAAGCGCTTCATCGTGGCATCACAAAGCCTACCCGCTTCCATTAAGGACGCATGGTTAAGCTTATCTTGCAACAGCAAGTCGCCTTTTTCGAGTAAGCTGAATAACATGGCTTGGTTGGCACTAAAACCAGAACCAAGCAAAATGGCGCGTTCATAACCGAGCCATTCACACAGTTTGGCTTCAAGATTTTGATGGGCAGGGCTAAACCCCGTCACCAGCGGAGAAGCTGCACTTCCGCAACCATATAAAGTCAGCCCATGCTGCCAGGCTTGAATCAGCTCAGCATCGCTCGCAAGACCAAGATAATCATTACTGGAAAAATTGAGGAAATTCACTCCATCTTTGATTAATTGCGCTTGGTTACCCGCCTCAACAGTAACGAGACTTCGAGAAAGTCCCATTTCACGACGCTGACTAAGAGCGGCTGAAACGCGAGAGTTAAACGCTAGCATCGTAAAAAAGGTCATCTTTGCTTGGACGAGAGGCAACACGCTCTACCACGCGATCAAGTAATTCACTTGCTTCGATTTCATCCGGTTTTTGACTGACTTGTTGGCTATTGATACCGAGCTTGTTGAACAACTGCATATCACTGTCTTCATCCGGATTTGGCGTAGTTAGCAGCTTACAACCATAGAAAATAGAGTTAGCGCCGGCCATAAAACACAGAGCTTGCATCTGTTCATTCATATTTTCTCGACCCGCAGAAAGGCGCACTGCCGATTGAGGCATCATAATACGAGCCACAGCGATCAAACGGATAAAATCAAACGCTTCCACATCTTCGGCTTGTTCAAGCGGTGTGCCTTTAACTTTCACCAACATATTGATCGGCACACTTTCAGGTTGAGTCGGTAAGTTCGCTAATTCCACCAATAATCCAGCGCGATCATTAGCACTTTCACCCATGCCAATAATGCCACCAGAGCAAATTTTCATGCCTGCATCACGAACGTGTGACAAGGTATCTAAACGGTCTTGGTAAGTACGCGTGGTAATAATGTTGCCGTAATATTCTGGCGAGGTATCAAGATTGTGGTTGTAGTAGTCAAGCCCTGCACTTGCCAATTCTTGTGCTTGATCTGGCGTTAACATTCCCAAAGTCATACACGTCTCTAAACCCATCTCTTTTACGCCACCAATCATCTCTTTTAGCAAAGGCATGTCACGTGCTTTCGGGTTTTTCCACGCCGCTCCCATGCAAAAACGGGTAGAGCCAGAATTCTTTGCTTTTTGTGCGGCATCTAACACGCGCTCAACTTCCATCAAACGTTCTTTGTCGACATCCGTACGGTAGTGGGCACTTTGCGGACAATACTTACAGTCTTCAGGGCATGCGCCAGTTTTAATCGAAAGCAGCGTACTGACTTGAACATAATTATGCGGGTGGTATTGACGATGAACGAGCTGCGCTTCAAACAGCAAATCCATAAAAGGTTTTTTGAGCAGTTCGTTGACTTCAGCAACTGTCCAGTTATGACGAGCTTCCACGTGTATTCCTTAATCAGTTTTATTATTTTGATGCTTGGCTAGTTTAGCTACAAGCGATAGACTGTCAACAATAAGAAAACACGATGATTTACATCTGGTTATTTTATAACCATCAATATCATATGGATTTGCAATGGATTTAGCCTTCGACCGCCAGCATATCTGGCATCCGTATACTTCGACCCTAACACCTCTGACCTGCTACCCGGTGACCCATGCCCAAGGTGTAAACCTCTATTTGGAAGATGGCAGATGCTTAATTGATGGCATGTCGTCTTGGTGGTCAACGATTCATGGTTACAACCACCCATACCTTAATCAAGCCGCACATCAACAAATAGATAAGATGTCGCATGTGATGTTTGGCGGTATTACTCATCAACCCGCCATTGATGTGTGTAAAAAATTGCTCGCATTGGCACCCAGTAACCTAGCGCAAGTTTTTTTGGCTGATTCTGGTTCTGTGGCAGTAGAAGTGAGTTTAAAAATGGCACTGCAATATTGGCATGCTAAGGGAGAGCAGCGACCAAAATTTCTCACACTACGTCATGGCTATCACGGTGACACTTTTGCGGCAATGTCAGTCACCGACCCTGATAATTCAATGCATAGCCTTTATAAAGGATTTTTGCCAGAACATATTTTCGCTCAGTCACCCACTTCAGGTTATTGGCAAGAGTGGGATGAGAATGACATTGCCGACTTTAAACATAAGCTTTTGGATAATCATCAGCAAATTGCCGCTGTGATCCTAGAACCAATAGTCCAAGGCGCCGGAGGAATGCGAATTTATCATCCTGAATTTCTACGCCAAGTTCGCCAATTGTGCGATGAAACGGGCGTGCTTTTAATTCTCGATGAAATTGCTACTGGTTTTGGCCGTACGGGGAAATTGTTTGCTTGTGAACACGCCGCCATTAAGCCCGATATCTTATGTGTCGGTAAAGCCTTAACGGGTGGATATATGACGCTTTCCGCAACGCTGACCACACAAGTAGTTGCAGACACGGTATGCGGCGGTGAGGCAGGCTGCTTTATGCATGGCCCTACTTTTATGGGCAACCCACTTGCTTGTGCTGTCGCAACCGCCAGTTTAGAGCTGATTGAACGAGGAGATTGGCAACAGCAAACCCGACGCATTGAAGCGCAATTTGCTAATTTGCTACCAAAGCTGAACGATTTTGACCTAGTAAAAGAAACTCGCTGGCTGGGCGCTATTGGTGTGGTTGAAACTCACCACCCTGTCAATATGGAAGCGATTCAAAAACTATTTGTTGAACACGGGGTCTGGATTCGACCCTTTGGTCGCTTAATTTACATGATGCCGCCATTTATATCTCAGCCTGATGAGATTGAAAAATTAGTTAAAGCTGTTGAAGCCGCGCTAAAAAATTGGCAATGCTTTCAATTTGATAACCTTTAAACGTTACGATTATGCATAAAAAAACCGACTCGAAAGTCGGTTTTTGCATTGAATCAACAGCATCATTAACCGATGTGTGTTGCGCCACCCATGTAAGATTGCAGCGCAGTAGGGATAGCAATACGACCATCCGCTTGTTGGTTGTTTTCCAAGATAGCAACCATAGTACGACCAACCGCAAGACCAGAACCGTTAAGGGTGTGCACCAACTCAGGTTTGCTCGCGCCTTTACGACGAAAACGAGCTTGCATACGACGTGCTTGGAAATCCCACATATTTGAACAAGATGAGATCTCACGGTAAGTCCCCTGTGCTGGAACCCACACTTCCAAGTCATAGGTTTTACGTGCACCAAAGCCCATATCGCCAGTACAAAGTACGACTTTACGGTATGGAAGCTCAAGCAATTGCAGTACTTTTTCAGCGTGACCGGTTAACTCTTCTAGTGCAGCCATTGAATCTTCTGGGCGCGTGATTTGTACCAACTCAACTTTATCAAATTGGTGCATACGAATAAGACCACGAGTATCACGACCATAAGAACCCGCTTCAGAACGGAAACATGGTGTGTGCGCCGTCATTTTAAGTGGCAGATCCGCTTCATCTGAAATGGTGTCACGCACTAAGTTCGTTACTGGTACTTCAGCTGTTGGGATAAGAGACAGTTTACGTGGCTCTTCATCATTCACTTTTTCAGTTAGTGGCTCAGTGTGGAATAGGTCTTGACCAAATTTAGGTAGCTGACCAGTACCGAATAGGCTGTCTGAGTTCACAAGGTAAGGCACGTACATTTCTGTGTAGCCATGTTCTTGAGTGTGAAGATCCAACATAAATTGTGCAATAGCGCGGTGTAGACGAGCAAATTGCCCCTTCATCACGATAAAACGTGCACCAGTGATTTTAGTAGCACTTGCGAAATCTAGGCCATCAGCCATCTCGCCTAAATCAACGTGATCTTTCAATTCGAAATCGTAACTTTTTGGCTCACCCCAACGAGAAATTTCTACGTTGTCATTTTCGTCTTTACCATCTGGTACAGAGTCATCTGGTAGGTTTGGTACCGACAGAGTCACCATATCTAATTTTGCTTGGACATCAGCCAACTCAATTTTTTTCGCGTCAAGATCACTCCCTAGAGAACCAATTTGTTTTTTGATCTCTTCTGCGCCAGCTTTATCACCAGCTGCCATTTTTTGGCCAATTTCTTTGGAGATGGAGTTGCGCGTGGATTGTAAATTTTCAACTTCTACTTGAATGGATTTACGTTGTTCTTCAAGTTGACGAATTGTCTCAACGTCGAGTTTGAAACCGCGACGCGCTAATTTTGCAGCTGTTTCATCCAGCTCAGTGCGAAGTAATTTAGAATCCAGCATTGCTAATCCTATGCTTTTAGTTATGAAAAAACGCGCCTGCATCCCTTTTTAGTAAGAGCAGCACGTATAGAAAATTGAACCAGACAAAGATAACGAAAAGACACTATTTTTCATAGCGCTTTTGTGGGCTTTTTGCGTCTAAACTAGCCAAGTAATCTAACTTTTCGCCAATTTTGGTTTCTAAACCTCGATTTGTTGGCAAATAGTAGCGAGTTTCGATCATCTCAGGAGGCAGATAACGCTCCCCCGCCGCATAAGCACCGAGTTCATCATGGGCATAACGATATTCAGCACCATAACCAAGATCTTTCATCAAACTGGTCGGGGCATTACGCAAATGAGGCGGCACCTCGTATTCTGGTAAATTATGAGCGTCAGCTAAAGCTTGCTTCCATGCGGTATAAACTGCATTACTTTTTGGTGCGCAAGCTAGATAGACTATTGCTTGTGCAATAGCGCGCTCGCCTTCAGCAGGACCAACACGGGTAAAGCAATCCCAAGCCGCTAATGCCACTTGCATCGCGCGCGGGTCAGCATTACCAACATCTTCTGAAGCGATAGCTAGCAAACGGCGAGCAATGTAAAGCGGGTCACACCCGGCGGCAATCATTCTCGCGGACCAATACAGCGCTGCGTCAGGGTTTGAACCACGAATCGATTTATGCACGGCAGAAATCAAGTCGTACCAAATGTCCCCTTTATTATCAAAACGAGAAACTTTTTCACCAGCTACTTCCGCTAGCAGCTTCAACGTAATTAACTTTTCTCCTTGCGCATTTTCATCCGCCATATCGAACAAAAGTTCAAGATAATTCAGTGACATACGTGCATCACCATTGACTAATTCAGCCAAGCGTTCGAGCACGTTATCCATAAACTGCGCGGCAATCTTGCCCAAACCTCGATCTTGATCTGCAATGGCTTGATTGAGTGCAAGTAAGATTTCGTCTCTATTAAGTGAAGTAAGCTTATAAACACGAGCACGAGAAAGCAGTGCGTTATTGAGTTCAAATGAAGGGTTTTCGGTCGTGGCACCGATAAAAGTAACCGTGCCATCCTCGATATGCGGTAAAAAAGCATCTTGCTGAGATTTATTAAAACGGTGCACTTCGTCCACAAATAAAATAGTGCGACGCCCAGCCATTTTGTTTTCACGTGCTTTCTCTATCGCGGCGCGAATTTCTTTGACACCGGATGTGACCGCTGAAACCCGCTCAACCTCAGCATTGGCATAATTCGCCGCAACTTCAGCTAGTGTGGTTTTTCCTGTGCCAGGAGGCCCCCACAGAATCATCGAGTGAATATGGCCCGCTTCTAATGCTCGGCGCAATGGTTTCCCCACCCCGAGAATGTGTTGCTGACCAATATATTGTTCGACAGTTTGTGGGCGCATTCGCGCTGCCAGTGGACGAAAATCTTCATCCCCTGAGAAATCTAAGCTGTAGTTACTCACTCTAACCCTTCTTGCTCAATTAATTACGCTGGTCGTCGACCTCAACCCCTTGTGGGATCTTAAAGGTGAATGAAGCTGCATTGGGTTTATCTAATTTAACATTGCTAAACGTAAACATACTTTTTTGGCCATCTTGCTCAATGACGTTAAACCCTTTGACGATACCTTTACTGCCAATATCAATTTGAAATTGGCCTTGATTGGAATCGGCAGCTGTCGGCGTTAATGTGAAACGATCATCCGCTTGGTCAACCTGGTAGTTATCCCAATCGCTTGCGCGGTTACGTGTGAGTAATACAAAAGGAGTTTGTTCGGTAGCTTGATCTTGATTGTAAATACTGACCTGTTCAATAAACGGACTGTAATACCAAAGGCTTTTGCCATCTGACACCAAAAGGTTTTCATCAGGCGCGGTGGTTTCCCAACGGAAAAGGCTTGGACGAGCAATATCAACTTTACCCTGGCCTTCCATTACAATATCACCATCAGGGCTAACAACTTGTTGTGTAAAAGTCGCACTAAATCCTTCGTTAAGTGCAAGGCGATGGCTAAGCTCATCTTTTGGGGCAGCCAAAACAGATACAGAAAAGCCGCATAGCAATAAGGCCAATACTTTATTCATGGATATCACTCCGATTAGACAATAATTACGTTCTTTATAGGTGTTTATTCACCTTGATTTGTCAGCGTTTTGTGGAGATTTTAACGCTACATTGACCACTATTTCCCACAGCATTGCTTAAATTTTTTGCCGCTATCACATGGACAAGTATCATTGCGGCCCACATTTTTGAATGGGTTAACACTTTGTGTTTTGGCACCAAGCATTAATTCATCAGCCATCAAAGCCACTTCAGTGATCATCAAATCCAGTTGCTCGGCAAAATCACTTAAACTGGGTGGTATCTCAAATCCAGATTCTTTCATCTGTTGTTGGGTTTGCTCTTCATCAATAGCAAGCATAAAAGTGGTAAGCAACGCTTGAAGCATGCGTAAACTACCATCCCCAATTTGGTGTTCGACCCAATGCTCTTCAACTACAGGCCAAACATTCATGAAGCCTTGTGCGTAATCTGCCCATTGCTCACGAGTATCTAACAAAGCAAGGGCAGAATATTCACTGCGCTTGAGTAAATGATATTGCTGATTTATCTGCTCAACAACCAAAGGCTCAATAGTATTGACCTTTTCACCAACCAAAGGTTCTAACCATGTACTCGGTTCAAGCGGTTGAGTAGCGAAGTTGGAAGCAAGTATCGCACCTTCTAGAAACAGGGGGGAATGTTGGCATTCAGCCTCAGAAATATTAATAAGATGGTAGGTCATTGAATTCAGTCTTTACGTGCATTTGGCCGCTAATTATATACTAACTCTTGCGGTTAGTGACTTTTGATTCCTCAACCACTACAATCTCGCCTCAAATTTCTAAGGCGATATGATAATGCGAGTAATTTTGGGCCCAATGGAGGGTGTGTTAGATCATTTAATGCGTGAACTACTCACTCAGATCAATGATTACGATCTGTGTGTTACCGAATTCGTGCGTGTTATCGACCAACTGCTGCCTGATCATGTTTTTTATCGCCTTTGTCCTGAGTTAGAAAATGATTCTTGTACCCAGTCCGGTGTACCTGTTCATGTGCAATTACTCGGTCAAGAAGCAAATTGGATGGCAGAAAATGCCGTCCGAGCCGCAAGCTTAGGCGCTCGAGGAATTGACCTCAACTTTGGCTGCCCAGCAAGGCTTGTAAACCGCAGTAAAGGCGGCGCAGCATTATTACAACACCCCGAGTTAATCTACCAAGTGGTCAAGGCGTGTCGAGATGCCGTGCCCGACCATATTCCTGTTTCAGCTAAAATTCGTCTGGGGTGGGAAGACCCTAATGATTGCTTTGAAATTGTAGATGCGATTGAACAAGCCGGTGCTAATGAGTTAACGGTGCACGCCAGAACTAAAGCCGGTGGCTACAAAGCCAGTGAAATCAAGTGGGATTACATTAATCAAATTCGTCAAAAAACGTCGATTCCTTTAATCGCCAATGGTGAAATATGGAATTACGCAGACGGACAAGCTTGTATTGAAACTACGGGCGTTGATTCATTGATGGTATGTCGCGGTGCATTTAATGTCCCCAATTTAGGCAATGTGGTCAAACATAACCATAAAGTGATGCCTTGGTATGATGTCGTTGATCTGATGCTGCGCTATTCTCAGTATGAAATAAAAGGTGACAAAGGGCTTTATTACCCGAATCGCGTCAAACAGTGGTTCGCTTACCTGCGTCAACAATATCCTCAAGCTAACGAGCTATTCAGAGAAATACGTACTTTCAATACCGCAGCTCCTATCGTTGAACACATAGAACGATACCGCGCTAGCTTACATGCCTAAGCTTTGAGCTCAAGGCTAAAATACGAGTTTATTCTTGCCTGTTTTTTTAGCTTGATACAGTTTCTCATCGGCGGCTTTAAACCAAGTTTCGAAGTCGCCAGAGCTTTTTTTAACCACTTCTACGCCACCTGAAATAGTAAATCCAGAGTCAATAACTCGACTTGAATCAGTCACTATTGCATCTTTTACCCGTTGCATGATCTGTTTCATTCTTTCCACATTATGCCCCGTCAGGTACACCACAAACTCTTCGCCACCAAACCTTGCAACTGCATCACTATCACGTGTATTCGTTTCTAGCTGATCAGCAACGTAACAAATTACGTTATCCCCCACGTCATGCCCATAAGTATCATTAATTACTTTAAAGTCATCTATATCCAACACCGCAATTACGGCATATTCACCGTACTTTATTTTACTCAAGAAAGTCTCTAAACCTCGGCGATTAAGTAGACCTGTCATTGGGTCTCGAGCCGCTAAGTCTTTTAAATGGGCTTGTTCAACACGCGAATTAAAATAAAACAATGTGACAACAGAAAATAGATAAACAATGAATACGACGGTTAAGTTGAATTTTTTCACCTCGAGGAAATTTTTAAATTCATCATGCCAATTTAATTCATAGTAAAGTAAGTGATGGAAGTCGAGCCCATCAATATTAAGCAATTTTTCCCGGTAAGCATTATCGGGAACAGGGGTGGTTTTATTGTCAATCAAATGTATTAAATTGGTCAGTTTACTCTGCTTATTGAGCAGTTTATCGACCTCGATATTTAAAGCGATAGCTCCTTGGAATTTGTCTTTGTACATTACCGGTAATGTCATGGATAAAACCGGTTCGCTTAAGGAGAACTCCCCCAAAATTGCGGGGCCTGACACTGTAACTTGGTTATGATTTGCAGCTGTTTTTTGCCAATAAGGACGTGATTTTACAATAGCAAGTGTATCTTTATTAATATTTTTGGAAACCGTATCTGGCGATGACATCACATAACCAAAATTATCGACATAATGAATACCGTAAATAAAATCATCTAAATCATGTAAAAATGACAATATTGGTGCTAATGCAATTTTTCTTGCTGCGCGTTTAAATAATGCACTACTCTCATCACACAGCGACTCCTTTCCCACCAGCATATAACTGATCTCAACAGTTGGAATGTCATGGCTTTTATTGTCAGCTAAAATTGATGATTCAAAAGGCCACATGCGACACAGCTCACCCGATACCTCTCGGTTAAGATCAACTAACTGCACATCCCTATTTTTGAAATAACTAGTAAAGCTATAATCTAGCGAGGTTATAACTTTTGCTGAGCGTATAAGCGATGCATCAATATACGCGTACTGGTTATCAATATCCTCATTTACGATATTCATATAATTGTGTACAACAAGCATCACCATAATCAGAGCAAAAACAATAGGCCCCAAAATAATCGATTTTAGACTTACGTTGTTGTTCATTCAGCATCCTAGTTCAGATAGAGATATTAAAGCCCATCAAAAGTTTAATACAATTGATGGGCTTTCGACATAAATTCAGTAAAACAAAACCAAACTAATCAGCAGACGGTCCGTAGCAGCTTATATTATAAAATCATAGCGTTATATACCCAAACCACTTGAAGGGCATGCAACACCTAGACTAATTGAGCAATAGGCTATCGTCAGCCAATTCCTCACCACGGACCTTGGAAAACATTTCTAGTAGATCAGGCACTTTCATATTGGCACGCTGCTCACCAGACACATCAAGAACAATTTCACCTTGGTGAAGCATGACAGTTCGATCACCACATGCTAGGGCATCTTTCATTGAATGCGTTACCATCATTACCGTCAAATTGAATTCTTTGACGATAGTTTTGGTTAAATCGATAATGAAAGCCGCCATACGAGGATCAAGAGCTGCAGTGTGCTCATCAAGCAGCAGAAGTTTGCTATCTGACAAAGTCGCCATCACTAAACTCACGGCTTGACGCTGTCCACCAGACAGCAAACCGATATTATCACCGAGGCGATCTTCTAAACCTAACCCTAGAATCGAAATACGCTCTTGGAATAGCTTTCGGCGAGACGCAGAAAGTGATAAACCCCACCCTCTTCGCTTACCACGCATAAACGCTAGCGCCATATTTTCTTCAATCGTTAAATCACCACATGTACCTGCTAATGGGTCCTGAAAAACGCGCGCACAGACTTTGGCTCGCTGATCAACTGTCTGACGAGTGACATCAATCTCATCAACCAATACTTTTCCACCTACCATCGGTGTCTCACCAGTTACGGCCCCTAATAAGGTCGATTTACCAGCTCCATTTGACCCAATCACAGTCAAAAATTGATGTTCTGGCACTTCCAAATTGATACTTCTTAACGCTCGATTTTCTAAAATAGTGCCAGGATTAAAAGTAACTTGAATATCTTCTAAACGGATCATAATGTTTCTCCTGACGCTTTATCCTGCTTAGCAACAACGGACTTCTGAGCAGGATTACTCCCCTTTTTTGCCTTGAAATTCCTTTTAAGTTTTGGAGCAATGAGTGCAATCGCGACCAGTACAGCCGTTACTAAGTTGAGATCCGACGCTTGCAAGCCAAACATTCCAGAACTCAGCGCAAAAGCTACCGCTAAGCGATAAAGCACAGATCCTACAATAACCGCTACCACGGCTACCCATATTTTGCGTCCTGGAATTAATGTCTGGCCTAAAATCACAGCAGCAAGGCCAACAACGATAGTTCCTACACCAGAAGTTACATCGGCAAAACTGTTCGTTTGTGCAAACAAGGCACCAGCAAAACCGACAAAGCCATTAGATAAGGCCAGCCCAAAATAGGTATAGAATGCGGTGCTACCACCCTGTGCTGAAACCATACGCGCGTTAACACCAGTGGCACGTAAACCAAGGCCAAAATCACTATTAAGCAAGCGTACTACTGCCCATGCAGATATAAGCACCAGTACACCGACCACAATTGGGCGGATGTAAACAGGATCACCTAAAGCTTCAAATGGGGTCAGGATCGTGTCTTCACCCAACAACGCAATGTTAGGACGTCCCATGATACGGATATTAATAGAGAAGGCGGCAATCATTGTTAAAATTGAGGCGAGCAAGTGTAAGATGCCGCAACGGACAGCTAGAAAGGCAGTAACCCAACCAGTGAAGGCCCCCGCTAAGATAGCCATGCCAGTCGCAACCCAAGGATTTATACCAGCAACAATAGCTGTAGCAGCTACAGCTGCTCCCATTGGGAAGCTACCATCAACACTCAGATCGGGAAAATCAAGGACACGGAAAGTCAGGTAAACACCCAGTGCCACCAGCCCGTAAAGCAACCCTATTTCTAGAGCGCCAAAAAAAGCAAAAGCAGACATAACAACTCCTTTCTCTGCTTAAACAGAGTTGGGGTACTGACCCCAACTCTGAATTTTCTTTATTTTACGCTCGTCGCACGATCTAGAACGGATTGAGGAATGGCCAAACCGAGTTTGTCTGCAGCGGTTTTATTGACAAAAAGGTCTGATCCTTTCGCCACTTTAACATCCAGTTTCCCAGGCTCTTGCCCTTCTAAAATAGCGGCAACATAATCGGCCGTTTGAACACCAATTTGATAATAATCAAAACCAAGGCTTGCTATTGCGCCACGTTCAACATATGAAGTCGCCGCACCAAATACTGGCGTTTTAGCTTGGTTGGCTGACACAATCATGCCTTCAATAGCACTAGCAACCGTGTTATCAATCAAGGCATAAATAATGTCAGATTTGGCCGCGATAGCTTGAGTTGCGGTTTGAACATCCGCGCTTTTTAACGCCGTCGCTTCTACTAATTCGATGCCATGCTTTTTGGTGCTTGATTTTAATAGTTCCATCAAACTAACGGCATTAGCCTCTCCAGGGTTGAAAACCACACCGATCGTTTTCACATTCGGCATAATTTCTTTAATCAATTCAACATGCTGTTCTACCGGTGATAGGTCAGAAAGACCGGTGACATTTTTACCTGGCTGCTCTAGCTTCTTAACAAGTTTTGCCCCTACTGGGTCAGTAACTGCGGTAAACACAATAGGAATATTCTTAGTAGCAGACACTAGCGCTTGCGCTGTTGGTGTTGCAATACCAACTAATACATCTGGATTTTCACCGACAAATTGACGAGCGATCTGTACAGCAATGGCAGGGTTACCTTGAGCAGTTTTAAAATCAAACTCTAAGTTTTTGCCCTCTTCATAGCCCTTTGCTTTGAGGCCATCAAGAAGACCTTGACGAGTGGCGTCTAAGGCCGGGTGTTCAACAATTTGTGATACTGCAACTTTGGCAGTTTTTGCCATGATACTCGTTGAAGATAGTAATGCGGCTCCAGCGAGAACGGCGGTAGCAATGACTTTGCCTGCTTTCATCTTAACTCCTTGATTTAAGCACTTGGTATTGGATGTTGTGTTTTATATTTTTATAAGTGTGCACTTCATGCGCAACTAACAACATTATTACCAGTAACTTAGAATAAAGGGAAGTGAGATTTAACAGTAAAATAACAAAAAGAGAGGTGAGAATACGGTCTTACGGTATTAAAGAGGAAATCCAAGAGGACTCCACCTGGAAGTCCTACAACGGTTAATTTCAGAGTACAACTAACTGGCTAGCACGATTTAAAACCAACGCTCTAATGCTGCTTTGTCTAAATGACGAAACGCACGATTGAGAATCACGGCTAACTCTTTGTAGCGCGGCTTTGCTTTCATCGGATCTAAAGCAAATCCATTTTCAACAATTTTTTGGTGCAGTTCACGATACCACCCCGCTAATGACGGAGGAAGTTGTGTGTTGGCACGATTACCTAACCACCACATACCTTGTAGCGGTAGACTGATCGCAAAAAGTGCAATCACGATGGCCTGTGGCATCGCTTGTGCATTATGAAACACCATTTGAGTCAGCACGCTGATCGCTGCGATAGCCGGCATAACTTTAACGCCGAATCGCGTTGCTTTAATAATACGCTGCTCTGGGAAAATAAATCCCAACTCTTTACGGATAGGCCAAGTATCCATGTACTTCTGGCCATCTTTCAAGCTGTGAACGATTCCAACTTTATTATTCATAGCGCTCTCTCACTCTAGATGCCGCTCATTTAACTAAAAAATAGTTTAATGATTCAACTAATCGCGTAAAAATTTGATGAAAGTTAATATTCTTTCAAAATTTTTTTGTTATATTGGCCCAATATCGCTATCCTTTGCAGACCCTCAATCTCATTGTTGCTGTTATTTAGCATTTAGGCAACTCCGAGATGAATTCTGCAAGGAATGCACCGACTGATTTTACTCAAAAAGTCACGTCTCATTATACGGAAATTCAAGTTTTATTGACCAAGATTAGTAGCACTCCGTAAAGGTTGGACTATTCTTGAGAATGATTTTTATCTTAACCGATTATTACAGGTAGTCACACATGTCTAAGCTAGTTTTAGTTTTAAACTGCGGTAGTTCTTCTCTTAAATTTGCTGTTGTTGATGCAGAATCAGGTGCAGAGCACCTATCAGGCCTTGCTGAATGTCTTCACCTTCCTGAAGCACGCATCAAGTGGAAACTTGATGGTAAACATGAAGCTCAATTGGGCGAAGGTGCAGCACACGAAGAAGCACTAGCGTTCATGGTTGAAACTATTCTTGCTTCTAAGCCTGAACTTGCAGCCAATATTGCAGCCGTTGGTCACCGTGTTGTTCACGGTGGTGAACAATTTACTGCTTCAGCACTGATCTCTGATGAAGTACTGCAAGGTATTGAAGATGCAGCGAACTTCGCACCACTTCATAACCCAGCGCACATCATCGGCATTAAAGCGGCTCAAAAATCATTTCCAAATCTAAAAAATGTTGCCGTTTTTGACACAGCATTCCACACAACAATGCCTGAAGAAGCATACCTATACGCGTTACCGTACAACCTATACAAAGATCACGGTATTCGTCGCTATGGCGCACACGGTACTTCTCACCTATTCATTGCTCGTGAAGCGGCTGAGCGTTTAGGTAAACCAGCTAATGAAGTAAACATCATTAACTGCCACCTAGGTAACGGTGCGTCTGTTTGTGCTATTAAAAATGGTCAATCAGTTGATACGTCTATGGGCCTAACTCCACTAGAAGGTCTTGTAATGGGTACTCGTTGTGGCGATCTTGACCCTGCGGTAATGTTCCATTTACATGACAAATTAGGTATGAGTGTTGCTGAAATCAACACAATGTTCACTAAAGAGTCTGGCCTTTTAGGTCTTACTGGTGTGACTTCTGATTGCCGTTTCGTTGAAGATAACTACGGTACTAAAGAAGAAGCTACACGTGCGATGGACGTATTCTGTCACCGCCTAGCTAAGTACGTAGCTGGCTACACGGCTTCTATGGAAGGTCGTCTAGATGCTATCGTCTTCACTGGTGGTATCGGTGAAAACTCTGCACCAATTCGCGAAATGGTTCTAAACCGTTTAGCTATCTTCGGTATCGAAGTGGATGGTGAAGCTAACCTTAAAGCTCGTTTCGGCGGCGAAGGTGTTATCACAACAGAGAACAGCCGCATCCCTGCAATGGTTATCTCTACTAATGAAGAGCTAGTCATCGCTGAAGATACAGCTCGTCTAACAGGTCTTTAATTGACTTTCTGGCTAACTCCTCGAGTTAGCCAGTTTTTTACCGAGGCTCAACAAATAATTCCTACTACTGGTAATGTTGAGCTTTGTTCCTTTTGTAATCTAATCTCGATTAGATTGATTTCAATAGTTTGAGGTACTCTACTCATGTCCCGTACTATTATGCTTATCCCTATTAGCGCTGGTGTTGGTCTTACTAGCGTAAGCATGGGTGTCCTTCGCGCAATGGAGCGTAAAGGCGTTAGCGTTTCTTTTTATAAACCAATTGCACAACCACGTTCTGGTGGCGATCAACCTGATCTTACCTCTACCATTATCGGCCGTAACAGCGATATCAAAATTGCTGAACCAATGATGATGTCAGCCGCTGAAGCCTTAATCGGTAGCGAGAAGATGGATGTGTTGCTTGAAACGGTCGTTGAACGTTACAACCACATTAATAAAGTTTCAGAAGTAACGCTGATTGAAGGTCTAGTACCAACTCGTAAACACCCATTTGCTAACCAAGTAAACGCTGAAATTGCGAAAACTCTGGGTGCTGAAATTGTGTTTGTGGCCACCCCAGGTACGAATAATCCAACTCAGTTGAAAGAACGCATTGAAGTGGCGTGCTCAAACTTTGGTGGAACAAAGAATAAGAATATTTCTGGCGTTATCATTAACAAGCTCAATGCACCTGTTGATGATGCAGGTCGTACTCGTCCTGATCTATCAGAAATCTTTGATGATGCAGACAGCGCCAAGCAAGCTAACCTTGAAGTGATGCAAATCTTCAACTCTAGCCCAATTCGTGTGCTAGGTTGCGTGCCTTGGAGCATCGACTTAATCGCGACTCGCGCTATCGATATGGCCAAGCACCTTAATGCAGAAATCATTAATGAAGGTGAAATCAAAACACGTCGTATTAAGAGCATCACATTCTGTGCGCGCTCTCTACCGCACATGATTGAGCACTTCAAACCAGGCTCTCTGCTAGTCACTTCAGCTGACCGTCCTGATGTTATCGTTGCGGCCTCTCTAGCGGCTATGAACGGCGTAGAAATCGGTGCGGTATTGCTAACCGGTGGCTATGATATTCCAAAAGAAATCGCTGACCTGTGCAAACCTGCATTTGAAAGTGGCTTGCCAATTTTCAAAGCACAAGGCAACACATGGCAAACTTCACTAAACCTACAAAGCTTTAGTCTAGAAGTTCCAGCTGATGATAAAGAGCGTATTGAGTTCATCAACGATCACGTTGCAAGCCACATTGATGGTCCTTGGATTAACTCTTTATCAGAAGGTACGCAAGGCATTCGTCGCCTAAGCCCACCCGCATTCCGTTACCAATTAACAGAATACGCTCGTCGTGCAGGCAAGCGCATTGTTCTTCCTGAAGGTGATGAGCCACGTACAGTGAAAGCTGCAGCTATCTGTGCTGAGCGCGGTATTGCTACTTGTGTACTTCTTGGTAACCCAGACGAAATCCGCCGCGTTGCGGCTCAGCAAGGTGTTGAGCTAGGCGCTGGTGTTGAGATTATCGATGCCGATTCAGTACGCGAAAATTACGTAGCACGCTTAGTTGAACTTCGCGGCGCGAAAGGCATGACTGAAGTCGTTGCTCGTGAAAAACTGCAAGATTCAGTATTCCTTGGCACAATGATGCTTGAAGCGAATGAAGTTGATGGCCTAGTTTCTGGTGCAGTACATACCACTGCAAATACCATTGTACCGCCATTCCAAATCATCAAGACGGCACCGAATGCATCGATCGTATCTTCGATCTTCTTCATGCTACTGCCTGATCAAGTATTGGTTTACGGCGACTGTGCAATCAACCCAGATCCAAATGCTGAGCAATTGGCTGAAATCGCGATTCAATCTGCAGATTCAGCAGCAGCATTCGGTATCGACCCACGTGTTGCGATGATTTCATACTCAACTGGTGAGTCTGGTAAAGGCGCAGATGTTGATAAAGTACGTGAAGCTACTCGCATTGCTCAAGAGAAACGTCCTGATCTTATCATTGACGGTCCTCTACAATACGACGCCGCAATCATGGAAAACGTGGCAGCTTCTAAAGCACCAAATTCTCCAGTAGCAGGTAAAGCAACGGTATTCGTATTCCCAGACCTAAACACGGGTAATACAACCTACAAAGCGGTACAACGTTCAGCAGACCTTGTTTCTATTGGTCCAATGCTGCAAGGTATGCGCAAACCTGTCAATGACTTGTCTCGTGGCGCATTGGTTGACGATATTGTTTACACTATCGCCCTAACTGCTATTCAGGCTGGCCAAGAAACTAAATAATTTTTAGATTTTGGTTTAACCAATGACAAAAGCCCTCAAGGTTAACCTTGAGGGCTTTTTTTCAAGCTGATCACTTAATTACTGTGAGTGGTATAACATGATATTTATATCGCGATACTCTCGCGACCATGCGGACTTTCTAAATCCAATTCAGGGCCTGCGGGCACCACTTGAGTTGGGTTGATCCCGCTGTGACTGAAATAATAGTGACGTTTAATATGGTAAAAATCGGTACTTTCTTTCACTCCAGAAACTTGGTACAGCTCTTTTAAGTAACCATTGAGGTACTTATAATCAGCAATGCGCTTTTTATTGCATTTAAAGTGACCAACATAAACTGCATCAAAGCGTATCAATGTAGTGAATAAACGCCAATCCGCTTCTGTGATCTGCCCTCCCACCAAATAACGATGAGTCGCTAGGTGGCTATCCACCTTATCAAGAGCAGCAAAAAGCGATTGATACGCTTCTTCATAAGCCTCTTGTGTGGTTGCGAAGCCACAACGATATACCCCATTATTGATATTAGGATAAATATAATCATTCCATTCATCGATAGCCGCACGCAAAGCGTCAGGGTAATAGTCCTGTTGATTCCCCGTCAGTTGATCAAATGCACTGTTAAACATACGAATAATTTCAGACGATTCGTTACTCACAATCGTGTTGGTTTTTTTATCCCATAAAACGGGAACGGTTACCCTACCTGTATAATCCACTTTTGCTTGGGTATAAATTTGGTGTAAACGAGTATAGCCATATAACGGCTCTGGAATACCAAAGCACCAGCCCTCGCTAAGCATGTCTGGGCATACAATGGTGACATCGATATGTTGTGTTAATCCTTTTAGCTTACGAAGAATCAGCGTGCGGTGTGCCCATGGACAGGCAAGAGAAACATAGAGATGATAGCGACCTGATTCTGGCTGATATAGCGCATCCGGTTTATTTTCTATCCAGCTACGAAAACCTGCATCTTCACGGATAAATTTACCGTTGCTCGCCTTGGTATCGTACCAAACATCATGCCACACACCTTGCACTAACTTTCCCATGATTCACCCTCTTAATATCGCTGCTTTATCATCCCATTATAGAGACCACAGTACAGGGCAAAACCCGACTCGATTGATCTTGTCATTCAAAAAATTCGAACAGATCTTTGGTCGACTAGAATAAAAAAAGCGCGACCCAAACAAGGAGCCGCGCTTATGCCCGTCACAGGCTGAATTTACATGTCAACATGCAAGCATGAAACAGCATGGACATCACTGCCTTTAATCTGAGGCTTTTGTTGCGCACAAAGGTCCGTTGCTTGAGGACAGCGAGTTCTGAATACACAACCAGATGGTGGGTTAATTGGCGACGGTAAATCGCCTTCCAACATTTGGATTTTCTTCGAACGCTCTAGTTTTGGATCAGGAATCGGTACCGCCGACATCAACGCCTTGGTGTAAGGGTGTGATGGGTTAGCAAACAACGCCTCTGAAGTACCGAGTTCAACTGCATTACCTAAGTACATCACCAATACACGGTCTGAAATATGTTTCACTACCGATAAATCATGAGCGATGAAAACTAAACTCAGGCCGAGCTCTTTTTGTAGCTCTTTAAGCAAGTTAACCACCTGCGCCTGAATCGATACATCAAGCGCCGAGACTGGTTCATCACAAATGATCATTTTCGGGTTCAGGATAAGTGCACGCGCGATACCAATGCGCTGGCATTGACCACCTGAAAATTCATGCGGATAACGGTTAATCACATTAGGTAACAGACCAACTTTAGCCATCATCTCTTTAACGCGATCTTTCACCTCTTGCTTAGAAAGCTCTGGGTAAAACGTTTGTAGCGGTTCAGCGATAATATCACCAACCGTCATTCGCGGGTTTAATGAGGCAAGTGGATCTTGGAAAATCATCTGAATTTGCTTACGTGTCTGACGACGTTCAACTTCTTTCATTTTAGTCAGGTCATCACCCAACCAAACGACTTCGCCTTCTGTCGCTTCAACTAAACCGATAATGGCACGAGCAAACGTGGATTTACCACAGCCTGACTCACCAACTACGCCTAATGTTTCGCCTTCGTATAGTCGGACATTAACACCATCCACCGCTTTTAAGTTTGACGGTTTAGACCAAGGCCAAGCTGATTTTGAGGCAATATTAAAGTGAACTTTGAGATTCTTTACATCGAGTAATAATGGTTTTTGTACGCTCATTTTGTCCAAGCCTCCCAATCAGAAAAACAAGCACGCTGGCGGCCATCTGCAAATGGCAGCAACACGGGTGCTTCACGCTTACAACGGTCCGTTACACGGTGGCAACGTTCTTGGTAAGGGCAACCTGGTGGTAAGCGCAGTAGGTTTGGTGGGTTACCTGGAATAGTTGGTAAGATTTCACCTTCCGTATCTAAACGAGGAATGGCTTTTAATAGGCCTTCAGCGTAAGGGTGACTTGGGTTATAGAATATTTCATCAACAGAACCGTACTCCATCGTACGTCCTGCATACATCACCAACACTTTGTCACAAGAGCCAGCAACAACGCCTAAATCATGAGTGATCATAATAATGGCAGTATTGAATTCACTCTTAAGTTCGTTCAACAGATCCATGATCTGTGCTTGAACTGTTACGTCCAGTGCCGTTGTAGGCTCATCAGCAATCAGTAGTTTTGGACGACATAACAGCGCCATTGCAATCATCACACGTTGGCGCATACCACCTGAAAATTCATGTGGATACATAGTAATACGCTTGCGAGCTTCGGGGATCTTCACCGCTTCTAGCATGCGAACCGATTCTTCAAACGCTTCAGCTTTACCCATGCCTTTATGCAGCATGAGTACTTCCATCAATTGGTCACTTACCTTCATATAAGGGTTCAGTGACGTCATTGGGTCTTGGAAAATCATCGCAATTTGCTGAGCACGAACTTTGTTCAGTTCTTTTTCTGGCAAATTAAGAATCTCATTTCCTTCAAATTTTGCACTACCGCTAATAATACCGTTCTTCGCCAACAGCCCCATAATAGCAAATACTGTTTGCGATTTACCGGAACCTGACTCACCTACGATACCTAAGGTTTCACCTTGATTCAGCGAGAAGTTTAAGTCGTTTACTGCGGTAACAATACCATCTTGAGTGGTAAATTCGACACGCAGATCTTTGACATCTAATAAGCTCATATTGCTTTCCTTAATACTTTTAATTATCTGTCTTTAGGATCCAGCGCATCGCGCAGACCATCACCAACATAGTTAAAGCAGAACAGGGTGACCACCATGAATGCTGCTGGAAACGACAGTTGCCAAATTGCAACCTCCATCGTATTTGCGCCTTCTTGTAGCAACGCCCCCCAGCTTGTCATTGGCTCTTGCACACCAAGACCAAGGAAAGATAAGAATGATTCAGTCAAAATCATACTTGGAACCAGTAGTGTTGAATAAACCGCAACAATACCCAAAACGTTTGGCACTATATGACGAGTAATAATTTTCCATTTACTCACACCACAGACATGTGCCGCTTCAATGAACTCTTTACTACGTAAGCTCAACGTTTGACCACGCACAATACGCGCCATATCGAGCCAAGCGATGGCACCAATAGCGACGAAGATCAGAACAATATTGCGCCCGAAGAAAGTCACTAAGACAATCACCAAGAACATGAACGGGATCGCGTACAGAATTTCAAGAATACGCATCATGATACGGTCAACACGGCCACCAATAAAACCGGAAGCGGCGCCATATAAAGTACCAATCAGTACCGCAACCAATGCACCCATTACCCCAACTAGTAACGAAATACGTCCACCAACCAAAGTACGCACATACAAGTCGCGCCCGAGCGCATCTGTACCAAATAAGTGCTCCATAGAAGGCGCTGCGTGCATTGAATACCAGTCGGTATCTTCATAGGTATAAGCTGAGAACATTGGCAGGAAGAATACCGCCAAGGTAATTAATAATAAGATGAACAAACTCACCATCGCCGCTTTATTACGCATAAAACGGATACGAGCATCTTGCCATAAACTGCGACCCTCAATTTCCAGGCTTGCTGAAAATTTCTCAATCGCTTCTAAATTTTCTTTTTTCGTTAACATAACCATACGTCCCTGTTAGTAGCGAATTTTAGGATCGATATAAGCGAGCAAAATATCCACAATCGCATTGAATATGATAAATAAGAAACCAATGAGAATAGTGACACCCATGACCAACGAATAGTCACGGTTAAATGCAGCATTAACGAATAACTTACCGATACCAGGCAAGCCAAAAATCGTTTCGATAACAACAGAACCGGTAATGATGCCGACAAATGCAGGTCCCATATAAGAAACCACAGGTAACATGGCTGGCTTTAAGGCGTGTTTGATGATGATATAGCCGTAACTCAGACCTTTAGCGCGCGCGGTACGGATAAAGTTACTGTTGAGCGTTTCAATCATCGAGCCACGAGTAATACGCGCAAAAGTCGCAACGTATAACATCGACATACCAATGACGGGCAGTGCCATATAGGCAAAGGAGCCATCCTTCCATCCCCCTGCAGGGAACCAACCTAGATTGATCGAAAATATGTAGATAAGGACTGGCGCCAGCACAAAGGAAGGCATCACCACCCCGAGCATAGCGGTCGCCATGATCGAATAGTCAAGCCAGGTATTTTGCTTCAACGCAGCAATCGTACCGACCGACACCCCCATAATGACGGTAAAAATAAACGCAGCAAAACCGACCTTGGCTGACACAGGAAGTGCATCAGCAACCAGTTCATTTACTGTAAAATCTTTATATTTAAAAGAAGGTCCAAAATCGCCTTGCAATATATTGGTCAAGTACGTGAGGTACTGTTCTGACACTGGCTTATCTAAGCCATATTTTGCGTTGATGTTAGCGACAACTTCAGGTGGCAATGTACGTTCGCTTGAAAACGGGCTACCCGGAGCAAAACGCATGAGAAAGAAAGATACCGTGATCAATACCAACAGGGTTGGGATCGCTTCAAATATCCTTTTTGCGATGAATTTAAGCATAAACTCACTCTTTCAGTCTGTGACAATTAAAATTAAAAAGACGCTGCATGTACATTCTTATCAGTTGATAAATACATGCAGTGTCTGTAGTCATTATATTTTTATAAGCTTAAGTTGAATTACTTAGCTTTAATGTAAAGATCTTTTGAGTAGATCTTATCTTCCGCGTTGTTTGATGGATAGCCACCAACTTGTGGAGAGACTAGACGAGATTTAACGTATTGATAAATCGGTGCTATAGGCATATCGCGCGCTAGCAATTTCTCAGCTTCAACATACAATGCCGATGTTTCTGCATCTGACGTTGCGGCCATGGCTTTATCCATCACCGCATCGTATTCAGCGCTATGATACTTAGGATCGTTCGAGCTGTTGTTCGATTGCATTAAAGAAAGGAATGCCGATGCTTCATTGTAGTCACCACACCAACCAGCGCGAGTCACATCAAAGTTACCTTGGCGACGCGTATCTAAGTACGTTTTCCACTCTTGGTTTTCTAGTGCAACTTGCACACCCAGTGATGATTTCCACATAGATTGAATTGCTGTAGCAATTTTCTTGTGGTTTTCAGATGTGTTGTATAGAAGCGTAAAAGAGAGTGGATTCGACTTATCGTAACCCGCTTCTGCTAGTAGCTTTTTAGCTTCAGCAATGCGCTCTTTTTGGTTCAATTTACCGTAAGCCGGCATTTCAGGGTTGAATCCAGCTGTAATTTCAGGCGTCAAGAAATAAGCAGGTTTTTGGCCTTGGCCAAGAATAGCATCAGAGATGATGTCACGGTCAATCGCGTACGATAGTGCTTTACGGATACGAACGTCATCAAACGGCGCTTTTTGGTTGTTGAAACCATAGTAGTATGAACACAAGTTACCTTGAACTTGAACAGACTCTGGGTATTCTTTTTTCAAGCGTTTGAAGTGCTCAATAGGCAGTTCGTTGGTGATGTCAATTTCACCAGAAAGGAAGCGGTTCATTTCCGCCACTTGGTTTTCGATTGGTAGGTAAGTAACCTTATCAATAACCGTGTGTTCGTTATCCCAGTAATTAGGGTTACGCTTTAGCTCTAAACGCTCGTTCACTACCCAGTTTTCAAGAACGTATGCACCGTTACCAACAAAATGTTCTGGCTTAGTCCATTTATCACCATATTGTTCAACCGTCGCACGATGAACAGGCTTCACTGTTGTGTGCCCCATCATTTTTACGAAATATGGCAGTGCTGACTCTAGTTTAATTTCAAGCGTGTTAGCATCCAGTGCTTTCACACCTAGAGTTTCTTTGTCTTTTTTCCCTGCGATAATATCTGCCGCATTTTCCATGGTAGTCATTTCTAAGTACCAAGAGTATGGAGATGCGGTCACTGGATCTACTGAACGCTTGAAGCTATAAACAAAGTCTTCAGCCGTTACAGGATCGCCATTTGACCATTTTGCATTTTTGCGCAGATGGAAAATGAACGTTTTGTTGTCTGTCGTTTCCCAACTTTCCGCGGCACCTGGGATAGTGTTGCCGTCGGCATCTTGGTTGACCAAACCTTCCAGCAGGTCACGAATTACGTTTGACTCTGGCACACCTTCAGTTTTGTGTGGGTCAAGAGAAGCAACCTCAGTACCGTTACCACGAACGAGTTCCTGAACTTTTGCCAATTGAGTACCAGCTGGAACGTCAGCTGCAAGAGTAATTGTAGAAGTGGCAGCCACTGCCAAACCAGCACCTAGAAGAAGGGCTTGGGTGATTTTATTTTTATACATGCATAAACTCCAAGTTTTTATTTTGCATCCATGACTTCCTCACAAGGTATCTAGAACGGCTAGATATTTAGATTTATTTAGCGCAAAAACTAAGCAGAAAAATCTAAAACCTTACAAGGAGTGCGGCACACATTATCAATCATTGAAATAATTTGCCATAAAAACGTCGTAAAAAATCGCATAATCCTCCGACCAGACACTTAAATCAGTGGAAAAAAATGTCTAATAACCAAAAGTCAGTTCATTAAAGCAAATAATACATTTTGATTGTGATCACGGTACCAAATCATCTACCACAACACGATTTTACAACATCTTATGCTAGAGATTTGCTGAAAAATCTAGCACTAGCGGTATCGTAGATCTAGCGTTAACTAACGATTAACTTTCCTAATTACATGTTCTGTGAAGAAAGTTACCCTTTCAGAAAAATAACACCACGACAACCTGTAAAGTAATATTTACAAATTAATGAGTAATAAATGATATACCCAAACAACTTGAAGTTGCAGGTAGGCGGCAAGTGAGTTCATCCCCATGAGCATAGATAAACTATATGATTGGAGTGAGCGAATGTAGCCAACACCGCTGCAACTTCAAGTAGGAAGGGTATAGAGCTAGCTGTAAACGGCCCGGTTGTCGCATTAAAACGACAATGAGGATTGAATAACGCCATTCTCACTACTTTATAAAATAGCGAGAATGACACTCAGAGATGAAAGACGCGACTAAGAAGAGTGGATAAATTCAGCAAGGTTGATTAAACGGCGTTGATGCTCTGATACATAAGGGTTACTCACATCCCAAGCATATCCCGCAAGGATTGAACAAATCATTTGTTTAATGCGTGAATTCGGATTTTCATAAAAGATCACATCTTGCAATGTGCCGTTATACCACCCTTCCACATAGGTTCTAAACACATCAACGCCGACCATTAATGGTTGTGAATAATCTTGATGCCAGTCAACCCGTTGACCTTTTAACTGATTAACGACACACGATGTAGCCAATTGCGCGGACTTCATCGCGATGGTGACACCAGAAGAGAATACGGGATCTAAAAATTCACCAGCATTACCTAACAAAGCATAATGACGAGTCGCTAATTGCTTTACGTTCGCCGAATACCCGCCCAACTCTCCTGCAGGATTAGGGAATTGTGCGTTATTTAGAATTGCAGCAAGCTCTGGAACTTCACTCACTAATTGTTGAATGGTATCAATTTTTTCACTCGGATATTGAGCGAAAAAATCAGGCTCTCCGACAACACCTAACGAGCAGACACCATTTGAAAATGGGATAAGCCAATACCACACATCTGGGTTAACCGGGTGAACCGAAATTAATATTTTATTCCTATCATATTGCTCTTGAGGTGAATCGATATTATCAACAATATGAGTAAAAATAGCCTTACGCGGTGGTAAACAAGAAGGTTCTTCCAGTTCAAGTAGCCTTGGCAACACACGACCAAATCCACTCGCATCAAGTACATATTCTGCTTCAATCTGATATTCGACACCCTCTGAATCCTTAACAAGCAACAGTGATTGATCATCTTGGAACTGGATATCAAGTAATTCATGCTGATAGCGAATTTCAACCCCCTGTTCAGCCGCAGAATCGGCAAGGACTTTATCAAAGTGACTTCGCTGCACTTGAAAGGTCGTTCCTGGGCCCGATGAAAATTTATCGGTGAAGTCAAATTGGGTATAGACGCCATTTTTGCGAAAAGCTGCACCATCTTTATATTGAAAGCCAGCGTCGACAACCGATTGCAGCATCCCTGCTTCTTCAATCACTTCCATACAAGCCGGAAGTAAGCTTTCGCCAATAGAGAAACGAGGAAACTGAGCTTTTTCTAGAACAATAACGTCAATCTGCTGAGCATGGAGCAACGCAGCTGCCGTCGAACCTGAAGGACCCGCACCAATAATGACGACTTGTGTATTCTCTTTATTCATAATAGGACTCATATTTCTGGAGTTAATCTTGGGCTTTTAGTTGTAATAAAGTATGGCCAAGACCAATGTTATCCGTTCTTTTTACAATTCCCAGCCCCGCTTCAGCCACAATTTCTAAGAAATCCTCACTACGGTAAAAACGACTGTTCCCGTTAGCTAAGCAAGTGAAATAAAGAGAGGTAGCATTGAGACTAAAAGACGCAGCATCATATTTCTGTGCGTCCCAAAACAGTTCAAGAATATACACGGTGGAATCAGGTGTAAGGTTAGCGCGTACTCGCTTTAAAATGCTCAATATTTCCATCGGTGAGAAACAATCTAAAAATTGACTCATCCACCACACATCTGCCTTTTCAGGAAGTGGTTGTGATTTATCAAGCATATTGGCTGGAAACGGATGAATGCGATCCGCAAAACCTTGTTGATCTGCATTGCGCATTGCCATCTCAAGTTGCTGAGGTAAATCAACAATGGTCACTTCAACATCAGCATCATAGCCACAGCATTGCAACGCCCATTTACCCGTATTGCCACCAATATCCACCAAGCGCTTAGGTTTGTTAGCAAAAACCTCGGCTAACAATACGGGAAATGAGCGATCAGAATAAAAATGGTCAAACTTAAACCAGCTCTCTTTGGCTTTCTGTGGTAATCGCGATAAACCTTGGTAAATAGTTTCCCAATCCCCCAACTCTTTTAAACCCGCAGGTTTGCCCTCAGTAATGGATTCCGTTAGATGCATCATCGCCGCGTAGCAAACGTCAGCAGTAAAATCCATATTCGCTTGCGTCATCCCATCATGAAGCAAAAAGATACCAAGGTTAGCGAGTGAATAATTAGGCTTATCCCATAAAACGATATGAGCGCTAATGGCCATATCTAGTAGCACTTTCACACCGTATTCAGACACACCAGTACACAGCGCTATTTTTTCTGCATCTAATCCTTCCGCTCCTGCCTCATCTAAAACCGCTAAAATACCGAGATCACGCAGTGTGCGAGCTGTATGAAAAACAATGGGAGCAAAAGAAAGCTTTTGTGCTTCCGTTTTCGCTTCTAAAGCGTTGTAAGGATCTATTTTTTGATTTAACACGTAAAAACCTAATTTAAAATTTTCGAACAATATCCCAACACTTAATCCAACTTCCGCTCAATTCATTAAAAACATTATTTAAGTCAATGATACAAACAGTTATAGTTGTAAGGATTCATCATGTGCCATAGTATTTAACCCCAGCGAAAACAATTCAATATCTTATGTCAAATCAACAGCAATTAATCACACTAAATATTGACACTTGGAAAGCAAATTCGGCTGGCCTAAGTAACCATCAAGATTGGCAAGAATGGGCAAGTACTCAAATATGGCCAGAAGATGCGACATTAAATGTTGCCAATATTCCTGCCATGATGCGTCGTCGTATGAGTACTTTAAGTAAGATCGCCGTTCAAACCGCACTGGAAATAATTCAAGATCAAAAAATTGACTACATGGTTTTTTCTTGCCGCCATGGCGAATTACACCGCAGCGTCGATATCGTCAAAGCTATATTGCAAGGTGAAGAAGCATCACCAATGGCATTTTCACAATCGGTTCATAATACATCTGCAGGGTTAGCGACCATAGCGACTAAACAACCAATACCATTAACCTCTATCGCTGCTTCACAAAATACCTTCCAAAGTGCTCTACTAGAAGCTTGGCTGTATCTCGCAGAACATCCAAACAACAAAGTACTGTTAGTTGATTTCGACGAACCTTTGCCAGATGAATATCAACAATTTGAAACTCATCATTACCAGGGTTACGCCTTAGGTCTCGTTATTTCTCAAGGTTCAAATTTAACGATATCATCTTGCCCTTCAACTAACGAAAAACTCACAATGCCTCAAGCGTTAACTTTTCTTAAGCACTATTTATCCAATCAATCTAGCTGGATAATTGAAGGCTCAACGCATGCTTGGCAATGGCAACGTACATGTTAAAGATCAATCAATATTGGCGAGTTTTCGCCACTGGTTTTTGTTTCGCTATATTCGGCCTTGGTGGCCTGTTTCTCAGTTTTATTGCCATCCCACTTATTTCATTGTTTTCTCGCCAAAGCATCAAGCGTGAATATCGAGTACAAAAAAACATCCAATTCACATTCAATTTATTTTGCAAATTAATGAAACTCACCGGAGCAATTGATTATAAAATTGATGGTGCAGATATTTTAAAACAAGATAAAAACTGTCTTATTGTCGCTAATCACCCAAGCTTAATTGACTATGTTTTAATTGCTTCGCAGTTAAAACAATGCGATTGCTTAGTCAAATCTGCAATTTGGGCGAACCCATTTATGAAACATATTGTTAAAGCGGCGGGCTACATACCTAATGAAACTCCAGATGATTTATTGAATTTGTGTGAAAAGCGCTTTGATCAAGGCAATGTACTGTTAATTTTCCCTGAAGGGACTCGCACCACCCCGGGGATTAAGTCAAAACTACAACGTGGCGCAGCACAAATTGCGATAAGAACCCAACGTGATTTGCGAGTCATCCATATTACTGTTTCTCCTCACTTTCTTACTAAAGAAAGCAAATGGTATCAGGTACCCAAAACTAAACCCTTTTTCCATGTGGAAATTAAAGGTAAAATCGAGACGCAGCCCTTTATCGATCAAGCTGTGAATGCAACCACTGCAGCTAGGCATTTAAACCGCCATCTTGCAGATAAGCTTTTCCCATCAAAACAACATTAGTATTCACTAAAAAACGATAATATTTTTAGCAACTATTTGCATACAAACAAGCAGGTTTACGTGGAAACACTACATAAAGAAATCAAACAACTGATCATTGAAGCTCTTAACCTCGAAGATATCACTGTTGAAGAGATTGACTCCGATGCACCATTATTTGGTGATGGCTTAGGCTTAGATTCTATTGACGCTTTAGAGCTCGGTTTGGCGATTAAAAAGAAGTACAATATCGTTATTGACGCTGATGATTCCCATACTCGCCAACACTTTGCATCAGTGGCAAATTTAGCACGTTATATTTCATCTCAAACTAACCACAAATAAACAGATAGCGTTATGACAGAAGTAAACCAACAAGTATTTGATCAAGTTAAAGAAGCTCTCGTTGAATTATTTGAAATTGATGAATCTGAAATTCAACCTGACGCACATCTGTATCAAGATTTAGATCTCGACAGTATCGATGCTGTCGATCTTGTCGTCCATCTACAAAAAGTAACAGGAAAGAAAATTAAACCTGAAGAGTTTAAAGCCGTTCGCACTGTTAATGACGTTGTAGAAGCGGTAATTGAACTCGTGAAGGAAAACTAATGCGCCAATTGCTGACAGTTTTGTCTGCAATTGTCCTGCTTGCCTATCCTTTCGCGGTCTATTTAGGGATCAATGAATTTGGTCTACAGACTGTTGGAATTCTACTAGCCTGTATTTTCGGCTTAAGAATAGTAGCAGGGCAGCAGGCCAAAATTCAGGAATTGAAGCAATTAGCGTGGATAAGTGGGCTGATTGGCCTGACTTTAGCCCTTTTAGGCATAGTCTTTAAACAGCATGGTTGGTTACTATTTTATCCCGTTGTCGTCAATGTATGCATGCTGAGTGTTTTTGCGTTAAGCCTTAAACAAAAGCAGACCATCATTGAACGACTCGCTCGCTTACAAGAACCAGACCTCCCGCAAAGTGGCATTGCCTACACGCGCACAGTAACCAAAGTGTGGTGTGTTTATTTTATATTCAATGGCGTTATTGCCCTATTTACTTGTTTTCAATCTATCGAAATCTGGACCTTATACAACGGCCTCATCAGCTACCTCCTTGCAGGTGCTATCTTTGCTGGGGAATGGCTTGTAAGACAAAAAATTCGTCAAAGCTAGGCAAACTATGAATATCGACAACAACGATTTTTATTCACTTTCCACTTTATTGTCATCGCCCAAAGACCGTGATCATGTCGTTGCTTTTGATCGTGGAAAGTACATCCGTTGGTCACAATTTCTGTTTGACATAGCTCAACTGCGAGATCGACTGCGTCAGCATAATGCTCACCATATTGCATTATGCTCTAATAATAGTTATCTCTTTGCTGTTGGATTTTTTGCGGTATGTCATGCCAATAAATCTTTGGTTTTACCGGGAAACTATCAACCAGCGGCTTTAGCCGAACTCAGCCCTTATTTCGAACTTCTGCTGTGTGATGAAACTATTCATCACACCCATTTAACCGACAGTTTGCTTCTAGAGCATTCACAACATACCAGCTCATTGATTGAATTCCCAACACTCGATCTAACCCAACATAGCGTCACGCTGTTTACGTCTGGAAGCAGTGGCATACCGAAAGCTATCATTAAAACACTGCATCAACTTGACGTTGAAATTGCTATTTTAGAAAAGCTATGGGGGGCTGTGCTGCAAGATTCAAAGATAGAAAGTACCGTTTCGCATCAACACATCTACGGCTTACTATTTCGCCTATTATGGCCCCTATGCTCTGGTCGAGCATTCGCAATTTACAACTTAGAATTCCCGGAACAAGTGATCGCTCACGCGCAACCAAATACGACCTTGATTAGTAGTCCAGCATTATTGAAACGACTAACTCAAGAAGAACATGCCAAGCCAATGTGCGCTGTTTTTTCTTCTGGGGGGCCACTCAGCTATAGCGCATCCTGTCATGCGGACACCCTATTTCATCAACGCCCGATAGAAGTCTATGGCAGTACAGAAACTGGCGGGATAGCCTACAGACAGCAGCACAATGAAATGCAACCTTGGCAATTATTTCCGTCTATTGATGCACAGCTCAATCATGAAAACTGCTTAGCTTTGCGTTCAGCTCATATTGATCCTAACGGTTGGTACCAAACGGCTGATGAATGTGAATTCACGGACACACGACACTTTATTCTTAAGGGGCGTACCGATCGCATCATAAAAATCGAAGAAAAGCGGGTATCTCTTGTCGAAGTCGAAAAACGACTTGAGCAATTAGCTTGGATAGTTGAAAGCGCCGTTCTTCCACTACAAGATGGCGAGCGCTTAATCCTAGTCGCTGCACTTGTGTTATCGCCAGAGGGAGAGACCAAACTAGCTGAGCTCGGAAAAGGAAAACTCTGGTTATTATTACGTTCTGAATTACGTCAATGGCTTGAACCAATCGCTTTGCCTCGCCGCTTTAGAGTGGTAAAAGAGATCCCACTCAACAGTCAAGGCAAACGCCTAATGACAGAACTCGTCACACTATTTCAACCATCATGATGATTAAGCCCAACACTATGGTCAAACGAAAACCGACATTATTAGCTACAGAGACCCAATCCGATAGCGTGGTCTTAACATTCAAGGTTGACTCCGATATTTTGGATTTTACTGGGCATTTCCCTCATTTTCCTCTGCTACCAGGAGTGACTCAGATTGATTGGGCTTTACACTACGCACGACAATATTTACTAGTACCATCCGCATTTAAAGGGATGGAAGTGGTTAAATTTCAAGAGCCAATTCTGCCCAATGCAACCATACAGCTGACCCTAGTATGGGATGCTGAGAAAAATAAACTCTCGTTCAGCTATAACTCTCAACGAGGTGACAACACAGTCACTCACTCTTCAGGCAAAATGAAACTTGGTGAACCTAGTGTCTGACTATCGAGCCTGCTTTTTGATCCCATGCTATAACCACGGCAGTACTGTCGCAAATGTCGTTTCATCACTCGAGTCTTTCACACTTCCTGTGTTATTGGTCGATGATGGTAGCAATCTAGAGACAAAACATGCATTAAATGCACTCACTTCACGCGACAACCTCCACCTGCTCACCCTGACGGAAAACCAAGGCAAAGGTGGAGCGGTAATGGCTGGTATTCGTTATGCCCATCAACTCGGTTTTAGCCATGTCATCCAAATTGATGCTGATGGCCAACATGATGTACAAGCACTCCCTAAACTGCTGGCCGCATCACAAGCACAGCCTACGCATTTGATTTCGGGTCAGCCAATTTACGACGAAAGTGTTCCTAAGGCTCGCCTTTACGGCCGATACGCTACCCATATCTGGGTATGGATTGAAACACTGTCACTATCGATTAAAGACAGTATGTGCGGCTTTCGTGCGTATCCAGTTGAAAAATCAATTGAAGTAATCGATAGCTATCGAATTGGCAAGCGGATGGATTTTGATATCGAGATTTTGGTGCGCATGTATTGGCAAGGTGTCGACATCGACTTTATCGAAACTCGCGTGATCTATCCTGAAGGTGGTATTTCACACTTTGATGCCTTATGGGATAACGTCAACATCAGTTGGATGCACACCAAGTTGTTTTTTGGCATGCTTCCGCGCATTCCTCGGTTAGTAAAACGCAATTTCAACCGTACGCAAGCTAATGTCCACTGGTCGAAGCAGCAAGAACGCGGTACGGTACTGGGTATTAAAACTCTGTTGTTTATTTATAGCTTACTGGGGCGCTCTGTTTTTAACCTCATTTTGAGAGTTGTCATTGGTTACTACCACTTAACGGGTAAACAGGTAAAACAAGCTTCGGAGCATTATCTACAACAACTAAGAGAGCACGCCAGCCAACACTCGCTTGCGTTACCAACGCATTTATCTAGCTACAATCATTTGCTCTCTTTTGGTCACACCATGCTTGATAAGCTTGCGGCTTGGAAAGGTGATTTTACGGTTGATAATTTAACCATTCACGGACAAGACCTTTTTCAACAACTCGTCGAGCGCAAACAAGGCGTGCTACTGTTGGGGTCTCATCTTGGCAATATTGAACTGTGCCGAGCCTTGGGACGTCGGCATACATCGATTAAGATCAATGCATTAGTCTTTACTGAACATGCAGAACGTTTTAACACCGTAATGAAAGCCATCAACCCAAATTCAGAGCTCAATCTCATTCAAGTAAGTAGCCTTGGGCCTAGCACTGCCATTTTATTACAACAGAAAATTGAACAAGGTGAATGGGTCGTTATCGTCGGTGATCGAACGTCAACCAGTAAAGAAACCCGAGCCGTTTGGGCAGATTTCTTAAGTAAGCCAGCCCCATTTCCACAAGGGCCATTTATGCTAGCATCTATTTTAAAAGCCCCAGTATACCTTCTGTTTGGTTTAAGAGATGATACGGCACAAAAACCTCATTTTAACGTCTATTTCGAGCACTTTAGCGACAGCATAGATCTACCGAGGAAAGAACGACAAGCGGCGTTAGCGCAGGTAGTACAACGCTACGCTGATCGGCTGGAACATTACACACTGCAAGCTCCACTGCAGTGGTATAACTTTTTCAACTTTTGGACTCTAAGTAAACAACAGCATGACGATTCAGACAGATAACCGCATAACTTTTGGCGTCGATCACCTCACCATTGAAGATGTTGTCGCGATTTCGCAAGGCGCGCAGGCCAGCCTCAATTCTTCAGCGGAATTCACCGCTAAAATTGATCGCGGCGTCGCTTTTTTAGAACGACTTTTAAAAGAAGAAGGCGTAATTTACGGCGTAACCACCGGCTATGGTGATTCATGCACCGTTGCCATTCCGCCGAATCTAGTGGATCAATTACCACTGCATTTAACTCGCTTTCACGGCTGTGGCTTAGGCGAAGTATTAAGCCACCAGCAATCACGCGCAGTATTAGCAACACGCTTGTGTTCACTAGCGCAAGGTGTCTCTGGTGTGAGCCATGAACTGCTTAACCAAATCGTCACCTTGATCAACCACGATATCGCCCCTCGTATTCCACAAGAAGGTTCGGTCGGGGCAAGCGGCGATTTAACGCCACTCTCCTACCTCGCGGCCACACTGATTGGTGAACGCGACGTGCTTTATAAAGGTGAGATGCGCCCGACTCAAGATGTGTTTGACGAACTGGGTATTCGCCCGATTAAGCTAAAACCAAAAGAGGGATTGGCGCTGATGAACGGTACATCAGTCATGACCGCTTTGGCCTGCTTAGCCTATAAACGCGCCGAGTATTTAACTCAACTCTGCACCAAAATTACCGCTATGGTGTCTGTCGGCATTCAGGGTAACGACTTTCATTTTGATGCCGCGCTATTTGCCGTCAAGCCGCATCCTGGTCAGCAACAAATCGCAGCATGGCTACGTGATGACTTACAAGCAGAGCGCCCACCTCGCAACAGTGACCGCCTGCAAGATCGCTATTCATTGCGCTGCGCACCCCATGTGATTGGCACCGTGCAAGATGCACTGCCGTGGCTACGTCAACTGATTGAAAATGAGCTCAACAGTGCCAACGACAACCCCATCATCGATGGCGATAATGAACGCGTACTGCACGGCGGCCATTTTTACGGCGGCCACATTGCCATGGCAATGGATACCTTAAAAACGCAGGTTGCTAACCTAGCCGATTTGCTCGATCGCCAAATGGC
Source organism: Vibrio aestuarianus (assembly GCF_028858425.1). Classification (NCBI taxonomy): domain Bacteria; kingdom Pseudomonadati; phylum Pseudomonadota; class Gammaproteobacteria; order Vibrionales; family Vibrionaceae; genus Vibrio; species Vibrio aestuarianus. The sequence goes on along the minus strand of NZ_JAKNYQ010000001.1, from coordinate 1,395,518 downwards.
GCAATTGATGGATTACAAATTCAACAACGGTTTGCCGTTTAACTTAACTGGTGCAGAAGGCGAAAGAAAACCGATCAACCACGGTTTTAAAGCCGTGCAGATTGGCATTTCAGCGTGGACGGCCGAAGCCTTGAAACATACCATGCCTGCTAGTGTTTTTTCACGTTCGACTGAGTGTCACAACCAAGATAAAGTTAGCATGGGAACCATTGCCGCACGTGATTGCCTACGTGTGCTTGAACTGACAGAACAAGTGGCGGCCGCCTCACTGTTAGCGGCTGCCCAAGCAATAGAATTGCGCAAACGTCATAATGAGCTGGATGAGCAACACATGAGTCACAATATCAAGCAAATGCGTTCCGCTGTGTTGCAAGAGTTTGACTTTGTAGTGGAAGATCGTCCACTAGAACATGATTTGCGCCACTTTATTAACCGCATTCAACAACGCCACTGGGCACTTTACTAGGAAGCGCGATGAGCGATGTACTTCATCCATTGGAAAGTGAGGTGACCTTAGTCACCTCGTTTCAAGATGCCGACCCAATGGGCGTTATCTACCACGGCAATTATTTTCGTTTTTTTGAAGAAGCACGCCGCGTGCTGATGGAAAAAATTGATTACAGCTATCATGCGATGACTCAATCGGGCTACCTATGGCCAGTGATTGATACCCACGTGAAGTACGTGAAAGCGATCCCGTTCAACCATACGATTCGTGTCAAAGCGACCTTGACCGAATGGGAAAATCGCTTGCGTGTTAACTACATGATTTTTGATAGCCAGACCGGGCAACGAATGTGTAAAGCGCACACCACTCAAGTAGCGGTTCGCATCGACACGCAAGAGATGTGTTTCGCTTCCCCAACGCTATTTACCGACAAAGTGCAGCACTGGCATACCTACGGGAAATTATAATGCGCCGTTTTCTATGGCTAACTTTAGCTCTATTCTCGCCCCTACTCTGGGCACAGGTGACCGACCTTGCCTCACTGCAAGCGCAGTTGGCGAAACACCAGATCGTGCGCGGAGAGTTTACTCAACTCCGCCATATTGAGATGTTCGAACAACCACTGTCGTCAGCTGGGAAATTCTTGCTTGATAAACAAAATGGCCTACTTTGGCAACAAAACTCACCATTTCCGGTTAATTTGGTGCTAACACAAGACAAGCTTCGCCAAACTTTTGCTAACCAACCACCACAGGTGATTACCGAAAAAGAGAACCCAATGGCGTTTTATTTCAGCCATCTCTTTTTGTCGGTATTTCATGGTGACACGCAGCAATTAAATAAACAATTTACGATGACGCTGCACACCGAAGATGGCCAGTGGCAGTTGAATTTAACGCCGAGAAATGAGCCACTGAACTCTGTGTTTACCTCGATAACGTTAACGGGACGAGATGACATTGATGGTTTGATCCTGCAAGAAGTGCGAGGCGACAAAACCGAGATTCAGTTTACTAACCAAAACCACCAGCCAGAGCGTTTAACCCATGCTGAGCAAACGCAGTTTAACTTCTAAATCGAATCGGCTGGCATTGTTCTGGTTGACTTTTGTTATCCTCAGTCTTGGCTTACTGTTCAAGCAGTGGGCCTTTTCAGCAGCCTCACCAATCGAAACGGATATCCTTAAGCTACTGCCAGCCAACCAGCAAAGTGTGCTCGCCGAGCAAGCATTTGAAAAAGTCACCGCTAGTATGAGCGATAAGGTAGTATTTATTGTCACTGCGCCCAATGAGGCTGACCGACTCAAATCCGTGACAACGCTAGAAAACCATCTCAAGCAGAGTGGCTATTTCAAGGATGTGGTTGGGGAAATCGATGCCACTCAACAGAGCGCTTGGGCTAGTTACTACTTTCAACATCGAGCACAACTGCTCACCAGCGAACAACGTAATCAGCTCAGTCAACATCCCGAACAACAAGTGCAAACAGTAGTGCAAGCCCTATATAACCCTTTTTCTGGGGTGACAGGGAAAGAGCTAAGTCACGACCCTTTTTTGCTATTTCGCGACTACTTAGCGCAAATTAGCCAGCTATCGTCTCATTTTCGCTTGCAAGACGGATACTTAACCCGCGAGTATCAAGGCCAAAAATACGTGCTGATCACCGCTCAGCTCAACGATTCACCATACAGTTTCAAAGCACAACAAGTGGTGCCCGATATTGCTCAATGGCAACAACGCATCAAACAACAATTTGGTGCGAACATTTATCACACTGGTGTTTTATTTTACGCCGATTTTGGTACTCAAAGTGCCAAGTCAGAAATCAGCACCATCGGCCTTTTCTCATTACTCGGCATTGTGCTGTTGGTGATGTTGGTTTTTCGCAGTGCCATGCCTTTACTGTTGGCACTGCTCTCGGTATCCGTTGGGTTAGTGGTTGCCATGGTGATCACCACCGCGTTTTTTGGTCAGATCCATCTGTTTAGCTTAGTGTTTGGTGCCAGCCTGATTGGCGTTTCAATCGACTACGCCTTTCACTACCTGACCGATCGCCTTGCCGCGAATGAACAATGGGACAGCGTGCAAGGACTAAAGCATATTCTGACCGCCATTACCTTAGGGTTAATCACCAGTTTAATTGGCTATCTCGGTCTACTGGTCGCCCCTTTCCCCGGCTTACAACAGTTAGCGCTATTTTCCGCCTTGGGGCTCGTTGCCGCTTACGCGACAGTCGTGGCTTGGTATCCGATTTTGGCTAAAAAGCCAAGTTTATCGAGAACTCTCCCCGGCCTCACTTATTGGTCTTTATGGTTTTCGCTTTGGCAAAAGCCATGGGTTAAATGGGGCCTACCCTCAGCGTTATTGATCACCAGCAGCCTTGCCCTGACACAAGTGCACTACAACGACGATATTCGACAATTACAAGCCATGCCGAGCGAATTAAAACAGCAAGAGCTGCAAATTAGCACCTTGACTGGTATTCAATCATCACAGCAAATGTTGGTCGTCAGTGCCGACGATGATGAAACATTAATGCAGCAGTTAGAAAAATTAGATACGCAATTGTCACAATGGCAACAACAAGGCGTACTTTCTGGCTATCAAAGTTTAAGCCAAAACATCAGCTCGCTTAAGCATCAACAAGAAAACTACGCACTGGTTGAAGCACTGTACGCGAACCAAGGCGCAGCACTGGCTCACACGCTGAAACTATCTTCGATTCCTAAACTGGAAGCGTCATTTTTGCCCATGACACTGGCGCATTATTTAGCCCATGATGTTTCCCAACCGCTGCGCTTTCTTTATTTAGGTGAAGTTGAGCAAAAAGTGGCGGCGGTAGTGCTGTTGAAAGAGGTTTACCAAGCAGCAGTAATTAAGCAGTTTGCGGCGAAAAATAGCGACTACGCCTATTTGAATAAAACCGAAGAGATCTCAACCCTGTTTGGGCAGTATCGCCTTAAAGTGATGGAGTTAATTGCGCTGGCACTGACCTTGATCAGCGCTCTCACTACTTGGCGCTACGGCGTGAAACACAGCATTCGCATTATGTTACCTTCGCTTATTGCTTGTATGGCTGGGTTAGCTGTCACCGTCGCGACAGGCTCTACGCTCAATTTATTCAATCTATTAGCGCTAGTATTAGTGATAGGTATCGGTATTGATTACACGCTCTTTTTTGCCGAACAAGCCCGCAGTCACAGTACCTTGCTTGCCATAACCCTTTCAGCACTGACTACTTTTCTCTCGTTTGGTCTGCTTGCTCTTAGCCAAACTCACGCCATTCACAGTTTTGGTTTGACGGTACTTAGCGGTATTTTCGTTGCTTGGTTACTTTCACCAATGGCGATCAAATCACAACCTGCCGCCATGAAAGCGCATGAGGAAAAACCATGATGATGAGACAGATACGCCTTACACTGCCCATACTGTTACTGATGTTGTCTGGCTGTTCTTTAGTGCCAAACCAAGCTTCCACGCAAGTAGAAATTAGCCCCAACACATTCGTTACACTTCCCAAACCTGCGCAACTTGGGTACCAAGTCACAGCAAGCCAGTTGATCAGTGCCCATTGGCAAGATGATAGCGGCCAACATAACCAACAGCTTCCGGTCCAACTGCAGGTCACCGATGACAAGATTGTATTGGCAGGGTTTTCATCTTGGGGTACAAGAATTTTATCACTCAACTATCAGCAAGATACTATTGAGACCAGTGTACTCAATGGCTTGGAAAATACCTTGCCAAAGCCCGAACAGATACTCTTTAACCTGATGATCACGCTCTGGCCGCGAAATGCTTGGGAAGCCCCGTTAAATAAGGTAAAGTGGCAAATCATTGATGATAATAATAGACGAACACTCATCAATGAGCTGGGTGAAACAGTGATTGTTATTGATTATCAACATCCCTTCGCGATGAAGGGAGATATTCGCTTCCACAATCAATTATTGAATTACACCATTACGATTACAACGCTCAGTGCCCAGCACCCTTTGCCGCCAACACAACCGTAGATAGCTATCATGAACTCATCCACGACTTCTCTTATTGATTCTCGCTCTCCTATTTATGTCCAAGACTGCGGTTTTCACTGCGCGATGGGGAGTGACTCGTCGCACATTCACCAAAGTTTAGCGCAGGGCTATTGTGACAACATGGTGGCTGACTGCTCGTCACTCAATACTGGCACCACAACCATCGTAGGCCGAGTGAGTGAGCCACTACCAGAAATCCCTGCGCATCTAAGTGCGTTCAATACGCGCAACAACCAACTTGCTCTTTCTGCACTACAACAGATCGAACCGAGCGTCCGCCACGCGATTGCCACCTATGGCGCAGATCGCATTGCAGTGGTGGTTGGCACGAGCACGTCCGGCATTGCTGATGGCGAAATCGCACTCACCCACAAGTTAGAGCAGGGCAAATTCCCAAGCGGCTACCACTACTACAAACAGGAATTAGGCAATTGCAGTGATTTTATCGCGCGCTATTTTTCAATAAGCGGCCCCTGCTACGCCATTTCGACCGCCTGTTCGTCCAGTGGCCGCGTCTTTATCACCGCAAAAAGAATGCTTAATGCAGGGCTGGTTGATGCGGTGATTGTCGGTGGTGCCGATACTTTGTGCCGCTTAACACTCAATGGTTTTAACGGTTTAGAGGCGCTGTCTCAACATTTATGTAAACCGTTTGATGCACAGCGCGATGGCATCAACATTGGTGAATCTGCCGCTTTTATGCTGCTGGGTAAAATGCCGTCTCAACAACACACTCACGCCATTGCGCTATTGGGTGCAGGCGACAGCTCCGATGCTCACCATATTTCTGCACCCCACCCAGATGGAAACGGTGCAGAACAGGCAATGCGTAACGCGCTGCAAGATGCCAAATTAACCGCCAGTGATATCGGTTATATCAACGCTCACGGCACCGCAACGCCGCTCAATGACAGCATGGAAAGTAAAGCGATTTTTCGCGTTTTTGGCCAGCACGTTGCGGTGAGTTCAACCAAACCACTCACTGGACATACGCTCGGCGCGGCCAGTGCAACCGAAGCCGCCATTGCTTGGCATATACTGCAATACCAATTGCCTTTGCCCATTCAACGCTGTGCTAACAAAGCGCCAGACATCGATATTACGCTGGTGGAAACCACCCAATATTTAGAAAATAAGGCCATTTTGAGCAACTCCTTTGCTTTTGGTGGCAACAATATTAGCCTCATTTTTGGTTACGTTAATGACAAAGCTTCCTGCAATTGATCAACTGCTGCCTCATCAAGCGCCGATGATTTTGATCGACCGCGCGCTTGAGGTACAGAGCGAATCTATTCACTGCCAAGTGGATATTGAATCGCACCACCTGTTTTTTGACCCAACGACACAAAGCATACCGGCCTATGTCGGTATCGAGTTTATGGCACAAGCCATTGCCGCGTGGTCTGGGTATCACTCACTTATCCAAAGCATTCAACCACCGATTGGCTTTCTGCTCGGCAGTCGCCGTTATCGCGCGCTGTGCGATGCATTCCTGAAAGGGCAAACGCTCGATATCTATGCTGAACAGCTAATGCAAGACAATGGTATGGCTGTGTTTAGCGCAAGAATAGAGCACCAACACCAGCTTTTGGCCGAATGCCAATTAAATGTGTATGTGCCATCAGAACAAAAATTAGAAGAGATGAAAATAAGGAGTCAAGCATGACCCGACACGTATTAGTGACTGGTGCGAGTAAAGGTATTGGCAAAGCGATTGCGATTGCGCTCGCCAAAGATGGTTTTGCCATTGCTGTCCATTACATGGGCGACCAACAAGGTGCCCTGCAAACACTAGCGACCATCGAGCAAAACGGTGGTTCAGGCCGATTGATTCAATTTGACATCAGCAACCGAGCTCAGTGCCGCGAAGTATTAGAAGCCGATATTGCTCTGCATGGCGCTTATTACGGCGTGGTCAATAACGCGGGCATTACTCGTGACACGGCGTTTCCCGCCATGACAGAGCAAGAATGGGATGGTGTAATTCACACCAATTTAGACAGCTTTTATAACGTTCTCCACCCTTGTGTGATGCCAATGGTGCAAAAACGCAAAGGTGGGCGCATTGTGACTTTAGCGTCAGTGTCGGGCATCACGGGCAACCGTGGTCAAACCAATTACAGCGCCGCCAAAGCTGGCGTAATTGGCGCGACCAAATCGCTCGCGCTTGAACTGGCTAAGCGCAAAATCACCGTCAACTGCGTTGCTCCGGGTTTAATCGATACAGGCATGGTGGATGAGCACGTCAAAGAGCACGCACTGCCACAAGTTCCTTTACGCCGTATGGGTGAACCCGAAGAAGTCGCAGGCCTTGTGAGCTATTTAATGTCTGATATTGCCGCTTATGTTACTCGCCAAGTTATCTCGATTAATGGAGGCTTAGTATGATCCGTCGCGTTGTAGTTACAGGCATGTCCGGCGTGACTGCTTTTGGTAATGACTGGGCCAGTATTGAGCCAAAACTCAGAGCTTGTGAAAATGCCACTCAATATATGCCCTCCTATGAGCAGTATGAGGGTTTAAACACTAAACTCGCCGCGCCAATAATGGGCTTTACACTGCCTAGCCACTACAAACGTAAACAAGTCCGAGGTATGGGCCGCGTGTCACAACTAGCGACCGTTGCCACCGAAAATGCGCTGCTGCAAGCGGGCTTAATTGGTCATGAAGTGCTGACTAACGGCCAAACCGGTATTGCTTATGGTTCATCAACAGGCAGCACCGATGCCATCGGTGCGTTTGGTGTCATGCTCAACGAAAAAACCACTCGAGCCATTACCGCCACCACTTATGTGCAGATGATGCCTCACACTGCAGCGGTGAACGTAGGTCTATTTTTCGGGCTCAAAGGCCGCGTCATTCCAACCAGTAGCGCCTGCACGTCTGGTAGCCAAGCCATCGGTTACGCGTACGAAGCGATCAAGCATGGCTACCAAACCGTAATGGTGGCGGGCGGTGGTGAAGAGCTCTGCCCTACCGAATCGGCCGTATTTGATACCTTATTTGCCACTAGCCTCAAAAACGACCAGCCCAAAACCACCCCACGCCCGTATGATACTCAGCGTGATGGTTTAGTGATTGGTGAAGGCGCAGGAACTTTAGTGCTTGAAGAGTATGAACACGCCATCGCGCGCGGTGCCATCATTCACGCAGAAATCATCGGTTTTGCCAGCAACTGCGATGCCGCCCATGTCACTCAACCACAAATGGACACCATGCAAATCTGCATGGAGATGGCGCTGCGTGATGCCAATTTAAATGCAGATAAAATTGACTATGTTTCTGCCCACGGCACGGCGACCGACCGGGGTGACATAGCCGAAAGTCACGCCACCGCAAACGCGTTGGGTAAAGTGCCGATCAGCTCGTTGAAAAGTTATTTTGGTCACACATTGGGCGCATGTGGCGCGGTTGAAGCTTGGTTAGGTTTAGAAATGATGAAAAGCGGTTGGTTTAATCCTACCCTTAACCTAGATAACATCGACCCACAATGTGGTGATCTTGATTACATTACAGGCACCGGGCGTGAGCTGGATGTGCAATACCTAATGAGCAATAACTTTGCTTTTGGTGGCATCAACACTTCGATTATTTTTAAAAAATTCAGCGAATAATCCCATAAAAGCCGTTGCCCAAACAACGGCTTTTTATACTACTTTGAGTTACAGGCAGCTGGTAAGTAATTTCATCTCTATGAGCATAGACAGGCTATGTGATTCGGATAAACGAATGCAGTCAACCACTGCAACGAGTAGGGCAAGAATAAGCCGCTTTGACAAAAGTCAGACATAACCATACAAGCTATTGATATTACCCTCTCTATCGATTTTGTACAGTGTTCACACCCAAACATAAGCCCTTAAATGGAAGTACATAATGAAAAAGATCGCACTATTTATTACAGCATAGCTCATCGCGGGCAACACTTTGGCTGCCCAAACGTACATTCGTAACGGCAATATCTATACCCACGAAGGTCAATGGGTTGCGGAAGTGGGCGCTTTTGGCAGCACTGACCTACTCAAGGATCAAGACAAATCTTACGGTGCTTTGCTGAACTTTGGCTACCACGGTGAAGATTTGAATGCAGACCTCACCGGTATTAACTACCGCTTCTTTGGTAACACAGGGGATGTGGTTAATCTAGGTACCTACCTGACGGGCAACGGCGTTACTTATGACCAAGATTCGGCAAATAGCGTTAAAGGAATGGATAAGCGTAAAGCCACGATTGATCTGGGTTTAAATGCTGATATCGCGCTGGGTAACGGTAGCGTATCGACCTACTTCCAACACGATATTCTCAACGAAAAAAAAGGCTATAAAACTGGTATTAACTACTTCCATATCATTGAGTTAGGTGATGTTGATTTGGTAGCTTTTGCGGGCATTAGTTACCAGAGTTCGGATTACAACAACTACTATTTCGGTGTGAAAGACAAAGAAGCGACCGCACAGCGTAAAGCTTACCATGCAGGTGGCGACTTCTCTTATAACCTAGGTTACAAACTGGTTTACCCAATTAATGACCGTTGGGAAATCACCCAAACCAGTGCTTACACCTGTTTAGGCTCTGATGTCGCCAATTCACCAATCGTAGAAAGCGCAAACCAATGGCTCGTTGGCGCAACCGTCGCTTACCACTTCTAAGCTGTACCGCCCTCAGGCAGGAGCCGTATCCCCTGCCTGATTTTTCTGCTTGAACTGCCCTTCTCGATCCAAATAGCGTTGATATGAACCCACGCATTGATTCTTTATCAAATAGCAGGACAGGTCTAATGAAATGGTTCGCCTCATCGGCACCGACTAAGGTAAAGATGAGAATCAACCCGAAAGAGGCAAACCATTATGACTACTATAGCAACTCTAGGTATCGATATCGGCAAACGTTCATTTCATGTTATTGGCCGTGACGAAAATGAGAAGCAGGTAAAAAAAGCTAAGTACTCTCGCCAAAAACTATTGGAATTTATCGCTAACCTACCTCCATGTTTAATTGCCATGGAAGGTTGTGCTGGTGCTCATTGGCTAGGCCGAAAATGCAAGGAGTATGGGCATGAAGTTAAGTTGATTCCAGCTCAGTTCGTCAAACCGTATGTAAAATCGAATAAGAATGATTTCATCGATGCTGATGCGATATGTGAAGCCGTTTGTCGACCACAAATGCGCTTCATTACACTCAAAACAGAGCAACAACAGATTATTAGTGCGTGGTGTCGTGTCAGAGAAAGTTACGTCGTTGAGAAAACAGCGGTCTCTAACAAAATACATGCGTTTTTTCTGGAATTCGGTGTTTCTCGTTCAAAAGGAAAGAGGTCTCTTAGTGAAATTCCTTTATTACTTGAAGATAGTGAAGCCCCGATTCCTGATGGTTTAAGAGAGATCATTTCTCGACTTTATGATGAATACAAAGCCTTACAACAGCAAATAAAGCAAGTGGAAACTCGTTTAACTGAATTGCTTAAACCAGAGCCTTTGGCGGAAAAACTAATGGAAATACATGGCGTTGGTCTTATTACGACGGCATTACTTATAGCTAAAGTTGGAGATGGTAAGCAATTTAAAAATGGTCGAGAGCTCGCGGCCTGGATAGGGCTAGTGCCAAGACAATATAGCACGGGTGGAAAGGATACTTTGCTTGGCATAAGCAAGCGTGGTGATAGCCATTTACGACGTTGCCTTATACATGGAGCACGCTCCATAATTCAATGGCATAGCGAAAGCTCTCTAAGGTGGTCATCTTGGTTGAAAAAACTTCAATCAACAAAGGCAGCGAACGTTGTTTGTGTCGCGATGGCGAATAAACTAGCACGAATTGTTTGGGCAGTGATGGTCAAAGAACCTCGCTTCCAAGCATAACTTTAGTATTAGCTCGATTTTATGAAACAACAGCTTATGCGACATCGCTGAGAACCTGAAAAAGGCTTAAACGCAATGACGTTGTCGGTCTTGATAGGATGGCGATGTGCGCATTTTCATAGTGGTCTTGGTGAAAGAAGAAAGCCAAACTGAACCCGAATACATTGACGCAAGCTAGTTTCACGAATAGAGATTATTGAATAAAAAGGTTGACCGTAAGGGGCGAACCATACATTGCCTTTTGCCTGTCAAAGTTTTCCATGTCTGAGGTAATTCATGGAGTACAAATCTACGATTCCATGAAACTCAATTTTGTCCCATTCGGTGTTTCAGTTTGCTAATGACTAAATTCACCTTAGCCTTATTTGACTTACTTTTTCTAACGCCAGCGAAATGAGCAGCAAGATATAAGGACTTGACGTTAAAAACATATCGCTTTAACAGTTGTGCCAATTCCTCCCTCATGCGATGTTTTGTTTAAAAATACCAGCCACATGGAATCGATGAGTTTATTTTGTGTTTTAGCTCGTGTTTATAGAAAGTCATCTGAAACTTTAATCAAATAGACACAAAAGATGAGTAACAAAATACCACCACCGACACGATGAATATGATAGTCCGTAGTTTGCTCCTTAGATAAGCTCACCCTAAAATAGGATATGGCGAACATACCACCCAACACTAATGTGGACAGCGCCATGAAAGGGATATCTCGAGTTAGTACTTGCTCGGGAATTGAGACGTCATCACCCAGCAATGCAGGCAGTGCGATCACACCCAATAAATTAAAGATATTTGATCCGATCACAGTGGCAAAGACAATATCATACATGCCTCGACGCACCCCAGCTATTGCTGCCGCCAGTTCCGGTAAGCTAGTACCAAAGGCGATGATTGTTAGCCCAATAGTAAGTTCACTCAAACCCGCAGCTTGAGCCAGTTTCACTGCTCCCCACACCATCAACCGTGATGAGGCCAATAGCAACACCAGCATGCCCCAACTCTCCCAGCCAGCACGCCTTTTTGTTACCGGCAAAAACTCGAATTCATCATGTTCTGTCTGACCTTGTTGAACTGATTTTGCGAGATAAAAGCAGTATACCAATAATCCTAACGCTAATATTAGGCCATCAATAACACCGAGTTTACCTTTCGACATCAAAGTTATACACAGCACCATTGAAACGGCTAGTATCGGAAACTCTCTTTTTAAGAAACGTCGGTGTGCTCGAATTGGGGCAATCAGAACGCAAATTGAAAGCACAATACCAATATTAATGATGTTTGACCCAATACCATTACCAAGAGCTAATTCATCGGCATGATTAACAGCCGCGACGGCAGAGACAAGCAACTCTGGCGCAGATGTGCCAAATGCGACGACGGTCATCCCGATAAAGATCAGGGAAACATTACAATGTTTAGCATAGGTTGCAGACACAGAAATTAGTCGGTCTGCACTAAATGACAAGGCGAAAAAGCCTACGGATAGCGCCAGGAGTGGTAGAGGTAAAGCAGTCATATAAGAATCTTAAGAGGGCTATTACAACACGAATAACTCCACACCAGCCCTCGCAAAAGTGTGTAAGTTATTCGAGTCTCGCTTGGTAAGTACTAAAACGTACTACTGGTTACACCATGACGTGTTGTCAAATATGTTGATGCAACCTTCTACGTTTTCACAACGCAAAATAGCTACTCCCTCAAACGGCCAGACAGTATACCATATGTTGCGTCAAAATCAACATCAACGCTTTGTTCGACTATGATCCGCACCTTAAATTTTGGGCACTGAGTTAAACGAGTTTTCAATACATAAAGTTATTTGCATTTCACTAAATTAGGTAATGACTTTAAATGATTTCTGTCCAATTATGCTCTAGAGGAGAAGCTGACAACTGTTCTGTACCTCCCCCTTTCAGGGGGAGGTAATCAGTTTGGTGATCGTTTGAAGTATGCCATTTACGATAACAGATGCAGTTTGCTAAAACAGCTTGTCCAAAAACGATTAATAAAACGTGATGGCCCTACGTTATCAACGTGCGCAATGTCTGTTTTCTTCCTTAAAAGATAAAAGAACTCAATGCTTCTTAGAGCTCTCTAGCAACTTAATTTCGCTTCACGCTTTGGCTCTTTTAACGATGACGAAAATGGCCCATTCGATAGAAAAGAAGTGAACAGAGCAGCAAGCCGCAGCCGAAAATCTTATTCGCTGGCATCGATTCATCATAAATCAGCACGCTCAGAACCAGTGTCCAGATTGGCTCAAGCAGCATTAATATCGCCGCATTGGTGGGGTTGGCGTGCTTTTGACCTACGGTTTGCATCAAATACCGCAAACTGGTGGCCAGTAATACGCTCAAAGCAAGCCACTTCCATGTCATCAAACTTATTTGATCTGGCCATGACTCAAACAGTAAAGAGAGTAATACCCCAAGGCAGCCGCCAACAAACAGTTGTAATGTAGTGAGCAACATCGGCGGCAGATTAGCCGAAAAACGACTGTTAAAGTTAAAATGCAATGCCAAGCTAAAGGCCGCAGCCATAAACCACAACTGGCTGGTCGCAACAACCCACTCCCCGTTCCACGACAGTAAAAAAAGCCCAATCAGTGCAATGGGTAGTGACAACCAAAATGCGCGCGCCGGTTTAGTGCCAAACAGCGGCCATGCTAATAACGGAACAAACAGCATAGAGAGGCTCATGATGAATGCGCCCTCTCCTAGCGTGTCGCTAATCGAAATCGCGTGGATCCAGCAAAAAATCGAGCCACCTAATAACACACCCACACTCATCGATTTTAAACAATCGTGCAGTGAGGCTTGGCGCAGCGCTTTAATACAAAATGGCAGTAGGCACAGCGACGCTAAAAGAAAGCGCACCCCAATAAAGCCAAAAGGTGGCAACCCCTGGATTGCTTGTTTGGAAAAGACCCATCCAGCGGCGGCCAGCAATGTGGTCACAACTAGAATAAGTTCAGCTCGCCGATTGGAATACATAATTAAGCTTATTGAATGATGATGAAGGCGATTGTAACGGCAATTTTTATCGCACGTTAGGTCAGTTAAATTTTTATTATATCCAAACAACTTAAAGTTGCAGGTAGGCGGCCAGTGAGTTCATCCCGATGAGCCTAGAGAAACGATGTGCTTAGGGTGAGAGAACGTAGCCAACACAGCTGTAACTTCAAGTTGTTCGGTATATCAAATTTAGGCAAAAGAACGGCTTACCAAAGCAAGCCGTTTCGTTTTTGTACTGTCTTACAGTGCTTTTACCAGTTCAGCAATGCCCTGCCAATTACCTTGATCCATTAGATCGGTTGGAACCATCCACGTACCGCCACAAGCCACAACCGATTTAATCGACAAATAGTCTTGAACGTTACTTGGGCTAACGCCACCTGTGGGCATAAAGTTCACTGGATAAACGGCTGTCAACGCTTTGAGCATTGCCACGCCACCCGAAGGCTCTGCTGGGAAAAATTTTAATGTGCACAAACCCATTTCCATCGCTTGTTCAACCAAACTCGGGTTGTTCACTCCTGGAACTATCGCTATGTTGCGCTGTTGACAATATCTCACAGTGGTTGGGTTAAAACCGGGGCTCACCACAAAATCAACGCCCGCTTCAATCGCTTGGTCAACCTGCGCCGTAGTCAGCACTGTACCTGCGCCAATCAGCATTTCCGGGTAGGCTTCACGCATCAAACGAATCGATTCTACAGCCGCTTCTGTTCTAAAAGTGACTTCCGCACATGGCAACCCATTTTCAACCAACACCTTTGCTAAAGGTATCGCTTGGCTGGCATCATTAATCGCAATCACAGGGACGATTTTGATTTCTTTCAATCGTTGTTCAAGAGTTTTCATTTCATAACCTTATATTGAGAAGCTCTTTATAATAAGAAGCTTAGGACAGCGACAATCACAAACGCAATACTACCAAGCAGTGTTTCCATCACCGTCCAAGTTTTAAGTGTGGTTTTCTCATCCATTTCCATCAAGCGAGAAACAAGCCAGAAACCCGAATCATTGAAGTGTGATAGGACCGTTGCCCCACCAGCAATCGCAATCACGATAAAGCAAAGGTCAAGCTCACTCAAACCTGTAGTTTGTGCCACTATCGGCGCAATCAAGGCAGCGGTAGTTGTCAATGCAACGGTTGCTGAACCTTGTGCTACACGTAAACAAGTTGAAATAACAAAAGCCGCAACAATGATTGGCATACCAGTATCGGATAACACGTCAGCCAATGCTTGACCAATCCCACTAGCGCGCAATACCCCACCAAACATACCGCCCGCACCGGTCACTAAAATAACTGCACAAATAGGCGCTAACGAATCACTGCACAGCTTCTCAAGCTTACTCATTCCAAAATCTTTAGCAAACACAAACAAGCACGTTAATAGTGTAATCAGCAGGGCTACTGGTGTTTTACCAAGCATACGTAAAAACTCGACCAATGGTGTTTTACCATCAATAACACCTGCAACAGACAACGTATTTAAACCAGTATCCATAAAGATGAGCAGTACAGGCATAACCAAGATAGCTAATACTGTGGTGAATTTTGGCAGTTTGTTTTCATCTATAATTTGGTCAGTATTGAAAAAGGCTTTAGACAGGGGGATATCAAATTTCTTACCCGCATACAAACCAAATAAGTATGCACCAAAATACCAAGTAGGAATGGCAACCAAGATACCAACAAGCAGCAATAAACCAAGATCAGCACCAAGTAAGTCAGAAGCTGCGACAGGCCCTGGATGTGGTGGAACAAAGGCATGCATAACAGCAAACGCACCCGCCGAAGGTAATGCATATTTAAGCGGTGAACCACCAAAACGTTTGGCGATACTAAAGATGATCGGCATCATCACAATCAAACCAGCGTCAAAAAAGATCGGGAAACCAAATAGCAAGGAAGCAACACCAAGCGCAAGTGGTGCTTTATCTTCACCAAATCGGCCAATTAAAGTATCTGCCAATACTTTTGCCCCGCCAGTTACTTCTAAAATTTTGCCAATCATCGCACCTAAGCCAACCAATAACGCCACCGAGGCTAACGTTCCACCAAAGCCAGACATCATGGTCGGAACTACTTTTTCAGCAGAAACACCAGTCGCAATAGCCGTACCTAAGCTGACTAGTGTCAATGAAGCAAACGCATGTACTTTCAGCTTCATAATTAATATTAGTAGGGCAGCAATAGCACATAAAGCTATCGTTAATAAGTAAGTAGGATCGCTACTTTGGGTCATCAGTTCCATGTTATTTACCTTTCTATCTCGTAGGTTTTGTTTGTGTTTCAGTTCACAAATCTTCAAGTTACGGGTAACATGTTACCGATAACATCGATAAGATAAAGTCATATTTTCAAGTGATTTTAAAAAATGAGATCCAGCTCAGAATACCACTCAAGGAGTCAGAATGACTGGTAGTAGCATTATCGTAATGGGCGTATGCGCCTGCGGAAAAAGCACTGTAGGCGAGAAACTTGCGCAAAAATTAGGTGCCAAATTTATCGACGGTGACGACCTTCACCCGAAGGCCAACATTATCAAAATGGCAGGCGGAGAACCGTTAAATGATGACGATCGCAAACCTTGGTTAGAGCGTATTCGTGATGCGGCCTTCAGCTTAGAAAGTAAAAATGAACAAGGCATTATCGTATGCTCTGCTCTGAAAAAAACCTACCGCGACCAAATTCGTGAAGGCAACCAAAACGTAACGTTTCTTTTTCTGGATGGTAGCTTTGATTTGATCATGCAACGTATGCAAGCACGCCAAGGTCATTTCATGAAAGCCAATATGGTAGAAAGCCAGTTCAACACCTTAGAGCGACCAGATGATGAAGATCGCGTAGCGGTAATTGATATCGATACGAATATTGATCAGGTTGTCGAACGCGCCCTACAAGCATTAAGGCAGTTAAATACACGCAATGAAACCAAGGTGTCCGCATGAGCGACCAACTCCATACAACTATAGCCGCCGTCACTGAGCGAATTACCGAACGCAGCCGCACTATACGCCACCAATTTCTAGAAAGAGCTAAACAGCAGGCTGACAATGGTAAAGGTAAAGCCTCATTATCTTGCGGGAATTTAGCTCACGCTGTCGCAGCCTCTTGCTCACAAGAGAAAGCCAATATTCTTGATTTAACGCGCTCAAATTTAGCCATCATCAGCGCCTACAACGATATGCTCAGTGCACATCAAGTGTACAAAGATTATCCCGACCAAATTAAACAAGCTCTTGCACCGCTTGGTCATACAGCTCAAGTTGCAGGCGGCGTTCCGGCAATGTGCGACGGCGTAACGCAAGGTCAAGCAGGAATGGATATGTCTTTATTCTCTCGTGATTTGATTGCTCAATCGACTGCATTTTCACTGAGCCATAATATGTTCGATGGCACATTGTTACTTGGTATCTGCGATAAAATTGCTCCCGGCCAACTGATGGGAGCCCTTTCATTTGCTCATCTGCCGACTGCTTTTATTCCTGCCGGTCCAATGTCGACAGGTCTCACTAACGATGAAAAAGTCGATATTCGTCAAAAACACGCAGCGGGACTGGTTGACAATACAGCCCTACTCAATATGGAATGTGCTTCTTACCACTCTCCGGGAACCTGTACGTTCTACGGCACGGCCAATACAAATCAGTTGGTGTTCGAAGCGATGGGCTTAATGCTCGCAGGTTCTGCATTTGTTGCACCGAATTCCAAACTGCGCCACGCATTAACGAAACATGCTGCAATACGTCTTGCGGCAATGACTCCAGGCTCTGCCTACTTCCGGCCACTAATGGATGTGATCACAGAAAAGAGTATCGTCAATGGTCTCGTTGCACTGCTCTCCTCTGGCGGAAGTACAAACCATACCATTCACTTGCTCGCTGTAGCTCGTGCTGCTGGTATTATCCTGACTTGGCAAGATATTAGTGATTTATCGGAAGTGATACCACTGCTTGTCAATGTGTACCCAAATGGTTCAGCTGATATAAATGACTTTGAGCAAGCTGGCGGCGTACCAATGTTAATGACCCGCTTGCACCAAGAACAGTTATTGCACTGCGATGTCAAACCCGTATTTGGTGAATTCATCGACCAATTGAAATCACCAATATTAGTGGGTGAAAGCATTGAATGGCAGTTTAATAACGCGAGCAAAAAACCAGGCGTAATTGCCCTGCCAAACCAGGCATTCCAACGTACTGGAGGCATAAAAGTATTGTCTGGCAATATTGGTCAAGCGGTGATGAAAGTCTCAGCCGTGGCTGAGCAACATCGCATTGTTGAAGCGCCCGCCAAAGTGTTTGCTTGCCAACATCAGGTTGAGCAGGCGTATCAACACGGCGAGCTCAATCAAGATTGCGTGGTTGTGGTCCGCTTCAATGGGCCAGCGGCCAATGGCATGCCTGAGCTGCATAAGTTAATGCCAATTTTGGGCAACTTACAAAAAGCAGGCTATCAGGTTGCGTTAGTGACCGATGGGCGTTTGTCCGGCGCTTCTGGTAAAATTCCTGCGGCTATTCACGTCTCACCTGAAGCATTAAGAGGCGGTGCAATTGCGCTTATTGAAGAGGGAGATAGGATCCGCGTCGATGCGGTGACAGGCCGATTAGAAAACTTAACACCAACCGAAGGCCGCGATAGCGCCACCTGTGATACTGAGTTTACACAACAAACTTGGGGGCGCGATCTGTTTAAAGTGTGTCGAGACAATGTTTCTGCCGCCGACCAAGGCGCTTCTTTCTTATTCCCATAGTCACGTAAAGCATTAAAGTGGCATGGTTAGCCACTTTAATGCTCAATGATACGAAAATATGATTCGCTATAGGCTCTCACCATTAGTCACACTAAACCCTAAGTCAAACACGCGTTGTTCTAGGGTCTCACCCGCTAACACTGCCAGTAACAGCTCTGCACTTTTTTTGCCAATCTCAAAGCGTGGGGTTTCCACACTGGTTAACTTCGGTGATATCGCTTGACCAATATCCAAAGCGTTGTACCCCACTATCGAAATATCTTGAGGCACTTTCAGCCCTTTATATGCACACTTCATCATGGCACCAATCGCAATATCATCATTGGTACAAAACACACCATTGAGATCTGGTATTTCTTGAAGCGCCTGGTCCAAAAGCTCTCCCCCCAATGTAAAACTCGAATGCTCTTCGGTCAGAATATGCTTCGGCTTTAATCCGGCGTTGATCATGGCTCGGTCATAACCGGTCATACGAAGCTGTGTACGGGTATCTAGCCGCGCACCAAAATAAGCAATGTTGCGTTTGCCACTTTGCACCATGTTGCTCACTACATGAAATGCCGCTTGCTCATGATCAAGCCCTACCGCCATATCGATTGGCTCCGTTGGCAGCTCCATTGTTTCCACCACAGGTACTCCCGCAGCCTTAAGCATTTGTAATGTTCTTTCGCTATGATGAGTCTCGGTTAAAATCAGTCCATCAACTTGATACGACAACAACGAGGCAATTTTTTCCTCTTCTTCTTGCACGCTATAACCGAAGTGAGCAATCAAAGTATCATAGCCTCGAGCTTTGGTTACATACTCGATACCTTGAACCAAATTGGCGAATACTTGGTTTGAAAGGGAAGGTAAAAGAATGCCAATCGCCTTACTGGATGACTTGGACAACATCGCTGGCGCTCGGTTTTGTATATAACCTAACTCTTCGATCACTGCCGCAATTTTCGCTTGGGTAGCAAAAGCGACAGAATTTGGATCACGCAGAAAACGCGAGACGGTCATTTTGGTGACACCAACACGGTCAGCAATATCTTGCAGCGTGGGTCTAGTTTTACGTTGTTTACTATTCATTGTTATTATTTATTCCAACCGAATGTTACTGTAACATTAAACCTCATGACAAACATGCATTTCAATCTTTATATTGCCTCTTTAGCTCGTGCTTGCTGGAACAACAGCGCTATTTGCGTGACCCAATATCACAATTATCAATAAACGCCTTAATTATCCCTAAAATAACCTTGCTTTATTGACCCTACGCCCCAAGAAAGAAAAAGTAAGGCAGAACTCCACTTTTAACGGTTCTTTGATTCACCGCAATGCGGGTTTTCTTCTGCCAGATTAAATATACGCTTTCACTTTGAAGCTGCATTCTAAGGATAAAAAAGATGTCTGATGTACCAACCACCGTTGAATATACGGTTGAAACCCTGCAACCTGTCGTTGAATCTTCTGGCTCTATTTGGGGTTACGTCGCTGGCGGTGTCGTATTAGCGATTCTACTTGGCTATTTCGGTTTCAAAAGACTGAATAAACCGGCTTTTGTCATCAAGCAGATGCGTAAACGCAACCGCAAAGAGATGAAAAAACAAGGTGTTGAAAGTGCTGAATCGATGGCCGATCTAGACCTTCTGTTAGATGCAGTACAAGAATATGCAACGCAGCAGTCAATGAGCGGAACTGCAATGGTTCAGTTACTTGCTCCACTTAATGATGCAAGCAAAATGAAATCTGCGGGGGATTTCTACCATTCAATGGCCTACATTGCCAAAAGCATTAATAACCTGACGCTGGCCAAAACGTTACAGAATAAATCAAAGCAAGTTCGTTCAAGCTCGCCCCTGATGGCTGGTTTGTTAAAACGTGCTGGTGTTTAGTACGACTTAGCTTCCATCTCCAAAACTCGCCATAGCGCCAATAGCGTTATGGCCCATTGCTTTAATTGGCCATTTCCGCATTACTATACCCCTTATCAAACATCCACAGTACATTGACTGATGAATGCCACATATCGATACTCCATCAAAATGAAATATCTATCCAATTGAAAATATTCAGCTAAAGTTGTTATAGATATTTTTAAAAATATCACGACAAGCTGTCATGTGATAAACGCTGTGTGTACCTAGCAGGAAAAAGATAATGGATCTATCGCAAAAAGCACGCCCGAAAGCTGCTTTAAAGTTAAATAAGACAATCTTAAATGCACTTTGGCTGCCTTTGATTATTCTTATCTTTGGTTTATTTACCGCAAGTCATTTTAATCAACTGCATCAGACAGAGCGAATTGAGCATATACAACATGATTTATCTGCTCGATTGCAGCAGATTAGCGATGGGGTAGCGGAAAAAGTTACTCTATATCAATATGGAATACGTGGCTTTAGAGGTGCGGTAATGACTGCCGGTGTCGATGCATTTGATTATGAGCAAATGTTTCGCTATACCCAGACTCGTGACTATCCCAAAGAATTTCCAGGTGCTCGTGGCTTTGGATTTATCCGCTTTGTTGAACCGCAGCAAAAAGAAATGTTCCTTAAGCAAGCTCGCCTAGACAGGCCGGACAAAACCTTCAACATTCGCTCACTTTCAGAACACAATAGCAGCTTGTTTGTCATCCAATACATTGAGCCCGAAGAGCGTAATAAACAAGCGGTCGGCTTAGACATTGGTTCAGAGGCTATGCGTCGTGCCGCAGCTTTAGATGCAGCCAAAAATAACTCGGTACGTCTCACTGCTCCTATAACTCTTGTGCAAGCCAACAAAAAAGCACTGCAAGGGTTTCTAATACTAATGCCAGTGTACAACACCGATAAAATAGCGGATTCCTCTTCTGTGGAAGAACGATTAAGTAAGCTGGTAGGCTGGAGTTATGCACCTATTTTGATAGATGAAGTGTTAAGTGCAGTGGCCGGCCTCAATGACGATGTTATTCTGACCATAGGTGATATCAATGACGGTACTTCAAATCATTTTTTCACTCGCGGCTCAATTCAAAATAGGACCCCTTATCAAGTAACTCAAACCATTGATTTGTTTGGACGTCAATGGGAGCTCAATCTTATCGCTACCAATAAGTTTATCGAATCCCTGCCATTAAATGCTTACAACCAGACTTATCACGAAATCTTGACGGCCACATTACTGCTCATGTTGACTGTCTTTATTATTCAAATGATACGTTCACGTCGTGCTCAGTTAGCCAACCACAAAATTGAACTCGCTCAAGCTAGGGAAGCAACACTGACGGAAACTAATCTTCAATTAGAAAAATTAGTAAACCAAAGAACAGAAGAAATTTCACAGGTAAATGCTCTGCAACGTAGTATTTTAAGCAGTGCGGGTTACGCTATTATCGCGACTGATTTCGATGGAGTAATCACTGTATTTAACCCTTCAGCAGAAAAACTAGTCGGCTACAGCGCCAGTGAAGTGGTAGGAAAAAAAACACCGGCCATATTTCACTTACCTGAAGAGGTCGTTCGACGAGCAAAAGAGCTGTCGTTAGAATTAGGCAAAACTGTAGAAGCCGGATTTGATGCCTTTGTCGCTAAAGCAAAATTAGGCAAATCCGATATTAATCGCTGGACTTACGTCAGTAAAAACGGCCAACACATTCCGGTTAAACTGTATGTCAGTGGATTAAGAGATGATCACGGTCAGCTAGTCGGCTTCTTAGGTATAGCTTATGACTTAACCGAACAGCTACAAAAAGAGAAAGAACTAGCGGAAGCCAAAGAACAAGCTGAGTACGCAAACCAAGCTAAGTCTGATTTTTTAGCGAACATGAGTCATGAAATTCGCACCCCAATGAATGCAATTTTGGGGTTACTGCAGATGACCCTCAATACTGAGTTAAGTAGCCAACAAACCGATTACTTAAATAAGACTAAAAGTGCGGCTCAGTCGCTACTCATTCTTTTGAACGATATTTTAGATTTCTCTAAAGTAGAAGCCGGAAAACTCGAATTAGAGCAATCTCCATTCTCACTGCCGGAACTGCTACAAGAGACAGGTATACTCCTATCCTCAAGCCTTCAAAACAAAGCCATTGAAATCATTTATCAAGTTGCGCCAGATGTTCCAACCATCTTGATCGGCGACAGCTTACGCCTGCGGCAAATATTGTTAAATTTAGCCGGCAACGCCATTAAATTCACTAATAGCGGTGAAATTAAAATATCTATAGAAACACAACAAGTTTCAGGCAATAGCTGCACCTTGCTATTTAAAGTGTCTGACACGGGTATTGGGATGACTCAAGAACAGCAAGCGATTATTTTTAATGGCTTTAGTCAAGCAGAGTCGTCTATTAGCCGAAAATATGGTGGTACAGGCCTAGGTTTATCAATCGTTAAACGGTTAGTCAATCTGATGCAAGGTGACATTAGCGTGACAAGTCAACTTGATGAAGGGAGCGAATTTGCTTTCACCATTACCTTAGATTTCTCACCTGTGTGCACTGACATCTACTCACATATTACACATGGTTTAAAAATATTATTGGTTGAAGATAATGAAACCGCACGTCTAATCCTTCAAGACACACTGCAACGACTCGGCTGTCAAGTATTTGCCGCGCCTAATGCAGATAAGGCTTTAGCACAGCTAAATCACTTAGCTCAACAAGATGAGGTGATTGATCTCGCATTTGTTGACTGGAAACTGCCGGATATGGATGGATTGGCCCTTACTCGCGCAATCAAAAACCAAAAAAATATCAAAAAAACACCGTTGGTCATCATGATCACCGCTTTTGGCCGAGAAATTCTCGATAAACATTTAGAAGCCACCCATGAGCTTTTAGAAACCGTTTTAATAAAACCGGTAACGCCAGAGCTAATCAAACAAACCATTATCAATGTGCTTCAAAGTAAGAGCACGACACTTGAAGAAACACGGATTACCAAAAATTCAAACGATACCTTAGCGGGGATCAATATATTGCTTGTTGAAGATAATCCGACTAACCGTTTGGTCGCAACTGAATTGCTCAGTCAACGCGGTGCAACCATTATTGAAGCAGAAAGTGGCTTTAAGGCACTAGAAATACTACAAAATCAGCAATTCTCACTAGTATTGATGGATATTCAAATGCCCGGCATGGACGGTTATGAAACCACTCGTCAGATCCGACAAAATATGAAGCTTAACCAACTACCAATACTAGCAATGACTGCTAATGCGCGGCCAGAAGACAAAGCCGCCTGTTTAGCTGCTGGTATGAATGAGCACATCGCCAAACCTTTTGAAATCAATGAGGTGATTCAAAAAATTCAACACTTCGTTACTCAAAGCTCTGCTCCAACAGACCTGCCAGTAGAACGAAAAACTGTAGCTCCCCGCAATCAAAAAATATCAGTACAAGCCCAAGAGTATGCAGATAAACATGGTATTGAACTTCATCAAGCGATAACTCGCATCGGTGATTTCTCTGTTTACCTAAAAGTAGTTAATCAATTTGTTATTGATATGCAGGAAGCTATATCACAATTGCAAGCGACTGAACTTGTCACTGATGTGGCATTGCGTGTCTACCACAGTTTAAAAAGCGGCTCAGCAAGCTGTGGACTCATACCATTATCGAAAAAGTTAGAGAAAGCGGAATACGAATGTTCAATAGCAACCACGGAAACGATGAAAAGAAATAGTAGCTTATTAGCCGACGTTCTATTTGCCCAATCACAACTGAAATCATTGATCAATTTACTCAGCGACGAGCAACCAACAACTGCAACACCACCCGCTATGGATAAAGCAATATTTAGAGAAAAACTGCTGGTGCTCGAGCGATGTTTCAACACTTCAAATATGGAGGCGACGACAGTATTTGAAGAAATCTCAGCACAATTAAAAACGGTTGATGAAGAATTAACAAAACAACTTGCAGAACAAGTGCAAAATTTGGCGTTTGAACAAGCAGCTGCAATACTAAAAGAAATCATGAAATGCCAGGAGTTTTCTGATGCTATCTAATTATGATTTATCAAGCTTTAATAAGAAAACTGACTTCACAGTACTCATTGTTGATGATCAGCCAACCAATATTCAGCTTATCTATCAGTTATTGAAAGATGAGTATCAGATATTGATGGCGACATCAGGAAAGCAAGCAATCAGCGTTTGTAAAGAAAGCCAACCCGACCTGGTATTACTCGATGTCATCATGCCTGAAATAGATGGTTTACAAACCTGCCGCTTGCTCAAAAGTGACCCAACGATTGCTAATATACCTATTATTTTTATTACTGGACTAACCGCACAAGAAGATCAAGATGCATGCTGGGAAGCTGGCGGCGTGGATTTTCTTAAAAAACCCTTTAATGTCAATACGTTAAAAAATCGCATCAAAGCTCACTTAACACTAAAACACCAAGCTGATCTGCTGCGATCTTTAGCGTATTTAGACGGTCTTACCGGCCTTAACAATCGCCGCTATTTCGATCAACACTTAAAGTCTCACTTAGCGCAAGCTTACCGAAAAAAACAGCCGCTTTCGTTATTACTGATCGATATTGATTATTTTAAACAATATAACGACACATTTGGTCACCTAGAAGGTGATGACTGTTTAAAGAAAGTTGCCACCGCTTTACACCAATGCTGCCGAAGACCGACCGATATCGCTGCGCGGTATGGGGGTGAAGAGTTTGCCATTATTCTTCCTGAAACAGACCAAGAAGGTATTTGGCACGTGGCCAGCCTTGTTCAAGATCAGATCAAAGCGCTAAGTATCGACCACCCAGCGGCGGAAAACGGTTTTTTGACCGTTAGTATTGGGGGCGCAGTTGACCTAGAAGGTACTCATTCATCAGAGCAATTAATCGCATTAGCCGACAAAATGCTTTATCAAGCAAAAGATACTGGACGAAACCAAACGTGTATCACCTGTGAAAAGAGATTAGAGTAAGACAAACCAATCCTTTCTTAAGGTAATCAAAAGATAGAAGACAAGGATATCTCATCGCCGTAAAACTTCATTAACCCTTATTTAACAAATATTTATTGCCTGAATTTATTATTCGTTTAGGTGCACATTTTTGCATAGCTATCGTTAACAACCCACGTCAATTGCAGTATTACTGGTAATAAGTTTAGGGCAACCACAAAGCTACATCGAGAGCTCATTTTATCGGGTGGACTCCCAATGCAGTATTTGAACCCTCCAGCTGTAGACATAACCACCACCAAGTTCTTACGCCTACCCCTGCCTGCCGTTCATTAAAGCTTGCCCATCAGCAATTTTTTAATTGATTAGGAGACTCACTATGAGTGATATTGCACTTTCTATCAGCATTCTTTCGCTGGTGGCTGTGCTTGGGTTGTGGATTGGCAATTGGCGAGTATATGGGGTTGGTTTAGGTATCGGTGGAGTGCTGTTTGGTGGCATTCTCGTCGGACACTTTACTGGATCTTGGGGAATCGTCCTTGACTACAATACCTTGCACTTTATTCAAGAATTCGGACTTATCTTATTCGTTTACACCATAGGCATTCAGGTTGGTCCTGGTTTTTTCTCTTCGTTACGAAGCTCTGGGCTTAAGCTCAATGCTTTTGCAGCCCTTGTCGTATTATTAGGTTGTATCGTTACTGTCGCCCTTTATTACCTGTTTGACGTTCCACTGCCTGTCATTCTTGGCGTGTTTTCCGGTGCGGTCACTAACACTCCTTCTCTCGGCGCAGGGCAACAGATCTTAACCGAACTAGGCGGCCAACAGAACTTACTCGATTTAACTGGGATGGGCTACGCAATAGCTTACCCATTTGGCATCTGTGGTATTTTGCTAACCATGTGGCTACTGAGAGTCATATTTCGCGTGAGTGTTGACGCAGAAGCCGACGAATTTGAAATCAAAAATGGCCATAAAAAAGAAAGCTTACATACCATCAACGTCGCCATCAAAAACCCGAATCTCAATGGGTTACTTTTAAAGGATATTCCCGCTTTAAGTGAAGGGGATATTGTCTGCTCTCGCTTAAAACGAGGCGAGCAACTTTCTGTGCCAAAACCCGATTCACGAGTAGAAGTGAACGACCTACTGCATCTCGTCGGCGATAAGCAAGCGCTTGATAAAGCTCGCTTGGTGATTGGTGAAGAAGTTGACGCATCACTCTCAACACGAGGCACGGAACTGCGTGTACAACGCTTGGTCGTTACCAATGAAATCGTGTTGGGCAAAAAACTGCGCGATTTAGATCTTAAAGAGAAATACGATGTCGTCGTCTCACGCTTAAACCGCGCAGGGGTCGAGCTAATCCCAACCAGCCAATCTACCCTACAATTTGGTGACATTCTTAATTTAGTCGGTCGCCAAGAAGCCATTGAAGCGGTAAGTGGTATGGTTGGTAACGCGCACCAGAAACTCCAACATGTGCAAATGCTCCCCGTATTTGTTGGGATTGGACTTGGCGTTTTATTGGGATCAATTCCTTTCTACCTACCTGGTTTTCCCGCGGCGATCAAACTTGGCTTAGCAGGTGGACCACTGATTGTCGCTCTAATTTTGGCCCGTATCGGTAGCATAGGTAAAATGTATTGGTTCATGCCACCGAGTGCTAACTTAGCACTGCGTGAAATTGGCATTGTACTGTTTTTGGCTGTCGTAGGACTAAAATCTGGTGGTAACTTTGTCGAGACTCTCGTACAAGGCGATGGAGTCAGTTGGATGGGATATGGCGCGCTCATCACAGCAATTCCATTAATCACTGTAGGAATTTTGGCTCGCGTGCTGGGGCATATTAACTATCTCACGATTTGCGGGATGTTAGCCGGTTCGATGACCGATCCACCCGCCCTTGCCTTTGCTAATGCACTACATGAAACCAGTGGTGCATCGGCTTTAGCTTATGCCACCGTTTATCCACTAGTCATGTGTTTGCGTATCTTATCGCCGCAAATATTGGCGTTGATACTATGGACACTGTAGCGTGTTGAAATAAATAGAGATTCTTCTATGTTTGTTTAAGCTCATTTGAGAAAAAGGTGACCAGTAAGGTCACCTCTTCATTATATTAAATGATTGATTATACCATATATGGTATTACTCATACTCAGAAGCATAAGTCTCTTCATAGGTGTGTGAGTAAAGTTCAAATAGGTTACCAAACGGGTCTTCTAAGTAAACCATTTGGGCTTGCTTGCTATCATCTTCAGGGTGATAACGCATAATATCCATGCGGACTTTACCGCCAAATTTTTCAGTACGCTCAATAACACCATGGAAGTCATCGGTTTGAAGACAAAAATGGAAAATACCGATGCGAGAGAAATCCACTTCGTGCTTCTCAGCACGTTCTTTCATTTCAAACAACTCAAAACCAATACCGTCATTGGTAACTAAGTGTGCAATGTTAAAACCTTTAAAACCTTCGCCAAATACCGCAATACACATTCTGCCAATAGCTGTTTCACGCTCTTCTTCAACTTTAGTATTGCCCATTACCACTTTTAGGCCGAGTGCCTTGGTATAAAACTCAACCGCTTTATCCATATCGCCGACCATAATACCCACATGATTCATTTTCATAACTTAAACCTCAAATTCAGATGATTAATTGATAACTTGTTTCGATGAAGTGAGTATAGGGAGAACGATTGATTTTTAAAAATTATCAATAATTATTATTTTTATAATTTAAAATTATCATGAGAGAGTGAACATCGATCTCATCGGTCATCCCTATAGGCACGCCCACTCCTTTGGCCAGTTGCCTTGAATAGAAGTGGTCCCCAATTTTCGGACATGACTTTAAGTGATTTATCTGTTTTGATAGTACCCACAGTACTGGAACAGATTATGACTAGAAAACGTAGAAACCACTCTCCCGAGTTTAAAGCTAAAGTGGCATTAGCTGCTGCTAAAGGTGATAAAACTGTCGCTGAGCTAGCACATAAATACAACCTACACGCCAACCAAATATCAACCTGAAAAAAGAACTGCTTGAGAACGCAGCCATGATCTTTGCCTCTGAAAACCAGTTAGGCAAAGACAATTCCGAAGAGGTAGACAAACTTCACGCCAAAATCGGTCAATTGACTATGGAAAATGATTTTTTGGCCAAAGTGCTCGGTCATTAGACCGAGCCCAGCGAAAGAGTTCGCTGGTTAAATCCACCCAACTACCGATAAAGCGTCAGTGTGAGTTTCTCAATATTGCTCGCTCTACGGCTTACTATCAGCCTATCGGACTCTCTGCTGAGGAGATTGAGTTGCGCCGTATGATTGACGAAATTCACCGTCAGTATCCATTCATGGGCAGTAGACGTATTCGAACTGAACTGATGAAAAAGGGTCATAACGTTAAACTCTAAACGCTCAACTTTAAGGATTTGAGACGCAGGACGCGTAGGTCGTGAGGCTCGGATTACGGCTGTAGACGCCACCATTGAAGAGGTTCACGCCGTAATAGTAAGAACCATCAGGTGTCACCGACCAATAGTTGCTGGTGGTCGGCCAACCGCGCGCGGTAAACATATTGCCGGATGCGGCGTATAGATCCGTTAGTAACTCGTATCTTGTCGCTAAACGCCAGTTAGTTCGTCCGCCGAGACTATGGGTGTTGTAGGTAGTACACAGTGCATCTGCGTTATTCCAGTCGAATAGGTAAAAATCACCAGTTGGGCC
This sequence comes from Vibrio aestuarianus, assembly GCF_028858425.1. Taxonomy (NCBI): domain Bacteria; kingdom Pseudomonadati; phylum Pseudomonadota; class Gammaproteobacteria; order Vibrionales; family Vibrionaceae; genus Vibrio; species Vibrio aestuarianus. Next base: position 1,366,774 of record NZ_JAKNYQ010000001.1, on the reverse strand, counting down.
GAAACTTCCGCTTTCAGTATAAGTACCGTTTGTAGCACTACCGCCAATGCTGTTTAGATAGGCCACTGATGGTGAGTTGGTAAATACTTTACCACTACCTGTATCGAAGATGTCAATACATGCACCAGCTAAGTCGTTACACACAATCACAGTCACATTCACCGTATTACTGGTCACGCCATCTTTGATGGCCGTGAGTGTCGTATTACCCACCTCAACCGCAGTCAATAAACCAGTTGATGACACGGTAGCCGTTGCGGTATCAACCGGCGCCCACGTCACTGAGCTAGAGATGTCAGAGGACGTCCCATCACTGAATATCGCTGTTGCGGTTAACTGTTGAGTCTGACCTTTTGCTACATTGACCGATGAAGGCGTCACTTGAATTGCAGTGATGACCGCTGCCGAGACATTCACGTTAACCGTATAACTGGTCACACCATCTTTGGTGGCCGTGAGTGTCGTATTACCCACCTCAACCGCAGTCAATAAACCAGTTGATGACACGGTAGCCGTTGCGGTATCAACCGGCGCCCACGTCACTGAGCTAGAGATTTCAGAGGACGTCCCATCACTGAATATCGCTGTTGCGGTTAACTGCTGAGTCTGACCTTTTGCTACGTTGACCGGTGAAGGCGTCACTTGAATCGATGTGATGACCGCTGCCGAGACATTCACGTTCACCGTATTACTGGTCACACCATCTTTGGTGGCCGTGAGTGTCGTATTACCCACCTCAACCGCAGTCAATAAACCAGTTGATGACACGGTAGCCGTTGCGGTATCAACCGGCGCCCACGTCACTGAGCTAGAGATGTCAGAGGACGTCCCATCACTGAATATCGCTGTTGCGGTTAACTGTTGAGTCTGACCTTTCGCAATATTCACTGGTGAAGGCGTCACTAGAATTACAGTGATGACCGCTGCCGAGACATTCACGTTCACCGTATTACTGGTCACACCATCTTTGGTGGCCGTGAGTGTCGTATTACCCACCTCAACCGCAGTCAATAAACCAGTTGATGACACGGTAGCCGTTGCGGTATCAACCGGCGCCCACGTCACTGAGCTAGAGATGTCAGAGGACGTCCCATCACTGAATATCGCTGTTGCGGTTAACTGCTGAGTCTGACCTTTTGCTACGTTGACCGGTGAAGGCGTCACTTGAATCGATGTGATGACCGCTGCCGAGACATTCACGTTCACCGTATTACTGGTCACACCATCTTTGGTGGCCGTGAGTGTCGTATTACCCACCTCAACCGCAGTCAATAAACCAGTTGATGACACGGTAGCCGTTGCGGTATCAACCGGCGCCCAAGATACACTGCTGCTCACATCCGATGATGAGCTATCACTGTAAGTTGCGGTCGCTACTAACTGCCGAGTCTGACCTTTTGCTACGTTGACCGGTGAAGGCGTCACTTGAATCGATGTGATGACCGCTGCCGAGACATTCACGTTCACCGTATTACTGGTCACGCCATCTTTGGTGGCCGTAAGTGTCGTATTACCCATCTCAACCGCAGTCAATACGCCTGGCTCATCAAAGCGTCCTACTTCAGAGTCACTTGTGTGCCAATCACTCACGGTTAAATCCGTCAATGGATGAGATGAGCCATCAGAGTAGTGGCCAACTGCTTCAAAGGGCTGCTTGTTACCTACTGCAAGCGTCAGCTGACTCATGCCTTGTGTTGTTATTGGCGATGCGATGATATCTATACGTTCTAATTTTATGGCTGATTCAAAAAAGGCGCCTTCTGAATTAAAACCGGTTAATAGTATTAATAGTGAGGTAGTCCATATTAAAAATAGGGATTTAAAGCATTTATTCATCATAATACAATCTACTCTTGAAACTGGAAGTGAGGGATGGTGACTTCATCTCGGCGATTTTTAACTCGTCCTTCTGCAGTATTGTTATCTGCAACAAGCCCACCTTGAGGTAGGTGGCAAAAAGGTAGTTTATTACATGTAAGTTGTCGCGGAGCGTGAAGTAACAAAACAAGCTCCGTTTCAGCCGACAACGAATAGTAAGCAACCATGCGCATATTTGCAAGTCTCATCAACCCCGCATTCTAATCGTCTAGCCCAAATAATAAGATCAAACCTCCAACCCAAAGGAGATTTGAAATGGCCAAACGACGCACTAACCAAGAGTGGCGCACCCTGTTCGAACAATATGAATCCAGCCAGCTATCACAACGATTATTCTGTGAACGTAACGGCCTGAGCCTTTCCACTTTTTATGCTAAGCGCCAACAATTAAAGCACTTCGAAAAACCGAACGCAGTTGGCTTTGTTAAAGCAGAAGTCGTTGAAAAGACCACAAAGTATCAAAGCAGTTGCACTGGCCAACATGACACTACTTGTCAACGATGTTGAACTGAGCATCCCACAAGGCACGCCAGCAGCCTATCTTGCAGAACTTATCGGTGCGCTGTCATGAAATGTATGCTCAGCGCCCCAGAGATTTATTTATATCGTGAAAGTGTCGATTTTAGAAAGTTCATCAACGGCCTTGCCGCGATTATCGAAAGTGACACGAACTTGCCTCTTGGCAGCGGAGCATTGTTCCTGTTTACCAATAAACAGCGCGATAAAATCAAAGTGTTGTACTGGGATAAAACGGGCTTTGCCCTGTGGTATAAACGGCTCGAAAAAGCCAAATTCAAATGGCCCACGCAAGAGAAAAAACAGATGTACACCCTGACTCAATTTGACTTAGATAGGCTGTTATCTGGCTTCACGACAATCGGCCATAAATTGTAAAAATAGACAATTTTACAATGAGTTAACTTCGATAAAAGTCAGTTATACCACAGTGTAGATTAGATAAGGATCGGCTGACCTATCCTTCTGATGAGAGATAATCGGAAGCCTGTCTTTAAGTTTCCGATTTTTTTATGTCTATTCAAAACTGTTTTGCCGATTTCCTCGAAGAAAGTCCTGTTGATGTAGCCCAACTCACCACTTTCTCTGAACATATCCCAGACGAGTGGGTCGCTAAGGCGGCAGCTCTTTCTGATAAAGCTACTATCCGCCGACGCCGATTACCAAGTGATATGGTTTTGTGGTTAATTGACGGTATGGCATTCTTCCGCAATGAACCTATTGCCGAAGTCGCACGAAGAATGAATGTCTGTGCGGATGGCTTAGCTGATGAAGAGTTGTTAGCCAAAAGTGCGTTAACCAAGACAAGGCAACGTTTAGGTAAAGCTGCGCCAGAGTGGCTGTTTAAACAGTGTGGACGAACGTGGGGGCTTGAACGATACCCTGATGATACGTGAAAGATGGGAAATCGAATCAGGTTATCGCGATATTAAAAGTTCGAAGCTGCCAGTCCGTTGATGGACTTTCTGAAGTCAACGAATTCACGATACAGGTAGATAGCTGAAGGGTTAACTAATCCCTTCATGATGACAGCTCACGGATAAGCTGTGCCAGGTAACCTGCGGGGGTGTTTAGCGGAATACTAAGTTCGACGTTATTAAAAGTGAGCGTCATGTCCGCACTGATAGGAGCGGTCACTTGATAACGAGTGGTTTGCTCAACTACTTCCGCTCGAACAAATCCGCTCTTTGGATTACCTTGAGTAAGCTCCAGCGAACGTCGTTTTGAAAAGAAGGTTGAAGGGCTGAGTTGGTTCTGTCGGCAGAACTCTCTTTGATTCAGGGAACTACTTTCGTACTGCTGGAATATCTCCAGCCATTTCTGGTCGCTTTAGCGTCGGTGAACCATGATCTTATCTCCATGTTGGTTGAGATAAGATCATAAAACTGGTGTCAGCTTAATTGAATGCGTGGTTTATGACGCGGTTACGTTTTAACCTGTCCCAGACCAACGCATTCTAAGCACAAAAAGCACTCACCATGTGTATAGTTGAACACCTTGAATTGCGGTCATATGAACTTCGAAGAGCCTTGCCATCAATGGCAATGAAGCGATTTTACGTTACTTCACATAAGCTGTTAACCCAACGGGTAAAGCATTGTTGAAACTGCTCTGCATCCAAACGAGAAATGACTCGATCTATCGTGTTATGAACTGGTAGACCTTGCTCAAAAATCCCTTTTTCTTGCAACCATCCAAGATGAGCTCGGTCAAAATCTTCAATATCCTCCCAACCTTCAGCACAAGTGAGAACGGCGCGAACAGTCAGAAATAATACATCAAAGAGCGGGTAACTGACCTTTGCAGACTGTCTTGGATCAACTAACGAACTAAAGTGCTTAGTAAAGATATCGGACATCTTGCTCTCCCAAAAGAGAGCATAAGATCACACCTAAAGTTAATCTTCAAATCAATCGTTTTAAGTGCTAAAAAAAACGCTCACGATCTTACCTCGCGGCTTAATGTTGTCACCGCTTATAATTGTGATTCCATTGGTAATATTTTTGCCATGTTATTTTTGGTGCGATCCCACCAACTGCTGTAGGGATCTTTAGTGTATCGAATCGCCTTACCTTCTTTCATTTTAGTCCAGACAATATCGCCATCTTCAAGAGTCAGTTTAAACGCAACCGTATCAATATAATCATCAAACTTCTGGGCAAGATAACGACCCAACGCCTCAGATTTAGTCAAAATACCGATTTCGGTATTTTCATTACGAGAGCGTGGATCTAAATTAAATGAACCAATAAAAGCCAAATGTCGGTCCATTACATAGTACTTCGCATGTAAGCTCAATTTTGATGCATTAGAAGGGCGTTTTTTATTAGACAGCTCATATAATTCATCCAGTTCTTGACTGTCTATCTCATGCAGTTCGACACCCATTTCCAGTAGTGCTTTTCGGTATTTAGAGTAACCAGTGTGTACCAGTGATACATCATTAGACATCATTGAGTTAGTGAGGATTTTAACTTTTACCCCACGATCAACGATCTCTTGAAATAGCTCTAGTCCGTCTTTTCCAGGTACAAAATAAGGAGAGATGATGATTAATTCTTCCTTGGTTGCTGTCACATAAGGGTGCAATTTAGGTGCTAGGTTATATTCTTGCTTATCACGAGATGAGACTATTTTCCTAGGATCATCGTACAACACTACGGTTTTTCCTACATATGGGACCTTTTCATTCTCTTTAATGAGTTCAATAAAGTGGTCGTCATTGACCGCCTCAACATATTGTGACTTTTTGTTGTCTTTTATAAACGTATCAAAACTCGCAGAAAGCGCAGTTAAATCACTGGTCTGGGGTCGATAGTCAGTGAGTAGCTCAATGTTGTAGCTAAGGCTATTATTCCAAAAAAGATCAAAGGCTTGTTGAACCTCTTTAACCGATTCTCCTGCAAAAACAACGTCCATATCACCAAAAGAGACCTCTTCAGAAGCCGTAAAATACTCATCAGCTAAATTGCGGCCACCTAAAATGGCAACACTACCATCGACAGTAAAGGATTTGTTGTGCATACGTCGAGTCACCTTCCCCAGCTTGGTGACATATTGGATTGTCCGACTTTCACCACGGACAAATGGGTTAAAAACTCGCACTTCAAAATTAGGGTGTGCATTGAGGCGTTCAATACTATTGTCTTTACCACCCAAATCTATGTCATCAACCAATAATCTCACGCGAACCCCGCGCTCGGCCGCTTGCCATAACGCCGCAACGATTAAGCCGCCACTTAAATCGGAGTGAAACAGGTAATATTGAAGATCAATACTCTCTTGTGCATCTTCGATTAACGCGATACGTGTAACAAAAGAGTCTACTCCTGTCTCGAGTAAAAACATGAATGTCTCATCGGATGCTAAGCCGAGTTTCTGACGCTGTTCTTCAACGCTGACACTTAATTGGCTGCTATCTGACTGATACAATGCGGTGCTCGGTGGCGTGGTATTGTCAGGTAAACTGGAACATGCCACCAGAAGAGTACATAGAAAAAGGCAGAGAAAGTTTTTAATCAAAATAATTTCCTCAATGAATGACTTAGTGTTGATTTAAGCTGGTATCGTATAAATATTCAAGGCTAAATTCCAAGGTGAGAGCACGTGTGGTTATTTATTGTCCCCCCCATAGCTGAAGCTAATATTTGCTCTAAATAGCTAATTTCCATCGTTACCATCTTAGTTTTTCAGCGTATGCTCGCTTTTCTAGTTGTGTCATTTCTAAGCATATTTATTGCAATGTGGCGCACGGCAGCTAAAATCTGTTCGGCATTCTCTCGATAGATCTGACAAGCGTCTTACCAATGAGTGTAGTGGTTACAGGTATAGGTATAAGTGCGGATATCGTACTTAACATATAAAGTGTCTCCCTTTTCGATGCCAAATTTAGCAAAAATCAAACCCGTGCTGTCATCTTAGATAAAAGAAGGAAAGATATGCATATATGTTTATTATTATCAATGTAAGATAAAAATCATTTCCCCCTATACTATTGTTTTATACGCTCGCAGCCATTTTTGTTCATTTCATCTTTTATTGCATCAATTAGTGTTGTGGAATCCTGTTCTGAAAAGCCAAAATTACTTAAAAGTTCCCGTCCTCTTTGTAAAGTGCTTTCTACATATATAGAGCCAGCATATTTGACCCCATTATTCTTTAAGAATACTTCATCTTCTCTGGTGTTCGTTCTAGCGTAAATATCTAAATTCTGGTACTTCGTTAATCTTAATGCCATATTTTTCAATACAGTCGGGCTAGTAACAGTAATAAATGCTGCTTTCGCCTCTGATAATTGTGCTTTATCTTGAATGCTACGTTTAAGTATATCTCCATAATGTGCGTTTAGCCCTAATGCTTTACCTCTTTTAACACTTTCATAATCGTTATCAAACGCAATGTAGCTAATGTTAGCTCGTTCAGCTAATAACGAGATTAAGAAACCGACCTCATCTAAACCAACAATAACCAGTTCATAAGCTGATGTATTATTGATTTTACTCCCATCTTCTCTCAATAAATACTTACTAACAATCCTATCTCCGAGGCCATTCATAGTAGGTGTGATGATCATACTAATACTGATAATAATAAAACCAATTGCAGCACTATTGCTATCAAGCAAACCCGAAGTTGTAGCTATACCAAATAATACGAAGGCAAACTCACCAACTTGATTTAACGCAAAACCACTCTTGATGCTAACAGATAGTTCCTTTCCATCAATTAAAGCAAGTAAGATTAAAACTGCCGTTTTAACAATTAAGACCGCAGATAACCACAGCAATACGTAGCCTAAGTCATTAAAAAACACATCTAATTGTATAGACATACCTACAGCAAAAAAGAAAAGACTCATCAATACACTTTTTAATGGCGATACGACGTCTTCTAGCATTAATTTAAAGTCAGATGTTGATAATAGCATTCCGAATAAAAATGCCCCTAAAGTTTCTGACATTCCCGCATAGTTTGACAACCATACGGTTAACAATATCATTAAAAATAGACTTAAGGCAAAACCGTATTTGTTGTCATTAGCTGCACAAATTTTAAGAAAAAACGGTAGTATGTAGCGAGCAAGGACAATAATAGCAACCAAAAAACCAGCGACTATCAATGTGTTAGTTGTTAATGAGTAACCACTTACATTATGTTGATGAGCGAGGATTGGGATCAATGCCATTACTGGCACAACACTCATGTCTTGAGCCATCAAGTTAGAAAAAATATTTTTGCCATACGCTGTGTTGAGTTGATTTTTTTCTTGTAGAAGCGTCATAACGACCGCAGTAGACGATTGGGAAAATATTGCACCAATGACAAAACCTACTTCCCAAGTTAGTCCTAATAATGTCCCAAAAAATGAGAACATAGCTGATGTGATAAAAACTTGACCTATTCCTTGTATAGCTATCGTTTTTTTCATATCCCAAAGCTGTCGAGGTTTCATACCTAAACCAAGAGTAAATAGAAATAATACTATGCCAAAATCGGCAATGCTTTGAATTAATTCAATATTGTTTGCCGCGATAGGACCTGGAGTATTCGGACCTAAGAAGATACCTGCAACGATAAAACCTACAATGGTTCCAACACCTAATCGGGAAAATACGATAATACTTAGAGTAATAATTGACAGTGCGGTTATTGCGGGAAGTAAGTAGCTATCCATTCATATCTCATTTCGATTGTCTAACGATCAAATTTTATACCTTATTGTTGGCCTTTATTTTAAAGCTATGACACTCTCGTCGACAATCTAATTTGATGGATCAAATCCATCAAAAAATAATGCATTTCACCTATCAAAGTTAATATTAACAAATAAAATAACAAGAATAACGGATATTTTGGTATATTTTTTGAGTCTTTCTGATAGTAAACAGTACGTAAGCGACGTTACTAAAATATTATTTTGACCAAAAATTATGATATGTACTTTCTATTATTGAAAATAAATCAGATATACCATTGCTAAACGAGTTAAAGAATATTGGACAATAATAAAGGCAACCAGCGTTGGCTCGACAATATACTAGCTCATAATCCAAATTACCGTGTAATTCCTAGTTCTTTGGCGAATTTTTGATCTGTAATAGTATAGTCTAGATAACGGTTTTAACCATCGTGACCAATATTCCATCTATCGGAGCCCTGTGTGGAATGTCAGTTTAAGCAAGTATCCCCCACCAAAGTGACGTGAGTATGTTGGTGGGGACACATCAACCTTTACTAAATAACAATAAAAAACTGCACTAATATAATTTTCAGTATGGTACCCACGCCAGGAAAAATCATCGCATAGCAGATTTCTGGCCGCCCTGTCGGCGCAAGTTGATTACCATACGCAAGGATAGCAGGGTTGCCAGTTGCACCGGATGCGATTCCTAACAACTCATCAAATTTAATTTTGAAGATGAAATGTCCTATCAAGATAACAACCAACACGACGACTGCGAGCTCAACGATCCCCGCGATAAAAATGCTCAGCCCTGCACCTGCGATGTTGTTCACAAATGGCGCACCTGAAGAGATGCCAACGCTAGCCAAGAACAGTGTTAGACCAAAATTGCGCAGTAGGGTATTCGCAACTATCGGCATACTCCAATTTAACGGACCAAGGCGCCCGACATAGCCAAGCACCAATGACATAATCAATACGCCACCAGCTATTCCGAATTTAACCTCTCCCACACCCGGTATAGGGAACGGGATTAAGCCAATCATTGCTCCAACAGCAATGCCTAACCCCATGGCCACAAAACTGTATTGAAATTCAGCATTGATGGAATCACCAAACAGCTTTCTTATCTGCTCCTTTTTACTTGATTCAACTAAAATGCCTAGCTGGTCACCATACTCAAGCTCCAAGTCAGGTTTGGCAAGTAGATCGGTATCGCCTCGTCGAACTTGAATAATTTCTACCGAGATATGTTTGGGTAATGCAATATCGCGCAATTTTCTGCCAATTAATTGCTCTTTTGAGACAAATACCCGCTCATAGTCGAGGTTGTGTCTATCTTCGGAGACGTTGCCAGTGTCGGCTGCTTGTAGCATAGCAATATGCTCAGGGTAACCTGTGACCAAGAGCGTGTCGTTGACATCAATCTGTAGATCATTCTCTGGAATCAGGTTAACGTTGTTGCGCCTGATCGCGAGCAGGTTCACTTCATCGGGCAATTTATGCATCACATTACCAACCGTTAGCCCAGTGAAGTTCCGCGTTTTTGCATCCAGTTCACCGATGGCCAGCCTCTTAGCAGCAGGAACGTCGATATCAGGTTTAAACATGCGTAATGCTAAGTAAAAAAATATCATCGGGCCGAACACACCAAAGGGATAGGCAATCGCGTAGGCAACAGCAGGATCGTTATTACCCGAAGCATCAATCGCTGCCTGTAAGCTGGCAGTACTGGTCAACGAACCAGCAAACATACCTGCAGCAAAATCTGTTGAAAAATGCATGGTTTGGCTAAGCAAAACGGCAGTTCCAAAACCGGCCAACACAGCGATAGCCGCTAACAGATTGACTTTGATACCGAATGAGCTTGCTAACCCAGAAAAAAAGTGCCGACCGTATTGAATACCGATACCGTAGAGAAACAGCACCAGCCCCATCAAACCCAACAAACCAGGCGGGGTCGCATTCGGTGCAATAGCGCCGAAAGCTAAGCCCACAAAAAGTACGGCGCCAATACCAAGAGAAAAGCCACCAACATTAATTTTCCCAACGGCGTAGCCGATGCCAATGACCAAAAAGAGCGTGATAAATGGCTGAGAGTCTAAAAAATACGCAATATTTTCAATCATTTTAATTAATGACCCTTATTCCGTTAAATTTGTTGACACTATAATAGTGTAATAACTCAGCTTTTTGTAAGAGTTTTTAAGCCACTTTTGCTTTTAACGCAACAGGCCTTGGAATTGGGACTAAATGTTTTGGCTAGTAGTTTTACTTTGATGAGATAAGACGTCCCATCTTTCTTATGTACTGATAGATGGGGTATTGTAACTTTGCAAATTTAGCAAAAGGCAAAACATGACCCCGTTAGTTTTTCAAATGTAACTCTCTATCGTGAGTTAGACTATTTAACCTCAGATCGGTTTAAGCCATCGCCATCAGTCCTGTTTTTTCAGTGTTCGTAATATTAAGCGATGGCTTTTCTGGCTTCAGACAGTACGCGATTAACCCGCCAAGTAGGTTCAGCATGAATCCATGTAGGCTCCGATGACGAGAGTGCTCTATCTGAGAGATGTTTTTCAGTTGGTCATTGATGGTTTCGATAATAAACCTTTTTGACAGCATCGCTCTATCCCAAGCAGCAAGTACCTTCGGCTTCATGTTCTTGCGGTGGGTGGTAATTAGGGTGATTCCGTCTTCTTTTAAATCTTCGGTAAGTACTTTACTGATATAGCCTTTGTCTGCATAGAGCTTGTCAAGAAGGCCTTTTGATAGTTCCCGGACTGGCTTTCTATCATCGGTATTGGCGGGGGTAAGTTTGGCTGCAACGATATCGCCAAGATGATTGGTTATGATGTGAAGTTTAAATCCATAAAACCAGCCCATTGTACCTTTACCCCTTGCCGCCGTTCCTTTGAAAACCTTATGTCTCGGAATGCGTAAGTTGTGGCAGACTTTTATACTCGTAGAGTCAATAAATTCAATGCCTGTCGGTTCACCTTTGACATGGCTAAAGAAAGAGCTGAGTGGCACAAGAACTGAAGGCATTACTTCAAGAAACCGTGTGTAACTGAGCAGAGTTGGGAAATAACTCTTGTAGTGGCGACGCACGATCCCAAGGTAAAAGTTTTTGAAATCACGCTGATGAGACATATGGAAAGCGATAATGATTGTCATGATTTCGCTTTCGGACATCCTGCCTTTGCGGTTGCGCTTTCGTTCGCCGCTTTCAAGCTGAAGTTTTTGCCACTGTGGCAGAAAAACTTTACAAAAGTCATCGACATGGCAAAACAAGTCCACTAATTTATCCATAGCTGGTTCCTTTGCGACGGTTCTCTCTTAATTGAAAGATCTGATCGCAGAACCAGCTTTTAGTTCCCTTCTATTTTTATCCCGAGTTCAGGTTATTTACTTGAAATCCAATTGTTCAGATTAGGGTTAAGAAAGGGAATTACGAAAGTGCTCCGAAATGAGCTATCAGGGCATTCTATGTAACGGCCTAGTTGTTTGGCAACTTTGGCGGCACTAATCCCTTACTTTCAGAGATTGAAATCATATATCTTTCAATCTCAGTGAGGTGAGGTGAGGTGAGTATATGGAATAGGTGAAATTATCACCAAAGAGTAAACATCAACATCATCGGTCATTCCATAGGTTTGGATTGATTGGCTTTAATCTCTTTCGCCAACTGCAAGGTATTGGCTGGCATTTGAAAGCGTCGATCATGCTTTAATTTCTCACGACTTCCATTATACCCTGCAATTAAAACATCGGCTGCAAATCTAGAACAATTATTCGTTATAGGATTAAACCTGAAGGCAAATATATTCGATAAAATATGTTTAGCTATTTTTTCTATATCTAGAGCTGATTCTGAAAATAATACAAGGTTGTTCTCATCAACTCCATCCTTCCACTTGTGCATATCCCAATTAATAACTTCACGTACCCGCTCTCGAGTAACCTTGTTTCTATATAGAGGGTGATTTCCATACATTGATACATAAATAAATTGGCCATCAGGATAACGAATTACCACTGCACTATGTTTAGACTTACCAAAGCTAATAAGTGCTACACGATGATTTCCTTCACATAGTCGATTTACTATACGATCTGCGGAAGTCGAATTGACAATAGAAGAATGTCTATTCTTGATTTGGGCCGAAAACCAGCATCTTATTCCACGAAAACACTTCTGCTTCTTTATGTTAACGCTGGTATTAGCAATCTTTCTAACTTTTATAGTCATAAAATTCGGATTCGGACATGATGTACCAGTACTGAATATTTTCTGAGCTATATCAAATTTCGACCTCGACCTCGACGCTAACGACATACATGACTTCCTATCTGTTGTTCTCACTTAATGAACTACATAGTTAAACGATTTCAATATTCAAATGGCAAAACAGCCACTCATACCTCTGGCCACATTCCTTTTCATTGGGAAGCACTGGCCACCCGCCTGCCCGTTCTGCGTTATCGTTTCTCACTCGCTCGACTGGAAAAACCGCTGTTATTTCTGGGGAAGAATTAGTAGATTCGGTAAATGTAGCTGTTGTAAGTGTAGATATAGTCGTTAGCATATTTAGCACCACCTTTTCGATATTCAATTCATCGTAAGTCAGACCTGTACTACAACCCTAGGCAAGGTAATCGCGCCATTATCGACATAAAATCAATAAATGGCACAGGATATGGTGGAATAAACTCTGATTTTGAGACACAGTAAGACACAATAAATAAACTATAATTAAATAATGGCTTACATAATTAACATTTCCCCTTAATACTACCAAGGCAAAATAATAAAAACCGATATACAACAGAATGGGAAAGTGCAAGCCACCACATTTAGCAGTGTCAGATTTTTCAAATTCAATAAAAAGCCTGTATTTGTTCTTCGCTGTGAACATCTTCTGAAAGTTACAAAAGCGGCCACAATTGTTTTTGTGGCCGCTTTTGGACACGCTAGTGAGTGGTGCGACTCGGTCCATTACGCACTAAATCTTGACCAGTTTGGAACACCTCTTCTGTCACCCAACGTGATAGTAATAATTGATGTTTATCATCCAATACTGCAACAAAACGACGACCATCTTTATTACTGGTTGCCAAAGCCAACCCAGCGACATTGGTTAAACCCAAACCACCACTTTCTACAGCAATGATAAAGGCTTCTAGATCTGCTAGGTTGGTGATGATGTCTGTTTCATTGTTCATGTTGCTATTCTCTGTAGAGCTAAATTGATAATGCGGGAATGTTGCGATATTTACTTAGCTAATGCAACTTTCTATTGTGAATCACTACTACCAATAAACTCCTAAATAACATCCGCGAACTCGCTTACAGATATCGTCTACGTTTATTAACATAAAGTATTTCGAACACAAGAATAAAAACAGTACCTAACTATTAGACAAAAACTTTCTTAGGCCAATTCTACTGTAACCCCTAGGAAAATCATCGAAACGAGTAAATTCCTCAAATCCTAGACGCTGATAAAACACAGGAGCCTGCCAACTCTGAGTCCATAACCATAAGCCTGATAATTCTTTCAGCTTTGCGTACTCTTCCGCTTTCCCCATAAGCTGCTTCCCTATACCTGTACCACGATAATTTTCGTCAACCCAAAGCTCATCAATGTACAGCCAGTCCCATAACAAATCGACGGTTAGCGCCGCTATGAGCTTTCCATTATCGTCTTGAATAGTCCAATTTAAACGTTCCTTGTTATAAGAAGGCGCTGCATTTATTTGACTATGGGACTCAAACCCAGCCTTCAATTCGCCTTGTTTTTGTGCTTCAAGAGCACCAGTAATGAAATCAATTTTCAGCATTTCCTATCCCAACTATTAATCTATTTCTAATAGTAAACAGTGTGTAAGCGGCGTTACTAAAACATACTCTTTTAGCCAAGAATTATGGCATGTAATTGCTATTATAAAAAATAGTTCAGAGATGCCGTCACTAAACAAGTTCAAGAAGACTGGCCAATAATAAGTAAAGGCGAGTTAAGCAATCGGCTCTAGCTCGCCAATTCACATTCACTAGCTCATAATCCAATTTGCCGTGTAACTCCTGATCATGACTGACAAGGATAAAACCACCACGATAGCCATTCAGAGCTTGAGCAAGCATTATCTTCGAGTCGAGATCAAGGTGGTTATCTGGTTCATCGAGTAATAACAACGGTTGAGTCCGCTGGTGGCTAACGATCAACATCGCCAGTTTCATCTTCTCTCCACCACTGAGCATACTGCCTATCTTAAAGACACTATCACGACGAAAACCGATACCTGCCAGTAGTGTCCTCGCATCGCTCTCTTTCATTCCCTCACTTTGCTGTATCAAGTTGTCCAATATGGATAGGTTGGAACAAATTACACCAAAATGCTGGTCAAGATAGTACAGAGGTGTATTGAGCTGTAATTCCCCCTGTTGGAGCAACCGTTTTCCAAGTATAGTTTTCAACAAGGTTGATTTGCCGCTACCATTTTTACCCACTAGATGCACTTTGTCGGTCGCATAAACTTGTAAGGTAATTGGTAACGCCCTACCAAAAGGTAATACCCCTTCGAATATGGAAATTACTTTACGAGAGCGGCTTTGGCTATCTGCCAGATACAACTTCTGACTCTTCAGTTGATCTTTTCTCGACTTAAGAGCCTGCTCTTTTTCTTCTAAATGCACTTGTCGAAGTTGCTCATTCTTATTACGACTCGAAGCACGTGCCGTCGCTTTATCTTTCTTGCCATCAAGTAGAAGCTTGGACTGACTGCCCTCTTTACGTAACTTGTTACCTTGAGCTGCTCTTTGCTCAGCTTTTTCTCGATTGCGCTGCGCTTGTTCTTCCAGCTGCTTTTTCTGCTTATCTACATTAGCTAGCTGACGCTCAACCGCTTGTAACTCGGTTCGTTTAGTCTCAGCATAAGAAGCATAGTTACCACCGAAAACTTGTAAACCAAGGCCGGATAATTCCCAAACTTCTTCGACTTCACACAGCAATTCACGGTCATGGCTGATGACTAAAATCGCCCCTTCAAAAGCACGCATAGATTGAATCAACCACTGCTTAGCATCGGTATCGAGGTGGTTGGAAGGCTCATCCAGAATAAGCAGCTCAACATCACTTTCAAACAGTTGCCAAAGCTGTAATCGAGCCAATTGCCCGCCACTGAGTTGCGCACAAGGAAAATCTAGATCTAATGGTAACCCCATATCACAGAGTTGCTGAGTTAGTCGCATGGCGAGATCCCACTCTTCCTCAACCAATTCGAACCAATGTTCTGAACAATCCCCCGATTCAATACGCTTTAGCGCTTCAATTACATCGTCTTTACCTAGGAACTGCACAATAGAAAGTTCAGCGGAAAGTAAATGCGAAGGTTGTTGACGGTAGACAGCCACTGATCGTGACAAAGTAACGGTGCCACCAGATGGCGTTTGCTCGCCACTTAAAATCGAAACGAACACCGATTTACCCACACCGTTGCGTCCGACCACACCAACACGGCGCTTGGTCATTGAGCATGACAGTTGCTGAAATAGTATATCGCCATTATCAAATTGATGGCTGATATTATAAGCCTGTAAGACTGGCATAATTTGCCTCCTGTTTGACAGGGACAACAACCGTAGCTAGAGATAATTCAAAGATGAGTTCAAAGCTAGCACTCACACTAAACGTGCAATTCCCAAAAAAAAGAATGAGTGATAACCAAGAAATATCGGAAAGTGAGCTACGCCTACTAACCCTGTATATCCAAAAAAATAAAATGAGAAATGGATGACAGGTTTAGTTATTCATATTGGCGTAATCTCCCAGATAAATGATGGCGTAATATTAACCAGTCAACTGAGCTAGAGTCAAGTAACAGAATCCTATACGTTGCGAAGACTGCTACGCTACTTTGATTATCGGCCTATAAAATAAGGTATTTTCTTACAGGATTTATCGATAAATTTTATCTATGCTCAGCGCGATCGAACTTTCTCTTATTTTGATATGGTCAACTTTAAGTGTCCAAAGGAGTGCAAAATGAACAGTGACCAAAGAATAGAAAGCCACATAGCTTGGTATTACCGCAGTGGCTTCGTGATGACACTGATTTTTGTTATCGGACCTCTAGCATTGCCTCTCGTCTGGCTCTCTCCGATAGTCCCTCGATTGACCAAAGGCATAGTAACACTGGCGATGGTAACGCTGAGTATTTTATCATACCAAGCATGGCTTGATGTTGAACCCATGGTCACAGAGCTAATGAAGTCGATAAGATGATATCTTTCATTAAGCAGTAGAAGGGCCACCTAGCCACACACATTTCTAAAACAGCAGTTATAACGATGAAGGTAACTAGGGTATTTATGTCTAATTTATCATTAATCAGAACTCACTCTTTACCATCTTTACCCCTTGACCACACTATGAATCATAAGCATTCTCTCGCCGTAAAAGGCATAACTAACACTGGCATGAGGAAACTACCACTTCACCGACAAAGTTCAGTCCATAAGCAGCGCGGAAATGAGAAGCTTTTTGAAAATAAAAGACCTGAAAATCTTACAGGCGGCAAGAATGAGTTGGGCAATTTAGAAAAGGCTCTTAAAACCGCACGAGCACTCATCGTTTCTAAACCTTCGGATTTAAGCGTAATACACAATAAATCGATTAATAAATTTGTATTTCATTCAATCTTTGGATTTGGAATAAGCCATTCAGATTCACCTGCAGATTCACCTGGATTAAAACAAAAAATAACGCATGCTGCATTAGCCAAACACTTATTCGGAACAGCCAAGTTTGTAACTAGTGCTGGGATAATAAAAAAGGATGATAAAGATAACTGTTATGTCATAGATAATAATTCAGGCCATTACGCTCCAGATGATACATCTTTAATCAAGGTTAAATTTTATCTTGAAAGTTTAGGCTGCTCTGTAAAGCTGTCCTGTAAAATTGGTGAAAGGTAGGTAAAGACGGATATACATCAACAGCGGATGATAAAATTTAGTTCAATTAAATTGTGAGTGAAGCGTGTTTACACTAAACAGATACCGCCTCACTTACTCATAATTTATACAGCCAGCTATCAAGATTACTAGTTGCTTTTCTGGGATGTGTTTGACACTCAGCTAGCGCTACGCGACCATTGCTGAATATGATCATAGAAATTGATATGATCACTAAAAGGAGTATCTTCACCTACAAGAATTCTAGGTAATATCATCAACCTACCTACGAGACTCAGCTTTCGATTAACTTTATGCATCATAGGAACTACATCTCCTTTCATTGTATAGTGCTTAATACCAGAAAGTACTTTTTTTGCTTGTTCTGAAGTATAGAACTCAAACTTCGAATTTACTTCAGCCAATATCGAACGACCAAACTCTGCACTACAAAAGCACTCTGCATTGAGAGGGGTGTCCGGAGTAGATACCATTACAGCAGCATAAGCCGCCTCCCCACCTCCCTTTGAGTGACCGGAAAATGATAAGCTATAATCCTTATACTTTTCTCCTTCCATCACCGTTACCATTTCTGTAGCTAAATGTTTCGCCTGCTTATAACTCTCAGGTACTTTGCCAAAGACTCCATTCTGTATATTTGCTTTCCATTGTTGGGTCATAATACTTACATTACCTGTGCTTCTTGAGCTGAACCTACCTATTTTTTCTCCACTGGTCGTGCCACCAAACACAACACGCAATTCCTTAGATGTATGGTTAAAGAAAATAAATCCAACTAAACCACTGTTCGAGTCGCTGAACATACCAGTTGATGGCGAAATTTGTAGATTTAAACCTTCAACTACCTTTTTAAAATCAGAATCCTTACCTAATAAATCCAATTCCCATAGCCTATCCGTATCACGACGCAATACAGCAAGATCTTGCTGATATGGATAATTTGCCAATGCTGCACTTCGTTGAATATCTTTCCTGTTATGCCGATTCGGCGGCTCTGAAACCGTTTCCATCAAACAAAGACCCTGCTTTCCCGAACCAGATGAACAAGATTTTTTTCCTAAGCAACTTTCAATCCGCATATTCACCGCTCCTAGTTGCTCCGAGGATTGTAGCTCTGTAAGATCCGAAGTTGAGCTCCGAACACCATCGCTATGGGACCTTAAAAAAGGATATTGACTAGCTTGGCTTACTGTTTTTTCGTCGCGCTTCGAGGATTGTAGTTCTGCAAGATCCGAAGTTGAGCTCCGAGCTCCATCTCTACAGTCCCTTAAAAAAGGATGAGGTTGACCTGTTGTTTTTTCATCGCGCTTCAATTCTTTCTCAGGTTCCCTCTTGACTGCATGTACCCATGCAACTTGATGAGCTGTGGACGATGACAGTGGATGCCTTATATACACGCTCGTCTTATCACTCTGATCACGAAATTCCCTCATTCTCCTTGGAAAAGACGGTGAAACTTTTGAAGACGACTGCTCCACCCTACTTACGTGAAAAAGCTCAGGGGCTTCTTCTACCTTTTCTTTATGTTTGTGTTTTTTTTCAACGGACGAGACAGAAAGCATTTATTACTCCGATAAATTAAAGTGGTGACTATACATTATGTATTTTGTTGATCTTTATTATTTCTTGAACCTATTTTATTGCGAGAAATATCATTGTTGTTTGGCGCCACTACCTTCGAAAATACGAGGACCAGTATACTCACAATCCATATAAGATGTATTGAAGCGCAAATATATTATTTATATTATTTATTGATAGTTAAACTACCTTCCATACATGATGAATTTTGGCGTAATATATCTCAAGCTTATAATTTTTAATCTATTACTTAACAAATATAAATTTAGGAACCTATCTAACGTCCTGATTGTTGGTAGAAACCAGACTAACGCTAACCAACTGGCTCCATCGCTGTTTGAGAACGTCACCCTCTACTGTGATTATTTACCTCAGTCAAAAACGATTGGTGAGTTCCAGCATGCACCAGATAGAGAGATCTATCAGCTCAGTGACAAGCTTCAATTAAAAGAAAGGAACAAAAACGACATTACTATTTTTGATAGCTCAGGAATTGCCTACCTAACGCCCAATGAATCAGAACGATTATATTGGGAAAACTCTAAGAGCGTGGCCAATATCAGTTGACCACTTGAGCGAAGTTCAGAATTTGTACGGTGACTCAGAGTGAAAACTCTCTGAGTACCAGCAGTTCGGATATAGATGTATAAATAAACATGACGGACACTGAATTGGTCATTGTGTATAAATAGTAAACGTTGCGACAAACCCTGAGTCGAAGACTTTGGGCATGTGCCATTCCTACTTTATACATAATTAGTGGAATGACACAGATTCTAAACACCACCACAAATTTTATTCATTTATAGTTATAGATGTAAGTTTAAAATATTCACAAGCACTATGTTCAGTTGTAAAAACGTTCATTTCTTTATCTACGTCACTTTGGTGAATTGTCTTCCTCGGCGAATGTATGGCTTGAAAATACAACCAAAAGGGGTAAAACGAATTTAATAAATTTACTAGGTAACATATTTTAATTACTCACTATTGATTTATCAGTTATTAAAAAACCTCCTTAGTGTTAATAAGAAGTAAAGTGAATAAATAAGAAATAAAAAAGTGGCTCACATTATAGAAAAAGCCGATATTATCAAAGAAAGATAGATTCTTTCGCAAAGCTTGGAAACCGAGAGTAGAATAGGTGTCTTTCCAATCAGCCCAAACATAACTGTCGATGTTTAATTAAGTCATTCTTCAAGCTATCTATTACTATCTTGCTCGCTTACACACTGTTGTTTTTGATAGAGAGCTGCAATATCAAATATCTCAACAATGTCGTGGATCAAAGTCATCGTTGGGTGATACAAAACAAAAAAAATGCCAGATGCAACTCTGGCACTTCAAAACTAAAATTAAACATTAAAACGTTAAGGCTCTGAGACGCAGGACGCATAGTGCGGACTGTTCAGATCGGGGCTAGTGGGGCTGCTGATGATACCATGGTAGAGGCTCACGGCGTAATAGCGAGGACCATCAGGTGTCGCCGACCGGTAGTAGTAGTAAGTCGGCCAACCGCGCGCGATAAACATATTGCCGGATACATCGTACAGCTCCGTTTTTAACTCGTCTTTTGTTGCTAAGCGCCAGTTCGTTCGCCCGCCGATACTATTGGTGTTGTAGGTAGTGCACAGTGTGTTTGCGTTATTCCAGTTGAATAGGTAAAAATCACCAACTGGGCCGTAGTATCCCATTTCAGTATAAGTACCATCATTTCCTACGCTGCCGACAATGCTATCTAAGTAAGCCACGGATGGTGAGTTGGTAAATAATGTCCCGTCACCTGTATCGAAGATATCAAGACATGGTCCTGCTAAGTCACACACATTCACATCCACCGTATTACTGGTGATATTATCCTTGGTGGCGGTAACCGTGGTACTGCCCACTTCAACACCGGACAACAAACCCCCTGATGTCACCGTTGCGGTATTGGGATCGTCTGGCATCCATGTCACTGAGCTGGTGACCTCAGAGGAAGTACCATCACTGTACGTCGCGTCAGCGGTTAACTGCTGAGTCTGACCTTTCATCACATTGACTGTCGCAGGCGTCACTTGAATCGCAGTAATGAACGCCGCCGAGACAGTGACATTCACCGTATTACTGGTGATACCATCCTTGATGGCGGTTAGCGTGGTACTGCCCACTTCGGCACCTGACAACAAACCCTCTGACGTCACCATTGCAGTATTGGTATAGTCTGACGTCCATGTCACTGAGTTGGTGACCTCAGAGAAAGTGCCATCACTGTACGTCGTCGTGGCGGTTAACTGCTGAGTCTGACCTTTCGCTACATTGACTGTCGCAGGCTTCACTTTAATCGCGGTAATGGCCGCCGCCGAGACAGTGACATTCACCGTATTACTGGTGATGCCATCCTTGATGGCGGTTAGCATGGTACTGCCCACTTCGGCACCGGACAACAAACCCTCTGACGTCACCGTTGCAGTATTGGTATAGTCTGACGTCCATGTCACTGAGCTAGTGACCTCAGAGAAAGTGCCATCACTGTACGTCGTCGTGGCGGTTAACTGCTGAGTCTGACCTTTCGCTACATTGACTGTCGCAGGCTTCACTTTAATCGCGGTAATGACCGCCGCCGATACAGTGACATTCACCGTATTACTGGTGATACCATCCTTGGTGGCGGTAACCGTGGTACTGCCCACTTCGGCACCGGACAACAAACCCTCTGACGTCACCGTTGCAGTATCGTCTGACGTCCATGTCACAGAGCTGGTGACCTCAGAGGAAGTACCATCACTGTACGTCGCGTCGGCCGTTAACTGTTGAGTCTGACCTTTCGCTACATTGACTGTCGCAGGCGTCACTTGAATCGCGGTAATCACCGCTGCCGTCACTTCGACATTCACCGTATTACTGGTGATATCATCCTTGGTGGCGGTAACCGTGGTAGAGCCCACTTCGGCACCAATAAAAACGCCTGGCTCGTCAAAGTGTCCGACATTTCGATCACTTGTATGCCAATCACCCACGCTTAAATCCGATAATGCGCGAGATGAACCGTCTGAGTAGAAACCAACAGCCTCAAAAGGTTGTTTATTGCCTTTCGCAAGCGTCAGTTCACTCACTCCCCGCGTTGTTATTGGCGATGCGACGATATCTATGCGCTCCAATTTTACCATGGACTCAAACACATCTTCTGAATTACAACTGGTTAATAGCATTAATAGCGGTAAAACCACTAATGTAAGTAAAGCGTTAAAAGAATGATTCATAATCATACAACCTACTCTTGAAACTGAAAGCTAGGTATGGTGATTTCAACTCTGCGATTTTTAGCTCTACCCTCTGCGGTTGTGTTATCCGCAATTGGATTAGATTCACCCTCACCCCACGACTCAAGTCTCTCTGGGTTTACGCCTAAATCAATAAGCAGGTCCACCACAGCTTGCGCACGGCGTTCAGATAGTGTTTGGTTATAAGCCTCAGATCCTGTCGAATCTGTGTGTCCTACAATAACCGCCTGAGCTTGAGGCTTAGTGCCGAGCACAGAAGCCACCTCGGTTAACAATTGGACAAAATTATCACTGGGCTTGATAGCATCAAAACCCAAACTGCCCCCGATAGTTTTTGCAGAAAATGTCCATGTTTGAGGTTGAGTCTTACTATCGACAGTTTCCTCTTCATATACTGAAATGCTTTCAACAGGAACCGTTTCGACTGGAGCTAATTGCGCCGTAATTCCAAAGGTATAGGCTAGGCTTATCAAAGCCGTATGGCTATCGTATTTGCCTGTGTTTGATTTTCCTATGCTATCAATGTACTGATAGCCTGCTGACAAACTGAGACTAGGAGTAAAGTTATAACTCGCCCCTATTTCACCAAGAGGAGAAAAGCCAGTAGCATCGCTCTTATCTGAAGAACGCTGCGTTTTTTCCATGTTCCAATAGGCTGCACCAAATCGACCGTACAAACTCAGATTGTCTTGTAAATACCAATCATAACGTAGGGTACTTTCAATCAACCACGTTTTAACATTAACCGCGGTGGCATTCGCCTTTAATTCATCGTGATATTGATAGCCTACATCCCAACTCCAAGATGGAGTAAACTGTAATCCGCTATATATACCGAGAATTATGCCTTCTGGATTTGAGTGACTATAATTACCGTCTAGAGCCCATTGATACCCACCTTTCGCTCCAATGAACAATTGAGGAGATTCCGCCGCGGCTAGTACAGACACACTAAATAAACTCGTAAGTAATATTATATTTCTCATAATTTCCTGATAGATATTGTCATTGTCGAACAAGCATCGCTCGCTTATGGGCCTAAATCGACTGGTCAGATTTATTGATTCTGTCACCAATATTTGCGACAAAAACCTATTCTCTGATATGGCTTATCCTGCTTCACTGAATGCGAGTCATGTGAAAAGTCCCTTACTTCTTTTTTGGTGATCAACAGCACTAGAAAGCAAAGCGCCACCAACATTCATTTCTGCTCCTACCATAGCTTCTTGTCTGCCTGCTGGATTTGTGAATCCTTCACGAACCCAACCATAAACTGATGCAGCAAAAGCATACGAGTTTGATGCTTCGCCAGATGAAACTGCGTTTACTAAGTTTTTGTATTGTTTTGCTTTTTCCTTAGACAATCCATGATTATCATGCGAGATTAAATTTTGATTAATAAAATGAACAGCATTAGGGAATGGGTCCAACCTTTTATATTTATTACTAATATTAACAATAATCGAATTCAAATCAGATCTCTCTGCTTGCGTTGATTCAGGGGGGTATTACTTGATATTAATGCAGATGTAATAGCTTTATACATATTTAATCCCTAAGTTAAGATCATACGTGCCAATATATTACACTCCAATAACACAATTAAATTTACACGGACATATTGCAAAAAAGTTTTTTAATAAGTTTGGATGGGTGTTAATGTGGTTTTTATCTCAAAATTTAAAAATTTAATTTATTATTAATTCAATATAACTTTTCCCCTCTGAATCTTAACATTTAAATGCTGCCACTTTCCTTCGACGTTGTTGAAGAGCCCAACGGAGCCGGAAGGTACATTATCCTCATCCACAAAGCTTTTCAATGGAGCAGTAAAAATATGACTGACAGGTTCACAAATATAAAATATTCAACGCCATCACTGACTAACACCTTCATTATATATATTAGACTGACCACCAATACAGAAATAAAGACATTTTCTTTGTCTTATTTACACGAACATCAAAAAAAACACCAAATTCACATTGAGAAACGGCCCCAACAATAAACAAAATTAATAATACAGCCAGCATCAACAATACAACCATTGCATTATTGATAACCGAAAACTCATCTTATTTTCAAAAAATAAGAGAAGAGTTACGTTGCAACGCCTTAATTCACTAAGAACCCAACTAACACTACAATAACGTAAATACAATCAATAGCAATAATAACGCTATTCAATATTAACACATCCGGTGACAATCTTTTTTTTATTGAAAAGCAAGTAAAACAGCATGCTGGTAATCCCTTGTATGCAAGGATCTTTTGAATTCAGTTCGATTAGAGAATTGAGCTTGAAATACTTTGGGGATTTGATAACGAAAGTACCAAATTCCGGATCAGAAGCCCCGTTTCACTCTGCTACTAAATATTGAGAACAACAACTGCTACCCACTCCTTAAATCCAATCTATATGCAAACAAGCTGGCCAGTTAAACGCTGATTATAGTGTTCAAATACATAGTTGTTTGCATCCATTTAGGTGCATTGATGCCTAAAATGGAGAACCATCTCAATTTCCGGTTTTTTCTTTAAAAATTATTTAATTAGCTAGAAAAATCTCTATCTGTGTATTTTACTTAAAATAGTGCAACCACGATTCACGGATGAGAAAAATGGCTAACAAAAAAAACATCGAAACAAACAAGAAAAGTAACGAGCTAGAACAAAAGAAAGCAACACAAAAAAAGAAGCTCAGACTGCATTCGCATCTAAAGGTTAATATCCCTCTTTTTCAATCACTCATTATGATATTGCCGTCATTGGCTAAACACGCATCTGCCGAGGGGGTAGACAATTACAGCAATGAGGCAAATCGAGCAACGGAAAATAGCGTGGCAGAAAAAGACGTCACCGATGACCATGGTAAAGCAAACTCATCGGCGGTTACTCATCAAGAGTCTCCAACGAGTGAAAACCACGTAGGATCAACCTTAAGTGTAAGTCATGCTCCCCATGGTTCGAATTCTCACTTGGTCCCTTCTCATCATTTGTCGACGTTTTCTCACCCGCAAGTCCATTACATTCCTTCGATATCGATGCCAACCATATCCTTAGAAAGTAACGGCCAGCCCACTCATTCAAATAATACGCCTCCGACAACTCCCGCTTCGCCAGTCACCTTTGTGTCAGAGGTAATAAAAGGTGCGTACGGAGAACTCCATGTTGATGCAAATGGTCAATACACATTTGTCCTGAACCCTAACTCTCCTCAATATATTCTGTTAAATCAGAACAAACATGGCACAGACCATTTTGTTTTAAACCTATCTGACGGTTCTAAGATTGTTGTTCAGATCCCAGTGACAGGTAAGCAAGACACGCCGACCATTTCTGGTGATTTAGCAGGTGTGGTAACGGAAGATCACAAAGTTGATTCACACGGTTTGCTACATGCGAACGGCAAAATTGATGTCATTGACCCTGACCAAAATGAAAGTTCGATGAAACCCGAAGTGCTCGCAGGTAAATATGGTTCACTATCCATAGACGCTGATGGACACTGGCAATATCACGTAGATAATTCTCTCTCTAATATTCAAGCGTTAACTTCTGCCACTTCGCTGCACGAAAGTTTCGTCATTCACACTCAAGATGGCACACCGCAAACACTCGATATGACCATTGGTGGCAACGATGATAATGCCGTTGTAACGGGTATCGATACAGGCGTGGTAACGGAAGATGTAACGACACAAATCCAAGGTCAACTTACCGTCAATGACTCAGATCTTGGAGAGAATCATTTTCAAGCCTCACAAATTAATGGTCATTTGGGTACGTTAACTATCACCAAAGATGGTGCGTGGGCGTACGCTCTCGACAACAGTAACCCTGCAGTTCAAAGACTTGCCCAAGGCTCTACTGCGACAGATATCATTACTGTTCATTCTGCCGATGGGACAGCACATCAAGTCACAGTCACGATTACTGGTACTGGAGATGCGGCCACCATTGGTGGAGTGGATACTGGTTCAATAACCGAAAACAGCGCGGGTGTCGACATGTCACCCGACTATGCTCACTCAGGCATCGCCACACTTGGCAATACAACACTCTATGCTGATGGCAAGCTGACCATCACAGACCCTGATGTTGGTGAATCAGGTTTTGAACGCCAAGGCAGCAATGGTTATGACTATCACGGCACCTATGGCGATCTAATCTTACTCACCGATGGCACCTGGCATTACCATGCCGATGCTGGGCATCTATCAGGTATAGGTGCTAGACCCACAACGCGTGGCACTGCAATTGACCAGCTTGGTGAAGGACAAAGCTTAACCGATACGATTACAGTCCATTCAAAAGATGGTACAACACACGATATTGTCATCACCATTCACGGCAGTAACGACAGACCTTACTGTTCATCGGAGGTCGTACTACAAAGTGGCTGTGAAGATACACGCCAAACCTTAACTACTGCGCAACTATTAGCGAATACCGTCGATGTCGATGCCAATGACGCCGGTAAACTAACCATTGAAAACCTCCATGTCGACCATGGTTCCATTCTAAACAATGCCGATGGCACCTTCACCTTTACCCCAGAAAAAGACTATAACGGCGATGTACACTTCAGTTATGACGTTAAGGATGCCCACGGTGGTATGACACACACTGGCGCCAGTACCACTTTAGCGGCGGTACAAGATAATGCTGTTATTGCAGGCATTGATATTGGCAGTGTTACTGAAGACCTAAACCCTCATGCCAGCGTGCAAGGAAACTACGCCTATAAATTGGAGGCTCAAGGCTCATTATCTGCTATTGACCCCGACAAGGATGAATCAGGCTTTGATTTTAAAACCCTTATCTCTGCAGCAATGCACCCAGAGTGGCGGCCATATTCTTCATCGCTGGGTGGCCAATTGGCAATTGACCCAAAAGGAAACTGGAATTACTACATAGATAACCGCAAACCTGAAATCCAACACTTAGGTAAAGGCGAAACCTTAACGGATACCGTGACGGTGCATTCTAAAGATGGCACCACCCACGATATCGTCATTACCATCCACGGCACTAATGACGCCCCCACAGTATCAAGTGAGGTACAGTTAAACTCAGGCAAGGAAGACTCTGTTCAAACCATTACTGCGGCTGATTTGCTGGCGCATGCAACCGATATTGATAATAACGACCAAGGTCAGCTTACCGTCGCCAACCTTATTGCTAACCATGGCTCCATTCGAGACAACCAAGACGGAACCTATACGTTTACGCCAGAAAAAGACTACAACGGAGTTGTACAATTTAATTATGATGTCATAGATCGCCACGGGGGAATTACACACACAGGCGCAACGATTAATTTAGTTGCTGTCAATGATGCTTCAGTACTTGCAAGTGAGTTATCTAGCAACGAAGTGATTGAAGATCATCTTAGCGGTTCCTCTACTCATACGTTAACTTCTTATTGGAAAAACCTTGATATTACTGATACCGATGGTCAAACAGATGCACAAATTGTCAAAATTGAAGTTAATGGTGTTGAGCATAACGTCCCCGCTAATTTTGCAATAACCTTACAGGGTGCTCACGGTTCATTTGTCACCACTCATGGCGTTGATGGACATAATAAATGGCGTTATGTTGCAGATAATAATCACACTGAAATTCAACAATTAAAAGATGGTCAAAGTCTCACCGATCACATGACATTGATCACCGCAGATGGCACTCGTATTCCTATTACAGCGACGATTATAGGCACAGAGGATCACGTCATTATCGATACTCCTGATTCGTTAACAGCATCAATAGGCACTGCTATTGAAGATAAAAAAAACTCCCTATCGGGCACATTACAGGCACACGATGTTGATAAAGATGATAGCGTGCATTTTCAGACGCAGAATTTAACCGGTAATTTTGGCAGTTTCAGTGTCGCTAAAGATGGTACTTGGCATTACCAATTAGATGCTACCAAAGCACAGCACTTAACTGCGGGACAAAATCAAGCAGAAGGATTTGATATTGTTGCTATTTCAAGTGATGGGTCTAAAGCAACACACCATATTCAAATTAATGTACAAGGTAGCAACGACTCTGCGATTATCGCAGGTGTCGATACTGGCAGTGTCATCGAAAACAGCGCGGGTGTCGACATGTCACCTGACTATGCGCAACCAGGCATAGCCACACTTGGCAATACAACACTCTATGCTGATGGTAAGCTGACCATCACAGACCCTGATGTTGGTGAATCAGGTTTTGAACGCCAAGGCAGCAATGGTTATGACTATCACGGCACCTATGGAGATCTGATTTTACTCACCGATGGCACCTGGCATTACCATGCCGATGCTGGGCATCTATCAGGTATAGGTGCTAGACCCACAACGCGTGGCACTGCAATTGACCAGCTTGGTGAAGGACAAAGCTTAACCGATACGATTACAGTCCATTCAAAAGATGGTACAACACACGATATTGTCATCACCATTCACGGCAGTAACGACAGACCTTACTGTTCATCTGAAGTTGTGCTTGCAAATGGCAGTGAAGATACACGCCAAACCTTAACCACTGCGCAACTATTAGCGAATACCGTCGATGTGGATGCCAATGACGCCGGTAAGCTAACCATTGAAAACCTCCATGTCGACCATGGCTCTATTCTAAACAATGCCGATGGTACGTTTACGTTTACCCCAGAAAAAGACTATAACGGCGATGTGCATTTTAGCTATGACGTTAAAGATGCACACGGTGGTGTGACCCACACCGGTGCAACCACCAACTTGGCTGCGGTTAACGATAATCCTGATGTAATGCCTTTAACAGACAGTGTCAGTGAGGGGGCCGATAATCATCACACCCTCAATCTGCTAGTAGGTGCCACAGACAAAGACGGCGACGCTTTAACTATCAGTCACCTTGAATATGCCATCGATGGTCAACCTCAGTCGGGCCAACTTCCAACGGGCATTACCTTAGATGCTGATGGGCATACGTTAATTGTTGATGCCACTGATCCCGCATTTAATCATTTGGCAAATGGTCAGTCGCAACAAATCGCTATCACTTATCAAGTAGAAGATGGCCATGGTGGAAGTACGCAACAAACCGCCACGCTTACGATTGCCGGGACAGATGATAAAGCCAAACTGGTTTCTAATGTCATTCAGCTCACTGAAACACAAGCGCTGGATAGTGAATTTAAATCCTATAGAGGCCAGCTTCAGCTAATTGACCCTGATAGTGGTGATAACACTCAGTTTGTTTTTAGCGGGAAGTATTTAGGTCAAGGGTTTGAGCCTGGTCACCTTGATGTTTGGCCTAATGGCACTTATCAATTCAGATTAGATGCTGGTACCAATCGTCATGCGGATGAGCTCATTGGTAGCCTACATGCTGGCGAGTCGATGGAACTTCCCTACGAAGTCGAAACCAGTGATGGTCAAAAGCTCACCATTATGGTGAAAGTGACCGGTGAAGATAACCAAGCAAAAATTGCAGTGACGCCCTACTCCAGCCTAAATAATCATGTTTACGAAGATCATACTTCCTTTGGCAATACCACCAATCAGCTCAGCAGTGGTGGCACGTTACAGGTCATTGACCCGGATCACGACCAAGCCGGTTTTATTGCACAAACCATCACCACCGCCGAAGGTGGTCGGTTCAATATCAACGCACAGGGCCATTGGTCATACAACATTGATAATGATAAAGTCCAACATTTAGGCGCTGGGGAAAGCTTCCAGCAAACCTTTACCGTTGAATCTATTGATGGCAGTGCTAAAAAAGATATCACAGTGACCGTTCATGGCACCAATGATGTGCCAGTTGCGTCAGCTGAAGTACGTTTAGCGAATGGCTTGGAAGATAGCAAAATAGTCCTCACCCCAGCACAGCTACTGGCCAATTCTAGCGATGTTGACGACAACGATATTGGCAAATTATCCATTGAAAACCTACAGGCTGACCACGGTGCTATTGCCTTAAATACCGATGGCACGTTCACTTTTACCCCAGAGAAAGACTACAACGGCGATGTACACTTCAGCTATGACGTTAAGGATGCTCACGGTGGTGTGACCCACACCGGTGCATCAACAACACTCTCAGCAGTAGGCGATGCAGCGATCTTCGCCGGAGATAAAAGCGGTCAAATAACAGAAGATCGCCATGTACAAGGTGATGCCCAACATACGATATTTGTCACTGGCGTGTTGAATGTTATCGATCCTGATGCCGGTGAAGATCATTTTTACGACACTCGTAATGCCCATGCGCTCAGTGATCCCTATGGCGGTCACCTGACCATTGGAAAAGCCGGTGATTGGGCTTATTCGGTTCCCAATGCCAATATTCAACACTTAGCGGCAGGGCAAGTCGAGCAGGTTCAATATGAAGTAACGACTGCTGGCGGTGATAAGCAGGTTATTACCCTCTATGTCCATGGTACTAATGATAAACCAATAATTTCTGAAGTTATCGCAGGTGCACATAACATTGATGAAGATGCTGCAAATGCGACCTCTGGGCAAATTATTATCAGTGATGTTGATCATAGCGATCAACATGCTGTAAGCATTGACTCACAGCATCCACCACAATATGGCTCTGTCAGTTATAACAACAATAGCCAAACTTGGGTTTACACCCTCAATAATAATAATGCCAAAGTAAATGCATTAAATGATGGTGATAAGTTAACGGATAAATTTTCAATATTAGTGGATGATGGCCATGGAGGTGTCACCCAACAAGAGATCGAAATGAGTATTAATGGTCACAGCGATATTCCCCCTATGCCGACTTTGGTTGCACCAGCACAAATATCGGGTAGTGCTGGACATCAAGATTTACATGCCTCAATCGGTTTCCCTCCGATTATTCACCAAGGAACGCCTACGCCGATGACAGGCTGGGGAATATCAGATCACCACGGACATTCTCTCACTGCATTACACGGTCAATTTGGTACTTTGCATGTCAATCCTGCAACGGGAGAGTTGAGTTACGATTACCAACAACCTTCATCAGGCGTCGTTAAGACACATACAGGAGGCTCTTACGGTAATGGTACAGACGAAACCGACTCCTTTGTTTTGACGTTAGGGGGTAATCAAAATTCACAAGTCGCGGTGCACCTACATCTACATTCACAATCAGTGCATGGAAACAGTGGTCATCATATCGACCAAACAACCTTAACGGGTATGGATATAGCACCGATTAATTCTCCTGCCCCCGCTGCTACTGTGCAACATGATGAACCAGATGTACAAGAAGCAACCACAGATGAATTTAGCGTTGATATTATCATCGATGATGATAGCGTTAGCAGTTACCTAAGCGAAGATACGAATGAGGAAATACAAGGCGAACATGCAGATTCATCGTCAGTCACAGGTGCAGTGGCGTACCTTGATGCACTGGGTATTAACCCTACTCAACAACTGACAGGGAACGATGAACAGCACTCACCTGCTGACATGGATCTTGTTTGGGCGCAAAGCGAGCAAGCAACACTCGTTGATGAACATGGTATACATATTGATGTTTCTGATGCTCTTTCTGATCAAGATCACCAACAAAGTGACCATCATAGCCGTGACCATGACGAAAACTATGGTGATCAGCAGCATCAAATTGATAATTTGCCTGAGATTGATCCAAATAGTTAAAATGACAGCTTGTAAAAACGAAAAAAGGAACGCACAGTTGCGTTCCTTTTTTTCACTCATTTATCCAGTAAAGGTTATCTCCCCCCTTTTTTAACGCTCACCAAATGCAACACTCACATTGGTATAAATTGGTTTCCACAAATATTGGAATACTGATTTTTCACCCGTTGTGATATCTACCTCACCGGTCATCCCTGGTAAAATAGCAAATTGTTCTGGGTTATCATGAAAATAACCTTTATCAACCGCAATCACGACATCATAAAAAATATTGCCCTTTTGATCTTGGGAAGTGGTTGGAGAGATACTCTCTACAAGCCCTTTTAACGCACCAAAACGGCTATAATCAAAGGCATCAATTTTAACCCTAGCAGGTTGCCCCACTCTAACAAAGCCGATATCACGCGGTGAGAGTTGCGCTTTAAAGTCGGCTTTTCCACCAATAGGGACAATTTCAACAACGGTCCCTCCCGGTTGAATCACGCCACCATCTTGTGTATTGGGCAGGCTTTGAACCAGCCCCTGCAGCGGTGACACCAACATGGTGTTTGTTAATTTCGCCTGACTTGAACGTACTCTCGCATTCAGTGCTGACAAATCAGAAACAGCTTTAGAACGGTCATCACTGACTTTAGCTTTCGCTTCAGCAAGAAGCTGTACAATTTTTTGATCATTACTGTCGGCTTGTCTAATCAATACCGATTTCTTACCGCGAGCTTCCTCAATTTTCTGCTCGATACTGGCCAACTTCTGGCGCATTTCAAGTACTCGTAAGCGTGAAATGTTGCCCGCTTCATACCCCTTTTCAAGTATGTTCAACTCTTGCTCAGTGGCATTCAACTCTCTTTCATAACTCGGTAAGGACTTTTCTACGCTACGAAGCTGCTCTGCAATTTGCTCGCTCTCTTTTTCAAGCACCACGCGTTTTTGGAAATAAAGTGCTTTTTGTGCGTTCAACTGCGCTTTTTGCTGGCTGACGATCTCTGGGTAATCCACCTCAAATTCAGCTAGATTTGGCTCACGTTCCTCGAGAAGCGCATTCATACGCTCCACACTGGCTAGAAGCGTCACTTGTTGAGATTTAAGCTCTTCAAGCGCAGTACGTTGGAAGGTGGCATCAAACTCAACAAGTGGCTGGCCTTTCTCAACAAGTTGTCCTTCTTTAACTAGAATTTGCTTTAACTTACCACCGATTTCGCTTTGTAATACTTGTTTCTCACCTTCTGGAATTACAGCACCTTTAGCTTTAGCAATTTCATCAACTTGTGTCACCACAGACCAAATGACAAATGCTATGACACATAAGGCAACCGACCATGTCGCCAGCGCCAATGTACGAGCCGTATTTTGTGATTCAACAAGTTCACCATAGCGCTTGCCTGTCTCAATAGGTTGTTTAGCCATTAGTGACTCCTTGCATAAACTCTTGTTGGCCTGTCTGTTGATCAGCTTGGGGCTGTGCAGGTTCTATTGGCCCGGCATAAACCACTGCTCCTTCATTTAACACCACAACTTTATCAGCAAGCTTGATTAAATCCGGATCGTGGGATGTGTAAATCACGGTTGCTTTTCCTTTTTTCGACTGCACAAACTCACCAAATATACGTTTAGCATTTGGATAAGCATCAGGCACAGGATTATCCATTAAGAACATTGGGTAGTCATAAACCAGCGCTTTCGCGTCAATGAGGATCTGCGCGACGCTGCCAGACAGCATGTCAAAAAGGCTATCCGGTTGAATGCTACTGATCGACGTATCGAGCCCACCTGACAATGTCTCGAACCAACGCTTTCCGCCCACCATTTCAATCGCAGAGATCATTTTCTGGTCTTCAATTTTGTGCCCATCGTTTAACCACTCTCGTATACTTAATGTCAGTAAGTCTGGATAAGCAGCTCGAATGAAACACCAATGGCGATATAGCTGCGGGTCATATTGAGCAAGGTTAACCCGATTAAGCTCAACGATACCATTTTGAATAGGTTGTAATCCGGAGAAAACTTCTATCAGCGTTGACTTACCACTACCAGAAGGTCCTGTGATCGCTACAATTTCGCCGGCTTCAATGTCAAAACTCACACCACTCAATGCGGGGCGACTCTGCTTGGGATAACGCAGTGTCACTTGGTCTAATTTCAAGTTAGGGGCTGTCGACGGCAACGGGTGATGCTGATAACTGAATTCACGCTCAGATGGCTGAGACAAAATGCGGTTCACCTGCAACTTGGATTGATTAAAGCTATTGAAACGCATCGCGCTGTTCGTCAATACCTGAGCTGGCCCCGTCACTTTAGATATCAACATCATGGATGCGATAAGCCCCCCTGGCGTCATAACCTCTTCAAAAATAAGGCCTATTCCTAACCCCATCACAGCTAGTGTCGAACCCACACCAATGAAATAATACATGGAGGTGTATCGGCTTTGTAAAACCGACTGATTAAACGTCACGGTTGACGCAAGAAGGTTGGCCTTTTTAAAACGTTGTATCCAATGTTGTGATAACCCGGCGCTGCGAATAAAAACGAGTTTTGATGAAAGCTCATTGACCATGTTTTGACGATTGGTACCAGCAACCGTTGATTGCATTGAGCGCTTACTACTTGAACGTATCGAGCGTTTCGCTAACAGGTAATACAGAACTAAAGAGACGACAGGAACCAGCACCAACCACCCACCTAAAACACCTATCGCAAGTACAAAAATAACAATGAATGGCAGATCAAACAGCGCATTTCCTAATGGCCCTGATAACACACCTGAAATACGTTCCGACAGCATCATTTGGTTTTGCTGACTAGAAGAGGCTGTTTGCTGATTTTGAACATAGCTATTTCGAAGCAGACGCAGCACAAGGGATTGAGATATCTCTCGGCTTACTCGGTTCGAAACCGAAGCAAACACTCGGCTGCGTAATGTTCTTAACCAGCCCATCATCACAAACAAAAGACCTGCACCAATCGCGATACCTTGAAGCTCATGACCTGCATCTCCACCAATCACGTGGTCATAGATCGACATCGTGATGAACGGCACGGCAAGTGCGAACAAGTTGGTGATAAAACTGACCAGCAACAATTTAGGAATAATGGGCCGAAACGCATGTAACCGTTCACCAACCCAGTCCGGAGAAGCCTTCTCCAATGGTACGCCTTCTATAACGATACAAAATTGGGGAGTCCCCGTAAGGTCGTCGTTGTCATCAAAAGCAATAAACCGCTTCGATTCTAAATAACCTGAAACCAACTCATTTTCACCAAGTACCAGTAAGACTAATTTATGGTCACCCACCTCATTGAGATTGGCAACCAATCGATATGGTAAAGCAAGCCTGTCAAACAGAGCAAACATATCATCGATTGATTCCATGCCATTCTCATCGACCCATTGATGTGCGAACAATTGGATATTAGCGTTAACTTCCAACTGCTTAAGAGCTGAAAGGCTCTCGGTCTCTAAATGGTTCCTCACCACTTCTCTGCCATTCGTATCAGTGCGGCTACTAGTATCTAAACGATTCATACGACGGCCTCCTGATTGCTTTCACTTTCGACCGTCCTGGCTCGACTTTTCACTGTAATGATTCGATTAGCAAGCTCGCGAAGTTTCAAATGATAGCTCACCATCATTATCGTGCGTCCTGCCGACACTTCTTCTTCCAACACCTTGGCTAGGTTTCCAAGAGCGACTAAATCAAGTGAAGCGTCCGGCCTTTCTAACATGATAATGGGCTTGTCACTTGCCAGTTGAGTCGCGATAGTGAGCATTTTTACATTACCCATGCTCAATAAGGACGCACTCGTATGACCAATTTGTGTCTCTAGCCCATCTGGTAATCGAGTAATTGCTTTGTTTAAACCCAAACGCTTAGCATAGTCACTGGCGCTTTGTGTTCTTTCAGGATCAAAGCCACACAAGTTGTCGAGAATAGTACCTGACACTAATTGCCCCTTAACGCCACAGTAAGCTGCAACTCTAGTGACGGACTCTATTGTAACTTTCGCTCCGTTAATAAAGCACTCACCTTCTTGCAAATCATCAACACCTGCTATCGAAGACAACAAATGACTGTTGGTGTGTCGGTCTTCACTTTCTAACAATACCAGCTCACCTTTATTCAGTGTGATATCTGCATGAAAGAGTTCACCGTATCTTTCAATGGTCGCTTGCTTGATTTCCAACGTATCAAAGCCAGATAAATGGACCTCAGATTGCTCAAAATCTGAAGACTCAGCTATAGACAAGTCACTCAACTTTTCTATTGCCTGATTGGCACTGTGTATTGAATTGAGCTTGATTCGAACCCCAACCAGAGCACTTAACGGTGCAACCGCTCTGCCCGATAAGATAGAACATGCTGCCAACCCACCTGTGGTTAACTGACCATCTAACACCCACAAGCTGCCCGTAATCACAAGTAAAACTGACGTCGCTAATGCGGCAAGTTGAATACACTCTTGAGCGAAGGCGTTCTGTTCTTCTTCTCTCGCTTTAGACTGAGAGCGAACATTATTGAGGGATTTAAACTGATTGAAGATTCGAGATTCAACGGCCTGGCGTTTGATTCCCTGAATGGTTTGGCTCAGTAAAATCAAGAACGCTTTGCGCTCCTGCTCATCTTGAGAAGCTTCTTCACTTAAGCTTTTTACGCGAATAGAAGATAACCAGACAATTCCGAGAGTAATAAGCCAAACTGCCAAAGGTATCGCCACTAACTCACCACCGATGTAAGCCACCAACCCCAAGAAGATCAATGCAAAAGGCAAATCAATAAAGCCGGCGATCACCCCACCGGAATACCAATCTTTAACTTTGGATACGGAGCCCAGCCCCTCTTCCACTCCGCCAACACCAATATGGCGAAGATGGCCAGAAGACGCGGTCGTCACCCTTTCAACCAAGGTTTGATAGGTCGCTTTCTCGGTGTTACTGGCCGCAGCAGACAAAAGCCAAGTTCGCACAAACCGGATTAATGCTTCCATAGCGACAGCCAACGTCGCACCCGCTAATAACAGAGTGGCAGTCCCGTAACTCTGGTTAGGTAAGATACGATCGTAAATTTGTAAAACCGTTAGCGGAACAGCGAGAGAAAGAAGATTTATGAGCAAAGAAGGCAGTAGGACTTTCCCCACCACCCCTTTGTTTTTCATTGAACTTACGGGCATACACAATCCTTATCCATGCTTATGAAATAAGATTGGTACAGACTATTAGGTTATGCAAGGTAAAGGGCTGATTTAATTTGATTTTAAGACACTGGTAAAAACAATAATTTCTATCAAACCATATAACCTAAACTGCACGCTATCAGTGAGTAAGTTACAACAAGAAACATTTAACTTTAGGTCGTTCTGTTCAAATCAAGGTTTTTAATATTAGAACTTCGTTTAGATTAGAAAATGTATGTAAGACTCATATTAACAGATTGCGAATGAGCTTTGATCCTAAATGATATTGGGACTGGGCTAGCCACGGAAGCTAGCTCAATGGAGGCTTAGGATTGAAACCCTAAACCATTAAAGTAGTAATAAAAACCATGTGGCTGATATATGTACCCTTTTACATCAGGGTTGTATTCATGATGAAAACAAAAATCGGACTCTAAAATAGAGAGGGGGCGAACAACAGCATCATTTTTCAAGCTCATAAACTTGCAGATGTTGTGAACGTGAGAGGATTTTTTGTTTGGTCATACATAGTATGTGTGTCATTCCGTTGTAAACCCACAACAAAATATAGACTATGCTGACTTATAGTTAGTGCGAATTTGCTAAATACTTTGCAATTTATGCTAAGTTATTTTGCAAACATCAGCATTCCGCCAAAGACATAAAACTCCCGTCTTTAGCAAAGTATTCCGACACATCGAGCCGATTAAAGACATTGTAGAGCATGTTGTAAATCGAGCAACATCTTATCGTTATGAATGTAAATAAAAAATTCCTTCCGAACCAAACTTTAAAGATCGTTAATTTTTTGCGACAAGCCCCTGAAAATGAAGCCTTAAAAAAATCAGTTTTAGTGAAAATACCACAAGAAGAGTAATGTTATTTGAAAACTCCGGCAATTTAGTGTGGAATCTAATAAAAGCGTTTTTCTAGTACTTAAGTCTTTAGTCAAAGGCTCTCAATTTATTTCCTTTTAATTCTGATGACAAAACAATTAATAACTAATTAGTATCGGTTGAAAATTTTCGTAAATGTTAAATCAAAAATTAAAGGCGTATAAATGTTTGTATCACCTCGATCTAGACAACATCTACATACTGTTTATAAATCAGTTGATGAGCCAAAACGAAATAGTGGAGAAGTGGCAAGTAACCACGAAGCGTATGAAAACAATATGCAAGTAATACTGAATACTTTAAAACGACATGGGGTTTCGTTTAGCAAAAATTATTTAAAAAAGGAGCGATTCACAGTTAGTGAGTCTGAATTAAAAGGGCTAGAAAAGATAATAATTCCCCATGAAGATTC
Organism: Vibrio aestuarianus; assembly: GCF_028858425.1. Lineage (NCBI taxonomy): Bacteria > Pseudomonadati > Pseudomonadota > Gammaproteobacteria > Vibrionales > Vibrionaceae > Vibrio > Vibrio aestuarianus. The sequence continues at coordinate 1,328,749 of NZ_JAKNYQ010000001.1, read as the reverse complement.
TTTTTTTACTGACTTACGCAGTGGAGAGCAATTTCTTATGGATAAAGGAAGGTTGTTAGCGCTTGCTAAAGATATAACGACTGCTAGAGGTGTAAAGACTACCGACTTTGAGTTGAAAGAGGTCACAGCAGGTAAACTCCATACAAAACCTCTTGAGGGACAAGATTATGAGAAAGGTGCCCCTTTTTTCCTAAGCTATAAAACGAAACATTGTGATTTCCCTGGTGCTGTGGGAGGAAATTATCCTATTGCGGAATATCTATCCAATCAAGGTACTTCTGTAGAGATATTCAATAGCTCTGGTGATTATGTTGGTCACTACAATATTTGGCAACAAGATAATGGTGATTTTTGTATCGGTACCATTGCCATGATTGATAATCATGGTTATAGCCAATTTAGCCATAAGGAACTCAGGCAGTTAATTCTGACTCAAGGCATTCGCTGCTACAAAATAATGAGCGAGCACAAAGGGTTTCGATTGGTATGGGTGGGCACAACCTTAGAAACATGTTTCCCTCAAAGTTTGCAAAGAATACTGACGGTTTTTTCACATTAGGTGAATTGAGACATGCTGACCTGAGTTCAGTATGCCAGGATAAGATTAATCATCTAGAAAGAATTACTGATTATGAAGTGCGTAAAAAGAGCCCTGTCATTACTGGACAGTATGAAATTGGCATGATGCCAGATCAACGAAAAGACTTTAAAAATGCCTTAGTCGTTGTCGATAGAAATAAATTAGAAGGACGAACGAAAATATTGGAGAACATCGAACAAACGAAGAATCAGCCTTCATCAAACGCAACAATTGAGGAGCAAAGCGTATCCAGAAAATCTCAACGGAAGAAGGCATATAAAAACAAAATGAATCAACGAGCACTTATTGAAGAATTACTAAAAAAGCAATCCATACAAGAATGTGAGTGTAGCTTAGTTGAGGTAAATGGGATGCATGCATTACTTCGAGTTGATAATCCCTCTAATCGGAAACAAATAAAACAAAGGCTTCAAAAAGCTCAAGGACTACAAGTTGAAAATGGGTTAAGATATGATGAGTTAAGAGTCCAGTTACCATATGTTACTGAGCTTTCAGTAAGAGACCCAAATAGGTCATCAGGTACATAAATGAACCGCACCAAAGCTTAGTCGCGAAGGCCACCCGTAAGTTCAAATGTACGACAGACAGCAAGCATAGGCTCGTCTTTAAATCGACTCATTGACTTTCAAGCGTCAACACAGATACCGCCAACTAAGGCGGTATCTGTTATTCGAGTAGGATTTTGCTACGAGGAGGGTTATTCGGTTTGTGGCATGTTCCAAGGAAGCAGATGACGATGAGCATCACTGCATTTCAACTTAGGGATTTCTCGTAGTACGTATTCCAGATACTCATAGGGTTCGCAGTCGTTCGCTTTTGCCGTTTCGACGAGACTGTACAAGACGGCACTGGCACTAGCACCATTGTGAGTATTCTAAAGAGCCAGTTGTTCCGCCCTACCGTGAACGTTCCGCGCGATTGTTATCCAGACTTAATCGACCATCCAAGTTAACCGTACCATTACAAGTTTTTCAGTTATGGAATGTGTGCATTCCCAATAATCTTCGGTCTTGAAATCATCGGACAAGGGCAGAAAAGTACCTGACTCGTACTCCTGTATCGCCTGAAGGACAGCCTTCGCCCCTTTAAGATTGAGTGAGTCAAGGCAACATTGATAATCTCGGTAAAATTGCCCCATGGCCATGTGGATGTTCTTCTTGTCTTCACGATAGTGCAACGTGTCCAAGTCAAGATCATGGTCATCCAACGAAACCATCTCCTCTGCGATGTCTATTGGATTCGCATCACGTGGATAGATTGACTCAATTATCTCGATAGATGGGGTGTCGCTGTCTTTTTTGCGCAGTTCAATGCGCTGTCTTTGCGCTCTCAGTAGGTTGGGCTTTCGCTCAAGCAATTGGATATAAGTCGTCAACTTAGTGAGAGTTTGCCGTTTGATGGTATTTAGGTACTTCGAAATGTAAGCATCATCCAAAGATGAGTGATTAGGCATTGCGCTTCTCATCTTACGTCCACCACTGCTGTGTTTTTCTAACAACTCCATTCTCTCCCAAAGTACCTGCTGCATTTTAGATGCTTTTAATCTAGCAGTAGAGAGTGAACGAGTGGATAGCGATTTCTTTATTTCACGTCCATTTGGGGAAAAAGATCGAAATCGGGCGGGAATTTGATAACGGAAGTACCAAATACTTGAAGAAGAATGTTGAGTAAGATAGCGCATGTTTAGTACCACTATTTAGTACCAATTGGCTTTCCGAGCTATATTTAATGGGTAATTGCTTGATAAGTAAGGATAAAGCAGTAGAAGTGTCGCTAAAACCATAAGATGTCCTAACGCTCCATTACAAATCAATTCATTACCAACATAGTAAAACCATATAGTGTCCTAATATGAAAACATAAGGTGTCCTATTTTTTGCTTCGGCTTAATCCTGATAAATGCCGTGAAAGAAAACCACTTACAGATTCAGGCTGAAGTGTAGTAGAAAAAACACACCTCTCGGTGATTACACGACCAACCAGACAACAAGACTAACCACGCCACAGCCAAAAGCCCAGAATCGTAAGAAGGTTCTGGACAGAAATGTTTCAGCTCGACCAGACTGAAACGAAGATGGACAAAAACCATTTACGTAAAATCGAACATTAGCAATCAATTAATAAGTTTAGGTATGGCAAGCCGCTTAACTTGGCGTCCAATTTTGTCCGAGTAGACCACATCATTATTAGCTTTGATTGTTACCAACGGGGAGTCCACATAAGCTGTCTTGCTGCCTCAACTACTCCCACTTTCTCTGCTAGCTTCAAACTAAATTCAAGTGAATAGATAATACGTTTCTTATTGCTTGTCATGATTCACCTCGTTAGTGATTGTATTCACTTACCTTAGTGTCCAAAACTAGTGGTGCAGACCATAGATTACTCAAAAGAAATTATGGACAATTTTATCCATAATGATTGGTCAAAATAGCTCTGTTTCTGTTTCCGCGTGATAGGTAATATGCACCGCATCGGTAACGCAATGAGGAATTATCCATGTCACATCCAATCATCCAAGATTTAAATCGTCGCTACACAGCGAAAAAATATGATGCAAGTAAGCGCATTTCACCACAAGATATGGATGTAATCAAAGAAGCAATCCGTTTGTCAGCGTCTTCGATCAACTCACAACCATGGAAGTTCATCGTGATTGAGAGCGATGAAGCGAAGCAACGTTTTCACGATACTTTCGCGAATATGCACCAGTTTAATCAACCGCACGCGAAAGAAGCGTCACACATTATTTTGTTTGCGCACAACCCGAAGTTTACCAAAGATGATTACCGCAAAGTCGTCGATGTGGAAGTCTCTTCAGGTCACTTACCAGCAGACATGTATGACAACATGCTCAATGGAGCATTCGGATTTGCTGAGTCACAAACCGATGAAGTTGGCTTTAATGGCCACTGGACTAAAGCGCAAACCTACATTGCTCTAGGTAATACTCTGCATGTATTGGCACGCCTTGGCATTGCTTCAACACCAATGGAAGGCGTCGATCCTGAAATGATCGGCAAAATCTTCGAGAAAGAGCTTGGTGGCTACGTATGTGAGTTTGCACTGGCGATGGGGTACCACCTTGAAGGTCAAGACTATAACTACGGTTTGCCTAAGTCTCGCCTTGCAGCAGAAGATGTTCTGGTTACCTTGTAATTAAGAGCACAAGATAGAATCACTAAGCCACCCGAGTCATTCAGCGAGGGTGGTTTTTTTATCTTCATTCAACGGAGTTTTGTTTTCGAGATACGCAAACCAGCGTGGTGGGTTACCTATGTACGCCTCTACTGCGCTTATAAACGTTTGAACCAGCCGAGTTTGTTTACGGTGCGGATAGAGGGCGTAAATAGCGATATCCTGAGTGACAATGTTATGCTTCGGAAAAAGCTGTACCAATCCAAGCTCAGAGAGCGATTGCGACAGGTTTGAGGCATCAATACAAGCATAACCCACGCCATCTCTGACTGCTTCAATCAGGGTGCGCACATCATTAACCCGATAGCGTCCTTGCATCTTGTACTCTTGATAATCCTCGTCATTGGCAATTTCATTGATAGTAAAAGTATCCAAAGTGACATCATTATTGCTGTAGATCACCGCTGGCAAAGCATTGAGTGCCTTCGGCGAGGTCGGCAAACCATACTCTTTAACAAAGCAGTTTGCAGCCACCAAGATAAAGTGAGATTTGGCGATAGTTTTGGCGATCAGGCTTGAGTCTGACAATTTACTCAAGCGAAAAGCGAGATCGTAATGATCAGAGATAATGTCTGATTTTCTGTCGTCTAACGAATGGTGGATCTGCACATCGGGGTGGGCGCGCATAAACTCGGTGATCACTGGCAGTAAATATTGATGACCAAAGTAACTGGGCGACGTGATACGCAAGACCCCTTTGGGTTTTGCCTGATAGGCATCTGCGGAGAGTTGGATCTCTTGCAAGGTATTGCGCAGAGTTTGTCCGTAGCGGAAGATTTCCTCACCAGCTGAGGTCATTGAAAATGAGCGCGTAGAACGATTCAGTAGCTGAACGCCCAGATCGCTCTCAAGGCGCTTGAGCTTTTTAGAGAGCGAGGAGCTATCCATTTCATTGAGCGCTGCCGCTTTGGAAAACGAGCCTTGCTGAACGACATCGACAAACAGCAAAATTTGGTTGGAGTTGACCATGATATTCCTATCAAATAAGGGGGGATAGCCAGAACACAAGAGTTCATTAGATGTACTGATCCATACGCGATCTGACAGTTTTGATGGTGCGACCTTACCTAATCGTACAATACTTTAATACACCACCTGAAACAGTTTTGAACATTTCTGAGTTAGCGGCTTTACTAATTTAGCAATATACGAATAACTACAAGTATGGAAAATAGATTAACTTAGTGCCTAGTATTGATTGTGGAGTTCACTTTGGTAATGAGCGAGTTTCTAGTATTATGAACTATTATTTAATGTGGAGATTTGCCCTTGTTCGTTTACGCTCTCGCTTGTCTTAGTCTAGTAGCTATTGGCTATATTTTGGGGGCCAATGAGTTGTTATCGGGCTTTACTGCTAGCTTGTTGCCCTCCATTGTTACTGGTGTTATTAGCTCTGTAATAGTGTCACTGTTCTTCATTTACAAAGAAGAAAGAAATAAAGCGAAAATAGCGGCACCAAAACTCAACAGACTTTTAACAGTTTTCCGTATTTATTACACCGAATACATGCTTACCCCACATATAAAGCCTGACATTGTAGGCTTCAAAGGATACTGTGAGGATGCATTTGAATACTTACCAAATAAGAACGACATTAGCTTTAGACAGCTTTATGAAAGAAGTCGTTACACTAGTTTGCATCATATCCTTAGTTTAGGCTCAAAACATGAACAAGTAGGGTATCTTTCTGGTTTAGAGGAGCACCCACATTTAGATACTTTCTTATATATCACTAATGTAAAGATCAAAGAACTAATTATAGAGCTAGAGAAATACGCACATTGTTTAGACAAAGACGTTCTTGCAATTTTATTTGATTTACAGAACTCGTTGTACATATCTCTTTATGAAAGTTATTCAACTCCTAGCAGTGGAACATGGAATCAAATGTTGGAACTGTATAAAGATATTGATACCTACGGTGAGGGTGCTATTTTAGATTCAAAAGTTATAGCAAATGTTAAATATTCTCCAAATAAAATAAGAGCTGGCATTTTTTACCATATAGATGATAGTTTTGCATATTATTTTGAAAAAATGAGCCTCTTACAATTGGTTTATGATAAAAAATACAAAGAGTATTGTTGATTACTTGTTCGCATAGTAGTCATACTCAAATTTCTCTCGAGTTTACTCCCGTGATATACAAAGTGTTTACTAATGAAATATCTATCGGTTGGATTGTTTTTATTAAAAAATAGGCAATTACAGGGTGTGGGTAAGTATTCGGTCTAACTAGCTTTGGGGCAGAAACACGTTAGACCTAATGCTCTAGAGCTCACACCGAAAGTAAGCCAAAAAACAAAAAACCACCAAGCCTAGACTTGATGGTTTTGATTATTAACTGCTTGTTCAGCAGGATGGTTGCTTTCTTCCAGACCTATTCTTAGCTGCCTATGCGGCAGGACACTATTAACTATAAATAAAACCAAAAACATCATCAAAGTCTGACGCCATACCTAACACCAAACGTAGCTATTCAAACCAAAATCAGAACTTCTAATATCGGTTCTAACTCTCCCTGACGATAGCCAGCAGAGCGTCGATATCAGCGTTTCATGCTCAGATAGTCCTAGGTATTCAGATACTTCGCGTAACTGCACTTTTTGTTTACGTTGTATAAACCCAAGAACAGACTTTTGAACTTTTGTGACGGTATGCAAACCAGAATAACGATGTAATAGCTTGAGGTTGCTAAAAATAGGGTCAATGCGAATTTGTTTTTCTGTCACCAAAACAAGACGTTTTCCTTGCTCTTCAAGTGCTACCCGTTGTTTTTCAGCGAATCGCTGTCTGAAATCAGGTTTTAAGATTTGGCTTGAGTTCTTAATTTCAATAAGAGTAGACTCGTCTTTATGATCATCGGCTAAGAAGTCTGGCGTATAACGACACTTGCGACCATTAAAGTAGTAATAAAAACCGTGTGGTTGAGATATGTACCTTTTAACATCAGGGTTATATTCGAGATGGAAACAAAAATCGAACTCTAAAACAGAGAGAGTGCGAACGACAGCATCGTTTTTCAAGCTCATGAACTTGCAGATGTTGTGGACGTGAGAGGATTTTTTGGTTTGGTCGAACATAGTGCGCTTCACTTTTGTTGTAAACCTACAACAAAAAATAGACTATGCTGACTTATAGTGCGAATTTGCTAAATATTTTGCAATTTATGCTAAGTTATTTTGCAAACATCAGAAGGGTGGAAGCCCCAGCCACATCCCGGCACACAAGTCACTCGCTGCGGCTGCTTCCTTCCGGACCTGACCGAGTTCACGAGCTATTGTTGCGGGAGGACCAGGGCCTCCATAGATTTTTTATCTTGGTTTGAATCACCAAAGAGTGCGAGGATTATCAAGCATCACTCTGACTAATGCAAGCCGAAATCCTGACAGATTTCGTCATTTGGCTTTAAGTGACTAGCATTTAAACAATTCGGGAGGCAAAAAGACATATTTACCCTTATATTAACGAGTTGATGTACCTATCACTTTTAGTTTTGGGGTAGATTTTGGCTCTGCATGCCGATGTTTTGCTTGGTACATCGCAATATCGGTTTCATGAAGTACATCTTGCAAACTCATGAAATGATCACGTTGGTTTGATACACCAATCGCCACATTCACTTCAATGCTTAAACCTCTCTTCTCATCAATAAATAGGAATGATTCTAACTGCTTTAGAATGGAAGAGAGCGAGTCATTATTATATTGGCCGATAAGGATAAACTCATCACCACCAATGCGATAGCTGCGACCGCGCCAGATATTATTGATACGACTGGCTAGTGATTTAAGAACTTCATCTCCCACTTCATGCCCATAATTGTCGTTAATCGGTTTAAAGTTGTTCACGTCTAAATAGATCAGTGTTACGTAGCTATTTAATCCTCCGGAGTAGCGGCTATACAGCGCTCGGCGGTTACGCAGTTTGGTTAAGTTATCCGTGTTTGATTGCGAATGAAGGTACAGAGCGACAATGGATAGAAAACCGAGCACCAACATAAACAACCATTGAGTTTGTCGTGAAAATGCTTGCTCTGCGGCTAGCGTAGCACGCCAGTCTGGTTGATAGTCATAGCTGTTAATGATTTTGGGGGTATCAATCATCTTAATAGCACGAGAAAACAGCGGAGCAAGCGAGGCTCCCATGCTATTTTTAGGAAAACCAATAGCAATATCAGAAGAATAAAAACTACCGATCAAAGTATCTTCGACCAAAGGTAATAAGTTATCCGCTTCACGCAGTACCTGGTTGAAATTGGCTCGGCTCAAAACAACATAATCGACTTCTTTATTTAACAGTGCTTTGATCTGCTCATCCTGCATTTTATAAACGTTTAATGCTTTATGCGGTAACATTCCACTGAGCAGTTCTTCAAAAAAGTCATCTTTAATAACGCCAATACGCTCCACCACAAGTTCAGATATATTGCTATAGACATTATCTTTGTAGTTTTCACGCTTGACCAAAATAGCTTCTGGTCGATAGTAACTGTCGCTGAAGTAAAGCAAACTTTTCCGCTGTTGAGAAATCGTAACCGGGGCAAGAATATCAATCTGTTTATCAAGTAAATCACCATACATACTTTCCCATGTTTCATCAGCCGTACTAGCTAATTGACACTTAAGCAGTAAGATATCACACGCTTGAAATACAATATCTGCACTGATCCCTTTAACCTCACCGTTGCGTTGATATTGCGCAAATTGACTGGCATTTTCTAACTTTATTTTTAATGGTCGCTGTACATTGAGCCCGCTGTCGATAACGGACTGACGCAATGCTTGTTTACGAATATCAAATTGGTACTTCTGTACCGACTCACGTAATAACTTTTGCACAGCAGCAGAATGTACATACGACTCAATTTGCTTCAACAGTAGAGTATTGTGTTGTTTAGGTGTAATGATTGAAACAGGTTGAATCGGCAACTGATCATTGAGCAATTGTGCATCGAGGCCTTCCATCAACATCGGTTTTAGCTGATTAATTGCATCAACCACACCATCCACTTTTGCCGCTTTGAGTAATGCTTTAGCTTTAATAGCACCATCATATTCAATTAATTCAATGTGAGGATAATGATCGCGGAACAATGATCCATAAATGGTCCCTTTCGGCACGCCTACTGTTCTCATTTCATTTAACTTTGCATTGATATGACTGAACACATACGTATATTCAATATTGGTTGGGCTAGAGAAGTCGAATCGTTCGGCACGCTCATTGGTATAGGTAACGTTCGCGGCAAAATCACTTTCACCAGACTCAACCGATTTTAAAATCGCATCAAAACTGGGGTAATTGACATAGTCAATATCAAGATGGAATTGGTAAGCAACGGCATCAAACAAAACGCGAGTAACGACATCGTCAGCCTCTGTGGCAACGCGGTAAGTTTTATCAGTCACTATCGGGGCTGACACCGCGGTATTGGCCGCTAATATCGATCCGAGAAGACAAAGATGTAAAAAAGCTTTAGCCATGACGTGTAACATTATTTTTATCTGTTTTTTTGATAAAAACATCATATACCAATGCCGTTGATATGCATAAGCATGAACTAACATTAATATCTATAATTTTGCACTAAATGTGATTGTGCATTCACTTTTATTCTATTTGCTCTTCTGTGCTTTTGAGCAAATAATCCGTCATCCACGCCGTACACAATAGGCAGATCCAAACCACAAACACCGAGCTAGGTACCTCGCTCGTTGGTGACACAACCAAAGTTGCAAAGCCGACAGTGGGCAATGTCCAACACAGTAAAGGGTTCCAACTAAACGTGGTGAGTTTAGTTAAACTTTCCATCGATGCCATGATGCCAGTGATGCTGAGTGCGACCAGCACCGCATAAGAGAAGTCCGCCATCCACAAGGGTAATAACAGACATAGAGCCCACCAGCGATGTTTATTTGAGGGTTTCCAGTGTGAAGCTGCCCACCAGACCAGTATCACCGACAAGGTTTGAATGATGGTTAACCAACCAGTACCGCCCAGTTTTCCTGCCGACTGCGTAACAATAATACCCACTTGCAGAGTGACAACAATAAGCGCGCTGATTAATACAACTCCAAGCCGACTTCGCTTGGAAAATGCCACCATCAACAATGGCAGCAGCACCCAAATACTAACGGATAAAGCAATCGGTTGATAAGACAACGTAAAGCCGTATGTTGTCATCGCTGCAAGAAGTACTAAACCTGCCACTCCACCTTGTGGCAAAATCCACAAAGCAGGAATGACAACGGCCAAAACGGGAATGTCGCCGTCACTTAAACCGATGGCGCGCGCGCAAACTACAGCTAACGCTGTTGTGATCAGAAATTGAAATGTTGAAAATAGCATGCCCTCTCCTTATACCGTTCCTTGGTAACAATCGAACTAGGACATTATTAGTATGGACCAATTTTTAGCACAGATCTTTGCGGTGATTCACCAAATTCCAGAAGGAAGAGTAACAACCTATGGTGAAATTGCACATTTAGCAGGCTACCCCGGCTATGCTCGCCACGTCGGCAAGGCTTTAAGCCGCTTACCAGAAAGCAGTAAATTACCTTGGTATAGGGTTATTAATAGTAAAGGGGAAATATCCTTGAAAGGTGATGATTTAGAACGTCAAAAACGAAAGCTTATCGCAGAAGGGGTCGCGGTTACGGAAAGTGGTAAGGTTAAATTACGGCTCTACAAATGGCAGCCATAAATGCTGCCATTTATTATTCGTTAACCTTTTTTATTTGCTGCCGACACCAATCAAACGCAAATTGACATGTTTAGTGTTATTCTCATCAGTAATTACGGCATAATGTGTATCCGTGATAAAGCGAAGTTTTCCGTCAATTTCAATACGAGCGCTTACGCTATAGGTATGACGTGCATCAATTTTTCTGCTGTCAAAAGCTAAATCAAACTCAAGCGGCACTTGCATGCCATTGGTTTCAAAGCGGTGCTTAGCAATGATTTGGGCTGGTGCATCCGCTAATGACACATCTTGTAGCGTCACGGTAACTAATGCGTGGTCCGGCAATGCAATTCGCTCACGATACGCTACCGTACCAGTGATAGTTTGGATTGGTTTCGCAGAAGATGGTTTTGGTGATGACTGACAACCAACTAGAAGCAAACCTAGGGCTGCTGATACGATAAACAACAATGCCTTTTTCATAAAACCTCACTTATGATATTGAATTGTCGGTGAGTATAGGCATGGTTCACTTTTCTGTCATGTAAGCTTTTAGATATTGACAAAATAATGACTCAGTAAAAAATACGATAAAGAGATTGATAATTAGGTGAGGATCTATGAGTAAGCCACTAAATGAACTATTAGATTTACTACAACTCGAAAAATTAGAAGAAGGGCTATATCGGGGTGAAAGTGAAAATTTAGGCTTGCCACAAGTTTATGGTGGGCAGGTCATTGGTCAGGCTCTCTCCGCCGCTCGTTACACCGTAGAGTCAGACCGTACCGTTCACTCGTTCCACAGTTATTTTCTCTACCCTGGTGATCCTGAAAAGCCAATTGTATACGATGTAGAGAATCTCAGAGACGGCCGTAGCTTTAGTACACGCCGAGTCAAAGCGATTCAAAATGGCCGCCCTATTTTTTATCTCACCGCTTCATACCATGGTGAAGCCCCAGGATTTGAGCATCAAAACACCATGCCCAATATCCCAGGGCCGGAAAATTTTGCATCCGAATCAGAATTAGTCGAGCAAATCGCTCAATTTTTACCAGAGAAGGTAAAGAAAATGTTCTGTGGTGAAAAAGCGATAGAAATACGCCCTGTCACTGTGATTAATCCATTGAAACCCAAAAAAGCAGAGCCAAAACAATACCTTTGGATTAGAGCCAATGGCGCATTGCCCGACAACCAATTGATCCACCAATACCTGATGGGTTATGCCTCAGACTGGGGATTTTTAGTGACTGCACTGCACCCGCATGAAGTCTCTTTGATGACACCTAATTTTCAGGTTGCGACCATCGATCATTCCATCTGGTTCCATCGCCCCTTCAAAATGGATGAGTGGTTGCTCTACGCTATAGAAAGCCCAACAGCCAGTAACACACGCGGCTTAGTTCGAGGGGAAATCTATAACCGTCAAGGTGACTTGGTCGCAACAGCCGTTCAAGAAGGTGTAATGCGCTTTACTAAATAACGACCAACCAAAGCTTTACCTTAACCTAGGGTAAAGCCTTTGTGTTTTGAGTAACCGGCTCAGCTCATAAAGGTAATTGAGTGGTATATTTCAACGACTCCATAGCAAAGGTTGACGTAACATTACTGATACCTTCAACGCTATTGACCAGTTTTTTGTAAAACTGATCAAAACACTTCATGTCTTTTACCAGCACTTTCATCATGTAATCATATTCTCCGGCCATTCGATAAAATTCCATGATTTCTGGGTATTCCGAAACTGTCGCAACAAAACGGCTATACCATTCATGTGAATGGTCACTGGTTTTTATGAGCACAAACGCCGTAAAACTTAGGTCCAGCTTTTCAGGGTCTAACAACGCCACTTTCTTGGCGATCACACCGGATTCTTCTAATTTTTTCAATCGCTTCCAGCAAGGAGTTGTCGTCAGGTTTACCGCTTCAGCCAACTCATTGAGTGATAAGGTACTGTTTTGTTGCAGTAATGAGAGAATCATCCTATCAATTTTATCGAGTTCCATCTTTTTACCAAAAAAGGAGAATTATTTTCTCCAAAAATACAAAACCACAGTCAAGATAGCAAAGTTTTTCTCCTCAACTAAGGGTAAATTACACTTATAATAACAACGGAGATAGACTCATGTGTACTGATCATCAGTGGATTAATAATGCAATAAAAAAAATAGAAGCTGACTATCAACGCTCAGCCGACACGCACTTGATCAAATTAGATCTACCTTGTGTCGATGGCATTGACATCTATTTGAAAGATGAAAGCACACACCCGACAGGCTCGTTAAAGCATCGTTTGGCGCGTTCTCTTTTCCTTTATGCTATTTGTAATGGCTGGGTTGGCCCTGAAACCACCATTATTGAATCATCATCTGGTAGCACTGCGGTTTCTGAAGCGTACTTCGCCCGCTTGCTTGGTTTGCCTTTTATCGCGGTGATGCCGAAATGTACGGCTCGCAAGAAAATCGAGCAGATTGAAATGTACGGTGGTCAGGCACATCTTGTTGATCGTTCAGACCAAATTTATGCTGAATCTCACCGCTTAGCACAAGAGCTCAATGGTCACTATATGGACCAATTTACTTATGCAGAACGCGCAACAGACTGGCGTGGTAACAGCAACATTGCCGACAGCATTTTTAGCCAAATGAAAATGGAAGACCACCCCGTTCCTACTTGGATTGTCATGAGTCCTGGTACTGGTGGTACTTCAGCAACGATTGGTCGCTTTATCCGCTACCAAAAATACGACACAAAACTGTGTGTCGTTGATCCTGAAAACTCAGTATTTTACGACTACTTCCAAAGCCGTGATCCTAACCTTACTCTGGTCTGCGGCAGTAAAATTGAAGGGATTGGTCGCCCACGTGTTGAACCTAGTTTTATTCCTGGCGTAGTCGATGATATGCGCAAAATCCCAGATGCAGCAAGCCTTGCAACCGCCTATTGGCTAGAAAAATTACTTGGAAGAAAAGCAGGCCCATCGACAGGCACTAACTTGTACGGTGTATTGCAACTCGCCAGTGAAATGAAACAACGCGGTGAGAAAGGGTCAATTGTGACACTGTTGTGCGATAGCGGTGAACGCTATTTAGACACGTACTATAACCCAGAGTGGGTTGCCCGCAACATCAGTGATCTACAACCTTATTTAGATAAACTGAACCTGTTCGAGCAAACCGGCCATATAATGAATTAACTATTCTCAAATTCAAAAGCCTTTTAGCAAAACGCCCTCTGTGATGGGGGCGTTCTCGTTTATTTATTCTGTTTAGCTTCAAAAGCCGCAAGTTGCTCTGGAGTAGCCGGCGGCTGATGATTCAGCTTCCACTCATCATAAGTCATGCCATATACACGCTCGCGGGCGTCATCGATATCCAGTTCAATCCCTTGGTTATCCGCTTCCGCTTTATACCATTTACTAAAGCAGTTACGACAAAAACCCGCAAGAATCATTAAATCTATATTTTGCACATCTTTATTATCATCTAAATGTGCTAGCAGGCGACGAAAAACCGCAGCATCTAGCTTATCTTGCTCTGCTTGTTCAAGGTTTTTATATTTAAATTCAGCCACTTTATTTCCTTTTTATTTTTATTGAAGACAGACATGAGTATGTCTTAACTATCACCCCTTGCCAACGTCTTACAAGATTGTGGGAGATAAGAAAGACAAAACGCCCAAGAAGACTTGAGCGTTTAATATGATCATCAGATTAATGTATAACCTTAAATAACAGCGGTTAGCCTTGAATACCGACAATTAACCATGGCGCATTAGGCTGAGTGAGATCTCGTTCTAAATGCCACACATCTTCAATATCTTCTTCAATACCTTCTACAGCATCACGATAACGACCGCTAAACTGCAAGCTAAGCTGCGCTTTGTTAGCATCGTAGTCAGCACGAACGATTTCAGCATCAACGTACATCACGTCGGTATGTTGTTCACCCTCTAACTTAGCACGCTCTTGCTTTAGGTCTTCAAACAAGCTTGGAGACACATACTCTTCAACCGTTTCAAGTTGGTTGTGGTTCCACGCACCTTGTAAAATACGGTAGTGCTCACGTGCACCATTTACAAAGGAGACTTTATCAAAACCAGCAGGATAGTTATGCGGGATATCGCTGTGTGCATTGGCACCAAATCCACCCGTTGCTTGTGGTTGCTGTTCGAAGTTGTGAACGTTAGGTTGTTCAAATTGATGTTGATTGCTGTTCGCACCACCAAAAGCTGGTTGTTGTCGATTCATACTGCCTTGCTTGGCTCCAAGCATGCCGCGCATAAGCTTGAATAAGACAAACGCGATAAGGCCCATGATAAGAATATCCATAAACTGGATACCTTCAAACGCACCACCAAAGAAGGCAGCAAGAAGGCCGCCCGCTAACAAACCGCCAAGTAAGCCGCCCATTAGACCTTTTTTGCTCGAACCAGCTTTACCTGTTTGATCTTGTTTAATTGTGTCATTTTTTGGTGTTTGTTGTTTTGGCGCAGGTGCCGTTTTAAAACTTTTACCAAATGACTTACCGCCACCAAATTTCTTTGCTTCGGCTATTGGAGTGACCGCAACAGCGACCATCAGTAGCGCAACAAGGGAAAAAAGACGTTTCATGTTTTTCCTTAGGGTTATTTTTTATTGAGGCGCTACCATCATAACCACTTCGGATATACAAGAAAACCTCTGCTTTAAGTGGACATGTATCAGAATATTGCAAATAAAGTGTGTATCAGTTGACGCTTATACACCACCTATCTAGAATATCGAACATTGTTCATTATTAAAACATAACCATGGCAAGACGAAACGATCACACCCGAGAAGAGCTGATTAAATTGACACTCAAGGTAGTAAAACGCTTTCTTGAGGATCACACCTATCA
The DNA here is from genome assembly GCF_028858425.1 of Vibrio aestuarianus. Taxonomy (NCBI): domain Bacteria; kingdom Pseudomonadati; phylum Pseudomonadota; class Gammaproteobacteria; order Vibrionales; family Vibrionaceae; genus Vibrio; species Vibrio aestuarianus. The sequence continues at coordinate 1,313,390 of NZ_JAKNYQ010000001.1, read as the reverse complement.
TGAGTTAAGTTTACGCAAAATCGCCACCATGATTGGCTATGTACCAAGTACGTTAGTCAATGTGTTTGGTAACTACAATTTGCTGCTTTTGCATGCCGTAGCACAAACGCTTGATGAATTATCAGCGCAAGCTAAAAAAGCCGTCAATCAATGTGATGACCCAAGACAAGCGCTCTATCTGTTAGCCTACTGCTATCATGACTTTGCTTTGCAGCATCCTAATCGTTGGCAGCTTATTTTCGAACACAATATGAATGGCGAAGCCCTACCTGACTGGCAAGCTGAGCGCATAGATACCATGACAACCATGCTTGAAGGTTTGTTACAAATAATCGCACCACAGCGCACCAAACAAGAAATTTTGCAAGCAAGTCGCGTATTATGGTCTGGCGTGCATGGTATTACCTTATTAAGTGTAGATGACAAGTTTTTCGCAGCCGAACCGATTGATGGTAAGGAGCTGATCGAAAACTTACTCTCCAATTATCTCACTAACTGGTAAAAATAAGGAATAGCAATGCCTCAGCATCAATCCTCGCTGCTTACTCAACGACGTTTTCTACCTTACTTTATCACCCAGTTTTTTGGGGCTTTTAACGATAATATTTTCAAAAATGTACTGCTGCTTTTCGTCGCTTTTGCCGGTGCGAATGTTTTACCTATATCAAGCAACCTTTTTATAAACCTCGCTGCTGGGTTATTCATTCTGCCTTTCTTCCTCTTTTCAGCCTCTGCGGGTGTGCTTGCAGACAAGTACGAGAAATCCGCCTTTATTCGTAAAGTCAAACTAGCCGAAATTGGCATTATGTGCCTTGGAGCAATAGGTTTTATTACTGAAAGTTATGCTATTTTACTGTTGTTACTCTTTTTAATGGGCACGCAATCGGCATTTTTTGGCCCAGTAAAATACGCATTACTCCCTCAACAGCTTAAATCTGAAGAGCTGGTTCCTGGCAATGCGTTAGTAGAAACGGGAACTTTTCTGGCGATTTTATTAGGTACGTTAGGTGCTGGGTTGATTGCGTCAGCAGAGAATGCAAAATACGTTGCCGCTGCAGCGGTTGTCGTGTTCGCTATTGTGGGTTACTTAGCCAGTCGCCATATCCCTAATGCTCCCGCTTGCGCACCTGATTTGAAGTTTCGTTGGCAGCCAATCAAACAAACCAAGCAAACCATTGCCATAGCAAAAAGTGACCGCACAATTTTTCAATCGATAATGGCCATCAGCTGGTTTTGGTTTTTGGGCGCAGCCTATTTAACTCAATTTCCTAATTTCACTCACCATTATTTAAATGGTAACGAAAGCGCTGTCTCCTTTTTGCTGGCGCTCTTTTCGATTGGAATTGCCACCGGTTCAATGACATGCGATAGGCTCTCTAACCATCGCATCGAAGTCGGTATCATTCCTATTGGTAGCTTTGGTATTACTATTTTTGGTTATTTGATGGCACAAGCGGTTCCTGATAGCTTGCCGATATTTACCGACTTTCATAGCTTTTTAAGCTACCAACCACTGTGGCCATTATTTTTCTATTTGCTGATGATTGGTGTCTCTGGTGGTATCTTTATTGTGCCTTTATACGCCTTAATGCAGCAACAAGCTAAAGTGACACAGCGAGCACAAGTGATTGCCGCACTCAATATTTACAATTCACTATTTATGGTCGGTAGTGCCATTTTAGGTATTGTTTGTTTAACTATACTGGAACTCTCCATCCCTCAATTGTTTGTTATTTTAGCGTTACTCAATCTATTCGTTACGCTCTATTTGTGCTTACAGGTGCCCATGTTTTTAGTTCGTTTTTTAGTGTGGATTTTGACTCACACTATGTACCGAGTGAACCATAAAAACCTGCATCATCTCCCCGAAAAAGGCGGAGCATTGATCGTATGTAACCATGTCAGCTATATGGATGCATTGCTACTCAGCGGCGTGTGCCCACGATTAATCCGATTTGTGATGGAAGAAGATTATGCAAACTTGCCGCCTTTGCGCCGATTCCTAAAGCGTGCTGGCGTTATTCCTATTTCGGCAAGTAATAGAAGCTCTATTCGTCGCGCTTTTAGTGAGGTAGAACAAGCATTAGCTGAAGGTCATATCGTGTGTATTTTCCCTGAAGGACAATTAACCGCCGATGGTGAAATCCATGATTTTATGCGCGGAATGGATATCATCTTAAAACGCAGTCCCGTCCCTGTCATACCGATGGCTTTAAAAGGGCTGTGGGGCAGCTACTTTAGCCGAGTAAAAGGGCAAGCGTGTCGCGGCTTACCGACTCGATTCTGGTCTCGTCTCGAAATAGAAGCCGGAGAACCTGTTGCTCCGTTACAAGCCACAACACAAGTGATGCAAGAAAAAGTCATTCAACTACGTGGAGACTGGCGTTAACACGCTTACGAATTGCGCTTTGTCTCTGCGTAATACTCTACTCTCATTGCCATCATTTTGAACTGGCGTTCAATAAAACTGAACGCCAGTTCAAAACATCGAAACTACAATCGCGTGTGTATCCTATACAATGACACTCTTCTTATCTTTCGATTAATACGATGAACATCTCTTTTAAGCACATTGCATTTTTACTGGCCGCTATTGCTTGTTTAACACCTTACATCACCTCTCCTACCGCTTTGGTAATTGGCTTTTTTATGGTGAGTGTAGGTTTGGTGCCAGGCAATCTACCGATTACCAAAATGACTAAGAAATTGCTCGCCTATTCAATCGTCGGCTTGGGGTTTGGTATACCTTTGCAAGAAGCGTTAACGGTAACCAGCAATGGGATAGGACTTATTATTGCTTCGATTACAGCCACGTTATGTGTAGGCTGGGTATTAACTAAACGGCTAGGATTGGCACGAAAAACTGGCTATCTTATTGCTTCAGGCACAGCAATTTGTGGTGGTAGCGCCATTGCTGCGGTCGCCCCAGCCATCAATGCTGACGATGATGAAATCGGTTTAGCGCTGGCCACCGTTTTTGTCTTAAACTCGGTTGCTCTGTTTATATTTCCACTCATTGGCCATGCTTTGCAGCTCGATCAACACACTTTTGGTACTTGGGCAGCCATCGCTATCCATGACACCTCTTCTGTTGTAGGGGCAGCTTCTGCTTATGGCGAAGAAGCACTTAAAACCGCGACAACACTAAAGCTCGCGCGAGCCTTGTGGATAGTACCTGTTGCTTTAATCAGTACGATGATTTTTCGCAGCCAATCCAAGAAAGTCACTATCCCTTACTTCATTGTCTTTTATTGCATCGCAATTTTAGTCAGTGATTTTTTTCCGCAGTTTGATGCGATATATAACGCAATCTTTGCTGTGGCGAAAAAAGCACTCGTCGTTTGTCTATTTTTGATTGGTTGTGGTATTTCAGTAGAAAAACTTAAAGCATCAGGACCGAAACCCCTGATTCTTGGCATCACTCTATGGTTTGCTATTTCAGTTTCATCATTGGCGTGGTTAATGTTCGCTTAATACCAAAATGGGAAAATAGAACAACGATGTATCAGGTGATATTAAGAAAGGCAAAGCCTAAAAATCTTCAGTTTTGAAAGTTGCTTGCTGAGACTTATCGATTCGATATCTAAACAGCCACACGACAATAGCAATAAAAGCAAATAACTCAGCAACTGAGCGAACCACGCCCTCACTGCTTATCGATATTCCAACAAGTAGCGCGATGATGATGATAAATACGCCTTTCATTATTTCTCGCTATTCCAAACTCTGCTTTTTAATAACTTCATTATGAGGTTGAGTTATAAGCTTGAGAAATTCAGTTTTGGACTATCTAATAACTAAGGCGTGTTGTACTCGTGAGGTGAGTGCGAGTTAATCGGCGATTCGGTACTGGGGTTGGTGGTTGGACAACCACGCTTTAAGCGCACTACGAGAGACTTTGATGCCTGAGTCTGCCAATGCTTCTGGCATCAAAAAATAAGCCACTGGCCATTTAAACTTATCTAATTTACCCGTCAACCACAGCTCTATTTCTTGCTGATTAAGTGGTAAATTCCCACGTACCACGGCAATCGCTCGGCAGCCGAACTCAGCATCTTTAACCGCTACAACCATCGCTTGTTCAATATCAGGGTGGCGATTGAGCACCGTTTCAATTTCTTCACAGTGAATATTCTCTCCGCCGGAAATAAATTGGTTATCGGCTCGTCCGATAATACGCAGTTCGTCACCTAACCATTCGCCGAGATCTTTACTGTCAAACCACCCCATAGCATCGACAAAAGGAATAACAATCCCCTGGCGATAGTAACCACTGGCCAGAGTCTCACCACCAATCCATATACGCTTTTGTTCTATTTTCAACTGGCGATTCGGTAATAAATAACCCGCACTATTTTGAGTATCTACCCGCTTGGCGGTGACTGTCGACGCAGCCTCGGTCATGCCATAACCTAACCAAGTTGCAATACCAAGTTGTGCTGCTTGTTGGCTGAGACTATGTGGAATATGACTACCACCAAGCAAAACATGAGTTAAAGTAAGTGCTTGCCCGCTTTCAAGCAGACGTTTTAATTGCGTAGCCACCAAAGAAGCATGAGTGACTTGCTGGATATCTTGACTCAGTTCTCCACACCCAACTTTTAAACACGCCCCAGCACTAAGCCAGCGGTAGATAATCGCCAAGCCAGAAACATGATACATCGGCAAACTCAATAGCCATGTATCCTGCTCTGTATAAGGAAAGTGCGCCAATAGCCCAGTTGCAGAAGCAAAATGCTGTGCAGAAGTATGGACGACCGCTTTGGGCTCACCCGTTGAACCGGAAGTAAACACGATCGAGCTCAATCGCTTTGCGTCAAAACCTTCCGCAATGGGAGTGCTACTCGCTAGCATCTGGCTATCATCAAGCTTAACGACCTCTGTTTTTGGTGTTAATGCGGCGATTTCAGCAGTGCTCAACGCCGCACCACACCCGAGCCACAAGCACGCGGTTTGGTCCGGCTTATATAGGGTCTTCAGCTTTTTTTGAAGCAGTTCGTAAGGCTGCGGCATGGTTATCGCGCAGATCACGCCAAGTTTAAGGCTCGCCAAATACAAAAACAGCAATTCAGGGCTATTTTTACCCACCAACGTTAATACGTCATTGGCTTTCAGCCCTTGCTGCCTAAGCACATCAGCATAGCTATTCACTAACTGTGTTAACGCTGACCACGTGTAATCACCTGATGGGGTAATTAAAGCCAGTGAATTGGCCACCTGTTGCGCTTTCTGCTCCCAAGGGAGAGAAGATAATGTGTGCCGAGCTTGTTGCATTATGACTGCCAAACAACGCACTGGTTAGTCAAAGATTGCAGTGGTAAATCGCACCCCGGCCAACTCACTTCTAATTGGGCTTTAAATAAACCAATCGTGTCTAGCCCTGGCACTTCGTCAGGCAATTGCCACTGTGCCAAACGGGCTAATTGGCAAAGCCCCAAACTGGATTCAATGCTTGAACTTATCACCGCTTGAATGCCCATCGCTTTGGCTTTTTCAATCAATGCAATGCAACGGGCAACAGAGCCAATCAATGTCGGTTTAATCACAATGGCTTTTGCACCCGTTAAGTCTTCTAAACGAAAATCATCTCGGCGCACGGCATGTTGCAGTGTTTCGTCCCAGGCAATGGCGATACCACTGTTAATCGCAAACGCGAGACTGTGACTTGGCGACTGACATGGCTCTTCTAAAAAAGCAATGCGTTGACGTACCGAAGGAGAAACATACTTGGCAAACTGTTCCGCTTTAGCTGGCGTCCAAGCGCGATTCGCATCCAGACGAAGTTGTAAATCAGGCATCGATTCTAAAAATAGGTTCACTAGCATCCCATCACGGATCGCCTCATAAAGACCCACTTTTACTTTCGCCACTTTTTTACCCGGCATGGCATTTAACAATGGAATCAACTCATCAGGGTCACCAGTGCATAAAGGTGCTGCGTGATAGTTGCCCATTTGTGGCAATTCACCATTCAGCTCAAGCTCTGCCATCGAGAGGCCAAAGGCAACCGAAGGGAAAAGATCATCATAGGCAATTTGCTCACCACCAACCCAAAGCTCAAGTTGTTGCGCGGCTTGCTGTTGTGCTTCTTCAGCTGACTCCACACTAAAACCGACCAGCGGTGCAACTTCACCTAAGCCTTTATTTTCGCCTTCGCACAACTCAATTATGAAGCCTTCGCGCTCCACCAGCTTTTGATCACGAAGAATTACGCCGCTATCCATCGGTAGACAGTAACGATATAGTTTGGCACTGCGCATAAATTTCATCTCTTTCTTAATGACGTTCTCTAGAGAGTAATAAATCTTCTCTAGCTATAATTTTCCTACTTGAAGTTGTTTGGGTATATCAATGTACCGTGAATAAAAACAGCCATCAAAGGCGATAAGAGATGCTTAGTACTACTAATAAGCACCTCCAATATGACCATGAAACGACTGATGAGATTCAATTAAGGGTTGCGAGGAAATTTATTAAACTCTGGGCGTCTTTTTTCATTAAACGCATTACGACCTTCTTGGCCTTCTTCTGTCATATAGAACATCATGGTTGCGTTACCCGCCAGTTCTTGTAGGCCGGCTTGACCATCACAGTCAGCATTTAATGCTGCTTTCAGGCAGCGCAGCGCCATAGGGCTATGCTGGAGAACTTCACGACACCAACGTACCGTCTCTTTTTCTAGTTCATCAACCGCAACGACGGTATTCACTAAGCCCATATCCAACGCTTCTTTCGCGTCGTAAAAACGGCATAAGAACCAAATTTCACGCGCTTTTTTCTGACCAACGATACGGGCCATGTAAGAAGCACCCCAACCGCCATCAAATGACCCCACTTTTGGACCAGTTTGACCAAACTGTGCGTTTTCAGCCGCGATGGTTAAGTCACACATCATGTGTAATACATGACCACCACCTACTGCCCACCCAGCAACAGAAGCAATGACAGGTTTTGGACAAGTGCGAATTTGGCGTTGGAAATCAAGTACATTAAGGTGGTGCGTACCTGAATCGTCACGGTAGCCGCCGTAATCACCACGAATTTTTTGATCGCCCCCAGAGCAGAAAGCATCTTCGCCCAAACCAGTAAGAATGATCACACCAACTTGTTCGTCATAGCGTGCGTCCGCCAGCGCATTGATCATCTCTTTTACAGTTTGAGGGCGAAATGCATTGCGCACTTGTGGACGAGCGATGGTGATTTTTGCAATGCCATCTGGGGATTTGTGATAGTGAATATCTTCATATGCTGCGCCGCAGTCATTCCACACAACGGGCGCGTACAATTCTTCTTCAGTAATACCAACAGTTTTAGCCATGATGATTTTCCATTGTTGTTCTAAATTCGATGCTTATTTAGCATCGACGTATAAATTCTCGAATAATTTCGGCAAAAGCCTGTGGCTGCTCTTGGTGAACATTATGTCCAGCGTCTGGCACAGGGTAATACCGCAAACCACTTTGCTTGGCCAATTGGGTAAACTTAGTGTCGTTCTCGCCACAGACATAACACATTGGTATCTGCGACGACTTTAACTTATCAAGCAAATAAGGCTGTTTAGCAAGCGAGGTAGAAACTAGCGTCTGAGCAACCGCAGCGCCAAGGTTAGCACTACGTTTTGTGATTAAGGTTTGTCTTTGCTCATGATTTAATGAAGAAAATACCGCTTGCTGATACCAATCGCCCAACACTTGTTCAATTGGCTCACTTTTGAACCGTTCTGACCAAGCTGTGTCACTGGCAAGTCGCTCACTTCTGAGTGCGTCATTCTGTAAACCAAAATTACCGCCTTCGATCACGACACCTTGAATATTAAGTGTATTGAAACATTGCATCGCAACACCATACATCGCCATTCGTCCGCCTAAAGAATAGCCGATCAGAACAATAGGAGTATTCGGCGCTATGTGCCGATTAATGATATTAGAAATGTGATTACAATCAGCTTCAAAGCCACCGCTTGGGGTTGATTGGCTTATACCATGCCCTGGCAGTTCAATCGTCACACAACGATAGTCTGTGAGGTAATGAATACTCTCTAGCCAATCATCACCACCCCCCAATAAACCATGAACAAACACCAACACGGGTTCGCTGTTTATCGCTATTGGCTGTGGACGTCGACTAGCTGGCATCAATTTGCTGAGTAAATTGTTTAAGTTGAGTTGAAGCTTGTTCAGGAGGTGTGATCACTTCAACGATTAATGTTCCTTGTCCCTGCTGTAAGTGCTCACTCACGGCAGATTGATACGCGGATAATGTTTGAGGACGAACATAGGACAAACCAAATTGCTTGGCCGCAAACTTAAACTGATAGCCATGAGGCATTTGATAAAGCGCTGACTTTTGAGCGGCAGGTACTGGCAATAAATCAAAAATCGCCCCTCCATCGTTATTGGTGACCACAATCACTAATGGCGCACAAGTATGAGTGACTAGTGCAAGAGAGTTGAGATCATATAATAAGGCGGTATCACCGATAAGCATAAGCATCGGCTGTTGGTTAATGCGTTGCACACCAGCCATGGTTGCCACTAAGCCATCAATGCCAGAAGCACCTCGGTTGGAATAGACATGGCGATTGTCGAGCGTAGCAAACATATCAACTAGGCGCACAATTAGGCTGTTACCAAGAAAAAGATCAGCATTTTGGCTACGCTCAGCAAGATCCAACGCAACCGCAATTTCACTTAATGACTCATCACCACACAAATGCAGTTGTGCCAGTTGCTCAAGCTCGCTAGCTTTGCTTTTTAATTGGTCAGCCCAACCTGCTTGAGTCGCACCTAATGCCGTCCACTTGCTAATGTGCGTTTCGACCCACTGTTCAATATCAGCAACAAAGTGCCATTGAGGTAAGTGGGAAGGGTTATTACGCTCAGCTTGAGATGAAACATATATATACTGCGCTGCGCGCTGCGTAACCTGTTCACTTAACCATTGATTAAGCCTTTTCGACACTAAACGAGATCCAAATTGAACAATCACCTCACATTCGCTGAGCTGCTCTTTCGCTACGCTATTTTGCAGCCATAAATCAAAATGTGCCCAGTCGCTGTTCACCCCAGATTGTGGATCACACAATACTGGCCAACCGAGTTTATTTGCAAACTGCTTGGCTTTCTTTGCGTTTGCTAGGTTCAATGAACCAATAATGACTAAACCTTTTTTATTAAATAGCTCACCACAATCCATGCTTTCAGTGCACCATTGCCCAAAGCTTGAACTGTATGGCTGAGAGCTTGACTGCCATGAATCGATAGATGCTAGATAGCCAGCAAACTGGGTTTTATCCCCTTGCGAATATAAAGGTTCGGGAAATGGGCAGTTAATGTGTACCGTTCCACCTTGTCGAGCTTGGTTTGCCATCATTTCATCAAGGCTAGTGAGCAGCCAGGTTAATGGTACTGCGGTATTTGGGCTCGGTAAGTTAAGGGTTTGAGTCACATGTGAAGAATAGATGCCAACTTGATTGATGGCTTGATTCGCACCACACCCTACTAACTCAAGTGGGCGATCTGCGCTTAAAACCACCAATTTTTCGCCGGTGAGTTTAGATTCAGCAATCGCTGGCAACAGATTAGCCACCGCGGTGCCAGAGGTCACGATTACCGCGACTGGCTTTTGACTTGCCTTGGCTAATCCCAAAGCTAAAAAGCCTAAACCACGTTCATCAAAATGCGTATGCAGTGTGAGTTTTTGATTGGCATCCGCTTCAAGGGTCAAAGGAGTCGAGCGCGAACCCGGTGCAATACAAACCTCTTCAACATCCAAACGTGTCAGCTCTTCAAGAAGGGTCTGGCTCCAAATTCGATTCAATACCGCTTGATCTTGTTTCATGATGCGACTCCTAGTGGCAAGTGGTCACTGATCAAACTCAACAATGTTGACATCTTTTTATCTAGTTCTTGCCATTCATATTCCGCCACTGAACCGGGGACAATCCCAGCCCCAGCAAATAGCTGCACTTGTTTATCCACTAATAACGCACTGCGAATGGCCACACAAAACTCCGCTTTTTGATGGCTGATATAGCCTACCGAACCAGCATACCACCCACGAGCAAAAGGTTCATGGGCGAGAATGAAATCCATCGCCTCTTTGCGCGGTAAACCTGCAACCGCAGCCGTAGGTTGCAATGCACTGAGCAGTTGCACACCGTTAATGCCTTTTTTAAGCTGAGCATGGATACTACGTTTTAAATGCTGCACTTTACGTAACCGCACTAAGCGCGCTTCCTGTTCTACCTCAACACATTCAGAATGTGGCGTTAAACGCTCAACAATATCATCCACCACATATTGGTTCTCATTGAGATTTTTACTGTCTTGAGAGAGCCAATTTGCCAATTCCATATCTTGGCTCGCATTCATGCCACGACCAATGGTTCCAGCCAGAGCTTCCGTATAAAGCTCATTTCCTTGACGCGCATATAAACGCTCAGGGGTTGAGCCCATAAAGCTGTGTTTTTGGTCCAGTGCTAACAAAAAATGAAAACTGTGATGGTTTTGCGTAGAGCTAGCTTTCAACAATTGCGCAGCACTGAGTGGCGAATCTAAATTCAGTGTTGTTTTTCTTGCTAGCACCACTTTCTTAAATGCATTTGCCTCAATCCCATCAAGTACCTGATCGACAAGCTGCTGCCATTGATTCTCATTTGGCTCATGCTTTATGCATTCAATATGTGAAGAGATTGAACGTAATGGGCTTACATCCATTTGCAGTTTACTCAGCGCCGCTAAAGTACGGTGGCGTTCTGCGGTCACGTTAACAGCAATTGACCATTGTTCATCAAACCGAATCAATTCAATTTGTGGCAAAAAAAAGAATGACGACATGCAACGCTTGTTTTTATCGGTATTACCATCAAACGAGCGACCACCCCAGACACGTTGCTCAGCACCTAAAATAGTATAAGCAGGTTCTGGTTCAGAGAACGTATATAGTTGGCCTAACGCGACCACTTCTTCACGCGTGTCACGTGATTGCCAGTAAAACTTAGGGAAAATTGGTTGGGCTTCAAGCCAATCAATAGACGCGAAAAGTGGAGCTTCTTGCAAATTTTGTACAAAACGAACGTCATCATCCTTCGCGTCGTTTATTTGCTCTATCAACAGAGCAATGGCTTGATGAAAATGCGACAAATCGACCTCGTAAATATTGAGAGACGGGCTTTACTGATGGCTACTCTATTTAGACAGGCAGCGTAAATCAAGGTTGCCTCCCATCTTTTGCAAATTCCTGTGATAAAGAGCTAGCCTATCACTTCCGAAAAAGCACCCTATTGTAGATTTTTATTCTATCAAAAATCAATTTGGTGTATTTTAATAAAGAAATCATTTAATTTTCAGGAATCACACAATGCAAAATATCGGGATGTCGTCAAAACTCGATAATGTCTGCTACGACATTAGGGGACCTGTACTCAAACATGCTAAGCGCATGGAAGAAGAGGGGCATAAAATACTGAAGCTAAATATCGGTAACCCAGCCCCATTTGGCTTTGACGCCCCAGACGAAATCCTTGTTGATGTGATCCGTAACCTCCCAACATCTCAAGGTTATTGTGACTCGAAAGGTATCTATTCGGCACGTAAAGCCGTAGTGCAACATTACCAGAAAAAAGGCTTACGCAGCTTAGATGTCGAAGACGTTTATATTGGTAATGGTGCCTCTGAACTTATCGTGATGGCAATGCAAGCCTTACTTAATAATGGCGATGAAATGCTGGTTCCAGCACCTGATTACCCACTATGGACAGCTTCTGTCGCACTTTCTGGTGGTAAAGCCGTACATTACCTATGTGATGAAGAAGCCGATTGGTATCCCGACCTTGACGACATCAAAAACAAAATCACGCCGAAAACGCGCGGTATTGTGTTGATCAACCCGAATAACCCAACTGGTGCAGTTTATAGCCGCGACTTTTTACTAGAAATTATCGAAATTGCTCGTAAACATAAGTTGATCATCTTCGCCGACGAAATCTACGATAAAATTCTCTATGACGGTGCGACTCACACGCCGATTTCAACACTAGCTGATGATGTCTTAATGCTAACGTTTAATGGTCTATCGAAAGCTTATCGAGTATGTGGTTTCCGCGGTGGATGGATGTTCATCACCGGACCAAAACATATCGCTCAAGGCTATGTAGCTGGCTTGGAAATGCTCGCATCAATGCGCTTGTGCGCCAACGTGCCAATGCAACATGCCATCCAAACGGCACTAGGTGGCTATCAAAGTATCAATGAGTTGATTCTGCCGGGCGGACGCTTGCTCGAACAGCGCGATCGCGCTTGGGAATTGATCAACCAAATCCCTGGCGTTTCTTGTGTGAAACCGAAAGGGGCAATGTATCTGTTCCCGAAAATCGACACCAAGATGTACAACATTAAAGATGACCAAAAAATGGTCCTCGATTTTCTGAAACAAGAAAAAGTACTGCTTGTACAAGGTACGGGCTTTAACTGGCCAAAACCGGATCACTTCCGTATTGTAACATTGCCTCACATTGAAGATTTGGAAATTGCTATTGGTCGGTTTGAACGTTTCTTATCAACCTACAGCCAGTAGAATTTTAACGTAAAGTTCCATATGCTAAACGGACGCACTTTCCTAAACTGAAAGAGCGTCCGTTTTCTTTTCCACTCAAAGCAAGGATGTTTATTGCAATGAAAGAGAGCCATTTTTTTGCCCATCTCGCTCGAATGCAGTTAATTCAACGTTGGCCTTTAATGCGTTCGGTTTCCAGTGAAAACATTTCAGAACATAGCCTGCAAGTTGCTTTTGTCGCACACGCATTAGCGGTGATCAAAAACAAAAAATTCGGTGGGAAGGTTAACCCTGAACGAATTGCAATTTTGGGGATGTATCATGATACCAGCGAAGTATTAACTGGCGATTTACCGACACCAGTCAAATACTACAACCCAGATATAGCTAAAGAGTATAAAAAGATTGAAGCCGCTGCTGAGCAAAAACTGCTTTCTATGCTGCCAGAGGAACTGCAGGAAGACTTCGCGCCGTACCTGGTGACGCAAGCAGCGCATCCTGAAGATGCGGCTATTGTAAAACAAGCTGACTCTATCTGTGCTTATCTCAAATGTTTAGAAGAGTTGAGCGCTGGAAACCACGAGTATGCACTCGCGAAAAAGCGCCTTGATATCACTCTTAAAGAGCGCCGCACACCTGAAATGGAGTATTTCCTGAATACCTTTGCCCCAAGTTTTGAATTAACGCTGGACGAAATCAGCTAATTAGCGATAAGTTACCAGGTAAGTGTTTGAAAATTAGCAATGTGTTGCAGGAGATGGTATGGAAATTTCCATTAGCCCTAAATGGCTTGAGCGCAAAGATGATGAACATAAAATTCGTCGAGATGATCACCGCAGCCCATACCAACGTGATCGCGCACGTATTCTCCATTCAGCGGCCTTTCGTCGCTTACAAGCGAAAACTCAGGTACACGGTACCAGCCTTAATGATTTCCACCGCACCCGTTTAACACATTCACTGGAAGCGGCTCAATTAGGTACTGGTATTGTTGCTCAGATAAAGCTAAAACAACCCGAATTTCGTGATCTATTGCCTTCAGATAGCTTAATCGACTCATTGTGCTTGGCGCATGATATTGGTCATCCCCCTTATGGGCACGGAGGCGAAGTCGCGTTGAACTACATGATGCGTGAACATGGTGGTTTTGAAGGTAATGCTCAAACCTTTCGCATTGTGACAAGCCTTGAACCCTACACCGAACACCATGGCATGAATCTTTCTCGGCGAACGGCGTTAGGACTACTAAAATATCCCGCTTTACTTAGCCAAACTCGAGCTGAAAAACTTCCCGAGGCGGTCTCACATCAACGTCAACTCAAAGCAAAAGATTGGTCTCCTGCCAAGGGTATTTATGATTGCGACCAATCGATTTTGACTTGGGTTTTTGAACCGTTATCAGCACAAGATAAAGACTTATTAAGCCAAATGCGTGACCTACCAGCAACGCCTTATCAGCACAAAAAGACGCGCTTTAAATCACTCGATTGCTCCATAATGGAGCTAGCGGATGACATTGCCTATGGGGTGCATGACTTGGAAGATGCTATCGTACTTGGCATGGTCACACGCCAGCAGTGGCAAGAGGCGGCAGCCTCTCAATTAGCCGAATGTGGCGATGCTTGGTTTGAAGAACACATTGCTTCAATCAGTGAAATGTTATTTGCTGGCAAACACTATCGCCGCAAAGATGCTATCGGTGGCATGGTCAACGCTTTACTCACTAGCATTAATGTTAAACCAGTGGACGCTCCGTTTCACAATGAACTCCTCGCTTTTAATGCCTTTCTCGAACCCAATATGGCTAATGCGCTTGAAGTTTTGAAGAATTTCGTTAGCCAATACGTCATTCAAATTCCACAAGTTCAACGTGTGGAATACAAAGGACAACAGATCATCATGGATCTATTCGAGGCGCTCAGTGCTGACCCTGAACGGCTACTGCCAGAAACAACTCGCGGTAAATGGCAACAAGCAGAAGATGGCTCTGGAGATGGAATGCGGGTGATATGCGATTACATTTCTGCCATGACCGATGGCTATGCACAAAGAATGCATCAACAATTGTTCTCAGCGCATCACCACTGCTGATGTGCCGCGCAAAGACTATTTATTTGGACAAATAGTTACGCTCAAATACGCCTGGGGGCATCTGGGCAATTTGAAACTCTATCATCTGTTCAAAAGCTGTCATTAGTGGTTGAAAATTTCGCGTTGGCTCAAGCAGCGATAAAATATGATATCCCGCTTCAACCGTCGATAAACTGTTTTCACTCGGCGCTTTACGAATACGGTAATTACCGACGAGGTCTTTAGGTAAATGTACACTTGGCAACGCGTGCAAGTTGCCGGAAAGTTGCCACATTTTATATGCTTTCTTCCATGTACCATCGAGTAAAATGATACGAATTTTTTTGGCTGGAGATAACGTCGACAGCTCAGATGCACAGCGAGAAACATCACTGGGATACAGCACATAGTGAGCGACATCAGGCTCAGAAAGTAGCGCATTGAGCTGCGCATGTTGGCTGAAATCTTCTCCTACCAAACGCATACTGTTCGCCAAAGATAAATCCAAAATACGCGCAGTTCCCATCGGGCGATGTTCTTCTGTCGGATGTTGAAGGATGATAAGCTCTACCGACGATGCAAGCGGTACAATAGATGCACAAATACACGCCTTAAGCGATTTACCACATTGAGAACAATAACGAGACATAACGTGAACCACTTCCGCCTGAATTTTCTAAAAATGAGTAGCATAAAAAAAAACTATTTAACGCTAATGACCATCAGTTTGATTTGCTTCGTTTTGCAATTTGAACCCCTTGCTACATTCAGCGAATGGAACTTATCCGCAATCAAAACGGGTCAATGGTGGCGAATCCTAACAGGAAATTTTACTCATACCAACTTTGCACATCTTGGCATGAACCTCGCTGGACTGTGGGTCATCCATTTTGTGTTTCAACCTAGCAATAAAAGATTGCTACTTAGCCTTCTTATGACCAGCTTTACGGTTGGCGTTAGCCTTTTTTTTAGTAGTATGCAGATTTACGTCGGTTTGTCTGGTGCTCTACACGGGGTGTTTGCCTATTTGGCTCTACAAGAAGCGTTACAAGGACGCCGAAGCAGTTGGCTGTTGGTGGTAGGTATTATCGTTAAAGTCACCTGGGAACAGACGTTCGGAGCTTCAGTCAGCACCAGTGAACTGATCAATGCCCGCGTGGCCATTGAAGCACATCTGGCTGGCATGCTGGCAGGCTTTGCAACCGGATTATGTGAATGGTTACAGTTAAAAAAAGCAGAGAAATAACGCATTTCCCCGCTTAATGCTTCTTTTGCTCATTCTCTTTCAATTGAAATGCAACGCACTTCAACCAAAAAAACAGCGCAGATTAAACTATCGGACGTTGACCACGGCTGATTAGCTTCATCAACACGCTATCAGCGGCTTCACCTGCCACACCAGCCAATTTATCGGTCAGTTTTTTCTTTTGTACGTAATGAATCGCCAATACCGTTTTGTCTTTGCACGCTTCAACGACTAAATCATCAGAGGTTTTAATTTCATCAACCAAACCTAACGCCTTCGCTTGCGTACCAAACCAGTGCTCACCTGTCGCCACTTTATCAAGATCAAGCGCTGGGCGATGATCACGAATAAAGTCTTTAAACAGTTCATGCGTTTCTTCTAGCTCTTGCTTGAACTTTTCACGCGCCTTATCGCTATTTTCGCCGAACATAGTCAAGGTACGTTTGTATTCACCCGCCGTTAACTGCTCATATTCAATGTCATGCTTTTTAAGCAGTTTGTTGAAGTTTGGTAGCTGCGCAATCACACCAATAGAACCCACAATCGCAAACGGTGCTGACACAATTTTATCGGCAATACACGCCATCATGTAGCCGCCACTAGCCGCCACTTTGTCAACCGCTATCGTCAATGGTAAGCCGGCAGCTTTAAGGCGATCTAATTGCGATGATGCCAAACCATAGCCATGAACCATGCCACCACCCGTTTCCAAGCGCAGCAGTACTTCATCACCTTCACGAGCAACAGCCAATACAGCGGTCACTTCTTCACGCAAGGAGGCGACTTCTTTGGCATCAATGCTGCCGTTGAAGTCCAAAACAAAAAGGTGTGGTTCGCGTTTTGTGTCTAACTCACCTTCTTTCGCTGCTTTTTTAATGGCTTTATCACGCGCTTTTGTTTTCTCTTTCTCGCTTTTTTTCTCAGCTTTATCTCGCGCCTTTATAAACGCATCATCATGTAAATGGTGCTCAAGCTGTTCGACGATATCTTTATGGCGATCAGTCAAATTCACCACTTCCAATTCACCTTTTATCGCACTGTTTTTTCCACCCACGGATTTCACAATGACTAACAATACAACGAGAGCGACGACGACAGTCGCAATCTTGGCCAAAAACAGGCCGTAGTCCAACAAAAATTCCACAGTCATAATCCTCTTAATGTGCGAATTGGTGTATTGTACCCACCTTGTCACAAAGACTTAAAGTAAATCATAAGAATAAGGAAGCACAACGTGGATTATTCAGTTTCTGCAGATGCCCTCAAGGATAAAGTCATTTTAATTACTGGTTCTGGTGATGGCATTGGCAAACAAGCCGCCATTAGCTATGCCGCACATGGCGCGACCGTTATTTTATTGGGCCGCACAGTAAAGAAATTGGAACAGACTTACGATGAAATCGAAGCCGCTGGTTACCCACTACCCGCTATTGTTCCGCTAGATATGAAAGGTGCTACCAAACAGCACTACCTTGATATGGTTGATACGATTGAGGAACAATTTGGCCGTTTAGATGGCGTACTACACAATGCTGGCATGTTAGGTGTAATAAGCCCATTTGATCAAATTGGCGAAGACTCATACGATGACGTGATGCAAGTGAATGTCAAAGCGCAGTTTTTGCTTACTCAAGCCGTGCTACCACTGCTGCATAAATCTGAAGATGCTCGTATCGTTTTTACTTCATCAACCGTGGGGCACTGTGGCCGTGCATTCTGGGGCACATACGCTATCTCAAAATTTGCCACCGAAGGCATGATGCAAGTATTAGCAGATGAATTGAGTAATACGCACATCCGTGTCAATGCGATTAACCCAGGCGGTACGCGCACAGGTATGCGCGCAAAAGCTTTTCCTGCAGAAGATACTGATTTACTGAAAACGCCGAAAGATATCATGCCATTGTATGTGTACTTAATGGCTGCAGAAGGTAAAGAAATTAACGGCCAGTGTATCGACGCTCAACCTAAAAAGTAAAGCTTCAGCTCACCACGCTCAATGCCCTGCTCACTGCAGGGCATTTTTTATGTTATGTAAAACTTTATATCACTAAGAAAGCACGTCACGTAATCTATCTTGGGCAACTTGTACCAATAAATCGGGTTGGAATTTAGAGATGAAACGGTCACAACCCACTTTCTGTACCATCGCTTCATTAAAGCTACCGCTAAGCGAGGTATTGAGTGTGACGTACAGGTCTTTCATCCGTTTATCACTGCGAACTTCATGAGTTAGCTTGTAACCATCCATTTCTGGCATTTCAGCATCGGTTATCATCATCAATAACTCTTTGCTCACCTCACGTCCTTCATCACACCAAGATTTCAGTAAAGTTAACGCTTCTAGGCCATCTCGACACTCAATAATTTCAATACCTAACTGAGAAAGCGTTCCTTTAACCTGGTTGCGGGCTGTTGAAGAGTCATCAACAATCAGAACTTTTCGGCCAATCATCTGGTTAGCAAGCTCGCGATCCAGAACATCTTCTGAAATCGATACGTCGTAATAGATAATTTCAGCCAACACTTTTTCGACATCAATGATCTCAACAATAAATGACTGTTCATTGTCTTTAACTTGAGTAATCGCCGTTAAATAATTTGAACGCCCTGCTGATTTAGGCGGCGGCTGAATTTCAGTCCAAGCGGTGTTGATGATATTACGCACCTGCCCAACCAAAAAACCCTGAACCGTACGGTTATATTCGGTCACGATAAGGTTCTGCTCTTGGTTATCCAACCGAGAAGGTGGAAAGCCAATAGCACTGCGTAAATCAATAATGGGAACGGGCTCACCGCGCAGTGAAGCCACCCCAGTGATATTGTGATGAGATCCCGGCATTTTAGTCAGTTGAGGGACTTTTATCACCTCTTTAACCTTAAACACGTTAATCGCAAAGATTTGTCGACTATTTAGGCTAAACAGCAACAACTCAAGGCGGTTTTCACCGACCAGATTAGTACGTTGATCAACCGTATTTAAAACACCTGACATACGAAATCCCGAAATTAAAAAGTAAACCCATATAACAGTATAGCTATATGGGTTCATTGTAAAAAATATAAATCAATTAAAGACGCAAAATTAGCCTTCAACCACCTTCATCAATAAAAGCCCATCATAAAGTGCTTGTTTGATTAACGCCGCCCCTGGCATCGTCGCCTGTTTATAGAAACGAGACTCTACTAATTCGAGGTCTTGGTGATAAACCGGTAAACTTTGCTCTTCAATGCATGTTTGAATGGCAGGATATAACACACTCTTTGCTTGATTAATGACCCCACCAATTAATATTTTTTCAGGGTTAAATAAGTTAATGACAATAGCAATAGCCGCACCAAGATAACGACCAAGCTTTTCAATTACATCAACGGCAAGTGGGTCACCATCCGCCGCTGCGGCGCAAATATCCTCAATCGTAATTTCACTTTGAGCCGTTAAAGACGACGCTTCACCTGCGGCAATACGCTGTGCCACTTCTTCACGAATAGCTTGCGAACTTGCCACTGTTTCTAAGCAACCAATATTTCCACAGTGACATCGTTTGCCGTTAGAATCGATTTGGATATGACCTAATTCACCAATATTACCATGCCGCCCTTGCAATACCCGACCATCTAGAATGATACCAGCCCCTAAACCATGGTGAATCGAGATAAGAACAGAGTTGTCGTTGTCTTGTGAGTGACCAAACAGCTTTTCAGCTAGCGCCCAAGCTCGAGTATCATTGGCAATGAAAACGGGTAGGCCAGTTGCCTTATAAATCTCTGGACCTAACGCTAAATTCTCCACATTGTAATGTGGCATTTGCAACACGATGCCTTGTTCAGAATTGACTAAACCAGGCAAAGTAATTGCGATACTGGTCACTCGGTCTAATTGAGACGAGTAAGTTTGAAAAAACTCTTCTATTTCATAAAGTAACCGTGCAAGTACGTCGTCTTGGTCCAGTTCATGAATTTCTATCTTGGTATCGATCAGCACATCACCACCAAGTTCATGCAACGCAATCGTCAAGTAGCCTCGACCTAAACGCATCGATAAAAACTGCCAACCTTCATTGTTCGTCTGTAAACCTACTGCAGGACGACCACGACTAATGGCTTCTTGTACTGTTGTCTCATGGATCAAATGAGCTTCAATCAACTCACGGGTAATTTTTGTAATACTTGCAGGTGCAAGCTCACTCTCCTTTGATAAATCAATACGAGAAATGGGACCTTTTTGGTCGATGAGTTTATATACACGACCAGCATTGACCTGTTTGATATGATCAATATGGCCTGGTTGAGCCATGTACATTGGGAGCTCCAGAAATCAATAACATGCTAATTTTTTTACTTTGCGAAGTAATTGTGAAGCGCTTTGGTATATTGCCGTGACAAGCATCACGGATATACATGGATCTTTGCGAATTAAGTCAAGCCATCACTGATTTTTTACATAATTCAAATGCGATGTAAGTCTTATTTTCTCTCGAAAAATATCATTTATAACACAATAAATACTCATTGATGCGCTTCATTTTGCGAGATCTTGCATATACTTATCTCAGTATCACCATGCTATTAACGGAGAGCACAATGATCCCTGCATTAAGAAGAACAAAAATTGTCACTACATTAGGGCCATCGACAGACAAAGGTGAAATATTAGAAGCCATCATCAGAGCTGGTGCAAATGTCGTACGTATGAATTTTTCACACGGTAGTGCTGAAGACCATATATTACGCGCTCAAAAAGTACGCGCCATTGCCGCAAAATTAGGTCGCCATGTTGCCATACTCGGTGACTTGCAAGGCCCAAAAATTCGAGTATCTACATTTAAAGAAGGTAAAATTCTGTTAAATGACGGTGACAAATTTATTCTTGATGCCGACCTCCCAACGGGTGAAGGTGATCAAGATTCGGTCGGAATTGACTATAAAAAGCTTCCTCAAGACGTGCAATGTAATGACTTATTATTGTTAGATGATGGTCGAGTGCAGCTTCAAGTCACAAGTGTTGATGGTGCGAAAATTCACACCATCGTCACTGTAGGAGGCCCTCTATCTAACAATAAAGGGATCAATAAAAAAGGCGGTGGCTTGTCTGCTAATGCTTTAACAGAAAAGGATAAGCGTGACATCTTACTGGCCGCAGAAATCAAAGTTGAGTATCTAGCCATATCCTTCCCTCGCAATGGCGAAGATATGAAATATGCACGCCGTTTGGCGCGCGATGCTGGACTAGAAACGAAATTAGTAGCAAAAGTAGAAAGAGCGGAAACTGTAGCGAATGATGCAAATATTGATGACATTATTATGGCATCTGACGTGATCATGGTTGCTCGTGGAGACTTAGGTGTTGAAATTGGCGACCCAGAATTAGTTGGAGTTCAAAAAAAGCTCATCCGTCGTGCCAAAGAACTTAATCGGGTTGTCATTACGGCAACACAAATGATGGAATCGATGGTTGAAAATCCAATGCCGACGCGCGCTGAGGTGATGGATGTAGCCAATGCGGTACTCGATGGCACTGATGCTGTGATGCTGTCAGGCGAAACAGCGGCAGGGAAATATCCTATAGAAACCGTCCGCTCAATGGCTGAGGTCTGTGTTGGGGCTGAAAAAATGATTGAAGCAAACCAACAAAATTATCGTATTGATACATCGTTCGTCACCGCGGAAGAAACCATCGCAATGTCGACAATTTATGCGGCTAATCACATGGAAGGGGTCAAAGCGATGGTTACACTCACCGAATCGGGGCGAACGGCACTCATGACATCCCGTCTCAACTCTGTGCTCCCGATATTTGCCATGTCGCCCAACGAACGAACATTAAACCGTTGTGCTTTATACCGAGGAGTGACTCCCGTCTATTTTAACACCAAAGCAGATACCGGGTTTGACGTCGCGGCGGCGGCTTTAAATACACTAAAAGAACGAAAATTATTAAAATTTGGCGACTTAGTGATCATTACACAGGGTGACATTATGGATGTAGAAGGCTCAACCAACTGTATGCGTATTTTACCAGTCCTTGAGTAAATGACTGTCTGATATCACTTTACTCGCTAGCGGAGTTACTAGGGCGTGTTGAAATTTCGAGGTTGCTGTTATAGTGAAACGCCAACACGTCCAAATTAACGTTGTTTAATACGCTCTTTATACGCTGACTGCGCTTTATCAAACTGCTTGATAAATTCATAACCTGCTTTTACTCCTAATGCATAGTCATAAAGCAAGTCATCTTTGTTACTCAACAGTGAACTCGATTTTAAAGGCTCACTGGGAGCAATTTGTAGAACAAAAACATCATCAGGTGGTTTATGCAAAAAATCTTGAGTGAGCGAATAAGTTTGATAGTGCACCATAAGCATGTCAGCGAGACCAGAATCAAATTTATCGCCAATCAGATGGCTTAACCGATAAATATCATCAGCACCAAAAAGCCATCGACCTCCGTTAAGTAACTGTAAATGGATTTGTTCTTTTTTTTGTTCTTTGGCTCGCTCAATTTTCTGTTGTACGAAACCATTCCAATCTTGCTTCCATTGCGATAACTTTTGTTGCCACTGCCCTTGAATATTATTCAAAGGTTCAGAAAGCCAATGAGCTTCGCCAGTAAAAGAAAGCTTCGGTTGCGTTGTGTTGGCTTTGGGGTCGTAGTCAGCACACTCAGTACGGATAACAGCAACGAAACGAGAGCCTTTCCTCCACGCTTCCTGAACCGGTATCGAAGCGGATACTCCCCCATCAATATACGCACTATCATCTAATTTTACTTCATGCGGATATAAACGTGGGATAGCGCAGGTCGCGGTTAATACATCACGCCACCGCTCTCCAAGCAGAGGAAAATAATGATCATGTAATGTACTTGCAGAGGTTGTCGCAGCGTAAGCCTGTCGCTTCTCAAGTACTTTTCTACCCATATCAATATCTAAGCGGTACGGAAATTCAGAGATTCTGTCCAAAGCCCAGTCTAGATTTAAATATTGTTTGCGCCGTACATAACCAAAGAGGTTAAAGAAGTTGGTGTCAGTAGTGAGGTCTAAAATAAACGCTTTACCTAAACCACGCTGGCGGCAGAGATAAGCGCATAAGTTGAGTGCACCTGCAGAGGTACCATAGAATTCATGAAATGGGTCAAAATTAGATAAAAGAAAGGCATCCAACACACCAGCAGTAAAAATACCTCTCTGCCCACCACCTTGAGCAACTAATGCATTTTTACCACCAATGTATTTCGAAAATTGATCGACATCGACAGTGTTCTCTTTGTCAGAGACAGTTCCACTATTGTTCATCAGCAGAACCCTCCGTCATTAATGAGTAATAACGATTAGCCCATAACCAATGAGAATAGCAAAAATTGTTGCTGTGATAACTAAAGCGTATTTGAGTTCGTGTTCCATAAAAACCTCCTGCTATACAACAAAGTAATAACATCTGGATAAAAACGCTTCAAGTGTTGTTTATTTCTAAATACAATTATGGAGTTATCATCACAATAACTCAATCATAAAGGTACTGGTTAATGTAGTTATGTTAATGAAAACACATAATCAAATTATTTTCGTTACCTGCAAAATATACATATATACCCAAACAACTTGAAGTTGCAGATAGGTGGTAATTGAGTTCATCCCCATGAGCATAGATAAACTATGTGATTGGGGTGAGCGAATGTAGCCAACACAGATGCAACTGGGTATACCAACTTCGTATCCTCAATAAACGTTTTTTAATCACTTACCTAAACTGAGAATTTTTGTATCTCATCCTATTTTCGGTGATATCCACTAGTGAGTGTCTATTTTTCAGTCAGACACCCTAGCAATAAAAATAGTTTTATCATTTAAAAAAACTAAAAATTACAGCCTTATCAACCACCCACTGTGACTTTTTCCTACTCATTACCCTAAAAAAATGACAATTTAACAACTAATAAACCATCAAAAAACCAGAAAATAACATTTACAATCTATTGCCTTAACCAACTTTAGTCTGTAGTCTCAATGCCATGCGTAGCTGATTGTTTCAGTTTTCGCAAACACACATCGTACAATTAAGAACAATATTCTGAGAAATCTCAAGGCTAACAACATATAAAACTAACTTTTTGCCAGTTCATGGATGAAGGCACAAATATTTAGGATCGCTTTAGCACACCTACTGTATTCATCATTCTAAAACTGGCTCTAGCCAAAGAGAAGCTTCATACCTCAGGGAGTCGTAAAGGAGTAAATTATGAAGCGAGAACAATGGGGATCCCGAGCCGGATTCATTTTAGCCGCAGTGGGTTCAGCAATCGGTTTAGGAAACATTTGGCGTTTTCCTTATATGGCCTATGAAAATGGTGGTGGTGCATTCTTCATCCCTTACCTTTTTGCCATGATTACCGCCGGAATTCCATTCATGATCCTAGAGTTCAGTATGGGTCAAAAACATCGTGGTTCTGCACCAACAACGTTAGCGAAAATTCACGCTAAATTTGAATGGTTAGGTTGGTTCCAAGTTGGCGTTGCTGCCGTCATTGCTGTTTACTATGTTGCAGTTATTGGCTGGGCTATCTCTTATTTCGGCATGTCATTTACTCAAAGTTGGGGCACGGACACCAATGCCTTTTTCTTTAGTACTTATTTAGGCTTGGGTGACAATTCACCAACTAATCTAGGTAGTATTCAGTGGAAGATCGCCATTGCAATGCTCATTGCTTGGGCGATTACTTATGCCGCTATTGTAGGTGGTGTAAAAGCTGGGATTGAACGCGCCTCTAAGATCATGATGCCAGTACTTTTCATTATGGTCTTACTGCTGATTGGTCGTATGATTTTTCTTCCAGGAGCATTAGACGGCGTTAACTATATGTTTGAGCCTGATTTTAGCAAGATTTGGGATGTGAAAGTTTGGGCGGCTGCATACGGACAAATTTTCTTCACTCTAAGTATTGGCTTTGCCATTATGCTTGCCTATTCTAGCTACCTGCCTGAAAAATCAGATATCACTAACAACGCATTTATGACCGTGTTGATCAACTGTGGCTTCTCAATTCTAGCGGGTATTATGATTTTCTCTGTTCTTGGCTATATGGCTCAAGAACAAGGTAAGCCATTAACAGAAGTCGTTTCTGCTGGTGTCGGTCTTGCATTTGTGACTCTACCTGCGGCAATCAACCTACTTCCTGCGCCTTATATTTTAGGGCCACTATTCTTCTTTGCTTTAGTAGTCGCTGGCCTAAGCTCTCATATCTCTATTATGGAAGCGGTAACCTCGGCGGTAATGGATAAGCTAAAATGGAATCGTAAAAAAGCAGCAAACATTGTTATCGGTACTGGATTAGTCGTTTCAATGGCATTTGCTACTAATGGTGGTTTACTGTTACTTGACCTTGTTGATCACTTTGCCAACAACGTAGGTATTATGGTGAGTTGCTTGGTTGAAATTGTGCTGATGACTTGGCTATTCAAAATTTCAGATGTACGTAAATACGTCAATAGTATCTCAGACTTTAATATTGGTGTTTGGTTTGATATCTGCCTACGTTTTGTTTCGCCAGTTATTCTTGCCATTATCGTAGCCACTAAGCTACAAACATTATTCACTGAAGGTTACGGTGGCTATGACCTAACATTAGGTTGGGTGATGATCGCACTGTTATTTGCTACCGGTGTAGCGATCAACGTAACAAGTAGTAAGGAGCACAACTAATGACAACAAGCGCAATTATTATGATGGTTATTGGTTTGGGTATTACATGGGGTGGCGCTGCCATTTGCATTAAAAAGGCTATGAATAAGCAAGACTCATAAACCGAAATATCTTTAAAGAATATAAATGCCGACAGTCAATGTCGGCATTTTTATATTTAAAAAATAAATACCATGCTGCAAGGAAAGTGCTACTGATTACCCCATAAAATCCCCTGCATGCCACTCTAGGCCTATATCTAAACGTTGCCTTACCTTACCACTAGCCAGCCTAGAGGTATTTTTACGCTCGCTCAATAAGTCATTGCAGCCAATACCCTTGCAACAAGTAAAACAAAAGTCACCGCTGTTTGCTCACCCTTGGTATAGCGTTAAATGCACCGCACCTGTTCTTGCCTTGGGATAGTAACTCAACTCTCAGCAAAGCCCAGTCAAGAATCTCCCACGGTGCAAACATGATGTAAGGCTGAATGATGCGATGGAAAACGTTAACTTCCTCATGCGCTCACACAGTTATACTTAGCAATGCTTGTCATCATCACACCACATACCGAATTTGAGCCTGAAAAATTACGTTAATAGATTGAAATAATTAAAGAAAAGAAAAAGGAGACCGAAGTCTCCTTTATTACCTTATAGGGGATAGATAGTGATTAACCGTGGTTACGGATCCACTCATCCATTTCTGTTTTAAGGTTGTCAGATTTAGTACCGAAGATAGCTTGAACACCACCAGATACTACAACTACACCTGCAGCACCAAGTTGTTTTAACTTCTCTTGGTTAACCGCTTCTGTTTTCGCAACAGAAACACGTAGACGAGTGATACAAGCATCTAAGTTAGTGATGTTCTCTTTACCACCGAATGCAGCAACAAGTTCACCAGCAAGCTCTGTACCTGTAGCAGCAGAAGAAGCTTCTGTTTCATCTTCGCGACCAGGAGTTTTAAGGTCCATGGTACGGATAACAAAAGTAAATACTACGTAGTATAGAACAGCGTAAGCAATGCCAAGACCAACCAGAAGAAGCATGTTTTCAGCACGAGGAGATTGAACAACAAAGTCAATGAAACCGTTAGAGAACGTGTGACCGTGAACAACACCTAGTGAGTTAGTCAATACATATGCAAGACCAGAAAGTACTGCGTGAATTCCGTAAAGTACTGGAGCAATGAATAGGAAAGAGAATTCGATTGGTTCAGTAATACCAGTTAGGAATGAAGTCAAAGCAGCAGACGCCATGATACCCATTACTTTAGCACGGTTTTCAGGCTTAGCACTGTGTGCAATTGCGATAGCAGCAGCAGGAAGACCGAACATTTTGAATAGGTAACCACCAGCAAGCTGACCAAAACCGTTACCCGCAGCACGAGATGCGTCATCAGCAGTCAAGAAACAAGTCATGATACCATTAACTTGTTCACCAGCGTTGTTTACACAGCTACCAGCTTCGTAGAAGAAAGGTACGTTCCAGATATGATGAAGACCAAATGGAATTAATGAACGCTCAACTATACCGTAGATACCAAATGCCGTTACTGGGTTTTGGTTTGCAGCCCAATCAGAGAATGCTGCGATAGCAGAACCTACTGGTGGCCAAATTACAGATAGAATTACACCCAAGCCAATCGCTAGGAAACCTGTAATGATTGGCACTGCACGTTTACCCGCGAAGAAGCCTAAGTATTCAGGTAACTGGATTTTGTAGAAACGGTTGAATGACCAAGCCGCAACACCACCAGCTAGGATACCACCGAGAACACCAGTCTCGATACCATCAACACCCATTACGCTCGCCATTACTTTTAGCGTCGCAACCATGATGCCGTAACCGACAATAGCAGATAGACCTGATACACCATCATTATTAGTGAAACCAAGTGCTACGCCGACAGCAAATAGTAGTGCCATTTGACCAAAGACTGAACCGCCCGCTTGTTCCATCAAGTGTGAAACAACTTCTGGTAGCCAGCTAAAGTTTGCTGCACCTACACCCAGCAAAATACCTGCAACTGGTAAAACTGATACTGGTAGCATCAAAGCCTTACCAACTTTCTGCAGGTTTGCAAAAAGGTTTTTAAACATGTTTATGCTCCTGATTAAGTTATTAGAATTGTTCGGGTTCTAACGGCACACCCCCGTAGCCTAAATGTTAGCACCCAATGAAAATGTAACCACATGTGGCATTATATTTTTCGCCTCTAAATATATATTGATGCCCCTCAAACTTTCTAGTTAGTAACGAAATTTAGTTTCAAAACATTAGCCTGATCACAATGTGTTACAGTTAATGAAAAGCTTTACATGAATACTAACTTTATGTTTTATATGGTTTTTATTAATAACAACATTAATTTTACTACGTAAATTAAATTAACTCGGTTGTTATTTTTAGTAACAAAATTACAATTCCACCTTTAAAGGACAAACTTTCAACAGTTTTAGTAAACAAGGAAGTTTTTATCCATAATCATGACATCAAGCACAAAAAAAAGGAGCTTACACTCCTTTATCATACAAAGTTTAGTTTCTATCGCAAAAAAAGATCTTGGTAGTTTTTGGCGGTTTTTTGTCCAACCTCTTTCAAGGATACACCTTTCAGCTGTGCAATATAGGCAGCAACCTCGACAACATAGGCTGGTTGGTTCTGCTTTCCTCGATGAGGAACAGGCGCAAGATAAGGCGAATCAGTTTCAATAAGCAGCCGTTCAAGAGGCAAAGCTTTAACAACTTCTTTTAATTCTGTAGCCTGCCGGAAAGTGACAATTCCAGAAATAGAAATATAAAAACCTAAGTCCATGGCTGCCTGTGCAAAAGCGAGATCTTCAGTAAAACAGTGAATCACCCCACCACACTTTTCTGCTCTCCCATTTCGCAGCATATCTAATGTATCAGCGCGAGCATTGCGAGTATGAATAATTAGCGGCTTATTCAGTGAAACAGCGGTTTCGATATGCTGGGCAAAACGTAACTTCTGTAGGTCAGCTGTTTCTGGTTGGTAATGGTAATCAAGTCCCGTCTCACCGATCGCCACAACTTTCGGATTTTTAGCATACCTATGGAAACGATCGAGCTCAAATTCACTTTCAACATCTAATGGATGAACCCCACAAGATGCGTGAACATTGTCAAACGGCTCGATCATCTCAAGCATATTGTCGAAAGAATCCAATGTGACACCAACGGAAAGAAGCTGTTTTACATTGGCTTGAGATGCTTTCTCAACTACATCAGCCACACTGGTATGGAGTTCTTCATAATCAAGCTTATCTAAGTGGCAATGTGAATCTACGAACATAATTCCTCATTATTAAAATCAAATAACCAATTCATTGTTAGCAGTTCACAATTGAGACCACTAAAGGCTGTTAGCCTTTCCATTAAGCGTATTAGTGCGTTCGTTTGTCGAAAAAGTACCGGATAAGATATTTGCTTAGCCAGAGAAAAGCTCATTGGTACAAAATCATCTTGCATCAAACCAAACTGAACCTTCTGCGTATCAGTGAGGATAGCCCAAAGCCAAGTTAAATACTTAGATGGTTCATTAGCAATTTGCTTTGCCCAAGCAGATACATCAGCATTAGAATTGGTTAAAACATCTAAAAAACTCTTTTCAAAGGTTTGATATTTATCCAATTCACCAGAATTGACAAAGGCTAAAGTGTTGAGCGGCGAATTTTGGTTAAGATGCGCCACATACGCTGGAATCACTTGTGAGGTTTGCGAACCCAGCCACTGCGATACATCGAGCGAACTTGGCGAAGTCAATAGCGTTTTTTGACAACGGCTAGTAATGGTCGGTAGCAAGTGGTTAATTCGTGAAGCGACCAATATGAAAAAACAGTTTTTGCCTGGAGATTCCAACGTCTTTAAGAGTGCATTCGCTGCTGATTCATTCATTGCGTCAGCAGGTTCAATGATAATAACCCGAGCACCAGACAGTTGAGCTGATTCTTGCGCCAATTTATTACACTGACGTATTTGGTCGACCGTGATCGATTTTCCTTCTTTCTCTGGGAAAATTCGATGAAAATCAGGATGACTGCCAGATTTCATCAGATCACAACTGTGGCAAAAACCACAAGCTTCTATGGGCTGATGTGAACACATCAACGCACCACTAAGACGATCAACTAATTGTTCAGCACCTAGTCCTTTAGGAGAAACGAGTAACGTCGCCGCCGGGAAACGCTGATTGGCAAGGTTGTGTTGCCACTGCTGCCAGTAGCTTGTCAACCAAGGATATAGGGAGTTCATATGCACTATCCTATTGCATTTTCAACCATTGAATTAACGCCGCTTTAATTGCTGCTGCAACGCTTTCTATTGGCTGCTCTGCATCAATAATAGCAACATTTGTCTCTGACTCTGCCAGTTCAAGATAACGACTTCGAGTGCGCTCAAAAAAGCTGATATCCATTTTTTCAATACGATCTAACTCACCACGACCTTTTGCTCGCTCAAGTCCTATACGAGGATCAAGGTCTAAATACAGTGTAAAATCGGGTTTAAAATCACCTAAAGTTACCGCTTTTAAATTACGCATGGTATCGAGAGGGATTTGTCTCCCACCACCTTGGTACGCTTGGGAAGACATATCATGGCGATCACCCACAACCCAGTTACCTGCAGATAATGCTGGCTTAATGACATTCTCAACCAATTGAACTCGTGCTGCGTACATTAGCAACAGCTCAGTCATATCCTGTAATACTTCACCGTCATGTTCTTCTTTTACTAGTGCGCGCATTTTTTCAGCGAGAGCCGTGCCGCCAGGCTCTCGCGTATTGGTGATATTATTAATACCGAACTCTTTTAATGTTTCCGTGATCGCTTGAATAGCAGTACTTTTTCCAGCGCCTTCAAGGCCTTCTACAACAATAAATTTAGCATTCATAATTATTTTCTTAATTGTTTTAAATAGGCGCGAACTGCGCGATTATGTTCGGTTAATGTTTTCGAGAAAACGTGACCACCAGTACCACTGGCTACAAAATACAGGTAGTTACTTTGCTCTGGGTTTAATGCCGCTTTAATGGAATCTTCACCAGCCATCGCTATCGGTGTCGGTGGTAAACCAAAAATAGTATACGTGTTGTAAGGAGTTGGTGTGCGCAAGTCTTTCTTACGAATATTACCATCATAGCTATCGCCCATACCGTAAATAACGGTGGGATCAGTTTGCAGGCGCATACGTTTGTTGAGGCGGTTGACGAAAACCGAAGCAATTCGCTCTCGTTCTGAAGCAATTGCGGTTTCTTTCTCGATAATCGAAGCAAGAATTAACGCCTCATAAGGCGTTTTGAGCGGTAGACTTGCTTGTCGAGATGCCCAATACTTATCAAGTAATGTTTGTAATTTTGCATGTGCACGCTGCAAAATCTCTAAATCAGTGGTGCCAAACGTAAAATGATAGGTTTCAGCGAGGAAAAGACCTTCTAATTTATCTCGGTCAATACCCAACTGTTTTGCAATTTCAGCCTCTGAAAGTGCATTTAAAGTGCTAGTTAAACCTTGAGTCTGTGCAAGTAGTGCTCTCCACTCATTGAAACGACTTCCTTCGACAAACGTAATCGCGAACTGGTGCTCTTTACCATCCACGGCCTTATTTAAGACATCAATCAAAGCCTCTGATGCTAAGATTTGATAAGTCCCCGCTTTAATTTTGGTGAGTTCAGGATGTAGTCTTCTGACTAACTTGCTCAGCGGTGAGTCTGCAATCCAGTTTTTTTCAGACAATATTGTCAAAACACCGTTCAAACTAGTGCCAGATGGGATGGTAATTATTTCAGAGGAATGGATAGCTACCGCTTGGTGCAGATATCCATCCACTTGCTGTTTAATATAGAAATAGCCAGCACTGGTAATGGCGATTACGAGTAAAAGCAATAAGGTAAGTTTTTTTATCACGAGGTGAAACACTCCTGAAAACATCGTGTGTGGTTGCCAAAGGAAAAAGTGGTCGCTGCAATTTTGGTCACAGGTGCGACACCTAAAATGGAGTTAGTGATAAATACTTCATCAGCACTAAGCAGATCATCTAATGAGAACTTATCAATTGAGATCGGCAGATTTAAGTCCTGCGCGATCGATAGCACTCTACGACGAGCAACACCCGCAACACCCGCTTGGTCTAAATTAGGTGTACAGAGTCTATCATTAGTGACCCAAAATATATTTGCAGATGTTGTCTCTATCACATGCCCTAAAATGTCTAATGCCACACCTTCAACATAACCTTGTGCATCCATCTCGGCCTTTAACAATATCTGTTCAAGACGATTATTGTGTTTGTGGCCAGCCAATAATGGGTTAAGACCGAGTCTTTGCCGACAAAGCCCTAGCTCAACTCCACTATCTTTCCAGTCAATGTAGTGCGACGGATAGTCGAAAACCGTGATCGTCACCTTCGGCTCTAGGTTCTGCGTTGGGCTATAACCCCTTCCCCCTTCACCACGACTAACATGAATTTTAACACCTGCGTTGTCGGCAGGAAGCACAACTTGCTCAACCCACGAGGCGACTAGCGACCAGTCTGGAGAGGGAATACCTAACAACAATAAACAGGCGTCCATACGTTCAACATGCCAATGCCAGTATTGGAGCTTTCCATGACAAGATAAAATGGTAGTAAAACAACCATCTCCATACTGGAATGAACGATCGGAGAGGGAAACCGTCTGACTCGGCTGTCCGTTAACCCAAAACATATTCACTACCCTATAAAAAGAAACGGCTCAATGCTAAAGCATCAAGCCGTTTGAACTCAAGTTTCACATCACAACGTCGTTAGATTTTTTTGAAAATCAACGAACCGTTTGTGCCACCGAAACCAAAGGAGTTACAGATCGCATACTCCATACCTTCGACTTTACGAGCAGTATGTGGTACCAGATCAATGCCTAAACCTTCTTCAGGATCATCAAGGTTAATAGTTGGTGGAACAATTTGATCAACCAGTGACATCACCGTGATGATAGCCTCGACTGAACCCGCGGCACCAAGTAAATGGCCTGTCATCGATTTAGTTGAAGAAACCAATACTTGTTTTGAACCTTCTTCACCAAGGGCTCGTTTAACGCCTTTAATTTCAGCCACATCGCCAGCTGGTGTTGATGTACCATGCGCATTCACATAACCGATTTGAGTACCCGTTACGCCAGCATCACGCATCGCCGCTTCCATCGCAAGGGCGCCACCTGAACCATCTTCACTTGGTGATGTCATGTGATAAGCATCACCAGACATACCAAAACCAACAAGTTCAGCGTAAATCTTTGCACCACGAGCTTTAGCGTGTTCGTACTCTTCCAGTACCATCACACCAGCACCATCACCAAGAACAAAACCATCACGGCCTTTATCCCAAGGGCGAGAAGCCTTTTGCGGCTCATCGTTGCGCGTTGACAGTGCTTTCGCAGCGCCAAATCCTGCCATACCCAGTGGAGTTGATGCTTTTTCTGCACCACCAGCCACCATCGCATCTGCGTCACCGTATGCAATCATACGAGCGGCGTGGCCTAGGTTGTGTAAACCTGTCGTACACGCTGTAGAGATGGCAATATTCGGACCACGCAGACCACGCATAATCGACAAGTTACCCGCAACCATGTTGACGATGGTCGATGGTACAAAAAATGGGCTAACTTTGCGTGGGCCTTTTTCTACTAACGATTGATGACCTTTTTCAATAAGGTCAAGACCACCGATACCAGAACCAATTGCCACGCCAATTCTTGGTGCGTTTTCTTCGGTAACAGTGAGACCTGAATCATCAAGGGCTTGAATACCCGCCGCAATACCATACTGGATGAATAAATCCATCTTACGGGCATCTTTTTTAGACATATACGCTTCGCAGTCAAAGTCTTTAACTAGACCAGCGAAACGAGTTGAAAAATTGGTTGCATCAAAATGTTCGATATCAACGATACCACTTTGACCAGCTAGCAGGGCTTTCCAAGAGGATTCTACAGTGTTGCCTACCGGTGACAACATCCCCATGCCAGTGACAACGACACGACGCTTGGACACGATCATATTCTCCGGGATTGAAAGATTCTATGAGAGGTATAGAAGAGTTAGAAAAAACTCAGGCGGCCAGAAGGCCGCCTGGGGAGAGATATTACTGAGCGCTGTTTACGTAGTCGATTGCAGCTTGAACAGTAGTGATCTTCTCAGCTTCGTCATCTGGGATCTCAGTGTCGAATTCTTCTTCTAGAGCCATTACTAGCTCAACAGTGTCTAGAGAATCTGCACCTAGATCTTCTACGAAAGAAGCTTCGTTTTTAACTTCTGCTTCGTCTACACCTAGCTGTTCAACGATGATTTTCTTTACGCGTTCTTCGATGTTGCTCATTTTTTCTTTTCCTTTACAGATTTCGCCTAATGCGATGATTCCGTAGTTTATTCTAACTAGGGAAAGTTGCAAGTGGGTCATTGCTGGTCAAACCACAAATTTAGCGATTTTAACCGAAATTCAGACCATTTTTGACTTAAATCATGCACAAATGTTGCGCATATCACCAGCAAGTTTTACACGATATTGACAATGATAGATGTCTATTTTTGCCAAACCAGTAAAAAACAAGCTTAAACCATGTACATCCCGCCATTTACGTGCAAAGTTTCGCCCGTAATGTACGCAGCTTCAGGAGAAGCTAAAAATACCACTGCTGATGCTATTTCACGCGGGTCGCCTAAACGACCTGATGGTACTTGCGCTAGTGTAGCAGCACGTTGGTCATCATTCAGTGCTTTTGTCATATCAGTTTCAATAAAACCTGGCGCAACTGTGTTAACCGTCACACCACGAGATGCAACTTCTCGCGCCATCGACTTAGTAAAGCCAATCACACCCGCTTTTGCAGCTGCATAGTTGGTTTGACCTGCATTACCCATAGTGCCAACAACCGAACCTACATTGATGATACGACCATTGCGTTTTTTCATCATGCCACGAAGTACCGCTTTAGATAAACGGAAAATAGATGTCAAGTTAGTATCAAGAATATCGGTCCACTCGTCGTCTTTCATACGCATAAGCAGGTTATCGCGAGTAATACCGGCATTGTTTACCAAAATATCTAACGCACCAAACTCTTCATTAATCGCTTTTAATACAGATTCGATCGACTCAACATCAGTAACATTTAGCGCTAAACCTTTGCCTTTATCACCTAAATAGTCACTGATTGCAGCCGCGCCACTTTCACTGGTTGCAGTACCAATAACCGTTGCACCACGTTCAACAAGCAGCTCTGCGATTGCACGGCCAATACCACGGCTTGCACCTGTTACTAGGGCAATTTTACCCTCTAGATTCATCATGTTCTGTTTCCTTCGATTACTTAGCTGCATCAAGAGAAGCAGTGTCATTCACTGCCGCAGCTTCAAGCGTCTTCACGATACGTTTTGTTAAGCCGGTTAAGACTTTCCCAGGGCCAACTTCAAGTAATTTCTCAATGCCTTGCTCGCTCATTAATTGCACGCCTTCAGTCCAACGTACTGGGCTATGTAATTGGCGAACTAATGCATCTTTGATTTTTTCAGGAGTCGTCTCTGTCGCAACATCAACATTATTGATCACTGGGATTTGTGGAGCATTAAATTCAATAGATTCAAGTGCTACAGCAAGTTTCTCAGCGGCTGGCTTCATCAATGCACAGTGAGAAGGCACCGATACTGGCAGCGGTAAAGCGCGTTTAGCACCCGCTTCTTTACACAATGCGCCCGCACGTTCAACCGCATCTTTATTACCCGCAATGACTACTTGGCCTGGAGAGTTAAAGTTAACTGGAGAAACCACTTCACCTTGCGCTGCTGCTTCACACGCTTTGGCAATGGCTTCATCATCAAGACCGATGATAGCTGACATTGCACCGACACCCGCAGGCACAGCTTCTTGCATCAGTTGACCACGTAGTTCAACCAATTTGATTGCTTGCTTAAAGTCAATAACACCTGCACAAACTAAAGCCGAATACTCACCTAAACTGTGTCCAGCAAGCAGCGTTGGCTGCGCCAAACCCAAACTTTGCCATACGCGCCAAATCGCTACTGATGCTGCCAGCAACGCAGGTTGTGTACGGAACGTTTGATTGAGGTCTTCAGCAGGACCATTTTGCACCAATGCCCATAAGTCATAACCTAGCACTTCAGAGGCTTCAGCAAATGTTTGTTGAACAACATCATATTGCTGCCCAAGTTCAGCAAGCATACCCACTGTTTGTGAGCCTTGACCTGGAAATACGATAGCAAACTTGCTCATTGTTTGTTTCCTTAAGTAAAAATAAGGAGTTATAGCAACTCCTTAAAATAGATATTTGTTACGTTAAAATTTAACGAGTGCCGAGCCCCAGGTGAAACCACCACCAAACGCTTCTAATAACAGTGTCTGACCACGCTTAATACGGCCATCACGCACCGCTTCATCAAGTGCCGTTGGTACTGTCGCCGCCGAAGTATTACCATGACGATCCAGTGTGATAACCACCTGGTCCAGAGACATCGACAACTTCTTCGCCGTCGCGGAAATAATGCGGTAATTAGCTTGGTGAGGAACCAACCAGTCTAGCTCTGACTTATGCATATTATTGGCTTCTAGGGTATCTTTCACTAACTTAGATAGCTGAGTAACTGCAACCTTGAAGACTTCATTACCGGCCATATACAACCACTTATCGACATCACCAGTACGCTCTGGAACTGGCAAACTCAATAAGTCACCAAACGCGCCATCTGAGTATATATGAGTCGAAATGATACCCGGCTCTTCACTCGCACCAACGACCACAGCGCCCGCACCATCACCAAATAAAATAATGGTAGAGCGGTCTGTTGGATCACACGCTTTTGACAATGCATCAGCGCCGATAACCAGAACATTTTTACACATGCCGGATTTAATATGTTGGTCTGCAACCGACAAAGCATAGACAAAACCAGAACACGCAGCCGCTAAGTCAAAAGCAGGACAACCTTTGATGCCAAGTTTTCCTTGCACCTGACAAGCAGATGAAGGGAAAGTATGGCTGCTACTGGTAGTGGCAACAATAATCAAATCGATATCGTTTTTATCAATGCCCGCCATTTGGATGGCGTTTTGTGCAGCATAGAAAGCCATATCAGCCACGGTTTCGTCGTCAGCTGCAATGCGTCGTTCGCGAATACCTGTGCGTGCTACGATCCACTCGTCACTTGTCTCTACCATTTTCTCTAAGTCTGCGTTAGTACGCACCTGAGATGGCAAGTAGCTGCCAGTACCTAAAATTTTGCTATACATGAAGACTAATAATGCCTCTCGAGTAAAACCGCTTCCAAACGATCGCTTATACGGCTGGGTACTTGTCGTTTGACCTCGTGTACCGCTTCGGAAATTGCATTTACGACAGCGGATACATCAGCACTTCCATGACTTTTTATGACAATGCCGCGCAATCCTAGCAAACTTGCACCGTTATACTGGTCGGGGTTCAATGTTTTTAGTTCAGTAAATAGTTCAGAAAACAGTATTCGTGCGATCCAACCCTTTATGGATGAGGCCAATAACTTGGCTTTTAACTTATCAATAAAGAGTTGTGCAGTACCTTCACACGCTTTTAAACATACGTTTCCAACAAAACCATCGCATACGATGACGTCAGCGACATCATCTAATAATTGGTTACCTTCAATATATCCAATATAGTTTACCGCTTGGGTTTGGTTGAGCATTTCAGCACAACGTTTCACCAAGTCATTGCCTTTGATTTCTTCCGCACCGATATTAAGAATTGCGACGCGAGCTGGGCGGCCTAAGTGCTGCTCAGCTAATGCACTCCCCATCACTGCAAATTGAAACAAAGAATCCGCATCACTCGATACATTAGCACCGAGATCAAGCATCCAAGTACGATTACCCGATGTCGTGGGTAACGCAGAAACCAATGCAGGTCTATCAATTCCGGGGAGAAGCTTCAAACGGAAACGAGAAAGCGCCATTAAAGCGCCAGTATTACCACCACTAACACAAGCATCCGCTTGACCGTCAGCGACGAGATCAATGGCAATACCCATTGAGCTACCCGCACTATTTCTTAATGCTAACGACGGTTTTTCAGAGTTAGAGATGACTCGGTCACTATGCGAAATACTCAAACGAGCATTAGGTTCGTAACCTATTTGAGATAATTGACGTGCTATCGCAGGCTTATCACCAACGAGGATCACTTTGAGCTCTGGGAAATGCGACAGTGCCTGCACGGCGGCAGGCACTGTAACGCGAAGACCGAAGTCCCCGCCCATTGCATCAAGTGCAACGGTTAAATATTGCAAAGGTCAACCTTACTTGTTGATAACCTTTTTGCCACGGTAGTAACCGTCAGCAGTCACGTTGTGACGTAGGTGAGTTTCACCTGATGTTGCATCTACAGAAAGTGAAGCTGTAGTTAGTGCATCGTGTGAACGACGCATGCCACGACGTGCGCGTGATTTTTTGCTCTTTTGTACGGCCATTGACCCTACTCCTTTGTCTTAACTTACAACGAATTATCGTTTTAAGTTTTTTAAAACATCAAATGGATTCGGTTTCTCTTCCACAACATCTTCCGGAAGTTCACCAAATACCAAATTATTTGAGTTAACGCTACAATCCGCGTCATCGTGCATTGCTACTTGAGGCAAGTTAATGATGAACTCATCTTCAACTAACTGTACAAGGTCGACTTCACCGTACTCATTCAGATCTACCAAATCGTACTCTTCCGGTGCGTCTTCATCAGTTTTACTACCTAAATAAGGAGTATAAATGAATTCAACT
Source organism: Vibrio aestuarianus (assembly GCF_028858425.1). Classification (NCBI taxonomy): domain Bacteria; kingdom Pseudomonadati; phylum Pseudomonadota; class Gammaproteobacteria; order Vibrionales; family Vibrionaceae; genus Vibrio; species Vibrio aestuarianus. Next base: position 1,275,023 of record NZ_JAKNYQ010000001.1, on the reverse strand, counting down.
TCGCACTCATGTGCGAAAACCTCATTACAGCGTTGACATTCTAAATCAACTTCGATGTTAGCTTTACCAGAGATAACAACGAGTCGCTGTTCATCAAGCCCAAATGACAATGAAACTTGAGCGTCGCGTTTTACGCTTGCAACCGATTCTTCTAAACGCTTGAAAAGACTAGATTGGATGATGCCATCATAGTCGAGTCGTTTCTGAGCAGCTTTAGCCGGATCAACCGAGCGCGGTATTTTTACCTTTTGCATAGGGCGCGAATATATCTTCCAAATCTATTTTAGTCAAAGAAAAAGACAAAAAAGTTAGCTTTTTTACCCTTTCCACAGCGAGAATTATGTATAGCAACCGTTGTTGATATATGCTGCTACAAAACTCCCAGCGATTCTAAATCAAAATGCAAAATTACCAACTAGTTTTAGCGTCAACATCCCCTTTTCGGCAGCAATTACTTAAAAAGCTCGGTTTGCCATTTGTCACCGCTTCTCCTCAATGTGATGAAACAGCGCATCAGGGGGAATCTCCGCAAGCCTTAGTTACTCGATTAGCTGAAGAAAAAGCACGCTCTTGCACAATAGACCAAGCCAGTTTAGTTATCGGTTCAGATCAAGTCTGCGTCATTAACGGCGAAATCGTAGGTAAACCTCATACCAAAGAACAAGCCATCGCCCAGCTTCTTAAACAAAGTGGTAAGGCAATAACCTTTTATACTGGGCTTGCTCTATACAATTCGTGTAGTAATACATGCTTGGTAGACATTGATACGTTTATCGTTCATTTTAGAAACCTTTCGCTGGAAATGGCAACAGCTTACGTTGAAAAAGAACAGCCCCTGCAATGTGCTGGCAGCTTTATGAGTGAAGGTCTTGGTATTGCTTTATTTGAACGTTTAGAAGGTGATGACCCAAATACATTAGTCGGATTACCACTCATAAAACTGGTCAAATTGCTTGAGTCGCAAGGTGTGAATATATTGTAAGCGCGCTGTTTTTAGCAAAAAATCCGTGTTCACTCCATTGCCGAGTCAACACGGGTATTTTTAAGCATTTCGCAGTTTAGCTAAGACTTGTTCTAACTGATTATCTAGTGGGGCGTTAATGTCCATTTGCTCTTCAGTTGCAGGATGGATAAAACGAATATTGGCCGCGTGTAAAAACAGCCTATCTAGACCAACTTGTCCTGTATAAGCGTCAAATCGACGATCGCCATAACGATCATCCCACGCAATTGGATGCCCAGTATATTGAGTGTGAACACGAATTTGGTGTGTTCGGCCAGTAATTGGGCTCGCCTGTAGCAAGGTTGCTTGCTCAAATTGCTCTAGGATTTTAAAGCGAGTCTCAGATGGCTTACCATTTGGATTAACGCGCACGATACTATTTATTTCATTTTTTAGTAATGGTGCATTGACCACTTTACAGCTACGCTTCCATTGCCCCATCACCAATGCGAAATAGTATTTTTGAACTGTTTTTTCTCGAAATTGAGCTTGAAGATGGCGTAAAGCCGAACGCTTTTTCGCTACCAACAAAATACCAGACGTATCTCTGTCAATACGATGCACCAACTCTAAGAAACGAGCCTCAGGGCGCAGCGCACGCAGCGCTTCTATTGCGCCAAATTTCAAGCCGCTCCCACCATGTACTGCCGTGCCAGACGGTTTATTGAGGATCAAAACATGGTCATCTTCAAAGATAATGCAATGCTCTAACTCAGCCACTTTGTTCAGTTTAGTGTTAGGTGCTGTGGTTTCGTTGGCTGACTGCTCAATATTGACCGGTGGAATACGCACCACATCGCCAGCGCACAGTTTATACTCTGCTTTGATCCGTTTTTTGTTTACACGCACCTCCCCTTTACGCAGGATGCGATAAATCATACTTTTAGGAATTGTTTTTAATTGGTTGCGCAAGAAGTTATCAATGCGCTGACCAGCCATATCTTCATCTATGTCGATGAGTTGGACTTGGGTTCTAATTTCGCTCATAGCGGTATTGTAACACTGTGAATCGCGTAAATTCATATTTTCTTAGCAAGAGAAATATATTTTCATCGCTTATTCACCCTTAAATTGATGATAATTGCATCAACCAAAATGCGACTGTGGATAAAATTAATAATTACTCAGTAAAATCCCCCACTTAAAGTAGATAAAACTCTTTTAAAACAGACAACTAACAATATCACTTTTACGCCTATTTCCTTTTTTTTGACCTGTTCATAACAAAGCAGATTGCTGTGTTTACCTGTCACTGCTATAGTTCACAGCTGCAATGGATGAATTGGTGATTTTTTATTCTTTACCGTTCATTTTAGAGCAAAATAGTGAGTAGACAGCTAAGCGTCAGTGTGCTGCATATGGCGTAAGACACTATTGAGCGAAGCTATCTTGTTGCTCTACTCATCGTCATTTCATGTTGAGTAATTTCCGCCATATATGCGGATCGCAGGCAATCGTGTGCGTGTGATAACTGAAGTGCCCTAGAGCATCCCCTCCAGCCGGGAGGCTGCACCTTTAAGTCATGGGATCTGGCACCGTGAAAACGAACCGAAGCAACAAGATCAATAATCAAAACTAAAGAAAGATAACGAGATTTTTAAATGAAAAGAATGTTAATTAACGCCACTCAAAAAGAAGAGTTGCGTGTTGCGTTGGTAGATGGCCAGCGACTTTTTGATCTAGACATCGAGAGTCCAGGACATGAATCCAAAAAAGCGAATATCTATAAAGGACGTATCACCCGTGTTGAACCAAGTTTAGAAGCTGCTTTTGTAGATTACGGCGCTGAACGTCACGGCTTCCTTCCTCTCAAAGAAATTGCTCGCGAATACTTCCCAGAAGGTTATACCTATCAAGGCCGCCCAAGCATTAAAGAAGTGCTTAGAGAAGGTCAAGAAGTCATTGTTCAAGTAGAAAAAGAGGAGCGAGGTAGCAAAGGCGCTGCGTTAACTACTTTTGTTTCTCTTGCTGGCAGTTACTTAGTTCTGATGCCGAACAACCCTCGTGCTGGCGGTATTTCACGCCGTATCGAAGGCGATGAGCGTACCGAACTAAAAGCAGCACTAAGTACTCTTGAATTACCTCAAGGTATGGGTTTAATTGTTCGTACGGCAGGCGTAGGCAAAAGCGCAGAAGAACTTGAGTGGGATCTAAACGTTCTGCTTAACCACTGGAGTGCAATTAAACAAGCCTCAGAACTGCATCCTGCACCATTACTTATCCACCAGGAAAGTAACGTTATTGTACGTGCCATTCGCGACTATTTACGCCGCGACATCGGCGAAATCCTCATTGATAGCAATACTATTTATGAACGTGCTCTTGAGCATATTCAGTTAGTGCGCCCAGATTTTGTCAGCCGTGTTAAAAAATACGATGGTGAAGTGCCACTATTTAGTCATTACCAAATCGAAAGCCAAATTGAGTCGGCTTTCCAACGAGAAGTTCGCCTACCATCTGGTGGTTCGATCGTCATCGACCCGACTGAAGCACTGACCTCTATTGATATCAACTCTGCTCGCGCTACTAAAGGCGGAGATATTGAAGAAACGGCTCTCAATACCAACTTAGAAGCTGCAGACGAAATTGCTCGCCAATTGCGCCTACGTGATTTAGGTGGTCTAGTCGTTATTGACTTCATTGATATGACTCCAGTGCGCCATCAACGTGAAGTTGAAAACCGCTTACGCGATGCTGTTCGCCTTGACAGAGCTCGAGTTCAAATTGGTCGTATTTCTCGCTTTGGTCTGCTTGAAATGTCTCGCCAACGTCTAAGCCCATCACTAGCAGAGGCAAGCCATCATATCTGTCCTCGTTGTTCTGGTACTGGTGTTGTTCGTGATAATGAATCTCTAGCGCTATCTGTACTACGTTTGATCGAAGAAGAAGCGTTAAAAGATAACACTGCGCAAGTTTTAGCGGTGGTACCAGTTCCTATCGCCTCTTACTTGCTGAATGAGAAACGCCGCTCTATCAGTCATATCGAACGCATCCAAGAAGTTAATATCACTATTGTTCCAAATTCTGATATGGAAACTCCTCATTTCGAGGTTATCCGTGTTCGTGAAGGTGAAGAGCAAGACATCCTGTCTTATATGGTACCTAAAAAACTTGAAGCTCTAAAAGAAGCCGAAAGTAAAGAACCTTCAGAGGCAGATTTCAGACCAAAACGCATTGAAGAGCCAGCTCTGAAAGGCTTTGCTGCACCAGTGCAAGCAGCCCCAGCTCCAGCACCAAAAGCGGCTCAACCTGTTGTAAAAGAAAACGTGGTTGAAGAAAGTGCTAAACCTGGTTTATTCAGTCGTATATTTAAAGCTATCGGCAGCCTATTCTCTGCACCTGTTGAAGAAAAGAGCACAGAAAAAGAGCAAGAAAAACCAGAAAACAAACGTAGCCAGCAACCACGTCAACGTCGTGACCGCAACGACCAACGTCGCCGCAATAACCGCGATAATGCTAATCGTGACAAGAATAAGCGCAAGCCTGTTGCTGCTGAAAGTACTTCTGAAAAAGAAGTAACTCCGGCTGAACAGAGCAAACCGCAAACTCGTAAACCACGACAAGATCGTCGTAATAAGCGCGATGACCTAAAAACAGAAAAACTTGCAGAACAAGGTCAGCAACTTGCAGTAGAAGCACAACAAGCTGAACAAAAAGATGTTAAGACCGAAGAAAAAACGGCCAAAGTTAAAGAACGCCGTCAGCGCCGTAAACTGAATAAACAAGTTCGAGTGAAAGATCAAGCCGCTGCAAAAGAAACAGTAGTAGCCATCACTTCACAAGATACAGCGACTGTTGCTGAAGCCATCGAAACTGTGAAAGCCGAGTCAGTCAAAGCCACTGAGCCAACAACGGTTGTGTCTGATGATGCCAATAACAAAGATGAGCAAAATCAGCGCCGTAATCGTCGTTCACCTCGTCACTTACGTGCAAGTGGTCAACGCCGTCGTCGCGGTCGTGACCGTCGCCCTAACCCATTCCGCCTTCGTAAAGGTGGAGTTGCATCACCAGAAATGGCGATGGGTAAAGTGATGCCTCGTTATGACCTAGCTAAAGCTCCAGCTCAAGCACCTCGCCAAGAAGAGAAAGTTGAAGCTCCGATTGTTGAAGCCGTAGCAACAGTTGTAGCAGATACTACCACTAAGGTCATCGGTGGCTTCGCATGTCCAGAAATGGCAATGGGCAAAGTGATTATTCGCAGCGCCGCAGAACCAAAAGCTGAAACGCCAGTACAAGCACCTGTTGAGGTTGTTGTTGAAACACCACAACCAGTGGAAGTAGCTGAAATAACGACGGTAAAAGAAGTTAAAACTCCAGAACCGGTTGAAAAACCAGCGGCAACTTCAAACATTTCACTACCTAAAATTATTAAAGCTCATGCTTGTGCACCGATGGCAAAAGCGCCAGGTTCAAACGAACTAAAAGAGATTGAAGTGGTTTCGGCTCCATTGCGTTCAGAACGCTATGAAGCTCGTGGTGCAGGCAGTCAAGTTGCCCGTAGCCAAGCAGGCTCAGCAATGAGTAAACCTCAAAGCATTTAGCATTAGCTATACCATCGAAAGGGCTGCTTTATTGCAGCCCTTTTTATTTATCTCGAGGAAACTATTTACCACAAACATGATTCAATACTTGCTTCATTATTGAACTTAATCACAGTTTTCTGTAGCATTCCCCGCTTCGAGCCGACGACGTTTCTCTTACTCCATTGCTCTTTTTTAATACATTTTGCTTGGGTTACATTTAAGAGTGGACGGTTGGACTACATTCATTATTCGCAAACACTGAGTACTCATGTTCGAATTTCCAAAATTTTCTAAGCACTCTGTAAAAAATGATGTGCTTTCTGGTTTAACCGTTGCCCTTGCTCTGGTTCCAGAAGCTGTAGCTTTTGCCTTTGTCGCTGGTGTTGACCCAATGGTTGGACTATATGCCGCCTTTATTGTTGGTCTGATCACTTCTATTTTTGGCGGCCGCCCTGGTATGATTTCTGGCGCAACTGGCGCTATGGCCGTGGTAATGGTAAGCCTAGTTGCAACCCATGGTGTCCAATATCTTTTTGCGGCAATCTTATTTGCAGGGCTGCTGCAAATTACCGCTGGTATCTTCAAGTTAGGTAAGTTTATTCGCATGGTGCCTCACCCTGTGATGATTGGCTTCGTCAATGGCTTGGCAATTGTGATCTTCTTAGCTCAACTTGGTCAATTTAAAGCGCCAGATTTATCGGGGGCACTTAGTTGGTTGCCAAGCGATCAAATGTTCCTAATGCTGGGGCTGGTTGCTCTAACCATGGCGATTATTCATTTCTTACCTAAACTAACAACAGCCGTCCCTTCTTCGTTAGTGGCTATTGTGACCATCACGCTATTGGTCCAAGGTCTGGGTTTAGACACTCGAACTGTGGTGGATTTCTTACGCACAATGTCTGGAAATGAAGCAGCAACGCTTGCTGGTACCTTACCAACATTCGCAATTCCAAGCGTACCGTTCACTTGGGAAACGCTACAAATCATTCTTCCTTATTCAATTATTTTAGCCGCGATCGGTTTAATTGAATCCTTGCTTACACTTACAGTATTGGATGAAATGACAAACACTCGCGGCCAGTCAAACCGTGAATGTGTCGGTCAAGGTTTAGCTAATGTCACTTGTTCAATGTTTGGCGCAATGGGTGGTTGTGCGATGATCGGTCAATCGATGATCAACGTAAACTCGGGCGGTCGCGGACGCCTATCTGGTATAGTGGCGGCAGTGATGCTGTTGTGCTTTATTTTATTCGCTTCAGCACTGATTGAGATGATCCCGCTAGCTGCACTGGTTGGTGTGATGTTTATGGTCGTGATTGGAACCTTCGAATGGGCAACGTTTAAACTTGCTCGCCGCGTACCGAAGCAGGACTTCTTTGTCATTGTATTGGTAACGGTAGTAACGGTACTCACTGATTTAGCCATCGCTGTGGCAGTCGGTGTGATTACATCAGCACTCATGTTTGCATGGGAACACGCAAAACATATTTACGCCAGTAGCCAAATCAATGCTGAAGGCTCTAAGGTTTATCATATTAATGGACCTATCTTCTTTGGCTCTGCAGCAAACTTCCTTGAGTTATTTGATGCACAAAACGACCCACAGGATGTCATCGTTGATTTCGCACGCTCACGAGTAGCTGACCATTCAGCAATTGAAGCCATTGAAACGATCGCCGAAAGATATACTGCGCTTGGGAAAACGTTGCATTTACGACATTTAAGCCAAGATTGTCGAGCTCTGTTACATAAAGCAGGTAGCTTGGTTGAAATTAATGTAAAAGAAGATCCTAGCTACAAAGTTGCCACCGATGTTTTAGCTGGCTAACTTACACATCTTCTCTTAAGAATAAGGCTTCCGATGGAAGCCTTATTACTTTTCACTTGCTGAAGATTCCAGCGTCCCATAGCATGATGTTCTTGCATCATGGACTGGACTATTCAATGAATTGGATTTTTTTCACCTTTCTGGCTGCTTTTATGCAGTCTTGGCGTAACGCATTCCAAAGCCGCCTCGCTGGTGAAGTAAGCACCACCGGCGTCACCCTTGCTCGTTTTTTATGGGCTAGCCCAATTGCAGCACTCTATCTTGCTTTTTTGTATGGCTTACAACCGACCGTAATGCCTACCTTTTCATCTACATTCATTACCTTTATTGTCGCTGCTGCGCTGATGCAAATTGTCGCAACTGCACTGATGGTTAAATTATTTAAGTTTAATAACTATGCAGTCGGTGCAGGTCTAGCAAAAAGTGAAGCACTAGTCGCCGCAATTTTAGGCATGATATTTTTTGGTACTAACTTATCGTTTTGGGGCTGGTTAGGCGTCATCATCGGTGGGGTCGGGGTTTTCTTAATGAGCACTCAGGGCAACCTGCGACAAATGTCGCTAATGACCATTTTACTAGGACTAGGAAGTGGTAGTGCTTTTGCTCTTACCTCGTTGTGGATACGCGAAGCAAGCTTATCACTTGGGCTACCATTTCCTCACAGCGCTGCCTGGGTGTTGTTACTGGTTATCTCACTACAAACCTTGCTACTCACTACTTATCTATTCATTGTAGACAAACACACCTTAACGCAGTTATGGATACGTCCTAAACTCACTTTATTAACCAGTACAAGCAGCTGTATTGGCTCAATTGGTTGGTTTAGCGCCATGTCATTGCAAGCAGTTCCTTACGTAAAAACACTCGGGCAAATTGAAATATTTTTTACGATGCTCATTTCTGTGTTTTGGCTAAAACAAAAAATAAAGATAAAAGATGGGTTTGGACTCATGCTTGTTGCTCTTGCTGCCATTTTGGTAATGTGGGGATAAAGCAATAAGCATAACCACACGATAATTAGAAATAAAAAAGCCCTACCAAATGGCAGGGCTCATGATTACTAGAGATGTTACGTGCTAGCGAAAACAACTCATAAAAGTATTACTTACTTTTTAGCTTTCTTTGCTTTTGGCTCTTCAGTTTTCTTAATTACTGTAGTGCCTTCAAACGTTTCGCCTTCAACGAATGCTTTACCGTAGTAAGAAGCGGTTAGAACTTCTTTCAACTCACTGATTAGTGGGTAACGTGGGTTAGCACCTGTACATTGGTCATCAAACGCTTCAACTGATAGTTGGTCTAGTTTCGCTAGGAAGTCAGCTTCTGGAACACCAGCTGCTTGAATTGATAGCGGGATATCTAGTGCAATTTTCAGCTCTTCCAACCATGCTAGTAGACGTTCAATCTTCTGAGCAGTACGGTCACCAGCTTGGCTTAGTCCTAAGTGGTCAGCAACTTCAGCATAACGACGACGAGCTTGTGGGCTTGCGTACTGAGAGAATGCCGTTTGTTTAGTTGGGTTATCGTTCGCGTTGTAACGTACAACGTTAGAGATAAGTAGTGCGTTAGCTAGGCCATGTGGTACGTGGAATTCAGCACCGACTTTGTGAGCCATTGAGTGACACACACCTAGGAAAGCATTCGCAAACGCAATACCAGCGATAGTAGCCGCATTGTGTACTTTTTCACGAGCGATTGGGTCGTTTGCACCATTTGCGTAGCTAGATGGTAGGTACTCTTTAAGCATCTTAAGTGCTTGTAGAGCTTGACCGTCTGAGTATTCGTTCGCTAGAACTGACACATAAGCTTCTAGTGCGTGAGTTACTGCATCGTAACCACCAAACGCAGTTAGAGACTTAGGCATGTTCATAACAAGGTTCGCATCAACGATAGCCATGTTAGGAGTTAGTTCGTAGTCAGCTAGTGGGTATTTAGCACCAGTTTTATCGTCTGTAACAACCGCGAATGGTGTAACTTCTGAACCTGTACCTGAAGTTGTAGTAATACATACAAGCTCAGCTTTTTGACCCATTTTAGGGAACTTGTAGATACGTTTACGGATATCCATAAAGCGCATTGCTAGTTCTTCAAAGTGAGTTTCTGGGTGCTCGTACATAACCCACATAATTTTAGCTGCATCCATTGGTGAACCACCACCTAGAGCAATAATTACGTCTGGTTGGAAGCTCTTCATTGCTTCAGCGCCTTTCTCTACGATTGATAGAGTAGGATCTGCTTCTACATCAAAGAATGTTTGAACTTCAATGCCTTGAGCTTTAAGAAGTTTAACGATTTCATCCGCGTAGCCGTTGTTGAATAGGAAACGGTCAGTTACTAGGAATGCACGTTTCTTACCTTCAAGATCGCTCATTGCGATTGGAAGGCTACCACGACGGAAGTAGATAGACTTAGGTAGTTTGTGCCACAACATATTTTCAGCTCGCTTCGCTACGGTTTTCTTGTTGATAAGGTGCTTAGGACCTACGTTCTCAGAGATAGAGTTACCACCCCATGAACCACAACCAAGAGTTAGAGAAGGTGCAACGTTAAAGTTGTAAAGGTCACCGATACCACCATGAGTAGTTGGGATATTTACAAGAATACGTGCTGTCTTCATTTTGTCGCCGAAGTAACGAATGCGATCAGCATTGATGTCTTGGTTAGTGTACAGGCCTGATGTGTGACCGATACCGCCAATCTCAACCATTTTCTCAGCTTGCTCTACTGCGTTTTCGAAAGAAGACGCGCGGAACATACCAAGAGTTGGAGACAATTTCTCATGAGCGAATTCGTCATCGTAAGAAACTTCACCAATACCTTCACCAACAAGGATCTTAGTATCAGCAGGTACTTTAACGCCAGCCATTTCAGCGATTGCTGTTGCAGGTTGACCTACAATTTTCGCGTTTAGTGCACCGTCGATAAGCAGTACTTTACGTACCTTATCAGCGTCAGCTTTGCTTAATACATGAGCTTTATGAGTTGCGAAACGCTCTTTCACTTCATCATAAACTTCATCCATAACGATAACCGCTTGCTCAGAAGCACAAACTACACCGTTATCAAATGTTTTTGACATAAGAACAGAAGCTACTGCACGTTTAATATCCGCAGTTTCATCAATAACAACAGGAACGTTACCTGCACCAACACCGATAGCTGGCTTACCAGAAGAGTAAGCAGCTTTAACCATGCCTGGACCACCAGTTGCAAGGATAAGAGCAATGCCATCGTGCTTCATAAGTGCATTAGAAAGCTCTACAGACGGTTGATCAATCCAACCAATGATGTCTTTTGGTGCACCTGCTGCTACTGCTGCATCCAAAACAAGTTTCGCTGCATCGTTAGTTGAGTTCTTAGCACGTGGGTGTGGTGAGAAGATGATGCCGTTACGAGTTTTAAGAGAGATTAGAGATTTGAAGATAGCGGTAGAAGTTGGGTTAGTGGTTGGAACGATACCACAGATAATGCCAACTGGTTCAGCGATAGTCATTGTGCCGAACTCTTCGTTTTCTTCAAGAATGCCACACGTTTTTTCGTCTTTGTATTTGTTGTAAATGAACTCAGACGCAAAGTGGTTCTTGATTACTTTATCTTCAACAATACCCATGCCAGATTCTGCTACCGCTTGTTGCGCTAGAGGAATACGAGCTTGGTTAGCTGCTAATGATGCTGCGCGGAAAATTTTATCTACTTGCTCTTGAGAGTAAGTAGCGAATTCTGCTTGAGCTGCTTTTACGCGAGCTACGAGTGCATCAAGTTCAGCCAAATTTGTTACAGGCATAGTGGATCTCCTAAAAATAGAAAAATTAAAAACTCTTTATTAAGCACACAGTCTCTAAGGGTTAATTCTCTCAATGACTTAAGTAATCGTAGACTTAGTAAATTGCTTTCAGGACTGAGTATAATATTTCAGGGTATGAAAAAAATTGACTCAGATCAGTTCTGAAAAATTAATTACCCACTTAGGGGTAAAGTCCAACAAAAACAATAATTAAATCATTGAAAAATAAAAACAAAACAACAATGAGTCACATGATTAAAAAAGCTTCATTTGAACAACAAAAAATTTAAAAGCTAAAACATTTTGTAAAAAAGTTTCATTTTTGAACAATACAGGCAAAATTCATCGCCTTTTACGTGCTACTAACAGTATATCGACTATCGCTTTAAGCACCACCGACAGCTCTATATTTTATTAAAAATGTGCAGATGTTAACAATTGTGTAAAAACTAACACCATTAGCCCTCATGTCAAAAACAATTCACAAACATTACCTGTGTCGAATTAGTTTTTCTCAGCAATGAAACGCCAATAACTTTAGTTTTTTTCATTCGTGATATTCTCTGGTTTGGCTTACATTACGTACGAAATATTTCATCTAAGTGATCGCTCCGAGACTGACGCCATGCAAACCATTGAGCTAGCCATTTTCTTACAGTTTTTCTTAGGTTTAGTCGCCGCAGTTAACCCTGTCGGTATTATGCCTATTTTTGTGTCCCTAACGGGGCACATGACACAAGAAGAAAAGCACAAAACAGCCGCTACTGCGAATATTGCTGTTGCTGTGATCTTAATTGTTTCACTTCTCGCTGGGCAGCTTCTTTTAGATATGTTCAGTATCTCACTCGACTCATTCCGTGTTGCCGGTGGTCTGCTTTTGTTAAGCATCGCGTTTTCAATGATGAGTGGTAAGTTAGGTGAAGATAAGCAGAACAAACAAGAGAAATCGGAATACATTAGCCGCGAGCAAATTGGGGTAGTACCTCTTGCCATGCCATTAATGGCTGGCCCAGGCGCCATCAGTTCGACCATCGTTTATGGTTCGCGTTATCCAAGCCTGTTTGATACCGTCGGGATCGCCATTACCATTGTTGTGTTTAGTTTGTGCTCATGGATGCTGTTTCGCTCAGCGCCATACATTGTCAGGCTGCTAGGTCAAACAGGGATTAACGTGATCACACGGATTATGGGCTTAATTCTCGGTGCACTTGGTATCGAGTTCATCGCTAACGGATTAAGAAACTTGTTCCCAGGATTGGCGTAACACTCTATTAACGCTATGATATTGCGACCAACCTACTGTGTCGCAATATCATGTCTCAGCAATCTATTAAGCATCACCTTTACATCATCATCTTTGGTACTCATACCAAAGCGGGCCGGGCTTTTGATTTATCACTGATCATTGCAATCATGATATCTCTATCGATACTCATTTTGGAGTCAATCCCCGAAGTAGCTCAGGTATGGGGATCATGGCTACGATATGGTGAGTATGCATTTACCACGCTGTTCACACTCGAATACCTGCTGAGGTTGTACTGTTCACCAAAGCCTAGTGCTTACGCAAAAAGTTTTTATGGCGTTGTAGACCTTCTTGCTATTCTGCCTACGTATATTGCATTTTTCTTCCCTGGCGCCTCGTTTATGGGCGTAATTCGCCTACTGCGTGTGTTGCGTATTTTCCGCATCCTCAAGCTGGTTCGTTATTTACAAGATTCAAATATTTTGCTTCGTTCATTAATGATGGCAAAAAGAAAAATATTCATATTTTTCAGTGCAGTTGCCATTCTTGTGACTATATTTGGCGCGTTAATTTTTGTGATTGAAGGGCCAGAGCACGGATTTAACAGCATACCCGAAAGTATTTACTGGGCGATTGTGACGATTACCACCGTTGGTTATGGCGATTTGGTTCCCAAAACTGCACTAGGCCAAGGTATTGCTGCAATGACGATGCTATTAGGGTATTCGATTCTGGCAGTACCAACCGGCATCATTACCGCTGAACTGAATAATGAAATGCACTCACACCGCCAGTTAGTCAAATGCCCAAATTGTTCACAAAGCGGTCATGAATCAGACGCCTTATTTTGCAAGCATTGTGGTAGCCAACTAGCAGATCCAGAGAAGAGAGTCGTTCCAATTGAGAGCCATCAAAAAGAAGAGCGCCTTTAGGCGCTCTCAGTAGAATACGTTTTTCTGAAAAACAATATTTATTTCTTTTCAGCCAGGATAATGCGTAAAGTACGACGTAATGGCTCAGCAGCACCCCACAAGAGTTGGTCACCAACCGTAAAGGCATTTAAGAAATCATCACCCATTGCCATTTTACGCAAGCGGCCAACAGGAATTGACAATGTACCCGTCACTTTTGCTGGGCTTAGTTCTTGAGCGGTAATATCACGATCATTTGGAATCACTTTAACCCAATCATTATGGGTAGCAATCATCTCTTCAATCTCGTCCATTGGCACATTTTGCTTTAGCTTAATCGTCAATGCTTGAGAGTGACAACGCATTGCACCGATTCGCACACAGGTGCCATCGATTGGGATTGGTGAAGATTGAAGACCGAGGATTTTGTTCGCTTCAACGCCCGCTTTCCACTCTTCTTTGCTTTGACCATTATCACGTTTAACGTCAATCCAAGGGATAAGAGAACCTGCTAGTGGCGCACCGAATTGATCCGTTGGGAAAGAAGACGAACGCATGGTTTCCGCAACTTTTCTATCAATGTCCAAAATAGAACTTGATGGATTTGCAAGCTCTGAGCTGACTGAATCATTAATAACGCCCATTTGAGAAATAAGCTCGCGCATATTCTGCGCGCCTGCGCCAGAGGCCGCCTGATAAGTCATGGCACTAGTCCACTCGACAAGACCTTTTTCATACAGACCACCTAAGCCCATTAACATAAGGCTGACAGTACAGTTACCGCCAACAAACGTGTTGGTGCCAGAATGAATACCTTGCTGGATTTGTGCTAAGTTAACAGGATCTAAAGTGATGATGGATTCTTTGTCCATACGGAGGGTGGATGCCGCATCGATCCAATACCCTTTCCAACCCGCTTGTCGTAATGCCGGGTAAACCTTTTCAGTATAGCTACCACCCTGGCAAGTAATCACCGCATCGAGTTGTTTTAGGCTATCAATATCGTAGGCGTCTTGCAGAAGACCCGCTTCTTTTCCTAAAGAAGGGGCAGGAATACCGATTTGGGATGTACTGTAAAAAACAGGCTCAATCAGATCGAAGTCTTTTTCTTCAACCATACGCTGCATCAATACAGAACCGACCATACCACGCCAACCAACTAAACCTACTCTCATCGCGCTAACTCTCCGTGTATCTAAAAAAGTAAAAAAATGTACCCCACCATCTATAAGTGGTTCAGCATAAAATCTCAAGACTTTCTTGGTAAAAATCATCACTTTTTGTTCTGAAATACCCCTTATTCACCAAAAATGGCCAAGAGTTAGGAAATCACCATTTAAGTCGTTATTCAGAATGTAATAATAAACCAGACGCTAAATTATCACGCTCTTGTTACACAATAAAACCATGTTACAAAACATTTCGATCTATTAACTTTAACCAAAGGCAACATTTAATGCTATTCATTAACCATGCAGACGACATGAATCACATACGAGAGGTTTAATGTCGATATATTATTCTGGGTAATGTAAAGTGCAGGCGAACTCAGTGAGGGCATGAAGATGCCTTTGGCTCATAAATCTGACAAGAGGCTCTTTTATGACGCAAGTCCCCCAACGCCTGCCAAGCATAATGCAAGTTATTATTGCGCTAGGCTTATTCCTATTACTCGCATTTTCGTTTACTGCTCAACTCGATTTACCTATCCAACTCGCTCTATATATTGGTTGGTTTATCATCATTGTGTTGGGTGTTAGATTGGGTCACCAATATAAAGATTTAGAAAAAGCAGCACTTAATGGTATTTCTAACGGCTTAGGAGCTGTTTTAATACTTTTAGCCGTTGGTGCACTAGTGGGGACTTGGATCTCTGGCGGAATCGTACCAACCATTATTTATTATGGTCTCCAGGCAATACATCCTTCGATTTTCCTTCTTGCCACCATGATTATTTGCTCTCTGACTGCGTTAGCGACTGGTACATCATGGGGCGCAGCAGGTACAGCCGGCATTGCAATGATGGGTATTGGGCAAGGTCTAGGTGTTCCTGCGCCAATAACTGCTGGTGCTGTACTATCTGGCTGCTATTTTGGCGATAAGATGTCACCGTTGTCAGATTCAGTGATTCTTGCTTCATCAATGTCGAACGTTGAAGTCATGGAGCATATCAAAGGGATGCTGCCCATTGCTTTAATCAGCTACATCATTACTGGCATCATGTTTACACTGTTTGGCTTCCATTACGCAGGTAATGTCGATATGTCTCAGGTTCAAGGTGTTATTAAAGCCATGGAGACACAATTCTACATTACGCCGTATTCATTTGTTCCTGTATTGATTGTCCTTGGTCTGTTGGCTATGCGTATGCCGTCTTTCCCTGTCATTAGCTTCGGCTCATTGCTTGGTATTATTTGGGCGGTGATGATCCAAGATGTCGATTTCCTACGCGCTTTCAATACCGCTTGGGCTCCTTATAGCATTGAATCTGGCGTTGACTTTATCGACTCGATACTAAACCGTGGCGGTATGTCATCAATGTTAGGCTCAGTCGCTGTGATCGTATTTGGTCTTGGATTTGGTGGTTTACTGGATAAAGTTGGGGTTTTAGAAACCATAGCTAAGCTATTCGAGCGCCGTGTAACGAGCGCAGGTTCTCTGGCTACTAGCACGATTGGTACGGCATTTATGGGTAACGTTTTCGGCTCTGCAATGTATGTATCCTTGATACTGACGCCTAAAATCTGCGCGAAAAACTACGACCGATTAGGTTACCAACGCAAGAATCTATCACGTAATGCCGAATTTGGTGGCACCTTAACTTCAGGCATGGTTCCATGGAGTGATAATGGTATATACATGGCGAGTATTTTAGGTGTTGCAACTCTTTCTTATGCGCCCTTCATGTGGTTAAGTTTTGTGTGCATCATCGTCACCATATTTACCTCATATATGGGTTGGTTCGTTGATAAGTGTGACCCTACAACACCAACAGAAACCGATGAAGAACTTGCCGAACTCAGCTTAAAAAAACAGTCCGTTTAGCTAAGAAATCTGTTTCACAAATAAAAAGCTGAGCCCATTTGGGTGCTCAGCTTTTTATTTGTTATTTGTCTAAATGAAGCCGCGCACTCTCAATGGCAGAAGATAGATATTTAGCCAAAAGGTGAAGTTGTTCTTCACTAGGTATTGAACCGTTATCTAACACCTGTTCAATCTCATACGAGATCTGCTTTAAACCTTCAGCACCTAAATTTGCTGCCACACCTTTTAAGCTATGTACTCGCCTTCGAGCCCCTTTTCTATCGGAATGAATTAACGACTCAAGTTGCTCTGCATCTTGACTATGATCTTGAATAAAGACACCGAGTAACATTTGTACTGAATCGTTATCTCCATTTAGGGCATCTAGCATCTGCTGCACATCCACCTTTGACTCAGCATATTTAGGCGTTAGCGCTGCCGTATCAATAACTTCATTTACCTCAGCCTTCTGTACGTTAGGTTCTTTTACAACGGTTCCTTCTTCATCTGGCTCAATCGTTTCCGAGCCTACCACCACTTGACTCGAAATGCTTAACAACCAGCCCATCAACAACAGTGCGATGGCACTAATAGCGGTGATCACATAACCATATGATTTGAGCAAATAATGATATTGATCCTCAACATAGGTAATTTGTTGATAGATAGAATGACGCAATAAGTTCTGTACTAAATAGGCTCCTTGGGCATATTGGTTCAGTAGTTCCGAAGCTTGTGCTAACGACTGCTCTAATTCTTGCTTTTGCGCTGGAGGCAACTGTTGAGCTTCAACATAGAGCCTATCTAATGTGCGATATATTTGAGGATTTTGCTCCATATCGCTAAACATCGCTTCAAATACATAGGCACCCAAAGTCGTATATTTTTGTTGTACTTCTGGGGGAGTAGTCGGCTTATCACGCAATAACTTCAACTGTTCAACTAACTCTTGAATCTTTAACTCAATCGACAAATAAGATCTTGTTAATTGGATATATCGATCTGTTACGTGCAACAGTTGCTGAATATCAGGCTGAAAAAGGTGTACCCGATGTTCCACCTCAAGCTGTAAACGTAACGAATAGAGTAACTGAATATTCAAAGCCAAGTCATTAGCACGAGCGGAACGGTACGGTTCTTTGAAATAAAGTGAGCTTCTTAATTCATCAACGCTATTACCGAGCTCTTCTACTGCTGACATTGTTTGGTAACTGGAATGGTTCTGCCAATAAACTGTACCAATCAAAGCTGCCCAACCGAGAAGGATCAACAGATAATATCTGACTTTAATACCATTCCATTTTCTATAACCAAACACTTGCGCTACCACATCTAATTTACAATTAAATACAAGCATATACCTAAAGTAGTGAGCCTGCTCTGTTACCGATTAAAACGATGATAAAAAAAGAGAGCCATCTCAAGCTCTCCTTCTCATCAGTTTTTAGCGATTTCGTGTTAGTTGGTCACGCAGATTAGGCGGTGTCCCTTTGATGGTCAACGTGTCCGTCTCTGGGTCGTAAAAAATACGCTCACCCAGCAACAGGCTATCAAAGCTAACATTCAGCCCTCCACCAGCACCAACAAATTTAGTTAGCTTACGTACGGTAGAACGATCACCGGGAAAACTGTCTTCAAGATCATAGCCATGTGCTGCAGTATACTCTAGGAAACTGGTTCCATCTTGGCTTGGTGACAGTTCACCAGACAACTCGCGAACTTGAATCTCTTCGCCTGCTTTAATCTGTTCGTTACAATAGTCGTACACTTGCTTTTTGTAATTTATCGCTTCATCTTTTTCTAGCTTAGAATCAGAGCAGAAATCTTGCACCGCTTGCATCAATACTTGGTTTTGAACCTTGGTATCTAAACCTACATCAGCTTGCAGAAAATCTAAAAAGAAATCAGATACTTTGCGCCCTACACGCCCTTTGATATAAGCAAGGTAACGATTCGATTCTTTGTCGGTTTCAAAGCTGGATAAGTCAATACGAGCAACAATATCCATTTTGCTAATATCGAGATAATCGGTGGCACTAATATCCAAACCTTCAGTCACTTTCAAACTTTGGTTAAGAGGCAGGATCCCGATAAATAAGTAATCGGTCGCGAGAGACTGATATTCAGCCATCACTAAAATACCTTCATCGGCAAAAGGATATTTTGACAATTCTTCTTTTAGTCTCTGGGCACTAACTTGAGAAAAATCATAAAAATTACGCTCACCTTGGCGAAGTTCCTGCAACCAAGTTTGAAAATCACTGTCAGATTTAAACGAACCAAAGCCTTTACCTGCCTTCGAGTTAAATACGCGATGCAGCTCTGCGACTAGGTTTTCTGTGGAAGTATCATTATCTAAAGATTGTGAGCGGTACTTAACAACCAGCTCGTCTTGTTCATTTTTGCTCAGTTGGTGCAAAATCACGTTGGTAAGGTGAAGGCTCATAGTGAAATTATCATCGTTCTGGTTTCAGTTGTAAGGCATTGTAGGTTATCATAAGCCGCTTTTACTATCATCATTAGAGTCTTTATGCCAATTACATCTAAATACAGCGACGAGAAAATTGAAACGATTTTGACTGAGGTTGCTGCCATTCTCGAAAAACACAGTGCCTCTCCAGAGCTCACTCTTATGATTGCGGGAAATATTGCAACCAATGTCTTAAACCAGAACGTTGCAGCTTCACAACGCAAGACGATTGCTGAAAAATTTGCTCATGCTTTAATGTCGTCTCTAGAAGACAACACCCACTAATAAGAATGTATAGATAGAAATCACATGGTAGATAGCGAAAATACATACGGTGAACGCGTATCACGTTTGGTTGGTTGGGGGCATTGGTTTGCTTTCTTCAACATAATAGCAGCGATGCTTATTGGTACTCGA
Source organism: Vibrio aestuarianus (assembly GCF_028858425.1). NCBI lineage: Bacteria > Pseudomonadati > Pseudomonadota > Gammaproteobacteria > Vibrionales > Vibrionaceae > Vibrio > Vibrio aestuarianus. The sequence goes on along the minus strand of NZ_JAKNYQ010000001.1, from coordinate 1,255,820 downwards.
TACATTGTCCAATCACCATGGCCTGAAACCTTGCTGGGGCAATTTTACCTAGCGTTTTCATGGGTTGGGCATTTTGGGTTTCTTGTTTTCGCTCTCTATCTACTCGTGCTATTTCCTCTGACATTTGTCATTCCGTCACGCAAACTATTTCGTTTTGTGGCGGTTTGCTTTGCTACCCTAGGCTTAACGACTTTATTGATCGACACTCAAGCCTACCAAGCAATCAATCTCCATTTGACCCCAATAGTATGGGAGTTACTGTTTACCGATGAAGCCAGTACGATCAGCGCTGACTTGCAACATTTATTTGTTGTCATGCCGCTCATTTTTCTGTTGCAGCTTGGCTTGTCCGAATGGGTGTGGCGTAAACAAAGAAAATTATCACACAAGCACGTTGGTCGCCCAATCGCAGCTGTCTTTTTTATAAGCTTCATTACCAGCCATTTAATATACGTTTGGTCTGACGCTTATTTAGAAAGTTCTGTGACCAGTCAAAAATCGAATTTTCCTCTTTCCTATCCAATGACAGCAAAATCATTCATGGAAGAGCATGGGTTATTTAACCGTGACGAATATCTAAAACGCTTAAAAGACAAGCCTGATAATGTTGACCTGGTTCGTTACCCTATCGAACCACTTAAATTTGAACGCAGAGCCAATAACCTGAACATTTTACTCGTTAGCGTGAACAATTTAAGAAGCGATGTATTGACACCAGAGATCATGCCAAGTGCTTATCAATTTGCCAGCCAAAACTTGAAATTCAATAATCATTACAGTTCAAGTAATGATATGTTTGGTATTTTTGGCCTCTTTTACGGTCTGCCTAGTAGTTATGCAAGCAGTATTCGCTCTCAAGGTGAATCACCAATATTGATTAATGTTCTTCAGCAGCAAAACTACCAATTTGGTCTGTTCAGTGGTGATAATTTTGATGACTCACTCTATGAAGAGACGGTATTCAGAAACCTGAATGTATCAAAAGCACCATTCAACAAAAACAGTAGTCATGACGAACAAACGATTGAACGCTGGGCGAAATGGGTACCACAACAGGCAAATAAACCTTGGTTTAGTTACTTGGAACTTACTACGGTTGATAACTTTAATGATTTTGATAAATCACCGACCGAAAGTAGTACCAGTGACCGTTTAAGAGCCGGCTATAATAACTCGGCAAATTTCGCTGACAAAGAACTCGGACTACTGTTTAACAAGCTAGAAGAATTACAACTGCAAGCAAATACTGTTGTTGTGATCACTTCTAATCATGGCGCAGAATTTAATGAGACTAAAACCAATAGTTGGGGCGCAAATAGCAACTACAGCCGCTACCAATTACAGGTCCCGATGATTATCCATTGGCCTGGTAAAGTCGCAGGGGAATATTCACATCGCTCAAGTCACCTCGACTTTTCAGTAACGCTGCTTCAAGATTTGCTAGGGGTTTCTTCTAACCCAACCGATTTTAGCAGTGGCCGAAACTTGTTTAACGAAAGCAAGAGAAAGTGGATTTTGGCTGGAGACTCAAGAGAATTAGCGCTCATCACTGCAAAGCAAACCACGGTTATCGACAAATTTGGCAACTTCAAGCTATTTGATGAAAACTATCAGCGCCAGAGCAATACCAGCCCAACGCTACCAGTTCTGATGCAAGGCTTAACCGAACTGCAGCGTTTTTATGCTAAAGATAATTAAATCAGGCTGTTAGAACTATTGTCTCTTGACGATAAAAAGAAAAATGAGTAGATTACGCAAATCGGACTGTAGCGCAGCTTGGTAGCGCACCGTCATGGGGTGTCGGGGGTCGGAGGTTCAAATCCTCTCAGTCCGACCATACACCTAGAAAAGAGGGCTTCGGCTCTCTTTTTTTATATAAAAAACATATACCTTTTGATAAAAAACACCATTAAGCGCACACAAAACAACCAAACGGTCATTTTGGCACTTTACAAGTGAAAACAGTATCGCTAATATGCGCAACAACACGGAGAGATGGCTGAGTGGTCGAAAGCACCGGTCTTGAAAACCGGCAACCGTTAATAGCGGTTCTAGGGTTCAAATCCCTATCTCTCCGCCATATTAAGAGACAACCCACTAGAAATAGTGGGTTTTTTCGTATCTGAAACCTCGAAATTCATATTGCACAGAAAGGTAATATGACAACATCACGCTTGCACTTGGTCAGGTTCAGTATGCCGATGACTGCACCATAGTACAAAAATTTGGATCGTAACGGTAGGCAATAGCAGTTTTCGTCTGCGCATTTAAATTAACCCATTCAGTCATGCGAGCAACAGCAAAAATAACATCCTCTGCACGTTGTACCATTTTCTGGGTGTATTACGCTCGAGGGTCTGAGTAATCCGTGTACCAAGATGAAATCACTATGTCTGCATCAAACTTCCCTAAATCAATGAGTTGGCCTTTATAACGGCGTTCATAGAAATGAACATCTCCCACTGCCACTAAAGCAAGTTCGGGGTCGACGGTTCCGTAAGCAACTTTAAAACTGGATAAGTGGCTGTTACTCTTGTCCCCCATTTAATTCCATAAAAATCTTCATTTTATTATAAATGACCTATTTCAAGCTTATAGTTATATATCATTAGCATACCCTTCAGCCCAACATATAAATCACTGCAAATATCATGATTTTTCACTACATTTTAAACGCAAAAATAATAATGATGCATAGCGCCAAGTGGCATATTAAGCCTATTTATATTTAGCGAACAACTAGCGAAACTATCAATCTAAATTGCAGAGAATTTTATGCCATACACAGTACCGCCACGATCTCATACAACACCGGCCATGCAACATAGAATAAGCACAGGTCAGCATCAGCGACATTTCTTCGGCACACAAATAAAAAGTATACGTAGGGCGGGTTTTCGTACGAAAAGGCCACCAATAAGCTCCCATAATTATAAAAATCTAGCAGCTCATAAACCTGTTGAGGGTTGCTTTAAGCCAGGGCTGACAATGACGGTTCTTACATTACTGCAGTTGACAGCTCTTTCACAACACAACTCTCTTTTACCGTCAGCACAAAAGCGCTCAGAAAGCTCAGCACTCTGTATACCGCCAGTTAAACCTAACAGAGATATCCTGCCATATAGGACACCATCAACAGTCCCATCACTACCCCTTATACAAACTCACCAATCACCGCCAGCTGAAAGTAAAACAGGCCGCAAACCGTGGAGTTTACTACCTGTAGCAGACGCATCTCCTTTACCGGCTAATAGCAATAAAGGTTTACCTTCAACAAATGACCAACGCGATTTTGAAATGGGTGAAGTCCTCGCAGAACTGAGCCATCTTATTTCTATCAATGACCCGACCAATTTATTACACCTCTTCGACCTTTTAGATAAAATCAGTGCATTATTAGAGCTATACCCAGACCATCAAACGCAGTCGTACTTTCCAGCCGGAGTTGAGAGTGCCGACCTACGCGGTGAGACACCGCTGCAGATGGGAGCAAGAACATGGGCAGCAAAGAGAGGATGTGCACCATTAAATATTTTCCCCTCGGACGGAACCACTAAACAACAAGTTGGTTTCGTTTTAGAAGAAATCGGACACTCTTTAAAGGATCCGGTTAAGGCAATACTCAACCATATGACTAGATTGGTTGCAATATTCTCCGGCAATCCGTGTTTAGCACAAGCGTCTGCCACTACTCTATCTAGAACCAGTATCGCTGCAAGTGCATTTTTAGATTTACCTATCGGCCTGACCTCATATGCCGCTTCAACTGTTGTTGGTTCTGCCTTCGAGGAAGCCGGTCATTCACTCGCGGTTGGAAAAATCGATCAAAATCATCTTATAAAGGAGTCAAAAGAAACGCTCGTATCATTGGCAACTCTTGCAGCCTTTCACGCAGCCGGAACCGGGGTATCTGAAGCCACAAATAAATTAATTAATAGTTCAATATATAAATCTGCGCAAAAAACGCTAGCAGATAATACCGCTCGACTTTTGGGGATGCTTGGTGATGAAGCTGAACGTATATTTTCAGCCCAAACCGTCAATAAGTTAGTTGACATTATGAATATTGTAGGTATGTCAGCAGAACATTTAACAGGACAAAAGGTATTTGTTAGAAAATACAATAGCAACTTTGAAGGTATGGCAAGAACAGAATATGAAAGAGCACAAGATGTAAGTATTTTGAAAACCATGGTACAACATGGTGAGATACCTCATGCGTTAGTAAAAGAGGATGGAAAAGCCATTGTGGTTGAACTAGATACATCAGGGCTAGGAAACCTCAGCGCTAAACCAGCTTCTCCCAAAATAACGGCTTATGGTGAGAGCATTCAATTAGATAGCATTCAATACATAAATGAAGATAAAGGTTTTGTTGGAGTCAATTTAGTTGGTAATCAATACCCTGTATTTTTTGATCATATCACTGGTAAGTGGGAACATGCAGAATTTTCACAACAAGAAATAAACGAAGCAGCAATGCTCTCACCCAGAGGTAATCCAGATTTTATACCATTGAAAATATTAGCAACTGACAAACAATCCTTCACAGATTTTTTGAATAAAAACTATCATTTACGAGGTCAAAAAAATAAGCTAACAAGACTAAATGGAGTACCAGCTGATATTCCATTATTCCTCGGAACGTATAAGAGAAATATTATTAAATATATCTCTTATAGGGGATTTGAAGTACCAATTACTCGCGTTATCACTAATGATGGCATCGAGAAAATCATGGTCTTAGATCCAGAAAAACAAGAGCCAACAGAATATATCGTTAGATTTAAAAACTCTGGAATAGAAATAGAAATCGATGATACTGAAATTTCAACACTCGGTTGTAATCGAATTAAAAGATCTATAGATGCTCAAAGTAATTGTGAGTTCCCTCTATTTATAGGAACCGATGGATTAACCAAAACTGGTGTTTTAAAGAACATTTTTTATATGCGAATGTTTATGGATGACTCTAATCCTGTGACTTTGCATGAACTTCGTAGTAAACGCCGTGTGTATATAGATATAAATACAGGATTAATACATATCGGACCTAGAAGCACTGATTTTAACTTTATAAAATCATCCTCTATGCAAACATACAAAATCATTCCTATAGACAATGATAAAATCAGACTGGAAAGAGTGCTTTTCCCTGATCACAGTACTACTTTCACCCCGGTTCAGGCAGCCGAGTTTAAAAAAAACCTAGGCCTAGAACCCAGTGATTTATACAAAATTAATCCGACTGATTATACAGTTGAAATCCCTAACCGTGTGAACATGTGCTGGGTTGGACCTAAAGAGTTCCCCCACATATCTGAGTTGGAAGAAAGCCTCAGAAATACTGAAGATGGTAAAACACAATTTCATATTTTTCTTGATAGTGATGATCCATACTACACTCAAACAAGAGATAAAATAATGAAACTTAAAAATGCAGACAGAGTAACTATACATGATGTAAAGGAATTTCCACTTCTAAAGGATTTGGTTGGTAATCCTGCCTATTCATCGGCTAAACAAAATGGTTACTCAGCATTTCTCTCCGATATTGCACGTTATATTATTCAAGGCACCGAGGGGATTGGAGGGGTATACATAGATACTAAACATACAATCCAACAGATGCCAAATGAGAAAGTTTACATCGAAGACAACGGCCTTCTTATTAGTAGAGATAACATCGTTAATCCTACGACTTATAATAATGATATTATCGTCACTTCAGCACGCGGTAGTTCATTTTTGTTAGACCTTGCTAAAGTCGGACTGAAAACGCTCTCTAATAATGCTCAGGAAATAGCTAATCACGTCCCAAGTTCTCCTCCATCTCAGTCTAGTTTAACTCATAAGTTATTGCATAAATTCGGAGTAAAGGCTTTTTCAAAGGAAATAATTAACAAATCATCATTAGCTAGGTATTCATTTATAGCCTATCAGCATCATAATGATTTCGTTGATTTAGAATGGCATAGAGCTACATCTCAATTTACGTCCTTTAATTATGGAAAAAAAGCCATTCCTAGTGCTCATGTTAAAAAAGGTAAATATCAAAAGTCTTGGGATCATGAATAATGATGAAAAACAAACTGTATCTACCACCATCATTCCAATACAGTAATATGTAAACACTTGTAAACCCTACCTCTTAAGGTAGGGTTATCGGATAGTGATGTCAATAACAAAAAAATTATCAAATCTGGAAATAAAAACCCCCATAGTTTACAAAAAATATATATCACTTTTCTTCACTTTATATAAAAAACATTTAACGAGAAAATATCACACATCTTGGTACATAAAGTTTTTATAGAGAAAAATCGTTAATTTCAAAATAAAGCATCACAAAATGTAATCCATGATATTAGTTTTAACTTTTATATTTATCCCAAACTCGGAGATCAATTTTATATGATAAAACCCACAGACTTTAATAAGTCATTAATTGCCTTATCGTTAACTTTGGGGGCGAGCTGTTTTTCGTTTTCAGCAATAGCCAGCGCTCAAGTAGGACAAAACATTGTTAACCCAACTGGAAATATCCTAGAAGGTTATTGGCATAATTGGTGTAATTCTAATGGAGGAGATGGCTATCAGGCTGGCTCATCTGCCTGTATTCAATTACAAGAGATCCACCCAGATTATAATGTTGTGATGGTCTCATTTATGAAAGCATCTGCACAAAATCGAATTCCAACTTTTACTCTTGACACATCTCTTGGAATGACGGAGCAAGATTTCATTAATCAAATTGGCACATTGAATGCTCAGGGCCGCTCAGTGCTCCTCTCACTAGGTGGTGCTAATTCACATATCGAGCTCCAGAGAGGCGATGAACGCGCTTTTGCTGATGAAATCATTCGACTAGTTGACTACTATGGTTTCGACGGGTTGGATATTGACCTAGAACAGAATGCTATCAAGGCGGCTGATAATGAATACGTGATTACCGAAGCACTAAAAGTAGTGAAGCTGCACTATCAGGAACAAGGTGAAAACTTCCTCATTGCTATGGCTCCAGAATTTCCAAACTTACGGGTTAATGCCGCAAATACTTATAAAGAATACATAGAAAAACTTGATGACTATTATGATTGGATTAGTCCTCAGTTCTATAACCAAGCTGGTGATGGTGTAAATGGTGATTACAGCGATGGCGAGTGCAACAGATTTATCCCGCAAAATAATGATAACTGTAAAAGTGAATTTATATACTGGAGTGCATATAATGTTTCCAATGGTCTGGATGGCATGGTTAAAATACCGCACGATAAACTAGTTTATGGTATTCCAGCCAATAAAGATGCGGCAAATAATGGACAAGTTTTAGATCCTCAAGATCTGTTTAATGCATTTGAAAGATTAAAAAGCGAAGACTTGCCTCTGCGCGGTATTATGACTTGGTCTATCAACTGGGATATGGGTAAAGACTCTAATCAAACGAGCTATGATAGCCAATTTGTTAGGACATACGGCCCTTTCATCCATCCTGGTGAAGGTGAAAATACAGCACCCATTCTATATGGTATTGAGCACGTCGATATCTTAATTGGAACCAATTTTGACCCCATGCATAACGTTACTGCCTATGACGATCAAGATGGCGATTTGACCAGCGCAATAAATATAACGGGCTCGGTCGATACCAGTGCTGTTGGAGTGTACCCACTTCAATACTCAGTTACAGACCAGCAAGGCTTACAAACTGCAAAAACCCGTAACGTAACCGTGAGTGAAACACCTGAGTGTGGTGAAGTTAATGAATATCCAAACTGGCCACGAAAAGACTGGGAAGGCGGTGATTATAATCATGCAGATACAGGCGACTTGATGAGCTATCAAGGTTCAGTTTATGAAGCTCAATGGTACACATCTTCAGTACCTGGCAGTGATGCAAGTTGGATATTGGTCGACAGTTGTCAAGGTGGTGGAAATCAAGCCCCAACGGCTATTATTGACGGCCCAAATAGCGCTAACATCACTGACCCGATCACATTAGATGGTCAAGGGTCCTCCGATGAGGATGGCTCTATTGTTAGCTATCAATGGACATGGAATGATATGCCAATGACGTTAACTCAACCCATTTTAAACATGACTTTTAGCGAAGAAAATAAGGGCGAAAATGTTTTCACGCTAACCGTTACTGACAACGAAGGTAAGGATAATACCGTAAGCCACACCGTTACTGTTACTTCAGATGACGGTGGCACTGAACCTGGCGACTGTGGTGGTATCCCTGCTTATCAAAATTATGATCCTACAACAGGCGAAGGAATTTATATGAACAAGGATCTTATTTCTCATCAAGGAAATAAATACGAGTCTCAAGCCGACAATTTGTATAACGTTGAGCCGGGTACAGCGGAGCACTGGTGGAAACTACTCGGTGCCTGCCAATCATAGTGAATATAAAATTCTTCTTTAAGTAAGCAAAGCCCTGTAGCGATATCATCCTACAGGGTTTTTTATTTCATATCCTTGGGGAAAAGTGAGTAAAAACTTAGTACTAAACTAAAGTTTGTTCACAAACGGTGACTCTTCATCAATAATCATTAAAAGCCAAAACATAATCGATCTAAAAATAAAATGAATCTCTTACCGATCTAAGGATAAGCATGCAAACGACTATTGACCCCGTAATGCCGCTATCAGAGTTGATGCTCGCGCTAACCATGGCATTGGATATGACGGAAGGGCAACCCCCTGAGCACTGCATTCGATGCTGTTGGATAGGCATGCACATTGGTGAAGAGATTGGGTTAACGGAACAACAGCTCTATGATCTATTCTTCACTCTACTGCTTAAAGATGCTGGATGTAGTAGTAATGCCGCACGCATTTGTGAACTCTATCTGGCTGATGACCTTACATTTAAACGTAATTATAAAACTGTCGGTACAAGCTTATCTAGCGCCATTAATTTTGTCGTGAAAAATGCGGGAGCAGGACAAAGCTGGATGACTCGGATTTCAACTACAATCGATATCCTGAAAAATGGTACTAACTACGCACAAGAATTGATTGAAACACGCTGCACTCGCGGTGCAGAAGTGGCGCGAGAACTTCGCTTCAGTGAAGATGTTGCTCAAGGTGTGCACAGTTTAGATGAACATTGGGATGGAAGTGGTAAACCAGAGCAATTAAAACACGAGCAAATTCCGCTTTATTCGCGCATCGCTCTTTTAGCACAAGTGGTCGATGTATTCCAATTTGAGCATGATTTGAGTACCGCATTGGACGAAGTGAAATCCCGCAGCGGAAAGTGGTTTGATCCGCGGCTAGTCGATGCTTTTGTCTCTGTCTCACAACAACTGGCGTTTTGCCAGGGACTCAATGCAAATGATATTTGCCAAAGAGTCATGAACCTAGCCCCCGCACAAGTCAGCATTTCGGTAAATGACGAATATTTTGACTGCATCGTTACCGCATTTGGAAAAATAGTTGACTCTAAAAGCCCTTATACCGCAGGTCATAGCGAACGCGTTGCGGTTTATACAGACCTGATTGCCGAAGAGCTAGGCATCGAAGAAAATGAACGCAAATGGCTAAAACGAGCAGTTTTATTACATGACCTAGGCAAGCTCGGTATTAGCAATACCATCTTGGACAAGCCAGATAAGCTTAATGATGAAGAATGGGAAGCGGTAAAAACTCATTCCGCTTTAACTGAACAAATTTTATTGCAGATCTCCCCTTTCCAATCACTAGCGAAAATCGCAGGTGCACATCATGAAAAGCTCGATGGTACTGGCTATCCGAAGAGGCTCAGTGGTGACGAAATATCACTTATGACACGTATCATTACCACTGCCGATATTTTCGATGCCATTACTGCAGAAAGACCTTATCGTGGGGCAATCCCCATCCCTAAAACCCTACAGATCATGGAAGAAAATTTACATACAGCCATTGATGAACGTTGTTTCAATGCACTAAAAATCGCGATCCACAAACTGCCAAGCCACTATTTATCGTCTGAAGTTGCTTAGGTCGAAAAGATAGGTGGATGCTGCATACAGCCTCATAATTTGGAGGCAGCCTTACCTTTACGACGTGCACGGCTGCGCTTAAAAGCTGGGCGTTCTACTTTTGGTAAAGAACGCAGTGATTCCGGCACAGGCCCTGACTTAGCCTGTTCCATGATGTGAGTAATGCGTTCTTGCAGCACTTGCATAAACGGCTGATAGGCTTGGCCTCGTTCTGCCATCGCATGCAGTTGATGCTCCCAATGGGCAGTCATATCAGGGTAAGTCGATTCATTAGGCAATGCATGAATTAACCCTCGCCCAGCAGTGGAGCTCATGATCAACTTATTTTGTCGTGTTAATAGCTGACGCTTAAATAATGTATCTAAAATACCCGCTCTGGTTGCCTCTGTGCCTAAGCCATCGGTTTCACGCAGAATTTTCTTTAGTTCGCTGTCTTCGACATAACGAGCAATACCTGTCATGGCTTGCAGTAATGTCGCTTCTGTAAAATAACGCGGTGGCTCGGTTTTCCGATCTTTAACCTCTCCCTCTCGACATGTAAGAACCGTGCCTTCATTTAAGGGAGGGACGCTATCCACACCACCATCATCTTCTTCCACTTTGCCTAAAAGTATTTTCCAGCCTGTAGAAATCAGTTGCCGCCCTTTCGCAATGAAGATCCCACCAGCAATATCAAATACCAATTTAGCTTCTGCATAAATCGCTGCTGGGTAAAACTGCATTAAATACTGACGAGCGATAAGCTGGTAGACATTCATCTCATAGCTCGACAATGCATTCACAGATGCCTGTTTTGGGGTGGGGATAATCGCATGATGAGCCTCCACTTTTTTATCATTCCATGCTTTCGATTTCAGCGATAAATTTGCACCATTTACGGCGGTGGTAAGGTCTTTGGCATTGTTAGCAATCGCTTGAGTGACTGAGGATGCCTGAGCATAATGCTCCAATGGTAAATATCGGCAATCAGAGCGCGGATAAGTGATTAACTTATGCTTTTCGTACAATGACTGACACGTATCGAGCACCTGCTGAGCACTCATGGAGAAACGTTTTGCCGCATCAATTTGCAATGCAGAGAGCGAATACGGTAAAGGTGGAGCTTGCTTAGTTTGCTTTTGCTCAGACTCAATCACTTTGGCCGGTTGCCCTGCTATTCGGTTAGCCACATTTTCGACAAGTTTGCGATTTAAAATTCGTCCATCTTCATCTTGCCATGGCAGGCAAGCCTCACTGGGCTTCCAACGAGCACGAATGTCAAAAGCCGCCTGCCCGTCTAGATACGGAATAAGAGCATCAAGAGTGAAGTAGTCACGAGGAATAAAATTTTCGATCTCTTCATCTCTTCTCACTACCAGGCCAAGTACCGGCGTCTGCACTCGCCCAACCGATAATACACCTTGATAACCCGCTTTTTGCCCAAGTAGTGTATAAGCGCGAGACATGTTCATGCCATACAGCCAGTCAGCTCGTGAACGAGCCAGAGCTGAAACCGAAAGTGGGATAAAATCTCGATTGCTGCGCATCTGGTTCAAAGCACGTTGCACGGCTGGTAGGTTTAAGTCACTGATAAGCAAGCGTAATGCTTGGTCTTTCTTGGTTTGGCTGACTTTACAATAGTCAATCACCTCATCAACCAGTAGCTGCCCTTCTCTATCTGGGTCACCGGCATGAATGATTTGTGTGGCATCTTTTAGCAGTTTACGAATAACCGTCAGTTGTTTGCTCGATGTTTTACGCGGCCGAAGTTGCCATTGTGCCGGAATAATCGGTAGATCGAGCATATTCCATTTTTTGAAGCGTTGATCATAAGCGTCTGGCTCAACTTGTTCTAGTAAATGCCCGATGCACCAAGTTACGATATCGCCATTGGCGCAACGAATAAAACCTTGATCTTTTTTATGCGGCTTAGGCAGGGCATCAGCAATCGCTCGCCCTAAGCTTGGCTTTTCGGCAATAAATAAACGAGTCATAAACACATTCGGCAAATACAATTAAGGCCACATTAACCAATGTGGCCTTAAAAAATCAAGAAAAACTGTGATTTTGTACAGTGTTATTCTTCATTTCCTGCACGTGCTGCTGCTTCTTTGATCAATGGCTGCAATTCGCCTTTTTGGAACATCTCTAGAATGATGTCACAACCACCGATAAGCTCGCCTTCGATCCACAACTGTGGAAACGTTGGCCACTGTGCATATACAGGAAGTTCAGCACGGATATCTGGGTTTTGTAGAATATCTACATAAGCAAACTTTTCGCCACACGCCATTAAAGCTTGTGCCGCTTGAGAAGAAAATCCACAACTTGGTAATTTTGGAGAACCTTTCATATACAGAAGGATAGTATTTTCTTCAAGTTGCTGTTTAATTTTGTCGATAGTTTCCATTGCTTCCTCTTCATGGATGGAGATTGTCTTTACGCCATTCTAAATCATTAGTGGAGAATATAAAGCACATATTATTTGTGGATATGTGGGGTATTTTCGTTGAAATAGCCACATTCACCAGTTTTGCTCATAAGCCAAACTTAAAAATATGAAAACTATCAATAGCAACTTAACCGTGACGCAAAACTTTTATACTCACGATAATGCAACAATTTTTAAAAATTAGGGTTTTAATAAAGTAAAAAGTTGCTAAAATGATTTGCAAGTCAGTCATATCGACGAATATCACAATAACATTGGAAGCAACCGAAAGAGAAAACTCTTTCTACCACTATGGAGAATCGAGCAATGGCATTTGAATTACCAGCTCTTCCTTACGCTAAAGACGCTCTAGAACCACATATCTCAGCTGAAACTCTAGATTTCCACCACGGTAAGCACCATAACACTTACGTTGTTAAGCTAAATGGTCTTATTCCTGGAACTGAATTCGAAGGCAAATCTCTAGAAGAAATCATCAAAACTTCTACTGGTGGTGTTTTCAATAACGCAGCTCAAATCTGGAACCACACTTTCTATTGGCACTGTCTAGCGCCAAACGCAGGCGGTGAACCAACTGGCGCTGTTGCTGACGCAATTAATGCTGCATTTGGTTCTTTTGAAGCATTCAAAACAAAATTCACAGACTCTGCAATCAACAACTTTGGTTCTTCTTGGACTTGGTTGGTTAAAAAAGCAGATGGTTCTCTAGATATCGTTAACACTTCAAACGCAGCGACACCGCTAACTGAAGAAGGTGTAACACCACTGCTGACGGTTGACCTATGGGAACACGCCTACTACATTGATTACCGCAACCTACGTCCTGATTACATGAACGGTTTCTGGGCACTGGTAAACTGGGCATTCGTAGCAGAAAACCTAGCAAAATAATCCTTTCCCCTAGGATTTACATTTAGTCATATGATAAGCCTGCTTCCCCGCAGGCTTTTTTATTATTTAATCTAAAGTTATCTGCATCCTAGCCGTTAAAAGTGCATCGGTTGGAGAGGCAAATGCAAGTACATACATTAGATAAAGCCAGTATTATTAACGAGCTTCAGTTCGGCACAGGCCTCAGTCATGCCGTACAGCAAGGGCGTCGGGCTGATTTTGCTCTCATCTTGTCAATGTTTTCTAACGATGTTCGTGATAATACCCCAGTGGAGCGAATAGAGAACCCGCCCACTAGCGATGAATTACTACGTAAAAGGTTTGAGCTCTGCGATCCTCAAGCCTTGCGTTCTGACTCTACGTCCTACACGGTTTCCGCAAAGCAAGCCGAATTGTTTCATCACGGTGGGCTAGCTAGTGCTAAGCTGAGCCATTACTTAAAGCCTGAAGTGCTCACTTATTTACCTGAAGATACACATAATTTCCCGGAAGAGGTTTATTTGAACTTGTCTGGGCATGAACGGCGTCATCTATCAGCACCTAAAACTGAATTGCTTGCTGCAGATTTATATGTCCAATTAGCGGTCGCACATCGACACGATCAGATCCGTACTCAAGTTTAGTGTCTTAGATGCAATACCAAACGACATTATCCATTGCAGAATGTGAGACCGAGCAAAAAAACAGCACACCATGCCTCTTCAGAGCGCGTTATTTGATGCTATTCACATCGCGACCATAACTAATCAACCATCCTATACAGACGAAATCCATCGAGAACGACAACACAAATAATAGGGTGAGGCACCCAATGGATATAAAAAGTGCAATTGTATTAATCACTTCAGCAAGCTCAATACTAGGCAGTACTCTGGCTGTTCATTTTGCCCATTTAGGTGCAAAAATTATTTTATGTGACCAAGATGAAAATGGGCTAATGGAAACATTCACTCGTTGCCATGCGATATCGAATGATGTGCATTACTATCATACGCCGGACTACTCCTTAGATAGCATCAATCAACTTCTTGATTATATTAATGATACGTACCAAAGTGCACCAGATGTTCTGGTCAATAACTGGCCAAATGCCCCTTTACCATCTCTGATAGGGGAACAGCATGCCGAGCTGTTCATCCAAAAACTGGCCATGATGGCATCAACGCTGTTTATCTTTGGTCAAGTCAGTGCTGAGCGAATGCGCCAAAGCAATAAGCATGGGGTAATTGTTAATGTGGTTTCACAAAATGAAGAGTATGACTTGTCGGGGATTGAAAATGCGAATTCAATGGTGTCTGGCTTTACCCAAAGTTGGGCCAAAGAGCTAACCCCGTTCAACATAAGAGTTGGAGGCGTGGTAGCCACATCAAATAGCGATCTTGGTGAGCAAATTCATTGGGCTGAAATGCAAGACGAATTAATTCGTAATACAGAATATATTGTTGCTAATGAGTATTTCAGCGGTAGAGTGATGTCGGCATAGTTGTATGACATACCGACATCGAATATACGGATAATCAAAAACCTTCTTCTAAATAATCATCAAGGAAATCTTCTTCTGATTCATCAAAGGTTTGGTTGTCAATCTCGGCTTTGAAATCTTGTCTTTGTAGATAGACATCACGTGTCAACGAGTATGGATCTGGTGAATTCTCAAGTGTCGATTCTTGTGATACGAGCAACGCCCGTTTTTCCATTCCCTCAAATGCCCATTTGCCTAAGCTTGCCCATATATTCAGATAGGATAACGGGACATACATACCGTCTACGACATCCGTTACTTCACGGATAGTATAGGGACCATAAGCAGGTATCATTACATAGGGGCCATTCCCTACTCCATAGTGCCCTACTGCGTCACTGAATGCTTTCTCATTATGTTTGGTGATGCCTGCTTCAGAAGCGATATCTATCATACCAAGTAGGCCAAGTGTACTGTTCAGCCAAAAACGATTTAAGTGGTCAACGGCTTTTTCACCATTACCCATTAGTAAATTATTGATAACGCTTGATGGCTCATCAAGGTTAGATAACACGTTGGCAATGACATTCCTTATTGGCACCGGAATGTAACCGACATAAGCAATGGAGATCGGACGAACTATATAAGGATCGAGGTAATCGTAGTTAATAGTCCACATTGAACGATTAAAACTTTCGAATGGATCTTCAAGGCTGGATTCACTTAATTGCGGTGAATTTGAATCTGGTGCACTAGCACATCCTACAAGAAGGAAAAATAGTAGAGTAAGATATGTGGCTCGGCCTATTCGGCTTATCATATTCAATTTCCATGTAAAAAGGCCGATGACTGCATCGGCCTATCCTGTTCTAAGTATATTCGGTTGTAGTTAATATTGCTTATTAATTACAACTTCGACGGGCTGCCCCATCTCAACAACCGTACTCTCGCCAAACCAATCGCCAGTTTTTGTGCTGACATTACCGTCGCTATCAACACGAACTCGAACGATAAATTGTGCTAAATCGGATAACTGACGTCCTTGCACCATGCTGTTACGATTATCCAACGTCACTTTAAGTGGAAATTGCGAAAGAGGATAACGTGCAGCGGCAACTGGCATAGGTGCGCCATCAGCACTATGTACTGAAACAATTAAGACAGCATTTTGCGGCAAGGTTACTGAACTGTCCAATGCAATAGTGACTGGCACGGAAACACCATCAGTATCAGGTTGCTGCATTTTGCCTTGAGCACTTTCAATACTGCGCGCCAACATTTCATAACGACTATCTTGGGGACCGATCATCTTCTGCATTAAGCTCCAGTATTTGATCGCTGCAGGGTAATCCTGACGCTCAAAGGCATCAAATGCAAGTAATGAAAAGACTCGCAAATCAACGTAGTCTTGCTGAACTAGCCCTGTGAGTATTGAGCGAGCCTGATTTTGATCAATTTCATCTTGAGACAACATCAATGCTTGCGCATAACCTAGCTTCACGTCGGCGTCTTTAGGCTCTAAACGATACGCTTTTTTCATTGAACCAATCGCGGTTTCGATATCTCTATTTGCCAATGCAATACGCCCAAGCAGCAACCAACCGGTTGCATCATCTGGTTGATAATGGAGACGTGTGCGCAGAGCCAACGTTAGATCTTCCATTTCATCATCAGTTAACGCTTCCCCATTGGGTGACATTAGCTTTTTCGATAATGCAGGTAAGTTAGCATTTACTTGCTGCCACTGCTCGACCTGATCAGCAGCACCTAATTTTATATAAACAGCGTAACTTAGCACCACCACCAGTAAAATTGATGGAATGAGTACCAACGCTGGTGAGATATAAGAAGAACCATTCACTTTAGACTCAGCCGGAATATCATCAAGCAAGGACTGTTTTAGATCTGAAATCAGTTCTTGTTCATTATCCACAAGCCCTTCTTCAGTTTCTACTTGCAGCTCAGATAGGCGATCTTTAAAAAGAGCTTTGTTCAGTTCATCGCGCAATGCCACATCATCATTAGATTTTTGTTTGATAATAGGCAATATGATAAACACACAACCGATGAAGGTAAGAATGAGGGTCGATAACCAAAAAAACGCCATTATTGCTTGTCTCCATTCTTCTCATCAAGAGCTTCATTTTCTAGTAACTGCTTTAGTCTCGCTTCCTTTTGGGCATCCCAATTTTCAGCTTGCTCTGTGACAGAAGCTTTACTGCGACGGGTTCTTAAGACGATAAACCCAAAACCAAACACCACCACGGCCAATGGCCCCAACCACAAAATAGAGGTTGCTACCGTGAATGGTGGGTTATATGTCACAAAGTTGCCGTAGCGTGCGATCATATAATCAACGATTTCCTGCTCTGATTTGCCTTGTTTTGTCATTTCGTACACTTTATGGCGCAAGTCCTGAGCAAGCGCGGCATTCGAGTCGCCAATCGTATTATTTTGGCATTTAGGGCAACGTAACGTGTTGCTTAAGTCTTTAAACTGCTGCTCTTGCTGCGTATTATCAAATTCATACACCTCAATCGCAGCTTGAACGGATAAGACCAAGGCTAAACTGGCAAGGATTGATAGAACAAAGCGCTTCATCATTTTGCCTCCTCAAGCAGTTTTTGATACATCGGCTGCAAGGTATCTTTCCAGTTGGTTGGGTTAACATCACCCACATGGCGGTAACGAATCACACCATCAGAGTCAATTAAGAACGTTTCCGGTGCACCATATACGCCAAGATCGAGCCCTAACATACCATTACCATCAAATAAGCTAATCAAGTAAGGATTACCCAGCTCATTTAACCATTTCACCGCTTTGTCACGTTGATCCTTATAGTTCAGACCGATGATTTTCACACCATCACTGGCTAACTTATTAAGGTATTGATGCTCGGCATAACAAGTT
This sequence comes from Vibrio aestuarianus, assembly GCF_028858425.1. Classification (NCBI taxonomy): domain Bacteria; kingdom Pseudomonadati; phylum Pseudomonadota; class Gammaproteobacteria; order Vibrionales; family Vibrionaceae; genus Vibrio; species Vibrio aestuarianus. The sequence continues at coordinate 1,238,128 of NZ_JAKNYQ010000001.1, read as the reverse complement.
GGACACCAAGTCGCCCAGACGTTAAGTAGCAGTGGCTCACCTTTAAAAACTGACTGATCATAAAGTTTGCCTGGTTCGGCCAGATCTTCCAAACGAAATTCTGGTACCTGCTTACCAATCAGGACTGACTCCAATTTGGTTGGATCATCCCCTTCGGTATTTTTCACTAATTGGGTGGTGAACACCGCAACCAAACCAAGAAAAGCAAGCAGTGGAATAAATAAAATCTTTTTGTTCATTTAGGCCTCCTGCTGGGTATTTTTTCTAAAGCGGTAACGTTTATCACTGATCGCAATCGCGCCACCAAAAGACATCAACAATGCTCCAGCCCAAATCCAACGAACAAACGGCTTATAGTAGATTCGAATTGCCCAAGAATGGCCATCTTCTAATCTTTCACCCATTGCTATGTAAAGGTCGCGAGTAACACCACGATCGATGGCTGCTTCTGTCATCATCGATTTAGCAGTTCTGTAGAAACGCTTTTCAGCGTGCAATGTATTGACATATTTGCCATCTTGAGTGATTTCAAAGTCTGCAATATAACCGTCATAGTTCGGGCCATCTTTATCTCTTAAACCCTCAAAATAAAAATCGTATTGCTGAATTTTAAATGACTCCCCCGGAGCAAGACGCACATCACGTTCAATACTGTAGTTTTGTACCATCGCAATACCAATGACGGTAACAGCCAAGCCAATATGTCCTAGCATCATTGCCCAGTGACTGCGTTGCAACTTCTTCACACCGTCCCAGAAAGTATGGCGATGTGTCGCTCGCTCATACAGCTCTACACCATGTAGCAAAATAATCCACAGCGCCATCACCCACCCCATAAACGCCATTAGGCTAAAGTGCTCGGACAATAGATAAACCATAGCAGCCGAAATAACGAGTGCAGCGGTTCCACACAGCAACATTGGCTTTAATAGCTTCGAGAAATTATCTCGCTTCCAACGGATAAGAGGGCCAATCCCCAGTAAGAAGGCAAATGGCACCATTAACCACGCAAACAACATATTAAAGAAAGGCGCGCCGATAGAAACCGAACCAAGACCAATCTGTTTATGCACCAATGGCAGCAATGTTCCCACAAGCACCACAACCAGTGCAGCTATCAAGAGGATGTTGTTAGAAAGTAATGCATTTTCGCGCGAGACCAATTCGAAGTTGCCGCGAACCCGCACTGATGCGCCTTTCAATGCAAATAACAACAGTGAGCCGCCGATAACAAAGACTAAGAACCCAAGAATAAATAGCCCACGAGAAGGATCGGAGGCAAAAGCGTGTACCGACACTAAGATGCCGGAACGTACTAAAAAAGTGCCGAGCAAACTGAGTGAAAATGCGGAAATAGCCAGTAAAACGGTCCATGCTTTAAACGTGCCACGTTTTTCTGTCACCGCTAAAGAGTGCATTAAAGCCGTACCTGCTAACCATGGCATAAACGATGCGTTTTCTACAGGATCCCAGAACCACCAGCCGCCCCAGCCAAGTTCATAGTAAGCCCACCATGAACCAAGAGCGATGCCAAGTGTTAGAAATAACCATGCAGCGGTTGTCCATGGGCGAGACCAACGAGCCCACGCTGTATCAAGGCGTCCAGTCATTAATGAAGCAATAGCAAATGAGAATGCAACCGAGAACCCAACATAACCCATATAAAGCATCGGTGGATGGATAATCAACCCAGGGTCTTGTAATAATGGGTTGAGATCGCGCCCATCAACAGGAAAGTAAGGTAGCGTGCGTAAAAACGGGTTCGAGGTAACAATAATGAACAGTAAGAAGCCAACACTGATCAAGCCCATGACAGCAAGTACCCGTGCAACCGATTCTTGTGGCATACCACGGCTGAAAGAAGCCACGGCTACCGTCCAAATTGCTTGGATCAATACCCAAAGTAACAACGAACCTTCATGGGCTCCCCATACTGCAGTTAATCGGTAATACCACGGTAACTGGCTATTTGAATTACTGGCCACATATTGCACGGTGAAATCATTGACATAAAATGCCCACAATAAGACAGCGAACGAAAGCAGCAGTAATAGGAACATTCCCCACGCTAGTGGACGCGCAGTATTCATCAGCATGGTATTGCTGCGAGACGCACCAACCAAAGGCAAGATACTCAATAAAATTGCAAGCCCTAGAGAGACAATAAGGGCAAAATGTCCAATTTCAACAATCATTGAGCGCTTCCTTGTTTCTGTTCCGCCGTATAGTCTAGCGGCTGATGTGTCTTTTTCATCGCTTCTGCTATTTCTGGTGGCATGTAATTTTCGTCATGCTTTGCTAGCACTTCAAAAGCTTCGACTGTGGTTGGATCTTTAAGCACACCTTGAGCAACAATCCCCTGACCTTCACGGAATAAATCAGGCAAAATGCCTTCATATTCGACCGTTACATTCGGTCCAACATCGTGCAACTGAAAACTCACTCTTAATGATTCAGGGTCACGAGTCACTGACCCCACGACAACCATGCCACCAATGCGTAAACGTTGACCGACTTCAGGTTTCGTGCCGTCCGGTTTACCTTGAACTAGCTCTGTTGGCGTATAGAAAAGATCCATATTTTGATTTAGTGCGTACAGCATTAAGCCAATAGTGGCGCCAACCCCGATGAATAGTGCCAAAATAATCGTTAGCCTTTTTTTACGTCTTGGGGTCATAGTGTATTCTCCATATGCTTAGCGGCATCAATTCTTGCTTGACGATCCACTTTTGCTTGAACGTCTTGTAATAAGGTTTTTCCACGTTTCATGCTAACGGCTAATAGAATTAGCATCGATAAAAAAGTGATACCAAAAGCACTCCAAACGTAACCGGCGTAACCACCCATCGCTAAGAAATCACCAAATGAATCAAAATGCATATTAAATACCTTTCTTAATTTTGCTGGTTGCGAGTTCGATAACCCACGGGCGATGACTTTCTTTGCTAATGATTTCGTTACGCAAACGAATCATAGTAACGGCGGCAAAAAAGAAAGCGAAACCAAAGATATTGAGTAACAATGGCCACAACATGTCATTGGATATTGACGGTTTTTCAAATTTGGTAATGGTTGCACCTTGATGCAACGTATTCCACCATTCCACAGAAAAGTGGATGATTGGTAAGTTAATAACACCAACAATCGCCAATAAACCGGCGGCTTTCGCAGCAGTTTTTTGATCATCAAACGCGTGATAGAGCGCGATAACACCTAGGTAGAGAAATAGAAGGATAAGCTCTGAAGTCAGACGTGCATCCCATACCCACCACGTCCCCCACATTGGTTTTCCCCACACCGCACCAGTAATCAGAGCGATAAAGGTAAACACTGCACCAATCGGAGCCATGGCAGCCGCCGCCATATTAGACAGTTTCAATTGCCAAACAAGGCCGATAAACGCCGCAATTGCCATCGACATATAGATACCCATAGACCAAATAGCAGCAGGTACATGGATATAAATAATCCTAAAACTGTCACCTTGTTGATAATCAGCAGGGGCATAAGCTAAGCCTAAAACATTACCGACCACTAAACATATCAACGCACTTATCGCAAACCAAGGTAGTAACTTACCGCAAAGTTGGTAAGCAGATTCAGGCTTAGCGTAGGGATGTAGCCATTTCCACATTGTTATCTCACTCTCACTTCATTGCTCCTGAACATGTGTCTGCTCAGTTTATTGTTTGTACACTGAGCTAAAATTGGCCCAGATATGGTTAACTCAGATAAAATTAGTTGACGCTGACTCTTAATGCAGCGCTGATGGCAAAAGGAGTAAGTGTTATTGCCCCCATCAGCATTGCTCCTAAAATCGCAAGTTGACCGTTATACGTCATTCCTAACGAAGCGGCATCAATCGCCGATGTAGCAAAGATCAAAATTGGGATATACAGCGGTAGAACCAGTAAGCTTAGTAAAACACCACCTTTTTGCAGACCGACCGTTAAAGCCACACCAATAGCCCCAATAAAACTTAACGTGGGTGTGCCTATGACCAAGGTCATGACAACAGCAAGCCAAGTATTAAAGTCCAGTGAAAGTAGCACCGCAAGCAATGGACTGATCAAAATTAATGGCAGACCTGTCAATAGCCAATGAGCCACCACTTTTGCTATGACAACAATAGGCAGAGGAACTGGCAGTAACATCATTTGCTCTAGCGAGCCGTCCTGAAAATCATCTCGAAACAGCCGTTCTAGCGATAACAGTGCAGATAACAACGCTGCCACCCATACGATACCAGCAGCAATGCGTGCCAATAAGCTGGGTTCAGGTCCAATACTCAACGGAAATAATGTAATCACGATAATGAAGAACCACAGTGGATTAAAGATATCCGCTTGGCGACGAAACGCTATCAGTAACTCTCGACGAACGACCATACCTATGGCTGAGATCACGGTTAATCTCCCAACTTAATTTTGCGTAATTGCGGATAGTCTGAAAACATATCTTGGTGAGTCGTTAAAATCACTATTCCGCCTTGCTGCGCATGCGTTAGGAATAATGTTTCTAGCACCTTAACGCCTTGCTTATCAATCGCTGTTAATGGTTCATCTAAAATCCATAACTTTTGTTCACTTAACCATAAACGAGCTAGTGCAACACGGCGTTGTTGGCCCGCAGAGAGTTGGGCAACCACAACATCTTCGCGACCGGCTAAACCCACTTGGGCTAACGCCTGGTAAATATCATTTTTTTCTGCTTTTGAAGAATGTATTGATTGGTAAAAATGAAGATTTTCAAACGCGGTGAGATCGCGTTTAACGCCCGTTTGGTGACCAAGGAAAAGTAGATCTTGATGGTACTCGTCACGAGCCGATTCAATATGCTCGCCATTCCATAAAATAGAGCCTTCATCCCTATCACCTAAACCAGCAATAATACGCAACAATGTCGTTTTCCCCGTACCGTTGCGACCTTCAATTTGTACCAGTTCTCCTGCATCAATAACAAAGCTCAGTGTTTCAAATAGAACTCTGTCATCTCGAATGGCAGTTAGGTCATTTACTTCAAGCATGTGCATCTATGTCAAAAAATTTGAGTCGCTATATTACCACACAGCGCAAAAGACAAAATACAATAAGACCATTACGAATCACGAATCTAAGTAAGAAACTGTTAATTTTTAATTATTTTTTGTCTCATTTACTACTTTATGGCTACATTTTGATTTATCGAAAATCTTGTGTAGTAAAAACTAAAAAAGGAAGCCAATAGCTTCCTTCTTTAGTTTTTACTACCGACTATTTACGTACAGTACGTTTTTCATTGCGAACAGGTCGCCTACCTTCAGGAGAACGGCTGAGTGGTGGAACACTTTCTTGCCCTGCCAATTTCTTTTGTAGCGACATCATCAGTTCAGCTTCAGCTTTTGGTAATTCACACTGCTCAATTAGCTCATTAATATCAGCACCAAGCTGCACCATTTTTGTGGCTCGGCTGTATAAACGCCCATCGGTATCAACGTGCTCTAACTCAATAATGCGCTCATTTAAGTGCTGGATAACATCTTGTTGCTCTGTCACTCTCTGACCAAGACCAAGCACAACAGAACGAACCTCTAACAGCTGTTTGTTACCTTTTTGTAATTCTTTCTCTAAAGAACGGGCATGCTGCCTCTGATGCTCTATTTGCCGAGTAAGACTGTACTTTACTCGCATAACCACAAGCAACAGCAGCAAAATAACTAATACCGCACCACCCGCTAAAATAGGTGCACTGAACAGCATCGCTTCATTCATTATAGATGAGCCATCTCATCCCACTCGTCTTCTGTTAGCAGTTTATTCAGATCAACGAGAATCAGCAGTTTGCCATCGCGGTTACTCACACCTTGAATAAACTTCGCACTTTCGTCAGTACCAACGCTTGGCGTAGTATCGATTTCAGAAGAACGTAGATAAACAACTTCAGCAACACTATCAACCAAAATACCAATCACTTGACGCTCAGACTCAATCACGATGATACGTGTATTATCGGTGATCTCACCTTGCATTAAGCCAAAGCGAGAGCGAGTATCGATAACGGTAACAACGTTACCTCGTAGGTTAATGATACCGAGAACATAATCTGGAGCTCCAGGAACAGGAGCAATTTCTGTATAGCGAAGTACTTCACGTACTTGCATTACATTAATTCCATATGTTTCCTCTTCTAGTTGGAACGTCACCCACTGAAGCACTTCGTCATTAGACTTATCTTTTCTTACTTCCACTTCGTTAGTCTGAGACATACCTTTTCCTCTCTAAGTCGATTCCGACATAAATGTATTATTTCTCTAGTGCTTTTACATCAAGTCCTGCATTAAGCATAGCTATCAATGCTTCAACATGGATCAAAGCGCACATTTTTTCTTTTACCATTCCAGCAAGCCACGGGCGTTTCCCCGCTAATTCTCGCCAGCGAACCTTTTCCGTGCTCAGTAACTCAGTACCCATAAGTTGAGTACTTGCTAATCCCCACATACTTTCACCAAGCATCACAATATATTGATAACCCTCTTTATAAGAATCGTCATACAGTTTTTCTGCCATCACCCATTTTGCAGTGTCGACAACATCTAGTTGGTTATCTTTATTGGTTTGTAATCCTAAATACCAAGCCGGTCGTCCGATAAGATGATTCAGCGAGCCCATGCGGTGAATGCCACCAAGCTCATCAAGTGGAACAGCAAATGTGACACCATTGACTTCAAAATAAAGTACTTGAAAGTCTTGTGTTCTCTGCGTACTTTGCCACGCAGCCACACCATCGGCCCCTGTTTGTGTCTCTAACGATAGCTCATGCTCAGTGGTATTATTTGGCTGAACAGCATCAATAGCTGAAGCTTCGAGTTCAATATTAATCTCTGTCTCAACATCCGACTCAAGATTAATATCAGGTTTCGCACTCTCGGTATCCACAGTATCCCATTCTTGAATTTCTTCTATGGGTTCTACCACTGGCTCGACAATAACAGGCTCAGTTTTCAAAGAAATTTGTGCGGTGTTTTGCTCCATAATTTCTTCAAGATCTAACTCTGCTACAGGGTTACTTGATTCAAGCTGGCTCAGTAAGCGCTGTACATCATCTAAATTTGGTAATTCAAATTCTGCAACTTCAGAGTGAAAATGACTTTTTTCAGGCACAGATTGAATCGATGTCGATAATTCAGGTTCAATTTCGATGCTTACTGGCTCTTCTTGCTGTAAATCTTGTACATCAAGCTCTACAGCTTCTTCATCTAGCAAAGCGGTAAAGTAGTCATCAAGTGCTTGCTCGCTCGATAATAATGGCCCACTACTCATCTATAGCTAGCCTCTCTAAATATATTAGCAACTGTTTATAAGCAAACACACCACGACTTCCTTCTGCAAAATGAGAAGCGGGTAAGCGTTTCAAACTTGCGTCACGGAATTTAGTGTCAATCGGTACCGCAGAGCTCCATACCTGTTCTGGATAATCTTTTTTCAACTGATTCAAGGTTTGCAGAGAAGCTCGAGTCCGCTTGTCGTACATGGTTGGCACTATCGTCACTTTGAATAAACGGCTGCGTGATTTTTGCATGATGGCCAAAGTGCGAATCATCCGCTCAAGCCCCTTCATCGCCAGAAACTCAGTTTGAACGGGAATAAGAATACGATCACTCGCGGCTAGCGCATTGACCATCATCACGCCTAAAATTGGTGGGCAGTCTATTAGCACATAATCATAATTATCGCGTAACGCGAGAAGCGCGCGCTTTAAAATCAAGCCCATACCACTACGATTACCCATCACGCGATCAAGTGTCGCTAAAGACATATGCGCAGGAATAATATCAATGCCTTCAATATCAGTCTTCAGTATCAGAGGGGTAACACTCTTCTCGGTAAGTTCACGTTGTTGAAATAGATCGAATAAACTGGCAGGTACATCGTCAGAGTCATACCCTAAGTATGTGGTAAGCGAGGCATGAGGATCGGTATCAACCAGCAACACTCTTTTTCCTTGCTGACTCAGCAAACCGGCAAGCGTAATCGTTGTGGTTGTTTTACCCACACCGCCCTTTTGATTTGCAACGCTCCATACAATCATTGAACTTCCTTTATGCAAGACCAACTTCAACCAACATACGTTCAGCAATACGCTCTAACGGTAAGTCTTCAGTCGAAATCCCTGCTTTAGCAACCGCTTGTGGCATACCATACACCACACAACTTTCTTCATCCTGAGCCCAGATTGTCGCACCAGCACTTTTCAACATACGAGCACCTTCACGGCCATCAGCCCCCATACCCGTTAATACCATCGATAACACTTTATCAGCGTAGATCTTCGCGGCAGAACCGAAGGTTACATCAACACAAGGCTTATAATTCATCCGTTCGCCACCATCAAGAATACGCAGCTTTGCAGTACCCGGGCGTCCTTCGATCATCATTTGCTTACCACCAGGAGCCAAATAAGCAACTCCAGGTTTTAATGCGTCGCCATCTTGCGCTTCTTTCACTTCAATTTTACACAGAGAGTTCAACCGACTTGCAAAAGCAGCGGTAAACGTAGCTGGCATGTGCTGAATAAGCACAATTGGGTGTGGGTAATTAGCGGGTAACTTAGTGAGAATTTTTTGTAATGCAACAGGACCACCGGTAGACGTACCAATCGCTGTCAATTGATATTTTTTACCTGACGCTTTAAAACGAGCCAGTGCACTCGTTGGTTTTGGCGTATGAGACGTTGTTGGTGATGGAGATCTACTCGATAAAGATGTCGCTGCTGACACTGCTGGACGTGAAACCAGCGGTCTTCTTAACAACCCTTTTTTAGATGCAATTTGGATAACACGCTGCTGTAACAGAGCAACTGCTTCATCTCTATTGCGTGCGATGTCTTCAAATTTTTTCGGTAAGAAATCTAATGCACCCGCATCTAACGCATCCAGAGTGGCTTTCGCCCCATCATGAGTGAGTGAAGAAAACATCAAAATTGGAATTGGGTTCTGTGCCATTATTTCCCGAACAGCAGTGATGCCATCCATGATCGGCATCTCAATATCCATTGTGATGACATCTGGCTTTAAGCTTCTCGCCTTTTCAACAGCTTCTTTACCGTTGGTAGCGACATCAATGACTTCAAGACGAGTTTCTGAGTTAATAATCTCACTCACTCGACGTCTAAAAAAGCTTGAATCATCAACGACTAATACTCTAATCGCCATGGGTATCCTTATTCTTGAGTGCTCAAATTATATCCGCGAAGCCGCCGCATATTGCTTAAGCAAATCTGGCACATCTAATATCAGTGCAATATGACCATCGCTAGTGATCGTGGCTCCCGCCATACCTGGCGTACCTTGAAGCAACTTATCTAAGGGCTTAATGACCACTTCTTCTTGACCAATTAGTGCATCAACAACAAAGCCGACTCGTTGGCTGCCAATTTGTACAATAACAACATGGCCATGACCTTTACGTAATTCGACTTTACCGGCTTGAGGAGCTAACCAGTTTTGCAGATAGAAAAGTGGTATCGATTTTTCACGTACAATGATAGTTAATTGACCATCAACAATATTGGTACGGCTAAGATCTAAATGGAAGATTTCATTAACGCTCGCCAAAGGAAGTGCAAACGGATGCCCAGCAACACCCACCATTAGAGTCGGCAGAATCGCTAACGTCAGAGGAACTTTAATGGTGATCTTTGTACCTTTGCCCATTTCAGAATCGATATCAATGGAGCCGTTTAATGTATTGATTGCTGTTTTAACAACATCCATACCCACACCACGCCCAGAAATATCTGAAATTTTTTCTTTGCTTGAGAAACCAGGCATGAAGATAAGGTTGAAACACTCTTTGTTTGATAAGCGAGATGCGGCATCCTCATCCATCATACCGCGTTTCACCGCGATACCACGTAGAACGTCTGGGTTCATACCACCACCATCATCAACGATAGCGAGTTCGATATGGTCACCCTCTTGAGAAGCAGACAAAATAACCTTACCAGTACGAGATTTACCAGCTTTTACACGATCGTCTGGCATTTCAACGCCGTGGTCAACCGAGTTACGCACTAAGTGGATCAATGGATCGGCAAGCGCTTCAACTAAATTTTTATCGAGATCCGTTTCTTCTCCTCGCATTTCCAACACGATGTCTTTGTTTAAACTACGTGCTAAGTCTCGAACAACTCGAGGAAAACGACCAAACACTTTTTTGATTGGCTGCATGCGGGTCTTCATTACCGCACCTTGTAAATCAGCAGTCACAACATCAAGATTAGAGACGGCTTTGGCCATTTCTTCATCATTACTGTTCAGGCCAAGGCTAAGCAAACGGTTACGAACTAATACTAACTCACCAACCATGTTCATGATGATATCAAGTGTCGAGGTATCAACTCGGACAGTCGCTTCCGCTTGTTGCGCTTTTTTAGCAGCGGCCGGTGCGACTTCTTTTTTATCTGTAACGACAGCAGTTGCAGCTTTCGCAGGTTCTGCGGTAACTTTAGGTGCTGGCTCTACGGCTGGTTTTGCAACTTGTGCTTTTGGTTTTACAGGCTCTGTAGGCTGCACATTCGCAGCGGCAGGCTTGGTCGCCATTTCCAGCTCTTCCACAGAAGGCCCTTTACCAGAACCATGTAGCTCATCGAGTAGTTTTTCAAACTCTGCATCGCTCATCAAATCATCACTAGCGCCTTGCGTTGGCTTGGCAGCTGGTGTTGTAGGAGTTACTGGGGTTTCAGAAACGGTTTTAGGCTCATCTACCGATGGCCCTTTTCCTGCACCGTGCAGCTCATCAAGCAATTTTTCAAACTCATCATCGGTGATGTCACCGCTTGCCGTGCTTACACTTGGTGTTTTTACTTCTGGTGTTGCGACTGGAGCAGAGCTAACTGCGTTAGGTGCAGTGCCCTTACCATGTAATTCATCCAGTAATTTCTCAAATTCGTCTTGAGTAATTTCATCGATAGAATTTGAATCGACAATATTGGCTGAAGTAGTGGCTTCCGGCAGTGACTCTTCAATGACGGGCTCGTCTTCAACAACAGCATCAGCTACGACTTGTTCGACTTCATCTTCAGATTCAGGTCGGCAAAGTTTGTGCAGTTCATCGAGTAAAACAGGATCTGCGGCTTCAAGGGGTTCCCCTTCTTGAACAGCACTGAACTGTGCATTAACGGTATCCAAAGCACGCAACATCGTATCCATTAAGCTAGATGTCACACTTCTTTGGCCATTACGCAAGATATCAAATACGTTTTCAGCACCGTGGCAAGTTTCAACCAACTCCGTTAAAGCAAGAAACCCTGCGCCCCCTTTCACGGTATGAAAGCCGCGGAAAATTGCATTTAATAAATCTTTGTCTTCAGGGTTGTTTTCAAGTTCAACCAATTGCTCTGACAGCAATTCCAGAATTTCACCCGCTTCAACCAAAAAGTCTTGAAGAATGTCTTCGTCTAATTCGTAGCTCATACGTTACCCCTAAAAACCAAGACTCGATAACAAGTCATCGACTTCGTCTTGAGATGAAACCGCGTCTTCTCTTTCGTGAGGATTCAGTATTGGACCTTCAGGATCGATTGAAGCGTTCTTCTTCTTATCCGATTCTTGTTCTATTTGGTTAGTACCAAAGGCTGTGAGGATTTCAACAAGACGACCCTCAACCTCATTAACCAAAGTAATTACACGTCTAATTATTTGACCTGTCAGATCTTGAAAATCTTGCGCCATCAAAATCTCAGTTAGCTGACCACGTAATTCGCTGCTGTTGCCTTCAACTTGTGACAACAATGCATCAATACGGTGGCAAAGCGCTTTGAACTCGTTGAGATCAATGCGTCCATGCATTAATTCGTTCCACTGAGGACGAACTTGAAGCAACCCTTCATGGAGGTTGTCGGCTATCGGCATGCATCTGTCCACTGCATCCATTGTCTTATTCGCAGCCACTTCTGTTTTATCAATGACGTATTGAAGGCGGTCCCTTGCATCTGGGATTTCGTCATTGGCAATTTGCGTCATTCGCTCATCAATACTGAACTGTTTCAAAGAATCATGCAGTTCCCTAGTTAAAGCCCCTATTTCTTGCAGCATTGGATTGCTTGCATTGTCATAGATGTCTTTAAGTAGCAGATCTGCCTGTTCTTGCTGTTCATTTTCTAGTAGCTGAACGAGCTCTTTTGCTTGTTCTAATGAAATCATCCGATTGGCCTTTTCGCGCGTAAAATGAATAGAATACCTTTTGCCTATGGCAAAAAAGCTTTATAAACGCTCGAAAATTTTATCTAGTTTTTCTTTAAGCGTAGCAGCCGTAAATGGTTTTACGATATAGCCATTAACACCAGCTTGCGCAGCCTCGATGATCTGTTCACGTTTTGCTTCTGCCGTAATCATAAGTACAGGTAAATGCTTTAGCGCTGCATCTGCTCGAATGTTTTTCAGCAAATCGATGCCTTGCATACCTGGCATATTCCAGTCAGTAACAACAAAGTCAAAATCACCTTTCTTAAGCATAGGCAACGCTGTCAGGCCATCGTCTGCTTCTTGGGTATTATTGAAGCCCAAATCTCGAAGTAGATTCTTAACAATACGGCGCATTGTTGAAAAGTCGTCAACAATAAGGATCTTCATGTTTTTATTCAAAATTGCCTCCACTGAGCTCGAAATCAGTGATATTAGTCATTTTGCGTCCAAGAACTTAACTTTACTCTTAGTCGCTGCATAGATTGGCTTAGTATTTGGCTAACGCGAGATTCGCTAACCCCAAGTACTTCACCAATTTCTTTTAAGTTTAGCTCTTCATCATAATAGAGCGAAAGTACTAAAGCTTCACGTTCTGGAAGTGATTTTATTGATTCAACCAATGCTTTACGAAACGATTCATCTGCAACTCCCTTAAATGGCGAGTTATCTTCATCGTCATCTAAAGGGGAAATTGCATCATCTGAAATGCCTAAGTCTTCAATACCGACAATTCGTGAGCAATTAATATCAGTCAATACAGTATGGTACTGATCTAATGACATGCCCAAAAACTTTGCAACTTCGGTATCAGATGGCTCTCGATTCAGCTCACCTTCCAGTACTGAAATAGCTTGGGTAATTTCTCGATTGTGTTTATGAACCGAGCGTGGTACCCAATCACCACGTCGAATATCGTCAAGCATTGCCCCACGAATTCGAATCCCTGCATAGGTTTCAAAGCTTGCACCTTTGGTCCCATCATAATTTTTCTGTGCTTCAAGTAGGCCGATCATACCCGCTTGTATCAAGTCTTCGACTAATACGTTGGGCGGCAGGCGTCCAATCAAGTGGTGTGCAATACGCTTTACCAATACAGAGTATTTTTCCAAAAATGCTTGTTGGCTATTAAGGTTTCCGTGTTGGTCATAAGTAAGCGCTTTATTCACCGAATGGTTCCCCTACACTTTCTGTTCTATTGAGTAAACGCTCTACAAAAAACTCTAGATGTCCACTTGGTGTTCTAGGAATCGGCCAAGTTAATGCTTTGTTCGCCAGTGAGCTAATTGCAAGTGCCGCTGGCGAGCGTGGATATGCATCGACGACAATCTTTTGTCTTTTAACGGCTTGGCGTACTTTATCATCTAAAGGTATACAAGCGACAAGCTCGAGGCTCACATTTAGGAATCTTTCTGTCACTAAAGTTAATTTAGCAAACAATTCCCTACCTTCACGATAGCTTCTGACCATGTTAGCGACAATCTTAAAGCGTTGAACTTGGTGCTCTCTGCTCAAAAGTTTGATCAGTGCATATGCATCCGTGATAGAAGTTGGCTCATCACACACCACAATAACCACATCTTGCGCTGCACGAGAGAAACTCACCACCATATCAGAGATACCGGCTGCAGTATCAATGAGTAAGATATCCATCTCATCTTCTAAGCTGCCAAAGGCACGTATTAAACCAACATGTTGCGCATGTGACAACTCTGTCATTGATTGTGTACCCGATGTCGCTGGGATAATTCGAATACCAAAAGGGCCCTCAACAATGGCATCTTTTAATTCACACTCACCCGCGAGTACATGCCCTAAGTTTCGCTTCGGTCGGATGCCAAGCATGACATCCACATTAGCAAGACCTAAGTCAGCATCCAAAACCATGACTTTCTTACCCTGACGAGCCATACAGATCGCCATACCGAGTGTCACGTGAGATTTACCAACACCACCTTTACCACCCGTCACTGAGATGACTTTGGTAAGTGACGGTTGAGTTAAGCGGCGTAAACCGCTCGCTTGGTCATATATCATATTATTCGCCATATCTGTCCGCCGCCTAGAATCTCTCGGAGTCACTGCTCCAGTAATGAGGTTCATTTTCTGTCGACTTCTCTAGCAATTCATTTGCCTTTGCGACCATGTATTTCGGCTGTGCAATCACAATATCTTCGGGTACACGTTGACCATTCGCGATATAAGCGACGGGTAACGCATTTTGAACGACAACACTCACAAATTCACCCAAACTCAATGATTCATCCAGTTTAGTCATAATGCACCCAGAAAGAGGTATCCTTCTGAAATGCTCAATGGTTTCTTGTAGTACTTTTCTTTGAGCCGTAGCTGGCAATACAAGATAACTATGAATCACTTCGCTACTCTCTTGCATCAAGGTATCGAGCTGTTCGGATAATCGAACATCACGTTGCCCCATACCAGCAGTATCAACTAAAATTAGGCGACGATTACGTAGCTGATATATTACATCGGCTAACTCATTGGAATCTTTAGCAACTCTTACAGGACATCCCATAATTCTTCCATAAATGGAAAGTTGCTCATGTGCACCAATACGGTAAGTATCAGTAGTAACGAGTGCGACATTGTCTGCGCCATATTCCATCGCTGCGCGAGCCGCCAGTTTTGCAATCGTGGTAGTTTTACCCACCCCCGTAGGCCCTAGCAACGCGACCACGCCACCACGTTTTAAAATATCTTGTTTAGAAACAGGGACTTGATCAGCCACTAAGCCAAGTAACGCTTTCCACGCTTTTGGTGGTGGCGTATCTTCTGGAATATAACAAGCCAGTTGATCCGCTAACTCTTGTGAAACACCCATTCGCTCAAGTCTTTTGATCAACATTGCTCGCAGTGGCTCACGACGTTCGACTTCTTGCCACATGAGACCAGACACTTGATGTTCTAATAAGCGTCGAATCGACGTCATTTCTTCACGCATATTCTCAAGCTCAGGGTTTGCAGCATTCTGCTCTTTAACTTGTTGGCGATCGTAGCGGGATGGATCTAATTTTGGTGCTGGTCGAGATGCCGATCTTCTGTCTTCAGCAATCAATTTCGCGAGTGGTGAGTCAGCATTTAACTCTGGGCTATTTCGCCCTGTATTCGAATGTTTAGAGCCCGACTGACGTTGTAGCAATGCCGACAAGGAATCTTCATTCTCTGAACGATATTCAGAATCAGAGCTTCCCGGTGTACTGTATTGCTTAAGCATATTCGCGAAACGCTTGGTCATTGAACGCCCAGTATCTGCACTATTTTGCAGACTGACGCGATCATCATCGAGTTCGCGAGATGTATTAGCATTATTCAATGACGGGGTGACCTGGGTATATCCCTGCGCCCTAGGCTGAGAACTGTAACGCTTGTTACTGTTTTGTTGCGCTGGCTGCTCACCATCAACAGCGGCGACAATTTCTACACCACCCGCGACTTTTTTATTCGACATGATCACCGCTTCTGCGCCAAGTTCTTCTTTTACTTGAAGCAGTGCGGTACGCATGTCTTTGGCAAAAAATCGTTTTATTTTCAAAGCAGATATCCGTGTTTAAGGGGCAAAGCCTTATGTATCAGTTGGCGGCCGTTCCGTTAGTTTCCGACGGCTTGAACAATTCGAATTTGTTTCTCGTCAGGTATTTCTTGGTAAGAGAGCACACGCAAATTCGGTATTGTGTTTTTCACAAACTTCGCCAATGTCGAACGAAGTACGCCTGAGGTTAGTAACACCGCAGGTTCACCTTTTAATTCCTGCTCTTGCGTTGCATGGCTGAGTGCAGCTTGTAAGCGTTCCGCTAAACCAGGTTCAATACCCGCAGACTCTCCGCCCGATGCTTGCATTGTCTGATGCAATATTTGTTCCAGCTCAGGAATGAGTGTAATCACTGGCAACTCAGGCTCTATTCCATTGATTTCTTGAACAATTAAACGTTTTAATGAGATCCGAACCGCTGCGGTTAATATGTCAGGTTCTTGACTCTTACCTGAGTACTCAGCCAATGTTTGAATAATGGTTCTGATATCTCGGATAGGAATAGCTTCATTGAGTAAGTTTTGCAGCACTTTTACGACGGTACCAAGTGGCAGTTGGTCAGGGACAAAGTTTTCCACCAATCTCGGTGCTGATCGCCCAAGCATTTCGATAAGATTTTGCACTTCCTCATGACCGATAAGCTGTGAAGCATTATTTGTGAGAAGTTGGCTAAGGTGTGTAGCGAGAACGGTTGAAGAGTCAACAACAGTGTAACCTAACGCTTGAGCATGTTCACGTTGATCTTCTCTGATCCACACGGCTTCAAGGCCAAAAGCAGGGTCAACCGTGCGCTCGCCATCAATAACGCCGTAAACTTGCCCTGGGTTAATCGCAAGTTCTTGATCGGGACGAATTTCTGCTTCGCCAACGGCTACGCCCATCAATGTTATCCGGTAGCTGTTTGGAGTTAACTCTAAGTTATCGCGAATGTGCACCGCTGGAATCAAAAACCCAAAGTCCTGAGACAGCTTTTTACGGACACCTTTTACTCGCTCTAACAACTCGCCACCTTGGTCCCTGTCGACCAGTGGGATCAAACGGTAACCTACTTCCAAGCCAATCACATCAACGGGTTGAACATCATCCCACGACAACTCTTTTTGTGTAGGCGTATCGCTATCAACTTTAGCGGGCAATTGTTTCTCTTCTGCCGCTTTCTTCTGTTTGCGCTGCATTAAATAGGCACCGCCACCAGCCAAGGCTGCCAATAGTAAAAACGCAAAGTGTGGCATTCCCGGGACAATACCCATTACACCCAAAATACCTGCGGTGATGGTCAGAGCTTTAGGGTTGTCGAACAACTGAAAAATAACCTGCTCACCCATGTCCTCATCAGTATTTTGACGAGTCACCATGATGGCTGCCCCGATCGATAATAGTAACGATGGGATTTGAGCAACCAAACCATCACCAATGGTCAACAAGGTATAAATTTCAATGGCTTCTTTAAAGCCTAGGCCATACTGAGCCATACCGATGGATAACCCACCGATAATGTTAATAAATAAGATAAGGATACCAGCAATCGCATCCCCTTTAACAAACTTTGACGCACCATCCATCGAACCGTAGAAGTCAGCTTCTTTGGTGACTTCAAAACGGCGTACACGAGCTTGCTCTTGATCGATTAACCCCGCATTCAAGTCAGCGTCTATTGCCATTTGCTTACCTGGCAATGCATCTAAGGTAAAGCGAGCACTTACTTCTGAAATACGGCCCGCACCTTTAGTCACCACCATAAAGTTGATGATCATCAGAATTAAGAAGACAACTAGGCCAACCGCATAATTACCACCAATAACCACATTACCAAATGCTTCAATCACATTACCCGCCGCGCCTGGGCCTTCATGACCGTACAGTAAAACGACTCGAGTGGAAGCAACGTTCAGTGCTAGTCTCAACAAAGTGGCAATAAGAAGCACCGAAGGGAACGCAGCAAAATCTAATGGCCTACGGGTATAAACCGTCACCAATAGCACCACCATAGATAGGGCAATGTTAAACGTGAAAAACAGATCCAACAAAAATGCGGGGATCGGTAATACAACCATCGCCAACGTCGCCAAAACCATAATCGGCGCACCGATAGCAGGCATACTACGTTGTGGTATTGACGGTAATCTATCCGCAAATGGGAGTGTGAATTTCATAGGCTAGCAAGCAATCTATTGATGAATATTGATATATATGACAATGAATTAGCATTGTGATGCAATTTTCAGTCCAGCAACAAAGTCAAAATAATGGCTACATATGATAAATGTTACTCTCATTGATCAAACGTAGCCTAGTTATTCATCTTATGGGAGTTTTTTACCCGCCCTCATTAAGGGTAGATACTCCACATCTGCTTTCCTTGCATAGTGTGCGGATCATAGTCGATGCCGATCAGTCCCGAGGTCGGAAACATCGGTGGTACAAGATCGGTGACAAATTCTGCGGCCAAATAACCGACTAATGGTAAGTGAGAGACCAATAAAACTGACTCTAACTGCTCGATATCCACTAACGCTGAAACATAGTCAAAGACCGTATCGGCTTGTCCATAGGGCGTAATATCATCATAAGTAACCACATCGTCAGATTCAAAATATGACGCGATAGATGCCCATGTTTGTTGCGCCCTTAGGTAAGGGCTAACAAGCACCTTGTCAAAGTGACGAAGACCTTGTTTCTCACAAGCAACGGCCACAGCTACTGACTCGCGCTGCCCTCTTTCGGTTAAGGCTCTTTCTGCGTCACTCGCGGCATAATGCACAGCTTCTCCGTGGCGCATAATAAAAATCTTCATTACTCATTCCTAGTGATTATCATGTTGGCAGTCTACGCTGCATTATTTTCAATTATATCAGGAGACCTAGCAAAGACTTCGACCTTGTTAACAGTCTATTAAAGTTGATCAAAGACTTAAAATGACATTTTGTTCATAAAATCGTTGCTTACTGTTTGCACCAAACTGTTTCAACGCCATAATTAGAATAGCATTTTCTGTGGAGATTCACCGTGCATTTAAGCCCAAACGACACTCACCATTATCGCTATGTAACATTGACTAACGGGTTGAGAACGTTACTAATTCAAGCCGATGATGCGCAAAAATCAGCGGCGGCCTTAGCGGTCAATGTCGGCCATTTTGATGATCCATCAGATAGAGAAGGCCTTGCACACTACCTCGAACACATGTTGTTTTTGGGCACAGAAAAATACCCGAAAGTAGGCGAATTTCAAAGTTTTATTAGTCAACATGGTGGCAGCAATAATGCCTGGACAGGAACAGAACATACTTGTTTCTTCTTCGATGTCAGCCCGAATACGTTCGAAAAAGCCCTCGACCGCTTCAGCCAATTTTTCTGTGCTCCCCTGTTTAATGAAGAAGCCTTAGATAAAGAAAGACAAGCCGTCGATTCTGAATTTAAACTCAAACTCAACGACGACTCTCGCCGCTTGTACCAGGTGCAAAAAGAAACCATCAACCCTGCGCACCCCTTTGCGAAATTCTCGGTGGGTAATTTAGATACTCTGTGTGACAGAAATGATGTTTCTATTCGCGAAGAAATCGTCCAGTTCCATAATCAACACTACTCTGCCGATTTAATGACGCTTGCTTTATCGGGCCCACATAGTCTAGATGAACTTGAGCAGCTAGCAGAAGAAAAGTTCTCTTCAATATTGAATCAGCAGCTTGGGCATAAATCTGTCTCGGAACCTTTTGTGTTGGAAGAGCATACCGGGGTATTTATCCAAATCGAGCCATTAAAGGAACTTCGTAAACTTATACTAAGCTTCCCAGCGCCAAGCATGGATGATTTTTATGAAGTGAAACCATTGTCTTACTTCGCTCATTTACTCGGTTATGAGGGTGAAGGGAGCTTGATGCTAGCCCTAAAAGAAAAAGGTTGGATCACCTCTTTATCAGCAGGGGGAGGCGCTAGCGGTAGTAACTATCGCGAGTTTTCGGTCAGTTTTAATCTCACCCGCGAGGGACTAAATCATATTGAGGTGATCATTCAAGCGCTCTTTACCCAAATTAGCCTGATCGCCGAGCAAGGGCTAGATGAGTGGCGCTATAACGAAAAAAGAGCAGTGCTTGAATCGGCTTTTCGCTTTCAAGAAACCACTCGACCATTAGATATGGTGAGCCATTTAGTGGTAAATATGCAGCATTACAAGCCGCAAGACACCATTTATGGTGACTACATGATGGCAGGTTACGATGAACAGCTTCTACGACAAATGCTTTCGTATCTAACGCCTCGCAACCTACGAGCTACTTTAGTTGCCAAAGGTGGTGCTTATGGCAAACACGTAAAATGGTATTCTACCCCCTATTCTGTGACGCCTTTTTCCGACTCACAGCTCGCACTATTTTCAACACCCATTGATATAGCGACCTCACTACCACCGAAAAATCCATTCATTAGTTACGACTTAGACCCAAAAGATTTGGAACCATCACAGTCAGAATATCCTGAAATTATTGAAGAGTTACCAGGTTTTCGTTTGTGGCACTTGCAAGATAGGGAATTTAGGGTACCTAAAGGGGTAATTTACATCGCCATTGATAGCCCGATTTCAGTTGCAAATCCGAGTAATATCGTCAAAACACGTCTATGCGTTGAAATGTTTTTAGATTCGCTTGCCAAAGAGACTTACCAAGCTGAAATCGCCGGCATGAACTACAACATGTACGCACACCAAGGTGGCGTTACATTAACTATTTCGGGGTTCAGTCAAAAACAACCTCAATTGATGGACATGATTTTAGAGCGCTTCGCCAAACGTGATTTCAGCGAGAGTCGTTTTAAAACTATTAAACAACAACTTTTGCGAAATTGGCGTAATACGACTAAAGATCGCCCAATATCGCAGATTTTTAATGCCATGACAGGGATTTTGCAACCCAACAACCCTCCTCATCCCGTACTACTCGAGGCGTTAAAAGACATCAAGTTAGAAGAGTTACGTGACTTTGTTGATCAAATTTTAGCTCAGCTGCATGTTGAAATGTTCGTGTATGGAGACTGGTTACGGAAAGATGCACAATCGATGGCCGAGACATTGAAGAATGCATTGCGAGTGAAAGACCAACAATATGGAGAGTCACTGCGCCCACTGATCATGCTTGGAAAAAATGGGACGTTTCAAAGAGAAGTTCATTGCGATCAAGAAGACTCTGCGGTAGTGGTGTACTACCAATGTGATGACACCTCAGCGCGCAATATCGCCTTATATTCACTGGCAAACCATCTGATGTCAGCGACTTTTTTCCATGAGATCCGTACCAAGCAACAGCTTGGTTATATGGTCGGCACGGGCAATATGCCACTCAACCGACACCCAGGTATTGTGCTTTATGTACAATCGCCTAATGCGGCTCCTAGCGAGTTAATCACCGCTGTCGATGAATTTCTGAATGCTTTTTACATGGTGCTTCTTGAACTTAATGAATACCAATGGCACAGCAGTAAACGCGGGCTGTGGAATCAAATTTCAGCGCCAGACCCAACCCTACGTAGCCGAGCACAACGGCTGTGGGTCGCCATTGGCAATAAAGATGCCGGATTTGACCAAAGAGAGTTGGTCTTGGAAGAACTTAAGTTACTCAGTCGCAGTGATATGATTCGCTTTATCGTTAATGAATTAAAACCAAGAACAGCAAACCGCTTGATTATGCACTCGCAAGGTAATGCTCATCACGATGCTGAAACGCTGAGCTTAGGCCAAGAAATCGGCTCAATTGAAGAATTTCAGCTTCGTCCTAAAGATTGCGATTTAGGTTAATATATTTAGCAGCAAAAATAGTCAGGGCAAGTTATGCTTGCTCTGACGCTACGATATCTTTCAATGAATGCGGGTGTAACTTAATACATATCCCCTGCCACTTAAAGGCAACTGTCGGGTTATTCAACCGTTCCCCCTCTCCTTTTGGGCTCGATAATTTTACTTTAACCCCTTTTGACTCAAGCTTATTCCACTGCTCTTGCAGAGATGGATAACGCGACTGTATGTCATGCAGATATTCTTGAGCAGTTTGCGCATTGGATTGCACAACAAACTCGATGTGTTCCCAAGTTTGCTGTGGGTAAATTTTTCCAGGAGCCGGATAAGGCAGTTCTAGACACTCAATTGACCAACTTAACACCTGTAATGGTGATGAAAATTCAAGCACAATAATAGGACGCCCGTTAATTTCAGCATTCGAAATCTCTCTTCCTTCATTAAGCCAAGCTTTATGTGCCAATATTGCTAAGTCAGGATCATTAATACGCAACGCGATGTGGTCGGCTTTATTGCTTGATAAATCAATATGCAAAATTTCAGTTAGGTCTTGAATTTTATGCATAAATTGAATGATATTTTGTTTTAACTGCTCAGGGTGAAGTTGTGCATCAATGAGAGGTTCAAACATTTAAACGGTCCAAAATAATGATTTTCGCCCAATAGTACCAAGATCGGTTTGAAAAGTAGAAAATTTCCTAATTTAGTCCCTGTAAGCGCCTTAATAAAATTGGTATTATGTGCGCCAAATTATGAACAAAATCGAGATATGCATTCACCCAATGCGGTGAATAAAATGCATACCTTTGCAATTCCCAGAATTGAAGGACACGCGTGTGAATATCCAAGCACTTATTAATGACAAAGTATCTCAGGCTCTTGAAGCCGCTGGCGCACCTGCAGGCAGCCCTGCAGCTGTTCGCCAATCTGCAAAACCACAATTTGGTGACTACCAAGCAAACGGCGTTATGGGCGTTGCTAAACGACTAGGCACTAACCCTCGAGAATTTGCTCAGAAAGTATTGGACGTTCTAAACCTAGACGGTATCGCTTCTAAAGTTGAAATCGCAGGTCCGGGTTTCCTAAACATCTTCCTAGATGAAGCTTTCCTAGCAAAACAAGCAGACGCAGCATTGGCTGATTCTCGCCTTGGTGTAGCAACCGCTGAAACGCAAACCATCGTTGCAGATTACTCTGCACCAAACGTTGCGAAAGAAATGCACGTTGGTCATTTACGTTCTACCATCATCGGTGACGCTGTGGTTCGTACATTAGAGTTTCTCGGTCATAAAGTGATCCGCGCTAACCATATCGGTGACTGGGGTACTCAGTTTGGTATGCTTATCGCCAACCTTGAACGAGTACAGCAAGAGTCAGGCGAAGTATCAATGGAACTGTCTGATCTTGAAGCCTTCTATCGCGAATCGAAAAAACTGTACGACGAAGATGAAGCGTTCGCAGTCAAAGCGCGTAGCTATGTGGTAAAACTGCAAGGTGGCGATACGTACTGTGCAGAAATGTGGAAGAAACTGGTTGATGTCACAATGATCCAAAACCAGCGCAACTATGACCGCTTGAATGTATCTTTAACTCGTGATGATGTCATGGGTGAAAGTATGTACAACGACATGCTACCAACTATCGTTGCTGATCTGAAAGAGAAAGGCTTAGCTAAAGAAGACGATGGTGCACAAGTTGTATTCTTAGATGAATACAAAAATAAAGATGGCGAACCAATGGGCGTTATCGTTCAGAAGCGTGATGGCGGTTTCCTATACACCACAACCGATATCGCTTGTGCTAAGTACCGTTACGAAACCTTGGGCGCGGATCGCGTCTTGTACTTCATCGACTCTCGTCAACATCAGCACCTAATGCAAGCTTGGACCATTGTTCGCAAAGCGGGTTATGTTCCTGAAGAAGTCACTCTAGAGCACCACGCATTCGGTATGATGCTAGGTAAAGATGGCCGTCCATTTAAGACTCGTGCTGGCGGTACAGTACGCCTTGCTGATCTTCTTGATGAAGCACAAGAGCGCGCTGCAAAACTAATTGAATCGAAAAACCCAGATCTCGCTGCAGATGAGAAAGCCAATATCGCAAATACAGTTGCGATGGCCTCTGTAAAATATGCCGATTTGTCTAAACACCGTACCACTGACTACGTATTTGATTGGGATAACATGTTAGCGTTTGAAGGGAATACTGCACCATACATGCAATATGCCTACACTCGCGTTGCATCTATTTTTGCAAAAGCTGGGGTATCAATGGATAACCTCACTGGCGAAATCAAAGTTACTGAAGAAAAAGAGAAAGCCCTCATTGCTAAACTACTTCAATTTGAAGAAGCGGTACAAACCGTTGCTCGTGAAGGTCAGCCACATGTTATGTGTAGCTACCTATTCGAACTTGCAGGTCAATTCTCTAGCTTCTATGAAGCCTGCCCGATCCTTGTAGCAGAAGATGAGAGCATCAAACAAAGCCGTCTAAAATTGGCTGCGCTTACTGCGAAAACCATCAAACAAGGCTTATCACTGCTAGGCATTGATACTCTAGAACGCATGTAATTATTTGATGTGACAAATATAAAAGGTTGGCAAACGCCAGCCTTTTATTTTATCTAGTAAAACACGACTTATATTGGATAGCGCTATGGATTTTGAACTTCACCCTCAACTGACTAAAGATACTTCGTTAATAGGTCAGTTTCCTCTTTGCTTAGCTTTATTACACAAAGATAACGCGGTTCCGTGGGTTATTCTCGTCCCTAAACGAGCAAACTTAAAAGAATTACACCACTTACCCATGCACGAACAACAGCAATTTTTGCTTGAATCACAGGCGGTTAGCCAAGCACTTGAAGCAACATTTTGCCCCGACAAATTAAACCTAGGTGCACTAGGTAATATGGTGCCTCAACTTCATATTCACCATATCGCTCGCTTCAAAAGTGATATTGCTTGGCCTGGTCCTATTTGGGGAAATACTCAAGGCGTAATGCGCACCGAGCAAGAACAGTGTGATCTATTAAGAAGAATACAGAATGTGCTTTCATTAAGTTCAATTTTTAATAAAGCTTAAACACAAAAGCCGCTGATAATTCAGCGGCTTTTAAAAATCGAACCATTAACGAAGTTACAAAGTTACCGTTAGTGATAAGCCATCATTGCGGTTAAGTGCATAACGCACCCTTGTCACATGATGTGCTTTATTGGTATCGATGGTACGTGAAATAATCCCTTTTTTAATCCAGACATTCAGCATTGCATCTACCCCATCCTCACTCATTGAAAATTTCTTGGCGAGGTCAGCACGGCTGACAATACCATTCTCTTCAATGTAACCTTTTAACTCCGTTAAGATCATGCGGCTTGTATCTCCAGTAGCGACTGCAATTTACGCCCACGAATCTTCAGTGTTTGGTATATCAATAGACTCGTGATGACTATTGCGCCGATCCAAAGTGAACTTTTCACAGGTTGCTGCATAAAGTGGCTAGCTTGGTAATACAATGTCGCACTACCGTAGGCCAACCCCATGGTCCAAATCGCAATAAAACGGGCATATTTCATACCAAACTCACGAACATAAGCTCCCATTGCCGCGACACAAGGCGTATAAAGTAAGATAAAAATCAGATAAGCAAACGCCGCATGACCGGTCACAAAATGATGCTTTAGGTTGCCAAAAATTGAAGCATCTACCGCTTGCTCTTCTGCAATAGCGTTACTGTCCGTTAAGTCACCAACTTCAATACCTAATGGATCAGAAAAACTTAACCCCATTAAGTTTTCAGGTATCGACATTACTGCTTCTTGCAGACTTGCTACAAGGTTATACTCACCCTCATCGCTGGCGGCTGATGTGTACAAGTTATTCAAAGTACCGACTACCGCTTCCTTGGCAAAAATGCCCGTGATAATACCTACCGTTGCAGGCCAGTTGTCTTGATTAACACCTATAGGTGCAAATACTGGAGTCACAACTTGCGCCGCTTTAGACAATACTGAATTGTCACTGTCTTCATTGCCAAAGCTACCATCGATACCAATTGAGTTTAAGAAACTCAAAATGGTCACGACCACAACAATGGTTTTCCCTGCGCCTAAAACAAAACGTTTTAATTTTTGCCACGTTTTGATCAGCACGTTTTGTACGGTAGGGATCTCATAGTCAGGCATTTCCATCACTAAACTATCACTGGAACCAGGAAAAAGTGTGTGCTTCAAAATAAGCCCAGTGAAAACTGCCGCCAAGATACCCAACAAATAAAGCGCAAAGACCACATTCTGACCGCTTTCAGGAAAGAAGGCCGCGGCAAATAATGCATATACAGGTAAGCGTGCACCACAAGACATAAACGGTGCCATTGACGCGGCCAATTTACGCTCGCGCTCTTGATCTAATGTTCTGGTTGCCATAATCGCAGGAACATTACAACCAAAGCCTAGGACTAACGGCACAAAAGCTTTTCCTGGTAAACCGATACGCTGCATTACTTTATCCAGCACAAATGCGGCACGAGACATATAGCCCGAGCTCTCCAAAATAGCCAAGAAAAGATATAAACAAGCAATGACAGGAATAAAGGTGGCAACCGTTTGAATACCACCACCTAAACCATCAGCAAGCACAGTAACTAACCAAATTGGTAAATGGTCATCCAGTAGATAATGCCCACCATCAACCAACAATGCACCGACCCCGATATCAAAAAAGTCAATGAATGCGCTACCAATGTTGATAGAGAACATAAACATTAGATACATGACTACAAAGAAAAATGGTACACCAATCCATTTATTTAAAATGAATTTATCGGCTTTTTCAGTGAAGTTATGGCTTAATTTTCCTTCCGTTTGACGGATTTTTTTACATTGCTCATGTAAAAAAGTGTATTTGGTATCAGCAACATGTAGGTCGATATCTAAACCACTTGATGTTTGCTCTCTACGAACAAGAGCACGCTGTGACTCAGGTAAACTATTAATCACCAACAGATCATTTTCTAAAGCACGAATAGCCAATGCACGCGCAACCACTTCTTGATGCTGAAAAGCTGTCGATAATTTTTCAATTGATCGTTCAAATGCCAAACCATAGTCAAGTACCAGTTCTTTAAGAGCAACACCTTGCAGTAATAATTTGTGCAATTTCTCTTTGAAGCTATTGACCTGCTCTTTACTGGTAGCCGACAGCATGAATACCGGGCAACCCAATATCTTTTCAAGTCTTTTAATATCAAGGCGTTGTCGCTCTCGCTTCAAAGCATCCATTTTATTCAAAACGACAATCATCGGACGCCCTAATTCACGAAGTTGCAGCGTCATGTATAAGCTACGTTCAAGGCAAGTCGCGTCGACAACATTGATAATGAGATCCGCTGGATGAGTCAATACCGCTCTAGAGGCAATAGACTCATCGATACTATTACTGTCATTACCACTATCTAAAGCGTAGATACCCGGCAGATCGGTTAATTTAAATTCATCGCCAGAGTGAGAATAGTGGCCTGTTTTTTTCTCTACGGTTACACCAGCCCAGTTACCGACTTGTTGTTTGGCACCTGTCAAGCCGTTAAATAGTGTTGTTTTTCCACTATTGGGGTTACCAACGGTTAGAATTTGATATTGCATTAAGCTTTCTCCACCTCAATACAAGCTGCGATTTTTTCACGCACAGCTAATGACACTCCTCTTACTTCAATTTGAAGTGGGTCTCCCATTGGAGCTCGTCGAACTAAAGTCACCGCAGTTTGAGGCAACAATCCCATCACCATCAATTTTTTGCGAACATCGTTTGGAAGTTGGTAAAACGCCGTAATATTTGCGCTTTCCCCTGCTTTTAATTGAGATAGTTTCATTTATAGCACTCTCAATGGTAGTGGTAATGAGAAATATTTTTATTAACATGAATAATACACGTTGATACGACTAATGTTCTTGAGTGAAATCAAAGATTGCGCAAATCAAAACGTTGCTTTTGTTAAAACGTACCACGTCAAAAACGTTAAATTGACCTTTTCATAAAATAACAAATGAACAAAAAAATGAACTCATGCTTACGACCTTTCTATTTTTAGATTTAAAATCATAATGTTATGAAAATATCGAACTATGTCGTTTTTCTTATGGCATCTTGTCGTTAATTTTATAAGTGAAATAAGTGATTAGTCATATAGTGAACCCATCGAAAGGAAACTTCTCCTTTGATATGAATCCAGAGGTGATGTGAGGCTAACTCATATCACTCCGGCAGCAAGCGAAGGCACCTTTGGTGCCCGTGGTATAGTCCCCCCGGCTATACCACGATATTTTTTTTATCATCACATCAAAACTTTCTCTTCGAATACGACAATTCAATCAACATACTCTTAGGCATATCTATAGATATATCTATTTTCAATCATCATGCTCGCTACAAAACGTTCTTGAGCTCGCTATAGCTTATGGAGTTAGTTTTTACTCGTTGTCATCAATAAACTGAGTCGGAGATAAACCAAAGTGATGTTTGAATCTTTGGCTAAAGTAGGAGGGA
The DNA here is from genome assembly GCF_028858425.1 of Vibrio aestuarianus. Lineage (NCBI taxonomy): Bacteria > Pseudomonadati > Pseudomonadota > Gammaproteobacteria > Vibrionales > Vibrionaceae > Vibrio > Vibrio aestuarianus. The sequence goes on along the minus strand of NZ_JAKNYQ010000001.1, from coordinate 1,210,034 downwards.
TCATTAAAGCCACTGTCGAAAGCAACTTGAGATATTTTTTCACCAGCTAATAAACGCTGACATGCTTTTTCTAAGCGAACCTCATTCAAATACTCTTTGAAGGTTTTTCCAGTAACAGCTTTAAAACGTCGCTGAAGGCTTCTCTCTGAAACAAATAAGAGCTTAGCGGCCGATGATGTACTGAATTCAGGGTCGGAATAGTATTGCTGTATCAGCAGTTCAACTTTTTTGAGCCACTCTTTCTCCAGCGGGTCAATCGTTACCTTCTCTGCGGCATCTTCCAGTTCAATGGCTTCAGACTCTTCTGTTAATAAATCCACACTAGGCCAAGACAGCTCTGTCAAGTTTCGCTCTGAAGAAGAAAAAATATGGATTTCACCACCTGAAGATCGCATTAATTGATGTAACTCTTCTTGTTCAAAACCGGAAGTAGAGCCGTCAACGCTTGAGTTCATCATTTGATCACCACTATCAATAATAACAACAAATAAACGTCTTTCACGCTCATAGCAGTGGATCTGTAATGATTGATTGCGATATAGACGATTAACAGCATCAGACAGTAACGTATTGAAAATTAAATCAAAATTAAAGCTTTCAGATTCAATGTAAGATTGCTTGAGCTCATTATTAACGACTAATGTGATTTCGGCTTTATCGAATTCATCTCGCCAACTGTCGATTGATGAGTTAAGAATGATCGATAAATCATAAATTTGCTGAGTGGAAGCTTTATCACTTCTCACATTACGTAATAGCGTAAGTTCTCGTTTCACTTTTTGTGCAAGACGTTCTAAACGACCAAGTTGATTGAGTTGGGTACGATAAATCAACTGATCTAGAGTAGGTGAAATTGAATCTAGCATCTGTTCCACAAAAACATGTCGAATTTGTAGCTGCTTACGTAATTGGTGGTTGTTAGTGAGTACAATTTTACTTTGATGGCGCAATTGTTCCGTCTTCAATGCCACTTGTGATTTCAATTCTCTGTTCGCTTTCGCCACCCAATGCGAACGCCATAAAGAGGCTACAGCAACACAGCCCAATACTATAATGCTGTAAAACAAGATTGCCCATGATGAAAGATACCACGGCTTAGCAACAACAAATGATAAGCTGTTCATTGTGCTGTTTTGTGGATATTGAGTGTTGTCTCTAACTAAAATTCGGTAGTCACCAGGAAGTAAATGATCCAGCGTTAATTGCGACCCCTCTAGCGGTTGCCACTGGCCATCGCCTTCAATACGAAATTCAAGCGATTGGGTTCGGGATTCAGGTAAAGAACCAAATAAAAAACTAATCGAGCTACCATATTTCAGTTCTAGAGGGTGAAAACGGCTACGACCAATCATCACTGGCGTATGATCGATACTTATTTGGCTAAAAATAATCGACGTATTTGGGGGGGTAGCCGTAACAAGTTTACCCGGTGAGACCCTAAGCAGACCAAAACGGGAACCAGACAACAACCACGCTTTATTATCAATAATACTTGATGTACAAACCCCACTTTGAAATTCATTATGAATAAGACCGTGAGGTGCAGCATAGTGTTTTTTTATATCACCTTGTCGATTATAAAGAGAGATACCATTCGATGAAGTAAGCCATATTCCTTCTTGTGATTCGGCTAAGCATTTAGGGCTGATATTATCCTCGGCCAAAGGGATTGAAGTAAATTCATTCCTGTCATGAGAAAGGTTAAACAAACCGTAACTACTCGCAAACCAGATATCCCCATTGCTCCCTTCAAGTATATTGACACTGCGCCCATAACCACTTGTTGGCCGTCGAAAAACGATCTTACCTTGATTTAAGGTATAAACACCATGGTCTGTCCCGATAAACAGACCACGCTGAGTCGCTTTTAATAAGGTCACTTTAGCTGGCAGAAAGGCGTCAACAAACCAATCGATACCGTAATTAGTCAACGTATTAGCACCAACATCATAGGACCACAGTTGGTTCTCATTCGCTCCCCATACTAAACCGTTATTATCAAGGGTTAAGTGTAGGATATCTGTCGTGCGTAGATTTAAGGGCAAATGAGAGGATTCCTCCGCCTCGGTTTCTAAGTTATAGACAACAAGACCTTCATGGGTGGCAAGCCATAACGATGTGTTACTCAATTGCACAAAATCATTTATTGGCAGGTTGAACAAAAGCTTAATCTTGTTCCAATTACTATCGAATTGGTAGAGACCTTGATTGGTTAATACCCAGTAGCCTTTTTTATCTAACCGCGGAACAATTTTCTTAATTTGATTATGAATTAACTGTGGTTGCTGGTTGCGTTCAAAACGAAACCCAAAAAGCGAAAAATAGCGAATTCCTTTATCCGTTGCTATCCAAATACCACCTTGCAAATCATTGACTAAAGAGTAAATTTGATTACCTGGTAAACCATTGCTGTCTTGATCATTGCTTTCCAATTTAACTACGTTGTTGGTCAGAAATGAGTAGACGAATAGACCATCTTCGGTGCCAACCCAATATTCGTTGTCGGTTTCAGCCAATGATAATACGTGTGAATATCCAATCCGTTTTGGTTGTTGGGAATTTGGATTTTTTATATCGATAATGAGCGCTCCGTTCAGCGTACCAACGATAAGCTCTCTGTTTTTTGCAGAAAAATAAAGCTTTTCAATAAAATGCTTCTTCGAGCTCAATACATGAGAAAAGCTTTCGCCATCAGATAAATAAACACCAGCATTGGTTGCTAGCACCCACTTTGACAATAGAAATTTAGCATCATTGATTGTCAATTGACTGACTTGGTTGAATTGATACATATCCGACAACGGATAAGTATCAATTCTTTTTGTCTGGATATTATAGGTGTAAAAATGTGCGTCATCGGTTAACCAAATAAAACCGTTAGAAGCACCTATATTTTTTATAACTGAACCGGCTGTGAGGCTGAAAACAAGCTCTCGGTGTTGGGCTGGGTAAGTACGATAAACTTCATTCTCAACGTAAGACCAAAAAGCATTATCGAAATAAGCAATGTGACCGCTGTCTTGTGCCAGTACTGAACCGCGACGAGGAAGGATATTTTGTCCATCAAAGAACACCACTTTACCATGAACATCGTGTATCCATATCCCCCCTTCATCACCCAAGAATAAGTTTTGGGCAACAAAGACTTTGCCTTGAGCTTGGGTTGGCAAGGGGTAAAAAATCGAAGGGGCTTTGTCCAGGGCTTGTGCATACCACGCCAATAACAGAAGTAGTAAGCACAAAACCTGACTCAAATATTTGGAATACAAAAATGTTCCTTTCAACAGCAGAGCCTTAATCGATGATACGCCTAATCATTAAACGTTTTTTTGCGACGATAATTATCAACTATTCTAGCTAAACTTATAATTTTTTGAAGTTAAGGAACAAATAAAACAATAATATTTAGTGAAAATGACCACAAGTAAATGTACAACAAACAATACAGCGTGCATCTATTCAGACAAGCAGCCATAAATGCTATTACTCAACTGGTTCAGCAACTCAAAATAGCTGCCACTTTTCACATCTATATCCATACCCAACGGGTCGAGCACACCACTATTCACTTGGCTACCTCGAGTCACGGTATCAATAACAGCAGGAGTAAACTGTGGCTCTGAAAAAACACATTTAGCTTCATTTTTCGCAAGTGAATTTTTAATGTTGATCAGGGTCTTAGCTCCAGGTTTTCGATCTGGGCTAACGGTAAAGTGACCCATATTATTTAACTGATATTGTTGCTCAAAATATCCATAAGCATCATGAAAAACGTAATAACCTTTATGTTTAACCGAACGCAACTGCTGAACAATATTTCGGTTAGTGATAGCTATTTCATTTAAGAAATTTTCTAAGTTAGCTTGGTATAGCAGCGCATTATCTACATCAGTGCTCTTTAAGCGCTCTGTGATTGCACTAGCGACCTGTTTAGCTTGCTCAACCCCAAGCCAAAAATGAGGATCATGAGTTCCATGGTTATGTCCATCATGGTCATGGTGATCACCAGAGAATTCTCTTAACTTTAGTTCAGGTATTTGACTAATGGTTAAGACGTTATGATGTGCTTGTAAGGTTTTACTTAAAAATGGCTCTAAATCTTCGCCATACCAAATCACTAAATCGGCTGCTCTTATCTTTTTTACATCAGACGGGCGCATTGCGTAATCATGAGGTGATGTGTTGGAACCAAGTAATACCGTTGGTTCTGTGACGCCTTTAGTCAGTTCAAAGGTGATCATTTGAATCGGTTTAATACTTGTCAAAACGGTATTAGCCCAAACCAGTGGTGATAAGGTAGCTAAGCATAAACAGTAGGCGATTTGACGCAACATGGTGGTTTTTCCATTCGGTATATAGCGTTAAAGAGAGCGAAATGTTACATTATAACACTTCCTAATTGCAAATAAGTTCCATTCATGTCCAGCTTAATTCAACTGCAAGATATTTGCGTAGACTTTAATGATCGTCGTGTTTTAGACAATATCAGCATTAGTCTGGAAAAAGGCAAAATTACAACGTTGATCGGTCCCAATGGTGCAGGTAAATCAACACTCGTCAAAGTTTTATTAGGGCTGCAAAAACAAAACAGCGGTACGATTACTCGGGTAAAAAAACTTAAAATTGGCTATGTTCCACAAAAACTAAAGCTCAATGACTCGTTACCCTTACCAGTTAAACGTTTTTTAAGCTTAGCGGGCAATTTCAGTAAGCAAGAGTTATTAGATGCGCTGAGACTGGTTGGCGCTGAACATTTACTAAATAACGATATGCATAAGTTATCCGGGGGAGAAACTCAGCGAGTTTTAATTTCTCGCGCCCTTTTACAACGACCTGATATGCTAATTTTGGATGAACCAGCCCAAGGCGTTGATGTTCAAGGCCAGATCGATCTCTATGACCTCATTGATGCTATACGCCACCGCTTTGGTTGCAGTGTGTTTATGGTTTCACACGATTTACATTTAGTGATGGCTAAAACTGATGATGTCATATGCTTACATCATCATATTTGCTGCTCTGGCTCTCCTGCAGCGATCACGCAGCACCCAAGCTACATAGCTCTGTTTGGTACAAATAACCGTGAAACGCTTGCGTTTTACCACCATCAGCATGAGCATCATCACCATGACTTAGCCGGTCAACCAGTAAAGGGCGATGCGACTTGCTGCCCTAATCATTCACACGGTCACCATCATGATTGAATTTCTTCTCCCATCAATACTTGCAGGCATCGGTATTGCTATTCTTGCAGGACCACTAGGTTCTTTCGTTGTTTGGCGCAAGATGGCCTACTTTGGCGATACACTAGCACACGCCTCTTTAATGGGATTGGCGCTTGGCTTTTTATTAGATATAAACCTTTATCTAGCGTTACTCGTTTGCTGCCTTGGTCTTGCCATCATTCTTGTTACTATGCAAAAACAGCAGTTAGTGGCAACTGATACATTACTTGGAATTTTGGCACACAGTTCATTATCTGTTGGCTTAATTGCCGTGAGTTTTCTTGATAATGTACGCATTGATCTAATGAGTTATTTATTTGGTGACTTACTCGCGGTTAATACCACAGACCTCATGTTTATTTGGTCAGGTGTCATTGCTGTCAGTATTTTATTATTGATTTTTTGGCGACCATTACTTTCAACCACAGTGAATGAAGAGCTGGCCTTTGTCGAAGGCATCAACGTCGATCTGATGCGACTCATTTTAATGCTGCTGATTGGTGTTGTTATCGCTTTAGGTATGAAATTTGTTGGTGCCTTGATCATGACATCGCTACTGATTATACCTGCAGCAACCGCCAGACGTTTGTCCACCACTCCAGAACAAATGGCTTTCATTGCTTCCGTTATTGGAGCATTAGCTGTACTAGGTGGTTTAACTCTTTCATGGCATTTTGATACACCAGCTGGTCCTTCCGTTGTGATCAGTGCAAGCTGTATGTTTATGTGTAGTCAATTTGTAAAACGCTAAAACCCTTACCTATAAAAATAATAAGCCCCAGATTTTATCTGGGGTTTATTTTTCAGTCAGTGGTTAGAGAGCTACCAGCCAGTCACTTCACGAAGTGCTTTACCGATATCCGCCAAACTTTTTACTGTTTTAACGCCAGCCGCTTCAAGAGCCGCAAATTTATCTTCTGCCGTACCTTTACCACCAGAAATAATCGCGCCCGCATGGCCCATGCGTTTACCTGGAGGAGCCGTTACACCAGCGATATAAGAAACAACCGGTTTAGTCACATTATCTTTAATAAACGCTGCCGCTTCTTCTTCCGCGGTACCACCAATTTCGCCGATCATAACAATCGCTTCAGTTTCCGGATCTTCCTCAAACAGTTTAAGAATATCAATAAAGTTAGAACCTGGAATTGGGTCACCACCGATACCAACACAGGTTGATTGGCCAAAGCCTTCATCCGTGGTTTGCTTTACTGCTTCATAAGTCAAAGTACCTGATCTAGATACAATACCGACCTTACCTTTCTTATGAATATGGCCTGGCATAATACCAATTTTACATTCATCCGGCGTAATAACACCTGGGCAGTTAGGGCCGATCATACGTACGCCAGATTCGTCCAGACGTACTTTTACATCGAGAAGATCAAGAGTTGGGATACCTTCCGTGATAGTAACAATCAGTTTGATACCTGCATCAATCGCTTCTAGGATCGCATCTTTACAAAAAGCAGCGGGAACATAGATAACAGAGGCTGTCGCGCCAGTTGTTTCAACAGCTTCACGTACTGTATTAAATACTGGAAGACCTAAGTGGGTTTGGCCACCTTTACCAGGAGAAACGCCACCGACCATTTGAGTGCCGTAGGCAATCGCTTGTTCTGAGTGGAACGTACCTTGTCCACCAGTAAACCCTTGGCAGATAACTTTTGTATCTTTATTAATTAGTACCGACATTATTTGCCCTCCGCCGCAGCAACTACTTTTTCCGCAGCTTCAGTTAGAGAAGTCGCAGCAATGATGTTTAGACCACTTTCCGCCAGCTTTTGAGAGCCTAGCGGCGCGTTGTTACCTTCAAGGCGCACAACGACAGGAACCGTAACACCCACTTCTTCTACAGCGCCAATGATACCGTCAGCAATCAGGTCACAACGAACGATGCCACCGAAGATATTAACAAGCACGGCTTTAACGTTTGAATCAGAAAGAATGATCTTAAATGCTTCTGTTACACGCTCTTTTGTTGCGCCACCACCAACATCTAGGAAGTTTGCCGGTTTGCCGCCATGCAGGTTAACGATGTCCATCGTTCCCATCGCAAGACCGGCGCCATTGACCATACAACCAATGTTGCCTTCAAGAGCGACATAGTTAAGTTCCCACTGAGCCGCATGAGCTTCACGTTCATCTTCTTGCGATGGATCATGCATTTCACGTAATTTTGGCTGACGGTACATCGCGTTAGAGTCGATGTTAATCTTACCATCGAGACAAAGCAGATTACCTTCAGCGGTAATAACAAGCGGGTTAATCTCAAGCAGGGCAAGGTCATATTGTGCAAACATATTGCCAAGACCCATGAAGATTTTTACAAATTGCTTGATTTGATCACCTTCAAGCCCAAGTTTGAATGCCAGTTCACGGCCTTGGTAAGCCTGCGGTCCTACAAGTGGATCAATCGCGGCTTTATGAATCAGTTCAGGTGTCTCTTCTGCCACTTTTTCAATCTCGACACCACCTTCCGTAGATGCCATGAATACGATACGACGAGATGAACGGTCGACAACCGCTCCAAGGTAAAGTTCGTTCGCTATGTTTGAAGCTTCTTCTACCAAAATTTTAGATACAGGCTGACCATTTGCATCTGTTTGGTAAGTGACAAGATTCTTGCCTAGCCATTTCTGGGCAAAATCTTTAACACCATCTTTGGTGTCATGCAACTCAACGCCGCCCGCTTTACCGCGACCACCAGCGTGTACCTGACATTTGACGACTTTTTTGGCTGTACTAATACGACCCGCAGCTTCAAAAGCTTCTTGTGGCGTATCACAGGCGTAACCTTCTGGTACAGGCAAACCGAATTCTGCAAACAGCTGTTTGGCTTGATATTCATGCAAATTCATTATGTTATTCCGTTTGTTTATCCCTTAAGGGATTTATTATTTCCATAAAGCGACAGCCTCTGCTGTGCTGTACGTCTGTAGGGTGCTTCTCAAATTAAGCGAAGGTATTGGTACTCTTGCTTAAATGAAGGCTAAACGTGAGCATGCTTAGCCTTAAGGTTACTGGCGACTGTTACAGCCGCCAGTGTTGAAAACTCAACTTAAACGTCTAGTAATAGACGAGCTGGATCTTCAAGTAGTTCTTTGATTGTCACAAGGAAACCAACCGATTCACGTCCATCGATAAGACGGTGATCGTAAGATAGAGCTAGGTACATCATTGGCAAAATTTCTACTTTACCATCGACAGCCATAGGACGATCTTGGATTTTGTGCATACCAAGAATTGCAGCTTGTGGCGGGTTAATGATTGGCGTCGACATCAACGAGCCAAACACACCGCCATTCGTGATAGTAAAATTACCACCAGTCAATTCTTCAACCGTTAACTTGCCGTCACGACCTTTGATTGCAAGCTCTTTGATGCCTTTTTCAATTTCAGCAAGGCTCAATGTATCACAATCTTTTAAGACTGGCGTCACAAGACCACGTGGTGTAGAAACAGCCATGCTGATATCGAAATAGTTATGATAAACAATTTCTTCACCATCAATAGAAGCATTCACTTCAGGGTAACGCTTGAGCGCTTCAGTCACCGCTTTGACATAAAACGACATAAAGCCAAGACGAATACCATGCTTCTCTTCAAACAAGCCTTGATACTGCTTGCGAAGATCCATGATCGGTTTCATGTTCACTTCGTTGAATGTCGTTAACATAGCGGTGCTATTTTTCGCTTCCAATAAGCGCTCAGCAACACGCTTACGCAAACGAGTCATAGGCACGCGTTTTTGGCTACGTGCGGCAGCTTGCACTGGAGCAACTTCAACCATTGGAGCTGCCTTTTTCGCATTCGCTAGGTGAGCATCAATATCTTCACGAGTGATACGTCCGCCAACCCCGCTACCTTTAACCTGACTGGCTTCCAAACCATGCTCAGCAAGCAAGCGGCGAACTGCAGGGCTTAGAGCGTCATTGCTCTCTTCGGTTAACGTTGCTTTGTGGCGCTTATCAGGTGAAGGCTCTGTATCACTCGTTGTATCTTTTGTTGGTTCACCAGCGACTGCGCCTGGTTTCAACTTAGCTAACAACTGCTTAGAAAGTACTGTTGCACCTTCTTCTTCAACAATGACTTCAAGTACACCAGCTTCAGGAGCGGGAACTTCAAGCACAACTTTATCAGTTTCAATTTCAACAATAACTTCATCACGTTCAACCGCTTCACCTGGCTTTTTGTGCCATGTCGCTACGGTTGCATCTGCAACTGATTCAGGTAGATCTGGAACCAGAATTTCAATTGTCATATCTGTATCTTCCTTTTACTTCTAGTTCTTTAAGCTAGGGTCAGAGCGTCTTCAACCAACGCTTTTTGTTGTTTCAAGTGTACTGACATATAACCAACCGCTGGTGAAGCAGATGCTGGACGCCCTGCATATTTCAGATCAGCACCTGCTGGAATGGCAGAACGGAAGTTATGTTGGCTACTGTACCAAGCACCTTGGTTTTGTGGCTCTTCTTGGCACCATACGTAATCAACAACATTAGTGTACTGAGCAATGGCTGCTTCCACTTCCTCTTTAGGGAATGGATACAACTGTTCTATCCGCACGATCGCAACATCATCTTGTTCGTTGTTACGACGTTGCTCAAGTAAGTCGTAGTAAACTTTACCTGAACAGAACACCACACGTTTCACTTTAGCTGCATCAAGGTTATCAATTTCACCAATTGCTGGTAAGAATGAACCTTCGGCTAAATCTTCAAGCGTTGATGTACATAGCGGATGACGTAGCAAAGATTTCGGCGACATTACAATCAACGGTCGACGCATCGGACGAACCACTTGACGACGTAGCATGTGGTAAACCTGAGCTGGCGTTGATGGAACAATAACCTGCATGTTTTGTTCTGCACATAGCTGCAAGTAACGTTCTAAACGGGCTGATGAGTGCTCTGGACCTTGGCCTTCATAACCATGAGGCAGAAGCATAGTTAAGCCACACAAGCGCGCCCATTTTTGTTCACCAGAAGAAATAAACTGGTCGATAACAACTTGAGCACCATTAGCAAAGTCACCAAACTGCGCTTCCCAAATCGTTAGGCCGCTTGGTTCTGCTGTTGCATAGCCATACTCAAATGCCAATACCGCTTCTTCAGAAAGAACAGAATCGAGCACTTCAAACGGGCCTTGCTTGTCATGAATATTGGCTAAAGGAATATAGGTGCTTGCATCGCTTTGATTATGCAATACCGAATGGCGATGGAAGAAAGTACCACGCCCAGAGTCTTGCCCAGAAATACGAATGCGCTTGCCATCATCGACTAATGTCGCATAAGCAAGTGTTTCAGCCATACCCCAGTCCAACAGCTTTTCACCGTTTACCATCGCTTGACGATCGTTGTATATTTTATCAACACGGCTTTGCAGCTTATGGCTTTCTGGATACTGACAAATTCTGTTGCCTAGCTCTTTTAAACGCCCCAGGTCAATTTGGCTATCCCAAGGCATATCCCATTCATGGCCAATATACGGTGACCAATCAACCGAATGCAGCGCCATTGGACGCCACTCTTTTACGACCACTTCGCCATGATCAAGAGCATCACGATATTCATTGACTAATTGAGTAGCCGTTTCTATATCGAATTCACCGCGTTCAATTAACACATCAGCATAAAGCTTACGTGGTGTTGGATGCTTCTTAATCTTTTGGTACATCAAAGGCTGCGTTGCATTAGGTTCATCAGCTTCGTTATGGCCATGGCGTCGGTAACAGACTAAGTCAATAACCACATCACGTTTAAACTCATTGCGATAATCAAGCGCAATGCGCGTAACAAAAGCAACGGCTTCAGGGTCATCAGCATTCACATGGAAAATAGGTGCTTGGACCATTTTTGCGATGTCAGTACAGTACATAGTCGAACGCGTATCACGAGGGTTCGAAGTCGTAAAACCAACTTGGTTATTAATGACGATACGTACCGTACCACCAACGCAGTAACCACGCGCCAAAGACATATTAAAGGTTTCAGCAACGACACCTTGTCCTGCGACCGCAGAATCTCCATGAATTGAAATCGGTAACACCGCTGAGCCATCATCATCACCTAAGCGATCTTGACGAGCTCTAACAGAACCAATAACAACAGGGTTAACGATCTCAAGGTGAGATGGGTTGAATGCTAGTGCTAAATGCACATCACCACCTGGAGTGGCAAAATCAGCCGAGAAACCTTGGTGATATTTAACATCACCCGTCCCCCACGTTTCATCATGCTTACCAGCAAATTCATCGAATAAATCTTGAGGTTTTTTACCCAAGACATTGACTAGCATATTCAAACGACCACGGTGAGCCATTCCAATCACAACTTCCCTCATACCATTACCGCCAGCATGTCGAATCAGTTCTTTCATCATTGGAATTAACGCATCACCACCTTCGAGTGAGAAACGCTTAGCACCGGGGAATTTCGCACCAAGATAACGCTCAAGCCCTTCAGCCGCTGTAAGTTCTTCAAGGAATACTCGTTTTTCATCTTGAGTAAAGGATGGCTGACCAACCACAGACTCTAAACGCTGCTGAATCCAACGTTTTTGCTCAGTATCTGTCATGTGCATATATTCTGCACCGATAGATCCGCAATAGGTTTTATTCAGGGCTTGATGAATATCTTTCAACTTCATGGTTTCTTGCCCAATAGCAAAAGAACCGACGTTGAAAGTTTCTTCGAGATCATCTTCGTTGAGATTATGAAATGACGGGTCTAATTCAGCAACAGGTGGACGTTGCCAAAGACCGAGGGGATCAAGCTGGGCAGCTTCATGACCGCGGAAGCGGTAAGCATTAATTAGCTGCAAGACTTTTACTTGCTTTGCATCGACATCAGGATCACTAACTTGGACATTGTAATGCTTTGTTTCTTTAGCGAGTCGTCGGAAGTAGTCACGGACACGTGAATGTGGTTGTTCTACCACATTGTCAGATTGCGCAGGCAATCCATCAAAAACACGTTTCCACTCCTCACTTACCAGATCGGGATCACTTAGATACAGTTCGTAGAGGTCCTCTACGTAAGTTGCATTGGCGCCAGCCAAGTGTGAAGACTCGAGCCATGCCTTCATCACGCCGTTGTGCATATTTTCCCTTAACCAGTAGTTTTCACGTTTGCTTCGGTCTATGCCGAGCTATTAAAGGCAGGTCCGAAGACCTGCAATTTTATTCATTTTAAACCGAGCGATTAACAAGCATAGATTTGATATGCCCAATTGCTTTCGTCGGGTTTAATCCCTTAGGACAAACACTTACACAATTCATGATGCCATGGCAACGAAAAACGCTAAATGCATCATCAAGATTAGATAAACGTTCATCTGTTGCAGTATCTCGGCTATCAATTAACCAACGATACGCCGCAAGCAAACCAGCAGGGCCGATAAATTTATCCGGGTTCCACCAAAAAGATGGGCACGATGTTGTACAGCATGCACACATGATGCATTCGTACAAACCATCTAGGTGGGCACGTTCGTCTGGTGACTGAAGATTTTCGCGTGCAGGTGGTAAGTTTCCATCCGTCACTAAATATGGCTTAACTTTTTCATAGTTCTCATAGAACTGAGCCATATCGACAATCAGGTCACGTACTACTGGTAAACCAGGCAGAGGACGAATGATAATGGTATCTTTGTTTAACAACGCCGACAGCGGAGTAATACAAGCCAAACCATTTTTACCATTCATATTCAAACCATCAGAACCACAAACCCCTTCACGGCATGAACGGCGGAAAGCGATGGTTGGGTCTTGCTCTTTAAGTAAGATCAACGCATCCAACACCATCATGTCAGAGCCTTCTTCCACTTCCAGCACATAATCCTTCATGTATGGCTTCTGATCGACATCTGGATTGTAGCGATATATAGAGAATTTCAATTTCATAATAACGCCCTCTCCTTAATACGTACGTGCTTTAGGTGGAAATGCATCACGGTAAATAGGCTCCATGTTTACATTACGCTTCGACATAGTTTCTGTCTCAGGATTGTAAATTGAATGGCACAACCAATTTTGGTCATCACGATCTGGGTAATCGAAACGCGCATGAGCACCACGGCTTTCAGTACGATAGTTAGCAGCAACCGCAGTAGCGAATGCCGTCTCCATTAAGTTTTCTAGCTCTAAACACTCAATACGCTGAGTGTTGAACTCGGTTGACTTATCAGAAAGATACGCATTATTTAATCGTTCGCGAATGACTTTAAGCTCTTCTAAACCTTTTGCCATCGCTTCACCTTCACGGAATACTGAGAAGTTATTCTGCATACATTGTTGAAGATCTTTACGAATTTGTGCAGGGTCTTCACCACCAGTACTATTTTCCCAACGATTATAGCGTTCAAGAGATTTTTGAATATCAGCTTCAGTAGCAGGTTTTGCGTCAGCTTGTTTCTTAAGCGTTTCACCCAAATGTAAGCCTGTCGCTCGACCAAAGACCACTAAATCAAGTAACGAGTTACCACCTAAACGGTTCGCACCATGAACAGAAACAGAAGCAATCTCGCCACACGCAAACAGACCTTGAACTTCTACATCTGCGCCATTAGCGTCTTGTTTGATAGCTTGACCTGAAACTTGAGTCGGAACCCCCCCCATCATGTAATGACAAGTTGGGATGACTGGGATTGGTTCTTTGACCGGATCAACGTGAGCAAAAGTGCGTGATAATTCACAAACACCAGGTAAGCGAGACTCTAACGTTTCTTTACCTAAGTGATCGAGTTTCAATTTGATATGTGGTCCCCATGGACCATCGCAACCACGACCTTCACGGATCTCAATCATCATTGAACGAGCAACAACATCACGACCAGCCAAATCTTTAGCATTTGGTGCGTAACGTTCCATAAAACGTTCACCATCTTTATTTAGCAGGTAACCACCCTCACCACGACAGCCTTCAGTTACAAGCACACCTGCGCCTGCGATACCTGTCGGGTGGAATTGCCACATTTCAATATCTTGCATTGGAACGCCAGCACGGATCGCCATACCCACGCCGTCACCGGTGTTGATGTGCGCGTTAGTTGTTGACGCATAAATACGGCCAGCACCGCCTGTCGCAAGAACTGTCGCTTTTGCTTTAAAGTAGCAAACTTCACCCGTTTCCATACACAGTGCTGTACAGCCAAGCACTGCACCATCTTCATTTTTCACCAAATCAAGGGCGTACCATTCAGAGAAAATGGTCGTTTTATGTTTGATATTTTGTTGGTATAGAGTATGGAGCAAAGCGTGACCAGTACGGTCAGCCGCAGCGGCAGTACGAGCCGCTTGTTCACCACCGAAATTCTTCGACTGGCCACCAAACGGACGTTGATAAATAGTACCATTATCAAAACGAGAAAAAGGTAATCCCATTTTCTCAAGTTCGATAACTGATTCTGGACCATTTTTACACATGTATTCGATAGCATCTTGGTCTCCGATATAATCCGAGCCTTTCACTGTATCGTACATATGTTGTTCCCAGTGATCTTCATGCGCATTACCTAGCGCTACAGTAATGCCACCTTGAGCTGATACCGTATGAGAACGAGTTGGGAAAACTTTTGACAGCAAAGCACATGATAGGCCTTGCTCTGAAATTTGCAGTGCAGCACGCATGCCAGCACCACCAGCACCGATTACAACGGCATCAAATTCACGAACTGGAATAGTCACTTACGCACCCCACAATACAAATAAGCCAGAAAAGAAGTATCCAAATAGCACGGCAATAACTACAAGCTGCAAACCACCGCGTAACTTAGAACACTTGATATAATCCGTTAGTACTTGCCATAGGCCTATCCAGCCATGAATTAGGACAGAGACTAACGCTAGCATTGTGAAGACTTTAGTAAATGTGCCACCAAAGAACTGCGTCCAAGAGACGTAAGAAATATCTCCAGAGAAAGCACAAAAGCTCACTAGGTAGACAGTATAAAGCGTCATGATGATCGCAGAAGCACGGATGAGTAGGTAATCATGCACCCCGTTGCGACCAACTGAAGAAACGTGTTTTACCATACCAAAACCCCCGCTAAAACTGACAATACTGCGGTTACGATAAACGTAACTTTTGCACTCATTGCACCAGACTCTAGCTCTTCAAAATGGCCGAGGTCCATCAGCAAATGGCGAATACCACCAGCGATGTGGTATGACAGTGCCGTTAATATTCCCCACAAGATAAATTTCACAAAAAAGCCGTTAACAATGTTGCTGGCTTCCATAAAACCTACAGGGGAGGCTAACGAGAGGGAGAGTAACCACAACAAAATTCCGACTGCAACAAACATGATCACCCCAGACACACGATGTAGGATAGATGCGATTGCGCTGATCGGAAAGTGGATGGTCTGTAAATCTAAATTAACAGGTCTTGACTTTCTTTCTTTCACGGGCTTGCTCACTCAGCTCCATTGAGCATTTATAGTTATAGATGAAATTTGGTTCCAAACCCACAAAAGTTAACATTGATTTAACAACAAACCGTAAAATCAGCGCGGTTAAATGTAAAAATATTGTTAACAACAAGACTAAACACACTACCTCACAATTGTTTTTAGCCTTGAATTTATAAGGTTTTCACCAAAATTTGCAGTGCCACTATACGGCTGGCAACATTCTAATACAATTGATGTAACAATTTTTGCTACACAGAACAGATTTTTAACTTTATATGTCCAAAAAATCTAAACAAGTGCACACATCAGAGGAGAAAAATTGACTTTAACCCCGAACACACGTAAAAAAATGTCACACAAACATCCTGGACGGATTAAATAATAAACAAAGGAGATTGTTATGGCAGATAAGAAAGCTACCCTTCATATCGAAGGCAAAGCGCCAATCGAACTGCCGATTATGGATGGGACAGTAGGTCCTCAAGTAATCGACGTTCGTAAACTGGGGTCCAACGGATACTTCACTTTTGATCCTGGTTTCCTTGCCACTGCATCTTGTGAATCTCAAATCACTTATATTGATGGTGGTAAAGGGGTGTTATTGCACCGTGGTTTCCCTATCGATCAGTTAGCCAATAACGCCGATTACTTAGAAGTTTGTTACATTCTTCTTTATGGTGAAGCTCCAAATCGTGAACAATACGAAGAGTTTAAAAAGATCGTTACTCGCCATACGATGGTTCATGAACAAATTGCGAGTTTCTTTCACGGTTTCCGCCGTGACGCTCACCCAATGGCTGTTATGTGCGGTGTGGTTGGAGCGCTTGCGGCGTTCTACCACGATTCACTCGACATTAATAATGATACACACCGTGAGATAGCGGCTTACCGCCTGCTTTCTAAAATGCCAACACTTGCAGCCATGTGTTACAAGTACTCAACTGGTCAACCGTTTATTTACCCACGGAATGATCTAAACTATGCGGAAAACTTCCTGCACATGATGTTTGCAACACCATGTGAAGAATATGAAGTCAACCCTGTAGTGGCTCGTGCGATGGATAAAATATTTACCCTGCACGCTGATCACGAGCAAAATGCGTCTACATCGACCGTACGTCTAGCGGGTTCTTCAGGTGCTAACCCATTTGCGTGTATTGCCGCTGGTATTGCTTCTTTATGGGGACCAGCTCATGGTGGTGCAAACGAAGCTTGTTTGCGCATGCTTGAAGAAATTGGCAGCGTAGATAACATTCCTGAGTATGTGGTGAGAGCAAAAGATAAGGATGATCCATTCCGCTTAATGGGCTTTGGTCACCGAGTGTATAAAAACTATGATCCACGAGCGACGGTAATGCGTGAAGCTTGTCATGAAGTTCTAAAAGAGTTGAACATCCAAGACCCATTATTGGATGTGGCGATGGAGCTTGAACGCATCGCACTTTCTGACGAATATTTTGTTGAGAAAAAACTCTACCCGAACGTTGATTTCTACTCAGGCATTATCCTAAAAGCTATCGGTATCCCAGTTTCTATGTTTACCGTTATCTTCGCCATGTCTCGTACTATTGGTTGGATTGCACACTGGAACGAAATGCACAGCGACCCTGACAATAAAATTGGCCGTCCTCGCCAACTTTACACAGGTCAAAAAATGCGTGATTTCAAACCATTGCACGAACGCGAATAACAGATCTAGTCAGTATGACTTAATTGAAAAGAGCGAGTATCCACTCGCTCTTTTTTATTTTATGCAACCACGCAACAAGCTGACTACACAGGATTATCGATATCGATAAACTCAACCTCAAAACCATATTCTCTCGCTAACCATTCTCCTAAAGCCTTAACACCATAACGCTCTGTTGCATGATGCCCGGCTGAAAAATAATGAATACCCTGCTCTCTTGCTGAATAGGTAGTTCGTTCTGATATTTCACCAGAAATAAATGCATCAAGTCCTTGTTGAACCGCAAGTTCGATGTAATCTTGCCCACCGCCCGTACACCAACCAACGGTTTCAATCATTTGCTCCGTCTGTGTTGGCGCGATATGCAAAGGCTGACGATTCAGAACTTGGTTGATTTTGGCCGCAAACTCAACACCTGACATCGGTTTGTTAAGACGCCCAAACATCGCAACAGATTGAGGGTGCCCTTCCATTCCACCTTCAACTTCAATGTCGAGCAACCGCGCAAGCTCGGCGTTATTCCCTAACTCTGGATGGATATCTAATGGTAAGTGGTAACCAAACAGGTTGATATCGTTTTTAATTAAAGTTCGGATACGTTTGCCCTTCATGCCTCGAATCGGTTCAGATTCACCTTTCCAAAAATAGCCATGGTGAACCAGTAAAGCATCGGCTTTAAGTTCAACGGCCTTGTCAATAAGTGCTTGAGAGGCGGTAACACCCGTAACAATCTTTTTGATTTCAGATCGACCTTCGACTTGTAAACCATTCGGGCAATAGTCTTTAATTAACTGAGGAGTAAGCTTTTGATTGATTAAAGCTTCAAGTTGTAAATTATCCATTATTCATCCCAAGATTGTATTTTTAACTAGCGTGGTTATAACAATTCCGAGCTAAGATGTCGAAAAATGAAGAAGAGAAAATCAATGAAGATGGACCTAAACTCACTGGCAAACTGGGTATCGACCACCCCTGCATTGTTTCATCACAAAGGTGTTGTTGCCACGCAGCATCCATTCATGCAGGACATTCCGCAGCTTAAAGAGGGTTATGCTGGTAACCCAAGATTAGGCTTTATCTATCAGCATCTATGCTCTCTACTATTTAAACTCGACCCAACCTATTCAGCCGTTTCTGAGGAAATTCAGTTAAATGATGCAGGAACAACACTGGGGTCACTTGATTTCGTTGTGAAAAATAAACGGCAGCAACGCTATGAACATTGGGAAGTGGCGGTTAAATTTTACCTTCTCCATCAAGGGCTCTGGTATGGACCAAACTCACAAGATCGTCTTGATATAAAGCTCGACCATATGCTCCACCAGCAACTAACACTATCTCAATCTGAATCGTTTCAAACCACCTACCCACTTTGGCGTAATATCAGCCACCACTTGTTAATGCAAGGCCGTTTGTATACCAACCCCTTTGCCAACGAAACCATTCCAGAACAATGTTTAGGTTACTCAATTAATTCGTCACAAATTGCCGGGTATTGGTGCTATCAAAGCCAAGCAGAGCAAATAAACGAAGCACTATTCTTACTTGACAAGCCACAGTGGATAAGTGGAAAAAGTACCACAAGCCCAGTGTTTACCTCAGCCCCAGAACAAGGTTTTGTTCATTGCCAAAGTGAAAGTGGTCGATTTTGGTTTATCGTGCCAGATCAATGGCCACATCAAAGCGTTTAAATCATATATAACCGTTTTGATATCGGTTACAAACGTAGCTCAAAACAGAACGGGCGACCCATAAGGTCGCCCGTTTTCATTAATGATTTATATTATAAGCCTGCGTCAGCAAATACTTGATTAACGATATCCTGAGCTTCAGATTCAATCTGTTTCAAGTGTTCTTCGCCTTTAAAGCTTTCACAGTAAATTTTGTATATATCTTCCGTACCTGAAGGACGAGCGGCAAACCAACCAAAATCGGTCGTCACTTTAAGACCACCGATTGCCGCACCATTACCCGGAGCATGCGTCAAACGAGCAGTAATTGCGTCACCTGCTAATGTTTGCGCTGAGACCATTTCTGGTGATAGTTTGCTAAGTACTGCTTTTTGAGGGCCATTAGCGACAGCTTGGATACGGCTGTACTTTGATTCACCGTGTTTTGCAGCAAGCTCTTCATAATACTGTTGAGGATTTTTACCTGTCACTGCAGTGATCTCTGCAGCCAGTAAACAAAGAATGATACCATCTTTATCTGTTGACCATGGCGTGCCATCTTTGCGTAGGAACGATGCCCCCGCACTTTCTTCACCGCCAAAGCCAAATTGACCACTGTATAAACCATCAACAAACCATTTGAAGCCAACGGGTACTTCACACAATTCTCGGCCAAGGTCAGCGACAACACGATCAATAAGAGCACTTGATACTAAGGTTTTGCCGACGGCAACGTCTTGACGCCATTGCTGACGATGACGATATAGGTAGTCAATACATACCGCTAAGAAATGGTTTGGATTCATTAAACCTTTCGGTGTCACAATACCATGACGGTCATAATCAGGATCATTACCAAAAGCTAAGTCATACTCGTCTTTTAGTGCCAGCAGCCCTGCCATAGCATAAGGTGAAGAACAATCCATACGCACCACGCCATCTTTATCTAATGACATAAATTGGAAAGTAGGATCAACCGCCTCACTGACTAGCGTTAAGTTCAGCTTGTAAGCTTTACCAATTTGACGCCAATAATCGATGCCACTGCCGCCCAATGGATCAACGCCCAGCTTAAGATTGGCTTTTTGGATAGCTTGCATATCAATAACATTGACTAAGTCATCAATATACGGTTTGACGAGATCAACCTGTTTAAATAGTGGTGACTGTTTGGCTTGCGTAATCGCTACACGTTTAACACCTTGCATACCCTCAGCAATAATTACATTCGCTCGGTCTTCTATTGCTTGCGTTAGTTCACCTTCGGCTGGACCACCGTGTGTTGGGTTGTACTTAATTCCACCGTCTTGTGGTGGATTGTGCGATGGTGTAATAACAATACCATCGGCTTTCTGTTGATGAGTTAAGTTATAAGTCAGAATCGCGTGAGAGATTCCTGGCGTTGGTGTATAGCCATTATTCTCTTGGACAATGACTTCAATACCATTGCCAATCAGTACTTCAACAACGCTAGAAAATGCAGGTTCTGATAGCGCGTGCGTGTCTTTACCGACGAAAATAGGGCCTTGAGTTCCTTGTTCTGCACGTACTTCAGCCAATGCCTGAGTAATCGCTAAGATATGATTTTCGTTGAAGGTTGATTTATCTGCACTACCGCGATGACCTGACGTACCGAACTGTACTTTATGCTCGGGGCAAGCTGGATCGGGTTGAAGTAAGAAATAGTTTGCGACAAGCGCAGGGATATTATGTAGATCTTCCTGAAGCGCTTTCTGTCCTGCGCGTGGGTGCATAGCCATTTTGACATCCTTTCTTGAAATAACGACGAAACAAAAAGCCTCATAATACGAAATTTATTTCTCGCAGTATGAGGCTTAAATCAGATTTTTATCTTTGAATAACAAGCCAAAGAAAATGTTAGATAGCGTTTGTTACTTTCTCAATGATGTCTGACGGGAAATTCATCAGCGACATCAATTGTTCAATCATCTGCTGTTTACGGCTGGTATTATTGTTAGTAATCACCCAAAAAGGCGTATTTGGAATCGATTTTGGTTTCGTTGTTTGACCACTTTCAAGTAAGGTTTGCTCATTATCTGCAAAGTAAACGCGTTTACGCCCTTTGTTCACTAATGTCGCTTCGGAAAAACTTGCAGGATCAATGCGGTATAAAGTTGAAAGCACCAACATAAAG
Source organism: Vibrio aestuarianus (assembly GCF_028858425.1). NCBI lineage: Bacteria > Pseudomonadati > Pseudomonadota > Gammaproteobacteria > Vibrionales > Vibrionaceae > Vibrio > Vibrio aestuarianus. The sequence goes on along the minus strand of NZ_JAKNYQ010000001.1, from coordinate 1,188,878 downwards.
CGATCAATCGCTTTTTTCAGACCCGCAAATTCATCAGAAATCAACAAAGAACGCATTTCTTTTACGCTATCAATCTGTGTATCTCGAACGGCATCTTTACTCACAACAATGCCTTTAGGTTCAACGTTTACTTGTGTCATTACCGTTGCAGCAGAAACCTTACCATCAACGTTCAGCAAGCGACGCAAAATGTCAGACGCGCTTTCACCAATATGCTGGGTTTGACTTGCAATGTAACGGTATAGATCCTCATCAACCTCAATTGTTTTCATTCGCTTTTCACAATCTCAATGTTTAAACTCTGGGAGATTATAGCGAGATCTTCACTGATACTCTACGTTAAACCAATCACTAATAAGATAAAATGTCAGCACTTCTTAATTATAAACTCGAAGGTGAAGGTCACACCGTTGTTTTGATCCATGGGTTATTTGGTAATCTCGACAACTTAGGCTTACTAGCCCGAGATCTTAAAACTGACCATCAAGTCCTGAGTATTGACTTGCGCAACCACGGTCAATCATTCCATTCACAGCAGCATGATTACTCCAGTATGGCGCAGGATGTCGCCAATCTACTCGAGTATCTAGCTGTTGACTCAGCGATAGTCATCGGACATTCAATGGGCGGTAAAGTCGCCATGAAACTGACTGAATTTGCACCGAATAAAATGAATAAGCTTATTGTTTTAGATATGGCACCGGTAAGCTATAACCAACGGCGACATGACAATGTGCTTGCAGGGCTTAAGGCGGTTATCGACCAGCAACCGACCTCTCGCGCGCAAGTAATGTCGATTCTAGCCGAGCATATTGAACTCGAAGGTGTACGCCAGTTTTTGAGTAAATCAATCGTAAAACGTGATGATAACGTCATGGAATGGCGTTTCAATGTCGCAAGTATTGAAAACAATTATTGGCATATTTTAGAGTGGCAGACTATTCCGACTACCGACATTCCAACGCTATTTATTAAAGGCAGTGAATCAGATTATTTAATGACTGAACATCAACCCTTGATTCAGCAACAATTTAGCCAAGCTAAAGCGCATATCATTGCCAATACTGGCCACTGGTTACATGCTGAAAAGCCCGTAGAAGTGTTGCGGGCTATCCGCAAGTTCACCGATTAAATCACCGTTTGTTGTTGAAACAAGTGTGAAATAGGTACTCATGCACGCATTAACTTTGACGAATAACAATGGTATAGTGCGCGCAAGCAAATTGGCATAAAGGATTCCCATGCTGTACGACTACATGAACATGCTTGAGTCGATTGGACTCGATCTTCTTTTTGCGGCTATATTCTTTCTTATTGGTATGGCGATCAAAGATGTCCTTAAGCAGGGTAATGTTCCACCATTCGGACGTCGTATTGTATGGCTAGTTCTGTTTTTAGGGTGTGCAGGCTTTATCACTAAAGGGCTAATCCAACTCAGTTGGGAAGGCACAGGTCTTGGGTAAAGAGCAGGTTCATCCGCCAGAAAATGACAAATTAAAGGTAATGATTCTATGGCAAGTGTAGGTCTCTTCTTTGGTAGCGATACAGGCAATACTGAAGCGGTTGCGAAGATGATTCAAAAGCAACTGGGTAAGCAGCTCGTTCACGTTCAAGATATTGCTAAAAGTAGCAAAGAAGATATTGATAATTTCGACTTGTTGCTTCTTGGTATTCCGACTTGGTACTACGGTGAAGCACAGTGTGACTGGGATGACTTCTTCCCTGAATTGGAAGCGATCGACTTCTCGACCAAGCTGGTTGCTATTTTCGGTTGTGGTGACCAAGAAGATTACGCAGAGTATTTCTGCGATGCAATGGGTACCGTTCGCGACATTATCGAAAGTAAAGGCGCAACCATCATTGGCCATTGGCCAACCGAAGGTTACGAATTTGAAGCATCGAAAGCATTAGTAGCCGGTGATAACGACCACTTTGTCGGTCTGTGTATTGATGAAGACCGTCAGCCTGAGTTGACCGACCAACGCGTCAATAGCTGGGTTAAGCAAATTTACGATGAAATGTGCTTAGCTGAGCTGGAAGACTAAAAAAAGACCCCCTGCAAACGCTGGGGGTCTTTTTTATATCAACCAATTAAATACTTACCAAAGTAGATGGCCTATGAAAGGCGCTAACAGTACCGTTACCATGCCTGCTAGCATCATCACCACGCTTGACACAACCCCTTCAGAATTACCAATTTGATAAGCCTTAGCCGTACCAGCACCGTGAGCCGACGCACCAAGACTGGCGCCCCTTCCTAACCGCGAGCGGATAGACAAGGTTGTCAAAACCACCTCACCAACCGCCATGCCAATAACCCCAGTTAATACAACAAATAACGCAGTAAGGTCACTTTGACCACCGATTGATTTAGTCGCCTCAACAGCAAACGGAGTGGTAATTGAGCGCATGGCTAAGCTACGTTGTAATATCTCTGGGAGATCAAGCCAACGAGCCATAAAAACCGAGCTACCAACAGCGGTAACGACTGATACTAACACCCCTACCGACAAGGATAACCAGTGCCGTCTAATCAATACCCGGTTATCATAAACGGGTATTGCAAAGGCAACCGTTGACGGACCTAACATCCATAGTAACCAATGAGACTCTTCCATATAAGCTGGGTATGGGATGTGAAAACCCATCACAACCGCAACCAACAATAGTGGGGCAAGTAACAACGGCATTAAAAAGATTGAACGTTTACGCTGATAGAGAAACTTACTAAGGTAATAAAATGCCACTGTTAATACTAAACAAAGGGATCCAAGCTGCGATGAAGTGAAAATAGAAGCCATAAGTTAAGACTCCACTCTAGCAAGACGATTTCTTTGATTACTTTTACGACGAGCCAGTTTCAACTCGATGCGATACACTTTGTCGACAACCCGTGCAGTCACTGCAATCACGACCATAGTACTCGCTATTAATACCGCCAGAATTCTTAACCCATCTTGCTGCACAATGTCTTGGTAATTAACCACTGCAACCACTGCAGGTACAAAAAATAATAGCATTTCAGCGAGTAGCCATGTTGCGCCTTTTCGTAACCAGTCAACACGAACCACGCGAAACATAATTAGAGCAAGCAGCAATAGCATTCCAGTCAAATTCGCCGGTAAAGGCAGATGAAAAGTCGTAACCAGGTACTGAGCAACAAACCAAATTAATGACAGTATAACTATTTGCAACAGAGTCAGAGCGACAGTGCTTACTTTTTTCATGATGGCTTTGGCATAAGTTTGTGAGTTGAGTCACACTATAATCCATTACAAAACCATCACAAAATGAATTTTCATTATCAAATTTATGCCAAAATGGAATGAAATTGAGATGGTATGAGTTAAGTATGAACATAAAAGCATTGCGTTACTTCGTTGAATTAATTAATCAGCAAAGCTTCACTCGTGCATCCGAAAAACTTTTCGTTACACAACCGACCATCAGTAAGATGATTCGTAGCCTTGAGCAAGAGATCAATCAACCGCTAATACAGCGTGAAGGAAGACGTTTCTGGTTAACGGATGCGGGAGAAGTTGTCTATCAAAGAGGGTTAGATATTCTTGCACAAATGGCGCAATTAGAATCTGAATTAATCGACTTAAACACACTTGAACGTGGGCACTTGCGTCTTGGTATCCCACCGATGGTTGGCCACTTATATGCCGGACTTATTCGTCAATATCGCCAGGCCCACCCAAACGTAGAACTGACCATAGTCGAATATGGAGGGAGAAAAATAGAACAGGCCGTACTTAATGGAGAAATTGATGTGGCAATAACCATGCTCACGCCACATACTCCCGACAGCCTGACCTCTTTGCCTTTAGACTGTTATTTAATTTATGCCGTATTACCAGATACCGAGCCTTGGCGACGTCGTAAAAAGATTACTTGGTCTGAGCTACAACATGAACCATTTTATCTTTATACACATGAGTTTACCCTGAGTGACTATATAGGCTCACTTTGCGAGCAACATGGATTTACTCCACAAGTTTCTGCGCGCAGTAGCCAATGGGATTTTTTAGTCGCACTGGTTAAAAGTGGTGTCGGCGTTGCGTTTCTTCCTGAACCACTTTGCCAAAAAATTCAAGAACAAGGCATTTTAGTGAAACCAATAACACCAAATATTGATTGGCACTTAGGCGTTATTTGGCACGCTGAACGTTATGTATCTCGCACAGCCGATGCTTGGATTAACCTATGTAAGCAATATCGAGGCTAAGCCTCGATATCAATAATTTATGCCATTACTATTCGGAGAATGTCATATTTTGCTCAGAGTCCAGTGCTTCGCGGTACTTAGGCTTTTTACGCACATACAATTTTCGCTGCACTTCCGAGACCACGTCTCCTTGAGCATTTTTCACATGTATGATGAACTCAGGAAAACACTTATCTCCATTCACTGTACTGGCAAATATTGTATCAAGCTGGTCTTGAGTGATCTCAAAGTCAGCATAGAGATCTGACTGACCAGGTTTAATAAAATTGATGCTCGCTTCTTTATCCCATACGTAGTATTTCTCACCCAAAATACCCATCAACATTAAAGAATAAACGGGATCGGTTAATGAAAAAATACTGCCTCCATATTGGGTACGATTAGCATTTTTATTCCACCATCTTAGCTTCAAGCGCATCTTAACTTGGCGAAAATCTTCACTGATTTCATCAATATGGATCCCAGCCCCCCAGAAAGGAGGCCAGCTATTTAACGCCCATTTGACTATATTTGGTTTATAAAATTTCGCTAAAGACTGATTCATTCCGTGCTCGCCTTTCCAATCTATACCCAAACAACTTGAAGCTGCAGGTAGGCGGCAAGTGAGTTCATCCCCATGAGCATAGATAAACTATGTGATTGGGGTTAGCGAACGTAGCCAACACCGCTGTAACTTCAAGTAGGAAGGGTATATCTACTTAACCACAAGGACGTGCTAGCCTTTGAAAGTCGGCACGCCCCAACAAATGTTACACAATTGTAACTGGTCAGAGCTGTAATATCAGTGATATTGAGCGACTTTATGGAAAATACAGAGTAACCCTTTGAAGTTCGTGGTTTATTGTTAGCGGTCAGTGCCCTATAATGCTCAGAATTATGTATTCTGTTAACTGCTGCAGATCATCAACAGGAAAGTATATGTCAGATAATAACCAAGCGCTGAAGGATGCAGGCCTTAAAGTTACCCTTCCAAGGCTAAAAATTTTAGAAGTATTACAGCAGCCTGACTGCCAACATATCAGTGCTGAAGAACTGTATAAGAAATTGATTGATCTTGGTGAAGAAATCGGTCTTGCGACGGTTTATCGAGTATTAAACCAATTTGATGATGCAGGTATTGTCACTCGTCACCACTTTGAAGGTGGAAAATCAGTATTTGAACTTTCAACACAACATCATCATGACCACCTAGTCTGTCTTGACTGTGGTGAGGTGATTGAGTTCTCTGATGACGTTATTGAATTGCGTCAAAAAGAAATCGCAGCAAAGTATAACGTTAAACTAACTAACCACAGCCTTTACCTTTATGGGAAATGTGCGGATGGTAACTGCAAACAAAACCCTAGTGCGCATAAGCCAAATAAATAGCAAAAAAAACCACCGAAATCTCGGTGGTTTTTTTTATTCATTCGCAACTAATACCAAATATGGTATTAGAAGTAGTCACGAATCAGTACTTCTGCAATTTGCACTGCGTTCGTTGCTGCACCTTTACGAACGTTGTCAGCAACTACCCACATATTAATCCCACTGTGGTGGCTGATATCATTACGGATACGTCCAACCAATACATCATCTTTACCGCCAGCGTCACGAACTTGAGTTGGGAAATCTGTACCTTGGAAAACCGTAATTCCGGCCGTTTGTTCAAGCAATTCAACTACCTGTTCAGCATCGATAGGGGCACGGGTTTCGATATGTAATGATTCAGCATGACCATAAAATACCGGCACACGAACACAAGTCGGGTTCACCATGATGGTTGAGTCATTAAAGATTTTTTGTGTTTCCCACACCATCTTCATTTCTTCTTTGGTGTATCCGTTGTCCATAAACTGATCAATTTGTGGAATACAGTTAAAAGCAATTTGCTGGCTGAACGCTTCAGGTTCTGCAGGCATACCATTGAGAAGTCTTGCTGTTTGACCAGCTAGCTCATCAATTCCTGACTTTCCTGCGCCAGAAACCGATTGGTAAGTCGAAACATTAATACGCTCAATGCCCACCGCATCATGGATCGGTTTAAGCGCGACCAACATTTGGATAGTCGAGCAGTTTGGGTTAGCAATAATGTTACGATTACGAAAATCAGCAATCGCCTCTGGGTTAACTTCAGGCACAACCAATGGAATGTCATATTCATAACGGAAGTGAGAGGTATTGTCGATCACCACTACACCTTCTTCAGCCGCGATAGGTGCCCATTTCGCTGAAAGTTCACCACCAGCTGAAAACAGTGCGATGTGAGCTAATGACCAATCGAAATCTTCTACATTTTGCACTTGTACCGTTTTACCGTTAAAGCGATAAGCTTTGCCTTCACTACGTTCACTTGCAAGCAAATACAGCTCACCGACCGGAAAATTTCGATCTTTTAGTACTTCTAGCATGGTTTCGCCAACAGCGCCGGTTGCGCCAAAGATGGCGATATTAAATTCTTGGCTCATTTGTTACCTCTGTTTTAAAACCTAATTTGGCTAACGGAGCGAGGTTACATGACTCACTCCCTTTAATGGTTATCGCGCTGTATTCTCTTCTATCCCAATACACTTTACGCATATGATCAAATGCGCCTGGAGTACTAATTTCGCGACGAAATACTGCGTCATCTTTACGCACATCATAAATTAATTGTGTCAGACTATGCAGAGTGGCTTCATCCCACTCACGTTCTAAATACAGTTCAGGAATAGGGGCTGCGGGCAATAAACTGCTTGCATTGGCACAATGTTCATTGTCGAGATATTCGCAAAAACTATTAAAAATCATCGTAGTTCCGCGCGCTTTTCCCTCTAGGCCGTAGCCAGCCACATGCGGTGTAGCAAAAGCTAATAACGGCAGCAATTCCATGTCTACTTGAGGCTCAAATTCAAAAACATCTAACGCTGCAATAAAACCATCTTTTTCCAATAACCTTCGTTTTAGTGCTTGGTTGTCAACAATTGGCCCCCGTGCGGCATTAATTAAAATTTGATCACTTCGCAGTGCCGTTAATCGTTGTTCATTCATCAGATGATGGGTTGGCCACTCACCTTCTGTCGTGATTGGCGTATGCAGAGTAATAACATCTGCCTTATCTAGTAACACATCAAGATGAGTAAATTGACGGCTATCACCTTGTGCTTGCTTAGGTGGATCATTGATCAATACTTTCATACCAATGCCAGTTAAACAATCCGCTAGGTAACTGCCCACTTGACCCGCACCAATAATACCGACGGTTTTGCCCAAAGCAGAAAAACCATGTTGCTGCGCTAACACCATCAAGACACTGAATACATATTCTGCGACCCCTACCTTATTACACCCCGGGGCGGCGGTAAAAAAGATACCTTTTTCAGCCAATAGTGGCTGATCAACGTGATCCATACCAGCCGTAGCCGTTCCGACAAACTTAAGTTTGTTTGCCTTAGTGAGTAGCGCATGGTTCACTTTCGTTACAGAACGAATCATTAACGCATCAACATCAATCAGATCATCAGCCGTTAAGGTTCTACCCGGTTTCAACACCACCTCACCAAGCTGGCTGAACAGTGCTTCAGCATAAGGCATGTTTTCATCAATAAGGATTTTCATAGCGGAGTTCACATTATTGGAAATTGAAGGGATTGTGCAGAAAAGCGCACTAGCTGTCGAGAAGAAATCCCGCTTTCAATAAAAATGCCCGGCTCCTATTGGAAACCGGGCAAACATCCAGAACAAAAGGATCTTGTCCCGCTCTCCAGGGGACAAAGTCTGCGTCTGTGGACCAGCTAGGCTGATCCGCTCTGGAAACCTGATACCTATCACACGTAAGGTACTGAATACCTGATGTGATTAGGCTTGGTATTTTTTGATGACTAATGTTGCGTTAGTACCACCAAAACCAAAGCTATTCGACATTACAGTAGTCAATTCCTGCTCGCGACCTTCAGTAACAATATCAAGACCTTCTGCCGCTGCATCTAGATTATCAATATTGATGCTCGGTGCGATAAAGCCATGGTGAAGCATTAAAGTGGAATAGATAGCTTCGTGTACGCCCGCCGCGCCTAATGCGTGACCTGTCATCGCTTTAGTTGCAGAAATTGCAGGGCTATTACCACCAAAGACTTCTTGGATTGCACCTAACTCTTTCACATCGCCAACCGGGGTTGAAGTGCCGTGAGTATTCACATAATCAACACTTTCTACGCTTTGCATTGCCATCTTCATACAACGTACTGCGCCTTCACCTGATGGAGCAACCATGTCGTAGCCATCAGATGTCGCACCGTAACCAACAATTTCACCGTAGATTTTTGCGCCGCGAGCCAAAGCATGCTCAAGTTCTTCGACAACAACCATACCGCCGCCACCTGAAATGACGAAACCATCACGATCAGCATCGTAAGTACGTGATGCTTTCTCTGGTGTTTCATTGTATTTAGTAGAGAGTGCACCCATGGCATCAAACATCATGGTCAGTGACCAATCTAGCTCTTCACCACCACCAGCAAATACAACATCTTGCTTACCTAGTTGGATAAGCTCCATCGCATGACCAATACAGTGTGCAGAAGTCGCACACGCTGAGCTCATGGTGTAGTTTACGCCACGGATTTTAAACGGCGTTGCAAGACATGCAGACACCGTTGAAGACATAGTACGTGGAACCATATAAGGGCCAACACGCTTCACGCCTTTTGTGCGTAATGTATCAACAGCAATCACTTGGTTATAAGACGAAGCTCCGCCTGAACCAGCAACAATGCCAGTACGATCGTTAGAGACTTGCTCTGGTGCTAGGCCTGAATCAGCAATCGCTTGTTCCATCGATAGGTATGCAAACGCTGCCGCATCACCCATAAAGCGCATTTGTTTGCGATCGATATGGTCGGCAGGGTTCATTTTTAGGTTACCCCAAACTTGAGAGCGCAAACCGTTCTCTTTGAACTGCTCAGAAGCTGTGATACCCGACTTTCCTGCTTTTAAAGACGCTAAAACTTCTTCGACGTTGTTACCGATACTTGAAACAATACCCATACCGGTGATTACGACTCGTTTCATGTGACATTCCTATAATTCAAAATTCCGCTAGATGATAACTAAGAAGGATAACAAAAGTGGTCAGCTTTCCCAGAAATTCGTACAATCTAACCCTATATATCGCCTGATTTCACAGAATTCAAACATTATGACTACCATTACCAACGCAGAACTCGGTTGGAATGAAGCTGGTACGCCTGTTTCTGACCAATTTGATGATGTCTATTTCTCTAACGTAAATGGTCTCGAAGAGACACGTTACGTGTTTCTTAAACAGAATCATCTCCCTCAAAGATGGCATACCTATGACCAAAAACGTTTTGTGATAGCAGAAACTGGTTTTGGTACAGGCTTAAACTTTCTTGCTGTTTGGCAATGGTTTGATGCATTTAAGCAGCAAAACCCAGACGCCACTTTGCAAACACTGCATTTTATCAGTTTCGAAAAGTATCCGCTCAACCAACAAGACTTAATAAAAGCCCACCAAGCTTGGCCAGAATTAGCTGAATATGCAAGAAAACTTCATGCACACTATCCGATTGCAGTCCCTGAATGTCATCGTATTGTTTTGGATGATGGTGCGGTCACCCTTGATCTTTGGTTTGGTGATATCAAAGATTGCATGCCCCAAGTTCCGACCCCTGAACATGGCTTAGTTGACGCTTGGTTTTTAGATGGTTTTGCACCGAGCAAAAACCCAGAAATGTGGAATCAAACCCTATTTGATGGCATGGCTAAGCTCGCCAAGCAAGATTGCACTTGTGCTACCTTTACCGCAGCAGGCTTTGTACGCCGAGGGCTAATTGATGCCGGTTTTGCCATGCAAAAAGTCAAAGGTTTTGGTACTAAACGAGATATGATCGCCGGCACACTGGACAGTAAGCAGCCTTATAGCAACATCAAACCTTGGTTTGCAACCACGTCATCAAACCATGTAACCGACGTAGCGATCATTGGTGGCGGAATTGCCAGTGCCACCTTAGTAAAAATGCTCACTCGCCGCGGTATTAATGTCAGCTTGTATTGTGCAGACGAAAAGCCTGCTCAAGGAGCATCAGGAAATCGTCAAGGGGCAATATACCCACTGCTTAATGGCAACCACACTGGAGTTTCTCGTGTCTTTGCTCCGGCTTTTTTATTCGCTCGACAATTTGTTGAGCAGATGGCTACACAAACCGCATTTGATCACGACTGGTGCGGTGTCACTCAGCTCATGTGGGATGAAAAATCAACCAAAAAGCAAAACGCCATGCTTGATGGGAGCTTTAACTCACAACTGATGCACCACTGTAATCCACAACAAACTGAACTCAATATCGGACTGCCTAATACAATGGAAAGTATTTACTATCCATTAGGCGGATGGCTATGCCCTGCTCAGCTGACTCAAGGGCTAATTGAGACTTTAGAAAAAAACGATTCCTTTAACGCCTACTTTAATCACCGAGTGGAAAAATTACGTTGGGATGAAACACAGCAACAGTGGATATTAAGTATCAATGGCATAGAAAAGCCTCATCAATCCATCATTATTGCTAATGGCCATCAATTCGACCAGCTCGACCAAACTCGTTATGTGCCATTGGGCAAAGTGAAAGGACAAGTCAGCCATATTCCTACCACGGATAACTTACAAAAACTCAGCAGCGTATTGTGCTATGACGGCTATATGACACCACACAACCCGCTTAATCAACAGCATTGTATCGGGGCGAGCTATGACCGAAGCCAAATTAATCAAGCGTTTGACCCAATCGCGCAACAAGAAAATGGTCAGCGTTTAATAAATTGCATTGCAAACCAAAACTGGCCGAAGGATGTCGATACATCTGGCAATCAAGCTCGCCAAGGGGTTCGTTGTGTCAGCCGAGATCACCTGCCCTTTGTCGGCGCGGTGGGAGACTTTGAACAAATTAAAACTAATTATCAACAGTTGCATACTCAAAGCGAGCAGGATGTCGAGCCTGTTGCTCAATACCCTAATTTGTATTGCTTGTTAGGTTTAGGTTCTCGTGGGCTGAGTTCTGCGCCGCTGATGGCTGAATTATTAGCTTCACAGATAAGTGGCGATCCTCTGCCTTTACCGGTTGACGTTCTAGAAATGCTTCACCCAAGTCGCATGTGGGTAAGAAAGCTGAGAAAAGGAAAGGCGATTACCGAATAGCCATCATACAAGACACCAGTAAAACGCCTCATAGCGCAGTGAGGCGTTACGCTTGGTTATGTAGCTCTGTCCACAGATCAAACACAATTACACGGTCAGCAGGGCTCAATTCAGAACGAGCTTGTTCTAGGCTCTGCTCTATACGTGCTTTGAAAATCGTAACATCATCGATACCTTCCTCTTCGCAAGAAGCCGCAGAAAGAGAAATATGACCACGTAAATAACCGCCAGCAAATAATTCATCATCCGATGCCGTTGCAATGCGTACATCAATCATTTCTAGCAATTTTTCTTCAAATTCAATAATCATAACCTTCTCATTTCTCTCTATTTTTATCTTGTTATTTGGCGAGTTATTTGACGATAAAAAGTTCTGAAGTTAACTCTGGCGTACCATAAAAAGCACGCAATGCATCAGACAACATTTTTACTCGCGGTGGTAAGCCGAGCTGCAAAATCGACATCACTTCTTGGTGTACTTTAGTCATAAACACGATGCGATCAGGCTCAAAATCGCCGTGTAGGTTGTCACAACTGACACTAAAAGGAAAGCCTGCACTCACAGACAAAATCCATTCATACGCTTGTGGCCGAATTTCCACTTTTTCAAACTCAGCTTGGACTTGCGCGGTGCGACCATCTGGCTCATACCAATAACCGAAGTCTTCCAATAAGCGACGTTTTGGCCCGGCGACACACCAATGTGCTATCTCATGTAATGCGGACGCAAAGAAACCATGAGCAAAAATAATACGGTGGTAATTGGTGTGCTCATCAGCAGGAAGATAAATAGGCTCATCACCACCTAGTTCTAAACGCGTATTAAACGGCTCAAAAAAAGTCAGGTTGAAGATAGAGATAAGGTCTGAATAGTGGTGGGTCATAGTGAATTTAAGTATCAAATAATTTTCGCTGCACATTCTCGCGTTTTTTCACTTTTAGGTAAAGCCTAACCGCATCAATGTGCTGGTTTCGCCTTGCATGTGATTAGTTTTATTTATCGAGCGAACGGTTTCTCGTTATAAAAACTCATTCGTCAGCTGTAGCATTTCCCACTACACTTGCGCCTTCATTTTCATCCCCATATGCAATATGGGTGCTATTTACGTTTGCCGGGGTATCACACGTATGTTGCTCAGCGTTTTATATATTATTGGAATTACCGCCGAAGCGATGACCGGAGCATTGAGTGCAGGTCGCCGTAAAATGGATTGGTTTGGTGTGATGTTAGTGGCCAGCGCTACCGCGATTGGTGGAGGTACTGTAAGAGATATTTTACTCGGACATTATCCACTAGGTTGGGTTAAAAACCCCGAGTTTTTAGCCATTACTTGTTTAGCGGGTGTCTTAACGACCGGGCTTGCAAAATGGGTCATCAAGCTAAAAGGCCTATTTATTCGCTTAGATGCATTAGGGTTGATTGTATTTAGTATTATCGGCACCAAAGTGGCAATGAGCATGGGTCATCATGCGATGATTTGTATGGTAGCGGCGTTAGTAACCGGTGTGTTTGGCGGGTTACTGCGTGACCTTATCTGTCGTCAAACACCGCTAGTTCTGCATGAAGAGTTGTATGCATCTGTATCGCTTGTCGCATCTGGGCTGTATTTGACGTTACTGGAATTTGGCGTGAATGATGTGACCAGTACCATCATTACCCTAGTGGTTGGTTATGTACTGCGTATGGCCGCGGTTCGTTTTAAGTGGCGCTTACCCTCTTTCCAGCTCGATACAGAAAGCCAAATCCATTAATTTCAGATAAACAAATGCCCTCATATTGAGGGCATTTTTGCATTTTAACCGGGTATTTTAGATTTTAGGTGTTTCAGTTTGCACACCAAAGTTTTGACCGCGATGACGCAGTAAATGATCCATTAAAACGATGGCAAGCATTGCTTCAGCAATCGGCACGGCTCGGATCCCAACACACGGATCATGGCGGCCTTTGGTAATCAGTTGCGTCGACTCTCCAGCGCGGGTAATAGTATCGCCCGGCACGGTAATGCTTGAGGTTGGTTTGAGTGCAATATTAGCCACAATCTCTTGACCAGTCGAAATACCGCCCAAAATACCACCAGCGTGGTTACTCGCAAAACCTTGCGGAGTCAGAGGGTCACGATGTTGGCTGCCTTTTTGCTGCACAACGTCAAAACCATCACCAATTTCTACCCCTTTCACCGCATTAATACTCATTAATGCATGAGCAATATCTGCATCTAGGCGATCAAATACTGGCTCACCAAGACCAACAGGCACATTCGTTGCAACAACTTGCAGCTTAGCACCAATAGAATCCCCTTCCTTTTTCAAGTCACGGATAAGTTGGTCAAAGGCATCGACTTTGTCGACATCAGGACAGAAAAAAGCGTTATTTTCGATTTCATCCCAATCGACTTTATCAATCGATACGTCACCCATCTGTGACAGATAGGCACGGACTTCAACACCGAATTGTTGTTTAAGATATTTTTTAGCAATAGCCCCTGCCGCAACACGCATGGCCGTTTCACGCGCAGAAGATCGACCACCACCACGATAATCACGGATACCATATTTCTGATGGTAGGTGTAATCGGCATGGCCTGGGCGAAATTTATCTTTAATTTCAGAGTAATCTTTTGAACGTTGGTCGGTATTTTCAATCAACAGACCAATCGATGTACCTGTGGTTTTACCCTCAAATACACCCGAGAGAATTTTGACTTCATCAGGTTCACGACGTTGCGTGGTATAACGAGATGTGCCCGGACGGCGACGATCTAGGTCTTTCTGTAAGTCAGCTTCTGTAATTTCCAACCCTGGAGGGCATCCGTCGACGATACATCCTAGTGCGATACCGTGACTTTCTCCGAATGTCATCACTCGAAAATGTTGTCCGATACTGTTTCCTGCCATTACTTCCTCAATATTGATACCTCTCATACCTAGCCTAAGGCTGGGTGAGCAGCACCGATTCATTCAATTGTTCGTGTTTTCATAGTCGCTTTATTACGAAATGATGTAAAGCCCCAAAATAAGCCAATTGCATTTTCAGGCCATAAAAAACGCCAGCATGTCAGCTGGCGTTCTATTTAAAGCATTGAGCGCTATTTAATCGATGTACAGCGAGAATTCGTCAGCACAATCGAGCAACTGCTGACGAGTCAGCATAAATACGCCATGACCACCGTTGGCAAACTCGATCCAAGTAAATGGAATATTTGGATATTGTTCCATCATATGGACCATCGAATTGCCCACTTCACAGATCAAAATACCGTCATCTGTCAGGTAATCCGGTGCATTTGCTAAAATACGACGAACTAATTTTAAACCGTCAGTACCCGCCGCCAAACCAAGTTCAGGCTCATGGGTGAATTCTTTCGGTAAGTTGCTCATATCTTCTTGGTCCACATAAGGTGGATTGGATACGATCAAGTTATATTTTTCTTTAGGTAGATCACGCAATAAATCAGAACGAATTGGGAATACTTGCTGCTCCATTCCGTGATCCTGAATATTTTGCTCAGCAACTTGCAGCGCATCGACTGAAATATCAACCGCATCCACTTCAGCTTCCGGGAAAGCATGAGCACAAGCAATCGCAATACAACCGCTGCCCGTACACAAGTCCATAATGCGCACTGGCTCTTCGATCAACCAAGGTTGAAATTGTGCTTCGATAAGCTCGCCAATTGGTGAACGTGGTACTAATACGCGCTCATCAACATAAAACTCTAACCCACAGAACCACGCTTTATTGGTTAAGTAAGCAGTTGGTGTACGTTCATTAATACGCTTGATTACACGTTCAACGATGCGCAGACGTTCACTGCTGGTCAAGCGAGAATTCAATACGTGGGGAGGAACATCAATCGGAAGATAGAGCGTTGGCAAGATTAACTGCACCGCTTCATCCCACGCGTTATCTGTGCCATGACCATAAAATAAGTTGGCAGCGTTAAAGCGACTCACAGTCCAGCGAATCATATCTTGAAGCGTGTGAAGTTCAGAAACCGCCTCATCTACAAAAATCTTATCCAAAATTGCCTCCAAAAAGCGCTACAATACTGCCAATTTCGATCAGTTAGAAAATGACCAGACCCAATGAGCCAAAAAGACACCGAACACGATGACGATTTCGACTTGTTCCGGGATGCAGTACAGGGCGTCAAAAAGTTGCGACAGGATACCATAATCCAGCAGCCAAACAGAAACCCCAAACAAAAAGAAATCCGCCGTGTAGCGCGTGAAGCCAGCGATACAGAATTTTATTTCTCTGATGAGTTTATGCCTTTACTCAGTGAAGACGGACCTACACGTTATGCACGTGATGATGTGTCTAAATACGAAGTGAAGCGATTAAGGCGTGGTGTGTATGTGCCAGATGTTTTCTTAGACATGCATGGCATGACACAGCAAGAAGCAAAACGAGAACTTGGCGCTATGATTGCCTACTGTGTAAAAGAAAATGTCCACTGTGCTTGTGTTCAACACGGCATTGGTAAGCATATCCTTAAGCAAAAAGTGCCGCTTTGGCTAGCTCAGCACCCTGACGTAATGGCTTTCCATCAAGCGCCCCTAGAGTTTGGTGGTGGTGGTGCGGTACTCGTTTTACTATCCATACCGGACAAATAACGTCATCATCACTAAAAATGCCACATCATTGTATGTGGCATATCTATAGATAAATACGCCAGTGTGGTAATTTCTCAAATGTTTATCACATTAAAATTAATGGCGTAAATCTGGGGGAATGGGCATGTTTTGCTCTTCCAGTTTAGGCCTTTGCCCACCGCGCTTACGGTACTGCTTAAGCTGAAAAACATAAGCCAGCACTTGAGCTACAGCAACGAACAACCCATCGGGGATCTCTTGCTCTAACTCAGTGGTGTGATACAACGCCCGAGCCAGTGGTGGCGCTGGGATGATGTAAATATCATGCTCACGTGCCACTTCGCGAATTTTCATTGCCATGTGATCAACACCCTTGGCTACTACGATAGGTGCTTTGTCTTTATCTTGTTTATAACGCAAAGCCACCGAAAAGTGCTCTGGGTTGGTGATAATAACATCGGCTTGTGGAACATCAGCCATCATGCGGCGCTGTGCTGCCTCACGTTGCAGCATTCGAATACGCCCCTTAACTTCTGGCTTACCTTCGGTATCTTTGTATTCGTCTTTAACCTCTTGCTTCGTCATTTTCAACTGATCAGCATGCTGCCAAATCTGAAATGGAATATCTATTGCCACCACCACCAGTAGTGAACAACTGATAAGCAGCACAAAGTTGAGTAAAATATCCAACGCATGGAAAATATTTTGTGGGTAAACATCCGTGCTCAATTGGAATAAATCTTCTTTAGAAGCCTCAATTAAATAAAACGCCACCCCAGAAACAAGCAAGACTTTAAGGATGGACTTAAACAGTTCAACCCAACTTTGCAAACCAAACATTCTTTTAATGCCGCTCAAGGGGTTCATTTTTGACGGCTTAGGCATTGCCGCTTCGGCCGAGAAATTAATGCCACCCACTCCAGCAGCGCCAATTAATGCAGCAATAAAAAGCGTCACTAAGATCAAAATTAAGGGCAATAACAACGAGGAGAGTGAGCCGAGCGCAATATCAAATAGTTTGCCAGTATCAAAGACCTCTTCGCGGCTCAAACTAAAAATGCGCCCCATTGACGAATACAACGCTCTCGCCAGTGATTCTCCAAACCACATTAACGATATCGCCCCCATCACCAATACTGATACAGAGGCTAATTCTTTAGACCTTGCAACCTGCCCTTTCTTTCGCGCCTCGTCCAACCGTTTGGGCGTGGCGTCTTCGGTACGTTCTTGACCGTCTGACTCTGCCAAACGCGCCTCCTAACAGTTCATACGAATAAGGCGGCAAACTTGCTGCTCACCTTCTAACCAGAATAGTTCATAATGACTATACAGGCCGCCCAAAATATACCAACACAGCAATAAACCGACCAACAAGGCAAAAGCAAAACCGAGCGAGAATATATTCAGTTGAGGTGCCGCACGAGTCATCACCCCGAAGGATAAGTTGACCGTCAATAACGCAATAATACCTGACAACGACATACTCAAAGCCACTTTAAACATCGTGCCTAACCATAACGCTATTTCTCGAAAATCAACCGTAGTCAATGAACCACTACCGATCGGCAATGTTTTAAAACTAAAGACCAATAGCTGAATCATCTTCAAATGGCCATCGGTGGCCAAAAAGAACATGGTAGCTAAAAACATAAACAATTGGCCAAGCAGTGGCGTATTTTGACCATTGGCAGGGTCAACCATCGAAGCGAAACCTAAGCTCGCCTGCATACCCAATATTTGACCAAGCATAACGAAGGTTTGAATGAGAAATTGTGTGACCATCCCCATCGCCACACCAATAATGATTTGCTCGAGAGTAGTAAGAAAACCTTGAAATGAAAGCAGTTGAATGTTTTCAGGAACAGCCGGAATCGCGGGCATAACCGCGAAAGTGATTGCCAACCCCAAATACAAGCGAATACGAGTTGAAACAAAACGTGCCCCAGTCACCGTCATTACCATTAACATGGCCGAAATACGGGTGTATGGCCAAAAATAATTAGCAATCCATTCTAAAATGACGCTTGTTGGATACTCCATTCAAGCTCCTAGTACAGTACCTGTGGTAGCCGTTCAATGATGGAAAAAAAGAATTCCATCAGCATTTGTGTCATCCAGTGTGCGAAAAGCATTAGAGCTAGCAACGTCACAATTAAACGTGGTAGAAAACTCAACGTTTGTTCGTTGATTGAAGTGGCCGCCTGAAAAATAGCAACCACTAAACCTATTAACAAACTTGGAATGATGATGGCACATACCATGATAAGCACCATCCACAATGCAGATCTGAACAGTTCGACAAATATTTCAGGAGTCATACGTCCTCCCGCTACAAAGCAAAACTGCCGGCAAGGGTGGAAAGAATGAGATTCCATCCATCCACCAGCACAAACAGCATCAGTTTAAAAGGTAGAGAAACAATCATCGGCGAGAGCATCATCATACCCATTGCCATCAGCACAGATGCCACTACTAAGTCGATGATCAAAAATGGCAAAAATAGCATAAAACCGATTTGGAACGCGGTTTTCAGCTCAGAAGTAATAAAAGCGGGGATCAGCACCGCCATCGATACATCTTCAGGATTATTAGCTTGAGAGCCTGAAATTTCGACAAAGGTTTCTAAGTCTTTAACCCGTGTTTGTTTAAGCATAAAGGCTTTAATTGGCCCTTGCGCCGTATCAAACGCTTGCCGCGCTGTTATCTGCTCGTTGAGATAGGGCTGTACCGCTTGTTCGTTTATCTGATTAATCACCGGAGACATAATAAAAAAGGTTAAGAAAATGGCAATGCCGATGATCACTTGGTTAGATGGCGTTTGTTGCAAACCCATCGCTTGACGTAAAATCGACATCACAATCACGATGCGCGTAAAGGATGTCATTAAAATAACCATGGCAGGCAAAAAGCCCAGCATGGTCATCAACGCTAATATCTGTAGGTTAATCGAATAATCTTCGCCACCATTGGCGTTGGTGGTCACAGTGAATGCGGGGATTCCACCGCCACCACTAAAACCAGACGCGGTAGTTTGAGAAGCACCGCTGTCTCGGCTCATCGCGGTGACGGTCATACTCTCAGCACCAGCAGCCGTATTTGGAATTGGCGTTGCTAGTTCTTGCTGTGAAAATGCGATTGGAGCAAACAGCAACGTCATCATCAAAATAAACAGATGCATCGGATGAGAAGATAAACCTGAAAAGGTTATGCGATTATTTCTTATCATTTTTATTCAATAGCTGAGTCAGTTGACTGGCAAAAGGACTGGCCTCTAGCTCCTCCTGTTTCAGTGGAGTATCTAATTTCGCGATCAGTTGAATGGACTGTGTCGTGACACCGACTAAGAATTGTTCTTCACCAGCTTGGACAATAACGATACGCTCTTTGGTGCCAAGCGGAAGCTGGCGCACAATGCTCAGTCCTTTTTGGTTGCCAAAAGTAGGAACCCGCATGCGTTTTAACACCCAAGCTAAAAAGAAGATTAAGGCGATAACGAACAAAAGCGACCCTAAGGTGGTCGCTAAATCTAATTGCTCACTAGCAGCGGCCATCGCTTGGCCAGAGAACAGTAATAAACTGGTAAGTTTCTTCATCAGAACACTTCTTTGTCGATGAACAGCATAGGTTTAACGCAACTTTTTAATACGCTCAGTTTGGCTGATCACATCCGTTAAACGAATACCAAATTTATCGTTCACGACCACCACTTCTCCGTGCGCAATCAAGGTACCGTTAACCATCACATCTAATGACTCACCGGCAATTCGATCAAGTTCAACAACAGAGCCTTGGTTCAATTGCAGTAAGTTACGGATACTGATTTTCGAACGCCCGACCTCCATCGAAATGGTCACGGGAATATCCATAATAGTGTCTAGTTTACGGCGCTCATCTTCAGTGATCGGTGGCGACGTATCTTTGAGTTCATCAAGGGGCGCGGCAAGAATTTCATCAACATCAATATTCGGTGCAGACGGGTCTTCACCAAGGGCTGCAGCCCATTCATCCGCCAGTTTTTGGTCGTCACTTGGTTCCATCTTCGTTACCTATTTTATAATTCTTCGTTGTCTTGTTCGCCATCATCATCTTCAAATTCAGACATGATGTCTTTACCTAAAAAGGCAAGGTCGGTTTTCACTACATCAGGACGTTTAATTTTCTCTGATACTTGGACCGCCATTTTCTCCCCAGAACGCCCCATCTTCACGCGGTAAGTAGGAAGTTCTTCCACAAACATAGTGGCATGTTTAGGCATTTTAATCGGTATGATATCGCCCACTTGTAGATCCATGAGATCTCGCAATGAGATGTCTTGTTCTAATAAGTTCACTCTGAAATTAACTGGAACATCCATAATTTCTTCGCGCAAAGCTGAACTCCAGCGGACATCCGTTTCCATTTTATCGGACTGGACACCAGCATCGAGCAATTCGCGAATAGGCTCTACCATTGAATATGGCATAACCACGTGGAAATCACCGCCTCCCCCATCAACTTCAATATGGAATGAGCTAACGACGATGACTTCTGTTGGGCTCACAATGTTCGCCATACTTGGGTTCACTTCAGAGTCTAAGTATTCAAACTCAACCCCCATCACAGGCGACCACGCTTCTTTGTAATCACCAAATACAATTTTCAACAGCAGTTGGATAACTCGGCGTTCTGTTGGTGTAAATTCACGCCCTTCAATACGAGCGTGGAAACGCCCATCACCACCAAAGAAGTTCTCCACCAAGATAAACACTAAACGTGCTTCCATTGTGACCAATGCCGTTCCTTTAAGAGGACGAAAACGCACCATATTCAAGCTGGTTGGTACATAAAGAGTATTTTGGTATTCACCAAATTTCATCATCTGTACGCCGTTGATTGATACTTCGGCTGTTTTACGCAGCATGTTAAATAAACTAATACGCATGTGACGCGCAAAGCGCTCATTGATCAGCTCTAGCGTCGGCATTCGCCCACGAACGATACGGTCCTGAGAAGAGAAGTCAAAATTGATCGCACTGTTTTCTGAGGGATCTAATTCTTCTTCAACTTCATCAACCGTATCTACGCCATGCAGTAGCGCATCAATTTCGTCTTGGCTTAATAAGTCAGTCACGCTTCACCTATTGAATTACAAAATCGGTAAATAACACTTTCTCGATAACAGGTTGTCCAACCGCTTTCGTCAACGCCGATTTAATATCATCAGTTGCTTTATCTCTAAGTTCAACCCGACCAGTTGCACTGCGAAGCTGCTCAACCGTAGCGGAAGCAAACGTTGCTAACAGTGAACTCTCAACCAATGGTGAATGATAACGAGCCAGATTTTCGTTTTCTGATCCTCTGACCATCAGTTGTACTTTAATTTGAACTAAGCGGTCTCTTTTATCGCCAGTAACATTAAACACGAACGGTTGAGGGATATTAACATAGGCCACAGGATCGGCAGGCAAAACCGCTTGAGTCGACGCTTCTTCACTACTTGTAGCACCGTCATCACTTCCCATTAAAAAGAAAGCCGCGCCACCACCTAACAATAATACAACGACCGCAATAATGATAATGAGCAGCTTTTTCTTCCCTTTAGGAGCATCCGTTTGTACCTCTTCATCAGCCATAATATTCTCTATGTCGTTATTTTTAATTTAGTTTAAGCGTAATAACTGATTCCATCACGCTTTGATGCGACATTCAAATCAAGTTTGACGTCCGTATCAAGGTTTTCTTCACCCAAATAGCTTTCATTGCGTGATAATTGACCAGGCTGGCCATCGCCACTTGATGCATAGCGTGACTGCTGCTGTCCAGCATTTTGCTGTTGTACCGAAGTATCACCCAACTGCACTCCTTGCTGGGCAAGCATTTCTCGCAGTCGCGGCATAGATTGTTCTATCGCATCACGAGCTTGATGATTAGCGACAGTGAAGTGGACAGTTGCACCATCGCCATTCATATTCATGCGAATTTGCAAACGGCCTAGCTCAGGTGGATCAAGACGAATATCAACATGCTTTAAATTTTTCGACATCATCATTTGCACACGCTCTGCCATTTGATCACTCGCCATCTCTTTATTGAGATGCAAAGGAGGTTGAGGCGCTGCTTGCTGCAAGTTCTCAGCACGATTTTGCGCTGACGTGATGCCTTGCTGGCCTGCTGCTGTCGATATTTGATGAGCAAGCGAGCTATCTTTGTGCTCTTGGGCTGTTCCACTGTCGCCAAGCCCGGCAAGTGCTTTTGCACCTAACGCCGCCTTCAATGCAGCCTGACTTATAGGTTGATCAGGTGTGATTGCTGTCTGCATAGGCATCGTGTTCATCATTTGCTGCACCTGCGCGTTAGTGGCATCACTTCCTGCGGCGGAAAGTGCTGAGTTCGCCAATGCGGCTTTATCAGCCGCAACTGATGCTTGCATTGTTTGTGACTGCTGCTGAGCTAAGGCTTGATGAACCGAATTCGCTACTGGGGTCGCCTGACTTTTGCCTTTTAATGTAGCAACACTATCGCTACCGTCGAGAGTGATAACTTGCCCTTCTATCGCTGCTGCGCCAGCCCAAGGAATGGCTGCCGCCAGTACAGCATCACTTGCAATAACCGTTTCGCCTTGTACTTCTAAGGCATTAGTAGGAGTCACTGCTGATTGAGGTTGAACCACTTGTTGAGTATCGACTGCTGAGGCGGCTATCAATGCCTGCGCACCAATAGCATGTTGCTCTGAAGCTTCATCGCTTTGCTCTTCCCCTTCTCCCCTCGCAGTCAAAGGTACCCGCTGTGATAATTCTTGTTCTGTCGGCGCGAGTTCAGAGGCTGGCTGTTGAATAAATTTTTGGACTGACGCTGGAATGTCTGCTTTAGGCTCCCCCTGTTGAAGCTGAAGCTTATCAGCCTGGCTGAGCTGAGCATCATTTATCACGCTGTTAGCATGCATATTTTCATTGAGTGGAGAGGATGGAATAACTGCCACCATTTTAGGGTCGATACTATCGGCTCTTTGGATTTCAGCCCCCTCAAGTGGTTGACTTTTTTCTTGTGGCAAAATTTTGCCGTTCGCATCAGTAAGAGCTTGATTTGCACTGTTGAGGCGACCTAAAATTTCATCACCATCACTCATCACTTGCGCTGTTTTTTGTTGTATTGCAACGTCATCAGACTCTGATGACAATTTTGATTTGGAGTGTTTATCTGCTCCGAGTGAAATTTCAGCCTCTTCACCATCAAGTTTTTGAGCTAATAAAGCATCGCTACTTTTACCAGCCGCTTGTTCTACATTTGCATTCTTTGAATCTAGCGGGGCAGCTTTCACCTCAGCGGGGATGCTCGCTTTAACTTCAGTAGATTTAGCCTCTGCCGCTTCTTTTGCATCGGAACCCGTAATGATCGTAGTAAGCTTTTCGAAAAAGCCTTTCGATTCAGAGCCTTCACTAGCAGAATCCGTACTTGCTTTGCTGACACTGGCTATTTTTGATGTATCGGATGGTGTTGTAATATTTACATTCATATCCATGATGCTCGCACTAGAAACAGAGAATGAAGTGAATCAATGAGAGGTTGCTAACGAACCTCTCATTCATTTTTCACCGATAGTAGAGTAAAATAAAGCAAGAAATGCGCCAATGTGATAATGTATGAGGCAGTTAAAATGGGTTGTTGTTAGAACGCTTACGACTAAATAATAATGTTGAAAATTCATCCATTTGTTTCTGCTCACGCTTTTCCTGCAAACGTTGTGCTTCAGTCCGCTTTTTATCTATCAGCCATTCGTAAGAACGTCGTTGCTTTCTCACTTCCAACCAATGATCTTGGCAGTTCTCAACTTGTGTTTTGAAGTGCTGTTCCGCATCTCTTTGCTTGGATAATGTTTCATCTAACTGAGTAAGAAACCGATTCAAATGACCATATTCACTTGCACTAAGTCCAGACATACCGCGATCAACTAACTGCTGGCAATAATCGAGGCGATATTGCTCAATCTGTGATAGTTGTTTGTAGTAACTATCCAATTCACTGCGCGATTTACTAAGCGCCATGGCCGCTTTTTCTTCTTTGTCTTTCGCTTGTTCTAACAAAAATTCTAATGCGTTATCCATTCACTATTACCCAACCTGCAACACATGCTTAAGCATATTAACGCACATATCATAAGGCACTGAATCCTTCATACCTTGCTGTAAATATTCATCAAGTTTGGGTTTGAGAGTGAAAGCGCTATCGATAGCAGGATCGGTCCCTGGTTTGTAAGCTCCAATCGAAACCAAGTCTTGATTTTTACGACAAATAGAGAGTATTTGACGCACTGCTTTAGACATTAGCATGTGCTCGTCAGTTGTAATCTGTGGCATAACACGGCTAACTGATTTTTCAACATCAATGGCAGGGTAATGCCCAGCATCAGCCATCTCACGCGACAAGACTATGTGACCATCGAGAATAGCACGAGAGGCATCGGCTATCGGATCTTGTAAATCATCACCTTCGGTTAAAACAGTGAAAAATGCGGTAATGGAACCTTGTGTAGGCCCACCATTACCAGCACGCTCAACAAGCGCGGGTAGTTTCGCAAACACAGAAGGCGGATAACCTTTAGTTGCAGGTGGTTCACCTACCGATAAGGCAATTTCACGCTGCGCTTGCGCGAAACGAGTCAGTGAGTCCATTAGCAGTAAAACATCTAAGCCTTGGTCACGAAAATATTCGGCAATAGCCAGGGCTGTTTGACAACCTTTAAGTCGCATTAACGGCGATGAGTCAGCAGGCGCTGCAACTACTACAGAGCGTTGACGACCATCAAGACCTAAAATCTCTTCGATAAATTCTTTAACTTCTCGACCACGCTCACCAATCAAACCGACAACGACCACTTGCGCAGTAGTTCCTCGCGTCATCATGCCCAAAGTAACCGATTTACCGACACCAGAGCCGGCAAACAGACCAATACGCTGCCCCTTACCAACCGTTAGTAAACCATTAATCGCTTTAAGTCCCACATCAAGTGGCTCTGTGATCGGCTTACGCGCTAGAGGGTTAATGGGTTCAGCATTAAATGAGGCTCGCTTTTCGGTATAGATAGGGCCAAGGCCATCAAGAGGATTACCCACGCCATCAATCACACGACCGAGTAATTCCATTCCAACAGGCAAACCCGTATCACCAGTAAGCGGCGTTACTTTAGCACCCGGTAAAACACCGGTGATCTGCTCGCTTGGCATCAAATATAGATTGTCTCCTGAAAAGCCAACTACTTCCGCTTCCATTTCACCAGACATCGTTTCAACCGTACACAAGCTACCAATCGGTGCTTTACACCCTGTGGCTTCAAGCGTTAACCCAACGACACGCACTAATTTTCCAGACGCAATCGGCCTACAGGTTAACCCTTCAGTCTTGTATTGACTGAGACGTTCAGCAAGCGCTAACACTAGTGTTCACCTTGTTGATGACGATTGGTGCCACAGAAACTTTTCAGTACACTGCGAATGCGATCTTCCATTCGGTAGTTGACGCTCGACTCACCCGCTTCAATTTGCACATCGGCACGATTCAATGCAGGTTCACCGACCAGCGTCCAATTGCGAAAATCAAGTTCTTTCTCACCATAAGCCGAACGAATGATTTCAACGTCTTCAGGGTGCAGCTTTAAGGTAATAGCATGGCCTGAAACAGGGAGTGCTTCAACGGAAGATTTCACCGTATCAAGAATGACTTGAGGATTAGTTTGGACTTCAACATGGACGACCTCTTTAACTAACGTCAATACCATATCAACCAACTGTTTTTCGACTTGGGCGTTCATCAATTCAAGAGGTTGAGCAAATTGATTTGCTAAGCCAACAAATACTTCAACTTGTTGTTCAATAAAGGATTGCCCTTCAGCAATCCCTTCTTCCTTGCCTTGCGCTAGTCCTTCTTCATGCCCAGCCGCTAACCCTTCTTCTTTTCCTTTTTCGTAACCTTGCTTAAAACCCGCTTCCTGACCTTGATGTAGACCATCTTGATAAGCACCTCGCTTGATCTGTTCGATCTCTTCTTCGGTCAGTTGTAATGGTTCTTCTACTTCAGGTTCGTCAAAGCTAGGCATCCAACCTGGGTCATAGTTCAGCGCGGTTTCTTTGGCTTTTTTATTCGCCTCAGCACCGTAGTCTGGCAGCCCCCATTTTTTGGGTTGCTCTACATTAGCGTCTGTATCTAAACGTAAAAATCCGCGCTTTCTTTCTCCAGACATCATGCTACCTATTATTCAGTAAAGGATGGATTATAAGAATTCGTCAGCACCACCAGACAACATAATTTCACCGTTGTCAGCCATACGACGAGCAATGGCCAGAATTTCTTTCTGTGCGGTTTCAACATCAGAAACTTTGATTGGCGGCATGGCTTCAATGTCATCTTTCATCATATCAGCAGCACGCTTCGACATGTTTTTGAAGACTTTTTCACGTAGTGCATCGTCAGCACCTTTAAGTGCTTTCTGTAGGATATCTTGTGGGACATCACGCAGCAATTTCTGAATACCTTGGTCATCCACTTCAACCAAGTTCTCAAACACAAACATGAGGTCTTCAATTTGAGTAGCCATATCTTCGTCTTGCTCACGCATTTGATCCATGAGAATACCTTCAATATTGTTATCAAGGTAGTTCATGATGTCAGCAGCAGCTTTCAAGCCACCAATTTTCGCCGCTTGAGCACCAGCTTGACCTGCAAATTGTTTCTCCATGATTTCGTTCAATTCAGCCAGTGCCGATGGTTGAACTTCTTCAAGGTTGGCAATACGCATCAAGAGATCCAAACGGTCTCGCTCTGCAAACTGCGCCAAGATCTCTGCGGATTGATCAGGCTCTAAGTAAGATAAGACAATGGTCTGAATTTGCGGGTGCTCGTTGACAATAATGCTCGCCACTTGGCGTGGGTCCATCCATTTCAAAGAGTCTAAGCCTTTCGATCCAGTTCCTAATAGAATTTGGTCAACAAGGTTATTGGCTTTATCGGCACCTAGCGCAGCGACAAGCGCATTACGCATAAAGTCTTCGCTGCCCATACCGATGTTGGTGTATTTTTGGATGTCTTCAAGGAAAGCACGATGAACTGCACCGACCTTCTCTTGGCTAAGCTCCTTAGCTTTAGCCATGGCACTCCCCACACGTTGAACCTGTTTAGGCTCAAGATGGCGAATGATTCCCGCCGCATCTTCTTCGTTTAAACTCAACAGCAAAATAGCCGCTTTTTCATCACCGGAAATCGCTGAAATATCAACGGTCGATTCTGTCACTTCTCCACCACTTTGGTCTTTAGCTATGATTTCGTTAGGCATTTTGCATCCAATTCTTCACTACTTGAGCCGCAAGTTCCGGTTCATTCGCTACAAGAGCACGCACCGCTTTCAGCACGTCTTCATCTTTATGTAAGTTTGGTAAATCAATCCCTGAACCAAACTCGAATAGATCGCCGCCATCAATATCGCTACCAATAAGGCTTGTCTCGCCATTAGCACCAATTGGTAAGCCATCAGGCCCATACATTGGGTTATCATCATCCGCAGCAGGATTAAGCAGTTTTTTCAACGCAGGTCGAACTAAAACAAGAATCACGACCACAATAACCAACGCACTGGCGAACCAACGAATCCAGTCATTAAAGTTCGGATGCTCCCAAATAGGTACATCGGCAATGGTTTCAATTTCAGGTTCAGCAAACTGCATGCTCAGGACATTAAGTAAATCACCACGATTTTCATTAAATCCAACCGTACCAACCAGCACCTGACGAATTGCATTAATTTCGCCCTCACTAAGTGGCGTATAAGTCACTTCACCGGTTTCTGGATTGACAGAAGAACGGTTCTTAATCGCAACCGCTACCGTTTGGCGATCAACCACACCGGACTGTTTTCGTTCATGGCTAATGGTGGTATCCAATTCAAAATTGCGCGTGGCTTCTTTATGAACCGAACCTTGCCCAAGCAAAGAGCCATCTTTCATTTGTGCGACATCTTGTGGGATAGAAGCATCGGCAGGGGGTTGGTTACTCAAGGCTCCTGGAACACCGGCAACCACGTTACCATTGTTGTAATCTTCTAAAGTGTATTCACTGCGTGTTGCGGGCGTATTGGGGTCAAAACGCTTACGGGTTTGCTCAACGGCGCTAAAGTCTAATTGGATATCCACTTGCGCGGTATAATTACCAAGACCAAGAATAGGAATAAGTACGGAATCAATTTTGTCTCGTAACGCTTGTTCTTGTTTGCGTTCAAGCTCTTGTTCTTTACGACGTGCGGATGAAATTGGGTCTTGAGAACCAGAACTGAGCAAGCGACCGTGTTGATCAGTCACGGTAATGCGATTCGGTTTCATTGCCGGTACGGCACTGGCCACCATATCGACAATAGAGTCGACTTCTTCTTGTTTGAGGTTTGCGCCAGTACGTAAGGTAAGAAACACTGAGGCAGAGGCTTCTTGGTTGTGACGAACAAATACACTTTGTTTTGGTAAAGCCAATAATACTCTGGCTTTATTGACTTGTTTCATCTCTTCGATGGCTTTAGCAAGTTGTCGCTCACGACTGAGTTTGAGTCGCTCTTGCTCAAGACGTTGCGACACACCAAACCCCATGTCTTGCATGAGAATTTCATCACCCGCTTGCTTGTTTTGGTTTAAGCCAGCGCGAACCATATTCAGCTTTAAACTGTTGTATTCACTGGAAGGAACTAAAATGGTATTGCCATCGAGCTTGTAGTCGAGTTTCTGCTGATCAAGGTAGTCTAGAACAGGGATAAGTTCTTCTGTTTCATACGCACCGAGTGGGCGCATTTCTGGCTCTTTAACCCAGAAAAACAGCATCACAATGAGAGCAACGCAGATGGAGATCGACAAGACAAGCACTACTTGACGCAGTAAGTCTAAATCACCCATTGCAAAATCCGATTTAGAAGAGCTCTTCTCTTCTAAATCTGGGTTCTGTGTATCTAGGTCTAAATCTGAACCAGCCATTAATGCATGTTCAGAACCACCACTCACGGCTAGGTCGGTTGTTTGCTTATCATCTGCCACTGTCTACTACCTAATTTATACAGGCATGTTCATGAGTTCTTTGTAAGCTTCAACAAGTTTGTTTCTCACTTGTATTGTTGCTTCAAAGGCCACGCTAGATTTGTTGCGTGCAATCATGACATCCGATAATGAGACATCTTCATCCCCACGATCAAAGCGCGTTTGCAAATTACTTGATGTCTTTTGCAAACCGTTCACATTGTTAATCGCATTAGACAGCATATCGCCAAAATCAGAACTGACACTTTGACCTGTCGCTGCCGGACGAGCATTGGTTGCTTCCAACATCATCGTTTGCATTTCACTGTGTAAACCATCAAGTCTCATTGCTACCTCTAACGCCAAATCTTTGACCAATGTCCGAATAAAAGGGATAGAGCAATTTATATGCCATCACCAATGTTTAACCTAATTGGGAATTTCAATCCCTGCATCGCGCATTTTGGCTAATTTATAACGCAATGTACGTGGACTAACGCCTAATTTTTCCGCCATCTCTTTGCGACGTCCTTGGCACTCAACCAAGGTTTCCATGATGATGGTATATTCTTGGTCTCGAAGTTCATCACCCAATGCAGCGCCATTGTTGGTGGATAATTTGTTTGGTTCAGCTTGGGCAATCGGCATAATATCCGGTGTTGCTAGCTCGGTGTTTTCCACCATTTGCTGCAAGCTACTCGCATCTTGCCAATCAACGCCTTCAAGCAGTATATGCTCGCCAGAAATATGACTTTGCTCACTAAGGATGAGTGCTCGCTGGACTACATTATCCAATTCTCGGACATTACCAGGCCAAGTGTAACTCAATAGTTTAGCGATAGCTTCAGGAGCAATATTAGGCACTGGTAAACCTAATTTTGTACAATGACGCTCAACCAAATGATTGGCTAAAGGCTCTATATCACCTTTTCTATCACGCAACGCCGGCCAAGAAATCGGGAAAACGTTCAAACGATAGTATAGGTCATCACGAAAATTCCCTTCTTGTACATACTGTTTTAGGTCACGGTTACTGGTGGCTAAGACCCTTACGTCTAATTTAATGCTTTTACGGCCACCAAGACGTTCGACTTCGCGCTCTTGTAGTACGCGCAGTAATTTAGCTTGCAGGTTTAAATCCATTTCACTGATCTCATCAAGTAAAATGGTTCCGCCTTGTGCTTGCTCAAACTTACCTGGACACGCTTGAACCGCCCCAGTAAATGCACCTTTTTCATAACCGAATAAGGTAGCTTCTAACATATTGTCAGGAATCGCGGCGCAGTTGATGGCAACAAATGGACCATCTTTTCGTGATGAAGCATTGTGGATATAGCGAGACATCACCTCTTTTCCCGAACCACTAGGGCCAAGGATCATCACATTGGCATCGGTTTTAGCCACTTTATCTGCCAGAGCAAGTAAACGCAGGCTTTTTTCATCAGCAACGACCGCATCGCCATTATCATCCGATTTAACTGGAGCGTAGCGACTGACCATATTGAGTAACACTTCCGGGGCAAAAGGCTTGGCCATATAGTCGATGGCGCCTTCTTTCATCGCCGAAACGGCATCTTCGATATTCGCGTAGGCGGTCATTAGCAGTACGGGTAAGTTAGGCCAATGCTGCTTGATATTTCGCAATAGTGCTAACCCTCCCATGCCGGCCATCTGTACATCAGAGACAACAATATCAACGGGGTTTGATTTCAGTTTAATCAACGCATCTTCAGCACAATCGGCTTCTAGCCATTCATAACCAGCCAGCGCCAGCGTATCTACTAATGCTTCGCGTAGACCTTCATCATCTTCAACGATTAAGACTTTGCTTTGAGCCATCATCATTCTCCAGTCTCTGTTTGTGAAGAAGAGGTTTCTCTCTTTAATGGGATGCACATGGTAAAGCAGGCACCATCCCCTTCTTCAGAAATTAATTCTAATCGGCCATCATGAGCCCGACAGACCATTTGCACAACCGCCAGCCCTAAGCCCGTTCCTTGTGAACGTGTGGTAAAAAACGGTTCCATAATTTTATTTTGCAGCTCAACTGGCACACCGGGGCCATTATCTTGAACTGAAATTCGTAGTTCACCATTAACGGGACGAAAAAACACATCAATTTGCGATGCCTTACCCGAGATTTGGATAGCATTCATCACCAAGTTACTAAGTGCTGATGCAATGGCGTTGGCATTACCAAGCACCACGGTTTCGTCTTGTTCGACTTCTTGGTGATAATCAATCGCATTATTTTTCAATGCAGTTTCAATCATCGGTGCAAATTCGCTAACTAATTCATCAATACTAAAAGGCTTGATAACCTTGTTATCGCCACCTTTTGCAAACAACAGCATATCATTAACTTGTTTTTCTAAGTCATGAAGCCTGTCTACTAGCTTAGACTGAAAACGCTCTCTTGTAGCGGTTGGTAGATTAGGCGCACCTAAATTTGAGGCATAAAGCATGGCACTGGATAATGGCGTTCGCACCTGGTGGGCTAATGATGCCACCATTCGCCCAAGAGAAGATAAACGCTGTAAATCGCTGATTCGTGATTGCAATAAACGCGTTTCGGTCAGATCAGTAATTAATATCAGTTGTCCCGTTGTAGAGGCGGAAATCGCTAACCTAACTTTACGGCCATTACGTAACGATATTTCATGGCCATCGTCTTCCTTTGGTGCAAACGCACTTTGGATGATCGAATACCATTTTTCGCCAGACAGTGGAACTTGTAATATGCGTTGCGCTTCTGGGTTAGCTTCCCGCACCACACCTTGCGTATCCAACAAAATCACACCGGCAGGCATCACATCAAGAACCTGCTTATAACGTTCAACTTGGTCTTCTAAAGAATCCAAATGAGATTGATTAACTGGAATTTCAGGTGCCTGCATGTCGATATTCTGCCTATAAAACAACAATAGCCTAACACGCAAAATACATGCCAGGCTATTTTCATTAAAAATCAATGCATTAAATGATCGCCAATATATTGACTAAAGTTTAGTTTTACCTTTAGCTCTATTAACGTTGCATATTATACTTGCGCATTTTCTCAACTAAAGTGGTACGACGCATACCTAGCATATCGGCTGCACGAGCAACGACACCGGCTTGAGCTTCAAGGGCTTGGTTGATCATATTGACCTCAAGATCAGCCAGTAACTCTTTCAAATTTACACCTTCTGGTGGCAACGATTGAGGAGCATTAAGATTTTCATGTAAATCTTGTGCATCACCGAAATTGAAGTCTTCAGAAAAGATACCAGCCAGCACATCACGCTCTTGCTCTTCTATTGATCCATACGA
Organism: Vibrio aestuarianus; assembly: GCF_028858425.1. Taxonomy (NCBI): domain Bacteria; kingdom Pseudomonadati; phylum Pseudomonadota; class Gammaproteobacteria; order Vibrionales; family Vibrionaceae; genus Vibrio; species Vibrio aestuarianus. Next base: position 1,156,552 of record NZ_JAKNYQ010000001.1, on the reverse strand, counting down.
GCTATGCTCAGGTTGAAACTCTGGAATATCACTGTAACGATATTTGGTCGGCAAATGATTAACGTCTACCAGACTATTTGGGTAAAGGATGATCATACGCTCGACTAAGTTTGCCAACTCACGCACATTACCTGGCCAATCATGCTCCATCAGTGAATTGATAGCTCGAGGTGTAAAGCAAATAGGCTGCCCACCTTCAGCTTCCATACGCGTCATTAATTCTTGTAGCAGCAGAGGTATATCGTCTTTACGCTCTTTAAGTGCTGGCATTTCAATAGGAAAGACATTCAATCGATAGTAGAGATCTTCACGGAAAGACTGATCATCAATCATACTGTCAAGATTACGATGTGTTGCAGCGACAACGCGAACGTTGACTTTGATAGTAGCGTTACCGCCCACTCGCTCAAAGCAGCGTTCTTGTAATACTCGAAGTAATTTCACCTGCATCGGCATTGGCATATCGCCAATTTCATCTAAGAATAGCGTTCCGCCTTCTGCAAGTTCAAAACGCCCTTTACGAGCTGTAATCGCACCAGTGAAAGCACCTTTTTCATGACCAAACAGTTCGCTTTCTAATAAGTCCGCAGGAATAGCACCACAGTTAATCGGTACAAATGGACCATTACGACGCGTTGAATGATAATGAATATTACGCGCAACCACTTCTTTACCCGTGCCGGACTCACCAAGAATCAATACGTTTGCTTCAGTACCAGAAACTTGCTCAATCAAATGGCGCACTTCTTGAATACCATGGCTTTGCCCAACAAGGCTGCGAAACAAGGTGTTTTTACGAGAGGTCGATGGCAATTGGATGCCTTTACGTCCTAAAAATTCTTTGCAATGGCGTAGTGCTTCACTGAGCTGTGGATAATTAAGAGGAAACTCTAACTCACCAACATACTGAGGAAATTCTTCTAACGAATAGGGCTGTTTGGCAGCCATTAATAATGGAATATGATTAGCTTTAGTTAACCATTGAAGTATCTCATTAGTTAACGTTCCACCTTTCAGCGATCCAATGATGCATCCTGCCCATAATCCTGAGCAATCATTATCATTGATTTGGGAAGACTCGATCGCCTCGCAGTGCTCTCCAACAAATTCTAAAATGTTACTTAGATTAAGACGGATCTGAGGATCGTCTTCTATCACAAGCAGTTTTGCTAAACCTTGCATAGGTGAGAATATTTGCCTTAAATCAGAGAAATTGTCGCCGCACTCATGAAAATGGTTACCAAGCTTTGTTTTTCCATAAACACTTGATCAAACAATAGACAATATGTGGTATTCAGCAACAAAAAAAGCCATTAAGCTAGTAATGGCTTCTATTCTATGGAATAAAAAAAATAAGGCAACCAAGCAATGAGTTGCTGTGACATCAGTTAAAACTTTTAAAAATAACTCTTTAAAGTTTTATAACCCTACTTCCGAAGCGGTGAGATTGTGGTACTCAGCAGGAATCTGATCCCATGCTGATTTTATTTCACGAATAATATCTATCACATCATCTAAAGGCTGTGGATCATTGAGGTGATTCGCTTCTGTGATCTGCGTGATCATAAATTCATAAAGTTGGTCGAGATTTGAGGCAATATCACCACCATCGCTCATCGACAAACAGCTTCGTAGGCTAATGATGATGTCCAACGCTTTACCTAGACGCTCACCTTTCACGGGAATGTTACCTTGCAGCATAGCAGCTTTAGCTTGAATAAGACGCTCAATCGCCCCCGCCATTAACATCTGTACGACTTTATGCGGGGAGGCCGCACTGAGCTGGCTATCCACTGATACCTTTTTGTAAGCCTGTAAAGAACCACGCATAGTCTTCCTCTTATAAAAACTTTTTGTATTGCTGAACGGATTTATTACCGTGTCGGTATTTTTGAAGCGTTTTACCGATTTCTACCGTTTTTGACTGCATCAGTTCAACAAGTTGTTTGGTCTCATCAATAGCAGTATGCCATTGCGCCGAATTTGCAAACCGTGGATTTTCTGACGCGTACATCAGTAAGTTTTGCAATATTCGTTCCCTTTTATCGACGAGATGATTAATTTCTTCAGTATTTATTTCTTTAATTGCAAGTATTGCTTTGATTTTGTGATCTATATCACTCAGTGTGAGTAGTAACTGCTCCATATCAACCACCTAAAGCATTCATCATACCAGCCAGTTGATTCTGCATTTTACTTGTTGCATCTTGCATCGCACTAAACTTGGAATGCGTTCGCTTCTCTAAACTGTCCATGCGGCGATCAAGTGCCGCTTGGTCATCCGCGATACGGTAATTACGTTCCACCAAACTTTTTTCACGAGTTCGTATTGAGCCAGTCACTCCCGTCATGCTTTGTATAGCATCCTCAACACGTTTAGCAAAACCTTGATTGCCACCAAAGAAATCACCTAACTTGTTGAAGTTATTATTGAGCTGACGATCTAACATGCTGTAGTTAATTTCGAGGGTACCTTGGCGAGTGGTCGTAATCCCAAACTCGGTTAGACTTTTTATCTCTTCAGGGGCTTGTTCTATTTTCGTTGAAAAAACAGTTCGAAGCCGCGAATCAGCACTCCGAACAATACTGTCACCCGCTAATGGACCCGCTTGCCCTGTTCTTGGGTCTACACCAGCAAGGTCCTGCGATACTTGATGAAACTGATTATACGCGGCAACAAATTGCTCTATATCATTACGTACACTCTGACGATCATATTCCACACCAATTTCAGCGGGTGCTTTTCCTTGAGGGCTTTTGCCTTTCAGGGTGAGATCGACTCCTTCAATCGCATCTTCGATAACATTGTTGTTGCTCGAAAGCGTAGCAACACCGTCTAAGACCACCATCGAGTCTTGACTAGCTTGCACCTGAATCATGCCTTGATAAGCATCAAAAGAATCTTGTGCCGCTTTTAGATCTGCTTCTACTTGGTCGACTTTTTCTAAATAAGCTCGCTCTTCTGGATCGAGCTTGGCTCGTTCCATTTGTTTAGCTTGTTCGGGGGAAATTTCTCCACTTTGAATCGCCTTTGCAATGGCCGACTTTTCAGCGGAAAGTTGTTGCTCAAGCTTTGCTTGTGCTTCTTTAGGAGTAACGTAAGAATCAACTAAAGTGCCAGAGGCAGTATTACTCCAACCAGGAACATCCGCAGACTTCTCTAACGCTTTCGCATCAAGCTCTGGTTCCGGTTCGTAATAAGAATCAAGCAAAGTACCAGACGCGGTTTCTGTCCAGCCAGGGATGCGTTCGGAAGGTTTGAGATATTTATTAGCTGCCACACCCACTGCAGCGGCTGTTTTTACCGCGCTATCAGGCAGCTCGCCTACACTATCATCGGCAATACCCGCCGCCTGCTGCACCTCATTGACCATACTTTGGTCAACTTCACGTGCGGCTTCACCAATTTTTTCCGCAACTCTGGCCGCGATTTTTTGCTGGTCTGGTGTTAATGGGGAAATTAGTTGTTGTGCAGCTGAACGAGCTTTTTCGAGATCTTTAACCCGCTCTTCAAGCGTTTTATATTCTAGGTTTTTAAGAGGGTTGCCAGTTTCTGACTGCGCATTAATTTTAATGGCATTATCTTTACCAGAAAGGTTGGAAGCGACAATCAGGCGTGGGCCTTCAACATCGTTAATAATCGCCGCTCTAACACCTGGGTTGGTTTTACTACCATTGATGCCGCGTACAATATCAATCAGCTTAGAATTGGCTTGGACATCAATATCAAATGTCTTGTTACCAAGCGAAATCTGCAGCTTACCAGGGCCAAATTTTGCGTCTTTGTCTAATACATCCGACGCTACTTTATGACTCTGGGCAAGCTGCAACACATCGATAGCATATTTCCCGGCAATGGCATCCGTTGTTGCTGTCGCTGAGACGATATTTTCATCAGTCGTATCCACTTTTCGCAGAGCAAAAGCTTTCTCCTGACGAAAATTCGTCATTAGATTTTTCATCGTATCCAGCGACTCTTTGAGTCGGCCATAGGCGCTAATACTGGCATCAATTTGGCCAAGCTCATTGTCGATACGTTGCTGCTTAGGTACGCGCTCCGCATTAACAATTTTGCTGACCAAGGAATTGATATCCATGCCAGTATTCATACCCATCGGGCCTAGACTCATTAATTCACCTCAAAAAATACGATTACACCTTGGTAACCAATAGACCAGAATTATGGTCTCTTTGTCTAGCAAGGCGTCGCAACACCTCTAACATTTCTTCGTTCGGGATCTGGCGAATAATATCACCAGTACTAGCTTCGTAAATCGTTACCACATCCCGACCTGATTCTTCATCGACCCTAAACGCTAAGTCCTTATTGATAGAAGAGATAAAATCATTCATCTGCTCCATCATTTTGGCTCTTTCCGCTTTGTTGGTCTGCTCTCGCTGTTTTGCAAGCTCGATGACAGCCTCAACCGATTGGTTTTGCCTTTCCCTTAGCTGCTCAGAACGATTGACCTCATTTCTTTGCGAAGAAGTGCGTGTTGCACCATCGTTTTCTGAAGCAAATTTAATGCCACTTTGTGAGCCGTAAGGCTGGATGTTCGATGTGTAGGATGGTATTTCCATAACAATCTCCCTTCCACCTCATAGGTTAGCAGTGCAAGCACTACTTTCCTACTAAGCTCCATTTAATCATTGGGTTAACCCAACAAACTAAGAGCTGCAGATGGTGACTGCTTCGCCTGTGCCAAAACCGAAGTACTCGCTTGTTGTAGAATTTGCGACTTCGTCATTTGGGTTGTTTCGCGCGCGTAGTCTGTATCTCTGATACGGCTACGAGAGGCGTTAACATTTTCATTAATATTATCAAGGTTGCTGATCGCATGACCGAAACGGTTTTGGAACGCACCTAAAGAAGCACGTTGGCTATCAACCGCCTTCAATGCCCCATCAATCAATGCTACTGCTTGTTGCGAACCGCCAACGGTGGTGACATCGATGTCTTTCACTGTCACGTCTTGTCCTGCACCAAAGCCGATCTCAGTACCTAGGTCACCACCAATCGTCACATCACCAGTTACTTTTTGCGTTGAAGCAAATAATTGCAGTTTGCCTTCTTCTCCAACAGAAGCTTTGATATCACCATTTTGGCCGTTAATGTAAGTCGCTACTTCTTCTAAATCATCACCAACTTTAGCATCAATGCTGACGTTACGAGCCACACCTTGTTGATCAGTATAGTCCAGTGTCAAGTTGGTCGCCGTGCTCACTTTCCAGTCTGGCGCTTGGCCTGTTACAGCAACATAACTTTTCCCCCCCATCTCTGCGGTATCAGAGCGCATGTTACCCATAGAAAGCATCACCGCTTCACCAGAATCCGCACCGATTTGGAAGGATTTATCACCAAATGAGCCGTTAAGCAGTTTATTACCACCAAATGAGGTCGTTTCTGCAATACGATTTAGCTCATCATTTAACGCAGATACCTCTTCCTGAATCGCTTGGCGCTCAGAGCGAGAGTTGGAACCGTTTGATGATTGTAGCGATAGATCGCGCATACGTTGCAAGATGTTGGTTGTTTCGTTCATTGCACCTTCCGCTGTCTGTGCAATAGAAATACCATCATTAGCGTTTTTTACCGCCATATCAAGGCCACGGCTTTGTGCGGTTAAACGATTAGAAATTTGCAGACCCGCCGCATCATCACGTGCACTATTGATTTTATAGCCGGATGATAGACGCTCCATCGATTTCTGCGTTCCGTCAGCAGCACTATTAAGATAGCGCTGTGCGGTCATTGCAGACACATTGGTGCTTACATTAATTGCCATGTTGATCTCCTTAGGCATTGTGTTGATGTACCTCAGTGTCTCTCACCTCACTTCGGTACATCTCATTTCTCTCGTATCCTTTAACGGCGAGAAATTTATATCCTTTAGAAAAAAATCGGCATTTTTTTTAAATTAATTCCATTAGATATTGAAGTGTGAACCGCATCCTAAATATCGTAAAACTAGGGCAATGCTAACTGGCATTAATTTACATGTGCGACTAGCGCAAAAAATCCAGCCGAAGCTGGATTTTTATTAGGTCAACATTCTATACCAAGAGCGTAAATCTCTATTTATTAGCCTAGTAGGCTTAGGGCTGCTTGTGGCGCTTGTTTTGCTTGTGCCAGTACAGAGCTTGATGCTTGTGATAGAATTTGAGACTTAGTTAGTGCTGTTGTTTCTTTCGCAAAGTCAGTATCTTTGATTCGGCTCTTAGAGGCATTAACGTTCTCGTTAATGTTATCCAAGTTATTGATTGCGTGATTGAAACGGTTTTGGAAAGCACCTAACTCTGCGCGGTGGCTATCTACATTTTTTAGCGCCGCATCTAGAATCGCAACTGACTCTTGTGAACCACCAACCGTTGTTACATCAATGCTGTTCACCGTTACCGCTGTCGCGGTCGCCGTATCTAAACCTAGATCAGTAGCTAGAGCACCAGAAAACACAACACTTGTAGTATCGATATCATTACCATCAGCGAAAACTTGCAGTTTACCTTCTTCATCAACAGAGGCTTTAACCATATCTGTTTGGCCATTGATGTAAGTCGCCAACTGTTCAATATCATCACCTTCTTTTGCTGTAATATCGATAGTTTGTGCAACACCTGCAGAGTCCGTTAAAGCAATACTAATATCGTTACCTGTTGTCGCCAACTCTACAGACCAGTCTTTATCTTTACCATTCGCAGCAATAAAGCTTGCACCACCCATGGCTTGGTCATCACTGCGCATATTGTTTAGCGTCAGCATCACAGCTTCACCGTTATCGGCACCAATTTGGAACGATTTGGTTGCAAATGTACCGTTTAGTAGCTTGTTACCACCAAAAGAAGTAGTTTCTGCGATACGGTTTAATTCATCGTTTAGCGCTGACACTTCTTCCTGAATCGCAACACGTTCAGATTTCGAGTTTGAACCGTTTGCTGATTGTAGTGACAAGTCACGCATACGTTGCAGAATGTTGGTGGTTTCATTCATTGCACCTTCAGCCGTTTGTGCAATAGAAATACCGTCATTCGCATTACGTACTGCTACATCAAGGCCGCGACTTTGTACATTCAAGCGGTTCGAAATTTGTAGGCCCGCAGCATCATCTTTCGCGCTGTTGATTTTAAAGCCAGAAGATAGACGTTCCATTGATGTTTGTTGTGCATTATTAGCGCTGTTTAGGTAACGCTGTGCTGTCATTGCTGATACGTTGGTATTTACATTTACTGCCATGGTAATTACTCCAATTGATTTTCCGATAGTTCCGGTTTCCGATAATTCGGAAAACCAAGTAGTTCTCTCAAAGTTACTATTAATAACGGCGCTATTTTCCAAACCTTGAGTAATTTTTTTGTTTTTTTGAAAAAAAACATCGTTGAAGAGCTAAATGTGACGAAAAGACAAAAAAATGCGGAAAAGTACATTTTTTTGCTAAAGCTTTAAGATGGAATGTCGATAAAGCTTTCTTTTTTATCTTTAGCTAAGCAAGGTGAGCGCTAGGTTCGGCTGTTTTTTAGCCTGAGCGAGAATAGATGTACTGACTTGCTGAAGAATTTGCTGCTTTATCATTTGCGTTGTTTCTTTCGCATAGTCGGCATCTTTAATGCGACTATTAGATGAAGCCAGATTTTCATGAACGTTATCAAGGTTATTAATGGCGTGGCCAAAACGATTTTGTAACGCTCCTAATTCCGCACGATGGCTATCGACATACTGCAGTGCAGTGTCTATCACGGAGACTGCTCTCTGAGCACCGCCCACATCAGTAATATTAAGATTATTAACCGTTTCATACCCGGCTAAGTTCAGTTGCAACTGGTTGGCTAGGCTTCCCTTGAATTCAATGGTTCCTGCTGTTTCTTTTCCAGCCATGAAAACTTGCAACTGCCCTTCTTCATTAACCGATGCCGATACGCTATCAGTTTGACCGTTGATATATGTGGCAAGCTCTTCAATGTCGTCACCCACATTGGCCTTAATTTGAATACTTTCTTGCTTACCTTGTGCATCGGTATAACTCACCACCAGTTGGTTATTGCCTTGGGTCACTTTCCAATCACTATCAGCCTTAACAGTGGCAATATAACTAAAGCCCCCCATCTCAATTCCATCGGAACGCAGATTTTTCAAAGAGACTTGAACCGCTTCACCTGAGCTCGCACCAATTTGAAATGCCGATTGACCAAATGAACCATTGAGCAACTTTCGCCCACCAAAAGAGGTGGTTTCAGCTATTCGGTTCAATTCATCATTCAAAGCGCCCATTTCCTCCTGTAAAGCTTGTCTGTCTGCTTTACTATTTGCGCCATTGGCCGATTGCAAAGAGAGATCACGCATGCGTTGCAACAAATTAGTAGTTTCTTGCATTGCGCCTTCAGCGGTCTGCATGATCGAAATACCATCATTAGCATTACGTACAGCAACGTCTAATCCACGCATCTGAGATTCAAGGCGGTTCGATATCTGTAGGCCTGCAGCGTCATCTTTTGCACTATTAATACGCTTCCCTGAAGCGAGACGCTCCAGAGATTGATTCAACAGGTTGCTTGCTGAGCTCAAGTGACGCTGTGCAACAAGTGCTGAAACATTGGTATTAACCGTAATGGCCATAGTCAGTCCGCAATAGAAATAGAATTACTTCTTTATCGGACAAGTGATGGTTTTCTTTAATCGAAATGAGAGGAAAGGAAAAACAGAGCCTGTGGCTCTGTTTTCTAAATAAATAGACAGGCTAAATAAAGAACATATGAGTTTATTTCAGCTCAAGACTCTGCAACATATCGGCAGAAGGTGCGAAGAAGTAAGCGCCTGTCACTGCCTGGGTAAAACGCAGCAGTTGATCGGTTTTACCATCCGCTACTCCATACATACTGTCTAACATCGCCTTGAAATTATGCAATGTATTGCAATAAGCAATGAACAATAAACCGTGCTCACCACTGACACTACCGTATGGCAAGCTATGACGAACAATTTTTAATCCTTTGCCTTCTTCTTTAAGATCGACTCGACCAACATGCGAAGCCGCAGGGACATTATCAAGTTCAACTGAGTCGGCTTTAGTTCGCCCAATCACTTTCTCTTGTGCTGCAACATTCAAACGATTCCATGCAGGCAAACGATGAACAAAACGTTGCAGCATGACATAACTACCACCCGCCAATTCGCCTTGCTCAATAATGGCCACTTCTTTGCGTCTCTCATCTTTCGGATTTTCTGTGCCATCAATGAAATCAGTCATATCACGGGAATCTAAATAACGAAAGCCGTAAGTTTCATCGACAACCGTAACGCTATCAGCGATTGGTGTCATGAATTTACGTAACAGATAAAACAACAGATCGTGACGCTGAGAATGGCAATGAATCAGTACATCAACATCTGTACTAGGCGCCACGGTGTCGCCTTCACCAAGTACGGCGAAATCGTCCAACTCTTCTGGCATGGTTTGATTTACGTTTTGCCAAAAGGCTTTAGTAAATGCAATTGAAATGGTTAATGCCGCTTCAGGTTGGTTCTGATTAATTTCATCAACCAAACTCGGTAGCACCTTAAGTTGAGAAAGAACTTGAGCATGATTTTGGTTAATTTTTAAAAGACTATACAGCGCAAACGGACCTGCTTCAGGCAAGATCGCTGTTTGAGGTTGTGACATAAGAAATCCTCACTTATTTTTTGCTCAGTGTAATGCAGTTGTTGAGTTTAATATTGATGTTGATCACTGCTTGTCTAATGGTGGAATCGAAAAACAGTCTCGCACACTTTTACTATTAATAAGGTACAAACCAAACCACAGTAATATTAACAACGTGCTAGCATTTGCCCAGTTGAAGAGCCCCTGCTCTAAATAGATATGATAAAACGTTTGAGTAAACTGCAGTACGATCATAACCAATGTTATGAGTTTGCCACGACGAACAATCTGATTAACCCATGCTCGCTCTGGGCTACGCAACCCCACCAACCACATCATGATGATACTTGGTAAACCCATTGCTAAACCTAGATAAAGCATCGAATGATCCGGGTAGACAATATCTAAAATTTTTGAGCCACTTTCTCTACTGGCCCCAGCAACCACAAACACAACCCATGCTTTGGCTAAAAATAACCAACCAAGCCAAATAAATTTAGGCGCTCTCAAAAAGCCATGTTGGTCATACTGGTCTAACGCGTAACGCATCACTACTATACTCTACAAAAATAGGATTTAAAAAATTGCTTTCTATCAAAATCACCAAACTTTAACGTATGGATTTGAAATAGCGAGTTTATTGATTTTCTTTTTATTCCGGCTCTACTCTATACCCAAGCAACTTGAAGTTGCAGGTAGACGGCAAGTGAGTTCATCCCCATGAGCATAGATAAGCGAACGTAGTAACACCACTGCAACTTCAAGTCGGAAGGGTATACAACTCTTCCATGGCTGACCCCCACCCGTCACAAATGCATATTTATCACGTCGTCAACGTGAAGTATGCTCGTGAGAATGTTACGCTAATTGTCTGTCCATTTTGTCTATTTCTATTATGCATAATAAAAAAATTGTACCGTCAGAACAAACTCAACAAGAAGCGATGAAAGTTGCTTTGGCCACTCAAAAACCAGGACAAACCAAAGAACAAACAAAGTTAATCGCTCAAGGCATTGAGAAAGGTATCGCTTTATATAAAAAACAACACAAGGAAAAGCATCGCCAAATCGACAAAGCCAAAAAGAAAGCACAACAGCGAAAACCATCATTATCGATTGGGCCAGCGCCTACCGTAGCAAATCGCGACATGCCAGAAACCGTCAATGGCCCATTAAAATGGTTGCCTTGGGGGTTGCTGATCATTAGCTGGCTCGGTTTTATTATCTATATAATTCGCTAGGATGCATGATGAGAATATTACTGATTACCTTGCTTGCGGCATTTATTGTTGGTTGCACAACGCCTAACCATCAATTACTAGATAACGCACAACAGGTGCATATTAGAATGGATTCTGGATTTGATGCCACTCAATGTGAATGGCTGGGAGAGGCAACTGGCACTGAAGGATCGTGGTACAGCTCATGGCTATATCCTAACGATATCCTTATTGCAGGTGCTATCTCTGACTTAAAAAATCGTGCCTATCAATTAGGAGGAGATACTATCTTTGTCGCGGTTCCTCATCATTTTCAAACCTCTGTAACTCTGTTCGGTAGCGTCTACCGCTGCTACTAAACCTGAGAGTAAACCAAAGAAAAAGCCAGCAAACGCTGGCTTATGCACTAAATCCAAGGCTAATCGCAATATCACTATGACGATCTAACACCCATTGACTATCAAACGGCCCCCAATCGGACAGTTGATAGTAACCGTCGTTGTGACGTCTCCCATCTTGAACGAACATCAGTTCAATCCCTATCCCCGGCAGCGCTTTCAGTACATCTTGAATAGTACGTCGAGGCCAGCCCGTTTTCTCGATGAGTTTGGGTACATTTGGTCTTTCAAGGCTTTCTACTAACAAAGCTAAATACAGTCGCCTTGCAAAAACAGGACTCAATTCCATTGACACCTCCTATAACTGTGCAGCCTCATTATTTCTTTTTTCACATAGAGAATGTTGCGTTCGATCAATAACTGTCCAATAGTCACCGATGGAAGCACTATTTTTTTTAGCTATGAAATAAAACCATCTCTATTTTGTAAGGTAACGCGCTTCCTGATAGGATTTGGCAAACACAAAAATAAACGCGCTCAACAAGGATTTTTATGACCATTATCATGTATGGCATCCCAAACTGCGACACCATAAAAAAAGCAAAAAAATGGTTAGATAACGCCACCGTTGATTATCAGTTCCACGATTATCGCAAGCAAGGGATCCCCCCTGAATTAGTCAACCAATTTTGCCAAGCACTGGGCTGGGAAGTGGTTGTGAACAAACGTGGTACGACGTTCCGTCAACTATCGGTCTTGCAAAAGGAAGCTCTTAATGCAGAAACAGCTGTTGATTTATTAGTTGAAAACCCTGCCATGATTAAACGACCCATTTTAATGGTAGATAATCAATATTATATTGGCTTTAAAGCTGAACAATACGCTTCTATTTTTTCTTAATACAAGGATTTCAAGGATGACAGATAGCCCTGTACTGGCTCTCGCAAAAGACCTCATTAGCCGTAAGTCAGTGACTCCCGAAGATGCCGGCTGCCAAGAGGTAATGATTGAACGCCTCCAAGCTCTCGGTTTTACCGTAGAGATGATGGTGTTTGAAGACACGACAAATTTCTGGGCACGCCGTGGGACTCAATCACCACTGTTTGCCTTCGCGGGTCACACTGATGTGGTTCCTGCTGGTCCTCTGACTCAATGGCGAACGCCACCATTTGAACCAACTGTCATTGATGGTCACCTACATGGTCGTGGCGCTGCAGATATGAAAGGTTCTTTGGCCTGCATGGTTGTGGCTGTCGAGCGCTTTATTGCTCAATATCCAGACCATCAAGGCTCAATTGCCTTTTTGATCACATCCGATGAAGAAGGTCCATTTATCAATGGCACCACACGAGTGGTCGATACATTAATGGCACGTAATGAAAAAATTGACATGTGTATTGTGGGTGAACCTTCAAGTACATTAAGCGTGGGTGATGTGGTCAAAAACGGTCGCCGTGGATCGATTACAGGAGACTTGCGCATTAAAGGCACGCAAGGTCATGTGGCTTATCCCCATTTAGCAAATAACCCTATCCACCAATCGTTACCAGCATTAGCGGAACTCGCGGCAACGAAATGGGATGAAGGTAACGCCTATTTCCCACCCACCAGCTTTCAAATACCGAATTTACATTCCGGAACTGGGGCATCAAATGTGATCCCAGGAGAGTTTGATGTGCAATTTAACTTCCGCTTTAGCACTGAATTAACCGATCAAGAAATTAAACGACGCGTACATTCAACCTTAGACGCGCACGGTTTAGATTACGAGTTAGAGTGGACTCTTAGTGGCCAACCGTTTTTAACCGATGCAGGGACTCTACTTGATGCCGTGGTTAAAGCGGTTGATGAAGTTAACCACAAAACACCAGAGCTACTAACGACTGGCGGTACATCTGATGGGCGCTTTATCGCTCAAATGGGTGCGCAAGTGGTCGAGCTTGGTCCTGTAAATGCGACTATTCATAAAGTAAACGAGTGCGTCAGTGTTGCCGACCTTGAAAAACTCACCGACATGTACCAAAAGACACTTGAAAATATATTGGCCTAACCGATGACCCCCAAACAGCTAACGGGACAAACCGATACTCATCTTGAAAGTGTTACGGTTGGACAAAAAGCGTTCTTGGTTCACCCTCTGGTGAGCCAGGATTTGCTTGCTCTCAAGCAAGCCGCCGATGGCGCGGGTTTTAATTTTAACATTACCAGTGGCTTTCGCGATTTTGAACGTCAGCTCAACATATGGAATCGTAAAATGTCAGGTCAAGCTGAAGTATTAGGTGACGACAGCACCCCGCTAAATCTGGATTCGCTAACTGAAGAGCAAAAGGTATTTGCAATTTTACGCTGGTCAGCATTACCAGGCGGCAGTCGCCATCATTGGGGGACTGACTTTGATGTCTTTGATCGCAGTGCTTTACCTACAGGAATGACACTAAAATTAGAGCCTTGGGAATATTTGACGGGTCATCAAGCTCATTTTTATCAATGGTTGACAGTACACCTCGCTGAATTTGGTTTCTTTTTTCCTTACCAACAAGATAAAGGTGGCGTAGCGTGTGAGCCTTGGCATATTAGCCATAAAACTACCGCTCAACTCTGCCTTGAACAACTGACTTGCGAACAATTAGCCAAACAACTCGATCAAGCCCCTCTTTTGGGTAAACAGGCAGTGCAAGCACACTTAACTCAGGTCTACAATCAATACATCACTAATATCAGCCAACCAGAGTTCTAATATGGAATTTATCACCAACCCTTGGGTTATAAGCATTGTTATCTTAGCGGTTTTTGTCGGCAATATTGCAGCACTAAAATACACCGCCAAAATGAAGTTTGGCCAGATGGATAAAGACAAAAAAACCGATTCAAAATAAAAATAAAGGGACTTTCATCCCTTTATTTTTTCCTGATATTACTGCTGCTCAACAATAGCAGACAGCATCGGTACCATATCTTTAAGTAACGCTTCCTCTACCGGCTTACCGGCGGAGTTAGTTATATTGATCGAAGTTCGGTTGCCTAAATCGCCAAATAAGAAAGTGTAAGTGCCATCTTTGAGTTCGATCGGCTTAACCCCTACCTCTTCCCAGAAGGCATCATCAGACGCTGCATATTTTGCTTTAATCGTACCTTGAGACTGATTACGCTCTTCTAATATAAAACCCATCTTTGGCAATATGTCAGGCAAACGTTGCCACAGTACATCGTAGGATGTACGCGCAATAATCACAGGGAAACCACTGCGATCTGTCCCCATAGTGATTGGGATTTGTTTCACTAACTCTTGAGCCTTACGCGCCGCTTCTTCACGTAGGTCAGTGTCATAGCGAGAAGTCACCAAATTGGTCATAAAGACATTATAGCGCTCTTTATTTGTCATGCTGACAGGGAGCTCTTTGCCATCTTCGCGCCAATCAATCAGTGATATTTTAAAACCAAAACGGTTATTCGCCTCGATACGTGAAATCAGATAACGGCTACCCAGTTCAACCACTTCATCTTCAGAAGTCCAACTAACCCAATCAGTCTCTAAAACGGTATCAGTTTGAGAAACGATACCAATATTTCGTTCATCCAACATGGTAAGTACTGTTTGCCACACCTTGTTCGCTTCATCTTGCCTAATCAACCATAAGGTGACTTCACCATTTTGGCGTTCAACGCGAGCTCCGGGAATCAACTCTAGTACCTGTTGAGGCGGACGAATATCAACAAGAGGTCCAACCCCTCCTGAAAAATCACCACGAGGGATCTCATAATTAGGATAAAACTGTGGTGTTGCACCTTGAGGTAATTGCCATTCTTTCAGCGCTGGGGTTTCTAAATACTCGAAATCATCTTTAGCTTGGCGGCGCTGAGACGCTCCACCAGAACATGCGCTCAAAACAAAAACAGCTAGTGAACTGATAACTAGCTGATGGGTAAATTTCATTCAAACTCCTAGACTGCCGAGGAGAAATACCTCGGCACAATATTGAATAGTTTTAATAGATACAAGCTTCTGTCATGGCTTGGGCAACAGTTGGTCGCGCTTGTTCAGACAGTTCTGTCAAAGGTAGACGTAGATCACCATTTGTGATCAATCCTAATTTATGAGCTGCCCATTTTACTGGAATTGGGCTTGACTCAACAAATAAACCTTTGTGTAATGGCATCAATCGTTGGTTAATGATTTCCGCTTCGTCAAATTTACCAGCTAACGCCAAATGCATCATTTTAGCCATATCTTCGGCTGCAATGTTATTCGTAACAGAAATCACACCTTGACCACCAAGCTTCACGAATTCTAACCCAGTAGCATCATCACCACTTAATAAAACGAAGTCGTTACCACAGAGCTCTCGGTGTAATGCGACTCGGCTTAAATCACCTGTTGCATCTTTTAGTGCAACGATGTTACTGATTTCCGCAAGGCGAGCAACCGTTTCTGGATGCAAATCAACAGCCGTTCGACCCGGTACATTATAAAGAATTTGTGGAATATCGGTCTCTTGAGAAATCGCTTTATAGTGCTGAAACAGACCTTCTTGAGTTGGTTTATTGTAATAAGGAGTGACGCTTAAGCACCCAGCAATACCAATGTTATTCAGCAAACGACTAAAAGTGACCGATTCATGCGTTGCGTTAGCACCAGTGCCCGCAATCACAGGAATTCTACCTTCAGAAAACTCAACAGTTTTCGCGACAACCTTGACATGCTCTTCAACGGTTAGCGTGGCTGATTCACCTGTTGTTCCTACAGCAACAATCGCATCTGTTCCTGCCGCTACGTGGAAATCCACAAGCTTTTTCAGACTAACAAAATCTACCTCACCATCATGATTGAACGGTGTAATTAACGCTACAATACTTCCTGAAAACATGTCCATCTCCCTAAATTGTTACTTTCTGCATGGTACTGTAAGGCGATTGAAAAACACAAGGGATTAAATACGCTTAATCAGTCCATTTGGGTGAATATTTATCAGATGTTAGACGTCTAGCAAAGAACATCTTGAAAGAGCGAACCTTATAGCGCAGCGCGATAAGCGGATGTCAGCAGTAGGTCATTTTCAATAAAAGAACGTTTAAAAAGGCAATTAATCACCATTTTTCTATAATTTAACTGTGATACCATGCCCAAAATGATAAAAGTGAAGCGATATTATGAATCAACACCTAGTGATCACTGCCGTAGGTACAGACCGCCCCGGAATCTGTAATGAAATCGTACGATTAGTCACCCAGTCAGGTGGTAATATCATTGATAGCAGAATTGCACTCTTCGGAAAAGAATTTACGCTCATTATGTTGGTGTCTGGCAGCACCAGTAATATAACGCGTGTAGAAACAACACTGCCATTATTAGGCCAGCAACATGATCTGATCACCATGATGAAACGTACTTCTCCCCATGACTATCAAGATAATGCCTATACCCTCGAAGTGTTTGTTGAATCAGAAGATAAAGTCGGTCTCACGGAAAAATTCACCCAATTCTTTGCAGAACGTGGGATTGGTATGGCATCACTGAGCGCACAAACAATCAGTAAGTCGAAATTGCATCTCGATCATGACCAATTTCATATTGCGATTACTGCTAGCGTCGATTCAGAATGTAACTTGATGCACCTTCAAGAAGAGTTTGACAGTTTATGCACCACTCTTGATGTACAAGGTTCTCTTAACTTTATAAAAAATAGCCAATAAAATAAAAAGGAAGAACAATGAAAACGCTCACAGCAGGCACACCAGCACCAGCCTTCTCGCTTCTAGATCAAGATGAAAATACCGTATCCCTTGCGGATTTTTCAGGTAAAAAAGTGTTGTTTTATTTTTATCCCAAAGCAATGACACCTGGCTGCACTGTTCAAGCACAAGGGCTTCGTGATGTTAAACTTGAATTAGATGCTCACAATGTAGTGGTATTAGGCGTGAGTATTGATCCAGTTAAACGACTAGGCAAGTTTATTGAGCGTGACAACTTGAATTTCACACTACTATCAGATGAAGACCATGCCGTTGCTGAACAATTTGGAGTATGGGGAGAAAAGAAATTTATAGGAAAAGTCTACGATGGACTACATCGCATCAGTTTCTTAATTAATGAACAAGGCACTATTGAGCACGTTTTCGATAAATTCAAAACCAAAGATCACCATGAAGTAGTCTTAGCTTATTTGAATGGACAGTAGTCACTCACTATAGTAATGAACGTAAAAATGCCAGTCGTTATAAGCGGCTGGCATTTTTATTTTTTATGACGACGAGCTAAACGATGAATTTATTCATCAGCGCATCTTGTTCTCGTACATTCTCGGTTTGCACCTGCATCGCAACATTCGCCTCTTCAGCAGATTGTGCAACTTGAGTGGATAGATCTTTAATCTTCACCGTATTGGTGTTGATCTCTTCCGCAACTAAGCTCTGCTCTTCTGCTGCCGATGCGATTTGAATATTCATATCGGAGATAGCTTGGATTGCATCGCGGATACGATTTAGTGCCGAATTAGCACTTTTCGCTTTATCTACCGCATCAACCGCCGTTGTCTTACTTTCATTCATCGCTGACGATACTGAGCTTGCACCAACTTGCAGTTGCTCGATCATGTTTCGAATCTCAGTCGTCGATTGCTGTGTTCGTTGTGCCAGCGTTCGCACCTCATCAGCCACCACAGCAAACCCGCGACCAGACTCCCCAGCACGCGCCGCTTCAATAGCCGCATTCAATGCAAGTAAGTTGGTTTGGTCGGCAATATCATTGATTACTTTCAGAATGGTTTCAATATTCGCCGTTGCAGATTCTAATCCTTTCACTTCTTCAACAGCTTGGTCGATGCGAGCAGATAACATATCAATCGACATTGTAGTTTCATTCACAACTTTCGAACCATCTAGAGTAGCTTCATCGGCTTCTCTCGCTGCAGCGGCTGCACCTTGAGCATTATTCGCAACTTCTGTCGATGTCACGGCCATCTCATGCATTGCGGTGGCTAACTGCTCTAACTCTTCCAACTGTGTACGCATCGCATCGGCTGATTCATGAGCGCCTTGTACCGTCAATTCAGTACCACGCATGATCTCTTGACCAATCGCTTTGGATTGTGTGATTTGTTTTTGCAATGTTTCGGTAAAAGTATTAAACCCTAGCGCTAGCTCAGCAAATTCCTTATCCGTATTAGTATTCAAACGCTTGGTAAGATCGCCCTGCCCAGACGCAACATCCTTTATCGCCTCATTCAAGGTGCCTAAAGGTCGCATCAACACTTTAATGAGGAAGCTCAAGACAATAACACTCAATATCACACCGATGAGAGTGTAAATAATGGAGCTATTTCTGAGCGTAGTGATGGTGCTAAATGCAATGGATTCATCAATGATTGCTCCGATATACCAGTTTTCGCTCGGTATCTGAGTAAAATCAACCAAGAAATCCTGTCCATTCATTTCAATTCGTTGAGTGCCATCTTTAACAGAGACTTGAGGTAGGTAAGTAGAAATATTCTGCCCGTTGTTTTTGCTATCAGGGTGAGCAATCGTCGTACCATCAGCCGTTACAATGAAAAGGTAGCCAGCATCAAATAAGTTAACTGAATTAACCAAATCAGCAAGGCCAGTCAACTCTAGGTCATAAAACATCGCACCGGTAAATTGGCCACTATTAAAAACAGGTGTACCAATTGAAATAATGACATTTTTTGTTGAAACATCAACATACGGTGCTGTAACGACTAATTTTCTCGATGACTTAGCATCAATAAACCAAGGACGCTTGCGAGGGTCATAATCACCACTCGGTTCCCAAGCATCATCATTTTCAACCACAATACCATCACTGTTGTAACCAAATCCGACCGCTAAGAAGCTCTTTTTAAGCTTAGGCTTTTCTAAGACATTTTTTACATAATCTCGGTTATCCGGATCAAGCTCCAACACTTCGGTCATGGACTGAGCCAATCCCTTTTTACTCTCCATTTCAGAAACAACGGTATTTTTCACCCCTTTAACCATTTCATTTAAGCTATCTGCTACTAGATATTCAACTTCCGTGCGAACAGTACTTAATTGCTGAATTGACAGCAAAGAAACGGTAACCAATAGTAATGCAGAAGAGGCTGCGACTATTTTTTGGCTAAACTTCATATGTATCCCTCATTGTTACCAATTATTATTGTGGCTGATTGCCATTCTTATTGTGGTTATAGTTATGTATCGC
Source organism: Vibrio aestuarianus (assembly GCF_028858425.1). Taxonomy (NCBI): domain Bacteria; kingdom Pseudomonadati; phylum Pseudomonadota; class Gammaproteobacteria; order Vibrionales; family Vibrionaceae; genus Vibrio; species Vibrio aestuarianus. Next base: position 1,137,166 of record NZ_JAKNYQ010000001.1, on the reverse strand, counting down.
CAAGCCAAATGAAAACTGAAGTTTTTTTACCTTTTGTCTACATGAGTTTAATAAACATATCGCATTTGAACAAAAAAAAACCCTAACTAATGATAGTTAGGGTCACCTTTTATAAAACTATTTATTTAACTCATTGTTCATACTGAAGTTGATGTGATGTCAGGATCTGAATCATCGGTGCTTGGCAAAGCATGCCAAACCGCTTTAACTAATGTCGCTAGTGGAATCGCAAAGAAAACCCCCCAAAAACCCCACAGACCACCGAACACGAGTACTGCCACAATAATAGCTACAGGATGAAGATTGACCGCCTCTGAAAAGAGCACTGGAACTAACACGTTACCATCTAAAGCTTGAATAATGCCATAAGCAATGAGCAACGTATAAAACGGTGGGGTAACGCCCCATTGAAACAAGCCTACAATCGCCACCGGTACAGTTACCGCTGCAGCTCCAATGTAAGGAATTAATACCGATAACCCAACCGCGACAGCCAATAGAACAGAATAGCGTAAATCTAGTATGGCAAAGGTCACGTAACTAACTCCACCGACAATCAATATCTCTAAGACTTTGCCACGGATATAGTTGGTGATTTGCTGGTTCATCTCCTGCCAAACTCTGGTCGCTAATTTTCGGTTTCGAGGCAGTAAACCACTCGCTATTCGCAACATTTCATTTTTATCTTTGAGCAAGAAAAATAGCAGTAATGGCACTAAAATCAGATACACACCTAATGTGGCTAAGCTGACCAAAGATGCCAAAGAACCTTTAAGTACACTTTCACCCATTCCTAGAGCTTGATTTTTCGCGTTGCTGATCACTGATTCGACAATTTGTAAATTAGCCAATTCAGGATAACGTTCTGGGATAGAAACGATAAACTTCTGTAAACCTGCATACATGTTGGGAATGTCATTGATCAGGTTGCCAACTTGCTGCCAAATCGTCGGAACTAAGCCAAAAATAGCCAGAAGCATTAAGCCGACAAAGAGTAAAATAACTAAGATAACCGAGACAGTTCGAGGAATATTCAAGCGGCACAGTTGTATCACTGGCCATTCCAAAAGATACGCCAAGACTATAGCGACCAACAACGGCGCAATAAGATGGCCAAAGAAATAGATAGTAATGAAACCAAAAAATAGAATGGCAACCAGACTAACGGCATGAGGGTCAGAAAAACGTCTTCGATACCAACGACTTACCATTTCGAGCATTTAATCAAGTCCTTTCATTATTTTTAACGAAAAATTACAGGATGCCGTTTCAATCCGGCAAGAAAAACCATTGCTAGTTAAATACTTTTCTATATCTTGCTTAGAACCAGAGTCTGCGATCAAAATAGTCAACTCATCGCCATACTTCATTTGAGCAGTGTGACGTTTCGCAAGTAATAAAGCCATAGGGCAACGCTGTTGACGTAAATCCAGAATATTTGGTTCCATTCTGACGCTCAATGCTTAATATAGGCCTGCTATTGTATCGGTTTTTTACTGGTACGTCAGTGTTTATCCAAACACGAAAACTGGTAGGATCAATCTTGTTTTGTAACCATTTACATTCATGATTTGAAATTGGAAACCAATCACTACTTTCAATGTCTTACAAACAAGATGATTATGGAGTATCACTGAACAATATGATGTTTAAACGCGCTCGTTCTCTACTTTGTCTTTGTGTCACTGCGGCACTCAATGTGCCGGCAATAAGTTACGCAGACACCATTGAGTTACCGGATATCGGCACCGTTGCAGGTTCAACCCTAACGATTGATCAAGAACTGATTTATGGTGATGCTTACATGCGCATGCTTCGCAATAGTCAGCCTATCGTTAACGATCCCGTTATCAACGAGTACATTGATAACCTCGGACACAAGTTGGTTGCTAACGCGAATGACGTCAAAACACCATTTACTTTCTTTATGATCCGAGATCGCAATATTAATGCGTTTGCCTTTTTTGGTGGGTACGTTGCCTTACATTCGGGTTTATTTTTGCATGCTCAATCTGAAAGCGAGTTAGCTTCGGTGCTTTCTCACGAAATAGCCCACGTGACGCAGCGACACCTAGCTCGTAGCATGGAAGAACAAGCTCGGCGCTCCCCGGTAAACATTGCGGCGCTGGCCGGTTCATTATTGTTAGCCATTGCCGCTCCTGAAGCGGGTATTGCCGCAATGACCGCAGCAACGGCAGGCGGTATGCAAAGCCAAATCAATTATACACGGAGTAATGAAAAAGAAGCAGACCGTTTTGGAATTGCCACCTTAGCTAAAGCAGGCTTTGAAGCGCAAGCCATGCCAAGATTCTTTGGCCGCTTAGCTGATGAATATCGTTACGCAAGCAAACCACCACCAATGCTTCTAACTCACCCTCTGCCAGAAGACCGCATTACTGATAGCCGTGAGCGAGCACAACATTATCCACCACTACGCTTGCAGCCATCACTGGATTATCATTTAACACGTTCTCGGATTGTAGCCCGTTATGCTGGGATTGATGCCGAAGCAGCACTAGATTGGTTTACTCGCACCGAGAAAAAAGCAGCGCCAGACCTTTCATCGGCCTTTCAATATGGTAAGGCTTTAGTGTACTTAGACAGTAAACAGCTGGATAAATCAGCCGCCATTTTGAGCAAACTGATCGCCCAAGACCCGAATAATAACTTTTATCTTGATGCTATGGCAGACCTTGAAATCGCTGAAAACCAAGCGGCAAAAGCGCAAATTCTGTTAGAAAAAGCGCTCCAACAAAAACCAAACAATCCAACGCTGATGATTAACTACGCCAATAGTTTGTTAAGACAAAATAAACTCGCAGAAGCGGTGCGAGTATTACAGCGTTATACCCACGACAACCCTAACGATGTCAACGGGTGGAGTTTGTTGTCCGAAGCAAATATCAGTATAGGCAATAGCCAAGAAGATCTTGCTGCGCGAGCCGAGTTACTTGCACTAAGAGCAAACTGGAATAAAGCTATTCAGTATTACACCCAAGCCAGCCAACTCGCCAAATTAGGCAGCCTAGAACAAGCTCGCTATGATGCACGTATCGACCAATTAATGGTTCAACGTGACCGATTCTTATCACTCCAATAATTACAAAATCACTAGGAGAAAACATGTCAGTCGTGATTTATCACAACCCAAAATGCTCAAAAAGCCGTGAGACACTCACTCTACTCGAAGCTCGAAATATTGAGCCAGAGATCGTCAAATATCTCGATGAAACACTCACTGTTGAACAACTAAAAATACTGTATGCTCAACTCGGTATAGAGCAAGTTCGAGCAATGATGCGTACCAAAGAGGCTCTTTATAAAGAACTCGACCTTGGGAATCCATCACTTAGCGACGAGCAACTTTTTGAAGCGATGGTTGCCAATCCAAAGCTAATTGAACGTCCTATTGTCGTGGCTAATGGAAAAGCACGCCATGGCCGCCCACCAGAGCAAGTTCTTGAAATTTTATGAGTAATAAGATTGTCGTGCTCTACTACAGTAGACACGGCTCAACTCAGGCACTGGCAAGGCAAATCGCTCGCGGTATTGAATCGCAATCAGGCTGTGAAGCCATACTGCGAACCGTGCCCGAAATTGAAAATCATAGCCACCAGCCCAAAGACCCGTACCTTACACTTGATGAACTCAAAGAGTGTGATGGTTTGGCTTTTGGTAGTCCGGTTTGGTTTGGCAATATGGCCGCTCCGCTCAAACATTTTTGGGATCAAACCACACCGCTCTGGGTCAGTGGCGCATTAATTGACAAACCAGCTTGTGTCTTTACTTCTTCGTCATCACTGCATGGTGGTCAAGAAACGACGCAACACAGTATGTTATTACCATTAATGCACCACGGCATGTTGATTGTTGGCATTCCTTATTCGGAACCAACACTACATACTACAACATCTGGTGGAACACCTTATGGCGCAAGCCATGTGGCAGCAGAAAGTGCTCAACTCTCAACTCAAGAAAGTGAATTAGCACGCCATTTAGGACAAAGGCTGGCCACGATTGCAAGCCGATTAAAGGATAGATTATGACGGCAGATATGACGCCACGCACCAAACAATTTCGTTGGTTAGCATTACTCGGAAACTTATCGTTATTGGTATGGGTTGTGTTATGGCAGTACTCACTCTCCCCTCACCCACATCTCAACAATGCTACTTTAGCCATTGCTTGGAGCATTCCCTTGCTATTACCTTTACCTGGGATATTAGCTGGAAAACCATACACTCATGCATGGGCTAACTTTGTTTTAATGCTCTACTTTCTGCACGCACTCACATTGATTTACGTCGATGGTGGAGAACGCTGGTTGGCCGTTATCGAGCTTATTCTTACTTTTGCGGCATTCTTAGGTAATATCCTTTACGCTCGTCACCGAGGCAAAGAACTGGGCTTGAAGCTCAAACGTCTGTCTGAAGTTGAAAAGCAAGAAAAAGCGAACTTTGGCCAACAAACAGAAAAGTAACACTTAAAACTTTAGTGATTTATATACAAAAAAGAGCCTTAAATTAGGGCTCTTTTCGTTTGTACATCTCATCAGATTACTGTGTTGAATTACTCACGCCATGAAAAATAAAGTGTATTCTCAACTGGAGGCGTAGGTTGCAAAGTAGATGCCCCTTCAGTCTCTTGCAACATTTGCGAATCAAGTACTTGATTATCATTTGCTACGCTTGTATCAGGTTGAGAAACTTCTGATTCAGCAAGAGAAGAGTCACTGGTGACAGGCGCTATAGCATCGACAACATCAGCCTGTTCTGTATGACTGACTACATCGAATTGGTTGGTCATTTCGATTTTATTGACCGTCCCCATCCGTAGCACTTCCTGCTCAAAATCTTGCTCCGTTGCCAGTAGGTGTACTTTAAAGACGATCGATTCCCCTTGAATTCTTAAAATATCAAGCGAAGCAACGGAACTTAGGCTTTTTAATTTGTTTTCTAAGGTGAAGAAATCAACCGCATCATTAATATTACTAAAGCTGGCTAATACTGATGATGAAGACTCACTAGAGACCATCACTGAACTTTTATCTGCATAATAATTACTTAACTGATCAACCATCTCGGCAACGGCGTTAGAGCCGGAAGCTTGTCCAGAAACTGGAGCCTGAGGGATTTGCACCATTTGCCCGGCTTGTTGATCGTAAAGATTCCAGCGAACATTGTTGCCTTGCACACGAACAACCACAATAGAGTCAGTCGGGTAACGCTCACTTGCTGCACTGATAGGTTGCACAAAGCCTCCCCAAAGATCAGACACTTCAACGCCCGTGATATCGTCAAAATCGCCAACAGGGATCGTAATCGGTAACCCTCGGTTATCTGCCGCGATTTTTAGTTGCTGCATCCTCGGTGTATCAGAGTACTCCCAAGCAATAGTGCGATCGTACCCTGACTCTTCAATAAGCCATACCAACACATTAGCGCGGTTTTCTGGCCAAAATGGTAGCTGAGCTTGTGTTAATAAAGAACGGATATGTGGGGCACTAAACCCCATTTTGATGGTGGATTGTGAATCGTTTTGAGCATAACTAATTTGCGCTAAATATTGAGAGTGCTGCTTTAAGGCTTTTTGGATAACCTCATTATTTACTGAGCTTTTATCACCGGAAGCTCGAATAATGACTTGCTCCATACCCTTTACTCGAGCTTTATCGTCTGCATTGGTTTGCTCTTGGTCAATAGTGATCTCTGAATGGTATAAATCGACCTTCGTCAAGGCATAAGCGGGGAGAGTCATTAAGCTCATCACCAACATAGCTAAATAGCGCATACTGTTCCTACGATCTGTTTTGTGAATGTCGATGATAAGCAACTATCTCTATCTCGGCAAGGAATCCACTTCAGGATACGGTGATAATTCAAACAAAGCTGATGACTTTCTTTGATCTAGTTTCCATGGCAATCGTTTGCAAAAGTGATAGAATCCTGCAAATTTTTATTTTGCTGCAGGGAAATCATCATGAAAAATGCCATTCAAGGCGCTCAGATGCTCTTCGTCGCATTTGGTGCATTAGTTCTTGTTCCGTTATTAACCGGGCTTGATCCTAACGTTGCACTATTTGGCGCAGGTGTCGGTACTCTTTTATTCCAACTTATTACACGCCGCTCAGTTCCAATCTTCTTAGCGTCTTCATTTGCGTTTATTGCACCAATTATGTTTGGCATCCAAACTTGGGGTGTGGCAGCCACTATGGGTGGTTTAGTTGCCGCTGGGGTTGTGTATGTCATTATGGGCGCGGTCATTAAAGTTCGTGGCGTTGAGATTATCCACAAACTACTTCCACCAGTTGTTGTTGGCCCTGTAATCATGGTTATCGGGCTTGGTCTTGCTCCGGTTGCAGTAAACATGGCTCTTGGAAAAACAGGCGATGGTGCGGTTCAACTGGTTAATGCCGATGTGGCAATGTGGATTTCCTGCGTTTCATTGATCACGACCATCACCATTAGTGTCTTTGCTAAAGGCTTCCTAAAGCTTCTTCCTATCTGTGGCGGTATTTTTGCTGGCTATCTTTTAGGATTGTATTTCGGTGTTGTTGACTTTACGCCTGTAGCACAAGCTGCCTGGCTCTCTATGCCAAACTTCACTTTTCCTGAATTCAACATCAACGCCATTCTATTTATGATCCCTGTCGCTATTGCTCCTGCGGTAGAGCACGTAGGTGACATGTTGGCAATTTCGAACGTTACAGGAAAAAACTATATTAAAAAGCCAGGGCTACATCGCACAATTACTGGCGACGGTATTGCTACCATCGCAGCTTCCATGCTAGGCGCGCCACCAAACACGACTTACAGTGAAGTGACAGGTGCTGTGATGCTGACCAAAGCTTTTAACCCAGTCATCATGACATGGGCAGCGATCACCGCTATCGTATTGGCTTTGGTGGGTAAACTAGGTGCTCTGCTACAGACTATCCCTATTCCGGTAATGGGCGGCATTATGATTCTGCTCTTTGGATCGATTGCGACCGTAGGCCTCAATACATTAATTAAAAACCACGTTGACCTGCATAAGTCTCGTAACTTGGTTATTGTTGCGGTAACACTGGTCTTTGGTATTGGTGGTATGGCATTTGGTATTGGTGAGTTCAGCCTACAAGGTGTTAGCCTTTGTGGTATCGTAGCGATTGTACTGAACCTTATTCTTCCTCATGACTTGGGCGAAAATCACGTGGTTGATAATGCTCAAATGGAAGAAGATATTGACGTAAAAGGTTAAGCTTCCTTTTGATACGGCCTCGATATCGAGGCCGTTATTTTTTCAATTATTCCTGACACAATTCGACAAATTCCCCCCGCGTAAGCATAGCGAGATCGCTTGGTGCCAATTCTATTTCTAAACCTCTTTTTCCTGCGCTGACACAAATAGTTGGCTGATCTTTTGCACTGATGTGAATAAAGGTGGGTAGTGCCTTTTTTTGTCCAAGCGGGCTAATTCCCCCTACCACATAGCCTGTCGTTTTCTGCGCAATATCTGGGTTGGCCATCTCAGCCTTCTTCGACTTTGCAGCTTTCGCCGCTCGTTTAAGATTCAGTTTATGATCGACTGGAATGATCGCTACGGCAAGGTTCTTCGCTTCACCGTTTAAACAAAACAGTAAGGTTTTAAATACTTTTTTTGGATCTTGTCCCAATACTTCAGCAGCTTCTAATCCATAACTGCTGTGGTTTGGATCATGCTGATATTGATGGATGGTGTGAGGGATTTTTTTCTTTTTAGCCAAATCAATAGCAGGTGTCATGGGGTTATCTCGTGGTTACAACAAACAGCAATAAAAAAGCGATGCCTAAACATCGCCTTTAGTTAAAATGATTGCTGAGTTTGAGTCAAACTCTTTATTGGCTATTACTTATAGACCATTTCACCCATTGGCGCATATTGGTTTACATCAATTGGGCTGTTAGCTTCTAGGTAGTCTTTCAACACTTCAGCATCGACAAAGCCTGTGTTTACATAACCAGGATGGCCAGAAATTTTAGGATAACCATCACCACCAGCAGCATTGTAGCTTGGCACAGTGAAACGGTAGGTTTTGTCTAGGCGCAATTGCTTATCACCAATAACAACGTTTGATACTTTGCCATCTGATACCGTCATTGAGATACCTGCAAATTGAGCGTAGGCACCAGAATCAACCGGCTTAGTTGCAACCACATTGAGGTAATCCAGAACTTCAGCACCAGTCATATCGGTATAAGTCAGAATATTAGCAAACGGCTGTACTTTCAGAACGTCTTTATAAGTTACGTTACCTGCATCAATCGAATCACGGACACCACCTGAGTTCATTACTGCAAAATCAGCTTTTGCACGCTCCATATGCGCCGTTGCAATCAAACGACCTAAGTTTGTTTGTTGGAAACGAACGACATTGCGGTCACCTTCCAATTTGCCGTTAGTTTCAGCAATTTTCACGCCTAACTGCGCCTGACCTTGCTCTTGGTATGGACGCAAGAAGTTCAGCATTTCTGCATCTTCAGCGATTTGCTCTTGAATAAAGACGCGCTGGCTTTCACCATTCACTTTGACTTTCTTCTTCAAGTTCACCGGAATCAGGTTATAACTCACCATGTTTAGCTCGCCATTACGGAATTCGTAATCAGCACGACCTACGTATTTACCCCATTCATGCGCTTGGACAATATAAGTCCCGTTTTGCATGTCTGGCTTACATTCGTCGCCAGGCTTAAAGGTTTTACTGACAACGTTAGGGCCTTCCATACATACAGGCTCTTGCGAGTGACCACCGACGATCATGTCAAGTGAACCTTCATCTAGGTAGCGAGCCAATGCAACATCACCAGGGGCATTAACACCACGTTGACCATTTTCATAGTGACCCATATGCGTCACAGCAAAAATAAGATCAGGCTTTTCACTTTTCTCAATCTCAGCAATGAGTTTCTTAGCTTCTTCTTTTGGATCACGGAACTCAATACCACCGATAAACTCAAGGTTGCCGATTTTTGCTGTATCTTCCGTTGTCAAACCGATAACAGCAATTTTCACGCCTTGCTTATCAAACATTTGGTACGGTTGGAATAAGCGCTTACCCGTCACTTTATCGTAAATATTGGCAGACAACATTGGGAAATTCGCCCACTCTTTTTGCTTGAATAGCACATCAAGTGGGTTATCAAATTCGTGGTTACCTAACGCCATTGCGTCGTAACCAATTTTGCTCATGCCTTTAAAATCAGGCTCTGCATCTTGCAGATCAGACTCAGGAACACCGGTGTTAATATCACCTCCAGAGAGAAGAAGAACACTGCCACCTTGAGCTTCAATTTCAGAACGAAGATCATCAATCAGCGTCTTACGTGCAGCCATACCATACTCACCATATTTATTTTGCCAGAATCGGCCATGGTGATCGTTGGTGTGAAGAACGGTCAGTTTGTAAGTCGTGTCCTGTTGCCATTCGTGAGTTGGTTGAGTTGCACAACCCGCTAGGGTTGCAAGAATTGCTGCGCTGAGCGCTGTTTTTAGAATAAGGCGTTGTTTCATTGTCATACCTTTGAACTTTAGTTAACCACTGCATGTGAAGGTGTCATTGGCCAACCACTTGAAAAGTCAAGGCTAGCCGCACCGATAAAACTTGAACCAGTTTAAATTAACACGTCACACGTGACAGCTCGATTTCATATTTATGTAGAATTGATCACTATAAAACGATAAAAAAAGTGTAACGGTTCACGCTAGTTACACATCATATTCCAATAGATCACAGGCAATCGTTTTACTGATATTGCGGGCAAAAACCGAGGTAATGAGAACGGTATTACAAAATAAACAGACTTAGAAAACATCAGATAAAAAATTGACCACCAGAATGGCGGTCAAAGAATAGGCTAATTGAATACTTGCCTCATGATATGTAGCGTTATCGATGTATAACCGATAGCGCTATTTAATCTCGATATGTGCAAAGCTCTTGATCAAATCATCGAGCGCTTTCATTTGCGCTAAAAATGGCTCAAGTTTATCCAACGGTAATGCTGACGGTCCATCACAACGCGCTTTATCAGGATTCGGGTGAGCCTCAATGAAAAGACCAGCAATACCGGTTGCTAGACCAGCTTTAGCTAATTCAACCGTTTGTTCACGTCGTCCTCCAGAAGCTGCACCAGATGGATCGCGCATTTGCAATGAATGGGTAACATCAAAAATGATTGGGCTGCCGTTTGTCACATTTTTCATCACGCCAAAACCTAGCATGTCGACAACGAGGTTATCGTAACCATGACAAGCACCACGTTCACAAAGAATGACTTTGTCATTGCCACATTCAGCAAATTTCTCAACAATGTTGCCTACTTGTCCAGGGCTCATAAACTGTGGTTTTTTAACGTTAATAACAGCACCAGTTTTAGCCATTGCTTCCACTAAGTCAGTCTGACGAGCAAGAAACGCAGGAAGTTGGATGACATCGACAACCTCAGCAACAGGTTTGGCTTGAGCTTCGTTATGAACATCAGTAATGATTTTCACACCAAACGTATCTTTTAGCTCTTGAAAGATTTTCATCCCTTCTTCTAAGCCCGGACCACGGTAGGAATGCACTGAACTGCGGTTCGCTTTATCAAAAGAGGCTTTAAAAACGTAAGGAATTCCTAATTTTTCAGTCACTTTTACGTAATGCTCACAGATTTGCATTGCTAAATCACGTGATTCAAGCACGTTCATTCCAGCAAACAGAGTAAACGGTTTATCGTTAGCTACTGGAATATCACCAACGTGGACGATTTTTTGTTCCATCTTATTTCTCTCTTATTTGGCCGTTAATGCAGCGTAATCGCTCTAGTGCTTAATGCATCAACTTGGTTTTTTAGTAATTCTGCTGCCGGATCATTTGGGCAGTTATCAATAAAGTATTGGTAATCCGATAGCGCAATTTGATGACAGTCTAGCTGTTGATAGATAAAACCTCTATCGCGGATCTCGTAAGGGTCATCAGGAACAAACGTCAATGCTAGGTCTGTACAACGCAAAGCCAAAGTATAGTGTTCTTCCCTTAGTAGTGCGCTTTTAAGTAATGCTAGCCAACGGCCAATTATAGTTGGGTTGTCTGCGACTTCTAAGTGCTTGGGAGTTAGCTTAAAACGAGTGCCTTTATGACCAATGAGCCATGCTTTTAGCGTATGTAAGGACACCGTTTCACCGCTAAAAGGATTAATGTAGATCGGCGCTTCACCAGGCCAGCGCAGTTCTAATAAAAACTGAGTTGGAAAAGTAATTCCCTGTAGCGGAAAGCCTAATTTACTCGCAAAATAAAGCAATATCGCCCCAAGGCTCACGGGAATACCTTTACGTCGTTCAAGCACTTTATCAATGAAAGCATTTCGCGATTCATAGTAGGTATCACGATCACCAGTAAATCCCCACTCGTGATAGAAAAGACGCAATAATACCTCAAAACGCTGTTTTTCATCGCAGACTTGCGCCAAGGCCTGTTTCGCATCCGTCAATAGACGCGCTAGCTCTTGCTCTGCCCATATCTCTTTTGTCTCAGGGTTGACTGCTTTATTTAATGCAAGTGCACCTTCAACCAATTCCATGGCATCAAAATCTTCGTCGAACAATTCAAACATACTGTTGCTCTAATGCTATCAACCGAAAAACATAGGGGTTTTGGTTACGGCAATTTTGCCAGCCATTACAAGCCAACCCAAAGCCCCGAAAAATGCGAAACTACGTAGTAACTTATTGCGACCTAATTTCAAGGCAAAGAAACCTAACGCAATGTAGGCTAAAACACAGGTCAATTTCGTTGTCATCCAAGGTGCTGCTGGAGTGAATGGAATGAAACCAGACATCACCACCAAAGCTATCCCTGACAGCAGTAATAATGAATCAACAATATGTGGGAAACGTTTTAGAAATGGGTGTTGCAACCAAGCTGAATTGGCCATCATCAAGCCATAACGCACCGAAAGCAGTAACGCACTGATACCAATAGTGAGTAGATGAAAATGTTTTAATCCTTCGTACATATTATTCTCTCTTATAAACACCGATATTGACCGAGTGTCACTCGATCGTTACCAGCGTAATCCTTTTCTGTCACTACGTTATGATAACCCAGTGATACCAATATCTCTCTTACGGCTTGACCTTGATCGTAGCCATGTTCAAACACCAACCAAGCCTGAGGTTGCAAATAACCACGAGCATATTCGGTAATGTATTTGATGTCAGCTAAACCATTATCTTTGGCCACTAAAGCACTTAAAGGCTCGAAACGTACATCACCTTGAGTCAAATGCGGATCATTTTCTTCGATATAGGGTGGGTTTGAGACAATCAAAGCAAACTTTGTACCGGGCTCAATAGGTTCAAACCAGCTACCTTGTAAAAAAGTGACGTTAGTAATAGCCAAACACTGTGCATTCTCTGTCGCCAAAGCCTGTGCTTCTGGACGTAAATCAACGCCAACCACTCTGCGCCCTGGCAGTTCAGAGGCAAGCGCAAGCGCAATCGCCCCTGTGCCGGTACCAAGGTCAAGGATATCACCATCAATCTGATTGCTTTTAGCTAACGCCACCTCAACCAAACGTTCGGTATCCGGGCGAGGAATTAAGGTTGATGGCGCAACCTTGAGCGGCAATGACCAAAACTCACGCTCTCCGACAATATAGGCAATAGGCTCGCCAGCAAAACGACGACTCAACAGCTGCTCGAAATGCTGTTGCTGCTCTGCTGTCAATAGCTTTTCTGGCCACGTTAATAAGTATGAACGTGGTTTGTCGAGCACATGACACATCAGAACAGCGGCATCGACAGAAGGTGAATCACTACCGCTTTCTTGGAGTTGAGTCGTTGCCGCTTTCAGAGCAATTTCAATGCTAGGTGTAGACATCGAATTAGTTTTGGTCCGCTAACGCAGCAAGTTGATCAGCTTGGAATTCTTGAATGATTGGATCAATCAAACTTTGCAAATCACCTTCCATCACTTCGTTTAAGCGGTAAATAGTTAAGTTAATACGGTGGTCTGAAACACGGCCTTGTGGGTAATTATAAGTACGGATACGGTCACTACGGTCACCAGAACCCAATAAGTTACGACGGGTATCTGATACTTCCGCAGCACGCTTGGCTTCTTCGGCTTTGGCGATACGCGCAGCAAGCACAGCCATCGCTTTCGCTTTGTTCTTATGTTGTGAGCGCTCATCTTGGCACTCAACCACAGTTCCTGTTGGTAAGTGAGTAATACGAATAGCAGAATCTGTGGTGTTAACGTGCTGACCACCCGCGCCAGAAGAGCGGAAGGTATCAATTTTCAAATCACTGGCTTTGATTTCTGGCAGTTCCGCTTCTGGGATCTCAGGCATGATCGCAACCGTACATGCAGAGGTATGTACACGACCTTGAGATTCTGTCGCAGGAACGCGCTGTACGCGGTGACCACCAGACTCAAACTTCAATACGCCATAAGCACCGTCGCCGCTCACTTTAGCGATCATTTCTTTATAACCACCATGTTCAGCGTCACTGGCCGACATCACTTCAATACGCCACCCTTTTTTCTCTGCATAGCGGCTGTACATGCGGAATAGATCACCAGCGAAAATCCCAGCTTCGTCACCACCTGCGCCAGCACGAATTTCAAGGAAGCAGTTACGGTCATCATTTGGATCTTTTGGTAACAATAGAATTTGTAATTCATCCGTCAGTTTTTCAATCGCGGCTTTGGCTTCCTTGATCTCTTCTTGAGCCATTTCGCGCATTTCTGCATCATCTTCTTTAGTCATCTCTTCAGCGGCAAGCAGATCTTCTTGCGCTTGCTGATAGGCTTGAAAACACTTAGTGACTTCTTCAAGCTGAGAGTACTCTTTAGACAAAGTACGGAATTTATTTTGGTCACCAATGACGGTTGGATCACCAAGTAGATGTTGAACTTCTTCATAACGCTCAACAAGGGATTCAAGCTTAACTAAAATCGACGCTTTCATAGTTTCTTCTTTAACTCGGAATGACGGATTAGCGAGGGTCGTCTAGACCCAAACTTTGTCTAATAATGGCCAATTTAGCCGGTTCACCTAACTCTGCCGCACTTTGCAGTGCTCGAGTTGGTATATGGATTAATTTGTTGGTGAGCTTGTTGCTAAATTCAAGTAACACTTTTTCAGGATCTGCCCCTGCAGCCAATGCTTGTAAGCTTTTGGTCAGCAGTTCTTCACGAACTTCGTTCGCGGAGTGACGATATTCTCTTATGCTGTCAACAGCCTGTAAGGAGCGCATCCAACTCATAAAGGCTGCACTTTCTTCGCTGACTATCGCTTCAGCTTGAATCGCTTCAACCTTACGCTGCTGCATATTACTGTCGACTATCGACTGCAAGTCATCAACGGTATACAAATACGCATCACTCAAATCACCCACTTGCGATTCAATATCACGAGGAACCGCGATATCAATCAATAGCATAGGCTGATGACGACGAGCTTTGATCGCCGTTTCCACCATCCCTTTACCGATAATCGGTAGCGGGCTTGCAGTGGAACTGATCACAATATCGGCATGCGCGAGATAGTCAGGAATTTCATTAAGAGCAATCACTTCAGCCGCAAATTGATTCGCCAAATTCATCGCTCGCTCACGAGTTCGATTAGCCACGATCATACGTTTGCAATTATGCCCAGCCAAGTGTTTCGCAACTAATTCAATAGTTTCGCCAGCCCCCACTAACAGCACGGTTGAATCTGAAAGTGATTCAAAAATCTGTTTTGCTAACGTGCAAGCGGCATACGCAACCGAAACGGCGCTGCCACCAATTTCAGTTTCAGTGCGCACACGTTTCGCGACAGAAAATGCTTTTTGGAAAAGTTTTTCAATCGCAGAATCTGCCGCGTTATTGTCGCGCGCATCAGAATAGGCTTGTTTCACTTGTCCTAAAATCTGTGGTTCACCCAAAACGAGAGAATCTAAACCACAGGACACACGCATCAAATGGCGAATCGCCGCCTGCTCTTCATGAATGTACAAGCTCGGTTTTAGCTCTTCAGGACTCACCTGATGAAACTGAGATAACCAATCAATAACCTTACTTTTGCTTGATGATTTCACATCACAATAAATTTCAGTTCGGTTGCAGGTAGACAAAATAACGCTACCTTCGACGCTGGAACTGGATGCCAGCTGCTGTAAGGCATCTGACAATTTATCAGGGCCAAACGCCACTTTTTCTCGCAGTTCTACCGACGCTGTATTGTGATTAATTCCAATAGCAAGCAAGGACATCTATAGAAGGTTCTCAGATTCATGAAATAGAAATAGGTGCGGAATTTTACTTTATGCCCTGTTTTAATGAAAGGGCAACAGGGATTTGTTTTCCCGACTTCGTGAGATCAATGATATAGTAATGCTGTTTTTACCCTTTAACTGCGTAAATAACGAGCATACATGAATCACGTTAAACGACTTATTGTCGCCTTCTTTACTTTCGGCGTTCTCTTTGGCTGTTCAAGCCTACCTGAACAGATAACCTCTGTTGAATGGCAGTCACATCAGCAGCAGTTACAGAAAATCACTCAATATCAAGTTTCTGGCAAGTTAGGTTACATCTCACCACAACAGCGACAATCTCTGAATTTTTTCTGGCAAAAGCAGCAAGATAGCAGCCAGTTACGTCTATCTACCTTTCTTGGGCAAACCGTACTGAATTTATCTATCACTCCACAAGGTGCCACCGCAGAAACGTATGATGACCAAGTATTAAGCGCTGTAAATGCCGATGCACTAGTCTATCAACTCACGGGGTTAGAAATCCCAATTGAACAGTTACAATATTGGCTATTAGGGTTACCCAATCAAGCCGATAGCTACCAACTCAATGAATCAAATACTCTCGCGTTTGTAGATAAAACCATTGCGGCAACACCATGGCATTTAGATTATCAACAATACCAATTTCAACAATTTGCCGACCAAACCATTCCACTACCGAGCAAAATGAAATTAAAACAGGCAAATACATCATTAAACATTGTTATCTCTAAATGGATATTAACACCATGATAACCAAAGCGACACGTTGGCCTTCTCCAGCAAAACTTAACTTATTTCTTTATATCACAGGGCAAAGAGATAACGGCTATCACGAACTTCAAACTCTGTTTCAATTTCTCGACTTTGGCGATGAACTCACCATCACGGCAAATTTATCGGGGGAAATTACGCTAACACCAAACCTTCCAGGTGTCTCATTAACGGATAATTTGATCTGGAAAGCAGCAAATGCATTACAAAAACAGACTAACTGTTCATTTGGTGCTGATATCCAATTAACTAAAGTACTACCGATGGGCGGTGGTATTGGTGGCGGCTCTTCCAATGCCGCGACGGTTTTAGTTGCGCTCAATTATCTATGGCAAACTCATTTAAGTGATGCAGAACTTGCCGAAATTGGCCTGCATCTCGGTGCCGATGTGCCCGTTTTTGTGCATGGCTTCGCTGCGTTTGCCGAAGGTGTTGGTGAAAAACTGACCCAAACTGAACCTGATGAAAAAGTTTACCTAGTGATTCGACCGAATGTCAGCATTGCAACCAAAGATATATTTTCTCACCCACTATTGATAAGAAACACGCCAAAGCGAGAGCTAGCAACGCTTCTTGAACTGCCTTACGAAAACGATTGCGAAAAAATTGTCCGAATGCTGTACCCAGAGGTTGATAAGCAACTTTCATGGCTGCTACAATACGCGCCGTCAAGATTGACTGGGACAGGGTCTTGCGTTTTTGCAGAATTTTCCAGCAAAAAAGAAGCTGAGTCTGCCCTTGCTAAACTTCCTGACACCGTCTCTGCGTTTGTCGCCCTCGGGCGTAACATTTCGCCACTGAAAGAGACGCTGGCTGAATACCAATCGGCCCAATATCGATGAAAAATGTCGATATAAACCCAACCTATTTAAAAACTGGACGCAACCCTGAGGTTTCCACCGTGCCTGATATGAAGCTATTTGCTGGTAACGCCACACCTGAACTAGCCCAACGTATTGCTGAACGTCTATACATCTCTCTTGGTGATGCTACTGTTTCTCGCTTTTCTGACGGCGAAGTTGCAGTGCAAATCAACGAAAATGTTCGTGGTAGCGATGTATTTATTATTCAATCTACTTGTGCTCCTACTAATGACAACCTAATGGAATTAGTAGTGATGATTGATGCAATGCGCCGTGCTTCAGCAGGCCGTATTACTGCTGTCATCCCATATTTTGGTTATGCTCGTCAAGATCGCCGTGTGCGTTCTGCCCGTGTACCAATCACTGCAAAAGTTGTTGCAGATTTCCTTTCTAACGTTGGTGTTGACCGCGTTCTCACTATCGACCTACATGCAGAGCAAATCCAAGGCTTCTTCGATGTACCAGTTGACAATATCTTCGGTACCCCAGTACTGCTTGAAGATATGAGATCTCGCGGTTTAGAAGATCCA
This sequence comes from Vibrio aestuarianus, assembly GCF_028858425.1. Classification (NCBI taxonomy): domain Bacteria; kingdom Pseudomonadati; phylum Pseudomonadota; class Gammaproteobacteria; order Vibrionales; family Vibrionaceae; genus Vibrio; species Vibrio aestuarianus. Next base: position 1,119,714 of record NZ_JAKNYQ010000001.1, on the reverse strand, counting down.
GTTGTCGTATCACCTGACCTTGGTGGCGTGGTTCGCGCTCGTGCAACAGCAAAAGCGCTTGGTGACATCGATATCGCTATTGTTGATAAACGTCGTCCACGTGCAAATGTTTCAGAAGTGATGAACCTTATCGGGGATGTTGAAGGCCGCGACTGCGTTATCGTTGATGATATGATCGACACCGGCGGTACACTATGTAAAGCAGCAGAAGCACTTAAAGAGCGTGGAGCAAAACGCGTATTTGCTTACGCAACTCACGCTGTATTCTCTGGCAATGCTGCGAAAAACATCAAGAACTCAGTGTTAGACCAAGTAATCGTTACTGACTCTATTACTCTATCTAAAGAGATGGCAGCAACAGGTAAAGTGACACAACTAACGCTATCAAGCATGCTTGCAGAAGCTATTCGTCGCATTAGTAACGAAGAATCTATCTCGGCAATGTTTAACTAAACCGCGTTTAGTTACTAACAGAACACATCTATTAAGCACTTCATGTCAAAATGAAGTGCTTTTTTTATCTGTTATTTTCGCGTCTCGCACCATCTCCATTTTGTGCTATCATACCGCGCTTTTGATATTCCTAAGAGATCCTAACCTTGAGTCAACAAATTAAACTCCTTGTTGGACTGGCGAATCCTGGTCCTGAATACGCCAAAACCAGACACAATGCTGGCGCTTGGGTAGTAGAAGAGTTAGCCCGAGTACACAATGTTACACTGAAAAATGAAGCCAAATTCTTCGGACTTACTGGCCGTATTCTAGTTAACGGTGAAGATCTACGTTTACTTATCCCGACAACTTTCATGAATTTATCGGGTAAAGCCGTTGCTGCTGTGGCTAAGTTTTATCAGATCAAACCTGAAGAAATAATGGTCGCACATGATGAACTCGACCTACCGCCCGGTGTCGCTAAATTTAAAATGGGTGGTGGTCATGGTGGGCACAATGGGCTTCGCGACACGATTAGCAAACTGGGGAATAGCAAAGATTTCTATCGTCTTCGGATCGGCATAGGTCATCCGGGGCACAAAGATAAAGTAGCAGGCTATGTTTTAGGTAAGGCACCAGCCAAAGAGCAAGAGTGCCTAGAAGCCGTAGTAGATGAATCCGTTCGCTGCTTCGATATTTTACTAAAAGATGGTTTAACTAAAGCACAAAATCGCTTACATACGTTCAAAGCAGAATAAGGTTACAGTCATGGGTTTTAAATGTGGCATCGTTGGTCTACCAAACGTGGGCAAATCAACATTGTTTAATGCACTTACTAAAGCGGGTATCGAAGCTGCAAACTTCCCGTTTTGTACTATCGAGCCAAACACCGGTGTGGTTCCAGTTCCAGACCTTCGTCTTGATGCTCTGGCAAAAATCGTAAATCCTGAGCGTATTCTACCGACCACGATGGAATTCGTAGATATCGCAGGCCTTGTTGCTGGTGCATCTAAAGGTGAAGGCTTAGGAAATAAATTCCTAGCTAACATCCGTGAAACTGACGCTATCGGCCACGTTGTTCGTTGTTTTGAGAATGAAAACATCGTGCACGTTGCAGGTAAAGTTTCACCGATTGAAGATATTGAAGTTATCAACCTAGAACTAGCACTAGCTGACCTAGATAGCTGCGAACGAGCAATGCAACGCCAAGCAAAAAAAGCTAAAGGCGGTGATAAAGATGCTAAATTTGAACTAGCTGTTCTAGAAAAACTTCTGCCAGTTCTTACTGAAGGTGGCATGGCTCGTACGGTTAATCTTTCAAAAGAAGAATTAGCAGCGGTCGGTTACCTGAATTTCCTAACGTTAAAACCAACCATGTACATCGCAAACGTTAGTGAAGACGGTTTCGATAACAACCCGTATCTTGATGCTGTGCGTGAATTTGCTGAAAAAGAGAATAACGTTGTTGTTGCTGTATGCGCGGCCATTGAATCAGAGCTTTCTGAACTTGACGATGAAGATCGTGAAGAATTTTTAGAAGATCTCGGCATTGAAGAACCTGGCCTAAACCGCGTGATCCGTTCTGGTTATGAACTACTGACTCTACAAACCTACTTTACAGCAGGTGTTAAAGAAGTTCGAGCATGGACAATTCCTGTCGGTGCAACCGCGCCACAAGCCGCGGGTAAAATTCACACCGACTTTGAGCGCGGCTTCATTCGAGCTGAAGTGGTTGGTTACAATGATTTCATCCAATATAACGGTGAAAGCGGCGCAAAAGAAGCAGGTAAATGGCGTCTTGAAGGTAAAGATTACATCGTAAAAGATGGCGATGTTATCCACTTCCGTTTCAACGTGTAAATAACTCGTTAATCAGTGTTTAACACCCCTTTAAAAGCCAACAGTTTGTGTTGGCTTTTTTGTTTTTTCTACAAAGCAGACCTTCCCGTGAGGCCTAGTAAAAACAAATAAGATTGCCGTATTAGTGCCTGTTTTTGATCACAAACACGTCTCTTTGTTCAAAAAAAGTTCGAACGGCTATTTTCAGAGAATTTATTCAAAAAAACTATTGACGCTCCTAAGCCATATCCGCATAATGCGCTCCGTTCTCAACGTTAAGCAAAACTTAAAAAAGAGAGCAAAAAAGGAAAATGGCTACGTAGCTCAGTTGGTTAGAGCACATCACTCATAATGATGGGGTCACAGGTTCGAATCCCGTCGTAGCCACCATTTCCTAAGTGTTTTTTCTGAACTTTCAGAATGAAAACCTTTAGGAAAGTTGCGGAAGTGGCGAAATTGGTAGACGCACCAGATTTAGGTTCTGGCGCCGCAAGGTGTGAGAGTTCAAGTCTCTCCTTCCGCACCATTATTTAGATGAGTAATCATCTTGCAGGGCTATCGCCAAGCGGTAAGGCAGCGGCTTTTGATGCCGCCATCCCCTGGTTCGAATCCAGGTAGCCCTGCCATTTTCAAAAGTGTTGTATTTGAAAAAATATTGGCACTCGGATTGAGATTGTATTATATTGTCTCGCTCCAAAAACATGGCTACGTAGCTCAGTTGGTTAGAGCACATCACTCATAATGATGGGGTCACAGGTTCGAATCCCGTCGTAGCCACCATAATTCAGTTATTCGCGTTAGTGGGTAGCTTATAGATATCGAGCTGCGGAAGTGGCGAAATTGGTAGACGCACCAGATTTAGGTTCTGGCGCCGCAAGGTGTGAGAGTTCAAGTCTCTCCTTCCGCACCATCTCGATGATCTAACAATAATTTGCGGAAATGGCGAAATTGGTAGACGCACCAGATTTAGGTTCTGGCGCCGCAAGGTGTGAGAGTTCAAGTCTCTCTTTCCGCACCATTATTCAGATGAGCAATCATCTTGCAGGGCTATCGCCAAGCGGTAAGGCAGCGGCTTTTGATGCCGCCATTCCCTGGTTCGAATCCAGGTAGCCCTGCCATTATTTAAATGGTTAGCTTCAATACGCTGAACATGACAACGATTGATTGGATCTCCAATTTCCAGTTAATCTACAGAATAAGTTGCGGAAGTGGCGAAATTGGTAGACGCACCAGATTTAGGTTCTGGCGCCGCAAGGTGTGAGAGTTCAAGTCTCTCCTTCCGCACCATTATTTAGATGAGCAATCATCTTGCAGGGCTATCGCCAAGCGGTAAGGCAGCGGCTTTTGATGCCGCCATTCCCTGGTTCGAATCCAGGTAGCCCTGCCATTATTTAAATGGTTAGCTTCAATACGCTGAACATGACAACGATTGATTGGATCTCCAATTTCCAGTTAATCTACAGAATAAGTTGCGGAAGTGGCGAAATTGGTAGACGCACCAGATTTAGGTTCTGGCGCCGCAAGGTGTGAGAGTTCAAGTCTCTCCTTCCGCACCATTGTTTTAATGGCTACGTAGCTCAGTTGGTTAGAGCACATCACTCATAATGATGGGGTCACAGGTTCGAATCCCGTCGTAGCCACCATATACAACGATTAATTGGATATCCAATTTCCAGTTAATCTACAGAATAAGTTGCGGAAGTGGCGAAATTGGTAGACGCACCAGATTTAGGTTCTGGCGCCGCAAGGTGTGAGAGTTCAAGTCTCTCCTTCCGCACCATTATTTAGATGAGTAATCATCTTGCAGGGCTATCGCCAAGCGGTAAGGCAGCGGCTTTTGATGCCGCCATTCCCTGGTTCGAATCCAGGTAGCCCTGCCATTATTTAAATGGTTAGCTTCAATACGCTGAACATGACAACGATTGGTTGGATCTCCAATTTCCAGTTAATCTACAGAATAAGTTGCGGAAGTGGCGAAATTGGTAGACGCACCAGATTTAGGTTCTGGCGCCGCAAGGTGTGAGAGTTCAAGTCTCTCCTTCCGCACCATTATTTAGATGAGTAATCATCTTGCAGGGCTATCGCCAAGCGGTAAGGCAGCGGCTTTTGATGCCGCCATTCCCTGGTTCGAATCCAGGTAGCCCTGCCATTATTTAAATGGTTAGCTTCAATACGCTGAACATGACAACGATTGATTGGATCTCCAATTTCCAGTTAATCTACAGAATAAGTTGCGGAAGTGGCGAAATTGGTAGACGCACCAGATTTAGGTTCTGGCGCCGCAAGGTGTGAGAGTTCAAGTCTCTCCTTCCGCACCATTTATTAGAAACCCAGCTTTGCTGGGTTTTTTCTTTTTCACTAGATGGATATTCCTGTCGCCAACATTTTTCATTTCAGCATTATCCAAGCAAAAAAAATCCAGCCGTAGCTGGATTCTTCATTAATACTAACCTTAGCCAAGTAGACCAAGAGCAGCATTTGGTGCTTGTTTCGCTTGAGCCAATACTGAACTTGATGCTTGAGAAAGGATCTGAGCTTTAGTCAGTGCAGTCGTTTCTTTGGCAAAATCTGTATCTTTAATACGGCTCTTAGAAGCATTCACATTTTCGTTAATGTTATCTAAGTTATTAATCGCATGGCCAAAACGGTTTTGGAATGCACCCAACTCTGCACGGTGGCTATCCACATTTTTTAGCGCGGCATCAAGAATGGCAACCGACTCTTGTGATCCACCAACAGTTCTTACGTCAATATTGTTAACGGTAACATCCTTAGTAGTTGGTGTATCAAGCCCTAGTTCAGTCGCAAGAGAACCCGTAAACGCTACAGAGCTAGTGTCGATATCATTACCATCGGCAAAAACTTGCAGTTTACCGTCTTCATCTACTGATGCTTTAACCATATCAGTCTGACCATTGATATAGGTTGCTAGCTGCTCAATATCATCGCCTTCTTTTGCCGTGATAGCGATAGTTTGAGCATTTCCGTCAGAATCAGTCAGAGCGATACTCAAGTCATTACCAGTCGCGCCAATGGCCCAATCTTTATCTTGACCATTAGTCGCAACAAAACTTGTTCCGCCCATTGCACTGTCATCGCTGCGCATATTGTTCAGCGTTAACATTACCGCTTCACCATTATCAGCACCGATTTGGAACGACTTGGTTGCAAAGGTACCGTTAAGCAGTTTATTACCGCCGAATGATGTAGTTTCCGCAATACGGTTTAACTCATCATTAAGTGCGGTGACTTCTTCTTGAATCGCAACACGCTCAGACTTAGAGTTTGAACCGTTAGCAGATTGTAGAGAAAGATCACGCATACGTTGTAGAATGTTCGTAGTTTCATTCATTGCACCTTCCGCTGTTTGTGCAATTGAAACACCATCATTCGCGTTGCGTACCGCAACATCTAGACCGCGACTTTGTACGTTTAAACGGTTAGAGATCTGTAGACCCGCTGCATCGTCTTTCGCACTGTTGATTTTGAAGCCTGATGATAGACGTTCCATTGATGACTGTTGCGCATTGCTTGCACTATTTAAGTAGCGCTGTGCTGTCATTGCTGAAACGTTTGTATTTACATTAACCGCCATAGTGGTTCTCCTAATGATTATCCGACGTAGCGTAACTTGGAACGGTTTCCGACGTCTCGGATAACCAGGTAGTTCTCTCAAAGTTACTAGTATTAGCGACTGCTATGACGATTCCTTTAGCCGCGAAATGCATATTTATTAAAAAATAAGCAAGTTGAATAAAAAACGGGACTTCAATGGCAAAAACTTAAGAAATCATAAAAATAGAGCTAAAGCTTTGTCGATATCCGTCGGTAGGAATAATGGCAACATACTCAAACAACTTGAAATTGCAGGTAAGCGGCAAGTGAGTTCATTCCTATGAGCATAGATAAACTATGTGATTGGGGAACCAACACCGCTGCAGCTTCATGTAGGAAGGGGATAGAATAGGAAAATGAAGAGTTCGGAAGGTATTTTAGACAAAGAAAAGCCCCTTTTCCTTTGAGAGAACTGGGGCTAGTTGGTAGTCAGAGCCAATGTGGAGATCAGAGAAATGAACACATTACCGACTGACCGGGGCGCATGGTTATCACATGAAATATAAAGCAGGGTAAATCTTGAGAGAGCTTTATATCCAACAATAATCATGCTTTGCCAAGGATTCCTTCATAACATACCCACGTCTGAGTCGATTAATGAAGGGTCCTAACATTACTGCAATAGTGACATTGCAGAATTTGGCAACTGTTTTGCTTGGGCAAGAATTGATGTCCCTGCCTGTTGCAGAATTTGTGCTTTTGTCATTTGCGTTGTTTCTTTCGCAAAATCAGTATCTTTAATACGGCTATTTGATGCTTCAACGTTTTCTTGGATATTGGCCAAGTTGTTGATACTGTGGCTTAATCGGTTTTGTTTCGCACCTAAGTCAGCTCGTTGTGAATCAACATATTTCAACGCCGCATCCAAAATACCAACCGCATTTTGTGAACCACCGACTGACCTAACATCGATATCTTGAACCGTTGAATTCAGGCCTGGCCCGCCATTTAAACCAAGCTCGGTAGCTAGACCACCAGATATGGTTAAATCACCTTGTAAATTAGGCTCTGCGGCAAAAATTTGCAGCTTACCTTCTTCATCAACCGATGCGGTTAACTTGTCGGTTTGACCATTGATGTAGGTAGCAAGTTCTTCGATGTCATCGCCATCTTTAGCAATAACGTCCAGTGTAATTGCCTCGCCACTTTTAGTCGTGAATTCAAATTTTAAGTCGCGAGCTGTGGGCGGTACACCCCAATCTTTGTTTTTCCCTTGGTCAGCCACGAATGATTGGCCTCCCATCCGGAAATCATCGGCTCGTACACTGGTTAGCCCCATGATAATGGCTTCACCTGAACTCGCACCGATTTGGAAGGAAGCTTCGCCAAATGAACCGTTAAGTAGCTTACGACCACCAAATGATGTGGTTTCTGCTATACGGTTTAGCTCATCTTGCAATGCACTCACTTCTTCATTCAACGCCTGACGCTCTGATGCTGAGTTCGTACCATTGGCCGATTGCAAAGAAAGGTCACGCATGCGTTGTAAGATGCTTGTTGACTCATTCATTGCCCCTTCCGCTGTCTGGGCAATCGAAATACCATCGTTGGCGTTACGCATTGCCACATCCAAACCACGTGATTGTGCAGTTAGGCGGTTAGAAATTTGTAGACCTGCTGCATCATCTTTTGCACTGTTAATTTTATTACCTGATGATAAACGTTCCATCGAAGTATTCAGTTCATTAGATGCTTTATTTAGGTAACGCTGAGCGGTCATCGCCGAAACGTTAGTATTTACTGTAATGGTCATAATTTGCTCTCCTAGTGAGTTCGCAAGCTTTTTGCGAAGCGGCCAGCTTTACTCTCATTTGGAAGCACTGACCGTGAATAACTTGCTAAATCCGCTATTTGCCGATTTAAAAACTTGTTGTATCAACTCTGATATAAACAATTCAATTAGTATGCCAACTTTGAAAACATCTGATATTAAAATCAATACTCTTTGTTTTTAATCACTTATAAGAATATTTCCATCCTATTTTTGTGACTATGCATCTAACCTTTTCTACTTAACAACTGAGTTGCCACTTTCGTTTGCCGCTCTGTTGCCACTTTGCCTTTCGATTGTATATGAGCAATTTTCAGGCCAATTTTTCAACACATTCTATTCTTCGCACATATGGCTAAGCACATAAGGCAGTGAAGTTTAGATATAGTTGAACAGGGTTAAATCTTTCGTTTTACCAAAAGCTTGTTGCGAAGCCTGCAATGCGCGGGAGTTTTCATTAAATTCGATCACAGCTTCGGCATAATCGAGATCTTCAAAATTACTCTTCGATTTCGCCAAACTTATTTTAAAATCTTCATGCTGTTCTTCTTGAATATCTAAAGTACTTAAACGTGCACCAATATCAGTACGCACTTTATTTAAGTGAATAAATGCAGCATGAAACTCCTCGGTTATCTGATGTAATTTCGCCGTTGATGACGCATCAGAAACCGAGCTTTGGGACAGCGCGATAGCCTCTTTGTAACTATCAAAAAGACTATATGTAGAACGAGGTTCCAAAGAGATAACATCACCTTTCGAGATTTGTCCTTTCACATGAATCGTTAAATCTTGATATTGAATGCCTTTTTGCGGATCAAACTCATCAGCAGAGACGACACTGCCATCTTGTTCTAATTGATAGCCATACTTACCGTTAGGCATATCGACAAAAGTAACTTTGTAGCTAGATTGGTCATCAGGGTTTAAGTTTGTCGCTCGCTCAAGCAGTAATTCAGACCCCTCTTTTAATTGATAGTCTGGCTCATAGTCGCCAAAAGGATTATCAATCTCCATAAAGACTTTGCTTCCTGGATTATTAAAAGGGACTTCTAAACTATTGGAGATTTTCATCTTTCGCTGATAATCATCACCGGCATATGTCACGTTACCAGCGTTATCTCTAAAGAACGGTTGGTTCTTGGGCTTAGTACCACCAAAGATATAGTTACCAGACTCATCCTGAACATTCGCTAAGTTGAGCACATTATTTGAGACTTCTTGTAACTCACGCGCCATCGCTTCTCTATCTTCCGGCGATAACGAGCCATTAATCATTTCCATTACCGTTCGTTTAGCTTGGTCTGTAAAACTTTCCGTATTGGCAATAATCACTTCTTGATGCTCTAGACGGTTTCTGACTAAAACAATCGAATCCAAATACTGGCGTAGTTGCTCTTCTTGCTGACCCACATTTTGAATGTAGTGAGTCGCCAGTGGATTATCACTGGCCGATAATAGTTTCTTTCCCGACGCCAATTGAGCTTGGTTATGGTGAACTTTAGACTCTTGGCGACGAATATCGTTTTGCACTGACTGGTAATTATGGAAGCTGGATATTCTAGTTAACATTTATCGCCCCCTATCTAAGTTGCAAAATCGTGTTAAACGTGTCATTGGCCGCTTGCATAATCCGCGATGAAGCCATATACGCTTGTTGGAATTTCATCATGTTGGCGGCTTCTTCATCGAGGTTTACCCCAGAGATAGAAGCGATTCGTTCTTGCGCTGCTTCTTTCTCAAGCCTAGACACATCGGTCAAACGGGAAGCCGTGGCTAATTGCAAACCAACATCAGTGTTGAGGTTATGATAAATATCTAGCACTGTTGATTCGTTATCATTGAGTTTCTTGTCGGTTTGAATGTTCTGCATTTTGCGCAAGTTGCCGTTATCACCTTCAGAGGGGACAAGGTTTGCCGTAAATTTATCATTGGGCAACGCGCCAGGTGTTAACTCAAAAGTAGTACCTAACACTGTGACTGGACTTGATGGTGGATACGCTTGTGGCGCGAGCAATATATTGCCCTTAGTATCCGTTACTGCAAACTGATCGCCTTGGGGTGACACGACGACTTCAAACTCACGCAGATCCCCCGCCGCAAGTATGTTAAATTTGGCCGTACCTTGAGCAAACGTAGTGGAAGCTTCGAAACTTTGAGCGGCAATTGCCGTCGGGTCATTGGTTGCCATCTTCATGATTGCCGCACCGTTGCGAGTTGGACGCAGTAAAACTCGCTCCCCTGTTTCTGGCGCATTACGAATATCTATTCGCATTCCATCTAAGAAAATACTGTCACGCACCACCGGAACATTAACCTGCTCACCGCTGGGTTTAGTGGCAACATAGTTACTGCCGTTGAATTGCAGAGAGTATTCTCCGCCTTTCAATAGTGATATATCTTCGATGAAGACCGCTAAATCAGCTTGCGAATTACTGGATGTCACCACACGTGAACGTGCCACTAAATCAGAGTTTACATCAGTAAAAATGGCTCGCCCTACATTGCCACGTAAATCCAAACCTTGGGATTGCAACTTATTCACTTCATAAGAAAATGAGTTAGCCATACGCCCTAGTTCATCCATTACATACGGAATATGTTTGTCACGCATATCAAGCAAAGCACCAATTTTCCCATCAATATCTTGGGATGTAATCGGTTTAATGCCTCGACCTTCAACCATCGCCAAACGTCGTTGGTGGACATCAGGATACCCATCAATCATTTTTAATTGGCTGGCTTCCGTACCAGATACTAAAGTGTGGCCATTACCGATATGGATATTAAAACCTTCCGCATTTTTTCTTGGCGTCACAGTAACTTTGGTGTACTCAGAAAGTTCAGCTACGAGCTTTTCATGTTGATCCATCAAGTCGTTATGTGGACCGGGGGTGCGCATCATTAAACGTTGCAAATCCCGTAATTCAAGGGCTAATTGGTTAATACGCTCGATACCCAGATCCAACCCCTTATTAGCCACATCTGATTGGCGGCGAATGGTTTCATGGAAATCATTCATGTTTTGAGTGAGCAAGTCAGCTTTCTCTAGCACAACTTTACGCGCACCAACATCGTTTGGGCTATCAGCAAGGGTTTTAATGGCATCAAACCATTCATTTAAGTTTTCAGGTATTTTTTTCGATGCGACCGAGGAAAGCATTTTCGACAACATGTCTAAATTTTCTTCCACATCCTTTTTGAAAGAGAAACTGGTGGTAGAAAGGTTCAGTTCATTAACGGCAAATTGATCCCATGAGCGGCGAACTTTTTCCACATGTACGCCCATGCCGTAGGTTTCACCACCGTATTGACGAGGCGCATTGGTCCCTTGGATCACAGACTGACGACTGTAACCATCTGTATTAACATTAGAAATGTTATGACCTGTCGTGCTAAGTTGTCTCTGAGCGGTAAGTACACTTTGGGTACCTAAATTCAGAAGATCCGACGCCATACTGCCCCCGAAAACCTAATCAAATCAGTAGTTACTGAATATCTAAATTAGTATTTGCAATATGTATGCCAGATAAGTGGAATTAAAAGAATTGGAGATTGGATATAAAAACAGCCAGTAATACTGGCTGTTAAATGGTTATTCCATTGAGTTTATTTGAGATTTAACCCTTAATACTTTCTCTGCATATTGAGGGTCTGTGGCATATCCAGCATCGTGAATACCACGAATAAATGATTCATCATTTCCGCCATGATTTAGCGCGATTTTGTAACGAGGATTATCATTTAAGAAGCGAACATAATCATTAAAACTGTCTTGATAACTATCGTATGAGCGGAATGCAGCCTTCTCCATCACGGGCGTATTGTCGTGATACTCTAGCGTTTGAGTGGCAACTTTATCGCCTGACCAACTGCGATCCGCTTTAATGTTAAAGAGGTTATTACTGCTACCACGTGCATTCTGTACCACTTTTTGCCCCCACCCTGTTTCTAATGCCGCTTGTGCTAACAGTAGTGAAGAGTCGACACCTAGCGATCTTGCTGCTTTTTCCGCATAAGGTTTCATTGAGGTTACAAACGCTTGTGGAGAATCGAATTGACTTGGCTCAGCGATTACTCTATCAGCTTCCATCATCTCTTTTGAAGCTTTACTACGCTCAATACGACGCATCGCTTCTTGGAAGCCATCGTTGGTTGGCTTATCCATTGGTTGCTCAGTCTTACCTTGACTCAGCTGAGCGACAATCATATCAGCAAGGCCTAACGACCCTGAAGCACTAAGCTCACTCGACATTTGCTCATCGAGCATTTGGCGATAAAAGTCTTCATTTTGGCTATTAAACATTTCCGATTTAAAATCAGCATTTGCATCGCGCATTGACTTGAACAGCATAGAGGTAAAAATAGCTTCAAACTGTTTAGCTGCAGCCGTTAATGCGGCATTCTCGCTGTCTTTATCACCATTCGTGGCTTGCTGACGTAGCTTATCTAAGCTGGCGATATCGTGAATAAAACCAATATCATTCGGATTATTAATCATGTTCATCTCCTTAGATAATGATCAACTGGCCTTCAATTGCACCAGCCTGCTTTAAAGCCTGTAAAATCGCCATTAAGTCAGATGGTGCAGCACCCACTTCATTCACTGCTCTGACTAAATCATCTAAGGTTAAACCCGGTTCAAACTTGAACATTTTACCCTGTGCTTCCGTGACCGTAATTTCACTATCAGGAACGATCGCTGTTTGACCACCTGAGAAAGCATTAGGTTGGCTCACATTCAGGTTCTCTTTAATTGCAACCGTCATACCACCGTGAGTCACTGCCGCGGTTTTTAAGCGCACGTGTTTACCAACAACAATGGTACCGGTACGTGAGTTAACAATAATTTTTGCCGAACCATCCGCAGGATCAAACTCGATATTTTCTATGGCAGAAAGAAAGGCCACACGTTGACCGACATCTCGTGGTGCTCGAATACGCACTGAAGTCGCATCAACGGCTGTTGCCATTTGTGGACCAAGGAAATTATTCACCGCATCAGCCATGCGCTGAGCCGTTGTAAAATCAGATTCAATGAGGTTAAAGGTGATGAAATCGCCACGGCTAAAGGGGCTAGGAACTTCACGTTCAACAATTGCCCCACTTGAAATTAGCCCCACAGTTGGGTTGTTGCCAACAATTTTTGACCCATCAGCACCGCTGGCACTAAACCCGCTCACGACTAAGTTACCTTGTGCTACGGCGTAGACTTGTCCATCCAAACCTTTGAGAAAAGTTTGCATTAACGTGCCACCGCGTAAACTCTTTGCCGAACCAATGGAAGATACCGTTACATCAACCGCCTGACCTTGCTTAGAGAATGCCGGCAACTCAGCGGTAACAATAACCGCGGCAACGTTTTTGGTTTTAGGCTTCGTACCAGGTGGCAACTGAATGCCGAAGTTTTGTAGCATGGCATTAAAGCTTTGATCAGTAAAAGGCGTTGATTCGCCAGTACCAGGTAGACCGGTTACCAAACCATAACCCACCAATTGGTTGCTACGTACGCCTGCGACTTGAGAAACATCTTTGATACGAGCAGCATGTGCTTGAGTAGCAATCAACAGCAAACTCAAAACAAACAGTGTGAATTTTTTCATGGTTTGGTCACCTTAATTTCTATTTTCTTTACGTCAAAACGTCGACGTTAAAGAGAAACATTAAAGAATCGTGCCAAGAATCCAGGTTCTTGCATATCTTGATTAGTGCCAGTGCCCGCATATTGAATTCTAGCGTTGGAAATACGAGTTGAAGCAATGGTGTTATCAAAATCGATATCATCTGGACGAATGGTACCACTTAAGCGGATATACTCATCTCCCGTATTGAGAGTTAGCCATTTTTCACCGCGAATCACTAAATTACCATTGGCAAGAACTTCAATCACTTCAACTGTAATAGAACCGGAAATACTGTTACTTTGGTTTGCCTCAGCACTACCATTAAAATTATTATCATTCTTTAGCGCATAGGAAAAATTATAATCCCCGATAGTGAGATCTTTACCGCCAACCGCTAATGGATCCATGGAGGAATCGTTAGATTTTGATAAATCAGCATCGGCACTTTTTGCCGCTTTAGTGCTCTCATCAAGATTTACAGTAATGATATCGCCAATACCACGCGGTTTAGAATCATCGTATAGACTGTTGATGTGCTGAAGATTAAACAACGATCCCGTTTCAGCCGCATAATGTTCGGGTTTCTGCTTTGGATGGATGGGCGCCCAAGCTGGATCTCCAGCAAGCGGATCAGTTCGATTACGTAATATATCAACCAAACCTGAACTTTCTTCTGATGCTTTATCACCTTCAACGGCATCAACAACCGTTGTTCCCTGTACAGTTTCAGGAGTATCTATTGGTGACTGCGACGTGCTACAACCAGACATCACAGTGATAAAAGCTAGGATCAATAAACGTTTCATCGTGGCATTCTCTTAGTTAAATATTAAAGCTGTTGGTTAACGAAACTCATCATTTTATCAACCGCAGAGATAACTTTTGAATTCATCTCATAAACACGTTGAGCTTCAATCATGTTGACCAATTCTTCAGTCACGTTCACGTTTGAAGTTTCAAGCATCGATTGGCGAACATCGCCCAGACCATCAAGGCCTGGAACCCCTTCTTGAGGGTCACCACTGGCACCAGTTGGTAAATACAAGTTTTGACCAATCGGTTCTAGACCACCGGGGTTGATAAAATCAACGGTGGTAATTTGCCCAACAACTTGATTATCTTGTTGGCCACGCACTCGAACCGAAACTTCCCCGTCATTACCTACAGTAATTGAGATAGCATCTGGCGGAATGACAATTTCAGGCTCTAAATTGTAGCCCGCTCCTGAAGTAACAATTGCGCCTTCATCGTTCAAGGTAAATTGGCCATTTCGGCTATAGGCAACATTACCGTCTGGCATCAAAATTTGAAAAAAACCATCACCTTCGATCATCATATCAAGGCTATTGGTGGTGGTTTGTACATTACCATTGGTGTGCACTTTTTGCGTGGCAACCACTTTCGAACCGGCACCTAGCATTAAACCGCTTGGTAACTCGGTATTTTGCGATGACTGGCCGCCTGGTTGGTTGATGTTTTGATAGAATAGATCTTCAAATACAGCGCGGCCTTTTTTATAACCGATGGTCGAGGCGTTCGCTAGGTTGTTCGAAATCGTAGCGATATTGGTTTGTTGAGCATCAAGCCCGGTTTTACTTACCCATAATGCAGGTTGCATAATAATCTCCTTTTGCGCTTATTAGCTCATGCGAAGCAGTGAATCGGACGCTTTGTCCATGTCTTCTGCTGTACTCATCATTTTGACTTGCATTTCAAACTGACGTTGAAGATCTATCAGGCTCGTCATTTCGCTTACCGCGTTGACATTACTGCCTTCTAAAGCTCCCTTTAGCAGTTTTACATTGGCATCTGCTTCGAATGCCACATTTGGGTCCTTCGCTCGGAATAGACCATTGGTATCTTTGTATAACGTTTGATTATTAGGGCGAACCAGTTTGATACGATCAACAATTTCCATTGCATCAGCAGGCGCACCTTGTGGAAGAACAGAAATGGTGCCGTCATTGGCAATTTCGACTTTGCTTAATGGAATCGGCAATGTGATCGGAGCCCCCGTTTCACCTAACACTAGATGACCACTACCGTTCATCAACAAGCCATTTTGATCAATATTGAGATTGCCGCTACGAGTTAGGCCTTCACTGCCAGTTTTATCCATCACTGAAATCCACCCATCACCTTGGACGGTGACATCGAGATCTCGACCTGTGGTAATAACACTGCCTTGATCGAAACGATGACCCGGGCGCTCTGTCATGCTAAACACTCGGCTCGGTAACCCATCACCGTAAGCTTGCATTGAGCGGGCTTGCGCCAAATCAGCACGGAACCCCGTGGTACTGACGTTTGCTAGGTTGTTCGCTCTTAATTGCATAGCCTGCATGTTTTGTTTTGCGCCACTCATGGCGAGAAACAGTGCGCGGTCCATAATGTGCTCCAATAATCATCGTTCGATCATTAAAAGCAATTGACGTGCCAACTTTTATTTCAATTAAAAGTCAATAAGTTAAATAAATAAGAGAGGAGGGAATGGGAGAAAACTGCCGCTTACCACGGCTAATGGCAACAATACCAAGTTAACGTTGCCGCTAACTTGGTATTCCAGATAATGACCGTTACGGTATTAACGAATCTGTAGGATATTTTGCTGTAGCTGATTATGTACTTCTAGAGAACGAGAGTTCGCTTGGAAGTTACGCTGAGCTGAAATTAAGTCTACCAGCTCTTGCGTCATATCGATGTTTGATTGCTCAAGCGTACCGTTATTGATAGTACCAAACGATCCTTTGTTAGATTCACCCCAGATTTTATCACCTGAGTACTGCGTAGAATCCCACTGTGTACCGCCTTTCTTATCTAGCCCTTGCTCATTCGGTACACGTACTAAGCCAACACGGCCCAGAATAATGTTTTCACCGTTTGAATAAGTGCCTAATACACTACCGTTTTCATCAAAATCAATTTTGGTTAAAAAGCCTGTGGTTGCACCATCTTCATCAAATTTTGTTAATTGAAATGGAGCGGCAAACTGCGTTGCAGAGTCTAGATTAAATGATAAAGTTTGGTTTGGATCGGCACCGTTTAGGTCGATAGGGTTAGCCCCTGAGCCTAACGGTTCAGAAACGATATTTTGGCCGTTATTTAGACTTGCCAGCGTACCATCATTATTAAACTTCATCGTATGACCAACATGACCCGTTGGTGTAGATGCATCACCACCCACGATATTCACTGGCTTCTCGCCTGCTTTATCCGTCACCGTATAGTACGTTTGCCATGTATTCTCTTGAGTTTGATCTTTCAAATAATACGTGGTGAGTTTATACGACTGACCCATAGAGTCATAAATAGTCGAAGATGTTGAACGGTTGTAAGTTTCCGGGTCATTAAAATCAAATAACGTCGGATCTTTCAGTTCACCATTCGCAGGCAAGTTAACACCAACTTCAATATTCGCGGTCTGTTTTGGTTTACCAAATTCAGCAGGAATGTTCAGTGGTTGAGGCTCATAAGAAAGCACATCGCCCGTATCTGGGTTTACCTGATAGCCAAGTAGATACTCATCGTTCGACGTTACCATGTAGTTGTCTTTGTTCAGGTGGAAAGCACCATTACGCGTCAACTCATTTTGTTGTGGGATGAGACGCTCTTTAGCGACCGCAAAAAAGCCTGTACCAGAAATACGCAAGTCCATCGGGTTGTTGGTATAAATACTGGAACCTTCATGAAATTGCTGTGCCACTTTGTTTGCTTGAACACCGCCACCAGGAGTGGTCTTGGCATTGGTAAACAAAGAGTTTGAATATACATCACCAAACTCTGCACGAGACTCTTTAAAGCCAAATGTGTTTGCGTTTGCAATGTTATTACTGGTTGTGTTCAGATCTAACTGAGCTGCGGATAAACCGCTTAAAGATATATATGACATTCCAAAATCTCCTATCTAGCTAGCGTTTACTACGCTTTGCCAACTTCTAGTACTTCAGCAAGTTTAACTGGCGATGTAAATCCAGCCAGATTGAGCAGTACGTTACCATCACCTTTACCAAGGAGAACACTATTGACGTTTGCATAGGTCGATACCGCAAACTCTTTACTTTCTCCATCCAGCAAACCCGAAGCTTTCACTTGGTATTTGCCGCCCGGCAATGGATTACCGTTTTGGTCTTTACCGTCCCATTCAACACGATTGTCACCGGCAGATTTTGCACCGACATCAAAGGTACGAACCAATTGCCCAGCTTCGTTCTCAATTCGGACAAACAAGTTATCCAAACTTTGAGGAAGCTTAACCATTGCTGCCATACCTTGACCATCTTGTTTAATCCCTGCCGCACCTGGTACTAATACATCACGACCGACCAATGATGATGCTTGCAGAGCTTGGTTTGATGTCATTGACGAGTTGAGACTCTCAAATTGAGTATTCATCTTGCCAATACCATCGACGGTTGCAAATGAAGCCATTTGCGCAATCATCTGGTCATTGCTAACCGGCTTAAAAGGGTCTTGTTGAGCAAGTTGCTTGGTGAGCAACGATAAGAAATCCTCTTGTTTGAGGTCTTGCTTACCCGTTGTATCTTCAGGCTTCTTTTGGTCTTGAAGACTTTTAAGCTGGTCAACATAGGACAAGCCGCTTTGACCAACGTTATTAATTCCGGCCATACGCTACCTCCTTATCCTTATTGACCCATCTGCAGCGTACGCAGCAGCATTTGTTTACTTGCATCTGCCACTTGTATGTTCGTTTGGTACGAACGAGAGGCAGAAATCATGTTAGCCATTTCTTCCATTACGTTAACGTTTGGCTTATAGATATAACCCTCATCGTTCGCTAATGGGTGATCTGGGTTGTACTCCGCATTCAGCGGCTTATCGCTTTCTACAATACCTAATACTTTCACTGGCACATTATGGTCTCGGTTATAACGTGCTTTACTTAACTCAGCACCAAACACAGCATGACGTGCTTTGTAAGTGTCTTTAGCAGAACTACTCACACTGTCCGCATTTGCAAGGTTACTTGAGGTTGTATTTAGACGAACAGATTCAGCACTCATTGCAGAACCAGTCACATTGAACACATTAAATAGGCTCATCTAATTATTCCCCTTTGATTGCTTTCGTTAAGTTCTTGAATTTACTTCCTAAGAAGTCGAGTGATGCTTGGTGTCTGATTTGATTTTGCATAAACAAGTTACGCTCTAAATCCACATCCACCGTATTACCATCCCCCGTATCCGGCTGGGTAGGAGTTCGATATAGACTTTCCCCAGTCACATTGGTAGAGGCAGAAATATGCCGACCATCCGTACGGTTAAGCCCAATGCTTGCCCCCGAACTTGCCGCCTGCAACGCTCTACTGAAGTCCATTCCTTTTGCTTTAAAGCCAGGCGTGTTTGCTTGTGCGATATTGGTGGAAATCACCTCAGCATTGCGCTCACGGACACCAACAGTGTATTGGTGAATACCTAATGCATTGTCAAAAGAAATAGCCATGTTTACCTCTACAATAAGAACTGACCGTTATCACTTAGATTAAAGCAATTACTGTACCAACTTTTAAAATGGTGAATTGAATTTAATCTGAGCTACCTTTGCAAAATATAAGCCGCTTTCTCTAAAATAAGCGTAATGATACTTGAACAGCGGAAAACACCTCGCCTTAGAGTTCATCAACAGTCAGGCGCTCAAAACAGAACTCAACATAAACGAAAATCCAAACAAAAAAGCCCAGCAAAAGCTGGGCAAGTCTGAGATGAATAACAACTATTTTAATTTATATATGATACCTGGATTACAGCGAACCATATCAAACTTATCAGTTAACCCCGTAAGAGACTCCGACGCCCCAAGCAACAAATAACCACCTGGGTTTAAGTTGTTCGCCATTTGATTAAGCACTTTTGATTTCATGTCTGGTGAGAAGTAAATCAATACGTTACGACAAAAAATAATATCGAATTTACCCAGCAAAGCATAACTTTCCATCAGGTTTTGAGGTCTAAAGTTAACGAGGCGTTTGACGTTATCTTTGATTTTCATGCGCCCATCGCCAGCATCTTCAAAGAAGGTTTTACGACGCTCTGGTGAAAGACCTCTACCCAAAGCAAGGTTGTCATAAATCCCTGCCTTACACATATCCAACATGCTGGCGGAGATATCGGTAGCGGTAATCGAAACACTAGGCAACATCCCCGGTTTACGCTGTTGGGTTTCTAATACCGTCATTGCCATAGAATACGGCTCTTGGCCTGATGAACTTGCCGCTGACCAAATTTTTATAGGACGTTTTTTTGCCGCCACTTCCGGCAAAAGACGTTCTGCTAAAACGGTAAAGGGGTAAGAGTCACGGAACCATAATGTTTCATTGGTTGTCATCGCATCAACAGCAGCAACACGTAGTTCACGATTTCTCCCTGTCACTACATCACGCAACAAATCAGAAAGAGAGGTTAACTTGAATTTCGCAACCAAAGGACTTAAGCGACTTCTCACTAAGTACTGCTTGCTGTCTCCAAGTACAATTCCGCACTGAGATTCCAAAAAACGGCTGAAGTCGCGATATTCTTGATCGCTTATAGTTATAGCTGTCATTAATTTCTCTTTAGTTAACTAGTGCAGCTTTCACCGCATTCCCAAGCTCATCCGGGTTGAATTTAGCGATAAATGAATTCGCGCCAACTCGCTCAACCATGGCTTGGTTAAAGACCCCACTCAACGAAGAGTGAAGAATCACATACAAATCTTTTAAATCTGAGTTACGTCGAATTTCTGCAGTTAAGGTATAGCCATCCATCTCTGGCATCTCAATATCTGAGATAATCAATGAAATCTGATCGTAAATAGGCCCTTCAGCAGCCATTTCAATCAGTTTCTCATAGGCTTCTTTGCCATCTTTCACTGAAATAACTTCAAAACCAATTGATTCGATAGCTCTTTGTACCTGTTTACGCGCAACCGTTGAGTCATCGGCAATCAAAATACGGCGCACAATTTCTTTTTCTGCTTCAGCTTGAGCAATAGACTCACCAATAGATGAATCCATAGTTTCGTCGACAGGAGAAATTTCTGCCAGAATTTTCTCTACATCAAGAATTTCAACCAGCTCATTGTCTATATTAGTGACAGCCGTTAAGTAGTTTGCTCGACCAGAACCATCAGGCGGTGGAAGGATCGCTTCCCAGTGCATATTCACAATTCGATCAACTGAACTGACCAAGAATGCTTGGATTGTTCGGTTAAACTCAGCAATAACAACAAAGCATTTATCAAGATCAGTCGTTGGACGTCCGCCAACTGCCAAACTTAAATCAATAACAGAAACAGTTTGGCCTCGAATGTGAGCAATGCCTTTTACTAAGCGATGTAAATTCGGCATTAAAGTCAATTTAGGGCACTGGAGTACCTCTTTTACTTTAAATACGTTGATACCATAACGTTGGCGTCCCATCAGGCGAAACGTTAGGAGTTCCAATCGGTTTTGACCGACGAGTTGCGTACGCTGATTCACAGAATCAAGAATACCCGTCATAAGCTCATCTCCATCTCAAACTTTTGTGCTAAAAAGTGGTAGTCTACTACAGGCTATGAAGAAACCAGAGAAAAGGCACGATGCATCCACAAATATGCTTACATCTACTTTCCATAACTAAGTGTAGAGCTTTCTATAGAAAATTTTACACATCTATCGGCTTTTTATTGTTTTTCTTTAATCTTTCTGTGCATTCTGCCACTTTCGAGCAAATTGAATCAATTCAACAAGCAGCACAACAGCATGTTTTAGATACGGTTGAATGGCCTATCGGTGGAGAGTTAAACGCACAAGCTGCCAATATTGATGAGCGCATTTACGCCACCAACTGCCCCTCGCCTTTGATTACATCATCCTCATCAAATAATGGTACCGCGAGTAACATTACCGTTCTTGTTGAGTGTACAGAGGATAATTGGAAAGTCTATGTACCTGTCAGGCTGATGATTTCTTTACCGTTAGTTACTGCAGCCGTCCCTATGTCTCGCGGCCAGATCATCACTCAACAAGATGTCACCATGACCATGGTAGACTTACACCGCTTTCGTCGACAAGGTTTTTCTGATACCGACAGAATAGTCGGAGCAAAGGTAAAAAGAAATGTGCGCCTTGGTGATGTGATTGAACAAAATGATATCTGTGTGGTATGTCGAAATGAAAGCGTTGTCATTCAGGCGGTAAAACAAGGTATGAGCATCACAACTAAAGGAACAGCTCTCAGTGATGGTATCTTGGGGGAGCAGATAAAAGTGAAAAATGACAAATCAAACCGTATAATAGATGCACAAGTGACAGGAATTGCGGAAGTAACGGTACAATTTTAATACCTTCAGTTTTACAGTGAGTGTGTGGAAATTGTTAACGAAGTGAAGCAGAAAAAAGTGCTAAAGTAATTAAATACGCTGTCGATATTGACTGTACAGGTTTCCATTTCATTAATAAGGCTCACATATGGCAGGTATTGATAACATACGTTCGGGGCAGACATTAACGACGACAAGTCGTAACCCCGCTCGTTCCGAATCAAATTCGTCTTCATCATCATCCGATGCAGTTTCCCGTTCTTCGCAAAATCAAGACGCGGTGTCACTGAGTTCTCAGGGAAAAGCAATCGGTGAGATGCATAACAAAATGGTGTCGCAACCTAGTTTTGATAATGCAAAAGTAGCAGCGATCAAAGAAGCGATTGCAAATGGTTCATATAAGGTTGACCCTGAAAAACTTGCAGACAATATGATTAAATTTGAGAAAGAATTGGGTGGCTTCGAGTAATCCAAGTTTTTGACTAATTAAGGCAAAATATAATGGCTGTATTGAAAGACTTAGTCGATTTTCAATTGAAAAACGCACTTGAACTCTCTCAGTTACTTGAAAAAGAAAAAGTAGCCATTACTGGCCGTGCCGCCACAGAAATCGAAGCCATTGCTAAACAAAAGATGACCTTAATTGGACAACTGCAACTGACCGATCAGCGAATTGCTAAACATCCTCATATCGAGAGCCTGACTGAAGATGAAAACCTGTCACAACTCGTTGATCAAATTCGTTCGATTGTCCACGACTGCCAACAAGCAAACCTGGTTAACGGTGAAGCATTACAACGTGCTCAATTGAGCTTTAATAAGTTGAATAATTTGATGCAGCAAAGTCATGGCAAAATAGGCATGACATACAATGCTGGCGGTCAGACGCATACCGTATCAACATTAGGTACGAACATAAAAGCATAAATTTAATGCGTTAAAAAATAGAAAAGCGACAATATTTGCCGCTTTTTTGATCTGGAAAGAGTGTGAAATTAAAAGAGCGTCTGCTGACGTTTTTCAGGAACTTGTTGAACCTCTCCATAATCACGCAATTTATCCATTTTACGAATATCAAGACGTAATTCAGTAACGTAACTGTCGCCAACTTTATAGCTTCGTACCACTTCAGCACCACGAATCACACCATCAACCGCTCCAGATGTCAGCTCAGTGCCCAAACGTTGATTTTGTAAATCAGCTCGACCGCTAACTCGCATGCCGTAGACCTGCTCGGCCAACTCACGATACGCATCAATTTTAGAAGCACGCATCGCACGTACTTGCTTTTCCTCTTCACTGCGCCCTGTTTGCTCACTAATGCTGGCATAACCAACGGCAGTAAGCCAATCATCAGCTCTCATTGTTTGCAGTGGCTGACACCCGACCATAACCACTGCAACCAGAAGCAATAGCAACTTTTTCATTGTTATCTCCTATGGACGCAGAATGACCGTGTAAGGTTGCGTTATAGTTGGATCTGAACGAATTAACACACCATCTTGCGTTCGGATACTGTTCAGAGTATCCAAATCTCGTCCTATCCTATCTGCAGGCAAAAAGCCTTGCGCTGTAGCAACTACTACTCGCGATTGCATTCCAACCACACGAGCATTCACCAAAACCCCACCGTCTTGTCGCAGCATTGTCCCAGTCAAGATGTATTGTATCTCTTGCTCTTGTGCTAGGTCTTTCCAATCACGGCTAAAGGCGAAATCACCTTGTTGAGTCACTTGGATTGAACCTGTCGTTTTAAAATCTACGACTTTAAAACCACGACGCTGGAACTGATGGATAAAACCTTCAGACACCGAATTACCTAGCCAGTTAGTTGAATCCATACTTTGTAAATCCACAAATGATGTCACAGCAATGGGCGTACGCGCAGACACACTGGTGTTTGAAACCATAAGATCTTCGGTCATACTCTCAACAAAGAAATCCAACGTGTGACGTGGACTCTCCATTAACATAAACTGTGAACCACTGTATGGCTCTTTTCCGTTATAAATCGGGGCGTAAGCGCAGGCAGTTAGAAAAACTACGGGCACAATGGAAAGCCATTTTTTCATTCTCTTATCTCCAGATATACTGAGGCAACTTTCGCTCCAAACTTTATAAAATAAAAACTGGAACACTCTTTGCTTTTTAAAATTAGTCACTATTTCAAAATGCATTGCCTACATCAGCTAAGATTCTAAAAGCAAAATTTATACCTAACTGGTAAATAACAATGAAAAAAATTATTTCTGTTTTATTTTCAATACTATACATAACAAGCTTTACTCAAACGGCAAATGCCGCATGGTATGAAGTGACTGGCACATCAGCAATTGTCTCTTCTGAGGAAGTCGCTCGCCTGAATGCACTAGAAGACGCCATTTATAAGGCGGTAAACTTTGCCGGGGCCGACATTGGTAGTATTAGTAACCTAAGACCACTACTAGAATCCTCACGTAATGAATATCAATTTACTAACCACGAAGTGCGCTACGTATTGGTTGAAGAACATAAAACACGCAAAGGTGTCATGTATGTCAAAGCACGAATTGATATTTATCCCTCGGCAACGGGTTGCCACGTAAGTCAGTATAAAAAGACGTTCTTAGTGGGCAATATTGACCTTGCTTCCCCACAACAAGCCGTTATGGGGCAAATATATAATGTGGGCGATGACTTTGCTCAAGTCATTAAGCGTCAGTTGGATCAAGAGTCTCGTAGCTTTGTCTCCGTTGGCACCACTGACTATTCCATTGACAAACAACACTCAGAACGATTAACCATGATCGCAGAGGATACAGGGGCACAATATATTCTTGGCGGTGTCATTACCGATTTAACGGCAACGATTGATCAAAAACTGCTACTTGATGATGTGATTAACCGTCAGTTTGCCATACAGATACAGGTCTTTGATGGAAAAACGGGTCAAGAGGTTCTCACTCGTAATTATCGTGAAGTGGCCAAGTGGCCTTTTGCTAAAACGAGCCAAGTCGATACGAAAAGCGCACGCTTCTGGGCATCAACCTATGGCAACATGATGCTTCGTGTTAGTCGAAATATTATGTTGGATTTAGAATCTGAGCTTTCATGCAAAATTACCTTACCAGAAGTGGTCGCAAAGTTTGGTAATACCATTACCATTGATTTAGGAAGAGTACACGGCGTAAACACAGGGGATAAATTACAGTTGTGGCACACCGGCTCTTTCATCGACCAAAAAGGGTTACCTCGCAATAAAGTGACGCAAAGTGATATCACACTGACAGTCACAAGAGTGTATGAAAATGAAGCAGAGCTCAGCGTTGACCAACAAAACCTTGCCGCCAGTATCCAAATTGGCGATGTTATGCACAAACAGCTTTAATTTTTAAGTTAGGTGGTTAACTTTATGGAAATGTTGAGTAAACTACCCACCTCAGCTCCCGTAGCTCAGTAGGATAGAGCGGCCCCCTCCTAAGGGGCAGGCCACAGGTTCGACTCCTGTCGGGAGCGCCATATAAAATAAAGGCTAGCCAGTTAACCCAGCTAGCCTTTATTTCATCTCTTGCATCCCAAATACAGCTAACGGCTCTGCTATTCTTACTCAAAACTCACCCAACCTTGATTCAAGCGACTATTATTCATATATAGTGCGCACTACACGTTCCACTTCAAATAATCTAAAATAAATAATAATAGAACTATCGATATAAGATGATGAAAAAGAGTAACCTGATAACAAATACTGGTCACCGCTTTATCTCTAAGGCGAAAACAGCCTATAAAATTCACATCCACACTCCTGATGATACGGTGCTGCACCGCTCTGTCGGTTACATTCGCATTGGTGAAAAAAAGGGGTTGAAAAAGGCGATTAAGTTAAGAAATGAGTTAGGAATGGAAATGTGGGGCAAACATTGGCGCCGTTTGTTAAAAGATCCTTATCTGATGACTCGCCTTCCTCATAGTTTGGAGCCAAAGATTATCAATAAACCAAGGCCGACTCAGGAGAACCCTGATGCTCGAGATCCTTGCTATATCGCAGCTTGGCGCCACTATGATGATAAAGGTAATTGTGAGTTCCAGAGTGTCGTTTGTTCTATCAACAAACACGGCAAACTTGGCGCTTACACCAAAACCAAAAAAGCATTGCTGGAAGCCTACAAAGATTATCTTGATATTCTGGTTTACATGGGCCGATTAAACAGCATAGATTTGAAATGATACTAATCACGGCAAGTAATCAGAAATAGCATAGGAAAAATACTTGAAGACAAGGCGGGATTTTTTGATAAGTAGTTATTCTACAATCAAAAATTCTAACACCATTACCGAGTATTTTAACAAGCTAGGATGACCAGTGTTTACTACAATTGGCATGACTTAACATTCCGATAATAAAGCCCGCTTTGTCGCGGGCTTTAGCATTATTGATCACAAATAAAGTTAGTTTGTCACTTCGTATTCAAACTCAGGAATAACAATATCGACTCGGCGATTTAGCTTGCGCCCTTCCACTGTATCATTTGACGCAATTGGCTTACTCTCTCCTTCACCTTTCGCTGTGATACGACTTGCTTCAATGCCTTTAGCGATGACGGCATCAGCAACCGCTTGAGCGCGTTTTTCCGATAGCTTTTGGTTATAAGCCGCAGATCCTGTTGAGTCAGTATGACCTGTAATTTCAACGCGTGACTGAGGGTAAGTGTGCAAGTAAGTGACGAGCTTATCGAGAGTTTCTTCACTTTGTTGAGTTAATGTTGAGCTATCATGCTCAAAGCTACTGCCGTCCAAACTTTGGAATGGCACACTTTTAATTACGGTTGTCGTTTCAACAACCACAACAGGTTCCTCAACCACTTCTTCAATAATAACCTCTTCAACCATCATCGGTTCTGGCTCTGACTTACTACCACCAAATTTATAAGCTACCCCTAAAGTTGCAGAGTTTCCTTGTGCGCGTACCAGATCATTATTAATGTCTGTAATCGCTTGGTATTCCACACGGAATGTTAAATTATTATCGGTATTAAATTCGAAACCGGCAGCACCTAGGTATGAGTAATCATCTTCACTGCCGTAATCAACATAAGCGCCACCGACTTTGGCATAGAACTCGACCCCATAACCCAACGGAACACTAAATTTAGGTGCTAAAGTAATAACATTAACTTTATCATCATTAAGACCTGCACCACTGAACTCACCAAGATAATCATAACCTGCTTCTATAGAGAGCCAATCAAGTGCTTGGTAACCCAAGAACACACCAACGGTAGACGAATCATCATCACACGTATCCACTGAGCGGCAAGCATCATCCAGCCATGATTTACCGACCTTGCCTCCAAGATACACCTCAGCCATTGTGGCTGAAGATGCAAAAATAAGTGATGCCGAAATAACTGCTGCTAACTTTTTCATATAAATTCCTTCCAACTTTATAGTTATTATGATGAATTTACCTAAGAGAAAAAATTGTTTCGACCTCAGGTAAACTTTGTATCACAGCCATTACTATAGTCTATGAAAAGAAAGGATAAATAGTGAATTAGTTTATTCTTTGTCACCGTTTTGTAAAAACTCACCACCCAGTATTTCAAATAATTTAACATGTAAAAAAAACGCAGCGAAGGCTGCGTTTTTTTTACATGTTAAATGAGATATTACTGCATGTTGGCTTCACGTTGAGTAATAAAGTCGATAGCCATCTTGATACGAGCAACAACGCGCTCTTTACCAATAAGCTGCATAACAGCATCCACAGATGGTGATTGACCACCACCAGTAACGGCAACACGTAAAGGCATACCAATTTTACCCATACCGATCTCAAGCTCTTCACACACTTCAGCAATGACGTTATGTAAGTTTTCTGTTGTCCACTCAGTCAAAACTTCAATTTTATTCAAAGCTAATGTCAATGGCTCTTTTGCTACACCACGTAAGTGCTTTTTCGCGGCGTTTTCATCAAACTCAGAGAAATCTTCAAAGAAATAACGCGACTGCTCAGCAAGCTCAACCAATGTGTTGCAACGCTCGCCGACCAATTTAACGATCTCTGCCAATGCAGGGCCGTTATCTCGATTAATACCTTGATGCTCAAAATGCCACTCTAAGTGCTTGGCAACATATTGTGGATCAGAGGTTTTAATATAATGGTTATTTAACCACAATAGCTTGTCAGTATTGAATGCTGAAGCCGATTTACTGATCGCGTTTAAGCTAAAGAATTCAATCATCTCTTCACGGGAGAAAATCTCTTGATCGCCGTGAGACCAACCTAGGCGAACAAGGTAGTTATTCAATGCTTCAGGTAAGTAACCTTCATCACGATATTGCATTACTGACACCGCACCGTGGCGTTTTGAAAGTTTCGCACCATCGTCACCTAGAATCATCGCGCAGTGTGCAAACACTGGCACTGGTGCGCCTAGAGCTTCATAGATATTGATTTGACGAGGCGTGTTGTTGATATGATCTTCACCACGTACAACATGAGTAATACCCATATCCCAGTCATCAACAACCACACAGAAGTTGTAAGTTGGAGAACCGTCAGTACGACGGATGATTAAATCATCCATTTGGCTGTTGGAAATCTCAATACGACCACGAATTTGGTCATTGAAAACAACACTGCCTTCTTTCGGGTTACGGAAACGAATAACGCATGGGTCACCCTCTTTCGCCGCGTCATTGACCGCTTTGATTTTAGGGTGATCTGCATCGTAACGGGGCATCTCTTTATTCACTTCTTGCTCAGCGCGAATTTCATCTAGCAATTCTTTAGATGCGTAGCATTTGTATGCTTTATCTTCCGCCAGCAGCTTATCAACCATTTCGTTGTAACGATCAAAATGTTTAGTTTGGAAATATGGGCCCTCATCCCACTCCAAACCTAACCAAGTCATACCTTCAAGAATCGCATCTACTGCTTCTTGGGTAGAACGTTCTAGGTCCGTATCTTCAATACGTAAAACGAACTCACCACCTTGGTTTTTTGCATAAAGCCAAGAGTAAAGTGCAGTACGCGCACCACCTACGTGAAGATAGCCAGTTGGGCTAGGAGCAAAACGAGTTTTAACCGTCATTTGATTTCCTTAGGGATAAAAATACAGCGGAGAATAGTTCCGCTGCGAATACAAGGATAAAAAGTGACGACATTTTACCACTGACAAGTAAATCTACAATCCTCGATTACTTCAAGTTTCTCAATGCCCACTGCATAAATTCTTGTTGTTGCTCTTTTGAGAGGCTTGAAAACTCATTTTTCAGGTCGGTTGTTCCACTTGCAGTGCTTTTTGAACTATCAGTAATAACGGTTGCATTTTCATTTTTATGATTAAAATCAGCAACTTCTCGTTCGTAATTTCGAAATCCTTGTAGACCATTTTTATTCATTACCACTAATGAATATTCTTTCGTCTGCTTATCTTGATTGGTAAATGAAAACGTCGGTTTTTTTTCGAAAGATTTAGCATCTTCGATCGTTCTCAGGTTGGGATAATTTAGTGTTAGTAACTCATCACTACCTGTTGAAAACTCAATAATCATAGGTTGAGAATCAAATTTTCTTCGTTTTCCATCTTGAAAAACAATTTGCCCAATAGTGACCACCAACTGATTGGCACCATCTTTTAGTTCTAACTGTTGCGGCTGTATAAAATCATCTGCTTGTACCGCTTGACCATTTAACACTTGCGGTACAATTTCAGATTGAAGTTGAATAGAAGCGGCGAATGCTTGCAAAGAAAATAGGGTAGATAGCCCTGCAATAATAAATCGTTTTTTTAATAACATCTTCGGACCTCATTATTTTTATAAGCAGTAAAAGGGCGGAAACCGCCCTTTAGGATATTTAGCCTTGTGGCTGATTAAAAATAGTATTCAACACCCACAGAAAATTCTACGTAATCATCAGATTTCCAACGCTCAGTACCAGTCACTTTTCCGTCAGCATCTTTATCTTGATAACCATTGGCATAAGACGCTTTATCACCAAAATCGAGTGTACGCGCGCGCACATACAGCACTGCTGATGGGTCGACAAAATACATCACTTGAGCAGAAAGAACATCGTCATTTGTATTGTCTAGCGTTTTACCATTGCGCTCTAACTCAAAGTTTGCTGCGTAACCGAGTTTATATTGCCAGTCACCCGTGGTGTACATCAAACCTGCTGACATTGCATTTTGCTTTTCATCATCACCAGCAGTGGATTTAGCATCCATCATTTTGTATTGAGCAAAGAAAGAGATGCCATTGTCAAACCAACCTTGTAAACCGACTAGGTAAGTATTGTTATCCCATTTAGTACCTTCAGTGGCAATATCACGGTTTCCTTCGTAGGCAGCATCAATTTGTACAGGGCCAATTTTATAATGAGCTGCGAGACCTGCCCAATAGTCATCACCTTCACCTAAACCAGCCTTATCACCCGCTCCCGCAGCAACATCTAACGAGAAAGCATTGCCATACATTGGGGAGTCCCAGCGAACAGTATTTGATTGGCGATCTTGATATTTCGCACCACCAATAGAACCACCCCAGTCGTACACATCACCTAAACCTGGGTTCGATGCTGGCCAGTCAACAAGTTCATATAATGGCGTCAACACACGACCGACACGAATTTGCCCCATATTTTCGCTTTCAAAACCTACGAAGGTATCACGCTCTCCCAGACCTGCACCTTCACCACCAAAACTAGGGTCTACATACCCCCCTTCAATTTGCCAAAGGAAAGTTGGACCAAAATTTGCAAATTGTTTTTTACCACGGAAACCAATGCGTGATTCATTATTGAACTGCATGCCACCCAAATTATCATCTTTAACACTATCACCGCTGTCATAATCACGATACGCGGCCTGCATCGCGATAATGCCGTAAACTTCATAGGCAAATGAATCTTTGGTTAAGTATTTTTCAGCAGCGTCGCCATTTGCTCCTTCAGCAAAAGCCGCACCACTCATCATTAAACTAGAAACCACTGCACCTAATAACGTTTTTTTGAAATGAGACATCAGATAAACCCCTATATATTATTTTTAAGTTTTTTATCCCCATTCAAATTCATACAGGACAGGCATATGAATCATCTGGAGAACCATTTATGGACGGGGCCAATATGACAAACTTTTTTTTCTCCAAAAAATAGGGCAAACATTTCTCTGACAAACTTCAAAATAACCAAAAGCAAATAAATATAAAACGATTAAAAACAACTAGTTACAACGACAATAAAAACAAAAAAACGTTAAAATTAAGTTTTTATAAGATGTAGTAATAGTGATTTATGTTTTTAAGGACAGTTTTGTGAGTCAATTAACATCGTATTGATCAAAATTTACGGAACTTTATTTACACC
Source organism: Vibrio aestuarianus (assembly GCF_028858425.1). NCBI lineage: Bacteria > Pseudomonadati > Pseudomonadota > Gammaproteobacteria > Vibrionales > Vibrionaceae > Vibrio > Vibrio aestuarianus. The sequence continues at coordinate 1,088,780 of NZ_JAKNYQ010000001.1, read as the reverse complement.
TATAAATATCTTTGAAGTCAGTCGCAACAAACTCGCAGTCATATTGAATAAAAAAGTCACAATTTGACGATTTTGTCGGGATAACGTTAGTGCTTGACCTTCCCCTTAAAGGAAGGTTTATTCTATTCGGTAATAGAATGACTCGGGGAGCTATCAATGAAACATTTCAGCATACCGCTAGCCGGTCTTAAATGTATGGGCTGCGCTAAAAAAATAGAACGTCAGTTAAAGCAGCAAGCCAATGTAGATATCCACCAGCTTACCACCACATTGATTGAATTGACGACGTCAGCATCGTTAGATGAACTTATTGATGAAATCGAGTCATTAGGCTATCAAGCCGGTAATCATCTTGAATTTGAATTACAAGGTTTGAATTGCGGTGGCTGTGTGAACAAACTTACTTCACTGCTTAAAGCATCCGATCAAATCACTCGCCTGTTGGTCACTAAAACACAATTGTCTTTAGTGACGACCCTATCTGCTGCCAGTATCCAACAACAAGTAGCATCTCTCGGTTATCAAGCGCTTATAGAAGAAAATCGTGAAGCTGAACAACAAAGCGCACCAACAGCAGTTGATAACACCAATCTACCTAAACAACCTGATATGTTGGAAGACTTTTCAACAGTAAGCATTCACTTACTGATCCAAGGCATGACCTGTGCTAGCTGCGTCTCTTCCGTAGAGAAAGCCTTATTAGCCGTAAAAGGTGTCAAACGAGCTCAAATAAATTTAGCCGAACAAAGCGCATTGGTTGCCGCCTCTTCGCAAAACGAAGCCTTGGTGCAGCAGTTACTTAACAATGTAAAAAAAGCCGGATACCGCGCAGAAACAATGGATGACCCGGCATTACAACAGCAAAAGCAGCAACAACAATTACAAGAAACACTGAAGCACCACCAACGCAGTGCTTGGCTTGGCTTGATGCTCGGTATTCCGCTCATGGGCTGGGGTGTTGCTGGCGGTAACATGATGATCCTATCGACACTTGATCAATGGTTATGGGGAGTGATTGGTTTACTCTGCTTGGGGTTGTTGGCAACCGCAGGTCGCCAATTTTTCAGCAATGCTTGGCTGGCCCTAACTCATCGCCGAGCCACAATGGATACCTTAGTTGCACTAGGTACTGGCGCTGCGTGGATTTATTCGATGCTGGTCATTATCGTCCCCAACTGGTTTCCGCTTGCTTCTCGCCATGTGTACTTTGAAGCCAGTGCGATGATCATTGGTTTGATTTCTCTCGGACACTATATTGAAGCCAGAGCCAAAGCCAAAACCACCCAATCTTTGCAAGCACTGATCAACCTTCAACCTCAACAGGCGACATTAATAACAGAGCAAGGGGATAAAACCATCGACGTTGGCACTATTCAGTTAGGCATGAAATTACGTATCAAGCCTGGAGAAAAGGCTCCTATTGATGGCAAAGTGCTCGCAGGAGAGTCCTACCTTGATGAATCAATGCTCACCGGAGAGCCAATTCCAGTACTAAAAACCAAAGGGGACGGTATATCCGCTGGCACTATCAATAATGACGGCAGTTTAATCATTGAAGCGACAGGCATTGGTGCACAAACCATGCTGGCGCGAATTATCCAAATGGTCCGCCAGGCACAAAGCAGTAAACCGGCTATCGCTAAAATGGCAGACCAAATTTCAGCCGTATTTGTCCCCATCGTGGTGTTAATCGCCCTATTTTCAGCCTTTACCTGGTATCTGTTTGGCCCTGACCCCAAGGCAAGTTATATGCTGGTTGTAGCAACCACGGTGTTAATTATCGCTTGTCCTTGCGCTTTGGGGTTAGCAACACCTCTGTCGGTTACAGTGGGAGTCGGCAAAGCCGCTGAAATGGGCATATTAATTCGCGATGCCGATGTCTTGCAGTCAGCCAGTAAAATAACCACCGTTGTCTTTGACAAAACCGGTACCCTAACTCAAGGCAAACCAAGCGTTCAAAGTGTGGATACTTTTGAAATCGACAAGCAACGCTTACTCTCTATCGCCTATTCTATTGAACAACATTCCGATCACCCGTTGGCGAAAGCGGTTTGCCAGTTCGCACAGCAACACGCGATTCAACCACTGTCAATTGAACAATTTGCCAACTTAAGAGGCAAAGGGTTAAGTGCAAATGTTCAAGGAGAGCGCATTACCATCGCCTCCATTGCTCATATCCAGTCGCTGGGTATTTCACTCGCCCCCGTTGACGAAACGATTAAACGCTATGCTGCAAAAGCATGGACTCCGATGGTCATTACCATTAATGATCAAATCAAAGGAATGATCGCCATTGCAGACCCGATAAAAGAAGAGGCGGCTCAAGCTATCTCCGCTTTGACGAAACTAGGCATTCACACTGTCATGCTTACCGGTGATACTCAAAGTGTAGCTAATGCCATCGCAAAACAATTAGGGATAAAACAAGTGATCGCTCAGGTGCTGCCCGCACAAAAAGCACAACATATCAATAAGCTACAAAAACAAGGTCAAGTGGTAGCGATGGTCGGTGATGGTATTAACGATGCGCCAGCACTTGCCAAAGCCGACATAGGTATAGCAATGGGCAGCGGCAGTGATGTTGCGATTGAGAGCGCGCAAATGACACTGTTGAACTCTTCACCACTGGCTGTGGTTAATGCTATCGCTCTATCCAAAGCCACCATTAAAAATATGAAGCAGAATCTATTGGGAGCCTTTGTCTATAACTCGCTAGGCATCCCGATTGCAGCGGGCATTCTCTACCCTGCTTTTGGCTTTTTACTCAGCCCAGTGGTTGCAGGCGCGGCCATGGCACTTTCTTCAATTACGGTAGTCAGTAATGCCAATCGCTTACGACTATTTCAAACGCCCTTTATTTCACAGAGGTGATTATGAAACTAAAAACACTATCCATGACGATGCTAACACTCGCGATGGCAAGCTTATCGGCTCAAGCTATCGCATCAGCAACTGTCACCAATTATAAGTCACCTTACTGTGGTTGTTGCGGTGATTGGAGTAAACATATGGAACAGCAAGGCTTTACCGTCAAGGAAGAGCTACATGAAAATATGAATCCCATCAAACAAAAGTTTGGCATTACACAAGAGCTAGCCTCTTGCCACACCGCCGTTATTGATGGCTATGTTTTTGAAGGCCATGTCCCAGCCGATGATATTAAAGCGTTTCTTGCTAACCCGCCCCAAAATGCTAAAGGTTTAGCCGTTCCTGGAATGCCGATCGGCTCTCCAGGTATGGAGTATGGTAATAAAAAAGATGCTTACTCGGTTTACGCGTTCAACGAACAAGGGCAAGCGTTTGAGTTTTCCCACCACGCTGGCAACTAGCCCTATATCTTAGAGCTATCAACGAAAAAGCCTCCGGAGATCGGAGGCTTTCATTTAAACGGGGCCGCTATTTGATGCTGGTGACTCGGCTAGCACGCTCACCGTTAGTAGATACCGAACGAATCCACACCTCACCGTTAACTTTAGGTTTTGCTGAATCATCGTAATCTAACCAGCTTTCACCATCAACAGAGTATTGTAATTCGACTCCTGGGAATTGAACATTCATTGCCAACTGACCCGCTTCAATTTTAGCACCAGGGACTGGAAGGCGGTATTCAATGCCCGCTTTATCTAACTTAGCTAACTCGCGTTGACCAATAATATTGGCAAAACGAACCCAATCTTGGTTAAGTTGCGTTTTATTCACTAAATTAGTCTGCTGTGAGTACTCAACGCCAACTTTGTAGTCATTTTCCCACTCAGCCTTATGCCATGCACGTTCAGCAGCGGCAAGTACACGCGGGAAGACCATGTATTCATACTGTTCGTCATTACGTACTGTTTCAGACCACAATTGTGCCGACAAACCATAGAAAGGTTTCGCTTCAACTTCACCTTTACCACTAAAACCGTTGCCATCACGGTCTAAAGACGTTTCCGCATTTTGTGGCATGTTTTCCGGTGCAAAACCAAACATCTTACGCGTATCCGTGGCGCGTGTTGCCCAGTAATAACCTCGCTCTTTAGGGTCGGCTTCGTATGGCATATCCATATAGACATAGTCTGGGTTAGAAACAATGACGTCATAACCTTTCGCTGACCAATCGTATACTGATGAAGTGCCACCCCAGTACAGAACGTCCCAGAAGTTTACTCGTTGACCTTCTGTGGCAAACGCATCCGGACCTTCACTATATTTCAGACCATCTTGCCATGCTTGGAAATTAGGGATGCCTTTTTCAGCCACAATCTTAGATACCTGCTCTGCAAAATGACTTGGCAGATGACCGAAGTCGCTCACAGTACCATCAGCGATCAAAGACTGACACTGTGGAGACTGTTGGAATGGTTTATCTTGCTTAGATAAGTCAATGTTACCTTTCCATGCCACTTTGTCTTCTGCATTAATATCTTGTAAGCCAGCGCCTAGCTTAATATTCTTCGCTTCATCACCACCAAAGTGCCATGTAGTGAGTGGAGCGCCTGCTTCTTGGTGCATTGCCGCTACTTCAGAGATTACCTTATCAACAAAGCGAGTTGATGAGTCCATACATGGATTGATAAAACTTTGCTTATCGTAGAACTGAACCGTTGTTACATTGGAGGTATCTTGTGGATCCATCAAGCGATATTCGTTTGCCGCCTCCACATTACCTTGCTCCATTAGGCGCTCAAAGCGTGCTTCCATCGACACTACCGCCGAACGAGCGTGCGCTGGCATATCAATTTCAGGAATCACTTCAATATTGCGAGCCTTCGCATATTTCAAAATATCAATGTAATCGGCCTTGCTAAAGTAACCAGAACCAAAGTTATCCGAGGTTGGCCCCGAGCCAAGTTGAGGAAGTAAACAGCTTTTCTCTTGTAGGTCAAAACAACGATTCGAACCAATATCGGTCAGCTCTGGTAACCCAGGAATTTCTAAACGCCAACCTTCATCATCAGTCAAGTGTAGGTGTAGCTTATTCATTTTGTACGCAGCCATTTGCTCCAAGGTGGCTAAAATAGCTTGCTTAGAATGGAAGTTACGAGCGACATCAACCATTACGCCACGGTACTCGAACCGTGGAGCATCTTGAATGCTTATCACCGGCAAAGACTTTTCATTTTGGCTATCAATCAAGCCAAAGATCGATTGAACGGCATAGAAAGCACCAGCTTGGTCAAAAGCCTCAATGCCGATACCATCCTTTTGAATATCTAAAGAATACGCACCCGATTTAGCCATATCCCCAGAAAATGCTGCCGCATCAACTTTAACGCTAACTGGAAATTCCCCATTTAGACTTACACCGAGTAAATCCGCTCGAGAAACTAATGCTGCGTATTGTGCAGAGTCAAAGCCTTCTTCGACAACCCTCAAACCTTGGCTTAAATCAACCGAGCCTTGTCCCACAACGGTATGCAGGGGTGTCGGAATAAGCGTAGTGGACACATCTTTGCTATGAACATCATTATTTTTTTCAAAGCGAGTGATTGCCGTTGCAAAAACATTGTTATCACCAGCAGTTCGCTTAATATTGTTTCCTTCTAAACCTTGCACAAACGAAGCGGTATCTTCAGTATTGAGCGAGGCAATTAACTTAGGCTCAGCATTAGGGCCACTTACAAAAGCGCCAGGCATAAAGTCAGTTTCGAACAACTGCCAATATTCACTAATTAAAGGAAGTTCCACTTCCTCTCCAGCGGCAAACCCATCAAATTTGTCTGTCGGTTCAAGTTTATGTAAATCACCCGTTAAACGAGTAATTTTAAACTGCTCATTTTCGACATCCAGAATAAGGCGGATACTATGGAAATAGATAGCCCAATCTTTTGAATCTACAGCCTCACCATGATTAGTCAGTGTCATATTCACCTTATTACAAGATGCCCATTCCGCACCAAGATCTTGGCAGGCTAGACCTTCATCAGCACCATGGTTGGTTAACACGGTATATTTAATATCGATGTTATTGGCTAATGAATCGATGACTTGTTGCTCTGAAGATTGATACACTGAACACCCAGATAGGGTGGCAAGGACTGAAACGGCGATCAAATTACGTTTAATCATATGACTAACCTTACACTTAATAGACTGGAATAAAGTCCAAATGAGGGACTTAAAAAAACGTCAGCCAATGGCTGCTCTACACAATGTCAACAACATACTAGTAGTTATTTCTAAGCGTAAAATAATTAACTATATCCGGTGATCCGCTTCAAATTTTATAATTTTCAAAGAAATATAAAATCAAATAAATCAATGCATTAATAAACACGTTAAAATTACAAGTTAATTTTTGACGTGTTTTTTATGTATAAAGTGACTGAAATAGAGCTTTATATGACCAATGTCTCGTGATCCTGTTCACAACCACATTCTGCTACCTATTTTATAAAAATGGATAATAGACTAGAAATGTGATCGAAAGCTCAACTCTTAGCGCAGTAAAAACCGTTAAAATACTTTAAAGTAACGTTTTTGACGCAACCTTCGTGACGAATAACTGTGAAATATTTTCTGTTAGTTTTCTCTTTGCTTTTTTCAATAGTAATCAATGCCGAACCACTCTACTGGCAAGCTAAGAAAGGAAATCAAACCCTATTAATTGTTGGATCGATCCATGTAGGGGATGAATCGATGTATCCACTTCCTCAAGCAGTAACACAGTTTTTTGAAAGTAGTGATGGGCTAGTTGTAGAAACTGACGTGAGAAAAATCGAAGGCATTACCTATCCTCCCACGCAACATTTATCTAAAGATGTGCTCAATACACAGCAACTGTCGCAATTAGTTACGGTTGCTAAACAGTTAGGACTAAACGCCGAAAACCTCAAAGACTCTCCGCCTTGGGTAACCGCTTTACAATTACAGCAAGCACAATGGTCCCTATTAGGTTATGTACCGGATGATGGTGTCGATATGCGTCTGATGTACAAAGCAACGATCAATAACAAGCCTATTTTCAGCCTAGAAGAACTGCAATTTCAGATAGACTTACTGACCAATCAACCAGAAGATGGTAAAGAGTTGTTAACCTCAATATTGGATGAGTGGGACAATAATGAGCAAGTTCTACACTGTTTAATTGAAAGTTGGACTGCAGGTGATCAACACAAACTCATTCAGTTTGCAGAATTAGAACAGATGTCAGAGGAGATGGTGGAAGCGTTCATTACTCAAAGAAATAACGCATGGGCAAATAAGCTCAGCTCCGATTATTTTTTACCGAATAAAGATGGTAACTATTTAGTTGTCGTTGGTACTCTGCATTTAGTCGGCAAGCACAACTTAATTGATTTACTCACAGCAAAGGGGTTCGCCGTTCAACAGCTTTCAACAAGCCAAACCGCCAGCTGTGATTTCTGAGTACACCATTGCTACACCCCAGATATGACAAAGCCCCGCATTACTGCGAGGCTTTTAATGTGGTCGGTGAAGAGCCCGAGTTTGAAAGAGCCGAACCCCCGCCCCTTTCGAGTACACTATTCCTACACCCCAGATATGACAAAGCCCCGCATTGCTGCGAGGCTTTTAATGTGGTCGGTGAAGAGGGATTCGAACCCCCGACCCTCTGGTCCCAAACCAGATGCGCTACCAAGCTGCGCTATTCACCGAGATTGTTCTAAAATTTATGTCCTAGAACGGATGCGTATATTACGGATCTCGCTCACAGACGCAAGCCATTTAATGATTTTTCTATTAAAAAAGAACCATTCGCTCAAAACATCGCCAGCACAATCAAGGAATGTGATCGATTACACACAATAATCAACAATCTTTTAACCTATGCAACACAATTGATCCAGATCAGTGTCACCACAATCATGAGCCTTTAACTTGGGCTTGTCTTCGAAACTTTGGAGGAAACATGGACTTTTGGCTTGATCTCCTATTTGGTAATGCAGTGGGGCTATCTTCAATGATAGTAATCTTTGGCGCTTTTGGTCTAATGCTATTTTACGGCGGTTTCTTCATTTACAAGGTGATGAACGACAAATCTCCTCACTAGATCGCTTAGCCGCTATTGAAAAATAGAATGACGCTATGCACCGGAGCCGATTGCTTGTCTGCTCCGGTTTTTTATTTTCTGCTTGATCTGATTCGAGGATCACTGGGTATAATTGCCTATTCCTCTATCGATTCGAGAAGCACCCATGTCTCAGAATGATTTCGATTTATTCCAACAAATGATGGGCGACGTAAAGCCAATTACTCACGATACCGCCGAACTCAAAAAATCACATACTGTCACTGATTCTCAGCTAGCTAAAAGAGAATCGGCCATGACGATAAGTGAAGGCGATCCTGACTATCTTTCGATCGATAATGCTCCAATGCTCAAACCTAATGACATTATCGAATACAAGCGTGACGGTGTTCAAGAAGGGGTTTATCGAAAACTGCGTTTAGGAAAATACCCTATTCAAGCTCGCTTAGACCTTCATCGCAAAACACTAAAAGAAGCGCGAGATGAAGTGGTTAGCTTTCTAAAACAATGCATGGACTGGGATATTCGAACTGTCACCATCGTGCATGGTCGTGGGGAGAAGTCAAACCCACCAGCACTAATGAAAAGCTTCGTTGCCAACTGGTTGATGCAAATAAAAGATGTGCAATGTGTGCATAGTGCTCAAGCTTTTCATGGTGGTTCAGGAGCGGTTTATGTGATGTTGCGTAAGAGCTCCGAAAAGAAAATAGAAAACCGAGAGCGTCATCAAAAACGACTTGGTTAATTAACGATAACTGCTAAAATAAACGCCATCCAAAGCAACACTTCAGTGTTGCTTTCTTTTTTAACCGCCGTTGGGAAACGTTAGGAGAACAACATGTCGCAACAAACTGAAAAACGCCTAAATAAATTCATCAGTGAAACTGGCTACTGCTCACGCCGTGAAGCCGATAAATTGATTGAACAAGGTCGGGTAACGATCAATGGTAAACTGCCGGAGATGGGCACCAAAGTGCAGCCAGATGATGACGTTTGCATTGATGACAAGCCACTAAAATCCAAAGAAAAACCTATCTATATCGCATTAAATAAACCGACTGGCATTACTTGTACGACTGAACGTGATATTCCGGGAAACATTGTTGACTTCATCGGTCACCGCCAACGTATTTTTCCTATCGGCCGCCTCGACAAACCTTCTGATGGCTTAATTTTTCTCACCAATGACGGTGATATCGTGAATAAGATTCTACGCGCAGGAAATAACCACGAAAAAGAGTATGTGGTACGTGTAGACAAGCCGATCACCAATGAGTTTCTAAAGAAAATGGCTTCCGGTGTTGAAATTCTTGATACCGTTACTTTGCCCTGTAAAGTGACGCAAGAAACTAAGTTCTCATTTCGTATCGTGTTAACTCAAGGTTTGAACCGTCAAATTCGTCGTATGTGTGAAGCACTAGGTTATGAAGTGTTTAAACTGCGCCGTGTTAGAATTATGAACATCAGTTTAGATGGTATTCCAAATGGCAAATGGCGTTACCTGTCTGATAATGAAGTGGCTGAAATTCTGGCGATGTGTGAAGGTTCAAGTGGCACTGAAGACGCATCAAAATTAGACGCGCAAGGAAAACGCATTCGCAGAGCAACCGATGCTAAGCTGTACGATAGCCGCGAAGAGAATCAAACCTCAACAGCGCGTCGTAACCAAAAAACGCGAACCTTTAAAGGTCATAATGCTGATGAATATCGCCATGCGCCAAATTCTAAAAAAGGCAAAGGCTCTCGCACTACATCGGCTAGCAATAAGTCATGGAATAATGATGCAAGACAAGGCAGTAACAATGATAAAGCACCCGCTAAACGTACAACGGGTACGCTCGGTCTTAAAAAGTAATCATTAATTTTTAGAATTAAGTAAAACAAAGGGGAGCATCGATATGCTCCCCTTTATCATTCAATTACTTGGTACCAAAAATCTTATCACCAGCATCGCCTAAACCAGGAACGATGTAACCTTTGTCATTTAGTTTTTCATCAATCGCAGCTGTGTATAGTTCTACATCTGGGTGAGCTTTTTCAAGAGCCGCAATACCTTCAGGTGCTGCCACCAATACTAGGATTTTAAACTGATTACAGCCTTGCTCTTTCAGAAGATCGATCGTTGCGATCATCGAACCACCAGTCGCCAGCATTGGGTCAACGACTAACGCGATACGCTCTTCAATGTTAGAAACTAACTTATTGAAATAAGGCACTGGTTCTAATGTTTCTTCATCACGGTAAACACCTACCACACTGATACGTGCACTAGGAATGTGTTCGAGAACACCATCCATCATGCCAAGGCCTGCACGCAAAATTGGCACAACCGTAACCTTCTTGCCTTTAATTTGATCGACTTCAACAGGGCCATTCCAACCTTCAATGGTCACTTTTTCTGTTTCAAAATCAGATGTCGCTTCATAAGTAAGCAGGCTACCGACTTCTGTCGCTAGCTCACGAAAACGCTTAGTGCTGATTTCCCCTTCTCTCATTAACCCAAGTTTGTGTTTAACTAGAGGGTGCTTCACTTCAACAACTTTCATTTCCATCTCCGGCAATATTTAAATAAACCTGCGGATTATACACACATTTTGTATTGGTTTCAGTGCCAATTATAAACAAAAAAACTGACGCAAACGTTTTCCTTTTTGTTTTAAGCCCTGTTAGAATAGCGCCGTTTTCATATCCAACTTAAACGAGGACTTCCCCGTGAGCGGTAATAACACATCTCTGAGCTACAAAGATGCAGGCGTAGATATCGATGCAGGCAATGCACTAGTTGAACGCATTAAAGGTGCCGTAAAACGCACTCGTCGCCCTGAAGTAATGGGTGGCATTGGTGGTTTTGGTGCGCTTTGTGAGCTGCCAACAAAATATAAACACCCTGTTTTGGTTTCCGGCACTGATGGTGTGGGCACTAAATTGCGTCTCGCTTTGGATATGAAAAAGCACGACACGATTGGCGTTGATCTCGTAGCAATGTGTGTGAACGATTTAATCGTCCAAGGTGCAGAACCACTCTTCTTCTTAGATTACTACGCAACCGGCAAATTAGATGTAGATACCGCAGCTGACGTGGTATCTGGTATCGCCGATGGTTGTGTACAAGCTGGCTGTGCGTTAATTGGTGGTGAAACCGCAGAAATGCCTGGTATGTATGAAGGCGAAGATTACGATGTCGCTGGTTTTTGTGTCGGTGTGGTGGAAAAAGAAGACATCATCGACGGCTCAAAAGTGGCGGCAGGTGATGCATTGATTGCGGTAGGTTCAAGCGGTCCCCACTCAAATGGATACTCGTTAGTGCGTAAGATCTTAGAAGTCTCTGGCGCAGATAAAAATGAAGAGTTAGCAGGAAAAAGCATTGGTGAGCACTTACTGACACCAACCAAGATTTACATCAAATCAGCGCTTAAGATGATCGCAGAACACGACATTCACGCAATTTCACACATTACTGGTGGTGGCTTTTGGGAGAACATTCCTCGCGTTTTACCAGCAGGAACCAAAGCCGTTATTGATGGAAGCAGTTGGCAATGGCCAATCATTTTCCAATGGCTTCAAGAAAAGGGTAATGTGACAACTCACGAGATGTACCGCACTTTCAACTGTGGTGTCGGTCTTATCGTTGCACTACCAACTGAACAAGCCGATGCTGCGGTTAAATTACTGCAAGCAGAAGGTGAAAACGCATGGGTTATCGGTCATATTGCTGAAGCTCAATCTGGTGAAGAGCAAGTAGAGATCAAATAACCTATGAAAAGTATTGTTGTTTTAGTTTCAGGAAATGGTACCAACTTACAGGCTATCCTCGACGCGTGTGAAACGAAGATTAAAGATGGCAAGGTTACGGCCGTTTTTTCAAACAAAGCAACTGCTTATGGCTTAGAACGAGCTAAAAAAGCAGGTGCAGCAGCGGTACATATTGACCCTAATGCTTTTGATACGCGTGACGCGTTTGATCTCGCATTGATGGAACAAATAGACCAATACGCACCTGATTTAATCATTCTAGCTGGTTATATGCGCATTCTGAGTAGTGAATTTGTTCGTCACTACTTAGGAAGAATGCTCAATATACACCCATCGCTGCTACCGAAATATCCTGGTCTCAATACCTACCAACGCGCGATTCATGCTGGTGATGAAGAACACGGAACCAGTGTTCACTTTGTCACAGAGCAGCTTGATGGCGGGCCTGTTATCCTACAAGCAAAGGTACCTATTTTTGATGAAGATACGGTTGAAACGCTGACAGATAGAGTGCAAACCCAAGAGTATCGAATTTACCCTTTAGTGGCACAATGGTTTGTTGAAGAACGTTTAGAGATGCGTGAAGGCAAAGCTTACCTCGATGGAAAACAACTTGGTATGCATGGCTACGCGTTCGATTAAGTTAAACAAAAAATTGGAAAGTAAAAAGGGTTGCATAACAGCAACCCTTTTTTGTTGAGCAATGAGAATACCATTTAATTCAGAGATTCAATCGGTGCCTGACACCCAGGTTTAGCCGCTGCAAACGGCACATCAACTAACGCTGAGGCATTATTATCAATACACTCACCATAGTGAAAAATCGCATACTCACTGGGTTTCATTCGCTGCCACATTTCATTACCCGTCAAAGGTTGTGTCGCAATCACAGAAACCACGTCGTTTGGTGTTGTTTCTTCTTGAAAGTTGATTTCAACATCTTCATCAAGCAAGCTGGCTTTACCAAATGGCGCACGACGGGTGATCCAATAAAGGTGATTCGTACAATACGTCATCACGTATTCCCCATCCGAAAGCAGCATGTTAAATACGCCTCTTTCTTTTAATTGGTCACAACATTGCGCAACAAAACGAAACATCCCAACCATATCCTGTGGTGGTTCTGGATAACGCGCTTCCAATTGCTTTAATAACCAGCAAAATGCCTGTTCACTGTCTGTTTCACCAACGGGGCGATAACGCCCAGTTTCTAACTGCTGGTGATCAGACAATTGTCCATTATGAGCAAATGTCCAATATTTCCCCCACAACTCTCGCGTGAAGGGATGAGTATTTTCCAAATTTACACCACCACGATTCGCTTGACGAATATGGCTAACGACCGCCCGGCTTTTTATCGGGTAACTCTGGACCAGCTCTGCAATTTTGGACTGGAAGCTGGGGTTTGGGTCTTTAAACGTCCGAAAACCCTTTCCTTCATAAAAAGTAATTCCCCAGCCATCACGATGTGGACCTGTATTGCCTCCACGCTGAATCAGCCCAGTAAAACTAAAGCAAATATCCGTCGGCACATTGGCACTCATACCGAGCAATTCACACATGGTTTAACGCACTCCCTTCTTTAAACCTTAGGCTGCACCTGAATAATTCAGATAATTACGCCATTTCTTTTTCGATTAATTGGATAATGATATGGATAATTTTAATATGGATTTCTTGAATACGGTCAGCATAACCAAAATGAGGGACACGAATTTCAACATCCGCCAAGCCCGCCATTTTGCCGCCATCTTTACCGGTTAGAGCAATGGTTTTCATGCCTTTCGCTTGCGCCGCTTCAATGGCTTTCAAAATATTACCAGAGTTACCTGAAGTAGACAGACCAAATAATACATCCCCCTTTGCACCTACCGCTTCAACATAACGAGAAAATACAAAATCATAACCAAAGTCATTACTCACACATGATAAATGGCTTGGATCAGAAATAGCGATGCCAGGGTAACCAGGACGATTTTCACGATAACGCCCCGTTAACTCTTCAGCAAAATGCATCGCATCACAATGTGACCCGCCATTACCACAAGATAGAACTTTGCCACCTTGTTTGAATGAATCAGCAATCAGCTTTGCCGCCGCTCCAATTTGAGCAATGTTATGGTCATCACTGAGAAACTTATTCAGAACGTCAGCAGCTTCCGTCAATTCACTTTTAATCAAATCCTGGTACATAGGTATATTCTCTTTTTAATCTGCTTACAGATGAACTCTTGTTTTAGAGCCAGTAACAAACTTGAGTTTACCCAAACCATTTGCTCTGTCGAGAGTTCCACTTCAAGAATTGTCCTTTTCTGTTCATTCCATACGTAGAAAGTCATGGATACATTGGATTATTTAGATTTTTTGCTCTACATGGATCACTTTTTGAACAATATAAGGTTTTACATTTCATTAATATTCTGATTACAATTACCACTGGTTAGACCACTTTCAAAAATCAAGACGTATAACAAAATACATTCCGTCTTAAAGGGAAACATATTATGGACATCTTGCTCTCTACACTTGGCTTTATCGCTGTACTCGGTATTTGCCTCTACCACAGAACCTCACTCTTTACTGCCTTAACGGCATTAACCGTTACTATGATTGCGTTAACGGTTTTTGACTACGCTGGGTTTATCGGCTGGGTACTTTACCTCGCCGCTATTGCAGTCTTTGCTATCTCTTCTATTCGCCAAAGTCTGATCAGCGAAAAAGCATTGAAACTATTTAAAAAAGTTCTTCCTGCCATGTCACAGACAGAAAAAGAAGCCTTAGACGCCGGTACTGTTTGGTGGGAAGCAGATCTGTTCAAAGGAAAACCAAACTGGGACAAACTGCACAAGATTGCCGCGCCAAAACTAAGTACAGAAGAACAAGCCTTTCTTGATGGTCCGGTGAATGAGGTGTGTGCCATGGTCAGTGACTATCAAGTCACTCATGAACTGGCAGACCTTCCGCCTGAAGTTTGGCAATATTTAAAAGATAACAAGTTTTTCGCCATGATCATTAAGAAACAATATGGTGGCTTAGAATTTTCAGCCTATGCTCAATCGCTCGTATTGCAAAAACTAACAGGTGTATCGGGAGTACTTTCATCCACCGTTGGTGTACCAAACTCGTTAGGCCCAGGTGAACTTCTGCAACACTATGGTACTGAAGAACAAAAAAACCATTACTTACCTCGACTTGCTGAAGGTAAAGAGATCCCATGTTTTGCGTTAACTAGCCCAGAAGCGGGTTCAGATGCAGGCTCTATTCCTGATTTTGGCGTGGTTTGCAAAGGCAAATGGGAAGGAAAAGAAGTGCTGGGCATGCGCTTAACTTGGAACAAACGCTATATCACCCTAGCTCCTGTTGCTACCGTATTGGGATTGGCTTTCAAATTGCGCGACCCAGATGGCCTATTGGGGGAAACCCAAGAGCTAGGTATTACTTGTGCGTTAATCCCAACCCACTTGAAAGGGGTTGAAATTGGTAATCGCCATTTTCCACTTAATGTACCTTTCCAAAATGGCCCCACGCGCGCAAATGATCTTTTCGTACCGCTTGATTTCATTATCGGTGGCCCAAGCATGGCTGGCCAAGGCTGGCGTATGTTGGTGGAATGTCTTTCTGTCGGACGTGGTATTACCCTACCATCAAACTCAACTGGTGGTATTAAAACCGCAGCATTAGCAACGGGCGCGTATGCACGTATCCGTCGCCAATTTAAACAGCCTATTGGCCACATGGAAGGAGTTGAAGAGCCATTAGCCCGCCTTGGTGGTAATGCCTATGTAATGGATGCAGCAAGTAACCTAACTGTTGCTGGTATTGATTTAGGTGAAAAACCATCGGTTATTTCGGCCATTGTTAAATACCACTGTACCCATCGCGGCCAACGCAGCATCATCGATGCGATGGACATTGTCGGTGGTAAAGGCATATGTATTGGTCCTTCAAACTTTTTAGCACGTAGCTACCAAGGCGCACCGATTGCTGTAACAGTCGAAGGGGCAAATATTCTGACTCGTTCGATGATCATCTTTGGTCAAGGTGCTATCCGCTGTCACCCTTATGTTTTGGAAGAGATGAATGCCGCTTATTCGCAAGATTCTGACGCAATTGAAAAATTTGATGCAGCTCTCGCAGGGCACGTTAGCTTTACTATGAGTAACCTAGTACGCAGCATTTGGTTTGGTATCACCGATGGGTTAGGCTCATCAGCTCCAACCAGTGATGCAACCAAGCGTTACTACCAACAATTGAACCGTTACAGCGCAAACTTAGCGTTACTGTCTGATATTTCAATGGCAGTACTTGGTGGCTCACTCAAACGTAAAGAACGTTTATCGGCACGCCTTGGCGATATTTTAAGCCAGCTTTACTTAAGCTCAGCAACACTAAAACGCTTTGAAAATGATGGTCGTCCGGTTGAAGATTTGCCTTTAGTACATTGGGGGCTACAAGATAGCTTGAAGCAAACGGAAGTCGCCATCGACGAGTTCTTAGCTAACTTCCCGAACAAGGTGATTGGAAAAGTACTGCGCGTGTTGCTGATGCCGATTGGTCGCGTCCGTAAAGCGCCAAACGACAAGCTAGACAGTAAAGTAGCACAAATTCTACAAACACCGAGTGAAACTCGCTCCCGCATTGGCCGCAATCAATACCTTGCCCCAACTGCACATAATGCAGCAGGTAAGATTGAACAAGCACTAGAGGTTATTTTACGTGCAGAGCCGTTGTTCGATAAAGTATGCTCGGTAACCAATCAACGTCGCCCATTCTTGCGTTTAGATGAAGTCGCCGCCATTGGTTTGCAACAGAAAATTCTCACCGAGCAAGAAGCACAGCTATTAACTGAGGCGGAAGCTCATCGTTTATACACCATTAATGTGGATGATTTTGCGTCAGAGGAACTCGCCGCAAAGTCACAATACCCAGCGATGGGTGAAGTTGCCTAATTCATGTTTGATAAAAGACAAGGGGCGCTTTCTAAGCGCCCCTTATTTTGTAACTAAAACAACCGATTTCTAATTTATACCGACTTCGACGGTGCTATTTCTTGGGCATATTCAATTGCAACTCAGGTTGCAGTGCTTTCCTTGCTTTCAGTTTGCGTATGATAAACCATATCAATAGCCCTAAAAGGATTGCCACCACGTTGCCAATAGCGATGATCATAATGCTACGACTCGTCGCCTCTTCACGCATTTGAATGATCAGCTTTTCTTGCTCTATCTGACGCTGTTTTGCTTCTTCTTCGAGTTGTAAACGCCGCATTTCAGCAATATTCACATCATCAACCACACTGTAAGTTCGCTCAGCTATTGGAAAATACAGCGGTCGCTTATTCGAGAGATCGGTAGCATACAATTTACCTGACCAACGATAATTCCCATTATCACCTTCATTGGGTATATCTAGGCTCAGTTTTAATTCATCTTCAGCGGACTGACTTTCAGCAACAAACCGCTCATCATAGATATCCGAATGCTCAATATGTGCCGCAATTGAGCCGGGCTCAATCATACCTTGCTCGCCTGAAAAAACGACCTGGTGCGGCTCTCCATCAACTCGAGATTGAATAAAAGTGGTTAATATCGGTGTTGGATAAACCAAGACTTCTTGTTCTTGCGCACGTAAGAACACACCATTGCCAGATGTAATTCGCACACGGTATTTGCCAGGTTGAGGAGTAATTGGTAACGCAACGGTGAATACACCATCACCGGGGTATTCATCTAAACCACGGCCATCATCGCTAAACTCACCGATCACTTCAGGAATGGGGCGTGCTTCTTTCACCAACTCGTCTTCATTTTCAACATATTTGGTAAACGTAACCTTCAAGTTAACTCTGTCTAAAAAGTCTCGCAACTTAAGCTGCTGGCCATCAGAGCTCAAGCGAGCAGTAAACTTGATCTCCTCACCGTGATAAAGACGATTTGGAAACACATCGGTATTGAGTTGGAGATGAGAAATTAACTTGATGTTATTTTTAGGCGACACTTTACCTATCGCCTGCCAAGGCCCCGGCATAGGTGTATCGATAGAAATAATATCCATGCTAGGTTCTTGATACCAACGCATATTGTCTTCATGTCGCCCCGCATAATACTTTTTACCGTCCGGACGCACCAACACCACAGGCTGAGAAGCGGGTTCGCGATAAATTACAAAAGTAATTTGCGTAATGGTCGGATCAACCCGAAAACGATTATCGAGCAACGACATTGAGGATGCACTCTCAGCAAAAACACCAATACTCCATATCAGCCCTAAACAAGCCGCCATTATCCTCAACATATTTTCTCCTACTGACGCCAGAGGCAGCTTCCGCTCTTCTCTACCAGATCTAATCTTTCTTGGTGTGCTTGTAATTCATCGGCACACGCGTGCAAAACCTTTAGCTTTTTCCGCCCAGCAGCGACACGTTTTATTGACTCTCCTCCCATACTGCCATCACTTTGAGTTCCTGCACTAAATTGCAATGAGGTTTGCCCCCCCGTCATTAACAGGTAGACGTCGGCTAAGATCTCGGCATCGAGCAAAGCGCCGTGCAAGGTACGGTGTGAGTTATCAATACCGTAGCGGTCACACAAAATATCTAAGTTATTGCGCTTACCGGGGAAAATACGCTTGGCCATTGCCAAGGTATCGGTCACTTTACAATATTGCTCAGTCTTACCGATACGTGGGTCAAGTTTGCTAAATTCATAATCCATGAAGCCAACGTCAAAGGGCGCGTTGTGAGCAACCAATTCAGCCCCTTTGATGAAATCTAAAAACTCTTGGTGCACCTCTCGGTATAGTGGTTTATCAACCAAGAATTCATCGGTAATACCATGAACCTCCACCGCTTCTGACTGAATTTCACGATCCGGTTTTAGGTAGACGTGAAAATGACGACCAGTCAGTTTCCGGTCAATAATTTCCACAGCACCAATTTCAATGATTCGGTGTCCTTCGTAATGAGGACCGCCTTCACGGTTCATACCCGTGGTTTCCGTATCGAGAACAACGATACGTTGAGATTCTGAATTGCTACTAGTATTCATAAGGATATCTATGTCAGACTATGCCGATAATGTGCGTAACCTAATAGTACCAAATCATGACAAAACAAGTGGAAATTTTCACTGATGGATCTTGCTTGGGTAATCCCGGCCCCGGTGGCTATGGCATTGTCCTGCGTTATAAGCAGACCGAAAAGACCTTAGCCAAAGGCTATACACTGACAACCAACAACCGAATGGAGATGTTAGCTGCGGTGGTTGCGTTGCAGTCACTTAAAGAGCCATGTCATGTCATTCTAACGACCGATAGCCAATACGTACGTCAAGGAATAACCCAGTGGATCCACAACTGGAAAAAACGCGGTTGGAAAACGGCAGATAAAAAGCCAGTCAAAAACGCAGATTTATGGCAATTGTTAGACAAAGAAAGCGCCCGCCACGAGATTGATTGGCGATGGGTCAAAGGTCACGCAGGTCATCGCGAAAATGAAATATGCGATGAATTAGCACGCGCGGCTGCCGAAAATCCTACCGAAGAAGATACGGGTTATCAGCCCAACGAATAAACCATATTACGCTTTATTTTGATTTTGGCTCTTTAAGCGATAGTTCACCCCAACTGGAGAGAGGCGTCGCTTCAAACGCCAATGCGGCTTAATCGGTTTAAGCGGATAAGTCCGTTTACGAGCAACAATAAAGTACAAACTACCAAATGGAGACGCCCAGTCTCCGATACTGTTTTCGAGCCATGTCCACATCGGTTGATATTTTTGCATAGGAAACAACGCGTATTGATCACACGCGATCACTTGATAATTCAAAATACTCAGCCAATCTTTGATGCGGCTTGCCGTAAACATTCTCCCGCTCCAAGGAAGGTTGCGTTTACGCCATGGCATAAAACTAGCTATACCAGTAAAACTTATCGGATTAAAGCCGGTAATAATGATGTAACCATCGTCAATCATCACTCTATCGACTTCTCGTAAAACGCGATGCGGGTCATCACAGTAATCGAGCTGATGCGCCAACATCACCACATCGAAACTCTTTTCTAGAAATGGAAGTTCATAGCTATCCGCAATGACGTTATGTAACGGATTTTTTATATCAAGATTAACTTGGTGTTGAATATTGCAGTTGCAACTGGCAAGCTCACAACTAAGACCACCGAGCTTAAGCATATGGTAGCCAAACAATTTTGGGCACCACTCATCAAGCCGAGTTTGAATAGAATCACTGACCCACTGGCCATTTTTAAGCTGAGACCAAGAGTGAGGTTTATCTAACTTCTTTTCGCTACGTGCTGGCTTCATCGATAACCTATTTCACCTCGGTGACTGGAGATACTCATGTTACAGATCAAAAGCATACCCGCATTTAATGATAATTACATCTGGCTGATCCAAAATAGCGATCAGCGTTGTGCAGTTGTCGACCCGGGCGATGCTGCTCCGGTGTTGCAATACCTCACCGAACATCAATTGACCCTTGAAGCAATTCTGATTACCCACCATCACCATGACCACATTGGTGGTGTACCTGAATTGGTTCGCCAGCACCCCAATATAAATGTCGTGGGCCCAGTGAATGAACCGATTCCGACCTTAACTCACCCAGTTGAAGCCGGGGACCAAATAGAACTATTTGATGAAGTGTTTCTGGTGCTAGGCCTCGAAGGACATACAAATGGACACATTGGTTACGTGGGGGACGCAAAACTATTCAGCGGCGACGTACTCTTTTCCGCGGGTTGTGGTCGCGTATTTGAAGGCACCATGGAACAAATGTTCACTTCACTGAATAAACTAGCCGCATTACCTGAGGAAACTGAAGTGTATTGCGCCCATGAATACACAGCCAGTAATGTGGCATTTGCACTTGCAGTCGAACCTGATAACGACCACTTGCATCAGTATCGTGACCAAGTTAATCGTCTTAGAGCTCAGCAGCAATCAACAGTGCCAACCACCATTCGCCAAGAGAAATTAATCAACCCTTTTTTACGTACGCAACAAGAAAGTGTGATGAAATCGGTCGCCAATCGCACCCTACAAACCGATCCTCAATCAATCTTTACCGCATTACGTGAGTGGAAGAACGAATTTTAACGATTTGCTGCTTGTCATCGCCATAAAATGACAAGTATTATCAGCAGCCATTTAGTCAAAGGGCTGTTATACATGCGAGTTCAATTTAGCTGGGTGGTAGTGCTGTTATTAGCCGGATGCCAAATCACCCAGCCAGTAGATCAAACTACCTCACCAAACTCCGAAGAGGCCAATAGCCCTCAAGTTCAAACATCCACCAACCGTATTCATGCGAATAAACCGGTGCAACCTGCAAAAGTGCTCCCAAAGGTCGTTACCCCACAACAACAAAAAGATGTATGGCAACGTATTGCGATGCAGCTCTCGATGGATATCCCCGAGCACAAATCCGTTAATTACTACCGTACTTGGTATCTTAAGCATCCTAACCATCTCAAAACGGTTTCTAAGCGTGCTGAACCTTTCCTTTATTTAATTACAGAGAAAATTGAACAGCGCGGATTACCGCTAGAGCTAGCCTTACTACCGATAGTCGAAAGTTCATTTGATGCCTTTGCATACTCGCACGGCAGCGCAGCGGGCTTGTGGCAATTTGTACCAGGTACAGGGGAAATGTACGGTTTAGAGCAAAACTTTTGGTATGACGGCCGCCGAGATGTCGATGCCGCCACCGATGCAGCTTTAGATTACCTGACTTATCTTAATAAGCGTTTTGACGGTAACTGGAACCACGCGATTGCCGCCTATAATAGCGGTGGAGGTCGTATCTC
This sequence comes from Vibrio aestuarianus, assembly GCF_028858425.1. Lineage (NCBI taxonomy): Bacteria > Pseudomonadati > Pseudomonadota > Gammaproteobacteria > Vibrionales > Vibrionaceae > Vibrio > Vibrio aestuarianus. The sequence goes on along the minus strand of NZ_JAKNYQ010000001.1, from coordinate 1,067,233 downwards.
AAGCGCAATTCGTAAAAATCAAAAAGCGGGTAAAGCTACCGATTTCTTTTCCTTAGATCTGCCAACTGAAACCACAGGCTACGTGCCAAAACTGCTTGCTGTTGCAGACATCATCGCCAATCAAGAAAAATACGGTATTACCATTCCAGCAATCGCAAACAAACCGGTACTGGAATTAGTCGACCCACAAGAGCAGCTTGATCTTGCCATTGCCGCTAACTATGCCGGCATGACAGTAAAAGAGCTACAAAGCTATAACCCAGCCTATAATCAGTGGGCGACTTCCCCAACAGGCCCGTACCAGTTACTGATCCCGGTTGATAAAGCGGATACTTTCATGCAAAAAGTGCAACAAAACCGTGGCAAGGGAATGAAACTGGTGCGCTATAAGGTTAAATCGGGAGATAGCTTGAGTGTGATTGCGCAGCAGCACAGCACCACCACTAAAGTGATTCAAACAGCAAACAACCTCACCAGCAATAGTATCCGTGCTGGACAATACTTAATGATCCCCACTTCGGTGAAAGATGAAAAAGCTTACGCGCTGAGTGCTAGCAATCGCCTAGCCAAAACCCAATCAATGGCGCGAGGCAAATACAAACTCTCGCATACCGTTACCAGTGGTGACAGCCTTTGGAGTATTGCAAAGCAACACAACATTTCTCACCAGTCATTGGCAAAATGGAATGGCATGGGGCCACGAGACACATTAAAAATCGGCCAAAAACTGGTTATTTGGAAAAATAGTAGCGATGGCGCGATTATCCGTACCGTCTTTTACCAAGTTCGCTCTGGCGATACGCTAAGTGGTATCGCGAACAAATTTAAAGTGAAAAGTCATGACATCGTTAACTGGAATGATCTTGCGAATCAAAAGTACCTAAAACCAGGTCAAAAACTTAAACTCTATGTCGACGTAACTAAGGTCAGTGTATGAACCCGTCTAGCAACCCTTTAACCATGTTGATGGATATATTCCGTTCACCAACCTCTTGTTTCCTTGCCATTTATCAACGAGGAATGTGGGGCTGGCAGCCTTATATCTTTTTAATTCTGAGCCCATTTCTATTCTGGGGTGCTTATTTTGATATCGTCAACTTCGAATGGCTCAAAGCAGCACTTGCACCACAACTGGCGGTGGAAAACCCTGCTCAACTAGAGATGTTGGATGCAAATACCCTAATGGCCAGTGAAATAATCAGCGATATGATTGGTCGTACAGTCACGATTTTCATGCTAGCTTTCTGGTTCCATTTAGCCACCAAACAAAGTCAGCACCAGCATGGCTTTTGGCGTTGGTTTGCCGCCGGTGCCGTCATCACTTTCCCTGCCGTGTTGGGCGACTTAGCCAGCTACGCTAGCCTACTGCTAAAGCATGGCCAAGTGATGACTTACGCCGCTGACTTAAACAGTTTGAATGGTTTACTCAAACTACCTCTGACAAACGATTGGTCTCAGTTTGCCAGCTCTTTTCCTCTGCTTTTACCTTGGTATATTGTGCTAGGGTATGCCGCAGTGGGCGCTTGGACTGAACTGGAACGTGGGCAAGCTTTGGCTATCTCTGCACTGCCTTGGGTCGGTTACTATGTGATTTGGGCGCTCTACATTGTTATAAGCTAAAGTGCACCAGCATAGGGTTATGATCAGAAGCGTCGCTTTGCGGCGCTTTTGCGTTTATTACCGTAAGCCCACGATAAAAGACATGATCAAGTACTAAACCGGTGACAAACTGGATGCGGTTATCAGGGCTAAATATTACCTCTTGCATCCCTGCGCCTTGTAACGCCGTTTTCATAGCCGTCATGCGCTGCTCACTCCAACTATTGAAGTCTCCCGCCACAATCACCGGCCCCTTGTGCTCATCTAACTTGCTTATCAAGGTTGATAACTGGTTAGCGTATTCATCTGTACCATAAGTAAAATTAACCGCATGCAAGTTCACAACTGCTAATGATTGCCCGTCACTTAAACGATACAGCGCATAAATGGCCGATTTAGGTAAACGCAACCAAGGTTCAACTTCAGTATAAGCGCAGGCGTAACTCGGCATCTGTTTTGACAAATTCAGCACCCCAGCAGACTCACCGAATACACGAAAAGCAGCGGCTTGGTTTCCTCCCCACTGACGTTCGACAATCCAAGATTTCAATGCTTCCGTCATACTTGCTTCTTGGAGTAACAGCAGTTGAGATGATTGGCTGAATTTATCTAGCTCACTGTGCCAGTTAACTCTATTTTGCTTATAGATATTCCAAACCAGTAACTCTAGCTGCCCGTTAGCATCAATAACCTGAGCATTGGGGTTGTCGTAGCACACTAAAGGTGATGCACTATTTTGATGATTGATTGTCAGTATTTGCGGCTGGCTAGGGATGGTGAAGATAAAGAAAAAACTCACCACGGCAATAAAAATAACAAACACAGGTAAGGCAATGAGGTATTTTTTCTTCATGAATTTAGCCACGCGATGTGAACCAGAAACAAGGGAGTAATAGGAGAAAAAAGGAGCGAATCGCCCCTTTTCTAGATAAATTAAATAGCGTCTTCGTCTTCTTCACCGGTACGAATTCTCACAACACGCTCAACACTAGTAATGAAGATTTTACCATCACCAATTTTACCCGTTTGCGCCGTTTCAATAATGGTCTCGACACAATGGTCGGCTACATCATCACTAACCACAATTTCAAGCTTCACTTTTGGCAAGAAATCCACCATGTATTCAGCACCACGGTACAACTCGGTATGTCCTTTCTGACGACCAAAACCTTTCACTTCAGAAACCGTCATCCCTGTGATACCAACTTCAGCAAGCGCTTCGCGTACATCATCGAGTTTAAATGGTTTAATTATGGCTTCAATTTTTTTCATGTTCATCCCTTAAACTGTCTTCAATGACTGGCATTATCTGCTAGCAAAAAAAAACAATCAATAAAAAGCCCAAGCAATGCTTGGGCAGATTGAATAAATGTATTGAGATTATTTTAAACTTGCGAAGTAAGCCGCGAGGTTATCAATATCAGCATCACTGAGCATGGACGCTTGTGCTTGCATTACCATCGCTAACCCGCCTGTGCGCTCTTTGTTTTTATACGCTTTAATAGAGGAGACAAGATATTGCTCATTTTGTCCTTTAAGATTTGGATAGCCGGGGATAACAGCAATACCGTCAGCACCATGACACGCTGCGCATACCGCTGCTTTGGCTTGACCTGCTGCGGCATCACCCGCCATAGCATTACCGCTAAGAAGACCTAAGCCGATAACCACTCCCACTGCGATTTTTTTCATTGCTCCACCTTTATGTCCATATTAGTTATGCGTTTTATACGAATTTTGCATCAAAAGCGTTCACTTGTCCCAGCTAAGTTCACAATCTTGCCCACTGAAATCACGATCAACAAACAAATTTGCAACCGCAACAACTTGATCACGATACATCAGTATCGGAGTTCTACGGCGCAACCAGCTTGGCACTCCATATTCCTGAAACAGTTTTTTCAATTTACGACGACCAACGCGACCCACAGGGCAAGCACTAAGCCCTTGTGGATCAAAGCTTATCCATAACTCTTGTGGCTTGCCTGCAAGCGCAATCCCACCTTGATTATCTTGCTCCAAAGCTTTTAAGTGCAGTACGCCCAAGCCATCTGGCAACTCAACTGCTTGATTAAGCCCTATAGGCGCTTGCCACTGCGAAACATCTTGCTGAGTTTGGACACAATATAGCTTTTGAGCAAAGCGACGAATTTCACTCTCACCGAGTTTCAGACATGGGTTAGCATCAAGGCGAGCTAACGCGACTTGCTGCCAGATCATCGTCAAATGTTCTTTACTTGGCATAGGTTCGCCTAATGCGGCTAACCACATTCGTAATAATTGGCTTCGAGCCAGTTCACTATGTAGCGAAAGGTGATGAATTGATAAGCTCCCATCTGGAATTTGCGCACTATGCAGTTCCCCTTGCAGAAGTTCTTCTAGCAAAAGTTGTTGCTGCGCGCACAATTGAGCACTGCGAGCAACTGCTTGCTGGAAATGGGGCCAGCGCTGGGTAAGAACGGGGGTCACCTGATGGCGAATAAAATTGCGATCAAAGCGGGTATCTTGGTTGCTCTCATCTTCCACCCACTCTAACTGTTTAAGCTGCGCATAAGCTTCTATTTGTGCGCGAGTTGCACTAAGCAGCGGTCGAACGATATAGCCATCACCAAACGGCATGCATTGCGCCATAGAAGATAAACCTTTAGGCCCACTACCACGTTTAAGCGCTAGCAAAAACGTTTCGATTTGATCGTCAGCATGTTGGCCCGTTAACAGTAGATCATGCTTTGTAATGTGCTTCGCCAATGCTTGATAACGCGCCGCTCGCGCCAAAGATTCAATGCTCTCTCCGCTGTTTTGATCCAATTTAACAGTTTCTATAAAAAATGGGATCGCTAGCGCTTGCGCCCACAGCTGACACTGCTCCGCCCATCGATCCGCATTCTCGCTCAAGCCATGGTGTACATAAACGGCGCAACATTCACAGTCATGACTTTCTTTATACTGGGCAAGTAACTCCAGCAGAACACGCGAGTCAACACCACCACTAAAACCAAGTACTAACTTACCTGTCGGTTGGTAATAACGCTTAATGGTTTGCGAAAAAATAGAATAGAGCTCTGTCATAGGGCTTTATGCTCGAAAAAAGTCAGGTGAATTAGCCATACATGGGAAATAAAGCGGGTGCTGCAAGCACGAGTTTACCTTGAAAGCATCAGTCTTGAAATGGCTTTTCAGCTAAAGATGTAAGACAGGAGCAACAGAACGTAGCCAGTCACCTTTGGAATAGATACTCTTGATATCTGCATACCGTTATCAACGAAAAACTTGCCAAAACTATAGATACAGTGTGAGTTGTTCATCACCAACCACCGAAATAATACCAATCGTAGTAAGTAACTGTTCATCCTCGCTGGTTAAAATGCTCGATAACTTCGTTAGAATTTTTGATTGTAGAATAACTACTTATCGAAAAACCCTGCCTTGTTCTCAAGCCTTTTCCTGCGCTATTTCTGATCACTTATTTACTGTGATTGGTATAATGATAAAAATGAAAAACCACTAGCAATAAAAAACATTATATCTAATCACTGTGCGGGCTCAAACTTAGTAATCTTTAAATAATCACAATCCCTATCCCCCCCGTGAAAACATTCCTAATTTCTTCATCCACTTGACTTTGGTATAATTTCACATCATCTTTTAAGTTACAAAGACGATCATCTGTACCTGACGCCCCCACATCTTCATCCCAGATTGAGCCAGAAAGAGTTATATAGTTATCTCTATGCTCAGATGTCATAAAAGGATGACTAGGTTCAACTTTCAAATTTAAAGTTGAACCTGTGGGGTTACCACTTGTTCTCTTCCAAACCTCTAAATCTACCTTATGACCATTAATTTCCTTAATTTTAATTGTACCGTAAAGCTCCTGTCCTCCTGCACCAGCATCAGTATCTTTCACACGAATAACAAAGTTAATATAAAATGCTTTCACACTTCCCTGAAGAAAACTGGAAGAATATATCTTGTTCTCACCGGCAGAAAAAGATAGCGACGAAAAACTAATAACACTTGCTAAAAATATAATTTTAAAAATATTCATTTCATAAAAACTCCAATATTAAAAGTAACGCTACAGACATTGAGATACAGAAAGTAATTGTTTCCGAAAAAAAATACCTCACTGGTATTTTTTTATTGCAAGACACACACTTCCCTTTAGATAACACAAAACCAAAGATTGGAATTAAATAATAATACTTAATTTTACAACCACAAGATTCACAATATGAAGATTCAAAAAGTATACGTTTCCAATCAAAACCAAGTTTATATCTAAAAACACAGAGTTGATAAAAACTGACAAAACAACTGCTTAACATAGCAGCAATTAGAGCAAACGAAATATAGAATATCATTACGCACCGGAGATTGAACTACTAAGCATGAATGTTGAACCAAATATAGCCAAAACAACACTGGCAAATATTAATAGCGAAACAATATTTAACACTCCCGATAAATCATCAATACTTTTTAGCGTTGATTCGTTAGATTTATTTGAAATTTCCGTCAACATTTCAACAAAGCCATTTAATGAACTATAAATAGTAATAATAAATATATCTTCTCTGGAAAAAAAACCGGTATCGAGTGATTCTTTGTAAGACAACCCCATAGATAAGTTTTTATACATTAAATCATAATGATATTTCGTCCAACCTTTGGACATTTCTGCCTTCTTCTCTATTGCATCTGCAATTGGTACACCTGATTTAATCAGTATCGATATATCCATTAAAAACTGTGAAGATTGCAGCTTTTTATATGTTTTGTAAGGCTGGATCTTGTCCAAAACATTATTTCTGAAACTACCTGTCAACAATGACAATGACTTTGACACAGTGAAGAAAAAAACAACCAGACCTGCAAGCAAGAAAAGGAAACCTGGTTGCATAAACCATAAACCTATGCTGTACACGTTGTAGGATAGACCAGGCCATTTTTCTAACGGAATTACCGCTTCAAAGGCTGGAAAAACTTTAATACTATACATAATTAAAACTAGAGCACAGGCCGCAATTAATATGATAGGTACTGTTAATGCCTTGGTTAGCTTTGCAAATATTTGTTGTTTTACTTTAACAGAACTAATAACTGATTCGAAACCTTCAACTAAGTCCCCTGCAACCTCTGACGATGCCAAAATAGATTGCTCTTCATCTGGAATAACCCCTGAAAACGCACTAGATATCGATGAAGAATCTTGAAGACGCTCTGAAATATAATCCACATTTTTGAGGAAAGATTTTTTATAAACACTCTTCCCTGCTTTGTTGATTAAGCCTAATGACTCGAATAATGGCAAACCATCTTTCATCAAGTCCGATAACATTCTGTAGAGTTGAACACGATCACTGGTTGCTAATTTTTTCATCCATTTCTCTCAACATGCTGTCTTCAATTTCTCCATAGAAATTAATAAACCATTGATAATCAACGATCCCTTGCATCACTAGCAGAAATATTTTTTCTTTCATTAGGTAACCTTGATTCAGGTTGCCCCTTTTATTGTGCTTATCACGCCAGCATTTATAAACCTTGGTTGGGTTTCCACTGGCGATCTCTTGCAAAATATTTAGATCAGGTACCAACATTTCAAACACTGGCCTTCGTCCAGATGCGCCAGTTTGATTACACCGTTCACACCCTTGCTCACTTTTTTGAAAAAGATGATGACCCAAATCATTAATGCTATGTGGAACTTTGCAATACTCACAAAGTAAAGGAACAAGAGATTGGGTTATAATCCCCGCAATAAATCCAGGAGAAGCCAAGCGATCACGTTTCACTCCTAGACTTTCCAAACGTTGAATTGCCGTAGTTACAGACCCAGCATGAACAGTGGTTACAGCGTAGTGCCCACTTTCAATCGCACCAGTCAACGCGGCAGCAGTTTGATCATCACGAGTTTCACCAATCATTAATACATCAGGGTCACGACGCATCGCTGATTTTAAAGCTGGTAAAAAAGCATTAGCGCCATCTTTCTGTCTAACCACTGAACTCTGTATTGCGCCTTGAATCTTATATTCAACTGGGTCTTCAACTGTAACGAAACAAGCATTTCCGCTGTACTTTCTCGAATACATCCACTCAAGTACATTTTTAATGGTTGTCGATTTCCCCGAGCCAGTCACACCAGTTATCAATAACAGACCATGTGGAGCCCGCATGATAGCTTGCAGATCTCTATCTTCATCAGGAGTTAACTGTAGAATTTCTAAAGGATTTTTATCACTATCAATAGCATCAAATACTTGTATCGTTTCAGCTTTGATTATCCTTAATACTGCATGATAACAGCCTCCAGACTTACCAAATATTGGCATATGAGCATATCTAAAACGATACGAGCCAGAAGGTAATTCCCTAAGTATGTTGGCATCTTGTGGAATATTACGATTCCATGTTGACTCCTTGGTTGTAGCAAGAATGTTGTAAGAAACAAACATCATCTCATCACAACTTTCAGCTGATATTGTTTTGATCTTATTGAGTAGCCCATTTACTCTCAAATGTATAATGGCAACTTGATCATTTCGTTCAAAATGAATATCACTTGCCCCAGCCACAACAGCACTTTCCAACAAAGAATCTATCGTATCAACAATATCTGTATTATGTTTTGAAGCTCTACCAGATTGAGAATCAATAGCTGTAAATACTTTGTAAAAATCTGTATTTGAGATCATTGCTACAGACTTAGCTTTGGGCAAATCACCAAAATCATTGCTAAAACATTCTAATATCAAGTAGTCAGAAACCGCTTGTTTACCACCATTATCATCCACTAAATAATAGTCATTTTCATTGTTTAACCAACAAATCATTAGACCATTTCTTCCTGGGATAGAAACACTCTTAGTGACATCTATGTTATTAAATTCAGTTTTTATGATTTCATCCATAACAATCAATAACTATACTTGAATTTTTTACCATTGTAGTTAAACACTACATCACTATTATTAATATCTAGAGTCGAATTTTTAAATTTATCGCCTTGCATTAGATTGAATTTTCTACCATAAAAACTAAACACCGCCATTTTCTGGCTATTTTGTAACGACGTTACAGACAATAACTTAATGCCATTCGCATTGAATGGGCCGTCAGCTGGGTCGTAGGTTTTAACTTTGCCACTGCTTCGGTTTAGGTGCTTATCAATCTGCTTTTTTACTTCGATATTACTTAACAATTCCTCATTAAGTGATTTTTCTATCTTTTCTTTTTCAAGCTTCAGCTTTAATAAGTTAATATCATCCATTAGTTTTGCTGTTTGCAATACATCTTTCTGGTAAAGATAATTTTCATCACTATTGGCGTCACTTTCATCAGCAGCATAAGAGTTAAATGAAAGCACTAGTGTTAATATATAAAATAATTTAATTTTCATTCGATTCCTCTGCAATAAACCGTTCCACTTGCACTATAAATACTTTCTTTATCAGAAAAAATTTTTCGTATAGCTGATACACCAACATTATCTCGAGTTAATATATAACGAAATAAGTAACTGATTTTCATCCAATCAAAATCTTGCACATTCCAGTCAACCCCATATATATCTAGATAATCAGTATTCCCCTTAGATAAATATACTTTTTTTTGTACTAAAGAACGTGGTTGCTGGAAATTGAAAGACGCCTTGCCTACTCCATTACCCAATGAAAAGGCACTAATATCTATAAATTTCCTCATATCGAGTAATGCATCATTACAACTAGGAAAATTGTCATACCTCTTGTCGTTCAATACTCGTTTTATTCCTGTTAAACTTATCCCTTGGAAAATCAACTGTTCATCAGACATAATCGTTTTAATGTTTTCATAACCAAGAGCTATTTTAGGGATACCTACATAATGTTTATTGTTTGTGCTTAATTTAAACTCACAATTTCCAGATTGGCATTTAAATTCGATTGGCTTCCAACCAAATAGGTTTAGATTAGAAAACTCATGCACTAGTCGCTTATAATCTGGAACTGAAAAAGATAATGTTTCCTCAACCATTTCAAGTAGCTTTAGGTAGTCTTGCTTAGCCGATTTTATATTATTTAGTTCCTGCTGACGTGCAGCTTCTACCCTTTCTTTTTCTTGTTGTTTCTCTTTAAATATATAAGCACCTAATCCACAACCCATAACAATAGATAATGCAACTGTAGATAGAGCATAAATTTTAGTCTTACTAAGTGAAATTTGCATAAATTACCACATATAAAAGTATGTTAATGATAACAAGCAAGATAAAATAAAAAATCCAAATAAAATTTTCAATGCAGTACTCAAACGAATAGACATTTCTTCTTTATTAGTCATATTCAGGTCATGCTTAGTCAATTCGATGACTTCTGTACTACAGATGTCAAATATATCTTTCAAAGAATCAACCAAACTTTCACTGCATATTCTATCTGAAAATGGCAAAATAATTCCATCTTTATAGAAAACACTGTATCTCTTTTTTTCACCTAAAATTATATAATAATGACCATCATTTACAATGTGGTTATTATCTATAAGAAACTTGGATAGTGGAATATTCTGTGCTTCATCTTTTTTTTGCAATTTACTATTGATACAAAAATTAATCTTTCCTGACTCATCAGACTCACCACCAGAAAATATCAGATTATATATATTTTTTCTCTTATCTAGAAATTCAAACCTTTCAGGGTGGCTATATTGCCATATTGAATCCATTATGATTTTCATTTTTTCGTATCTACCCTGACAATCAAAGCAACAATGTTTTTTGATTCTGAGTCATGCATAGATTTACCCACTAACCCTGTAAAATCACCTCGATTTTGTTGTTCTTCTGTAAATATTGCGGCAACCATTTCTTTGCCTTCTTCTATAATTAAGTTATTTATATTCTCGTTTCGTGAAATATCCGGCAACTGAACAGAGTCAGCATCATCACCAAATGAAGCTATTTTATTCAATCGTTTCCTTGAATAACCCATGGTGATATTAATTCTACCATCAGTGAGAACTTCAGGAACGATCATAAATGACATCCCTGTTTCTAGAGTATCTGTGGATACTGTTTGCGCAGCCTCACTGCCTTCATCGCCAGGTACTCGGGTAATACTGCTAACATAACCGACTTCGTTTACTGCATTAACTGGAACGGGTTTGCCATTTAAACTAACCGCAACACCTTCACTCACAATTTTAGCGCCACTGCGAAGTAATTCGGCCGTTAACGATCCACCAATACCGTTGTCTTTATCAATAGCATAACCAAATAACACTGAGCTTACATCGTTACCACCAAAACCATTATTTGCCGTGCCATTTATGCCAACCGTTGAATTTCCACCTTGAATATCAGCGCCTAAAACTTGCAACGTTTTTTGATCAATTGTCACAATTTTATACGATATTTTAACCTCTGTAGAGGCTAGCTTATTGTAGCTATTGACAAATTCCCTCACGCTGTCTAGCTCATTTTTTGATCCCGTCGCAGACAGTTGAGAAAATTCCTGGAAAATAGAATATTTAAATGACTCACTGCCGTCAGCGATAGAATCTAAGTAACTTCGTACCTCACTCCACAAATCAACTGTTCCTCCGATAGCAATTGAACCAGAGAAACCACTGCCGCCGCCGCCAGCCACTTGCGAACCAAAAGCATACTGTGACTCATTTTTCAAATAACGAGAATTGTAAAGCTTATATATTTGAGTTTTACTACTTCTTTTTACGATTTTATTCTTATCTATATCAATAAAAATATCATAAGCATCCGTCAAATATTTAATGTAGTCTTCGACACTACCTTCAAATTTAATAGATCTTTTAATATTGCCATCGCTACCTTTATCAAAAAATGAGACGTTCATTCTTTTTGCCAAATCACTAAGTAAAATATCAATACTAACTGGACTAAAATGTGTCGTTTTTATATGTAACGACCAATAACCATCAGGGTAAGAGCTATTATTTTTTAGATCCATATAATTAGAATCAGACACCGTAAAAGACGAAAAATCCTCTTCCAACTTTAATTTATTAGATTCAATATCTTCCGCATCACGGTTAATTGATGATAAATCTGCACAGGCAGATGAAAGTATTACCATTATAATGGTAAAGCATTTAGTCATTTTCATTTGTTATAACCAATATTTTATTTCTATAAACCGTCGCTTTAATTTTTTTTCCATTATCACGAATATCACTCACAACCTTCTTTACAAGGAACATGGGGTCTTTTGCTTGATATTTCACCCGGTAGCTTGAAATAAAATCTTCTGTATCCCATTTCATTTTATAGTCATAATTATTTAAAAACTCAATCAATGTGTATTTAAAACTGGCTCCTTCTTCTATCACCAGCTCTATATTTTTATCTTCATTGCTTGTTATTAATTGATTGCCTTGTTCTACACTCAATTCGCTACTTGCCAAACAATATGCAGGTAGAAACCCTATACTCATAACAGGAATTAAAATCAATTTTATTATATTCACTTTTTACTTCTTTCCTATTTCACCGATTTACTGCAGTGCTTTAAGACTGTCTTCCTTCACACCAACGTAATGCAACGATTTGTAGTGACTTAGGATTTGTACCCTCATCGCCGTTAACGTCGTTGGGCGACCCTATAATTCCCGTAACATCCCACTGATCATCCCTATTCGTCCATTGAAAAAGCACACCAGAAACAATCTCCGCCCTATTATTTTGGTCGGAAATACTGTTCTGTCCATAATTGGGACTACCAGCACCAATAGGAAAATAACCATGGCCGCTATTTGAATAAGAGCTCCCAACAACAGACAAATGTGGCAGTAACTCGTCTGTTCCCATTCTAGGACAGACTGGCTTATTTATATGAACTGAATCACATTGAGATCCATTACTATCACAATTATGAAGAAACGATTCCACGACAACTTCAACGGGCGTGCGGTAAATTTTAGTACCGTCTTTTTGATTCGATGTTAGATAAACTAAACCTCCATCAGTATTCAAAAACTTGACGCCTTTATTATCCCCATCAGCGCCATGGTCTGTACTTATATCTGACACCATTGCCGACTGGCAAATATAGTCATCAGCAGCAGCGCCTGTCTCAACATTCCAACATAAAGGCCTATCTTTCTCAATTGCTACCATCCCGTCACTTCTTAACGCTTGTGTGCCCTCTAAGTCAAAAACAATAGCTAAGCCCATATTGGTCCTTATACCACCAGGCAAGATAGTATGACCTGTCAGCACTTCGTGTGCATTAAACCCGGTATCGTAACGTTCAACAGTGGCTGCGTTAAAATCAGCAATATGAATATTCGCGTAAGCACTATTCTCCATGTCATCAATTTGCGAAACTTGCTGGCTTGCCGCTTCGGCTAAGGCATAAATGTCGTTAAGTCCTGATAGAGCTTGAAGTCCATCAATGAAAATCGTGACTGATGTTGGTTTCACACCACGAATATCACTTAGACCTGTGTGATTAATAGAGAAAAAAGAACGATCTTTTCCATCAATTTTTATCCCTCTCACCTTATAGGAAGACCCCAAATTAAACTCATCTTCAAGCCCTAGTGTACAATTTACGCGTTCATTACTAACCGGATCATTGCTTCCACAACCATTATTAGAATCTACACCATTAAAAAAATTCGCAGTGTCTATAGAGCTAGCAGCACTAACACCGCTTGCGGGTAAATATATATATCCCCCATTATTCGGTAAAATTGAATTTTTTAATTTTTTAATGGTTTGATTAATTGTAAATGTTTCTATGTCAGTTGGAGCTGTAGTTTGTACTTTGACTAAAGGCTCAAACATAACCTGAGTCGTCAGCTGATATATTTTCGCTATTTTAGCAGCATTTAATATCCGAGACTGTGCATCTATTTGACCACGTTGTAATTGAGCCACATAGAGCATAATAAACCCAACGATTGAAACAGCAATCAGCACTTCAAGTAATGCTATACCACGTTGTTTTTTCACTAGCTTTTAACCCAAAATAAAGTATTACCAGCGCTTTACCAACCGTGATAAAGCGCTATATTTAGTATTTAGTATGTGCCGTAAAATATTGTATTATTGCCTTGCTCACACACAACATTATATGATAGTGGATCGTTAGCAGTGCTATCCAATCCTTGTAATGTCTTAATTATGCCACTCGTCGCTAGATCAGGAGCTTCATCAAAGTGAGTTGGTAGCGTCGGCGCTGTGCTAAGTGATGCTGCAAAATATGAAGCATCAGTGACCAAAGGCCCAGTAACAATCTTTTTACACAATGTCTTGCTCAATCCAGTAATAGTTATAACAAATGCACTACCGCTGACAGCGCCAGCATATTTCTCAATTGGTGTATACCCATAATAAGCATTTGTTATTGGATTGGTAACTGAATTCTCGGATATTGCCCCTGCTGCAATCAACTCTACGAAATTGTTTTCAGTTCCGCTGTAACGACCAGCACGACTGAAAGCTTTTTTTAATGACATAGATAAATCTGTAACTGACTTATTGATTAAACTAGCATTTTGTTCTTCAAATGTACGAGATGCTAAAGTTGCAACCCCAGCAGAGATTATACCCAGGATACCAATAGCAATAAGGATTTCTAAGAGAGCTAAACCCCGTATCTTTTTATTACTGTTACGAGAGTTCCTTGCTTTTATGCTTTTCATTTTAAAAACCTACTTTTTATAAATGGATGTTAATGTTAAGTTGGACTGGTGAATCATTTGTAGACGATACTATAAATTATTTACCAAGCATTAATCCTGATAAAAGATGATTTAATAATGAAAAAAAATGAAACTAATACCAGCAGCATCATATAATGGCCTAAAATAAGGTAAACAATATTAACCTCGGGTAATAAATGCATATTAAACAAACCATTACACCACTAATTAGCGTTGACTAATTTCCAAACCTTCAATACACCCAATAATGAGTTATTACTCATTAAATTAAATAATGTAGCTACTTAAGTAGGGAAAACTCCAGCTAGCCATTAATTAACCTCAGATCGGTTTAAGCCATCGCCATCAGTCCTGTTTTTTCAGTGTTCGTAATATTAAGCGATGGCTTTTCTGGCTTCAGACAGTACGCGATTAACCCGCCAAGTAGGTTCAGCATGAATCCATGTAGGCTCCGATGACGAGAGTGCTCTATCTGAGAGATGTTTTTCAGTTGGTCATTGATGGTTTCGATAATAAACCTTTTTGACAGCATCGCTCTATCCCAAGCAGCAAGTACCTTCGGCTTCATGTTCTTGCGGTGGGTGGTAATTAGGGTGATTCCGTCTTCTTTTAAATCTTCGGTAAGTACTTTACTGATATAGCCTTTGTCTGCATAGAGCTTGTCAAGAAGGCCTTTTGATAGTTCCCGGACTGGCTTTCTATCATCGGTATTGGCGGGGGTAAGTTTGGCTGCAACGATATCGCCAAGATGATTGGTTATGATGTGAAGTTTAAATCCATAAAACCAGCCCATTGTACCTTTACCCCTTGCCGCCGTTCCTTTGAAAACCTTATGTCTCGGAATGCGTAAGTTGTGGCAGACTTTTATACTCGTAGAGTCAATAAATTCAATGCCTGTCGGTTCACCTTTGACATGGCTAAAGAAAGAGCTGAGTGGCACAAGAACTGAAGGCATTACTTCAAGAAACCGTGTGTAACTGAGCAGAGTTGGGAAATAACTCTTGTAGTGGCGACGCACGATCCCAAGGTAAAAGTTTTTGAAATCACGCTGATGAGACATATGGAAAGCGATAATGATTGTCATGATTTCGCTTTCGGACATCCTGCCTTTGCGGTTGCGCTTTCGTTCGCCGCTTTCAAGCTGAAGTTTTTGCCACTGTGGCAGAAAAACTTTACAAAAGTCATCGACATGGCAAAACAAGTCCACTAATTTATCCATAGCTGGTTCCTTTGCGACGGTTCTCTCTTAATTGAAAGATCTGATCGCAGAACCAGCTTTTAGTTCCCTTCTATTTTTATCCCGAGTTCAGGTTAATTAATAGATTAGTAGATTAGTAGATTAGTAGATTAGTAGACAAAAAAAAAGGCTGAACCTTAGTTCAACCCTTTTTATATATTGGTAATGACTTTTTATATTAGCAATAGCCGTAATTCATTAAGCGTTGGTAGCGACGCTCTAACAGCGCTTCTTCATTTAGTGGTTGTAAATCAGCTAACTGTTTTAGCAGTGTGGCTTTCATATTCGCCGCCATTTGAATTGGATCGCGATGCGCACCACCTAATGGTTCTTCAATGATCTCATCAATCAGCTCTAGCTCTTTTAAGCGCGGAGCAACTAAGCCCATCGCTTCCGCAGCTTGTGGTGCTTTATCTGAGTCACGCCATAAAATAGAAGCACAGCCTTCCGGCGAAATTACCGAATAGGTTGAATATTGCAACATGTTCACGTAGTCACCCACGCCGATAGCCAGTGCGCCACCAGACCCACCTTCACCAACTACATTACAAATAACCGGTACTGTTAAACCAGACATTACTTTTAAGTTTTTAGCGATGGCTTCTGATTGACCGCGCTCTTCAGCGCCTACACCAGGGTATGCACCAGCGGTATCAATGAAGGTGATGATCGGCATTTTAAAGCGTTCAGCCATTTGCATTAAACGCAGCGCTTTACGGTAACCTTCCGGTTTTGGCATGCCGAAGTTGCGTCTTACTTTTTCTTTGGTTTCACGCCCTTTTTGGTGACCAATGACCATAACCGGCTGGCCTTCTAAACGGGCAATACCACCAACAATAGCTTTATCGTCAGCAAAAGCGCGATCACCTGCCAGTTCATCAAATTCGGTGAAGACATGGTTGATATAATCTAAGGTGTATGGGCGTTGTGGATGACGAGCAAGTTGCGCCACTTGCCAGGCACCTAAATCACCGAAAATTTTCTTTTTCAGTTCTAAGCTTTTCTTTTCTAACAGTTCGATCTCTTTATCTAGATCAACGGACTTATCACCACCATGGCGAGATACGTCACGTAGCGCCTGAATTTTTGCTTCAAGTTCAGCGATTGGTTTTTCAAATTCTAGAAAATTTAGGCTCATCTACCGATCCTTTTTGACTCAGCGTTCAACTCAATGACGCTGAATTTAGTTAAATTCGAGTTCTACCTGGTCGTTCCCAAGTAGCTGTTTCAATTCGTCTAACAATGTATCACTTGGCGTAACACGCCATTGCGTACCGAGCGTTAGCCGCGCTCTCGCCTCTAAGCGCTGATAGTATACATTGACAGGTATGGTCCCTGCTCGGTGAGGCTCTAAGATCTGACTAAAGCGCTCAAAAAACTGGTCATCTATTTGCGATTGTTCAATCGATACCGACAGACCACGGGCATATTTTTCACGCGCGCTGCCCAAGTCCATGACTTCGCGCGCCGACATTTTAAGGCCACCATTGAAGTCATCAAAGCTGACCTGTCCAGAAATCACTAAAATTTTATCTTTTTCTAGCAGTTCTGCATACCGTTCTAATGCATCGGAGAATAACATTACCTCCATTCGCCCTGAACGATCGTCTAACGTCATGATACCAATTCGCGTGCCGCGCTTGGTCGTCATCACTTTTGCGGCAATCACTAAACCCGCTAAGGTAACCGACTGATCGCGTCGAGTGGGAGTTGCATCTTTTAATCGGCAACTGGTGTACTTAGCCAGTTCCTTAATATGGGCATTTATTGGGTGACCGGTCAAATAAAGGCCTAATGTATCACGCTCTCCCTCTAACCACACTTTCTCTGGCCATTTAGCGACTTGGGTATATTTATGTTCCACTTCTTCTGGTGCATCGGTTAGCACACCAAACATATCCACCTGACCAAACGCTTCAGCTTGGTGATATTGGCTAGCCGCTTTTACCGCGTCATTTAATGATGCCATCATTGCGGCGCGGTGTGGACCTAAACGGTCTAACGCACCAGCATAAATCAATTTTTCAATGACCCGTTTATTGACTTTTTTTAGGTCAATGCGGGCGCAAAAATCAAACAGGTCTTTAAAATAGCCACCCGCATTACGTGCTTCTAAAATCGCTTCAATCGGCCCTTCGCCCACCCCTTTGATCGCACCAATACCGTAAACGATGGCACCGGTTTCATCGACATTAAAGCGGTACAAACCAGCATTTATGTCCGGTGGTAATACTTTTAGGTTCATACGGAAACATTCATCAACCAAGCCAACGACTTTCTCGGTGTTATCCATATCTGCCGTCATTACAGCAGCCATAAACTCGGCTGGATAATGGGTTTTCAACCACAGTGTTTGATAAGAGACTAAGGCATAAGCAGCAGAGTGCGATTTGTTAAAGCCATAACCGGCGAATTTTTCCACCAAGTCGAAGATTTTCATCGACAACTCACCATCAACACCGTTTTTTATCGCCCCCTGCTCGAAAACCGCCCGTTGCTTGGCCATTTCTTCGGGCTTTTTCTTACCCATCGCACGGCGCAGCATATCCGCACCGCCTAACGTATAACCAGCAAGTACCTGAGCGATTTGCATCACCTGTTCTTGATACAAGATAATGCCGTAAGTCGGGTCTAAAATTTCTTTAAGTGACTCGTGTTGCCACTTTTCGTCTGGGTATGAGATTGCTTCTCGGCCATGTTTACGGTCGATAAAGTTATCTACCATCCCTGATTGCAATGGCCCCGGACGAAATAGCGCCACTAATGCGATGATATCTTCAAAACAGTCTGGTTGCAGGCGTTTGATGAGGTCTTTCATGCCACGTGATTCCAACTGGAATACCGCGGTGGTTTCTGAATTTTGTAACACTCGAAAAGAGGCGGCATCAACCAAAGGAATCGATTCGATGCGAACAGGCTCTTTGCCTTCTCGTTGCAAACGCGGGTTTATCAACCCCAATGCCCAATCGATGATGGTTAAGGTACGCAAGCCCAAGAAGTCGAACTTCACCAGCCCCGCGGTTTCAACGTCGTTTTTGTCAAACTGCGTAACGGGGAAATGCCCTTCAGCATCAGCGTAAATTGGGGCAAAGTCGGTAATAGTGGTTGGAGAGATAACCACACCACCAGCATGCTTACCCGCATTACGCGTACAACCTTCTAAAATGCGGCACTTATCGATGAGTTCTTTGACTTCTTCATCGTTTTCATACAGCTCAGGTAGCGCAGGTTCAGCTTTGAACGCTTTTTCGAGCGTCATGCCCGGATCGGCGGGGATCAGTTTTGAAATGCGATCAACAAAGCCAAAGGGATGCCCTAGGACTCGGCCAACATCGCGAATAACGGCTTTAGCGGCCATAGTACCAAAGGTGATGATCTGTGATACGGCATCACGCCCATACATTTCAGCAACGTGATCAATTACTTGGTCACGTTTATCCATACAGAAATCGACGTCGAAATCGGGCATTGAAACACGTTCGGGGTTCAAGAAACGTTCGAAGAGTAGATCGTATTCCAATGGGTCTAAGTCTGTAATTTTTAGCGCATAAGCTACCAATGAACCAGCGCCTGAACCACGCCCTGGCCCAACAGGAATATCGTTATCTTTCGACCACTGGATGAATTCCATCACGATCAAGAAGTAACCGGGAAAGCCCATATTGTTGATCACTTCAAGTTCTATCAGCAGCCGTTCATCGTATTCAGGACGACGTTGAGCACGAATTTCTGGATCGGGGAATAGAAATTCAAGGCGCTCTTCGAGGCCCTGTTTTGATTTCATCACCAAGTATTCGGTTTCTTCCATCCCTTCCGTTGGGAAGGCGGGCAGAAAATATTCCCCTAGCCTAACCGTGACATTACAGCGTTTGGCTATTTCAACGCTGTTTTCCAAAGCTTCTGGAATATCAGCAAACAATTCGCACATTTCAGCTTCACTGCGTAAGTACTGCTGAGGGCTATAATTTTTGGGGCGACGAGGATCGACCATGGTGTAACCATCGTGGATAGCAACACGAATTTCATGGGCTTCGAAGAATTCTTCGGTTAGGAATACCACTTCGTTGGTCGCAACCACTGGCAACTGCTTGTTTTCGGCCAATTCAAGCGCAAAATGCAAATAGGTTTCTTCGTCAGCTCGGTTGGTTCGGATAAGCTCAAGGTAAAAACGATCCGCAAAGTGGGTTTGATAAAATTCAACACATTTATCGACTAATGTATGATTACCCTTTAATAGCGCTTTGCCAATTTCACCGTTTTTTGCCCCTGATAGGACGATCAACCCTTCGGCATATTTGATCAACCACGATTTATCAATCACGGGTTGGTGCTGGACATGCCCCCGTAAATAAGCCTCGGAGATGAGAAGGGTGAGATTTTTGTAGCCGACATTGTTTGTCGCAAGCACTGTTAGCTTGGTCAATTCATCAGCAAACTCTTCCGATTGCATAATGAAATCAGCACCTATGATTGGCTTAACACCACAATTATGCGCCGTGCCGTAGAACTTTACCAAACCACATAAGTTAGTGAAATCGGTCAACGCCATCGCAGGCATGCCCATCTCGGCCACTTTTTTTACAAGCGGTGGCACTTTGGACAAGCCATCGATCATAGAGTAATCACTGTGGACACGAAGGTGGACAAACTTGGGTTCTGACATTCAACTTATCCTAGATGCTAGGTTTGGTTCGATATTTGACGGTTATTCTACGCGAATCTGATTGCGGCTTACACCTCAATCAATGCCGAGTACTCGTTTCACTGGCTTAAAGCTTTTGCGATGTTCGGCAATAACACCGTATTGCTCTATTGCGGCAAAATGCGCTTTGGTTGGATAGCCTTTATGTTGAGCAAAACCAAACTGTGGATGCTGCTTATCTAATGCTTCCATTTCCTGATCTCGCACCACTTTAGCAATAATGGATGCCGCGCTGATTTCGGCTACGCGCATATCGCCTTTTACGACTGCAACACCATCCATCGGTAGCTTAGGTACTCTGTTGCCATCAATCAAGGCTAAATCAGGCTGTACATGTAAACCAGCAATGGCACGCTGCATCGCAACCATTGTCGCTTGCAGGATATTGAGTTCATCAATTTCAGCCGGTGAGCAGCGGCCAATTGACCACGCTAGTGCCTTTTGTTGAATTTCAGGGAACAGAGCTAAACGCTTTTTCTCAGAAAGTTTTTTCGAATCATTTAACCCTGCAATAGGGTTGCTTGGATCAAGAATAACCGCAGCGGTGACGACATCACCGACCAATGGGCCTCGCCCTACTTCATCAACTCCGGCAATCAGATGATACCCTTGAGGATATTCGAAGAGTGGGAATTCTTTTTCTGCCATGGTTATGCTTTTCCTATCAAAGTCAAAACAGCTTTTGCAGCCTGTTTATCGGCATCTTTACGGATCCATTGATGCATTTCAGTAAAGCGTTCTATCAAGACGCTGTTGTCACCACTGAGCATTTTATCGACTGCAGGGTATAAAAATTCTGCTTCGCATTGATCAAGAATAAACTCTTTTACCAGCTCTTCTCCGGCAAGAATGTTTGGCAGTGAAACATATTCGGTAATCGCTAATTTTTGTACTAGCCACCCAGTTAGGCGGTTAACTTTATAACCGACAACCATTGGTCTTTTCAGTAGCATACATTCTAATGCTACGGTTCCAGAGGCAAGTAGTACCGCATCTGCTGCGGTAATTACATTGCGTGCAGTATCTTCAACAATCACAAAATCGAGCTCTGGTGCGGTGGCTTGCCAAATTTCTTCAAATTGCTGTCTACGTTTTGAGTTAACCGCAGCAACCACAAAACCAATATCTGGGTACTTCTGTTTTATTTGACGGCAGGTTTCAATAAAAGGCTTAGCAATTAACCCAACTTCACCACCACGGCTACCTGGTAATACCGCTAACCACTGCTTAGCAGCTTCTAACCGTAATAACTCACGCGCTGCCATTTTGTCAGGCTGAAGAGGAATTGCATCGGCCAGTGTATGACCGACAAATTCACACGCCACTTGATATTTGTCGTAAAACGCTTTTTCAAACGGCAAAAATGCTAAGACTAAATCCGTTGCGGCATCAATTTTAAAAATTCGCTTAGGTCGCCAAGCCCATACTGAGGGGCTGACATAATGAACGGTTTTAATGCCCGCTTTTTTGAGATCAAGCTCTAAGCGTAAATTAAAATCAGGGGCATCAATACCAACAAAGACATCTGGTGGGTTGTCTTTAAAATACTTGACCAGTTGGGCTTTGACTTTGAGCAAGCGCGGTAAACGACCAAGTACTTCAACCAAGCCCATTACCGCCAGCTCTTCCATCTCAAACAGAGATTCACAGCCTTGCGCCATCATTTTAGGGCCGCCAATCCCAACAAATTCCGCATTAGGGTATTGCTGCTTTATTGCTTTAATAAAGCCTTCACCTAACGTATCACCGGATAATTCTCCGACAACAATACCAATTCGTAGTGGTTTTTCCATTGGATGCATATTCTTTCCTAACAAGATGAGCTCAGCGTAACGGTTGTGTGTCTAAAAGACAAAAGATCGCTAAAAAGTAGCGATCTTCAGATAGTTATCGAGATTCGACAAGTAATTAAGACACGTAGAATTAACGAATAATGCCACGCTCTGTCTGCTGTAACATATCGCTAAGACGCTTGATTGACGGCCACTCTTGCGCCATCTCAAGTAACACTGGTAGCACTTCAGTTTGCGTTTTTCCTGAACGATAAATCTCTTTGTATGCTTTTTGCAGCGCTCGAATTTCTGCTTTTTCAAAGCCATTACGCTTCAAACCAACCAAATTAAGGCCAAATGGTGAAGCATGGTTACCCTGAGCTAATACATACGCCGGTATATCTTGCACTACTGCAGAGCAGCCACCAACGTAAGCGTATGCACCAACGGTACAAAAAGGATGAATTGCCGATAAAGCCATCACCCCGGCATAATCACCAACTGTCACGTGACCGCCAAGAATGGAGTTATTGCCAATGTGAGTATGGTTACCAACAATAACGTCATGAGCGATATGGGCGTTGACACACAATAGGTTATCATTACCGACAACAGTTTGCGTTTTATCTTGCATCGTACCGCGATGAATTTGCACCGCTTCGCGGATAACATTGCGGTCACCGATAATTACGCGGGTATCTTCACCACCGTATTTTTTATCTTGGTTCTCTTCACCGATCACCGCATGTGGAAAAATGCGATTGTCTTCACCAATAACGGTATTACCTTTGATGACGACATGTGACATCACCTCGGTGCCTTGCCCAATACTCACGCCGGATGTAATGTAAGTAAAAGGCCCAACCGTTACATTCGCACCGATGATGGCACCGTCTTCAACCACCGCACTTGGGTGGATTTGTGCAGTTTCGTGAATCATATTAAAACTCTCTACGAGCACATTTTAGCTCAGCAGAACAGACTACTTCGCCATCAACTTTCGCCACACCATTGAATAATGCAATACTGCGACGTTCTTTTAAAAATTCAACTTCAATAATCAGTTGATCGCCAGGGCCAACAGGCTTGCGAAATTTGGCTTTATCGATACTGGCAAAATAATACAACTCATTTTCTTTTGGTGCACCGAAGGTTTTAAACGCTAATAAGCCAGTTGCTTGAGCCATCGCCTCAAGAATCAACACACCAGGAAAAACAGGCAACTTAGGGAAATGACCAGTAAATTGAGGTTCATTCACTGAAACATTTTTTAGACCCACCAAGTATTTACCTTCATCAAAGTCAATAACTCGGTCAATCAACAAAAATGGGTAGCGATGAGGAAGCAGCTCCTGAATTTCAGTGATGTTCATCGTTTTCTTTTCAGTAGTCAAAGTTATATTCCTATACAGTAAAACTTCAAAATTATTCAGCATTATAGACGAAAAAGGCTCGCAATTGGCGAGCCTTTTTCGAAATAGTGGAATTATGATTCCGCTTTTTGCTCTAGCTGCTTTTCTAGCGCTTTAAGGCGCTTATTCATATCATCAATACGATGAACGCGAGTCGCTGTTTTTCGCCACTCTTTATTAGGTTGCAATGGTATGCCTGAGGAGTACATGCCTTTCTCTGAGATACTACGTATAACCATAGACATACCTGTAATAGTCACACCATCCGCAACTTCAATATGACCATTGATCACTGCACCACCACCGATAATGCAGTATTTACCAATTTTGGTACTCCCCGCAATGATGGTACCACCAGCTATTGCAGTACCATATCCGATGTGCACATTGTGTGCGATCTGCAATTGGTTATCGATAATCACGTTATCTTCAATAACGGTATCATCCAACGCACCGCGGTCGATGGTGGTACAAGCACCAATTTCAACACGGTTGCCAATGCGAACTGAACCAATTTGTGGAATTTTAATCCACTCACCTTTCTCATTAGCATAGCCAAAACCATCAGAACCAATAACAGTACCGGACTGAACTAAACACGCACTACCAATTTGAACTTCATGGTAAATACTGACGTTAGCCCACAACTTGGTGTCGCTACCAATTTTAGCATTTTTGCCAATGAAGCATCCTGCGCCAATTGAAACGTTATCACCAAGCTCAACGCCTGACTCAATCACGGCATTAGCCCCAACCGAAACGTTGTGACCCAACTTTACATCATCGGCAATGATTGCTGAAGCTGCTATTTCATACGCTGGTTTAGGTGTGATATCCAAGGCTTGTGCGACTTTAGCAAAAGCAACGTATGGGTCATTCACAACCAAAACGTTAGTTTTGCATAGCTCACGCTCAGAAGCCTTCACCATAATCACGCTAGCTTTGCATTCACCAAGGTGCTTACTGTATTTTGGATTAGACAGAAAAGTCACATGACCTTGCTGCGCTTTGTCCATTGGTGCGACTGCAACAACAGTCGCAGAGTCATCACCAAACGCTTCTCCGCCGGTGATAGTTGCCAATTCGGCTAAAGTCAGTTTTGCCATAATAGTATTATTTTAGTTGCTTAATTACTTTCTCAGACAAGTTGTAGTCCGCTTTACCATATTGCATGGCTTGTACATCAACAACGATATCGTAACCTTCTTTCTCAGCTACTTTCTGTACGGCTTCTTGGATCACCATAAACAGTTTTTGTTTCTCTTCCGCTTCGCGACGAGCTGATGCTTTTTCTAGTGCTTGAGCTTTGATTTTGTACTTACTGTCAAGTTGACCGATCTCGATGCGCAGCTTCTCAACTTCATCTTGACCTAGTAGCTCACCATCACGCTTTAACTTTTCGATTTTAGTCTGAGCTTCAGCTTGAATCGTTTGTAGCTCTGCCGCTTTATCTTTAAACTCTTCCTGCAATTTTTGCAAAACTACTTCACGTTGAGGTAGAGCTTGGAAAACTTGCGCAGTATTTATATAGCCAACTTTTTGCGCTGCCTCAGCTGCTTGTGCAAAGAAAGACGAACTTAGTACTACAAGGCTTACACTAGCCGCTTTAATGATTTTATTCAAAATATTTTCCTTTGTTAGAAGGTTCTACCAATAGTGAAAGTGAAGAATTCTTCATCGTCACCTTCATAAGATTTAATCGGTTTAGCAAGAGAGAAAACCAGAGGCCCCATCGGTGACATCCACTGTAATGCTACACCAAAAGATGAACGGTAGTTCGTTGGGTCAGAATAATCATAATAATACTTATCACCATAACCTAATTTAGTATCCTGATAATTAAACTCGGTATCCCAAACACTGGCCATATCGTAGAAAATGCTGGTACGAATTTGGCTACGATAGTCATCTGAAGCAAATGGCGTCGGCACGATCAACTCAATACTTGCCAACGCAACGGCATTACCACCAACGGAATCATCCGTTGCCGTATAACAACGGTTATTACCACCATTATTACCATTACATCCCACTGGGTCATTATAAATCGCTTTTGGACCTGCCGTATTTGAACTAAAGCCCCTAAGGGTGGTGAAACCACCCGCGTAGTAGTTTTCATAAAATGGGAAGAGGTTATCTTGGCCATCGGTTTGGCCATAGCCATTACCATAACCTAAACGACCTCTTAGTAAGAGGCTAAATTCATGCTTTTTCGTCAATGGGTAATACTGACGAATATCATACTGCAGTTTGAAATATTGAACATCTGAACCTGGTACGGTCATTTTATAGAACGCACTCTGATGATTACCTGCCGTTGGGAAAATACCACGGTTTAAATTATTACGAGTCCAAGAAATATTGAGGTCAAAGTCATTAGTAACTAGGTTACCGTCCTCATTACGATTACTCGCTTGAGACCGCAAGAATTGGCTCACTTGAACATATTCATCAATATTACCGATGTTGTTATGTGTATAACCAATACCAAATTCAAAACGATTGAGCTCATCAAATGGGAAACCCCAAGTTAGGTTTGCTCCATAACTTTCGTTGGTATAGTCAACAATACCGGCCTCTGATGCTTCAAATTGGTTGTAGAAAATTTTACCGCCTAAACTGACACCATCAAGGTTCCAGTATGGGTCTCGATAATCTAAACTAATGTTCTTTTGGTAGTCATTCATCATGGCATTAATGCCAACACGATTACCAGAACCAATAAAGTTATCCTGTTGCAGACCAACCTGGAAACTAATACCAGACTCTGTGCCGTAACCAACACCAAAGTTTACACTGCCTGAGTTTGCCTCTTTAACGTTGTAAACTAAATCAACTTGGTCTTCACTGCCAGGAACACGCACCGTTTGGACATCAACTGTTTCAAAGAAACCTAAACGATTCAAGCGGCCTTTACCAGTATCAATCGCTTTTGAATTGAGCCAGCTTCCTTCCATTTGACGCATTTCTCGGCGCAACACTTCGTCCTTGGTTGAGTTGTTACCCACAAAACGAATATCACGTACATAAATACGATTTCCAGCTTCAACGTTGACAACCAAAGATACTTCTTGAGTTTCATCATCGAATTCAGGAATGCTTCGCACTTGTGGGTAAGCGTAACCCGCTTCTCCAAGTACGCGCTTCATATCTTCTTCTAATCTCGTCACCAATGACCCGTTATACTTTTCACCTGCAGCAAACGGAACCATCGCTTCAAACTCAGCTTCTTTGCCTATTAATTCCCCACGGAACTTGACGTCTTTGACTTGATAAGCTTTGCCTTCGTTGATCCCTAACGTGATGTAAACACCTTTCTTGTCTGGCGAAATAGCCACTTGTGTGGAATCAACCTGAAACTTTAGATACCCACGGTCAAGGTAAAAAGATCGCAATGCTTCGATATCTGCGGCCAACACTTGCTTTTGATATTTGTCATCAGCAAGGAAATTCCACCATGCAATATCAACATTTAAGTTAAAGCGAGAGAGCAGTTCTTTATCAGTGAAAACTTCATTACCAATAAAGTTGATTTGCTGGATTTTCGCTGAAACCCCTTCAGTGAAAACAAATTTGAGATCAGCACGGTTACGCGGCAGAGGCGTTATAACCGCCTTAACGGTTGCGTTGTATTTACCGACGCTGTAGTAAAAATCTTCCAGTCCTTTTTCGATATTGCTCAAGGTAGTGCGATCTAACGCCTCACCAATTCGAATATTGGAAGCATCTAAGTTTTGCTGTAATTGCTCTTCCTTGATCGCTTTGTTACCAGAGAATGAGACGCTGGCAATGGTTGGGCGTTCTTTAACTTGGACGATAAGAACGTTGTTATCTCGTAGTACTTGGACGTCTTCAAAGTTACCTGAGGCATAAAGCGCTTTGATAATATCCGCAACATCTTGTGCATCAACCGTATCACCAATTCGAACTGGCATCTTGAGTAATGCAGCACCGAGCGCAACACGTTGAAGACCTTCAATTTGTATATCTTGGACTACAAAGTTCTCGGCACTATTCGCGGAGAGACTTGTTGCTAATAATGTCGCGAAAAGGATCTGTTTCATTGCCATATTTATTCTTGTTATTCCTTGCTACTACCTTTGCCTAGTGCTTATCAATCACAGGCGAGTAAAATCATTAAATATTGCTACAGCCATCAAAGAAAAGATGATCGCCCCACCAATACGGTATCCCATCTCTTGAACCTTTTCAGGGACTGGACGGCGAATAATCGCTTCAATTGCAAAAAACAGTAAATGCCCACCATCTAGCATTGGTAAAGGCACAAGGTTAATAATCCCTAAGTTGACGCTGATCAACGCCAGAAAACCTAAGAAGTAAACTAAACCGTAATCCGCTGTTGCTCCTGCACCTTTCGCTATCGAAATAGGTCCACTAAGATTGTTCAGACCCACATCACCCACCACCAATTTTTTCAACATGCTGATGGTCAAACCGATCACTTGTTCTGTTTTTTCAACCGCTCTACCGACTGATTCAAATACACCATATTGAAGCTCAAATCGATAACTTTCCGGCCATTCTGCGACTTTAGGAGCGATTCCAGCAAAACCAATCGTTTTACCTTGCGGTAACTCGCGAGTATCCGGTATTAGCTTAACTTCAACAGGTTGACCATCTCGCTCAACCGTCAGATCAATAGCCCGGTTAGGATTGCTTTGAATTAACTCTACCACCTGTTGCCATTGTTCTATTTTCACACCATTGGCTTGAATAAGCGTATCACCAACTTGCAACCCTGCTTTTTCACCGGCCCCACCTTGAGACACGTTGGTCAAGGTATGTGAAATCTCAGGCACGAAAGGTTTAAAACCTAATGCTCCCATAGCAGACTCTGTTTCTGGGTTAAAGTTCCAAGAGTGCAGATCTAAAGTTTTGATTTCTTCAAGGCCAATTCTATCGCTAGAACTGACGGTCAGGGTTAATTGCTCATCACCAATGTGACCAATAAGGCCCATATTCACAGATTCCCAATCTAACGTTTCAACGCCAGAAACCGCTTTAATCTGCATACCTGATTCAAGGCCTGCTTGTGCGGCAATTGATTGAGGAGTGATATCACCAATGACAGGTTTAACGGCTGGTACGCCAATTAAGAACACAAGCCAGTAAGCAAAAATGGCGAAGAAGAAATTAAAGGCAGGTCCAGCGCCAACGACTGCAGCCCTTTTCCATAATGGTTTTTGATCAAAAGCGAAAGGTTTTAATTCCGGTGCTACATCATCAACTCGGCTATCGAGCATTTTGACATAACCACCTAGAGGGATCACTGACAGGCTGTATTCAGTACCGTCACGAGCGACACGGCTCCAGATCGATTTACCAAAGCCAATAGAGAACTTTTCAACTTTAATCCCACAGCGGCGAGCAACCCAAAAATGACCGAATTCATGAACGGCGACAAGTATGCCTAATGCAATGATAAAGGATATAAAATTCCATAAAATGCCACTCATGATAAACGCTCTTTTATTGTTTGGTAGGCAAGATTGCGAGCCATTCTATCTAGCTCTAACAAGCTTTCCAAGTCATAGGAATGTAACTGGGTATGTGTTGCACACACTTTTGACAATACGCGTTCATTAACCCGTGCTATATCGGTAAATCGAATTTGCTTATTCAAAAAAGCGTCAACCGCAATTTCATTAGCGGCATTGAGTGATGTAGTCGCATGCTGACCTTGATAACAAGCATCGATGGCTAAGCCTAAGCATGGGTAACGGTCGTAATCGACGTCCATAAAACTCAACTCGGATAGCTGAGTGAAATCAAGTGCTGGGACACCAGCATTAATTCGCTGAGGATAAGCAAGTGTTAAGGCTATTGGGGTGGCCATATCTGGCTCACCCATTTGTGCTAATACTGAGCCATCACGGTATTGCACCATAGAATGAATAACCGACTGCGGGTGGATCAGTACTTTTAACTGCTGCTGTGATGCATTAAAGAGCCATTTGGCTTCAATATACTCCAACCCTTTGTTCATCATAGTTGCCGAATCGACAGAAATTTTTGGCCCCATAGACCAATTAGGGTGTGCGATAGCTTGCTCTGGGGTGACATCGGCCAATACATTCAAATCACTGTATCGGAAAGGACCACCAGAGCCTGTCAGCAATATGTGTTGAATACCATGTGCTTGCAAATCACAACGACCAAGTTTGGTCTGTATTTCAGAGGGTAAACATTGGAAAATCGCATTGTGTTCACTGTCCACTGGCAATAATTCAGCGCCATATTGTTCAACGGCATCGATAAACAGTTGGCCAGACATCACCAACGCTTCTTTATTCGCTAACAGAACCCGCTTACCGGCTTTTATCGCCGCCATAGTAGGCAATAAGCCTGCCGCACCAACAATCGCGGCCATGACAGTATCAATTTCATCTAGGGCTGCGACATCACACATTGCCTCATCACCAAATAGCACTTGAGTGTTGAGATTGAGAGATTTTAATTGAAGCGACAACTGGTCTGCTGCAGTTTGAGTCGCCATAACCGCGTAAGTGGGATGCCACTGCTGACATAACTCACGCATTTTATTGACGTTACTTCCTGCCGCTAACGCAACGACAGAGAATTGCTCTGGGTTTTGAGCAACAACTTTTAGCGTACTCGCACCAATTGAACCTGTTGCACCGAGAATCGTTAACTTACGCATAGCAAAGACCGTGAAGTAAGCATAAGGCAAGCATACTTGCCCCATGCATTAGAAAATAAAATACAGAAGAGCAAAAATAGGGAACGCAGCAGTAAGGCTATCAATACGATCCAAGACACCACCGTGCCCAGGAATAATATTGCTGCTGTCTTTAATTCCAGAAACACGTTTAAACATGCTTTCAACTAGATCGCCCAATACTGAAATAACCACGGTTAATAGTGTTATCACCACCATGGATACTGGGCTTGAAAATTCAATATTAAACCAATCTGCCGTGAACCACGCGACGATAAGAGCGGTAATAACCCCACCGATCAAACCTTCAATGGTTTTATTTGGACTGACGGCTGGCGCCATTTTGCGCTTACCAAAACTTTTCCCGGCAAAGTAAGCGCCACTGTCAGCGGCCCAAACGATCAGGCAAACGAACAGCACTAATTTTGCACCGTGGTAAGGATCACTTGAAAAGGATTCTGCGCGTAGAAATAGCACGCTCCAGAAAAAAGGGAGTAAGGTAAGCACACCAAATAAATGTCTTAACGTCTTGGAGTTTTCCCACCACGAACGAGACTTAGGATAAGTAATGGCTAAAAAGCTCGAAAACAGCCACCAAACCGCGCCAATACCAAGAATAATATAATGAATACCCACCATATCGTTTAGGCTGGTTGCATCAGGAGAAACGAGTACGTAACTGGCAGCGCCAACGACTACGGTAGGAATAGCCGCTAAGTATCTCGATTTAGCATCGACAAACTGAGTCCATTCCCATACACCAATTATCGCGACGACAGCCAAAGCGGCCATAAACAGGGGAAGCGACAGTTTAAAAATCCCTAGTATCACCAGTGGGGCTAAAATGAGCGCTGTGATAATTCGTTGCTTCAAACTAATGGATCCTTTATTGCTGTTCCATCAATGCCTTGATTTGCTCACCGGTACAGCCAAAACGGCGCTCACGATTAACAAACCAAGTCACTGCTTCAATTAAACTTTCTTCGCCAAATTCTGGCCAGTAAATAGGAGTAAAATACATCTCGGCGTAGGCTAACTGCCAGAGCATAAAGTTACTGATGCGACATTCACCACTGGTACGAATGAGCAGATCAACCTCCGGCAGATCAGACATGGTTAACGACTGAGTGATTAAGCTCTCGTCAATCTCTTCCGCAGTTAATTCTCCATTGGCCACTCTGGTGGCAATATTGCGCATAGCTTCAGTAATATCCCATTTACCGCCATAGTTTGCAGCGATATTAACCACCATGCCACTGTTTGACGCCGTTAGTGCTTCCGCTTGAGCTATTTTAGCCTGCAAACGTGAACTAAAGCGTGTCTTGTCGCCAATCACTCTTAAACGCAAATTATTTTTATGCAGTTTTTTTACTTCCGTTGATAATACAGAAATAAATAACTCCATTAACACTCCCACTTCCTCTTGCGGACGTCGCCAGTTTTCACTGCTAAATGCAAACAACGTTACCGCTTTGATACCTAACTTAGCCGAAGTTGAAATGGTTTTTCTGACCGCTGCAACACCATTTTTATGACCAAAAACACGCGGCTTACCTTGAGCTTTCGCCCAACGGCCGTTTCCGTCCATAATGATAGCAATATGTTGAGGTAATACATCGGAGCAGAGGGATGGATTTTGCATAAGAAATTAATTGATTACCAAACTGAAAGGGCAAAATAGCATAAAAAACGCTGCACTGTGAGTACAGCGTTTTTTGAAGGGGTAAAGTTATTAAACTTCCATTAACTCTTTTTCTTTAGCGGCAAGAACATCATCAATCTTCTTAATGGCTGCATCCGTTAGTTTCTGGATGTCATCTTGCGCTTTGCGATCTTCATCCTCTGAAATTTCTTTGTCTTTCAACAGACCTTTCAGATCACCATTAGCATCACGACGAATGTTACGAACAGCAACACGACCGCCTTCAGCTTCACCGCGTACAATCTTAACTAGGTCTTTACGACGCTCTTCCGTCAATGGTGGAAGTGGAACGCGAATAACGGTACCTGCTGACATAGGGTTTAGACCTAGGTCAGACATCAGAATTGCTTTTTCAACTTTCTGTGTCAGCTCTTTATCAAATACAGTAATAGCAAGCGTACGTGCATCTTCTGCTACCACGTTACCTACCTGATTCAACGGTGTTGCTGAACCATAATAATCGACAGAAATACCTGAGAGTAAACTTGGGTGAGCGCGACCAGTACGTACCTTAGAAAGGTTGTTTTTCAGGGCTTCTACGCTCTTATCCATACGCTCTTGAGCGTCTTTCTTGATTTCGTTAATCACAATATCACCTTAATTCTTATCTGTTTGGAGTGATTATTCAGCAGTGCTAATTAGCGTGCCTTCCGCTTCACCCATTACCACACGACGTAATGCGCCTGGTTTGTTCATATTAAATACGCGGATTGGCATTTTATGGTCACGCGCAAGTGTGAACGCTGCCAAGTCCATAACTTTTAGCTCTTTTTCAAGCACAGTTGTATAAGACAGCTTATCATACAGCTCTGCGTCAGGGTTTGCCACTGGGTCTGCACTAAATACGCCATCTACTTTTGTCGCTTTTAGAACTACGTCTGCTTCAATCTCAATACCGCGCAAACATGCAGCAGAATCAGTGGTAAAGAATGGGTTTCCAGTACCTGCTGAGAAAATAACCACTCGACCTTGACGCAATTGACTAATCGCATCGGCCCAGTTGTAATCATCACAAACGCCTTTAAGAGGAATAGCCGACATCACACGAGCGTTCACGTAAGCACGGTGCAGAGCATCACGCATTGCTAAGCCGTTCATAACTGTCGCAAGCATACCCATATGGTCGCCAACAACACGGTTCATGCCAGCTTCAGCTAGACCAGCACCACGGAATAAGTTACCACCACCGATAACAACGCCAACTTGAACACCCAGTTCAACCAGTTCTTTTACTTCCTGAGCCATACGGTCAAGTACCGTAGGATCAATACCAAAACCTTCTTCGCCTTGTAGCGCTTCACCGCTAAGTTTTAACAGGATACGTTGATATGCTGGTTTAGGGTTCGTAGTCATGAAGCTTACCTTCCAATAGAGAGTTGTCGATTAACGGTCATGGTTTGAAACTAAATATCGAATTCCAAATCATCACAATTAATCTCAAGCTGCCATTCGTAAAAAGACCGCAGCCTTGGCTACGGTCTTTTTTTAGGCAAAATCGCTAGGATTAACCTTTTTGAACCATTGCAACTTCTTCAGCGAAGCTTAGTTCTTGAGCTTTCTCGATACCTTCACCAACTTCTAGACGAACGAAGTTAGTTACTGTTGCGCCTTTAGCTTTCAGCATTGCGCCAACAGTTTGAGAAGGATCCATGATGAACGCTTGACCTGTAAGAGACACTTCACCAGTGAACTTAGTCATGCGGCCTTCAACCATTTTCTCAGCGATTGCAGCTGGCTTACCAGATTGCATTGCGATTTCGATTTGAATTTCACGTTCTTTAGCAACAACGTCAGCTGGTACATCTTCAGGATTAACGTACTCAGGCTTAGCAGCAGCAACGTGCATTGCTACGTGCTTGATAGTTTCTTCGTCAGCATCGCCAGCAACAACAACACCGATACGGTCGCCGTGACGGTATGAACCCACTTTAGCGCCTTCAATGAATTGAACGCGACGGATAGTGATGTTCTCACCAATTTTAGCAACTAGAGCGATACGTGCTTCTTCAAACTTAGCTTGAAGTGCTTCGATATCTAGACGCTCAGTAAGAGCAACTTCTAGAACTTCATTAGCAAAAGCTAGGAAGCTAGAATCTTTAGCTACGAAGTCAGTTTGGCAGTTTACTTCTAGAAGCGCAGCAACGCCGTCAGCTTCTTTGATAAGGATTGTGCCTTCAGCTGCGATGTTACCCGCTTTTTTAGCTGCTTTAGCCGCACCGCTTTTACGCATGTTTTCAATCGCTAGTTCGATGTCAGCGTTTGCTTCAACAAGTGCTTTTTTACATTCCATCATACCTGCGCCAGTACGCTCGCGCAGTTCTTTTACTAGAGCAGCAGTTACAGTTGCCATTCTCTATTCCTCAGTTGATTCTGGTGGTAAAAATCAGGGGCCGATTGTTTGGCCCCTGATGCTAACTATAACTTAGTCAATGCATCAATCGTGTGACACATAGACGACTAAGCGTGACTCAGAGCCGCTATTATTCAGCTTCTACGAAACCGTCTTTTGCAGCAGCAATTGCAGCTGCATCTTTGTTACGACCTTCGTTAACCGTTTCTGCAACAGCGTTTAGGTAAAGCTGAATTGCACGGATTGCATCATCGTTACCTGGGATAACGTAGTCAACGCCGTCTGGGTTAGAGTTAGTATCAACAACAGCGTAAACTGGGATACCTAGGTTGTTTGCTTCTTTAACTGCAATGTGCTCGTGATCAGCATCGATTACAAACAGTGCGTCAGGTAGACCGCCCATGTCTTTGATACCACCAAGAGATTTCTCTAGCTTCTCCATTTCGCGAGTACGCATTAGAGCTTCTTTCTTAGTTAGTTTATCAAAAGTACCGTCTGTAGATTGAGCTTCAAGCTCTTTTAGGCGCTTGATTGACTGACGAACAGTTTTCCAGTTAGTTAGCATGCCGCCCAACCAGCGGTTGTTAACGTAGAATTGGTTGCTTGCGATAGCAGCTTCTTTAACAGCTTCAGATGCAGCGCGCTTAGTACCAACGAAAAGAACTTTACCTTTTTTCTCGCCAACTTTGTGTAGCTCAGCTAGAGCTTCGTTGAACATAGGTACAGTTTTTTCTAGGTTGATGATATGAACACGGCTACGAGCACCGAAAATGAATGGCTTCATTTTTGGGTTCCAGTAACGAGTCTGGTGACCGAAGTGAACACCAGCTTTTAGCATGTCGCGCATTGATACAGTTGCCATTTTAAAATCCTCTATGGGGTTAGGCCTCCACATCCCCCATGAATCCGACCCCTAACATCTATCCACTTAATGTAAATAGTTTTACTGTTGGAGCACCCCGGAACACGTGTCGGAATGTGTGTGATTTAAAGATAATGTGAGTGGAATGAATATGGGTTTCGCCAAAAATGGAGAAAACACACTTCGATTCCGGCGCGCTTTATACCATATTTAAGCCTTATCTGGCTAGAAAAAAATCCCTTTTCGCTTGTACTACTTTTATTCATTTTATGAAAATAAGTCTTACTTACAGAAAGGGACTTCTTGCGATTCACCGACGCACTGCTAGAATAACGCCCATTAGCACACGCCGTGCAAAAGTATGAATTAGAGAAAACCGATGTCTGTAAAAATAAAAAATGCCGAAGAAATAGCGAAAATGCGTGTAGCGGGTAAGTTGGCTGCTGATGTCCTAGAAATGATCGAACCGCATGTAAAAGTCGGTGTGACAACAGAAGAACTCGACCAAATTTGCCACAAGTACATTACTGAAGTTCAGCAAGCAATCCCTGCGCCACTGGACTATCACGGTTTTCCTAAATCAATTTGTACTTCCATTAATCATATTGTCTGTCATGGCATTCCAGCCTCTCAAGACGAGCAGTACGGTCAACTACAGCGCCCTGCGGTTCTAAAAGATGGCGATATCGTCAATATCGATATTACCGTTATCAAAGATGGTTACCACGGTGATACCTCTAAAATGTTTCTAGTCGGTGAAGTTTCACCTTCTGACAAACGCTTATGCCTTGTGGCACAAGAGTGTCTTTACATTGGCATGAAAAAAGTTAAACCTGGCGTTCAGTTAGGTGAAATTGGTACGGCGATAGAAAAGCACATTAAAACCAACAATAAAAACAATCCTCGCTTGAAGCTTTCTATTGTTAAAGATTACTGTGGGCACGGTATCGGCTCTGAATTCCACGAAGATCCACAGGTTGTGCATTATAAAAATGGCGACAGAACCGTATTACGTGAAGGTATGATTTTCACCATTGAACCAATGATTAATGCAGGTAAATTTGGTTGTCGCCTTGATGAAGAAGATAACTGGACAGTTTATACCGCTGACGGCAAAAATTCAGCGCAATGGGAACACACTATTTTAGTGACCGCAACTGGCTGTGAAGTGCTTACGCTGCGTGCAGAAGAGTCGATTCCTCGCTTAATGAATAACGCCTAATCACACGGTTACGAATATCCCTGCTCGCAGGGATATTTTTTTATCGGTAGCGATTTGATACAGTCTCTCCACGTTGTGAATTTTCACTAGCATGGATTGCCGTTATGCCTTTTCAGTCACCACTGACCTTCTCCGATTCACAGATCACGATCAGTGAACTCAAACAACAGCTTGAACATTTTACCGACTACCAGAAAAGCGAATTTCTAAATCACCATCCAGTGAACGACTTAGTGCTTGGTCGCTCTGAGTACATGGACCAACTGCTTTATCGCTTATGGGAATACTTTCAGTTTAATCAACTTGTTGATATTAGCTTAGTGGCGGTTGGTGGCTATGGCCGTGGCGAACTTCATCCACTTTCTGATATTGATATTCTCGTTGTTTCAACAACAACCTTGCCAGCAGAGCTTGGCCTTAAAATCAGCGAATTCATTACGCTATTGTGGGACTTACGCTTAGAAGTAGGTCATGCCGTTCGCACAATTAAAGAATGCGCAGACATTGGGCGTGAAGATTTGACCGTAGCGACAAACCTGCAAGAAGCTCGCTTGTTATGTGGTAGCAACGACACCTTTCATCACTTAAAAATGCAAATCCACTCCGAGTCATTTTGGCCCAGTGAAACCTTTTACCGTGCCAAAATTCAAGAGCAGAGAGACCGCCACGCACGCTATCACGATACAACTTACAACCTTGAGCCTGATATCAAATCAACTCCGGGCGGTTTAAGAGATATTCATACATTAAGCTGGGTTGCGAGACGCCATTTTGGTGCTACCTCATTATTGGAAATGAGCCGCTTTGGTTTTTTAACTGACGCAGAATATCGTGAATTGGTGGAATGCCAAGATTTCCTATGGCGCGTACGATTCGCACTACACATTGAATTAAAACGCTATGACAACCGACTCACTTTTGCCCATCAAGCTCAAGTAGCCGAGCACTTAGGATTCACTGGTGAGGGCAACCGCGGTGTAGAAATGATGATGAAAGAGTTCTATCGCACACTGCGCCGCGTTGCTGAACTCAACAAAATGTTACTACGTTTGTTTGCTCAAGCCATCCTCAATAACGGTGAGGAGATACCTGCCGTCATTTTAGATGACGATTTTCAACGTCGCGGCAACTTGATTGAAGCGCGTAAACCAGCTCTTTTCCAAGCTCGTCCAGAAACAATTTTGGATATGTTTATTCATATTGCCAATGACTCGACCATTGAGAGTGTTGCACCTGCAACGATGCGCCAATTGCGTACTGCTCGTCGCCGCTTGAACAAATTCCTACACACTATTCCCGAAGCTCGTGAAACCTTCATGGCGTTAGTACGCCATCCCAATGCACTACATCGTGCATTTAGCTTGATGCACAAATTAGGGGTACTTGCAGCTTATTTGCCACAATGGAGTCAGATTGTAGGACAAATGCAATTTGACCTTTTTCATGTTTACACTGTTGATGAACACAGTATTCGTTTGCTCAAGCACATCAATACTTTTAACCATGCCCAAAATCATGAGAGGCATCCGATTTGCTGTGAAGTCTACCCTCGCCTTCAGAAAAAAGAGCTACTGATCCTCGCCGCGATTTTCCACGATATTGGTAAAGGTCGTGGTGGTGACCATTCTGAAATTGGTGCAACCGAAGCGTACAATTTTTGTATTGAACATGGTTTATCCAAACCAGAAGCCAAACTTGTGGCTTGGTTAGTGCAAAATCACCTTTTGATGTCGGTCACCGCTCAACGGCGTGATATTTATGACCCAGATGTCATCACAGAATTTGCCAAAAAGGTCCGTGATGAAGAGTATCTAGAACATTTAGTGTGCCTAACCGTAGCCGATATTTGCGCAACAAACCCAGAGCTCTGGAACAGTTGGAAGCGCACGTTATTGGCTGAACTTTTCCATTCAACTCAACGCGCATTACGCCGTGGCTTAGAAAACCCCGTCGATGTCCGTGACCGAATTAGACACAATCAACAACTGGCGTCAGCATTACTGCGCAAAGAAGGTTTTAATGCGCGAGAAATCGAAGTGCTCTGGCAACGGTTTAAAGCTGATTACTTCTTACGCCATACCCACAAGCAGATCGCCTGGCACTGTACACACTTACTGCGTCATGAAGACTCAAGCCAACCACTCATTCTGCTTAGCAAAAAAGCAACTCGAGGTGGCACCGAAGTTTTTGTGTACACCAAAGATCAACCTGCCGTGTTCGCCACCGTAGTCGCTGAACTTGACCGACGCAATTTAAGTGTCCACGACGCACAAATCATGTCGAGTAAAGATGGCTATGTACTCGATACATTCATGGTTCTAGATCACAACGGTGAAGCAATTGATGAAGATCACCATGATTTTGTTATAGAAAATCTGCTTAATGGTCTGAAAGCAGGTTGGCAAGATAAATTGAAATTACGCCGTACACCACGCAACTTACAACATTTTAAAGTGAAGACCAGAGTCGATTTCTTACCAACAAAGAGCAATAAGCGCACCTTAATGGAATTTGTTGCACTTGATACACCGGGGTTACTCGCAACGGTTGGTCGCACGTTTACCAATTTAGATATTCATTTGCATGGAGCAAAAATCACCACCATTGGCGAGCGAGCGGAAGATTTATTCATTCTAACAAGCTCTCAAGGAGGAAAATTAAGCGAAGAAGAGGAATTAAGTTTACGCGAAACGCTAATAAAAAATGTCTCTGAACTTGCGCCAAATTAAAAGGAGACGGAAAGCGATCTTGCCCACAAGTTGAGGTATTGATGGGGTTAGGAACTATCTAGCGATGATTTAGCCTGCTACATTGAAACAGGTCGTTGATGTGTCACATAAAATAATAGAGGTCGCTTATGTTTCCATACCTCATAGGTTTAGGTATTCAAGATCCTAAACAAATTGAGCGCTATTCACTTCGTCAAGAAGCACATAAAGATGTGTTGAAGATTTACTTTCATAAGCAGAAAGGTGAGCTTTTCGCTAAAAGCGTAAAATTTAAGTACCCCCGACAGGTAAAAAATGTCTTAGTCGACAGTGGTAGTCATCAGTACAAAGAAGTTACCGAAATCAACCGTAACTTGACGTTAGTGATTGATGAACTGAACAAGATAACGAAACCAGCACCACAGGCCGAGATAGACCTTAAGCAAAAAATACTCACTGATCTGCGTCATTTAGAAAAAGTCGTCTCCAGCAAAATTTCTGAGATTGAAGCCGATTTAGAGAAACTTAAATAACACCCAATTTATAACCAAGAAAAAAGGTTCCATAGGGAACCTTTTTTGTCGCCTTTTTTAAAGCAACCCGGCATAGAGCCCCACCCAATACAGTGCAATTGCCGACATCAACCCGGCAACAATATCGTCAAGCATGATCCCTAACCCACCATGAACTCGCTTATCTAACCAACCGATAGGCCAAGGTTTCACCATATCGAAAAAGCGAAACAGTATAAAACCGGTGACCAGCCACTTCCAATCAAAAGGGGATAAGTTAAACAGTGGCACCACCAACATGGTTATCCAAAAACCAGCAAATTCATCCCAAACAATCGAACCGTGATCATGAACCTGCATATCATCAGAGGTCACTTGGCAAATTTTAATGCCAACCAAACAGGTTATCACTACGACGCTGGCATATAACACGGTAGGTAACTGAACAAGCAGTAAGTAAAAAGGCACACTCGCCAATGTTCCCATTGTACCGGGTACTACAGGCGATAGACCACTGCCAAACCCTGTAGCTAAAAGGTGCCACGGATTTTTCAATGAAAGACGAGATAGCGGATTGGTCATAAATTCACCTTAAAATGGTCATAGCCATTGAGCTGCCAATTAAGCACTTTACCTTGATGATGTAATTCAAATGTACCTTGTGGACGGATCTGTCCAATACAACTCACTTTACAACCACAATGAGCGAGCGCACTTTCAATGGACCCTTTGTTCTGTTCTGGAACGGTAAAGCACAGTTCGTACTCTTCGCCACTGGTCAAAGCATACTGCTGCGCTATTTCAAGATTGCCGACAAACTGCAACAGCTCTTGTGATAAAGGTAATGCTGCAACATCAAGACTGACGCCAACCTGAGAGCGTTCGAGTATATGTTTGATGTCTGAAATCAGACCATCAGAAATATCAATGGCTGCTGAAGCCAAATTCAGCAATGCCTGACCTGCCAGTATCCTCGGTGTCGAAAGATAGTGGCGCTTTTCCAACTCAAGCGCAAATGGTTTAGCACGTAACGCATTGTTAAGAATAACATCCAACCCCGCCTTGCTATCACCAAGATCACCAGTGACATATACCCAATCGCCCACTTTAGCACCGCTGCGAAGTAACGCTTGTTCTTGAGGAACAAAGCCCTGCACCGTGAGCGTTAAACTTAATGGCCCTTTGGTGGTGTCACCACCAATCAGTTGGATATTGTAGTAATTGGCAAGTTCAAAAAAAGCATCGCAAAATGGCTTTAGCCATGCCTCATCGGGATTTGGCATCGTGAGTGCAAACGATACCCAAGCGGGTGTTGCTCCCATTGCAGCAAGGTCACTGATATTAGAAGCCAGCGCTTTATGTGCGACCCAAGCAGGGTTCGCATCTATCAAAAAATGTGTACCCGCCACCAAAGTATCAGTACTGATCGCAATACGAACATTTTCAGGCGGTTTAACTAATGCGCAGTCATCACCTAAGGCGAGAAATACGTCTTTACGTTGCGGTTGACGGTTAGAAAAATAGCGATCAATTAAATTAAATTCACCG
This sequence comes from Vibrio aestuarianus, assembly GCF_028858425.1. NCBI lineage: Bacteria > Pseudomonadati > Pseudomonadota > Gammaproteobacteria > Vibrionales > Vibrionaceae > Vibrio > Vibrio aestuarianus. The sequence goes on along the minus strand of NZ_JAKNYQ010000001.1, from coordinate 1,026,214 downwards.
GACATGCCAAGTTTCCTGCCCTTAGTTTTTATTATTGTGGCATTCCTCGTTGCTAGAGCTATACCCTTTCGACTGAAGTTGCAGCGGTGTTGGCTATGTTCGCTCCCCCCAATCACATAGCTTATCTATGCTGATGGGGATGAACTCACTTGCCACCTACTTGCAACTTCAAGTGGTTTGGGTATATAGCAGAGAAATATTGTCATAAAAAAGGTCAGCATATGCTGACCTTTTTATTTTTAAACGACTAATTATTTTTTGCGTACGTGAGGTGCGGCTTTATCAAGTACACCATTCACAAACTTATGGCTATCTTCAGCTGCAAATACTTTAGCTAACTCAATCGCTTCATTGATGACCACTTTATAAGGAACATCTTCACGACGAGTCATTTCGTACATGGCTAAACGAAGTAACGCCAATTCCATCATGTCCAAATCCTGCATAGGACGAGACACGAAAGGACGCAATTTGCTATCTAGCTCTGTGTGGCTTAGCACTACACCCGTGAGTAGATCACGGAAATATGCAACGTCGGTTTCTGGAGCCGTTAAAGCTGGCTCTGCAGCATGATGCTCTTCTTCATCATACTTACCACCCGAGAGGAATTGCTCTTCGACAGTGGCTACATTTTCTTTTGTAATTTGCCAAGAATAAATTGCTTGTAGCGCAAATTGACGTGCATTACGACGTGCGGCTGGTTTCACACTGGCCCCCATTAGGAATCGATTTCAGAAAGAACGTTAATCATCTCAAGCGCGCTTAGTGCAGCTTCTGCACCTTTGTTACCAGCCTTGGTTCCTGCGCGTTCAATGGCTTGATCGATAGTATCAACAGTTAGGACACCGAATGCGACTGGAAGGCTGTATTCCAATGACACTTGTGCCAAACCTTTATTACATTCACTGCATACATAGTCAAAGTGTGGTGTACCACCACGGATAACAGTACCGAGAGATACGATTGCATCGTATTTACCTGTTTTTGCAACACGTTGAGCAACAAGAGGTAATTCTACAGCACCAGGGCAGCGAACAACGGTAATGTTGTCTTCGCTAACTTGTCCGTGACGCTTTAAAGTATCGATTGCACCAGAAAGAAGACTTTCGTTAATAAAACTGTTGAAACGAGAAATAACGATAGCAATTTTTGCATTTGGCGCTGGGAAGCCACCCTCGATCACTTTCATAAGCTTTCCTTTAACTATATTCACAAGTGAGAATCGCCGGATTCTAGCACAAATTTGTGAGCAATATCTAATGGAAATTCGGCTTAGCGTTCAAACCAAACACCAAACTCTAAAAATAACAAAGGAAGCCTTTCGCTTCCTTTGACTAACAGAACCTTGCACTATCACATTCAATTTAGAAAAAACGCGCTAGATTCAGAAAATTATTCACAGACGTATTCGATAACGTTAAGTCCAAAACCACCCAGAGCATGATACTTTTTATTCGCCGAAGATAGCAGACGCATTTCACTTACACCTAAATCGGCCAACATCTGCGAACCGACACCGACACGGCGTGATGTGCCCTGTTTTTTCGCTAGCGTTGGTGCTTCACCCTTATCTTGTTGCTCGAACATTTTAACACGATGAATCAATAAATCGGTTGACTCTTCATTGCCCAAAATCACCAACACACCACCTTCACTACCAATGCGTTGCATTGCCTTGTCTAACGTCCAACTACGCTCTGCATTACGATCACTGCGTAGTAAATCGGTAAACGTATCTTGTAAATGCACACGCACTAATGGTGCTTGTTGTGCTAGCGTCTCTTTTTTCAATGCATAATGAATTTGATTATCAATGATGTCACGGTAGGTAAAGAGCTCGAACTCACCATATTCAGTTGGTAGTTTGCATTGCGCGACACGTTCAATGGTCGTTTCGGTGTTATTACGATATTCGATTAAATCCGCAATAGTGCCCAACTTTACGCCATGCTGCTGCGCAAAAACTTCCAGATCAGGACGACGCGCCATTGAGCCATCTTCGTTAAGGATTTCCACAATCACAGAAGCGGGTTCTAACCCAGCAAGGCGCGCTAAGTCACACCCGGCTTCAGTATGTCCCGCACGAGTTAATACCCCACCTTCTTGTGCCGCTAGCGGGAAAATATGCCCCGGCTGCACTAAATCAGACGCTTTGGCATCTTTCGCGACCGCAGCTTGTACTGTCACTGCACGATCAGCCGCAGAGATACCTGTCGTTACCCCTTCAGCAGCCTCAATAGAGACGGTGAAATTGGTTGTGTACTGGGCGTTATTATCTTGCACCATTGGTGGCAAGCCCAAACGCTGGCAACGTTCTTTGGTCATGGTTAAACAGATCAAACCGCGACCGTATTTAGCCATAAAATTAATCGCTTCAGGGGTAACATGTTCAGCGGCCATGATCAGATCGCCTTCATTTTCACGATCTTCGTCATCCATCAAGATGACCATTTTACCTAGACGAATATCTTCAATAATTTCTTGTGGCGTACTAATTGACATAATCTATTCCTATGACTGGATTACTTTCCGCTGCCTACCCATATCAGGGCAGTAATGATATTGCCGCTTAGGCAAAACCATTTTGCTGTAAAAATTCCATGGTGATTTTAGATTCCGGTGCATCTTCACCGCGCTGAACTTGAAGTAAACGCTCCATATAACGCGCAAGAACATCCACCTCTAAATTCACTTTACGTCCAACATGAAAATCATTGATAGTGGTTTCTTCTGATGTGTGGGGAACAATAGTCAGTTTGAAGGCGTTTTTCCTTAACTCATTAACGGTCAAACTGATGCCATCGACAGTGACTGACCCTTTTTCCGCCACGTACTTATTCAGTTCCTTCGGCATTGCGACCCATAATTCTATGGCTCGGCCAACACTGTTACGCTCAATGATTTCGCCAACGCCATCGACGTGTCCTGAAACAATATGACCACCAAAGCGTGTGGTAGGAAGCATCGCTTTTTCTAAGTTAAGCTTGTCACCAACTTGGTAAGCAGTGAAACCTGTCTTATTGAGAGTTTCAAGAGATAAATCCGCGCTGTAATGGTGAGAGCCAAAATCAACCACCGTCAAACACACACCATTGGTAGCAATACTGTCACCCAGCTTTACATCAGCCATATCAAGGTTGCCAACGTTAACCGTAACACTGATATCTTCACCTTTTGGTGTTATGGCAGCGAGCGTGCCCACTGCTTCTACAATTCCTGTAAACATCTTATTTATCTTTTAGTTTCGGTACAGCTGTGATCCGAATATCCGGCCCAACTTGTCGTACATCTTTAATTGTTAACTCTAAGGCATCGGCCATAGAGGATAACTCTAATGCGCCAAATAAACCTCGGCCATCGCTGCCCATTATTTTAGGGGCTAGATAGAGAATAATTTCATCCACCAGGTCTGCTTGCAGTAATGACTTAGCAAGCGTTGCTCCGGCTTCAACCCACAAATGATTAATATTGTGTTGCTGAGCGAGATATTCAAAGGTTCGCGTCAAATCAAATTGATCATTTTGATTGAGTAACGTTCGATGATCTGCCGTTAGCGAGATGATTTCACTTGGAGCATGGAAAAGGTTGAGTGAGGCATTCAGTTGTTTTTGACGATCTAAAATAACGCGGATCGGTTGGCGAAGTTCAGTGTGGCTGTAGCTATCTTGAATCGATTCTGGTAGCTCATTCCAACGAACCGTTAATGAAGCATTATCTTCGATAACGGTTTTACTGGTTGATAAAATGGCCCCACTTTTAGCACGAAAATGCTGCACATCACGCCGAGCCGCTACCGAGGTAATCCACTGACTTTGCCCATTACTGAGTGCGGTTTGGCCATCTAAGCTTGCGGCCATTTTCAACTGTACAAACGGTATGCCCGTTTGCATGCGTTTGATGAATGCGGGATTAAGTGCGATAGCATCCGCTTCTAACAACCCAACTTCGACCTCAATCCCCGCATCTCGCAGCATTTGAATTCCACGCCCAGCGACTTGCGGGTTAGGGTCTTGCATTGCACAAATCACCTTAGCAACTTTGGCTTTGATCAATCCCTCTGCACAAGGTGGTGTTCGACCATAATGCGAACATGGTTCGAGAGTTACGTATGCCGTCGCGCCTTCAGTACGATCACCAGCCATGCGCAAAGCGTGAACTTCAGCATGAGCTTCTCCAGCTCGATAGTGGAAGCCTTGGCCAACAATTTCATCGCCTTGGGTTATCACACATCCAACGTTGGGATTAGGAGCGGTAGTAAACTGGCCACCTTTCGCAAGTGCAATCGCCTGCGCCATCATTTGATAATCAAACGGAGTAAACATGGCCGTTAGTCTTCCAACTTCGCGATTTCTTCGCCAAATTCACGAATGTCTTCAAAGCTGCGATATACAGAAGCAAAACGGATATAAGCGACTTTATCGAGTTCTTTTAGCTGTTCCATCACTAAGTTACCAATCATTTCACTTGGTACTTCCCGTTCTCCGGTCGCGCGTAACTGAGACTTAATCATGCTGATTGAAAGCTCAATCGCATCAGCACTAACAGGACGTTTTTCGAGTGCGCGCTGGATACCACCGACCATTTTATCTTCATTAAATGGTTCACGATTACCGTTCGACTTAATGACTTTCGGCATCAATAATTCAGCTGATTCAAACGTAGTAAAACGCTCATTACACGCTAGACATTGGCGACGACGACGTACTTGATGGCCATCTGCCACTAGGCGCGAATCAATGACTTTGGTGTCGTTCTCTGAACAAAAAGGACAATGCATATCACCTCCATAGCAATGTGCATTAGTGTAACGGAATTGGTGGCGAAGTTGAAAGCAAAAGGGGCCGCGTAGCCCCTTTTCAACCAATGTTTAGTAGGTTTTGTTAACTGCGACACCGAAGTCATTTATTGACGAGATAAGTAGTTCGCTTTTCCAACCCATTTATAGCTGGTGAGCTCTTCTAAACCCATGGGGCCACGAGCATGCAGCTTCTGTGTTGATACTGCCACTTCAGCGCCGAGTCCAAACTGCGCCCCATCGGTAAATCGAGTCGAAGCATTAACGTAGACTGCTGCCGAACCAGCCGCATTAATAAAAAGTTCCGCATTAAACAAGTCGTTAGTCATTATCGCGTCAGAATGGCTCGCATTATGATCACGCATATGAGTGATAGCTTGCTGAACATCACTCACCACCTTCACACCCAAGGTATAACTTAGCCATTCGGTATCGAAATCACCATCAACAGCCTCTCGCAGTTGCTTAGCATCGCCCATCAAGGCTTTAGCTTTTGGTTCTGCAACAAATTCGACTTTGTCGCTTAAGCGCTGTACCAGTTTGGCTAAAAATTCACTCGCAATCGATTGGTGCACGAGCAATGTATCTAACGCATTACACGCAGAAGGGCGTTGTACTTTAGCGTTTTCAATCACATCCACCGATTTGTCTAAATCAGCCGACTGGTCGACAAAAATATGACTGATACCAAACCCACCAATAATTACCGGTATTGTGCTATTTTCTTTGCACATTTTATGCAAGCCAGCCCCACCGCGAGGAATGATCATATCGACATAGTCATCCAACTTCAGTAGCTGTGAAACAAGCTCACGATCTGGCTTTTCAATGTATTGCACGGAAGCGGCAGGAAGCTTTGCTTTCTCAAGCGCAAGCTGAATAACTTTGACCAACTCCATGTTGGAGAAAAAGGTTTCTTTACCACCACGTAAAATACTGGCGTTCCCTGTTTTTAAACATAAAGCCGCAATATCAATGGTTACATTAGGACGCGCTTCGTAAATAACCCCAACCACACCGAGCGGTACGCGGCGACGCGATAATGACATACCATTTTCTAGTACTTTACTGTCAATTTCACTACCGACAGGATCATTAAGGCCGATCACATTACGCACATCGCTGGCAATAGCCTTAAGACGAGATTCATTGAGTAACAGTCGATCAAGCAGCGCATCGCTTAAACCAGCGTCACGACCAAGCTCAATATCCTTCGCATTTGCAGCAAGAATGGTTTCAAGATTGGCTTCTAGCTCATCAGCTATGATGGCAAGCGCAGCATTTTTTTGTGCCGTTGATGCTGTTGCAAGGTGAAAAGCCGCCTCTTTGGCCGCTTTTCCCATGTTGATTAAGTCCACGAGTCTCTCCCTCAATTATTCTTGGATCACGACCAAATCGTCGCGATGGATGACTTCAGAACCGTAATCGTGGCCCAAAATCAAACCGATATCTTTACTGTGTTTGCCGGTTATTTTCGCTAGATCTTTACTTGAATAAGCAGCGATCCCTTTGGCGATCAACATACCGCGACGATCGGTGACACGCGCTACTTCTCCACGTGCAAATTTGCCTCGTACCTCAAGCACACCCTTGGCGAGCAAACTGCTACCTTTGCCTACGACAGCATTTACAGCACCATCATCTATCACAATGTCACCCGAAGCAGCAGGGCCAGCGAGGATCCAACGTTTACGGTTTTCTAACGCTTCAATACACGGTAAAAAACGTGTGCCTTGCGGCTTATCACTCAATGAATCAAAAATCACGTTATGGGCACGACCAGCCGCGATGATCACTTCAATACCAGCACGGCGTGCAATATCTGCCGCTTGCAGTTTGGTAGCCATACCACCAGTACCTAATGTAGTGCCACTACCACCAGCAATTTTGCGTAAAGTATCATCAATGGTTTTAACTTCTTTAATCAGCTCTGCGTTTGGATCTTTGCGTGGATCAGCCGTAAAAAGACCTTTTTGATCAGTCAGCAACAACAGCTTGTCCGCACCACACAAAATACCAACCAATGCCGATAAATTGTCGTTATCGCCAACTTTGATTTCACTTGTAGCCACGGCATCGTTTTCATTCACCACAGGGATGATGTCATTATCGATTAAGGCATTGACGGTGTCACGAGCGTTAAGAAAGCGTTCACGGTCTTCAAGATCAGCGCGAGTAAGAAGCATCTGGCCTATTTTGATACCGTAGATAGCAAAAAGTGACTCCCAAGCTTGAATCAACTGGCTTTGCCCTACCGCAGCAAGCAGTTGTTTACTTGCCATTGCGTTGGGCAGTGCGGGGTAACCAAGGTGCTCTCGACCTGCGGCAATCGCACCAGATGATACAATCACCACTGAGTGGCCTTGTTTTTTCAGTTCGGCACATTGGCGTACAAGCTCAACCATATGAGCTTTGTCTAACGCTAACGTACCACCGGTTAGAACACTGGTCCCTAGCTTCACAACGACGGTTTGAAGTTGTATTGCTTTTCCGCTTTGTTGATTCGTTGTCATGATTTCTTCTGAAATGGAAAACACATAAGAAAGGATGTTTTAACAATCAAAGCAAAAATTCACAAGTAGAAAAGGTGCTAAAAAGCACCTTTTTACTCGCGAGAATGGTAAGAGAAAGGAAATCAGGCGAATTCAGCAGAATCTTCAGTAATCTCAACCGACAATTCAAATCGCTCATACAAGGTCGAAACCAATTTTGCATGAAACTCTTCTTGAGTACGTTTTACTTCTGATTGTACTGATTTGGGAATCGTATCGGCATCCCACGTTCCTGCCAAGTTATAGCGTCCTGCATGATACTTAGCGTCAAACCCAGATTCTGTTTTGGTAAGCTCCAACCACCATCCCCAAAATTCTCTTTTCTCTGGGGATTTTTTATCGTTAACACAGGCAGAAAGACAATCAAACAAGTAGTTCTCCTCTCGGCACTGCCCTTCACGTAGATAAGGACCGATAGCCTTTAATGCGGCCAACAAACGATAATGAGTCGGGGCTTGGGTCATCTCTGACATATGACTCTCCATTTCAATGTTAAGAATGATCATTATTTTTGATTGTTCATATGCTTGTTAAGGCATACTTATATCATGCTTAACTAAATTAGAGGAAAAGTCACCTAAATAGCTCATCTTCTAACCACTTTATCGCTAAATCGAGGGATTGCTCATATCCTTGTGAAATTGTTTTGCTTTTTATCTGCTTAGCTTTGCCATATTCACTAAACAACGCAACAAGCTGGTTATCTGAGTAAGGTGAAATTGGATCGCCCTCTAAGCCCAACGCAAGAATAGGCACTTTAGTGCGACGACTCGATAAGAACCCTTGGACTTTCAGTGACCAAGCCATCATTTGCCCAGAGAGGCTATCAATATCAACGGCCTCCTTCCCTAAGCGTGAAGCTAAAACATCTAGATACATCTTAGGCATTTGCTTTAACTTGGTTGGAGAAGTGAAAATATCATGAACTGGAGCTCCTAACGAGACACATGCTTTGATCTTATCCTGTTCTAAAAAAGACAGTCTTATCATTGAATTACCACCAAATCGAAAGCCAACAAGTCCGACTTTTTGATGGTCAACCCAAGGTAGACGCGATAACTCGTGCAACACTGCTTGGTGTAAGCATGAAGAATCTTCAGTTAATGGCCAATGAGAACTGTGACCAACAGAAGGCATATCGATGGTGATCATCGCAATATCGCGTGGAGCTAAATAATCACGGAATAAACGCCACATATCCGTTTGCAAACTGTCTAAGCCAGCACTCACCATGATAACGGGATGAGGTCTATCGGTATTAGGTAAATGAAGGTTAACAATGATCTTTTTATTTTTGTACGGTACTTCTATTTGCTTAATAACGTAACTCGTCAGTTTTGATGCTTCACTATAAGCGCTGTTAGCTAGCACTTGAGCCTGCAAGGACAAGTTATCATTTTTCAGATGAGGGTAACCGGCAATACTAAAACACAAAGACGCAGAAAAAAGTTCATTTGCCGCCTCCTCACTTTGCTTGTTATTCGCCCTTTTTTGATGACGCATACCAAGCTTTGTCCACTCATAAGACCAATTGCCGCCGTGGTATCCCATCACCGTATCCAACCACTCGTCATGTGTTCTTGAGTGCTTCGATGAAGCGATTTTTGCCAGTACTTCTTCTTGCTCTACCGGATCGATCCCCTGCCAAATCCACTGCAGACGCCTTAGGTTACGATACCAAGCATACCCTTCCTGCTGCTTTTTATTGTCCAAGACTTCTTGGCTACTTGGCATATAGCGAATGAGTGCCGAGGTTTCTTTCGCTTGTTTATGCTTTTGGAATAAGGTTTCAGAGAGATTTTTGCTTTTAGGTTCAGACATAAGCCGATTCTGTTGAGAGCGATAAGGTTATAGTAATCAAAAAAAAGGCCCTATAAAGGGCCTTTTTCAAATAAACACAAAAAGATTTATTTTTGTTTACGATTGATAGGTTCAGCGTACTGAATCGTCATATCCCAAGGCTGTTCGATCCAAGTGTCTTGAGCAATATCGACAACATAGTCATCCAATAAATCAACACCTGAAGGTTTAGCACAAACCGCAATTAATTTAGCCTTAGGGTACATTTCACGTAATTTACGAGCTGTATCACCACTGTCAACTAAGTCTTCAACAATCAAGAAACCTTCACCATCACCTTCTGGTGCTTTAATGACGGTCATATCACGCTGATGATCATGATCGTAACTAGAGATACAGATGGTATCAACGTGACGAATTCCCAATTCACGAGCCAAGATTGCACCAGGTACTAAACCACCACGACTGACAGCCCAAATACCTTTCCATTGTTCTGCAGGCATTTGCTTTTCTGCTAATTGACGGCAGTAAGTCTGCATGTTGTCCCAAGTGATAACGAATTTATTGCTCATTGTTATAAACCTAATTGTTATAAATCTAATAATTTAAATAATCTGCCTGCCATTACGCAGAGGCGATGTATTTGAAGATGAAGATAGCAGCCATAACCCACACACTCATCGATACACTGCGCCCTTTGCCACTAAACAGCTTAATGGCTGCATAGGCGATAAAACCAAGTGAAATACCTTCTGCAATAGAGAATGTCAAAGGCATCAGTAAACAAGTGACAACGACTGGAGCCGCTTCAGTCAGATCGCGCCAATCAATACTCACTAGGCCAGAAAGCATCAAAATGGCCACATAAAACAATGCACCTGACGTTGCATACGCAGGGATCATTCCAGCTAATGGCGAGAAGAATAATGCAAGTAAGAATAAAATGCCAACGACCACGGCGGTTAAACCTGTACGACCACCCGCAGAAACACCAGCGACACTTTCAATGTAAGAAGTGGTGTTAGACGTTCCCAATAGCGCACCAATAGAAGTCGCGGTTGAATCGGCAAGCAGTGCCTTATTCAAGCGAGGAATTTTGCCATCTTTACCAATTAAATCTGCTTTTTGTGCCACACCAACCAAGGTACCAGCAGTATCAAATAAATCGACAAACAAAAAAGCAAAAACCACTGAAATCATACCAACTTCAAAAATGGCTGAGAAATCAAGCTGTAAAAATGTTGGAGCAATACTTGGTGGTGTCGACATAACACCATGCCATTGCACATCACCAAATATTAAACCAAGGCCAGTTACCGCTAGAATAGCGATCATAACGGCACCTTTCAGACCACGGTGCACCAAAGCAATAGTTAAGAAGAAACCAATGGCACCTAACACCGCAGGTAATGAAGTAATCGCACCAACAGACACTAATGTTGCCGGGTTATCGACCACAATTCCTGCATTTTTCAATGCAATAAAAGCAAGGAAAAGGCCAATACCCGCTGAGATGCCTGTCCGCAATGACATAGGAATAGATTCGATAATCCATTCACGAATTTTAAATATGCTGAGGAATATAAACAGGATCCCAGAAACAAACACCGCCGCCAAAGCAACTTGCCATGTATAACCCATGCCAAGCACAACCGCATAAGTGAAGAATGCGTTTAACCCCATCCCTGGAGCTTGGGCGATTGGGTAGTTTGCAACAAAGCCCATGATAAAACAGCCAATAGCTGCCGCTAGACAAGTAGCAACAAATACGGCACCGCGATCCATACCTGTATCCGCTAAGATCGCAGGGTTAACAAAAATAATGTATGCCATCGTAAGGAAGGTGGTAATCCCTGCGATAACCTCAGTGCGCACGTTGGTGCCATTTTCACTGAGTTTGAATAGCCTTTCGAGCATGATCGAGTCCTATAAAGGTAAAAAGTAAACGGTTGCGTAATCGATTGGCTGTGGATTATAGAGACATCAGATCACAAATTCCAGACGCAATTTGTTTTGATATGAAGGAAATTTGGCTGTCAATATGAGTTAAATCCCATAAAAACAAGGGATTTTGATTGCAAATTCATCAATTTATTAGGATGGTTAGCGCAGTGATTTGAAGTAATGAAAGCCAAATTACAGATAAAAAAACGCCACCTCATTGAGGTGGCGGCGAATCATCTAAGTCAAATTGACTGTCAAAAAATTCCAATATATAGGGGGTGAACATAACGTTCAGATAACATGCTTTGAGTCTTAGTAACCAAAGCTTGTTGGGTATGCAAAGTTACTTGTATAAACAGATTTGTTTAGCCAGAACATTGCAGATGGTAAACCTTTCATAACTATCACCTTATTAAATCAATTGAATATTACTTGATTTCTCGGTTCCCTGGAGGCGATAAAACGGACTCATCCTTTGAGCATTTTTTCTTCGCTTTCGAAGTTGGTTACAAATATACCACCAAGAAATTAAATTACAACCACTTTGGTGATTTGAATCACATATTTTTCTTTTATTGATCTGTGTCATTCATTTTTGGTAATTAAATTACATTAATGTCAATTTAATCATAAGTACTAGTCGTTATTAATAAGAGCCTAAACACCTATTTGTAATCTCCTTTGTACACTATGTACGGTCCAACAATGATTTCACTCAAATAATTCCTCTCAAAGCAGGCTACTCGCCTATTGCCTAGAGTGGTATGCTGTGAATAACAAAAGTCACGCTATGATCAATCTCTATCCAGAGAACCATCTTATTCACCTTGATCTGGCAAACTCAAATAAAAGGAGCCTTCCGTGTCTGAGTTCTATCCTGAAATCAGTAAGTTATCATCTACACCTATCTGGCAATTTTTCGATAAAATCTGTGCTATTGCACATCCCTCTAAGCATGAAGAAGCGCTTGCTCAATACATTATTCAGTGGGCAACAGAGCAAGGCTTAGAAGTTCGCCGCGATCCAACCGGTAACGTTTTTATTAAAAAACCAGCCACTCCAGGAATGGAACATAAAAAAGGTGTCGTGTTACAAGCACATATCGATATGGTGCCGCAGAAAAACGAAGATACGCAACATGACTTTGCTAAAGATCCTATTCAGCCTTACATCGACGGTGAGTGGGTAACAGCTAAAGGTACAACCTTGGGTGCTGACAACGGCATTGGTATGGCTGCTTGTCTATCGGTTTTGGCTTCTAATGAGATCAAACACGGTCCTATTGAAGTACTGCTGACAATCGATGAAGAAGCGGGAATGACTGGTGCTTTCGGTCTAGAAGCAGGTTGGCTAGAAGGCGACATTCTTCTGAACACTGACTCAGAGCAAGAAGGCGAAGTATACATGGGCTGCGCAGGCGGCATTGATGGCTCAATGACATTTAGTATTGAACGTGATGCCACGCCAAGTAACTATGTCACTCGTCAATTGACATTGAAAGGCTTAAAAGGCGGCCACTCAGGTTGCGACATCCATACTGGTCGCGGTAATGCTAATAAACTGCTTGCTCGCTTTTTAGCTGGCCACGCACAACAACTTGAACTGCGCCTAGTTGAGTTTCGTGGTGGTAGCTTGCGTAACGCGATTCCTCGTGAAGCTTTTGTCACTGTTGCCTTACCTAAAGAAAATGAAGCAAAGCTGGATCAACTATTTGGCTTCTACACAGACCTTCTTAAAGAAGAACTTGGACGTGTTGAAACCAGTATCGTTTCTTTCAATGAAGTGCAAGATGATGCTAAAACTGTATTTACTATCGCAGACCAACAGCGTTTTATTGCGGCGTTAAATGCATGTCCAAATGGCGTGATCCGCATGAGCGATGAAATTGAAGGTGTGGTTGAAACGTCACTGAACGTTGGCGTGATTACTACGGCAGAAAATAGCGTAACAGTCCTTTGTTTGATCCGTTCTTTGATTGACTCTGGTCGCAGCCAAGTTGAAGGTATGCTGACCTCTGTCGCTGAACTTGCTGGTGCTCAGATTGAATTTTCTGGCGCCTATCCTGGCTGGAAGCCTGATGCAGATTCTGAAATCATGGCTATTTTCCGTGATATGTATGAAGGTATCTACGGTCATAAACCAAATATCATGGTTATCCACGCAGGACTTGAATGTGGCCTGTTCAAAAAACCTTATCCTGAAATGGATATGGTTTCATTTGGCCCTACAATCAAATTCCCTCACTCCCCAGATGAAAAGGTAAAAATCGACACTGTGGATCTTTTCTGGGATCAGATGGTTGCTCTACTGGAAGCTATCCCAACCAAAGCATAATTAATGACTTTACCGGGCTATCTAGCCCGGTATCTTGTTTTCACTTGATTTCTATCAAAAAAATTTATCGATAAGAAAAAATTTATTCATTAGCGCACACTTTAAGCCACTGTTAGAGTTCGCCCCCTTGAAGTTCCTAGAGTTATTCACCACACTCTCTTCTAGCGATTACAGCACGTTGTTGTATCGATGATAGCGCTTAATCCTTAGCGTTATCTTTAATTCTCAAAAAGATTGAAACTGCGATGAAAGAAAAAATGATTGTCGGATGGCGGGAAACTCTTTGCCTTCCAGCGTTAGGTATTGAAAAAATCAAAGCAAAAATAGATACCGGAGCTCGTACGTCTTGCTTACACGCATTTAAAGTAGAAAGCTTTACTAAAGAAGAAGCGCCTTGGGTTCGCTTTTGGATCCACCCTTTACAGCGGAATGATGAAAAAGTCGTCGTTTGTGAAGCAAAAGTGGTAGATGAACGTACCGTACGTGATTCAGGCGGCCATGAAGAAACACGTTACGTGATTGAATCTGAAGTCAGTTTAGGTGGTCAAATATGGCCAATAGAGATCACCTTAACCAACCGTGAAAACATGGCTTTTCGCATGCTGTTAGGCCGTACCGCTATGCACAATAAGATTGTCGTTGACCCAACACAATCCTTTTTAATCGCTTTCGAGGAGCACAAATAATGAAAATTGGTATTCTGTCACGTAACTCTTCGCTTTATTCAACCAAACGTTTGATTGAAGCGTGTAAAGATCGTGGTCACCAAGTCAAGGTTATCGACGCGTTACGTTGCTATATGAATATCAATTCAGACAAGCCAGAAATTCACTTTAAAGGTGAAGAGTTGGCGGGGTTTGATGCGGTTATTCCTCGTATCGGCGCTTCAGTTACTTTTTATGGTACTGCTGTTTTACGTCAATTTGAGATGATGGGAGTCTATCCTGTCAATGAATCGGTTGCGATCAGCCGTTCTCGAGACAAACTACGTTCAATGCAACTATTGTCGCGTAAAGGTATTGGTATGCCGATCACTGGCTTTGCTAGCAAGCCCGATGACGTTAAAGACTTACTCGAAATGGTTGGCGGTGCTCCAGTGGTGATTAAATTACTTGAAGGAACACAAGGCATCGGTGTAGTGTTAGCGGAAACGCGCAAAGCAGCAGAAAGTGTCATTGAAGCATTCATGGGCCTTAAGGCCAACATCATGGTGCAAGAGTATATCAAAGAAGCGGGTGGCGCTGATATTCGTTGTTTTGTGATTGGTGATAAAGTCATTGCAGCGATGAAACGTCAAGGTGCTGAGGGGGAATTCCGCTCAAACCTTCACCGTGGTGGTACAGCTTCTTTAATTAAGATTACCCCTCAAGAACGACGCACTGCTATCGAGGCTGCAAAAATAATGGGGCTTAACGTTGCTGGTGTTGATCTATTAAGATCAGAACGTGGCCCACTTGTCATGGAAGTAAACTCATCTCCTGGTCTGGAAGGTATTGAGGCCGCAACTGGTAAAGATATTGCAGGGATGATTGTCGAATTTATCGAAAAAAATGCGGCAACAAAAGGAACAAAAACGCGTGGCAAAGGTTAAAAAAAATAAGGAATTTGAATTTCTGGGGGGAGTCATTCCCCCAGGAACACGGAAAGCTATCGAACTAGAAGCCGCTAAGCTTTATACACACTCCCCTTTATCCATTCCCATCGAAATCATAAACGGAATTTCGTCAGGTCCAACACTCATGGTCAATGCCGCTATTCATGGTGATGAACTCAATGGTGTTGAGATAGTACGTCAGTTAATTAACTCAGTTGATCCTTTGAAACTTAAAGGAACGCTGATCGTTGTACCCATTGTAAACGTATTTGGTTTCATCCATAAATCACGTTACTTACCTGATAGACGAGATCTCAATCGCTGCTTTCCCGGTAGCGAAACAGGCTCTTTAGCCTCTCGTATGGCACACACATTCTTTTCTCAAGTCGCACTGCGCTGTGACTACATTATTGACTTACACACGGGGGCGATTCACCGCACCAATCTGCCACAGATTCGCGCCGACCTATCGAACCCAGAAACATTACGTGTGGCTCAATCTTTTGCGACGCCAGTGATTATCGATTCGCCACTGCGCAATGGTTCTCTGAGAAGTGAAGCTGAAAAATCTGGCATTACGGTACTAACCTACGAAGCAGGTGAAGCCTTAAAATTTGATCCTATTGCTATCAACGCAGGCATTGTTGGTGTCAAACGAACCATGCAAGCTATCGGTATGATGAGAAAAAGCAGAAAATCGATCCCGACGTCGATCATTGCAAAATCAACCAGTTGGCTACGAGCTGAAAGCGATGGCATTTTAAGAACCGTAGTCACCTTGGGTGATAAAGTAGAAAAAGGCCAAGTTCTGGCTTATATCAACTCACCATTAGGCCACGTTGAGGTTGAATTAAAAGCGAATAAAGGTGGCATTGTCATTGGTCAGCAAACTTTGCCTTTGGTTAATGAGGGCGATGCGGTTTTTCACCTTGCATACTTCTCACAAAGTGATGATATGGTTGAACAAGTCGTTGGAGACTTCATTGAAGAAGTTGCAGATACCGATTTAGAACCATTAACTACAGGTCACATTACCCCACCTTCAATGGTCTAGCTCTAAATAAAAAGCACGCCCTTTTCAATAAGGGCGTGCTTTTCACTCATTTTATTTCGATTTAGCTAAACGATGCCCATATCACCGTAGTCACTAGAACTGGGCAAACAAACTTCACATACCACGGCCAAATTTTACCAAACCAACCCAATTGGAATTCAGGGAAACCTTGCTCAAGTTCTTTGACCTTGCTGTAGCGATTCCATACCCAGCCACCAAACAGACAAAACATAAGCGCAGCCATAGGTTGCAAGTACTGTGTAGCTAACATCGCGACCAGCCCAAATAGCTCAGCAAAGTTATAAACAATAATCACACTGATGCTGGCAATCGCACCACCTAAAATCCAGCTTGTTGGTGTTCGCGCTGTATTAAAACGCTCACTCACTAAAGCAACGGGGCATTCCAACATTGAAATAGAAGAAGTTAATGCGGCAATTGTCAAAAGGGTAAAGAACACTATCGAAAATACTTGCCCTAACCATCCCAAACTATCAAACATCAGCGGTAACACAGTAAAAACTAATGTATCAGAACTTAGCAATGAGCCGTCTTCAGCATAGATCTGCACACCTTTATGCATGGCAACGAACATAGCTGGCAATACCACTAAACCGGCGATAAAAGCAACAGCGGTATCAACAAGTGTTACGTTAAATGCCATCTTAGGTAAGTTTTCTTTCTTACTTAAATACGAACCGTAAATCAGCATCGAACAGCCACCAATGGTCAAAGAGAAGAATCCTTGTCCCATTGCAGCCAATAATAGCTGCTTGTCCCAAATTTTAGAGAAATCAGGGATCAAATAGTGCTGTAACCCCTCCATTGCGCCCGATTGAGTCATGATGTAAATAAATAAAACACCAAACAATATAAATAATGCGGGCATCAAGCGAGTAGACCACTTTTCTATCCCTTGCTTGACTCCACCTTGGACAATGAGAATCGTCAAAACATAAAAAATAAGCGTCCCAAATAGATTTCTCTCAACGCTAAAGCCTTTAAACCAAGCAGTCATTTCAGCCATACCAAGCAGATCCGTGACCGCGCCAAGGAGAAAGCAAATTAACCAACCACCTACAATGCTATAAAAAGCAAGTACAGCGCTAGGAACACTCAAGCCTATCCAACCAACAACTCCTCCGATAGCCTTCGCGACTGGATTAGCAGTGAGTGAACGCATACTATCGACAGGGTTTGCTTGCCCAAAGCGACCAATCGCCATTTCAACAACGAGCATAGGGAAGGCAACAACCATAATCATCACTAAGTAGACCAACAGAAAAGCACCACCGCCATTACTGGCTGCTTGCGTTGGAAACCCCCAAATATTACCAAGGCCAACGGCTGCACCCGCTGCTGCTAAAATAAAACCAAGGCGAGAACCAAACAGTTCACGAGAATTAGATTGCGTCATACCACTCACACAGATATCAATAAACTAGCAGGCTAGTACACTAATGCAAAGCGCGATAATGAGCAATTAGATTGCCTATTTATTAAGCAAACAATCGGCAATTAGAATAATGGTCGGATGTAAATATTATTGAACAGAGAGTTGTGTTTTGGGGTTTGCTTGAAACTTTTGCACTAGATAACGTCCCCTACCCTGCGCTTTTGCAGAGTATAACGCTCGATCGGCGGCGTGATAAAAATCTAAATAATCATTGAGCTTAGGAGTATCAATTTCAACACCACCAACACTGATTGATAAAACGTTATTTGATGGTGAAAACTGATGCACAATATGCATTAACTCAACGGCATTGACTAACTTCTCTCCATACAATTCACTGTCTATTTCCATATCACTTGCCAGTACCACGCAAAACTCTTCACCGCCAAAACGAGCAACAAGTTTTTCCCCACGACCATCAAACTCAAGACTTTCTAAACACTCAGCCACCGCTTTCAACGCTTTATCACCGTCTAAGTGCCCATAGTTGTCATTAAAAAGTTTAAAGTGATCAATATCGATTAAAAATAGTGTGATGTATCTAAACTTATACCGAGTTATATAGCTTTTAAAAACCTTTTCGAGGCGGCGTCGATTGGCAATTCGCGTCAGTGGGTCATGTTCTGACTGCCACTTCAACTCAGCGCGGCTTGTTTCTAACTCCGTCACTATCTGGTTGATCGTCCGTGAAAAAGCTTTCATCTCTTTGGATATAAATGTGCCTTCATGCGGCATTTTTCCGCCTGAATTTTGAAATTGATCTAATACTTTATTAGCATCGGTTATCGGTTTGACCAGCTTATTCACAACAGTCAGGTTGAAGAAAAACATCAAGACAGAAAAAACAGCCAGCATCGACAATTCTTGCCAATGAATAAAAGGAGGGATCTTAACACTGTGATTGACTTGAATTAATACCGTTGAGTGGTTACGGTAATCCAGCATTTCAAGATAGGTAATATTACTAATCGGCTTAAGCAAAACATCTTGATTGATTGATCGAACAAGTATATCGGTACTGATTCCTGTCGCTTGTTCAATTCCATTTAAAAACTTGTCGTTGATTTGCTTTAAAAATATCAAATAACCTTTATTACACTCGGAGCCACCGCTGTTACAAACCCTTGAAGTTCCAATGATAAATGGAGCATTGTCGATAACAATAAAACGGATGGTTGGGTCGACAAAACTTTGTTCTTTTCTCATCGCATCAACAAGAAGTTCACCAAAGCGATAGCGTATCGAATCATAACTAATTTCCTTACCCGTTTCGTAATCATATCTTAATCCCCAAACCAGTTGCACATTGGGGTCAAAAATAAAAATACCATTCAGCGAGTTAGATTCAAAAGCATGAGATCCAATGTCATCTTGAACAAACTCATCCGTTGGATTACGAATGAAATCTGCCATTTCATTCCAAGCAGCGTAATCGGCTAATGAAGCTTCTAACTCCGCTTTTGCCATATTAATAACGGTTTGAACACGTTTTACTTCACTTTGTTGTAAAGACAAAGCATGCTCTACTGCGCGATCATAAGACCACATATACTTAAAAAGTAGGTAGCACAGAACAAACAGTACAACGACTGTTACCGATACCCAAGCGGTTAACCATTTTAAACTAAAATTTTTAAGCAATGTTCAAACCATCAGTCACTGTAACGAAGTTAGGATGAGAAAAAGACACTCCCTAAGTTTAGATGGTAAACACCTGATAATCTTTTAGTTCAGGTATTTTTTGATGCAATTGTTGTTCTTGCTCAACCATATTGTCGAGAGACTCACAAAAATCGTCGTTCTCTTTTTGGATTTGATTGGAATACTCATTTATACGCACAGCGAGTTTGTCTTTAAGCTCAGCCATGGTATTTGCCAGTTCGGTTAGATTTAACCCACCCTCTTGCTGCATTTTGCTCGACAGCGCCTCAAATGCACTAGCTATAAACTCTTGATTGAACAAAGCCTTGGCCTTTTCAAAATCTTCAGCCCATGTTTCACTCATCGATTCAAAAGTTTGAGCTGGTAACACTAAATCATCACCTTGGTAATAACGACTTTCAATATCGGCAAAAAACTCTGTCATTGACTGCTTAACCTTATCGAAAGCGTTTGGTGAATCAATACTGGCCGCAACATCATCAAGAATATCATTAGCTAAAGCGAGACCATCGCTGGCTAATTGCTTCGCTTTCGGCAATGCCGTATTGATATCTTCTTGATATTTCTCCAACGCTGATTGCTGTTCAGCATCTAATTCGACCCTCTCACCATGAATGTATAAGTTATTCTGGTCATCCATCAGCACTTTATCGGTAGAGGTTTTAATGATCTCAACTTTCTCACCATCCAAATGAACTTCATGACCAACATTCACTCGGCACTGTGCGGCCCATAACGGCGAACTTAGCAGCATCGACGCTAGTAATATTATTTTTTTCATCGTTCTATCTCATGAGTAACATTGTGGGGAAACATATCAAAAATAAACATTCAATGAGTTAATAACTTGTCAGTAAATCACACCATTTCACCAATAGTTGCCAATACAATTTAAACCAGAAATAACCTAAGTGTGGTTGTTATTAACCAAATAAAGTTAGAAAAAACTCAGTTGCTTATTTAGTTCTTCAGGTTTTAACATCACTGTTAAGCCTAATAATCGAATTTCTCTTCCATGCTGACGCTGCAAAATACTTTCTAATAAATGCCGAAAATCATCCAATTCTAAGCTGGAATGTAGATGCTCGATAGTGGTGAGCTGAAAGTCTGCAAACTTAACTTTTATACCTTGCTTTATAATGGACTTATCCGGGCTAACTTTACGAAGCCTCACTTCTAGTTCAGGATAAAGTTTAGATTCAATTACATGCCAACACTCACTATAGGTTGAAATATTCTCACTGAATGTTCGTTCAACACCAACCGATTTCCGCTCCCGTTGAGTCACCACCTCTCTTGGATCTATGCCGTGGCTTTTTTTCCACAACGAAGCACCTAGCCGTCCAAACTGACGCAATAATTCTCGATAATCACTTTGCTTTATATCTTTACATTTATAAAGCCCCGCCAGATGAAGCTTTTCTAGACTGACCTTACCAACTCCTGGGATTTTTTCTAACGGCAATTCATCCACTACTTGCTGAACCTTGTCGGGTGGTATCACAAATTGTCCATTAGGCTTATTCATATCAGAGGCGACTTTCGCTAGAAACTTTATTGGAGCAACACCCGCAGATGCCGTCAGCTGTAGTTCATTCCAAATTTCATCACGTATTTTTTGTGCAATGAGTGTAGCACTGCCTTGGCAGTCGCACGAATCACTCACATCCAAGAAAGCCTCATCTAAAGATAGTGGTTCTATGACTGAGGTATATCGCTGAAAAATTTGTCTAATTTGTACGGAAATATCTTTGTAGACAGACATTCGCCCAGGAACCACTAACAAATTGGGACACAATTTCAAAGCGTGTGCGGTAGGCATAGCAGAGCGCACACCAAATTTTCTCGCTTCATAATTGCAAGTACTTAATACGCCGCGCTGCTTTTCATGCCCCCCAACCGCCAAAGGGCGATGTCGATAGGCTGGATTATCACGCATTTCTACCGCAGCAAAAAAGCAGTCCATATCAATATGAATGATTTTTCTAACTTTATCTTCCACTTCTAACAACCGCTCAAAACTGTATGCATAGACAGTATATTATGACTATTGATAGATTGGAATTTTTTGATTATTTAAAAAGCAAAAGCCTGCAACAATGCAGGCTTTTAAATGTAGTGATTGCACCAATTACGCAATGCGATCTTTTTCCCACGCGGCTAATTTCTCAGCCCTAGCGGCGGCTTTTGCTTCTCGCTTTTTACGTGCATCACATGGTTCTGGACAGTTACATACTTTATCAATCCCCACAGCACCAAGCCCACCACAACTGCCTTTAACTACTTTCTTTTGAAATACGTAGCCAACTGCCATCGCGGCAATCACACATAAAAAAACACCGAATGTAATGAAAAACGTACTCATGGCTTACTCACTTTTATTTAAATAGGGCTTAAAAGCTGTCGATGCAATCTCTTTAAACCCGTTGTCTGTTTTCACAATCATAAACACTGGGATCTGCTGCTGCTCAGCCACTTCCATTCCCTTGACTTCACCAAGTACCATTAACCCGGTCGCTAAACCATCAGCGGTCATTGATGAAGCATCAAGCACGGTAACCGACACGACTTTATGATTAATCGGCTTACCCGTTTCAGGATTAATGATATGAGAATAGCGAATGCCATCCTGTTCGAAGTAATTACGATAATCACCAGATGTTGCTATCGCCAAATCACCAGGTTCAATAATTTCTTGAATCGTACGCTCATCAATAGTGGGTTTTTCAATAGCAATTCGCCAAGGGACGCCATCTCGGTTTACCCCCTTCAAGCGCATCTCACCACCGACTTCAACCATGTAATTTTCAATACCTTGCGAGTGAATATAGTCAGCAACCACATCAACTCCCCAGCCTTTCGCTATTGTAGATAAATCGACATAAAGATTAGGAAGATCTTTACTCAGTGTAGTACTTGTTGCCGATAAATGTTCAATACCGATGTTTGCCATTCTGTTTGCTAATTCGGCATCAGTAGGCACAACATCAGGTCTAGCTTCTGGGCCGAACCCCCATAGATTAACCAGAGGCCCAACAGTGACATCTAGCGCACCCAAAGTCAGTTGATTCAGTCGGATCGCTTCTTTCACAACAATAGCCGTTTGGCTCGATACAGTGAAAGGCGTTGTCTCCTGAAACTGATTAAAGCGGCTTAACTCTGAATCTTTACGATAAGTCGACATTTGATCATTGACTTGTTCCAATAAACGATCGACTTCTTTTTGTACACTTTCAGAGCTAGGAATGCCGTCTGCTTTAATGTATTTAATATTGTATGTGGTACCCATCGTCGGGCCGCTAAGATGCACTTGCTCGACTGGTTTTTCACAACCCGCCAACACAAGTAGAGAAGCTAACGCAACAAGCCATTTTTTCACTTGTTTACTCCTATCAATGAAAAGTGGATATAGGAAAGAAGTTGCATTCCTATTTGCTATATCAACTCAATCAACCATTATCGATTGTAGAATTTGAACCTTTTAAAAAAATTATCAAACTTCAATTACAATGAGAATAAAAACAAATGGCTGACCCCTAAGAGCCAGCCATCACTTAACTATCGAGGTAAATTAACCACCGAAGTCATCAAGAAGGATGTTTTCATCTTCTACACCAAGATCTTTCAGCATGCCGATAACCGCAGCGTTCATCATTGGTGGACCACACATGTAGTATTCACAATCTTCAGGAGCTTCATGATCCTTAAGATAGTTTTCGTATAATACATTGTGGATGAAACCTGTGTATCCGTCCCAATTATCTTCCGGCATTGGGTCTGAAAGCGCACAATGCCATACGAAGTTTGGATTCTCAGCCGCTAAGCCATCGAAATCTTCCACGTAGAACATTTCACGTTTAGAACGAGCACCGTACCAGTAAGACATCTTACGAGTTGACTTCAAACGCTTCAGTTGGTCGAAGATATGAGAGCGCATCGGCGCCATACCAGCACCACCACCGACGAAGACCATCTCTGCATCAGTGTCTTTCGCGAAGAACTCACCAAATGGCCCAGAGATCGTACACTTATCACCTTCTTTCAGTGACCAAATAAACGATGACATTTGACCTGGTGGTACGTCAGGATTATTTGGTGGCGGCGTAGCAATACGCACGTTCAACATAATAATACCGAACTCTTCTGGGTAGTTAGCCATTGAGTAAGCACGGATGATATCTTCATCTACCTTAGACTCGTAGCGGAACAAGTTAAACTTATCCCAGTCGCCACGATACTCTTCAGGTACATCAAAGTCTGAGTATTTGATGTGGTGAGCTGGCGCTTCAATCTGAATATAGCCACCCGCACGGAAAGGTACGGATTCGCCATCAGGGATCTGCAGCTTAAGCTCTTTGATGAATGTTGCCTTGTTATCGTTAGAGATAACGGTACATTCCCATTTTTTAACACCAAAGATCTCTTCTGGAAGTTCGATATCCATGTCAGTCTTAACTGCAACCTGACACGCTAAACGCTCACCCTCACGAGCTTCACCTTTAGTAATGTGGTCAAGCTCGGTAGGTAGAATATCACCACCGCCAGATTTCACTTTAACGCGGCACTGACCACAAGAGCCACCACCACCACAAGCAGATGATACGAATACACCAGAACCAGCTAGCGCGCTAAGTAGCTTACCACCTGGCGTGGTTACGATGGCTTTATCAGCATCGCCATTAATTGAGATTGTAATGTCACCTGTTGGTACTAGCTTCGATTTAGCGAATAAAATCACTAATACGAGTGCTAGAACAATCAGAGTAAACATCACTACACCAAGAATAATGTCCATTGACTATTCCTTTATTGTTGCGGTTTACCCGACTTACAGTTGAACACCGGAGAAAGACATAAAGCCTAACGCCATCAAACCTACGGTGATGAAGGTGATACCCAAACCACGTAAACCCGGAGGCACGTCTGAGTACTTCATTTTTTCACGAATGCCGGCAAGAGCGACAATTGCAAGCATCCAACCTACACCCGAACCGAAACCATATACTACTGATTCTGTGAAGTTATAATCACGTTGAACCATAAAGGATACACCACCAAAGATGGCACAGTTTACGGTGATCAACGGTAGGAAAATACCTAATGCGTTGTACAAAGGCGGGAAGAAACGATCCAAGATCATTTCTAGAATCTGTACTAACGCCGCAATAACACCGATAAAGGTAATGAAGTTAAGGAATGTCAGATCGACGCCTTCAACCAAAGCATTCTCTTTCAGTACTAGGTTGTAAACTAAGTTGTTCACTGGTACTGAAATAGTCAGAACCACAACAACCGCTACACCTAAACCAAAAGAGGTCTTTACTTTCTTAGATACCGCAAGGAATGTACACATACCTAAAAAGAAAGAAAGCGCCATGTTTTCGATGAAAATCGATTTCACTAGCAAACTAATATAATGTTCCATGACGTCCTTACTCCTTCGCTTCTACTTGTTCAGGTTTGAACACACGAATTGCCCAAATCATGAAACCAATGAGGAAGAATGCCGAAGGGGCTAGTAGCATTAAACCGTTGGGTTGATACCAACCGCCGTTGCTTACTAGAGGTAGCACTTCCATACCAAATAGCTTGCCTGAACCTAGAAGTTCACGGAAGAAACCAACAGTAATCAATACAAAACCGTAACCAAGACCGTTACCGATACCATCAATAAATGATGGAATTGGCGCAGATTTCATCGCGAAAGCTTCTGCACGACCCATAACAATACAGTTAGTAATGATCAAACCAACGAATACTGAAAGCTGCTTAGATATATCATAAAGATAAGCTTTCAATATTTGGTCTACTACGATAACTAACGAAGCGATGATCGCCATTTGAACGATGATACGCACACTGTTAGGTATGTGGTTACGGATGCTTGAAACGAAGAAATTAGACAATGCGGTTACAAAGGTTACCGCCAGTGTCATTACAAATGCCGTTTCGAGTTTGGTCGTTACCGCAAGAGCAGAACAAACCCCAAGAACTTGTAGCGCGATTGGGTTGTTATCCAATACTGGCGCTAGAATGCTCTTTTTAAGATCTTTTGCGCTAGACATTAGTTCAGACCTCCGTCACGAACTTTTGCTAGGAATGGACCAAAGCCCATATCACCTAACCAGAAGTCAAATGTGTGTTGAACACCGTTGCTGGTTAATGTGGCACCTGATAGACCATCAACACCATGCTCAGAACCTGCTGGAGCACCACCTTTAACAATTTTAATTGCTGGCTGGTGGTTTTCATCAAACAATTTCTTGCCGATGAATTGAGCACGCCATGATGGGTTTTCAACTTCACCACCCAATCCCGGAGTTTCACCTTGTTCATAGTAAGTGATACCAGACACGGTATTACCATCGGTTTCTACAGCCACAAATGCGTACATCATTGACCACAGACCATTACCATGAATAGGAATAATCACTTTAGAAATCTCATCGCCATTCTTCACTAGGTAAACAACACCCGTGTTAGCTCGACGAAGAATTTTCGCTTTATCTTGTTCAGCTGTTAGCTTGATAGACTCTGCTGGTACTTTTGCAGCTTTACGTTGGTCGTAATTAGCTGCATCACCTTCAACAAAATCACCGCTATCAAAGTCAACAAGACGAGGTTCAATGTACTGAGCAAATAGCTCAGGCACAGTACCTTCGGCTTGAAGACCTGCCATTTCAACAATTTTGCTTTGCTTATCAAGCACTGCGTTTGCTTTTTGCTTATCACGCAGGCCAACCGCCGCTGTCGATACGATGATTGAGCACACTAAGCTCAATGCGATAACAACAAACAGCGTCTTTTTAATGCTATCGTTATTACTTGCCATAGCGCGCTAGTCTCCGCTTGATGTTCTTCTCAATAACCACGTGGTCGAACAGAGGTGCAAATAGGTTCGCAAATAGAATCGCCAGCATCATACCTTCTGGGTATGCAGGGTTAACCACACGAATCATTACACACATTGCACCAATCAGAATGCCGTATGCCCACTTACCTTTATTGGTAAATGAAGCGGATACAGGGTCTGTTGCCATGAAGAACATACCGAACGCAAAACCACCTAAAACTAGGTGCCAATGCCATGGCATGTTGAACATTGCATTAGTGTCTGAACCAACTACATTAAACACTGTTGAGATAGCAATCATACCGATCATAACACCAGCGATAATGCGCCATGAAGCAATGCCCATGTACACAATAAACGCCGCACCAATCGCAAGAGCTAGTGTTGAAACTTCACCAATAGAGCCAGGAATGTTACCAACAAAAGCATCCATCCACGTGATCGCTTCACCGGTTACTTTGTTCATCAGTGCGCCATTACCGCCTTGAGCCCATTGGCTAAGAGCAGTTGCACCAGAGAAACCATCAGCAGCAGTCCAAACGACATCTCCTGAGATTTGAGCTGGGTAGGCAAAGAACAAGAACGCACGTCCCGCAAGTGCAGGGTTTAAGAAGTTACGACCTGTACCGCCGAAGATCTCTTTCGCTACAACTACACCAAAGGTAATACCCAAAGCGGCTTGCCATAAAGGCAATGTTGGCGGAACAATCAAGGCGAAAAGGATAGAAGTAACGAAGAAGCCTTCATTTACTTCGTGCTTACGCACCATACAGAACAAGACTTCCCAGAAACCACCAACAATAAATACCGTTGCGTAGATTGGTAAGAAGTACGTTGCCCCAAGTAACATCATACTGCCCCAACCGGCTTCGGCACTTAATGTGCCACCAAGCATTTCGGTTAACCAGTAGTGCCAGTTTCCACTGATAACACCAGCCAGTTCAGCGCCAGCATATAAGTGGTTTAGAGCAGTAATAGCTTGATGACCAACGTTATACATGCCCCAGAACATTGCTGGGAACACCGCTAGCCAAACCATGATCATGATACGTTTTAAGTCAACGCTATCACGAACGTGCGAGCTTCTTTTTGTTACTAAACCAGGCGTGTAGAAAAGCGTTGCCGCTGCTTCATACAAGGCAAACCATTTTTCATGTTTACCACCAGGCTCAAAATGATGCTCGATGTCTTCAAGAAACTTTTTAAGGCCCATGAAAATTACCCTTCCTTCTCAATCTTATCTAGGCACTCACGAAGTAGTTGACCATATTCGTATTTGCCAGGACATACAAAGGTACACAATGCGAGATCTTCTTCGTCTAGTTCCAAAGCACCTAAACGCTGAGCGCTATCGATGTCACCGGCACATAGATCACGAAGTAGCAATGTTGGTTCCATATCTAATGGCAACACTTTTTCATAGTTGCCGATTGGCACCATTGCACGATCACTACCATTGGTAGTCGTTGTCATATTGAACAACTGACCTTTGAATAAGTGACCAAGGAAAGAACGAGTTACAGAGAATTTATTCTTACCAGGCATCGCCCAGCCAAGAAAATCTTTGTCACGGCCTTCACGAAGGACGGAAACCTGAGAATGATAACGACCAAGATAAGCATGTGGACCACTAGCATGAGTACCCGAAAGTACTGAACCAGAAATCACACGAACCTCACCAGGCATCAATTCGTTATCCGTTAGCTCTTCAAGGCTAGCGCCGATCTGAGTACGAATAAGACGAGGGTTATTTACCACAGGGCCAGCAAGTGATATTACACGGTCAGTGTATAGCTCACCGGTTAGGAACAATTTACCAACAGCAATGACGTCTTGGTAACCGATGCTCCACGCCACATTTTCAGCACTAACTGGATAGAGGAAATGCATGTGAGTACCAGCAAGACCTGCTGGATGAGGACCATCAAAAACATGTTCTTCAATGTTTGATTGAGAAGATCGCGGCAGACTGGTACCTGATTTACAAACGTAAACCTTACCTTCTGTTAGCGTTGAGAGAATATCAAGCCCAGCAACGAACGATTCAGACTGTTCGTTAATGATCGCTTCAGGTTTTGCCGCTAATGGATTGGTATCCATTGCTGTGACAAAAATAGCCTGAGTTGAAGACTCAATTGCTGGAACCTTGCTGAACGGACGAGTACGCAACGCAGTCCAAAGACCAGACTCAACTAACTGAGTTTTAACCGTTGCACGGTCAAGACTTGCCAATTGGTTGGCTTCGAAGTTATCAAACGTGATTTGCTCATCACCTGCTACTTCAATCACTACAGATTGAAGAACACGCTTAGCACCACGATTCACTTCAATAACTTTACCGCTTGCTGGTGAAGTAAATTTCACACCGGGATTCTTTTTATCTTCGAAAAGAATTTGAGCTTTCTTTACTTCATCGCCTACGCGAACATGCATTGTAGGACGCATGCCGACGTACTCTTCGCCAAGCAAGGCGACTTTAGTGATGGTTTTACCATCATTAATCACCTGGGATGGAGTTCCTGCAATAGGAAGGTCCAAACCCTTTTTTATTGTAATCATACGCACTTGCACTATTTTATCGGGAAAAAGATTCTTTTAATTTGCGTAAATTCAAAGCTTGTTTATCTTTCATGGTCGTTCTTGGAAAGAGGCCAAATGAAAGTTAAACCAGCCTTAGACACGACATTTATTTGTGTCCGCTTTCGGCTTGTTTAAAACGCCAAAATCGCAACATCCTTTTAATAATCTCATCACATACGATGCGACAGATCCATTAGGTGCGGTAGTCTAGCATTTTTTCGGAACTCGATGCCACGACCAATCCCCTGATAACGGGTTTTATTTCGAAAATATTGAATATCAAAGGCTAGCGAATAGTCATAAGTTTGAAGCATCGCACAAATAGTCAATTCCACAATCTAACTAGGTGTTTATTTTTAATCACCAATTGAAACAACCTGTCTTAACCTGCCTAACCTAAGAATTTGTTGTCACACTGTTAATATTCAGCTCAAAAACAAATCAAACACTCACTACACCAATCAAACATCCAATGATTTTTTATTTACCGCCCCCCATGCACATTGGGCTATCAGGCGCGCCACTTGTCTGTTCTTTCCATTCTTGAGGGGTGTAAGTATGCATTGATAATGCATGGATATGGCTTGCCAATTCTTCCGCCAGTACTTGGTTAACTTGTCGATGTCGAGCAATCAAACGAGCGCCCTCAAAAAGTTCACTCGCAATGATGACTTTAAAATGACTTTCAGAACCAGCCGGAACATTGTGCATGTAACTTTCGTTTTCGACTTTTAAATAGTCAGGGTTAAACGCTTGGTGCAGCTTTTTTTCAATGATACTTTGAATCATACCTTTTCCTTATCACGTCAAAGGATGGACGAGATACTTAAATACGGAACATAACGTTGATTAGTTTACCTAGACCACTAGGATTGAGAAAGGTTTTGGTTTCTTGTTTCCTTGCCATTTGCGACAATGTGGCAGCAATTCACACAATGACATACACACATGATGAAAACAGAGCTAACGTTGCATGAACGCTCATTGAGCTTACATCGCTTCCCTAAACGTACCAATGAAACATTACAAGCATGGGATGCCGGTGATGAATATGTAATTAATTACGTTGAGGAGCAAGGTTTAGATGCTGGCAAACGGATTCTGATTCTAAACGATAGTTTTGGCGCCTTATCGTGTTGGTTTTCACAAAATCATCACGTCACCATGATGAGTGATTCTTTTATATCTCATCGTGGGACATTAAAAAACTTACACAATAATGGTGGCAATGAAATCGAGTTGCTCACTACTATGGATGACATTCCACAGCATATCGATCTCGTTTTATTTCAATTACCTAAAAGTAATCGTCATTTAATATGGCAGCTTGTCCAATTGCGCAATCAGCTCCCCACAAGCTGTCCGGTGATAGCAGTAAATAAAGCGAAAGAGATTCATACATCCACGCTTAAATTATTTGAAAAATATTTAGGTGAAACGACCACATCCCTTGCGTGGAAAAAACATCGTCTCGTCTTTTCCGTACCCAATTGCACACCGATTCAAGAGATCAACTCTTTCGTCGAGTGGGATGTTGATGGCGAATCAATTCATCTTAAAAATTTACCGAATGTCTATTCTGGTGAAAGCCTCGATTTAGGTGCGCGCTTTTTGCTGCAGCACTTGCCTCAAGATCCGAATCTACGTCATGTTATCGATCTCGGCTGCGGCAATGGCGTCTTATCAGTCAAAATGGGACAACTCAACCCTCAAGCCCGAATTACCTGCGTTGACGAAAGCTTCATGGCGGTCGAATCTGCAAGACAAAACTTGATGGATAATTTGGGAGAAGATCGCAATATTCAATGTATTACTAACAACTGCTTGGATGGATTTAAACAAGACAGTGCATTTTTAGTATTGTGTAACCCGCCGTTTCATCAGCAACAAACCATTACAGATCACATCGCTTGGCAGATGTTCTGTGATGCAAAGCATGTTCTTAACAAAGGTGGACAATTATTAGTGATCGGTAATCGTCACCTCGGCTACGATGTAAAATTAGCAAGGTTGTTTGGCCAAGATCAGGTTAAAACTGTCGCAACCAACAATAAATTTGTTATCTTACAAGCAACTAAATAGGCAAAGATAGGAAAGGAAATAACCATGAAAAAACTGGTTCTAGCAGCCTCAATCGCATTACTCACCGCTTGTGCTGCGCCTCAACAAGAGCAAATTAACTTTATGCCGACAGCCACAATGAGCAAAAGTGACTTAGTAAAAGACGCCACTTTTACTTTTGTGAGCAAAGACGTACGTTCAGCACAATATGTCGCTCTTGTGGATAATGGCCGCTCAAACATCGAGCCTATTCACTCTAAACAAAATGTGCGTATTGCATTAGAAAACGCATTGTCTGAACAATTTGGCTCCCAAGGTTTCCGCTTAACCGTTAATAGTGAAAATAACGTCACTTTAGAGATCCAAGAGGCTCTGGTCACGGTAAAACACAGTGTGATGGCCAATGAAATGGATGGCAATGTAACGCTAGAGATAACCGCCGAAACGCCTAAGGGTAAATTAGTAAAAACCTTCAATGGCACCGCCAAACGCTCTGGAAAACTCAGCGCATCTAACGAAGATATTGAAATGGTACTCAATGATGTCGTCAACTTAGTGCTTAAAGAGATTGCCAATGACAGTGAACTGAAAAGCTACATGCAGGAGCGTTTTTAATGTTACGTTCACTTATCACAACCTTAGCACTGGCCAGTTGTTCAGTATTTGCAGCACCAAACGTGCAGTTTGAAACCAACTTAGGTTCATTTACTGTCGAGCTTAATCAAGAAAAAGCGCCAGTTTCGGTAGCCAACTTTATCAAATATGTTGAAGATGGTAGTTATGTAGGAAGTCAATTTCACCGTATTATCCCTGGTTTTATGGCGCAAGGTGGCGGCTTCGATGCGGATTTAAATCAGCTTGATACCTACGCCCCGATCAAAAATGAAGCAAATAATGGTTTAGAGAATGACACTGCTACCATTGCTATGGCTCGTACCAGTGATCCAAACTCAGCGACTCGCCAATTTTTCATCAACCTAGTTGATAATGATTTTCTTAACTATGGTGCTCGCCCACCAGGCTACGCCGTATTTGGTAAAGTCACACAAGGTTTTGACGTTGTAAAAAAAATGGCGCAACAACCCACCCATTCAAAAGGTAGAATGCAAGACGTCCCCGTTGAGCCAATTGTGATAACCAAAGTGACATTAGAAAAATAACCATACCAACGCCGATTTCATCGGCGTTTCACTTTCTGAAAATAACCACACTCACGTTACTTTCATCATAAGGATTTGTTTTATGCCTTCAACTACTCCAGCCTTAACGTGGATGGAAACCATTCGTAGCTATCTTGATAAGCGCTTGCTGTGGGTATTTATGATGGGCTGCTCTAGCGGTTTCCCTTGGGTTCTTATCGGCTCCAATATGTCTGGTTGGTTAAAAGATGCTGGCTTAACTCGTGCCGCTATTGGTTATTTTGGCAGTGTATTTGCGGTCTATGCGATAAACTTTTTATGGGCCCCATTAGTCGACCGCGTTAAGCTACCGCTCCTCACTCCACTGCTTGGTCAGCGGCGTAGTTGGGTCTTCTTTTGTCAATCGATCATTCTTGCCTGCACATTATTTATCGCAGGGGTCAACCCGGCCAATGATTTAATGTTCACGTCAATGCTAGCATTGGCTATTGCGATTGCTTCAGCGACTCAAGATATCGCTATTGATGCATTTCGTATTGATTCATTTCCAAAATCGCAAGCCAGTAAACTTCCTCAAGCTTCAGCAATGGCCGTGATGGGATGGTGGACAGGTTATTCACTCCCTGGCTACCTTGCTTTTGTTAATGCCGATGCTATTGGTTGGAATGGTGTGTACTACGGAATGGCTGTTTGCGTGGCCGTATTAATGCTGTTTACCCTACTTGTGGGTGAACCAAAAACATTGCGTGAAGCCCTACAGCGCCAAGCGGAACAAAGACATAGCGAAGTGGTTGGTTCTAAAATTGCTGCTTGGTTTACCGTGACCGTTGTTGAACCATTTTTAGACTTCTTCAAACGCAACGGTGTTCAAGTCGCACTCACTTTGCTGTTGTTCGTGTTCTTATTTAAGATTGGTGAGGCCTTCCTAGGCCGTATGTCGATTCCTTTCTATAAGGAGATCGGCTTTAGCAATGAGCAAATCGGTCATTATTCGAAGCTCATTGGTTGGGGAGCAACATTGTTCTTTACCTTAGTCGGTAGCATGTTCAATGTTAGATTTGGTATTGTGCGCGGCTTGATGATCGGCGGTATCGCGATGTCAGCTAGTAACCTGATGTTTTCATGGATCGCGCAAGTTGGGCCAAATGAGCATCTATTCCTTGCCACCATCATTGTTGACAATTTCACCACAGCCTTTTCCACCGTTGCGTTTGTTTCCTTCCTAACGGTGCTCACTGGGCAAGCTTTTTCTGCCACTCAATATGCACTGCTGGCTTCACTCGGTAATTTAGGCCGAACGACCTTGGCCTCATTTAGTGGTGAGTTAGTGGATTACTTAGATAATTGGTCAATATTCTTTGTAGTTACCGCTTTGATGGTCATTCCAAGTTTGATCATGCTTTACTCACTGCGTCATTACTTTACCGATTTACTCGATAAAGCTCGGCAAAGAGATACAGATGAAAGTCAGCAGCAACAAGAAACTCAACTCTAATCCTTACCTATATTCTGTTACTCACAGATGATGTTGGATTACGAGGAAAAACTACTTGGCGTTGCAGTAGGCGGCAAGTGAGTGAATCCCCAATCACATAGGCATGCTATGTGATTGGGGTGACCGAACGTAGCCAACACCACTGCAGCAGGATAAAATTGTTAGCGTTATGGATAAAGCCCTTTACCAAATAAATTAAAGACTCTCGCTACACCTTGCGTGAACAACATCGGTTCGGTTAAGACTGTCAAACACAAGCAATCTTCACTCGCCTTAGTATAAGGACTGTGTTTAACACTAGCATCACGCTGAATAAAAGCCCCTGTATCGTAGTGGCCATCTTCATCACTAAAACCACCGTGTAGAACAAGCGTTGATTCAATCCCTTTATGAGTGTGTTGTGGAATATGAACATCACGATTGATGTACATAAAATTAACCCGTGCTTCTTCATCGAGATCAAGATGAGCACTAAACACCTTGCCCCCATAACTTCGCCACTCACCCATTCGGTCAAGTAAGTTACCAAGTGAACTAGGTAACTCGAACCTTTTACCGTTAACTTCAACATATTTAGGTGGGCGCTTCATCATCGCTGATGGGCTAATGGTCTCTAAACACACGATATTGTCAAACATTCGTTCAAAATCTGTCACGGCTATTGACTGTTCACCGATCGGTTGTGAATTCGATTCAAAAGCAGCTCGAGCATTCACAGCTTCAAACTGTTCGACCACGTTGCGGCAATGAGCACAATGTTCGATGTGAGCTGATACCATAAGGCCGTGCGCGGCATCAATCGAACCATTGGCATAACTTTTAAGTAACTCGTTAGTTGGATGATGGCTCATAACTGCTCCGCTTGAATCGATTGTCTTAATTTTTCTACAGCCAATCGCAACCGCGATTTGACTGTACCTAAAGGAATGTTAAACATTTCAGCCACTTGCTGCTGTGGCAGCTCTTCTAGATAAACCGCTTTCACTATTGCTTGCTGAGCCTCAGGAAGCAAGGTTAAAAACTTCAGCACCTGTTCTTTGAGCATTTCATGCTCGGGGCTGTAATGTTCCACCAAATCCGGTGGGCAATAATCAGTTGGCCAAATATCATCAGCATAAACGTGCAACTCCCGCCCTCTTTGCTTGCGTAACAAGTCAAAGCATAAATTTCTGGCGATAGTGTATATCCATGTAGACAGCGCACTTTTAGCACTGTCAAATAGATGCGATTTTTGCCAAACCGCTGCCATGGTTTCTTGAACCATTTCTAAGGCGACCTGTTCATTACCGACATGTTTATAAGCAAATTGCTGCAAGCGTGGGGAAAAATAGTGAAACACGACAGCAAACGCCTGTTTGTCTCTCAATTTTACTCGCTCCATACACTCGGCCCAATCTTGCTTGGTATAGCGCTCTGTTGGTTGCACGTTATGTTGAGAATCACTCATGATGCTACGCTCTTTCCTTAGAAGTCTCATTTTTTGAAAAATGATTTTGACCGTTAGACTCTATGTACGAATGATAAGGCTAAATCGATCACTCTTGTAACTATAGCTTTTCTTTTATCACTTCGTTAATGAGAGACTTCGATCACTCCCAAAAGAAAATCTAACGCATCGCTCGCATCTTGCTGTTGCATTAAGTAATCAAATTGTTGGTTAGATAAGGGGAGTAATTCTAACCACCGCTGAGCAACCCAACTTGCATCATCAAAAAAGCAGAGGGGATACATTTCAGCAAGCTTAGGAAACTGTTTATAAACCTTTTGTAATTGTTCACTTAAATAAAATTCATGCTTTTGTAGTTCCCTGACTGACCAATTCGGCAAGCTCGAAACTTGAGCAACTCTCAATCCATCAAACTCTGTTCTTAGGTTAGTTATCTTAAAACGCTTGATGCCTAAAACCGTTATTCCTAATAGCCCATCATCAAGTGCCTCAAAATCAACAATTTTTACCAATATCCCAAACTCAGATAAGTAGCTTGACTTATTTTTCGCTTTATTATCAAACAAACAAATACCAAACGTAGAGTCAGTTTGACAACACTTAGTGACCATTCTCTTGTACCTTGATTCGAATATCCTTAGCTTCATCTTCCCTTCTGGCAGAACGACTGAGGCTAGAGGGAACAACATTAGTTCTTCCATTATTCACCACTCTTCATAATTAATATCTCTCAATACGATACCAAGCAAAAAACGATCACTAACCAAAAATGTTGGTTTATCGATTTGCATAAAACAATGACAACGCAATCGATAATGAGACAAAAATCACACTAATAATGCAACAAAATGAAATAATAATTTAGTTCCAAACTAAAGATCAAAATAGAGATCATCATCACTATTTTTATGCAATATTTAGCGACCAATCACTTTCAATTGACTATTTTATCGCTATTATTCCGGCCAATTGAAAGCACTACAGAAATATCTGTTTGCTGAATTTTTAAAATACATAGAGAGTCCCCCTTATGCGTAAATCACTTTTAGCTCTAGGCCTAATGGCTGCAACTTCAGCGCCAGTTATGGCTGCAGACTACTCAGATGGCGACATCCACAAAAACGATTACAAGTGGATGCAATTTAACCTAATGGGTGCGTTCAACGAAAAAGGCGTTGCAGAATCAAGCCATGACTATCTAGAAATGGAATTTGGTGGTCGCTCAGGGGTTTTCGACCTATACGGTTACGTTGATGTTTTTAACCTGCTTAGCAACCCAAGTAGTGATAAAGCAAAATCAGAAAAAATCTTTATGAAATTTGCACCACGTATTTCGCTAGACGCAGCAACAGGTAAAGATTTATCTTTCGGTGCAGTACAAGAAGTGTATGTGGCTACTGTGATGGAATGGGGTGGCGGTGGCGCAACAAACTGTGATGCAACAGGCTGTATTGACGGTAGCCCAGGCGTAAACACTCAAAAAATCGGTCTTGGCTCTGATATTATGGTGCCTTGGTTAGGTAAAATTGGTCTAAACCTTTACGGTACTTACGATTCAAACAAAAAAGATTGGAACGGTTTCCAAATTTCAACTAACTGGTTTAAGCCTTTCCACTTCTTCGAAAATGGCTCATTTATCTCTTACCAAGGTTACATTGACTATCAATTTGGAATGGATACTGATAAAAATTACGCAACATCTAGCCATGGTGGTGCTATGTTTAACGGTATCTACTGGCACTCAGATCGCTTTGCCGTTGGTTACGGTCTAAAACTTTACCAAGATGTATATGGTTTTGCTGACAATGAAGGTCTACCATGGAATCCATCGGCTAAAGCAGAATCTTCAGGTGCAGGTCACTACCTAGCAGTAACGTACAAGTTCTAATCGAACTTAAGTATTTAAAAATGGCGCTCTTGAGCGCCATTTTTATTGCTTTCCATTTCTACCTCGTTATCCTTGGCGCAAAGTCAAAAATAGAGAGGTATCATGAATATTGTCGTGCTTGGCCCGGGAGCTATCGGCTTGCTGTGGGCAACTCAACTTCATCAAGCGGGGCACCGCGTCTCTTTATGGGGAAGAGCACCACATCAACACCTCTCTATTATCCAAGATAACAACCTAACAGTGAGCTTCCCTTACTGTGATAACAACGCCTTAAAAAAGGCGGACTTATTACTGATTACCGTCAAAGCATGGCAAGTCGAACAAGCACTGCTCCCTCTATTAGCGCAATTAAACCGCGACACTATTTTACTATTTATGCATAACGGTATGGGGGCGGTGGATAACATTGCAGCCTTAATTAGTGAATTTCCATTGCTATTAGCCACGACTACTCACGGCGCATTAAAACCATCAATCAATCAGGTGTTACATACCGGTAAAGGCGTGACTCAATTGGGGGCTTATAACACCAAAGGCGAACAATGCCAGTTTTTGGTGGATGTCCTTGCACATGCATTACCAGAAGTTATGTGGAATAACACCATTGAAGAAGCCTTATGGCATAAGCTTGCGATTAACTGCGCAATTAATCCGATTACCGCGTTAGAGCAATGTCGCAATGGTGATTTAGCCAATCAGCGCTTCCAACAGCAACTTGAGAATATTGTTGCTGAAGTGGCTTCTGTGATGAACGCTGAAGGTTTTTCGGTCACGCCGTCATCGCTCCTGACTAAGGTTAAACAGGTTATTCAAGCCACTGCCGTGAACCACTCTTCAATGCATCAAGATATTTTCTATCAGCGGAAAACCGAGATAGACTTTATTACTGGCTATTTATTAAAGAAAGCTGAGAAACACCAACTCTCAACAACAGAAAATAGTAAGCTATACCACGCCATTCAACAGATAGAACACAGTTGGGAAAGTCAATGAGCAAACGAATTTTAGTCCCGATAGCACCGGGCAGCGAAGAGATGGAAGCGATCACCATCATCGATATGATGGTCAGAGCGGGCTACCAGGTCGTTGTAGCCAGTGCCGCTTTCGACGGACAACTAACAATGAAAGCCTCTCGCGGAGTAACGTTAACCGCAGACTGCAAATTGGTAGATGTCGCCGATGAAGAGTTTGACGTCATTGTTCTGCCTGGTGGTGTTGGTGGCGCAGAGACTTTTCGCGACAGCCCGCTGTTAATCGAAATGATCAAGCAGCAGCATTATGATGGTCGCTGGTTAGCCGCTATTTGCGCCACGCCCGCCTTGGTCTTTCAGCATCATCAGCTTTTCCCACAAGCTATCATGACTGGGCACCCTGCTTTTCGCGAGCACATTCCCACCGATTTATGGCGAGATAAACGTGTAACCCTTGATGTAAACCACAAGTTGATCACTAGCCAAGGACCAGGAACGGCGCTTGAATTCGCAATGGAGATCATCATTTTACTCTCTGGTAAAGCGCATGCATGGTCAATTGCAGAGCCAATGGTGACGCTGCCAACGCTGCATTATCACGAGTTAGGTGAACGATAATGTTTGACGTGCAAACCATTCGCGAACAATTTCCTGCGTTAAAACAATCGGTGAATGGAGAAACTCTGGTTTATTTAGACAGTGCCGCCACAACGCAAAAGCCACAAATAGTGATTGATACCCTCACCCACTATTACAGCGCACAAAATGCGAACGTACACCGTGGCAGCCATAGTTTAACGGCTCAAGCCACCAGTCAATTTGAAGCCGCGCGCGATAGCGTGGCGCAATTTATTGGCGCGCAATCAAGTAAAGAAATTATTTGGACTCGCGGGGCGACAGAAGCGTTAAACCTCATCGCGCAAACTTATGCACGTAATACCCTGCAAGTAGGTGATGAAATCTTAGTCAGTGAGATGGAACATCACGCCAATATTGTTCCTTGGCAAATTGTCGCGCAGCAGACTGGGGCTAAAGTCGTTAAAGTCCCAATGACAGCAGACTGTCACTTTGATCAACACGCTTTCAATAAACTACTCACGAACAAAACGAAAATTGTGGCAATCGCTCATGTCACCAACGTAACTGGCACGTACCAACCGATCGAAGCGGTGATTGAACAGGCGCATCAAGTGGGTGCCATTGTAGTGGTTGATGGCGCACAAGGCATTGTTCATGAGTCAGTCAATATGGCGCAATTACAGGCTGACTTTTACGTATTCTCCGGGCATAAGCTTTATGCTCCAGCGGGTATTGGTGTGCTTTACGGAAAATTGTCTCTGCTTGAATCCATGCCACCATGGCATGGCGGTGGCAAAATGGTCGAGAAAGTTTCCTTTGACGGTACCACTTACTCCGATCTTCCCGGCAAATTTGAGGCAGGCACACCGAATGTAGCCGGAGCCATTGCACTGGCTAAAGCGATTGAATGGTATCAAGGCTGTGATCGAGAAGCGGTTGAAGCGCACCTGCATCATTTACAAGCACTCACTTACCAAGCGCTGCAACAGCTCGATGATATTCGCGTCGTTGGTTATCAACCCCACGCCAGTGTGATTAGTTTTGCGATGGAAGGCGTTCACCATCAAGATATTGCCACCCTACTTGATCAACAAGGTATCGCACTTCGAGCGGGACATCATTGTGCTCATCCGCTAATGGATGCACTAGGTTTAACGGGAACAGTAAGAATTTCGTTCGGTGTTTACAACAACGAGCAAGATGTAGAAAAATTGATCGCAGCGCTCACCAAAGCGGTCGATATGCTGTAATGCACTCCCCTTTATTAGGGGAGTATTTTTAGATAGGGAATACTTTTAAATAGATAGTACTGTTAAATAGATAGTACTGTTAAATAGATAGTACTAAGCGACACTTTTTATCTTCTCGATAATCGCCTTCAAACCATTGCCACGTGAAGGGCTTAAGTGAGCGATCAAACCGAGCTTGTCGAAATAGC
Organism: Vibrio aestuarianus; assembly: GCF_028858425.1. NCBI lineage: Bacteria > Pseudomonadati > Pseudomonadota > Gammaproteobacteria > Vibrionales > Vibrionaceae > Vibrio > Vibrio aestuarianus. The sequence goes on along the minus strand of NZ_JAKNYQ010000001.1, from coordinate 986,572 downwards.
CATTAATATCAAATGATTGAATTTGCTCAGAACGCTTACCGTTATAAGCAGCCATCACGAGTGCAATTAAACCTCTCACGATACGGGCATCTGAATCGGCGCAGAAAAACCAAACTCCATCGATTTCTTCGCCAACTAGCCAAACTTGGCTTTCACAGCCCGCAACCGTCACTTGTTGAGATTTCAACGCTTCAGGCATTTGAGGAAGCAATTTCCCCCACTGGATCACTTGACGATAGCGGTCTTCCCAACCTTTGAAGTTTTGCATAGTGGCGACAATATCATCGGCATTTATATCACAACCAAAGGGAGAGTTAGGGAAAGTACTCATGACCGTTACACCTTATGTTTCTGAATTAGCTTTTCAACAATTCGTGCCACTGCAACAAAACCAAAAGTTGCCGTCACGACCGTTGCCGCGCCAAAACCACTAGCACAATCCATCCGTTTCGGTCCTTCCGCGGTTGATTTCACTGCACAAACGCTACCATCGGCTTGCGGATATTTAAGGTGCTCAGTGGAGAAAACACAATCTATACCAAATTTACGCGCAGGGTTAACCGGGAAATTGTGCTGACGACGCAACGTATCTTTTAATTTTTTAGCTAGCGGATCTTGAATCGTCTTCGTTAAATCTGCCACTTTGATTTGTGTCGGGTCAACCTGACCACCAGCGCCCCCAACCGTAATCACTTTGATTTTATTACTACGGCAATAAGCAAGCAGTGAAGCTTTCGCCTTCAGGCTATCAATGGCATCAAGCACATAGTCAAACTCTTTACTCAAGTATTGATGTTGATTATCTGGAGTAATAAAGTCATCGATTAAGTTCACCACGCACTCTGGGTTAATCAGCTTTACTCGCTCAGCCATCACTTCAATTTTACTTTGCCCAACCGTACCGCTCATTGCATGAATTTGACGGTTGATATTGGTCACGCAAACGTCATCCATATCGATCAAAGTTAACTCACCAATACCAGTACGGGCTAACGCCTCGACAGCCCATGACCCAACGCCACCAATACCAATCACACACACATGCGCGGCGCGTAGAATATCCACCTCGTGATTGCCATATAGGCGACGCGTTCCGCCAAAGCGTTGGTTGTAGTTATCAGAAGCTGGGGTATCGAGTTCGCGCATAAATAGAAGTCCGATTAAATCGATAAAAACACAAAGAGTGCGATTTATACGCACTCTTTATTTAAAAGTCTAGCTTCCCTGTTAGTGACTTGAATCATCCGTTAACAACGTTGTAGCTTCAAATCATCATAAGGTAGTCACGCCGCTATTGTAGCTTTTCTGGTGGTAATGCCCAAGGAGCTTGTGTCGGTGAATTTTCTAATCCGAGCTTCCAAACGCGGCCAAAATGTTTGTAGTGCCCAGCTTCAGTTCCAGCGCGTTCCCCCATGCCATGATACAAATCTAGGTGGTTTTGCTTCACCGCACCACCAGTATCTAACACAATAAGAATACGCAATTGATGCGCTCCACTCCAAGTACCGTCGGCATTCAATAGTGGTACTTCGGCTAAAATTGGCGTACCCATTGGGAAAATAGAACGGTCCCCCGCCACTGACGCCATCGGTAATAATGGGATACCAGCCGAGCCAGTCACAGGCGCTGCGGCTCGTGGTTCAAAAAAGACAAACGATGGGTTTTGCTCAAGCAACTCTTTCACTGTCACCTCATCGTTAGCAAGTACCCATTCTTTTATGGCTTTGAGGGACATTTTTTCTCGTGGCACTAAACCACGATCAATCAACACACGCCCAATACTGACATAAGCTTTATTATTTTTGCCGCCGTAAGCGAAGTATTCTAAGCTATCGTCATCTTCAAAATGCACAAAACCACTGCCTTGAACTTCCATAATAAATGGGTCAATCAAGTTCGCGGCATACCCTAATTCCAACCCTTTGCCAGCCAAAGCACCATCATAAATCTGTGCTCGCGTTGGACAATCAATATCGCATTGCGGCAAAGAGTAGACTGGATATTTAAAGGTCGCGTCAGGGTAGTGACGAAGCTCCATTACAGGAGAAAAATAGCCAGTAAAAAGCACATTACCTTGTTTGTCACCACCACCTAATTGCGCCGCTTGAATACCAAAATTGGCAAGATCTTTAGGCTCACCACTTTGCAGTGCCCACTCACTGATCTGCTCGTATAAAGGTTGATAAATTGCAGCCATCGACGGTGAGTTGCTAATCACTTGCTCACTTTGCTTAGAAAACTCGGTGAAATCACGAGGCGTATTCGAATCAATAACCGTCGTCTTATTGAGTATTTGCGGAAATTCACCATCATTATATTGTTGCGCGCGATCGGTTGGTTGAGCACAACCGGCTAAAAGCGCAATAACGACAAAAGGGAGAATGGGTTTAATCACAGGAGTCATCCATTATTTTTTATTAACTGGAAGCATGACAAACTCCCACCCAAACCGCAATTAGCGAATTGTTAGCGAAGGTTTTTTTTGTGTTTTTCTGACAATTGGAAAGTAGGATTGTAGTGCTCTGACGATACAAGCGTCATTTCAGAGTACCTTTCATTGAGCATTTTGTAGCGATAGTGTTCATCGCCAATTTGATACTCAATATAATGGCCATCAAAATCAAAAGAAGTAGCTAAGACTCGCCCACCACTCATTACGCCTTGTTTACTCAGCTCAATATGTTTGGCCGCATAGGGGGCGACATTTTGCTCAACCCAAACACCATACACCTGCTCTTTGGGGGTTAAATAATCTGAGATACGAGAAAAAATATCACCATATAAAGAGAAAACGGAAAGCGTTCCCACCAATGCTAATGCCATTAATACTCGTTCTATTACTTTTCTTCTACGCAAATGAGTTCCCTGCGTGACCAGCTCTATGGTTTGATCTTTTATCATCTTATCTCGGTTCGAAATCTTATTTTGGCCACGTTAAGCCTTTGTACTGCAAGTACTCTAACCTATTCATTATGAGAGAAAAAATTAGGTCTCAAATAATTGCAGCAAACTCAAAAAACCACTTGCCGACAAAGGAATAAAAAGTCACTATAAAAGCATAATTAAACAAAAAGAGTGTTCCCATCGTGAAAATTCGTAGTACTGCTCTCGTTAAAGGTTTTAGACAATCCGCACCTTATGTTAATGCCCATAGAGGTAAGATCATAGTTGTCATGTTAGGCGGAGAGGCGATCGCAGACAAGAATTTTACAAATATAATCAGTGACCTAGCTCTTCTTCACAGCCTAGGGGTAAAAATTGTATTGGTCCATGGCGCTCGCCCACAGATCAATCATATTTTGGCGAAAAACAACTATACCACGCCTTATCATAAAGGTATTCGAGTCACCGATGAAGACGCATTAAGTTTAGTTATGCAGGCTGCTGGTCAATTACAGCATGCCATCACAGCGCGCTTATCAATGAGCCTAAACAACACACCAATGGCTGGCACTCAACTTAACGTCGTTAGTGGCAATTTTGTCATCTCTCAACCTTTAGGTATAGATGATGGTGTCGACTATTGCCACAGTGGCCGTATTCGCCGTATTGATATTGAAGGCATTAATCGCATGCTAGACCAAGGCTCTATTGTGTTACTTGGTCCTATCGCTAGCTCAGTCACAGGGGAATGTTTCAACTTACTTTCCGAAGAAGTCGCGACTCAAGTCGCTATACGACTAAAAGCAGAAAAACTGATTGGCTTTTGTTCAGAACAAGGGATCATCGATGAACAAGGTAATGCGATTGCCGAACTGTTTCCCGCAGACGTTGAACAACTGCTACAACGTTTGGAAACCGACATTGACCACTCTCAAGACAGCAGCTCTGGCACGCTGCGTTTTTTAAGGGCATCTGTCTCTGCATGTCGAGCTGGTGTACCGCGCAGTCACTTAATTAGCTACAAAGAAGATGGGGCTTTGATTCAAGAACTGTTCTCTTTTGATGGTATTGGTACACAAATTGTCATGGCGAGCGCTGAACAAGTGCGCTTGGCACAAATAGACGATATCGGAGGAATTTTCGATCTCATTCGTCCTCTAGAAGAACAAGGCATCTTAGTACGTCGTTCTCGTGAACAACTAGAGCAAGAGATCCATAAATTCACCATCATCGATAAAGATGGCTTGCTGATTGGTTGCGCTGCGCTTTATCCGTACCCAGAAGAGGGGATGGCAGAAATGGCTTGCGTGGCAATTCATACGGAATATCGAGATGGCAACCGTGGACTATTATTGCTTAACCACATGAAACAACAGGCAAAGAACATGGGTCTAGATAGGCTTTTTGTACTGACGACACACAGTTTACACTGGTTTAGAGAACAAGGTTTTAATGAGGTTGGTGTGGAATCATTGCCAATTGCTAAGCAAAATTTATACAACTATCAGCGTCGTTCAAAAATTTTAGTCCTGCACCTTTAACGTCAGTTTTATCTACTATACCCAAGCTACTTGGAGTTGCAGGCAGGCGGCAAATGAGTGCATCCCCATGATCATAGATAAATTATGTGATTGGGGTGAGCAAACGTAGTCAACACCGCTGCAACTTCAAGTAGGAAGGGAATAATCGGTCAGTATACTGTTAAATAAACACATATAATTTAATGCAAACGATTTCATTGTTTTGTTCATAAAACAATCGCTTTATTTACCTCGTTATTGTGTGTAGAATCCGCCGACATCATTAGATGTGTACATTTAATGAACAGCTCAGGAACTTGGCTTCATATGTAGATCTCAATAAATTATAACCGCTGTTAGCCCGCACGATCATGCGCTGACTTATACAGAGGTTTTAACGAACAAGAGACTAAATGGCTTGCACGGATTGCTTTTACTACTCACGTACTTAAGAGCAAAACTCTATGAAAACGATCATTTGTAACTCACTACAAAGCTTTTGGGATATGGGAGACCACCAGTTTCTCGAAGGACACAATGTCCACTGCGTATTCCCAGCAAACAACAAACTACGAGGCTTTATTCTCAGCTCTCAAGACCGCTACAAGATAAAGAGTATCTCATTCACTCATGCCTTTGCGTAAATTAGCGCTCGAAAAATAGCAGATTCACGCACCAGAAAATGCAGTAAGCATTATCTGGTGCTATACCCAAACTATTTGAAGTTGCAGGTAGGCGGCAAATGAGTGCATCCCAATGAGCATAGATAAACTATGTAATTGGGGTGAACGAATGTAACCAACACCGCTGTAGCTTCAAGTGGGAAGGGTATATTAACTTCAATTAATTCTTTAGCCTTGCCACTAAGCCACTCGCGCGCTCAGTTTTGACTTTGATCCCTCGCTTCATGGTTGCCATATCAGCAAATAACATCAATTGTTTCTTAGCCCGAGTGATCCCTGTATAAATAAGCTCTCTGGTTAGGATCGGGCTAAAGTCAGGCGGTAGGATCATCAAGGTTAAATCAAATTCACTGCCTTGTGATTTATGAATGGTCATTGCGTAGGCCGTTTCATGTTCGGGCACTCGGCTTGGTAAAATCGCTTTTACACTGCCGTCAGGTAATTCAAAATAAACTTTTAGACGCTGCTGCTCATCGCTGCTATCGCGCATACAAATCCCAATGTCACCGTTGTAAAGCCCTAAGCCATGATCATTGCGCGTCACCATCACTGGACGGCCGTGATACCACAGCTCATCTTGAGCTTTGATCAGCTTACGCGCAGCTAATGCACGTTCAATGCGTTGGTTTAGCCCGGTAACCCCAAAATCACCTTCCCGAATTGCACATAACAATCGACATTGATTAAAACAATCAAGCACAGCTTTGGCTTTTTGTGCTTGAGTCTCAGGTACTTTGGTGCTGCTATCAATCACCACCTCATCAATACGAGTCAAATAACGGCCGTATTGTTTAACTAAGGTTTGCAGCATGAGGTTGTAGTTTTCGCTACTGAGTGAATGGTGCGTAATATCGGCATAATCGCGTTTGAAAACTTCATCGACCATGGCCAGTTGCCCAGCATTGATCGCTTTAGCAAGCTGACCAATACCGGAACGCGCATCAAAACGGTAGCTTTTTTGCAGCATGCACAAACTATCTGAAACATGACTTTCTTGGATGTGAGCATTCAAAGTTAAACGTTGATATCCCGTTAGCTGTGATAATTGCTGGCTATGTGAGCGGCTATAGCCGTAGTCTAAAAATGAGCAAATATCACCCAACACCGCTCCGGCTTCGACTGAAGCAAGCTGATCTTTATCCCCCAGTAGAATCAAGCGCGCGTGTTTGGGTAGTGCATCGACCAATTTGACCATCATCGGCAAATCGACCATGGAAGCTTCATCAACCACCAAAATATCAAGGTGTAATGGGTTGCGCTGATCATGTCGAAATTCAACACTGTTTGGAATCGCCCCCAGTAAGCGGTGAATAGTACTCGACTCGGTCGGAATCGCAGCTTTGAGCTGCGGTTCGACCGCAAGTTCTGACACTGCTTTACCAATCGATTCCGTTAAACGTGCAGCGGCTTTACCGGTAGGAGCCACTAATTTAATCGTTGGCGTTTCACCGTGCTGCTGGGCTTGAGTAATCAAGGCGGCCAGTAGTTTGGTGACCGTGGTGGTTTTACCGGTTCCCGGCCCGCCAGAAATAACTGCAAAGCGACGAGTTAATGCCACAGCGGCCGCAACTTTTTGCCAGTTAACGCACGAAGCCTGCGGAATTAATTCCTCCAATGAATACAATTCACTGACGCTACTAGCCGAGCTAACAACGCGATCAATAGCACTCCAATCGAGCTCATCAGCTGCGATCACATCGAGAAAATCACACACCAATTGCTGACGCACTACCGCATTACTGGTATCGGGTAATTTCACGAGTGCGTTGAACAAGAAATGATACTGACGAGCAAACAATATATCGAGCAACGATTTGAGCTTTTGTACATCGGTAGGCTTTAAGCTCATTGGTGTTCCAAAGCTTGTTAAACGCTCAGCCAAAGTCACTTCATAATGCCAATAACGGTGCAGGTATAATCGCTGCCCATCAAACATTAATGGTACCGCTTCACCACGCTCGCCTACCAACGACGACGCTTTCAACAGTTCAAGCCAATCAATCGTCAGTAATTGTTGATTCAGCAAGGTTGCTGCTTCACCAAACAGCCCCAACTTGGCTGCAAGGTCAATGCCTTGCGCTGAGGAAGTTTCCGTTAAAGATAAACAGATATGTCCTTTTGCTAATTCACTGCTTACTACAGCGGCGAGAAAACCTAACGCTTCACTTTGCTCTGTGGCGAATTGTTGACGACTTTTTTGCTCAATAAAGCGAGCAAATTGATAATCCAATTGACGAAGTGAGCCTTTCTCTGCCAACTGCTTAAGTGTCATCATCAAAGTGAGTTTCATAGATCTAACTCCATTTGACCGGCGTTGGTTGCACGTGCATCAATCGCCTCTCCATCAATTAATCTATCCATCTCATCGAGCAGTTCAAAACTGGGCTTGGTTGAGAAAATCCCATGTTCAGACTCACCATCCATACCGCGTAAAAAGAGATAATAGACGCCACCAAAATGGCTATGATAATCGTAGTTCGCTAAACGACTGCGTAAGAAACGATGCAGTGCTAGCGCATAAATTTGATATTGCAGGTCATAGCGATGCTCGGCCATAGCCACTTTTAGACGCTCACCATGATAAGCCGCGACTTCATTGCCCAAATGATTCGATTTCCAGTCCAATACGTAATACTTACCTTGATGCTCAAACACCAAATCAATAAAGCCTTTCAACATACCTTGTACGCTATAAAACCCGAGATCCCCCGCTTTCGCAGATAAAGGATCATGACGCTGAATGACACGGTTCAACGCTGGAGCGGTGAGCACTTCAATCGGCAAGAGGAATTCCATTTCAACCAAACGCTGCTCGGCACTCTTTTGGTTCAAACGAAGTGTTTTGCCATCTAAGGGCGTATCTAACACCGTATCCACCAGCGTTTGTAATATTGGTAGCCACTCAAGATCAATTTGCTCTCGTTGCATCAACTCCATAATTACTTGCTGATTGGCATCGCTACTGGCAGGCTCAGTAAATTCGACCTCTTCAAATAATGAGTGTAAGAAAGTGCCTGGCGTTGCACCGCGTGGGAAGGTAAAAATGGAACGTTCAGGCTCAAGTAATAAGGCTTCATCTTGCTCGTCGGCAGAATCGATATCAAAGCCTGAGATTTCAAGGGTCGCGTCATGGCTAACATGTTTCGAGCCTTGTTTGACCAGTCCTGAATAACTGGTAATGCGCCATAAGCGATCAATCTGTGCTTGCAGAGTTTTAGCCGTTAAGAGCGGTGTTGCTCCATCGGATGCTTTAAACATTTGATCCTGTGGAGCGGGCGGCTCTTCAATCACCACTTGTTCATTAACCTGTGCACTCAAAGCAGAGCTCAATTGGGCAATACCCGCCTCTTGCCCATTTTGCAGTAAATAGCCTATTGCACTTAAATGGACGCCGGTCGGCTCTTTGGTTGATCGGCCATTTCGCAGCGGCGCAATGCCAATAAAACAGCCGTAGACGGCGCGAGTTAATGCCACATAAATTAAGCGCAGATCTTCAGCTAAACGCTCTTTATCGGCTTGCTTAATCGAGGCATCACAGGCTGTAATATCGAGTACGGTTTCATCATTCGCGGCATCATAATATTTGCCCTCACTGGCTTCTCGGTAACTGACCACAAACGGTAAAAAGACCAAGTCATATTCCAAACCTTTTGATTTATGGATGGTGACGATCTGCACCAAATTACGTTCAGATTCCAAACGCTGAATTTGCTCATCACCACCACCTAAGCCATTTTCCGCATCACTGATGGCTTGTGCGAGCCAACGCAGTAAACCGTGGTCACTATCGATTTCTTGACTCGCTTGTTGTAACAATTCGCCAATGTGCATAAAGTCAGTCAGTGCACGCTCACCGTCTTCTTCTTCAAGCCAACGCTCGGCAATATGGCGCTTACTCATCACACTGCGCAGCATCGGCAGCACACCACGCTCAATCCATAATTTGCGATATTCTTTAAATTCGTTAACCGCGTTTTCCCACACCATTTCATCGTTGTTTAAATCATCAAGGCTGGCGGCATCTAAAGCAAAAAGTTGCGAAGCCAAACTGGCACGTAGAGCACGGTCGTTTTCTGGCGTCAGGACTGCTTGCAGCAAGCGTTGTAAATCTTGCGCAACGGCACTGCTAAACACACTGTCTCGGTTCGACAAATACACACTGGCAATACCTTGTTTTGCCAATGCTTCTTTGATCATTCGCCCTTCATTACCAGTTCGCACTAATACCGCAATATCCCCTGCCTGCACGGCTTTCTGCGTTTTTCCATTTTCAAAATACGCTTGCTTTTGTTGTGCGGCTGTCAAAATGGTTTGAATTTGACTTGCGCACGCTTGCGCCATGCATTTGAGGTATTCGCCCTTGGGTAGCGGTTTATCCTCCGCAGCTTGCAACCAATAGGTTAACGCTGGTTGGGCTTTTCCATTAAGCCACCAGTGACGCTTTTCTGCATTCGGGCTCGCGTTGACCGCCAAAAAAGGAATGTCCTGGTCGTAAATAAATGGGCTATCGGCTGTGGTGAAAATTTGATTCACCGCCTTAACCATATCAGCGCTTGATCGCCAGTTGGTGCCTAAGGTGTAATGCGCGCTCACTTGTTTTCGCGCTTTAATATAAGTAAAAATATCTGCACCACGAAACGCATAAATAGCTTGCTTGGGGTCACCAATCATAAACAAACCACATTCGGTTTTAGGCAGATAAATACGGCTAAAAATACTGTATTGCAGTGGATCGGTATCTTGGAATTCATCGATCATCGCAACCGGGTAAAGGGTACGAATGCGCTCAGCCAGTAAACCCAGTTCATCGTTATCCATTGCAGCAGAAAGCTGAGTCAACAGATCATCAAACGATAACCACTGCTTTTGTGCTTTCGCTTTGGCAAGCATCGTGCGGCAATGAGTAATCGCATGCGCCAGCAGCGGTGCTTCTATACTGATCGGGGTTGCAAGAAAGTCATCAATAGCGCTAAACATTGCATGCTGTGGAGGATTGCCCTTTTTAGATTTAGCATCCAACGCACTTTGAGCAAACTCTTGCAGCTCTGTAGGTACGCTCAGTTCATGGCTCGGATTACTCGCCCACTGCGCCAAGAAAACCAGTCGTTTGTGAAGCGCTTTTTTCGTCGCAGCGTGTAAGTCTGACTCATTGATACACGCTTCAAATTCATCACACACAGTCAACCATTGCAGCTTTAGTGCTTCAACGCGCGCAAGAGACGATTGATAGAGCGCCGCCAAGTCATCTTGCATGGCATCAATGGACAACTTAAGCGGTGAACCTGTTAGGTAACCGCCTATTTTTTCAAGCAAGACCGCTGGCGATGACCACAAACGGCGAACTTCCGCAGCCAGGTTGATCGGTAACGGATAAAATTGACGGCGCCAATAATCGGCAACCACTTGCGACTTGAGATGGCTTTCATCGGTGACGAATTCATTATTAAAACGACTGCCCGATTCAAAAGCATTTTGGGTTAACATCCGTTGACAAAAGCCATGAATGGTATAGACAGCGGCTTCATCCATCTGTCTTTCGGCTTGCAGTAAAATTTGAGTCGCTTGTTTATGATCGCTGATGTGCTCCAGCAACGGTTGGATCACTGGGTCATCACTACAACCACGAGAAAAGGCAATTCGCGCCTCATGGATACGGGCACGAATACGGTCACGCAGCTCGGCAGTTGCCGCTTCAGTAAAAGTCACCACTAAAATTTGATTCACCGTCAGCGGTGCTTGGTGGCGTGATTCATCACTCCCATGTCCAAGCAGCAATCGCAAATACAAACCCGCAATGGTGAAGGTTTTTCCCGTACCAGCCGAGGCTTCAATTAACCTTGCCCCATGCAATGGGAAGGTCATAGTTTCCAGTTGTGTTGCAATTGTTGTCGAGGTCATACTCATAAACGGTTAGCCTTTGAATGCGCAAGCGAGTGTGATCACGCTTGAATAATTGTATGAATAATCGAAAATATTTTATTAATTAAGAAGGTGTGAGATCTTTCTCACGGTTCGCCTTGCCAGCAGCCTTTACTATCCGCGCCACGAGTTGAGTAAACCTACAGAGTTACTCTAACCCACCGAATAATGGTCCCTCTGACCTGTGGCCGTACAGCGAACGCCCTACACAATAATGATTTACTGGCGGCCACCTTGCTTCTCATTACACAACTCAACACAAACACCAAAGCGATAGTCATAAAAACTAATCACGTTCAGCATCAGTTGCATCTTTGATCCACAACCTTGGACCTTGCATCACTAAACTTGCCAATAGATGCACTTGTTGAGCAAGTTCATCACTCCATTGCGGCCAAATTCGCGCAATATAAACATTACCGCCTTCACCCGTTGTCATATAACCATCATTAAAACATTCCGCCATTTTCTTCAGCGATTTATCTTGATCCTCAATCCATTTTCCTCGGTTAAAACCGGCTTCAATGCTGGCTAACGCAGTTTTTGGGAAATAGGCTAGTGGCTCAGTCATGCCTTGGTAAAACAGACGCACCAGTTCTGCGAGCAAGCTTTTAGCTTGTTCGGCATCTGGCATTGGTGGGTAGATTAAGTGTTGCGCCCCCTCTTTACGGTCATAGCCAATCACATGCGTTGACTGACATTTGCCCATCGCAGCTAAAGCAAGGTGATCGATCCACGCTGCGAGGTAATCTTGCGAACGAATAGCGCCGCTGCGGTAACGCACAAGGCCAGCTTGATAATACTTGGTTAACCACCCCGTTAGATGCACACATTTGCCTTCACCGAGAACATCAAAACGTAAGTCTATTTCTTGATCATCAATTGGCGATTGACATAAGAAAGCGATTTTTTCAGCTAAGTCCTGTGCTTGCACACGGTTGGTTTCAAACTCCAACTCACCAAAAGCACCAATCGGTAATTTGCCTTGCGCGCGCTGTTGTTTAGTAAAGTCATCCAGTGCTTGTGGCGAATCTGGATGTTCAAGTAGTACCTCTAACAAGGCGTCACGTAATTGATAGCTTTCAAGGCCGTTTAAAACAAAAGGCTCATCATCTTCCATCACCGGTAGTGGTGGTTCAAAGGTCACTTTTAAGCGGCGATTAAAGAAATACTGCACTGGCAAGCGCCAAAAACGTTGCAGCTCAACCAGATCCAACTCTAATGGATAGGTTGCATCTAACAAGTAATTATCGAGCGCTCGATTAAATTGACCACTGGCTTGCCCTTGGCGATTGGCCGCAGGCAACCACTCTTTGGCATAGCTGCCCGTTTCACTCAAAAAAGCGTTAGGGCTAAACGGCACCATGGCATGGGTAGTCATTAACGCATCGACTAACCTTTGACCAGATTGATCACTGCCGAGTTCTTGATCCCCTTCGAGACAATAGTTTTGTTGGCAATACTCTAAAAGCTCTGATACCAACACCGAGGGGACACGCTCGCTGTTATCTTGAATTGAGCGACCCACATAGCTGATGTATAACGTCTGCTGCGCCGAGAGCATCGCTTCCAAAAACAGATAACGGTCATCATCACGTCGCGAGCGGTCGCCTGCTCGCGTACGACCATTCATTAAATCAAATCCTTCCGCTGGCATGGTGCGCGGATAAACACCATCATTCATCCCTAGCAAACAAACTGTTTTAAAAGGGATAGAGCGCATTGGCATTAATGTACAGAAATTGACTTGCCCTGCTAAAAAACGCTGGCTGACTCGTGTACCTGACAGCTTGTTTTGCAGGTACTGGGTAATAATACTTGGTGCAAGAGCTTGTTCATAACCGGCATCAGTCAGTTGCTCTTTTAGTTGCGACAAGGTATCGCGGATGGACTTGAGCGCCATCTCACCTTCTAACTCAACGCTAAAGAAGCCTTCAAGCACCTCACCAAGTAAAGTTCGCCACTCGTCCACAGCTTGGGTTTGAGCCAGTCGTTCGCGATAATGGCTCACTTGCTCAATAAAGTACGCGAGTTTACCAGCAAGTTCCGCGCCCATCCCTTGTACTTCATTGTAAGGCGCCAGTGCACACTCACCTTGCTCAAAAAGCCCTACAGATTCTGGCATCGCGTAGCCGAGCAACATACGTTCAATGCCAAACTGCCATGTATTTTGCTCGGTGCGTGGCAATTCAAATTGTTGCGCCGTGGCGGCGTTAAGCCCCCAACGAATACCCGACTCTTCCACCCACAGTTTAGCTTGAGCAAATTCATGTTCATCCAACGCAAATTTTGCCATCATGGCTGGCGTTTCTAATAGCTCAAGCAGCTCTGATGCTAGGCAGCGTGAGTGCGGCAAATTAACTAACTGCATGAATGCGGCCAAGATCGGGCTTTCTTGATCGGCACTGCGATCCGAAATGGAATAAGGAATAAAGCGCTCGCCCGGTGCGTTACCAAATACCGCTGCAATGGCTGGGCTGTAGGCGTTGATATCCGCCACCATCACAATAATATCGCGTGGTTTCAGTTCAGGATCGCTATCAAACATCGCCAGCAGTTGGTCATGCAACACTTCTACTTCACGCATTGGGCTATGGCAAGCATGAAGGGTTAAGGAAGGATCACCTAGGGCAATCACTTGCTTATGGGTGCTACTTTCAAGCCTGTCATCGTCTTGATGTTCTTCTAAATGTAAAATATCGGCGTGCAATTGATGCAATAAACTGTCACGTGGCACATCGATAAAAAATTCATGCTCTTCGTTTTCAGTCTGAGACAGTAAATAAAGGTTATCACGTCCCAATTTGCCCATCGACGCTAATAAGCCATTGCCCACCGCCGCTTCAGTATGCAGTTCGTCCACAAGGTTAGCTTCAATATCACCTTTGAGTGGCGAACGCTCACCTTCAAATCGAACATCACTGCCTTGTAAGGCAAACTGTTTACGCTGCTGACTTTGCAGTTTGGCGAGGGTTTTTCGGTCGCGAATTTCCCCCCAGTAGTGTTGGCAGGGGTTGGTAAACATGAGATGTACATCGATATGTTCACCTAAAGCTTTAAGCGCATCCATATAGCGCGGCGGCAGGGAAGAAATGCCAAAGATGAACAAGCGTTTAGGCAGTGTGGAGATATCCAAAGCACCACTTGCTAATTGCTCAATAAAACTTTTATATAAATTGGCACGGTGATAGTGCGACTGACCTTGTTCTAATGTGTATTGGTATAAGGCTTGCCACAGCATAGGTTGCCATGGGTGCTCATCACCTAACTCGCTGACCGTTTCCCCGGCTTCCCACTTGGCAATCCAGTCGGGGCGATACACTAAATAACCATCAAAAATATCGGCTATTTTTTCTGCCAGTTGATACAACTTCGATTGGTCTTCATCATCGTCAAGATAACGTTGTAAAGGCGAAAATTCGGCGTAAGTGAGCTGCGTTGGCAGCAAGTGCATCAACTTCCACGTCATGGCTTCTTTGTTGAATGCACTGCGCTTTGGCACATCAGGCAGTACTTTAGTAAACATATCCCAAATAAAAGTCGCTGGTAGCGGAAACTCAAGATTAGCTGCAACACCTAAATCTTTAGCCAGTGCCATTTTGAGCCACTGCGACATCCCAGGGCTTTGTACCAAAATCTGCTCTTTTTCAAATGGATTAACCAGCGGCGCATTTTTAATTAAATGCACTAACAAAATTTTTAAAGTATCGACTTTATTGGAATGGTAAACAGTAAACAAAATGCACTCACGCTTTTCTCGCCGTAATTAGGACTGAGATTAGCATAAGTGCATTCTATACTTGAGGTTTTTATCTTTTGGATTACTTAAATTGCTGGCTATTTCATCTGGCAATCGAGTTGCTGTTCATCCAACCTATCTAACTCATCAGTGCTGTTCAGCAATACGCGATGAGGTTGATAGAAATGCAGATAACGAATCGCCACATAACCCACAACCAATGTTGCTACTATCAGTTCTATGTTAGCTAAACCATGCACTTGTTGAACATATTCAGCATTCATACCGATGCTTTCCATCCAATGAGCCATTTTAAACAACGCAGTTGCGCCAATCACCATTGGGAAGGTAAATGCGGCATAACCTGGGCTGAAAGGTAAACGTAGTAATTTAAAAAAGGCTAAGTAAATGATCGCTGTCATCAATACCGCGATGCCAAATAACAAAGCAATGATCACTGGTGATGGATTTGCTGTGACCGTTAAATAACCAGCTAAAGATAAACTTGCCGGTGCGGCCAATATCGCCATGGTTGGTTTTGCGGCATCAGGAATTTCATGACGAAACATAAAACGATAAATCATGACTGGTAACATCACCGCATAAGCGGCTAAACCAAATACCAACGTGCCGTGGGCAATGGGAGCAAGCGCAGGGTTGCCAGAGAAAGCAACGTCAGCCACCACCATACCAACCGGCGGCACAAACCAGCTTGGCACCATGTGGTGAAGCTCAAAAACTTTGGCACGATGGTACAAAAAACTCACCAAGAAGATAATGTGCAAAGCCACCGCAAGTAGCCATAATGCGTCCCCCGCCATTGGGTAAAAGTGGCCAAGTGAATTAGAGATAATCATCATCCCCATCGCGAAAGTAGGAACCACGCTGCCGACGACCGGATGTGCGAGATCTTGACGTAATAAGTGACTATGAAATAGAAACTTGATCGCTAGAATTACGATCAAAACACTTGCAACACTAGCGCCCAACCATTGGCCGTAACCGTTCAATGTAGTGAAGTTTTCCCAGCACCATCCTAAGCTCGCAATCCCTAGCGCTAAACCCGCCATTGGTGTTGGGGCTCCCATCACTTTTGCTTTAGCTGCTTGAATCATATTGACCTCTTATTAACACTGACGAACTTACTACTTAATGTCGCCATCATACGCTTGCACTTTGTTCTAATATATCTAAATATATGGAACACACGTTCAGATAAACTAAACGATCATTATGGCTGCTAATATCTCGTTAAAACAACTCAAAGTCTTTACCGCTATCACTCAGCATAAAACGTTAACTGAGGCTGCCAATGCACTTTTTTTATCGAAAGCTGCGGTCAGCATGGCGCTATCTGAATTGGAAAAGCAGCTCGGACATGCGCTGTTCGACCGGGTCAATAACCGCCTAATCCTTAATCAAGAGGGGCAAAAATTACTACCGCTAGCGGATGAGTTGCTCAACCGAGCCAATAACATCCAACAATTATTTGATGGTGAACAAGCCCTGTCCGGCAAACTTCGTATTGGCGCAAGTGATACGATTGGCAACCATGTTGCGCCTTACTTGCTCAGTGCTTTTCGAGCAGAAACGGAGCATTTATCACAAAGTTTGTTTATCTCTAATTCGGCTTTGATCTGCCAAAAGTTAGTTGACTATGAACTGGACATTGCATTGATCGAAGGAAAAACCTTGCATCCTGAATTAATGTCAACTCAGTTTAGCCAAGACAAAATGTGCATCATCTGCGCCACTGATCATCCACTGGTGCAAAAAACTAAAATAACGTTAAGTGATTTTGAACATAGCGAATGGGTTCTGCGTGAAGCTGGTTCTGGTTCCAGAGAATTTTTCTTACGTACCGTCGCGCCCCGACTGGAACAGTGGCATGAAGCATTTGAACTCAATACAACAGAAGCCTTGATCAACAGTGTATCTGCAGGCCTTGGCTTAGGGTGTTTATCGACACTAGCAGCCCATTCAGCAGTGCAACATGGGCGAGTAAAAATGCTCAAGGTACCACTGGATATGAAGCGCCGTTTCTGGCTTTTAGTGCATAAAGAAAAATACCAAAGTCCGCTGTTAAAACGCTTCATCGAATTTTGCCATACTCAAAACTTCCACCATTAATTAAGGCGGAGTAGATAGTGACCATCCACCTCTCACTTTTCTCTCATCGCCTAGACTTCAGTGATTAAAAGCTGTATAAACAGCCAGTAGAATTTACGACTAAGTTAGAGGATTAACCATGGCTGTAATCGTCAAGTACGTGGTGGAACGCAACGGAGAAGAAAAGATGACTTTTACCTCTAAAGCAGACGCTGACGCTTATGACAAAATGCTCGATATGGCAGATGAGCTTTTCGAACTGCTGGGTAAAAGTGAACTGCTAGAAGATGAAGCGAAGCAAGAAGAACTTGCCATGTTCCTAGCAAACAACAAAGAAGAAGTGCTTTATGCATTGGGTGCAAAACGTAAACCTGCACCAGCAAAACCAAAAGCGGTAAAGGCAGCGAAAAGCGAAACGCCTGAAGAAGACGCAGCTTAACTCTCTTTATCTTTGCTCAAACCGCTGGACAACCAGCGGTTTTTTATTTCCATCTAAAGAAATATATCGGTAAAAAGACAAAACGTATCGTTTTACGGACTTTCTCCCCTTTTGCCCTTTCCACCCTCTTCCCCACTCTTTATGATGTTTGACAAGTGAATTGACAGCGTAGTGATGATGCTCAACTCATCAACATACTGCGCTCCTATAATTGCAACATGGAGATACAAGATGGCTTACTTTGCACTTGCCTTTGGTACAGCAACGAAAAACCGTGATGGAAAAATCATTGAAGCATTTTTCCCAGCCCCAGTTCTAAACCCAAGTGATGAGTTCGTTAGCGCACTTGCGCAAATCGCTGGTTACAGTGAAGGCAACCAAGCCATTGAAATTTCAGCGACACAAAGCGCACAACTCGCAACTGCTTTTGCCGACAACGGCGATAGCCAAAATGCGGCGTTTGCCGATAAAGCAGCAAACTCAGAACAACCATTGGTACTTGTGATTTTAGCCGCCGATGCTCAACCTCAATCGGTTGCTGAAGGCTTCTTGAAACTGCAACTTATCTCTCACCGTTTAGTTCAGCCACACGGCACAGTACTGGACGGCATCTTCGGTCTACTGCACAACATCGCATGGACTAATGAAGGCCCTATCGACCTACCAGAGCTAGCAGATCGTCAAATCGAAGCTCGCCTTGCTGGTCGTGCATTAACCGTAGATTGCGTTGACAAGTTCCCTAAAATGGTGGACTACGTGGTTCCAACTGGCATTCGTATTGCTGATACATCACGCGTTCGCCTTGGCGCACACGTAGGTGAAGGCACGACCGTGATGCACGAAGGTTTCATTAACTTCAACGCAGGTACCACTGGAGTGAGCATGGTTGAAGGTCGTATCTCTGCTGGCGTAGTAGTTGGTAACGGTTCTGACATCGGCGGCGGCGCATCGATTATGGGAACGCTTTCTGGTGGCGGTAAAGTGGTGGTCTCTATCGGTGAAAACTCTCTGCTTGGCGCAAATGCAGGTTTGGGCTTCCCGCTAGGTGATCGTTGTACTGTTGAATCAGGCCTATACGTGACGGCTGGAACGAAAGTACGCATGCTCGATAACCAAGGGAAAGAAGTAGAAATCATTAAAGCACGTGACCTTGCTGGTGTGTCTGATTTGCTGTTCCGTCGTAACTCTATTACGGGTCAAATTGAGTGTCTTGCGAATAAATCTGCCGTAGAACTCAACAGCATGCTACACAGCAATAACTGATCAATTCCCTATAACAAATAATGAAAAAGGCTTGGCACATCACCAAGCCTTTTTTCTGCGTGCTTTATTTGCACTGCCTCTAAAAATGCCTAACCTGGGTGCCCGTCTACTCTTGGGGTGATTAACATCGAGCCGAATTTCCAAACAAACAGGCTGAAAGCCAATACCCATAATGCGCCGCTAATGTTAACCATCATAAACAGTTGAGCTGGAAAAAATGCCACACCAAAACTGCGAATAAAGGCAGCAATGACTAAAGCAAAAAAGGCCACACTCATATTTGGTCCTTGATATATAGCGCGTCCAGTATGGCCCATAGTAACGCGCGTGATCATCGCTAAAATCACCCCAGCCAAAGCACCAATCGCAAATAGATGAATTAAGTTGTGTGCGACATAAGTATTATCCATCAAACCACGAAGTAACAAGCTCAACGGCAAACAAACATAAGCGGCATGCAAAAACCAAACTAACGGTTCACTTAATGTTAACCACGGTTTCCAACGAATAAAGCGAGCTAATTGAGCAACACCAGCCACAATCATTAAAGGTTGCCCCAGTTGCTCCATCGTCATTGGGAAAAAGCTCAAAATGAATAGTGCTGCTATGGGTGCATTCGCTAACCAATCAAGCCACTGCAAAGGCTGTGCTTTTTCAAAATTAAAACGTCTAGCGGTGAAAAAAGGAATCACGCGCGCGCCCATTACTGACAATAACAACGTGAACCACCACAGCATAGCTTGCCAGACCGCTGCGGAGCTAAACGGTGGCATGCCTTTAATGGTAGCGTAACTGGCAAAATTCGCGGCAATGGCTAGCACAAATAGCGGCACAAAAAAGAGATTCTTCCACCCTTTTGCTTTGACGACTCGGCTCCCAATTTCATACGCGGCCAACGCTAAAAATAACGCTTCGATAGATGAAGTTAACCACAACGGCACTGGTGTCCACAGTAGCACTCTAGCTGCTAACCATAACGCTACTAGCAGCAACAAACGGTAATGTTTAGTGCCGTTTATACCCGTCCAATTTTGCACCGCGGTAAGTAAAAAACCGACCACAATCGCCATAGCAAAACCGAACAGCATTTCATGCACATGCCACCACAACGCAGGAACTTGCAGCATTGACGGCTGGCCTGTTTGAAACATCCACACCCATAATGAAATAGCAATAATGGCATAGAGACTGCCCAGTAAAAAGAAAGGTCGAAAACCAAGACGTAACCATGCAGGAATACGTTCTTCGACTTTTTTATCAGTGATATTGAGCACGATGAATCCTCATTGTTCTAATGAAATAGAGTGCGGCTTATTCACTCTTAGAAAGCATGAATCACGCCAATATTAATAATTCATTAAAAACAATGAGATAATAAAAAACCACCAACTAAAAGAGTTAAAGCGACACAATCAAATGAAGTCATAAAGACTCCTTTTGGTTTTTATGACTTACTCTTACTAATCACCACACAAGCAGTCTGTTTTTGCTTGCCAAACCCGATAATTTGCGACAATGCTTTTTTACCCACAGGAATGAACGCTGAAGCCATAGCGTCAGCTTCTGTTTCAGCATGTGGATCGTGAATGAAGAAGAACTTTTCACTCATGCCACTGAGCACAATCCAATGTGGCTCTTTTTTACCATCGAACCGATAAGTACTAATCAAGAGTAAAACACATGCACCTTGATTGACCCATTGCTCAAGCTGCTCTTGAGTGGGTGGCGCATCAATCATCGTCACATCCTCATGAGTCAGTTGTTCACAAAAATCTTGATGAACCAATTCAATCACTTGCTTTTTATTTAAGTCACGCACGCTATCAATGAATGGTGTGCTCTTCGACTGACTCCATAACTCAACATGGTAACCACGCCTTGTCGCGGCCAGTGCCAGCCCATGCCCACTGCATCCTCCGTGCCCCGCAGCCATAAATATGGTGGTTGCTTCGCGCCACAGTTGTAGCTCTTCAGTGCGGCTTGGTTCAAACGATGTCGATAAGCAAGAAAAGCTCATCAATAAACAAGCGGCACCGCAAGTAAACGGGGTGGTTTGCACGTAAAGTGGCATCGGCAATTGCACTTTAGGCCCTTGCGGTGAAAGGCGTTTTTGCATCCGCCTCCCATTACATAGGTCATCGTAATAATGGATTAATAATTTAAGGGTTTTATAGCCCATTTTTTCATATAAATTTATCGCTGCCGTATTGTCTTCACGCACTTCTAATCGTAATGTAGTCGCACCTTGATCAAGAGCAGCACGCTCGCATTGCTCAACTAAATTTTGAGCAATCCTTCGGCCTCGGAAATCAGGTTTTACGGCAATCGAATACAACCTTGATAGCTGTGTACCTTGATGAAATAGTAGCAATGCATAACCCGCCAGTTCTGTTCCGGCATCAGCCACAAAGAACACGGCTTGGTTGGAATGTAAAAAACGCTTCATTTGGCGCGGAGAAATTTTATCTCCCTCAAACAGCTGTTGTTCTAGCGCATTAAGAGCAGTGAGATCAGCACTTTTCGCAAGACGAAAGTCCATACGACGTCCCTAAGTGGTTGGCAAGATTGCAGCTCAATATTATTCCTATTGATTAAGGAAAAGAATAGCAATGGCAAACCTTTTGATCGTGACTGACCAGTCAAGTGACTGGCAACAATATTTCCCTTCTGAGCAAGTGGTGAGTGTCGATCAATACCTCAACACCGATTGGAAACAGACTCACCGCAGTTTACAAGTGGTGAATCTATGTCGCGATTATAGCTACATGAGCAGTGGCTATTACTGCTCGTTGATGGCAGAAGCTCGTGGTCACCGCGTGATCCCACGGGTCATGGCTATCAATGATATTAACCAACCATTTTTGTTGTCATCGGGCTTATTAAAACTCAATAAACTGTGTACCGAAACTGACCATATTCAATGCAAAATTTATTTTGGCCGTACCGAAGAAAAAGGGTTAGATAAACTGGCACGACATCTGTTCGAGCAGTTTATGGTGCCGGTGATTGAGCTTGAGATGAATAAGCACCAAGGTCAGTGGCAAATCAGTAAAATTGGACCATTCCCATTCCAAGATCTGAACGACCACGAACAAGACTTCTTTGTTGAGTCACTTGAGCTGTTCTCCACCAAAGTATGGCGCAAACCTAAACAAGAAAAGAAATATCGCTACGACATCGCCATGCTAGTGGATGAAGAAGAGAAAATGCCGCCATCCGATGCATCGGCACTGAAGCGTTTTCGCCGTGCAGCAAACCGATTAGGCGTCAACCTTGAAACGATTTCACCGGATGATCTTTCCCGTTTAGGCGAGTTTGATGGTTTATTTATTCGCGCCACGACCAACATCAGTAACTACACCTATCGCTTTGCTAAAACCGCAGAAAAAATGGGCTTAGTGGTGATGGATGATTCTGAATCGATCATGAAATGCACCAACAAGGTTTTCTTAACCGAGCTTTTGCAACGCAATAATGTGCCTGCACCAAAAGGCGTAATATTACAAAGCTTTGATGAGAACTGGAAAACGCACGTTATGGAAGAACTGAGTTTTCCAATGGTGTTAAAAATTCCTGATGGTGCATTTTCTCGCGGTGTCGTAAAAGTGCGCAACCAAGAAGAGCTTGAACGCGAAGCTGGCGTATTATTTGAAAAAAGTGCCTTGATTCTCGCGCAAGCGTTTATGCCAACCGATTTTGACTGGCGTATCGGTGTCATGAACCGTCAAGCGATCTACGCTTGTAAATATATGATGAGCCGTGGTCACTGGCAGATCTACCAACACCATAACAGTGGTCGAGTTTCATCTGGCGGCTTTGAAACTTTGGATCTCAAACAAGTACCTAAAAATGTAGTCGATGTAGCAGTGAAAGCGGCTAACCTTATTGGTGGAGGGTTATACGGCGTTGACTTAAAAGAAATTGATGGCCAAGTATATGTGATTGAAGTCAACGACAACCCAAGTATTGACCACCAAGTTGAAGATGCATTCTTAGGTGATCTACTTTATGACCGAGTGATGACGGAGTTCTTGCGCCGCATTCAAATGCGTGGCTTCTAACCATCAAACATAACGGAAATGCTCCTCAAAGCAGCAAGTTTTGAGGAGCATTAATTAAGGATAAATATGGAATTCTTGATTGATCATTGGCGCTTTTCTTCTTCTCCGCCAATACAACACACAAACAACGCTTCAACTATAGAACCGAATAACTGGTATCACTGTCAACGAGATAAACAAGGGCTACGTGAGTGGCTATTGGAGTATCAAATTCCCAGCACGATCGTCGATAGCTTATTAGCTGAAGATACGCGGCCGTTGTTCGAGCAATATGAGGATGACAATTTTTTGTTGATCTTGCGTGGTGTCAACATGAACGACAACGCAAACCCAGAAGACATGCTCAGTGTGCGGATTCTTTATTTCAATGGTGCGCTCTTTTCCACACGTAAAATTCCATCCAAAGCCATCAATGCTATTCGAGAAGCTCTACTGGCAGGGCAAGGACCTCAAACCTTATCAGAGGTTATTGTACAAGTGATCGATGGCCTGAATAAAAATATTGATCACTACTTAAGCAGCATTGAAGAAAAAATCACTCACTACGATACCGAAATCGAGTTGAGCGAAGATCTAATGCAAACCCATAAAGCGTTGCTCAAAATTAAACGCTTTATTAAGCCACAGCTGTACGCAATTGATGACTACTGCAACTCAGACGTTGCGCTAGCCAATAGCAAAAATTTGCGCCTGCGGCACAGCGTTAACACCATTACTCGTATCAATGAAACACTCGACTTCTTTCTTGGTGAACTGGAAATCATCAAAGGTGAATTGCGCCAATATCACGCCGAAAAGATGAACCAAAATACCTATTTGTTCTCGGTTATTGCGGCTATTTTCCTACCCACTAGTTTCTTAACTGGCTTACTCGGAGTCAATGTAGGTGGTATTCCTGGAACTGAATCCCCCGTTGCCTTTGGTCTGTTTTGTGCAGCGTTAGTGGGCATATTTGCGGTGGAGTTTTGGATTCTTCACCGTTTGCGTTTTTTTAATAAAGATTAACCACTCTCGAGGGTCGGTATGTATGTTTTTGGCTACGGTAGTTTAATCAATTCCGCTTCTCGCCAACTAACAGGGCAAACTGGGCAAGCGATTCCAGTCGTTGCTCATGGTCTCGTGCGTTGCTGGGGGAAAATTGATGACAGCTATGTATTATCACCGCTAGTGGTCAATATAGGCCAAGGAAAAGTAAATGGGGTGCTACTAGAAATAGATGAATTCGCCTTAGCAGAATTTGATCACCGTGAGCGTGGTTACGAGCGAATATCCATTTCTGCCAATCAAATAGAGACCGAGCATGCATTTAATCCACAACTTCCGATTTGGGTTTATGTCAAAGATTCGCCACAACCACCATGTGTACACAGCCCGATAGTACAAACTTATGTCGATACGGTTTTAGCCGGATGCTTAGAGTTCTCAGAATCATTTGCCCATCACTTTGTCGAGCATACCCTTGGTTGGCAACATCCTTTAGAGAATGACCGTCATGATCCTAAATACGGCAACCTTGCAGGTGTACAACCTAGTCACCACTCTATTATCGATGATTTAATTGCCAAAGTTCGTTAACAGTACACCAACCTACACACGAGGACTAAAACACGCTTCCCACTAAAAGATAACGGCATTTTTAGAAACGTTTACACTACAACTAAGCCAGATTCTATCAGTGTTTGAGATCGCAAATATCAATATGAGTGCATTGTTCATTTGCGTTATTTTCACAGCCATTGTTAAATGCCTACATAAAATAGAGAGGCACAACATGGCGACGATTAAAGATGTGGCTCGTGAAGCTGGAGTTTCAGTAGCAACAGTTTCACGTGTGATCAATAAATCTCCAAAAGCGAGTCAAACATCGATTGATTCAGTGACGGCGGCAATGAGTAAATTAGGTTATCGCCCTAATGCGGCCGCTCGAGCTTTGGTAAGTCAAAGTACTGATACCATCGGTGTATTGGTCAGTGATGTTTCAGACCCATTTTTTGGCACTTTAGTCAAAGCGGTCGATAACGTAGCTCACGATAATGGCAAACATCTGCTGATTGGTAACGGCTACCACCGCGCAGAAGAAGAACGCCAAGCTATTGAACTATTAATCAACAGCCGCTGTGATGCGTTCGTTATTCATTCCAAAGGCTTATCCGATCAAGAATTGGTTGCTTATGCAACGGAAGTGAAATCAATGGTGCTAATCAATCGATATATCCCTGAATTAGCAGAGCGCTGTATCTCACTTGATAATGCCAAAGGTGCTTACTTGGCAACCGAATATCTGATACGCCACGGACACCGCAAGATCGCCTACATAGGCTCTTCACATAACATTGAAGATGCGACTGACCGCTGCGCAGGCTACAAAGCTGCATTGAAAGATCACGCTATTGAGCTGACCGCGAGCTATATCGAGTCGTCAGACCCAAATAGTGAAGGCGGTGAACAAGCGATGACCAACTTACTGATCAAATCACTCGATATCACCGCCATCGTTGCCTACAACGACAATATGGCTGCTGGTGCATTAAATATCCTAGAAGAAAATGGAGTCAAAAGCCCTGAAGAGATTTCAGTGATCGGCTTTGATGATGCTTTAATTGCGCGCTATGTACGCCCAAGACTAACCACCATTCGTTACCCAATTGAGATGATGGCAGAAAAAGCTGCCAAATTGGCATTACATTTAGCTCGTGGCGATGTGATAGAAAAAGAGCCGATGATCTTTTCCCCTACTCTAGTCAGACGTAACTCTGTAGAGAAATGTGATCAAGATAAATAAGAGACAGCAATCTATAGCAAATAGAGCGTTACCTTTACCTATCAACAGCAGTCGAGGGCGAACTTATTATTCGCCACTCTTCAACAAAAAAGGCGAGCTAATTTAGCTCGCCAAATAGGCCATCAACACCATTTGAGCAATGATTGCGCTCCCTCTCAGTACAATCATTGCCTCTTAACTTCATTAAAACTCAAACAGATAAGTCGTTTGATGTTGATAGTGCTCCCCACAATTGAGTAGCCCGTTATTTTTTCCCCACTCAGGGTGATTCGGCCCATCAGGGAAATATTGGGTCTCTAACGCTAAGCCATCATAACGTTGGTATAACTTAGATGCCCCTGGCGTCTCTGCAAGAAAGTTACCCGAATAAAACTGTATCGCAGGCTTGGTGGTTTTAACTTTCATTACCACGTCTTTACTCGGAGAGATCAGAGTCACCACGGTTTCTTTGCCATCATTTTTACCGTCAGCAAAAATAAAAGCATGGTCATAGCCTCCGGCCATGTTCTGATCATCATCCGATAAAAAATCACGGCCAATAACTTTACTCTGGGTGAAATCAAAACTCGTACCAGCAACAGCACGCAACTCACCGGTTGGTATTAAATCGTCACTGGTTGGCAAATAGCGATCAGCATCCATATGCAAACAATGATCGATACTCTTCGCATCCGAGTTTTCCCCAGCCAAATTAAAATAAGCGTGGTTTGTTAGATTCACAGGAGTGATTTGATCAGCTTCTGCGTAATAATCAATATGGAGTGCATTATCGTCAGTAAGCGTATAACACACTTTAATATCTAGATTCCCCGGGTAGCCTTGGTCACCATCAGCGGAATACAATACAAAAATCGCTCTGTTGTGTTGTTGAGACTCAATAACCCAACGGCGCTTATCAAAACCAATCAGCCCACCATGCAGTGAGTTAGAGCCGTTATTGACCCCTACTTGATAAGTATGATCGCCGATGGTGAACTGCCCTTTTGCGATACGGTTAGCATAGCGACCGACAATAGAACCAAAATACGCGCCCTGCTTCATGTGTTCGCGCATATCCGGTGAACGCAGCAGTACCTCACGCGGTTTACCTTTCACAGGCAACACACAGCTAAGCCAAGTCGCGCCAATATCCATCAATGAAACACTCATACCATTAGCATTGGTCAAATGAACCAAGCGAGCTGGCATGCCATCAAACGATGGCGCACTCGCCATCGCTTCTTCTAGCTGTGAAAAATAGTCAGACATCACTTATAAAACCTCAACCAAGCCTGCACCTTCTTTCGCTTGGCAAACATAAATCGATTCTTTTAAGCCAGTCGCTGCTTGATATTTCTGCTCAACGGTTGTTTTGATTTCATCAACCAAGGCTGGTGGCACCAAGGCCACAATACAACCACCAAAACCGCCACCAGTCATACGCACGCCACCTTGCTCGCCGATCACGTCTTTGACCATATCAACCAGCGTATCAATCTCTTTAACCGTGATTTCAAAATCATCACGCATTGAAGCATGCGATTCAGCCATCAACTCGCCCATCCGTTTCATGTCATGAGTGCGCAGAGCTTGAGCCGCTTCAACCGTACGGTCATTTTCAGTAATCACGTGACGAGCGCGTTTCGCGACCATTTCATCTAACTCAGACTCTTTCGCTTTAAACTGTTCAATAGTCACATCACGAAGTGCTGGAACACCAAAAATGCGCGCGGCCTCTTCACACTGCTCACGACGCGTGTTGTATTCACTGTCAACCAAACCACGTTTCTTGTTTGAGTTGATGATCACCACCGCCATATCTTCGGGCATAGAGACTGCGGTTGTTTCTAGGCTACGACAATCCAGAAGCATCGCGTGGTTTGCGCGCCCTTCTGCAGAGATCATTTGGTCCATGATCCCGCAGTTACAGCCGACGAATTCGTTTTCGGCTTGCTGACCATTAAGCGCCACTTCGGCTTGGCTGATCTCTAGGTTATAAAGCACCTTGAATGTCTGACCAATAACCACTTCCAGTGCCGCTGAAGAACTTAAACCCGCACCTTGAGGAACGTTGCCTGTTACAGAGATATCTGCACCTGTAAATTCAAAGCCACGACCTTTTAAGCACTTCACCACACCACGAATGTAATTAGCCCACATCTTGTCTTGTTGGAAGGTGATCTCTTGAGTTAGGTCGAACTCATCGACTGCATTACCGTAGTCCACCGATACTACACGTACAATGTTGTCGTCACGTTTAGCCGCTGCGACTACCGTTTGGTAGTTAATGGCACACGGTAGAACAAAACCATCGTTGTAGTCAGTGTGCTCACCGATCAGGTTCACACGGCCTGGAGCTTGGATAATATGGGTCGCTTGGTAACCAAGGACTTGCTCAAAAGATGCTTTCACATTTTGGATTAGGTCAGACATAGTAGTGTTCTCTCTTCGTACTTAATTATGGCGAGCCACTTCATTGAGCCTTATTGAAGTGACTCTAAATATTGTTCTTTATTGTTCTTTATAGTGAATATCACTCAGTTCACGCAGACGCTGCGCCGCTTGTTCCGCGGTAAGATCACGTTGACTTTCTGCTAGCATTTCATAACCGACCATGAACTTACGAACGGAGGCGCTACGTAACAGTGGCGGGTAGAACAGCGCATGCAACTGCCAGTGATCGATATCAGTGCCTTCTTCGAAAAATGGCGCATAGTGCCAGCCCATGGAATATGGGAATGAACATTGAAACAAGTTGTCGTAACGGCTGGTTAGCTTCTTAATCGCAACCGCTAAATCATCACGCTGCTCATCGGTGAGTTCACTCATACGGCGAATATGTGTTTTTGGTAGCAACATGGTTTCAAATGGCCACGCAGCCCAGTAAGGAACCACAGCAATCCAATGGTCAGTTTCAACCACCGTACGAGAGCCGTCTTTCATTTCAGCTGCAACGTAATCCACTAATAGATTAGAACCTTGTTGTTCAAAGTACTCTTTTAGCAATTTTTCTTTGCGTTCAATTTCATTGGGTAAAAAGCTATTTGCCCAGATTTGACCATGTGGATGTGGCTGAGAGCAGCCCATTGTCTCGCCTTTGTTTTCAAAAGCTTGAACCCACAGATAATCCTTACCCAGCTCTTCAATCTGTTCATTCCACGTATCAATCACACCGCGAATCTTGTTTACTGGTAACTCTGGCAGCGTTTTGCTGTGGTCCGGAGAGAAACAGATCACGCGGCTCAACCCACGTACACCTTGAGTCTTGAATAGAGGGTTATCAGACTCTGGAGCGTCAGGTGAATCAGGCATCAGCGCCGCGAAATCATTATTGAATACATAAGTACCGTCGTAATCTGGGTTTTCATCACCCGAGATACGCGTATTGGTTGGGCACAAGAAACACTCTTTCTCGTACACAGGAAGCTGCGCGGTCGATGGCTTTTCATCTTGGCCACTCCACGGACGTTTCGCACGGTGCGGTGATACTAAGATCCACTGACCCGTTAATGGGTTATAACGACGGTGTGGATGGTCTACTGGGTTAAATTCAACTTTTGACATGTTTAGATTGCTCTCAAATTTTGTGTCTTGGTCAATTCACCAAGATGAATAATTCTTCTACAAGTAGATTCCCTATCACGCTCGTCCCTCGCTGTAGGGAATGACGTTCAGAAATCGTAGTTTTAAAATTCGTCATTCCAGAATCGAGGTTCGAGATATCTGGAATCTCTCTTCATCTGTATTCCCCAAAGAAATTGGAGTTGCAGCTAGGCAGCAAGATTTCCAATATCCATGAGCATAGATCTTCTATGTGATTGGAATTGGTAAGCGCAGCTAACAACGCTGCGGCTTCAATTACGAAGGGGAATAGCCGTTCGGGTTATTCGACTGCCAATTCCACGTATCCGCCGTCATCTCCATCACGCTGCGAGTCGCTTTCCAACCTAACTCACGCTCTGCTTTTTCTGTGCTTGCCCAACATTCTGCAATGTCACCAGCGCGGCGTGGGCAAAGTTCATAAGGTACGGGCTTACCTGATGCTTGTGCGAAGGCGTCAACCATCTCAAGCACACTCGACCCCTTACCTGTACCTAGGTTGTAAATATGCAACCCCGCTTTCTCACCAACCGCTTTTAGTGCTGCAACGTGACCATCGGCTAAATCCATCACGTGGATATAGTCACGAACACCAGTACCATCAATCGTTGGGTAATCGTTTCCAAATATAGAAAGCTTCTCTCTGCGGCCAACTGCAACCTGAGCAATAAACGGCATCAAGTTATTGGGAATACCTTGAGGATCTTCACCCATAGTGCCCGATGGATGTGCGCCAACTGGGTTGAAATAACGCAGTAAAGTCACGCTCCAATCCTTCTCCGCGCTGAACAGATCGCTTAAGCACTCTTCCACCATATATTTGCTGCGACCATACGGGTTGGTTGTTGCGCCAGTTGGTGAGTTCTCGGTAATGGGCACCACTTCTGGGTCACCGTAAACGGTAGCAGAAGAACTAAATACGATACTTTTCACACCCGCTTTCTTCATGCTTCGAGCTAACACCAATGAGCCATTGACGTTGTTATCGTAATATTCCAGTGGTTTAACAACCGATTCACCGACTGCTTTTAAGCCTGCGAAATGAATAACAGATTGGATATCGTTTTCTAAGAACACGCTATCTAGAAAAGATTGGTCACGAATATCGCCAAGATAAAAAGTTGGCCGCTTGCCAGTTAAGGATTCGATTCGTTCCAGCACTAGCTCTTTGCTATTGCAAAGGTTATCAACAATGATTGGCTCCATACCTGCCTGTATCATTTGAATGCATGTATGACTTCCGATGTAACCCATGCCGCCTGTAACCAGTACTTTCACAATCAACCTCTCTTTGTCGTCATTCGTGGGCTAACTCGAACTGATATTCAGCTCAGTAGCACCGTATATCAGAAATAGTAGCAGCCATTTTGACTATAATTCTGTGATCAAAACCACGAAGTGTAAACGTTTACACTAACTTTCATCATTGTAATTGAACATGGCATAGAGATAACCCAGGTTAAATTAAAGCTAATCTATTGAATTTTAATAAGATAATTATAGATGGTTAGATTTTGTACATCATAGAGGAGTTAAGCATTTATTTTACTAAAAGTTAATGCAATGACTTTCAGTTTGATTACAATAGGTCTGCAGAATAAAGAGGTGCATTGCTTTTTTACTAAATACCAATTTCAAAGCAACGCAATGTTCCAATAACAGGAAGTGAATATGGCAACATTAAAAGATATCGCGACTGAAGCGAATGTATCATTGGCTACAGTTTCAAGGGTTCTCAATGAAGATCCTACATTAAACGTCAAGGAAGAGACTAAAAGGCGTATCTTTGAAATTGCAGAGAAGTTGGAATACAAAACCAGCAGCTCACGAAAAGCAGTTAGCAATAAAAAACAAAATCACCACTTCCTTGCCTTGTATAACTACAAACAAGAAGCTGAGGTTAACGACCCTTATTACCTATCGATTCGCCACGGGATTGAAACTCAGTGTGAAAAAATGGAAGTTAAGCTAACCAACTGTTATGAAAGTAAACTACACATCAACTCAAGCCCTATCACCGGTGTACTTCTGGTAGGCAGAATGACACCAGAGGTTATCGAGCAAGCCAAAAAGCTGAGCGATAATATCTGTTATGTCGATTTTACTGATCATTCAGAACCTTATGACTCTGTCGATATCGACTTGGCTTTGATCAGCAAAGAGATCACCAACTTCTTTATCAACCAAGGCTATGAGCGCATCGGCTTTATTGGTGGACAAGACGACGTCAACACCCCTGACATTCGTGAAGTCGCCTTTGCTGAATATGGCAGCCTCAAGAACGTTGTCAGTGAACAAGATATCTATCGTGGTGACTTCTCTAGCTCTTCAGGTTACAAGCTTGCAAAACAGATGCTCGCGACGGGCGACTACCCGAAAGCCATGTTTATTGCGTCAGATTCCATCGCAATTGGCGTTTTACGAGCGATTCATGAGCACGGATTGCACATTCCTGAAGACATTGCGCTGATCAGTGTAAACGACATCCCAACCGCTAAGTTTACCTTCCCATCTTTATCAACAGTTCGTATTCACTCTGAACTGATGGGAATTCAAGGTGTTAACCTTCTGATAGAGAAAGCGCGCGACGGCCGTACCATCCCATTACGCGTCTATGTACCAAGCAAACTCAAGCTGCGAGACACAACAAAATAATTAAATATATCAAATAGATAAACCAAGGCTACCTTTGTTAAAGGTGGCCTTTTTTGTGCCCATCACATACATCAATGTACACATTCCCCCCTCTTTAACCTGCTTCATAAAACAGCCAATAGCATTCTTTTAAGTGGATCACACAGCACCGCAAAAAGACCATAAAAAACGTGATGGAGTTAAAGTAAAACGTTTTCACCAATTTCATTTAGTAAAACTTTTACTAATAATTACCTCAGTCCAACATACTCGTATTCACTACGACCCAATTACGCATAAGAACGTCGGTCAGCAAATTGCATCTAGGCCGAGAGAGAGGCAACGTGAACAACTGGGAAAACTTCCTGAACTTACATGAGAACCGTATGGCACCGCGTGCATACTTCTTCTCATACGCATCAGAAAAGAATGCAAAAACGTTTCAGCGTGAACTTAGCAGCCACTTCCAACTATTGAGTGGCCAATGGAATTTCAGCTATTTCACCAATCCACTATTGGTTCCTGAAGAGTTCTACTCTCAAGAAATGAAAGACTGGGGCCACATTACGGTTCCAAACATGTGGCAAATGGAAGGCCACGGCGATCTTCAATACACAGATGAAGGTTTCCCATTCCCAATTGATGTACCTTTCGTACCATCAGACAACCCAACAGGCGCTTACCAACGCTCTTTCTTCCTTGGCGAAAGCTGGGGCGAGAAGCAAACCATCATCAAATTTGATGGCGTTGAGACTTACTTCGAAGTTTACGTAAACGGTGAGTACGTAGGTTTCAGCAAAGGCAGCCGCCTAACCGCCGAGTTCGATATCTCTAGTCACGTAAAAGCAGGCAACAACCTACTTTCTATTCGTGTAATGCAATGGGCCGACTCAACCTACATTGAAGACCAAGACATGTGGTGGACGGGCGGTATATTCCGTGACGTTTACCTAGTAGGTAAAGAACAACTGCACGTTCAAGACGTTACAGTTCGCACTGACTTCGACGATGCTTACCAAAGCGCAACCCTATCGTGCAAAGTGGAACTAGAAAACTTAGCTGCAGCGACAAACGCAACCCTTGAGTACGCATTGCTTGATGGCAATCAAGTTATCTCGCAAGGCTCAGTAGATAACCTCACCGTCGACGGCAGTGCGAATACTCAATTCTCTATTGATGTGGTTAACCCAGTTCAATGGAACGCTGAAAACCCTTACCTGTACCAACTGCTACTGACGCTGAAAGACGCTGACGGCAAGGTGCTGGAAGTGATTCCACAACGCGTTGGTTTCCGTGACATTAAAGTTCGCGATGGTCTGTTCTACATCAATAACAAATACGTGATGCTGCACGGCGTGAACCGTCACGACAACGACCATTTAAAAGGTCGTGCTGTCGGCATGGATCGCGTAGAGAAAGACTTGATATTGATGAAGCAGCACAACATCAACTCAGTACGCACTGCGCACTACCCGAACGACCCACGCTTCTACGAACTGTGTGACATCTATGGCCTATTCGTGATGGGCGAAACCGATGTCGAAACACACGGCTTTGCTAACGTTGGCGACCTAAGCCGCATCACTAACGATGCAGCATGGGAAGCGGTGTTTGTCGAACGTATCGAACGTCACATCCACGCTCAAAAGAACCACCCTTCAATCATCATGTGGTCACTGGGCAACGAGTCTGGTTACGGCTGCAACATCCGTGCTATGTACGATGCGGCAAAAGCAATTGATGACACGCGTCTGGTTCACTACGAAGAAGACCGTGATGCTGAAGTAGTCGACATCATTTCAACCATGTACTCACGTGCTCAACTGATGAATGCCTTCGGTGAATTCCCTCACGAAAAACCACGCATCATCTGTGAATACGCACACGCAATGGGTAACGGCCCAGGCGGGCTAACCGAATACCAAAACGTGTTCTACAAGCATGATGCGATTCAAGGCCACTATGTTTGGGAATGGTGTGACCACGGCATTCTAGCGCGTGATGAAGCGGGCACTGAATTCTACAAGTATGGGGGTGACTACGGTGACTACCCGAACAACTACAACTTCTGTATGGATGGTTTGATCTACCCAGACCAAACTCCAGGCCCAGGCTTGAAAGAGTACAAGCAAGTTATTGCCCCAGTGAAGATTCGCGATTTCGATGCACAAACGGGCACCTTCACCGTCGATAACAAATTTTGGTTCTCAAACATTGATGACTACACCATCACTGCGGAGATCCGTGCTGAGGGTGAAACCATTGTGGTACAACATATCAAGGTTGAAGATCTCGCTGAAAACTCTAGCCGTGAACTGACTCTAAACTTGCCAGAGCTTGATGAGCGAGAAGTGTTTGTGAACTTTACGGTTCGTAAGAATTCCCGGACTTCATACAGCGAAGCGAACCACGACATCGCTGTTTACCAATTCCAAGTGAAAGAGAACACAGCACAGCTAGAAGCGTTCACCAATAACAATGCAACAGTACTGAATGTTGAAGAGTCTCGTCTCGCTTACTTAATCAAAGGTCACAACTTTGCGCTGAACTTCTCGAAAGTGAACGGCAAGCTGACGTCATGGTTAGTCAATGGCGAAGAGATGATTAAGTCTGAACCACGAATCAACTTCTTCAAGCCAATGATCGATAACCACAAGCAAGAGCACGATGGTTACTGGCAACCTGCACACCTACAGATCATGCAGGAGCACTTCCGCACACTGGATGTTGAACAGGTTAACGGCAAGATTGAAATCACCACCACAAGCATCATTGCTCCGCCAGTCTTCGATTTCGGTATGCGTTGTGAATACCGTTACCAAATCAATACTGAAGGCCACCTAAACGTAGAACTGAGTGGCGAACGCTACGGTGAGTACCCGCACGTGATTCCAGTAATTGGTTTCGATATGGGCATCAATGGC
The DNA here is from genome assembly GCF_028858425.1 of Vibrio aestuarianus. Classification (NCBI taxonomy): domain Bacteria; kingdom Pseudomonadati; phylum Pseudomonadota; class Gammaproteobacteria; order Vibrionales; family Vibrionaceae; genus Vibrio; species Vibrio aestuarianus. The sequence continues at coordinate 952,037 of NZ_JAKNYQ010000001.1, read as the reverse complement.
GACTTCGACCAAGTTCAATACTATGGCCGCGGCCCAGAAGAGAACTACCAAGACAGCAAGCAAGCCAACATGATTGATGTATACCAATCAACGGTTGCAGATATGTTTGAGAACTACCCGTTCCCACAAAACAACGGCAACCGCCAACACGTTCGTTGGGCTGCGCTTTCAAGCCGTGCTGGCAATGGTATTGCGGTGAAACCACAACAAGAAATCAACTTCAGCGCGTGGTTCTACACCAACCAAAACTTGCATCAAGCACAACACACGATTGAGCTAGAGAAGAGCGGTTACATCACGCTAAATCTAGACCACCAAGTTATGGGCTTAGGTTCAAACTCTTGGGGCAGTGAAGTGTTGGATTCTTACCGCGTGTACATGGATGAGTTCCGTTACGGCTTAACGCTAATTCCATTCCAAGCAGGCGATTGCGGCGCGCAACACCTAATCAATCACAACTTTGGTGACGAGTTCTTCACGGTGAATACGCCAAAAACTCAACCACAACAAAACGAGGCATAAGCGATGATCGTTTTAGACAACCTAGAGCAATTTAAAGTCGTTTACCGCGACGGTCGTAAATGGCAACGCTGTATAGAAGCGATTGAAAACATTGGCAACATCAAAGATGGCGTGATGTATTCCATTGGTGACTCACTGGCTTACATGATTGAAGACGGTGTCGCTCGTAACACTGAAAACTTCACCGGTAACCGCCGCTACTTTGATGTGCACTACTACTTGGAAGGTCGTGAAACAGTTGAGTTTGCAGATAAGTCTCAACTTGAACAGACCCAAGCTTACAGCGATGAAACTGACCGTGAACACCTAATGGGTAACGGCGAGACTCGTGAGTTAGTTGAAGGCCAAGTGGCGATCTTTGATAACAGCAAAGCTTACCGCTTTCACGGTGATAACCGAGTTCGCAAAGTGGTACTGAAAGTGACTATCGAAGACGGTTACTTCCTCAATAAATAACCGACATTAAGTTACTGAAGCCAAACAGCCGAAAGTAGCAACAACAAGATCTATTCACAGTGTGACTGAGGCTTGCCGTTCAAGGCTCAGTCACACTGCAAACGCCTTTATGCTTCTTCCCTACAAGGAAGCATAGAGAAATGACGACTATAATTACGTGATTCCTTGGAGGACACTATGTCTGAATCTGTGCGCGGTAAGTTAGGCAAATTTGCCTTGCTTTCCATGACATTTGCAGCGGTATTTAACGTTCGCAACATCGTAAACAACAACATCGAATTGGGATTAAGTTCTGCTCCTATCTTTTTGCTTGCGACCCTTATTTACTTCATTCCGTTTGTGTTCATCATTGCAGAATTCGTATCAGCAAATAAAAATTCAGAGTCAGGCATGTACGACTGGCTTAAAAAGCCACTGGGTTCTAAAGCTGCATACTTGGGCTCATTTTTGTACTGGTTCGTAAACCTATTCTGGTTTGTATCTCTGCTACCTAATGTTATCGCTTATGCGTCTTACGCGATGCTTGGCTACGAATACGCCTTCTCTCCATTTGTCACATCAGTGATCTCGATTGTTCTGTTTGCAGCAGCAACACACATCTCAACCAAGGGGGCGAGCTGGCTAGGTAAGATCTCTGAAATAGTGGCTTACGGTGTATTCGCATTGTTTGCGATCTACGTTATTGGTGCACTAATGGCACTGGGCGGCAACCATGAACCAGTAGAACCAATCACACTTCAGGCAATGACACCGACCATTAACTGGGCAACACTAGGTATCATGTGCTGGATCTTCCAAGCAGCTGGGGGGGCAGAAACTGCAGCGGCATACCTAAACGATGTAAAAGGCGGTCACAAGTCTTTCATCAAAGTAATTATCGGGGCGGGCATCGCTATCGGTTCAATGTACGCCGTAGGTTCGCTACTGGTAAACGTGTTCGTTGCTCGTGAAGACTTAACTTACGCCGGTGGTATGGTTCAAATCTTTACTGGTATGGCGCAATTCTTCAATATCTCTGAATCTCTCGTTGGCCGTTTCGTTGGTATCGTACTGTTCGTTGCTATGTTTGGCTCGATGATGATGTGGACGGCAGCGCCTGTAAAAATCCACTTTTCTGAGATTCCTAAAGGCGTTTACGGTGAGAAAACGACAGAGCTTAACGAACACGGTGTTCCAGTTCGTGCAGCATGGTGGCAGTTTGCGTTCGTATTCGTGATGCTTGTAGTTAACGGCTTCGGCTCTGAATCAGTACAAGACATGATGAACACTGCAATCAACCTGACAGCAGGTACTGCAATGTTACCGCCTATCTTCATCATGGTGGCGTACTTTGTATTCCGCTTGAAGCATGACGATACACCGCGTGATTTCCGCATGGGTACTCGAGTTCAAGGTATGGCTGTTGTATCTGTACTTATTGGTATCTTCGTTGTGAGCATGACTGCATCGGCATTCCCAACAGGTGTTGACCTAGTTCAAGCCTTCTTTATCAACGTATTCATGACAGCGGTATTCTCTGGTATTGCTTGGTGGTGGATCTCCCGCTTTGAAAAAAAGCAGGCAGATAAAGATGCAAAGCTAGAAACGGCTAAGCAATCGTAACACTCCGTATTAGCTCAAATCCCAAAGCGCCTATTAAGGCGCTTTTTTTATTTTAAATCAAACAATTAAATATAAAATAGAAAAATAAAAACGTCGTTCCGTCAAGGTTTCACTTCACGAAAAACACCAATTAATAGGTAATAAAACTCGAATAAAAACAAAGGTAAAATATTAACTAAATTTATTTACCCAAGGTCACATATTTGATCAATTTAGATTAACTTCCCGCCGCTTAATCTTTAATCTTCTTGCTGAAGAGACAAACTGACTAATATAAAAAAGCAACACAAAGTCCCTACAAGCCTTATAAATAGTCACTCATGAAACAAGCAACCTCTTCAACGAACGTCTTAATCTTTAACTCTTTGTTTTGGTAATAACTTTACTGAAACACCAGAAAAGGAAAGTACAAAGAAGTCCGATCGTAAATCTATCAAAACAACAATGAGCCCCCTGACAAAACAAAGCGGGTGTTTGCCAAACCAACATAACAATAAAAGTGCGGCCTAGAGCTTCCCTCTCTAGGACCAAATTATAACGATCATCAACGTGATTCACCGGAGAACATCATGTCCGAAAATAAACGCAGTACGATAGGCAAATTTGCCCTACTGTCTATGACCTTCGCGGCGGTATACAGCTTCAATAACATCATTAATAACAACATCGAGATCGGCCTTTCCTCGGCTCCGATGTTCTTTCTAGCAACCATCTTTTACTTTGTACCATTTTGTTTGATCGTTGCAGAATTTGTGTCACTGAATAAAGACTCTGAAGCGGGTGTTTACTCTTGGGTTAAAAGCTCTCTAGGCGGTCGCTGGGCGTTTATTTCAGCTTACACCTACTGGTTTGTTAACCTGTTCTTCTTCACCTCTCTGCTACCTAGAATCATCGCTTACGCGTCATATGCATTCTTAGGCTTTGAGTACATATTCACGCCAATCACCACCGCCATTCTGAGTACTATTTTGTTTGCGATCGCGACTCATATATCTAACAACGGCGCGAAATTACTGGGCCCTATCACCTCACTAACATCATCACTGATGCTGCTACTAACGATGTCTTACATCTTGCTATCTGGCGGTGCTTTAATTGGTGGTATCGAACCAGCTGACCCAATCACCATCGAAGCAATGACACCAAGCTTTAACTGGGCTTTCCTTGGTGTAATCACTTGGATATTCATGGCGGCAGGCGGTGCAGAATCAGTTGCGGTTTACGTCAACGACATCAAAGGCGGTCACAAATCTTTCGTTAAAGTAATCATCATTGCCGGTATCTTCATCGGTGCACTTTACTCGGTAGGATCTGTGTTAGCGAACGTATTTGTTGCTCGTGAAGAGCTTAAATTTACAGGTGGCTCAGTGCAGGTATTTGAAGGACTAGCAAGACACTTTGGCCTGTCTGAAATTTTGATGAACCGTTTCGTTGGTGTGGTTTCATTCACTGCGATGTTGGGCTCCCTACTAATGTGGACAGCGACACCGGTTAAAATTTTCTTCTCTGAAATCCCTAAAGGTATCTTCGGCGAGAAGACCGTTGCACTAAACAAGCAAGGCGTTCCTGAGCGTGCCGCATGGGTTCAGTTCTTCATCGTGATTCCATTGATGTTCATCCCAACGTTGGCGTCAGACACCGTTCAAGACTTGATGAGCACCATCATCAACATGACAGCAGCAGCTTCTATGCTACCGCCACTGTTCATCATGATCGCTTACCTTCACTTGCGCGTGAAACTCGACCATCTTCCACGTGATTTCCGCATGGGCTCCCGTACGGTCGGTATTACAGCGGTGTCGATTCTTATCGGTATCTTTACGGTTGGCTTCTTTGCATCGACCTTCCCAACAGGTGCAGACATCATGACCATCATCTTCTACAACATGGGCGGGATTATTATCTTCCTTGGCTACGCGTGGTGGAAGTACGGCAAATATGAAAAAAGCTTATCTCCAGAAGAGAAAAAACTAGAAGCAAAACCTGAACCGGCGAACGCTTAGTTTAACCCTGCACTCTGATTGAATATTTAAGGCACTCCCATTTAGTGAGTGCCTTTTTATTTGTCGGTACACTTCCACTCAATAGCTCCATTTCATCAAAGCCATTCAAGCAAGAAGATATTCGAGTCAACAATCGAACCGCCTATAAAATGACTCACCTCTCGAATAGCTACCCCACCCAGTCATACCTCTACACATTCAACTTAAAGTCAAAACAAAAACAAAGTAAACTTTTACTAAAAACAGATCACACTTTTAAACTAAATTAATTTTAAACATCAAAATTATCATTAATATCGGTTTTGCGATCGTAAGTAACCTGACCAATACGCCTTGAAGAGCACCCCATATTAGAAGTCAGAACTGCTTGCGAACCTTCATTCATAGCCCCGACACAGAAGTGATTAAAATGAAAAGTAGTTTTACTAAAACCACTCTTATTACAAGCTGTATTCTTGCTGCCTTAAGCACCACTACTCACGCGGAAGAGTCCGCAGCAAACCACAGTGATACTCAGCCTCCTAAAACAGAAACTGAAACCCTATTTAACTTTTATGGTGAACTTGGCCTTGGTGGTCATGTTGCACTAGAAGGTGATGACAAAGGCCGTTATGCCGATGGTACTTACATAGAAGCAGGTTTAGCCATCGACAATGGTAACTGGTTTGGTCTTGCTTACCTAGAAGGGTGGACAGTACAAGTCGACAATGAAGGGAATCCATGGGCTACAGGCCATGGTTGGGGTGGCTTTGAAGGTGGTTTTAACCGCTTTTACGCGGGCTACCGCACCGATGGTAAAACTGAATTCATCGTAGGTCGTATGGACTCCTCATTGGATGATGTTCAATGGTGGGGAGATGCAACAGTTGAGTATGGCTATACGATCTCAAACACCCGTGATGTAAACGTAGGTATAAAAATTCAAAACCTAGAAGGCAAGCTTCGCTACAGCGTTTCTTTCGCACCAGAATCTGACTTCTCTGAAGATGATGCTCTGATTCACTTCGGTAAATACGACAGATTCGCAGACCAATGGAAAGATAAGAACGCCATGGTCAATGGCTATCTTCAATACGACCTTACTGACGGCTTAACCCTAATGGGCGGCGGTGAAGTTCGTAATAACGATGGCGGTGAACTTCTATTATTGGGGGTGGAATACAAAAATGTGGCAGCCCGCGTATGGCACGACACAGACAAAGGCAACCAAGAATCGTTCGGTAGTGAATCAGGCTTTCAAACCAGTGCTTGGTACGAAGCCGCTCAGGGCGTTTACCTATCAGCCGCTTACAACTACGCAAACTTTGATGGCGACAATGGCGACAAAGAGATCACCTCTTACATCAATGCCGGTGTTTGGTACGAATACGGAAACGGCGCGTTTGCGACTGCTTTCGATAGCCGCTTTGGCGTCGGCAGCGACACTGAAATTGGCGACGCGCAAGTGTTCGCAATGCAATACTTCTACTGGTAATAACAGGAACTCACTATGAAACTGAACAAATCATTCGCAGCTATCGCTATTGGTGCAGCACTTGTTGTTACTGGTTGCGCGTCAAATACAGGCTCTGAAGAGCTTCAAGCAAACCAATTTAAGAACGTTATCGACCGTACTGGCTCACCTGAATACATGCGTGACTACGACTTCGATGACCATCAACGCTTCAACCCGTTCTTCGACCTAGGAGCATGGCACGGTCACTTGTTACCAGACACAGCAGAGGGCATGGGGGGCTTCCCAGGGACTGCACTGCTTACCGAAGAGTACATCAACTTCATGGCTGATAACTTTGACCGCCTAAGCGTGTTCAAAGATGGCAAAAAAGTCGCGTTCACCATGGAAGCTTACAGCTTACCGGGCGCATTGGTTCAGATACTCAAATCAGATGACGTAACGGTCGAGTTGACGATGCGTTTTGCTTCTAACCGTACCTCTCTGCTAGAGACTAAAGTCACCACACACTCTCCTGTTGAGTTAGTGTGGGATGGAGAACTGCTTGAAAAAACACACGCGAAAGAAGGCGTAGCGCAAACCGATAAAACCATTGCAGAGACTTACCCTGAGTACGACCGTCAAATCATTGCAACAGATGATGGCCTAAAGGTAACGTTCGGTAAAGTACGTTCAACGTGGGATCTACTGACCTCAGGTGAGTCTGAGTACCAAGTTCATAAATCGATTCCAACCCAAACCAAGGTGGATGGCCTAGCGTTTACTTCAACCGCAAGCATTGAACAATCAACGACCATCTACACCACATACTCGCATGTGCTAACCGCAAAAGAAGCGCAAGCGGAACAACCTAAAATCAAAAAGATCATGGCAAACCCTACCGACTTCTTAGCCGCATCTGAAGCACGTTGGGAAGGTTACCTAGAGATGGGTCTGACCAACCCGAATGCAACGCCAGAACAAGAGCGTGTTGCGGTTAAAGCGATGGAAACCCTAAACGGTAACTGGCGTGGCGCAGCAGGTGCAATGAAGTTTGATTCTGTGACCCCATCAGTAACGGCGCGTTGGTTTTCAGGCAACCAAACTTGGCCGTGGGACACATGGAAGCAAGCTTACGCAATGGCTCACTTCAACCCAGACGTAGCAAAAGACAACATCCGCGCGATGTTCGCTTACCAAATCCAAGCAGACGATGCGGTTCGTCCTTGGGATGAAGGTTACGTACCAGATCTACTCGCTTACAACCTAAGCCCTGAACGTGGCGGTGACGGTGGCAACTGGAACGAGCGTAACACTAAGCCTAGCCTTGCTGCTTGGGCGGTAATGGAAGTCTACAAGACCACCAGCGATAAAGCTTGGTTGGAAGAAATGTATCCAAAGCTAGTCGCGTACCATGATTGGTGGCTACGTAACCGTGATCACAACGGCAACGGTGTACCTGAATATGGTGCAGCGCGCGACAAAGCACACAACACACCTGAAGGCGAAATGTACTTCACCGTGGTTCGTGGCGATAAACACGAGACCATCATTGGCCAAAAAGCACTAAATGAAGTGATGGCTAAAGGTGATTACGATCGCATCGAAAGCCCAGCTCAAACAGCCGCTTCTTGGGAGTCTGGTCGTGACGATGCCGCAGCATTTGGTTTCATCGATAAAGATCAGCTAGACGCATACGTTGCTAATGGCGGCAAGCGCAGCGATTGGGACGTTGAGTTCGCTCAAAACCGCGATGAAGACGGCACATTGCTAGGCTATTCACTACTGCAAGAGTCTGTTGACCAAGCCAGCTACATGTACAGCGATAACAAGTACCTAGCAGAAATGGCTGACATTCTAGGTAAAAAGGCTGAAGCGAAAGAGTTCCGCGAAAAAGCGGAGCACCTATCGAACTACATCAACACTTGTATGTTCGACGAAGGCACTAACTTCTTTTACGACATTCGCATCGAAGACAAACCACTCGCCAATGGCTGTGCAGGTAAACCGATTGTAGAACGTGGCAAAGGCCCTGAAGGTTGGTCACCACTATTCAACGGCGTGGCAACTCAAGAGCACGCTGATGCGGTTGTCTCTGTGATGAAAGATACATCTGAGTTCAACACCTACGTTCCACTGGGCACAGCGGCGCTTTCTAGCCCAGCATTCGGCCCAGATATTTACTGGCGTGGACGCGTATGGGTAGACCAATTCTACTTCGGCTTAAAAGGTATGGACAGCTACGGTTACCGTGACGATGCGATCGAAATGGCAAGCGCGTTCTTTGACCACGCCGATGGTTTAGTACAAGACGGTCCTATCCGTGAGAACTACAACCCATTGAACGGTGAACAACAAGGCGCACCAAACTTCTCTTGGAGTGCGGCTCACTTGTACATGCTTTACAACGATTTCTTTACTGACACTCACTAACTATTCTCGACTAAAGCGCCTATAAATGGCGCTTTTTTTTTAAAAAAAAAGAAGAAGCATCATCATACCAATCATAGCCTGAAATCATGGATACTGCTTTATTGACTTTGAACAGAAGATACATAAATCGAAGCTTAGGGGTAAGTACATCGTATCGCCGTTTCAAAGCGAATTCCTTTCCGTTAATTAACACAATAGGATAAATTCTGTGCAATCCTTCGCCACCAAAAATTTGTGGTCATTCCTGACCATATTTGATTTCTCTTTTGAGCTATAACCCATGACAAAAAGCAGTATCGATCTTAATACTCGAATGAATATCGTCACCTTAACTTGGCCGATTTTCATCGAAATTTTATTGCGCACCGCAATTAACACTAGCGATGTATTTATGCTTAGTAGCTATTCAGATAAGGCTGTATCGGCGGTTGGGGTAATCACTCAAATCAATTTCTTTCTTTTGATTGTATCGATGATGGTTAGCAGCGGCACGGGCATTCTGATTGGTCAGTACAATGGCTCTGGCCGCCAAAGTGAATCGGCACATGTCAATATCGCAAGCTTATTATTGGGGCTGGCTATTGGCAGTGCTTTGAGTTTAGCTTCATTTTTAAGTGCTAATGCGGTGATGAACGCCTATGGACTCGAAGCACAAGTAGCCCAATACGGGTATGAATATCTGATCATCAGTGGCAGCTTTACGGTAAACGTTACCATTGGCATCGTGTTTGCGACGATCTTACGCAGTAATGGCTACTCTAAAGCTCCGATGTTTATTAACTTATTTGCAGGCTTGCTCAACGTCATTGGTAACTATATTGCTATTTTCCAACCGTTTGGCTTGCCGGTTTATGGCGTGGAAGGGGTAGCCATTTCAACGGTATTTAGCCAAATAGTCAGCACCATATTGCTGTACTTCACTGCTAAGCACTATCACATTGCTTTGCCATTTTCAGAATGGAACATCATCCCGAAAAAACTTTACCAGAAGATCATTAAAATCGGCATGATGAATGCTGGCGAGATCCTCTCTTACAATATGATGCAGCTGACGGTGATTTTCTTCGTGGTGAAAATGGGCACGGCTTCACTGGCAGCATTTACCTATGCACAAAATATTGCCCGCATTGCGTTTGCATTTTCAGTAGCACTAGGGCAAGCAGGGCAAATTCAAACTAGCTATTATATCGGTAAAGGTTGGGTGGATGAAATTCTGACTAAAGTGCAGAAGTACTTCGTGGTCGGTTTTCTGGTTTCAACGGCGTTAACCGTCTCTATTTACCTGTTGCGTTTTGATATTATTGCCCTTTTCACTTCCGATCCAGAAATCACACTGTTAGTTGCCATGTTGATTACAGGGTCGATTGTGATGGAAGCAGGACGAGCATTTAACCTGATTTTTATCGCAGCCTTAAAAGGCGCTGGCGACATTCGTTTTCCGGTACAAATGGGCATATTGAGCATGTGGATCTTTGGTGCTGGTTTGACCTATTTATTCGGTTTGCATTGGGGATGGGGCGTGGTGGGAGCGTGGGTCGCGATTTCCGTAGACGAATGGTTTCGTGGCGTTATCATGTGCAAACGTTGGCGATCTAAAGCATGGACCAAGTTTAAGCTTAGTTAGTCATTCTTCTTTTAAAGTGGTTTGATTTACAATTGCTTAATCAATAAATTTGAATCTGTAAAATCGAGCCTTTAAAGTAGTTCTATACCAAACTTTGAGTACTTTCACCCATGTTCACGATTTTCAAAACCTTCTTTTGGCTTGGATGGATTAGCTTTGGTGGCCCTGCGGCGCATATTGGCTATTTTCGTAACACGTTCGTCGACAAGCTAAAGTGGCTCGAAGATAAAGAGTACGCCCAGCTCGTTGCTTTAAGTCAGTTCCTGCCGGGACCTGGCTCAAGCCAAGTTGGTTTTGCGGTCGGCTATCAACGTGGCGGCTTACTCGGAGCATGTTCGGCCTTTATTGGCTTTACTCTGCCTTCCTTGATCATCATGGTGTTGTTGGCGATGGTCAGTAGCCAATTGACTGAAATGCCGCTGTTCCAGCATATTGTTCATGGCCTAAAACTGCTTGCCGTAGTGGTAGTAGCTGATGCGACTTGGGGAATGTACAAAAATTTCTGTAGCCATCGCATTGCCGTTGCTTTGTGCGTTGCAACAGCGGTGATGTTGCTGATTGCGCCCAGTATTAGTACTCAAATCGGTGTGTTGATTGTCGCCGCTCTCATTGGCGCAAGATGGCTACCGAGCCAAGATTTACTCCCGACAAAATCATTCTCCCCTTCAGTGCTACCATTAATTCTATTTGTCGGTTTACTGTTCGGCTTGCCTCTAGTCGCTCATTTTATGCCTGAACTCGCGCTGTTTAACCATTTCTATCAAGCGGGTAGTTTAGTCTTTGGTGGTGGTCATGTCGTACTTCCTTTGTTACAAAACTTGGTTGGTGACCAACTCTCTTCTGATGTGTTTTTAACCGGTTATGCTGCGGCGCAAGCGGTACCAGGCCCAATGTTCACGTTCGCCACTTATATTGGCTACGAACTACTACCCCAGTCGCCAATTCTTGGAGCGATACTCGCCACCTTAGCGGTTTTTTTACCGGGATTTTTGCTGCTCTTAGGTGTGTTAAAGAACTGGCAAGCGTTAGCCAATCAACCCAAAATCGCTGGCGCAATCAATGGAGTGAACGCTGCCGTAGTCGGGTTATTGGCAGCAGCCCTTTATCAACCTGTATTTAGCAGTGCCGTGTCAGCTAGCGTAGATATGGCACTTATTCTGATCGGTTTTTATTTGCTAAGACAGCTTAAATTGCCGATTATTTGGATGGTCATCTTTTTCATGTTGGGTGGCATCGCTGTTGAGCTAATCTAGATCAATCAAAGGGAAATTATTTGAGTAATTTCCCACAAACCTCGCTTCTCTATCCTAAACTTATCCATTAGGCACAGAAACTTTCAGCCCCATAAACTGGTGAGTAAAGGGGAGAGGAACGAGCGATGGAAACGCACAGCAAAAATGGTGATCATTCATTTTTTCAACATGTCGGCACACTCAATAAGCAACTGTCCGACATCCATGACCGATTACGTGTCAGTGTCCCTCATATTGATCGCATTTCTTTTGCATTGTACGACCCAGACTCCGACAATCTCAAAACCTATGCAGACAGCACTTACAACGCTTATGAGCTTCAACATTATGAGTTTCCTCTCGCCGATTTACCAGCGTTGAAAGAGTGCTCAACAACCAAACAAAATCGCAGTATTGGCAATATACCTAACCAATTAAAACCGACCCACCCTCACACTAAATGGTTGGTTGAGCAAGGTTTTATCTCTTCAATGGCGATACCGACTTATCACGATGATGATTTTATCGGTTTCATCTTTCTCAATTCGAAGCAAACACACTATTTTAGTGAATCGATCCAGGAGACGTTAGAGCCCTTTATTGACATGGCGCGCTTTGCAGTCTGCTCTGAGTATCATTTAATCCATACGATCTTAGAAACTGCTCGTCATACTCAGCTGCGCTCACCTAAGCACTTACAAGAGAACCTAGAACATCAAGTAAGGATCAGCAATTATGCCAAAGTGATTGCTACTGAGGTTGCCGATATTTATCAGCTTAATGACGAGATGATTGACAACATTACGCAATTTTCTCGATATCACGATATAGGAAAACTCTCATTACCACTTTCGATGTTATTGAAAACGGAAAACTTTGGAGCCAACGAACGCCAACAGCTCTATGGCCACATCGAAAAAGGGATTGATATCATTAACCATATTATTGATGACGTGGGTTCACCTCAGCACCCTTGCGTATCAGTACTGAAAGAGATTGTCGCTTATCACCATGAGTTTTTAGATGGTAGTGGCTACCCCTACGGTTTAAGTAAAGATGATATTCCGGTTTCAGCTCGTATCATTGCTGTGGCCAATGTATTTGACGCGCTCACCAGTCATCGACCGTATAAACAAGCATGGTCTGTACCGTTTGCACTGTTAGAGCTAGAAAAGATGGTTGTCGATGGAAAACTAGATAGGCATTGTGTTAATGCGCTGCGCTACCATCAAGACTATCTTAAACAAGTTATCGCCGCCCACCCTGAAATGGACCCCAAAGATAGGATAAATTAATAGTGTCTGACTAAATCATAAAATAATTGATGGATCATTTAATTTGAATATTGAAAAGCAATTATCCAAACTCCTCTCTATTTACGTGTTATTAGGTTTATTTCTTTTCAGCTTCAATATTTTCATGCCAAGAAATAACCTAGTACTGCTGTATGACTCCAAACGTTATTTTGTCTGTTCAATCGTTATCTTCAGCTCTCTATTACTCATTTTTAGCGCAGCTGTTCGAGAAAATGTGATAGCAACACTGTCAAGTATCCCGAAAAACATTCAATTATTAATCGGTGCCATTTTTCTTTTTGCCAGTATATCTAACATTGTTAGTGACTATTTTTGGATTGCCCAGCTTGATTTCTTCTTTACTTTAACGCTGCTGCTTACCGCCCCCATACTAATGATTTATATCTCTGACCATAAAAGTCAATTATTGGTCTCATTAGTATGGATAAGCTTATTATTGATGCTTTCCATTGCACTTATGATCTGGTTACAGGTCTACTTCACATACCCACTTAGCGTACATTCCGTATTCGGTTTTGCGAACATTCGCTTTCTTAATCGCCTGCATATTTGGTTAATTATTCCGGCGCTGTATCTTTACCTGATTGCACGTACGCCCAAAGCTCGAACTCTACTCAAAATTGTCTTATCGATTGATGTGGCATTATTGATCATTACCGATGTGAGAGGGGCGGCAATTGCATTAACTGGCGGTATTGTCTTGTTAATATGGTTAGAACCGAAAAAACGCCAACAGATATTAACTATCGTAATGCAAGCTATCTTGATCGGCTATGCAATCAAACTACTCTTTTTGTACCCTATTCCCTCCATGTTATTTTCAGACCAAACATTTGAGCTTGGTTCAATTCGGACTTCTTCTTCAGGAAGGTGGGATATTTGGCAAGAAGTATTGAGTTTATCAAGTTTTTTGGGGTTGGGGGGCGACGGCTATATTTGTAAATCTACAGGGTATTACGGGCCACACAATTCAGTTTTACTACTGTTAGTCAATTGGGGCCTCATTCCTAGCCTTGGCTTTATCGGTATATCAATCTATCTACTGCTGAGTGTGATTAAAACGAAAAAACGCTTTCAAAGAATGATGGGTATCAACCTTCTTGTCGGCATAGCTTATAGTTTGGTTTCATCAGTCTTCGATAACGCTCTCAGTCAGTTAATGGCTATCATCGCATTAGCTCTGTTTTGGTGTTCATACAAAAAAATGGGCAAGACTTCATGCTGCAAATGGCGTTCTGTTCCGCATCAAATCATCATATTGATCTGTATTTGTAGCGTCTATTTTGTCGCAGAACAGATGTATACCCGCTGGGATAGGTATGAGATTCTGACTGTGAATGAGCAATTAAAGCCCAAATTTTGGTTAGGCTTAAATTGCCCTCAAAGCCTTCAGCCACCTTTTATAAATGCCTATCATGACTAGGATTTACTTGGCGGCCATAAAGCATTAACAGTGACCACTACTGTTATTCTGTTGGCTTATTATCGGTTTTGGCTCTCACTTCAGCCAACGCTCTTTCTAAGTTTTGGTTCGCAATCGCGTAATAGGATGCTTTCTTATTAATCGCTTGCTGTAAGTAAGGAATAGCTTTTTCTGATTCGCCCTGCAAAATCAAGAAATAACCGACGTTATTCAAAGCCTCGGCGGCATCCATATGACGCATAAATACGTTAACAGCACGAGTTTCTTCACCTTTGGCCAAATAAATAAGAGCCAAATTATTTTGCGCTTTTTCATTATCGGGTTCTTTCTCTAACGCGAGAACGGTAAAACGTTGAGCCGTTTTGTAATCTCCTGCCATGTAATATGAGTAACCAGTATTGAGCAAGGCATCGACTGATTTGGGTTCGATTTGCAGAACTTTATTATAAAAAGCTTGTGCCAATTTATGATGCTTTTTTATATCCGCCAATATGCCAATACCCATATACGCTTTAGCTGGTGAATAGTTGTCAATTGACAACACTGAAACTTCTTCTACCGTTAGTTCTTGATTCGCACTAATACTCTTACCACTATTTAAACGAACCTGATCAGCATTAAGCGCACGATAAAAATAGGTCGAACCAGACTCAACGCTTCCAGATTTCATATAAATCATCCCAAGCTGCTCCAATACTTTTATATTATTGGCATTATCATCAAGCGCTAATAGGTAGGCTCGTTCAGCAAGCTCTTGGTTACCTTTCGAATTGTGTATCTGTCCAATATTGTAGAGCGTTTTATCTTTAAACTGTGTTTGGGGAAAGGTCAGTGAAAGAATATATTCATACAAGGCTAAATCAACATTGTTATTCTGCAATGCGAGATCACCGCGCATTATCGCCTCTTTCTCGTTCAACGGCATCGTGTCTGAGGTCAAGGTATCAATCGGTTTTCCACTGTATAGAGCTTCGTTAAAGTCTGAATTTTTTTGGGGTGAAGCGCATCCGTATAACAGTTGCGAGATTAATAATCCAACAATGTAATTTGATTTATTGATATTCATAGCCACTCCATTAGCTTAATGCGTCTAGCAATTTTATGATGGCGGGTCCCACAGCAACAATGAAGAAACATGGCCAAATAAACATAAGCAATGGAAATATCATTTTAGTGGGTATCTTCGCTGCAATTTCTTCCACTTCTTGGTTACGTTTATCACGAAAATCTTCGGTGTAATCCCTTAATGTTTTAGATAAACTACCACCAATGCGAGAAGCATGAGCCAGCATACTCACTAACCCTTGAATTTCCGTCACACCAGTACGTTGAATCAACTCTTGAAAGGCATCAGACATTTCGACACCCGCTTTAATTTTGGCACATACTGTCAGCAATTCATCGGCAAAATCCGGGTGAGAAATCAGCATTTCATCACCAACACGTCTTAGTGCGGCCTTAAACCCAAGCCCCGATTCTGTACAAACCACGAGTAAATCTAAGGCATCCGGGACACCAGCTCTCACTCTTCTTTGCCGTTTGGTGACCATACGCCCCAACACAAAGTTAGGGGCAAATAGACCCAAAGCGACTAGAATTATCATCAATAAATCACGATGAGCGAGATCAGGCTGGAAAAAAAACACCCCACCAGCAAGTCCAAAACCAACCGCTGATGTCATCACTTTTACCGCATAAAAAAAGGTAAGAGTAGAGCTGTCGTGGAAGCCCGCATGCATCAACTTTTGACGAATCGATTCCCTCTCACGGCCACTTTTAGGTGCCACAATGGGCACCAGCGATTCCAATGTGTTACCAAGCCGCTCTGATTTTCTTAATGTTCCTGACGAATTACTTTCTCGCAGTGAATGAAGTTTGCGTTTAAGCGGCGATTTAGAACCAATAACAATAAAACCCGTCGTTAAAACCAGCATAGATACGGAAACAAGGATGAGGCTTAGAATCATGGTCTGTTCATCCAAGTTAAAACTCGAGAGAATGTTGAGTATGTCATCCATTATTACACCTCAAAATTGATAATGTTACGGATCCACACTGCGCCAATCGCAAGACTCACCACCCCGATACTGACGATTTTCATCCCTCGAGGATCCATATAAAGAGGTTCAACATAGGTTGGGTTAAAAATGGCTAAACCAACAAAGAGAACAAAGGGCGATAGCACCAATATCCAAGCAGACATGCGACTCTCGGCGGAGATAGTTTTGATTTTTCTGGCTAACTTAAAACGCGAGCGTAGCACAGCCCCAACTTTGTCTAAATTTTCAGAGAGATTGCCCCCAGTCTCTTTTTGCAATAATACTGCACTAGCAAATGCAAGCATCGATACCGTCGGGGTGCGATCCGCCATTTGCATGATCGCCAAGCGCATATCGTAGCCATAATTCAGTAAATTGAAGGTATTCTTGAATTCAACACCGACAGGATCAGGCATTTCATTGCCGACCTCACTGAACGCTTGTGTCACCGGCTGTCCGGCTTGTAGCATGCGTCGAATAACATCAAGAGCCTCTGGTAATTGTGATTCAAACTTTGCTAGTCGGTCGGATATTTTTTTCTGGATATAAAAGTGAACCACGACGAAAGAACCGATAAATGTGGCAACAGCGACAAACCATGGCTGACCAACAATCAAAACCACCAGCGCTAACACAAAGCCCATCAACGTAGTTATCCCTAAAGTTTGCGCTAACGTCCAATGCAAGCCTGACAATTCAACTGACTTTCTAAATTCAGACAGTATTTTTATCGACACCAATTTTCGATCAATCGGTGACAAACTTTTTAAATAGTGCTCTTTAAGTAACGTCTGCGTTTCTTCATCCAAATTGGAGTGAGTGGCTTTGAGGCGATTAGCCAGTTCTTTATGCTTGGCTTTAGAACCTGCGGCGGGAAGGATTAATGCTTGAGAAATAAACACCACCGCGAAAAACAACAACACCAAGAAAAAAGTAATATCATCAGTTGCCATGGTTATCTCTCCTGTGGGAAATCTTCATTAAAGATCTCAAAGGGCAGATGAAAGCCACGTTTAGAGAGCTGATCATGACAGCTTGGCACCACACCAGTTGAAGTGTAGTAGCCGATCACGTTCCCGTCTTCATCAAGACCTTGTCGCTTAAATTTGAACAGCTCTGACATGGTAATCACTTCACCTTCCATGCCATTGATCTCACAAATACTCACCATCCGACGCTTACCATCTTCTTGACGTTCCATCTGCACAACAAGGTGGATAGCCGATGCAATTTGAGAGCGTAAGTTTTTAGTCGAAATATTCCACCCAGCCATTGAGAACATATTTTCAACACGGCTGAGTGCATCTCTTGGTGTGTTAGCATGTATGGTCGCCAAGGAACCATCATGCCCAGTATTCATTGCCGCCAGCATATCGACGGCTTCACTACCACGAACCTCGCCAAGCACAATGCGATCAGGCCGCATACGTAATGAGTTTTTCACCAACTCTCGCTGGCTAATTTCACCCTTGCCTTCTAAGTTAGCCGGTCTGGTTTCTAGACGCACAACATGAGGTTGTTGAAGTTGCAGTTCGGCGGAGTCTTCAATTGTAATAATTCGTTGATCGCGTGGAATGAACCCTGAAAAGATATTCAAAGTGGTAGTTTTTCCTGACCCTGTACCACCAGAAATTAAGATGTTGAGCTCCCCTTTCACTGCAGCTTCAACGAAGATGGCCATTTGCTTTGAGAGTGAATCAAACGAAAGTAAGTTATCCATCGTCAGCCGATCGACAGCAAAACGGCGAATAGAAATGGACGAACCATCCAAGGCGAGAGGCGGTATAATCGCATTGACACGAGAGCCATCTAATAAGCGGGCATCTACCATTGGTGATGCCTCATCAATCCGGCGTCCAACCTGGCTGACAATTCGGTCAATGATGTTTCTCAAGTGACGCTCATCTAAAAATGTGTAGGGTGTTCTTTCAAGTTTGCCTTTTCTTTCAACAAACACATTTTTGGGGCCGTTAACTAAAATATCGGAAACCGTTTGGTCATTGAGCAGTGGCTCTAAAGGCCCTAAACCAAACACTTCATCTTCAATCTGCTTAATCACCCTTTTACGCCCTTCGGCACTCAGAGCATGAGCCTGATCATCGGCCATTAACTGTACTATTGCATCATGGAGGTCTTTTCTTGCTCGGCCTTTTTCTAAGCTTGATAACAACCCTAGATCTAACGTCTCCAACAGCTTTTGATGGTAATAATGTTTGGTTTCTAATTCTTGGCTAAGCTGTTTTTTCGCCTCATCGACTGCGCGATCTTTTGCCTCTGATTCTTGTTGCTTTTTTTCATGTCGCAAAAGGTCCCTATTTTCCCCTTCATCCACACTCGGCTTGACCTCTTGAGCTTCTAGCCGTTCTGCCGCTGCGAGTTTTTCTTGAAGTTCTGTGCTTATATTTTTTCGTTTGAAAAACATAGTGCCTCCTTGCTCTGCTAAGAGAAAATGCGTTTAAACCATCCTTGCTTAACCTCAATATCCGGTAGCTGACTACATACAAATTGGATAACGGATTTGGATAATGGGCTACCTTTCTTCGTTTCGACGAATGGACGGCCTAAGTTCGCCCCCTCAACAGCGACTTTAAAATCGTTCGGAAAAACTTGCACATCGATCCCTTCAATCGTTTCCTGAACATCTTTGAGCTTGATAGATTGGCGTTTTTCATAACGATTGACCAAAATCGCCATCTGCTCTTTTGATAAACCAAAATCAAACACCAGTGACTTAGCGATACGGCTAGTATTTTTTAGTGCCGCAAGATTTTGTTGCGTAACGAGAAATATTTTCGTGGCAGGTGAAATAACCGATGAAAATAGGCGATCGACCCCTCGCGAAAGATCAATAATAACGAAGGGATAGATCTCTCTTAATAGAGGAAGAAGTTTGCTGATATCTTTGGCTTTATCGTAATTATCGTGACTATTTCCATGTTTAAAACTCAGTACGTGCAGCCCACTGGAGTGTTTTGTTACTAGGCTATTGAGCGAAACTTCATCAAGATCAGCGACACTGGCAATAACATCTGACAACCCATAACTAGGGATCAGGTTCAAGTAATCGTCAATAGTTCCAAACTGCAAATCGAGATCCAACAGCAGCACTTTGCCTGGATAGCGATGAGCGATGTCGACAGCGGTATTGACCGATAATGTTGATGCACCCGATCCTCCTTTGGTATTTAAGAAGATGAACAGCTCACCAAAATGCCGATTCATCACTTTTTCATCCGCGACATTTGTTAACAGCGGCAAGAATTCATCGAGCATGGCTTGGTCTGACATAAAGTCAGCCGCCCCAATTCTCAGCGCCATTTTTAATGCTGCACTATCACTTTCATCACCAAAAACAACCAAAGCGGCCTCATGATTTTGCTCTGACGAATTGTCATCATAGTTATGCAATTCCACCACTTTTTGAGCCCAATTAGGCCCAGTCTCGACAAAGATCAAATCTGGTGAAGAAAACTTTCTAAGATTAGCGGCCATTAAGTCAGCAATAAATATCAGCTCAAAGTTCACATTCCTACATTGTCCAAGTTCATTTTGGATATGGATTTTAAAAACATCACTCGAATAGATAACCCAAATCGATAAGTTGGTTTTGAATCTTATTTTGTTACTATCGTTTCGAGGAAATTGGACGGCCTCACCCATAAATAACTCCTAACAATTGGTGTTAGTTCCGTTCGGAACAATACCTAGACTTTCACTAGGAATGGTCGTTTCAAAGCTGGGAATATCGATCAAGCCACTCTCACCCAAAAAATCTAATAACGAGAGCAATTGATAGGTTAAACCAACAACCCTTGCTCGGACAAACCTCACATTTTGCGCGGTAGGTGATGCCAACACCGCTCCATCTTGGTCTAAATATTCAATTTCAATGCTATCGGCATCAATCCCTGCAATCACGCTACTAGCGGCCACTGACGATGCAATTTGCTGACTTTGACTGATTTGACAAACGGCTGCTAAACGGGCTGCTTTTCGGGTGACATCATTTATCGCCTGTAGCGAAAACATTAAGTAGCCAATAGAAATGATGCTAAACAGCAATACAAATAGCACTGATGAGGCCAAGGTAAATTCGATCACCGCGATACCTTGACTAGATTGGATTCGTCTAATCATTGACTTATCCTCATGATCGAAGAAGAGCTCATCGGCACCGTTAAACTGGCATCTGAAAATGGTAATGTCGATGCAATACTTGGTTTAAACTGATAACTGGTCGTCACCGTGACATATTGATTATCGACACAGCTCACCGCTACATCACTGACTTGCCAATTACGTAGCTGAGACTTATTGCCATTAACGGTTCCATAAACGACCATTTTTTGAATATCGCTAGTAATCGCGATGACAGGACCACAGCCAGACGCATCTGTTTGAGTGGACGCATAGCGAGCGCCAATTCGAACCGCTTTATTGAGCGTGTTTAGCTCAAGCATCATCCGTGATAGCTCTATTACCGCGACCAAAATTAAAAGCAAAACCGGCAGTGCGATTAATAACTCAATGGCAGCAAACCCTTTTTGAGAAGCACTACTCATACGCCACCTCCGAGCATCGGGTCTTTAAAAAGAACCATGCGCGTCACACCCGTTGTGGTGTCTGAAATGCCACCATCAACTACACTGCAATGTTCAATAAACTCACCGAAAATACTCTGTTTACCCGCCCCACCAGAATTGCTTGAATAGCGCTGAATCAAGAAAAAACAACCAATATTATTAACTTGAAATTCGATTTTTCCTCCCGACTTGGTCGAGGATGCACAGTCTAAAATTGGTACGGGGAGAATACGTCTCCATGCCACGGATCCGCTTTTATCACAGTCGGCATTAAGCAGGCATTCGCTTGTCTCTGTTTGGTATTTATCGAATGACCACTTGTCTGGATCAACCGAGTCGTTGTAACTGGCTAGGTTATCCAAGGTGATGGTCGTGCTAGGTTCGGTGATGATCAGATCTGGCGGGTAGTAGATCCCATCTAAGGTTTCCCCTTCAAAACGACTATCGATACTTCCTGTCGGCCCAACAGCATTACCAGGCTCTGTATATATGTCTTCACCAATAGTAACAACGGTTGTATTTTTACCGACCAATGCATCACTGACGTCACTTTTACCGCTCCCCATATCAAGCAAATGGTAGTTTCCAGCGCCCAATCCATCTCCAGAGGATTGGCTGCCTGACTTAATTTCATAGACGGTTCCAACGCTGTAGCCAGAAGGACCTGCTTCATCACCTTCACACATGCCAATTGGCAATATATTGGTCGTATCATTAACATAAGTCGGGCCAGCAACCGCACTGGCTGAAACACTCTTTTCCAAATTAAACGCTTGAATAAGAAATTCGGGCATGCCTAAACCACTAACACTCACTCGCACATAAATATGTTCTGCTGATGAAGAGGGAAAAGCGGCAGAAAAACCACTATTGGGGGTCGATGAGTATTCAATGGCTAATAAATTGAGCGTAGCGCCATCCTCCGCAGAGGAAAGTGCAAGCTCACTATTCCCCGAAGCGGCCACCACCTTTTGATAGACCTGAATGACCGTGGCTTGAGTGTCACTTTCCGAGCGAGTCGAGTTGGCAATAGAGGCGGCGGCTAATGCCACGGAATCCAAGGCATTTTGCAAGCGTGTTTTGTTGACCATTACATGGGTAATATCAATCGCAAATGCGGCAACTGCGATAAAAACAACCATCGCTGCCGTTATCACTACCAACACTAATCCCGACTGTTTATGAGCTAATGTCGATCTCGTTCTGTGGCTCATAATGCATCCTTAGGGTCATTTACTAAACCCATCAAGGAATTGGCTTTCACTTTCACTACTGGATAAATCACTTTCAGATTTTCCGGTATAGCTTTGATACGCCCCTTCCATTCGTTCACCGCTCCCTGTTGGAACTACACCTAAATTATCTTGTGATGCTTTAGGATTATAAGTTTGCTCAGCACGGACGAGCGATACATGATGCCCCAACTTGGTTTCATTGGCGCAACTCGATATTAATAGTATAGTCAATAAAGTCATCAGTACTCTTAATTGAACCTTCATATTTTGCTCCTACAGACTGTGGCCAAATGACCCTTCTGAACCACCTTGGTTACTATTAAGCCCTTCAATTGCTTCTTCTGTCTTTGTTGTTTTCTGTGCATTCGGAGCTTTAATATAGGCGCCTTGACCTAATAAGTAATACTTCACATCGGTAGGCTCAACATAGGCATCGGTAGGTAAGGTGATTCGGTTTCTATCAATAGGCTGTGCAAGCCTTGGGGTAACCAAGATCACTAATTCCGTTTCACCGGAAACAAACTCTTGGCTGTTAAACAATTGCCCTAACACTGGAATATCACCAAAGCCCGGCATTTTACTGGCCACATCCCGTACATTCTCACTGAGCAAACCAGCGATACCGATAGTTTGTCCATCAGCAAGCTCTAGCGTCGAAGAGGCACTGCGCCGCGTGATCGGAGGAATAACGTAAGTCCCATTGGTTTCCCCTGGCGCTAAGGTTAAAGCGCTTGAGTTGGCAATTTCACTGACATCAACCGCCAGTGATAAATTGATTTTTTTATCGCTTAAAATGGTTGGTATAAATTTAAGCCCCACACCATATTCTTTATATTCAATGGTAATTCCGTCTTGATTGGGTACAGGAATAGGGAACTCACCACCAGCAAGAAATTCAGCCTTGGACCCACTTAATGCCGTTAAATTCGGCTCCGCCAATACTTTTGCGGTTCCATTTTGTTTCGCCATATCTAACGAAAATGAAAAAAAAGTATTCTCATCCAAAAAAGATCCTAGTATCCCGTAATTGCCGATACTGGGGACACCAAAAATAGGCGTAGCCCCTGCAATTCCAGATGCAACCGAAGAAGCCCCCCACTTGAAATTTGAACCGCTGGATTGGAAAAAGGCAAAATTGGCATCAAATTTTCTCACTAAACTGCGCTGAACCTCCGCGACCGTGACTTCAAGCATTACTTGTTGAGCACCACCAATCGTCATCAGGTTAATCACACCCGTTTTATCAACCTGTTGGCTGAGTGACTCTCCTTCCTTATCAATAGACTGACCTGAGGTGTACGTTTCAGCGACTCTTAATGCAATATTCATTTGTGCTTGAGAGCTAATTTGACCGCTTAAAATAAGGCGATTCTGAGTGCTGTGCACCTCTATTTTCTCGTCGGGTAAAAATTCGTATAGCTTGGCTTTCAAGCTGTTCAAATCATGTGTCACCTCTATATCAATCGACTCAATTAACTCACCACTTCGGTTCCAAGCCATTAGGTTTGTTGACCCGAGTTTTTTACCGATCAAAAAGAGCTCATTCGATTTGAGCATCACAATATCCAGCACTTCAGGGTCACCTAAAGAAACCCTACTAGCTTTGGCGGGGAGTTTCACATAAGTGGATTTGTGATGCGGTACACTAACCACCTTACCGACCTGTGACACAGCGAAAGCTGAAGTGCAGATAAATAAGGTGGTCAATAATACTGTTGTGATAATTTTCATATTCCACCTCAATCCTTGACTTTAATATTTGAAGAATTAGTCCCTTTGATAATGGTAACGCTTGGCGGTGGAATGTAGCGCTTCACCACTTTTTCTTCAGGCTCGTGAGGGTTTCGTAATGCAAGCTGTATTAGCCCTTTACTCTGAGCTGACAATAATTTTTCAGCTTCTTTAGGGGTCACTTCCAAAGTCACAGCCCGAACAATGATTGGCTTGTTCTCTTTGGTTTTCGCTGTTTGGTCAACCGCCAACACTTTAATGTCCTTAAGCACAGTCAGTGTGGTTGCAGAATTAGCGCCATACTTCATAGTATTAAGAATATCGACTCGGTTACCTGGCAATAGAAAACCCGCCACACCGATAACGTCATTTACACGGATGGTTACCGCTCTTTTATTTTCTGGAATTAATGCTGCTAGTGTTGACCCTTCACCTGGCGTGCTAAGCCTTAACGATGACAATATTTCACCTTGATATATCGTTGTGGCAACTACTTTGCCAACCAGCAATTCACTAGAAGTAAACTGATCGTCATTGCGCCAACTTTTCTCCAATAATTTAGTCATCACATGTTGCTCTTCAATCACGGCTCCTGCCTCAATATCTTGAGCTGCAATAACGACAGGTTCACGTTCAACAACTTCGACCTCAACTTGAGGCTGCGCCTGTCCTTCCATCCATTTCTTGGCAAAAAACACAGCGCCAAGACCAAATAAAATCGACAATAAAAACAATATTATCACTTGTTTTCTAGTCATCTTGCACCACCTCCGTTGCCATCGGCTGTGAAATACACTTCCCAAGCTTGTTGGACGAGATCTGGCGTTAACACCAGTTCAGAGGCTTCAAACACAATAATGTCTCTGCAAATACCGATCAGATCTTTAGGTAAACATGGGAAATAGCCGATGTTGTGATTTTTATGAAGATTAAGTACCGCATCAAGAACTGCATCATTAATGGCTAGCGAACGACTTTTTGATACTCGTTGCCAAAGCTCGATGTAACTTTCTTGAGGTAACGGCTGGAACTGGATCTTGTAACCTAACCGTCTTAGAAATGCAGGATCACTGATCTTTTCAGGATCCAAATTGGTTGAAAATGCGAGCGTCAAAATAAATGGAATGGATATTTGTTGACCATTGGGTAGTGATAAGTAATCGTAAAAATACTCCATCGGCACTATCCAGCGATTCAATAAAGTATCCACAGGCATCGGCTGACGACCTAAATCGTCAATAATCAAAATGCCATTATTTGCCATCATTTGCAGTGGAGCCATCCATACACGATTATGTTCCGTATGATTGACTTCAAGCATCTCCATGGTTAGCTCTCCCCCCACTTGTACGCTGGGTCTTTCACACAAAACCCAGCGCCGATCATACTGTTCTTTGTAAGCAATAGATTGGCTGTCATGTTGAGAAACTTTGTGATGATGCTGAGAGGAAAAAACTTTGATTATGTTCCCTGCCGCATATACAGCATAAGGAATGTAAACCGAAGTATTTAATGAATTGAGAATGCGTGTTGCGACAAAGGTTTTACCTGTCCCAGCACCACCGTATAAAAGTAACGCTCGGCCTGAGTTTATCGCAGGCCCTAGAACTGAAATCATTCGTTGCACACCTAAAACATCTTTAAGTGCGTATTCCACATCCGGCCTTGTTATCGGATTTTTTCTCACGTCCTGCGCTTCAACCATATCATGGTAATCAGCAAGGCATATTGGGGCGGGACCTAGATAGGCATCCTTGATGAAAGCGGCATCCGCCTCTTGGCTACCCATTTCTGACAAACCATAACGCACTTGCCCTGTAGATTGAGCCGCAAAACTTCCAATATCCGGCTGGAAAACTTCAACCAGTGATTTTTTTCTTAGACTCGCGAGTAGATCTTCGATCATATAACTGCTAATCGCCATCAGCTTTGTTAAAGCTAACAAGTCTGATTTTGGATAAGCGGCCAAATGTTTGATCAGCAGGTTTTCTAGTACAACTTTGGGTATCTTTAGCTCATCAAACGCGGTGGGCACTTTCGGTGGATCGGTCTGCGGAATTAAGATTTCCCTATGCTGGCTATTGGCATGACTTTCCATAGTGCCCCCAGATAACAATCAAAAATAGTGGCTAAGCGCTAGGCCGACAACCACAGAAGGTGCTAATGGCATACGTAATTTCCCACCGGTATCACCATGAAAAAAATTAAAACGGCCACCTAAAAAAAGAGAGAGATAGTGATCTTTTTTGCTGCGAATGATGGCACCCTCACCGGCAACCATAAAAAGACCAAAAAGAGCAGCAATCATTCCACTAGCAATAACTAACCAGTAACTGGTAGTGGCTAAATTCCCCCATCCGACTAAATAGCCAATACAACCTAAAAGTTTGACGTCACCAGGCGCTAACGCTTTAATCAAGTGTAAAATTAATGCGCCAAAAAACATGATACTCGCACCGAGAAAACCATTAATAAAAGAGGTTGATATGACTTCTTGATTCGTTAATTTAAGCATAGACGTAAAAAAAATAATCAGTAATAAATATTTATTTGGAATACGATTCTCTTTTAAGTCAAAGATAGCAATAACAATAAGCAATGCCCATATAACTAACATCATGTAAGTATTCATACCCAATACCTTAGGAACAAATAATTAGTAGTTAAAATCGAATAGATAATGATAATTTTAGCCAATCAGTAACCTTAGTTAAAAACACCAGCCAGAGTCTGGGTAAGTAGATCACTTTGGAAACTGAAAAATGCTGTCAAAACGCCAACCAATAAGGCGGCACCTACAACATACTCCACAACTGACAAACCCGATTCATCTTCGAGGAAAAAGTATAGCTTACGCAAAAATGACATAGTTAACCTCGGTTAATCAACTAATAAATAAAGAAGGAAATATCAATCCTTCTTTATCCATAATGAAAAAAATGAACAATTCATTCTAAATTTTGCTTCATCTTAACCACCACTACTGCTACTGCTGCTGCCAATTTCGCTTAAACTAGTTTTTAGGCTCTCTGTTAAGCTCGTACCTAAAGTGGTGAATACTGCCCCCAAAGCACCAACCAACAATGCGGCACCTACCACATACTCGACAACGGAAAGGCCTTCTTCATCTTGCATAAAGGTCTTTACTTGTTCATAAAATCGTTTCATCGCTCGGTCTCCTTCCAAACTGCAACACAACAAACTGATTGCTACTAATAACGTTAGTTAAAGATAAAACTATCAGTTAGGATATTTATGTCTAGTTTTGGTACTTTATTGCCATGAAGCAACACTAACGTTTAGGTAACTACTTCTATTACCATTAAATTAACCATTCTATTGATATAAAAAGAAATTTACTCAAAAAAATCTTACAAAAAATCCCATACAACTTACTTTTTAAGATAATTATCTATGGCATTTTGCTGGTATGACTTGTACTTTCTTAAGCTACATCTAACCTAAAAGGAGTAGTTTTAAGTGAGTATAACGCAATGGATAATTCATGATGGCAGACAATACACTCCATTGGATTGGACAACCACAGGCCTTACTGCCAAAACGAATATTTAGAGTCCTAAATGAAAGATTCACCTTTATTGAGTGTGGTGACGATGTTTCTGTTCTCAGTAATCCTAAGGTAAGGCTATGTTTCTTTTTTTATAACCAAGATATAAACCGTGAGTTACTTAATTCTGCTATTAATTTGTGTAAAAATTTAAATCGCAAATTAGTTATTGTACACCATGGTGAATGTAAAATAACGAATAGCGATTTTATTTTCGAAAAAATACAAACAAATCAATCAGATTGTAATTTAGAGCTAGATAGGATTCAAAGTTACCTAATTTATGATTTTGATAAAGTCAAAGCAAGATTAAGTGATCATAACCAAACACTAAATAACCGAGTTAGTGACGATTTAGTCAAAGCCATTCAATACATTGAACAACACATAGCTAACCCTATACAAGAAAAAGACATTGCTGAACATTGTCACTATTCAGTCACTTATTTTTCGAAAATATTTCACAAATATACGGGAAGAAGTTTTATTGATTATCTAACTTTTAAAAGAATTGCTAATGCAAAGCGTTTATTGATCAGTGAGCCTAACTGTAAAATTGAATATATTGCTTACCAATGTGGCTACAAAGATGTGTCCTATTTTTCACGAATGTTTAAGAAAAAAACAGGGGTTAGCCCAGGTGTGTTTCGACAAACACATTCATTTCATTAAATTTTACCTTGGTCAAAATTCCGACAAACAAAGAGAAAATCTCCTTTCACTCAATCATTTCAACATGATAGAGTTAACAAGAAATTAACATAACAACAATAATGATTTTGCCAATAACATGGAGTTAGAGAATGATTCAGCCTAACGAGTTAAGCAAACAAACCTGCTCTCTCCCACCACCCAATGAGATGATCTTAAAATGGGCACAGGAACGCCCAAATCAGGTTTATCTAAAACAAATTATCAACCGGAAATTTGTTGAATACACCTATGCCGAAGTGGCCGACAAAGCCCTTAAGCTGGTGTCTGCGCTACAAGAACTGGGGGCCAAGCCGCAAGATAAAATCGCCTTAATTTCAAAAAACTGCGCCGAATGGTTTATTTGTGATTTGGCGATGATGCTCGGTGACTTTATCAGCGTTCCTATCTTCCCAACCGCTGGAGCCGATACCATCGAGTATTGTATCACGCACAGTGAAAGTAAAATTTTGCTCGCGGGAAAGCTTGATGATGCCAAGGCGACAAGTCAGGTTTTACAAGACATGCCTGATCTCATCAGTATCGCTTTGCCCTACGATTCTGCGCCAAAGTGCAAATATCAATTCACTTCACTCATGGAACAGCATCAACCAAGTCAATTACGACCTCAACATCACGACAACAAACTGATGTCGATAGTCTATACCTCTGGAACTTCTGGCTTACCAAAAGGCGCTATGCTGACATATGGTGCCTTTTGCTGGTCAGCCCAACAATTGATTAATCACATTGGTATCCAAGAGGATGATCGCCTTTTTTCTTATTTACCATTGGCACACATTACTGAACGAGTTTATATCTTTGGGTCATCAATTATGGGCGGGGTTCCTACTGCATTTCCAGAGTCATTGGACACCTTTATTGAAGATGTAAAAATGCAGCGTCCTACTCTGTTTATTTCAGTGCCTCGTTTATGGACACTGTTCCAACAACGCATTCAAGATAAGCTACCCCAGAAAAAGCTCAATTTTCTGCTTAAAATTCCTTTTGTAAACTCACTTATCAAAAAGAAATTAGCCGAGGGTTTAGGATTAAATCATGCACGTGTTTTAGGCTGCGGTAGTGCTCCGGTATCGCCATCGCTGTTAGAGTGGTACCACAGTATTGGATTAAATATTACCGAAGCGTGGGGGATGACAGAGTCATTTGCCTATAGCACCCTCAACTACCCATTTAGAGCCGATAAAATTGGTTCCGTTGGACAAGCAGGCCCAGGTATTGAACTGAAGATTGCCAATGACAATGAAATCATGGTTCGTGGTAACGGCTTATTTTCTGGTTACTACAAAAATGACATTGCAACCCAAGAGTCATTTGATAAAGAAGGTTGGCTACACACTGGAGATATTGGTTTTATTGACGCAGAAGGTTATCTAACCATCCAGGGTCGTAAAAAAGACACCTTCAAAACCGCTAAAGGTAAATTTGTTGCCCCTGTCCCAATTGAAAATAAGTTATTTGAATACAGTCGAGTTGAAATGATGTGCTTGATAGGTTTAGGGCTTCCCGCACCTATCTTACTTGTCGTTCCACATAATTTTCCTCATTTCGATCGCGCCCGATATGAGCGAACTACGAAGAAAGTCATTACTCGCATGAATTCAGAGCTGGAATCTCATGAGCAAATTAAAGGAGTCCTAATGATCAAAGATCCATGGTCGATAGAAAACGGCGTCCTTACTCCAACATTAAAAATCAAACGTCATGTATTGGAGCAGAAATATCATGAGATTGGCCATAACTGGCCGAAAGGTCAACTTATTGTGTGGGAAGAATAACCATATCTAACAGGCTACAAGTAAAGGCTAATAATTTTATTAGCCTTTTTTCTATGCTTGTTTTAAAGCGTATTTACCCATTTTTCGATTCGAGAAGCTTTTCTACTCTAGATAGCATAACCTTGGCTGTTATACTGAGAAAAAATCAAACAGAAAAGATATCCCATGACACAAACCAACAATCCGCTACACGGCATTACTTTGGAAAAGCTACTGACAGAACTGGTTGAACATTACGGTTGGGAAGAACTCAGCTATATGGTCAACATCAACTGTTTTAAAAAAGACCCTAGCATTAAGTCTAGCCTTAAGTTCTTACGGAAAACGGAATGGGCACGCGTTAAAGTAGAAGAGATTTATGTCAATCTAAAAGGCTAAGTAAACTAGGTTGCACCGTTATTTACTACGATTGGTATAAATTCAGAAACGTCATTCCTTTGTTTAAATCAACACTAATTCACTGTTATAAAAAATAAAACCCCGCAAGCTTTCGCTTGCGGGGTTTTTACGTATTAGCTTATTTAAAGAATTACTTCTTCTCAGCTTCTTTACGTGCTTTCACTTCAGCAATTACTTGCTCAGAAACGTTAGCAGGACATGGAGAGTAGTGTGAGAACTCCATAGAGAACTGACCACGGCCTGATGTCATAGTACGTAGTGTACCGATGTAGCCAAACATTTCTGATAGTGGTACGTCAGCTTTAACGCGAACGCCAGTTACACCAGCTTCTTGGTCTTTGATCATACCACGGCGACGGTTAAGGTCACCGATAACATCACCAACGTGATCGTCTGGAGTGAACACGTCAACTTTCATGATAGGCTCAAGAAGTTGTGCACCTGCTTTAGGCATAGATTGGCGGAATGCGCCTTTCGCTGCGATTTCAAATGCGATAGCTGATGAGTCAACTGCGTGGAAGCCACCGTCGAACAGTTCAACTTCAACGTCAAGAACTGGGAAGCCAGCTAGAACACCTTCGTCCATCATTGACTTGAAGCCTTTCTCAACTGCTGGCCAGAATTCTTTAGGTACGTTACCACCAACAACTGTTGATTTGAACGTAAAGCCAGAGTTCACTTCACCAGGTTTGATACGGTAGTCGATCTTACCGAATTGACCAGAACCACCAGACTGTTTCTTATGCGTGTAGCTATCTTCAACTGCTTGAGTGATAGTTTCACGGTAAGCTACTTGTGGCTTACCTACAATTAGGTCAACGCCGTAAGTACGCTTCAAGATATCTACTTTGATGTCTAGGTGAAGTTCGCCCATACCTTTAAGGATGGTTTCGCCTGAATCTTCGTCAGTTTCAACTTGGAACGTTGGATCTTCTGCAACCATTTTACCGATCGCGATACCCATTTTCTCAGAACCGCCTTTATCTTTAGGCTGTACTGCGATAGAGATTACAGGTGCAGGGAACACCATAGGCTCTAGAGTAACTTCGTCTTTTGGATCACATAGCGTGTGACCAGTTTGAACGTTTTTCATGCCCACGATAGCGATGATGTCACCCGCTTGTGCAGAAGTCAGTTCATTACGATCATTCGCTTGCATCTCAACCATACGACCAACACGTTCTGTTTTACCAGTGAACGAGTTAAGGATGGTGTCACCTTTGTTCAGTTTACCTGAGTAAATACGAACGAAAGTTAGGGCGCCGAAACGGTCGTCCATGATCTTAAATGCTAGTGCTTTGAAAGTTTCATCAGCAGAAACGATAGCGTGACGGCCAGTTTCGTTGCCTTCTTCGTCCATCAAAGGTTGTGGATCAACTTCTGTTGGAGCTGGTAGGTAATCAACCACAGCATCAAGTACTAGTTGCATACCTTTGTTCTTAAATGCTGAACCACAGAATGTTGGGAAGAATGCTAGATCACGAGTACCTTTACGGATACAACGTTTGATATCTTCGATAGAAGGCTCTTCACCTTCCATGTAAGCTTCCATAAGATCGTCGTCTTGCTCTACAGCAGTTTCAACCATCTCTTCACGGTAAGCTTCAACATCATCAACCATATCCGCAGGGATATCTTGAATTGAGTAGTTTTCAGGAAGACCTGTTTCATCCCAAACGTAAGCTTGACGAGTTAGGACATCAACCACACCAACGAAGTTGTCTTCGATACCGATTGGTAGGGTCATTACTAGTGGACGAGCACCAAGTACGTTTTTAACTTGCTCAACAACGCGGTAGAAGTCTGCACCCATACGGTCGAGTTTGTTAACGAAGATCAGACGAGATACTTCTGAATCGTTCGCGTAACGCCAGTTAGTTTCAGACTGAGGTTCAACACCGCCTGAACCACAGAATACACCGATACCGCCATCAAGCACTTTAAGAGAACGATAAACTTCAACAGTGAAGTCAACGTGTCCCGGGGTGTCGATAACGTTGAAACGGTGGCCTTTCCAGAAACAACTTACAGCTGCTGACTGGATTGTAATACCGCGCTCAGCTTCCTGTTCCATGAAGTCAGTGGTCGATTCGCCATCATGTACTTCACCAGTTTTGTGGATTTGACCAGTTAGCTTAAGGATACGCTCAGTGGTAGTTGTTTTACCCGCATCAACGTGCGCGAAAATACCAATGTTTCTGTATTTCGATAAATCTGCCATTGTCTTACTCTGTTAATAGGATATAAATTGCGCGCAGAGTATACCACAATCTGTCAAGACTGATAGCTCTGCGTGCTCTAGAAGAAAAAAAACTTGTCTATGTTACTGCATGCCAAAATCAAACGATATCAATTTATTTGATTTACGTAATTTCAGCGTATTTCCCTACCTAAGAAGGATAGCTAAATTCACATCATTTGCTGTATTTTAAACGAAAGCTCATACGAAATTACAACTCATCAAACGCTTCTATCGCTTCTGACAATTTTTTTACTCCGTGTATTTGCATGCCAGCAATACCACCTTTAGGCATGTTTGCTATTGGCACCACAGCTCTTTTAAAACCATGTTTAAATGCTTCGTTGAGCCGCTCTTGACCACTCGGCACTGGGCGAATCTCGCCAGCTAGCCCAACCTCACCAAATACGACCACGTCTTTAGGTAGCGGTTTATCGCGAAAACTAGAAAGCAGGGCCATTAATAGTGCTAAATCAGCACTGGTTTCCGTTACTTTCACCCCACCAACCACATTCACAAATACATCTTGGTCTGCCATTTGTAAACCGCCATGCTTATGCAGCACTGCAAGCAATAATGACAAACGGTTTTGCTCCAAACCAACCGCGACTCGTCTTGGATTAGCAAGTTGGGAGTAATCGACCAGTGCTTGGATTTCAACCAGTAATGGGCGAGTTCCTTCCCAAACCACCATCACCGAACTGCCTGATGTATCTTCTTCACCGCGTGATAGGAAAATGGCAGAGGGGTTACTTACTTCACGCAAACCTTGGCCAGTCATCGCAAACACACCAAGTTCATTAACCGCTCCAAATCGATTTTTATGACTGCGTAAGGTTCGAAAACGACTATCGGTTCCACCATCAAGTAATACCGAGCAATCAATAATGTGTTCCAGAACTTTAGGTCCTGCCAACGTTCCATCTTTGGTTACGTGCCCGACTAAAAACACCGCTACATTATTTTGCTTAGCGTAACGAGTCAGTGCGGTTGCTGATTCTCTGACTTGAGCAACCGTACCCGGAGATGATTGAACATCAGCGACATGCATAACCTGAATAGAATCTATCACCATAATTCGAGGTTGCTCTTTTTCTGCTATCTGGCAAATACGGTCAACGTTAGTTTCAGACAACATTTTCAGATTATCTTTGGGCAGCCCCAGTCTAGACGCGCGCATCGCAACTTGCTGTAACGACTCTTCACCAGTCACATATAAAGTTGGCATTGAAGCTGAAAGCTGACACATAGTTTGCAGCAATAAGGTTGATTTACCTGCTCCTGGATTACCACCAATCAGTATCGCAGCACCTGGAACGACACCACCACCCAATACTCGATCAAGCTCTTTAAAGCCGCTGGAGAATCGAGGTACTTCCTGTAAGTTTATGTCAGAAAGCACTTGTACTTGCGATTCAGACACCGCGCCGGCATAACCACTTAAACGCTCATTACGCGCAACTTGGGGAGATGCTGCCAAACGAACCTCAGAGATGGTGTTCCAAGCACCACATGCGCCACATTGACCTTGCCAACGCGGGAAATCGGCGCCACAATCATTACAAACATATGCGCGTTTTACTTTTGCCATGAGCCCTCAACCATTCTGATTTATTGCCGTTCATTTATAATCAATTGGCTCAAATAGTAAGCCAATAAAATATATTGCAGTGATGCAGGTTAATTTCTGTTTAAATAAAGGTTGAACCTTCGCTACAGATAACTAAAGATTATGATAACTGTGCCGATTAACCTATGAGAGCAACACTTTAGCAGAAAAGTATGCAGCAATCTGAAATTCTATCAATCGCCGAGCGTTTGATTCCGGCTTATGGATCCACCGATTTTGAATACCTTTTGTTACAAATGACAGAAGATGAGCCGCCGTCGGTCAAATTATTGGTAAAGATGGAACTCAACCGCCTTATGGCTCCTTGTATTAGAAGTATCGACTTACGAGGGCGAGTGCAGGGCGAGTGCCGAGAATACTTATTAGATGGTCGTAAGCATTGGTTAGATGATGTTGCGTTCAATGCCTACCATAAGAGCATAAAAAAATTTGGTTCTTATACCGATGGTGTATGGGAAGCGTTAAATAATACTCGTAATAACTTCCGAGTCATGCAGCAGCGCGGCACCAACAATCCGCAAAAATCGGCCAATGTGAATACCCTCTTTGAAGCAGAACCCGTCAAACTTGGTTATGACCTTAAACGTCAAGAAAATCGCTTAAGGGTGACATCTCAAGTCGAAATCCATTTGCAAAATAATCAGCAAGTTAATGGTCTGAGTGTAGACCTGTCAGCGTCAGGAGCAAAATTCAAAGTTCCGGCTGCATTCGACTACAAATTGGGCGAAGTTATTAAGGTTCATTTTTCAGAGCTTAATAAATCGTCTGAAGTGGTTGGCCTGCACAATACCATTGAATATCGCATCCTTGGGATTGAAGAGTCCTACGATAACGATGCGGTTAAGTTTTTACGAACCTTGAAGCTTTCTGACACCAATGTCATCGAAAAGGTTATCAACGAAGCACTTCAAAATAATTCGCAAAAAGCGCGTCATGATAACCAAGACAAGTTAATTAGAGCTCGCACCCGTGGTTACGAACATACTTACCTTAAACATACCTGTAACTTACCCGTCTTTTTTAGCGGTGATGAGCTAAAACTCGTATTGCTGACAGAGAATAATCAACCAATCTGGCAATATTGGCATGATGAGCGCAATCAGCAGGCTCTCGGTTCTTTATTTAAAAAAGAGCGCATGCAGCAACTGACCAAACCGGGAATTCGCGGTAGTAATAACGTGATGTATTCATTTAAGCATGAGCATCAAGGTAAGACACTGTTCTTCTCAATGATGATGCCAGAAGCAAGTCGTGAACAACGTAAAATGTTCTGGCATGTCGGAGCTCGTCGCGACAGCTGGAAAGCATTCCGTTTATTCGTCTTTGAGCTTTCAGATGAAGAACGCAAAGAACTCGCTAATCATGCCAGTGAACTCTCTGATCGCTCCAGTGAACTGACCCACTGCGGGATATTGCAAGAAATTGGTGATGAACAGTCCGCCAAAGATTATCTACTGATCGACAAGCCTAAGTTAGCAAATAGCGAACTCAATGCGTTCAGACACTCAAGAAAAATCATTGGTGAGCCAACCGGTATTTATTTCGATGCTCGCTCGCGTAGAAAAGAACCCCGCTATAGTCTCAAATCACCTCTAACCATATCAAGCAAAGGGGATGCTACTGCTGAAGGTTATACTGTCGACTTATCAAAGCGAGGGCTAAGCTTAATTGTAGATACGCCGCTAACAGTGAAGGCTGGAGATACAGTCAGCGTCAATTTCCGCGAGCTGCAACTCTATGATAAAAAATTACCACTCAATCGTGTTCCTTACAGCGTAGTGCGCATTGGTCCTGAAGGCCGTCGTTTGCAATTGATGATCGAAGACAATACTCAAACAACCAAAACGATCGCTTTTTTCAATAGTCTTATTGAAAATAATCAAGACAAACTACCAGCCAAAGAAGAAGTTTTGCCAAGCCACCAGCTTTTGGAAGGGCTACACAATATTTTATTGGATAAGATGATCAGCACCCCGATATTTATTGATAAACATGGGGTGAACCTCAGACCGAAAGTAATCGGTGTTAACTACCCGCTTCCCCCGCATTTGGTATTGCTTGCTAAACTTGGACAAGAGCATCGAATCTCATTGGAACCGATTTTTAAAAACCACACCAATACATTGCTAGCCAAACCTATGAAGCGTATTGAGGGGGCAACACCTCAATATAATGAAGTGTATATTGCGGCGATCAAATTTGGCGGGCGTATTCAATCAATCCAATCTAAGCTGTTGAGTGATTTTGAAAGTACCAAAGAACGCATTGCCTTCATTCAAAAAGCGCAGCTGATGGGGGAAATCTACGTGTTGCGTATTTGCAGTGCACCAGTATTTGACCCCATAACAACACTACTGCGCAGTGATCTTAATGAGCTTGCACAAATCAGCATTCACCACGCCCGAGCTTTAGAAAAAGAGATCACTGCCATTGTCGGATATGGGGAACTTGTTGATATTACCGATGAAATATTAATTCGTTTAGAACTAACGCTTTAAAAAGAGCGCTGTTTTCTGCGCTCTTTTCATCATTAGTGACGGCAACAGACTAAGGCTTCGCTTGCCAACTGATTTTTTGTTTTTTGACCAGTTCAGCAGAAAGAATACACAACACGCCCCCTAAACCAGCATAACGCACTGCGCTTTGCGCTTGTGCTTCTACTTTCGGTTTTGCATGATAAGCCACCCCCAACCCAGCGGCTGACATCATTACTAAGTCATTGGCACCATCACCGACTGCCACTGTATTGTGCACTTCAATATCATATTTTTCGGCGAGTTCATGCAATATATCAGCCTTGGTTTGAGCAGAGACAACATCGCCTAACACCTTGCCCGTTAGCTTGCCGTCTATAATTTCAAGCGTATTTGATTGAGCATGATCGAGCTGTAAAAACTCTTTTAAATAGTCCGAGAAATAGGTAAAGCCGCCCGATGCTATCGCCGTTTTCCAGCCCAATGCATTTAAAGTGGCAACAAATTCTTTGAGATCTGGCATGTAAGGCAATGTGGAGCGTACACTTTCAAGAATCGATTCATCCGCTCCGGCGAGCTTAGCTACCCGCTGGCGCAGGCTTTGCTCAAAATCTAACTCCCCCTGCATCGCTCGCTCTGTCACTTCAGCAACCTCATCTCCCACCCCGGCTAATTTAGCAATCTCATCAATACATTCAATTTGAATAGCCGTTGAATCCATATCCATCACAATAAGACCCGGTTTCGATAAGTCAGGCACTTCACTTAAGCGCGCATAGTCGATTTCAAGACCTTGTAAAACCTTTTCATGTTCATTAGTGAACTTCCCCGCCATTAACGCGACTTCGTAGTGACCGACCTTCCACATATCAAGCACCGGATTGTAATATCCGGTAAAGAAGTCAATATCATCAAAACATTGGGTCGATAAATACGGTGCGAAAATAATCCAGCTCGCTTTAGATTTATCTAATTGAGAAGAGAAACGAGTCTCAGGTAAACGGTTAAGTAGTGTGGTATGCCTTTTAATTGGCAAGGTTTTTAGCGCATCCATGTTTATCATTCCTTAGTTAATGCTTTCAGCCTCAATGAACAAGGTGTCATCAAAAAAATTGATCGCCACTTTATTTCGAGTATCTCTCATCAGGCTCTATTAGCAAGACGTTACCCTATTGCAATTTAAAAACGCAAGTATCAATATGGGCAAAGTTTCAATTAATTCCGTTAGGTTGATTATGGATGGCTCATTATTTTCATTTCGTGTCGCAATCCGTGTGATTACGGTTGTTTTCTTAGCCGGGATGTTTTTCTTTACCGTACAAAATAGTGTCGTGATCAGCAAAGGAAATGAACGAATTCAAGCCAACCAGCTAGAGACGCTCACTAATGTGCTCATTTCACAAGCCTCGCTATCAGCAGGTAACATGATTGCCGAACAAGACCAAGAGCGCTTACTTGCATTAACCAACCAGTTGGCGCAAGACAGCTTAGTGTTTGATGCCACCATTTATGATGCAGAAGGTATCAAGCTCGCTGCCAGCGAAAGTGCGCTAAGCGTTAGGGAAGTGTTAGGGTTAGATACACCGCTGGAAACCGCTCGCATCGGCCGTCAGCAACTTGTAGAGCCCGTTTACCACGACGGTAGCATTATTGGTTTTGTCCGTATAACCTTTGAAACTGGCAAGGTTACTGCTATTTCGGACCACCACTACAGAAAAAGCGATCGCTATATGTATCTGATGCTGCTAACCAGTTTTGTCAGCGGAGTGTTACTTACGTTAGTACTACGCCGTAAACCGAAAAATAAAGGCGAAAACCTGTTACTACAAAATGTTGATGACCTCTCTTAACCATCAATATGTAGCGATAAAAAAACCTCAGTGTTAACGCTGAGGTTTTTTATTTGAGCTAATGATTAAAGATCTTAATCAGAGCACATTAATTACTGTGCATCACCAATTAATACTGAATCTAAGGCTATTTCAATCATCTCATTAAAGGTGTTTTGACGCTCCTCTGAAGTCGTTTGTTCACCTGTTTTGATATGATCAGATACGGTACAAATCGTCAATGCTTTTGCGCCGTATTCAGCAGCAACACCATAAATACCTGCCGCTTCCATTTCCACACCAACAATGCCGTACTTATCCATCACATCAAACATTTCTGGATCAGGTGTGTAGAAAAGCTCAGCTGAAAATAGGTTGCCTACTTTGACATCAATGCCACGAGCCGTTGCTGCTTCTTCAGCCGCCTTTACCATTTTGTAATCGGCTATTGCAGCGAAATCGTGATCTTTGAAGCGAATACGGTTCACTTTTGAATCCGTACATGCGCCCATGCCGATCACGACATCACGTACTTTGATGTCTTCACTTACTGCGCCACAGCTACCAACACGGATAACCTTTTTCACACCAAAGTCTTTAATCAGCTCGGTCACATAGATAGAACATGATGGAATACCCATACCATGTCCCATTACTGAAATTTTACGGCCTTTATAAGTGCCAGTGTAACCAAACATGTTACGAACATCGCACACTTGAACGACATCATCGAGGAAAGTTTCTGCAATGTATTTTGCACGAAGTGGGTCACCAGGCATTAAAACGACGTCAGCGAATGCACCCATTTCCGCGTTAATATGTGGAGTTGCCATTGAAAATATCCTTTATCTAAAATTGACGAAAGAATAGAGAGTACCCTCTCTATTCATATTCAAAAATGCAATGAGCACTTAAAGAAAGTTCTTACCATAATCCATTGCCGAAGTACCAAAGTACTGCGCGATAGATTGACCGATGTCTGCGAAGGTATCACGACAGCCCAACGATCCTGCAGCCACTTTTTGGCCATACACTAATACAGGAATGTGCTCACGAGTATGATCCGTACCCGGCCAAGTTGGGTCACAACCGTGATCCGCCGTTAGGATGAGGATGTCGTCTTCTTCCATAAGCGCCAATACTTCTGGCAGACGATTATCAAAATATTCAAGTGCAGCCGCATAACCTGCCACATCGCGACGGTGGCCATAAGCTGAGTCGAAATCAACAAAGTTAGTAAAGACAATGGTGTTATCTTTCGCAACTTTAATTTGCTCTAAAGTTGCATCAAACAACGCAGGAATACCTGTTGCTTTTACTTTTTTCGTAATACCGCAGTTGGCATAGATATCGGCAATTTTACCAATAGAAACGACGTTGCCTTGTTTCTCATCAACCAATTTTTGCAACACAGTAGCCGCAGGTGGCTCTAAAGAAAGATCACGACGGTTGCCGGTACGCGCAAACTCTCCCGCTTTAGGGCCAATGAATGGACGAGCGATAACGCGACCAATGTTGTAATCTTCCAATTCTTCACGAGCGATTTGGCAAAGTTCAAGTAAACGATCAAGACCAAACGTTTCTTCATGACAAGCAATTTGGAATACTGAATCAGCAGACGTATAGAAAATCGGCATGCCCGTCTTCATGTGTTCTTCGCCTAAATCATCTAATACTTGCGTACCAGAAGCATGGCAGTTACCCAAAAAGCCAGGAAGGTTAGCACGCTTTAGAATTCGGTCGGTAAGCTCTTTGGGGAAGCTGTTTTGCTTATCGCTAAAGTAGCCCCATTCAAACAGCACAGGCACGCCGGCAATTTCCCAGTGGCCTGATGGCGTATCTTTACCTGATGACAACTCTGCCGCATGACCATAGGCACCAATAATCTCAGCGTTGGCATCCAACCCTGGAGCAAAACGCCCAGTTGACTCTTTGTGAGCCATCGCCAAACCTAATTTGGATAAGTTTGGTAAGGTTAACGCCCCTTTACGGTCTGCATTATCTGCATCGCCTTTTACACATTGCTCTGCAATGTGACCAAGCGTATCTGAACCGACATCACCGAACTTTTCTGCGTCTGCCGCTTCGCCAATACCAAATGAATCTAATACTAAAATAAATGCTCTTTTCATTGCTCTCTCCAACCAGCGTGTTACACGTCTTCTGCACGAATTTGACGGTAAACATCTGGTGTTGGTGTATATTCTCCGCCCACTTTAATGGCGTTTTGTAAGGCTTTTGCCGCTTCTTGCCACTGCTCTTCGTTACGCGCATGAATCATAGCCAGTGGTTTGTTGCTATCAGCGACTTCGCCTAAACGGATAAATTGGTCAAAACCCACCGCGTAATCAATGCTGTCTGTTGCAACGCGGCGTCCGCCACCCATGCCCACAACAGCCATACCAATTGCACGAGTATCCATTGCCGATACCACACCACTTTCTAGTGCGTAAACGGGTTTAATGATCTCGGCTTTATCAAGGTAATGATCATAATTTTCGACGAAATCAGCAGGACCGCCTAAACCTTTGACCATTTTGCCAAAGCACTGCGCAGCTTTACCGTTATCGAGCACCGCCATCAGTTTAGTGCGTGCTTCATCGCTATCTTTCGCTAAGTGACCGAGTACCAGCATTTCAGCACAAGAAGCCAAGGTAATTTCAAGTAAGCGAGGGTTACGGTACTCTCCAGTTAAGAAACGAACTGCTTCGCGCACTTCAACTGCATTCCCCGCAGAAGAGGCTAACACTTGGTTCATGTCCGTTAAAATAGCCGTTGTTTTGGTGCCAGCACCATTTGCTACCGCAACGATCGATTTCGCTAACTCTTCAGAAGCTTCGTAGGTTGGCATGAAAGCGCCCGAACCCACTTTGACATCCATCACTAGAGAATCTAAACCTGCTGCCAGTTTTTTCGAGAGAATAGAGGCTGTGATCAGTGAAATATTGTCCACCGTTGCCGTAATATCACGCGTGGCATACACACGTTTATCCGCAGGAGCAAGATCACCCGTTTGACCAATGATCGCCACCCCTGCCTCTTTCGTCACTTGACCAAAAACATCGTTAGTTGGTGTGATGTTATAGCCAGGAATAGATTCCAATTTATCCAGTGTTCCACCGGTGTGGCCAAGCCCTCGGCCTGAAATCATCGGCACAAAACCGCCACAAGCAGCTACCATTGGGCCAAGCATTAGTGAGGTTACATCACCCACACCACCAGTTGAATGCTTATCGACTATAGGGCCATCAAAGTTCATGTAGTCCCAATCGATCACCATGCCTGAATCGCGCATCGCACAAGTCAATGCAATGCGCTCTGGCATGGTCATTTCATTAAAGAAAATAGTCATAGCAAAAGCAGCTATCTGACCTTCAGATACCGTATTTTTTGCTACGCCTTGAATAAAGAAGTTAATTTCGTCAGCGGTAAGTATTTCGCCGTCACGTTTTTTACGAATGATTTCTTGTGGTAAATACATTAGATCCTCCCAAGCAATACGCTTTGGTCAGTAGGGTAAAGAGGTAATGCGGAGCCATAAAAACAGCCCCACAAATCAGACTTATTGTTATCAGTTCAGATGTAACCTACGATTAGTACGCGGCAGGATCTGCTGTTTGGTCTGTTACTTCTAATGTATTTAAAAGGTTAGTCAGTAGACTTGATGCACCAAAACGGTAATGCATGTTATCGGCCCATTCGGCACCTAATAGCTCATCAGCCATAGCGAGGTACAATGCCGCATCTTCTGCTGTACGCACACCACCAGCTGGTTTAAAACCAACGGTTTTAGCAACGCCCATATCACGAATTACTTCTAACATCATACGTGCGTATTCTGGCGTAGCATTCACTGGCACTTTACCGGTTGAAGTTTTGATAAAGTCAGCACCAGCTTCAATACAAATTTGCGACGCTTTTTTGATCAATGCTTCTTCTTTCAATTCACCCGTTTCGATAATCACTTTCAAAAGGATATCGCCACATGCTTCTTTACATTGCTTAACAAGCTCAAAACCGACTTGTTCGTTACCTGCGATTAATGCACGGTAAGGGAAAACAACATCGACTTCATCAGCACCATACGCAACAGCTGCTTTTGTTTCAGCCACTGCGATTTCAATATCATCATTACCATGAGGGAAGTTCGTTACTGTCGCAATACGAATCTCTGGTGTGCCTTGCTCACGAAGTGTCTTCTTAGCAATAGGAATAAAGCGAGGGTAAATACAAATTGCAGCTGTATTGCCTACTGCTGTTTTAGCATCATGACAAAGGGCGATCACTTTCGCGTCTGTGTCATCATCGTTTAGCGTAGTCAAATCCATCAATTTTAGTGCACGAAGTGCTGCTGCTTTTAAATCGCTCATTTCTATCTCCGATCAATATATTCAAATAGTTCACTACTGGCACGCGAGTTGTTGGTGCGCTTTTTCCCAGTAGCCACAAATGAACGGACTTGGTTCCCTGAAGACTCGGAATGTTGAACATTCCAATTGCTATCCCTGTCACCGCACAGTACCAATTTGGCCTATGGCACAAACAATGTTGCTCCAATATTGAGCTTTTATTGCTGTGTCTAACGTATATCAAGGCAACACCGTTGCCCTAGCTCCAGATCATACTCCATGTATTGATTAGTGCTAGCTAAAAACTTTCAATATTCCATTGAAAATTAATCTCACCGATACAGTATAGATTTTCGCTACAAAACTGTAGCGCCATTCATAGAGCAAACGGTTTGTATCTCAAAAAGAGTCTAAATAACCTTAGACTATCTCTCTTTTTTTGCATGGCTCAATAATGAAATTAAACCCAGAAACAAAAAAGCCCCGCAGCAATTTCTTGCTACGGGGCGATATTAAATGGCGTCTATAAATTAATTACTTTTTAACTAAATTATAGCGCAGCTAGGCTTAAGCAGAAGCCTGCAATTGTCGCTGCCATAAGGTTAGACAACGTACCAGCAAGTACAGCTTTAATACCCATACGAGCAATATCGCTACGACGGTTTGGAGCAAGGCTACCAAGACCACCAAGTAGGATTGCGATAGAAGAAAGGTTCGCAAAACCACATAGAGCGAATGAAATAATTGCAGTCGTCTTCTCAGACATCACTTGACCAGTTGCAGCAATAACTTGCGCGTTCTCACCTAAGTAAGGTGTGAAGTTTAGGTAAGCAACGAATTCGTTAACCACTAATTTCTGACCGATGAATGAACCAGCGGTTACCGCTTCAGCCCATGGCACACCGATAAGGAATGCTAGTGGAGAGAACGCATAACCTAGAATCAGCTCTAGAGTTAGCTCAGGCATACCGAACCAACCACCGATACCACCCAACATGCCGTTAACAAGAGCAATCAAACCAACGAAGGCAATCAACATTGCACCAACGTTTAGCGCTAGCTGTAGACCAGATGCCGCACCGCCCGCTGCTGCGTCGATAACGTTAGCTGGCTTATCGTCGCCGCCGTCTAATGCTT
This sequence comes from Vibrio aestuarianus, assembly GCF_028858425.1. Lineage (NCBI taxonomy): Bacteria > Pseudomonadati > Pseudomonadota > Gammaproteobacteria > Vibrionales > Vibrionaceae > Vibrio > Vibrio aestuarianus. The sequence goes on along the minus strand of NZ_JAKNYQ010000001.1, from coordinate 908,292 downwards.
CATCGAAATCTTCATGAGGCTTATCAGTCTCTGGGTGAAGAATCTTAGCAAATAGAAGACCACCAGGTGCTGCCATAAATGATGCTGCAACAAGGTACTCTAGAGGAACACCCATTGAAGCATAACCAGCCAATACACCACCAGCAACAGAAGCAAGACCACCACACATTACTGCGAATAGTTCAGATTGTGTCATCTTAGGTACAAACGGACGAACAACAAGTGGTGCTTCAGTTTGACCTACGAAAATGTTTGCCGCAGCTGACATTGATTCCGCACGAGAAGTACCCAGAGCTTTTTGAAGCGCGCCACCAAGAATCTTGATAACCCACTGCATAACACCGATGTAGTAAAGTACAGAAATAAGTGCAGAGAAGAAGATCAGTGTAGGAAGAACACGGAAAGCGAAGATGAAACCACCACCACCGAACACTTCGAACATCTTGTTAGAAACAAGACCACCGAACAAGAATGATGAACCATCGTTACCGTAGTTGATAACGTTAGATACACCAGTTGAGAAACCGTTTAAAAGATCACGGCCCCAAGGTACGTAAAGAACAAATGCACCTAATGCAAATTGGATGGCAAAAGCGCCGCCCACAGTTCTGATATTGATAGCTTTACGGTTAGATGAGAATGCAAATGCAATAGCAAGAAGCACTACCATACCGACTAGGCTCATAAACAGGCTCATAGTTTATGACTTCCTTATAAGTTATTTATTGGCGTGTTACAAAATGGAGCTATAAAGCGAGGTGATTATACTCATCCCTCCTTAGATAAAGTAATGCCAGCCTCACACTTTCTTATAAGATTCAGCTCGCATTCACTCACTTATGTGAGCCAACTCACCATTTACTGATACAAAAATCACTAGCCATACATTTCATTTCGAATTCATTCACAAAGAAAATAGCAGCGAGTGACTATTTTCCCATAAGGCCTCAGCAATCGATTGCTCTGACTGCCCCCTTAGCAAAGCAAGCGTTTGCACAATAATTGGCAAATATTTAGGGTGATTCACTTTACCTTGCAAGCCATTTAATGGCATGTCTGGTGCATCCGTTTCGAGCACTAAACTTTCGAGAGGCAAAGCGCAAATAGCCAAACGAGTTTTATTGGCCCTTGGATAGGTGATGATTCCCCCTACTCCAATTTTAAAGCCAAGATCAATAAACTGCCTCGCTTGCTGCTCACTTCCGGAAAAGGCGTGTAATATTCCACCTTGGTTAAAGTGGTGTTTTTTCAAAAGCTGGAGAACACGATTGTGAGCTTTACGGCTATGTATAATAAGAGGTAAAGCCGTCTTTTTCGCCAACTCAATTTGAACTTCAAACATCGATTCTTGCAATTTAGAGTCAACGTCTATAGCGAAATCAAGACCACATTCCCCTAAAGCCAGGCACTTGTCGTGTCTGTTATCTAATGCTTGTTCAAACTGATCTATATAAGAATGTGATGATTGAGATAAAAAATAAGGATGAAAACCTAAAGAAAAATAGAGAGCAGGATAACTTTCCGCCAACTGAGCAACTCGCTGCCAATTGCTTGGACCAATCGCTGGAACCAGTAATTTCTCAACTCCAGATTTCTGAGCAAGTTTAATGTGTAGGTCAACATTTTCAGAAAAAACAGAAAAATCAAGATGGCAATGAGTATCAAACAGACGTAGCTTACTGATGCTCACGTTTAGTCTCTTTATCCGTAGCCGGGTCTTGTCGATAAGGGACACAGCTGCGCTTTTTATCAGGTGTCAGCCCCATACTTTCGCACCAACGATCATAACGTGAGATTTGCCTTTTCAACCACTGCCACATATTACCACCTAACTATATCACTACTGCTCTTCACGCTTGAAAACGAGCTCAGTCGCTGAAGATTCTTGTTCAACAAAGTAGTAGCCTGCACGATCAAACTGAGTCAATTGCTCAAGTGAGGACACTTGATTATCGATGATATAACGCGCCATCATACCGCGCGCTTTTTTCGCATAAAAGCTGATGACCTTATATTGTCCTTTTTTACAATCCTTAAAAACGGGAGTAATGATCTGACCATCTAACTTTTTATGATTGACGGCTTTAAAGTATTCATTAGAGGCTAAATTAATCAATACATTATCCCCTTGCTCTTGCAGAGCTTGGTTCAACTTATCAGTAATGATATCTCCCCAAAACTGATACAAATTAGCTCCTCTCGCATTGCTCAATTTCGTTCCCATTTCCAAACGATAGGGCTGCATTAAATCAAGCGGCTTCAACAGGCCGTACAAACCAGACAACATTCTTAGATGCAGTTGAGCATAATCAAAGTCAGCATCTGATAACGTTTCAGCCTCAAAACCAGTATAAACATCGCCTTTGAAAGCCAAAATAGCAGGCCTTGCATTATCTGTAGTGAAGGTTTTACTCCATTGAGCAAAACGTGCCACATTCAAGCCAGCAATTTTATCACTGACCTTCATTAATTGAGAAATGTCGCTAGGGGTTAGACGACGACATACTTCAATGAGCTCCGCGGAATGATCGACGAGTTCAGGCTGAGTGAATTTATTGGTGACTAGCGGAGATTCGTAATCTAACGTTTTAGCTGGAGATACAACAATGAGCATACCTTTCTTTCCTCTATATTTATTATTTAACCTGAGTTGAGGTTATTAAATCAAAGCGGTCAACGGCTTCAATTCATCTTATGGATAACAGAGTACAAAAAAAGCCATGCAGTGTCTGCATGGCTTTGCCAATCTATTCAATTGTTCGTAACAATGGTTATTTATTGTTGTTATCCCAAATACCATCTTCTAACTGGGATTTTAGCTCTGGATATTCATTGGCATCAAAGGTTGGAACCTTGCCTGCCTTTAACTGGCGGTTATAGTCTTTCGCCAGTTTAATTACGATGCCAGACAGCAGCAGAATCGCCACTAAGTTAACAATCGCCATCAAGCCCATCGAAACATCCGCCATTGCCCATACGGTTGGCAACGTAGCCAAAGAACCAAACATCACCATAGCAAGGAATACAATTCGGAAAACTGTTAACCCTTTCTTATTGTTATGCTCTAAAAAGATGAGGTTGGTTTCAGCATAGGAGTAGTTAGCAATAATGGAAGTAAAGGCGAAGAAGAAAATCGCAAGTGCAACAAAAATACCCCCCCAACTACCAACTTGAGAACTTAACGCGCGCTGAGTTAATTCAATACCCGTAATTTCACCATGTGGTACATATTCACCAGACATTAGGATAATGGCAACCGTCGCTGAACAGATCACGATAGTATCGATAAACACACCCAACATTTGCACATAACCTTGTGAAGCAGGATGCGGCGGATAAGGAGTTGCAGATGCTGCAGCATTTGGTGCAGAACCCATACCCGCTTCATTTGAGAACAAACCACGCTTGATACCGTTGATCATCGCTTGTGCAATTGCGTAACCCAAACCACCCGCAGCGGCTTCTTGCAAGCCAAATGCGCTCTTGAAAATCAACGTGAGCACGGCTGGCAATTTTTCAATATTGGTTACCATCACAAACATTGCTATCGCTAGATAGGCTAATGCCATGAAAGGCACAATCAATTCAGCGGTGCGTGCAATTTTACGAATACCACCAAAAATAACAAAGGCTGAAATCGCAACAATGAAAATACCCACATGAAACGGTTCAAAGCCAAATGCGTTATTCATTGCTCCAGCAATGGAGTTTGCTTGAACGGCATTGAACACCAAACCGAAAGCGATAATAAGGAAGATAGAGAACAAGACCCCCATCCAACGCATGCCAAGACCTTTTTCCATGTAGTAGGCAGGCCCACCACGATAGTTACCGTCTTTGTCACGAGTTTTGTACAACTGAGCAAGCGTACTTTCTGCAAAAGAAGTAGCCATACCTAACATGGCGATTAACCACATCCAGAAAATAGCACCAGGCCCACCAGCGGTTAGAGCAACAGCAACCCCCGCCATATTTCCGGTACCGACACGAGCAGCAAGGCTAGTACATAATGCTTGAAAAGAGGAGATACCCGCTTTGTCTGCTTTACGGCTATTTTTTAGCACACTGAACATGTGGCCAAAGTGGCGAAACTGGATAAACCCTAAGCGAACGGTGAAGTAAACCCCAACACCGACTAAAAGATAAACAAGAATTGATCCCCAAAGTAGATCATTCATTAAATTGATTAAGTCTGTCACAAGAACCTCTCATAGAGTGATAGCGCTGGCCGCAGAAAAGTTAATGAAAGAACACACATGTCTCGTTAAACATCCTTTCGAGCATGCTTTTATCGATATTATTAGATGTGTTCTATTCATCCAAAACGCGAGAGATCTCACATTTTGCAGAGGCCGCGTATTTTTTGACGAACGGATAATGCAACCTGAAAGGTGAAAAATCAATATGCATCAAGTTTAGTTAAAATGTTATTTTTCACCATAAAATCACCTTCAATTAACATTAAGTCAATCAAAACACCAACAACAGCAAAACAAATAACAATCAAAAAACCAACATTGCAGAATAAAAAACAACCATAGAAACTCAGTTGCATCAACTTAATCTCAGCCATTGAGAATCAAGGGTTCATTCGATTGATTAAAGAATTTTGCATAATTAGATAATTATTTTTCGTTAAGCGCTCAAAAAAAAACCACCCTCCCACATCAAAACACTCAAAACAACAATTAGTTAACATTCTCAAATATGAATAAAATCGTTTGCTTTGGTTAATTGCTCGCTTTTCATACCAAACATCTCAACTGAAAATGTGAAATTCTGGTCAAAATCCAATAAAAGCTTCATAAAAAGGAAACAAATGAGAAACAAATCATAGTTAGGCTAAGTGAAAATGTGCTATCTAGAATGCACGACATGGCGTAATCACAACAACAAGAGGTTGCTTATGGAAGGCTTGCAATTTGACGAAATGTTGGAAATGGAAATCACGAAAATACGCTCCAGCCGCGCTAAACCAGTAAAGCGAATGTGGCGAGAAATAGAATTAATTCAAGATCAAAAACGATTGCAAAGAGAATTGATGGAGATGGATGTCTGCTTCGAAGCAGAACTTAGCAAAATTTAACCGTAAAAAGAGGCATCTTGAGTAGATGCCTCTTTTTTCACTGCTCGTTATTGGCATTCAGAAGCGGTTTGTCTCACTCGCTGAGCCAGTTGCTGATACTGTTCTGCAATCGTTTCACCAAATACCGGGTCATCCTCTGATTGACTCCATTGAACCTCTACCGCTTGCCAATCCGCAATGGTAAAGGTTTGACTAATCAATGGAAGTATTGACTGCTCTTCAAGTTCTAAATGCCGCTTCTGGGAAGAGATGAACGCTTCTAACTGCTCAATGAATACATGCTGTGGAACCACTGCATCTTGCAAAATCATATCGACAATATCTAGGAAATCATGGGTTATACCCGATAGTTCCGAGTGTTCTTTCTCTAAATTTTCGATCTCATTTTGTTGACCATAGTGTTCAATATAGTAGCGATAAATGATGTCTTCTTTCGGGTGGTGCACTGTTTCGGAGTGGCTCCCCAGATAATCTACAATTTCTCTGAGCAACGCATAGTTAACACTTTGCTCATTCTTGAGTTGGTGCAATTTACTACGCAAAATTGCAAGCAAGCGCGCCATGTAGCCATGCTCTCTTCGGATCCTTTCAATCATCATTGTGCTTCTCCATTACACATAACTTTAGCTAAGTGTATAAAAGGATTGCACTCCACGCTTTGACACTGCTCGAAAAAACATCAAATTATCATTCATCGAGCAGAGGTTGCCAATTAATAGGCTCTTTACCTTGCTGGATAAGCAATTGATTCGTTTGAGAGAAATGTTTACAACCAAAGAAGCCTCGATGGGCCGATAGAGGAGAAGGATGAGGAGCCATTAATACATGATGTCTGCTGCGATCGATCATACGGCCCTTTTTCTGGGCATGAGCTCCCCACAATAAAAACACCACTCCATCACACTGCTGATTAACAGCATCTATGACTCTATCTGTGAACGTTTCCCACCCCGTATTGGCATGCGAGTGAGCTTGACCTTGCTCAACGGTCAAGACCGTATTGAGTAACAACACCCCTTGTTGCGCCCAACTTTTCAAATATCCATGCGAGGGAATTTGAAAACCCGGAATATCCTGCGCCAGTTCTTTATACATATTGACTAAAGAAGGTGGCGTTTTCACCCCTGGTAATACAGAAAAGCACAACCCATGCGCTTGCTTTGGTCCATGGTAAGGATCCTGCCCTAGGATAACCACTTTGACTTCATCAAATTCAGTAAAACGAAATGCGTTGAACACATCATTAGCTGGAGGATAAATGACTTTCCCTGACGACCTTTCTTTTTCTACAAACGCCATTGTTTGCTGAAAATAGTCTTGTTGCTTTTCGTGGCCGATAACATCATGCCAAGTCAGTGATTGAGTCATAAAAGAGCCCTGTGAAGTAAGTATGGCTAACATTGTACCCACAAATACTCATTACTGCATGAGTCAACTTCACAGAGCTTTAGCTGATTAATGAGACTTTTGTTGCGGCGTTCGAGCATGTCCTTGCCCCGTAACATGGCGGTTAGGTATTGGTAGTCGAACAGGTCTGTGAGTATTTACAGTACGTGGCATTGAATGAAACATAGTGGCATCCTCCTTCATTACAGACTTAGCTATGCATAAGCCACTATGAAAGAAAGATGCCAACTTTAGTTACGATTCAATTATAGAGAGCGATTCAACATGAAATTGCCTTAGTGTCTGAATTTCTTGTGACCAAATATCAGGATCAATCGTTTCTAAAATCAAAGGGATACCATCAAATCGTGAGTCTTTAGCAATATATTCAAAACAGGCCCAACCGATTTCCCCTTTGCCCAATGAATGATGGCGATCGACTCGACTAGCAAATTCTGCTTTTGAATCATTAATATGCATTGCCCGCAAATAGTGCATACCGACGACGCGATCAAACTCAGCAAACGTCGCCTCACAAGCTTCCATCGTGCGTAGGTCATAACCAGCAGTAAAGGTGTGACAAGTATCCAAACACACTCCAACTCGTGATTTGTCGTTCACTTGTTTAATGATTTGCGCCAAATGCTCAAAACGCCACCCTAAATTGGTACCTTGCCCAGCTGTATTTTCAATAACAGCAATCACATCGGGTACAGCTTGATGTGCCAAATTGATCGACTCGGCAATAGTGGCAAGACACTCGCTTTCCGACACTTTTTTTAGATGGCTGCCAGGGTGAAAATTAAGTAGCGTCAGTCCAAGTTGTTGGCAACGCTCCATTTCATCGATAAAAGCTTGCCGTGATTTTTCGAGCTTATCCGCTTCTGGAGCACCCAAGTTAATCAGATAGGAGTCATGCGGCAGAATGTGCTCTGAATTAAACCCTAGCATCAAACAATTGGCCTTAAAGGCACGAATGGTTGCCTCCTCTATAGGCTTGGCCACCCATTGCCGCTGATTTTTAGTAAACAAGGCAAATGCATTAGCCCCAATTTCTCTTGCTCTTAGTGGGGCTTGATCGACACCACCTGCGGCAGATACATGAGCCCCAATAAACTTATTTCCGATACCTTGTTTTCTGTTTGTCATTAAATCACTTTATACTTTCAACATTAGTTTCTAATTGTCTGATTTTACATTGAGCAGGTCAAACCCACCCTACTTATGTAGTAAAATTACAACAAAATTACCATTAAAATATTTTTTATGGTTTAAAATAAAATTAAAATCATTGTTTTTAAAAGATTTATTGATTCAAATCAAAAAATTAACCACCATAAATTTAATGTTTTTAGTTGTTTTTTGACCTAAATCAATATTAATATCATGGATATTAGCTATATAATACTGAGCTCAACAAAATTCGAAAGTTAACACCAATAACACCACTAAGGTGGACTAGGAGATAGTAATGATCCAAGGCATTCAAATTACAAAAGCAGCAAACGACAACCTACTTAATTCTATCTGGTTGCTTGATAACGAAAAGAACGAAGCTCGTTGTGTTGCAGCAAACGCAGGCTACGAAGCAAATCAAATTATCGCGGCAAGCGATCTTGGTGAATACGAAAGCCGTGAAGTGGCTATCGAAACTGCACCTCGCATCGAAGGTGGCCAGCACCTGAACGTGAACGTTCTTAAGCGTGAAACGCTAGAAGATGCTGTTGCACACCCAGAAAAGTACCCACAGCTAACTATCCGTGTATCGGGTTACGCGGTACGTTTCAACTCATTAACGACTGAACAGCAACGTGATGTGATTGCTCGTACGTTTACTGAGACTCTATAATCAATAAAAAATTGATTCGTTAGATGCAAAAATGGCGCTCATAGAGCGCCATTTTTATTACTTACATCAGAGAAAAAATACAGCTAATGAATGGAACCTGATTTCCTGATTTTTACATCAGAAAATCAAGTATTGCCTTAAGGCTGGACTTTTCGTAGTACCGCTTTCAATGCATCAAAGTCGTTATCTAGTTCTTCCGATAACAACTCCATTACAGCATGTTTAGCTAATGGCGCTGGTAGTTCAATATCTGTTGCTAATACTTCATCAACGACTTCTTTGAACTTGGCTGGATGCGCAGTACACAAGAACAGACCAGTTTCACCTTCTTGCAACTGTTGATCTAATAGTCGATAAGCAATTGCACCATGTGGTTCACAAAGGTAATTCAACGCATAAAGTTCGCGCACTGACTCTGCACTTTGCTCATCAGATACCGCACCTTTTCCAAGAGTATCTAACCCCCAGCCTTTGAGTCGACATAGCTCCTCAATACGCGGCCAGTTGTTTGGTTGGCTAACATCCATCGCATTTGAAGTCGTTGCCACTGTTGGTTTCGGATCCCACTCGCCTGTTTCTAGGTAGCGAGGGACAGTATCATTAGCATTGGTTGCAGCGATAAAGCGTTTAATTGGCAAGCCTAATGCCTTAGCTAATAAGCCAGCCGTTAAGTTACCAAAGTTGCCACTTGGTACTGAAATAACCAAGTTTTCACGCTCTGACTTACTCATCTGCGCTGCCGCTTCAAAGTAGTAACAAATCTGTGCCATTAAGCGACTGATATTAATTGAATTAGCGGAATTAAGGCCTATCTCTTGGCGCAGCTTCGCATCATCAAATGCTTGCTTCACTAGTGCCTGACAGGCATCAAAGTCACCGTTAATGGCAACAGTGTGGATATTGTTACCAAGTGTACAAAACAATTTTTCTTGCAGCGGGCTGATCTTCCCTTTCGGATAAAGAATAACCACATTAATATCTTCCATGCCATAGAATGCATGTGCCACAGCCGCACCTGTATCGCCAGATGTAGCAGTTAAAATCGTAATTTTTCCGCCGTTAGATACTGCTGCTAAAGATTGCGCCATAAAACGGCCACCAAAATCTTTAAATGCCAGTGTTGGGCCATGGAAAAGCTCTAACGCATAAATACCATCTTTCACTGATTTGATTGGCGCTGGAAATTGGAAAGCAGCATCAACCATTGCATTTACTTGCTCTGCTGGTAACTCATCACCAATCATTGCAGATAAAATTTTAGTGCTACGAGAAACAAAATCTTCCGCTAAAAGCGCATCAATATCATCAAACTTTGGTAATTCCGATGGAAAAAACAGTCCCTGATTACGACCTAAACCTTGGCGCACAGCTTGGCCAAAAGAGACTTTTTCATCATTTTCTTTTATGTTGTAGAGCTTCATAGAGAACTTCCTGTAACGGTCGAACCATTTTTGTCTAAACGACAAATATGGACGAATCCTTCTTCATTTTGTACGTAATTTTGTTCCAGCCAGCGAGCGACACGCTGCGCGACATCTTTTTCTTTGCAAATACTAAATAGTGTTGGGCCACTACCAGAGATACCCGTAGCCAATGCGCCTGCCGATATCGCATATTTGCGAGCATCAGCAAAACCGGGAAGCAGTTTCTCACGATATGGTTCGGCGATCACGTCTTTGATCATTTTCGCTGCAAGTTCTGGCTGTCCAGAATGGCAAGCATGGATAAACCCAGCCAAATGACGACCATGAGCAATAATGTCTTGTCGACGATATTGAGAAGGTAAAATAGCGCGAGCTTCGGCAGTAGATACTTTAATACCCGGGTAAGCCATGACCCAATACCAATCATCAAAACAAGGCACTTCTTGGCTGATAATACCAAGTTCTTCGAGCATTAATTGCACACCACCAAGATAACACGGCGCAACATTATCATAATGCACACCACCGGAAATTTGACCTTCCATCTCCCCCATCAACGCGAGAAGCTCAGTTTCATTCAAAGGTAAATCATGAAAACGATTGAGTGCATCGAGCGCAGCCACAATTGAACATGCGCTCGATCCTAGCCCTGAACCAATCGGCATGTTTTTTTCTAGCGTCATTTCGAGTGGCTTAAGTGCAATACCTTTCTTTTCAAGCTCTCGAGCAAACACGACCCAACAATCGTACACAATATTTTCTTTTGGGTTTTCTGGCAATTTGGCGACGAAGCTACCCGCAGTTTTCAATACAAAAGGTTCGCTTCCCGCTTTGATCTGAACGCGGTCACCAAGCAAGCTTCCATCAATCGGTGACACAGCAGCACCTAACACATCAAAGCCTACACTGACATTACCGATAGAAGCCGGAGCGTAAACCACCACTCCCATATCACTTGAACTCATTGACTAAACTCCTAATTTCCAACCCAGTGTACGCATCACATCTGAAAAGACGCCTGCTGCTGTCACTTCAGTACCCGCACCATAGCCACGCAGAACGAGTGGAATTGGTTGATAATAACGACTGAAGAAGGCAAGAGCATTTTCACCATCTTTGACTTTGAACATAGGGTCATTTTCATCCACGGCGGCAATACGTACTTTACACTTCCCATCCGCGATTTCACCTAGATAACGTAGAACCTTACCTTCTTCGGCCGCTTTCGAAGATAAATCTTGGAAATACGCATCAGCTTGGGGTAAACGAGCCATGAACTCTTCAACACTTCCTGAAATATCAAAGCCAGGTGGTAGAGCAAGATCAACTTGTACGTCATCTAACTCTAAAGGCATTCCCGCTTCACGAGCGAGAATCAACAGTTTGCGCGCAACATCCATACCCGACAAATCATCACGAGGATCTGGCTCTGTAAACCCTTTATCTTTAGCCAGTGTAGTGGCTTGGCTTAGTGTCATTCCTTCATCTAGCTTACCAAAAATGAAAGAAAGCGACCCAGAAAGAATACCGTTGAATTTTTCAAGCTCATCACCTGCAGCAATTAGATTTTGTAGGTTTTCAATTACGGGTAAACCTGCGCCAACTGTTGTTTCATACATCAATTTACGACGAGAGCTACGGGCCACCTCTCGCAACTGATGGTAATAAGCCATGCTCGCTGTGTTCGCTTTCTTATTCGGAGTAACGACGTGGAAACCCGCCGCTAAAAATTCAGCATATTGATTAGCGATGACTTCGCTAGAAGTACAATCGACAAGCACAGGATTAATAATATGGTTGCGCTGCACAAGAGAAATTAACCTCGCAAGACTAAACTCTTCACTCGCCGCAGACATTCTGTCTCGCCAATGCTCAAGGGGAAGACCATCACTATCAAGTAACAAACCTTTACTATTAGCAAGGCCGCACACACGGATAATGATGCCTTTTTCGGCCAACGTTGCTTGCTGGCGGTTGATCTGGTCGACAAGTTCACCACCAACACCACCAACACCCACCACGAACACATCCAAGAAATGCTTAGAATTGAAGAGATTTTCATGGCACGCTTTAATCGCTTCGGCAATTTTGTCTTCAGGGATTACAGCAGAAATGGCTCGTTCAGAAGAGCCCTGAGCAATCGCCACGATATTAACGTGAACTTCGGCTAACGAAGCAAAGAACTGCGAAGCAACACCACGAGAAGTGCGCATTCCGTCGCCCACTAGCGTTACAATCGCCACATCATTCATGAACTCTACAGGCTCCAGTAAGCCATCTTTTAGCTCAAGCTCAAAAGCTTCTGACAACGCTTTTTGCGCAAGTGCTTTGTCTTGCGCCTCAATACAGAAGCTAATGCTGTACTCTGAAGAAGACTGAGTGATCAAAACAATCGAAACACCGGCAGCAGACATAGCACCAAAGACTCGGCTAGCCATACCGACCATGCCTTTCATACCTGGGCCTGAAACGTTAACCATCGTCAAGTTATTGAGTGTGGTAATACCTTTTATCGCCAGCTTATCTTCGCCTGTATCTTGGCCAATTAGTGTGCCAGCACCTTGCGGATTGAAACTGTTTTTGATCAGACAAGGGATATGGAATTGCGCAATAGGGGCAATGGTTTTTGGATGCAACACGGAAGCACCAAAGTAAGAAAGCTCCATCGCTTCTTGGTAGCTCAACGACTTGAGTAAACGAGCATCATCAACTAGGCGCGGATCACAGTTATACACCCCATCCACATCAGTCCAAATCTCGCAGCAGTCGGCGCGTAAACAAGCAGCCAGCACTGCCGCTGAGTAGTCAGAACCATTACGACCTAAACAGACCAATTCACCTTTTTCATTACCAGCGGTAAAACCAGGCATGATATTAACGTGATCATGTGGTAGAGGTTTCTGTTTAAAGTTTTGCGTAGAAATTTCAACATCAACCATCGCCTCAAGGTGATCACCTTGAGCAAAAAGATACTCAACAGGATCAATTAGCGATGCCGGTTGCCCTTTCGCTTCAAGTACAGCCTTCATCAGTTGGATGGAGATTCGCTCACCTTTACTGATAATACGAGCATTAACATTATCGGGGCACATACCCAACAAACTCATCCCATGCACAAACTGGCGCAATTGAGAGAGTGATGTTTTTACTTGGTTATCAAATGCGCTGCCATCGACAGTGGGAACTTGTGCTTTAATGGCTGAAAATAACGCTTGAAATGATGATTCAAGCTCTGCAATTTGCAGTTCAGCCTCACCATTACGTAAAGCACTCTCAATAACCGCTACCAATTTATTGGTGGTTTTGCCTGGTGCAGACAAAACTACGGCAACTTCTTCTTGTTGCGCATTGTTAGCAATGATATCTGCTGCCCTTAAAAAACGATCAGCATCAGCTAACGATGAACCTCCAAACTTTAATACTCGCATCCCTTCCTCCAAAACATTCTAAATTGGTATAAAAAAAGGCCTGTATCTGGTGGGATACAGGCCTTTTTTGAAAAAATTTTTCGCTTAGCAGCCCGCCCCAACATGTGTAATGTCGGTAATAATAATGGTGGTGGTCATTACTACTAGGCTGTGCTGTAACATAGGAAAACTTTCTATACTCGTGTATTTGCTTGCCTCTACGTTTACCTTATTTAGCGATCATTAGTCAATTAAAATCTGTTATTTTTTAACTAACGCCACAGCGTAGTGAGTCAAAAACCAAACCCCGGCAATGAAACTTATTACATAACCAATTCGATAGCATATCTAATAAGCAAATAACTAAATGCTATATAACTCTACCTGTCATTGATGATATTTTGTGCTTTAATTATGGTCAGTGCAGTGGATGCAGTACCCAAAAATAATAAACATAAGGAGAGATGAATGAAGTTGACGATCACACTTGCTTTGTCTTTTTTTATCTCTTTACCTAGTATGGCGAACATCTTGCCGTTACTGCCTTCAGAGCAAGTTAAGTCGCCACATCGACTATTTGTTTTAAGTGAAAATGATAGCCAAAGCTTTGACAGCTGGACAATTGATAGTGGCTATTCTTACAGCATATTTGAAGATTTGGATGTGTATGTTGGAGCAAGGATCAATAATTCCGGGAACAGTGAAAGTGGTGGCTTTCTAAGTGGCATTCGTTATCAATTAACCCCGAAGCTATCGTTAAAAAGCACCTTGCGTTCAGCAAATAGTACACCAGAAAATGATAAACGAGCTGATGCAGTCTCTGCTGAACTTTCCAGCCGACTGCAGCTCTCTGAAAATATCGACTTGCACGCCACTCTCGATTATCAAGAGTGGCAACAGGGTGTTGAGTTTGGGCTCGGATTCCGTTTTTAGTTCCAATCCAAAGCTTGAGTTGATGTTAAAACACCATTCCAATCGGCATAAATGTAATCACCAGGTTGAATCATCTGTTTGAGAATAGTCAGGGTTACATTTACTTCACCTGCTCCTTTTTTCTCAGTCTTAATAGGGCAAGCACCTAGAGCTTTAATCCCAAGGTCCATTTGCGAAAGCATACCCACATCACGCACCGCGCCATACACAATGATTCCTTCCCACTCATTTTCTATGGCCATAATCGCTAGCTGATCACCTAGCAACGCCTTATGGCAAGAACCATTACCATCAACAACCAATACTTTGCCTTTGCCATTTTGACTCAAAACATCACGAACTTTCGAGTTGTCGTGATAACAACGTACAGTAACAATTTCTCCCCAAAATGCGCTTTTGAGACCAAACGTTTGTAGAGGTAAGTTTAGTAAAGTCACTTGTGACTCATATTTGTCACAAATATCTGGCGTTATATCTATCATCATTCTTCCTTGGATTATTGTTAATTATTTTGAATTCAAGCGATTGTGGATGAGGTTTGTTAAAGCTAAGAACGGAATTCACTCCCACAATGCATAACACTTTGCTCAAATAATCTAAACACGATGCAAAGCAACACTTGCATAGAATAAGCAACATTTACTACCTAAATGTCAGCAAAATACTCGATTTTTATACTAATGGATTTTATCATAGTACGTATTTCACATCTGTAAACGTTGATTTTTTACGCAATTCTCATTTTTTGACAAGAATCTATCAAGCGGGTTCCACCTTATCACAAAAGCAGGTTAAGACTTGACGTGCTTATTGTTCACACAAAATATCCAAATCGAGTGATGTTCAAAGCCCGTCTCTCGTATTGGGGAAATATTCCGTAAGTTTACAACTGCGCAAGGCTATTAATATTTGTTACATTAGAACTATTGATGTAAATCAACAAAGTGATTGGAATTAACATTCAGTCATTGTTAGCATGCTGTTAACATTATAGAATCCGCGTCAGAAACTAATAGAACAGTAGAGGGCACGGAGACCTCGATGCTAAAGATATCTATGGATGGCGGGCGACTGAAGTGAGTGTATTTTTCAAAACTTTGGTTTATGATTTAACAACAGATTACCTGTATGTTACGTTTTTTGCCTAGAATTAATTCTATTAGCACAATTTTTTCACAAGTTTAGGTACCGCCAATGCAAACCCCGCAGATCCTTATCGTTGAAGATGAGCAAGTAACTCGTAACACTCTTAAGAGTATTTTTGAAGCAGAGGGATACGCTGTTTTTGAAGCCAGTAACGGTGAAGAAATGCACCACGCACTGTCTGATAACTCAATAAACTTGGTAATTATGGACATCAACTTACCAGGTAAAAATGGCCTTCTGTTAGCTCGCGAACTTCGTGAACAAGCGAATGTTGCGCTAATGTTTCTGACTGGTCGTGACAACGAAGTCGATAAAATTCTTGGTCTAGAAATTGGCGCGGATGACTACATCACGAAGCCATTTAACCCACGAGAATTAACCATTCGTGCTCGTAACCTTTTAAGCCGATCAATGAATGCCAATACCACGCAAGAAGAAAAGCGTAGTGTTGAGAAGTACGAATTCAATGGTTGGATTTTAGATATCAACAGCCGCTCTTTGGTTAATCCTGATGGCGAAGGCTACAAGTTACCACGTTCAGAATTCCGTGCACTTCTACACTTCTGTGAGAACCCAGGTAAAATTCAAACTCGTGCTGATCTATTGAAGAAAATGACCGGTCGTGAACTTAAGCCTCATGATCGCACTGTTGATGTGACCATCCGTCGTATCCGTAAGCATTTTGAGTCAGTATCAGGTACTCCTGAAATCATAGCTACGATTCATGGCGAAGGCTACCGCTTTTGTGGTGACCTAGAGGACTAATATCCTCTCATTATGCTGATTAAAAAAGCCCTTTAACTCACGTTAAAGGGCTTTTTGTTATCAACAAGCTTAATAGACTTTATCTATCATTACGCCACGGTCAATCAACCACTGCGCTTTTTCGCCATCACTCAACTGCAACGCGATATCGACAGCTTCATCCGTATTTGCCTCTATTTGACGTTCAAAGACGACTTCCCACTGATTCTCACTGTAAGTACGTAATTCCAGTGAATCACTATCCACAATCCAACTGCGGCTACCTTGCTGAATAACCAATGCATCAACGGTTAAATTAGCAGGTAATACCGCTGATGAATCTAATCTTAAAGTGCCATGTAAAGCTGGTGTTGCCGGCGTCTCTTCATCACTGATTGCTGGCATTTGATTCATCCATAAAGTACTTTTTAGCCCAATGGTGATATTTGATACCACCGCTAGGTTATCTTGTTGCCAATCGATTTGTGGAGAGCTACATCCAGCCAACAAGGCCATAGCGAGTGAAGCTAACGCGATTTTTTTCATAATATTACCTTTGAGCTAACCATTGTTTTAATACTTGGATATCGTGCTGATAACCATTTTTGATTTCATCAACCCAATCACCTATATTTTCCCACCACGCGGGCAAGTCTGGCGATTGCGCTTTTTGAGCTACATTTTGAATATGCTTAAGGCCTATCGAGCCTGCTGCACCTTTAATTTTGTGTGCTTCAGAGACAATTCCAGCCTGATCTTTGGCGACCATATTCGAATCAAGCACTTCGATATAACTGGGCATCATCTCTTCGAACATCTGGATACTTTCCAAAACGGGTTTTGGTCCAACGATATCAACATAGGATTCAAGCATATCAATATCTAGTAAGTGTGTGCTTACTTCATTACTATCTTCCACCGTTTTGTCTTCAGGTTGCGGCAAGTCAGCCACTAACTCACGGTCTGTAAACTTTGCAATGATCATTTGAACGGCAGAGACAGACAACGGTTTGCTTATCGCATCATCCATGCCTTTTTGTAAGTATTCCGTTTTATTCTTCAGTACATTCGCCGTTAGTGCAACCAATGGCGGCAATTTAGAATACTTGTCTCGATAATAAGCCGCAACATCAAAACCCGTCATATCCGGCAATTGAATATCTAAAAAGACTAGGTCGTACTCTTCGGGCACAAACATTTGTAAGGCCTCTTCACCAGTCATTGCAACGGAGACCGTATGACCCAAACTTTCAAGTAGTGAGCGAGCCACAGTGACATTGAGTTCTATGTCTTCAACCATAAAGATATTTAAACTTCTTTGAGGGGCAGAGATTAGTGGCTGAAAATGCGCATCTTGCGATAAAGGAACGCGAATCGACACAGTAAACGTACTTCCGAACCCTTCTTCGCTACTTACTGATATATCGCCATCCATTAAATTAATTAACTGACGAGAAACTGCAAGACCGATCCCCGTTCCAACTGCATGTAGGTTGTCCTTACCAGATTTAACTTGGTAATACATTGCAAATATTTTATCAAGTTCAGCTTCAGGAATCCCAATACCGGTATCCTCAACTTCCATTACAATATGGGCAAATTGATCTTCCACATCGGCGCTTACTGTCATCACTACGCCACCTTCTTTGGTGAATTTCATCGCATTACTGATTAAATTCCATAAGACTTGGCGCAGGCGAGTGGCATCAACTTCGATCGCAACAGGTAAGTCACTGAGCCTTTCAAGATCAAACCTTAGCCCTTTCTGCTCTGCCATCAACGCAGAAATGCTTTCAATTTCCGCAACAAACTCTTCAAAATTTAACGGCGCAGGAAGCAACTCAAGTTTGCGGCGATCAAACTTATCCATGTCAATAATGTCATTAAAGATATTGCCCAACGTGATGGCACTGACGTTGATGGTTTGCATGTGCTTACGTTGTTCAGGAGTTAACGTGCTATCAAGTAGCATTCGACTTAGCCCTACAATGCCATTGAGCGGCGTGCGTAATTCATGACTGATGGTCGAAATAAAGGTGGTCTTGTCACGACTCGCCTTTTCTAAAGATTCTTGGTTACGTTTACGCTCGGTAATATCACGGCCGAAACCGACCAAGCCTAAATGACGCCCATCTTTGCTGTAAAAAGGCACTTTACGTAATTCAAAATAGTTCTTACGACCATCTGGGTATTCGAGCCACTGTTCATAAGTCAGAGCTTGGTTGTCTGCAAACACTCTTTCGTCTGTTTCGACTATCTGTTGTGCAACTTCTTTGCTGTAGACATCCCAAGGCGTAAGGCCGACCAATTGATTTTCGCGCTTACCTGTTAGCTCTTCCATAGCGCGGTTACAACCAGAAAATACACCGTTAGCATTGCGGTAATAGATTAAGTCAGGAGAGGCATCAATAAACGAACGTAATAAGGCGGTTCGCTCTGCAAGTTCAAGCTGGGTTTTTTCGCGTTGATAGACTTCATTTTCTAAATCTGCCATCGCCTCTTCACGAGCTTCTTCAGCTTTGATTCTTTCCTCAATTTCTTGGTTTAGTTTGACAATATTTTGTTGCAGCTTGTAGTTCAATTCTTGGTCACGCAAACGCATATCTTTCAATTTTGAAACCAATTTGGAAAGACGCTGACGTGACTCTTCCAGTTGATCAACAACGACCGACAAAAAGTAAACCGCCCACGGCGTGATCAACAAGCCAAAGAATACCGAACGTACAATATCGATATCATCCACGTGACCGTTGAGAACTAATGTGATTCCAACTTGCACCACAACCGCCAGTGCAACCAGCGCAAGAGCAAGCAGAATGGAGAAACGAAGAATGCCCAGCTTAACCAACAGGTCGACATAATACTGGGCAAGGTTTTTCATGGGTTTCATTAAACGCTCCATGCGATAACAGTATGGCTAGTCTAACGTGTTTATCGCTAATTCGTCAGCCAAGTTAATCACAGGGATTTGCTAAAACGTCAAATATTTAACTATTTGGCAGGGAATAGATAAACGGTCTATTTAATAATGAACCTTGAGCACCATCTTTATCTAATGCTCGGCCAATTTCGGTCATCGCTAACCAGCGATTTTCACACCAAAGTGGAGCTAGTAATGTCGGCCGACGGGCGGCAGAAGAGACTCTGTGATACACCACTTCAGGTGGGGTCATACGAATCAGTTCACTCGCGATCGAAACGTATTCCTCTAAAGCTGGGGCTTCTAACTTTCCAGCACGCCAAGCTTTGGCCATAGTGCTACCTTCTACAATATGTAACCCATGCAACTTAATGCCATCGGTTCCAACCGCTAGCACTTGCTGTAAAGTTTCTACATTGTCATCTCGGGTCTCCTTAGGTAACCCAACGATCAAATGCGTGCAGACTTTAATACCAAGCGCACGAGCCCGCTGAGTGATCTTGGCATAACATTCAAAATCATGACCACGATTAATACGTTTCAGCGTGTCGTTATTAGCCGTTTGTAACCCCAGTTCAAGCCAAATCTCATAGCCTTGTTGCACGTAACCAGAAAGCAGATCCAACACGGCATCTGGTACACAGTCAGGGCGAGTACCGACGCACAAGCCAACAATATCTGCCGCTTTAAGTGCTTGTTGATACATATTTTTCAGCACCTGAACTTCAGCGTAAGTACTGGTGTAAGCCTGAAAATACGCTAAGTATTTTTTGGCACGCTTAATTTCACCGGCCCGATCGGTCAGTTGCTGTTCAATACTCTGGATTTGAGTTTGTTCATCAACAAAAGAAGAGACGTTACAGAACGTGCACCCTCCTCGACCAATCGTGCCGTCCCTATTTGGACAACTAAAGCCACCATGTAAGGTGAGCTTATGAACTTTTTCGCCGTAACGTCGCTGAAGATCTTGGCCAATAGTATTAACCAGTTGGTGCAATTGCATTGATGAAGAACCACTCATAGATAGTAATGAATATCAATTCGATTAATGTAACTAAATTACATCCCTGCAAATTAAATCCACAAAGGTTACCCCTTTCAAACACAATGCCACCTAATAAAAATCAATAAACATGCAGAAAAACTGTGTTATTTGCGCAATGTTGCGACATTGTTAAACAAAATATGCATTTTTAACGAAAAAAATGGGCGACTAAAGCGAGTTTTCGTTGGAATTCCCATAAACAAAATTGTAGGATACTTACACAACCGCCCTATTTTTTGTGATATTTATTACACAAATGAATGCGGAAAAATCGGTGATATTCAGCACTCACCTATATAAACCACTACAAAGTGGCATTAATAAATTGAATATCACTAAGGAATGTTTTTCTCGCAATATTTTTCCTGTGAGAAACGGAAAGGACTCGAACTCGCCAATCACCGGTGGGTTTAAATTGATAACAATTAAAGGACAAGTCGCATCGCTAAGTATGCCTTAGCCAACGTGCGTCTAAATTGAACTGGAAGGATGTATCTATGGTAGATAGAGAGCAGAATTCACGAGGTCTATATACTCCTGAATTGGAGCATGACGCTTGTGGTATCGGTTTTGTTGCTCACTTAAAAAACCGTAAGTCTCACGCGGTTGTGACTCAAGCACTGGACATGCTTGCTCGCATGGA
Organism: Vibrio aestuarianus; assembly: GCF_028858425.1. Classification (NCBI taxonomy): domain Bacteria; kingdom Pseudomonadati; phylum Pseudomonadota; class Gammaproteobacteria; order Vibrionales; family Vibrionaceae; genus Vibrio; species Vibrio aestuarianus. Next base: position 887,709 of record NZ_JAKNYQ010000001.1, on the reverse strand, counting down.
ACACCGCGGCGGACAAGGCTGTGACCCATGCTCGGGTGACGGTGCCGGTATTTTGCTACAAAAACCTCATGAATTTTTACTTGAAGAAGCTGTTAAACTAGGTATTAAACTGCCTTCTTTTGAAAAATACGGTGTCGGTGTAGTGCTGTTTCCTAAAGATGAGCACAAACGCGCACAATGTCGTGATATTTTAGAACGCAACGCTAAGCGTCTAGAATTAGAAGTAATTGGCTACCGTGTTCTTCCTACCGACAACTCAATGATCGGTGCCGACCCGCTTAGCACTGAACCGCAATTTGAACATGTGTTTATCTCTGGCGGCCCAAGCACCACACCAGAAGAGCTGGAACGTAAACTTTATGTATTACGCAACTACACCGTTCGTGTTTGCTTAGAAAGTATTTCAAACATTGGGGATGATTTTTACATCAACTCAATGTCATACAAAACCTTGGTTTATAAAGGTCAGCTAACGACAGAGCAAGTACCGCAGTACTTCCTTGACCTACAAAATCCGACCATGGTGACAGCGCTTGCACTAGTACACTCTCGCTTCTCTACCAATACATTCCCGAAATGGCGTTTGGCGCAACCTTTCCGTTATATTGCTCACAATGGTGAGATCAATACCGTTCGCGGAAACTTGAACTGGATGAAAGCGCGTGAAGCGATCCTTGAGTCGGATCTCTTTAGTCAAGCCGAAATTGATATGCTACTTCCTATTTGTCAGGAAGGCAGCTCAGACTCATCAAACTTCGATATGGCACTGGAACTTCTCGTGCTTTCAGGTCGCAGCTTGCCACACGCGTTAATGATGATGATCCCAGAAGCGTGGCAAGAAAATAAAAACATGGATCCAACGCGTCGTGCATTCTATCAATACCACGCAAACCTTATGGAACCATGGGATGGCCCAGCCTCTGTTTGTTTCACCGACGGAGTTCAAGTGGGTGCCACACTAGACCGAAATGGTTTACGTCCTTCTCGCTATACCGTCACTAAAGATGATTTCTTGGTCATGGCATCTGAGTCTGGTGTGGTTGAAATTGCTCCAGAAAACGTTGAATATCGTGGTCGTTTGCAGCCTGGCCGTATCTTTGTTGCCGACCTTGAACAAGGCCGTATCATCTCTGATGAAGAAGTAAAAGATACCATTGCCAGCGCCCAGCCTTATGCAAAGTGGGTTGAAGACAACCTACTGAGCTTGAATAAGTTACCAGAGGCAAGCAACCAATATAGCCAACCAACGCCAGAACGCTTAATGTCTCGTCAACAGTCATTCGGTGTCAGCTCTGAAGAAGTGAATGAAATCATTCTTCCATTGGCAAAAACGGGTTACGAGCCACTTTCTGCCATGGGCGCTGACTGGCCATTAGCGGTGTTATCGCATCAATCTCAGCACCTTTCTAACTACTTCAAGCAGTTATTTGCTCAGGTAACCAACCCACCGATCGACCCGATCCGTGAGCGTATGGTGATGTCTCTAAACACCTATTTAGGTAAAGATCAAAATCTACTGACTGAAACGGCCCTTCACTGCCAAAAAGTAGAATTGGAATCTCCTGTTCTTTCTAACTCTGAACTTGAAAAATTACGTGCGATTGATAACGAGCACCTTCAAGCAAAGACGTTAGATATCGTATTCCAAGCAAATGAGGATCAGGGCAAGCTAGAACGTGCTCTTAAACGTATTTGCCAATATGCTGAAGATGCTGTCATTGACGGTTATTCAATTATCTTACTGACTGACCGAGCGGTAAACTCCAACCATGCAGCTATCCCTGCAATGTTGGCAGTAGGCGCGGTTCATCACCACTTAATCCGTAAAGGTTTGCGTGCGAAATGTGCCATTGTGGTTGAAACGGGTGATGCGCGTGAAACGCACCACTTCGCGACCTTAATTGGCTATGGTGCAAACGCGGTTAACCCTTACTTGGTTATTGAAACCATTATTGAACTGCAACGCACCAAAAAACTGGATCCAAATACATCGGCTAAAGAGCTGTTTGCTAATTACCGTAAAGGGATCAATGGCGGTCTGCTGAAAATCTTCTCTAAAATGGGCATCTCAACGCTGCAGTCTTACCACGGTGCACAGATCTTTGAAGCACTGGGGATCAGCAAATCGGTGGTCGATAAATACTTCACTGGCACGGTTTCTCGTATCCAAGGTTTAACCATTGATGACATCGCAAAAGAAGTACTGGTTCGTCACCGTGTTGGTTACCCAACTCGTGAAGTGCCAGTACAAGTATTGGATGTGGGGGGTGTTTATCAGTGGAAACAACGAGGTGAAAAACACCTATTTAACCCAGAAACTATCTCGCTACTGCAACAGTCGACTCGCAATAAAGATTACGAGCAGTTCAAGCAATATGCCCAAGCTGTTGATTCTCAAGGTGACAACGCTGCAACGCTGCGTAGCCAACTTGACTTTGTAAAAAATCCAGCTGGCTCTATTCCGCTTGCTGAAGTCGAGCCTGTGGAAAATATCTTAAAGCGTTTTGCAACCGGTGCGATGTCTTTTGGTTCAATCTCTTACGAAGCTCACTCAACCTTAGCGGTTGCGATGAACCGTATCGGTGCGAAATCAAACTCTGGTGAAGGTGGTGAAGACCCAACTCGTTTCGAGCGTAAAGAAAACGGTGACTGGGAACGCTCAGCCATTAAACAGGTTGCTTCTGGTCGCTTTGGTGTGACGTCTTACTACCTTACTAATGCTGATGAGCTACAAATCAAAATGGCTCAAGGTGCTAAACCAGGTGAAGGTGGACAACTTCCAGGTGATAAAGTCGACGATTGGATCGGTGCAACTCGTCACTCTACTCCTGGAGTCGGCCTGATTTCACCACCACCACACCATGATATTTACTCAATCGAAGATTTGGCTCAGCTTATCTACGACTTGAAAAACGCTAACCGTTCGGGCCGTGTCAATGTGAAGCTCGTGTCGGAAGCGGGTGTCGGTACTATTGCTTCAGGCGTAGCAAAAGCAAAAGCAGATGTGGTACTTATCGCTGGTTTTGATGGTGGTACAGGTGCATCGCCAATGTCATCAATCCGCCATACTGGTTTGCCATGGGAACTTGGTCTGGCTGAAACTCACCAGACGTTGCTTAAAAATGGTCTACGCAACCGTATTGTTGTACAAAGCGATGGCCAGATGAAGACACCTCGTGACTTAGCTGTAGCAACCTTGCTTGGTGCAGAAGAGTGGGGGATCGCAACGGCTGCACTTGTCGTTGAAGGCTGTATCATGATGCGTAAGTGTCATAAAAATACCTGTCCTGTCGGCATTGCAACTCAAAACAAAACACTACGTGAACGTTTCGATGGTCGTGTAGAAGATGTCGTTACCTTCTTCCATTACATGGCTGAGGGTCTGCGTGAAGTAATGGCTGAACTTGGCTTCCGCACCATTGATGAAATGGTTGGTCAGTCACATAAATTGAAAGTTCGCGAAGACATCAACCACTGGAAATATAAGAACCTTGACTTGTCACCGGTGCTTTATATTGAACAGCCACGCGCAGAAGATGGTATCTATTGCCAAACCAAGCAAAATCACCAACTTGAAAATGTACTGGACCGTCAGTTGATTCAAGCAGCGATTCCAGCGTTAGAGAAAGGTGAAGCGGTTAATGCGACGTTCCCTATCGTCAATACAGACCGCAGCACTGGAACAATGCTCTCGAATGAAATTTCGAAAGTATACAAAGACCAAGGCTTACCACAACCGATGAACGTCAAGTTTAACGGCTCTGCGGGTCAATCTTTTGGGGCTTTCTTAGCTAAAGGCGTCAAATTTGAAGTAGAAGGTGATGCGAACGATTACTGGGGTAAAGGTTTATCTGGCGGTACGTTGGTGCTCTACCCTGACGCACGTTCAACAATTATTGCTGAAGATAACATCGTTGTCGGTAACGTTTGTTTCTACGGCGCGACTTCTGGTGAATCCTACATTCGCGGCTTAGCTGGTGAGCGTTTCTGTGTTCGTAACTCTGGAGCGAAAGTGGTTGTCGAAGGGGTTGGTGATCACGGTTGTGAATACATGACTGGCGGCGTTGCGGTTGTGCTAGGTTCAACAGGTCGCAACTTTGCGGCTGGTATGAGTGGCGGTGTTGCATACGTTTGGAACAAAGCCGGTGACTTCGAGTCCAAACTCAACCCTGAGCTGGTTGATCTGGATCCACTAGAGCAAGAAGATAAAGATCTGCTGCGTGAAATGCTGTCCAAGCATGTTCAATTCACAGGAAGTGAAGTCGCTCAGTCATTCCTCGACAATTTTGAAGCAAGTTTGACTGATATGGTCAAAGTAATGCCGCGTGATTACAAAGCAGTACTTCAAAAGCGTAAGGCTGAAGCTGAGCAAGTACAAACGGAAGAAGTGGAGGCCGTATAATGGGTAAGCCTACTGGATTTTTAGAACATGGTCGCGAGCTTCCGCAGAAGCTCGACCCTTCAGTTCGTATTCAAGACAACAAAGAATTTGTTCTCAATGAAGAATTTGGCAGCAAGATTAACACTCAAGCTTCTCGCTGTATGGACTGTGGCGTGCCGTTTTGTCATAACGGCTGCCCAATCGGTAACATTATTCCTGAATTCAATGACGCGGTGTATCGCGACAGTTGGGAAGAAGCTTGGAAAATCTTAAGCTCAACCAATAACTTCCCTGAATTTACAGGACGTGTTTGCCCTGCACCTTGTGAAAGTGCTTGTGTACTTGGGATTAACCAAGATCCAATCACCATCTGTAATATCGAAAAAACCATTGTTGAGACCGCTTACCGTGAAGGCTATGCGAAGCCTAAAACGCCTCGCTCACGCACCGGGAAAACGGTTGCCATTATCGGCTCGGGTCCTGCTGGTCTAGCCGCCGCAGAGCAGCTCAACAGCGCAGGTCACTCCGTAACCGTGTTTGAACGCGATGAAAAAGTGGGAGGGTTACTGCGCTTTGGTATTCCTGATTTCAAACTCGGTATGGATATAATTGATCGCAAAATTAACCTGATGGCAGAAGCTGGGGTTGAGTTTAAAGTCAACCAGCACATTGGTGTCGATGTTAACGCACAGCAGCTACGCCAAGAGTTTGATGTCGTATTGCTCACTGGTGGTTCAACCGTGCCACGCAACCTACCGATCCCAGGTCGTGAACTCAAAGGCGTACACTTCGCCATGGAATTCCTCGGCCAAAACAACCGCCGCGCCAATAACATGGATCTTAAAACTGAAGAGATCCATGCGAAAGGCAAACACGTGGTGGTGATTGGTGGTGGTGATACTGGTTCTGACTGTGTCGGTACATCAAATCGCCATGGCGCAGCGAGCATTACCCAAGTTGAAATCATGCCAATGCCTGCAGATAAACGCCCGGCAAATATGCCTTGGCCTCAGTATCCAATGATTTTGCGTACCTCAACTTCTCATGAAGAAGGTTGTGAACGTCACTGGAACATCTTAACCAAAGAATTCATTGGTAATGAGCAAGGTCAAGTCACGGGTCTACGCCTTGCCGACATCGTTTGGCAAGATGCAGCTCCTGGTGAACGTCCAACGTTTGAAGAAGTTGCAGGCACTGAACGCGTTATTGCTTGTGATATGGCTTTCTTGGCGATGGGCTTTTTGCATCCGGAACCGCATGGAGTGCTTGCTCAGCTCGATATTAAACTTGATGAGCGCGGTAACGTTGCTACGCAAGGTTTTGCAACTAACCAAAAAGGCGTGTTCGCAGCGGGTGATATGCGTACTGGCCAATCTTTGGTTGTCCGCTGCATCAATGAAGGTCGCGAGTGCGCTCGTGAAATTGATGCCTACCTGATGGGTGGTACTAACCTCGAAGCAAAAGCAAGTTCGCTGATGCTTTCAGCCTAACAGCTCAATACTCTCCTGCGTTTATCGACGTAGGAGAGTGTCTGAATCAAACGATTCCTTCCAATTTTTACTTTTTGGCCAGCACTCCCTGCTGGCCTTTTTTGTTGTTTTTCTTATTAGATGAAATTTCAATTGTTAATAAATGGTAACAACAAAAACACTATCACATTGAATACATTAGTTTAATTCAGACAATTACATGGTAAATCGCATTCCAACGTGATTTTTCACCAAGAACTTGACCTTATCCATAATAAGCTATAGCTTGTGAAGTCAGTGAAAATTAAATTGACCATTTTTGTTAAAATTAAAATCAAAAATGGCACATGAATACGCACTAAAAATAATAAAAATAGAATAGTTAGTCATTTACTGTCTGGATGACAGAGAAGCAAAGGGAGAATTGCAATGGCTCTATATGATCCAAGTTTGGAGAAAGACAACTGTGGATTTGGTTTGATCGCGCATATGGAAGGTCAAACTAGTCATAAATTAGTAAGAACGGCGATTGCAGCATTAGATCGCATGACTCACCGAGGCGGCATCGCAGCCGATGGTAAAACCGGTGATGGCTGTGGCTTATTGCTTCAAAAGCCAGATTCATACCTCAAACTTATCGCCGAAGAAAAAGGGTGGAAGCTCAGTAAGCAATACGCTATCGGCATGATTTTCCTCAGCCAAGACCCAACTAAAGCGCAAGCCGCGCGCGATATTATCAACCAACAATTAGCACAAGAAACGCTCACTGTTACGGGCTGGCGCACTGTGCCAACCAATAAAAGTGTTCTTGGACCTATCGCGGCAGACTCCGTCCCTGATATTCAGCAGGTCTTTATTTCAGCGCCTGCCGGCTGGCGTGAAAGAGATGTTGAACGACGCTTATACATTGCTCGCCGCCGTATTGAAAAGCAGATCACCGATGATCGCGATTTCTATATCTGCTCACTATCAACACAAGTTATTGTTTATAAAGGCTTGTGTATGCCTGCGGATCTACCACGCTTTTATCTCGATCTTGCCGACTTACGCATGGAATCTGCCATTTGCTTGTTCCACCAGCGTTTCTCAACCAATACCCAACCCCGTTGGCCGCTTGCTCAACCGTTCCGCTACTTAGCGCACAATGGTGAAATCAACACTATTGAAGGTAATCGTCAATGGGCAAGAGCCCGTGCTTATAAATTTGCTTCACCGCTATTGCCCGATCTACAAACAGCGGCTCCGTTCGTTAATGAGACAGGTTCGGACTCTTCCAGTCTCGACAATATGCTTGACCTCTTTTTAGCTGGCGGCATGGATATCTTCCGAGCAATGCGTATGTTGGTACCGCCAGCATGGCAAAACCACCCCGATATGGACCCAGATCTTCGTGCTTTCTATGACTTTAACTCAAAACACATGGAACCATGGGATGGTCCGGCTGGCATCGTCTTGTCTGATGGACGTTACGCCGCCTGTAACTTGGATCGCAACGGCCTGCGCCCTGCCCGTTATGTCATAACCAAAGATAAGCTCATTACCCTCGCCTCTGAAGTTGGCATTTGGGATTACGCCCCCGATGAAGTGGCAGAAAAAGGGCGTGTTGGACCTGGTGAACTGTTGGTGATCGATACTCGCCAAGGCAAACTTTGGCAATCCAGTGAAATCGATAATGATCTAAAAAACCGTCATCCTTATGGCGAATGGATGAAAAATAACGTCCATCGATTAACTCCATTCTCTGAACTCAGTGACGATTTGGTGGGCGAACGCAGCTTCGATAATGACGAGCTAAAAACCTATCAAAAACAGTTTGCGATGAGCAACGAAGAGATCGATCAAGTGCTGCGCGTGCTGGGTGATGTGGGACAAGAAGCCGTAGGTTCGATGGGTGACGATACGCCGATGGCGGTACTTTCATCAAAAGAACGCTTGGTAACCGACTATTTCCGCCAGAAATTTGCACAAGTCACCAACCCACCTATCGATCCACTGCGTGAAAAACATGTGATGTCTCTTGCCACTAGCGTCGGTCAAGAGATGAACGTCTTTTGCGAAACCGATGGCCATGCGTATCGTGTGACGTTTGACTCTCCAGTTTTACTTTATTCAGATATGCAACAACTGCTTAATCTAAGTGATAAACACTATCGACATAGCCGGTTGGATATCAATTACGATCCCAAACAAAAAGATCTCCAGCAAGCACTGCTCGATATATGTACACAAGCAGAACAAGAAGTTCGCCAAGGATCTGTACTGATCGTATTGTCAGATAGAGCATTAACCAAAGAGACGCTACCTATTCCAGCAGCCATGGCGGTAGGCGCAGTACAAACTCGCTTAGTAGAAGCGAACCTACGCTGTGATGCCAATATTATCGTTGAAACCGCCACCGCGCGTGATCCTCATCAGTTTGCAGTCCTACTTGGCTTTGGTGCCACAGCCGTTTACCCCTACCTTGCTTACGAAACATTAAGCAAGATGATCGATGACGGTACCTTAGAAAAAAGCTATCGCGAAGTGATGCAAAACTATCGCTACGGTATTGATAAAGGCTTATTGAAGATCATGTCCAAAATGGGCATTTCGACCATCGCCTCTTACCGTTGTTCACAATTATTTGAAGCGGTAGGCCTGCATAATGACGTCGTCAATTTGTGTTTTAAAGGAGTCACAACTCGCATTCAAGGCGCTAATTTTGATGATTTTCAACAAGATCTTTATAACCTTGCGCGCAAAGCTTGGACCAAACGTAAAACTCTGGAACATGGCGGACTGCTGAAATATGTACACGGTGGTGAGTATCATGCTTACAACCCTGATGTGGTTGGCACATTACAACAAGCCGTAAAATCAGGTGAAACATCTGATTACAAGGCTTTTGCTCAGCAGGTCAACGCTCGCCCAGCGGCAATGTTGCGTGACCTACTCAAGCTAAAAAAATCAGCCACACCTTTAACGCTAGATCAAATCGAGCCGAATACCGAGCTATTTAAACGCTTCGATTCTGCCGCAATGTCCATTGGAGCATTAAGCCCAGAAGCACATGAAGCGCTCGCGACTGCCATGAACCGTTTAGGTGGCTATTCGAACTCTGGTGAAGGTGGTGAAGATCCACGCCGCTTTGGTACCGAGCGAAACTCTCGTATCAAGCAGGTTGCCTCGGGGCGCTTTGGTGTGACACCGCATTACTTAACCAATGCTGATGTATTACAAATTAAAGTTGCCCAAGGTGCAAAACCAGGGGAAGGCGGACAACTGCCCGGCCATAAAGTGACCGCAGAAATTGCCAAGTTGCGTTATTCAGTGCAAGGGGTAACCTTAATTTCCCCACCACCGCACCATGATATCTATTCAATTGAAGATTTAGCGCAGCTTATTTTCGACCTTAAACAGGTAAACCCCAAAGCGCTGATTTCGGTCAAACTCGTTTCAGAACCGGGCGTTGGCACTATTGCTACCGGTGTGGCTAAAGCCTACGCTGACCTTATCACCATTTCAGGTTACGACGGCGGTACAGCAGCAAGTCCACTCACATCAGTTAAATACGCAGGCAGCCCGTGGGAACTTGGTTTGGCAGAAACCCAACAAGCATTAGTCGCTAATGGCTTACGTCATAAAATTCGTTTACAAGTAGATGGCGGATTAAAGACCGGCCTTGATGTGGTTAAAGGCGCTATTCTCGGTGCAGAAAGCTTTGGGTTTGGTACTGCACCTATGGTCGCAATGGGCTGTAAATTCTTACGTATTTGCCATTTAAATAACTGCGCGACTGGTGTCGCAACACAAGATGAAACGCTGCGTAAAGAGTATTTCAAAGGCCTACCAGAAATGGTGATGAACTATTTCATCGGCCTTGCCGATGAAGTGCGCGGATACCTAGCAGAGTTGGGCGTTGAAAAACTCACCGACTTGATTGGCCGTACAGACTTACTGGAAGTCGTCGCTGGGATGACTGCCAAACAAAGCAAGCTTGATCTATCTGGCTTGTTAGAAGCACCGGTATCTCAACAGCATCATCCGCTATATTGGACTGAACCAAACACACCGTTTGATAAAGCTCAACTTAACCAACAGATCGTTGACGATGCGCTAAGCGCCGTCGAATCTCAACAATCGCTCAACCTATATTACAACGTGCGAAATACGGACCGCTCTATTGGTGCACGCTTATCGGGTGAAATCGCTAAGCGCTATGGGAACCAAGGCGTGGCAGCCTCACCGATTAAAATTCACCTTGACGGTACCGCAGGCCAATCTTTCGGGGTATGGAATGCTGGTGGTGTTGAATTATATCTGACTGGTGATGCAAACGACTATGTCGGTAAAGGCATGGCTGGGGGTAAGTTAGTGATCAAACCACACCTTGGCACAACCTTTAATTGCCATGAAGCAACCATTGTCGGCAATACTTGTTTATATGGCGCAACTGGTGGAAAACTGTTTGCAGCAGGTAAAGCTGGCGAACGTTTTGGCGTGCGTAATTCAGGGACCATCACCGTCATCGAAGGTGCTGGTGATAACGCTTGTGAGTACATGACTGGCGGTATTGTTGCCATTCTTGGGGCAACAGGAGTGAACTTTGGCGCTGGTATGACTGGTGGATTTGCGTACGTGATGGACGAAAATGGGGATTTCCAAGGTCGTGTTAACGGTGAATCTGTCGAGGCCGTTTCATTGCAAGATTTATACATCCACCAAGAACATTTACGTGGTTTAATCGCCGAGCATTTGGAAGAAACCGGTTCAGTTCATGCCGAACATATTCTCGCAAACTTTGATGAATGGATACCAAAGTTCTATCTCGTTAAACCACAAGCTGCCGATCTCAGCACACTACTAGGCCATCAAAGCCGTAGTGCCGCAGAGCTGCGCGTTCAAGCACAATAATTGGAAGGAGCCAGATTTATGAGCCAGAACGTATACCAATTTATTGATGTAAGTCGAGTTGACCCGGCGAAGAAACCGATCACTATTCGTAAAATTGAATTTGTCGAGATCTACGAACCATTCACTAAGCAGCAAGCAACCGCCCAAGCTGACCGCTGTTTAGATTGTGGTAACCCGTACTGTGAGTGGAAATGCCCAGTACATAACTATATTCCACAGTGGTTAAAACTCGCCAATGAAGGGCGAATTATTGAAGCGGCAGAGCTTTCTCATCAAACCAACAGCTTGCCAGAAGTGTGTGGCCGAGTATGCCCTCAAGATCGTTTATGTGAAGGTTCTTGTACACTCAACAATGACTTTGGCGCAGTAACGATTGGTAATATTGAAAAATACATTACCGATAAAGCCTTTGAAATGGGTTGGACACCTGACATGTCAAATGTCGAGTGGACAGATAAAAAAGTCGCGATTATTGGTGCAGGACCAGCCGGTTTGGCGGCGGCGGATGTTTTAGTGCGCAATGGAGTCAAACCCGTTGTGTTCGATCGATATCCAGAGATCGGCGGCTTGCTCACCTTCGGTATTCCATCTTTTAAATTGGAAAAAGGCGTAATGGAAAATCGCCGTCGCATCTTTAGTGAAATGGGCGTTGAATTCCAACTCAATGTTGAAGTAGGCAAAGATATTGAGCTGCAAAGCTTAGTTGATGATTACGACGCGGTATTTCTTGGCGTTGGCACTTATCAAAATATGCGCGCAGGCCTTGCCAACGAAGAAGCCGAGGGCGTTTACGATGCTCTACCCTTTTTAGTGTCTAATACATATAAAGTGATGGGACTGGAATCAGAGCAACCTTTTATTGATATGGCCAATAAGAAAGTCGTCGTTTTAGGCGGTGGTGATACGGCTATGGACTGTGTTCGAACCTCTATTCGCCAAAATGCGGAGCAAGTCATTTGTGCTTATCGCCGAGATGAAGAGAACATGCCAGGTTCTCGCCGTGAAGTAAAAAATGCGAAAGAAGAAGGCGTTGAATTTATGTTCAACCTTCAACCACTAGGCATTGAAACCAATGCAACTGGTCAAGTGACCGGGGTAAAAGTGGTAAAAACAGCTTTAGGAACAGCCGATGAAGCAGGACGTCGTCGCCCAGAACCGGTAGCAGGTAGTGAACACGTACTCGCTGCCGATGCGGTAATCATGGCTTTTGGCTTCCAACCTCATGCTATGCCTTGGCTTGAACCATTTGGTGTTGAGCTTGATCAGTGGGGAAGAATTAAAGCGCCTTCTGTGCAGTCCTTCCAATACCAAACTAGCAATGAAAAAATCTTCGCTGGTGGTGATGTGGTTCGCGGCTCTGATTTAGTCGTCACCGCCATTGATGAGGGCCGTAAAGCTGCTGAAGGAATACTTGATTACTTAGAGCTTTAAGTCTTAACTACTAAAAACCCAATACCAAAAAGCACAATCAACAATAATATCGTTTCAAGTAAATAAAGGATTCACGCAAAAGTGAATCCTTTTGCTTAACCTATAAAATAAATATCATAGGGAAAAAGATGCGTTTACTATTCAGTCTATTACTGTTTTCAACATTGACAGCATGCAGTCAAGGAGTTACCACCATGACCGACCGCACTGCAACACCTTGCGGTGATAAACCCAATTGTGTATCCACTCAAGATGATCGCAATGCTTTCTCGGTTTCGCCCTTCATCCTCAAAGCTGGCGTTTCTTTAGATCAAATTGAAGCTGTTGCCCTTTCTATTCCACGTTCTAAAACCGCAAGCAAAGAAGATAACTATCTACGCATTGAATATACTAGCCGTATCATGCGCTTTGTTGATGATCTTGAATTAAAAATTGATAAGCGACGATTAATCGTTCGTTCTGAATCACGCATTGGCTATTCGGATATGGGCGTTAACCGCAAGCGAGTTGAACTACTCAGAGAAAACTTAACCAAAGCCGGACTACTCGAATAAAAAGTACCTTATCGCTCTAGTGGAAAGTTTCATGTTAAACTTCAGCCAATTTTTATTATTAACCGAATAAGAGAATCCTCATGAAAATCGGCATCATTGGCGCGATGGAACAAGAAGTCGCGATTTTAAAAGACGCAATTAACAATGTGCAACAAGTAAGTAAAGCTGGTTGCACTTACTTTATCGGTCAAATCCATGGGGTGGATGTCGTACTTCTTCAATCTGGAATTGGTAAAGTAGCAGCAGCTATTGGCACGACGATTTTACTTGAAGAATACCAACCAGATGTTGTGATTAATACCGGCTCTGCGGGTGGCTTTGATGCGAGCTTAACAATGGGTGATGTGGTTATTTCTAGCGAAGTTCGCCACCACGATGCAGATGTCACCGCTTTTGGCTATGAGATGGGCCAAATGGCTGGGCAACCTGCCGCTTTTAAAGCCGATGAAACGCTGATGAACATTGCTGAAAAAGCACTGACCCAAATGGAAGATAAACACGCGGTGCGTGGTCTTATTTGTACCGGTGATGCTTTTGTCTGTACGGCTGAACGCCAAGCCTTTATCCGCCAACATTTCCCAAGTGTCATCGCGGTCGAAATGGAAGCATCAGCGGTCGCTCAAACCTGTCATCAGTTCAATGTTCCTTTTGTCGTCGTTCGCGCGATTTCAGACGTGGCAGATAAAGCGTCGCCAATGTCATTTGATGAGTTCTTGCCACTTGCAGCGCAAAGCTCCTCTGAAATGGTAATCAAAATGGTTGAGCTTCTTAAGTAAGCCAAGCGACGATCATCATGGAAGAGATGTTGAAGCCGTTTTATGCCAATGGATCGCTCCTCGTTATGTGGGGAGCGATTGTATTTCATCTCATTTTGCCCATCCCTCGTAACGCGCACCCAGTAACTTTATGGCACAAATTTGCTGAAATACTCGCCGATAAAGTCAATACCAATAACAGTTACTCGCAAAGTGTAATCTCGGGTACGCTAGCCTTGCTGCTGATGTGCTTGCCAGCACTGGCCATTCTGATTGCCCTCAAACCTCTGGTTTGGCAACCTCAACTTTTTGATTTAGCGATTCTTCTGTTGGCTTTTGATTGGCGCAGCCAAGAACAACTTGCGAACCAACTGATTAACGCTTTAGCCAAAGAAGATAAAAAACTAGCACGACGCTTACTCGCACCTTTTGTAAATAGAACGACAGAAAGTTTATCACCGCTAGGATTAGGAAAAGCGGGGGCAGAGACGATCATCATGGGCTATGGCCGCAATGTTATCGGTGTTCTATTTTGGTATGCATGCTTAGGCGCAACTGGAGCATTAATGTATCGCCTAGTGGCTGAACTCGCGAGAGCATGGTCGCCTTCTCGCCAAAGGTTTCACCCATTTGGTTTACCGGTAATACGCTTGCTCGCTATGCTAGATTTAATTCCTTTGCGCTTATTTAGTGTGTTGATCGTCATCGGTGATAAAGCATTGACCACGTTTACGGCCATGATACAGCAAAGTAAAGTCTGGCCTTTGCCGGGTCCAGGATGGCTATTAACCGCCGTCGGCAACAAATTAGAATTGTCACTTGGTGGGCCAGCCATTTACGGTGAGAAAAAAGCTATCCGAGTTAAAATTGGGGGGCGCGTCGCACCTGCTGCTATTCATTTATCTCAATTACAAAAACTGCTCGCGTGGCGAATTTTTGCTTGGCTGGTGCTAGAAAGCGCTCTACTCCTCATGATTAATCAAGGGCTATAAATTGCGCATATTGACCTTCCTTTATCTTCTATTCGTTGGGATTATCAACCCAGTTCAAGCTCAAGTAGAACGCATTATCAGCTTAGCTCCTCACGCGACAGAGCTAGCTTTTGCCGCTGGCCTTGGCGATAAAGTAGTTGCTGTTAGTGAATACAGCGACTATCCACCTCAAGCGAAAAAATTAGAAAAAGTAGCAAATTATCAAGGTATTAATTTAGAACGCATTCTAAAACTACAACCAGATTTAGTGATCGTTTGGCCTTCTGGCAACCCTGCTAAAGAGATAGCAAAACTGAAACAGCTAGGGCTAACCATTTACTCAACAGAAACCAAAACCTTAGAAGATATCGCCACCAATATCGAGCAACTCAGTCAATACGCCGATAATCCACAAATCGGGAAAAATGCGGCGCACAACTTTCGACAATCCTTAGCGATATTCAAACAGCGCTACCATACCAGTTCTAAAGTTCGTTATTTTTATCAACTCAGTGAAAAACCGATCATTACACTGGCGCAAGACAGCTGGCCTAGCGAAGTCTTTCGTTTCTGCGGTGGTGAGAATATTTTTGCCGATAGTCCATCGCCCTATCCTCAAGTGGGCATTGAACAAGTATTACTCGCTAACCCCGACGCTATATTTACTTCTGAACATGCGATCAAAAACGGTCATATGTGGTCAAAATGGCAGCAACAATTATTCGCCGTTCAGCATGACTTTGTTTGGTCTTTAACTTCAGATTGGTTAAATAGGCCAACGCCTCGCACATTGAATGCGATTGAAGAAGTATGTGATCACTTCGCACACATCCGGCAAAAACGCTAGCACTAACACGCTAAAATCTCGTACAATTCGAGCCCGAATTCTGTTCCATTAACTATAAAGAGAACCTAGTAAAATGGACTCCGTGTTGCTCTACTTGATTGATTTATTTGGTACGGCTATCTTTGCCATTTCAGGTGTATTACTTGCTGGCCGATTAAAAATGGACCCCTTTGGTGTCGTTGTATTAGCCAGTGTTACCGCCATTGGTGGCGGCACCATCCGTGATATGGCGCTCGGGGCTACTCCCGTTTTTTGGATAAAAGATACCACTTACCTTTGGGTTATTTTTATCACTTGCGTACTCACCATGTTGTTAGTTCGTCGACCTAAGCGAGTTGCTTGGTGGATATTACCTGTCTGTGATGCTATTGGTTTGGCGGTCTTTGTTGGGATCGGTGTAGAAAAAGCAATGCTTTATCAAGATTCAGCCATCGTTGCTGTCATCATGGGAGTCATTACTGGTTGTGGTGGTGGCATTATTCGCGATGTATTAGCTCGCGAAATCCCGATGGTATTACGCAGTGAAGTATACGCCACAGCATGTATTATTGGCGGCCTATTTCATACAACTGCACTGGCGATGGGCTATGATAATTCAAGCGCTTTTATCGCTGGAGTACTTTCAACGCTCATCATTCGATTAGGTGCAATTCGTTGGCATTTGTCACTGCCCACATTTGCACTTAATAAGTAACCTCAGCTCGAAATAATAGTGTAGAGTAGGCTCACCTATTCCCAATGCTCTTTAATTATGCTGCTTGAAGGTATCGAAACCTTGCTTATGTTAAGCAAAGAAAAAACCATGAGCCGAACCGGCAGTTTGCTCTATATTAGCCAATCTGCGGTGAGTAAGCGTATTGCTAATTTAGAAAAGAGACTCGGGAAGAAACTTATTGAGCCTGATGGGCGGCAGATAAAACTGACCACCGACGCACTGGCTCTAGTTGAGAGTATTGGTCCAAGCTTCAATGAGTTATGTGGTTTAATCTTCGATCAGCAAGCACTGACTGATGATACCTTAATCAAACTCGACTGTTCAGAAACCTTGGTCGCTGGTTACCTAAATGTGGCAATGGGCCGCTATCTACAGCAAGATAAATTCATAACTATCACGACCAACCACACACCGAGAATTGTGCAACATGTGCAATCAGGAAAAGCAACACTTGGGTTCTGTGCAGGTTACTTACCAGCTAATCATGGATTAATGGCTTTCCACCTAGCCGATGAACCCTTTTATATCGTCAGCCAAACGCCACTAACGTGCTTACCAACACAATTAGTCACTAATGATTTGTCCAACCCTGCAAATACTTATCAGCTTGATATATTAGCCAAATTGGCAATCACGCCCTTGATGGAAATGGACTCATACACGGCTTCAGCACAATTAGCATTAGGGGGAATGACGCCAGCACTAGTCCCCTTGTCCGTAATTAAAACACTCAATATCAAGCCACAATATTGTTTTGATTTCGACCAATTACAGGCGCTTGTCCGCCCCATCCATATTTGTTTGCGTAGCAGTAGTTATCGCTCACCAAGGATTAAAAAATTGATTGAAACCATTGCGGATGCTGTTGCCAAAGAAGTTTCGCTGCCATCAGCATTGACATAACAATAACCAACGGACGAATCCATTTCTGCCCTTTTGTGACGACCACTTTAGCTCCCATTCTCGCACCGATAAAACCACCGACAGCCATCACCAAACCAATTTCCCAAATAGGTAATCCCGCAATCAAGAAGAATAGTAACGCCGCGACGTTAGAGGTGAAGTTAAGTAGCTTAGTTCTTGCCGTTGCTTCAACTAAGGAAAAGTGACCAAGCACAACAAAACAAACCGTGAAAATAGAACCAGTGCCGGGGCCAAAAAAACCATCATAAAAGCCTACACCACCACCGATCAAAAAAGCAAAAAGTCCTTCTGATAGTCGGGGATTACCCTGGACCGCTTTAGTTTGTGGAGCCAACAAAAAATACAGCGAAATACTAATAAGAAGAATAGGAATTAAACTGGTTAGTAAACTCGCATCAATATGCTGAACCAACTCTGCACCACAAGCTGAACCAATAAAAGTGCAAGCTATTGCAAGTTTCATCTCTTTCAGGCTTACCATGCCATTACGCACGAAATACCAAGTCGCTGAAAAACTACCAAAGGAGCTTTGTAGTTTATTGGTTGCAAGAGCTTGAGCTGGAGGCACACCCGCTGCCAATAAAGCAGGTAGCGTTAGTAACCCACCACCTCCCGCCATTGCATCAATGAAACCAGCAGCGCTGGCAACCAAAAAAAGCAGTCCTAAAACCTCAATTGAAATATCCATTTAATCCTTAATCGCTGCGTTATTTTGCTCACGCTAACACTGAACAATCGTTGCTAAAAGAGAAAATCACGCCTTCAATTCATTCCAAATATTCATCAATTAAATTAATACTCACAATGTACTAAACAACCTAACTAAAGTGATATGCCCTTCCTACTTGAAGTTGTTTGGATGTAGTTCTCTTAAACAAAAAAAGCCCGCTTAATTTAGCGGGCAATGAGGTTGTCATGTAGCTCTGAGAGCTACTGATTTATTATTTTTTTAGCTAGCTTAAGCTAAGTTAGCTTTAACTTGTGCGTGCAACTCTTGAACTGATGTCACTGATGATTTTGCATCTGCCGTATGAGACATACAGGTTGCAAAAGCAGCGTTCAGAGTTGTGGTGTAGTTCACTTTCTCAGCCAATGCGCCACGACGTAGAACTTTAGAGTCTTCAATCGCTTGGCGACCCGCGGCGGTATTGATGATATAGGTGTATTCATTATTCTTGATTCGGTCAAGAATATGAGGGCGACCTTCATGAACCTTGTTGACTAAGCGTGGATTAATACCAGCTTCGCCCAAAATGACCGCAGTACCATGAGTTGCATCGAGTTGGTAACCCAATTTAACCAGCTTAGAAGCCAAATCAACTACTCGTTGTTTGTCACCTTCACGAACCGATAGCAATGCGCGACCACCTTCAGGGTAAACATTCCCACAACCAAGCTCTGCTTTAGCGTATGCTTCAGCAAACGTTGCACCCACACCCATTACTTCACCTGTTGAGCGCATTTCTGGGCCTAACAGTGGGTCAACACCTGGGAATTTATTAAACGGTAGTACCACTTCTTTTACCGAGTAGTAAGGTGGGATAATCTCTTTGGTGAAGCCTTGCGACTCTAGAGATTGGCCAGCCATTACACGCGCTGCAATTTTTGCCAGTGGAGCGCCCGTTGCTTTTGAAACAAACGGTACAGTACGAGCAGCACGAGGGTTAACTTCAATTAAGTAAACTTCGTTATCTTTAACCGCAAACTGTGTATTCATTAGGCCACGAACACCCAATTCAAACGCCAGTTTTTCAACTTGCTCGCGCATCACATCTTGGATTTCTTGGCTTAACGTGTAAGCCGGAAGAGAACATGCTGAGTCACCAGAGTGAACACCCGCTTGTTCGATGTGCTCCATGATACCGCCAATCACAACGCGCTCACCATCACAGATAGCATCGATATCGACTTCCACTGCATCATCTAGGAAACGGTCAAGCAGTACTGGTGATTCATTCGAAACGCTAACCGCTTCGTTGAAGTAGCGACGTAAATCCTGTTCGTCATAGACGATTTCCATCGCACGACCACCGAGAACATAAGAGGGGCGAACCACGAGAGGGAAACCGATATCTTTCGATTTTTCAATCGCTTGCTCCATAGTCGTTACGGTTGCGTTTTCTGGCTGAAGCAAACCTAAACGGTCAACAGCTTGTTGAAAACGCTCACGGTCTTCTGCGCGGTCAATAGCGTCAGGGCTTGTACCAATGATTGGCACACCAGCAGCTTCAAGTGCGCGAGCCAATTTCAATGGTGTTTGACCACCGTATTGCACAATCACGCCTTTTGGTTTTTCTACGCGTACGATAGAAAGTACATCTTCTAATGTTACTGGTTCAAAGTAGAGACGATCCGATGTGTCGTAATCCGTTGAAACCGTTTCAGGGTTACAGTTAACCATGATGGTTTCATAACCGTCTTCACGCAGTGCAAGAGAAGCATGCACACAGCAGTAGTCAAATTCAATACCTTGGCCGATACGGTTAGGACCACCACCAAGTACCATGATTTTGTCTTTATCTGTTGGCTGCGCTTCACACTCTTCATCATAAGAAGAATACATATAAGCCGTGTCAGATGAGAATTCTGCCGCACAAGTATCCACACGTTTGTAAACTGGATGAATATCATGTTGGTCACGCATACGACGAATTTCGCTTTCCGAAACACCAAGTAAGGTTGAAAGACGCGCGTCAGAGAAGCCTTTGCGTTTCATTTTGCGCAGAACATCAGCGTTCAAGCCCGCAAAACCACCCGCTTTAACCTCTTGTTCCATCTTGACTAATTCTTCGATTTGCACAAGGAACCAACGGTCGATGTTGGTTAGGTTAAATACACCATCGACTGACAAACCGGCGCGAAATGCATCAGCAATGTACCAAATACGTTCAGCACCCGCTTCTTTTAGCTCATGACGAATAGTAGTCAGCGCATCTGGTGCGTCTAGATCAACCATTTCATCTAAACCGTTTACACCGATTTCTAAACCACGCAATGCTTTTTGTAATGACTCTTGTTGGTTACGACCAATGGCCATAACCTCACCCACCGACTTCATCTGTGTCGTCAAGCGGTCATTAGCACCAGCGAATTTCTCGAAGTTAAAACGAGGGATCTTGGTAACAACGTAGTCAATCGTTGGTTCAAACGAAGCCGGAGTCGCGCCACCTGTGATGTCGTTCATTAGCTCATCTAAGGTAAAACCAACCGCCAGTTTCGCTGCGACTTTAGCAATAGGGAAACCTGTTGCTTTAGATGCTAGAGCAGAAGAGCGAGATACACGCGGGTTCATTTCGATGATGACCATACGGCCATCTTTCGGATTGATACCAAACTGTACGTTTGAACCGCCCGTTTCAACGCCGATTTCACGCAATACTGCTAGCGATGCATTACGCATCAATTGATATTCTTTGTCGGTTAGCGTTTGCGCCGGTGCCACTGTGATTGAGTCACCCGTATGGATGCCCATTGGGTCAAAGTTTTCAATCGCACAAACAATGATACAGTTGTCCGCTTTATCGCGAACGACTTCCATTTCATATTCTTTCCAACCAATCAAAGACTCATCAATAAGGAGTTCATTGGTTGGAGAAAGATCGAGACCACGACGACAAATTTCTTCGAACTCTTCTTTGTTATACGCAATACCACCACCGGTACCACCCATAGTAAAAGATGGACGAATGATACAAGGGAAGCCGACCATTTCTTGAACGCGATAAGCTTCTTCCATCGTTTTTGCTGTATCGGCACGAGGACAGGCTAAACCGATAGATTTCATTGCCTTATCAAAACGTGAACGGTCTTCCGCTTTATCAATCGCATCAGCCGTTGCGCCAATCATTTCAACACCGAACTCAGCAAGCACACCGTGCTTTTCTAAATCAAGTGCACAGTTAAGCGCCGTTTGACCGCCCATAGTTGGCAATACAGCATCTGGACGTTCTTTTTCAATAATCTTGCGTACCACTTCCCAATGAATTGGCTCGATGTAAGTTGCATCAGCCATCTCAGGATCAGTCATAATAGTGGCAGGGTTTGAGTTAACCAAAATAACTCGATAACCCTCTTCGCGCAGCGCTTTACAGGCTTGAGCGCCTGAGTAGTCAAATTCACATGCCTGACCGATAACGATCGGGCCAGCACCTAGAATTAGAATACTTTTAATGTCAGTACGTTTTGGCATTGTCTACTACTCCGAAATTAAGCGCTGTGTTTTTTAATTAGTTCGATAAAGTGATCGAAAAGCGGGGCTGCATCATGTGGGCCAGGACTTGCTTCAGGGTGACCTTGAAAGCTAAATGCTGGTTTATCCGTGCGATGAATGCCTTGTAATGAGCCATCAAAGAGTGACTTATGTGTCGCTCGAAGGTTTTCAGGCAACGTCGCTTCGTCCGCAGCAAAGCCGTGGTTTTGTGATGTAATCATCACTACATTGCGATCTAAATCTTTGACCGGGTGGTTCGCACCATGGTGGCCAAACTTCATTTTTACTGTTTTTGCACCGGAAGCTAATGCCAAAATTTGGTGTCCTAGACAGATACCAAAGACCGGTAATTCTTTGTCTAAGAATACTTTGGTCGCTTCAATCGCATAAGTACATGGTTCTGGGTCACCAGGGCCGTTTGATAAAAAGACACCATCTGGTTTTAGCGCAAGAACTTCTTCAGCTGAAGTTTGAGCTGGTACAACAGTTAAGCGGCAGCCTCGGTCAACCAACATGCGTAAGATGTTGCGCTTTGCTCCGAAATCGTAGGCAACAACGTGATATGGCAACTCGCTGTCATCTTTCGCTTCTGGAAGCCCACCTTCAAGCGTCCACGAACCTTGTTTCCATTGATACGCTTCTTTTGTTGTAACCTCTTTCGCAAGATCCATTCCTTTTAAGCCAGGGAATTCTTTAGCTTTCGTTAGCGCCAATGCTTGATCTAAGTTATCACCAGCCATAATGCAGCCATTCTGTGCACCTTTCTCACGCAAAATACGAGTTAGCTTACGAGTATCGATATCAGCAATGCCGACGATATTTTGTGATTTCAGGTAATCGGAAAGGGATTTTTCATTACGGAAGTTAGAAGCGATAAGAGGGAGATCGCGAATCACAAGGCCTTGTGCATGAATGGAAGAAGATTCTTCGTCTTCGGAATTGGTTCCGGTATTGCCTATGTGAGGGTAAGTGAGAGTAACGATTTGTTGAGAATAAGAAGGATCAGTGAGGATTTCTTGGTACCCCGTCATCGAGGTATTAAAAACGACTTCACCGACAGACGTTCCATCAGCTCCAATGGATACACCGTGGAACACCGTCCCATCTTCTAGGACTAACAGTGCTGATTTACTCAAGACAACCTCCAGGAATAAAAATGCAAAAAAAATAAATTAAACTGCAAATCTGTCTTCCTTTTCGCCATAAGGTAGCGCTATAGGGTGATTTAGACAAATTGGCGGTATTCTAAAGATCGCTGTGATTCCTGTCAACATTTGATAACAAATAAAACTTACATTTAAAGCCTTACACACTAAAAGAGCCATCAAACCATTAAAAAAGCACATTTAACTCATCAAAACGCAAAAAAGGTTTCAATAAACACCACTATATCAATCGACAACGTAATTTCAAAGCAAGCCATTCAAAACAAACAGACGCAAACGTTACTTAAAGCAAAAAGCAGTAAACTTTTGGAAGGTTAAGACAGAAAACAACCCAAACAAAGAGAAATAACACATTAAAGTGTGAATTAATGAAGATATGCAGGAAGATAACTAAAGAGGGAGATTAGTAAAAAAAACAGATGCGCCAGTATTTACTGGCGCATAATTATGTAATTAAAGATCGTTCAAACCCAATACATCCGTCATGCTATAAAAGCCAGCTGGTTTATCATTTAACCAAACAGCAGCTTTAACGGCACCATTGGCAAATGTCATGCGATCTGTCGCTTTGTGAGTAATCTCAACACGCTCACCAATATCGGCAAACATTGCCGTATGTTCACCAACAATGTCACCAGCGCGAATCGTGGCAAAGCCAATTTCATCTTTACTTCGCTCACCAGTAATGCCTTCACGAGCATACACCGCCACATCACTTAATTTATTACCCATCGCTCCAGCAATTGCTTCTCCCATACCGATTGCGGTTCCTGAAGGGGCATCCACTTTATGGCGATGGTGAGCTTCGACAATCTCAATGTCACAGTAATCACCCATCACTCTAGCGGCCTTTTCAAGCAACTTAAAGACTAGGTTCACGCCAACACTGTAGTTGGGAGCCATAACAATTGAGATCTGTTGCGCTGCTGACTCGATGATCGCTTTTTCTGCTTCAGAAAAACCAGTCGTGCCAATCACCAATTTTTTACCGTGTTTTTTGCACAGTTCAATATTCGCTAATGTGCTTACAGGAGCAGTAAAATCGATAATCACATCAAAGTGATCAATCGCATTTTGTAGATTATCGACTAAAGCGATATCAAATCGACCTTCACCACATAATTCACCGATATCGACACCGACCAGCGACGATTCTGGACGTTCAGAACCAGCCCCCACTTGAGCATTTGGGTTTTGATAAGTGGCTTTAACTAGGTTGCGGCCCATTCTGCCCGCAGCTCCTGCAATCGCAATTCTCACCATTGCGTTTTTCTCCATTGTTACGCTATCAACCTAAACTGATATCGTTTTATACATTCAAGGTGTTTCTTTAAACTATCAACAATTAATCGCGGTGGCTAGGGCGTGTTGACCGTTGGACGATAAATTTTGTTCAAAATACTTAGGCAAACTCTTTTACTACTCGCTCCAATATCGGTCGATTCGCCTCAGGAAAAGCGTAGTCAATCAGGTGTGCAACAGGTACCCACTGACCTTGCTGACCTTCTTTGCCATAGGGTTGATGGTTAAATTGAGTCACACATATAAAATCAAACTTTAGGGCTTTATCTGCATAGTCAAACTCTAAGTATTGGTAAGGTGATTGTTCGGTAACATCAATACCGATCTCCTCATTGAGCTCACGAGTAATCGCTTGCTCTACCGTTTCACCAACTTCCAGCTTGCCTCCTGGGAATTCCCAGTACCCACCTTTATGTAAATGTTCTGGTCGCTTTGTAATATAAACTTCTGATTTATCGGCATTAAAAATAATAGCAGCAACAATATGCACACGTTTCATATTAACTCCAATTTAGCTCTAACCTCACAGTAGGTTAAAGAATATTTAGTTAAAAAAAGAGCCGCTTAAGCGACTCTTTACTCAATAAATAGTGATTAACCTATTTGCCCATGGCACTGTTTGTACTTTTTACCGCTACCACAAGGGCAAGGTTCATTACGACCAACTTTGCGCTCTTCGCGCACCATAGGTTGGTGAGCATGCTCATCCGTTTCATCACTGCCTTCGGCTAATGGATTTTCAGCATTTTGATGCTGGAACTGCTGGCGACGCGCGGCTTCTTCAGCTTGCGCTTGACGCTGAGCTTCCATACGTTCAACTTCTTCTTGCTGCTGCACACGTACTTTCGACAAAATAGTGATCACATCAGTCTTCAAAGAGTCCAACATATCTTCAAACAGTTCAAATGACTCACGCTTGTACTCTTGTTTCGGGTTCTTTTGTGCATAACCGCGTAAATGAATACCTTGACGCAAGTGATCCATTGCAGCTAAGTGCTCTTTCCACAAGGTATCGAGCGTTTGCAGCATGACGGATTTTTCGAAATTACGAAGTACTGACGCACCAACGGTTTCTTCTTTAGCACGATAAACATTAACGGCTTCTTCAAGAATTCGCTCGCGTAACGCCTCTTCATACAATTTGTCGTCGGCATCGAGCCAAGCTTGAATTGGAAGCGTTAAATCAAAGTCGTTTTTCAGACGCTCTTCTAATCCGGTAATATCCCACATATCTTCTAAAGATTGAGGTGGAATGTATTCGCTGATCACTGAAGTAAAGACGTCTTGGCGGTTTAACTCAATCATGTCACTGATATCATCAGCATCCATCAGTTCATCACGTAACTCGTAAACCACTTTACGTTGGTCGTTCGCAACATCATCGTATTCAAGAAGCTGTTTACGAATATCAAAGTTACGACCTTCCACTTTTCGTTGTGCTTTTTCAATGGAGCGCGACAGCATCTTACTTTCAATCGCTTCACCTTCATCCATACCACTTTGGATCAAACTTGCCATGCGATCTGAGGTAAAAATTCTCAGTAGAGAGTCTTCCATTGAAAGGTAGAAACGCGATGAACCCGCATCCCCCTGACGACCAGACCGGCCACGTAGCTGGTTATCAATACGGCGAGATTCATGACGTTCAGTACCGATAATATGTAAACCACCCGACGCTAATACTTGATCGTGAACGATTTTCCATTCTGCTTTGATCGCATCAATTTGTTCTTGTGTTGGGTTATCTAACTGCTCTATTTGAGCCTGCCAACTGCCACCCAGAACAATATCCGTACCACGACCAGCCATGTTTGTAGCAATGGTCACAGCACTTGGTGTACCCGCTTGCGCGACAATTTCCGCTTCTTTCTCGTGGAATTTAGCATTCAATACATTATGTTTAACTTTGGCTTTTTTCAGAGCATTAGAGAGCAACTCTGATTTTTCAATCGAAACGGTACCCACCAAGGTTGGTTGACCTTTTTCGACGCGCTCTTTGATATCTTCAATGATCGCAGCAAATTTCTCAGCTTCAGTACGATACACCACATCGGGCATGTCATTACGCACCATCGGTTTATTGGTCGGGATAACAACCGTTTCTAAACCATAAATCGATTGGAATTCGAATGCTTCAGTATCCGCAGTACCCGTCATACCTGACAATTTGTTGTATAGGCGGAAGAAGTTCTGGAAGGTAATCGATGCGAGAGTTTGGTTCTCGTTTTGGATTTTAACGCCTTCTTTTGCTTCTACTGCTTGGTGTAAACCTTCAGACCAACGACGCCCAGGCATAGTACGGCCAGTATGCTCATCAACGATGACCACTTCACCATCGTCATTGACGATGTAGTCGACATTCTTTTCAAATAGCACATGGGCACGTAGCGCCGCGTTGACGTGATGCAACAAACTGATGTTAGTTGGTGAGTAAAGCGTGTCTCCCTCTTCCATCAAACCATTTTTAACCATCAATTCTTCTACGAATTCTTGGCCTGTTTCGGTTAGGTGTACCTGCTTAGATTTTTCATCAACGGTGTAGTGACCGTCACCACGATATTCTTCAGAATCTTCTTTATCCTGCTTCTGTAGTAACGGGATGAGCGTGTTAATACGGATATAGAGTTCAGAGCTATCTTCTGCAGGGCCTGAAATTATCAGCGGTGTACGAGCTTCATCAATAAGAATCGAGTCCACTTCATCGACAACAGCAAAGAAGCGCTCACGTTGTACACGGTCTTCTTTACGAAATGCCATATTGTCACGCAGATAATCGAAACCAAATTCATTATTGGTTCCGTAAAGAATATCAGCTTGGTAAGCGACTTTCTTTTCTTGAGGTGGCATGTTCGGCACATTAATGCCAACTGTCATGCCAAGAAATTCAAATAACGGACGGTTGGTTTCTGCGTCACGTTTGGCTAAGTAATCATTGACCGTTACGATATGCACGCCTTTACTTGGCAATGCATTTAGATAAGCAGGTAAAGTTGCGGTTAATGTTTTACCTTCACCCGTACGCATTTCTGCGATTTGGCCAGCATTCAATACCATGCCACCAATTAACTGAACGTCGAAATGGCGCATACCATATACACGCTTAGAAGCTTCACGTACTGTGGCAAATGCCTCAGGAAGCAATTGGTCTAGGGTTTCCCCCTGTTCCAAGCGCTGACGAAACTCAACCGTTTTAGCTTTTAATTCTTCATCGGTCAGTGTTTCAAAAGTCGGTTCGTAGCTGTTGATCTCTTTTACAATTTTTCTAAGGCGGCGCAGTGTTCGGTCATTGCGACTGCCAATTACCTTTGTCAGTAGCTTAGTTATCATGTGTTAGGAATCTCTCTTTCTTAGATCGCTTTCGATCTACTCTTAATGCCGTCAGTCTCTACCAGTTTTGAACTAAGGATACTGAGATAAATCATGTATCACAGACATTGTGGCGGTAAGGTATATTTTCAAGGCATTAAATGATTATGTGGCGCATAGTTTAAGGATTTTTTGTCACAACAACCAATATCAAAACTATTTGTTTGAAGCGCACATAATTTTTATTGAGTTTTGAACAGTACTTGAACAACAAAATGGCGTTGTTGCTATACACTTCCAGCCCATGGCCATAGAATGAAAGAGTTGTATTAAGAGGTAGAGACTATGCGCGATCATCGCCCCACTTTAACAAAAGAGCTGATCAGCGATTCATCACTGCGTAAAATTCAAGAACATGCCAGCGAGATCATTGCCTTAAATAAAGTATTGCAAACTTTATTACCTAAAGGCACTGCAGATCATGTACGTGCGGCAAATGTACGTGGTGGACATCTGATTGTGGAAGTGGCGAGTGCAGCAATTAAAATGAAATTGGAATATGACCGCCTACACTTGCTTAATCAATTACGCTCTCAAGGTTTTGCAAAGTTAGTCAGCATTGAGCTAAAGATTAATCCTGGGTTATATCGTAATCGAGGAAAAAAAGATGAAAAAGAGGTCATTGCCAGACCACCACTTTCTGAAAATGCAGCTCAAGTGTTGTTGATGGTTGCTGACCATGCACCACCAAAAATCAAAAAACGTTTAGAAAATATCGCTAAGTTGGCTAAACAAAAAAATAATAAGTAGAAACAATGGATACAAAAAAGCCAGACATCTGTCTGGCTTTTTATTGATTCGTTCTATTACGCAAGAACCATATTTGGTT
This sequence comes from Vibrio aestuarianus, assembly GCF_028858425.1. Classification (NCBI taxonomy): domain Bacteria; kingdom Pseudomonadati; phylum Pseudomonadota; class Gammaproteobacteria; order Vibrionales; family Vibrionaceae; genus Vibrio; species Vibrio aestuarianus. The sequence continues at coordinate 859,896 of NZ_JAKNYQ010000001.1, read as the reverse complement.
CCGCGAAAGCTACTGGAGAACCAACTTCTTCTTCGAAAGTCGCCCATTCCCATGCTTCTTGGTCAGCCAGAACGGCGCGCAATAATTGGTTATTGAGACCATGACCTGATTTATAGGCACGGAATTCACCAATGATAGCATGACCACACATATAAAGGTCACCGATAGCATCAAGTACTTTATGCGTAACGAATTCATTCGCAAAACGAAGACCTTCTTCATTAAGGATTCGGTACTCATCCAACACGATCGCGCAATCAAAACTACCACCTAAACAAAGGTTTTGTGATTGCAAATATTCGATATCACGCATAAAGCCAAAAGTACGGGCTCTTGAAATCTCTTTCACAAAACCTTGTGAAGAAAAATCAAACACCATGCGCTGTTCATCAGAATCAATCGCTGGGTGTTGGAATTCAATTTCAAAATCCATTCTGAAGCCGTTGTGAGGCACTAACTCTGCCCACTTATCTCCGTCTTCAAATCGCACAGGCTTTTTAATACGAATAAAACGCTTCGGTGCACTTAATGTTTCAATACCAGCTTGCTGCAACAAGTACACAAATGGACTTGCACTGCCATCCATGATCGGAATTTCAGGCGCATCAACTTCGATAATGACGTTATCAATACCCATGCCTGCAAGCGCCGCATTTAGGTGCTCAACAGTAGAAATACGGATACCTTGATCATTAACCAATGCTGTACACAGCATTGTGTCACGAACAGATTCAGGGTCAGCAGGGAAATCAACAGGAGGATTTACGTCAGTACGGCGGTAAATAATTCCCGTATTTGCAGCGGCAGGTCGAAGCGTTAATGTGACTTTACGACCAGAGTGAAGGCCCACCCCAGTTGTTTTCACTATTTCTTTCAGAGTACGTTGTCTGATCATCTACTTGCCTCTATGTCAGTGCTACAAAACACGGTCAGTTAAGTACCGACCGCGAATGCTACCATAATTTTGAACAGTGTCAAATTATGTCTAATTTTTAATCAGCCTGACGACGTAAAAATGCTGGGATATCTAGGTACCCACTTTCTTTCTCTGCTTTTGGTGCTGTGCTTTGTCCTGCACCAGAAGAAGATGAAACCGTTGACGACGATGCTGATTGCGGTTTTACCTCAACTTTTTCTTGCAAAGGCTGTGCCGCTTTTTCTTCAACTTTGGCCGCTGGTTGCTGAGCCATTTGTTGCGTCTGAACCGTTGGTGCCACTTTCGCTTTACCGCCAGCCACAAGCGTAATATCTGGTTTTTTCTCAGTACCAATACCAGTTGCGACAACGGTCACGCGAATTTCATCCGCCATATCAGGATCTAATGATGTGCCTATAACAACCGTAGCGTTATCAGAAGCGAATGCTTTAACAGTATTACCCACTGTTTCGAATTCATCTAGGCGCATATCCAAACCAGCAGTAATGTTAACAAGCACACCACGAGCACCAGCAAGGTCAATATCTTCCAAAAGAGGGCTAGAAATTGCCATCTCTGCCGCTTCTTCTGCGCGATCTTCACCTTTTGCCACTCCGCTACCCATCATGGCATGACCCATTTCAGACATCACTGTGCGTACATCAGCAAAGTCGACGTTAATCATGCCAGGGCGAGTAATTAGCTCAGCAATACCTTGAACGGCATTTTTAAGTACGTCATTCGCGCTAGCAAAAGCTTCAAGTAAGGTGATGCCGCGACCTAATACTTTAAGTAGCTTTTCATTTGGAATAGTAATCAGAGAATCAACATGCTTAGATAACTCTTCAATTCCTTGCTCAGCAAAAGCTAAGCGTTTTTTCCCTTCAAAGCTAAAAGGTTTAGTCACAACAGCAACCGTAAGAATACCAAGTTCTTTTGCTACTTCTGCAATAACAGGAGCTGCACCAGTACCGGTACCACCGCCCATACCAGCTGCGATAAACACCATATCGGCACCAGTCAGAACTTCTTTAATTCTTTCTCGGTCTTCAAGAGCTGCATCACGTCCAACTTGCGGATTCGCACCAGCACCCAAACCTTTAGTGATATCACCACCAATTTGAATGACACTGCTTACGCTTGTTTTACGAAGTGCTTGCGCATCGGTATTGACACTGATGAATTCCACGCCTTCGATGGACTCACGCACCATGTGTTCAACAGCGTTACCGCCACCACCACCAACTCCAACGACTTTAATTACAGCATCGTCAGACATTTCCATCATCGGTTCAAACATGTGTTATCTCCGTTTTCCCTGCAACTCAGGTTAAAACTCTTTTTGTATCCAGTTACGCAAACGACCAATTAAGCCCGACATTGATTGGCGTTTAGGTTCGCTGTATTCAGTGTCATCATTAATTTGACTATCTTTTGCGTAATGAAGTAAACCAACTGCCGTAGAATGATACGGCTCTTTTACGTAATCAGTGAGGCCACTAACCTCTAGAGGTTTGCCTACTCGAACTTGGTTGCGGAAAACACGTTCCGCACATTCTACCAACCCTTCAATTTGTGCAGCACCACCAGTTAAAACCACACCAGCAGCTAAATGATGTTTTATACCATTTTTACGCAAATTATCTTGGACGGTATCGATAGTTTGGTTAACTAACCCCATTAATTCAGTGTAGCGGGGCTCTATCACTTCCGACAAGGTTTGCCTTTGCAAACTTCTTGACGGTCTGCCACCAACACTCGGGACGTTAACCGTATCGTCCTTGCTCACCAGTTCGCTCAGCGCACAGCCATATTTCACTTTAATTTCTTCAGCATCACTGACTGGCGTGCCAAAAGCAAAAGCAATATCACTGGTTACTGCGTTTCCTGCGTATGAAAACACTTCAGTATGTCGCAAGGCTCCACCTGTCCAGATGGCAATATCCATAGTCCCTGCGCCAATATCGACCACGCAAACACCAAGTTCTCGTTCATCTTCAGTGATCACAGCATTACTTGCCGCTAAACCGGAATAAACAAGTTGCTCAACTTTCAAGCCACAACGTTCTACCGCTTTAATAATATTTCTCGCCATATCATTGTGGCAAGAAATAAGATGTACGCTCACTTCCATGCGTACACCAGATAAACCAAGCGGGTTTTTAATCCCCTCTTGGTAATCAATCGTAAATTCTTGAGGAATCACGTGCAATATTCTTTGCTCTTCCCCAATTTTTATAGACTTTGCCGTATGAATCGCTCGATCCATGTCTTCTTGAGAAACTTCTTCATCAGAAATAGTTCCCATGCCTTTTTCAATACGGCTCGCAATATGTTTCCCTGATAAAGATAAAAACACAGTGCTAATTTGGCATTCGGCCATTAATTCAGCTTGATCAACCGCTCTTTGGACAGATTTAACCACCGATTCAAGATCGTTAACTCCGCCTTTATCCATCCCGCGAGATGGGCTCGTTCCAGCGCCAATAATATTAATTTGACCGTCAGGCAGTATTTCACCGACTAGAGCTGATACGGTTGCAGTGCCTATATCAAGACCAACAATAATGTTGTCATCAGCGGTCTTAGTCATCTGTACTCTCTTGTGCTAACGCTTGTTCAGGGAACCAGCCTACAGCGGCTCCCGTATCATACCTGAGGTCGATATAGCTGACTTGGTCAGCTTTTCTACCTAAATTCTTATACAGAGAAACAAAACGAGCGATACGCTCATCTAATGACTCTTTACCTAGCTCTAAACGAATACCATTATCTAAAATGATTTGCCAAGCTCGGCGTTCATTAAGAACCAGTGAAGATATATTTAACCCTAATGATTGAAATTTAGGGTTCGTTTTATTCCATACATCCAAGACTTCTTGGTTACTTCCTTCGGGGCCATAAAGCTTAACTCTATCGCCTTTAAGTTGACCAATATCACCATTGAATACAGTGCCCTGCTCGTCTAATAAGGAATTACCATTCCAGATCGCCGTTGCTTGATATTCAGTTAAAAACACCTTAACGGTATCAGGCCATTGCTTGCGGATTGAGGCATGGGCGACCCAAGGGATTGCCTTAACACTCGACTGCAGCACATCAATATCTTGTGACATGAAAGTACCGATATGATCTAACTTAGCAAGAGCACGCTGAACATCTAGTGAAGATACGTATTGCAACTCACCTTGTAAGACAATTTTTGATAGCGGTAATCGCTGGCCATCCCACATCCAACTTAATGTTGAATAGATAAGAGAACCAATCAACAACAACACCACTAGAAAAAAAACACCGCCCAATGCATGTTGTTTCACTAGTGATGAACGGGATACACGCTGGCTTTCATTGAATATACTGATTAACAAAGCCTGATGTTCCTGTTTTCAAATCGCAATCTCATGCCCTATTTAGTTAGCAATAGAGGTAAAAAGCACTGACTTTAACCTTCGGATTATACTGAGGTAGCTAAAAGTATCAAACATTGAAAGCAAGAAATCTGGACTTGATACCATCTTAGTCAATATTGATACACCAATAAGCTGTATAAATTAAAGTTTCTGCATTTTATTGATATTTAGCTCAAGTGTAGCTAGCTGTTTAGCTACTTTGCCGACATCGCCAGCCCCTTGAGTCAATACCAAGTCACCATCTTGCAATACATTAGCGAGAACCGGTGGTAAGGTTTTGCTGTCAGATACAAAAATTGGGTCAATTTTGCCTCGACTACGGATAGTTCGACATAATGATCGACCATCAGCGCCTGCGATTGGTTTTTCACCTGCAGAGTAAACATCCAACATCAGCAACACATCGACCTGCTCAAGGACATTGGCAAAATCATCGTATAAATCTCGGGTACGACTATAGCGATGCGGTTGGAAGATCATCACTAAGCGCTTATCTTGCCAACCACTGCGCGCAGCCTTAATGGTAACGTCTACTTCCGTTGGGTGATGGCCATAATCATCAACTAACATCGCGCAACCATTACCGGTTTCAAATTCGCCCAAATGATCAAATCGACGACCAGTACCTTCGGTGTTCGCCATGGCGGTTAAAATCGCACCATCACTGATATCATCTTCGGTTGCAACCGCAATAGCTGCAGCCGCATTCAAGGCGTTGTGTCGACCTGGTATATTAAGGGTGATATCAAGATTGGCCTTGCCTTTACGCACTACCGTAAACTTACCTTGTTGACCTTTTTGATGATAGTTTTCAATGCGCACATCTGCATCTTCAGAAAAACCGTACGTAATAACTTGACGACTAATTCTAGGGATAAGTTCACGAACGACCGGGTCATCGATACACACAATAGCCTGGCCATAAAACGGTAAGTTGTGTAGAAAATCGATAAAGGTTTGCTTCAGTGTCTCGAAATCACCACCATAAGTGTCCATATGATCCGCTTCAATGTTAGTAACAATGCTCACCATTGGTTGTAAATGCAAAAATGAAGCATCACTCTCATCAGCCTCAGCAATTAAAATACGGCTAGAGCCTAAACGTGCATTGGTACCTGCACTTTTCACCAGCCCACCATTAACAAATGTTGGATCAAGCCCAGCTTCAGAATAAATTTGAGTCACTAATGCTGTGGTCGTGGTTTTACCATGCGTCCCCGCCACGGCAATACCATGACGAAAACGCATTAGCTCAGCAAGCATTTCAGCTCGACGTACAATCGGAATACGCAATTCTCGAGCGGCTTTAAGCTCCGGATTTTGCTCATTGATCGCTGTTGAAACCACAACAACGCTCGCCTGTTCAATATTACTCGCTTGGTGGCCGAAAAAAATCGTCGCGCCTTTACTCTCTAATCGTTCCGTCACTGGGTTAGACGCCATGTCAGAACCGGTAATTTGATAACCTTCGTTAAGTAGTACTTCAGCAATACCACTCATGCCAGCACCGCCAATACCAACAAAATGGATACACTTAACACGGCGCATCTCTGGCACCATAGCGCGGATTTGAGCTAAATCTTGAGTATGTTTAATGGTCATGAAAAGGTCTCGTTATTGGGTAAGTGCAATGATGGCGTCTGCGACGACTTTATCAGCATTAAGCTGTGCAGCTGCGCGTGCTTGTATCGCCATAGCCAATAATTGGTTGCGATCTAACTCGGCAATTTGAGCAGTAAGGCCATCAATAGTTAGTTGAGGCTGCTCGATCATTTTTGCTGCACCACAAGCCACTAGGTGATCAGCATTGAGTGCTTGTTGTCTATCTTTATGCATGAATGGAATAAAAATAGCGCCAACACCGGCTGCAGATACTTCAGAAACGGTTAATGCCCCAGAACGACAGACTAGCAGGTCAGCCCATTCATAGGCACCAGCAACGTCATCAATAAACTCGGTGACATGGGCATTGTTGACTTGCAGTTCACGATAAACTTGCTCAACGGCTTGTTGATTATTCTTGCCGGCTTGGTGACATATTTGATAGCCATCACCAAGCTTAGCCATGACTTCGGGCATTGAGCGATTGAGTATCTGCGCGCCTTGACTACCACCCATCACTAAAATTCGAATCGGCTCATCTCTATTTAAAAAACGCGTTTCAGGGGCAGGAAGGTTTGCAACATCTTCTCTTACTGGGTTACCGACAACTTCGGCATTAGCAAAAGCACCAGGAAAGGCTTGAAAAACTCGTTTGGCAATTTTAGACAGCCATTGGTTGGTTAAACCGGCCACCGCGTTTTGTTCGTGTAGTACAACAGGAATCCCTAGTGACCATGCAGCAACACCGCCAGGGCCACTGACATATCCACCCATCCCAAGTACTGCATCCGGTTGCCATTTTTTGATGTAACTACGCGCCTGAAAAATCGCATTGATGATTTGAAAAGGTGCTTTTAGTAAACGCAGTACACCTTGCCCACGTAACCCTTTCACTTTGATAAAATCAATTTCAATACCATGCTTAGGTACGAGATCCGCTTCCATACGATCTGCTGTACCTAACCAACGAATTTCCCAACCTTGCTGTTGAAGTTGTTTGGCTACAGCCAGTCCGGGGAATACATGCCCTCCCGTTCCACCAGCCATCACCATTAAACGTTTATTGTTTGTCATTGGATTCTTTATCTGTAGAGACTAAATTGTGATCTTTAAGTCGACATTCGTGATCGATTCTAAGCAAGATTGCGACGGCAACCGACATAATAATTAAACTTGAACCACCATAACTGATCAAAGGTAGAGTTAATCCTTTAGTGGGTACCATACCTGCAGCAGCACCGACATTAACTAGGGTTTGGAAAGCAAACCAAATACCGATACCAAAGGCTAAATAGCCACCAAATTGCTGATCATGCTCAAAAGCTTTCTTACCAATAAGCACCGCTTTTAATACCAGGCTGAAAATCAGTAATAGCACCAAAACGACGCCAACAAAGCCAAGCTCTTCAGCCAGTACCGCAAAAACGAAGTCAGTGTGTGCTTCTGGTAGATACTCTAGTTTTTGAATGGAGTTACCAAGCCCCTGACCAAACCATTCTCCACGGCCGAATGCCATCAAAGATTGCGTTAGCTGATAACCACTGCCGAATGGGTCTTCCCATGGGTCCAAAAAAGAGGTGACGCGACGAATACGATAAGGCTCTGCGGCAATCAACCCGATCACCGCCATAACCCCCGCCACCATTAACGCAATGAATTGCGATAATTTGGCACCAGCAATAAACAACATACCGAATAAGGTCACCAACATGACGACAACGGTACCTAAATCTGGCTGGCCAAGTAACAAAGCGGCTAACGTACCAAACACCATGATTGGTTTCATAAATCCACCAAAAAAGGTCTGCCTTACCTCATCGTGTTTACGAACCAAGTACCCGGACATGAAAATAAACAATGATAATTTGGCGACCTCGGCAGGCTGTAGATTGAATAGCCCAAGTGGTATCCAACGAGATGCTCCGTTAACCGATTTACCCGCGAGCAACACCACGATAAGCAGCAAAAAAGAGAGACCAAGCAGGACAGAACTGTATTGCATCCAACGTTTCATCGGTATTTGTAACACAACCGAAGAGGTTAAAAGCGCCAACATTAGGAAAATGGCATGCCGAAACATAAAGTGAAAAGGTTGCTCGGTAAGACGTGAACTAATTGGAAAAGACGCGGACGTAACCATCACAAGGCCCGTTAACATTAAGCCTAAAGCAATCCACACCAACTGACGGTCGAACAAAGCTTCAGGAGAACTGCTCCTGAACCAATGGCGAGTCGTCGTGAACATGGTTGAAAAAGCCAAAATGCAAGCCCTTACTTACGCATAACGCTGAGCAAGAGCAGCAAACGCATCGCCTCTTGCCATGAAGTTTTTGAATTGATCAAAGCTTGCGCATGCTGGAGACAGCATCACCATATCACCATGGCATAGCTGAGGTTTAATCGTGGTCACAATATCTTGCATTGAGTCATAAAACTTTGCCGAAGGATGTAGCGACATAAACTGCTGCCCATCAACCCCAAAGCAACAAAGTTGAACATTTAACGTTTCTAGTATTGGCGCTAACGGTGAAAAATCTGCGCCTTTCCCAACTCCACCCACGAGTAGGTACAGGCATCCAGAGCAGTCCAAGCCTGACAAGGCGGCAAGCGTACTGGCCACGTTAGTCGCTTTAGAGTCATTGACCCATTTGACGCCATCCTTTTCGGCAACGACCTGACAGCGATGTGTTAACCCATTGTAAGATTTCAACGCTGTGAGCGCATTAGCATAATCAACACCCGCCAAATCAAGCAAAGCCATCACCGTCAGCACGTTGGCTATATTATGACGGCCAACAAGACTCAGCTCATTACTGGCTAACACAGGCTGCCCATTGGCAATAAGAAACTCTTGCCCATCAATGACCCTAGTGCAGTAATCGGCATTTTGATTCACCGAAAAATAAACGATATTACCAGAGAAATTTTCAGGTTCAGTGGCGCTATCATCCCGATTAACTACTGCTGCTTGCGCATGTTTAAAAATGCGTAGTTTCGCATCACGATACGTCTCCATACCCTCATAGCGATCCATATGATCTTCAGTCAGGTTCAGAAATGCAGCGGACACTAGCTTGAGGTTGGATGTGGTCTCTAGTTGAAAGCTCGACAGTTCCAGTACATAAAGGTCTGCCTCTTCTTGCAGCAGATCTAAAGCCGGTACTCCGATATTACCGCCAACAGCAACTTTAACTCCAGCCGCTTTGGCCAGTACTCCAGTCAAGTCAGTCACGGTACTCTTACCATTTGAACCAGTGATAGCAATGACCGGTTTATCTACCTGCCAAGCGAAAAGTTCAATATCGCCAATCACAGGAATATTGGCTGCGATGGCTTGCTGGATCTCTGGAGTCGCCAAGGCAATTCCAGGATTTGCAACAATTAAGTCTGCCTCTAGTAACCATGATAGATTCCAACTGCCATGATGTAGAGCAACCTCAGAAGTTAGTTGATCTTGGCTTGGTGGATTATCTCGAGTATCGATCACTTTAATCGATAATGAACGGTCTAAATGACGCAGATAATTAACAACAGAGAGCCCGGTCATACCGAGCCCAACTACCACAACATTTTTAATACCTTGCCAACGATCCATCTTTCCATCCATTTAACGCTGTCGACGAAGAGTTATTAACGCACTTTAAGTGTCGCTAAACCGACTAAAACCAATACGATAGAGATAATCCAAAAACGCACGATCACTCTAGGTTCTGGCCAACCTTTCAGTTCATAGTGATGGTGGATAGGTGCCATACGGAAAATTCGTTGTCCACGTAATTTGTAAGAGCCGACCTGCAAAATCACCGATAATGTTTCCATAACAAAAACACCGCCCATGATCACTAGCACAAATTCTTGACGAACTAATACAGCAATTGTTCCAAGTGCACCGCCTAAAGCGAGTGAACCCACGTCCCCCATAAATACTTGTGCTGGATAAGTGTTAAACCACAGAAAGCCTAAACCTGCGCCGACAATCGCGGTGCAAACCACCACAAGCTCTGACGTGTAAGGGATATAAGGAATATGTAAATAATTGGCAAAGTTAACATTACCTGTTGCCCAAGCGATAACCCCAAAACCTGCAGCTACCAGTACAGTCGGCATAATAGCCAAACCATCTAAGCCATCGGTTAAGTTTACCGCATTACTGGTTCCAACAATCACAAAGTAAGTAAGCACAATGTAGAGCAAACCCAACTGTGGCATTACGTCTTTAAAAAAGGGAACCACCAGTTGAGTTGCTGCCGTATCACTACCATGAGCATACAAAGCAAAAGCAACCACTAAAGCAATCGCTGACTGCCAAAAATACTTCCAACGCGCGATCAAACCATCGGTATTTTTGCGCACTACTTTACGGTAATCATCAACAAAACCAACGGCACCATATCCAAGCAACACCGCCAATACAGCCCAAACATAAGGGTTGGATAGATCAGTCCACAACAGCACGGTAATGACAATGGAGGCGAGGATCATAACACCGCCCATGGTCGGTGTTCCGCGTTTGCTGAAATGGGATTCTGGGCCGTCATTTCGTACGACCTGACCAATTTGCAACAGTTGCAAACGCTTAATTAAGCGAGGTCCCATCCATAACGACAAGCTAAGCGCCGTTAAGATACTGACAATGGCTCGAAATGAGAGATATTCGAACAAACGAAAAAATGAGAAGTATGGCTGGAGCAGGTCCGCAAGCCAAATAATCATGAGTATTTCTCCTTAAGAGCAGCCGCGACTTTCCCCATACCTGCGCTATTTGCGCCTTTCACTAATAAGATATGAGAGTCTTGATCTGATTGTGATAACTGCTGCTCGATATACGCAATCATGTCCGCATGGTTTTCAAAATGTCTACCATGACACACCTCACTGATCACTTTTGTATCGTGACCATAAGTAAGGACATTTTCAAACTGGAATGGGGCAGCATGTTCACCGACTTGACGGTGAAGTGCAAGGCTTTCCTCGCCTAACTCCGCCATATTACCTAAAATTAACCAACGCTTTGCAGAAAAACTGCCAAGTAGATCAATAGCGGCTTTCATCGCTGGTACGCTAGCGTTATAGCTATCATCAATCAGTTTGATATTCGGTGTTAACTGCGATACATCCACCCGCCCTTGCACTTTGGCTAAATGTGCCAAACCATGCTGTATTTCACTTAACGTAGCCCCTAACTCTAAGGCTAAAGCCGCAGCAGAAAGAGCGTTCGATACATTGTGTTGGCCCACAATCCCTAACTGAATATCAATATGACCAACGGGCGTAACCATCTCGAAGCAAGCTTCACTATTTTCATTCAGTCGAATATCTTTCGCCCAAAAGTCCGCTAGCTGATTAGCAACCGAAAAGGTTTTTACCGCTTTATCTGCCAATACAGAATGCCAAAATTCATTTCCTTGGCTATCCAAATTAACAATGGCTGTCGCCCCCGGAGCAAGACCTTGGTAGATTTCGCCTTTTGCCTGTTTAACACCATCAATTGAACCAAACCCTTCTAAATGGGCAGCGGCTACATTATTCACCACTGCCGCCAGCGGTTTGACTAATGATGTCGTGTAAGCAATCTCGCCAATATGATTAGCGCCTAACTCAATAACGGCATAATCATCGTCTGGCGTTGAACGTAATAACGTTAGTGGTACACCAATATCATTGTTGAAATTACCCGCAGTGAAAAGAACTCGCCCTTTGGCTGACATAATGCTAGCCACCATCTCTTTGACGGTGGTTTTGCCACAACTGCCCGTAATTGCAACCGTCGGCGTTTTACAACTGTCATGCACCCAAGCAGCAAGTTGGCCTAATGCTAATTTAGTGTCGGCAACCAACAATTGAGGAGTAGCTACGTTCAACTCACGCTGCACCAATAAAGCACCAGCACCACCATCAACGGCTTGCGTAGCAAAATCGTGGGCATCAAATTTTTCGCCCACTAAAGCGATAAACAACGCACCTTGGTCAATTTTTCTTGTATCGGTAGAAATCGATGAAATCAGCTTATTTTCGCCAATAAGCTGAGCATCCAATACTGAAGTTAACTGTTGTAGGGATACTTCGATCATGCGCCTATCTCCAGTAAAGTTTGTGCTGATTCTCGATCTGAGTAGTGAATGGTTTCATTGGCCATCACTTGATAATCTTCATGCCCTTTACCTGCTAACAAAATGATATCCTGCTGATTAGCATTCGTAAGAGCAAACCTAACCGCAGCATAGCGGCTGTGTTCAACTTGTGCGCGTTGTGGGTCCTTCAACCCAGCCAGCATGTCTTGCACAATTTGTGTAGGATCTTCGCTACGGGGGTTATCGTCGGTCAAAATAACACGGTCAGCACAACGTTCAGCAATTTCCGCCATCATCGGTCGTTTGCCTTTATCTCTGTCACCACCGCAGCCAAAAATGGCCCAAAGTTGACCTTGGCAATGCACTCGCAATGCACTCAGTGCTTTTTCTAAGGCATCAGGCGTATGAGCGTAATCGACTACTATTTTAGCTTTTTGAGGTGCTTGGAATAATTCCATTCGCCCAATGACCGGAGTCAGCAAAGGAGCGGTATCTATCAGTGCTTGCTTGTCAAAACCTAAACTGAGCAAGGTTGCAAAAGCTAACAGCACATTACAAGCGTTGAATTCACCAATTAATGGTACTAAGAATTGACCTTGTCCATACACCCCATCAAACGCCAACTCAATACCATTGTCGCTGTAATGAATATGCGTTGCCCATAACGCTTTATCGGCGCAAGGCGCACCATGCAAAGAAACCGCAATCGCGTCGCTAAGTGTTTCAAGCCATTGAGCCCCGACAGGATCATCAGCATTAATAACCGCCAATTGGCATTGATGTTGAGTAAAAAGAGAAAGCTTCGCTTTAGCGTATTCTTCCATCGTGCCATGGTAATCCAAATGATCGCGGCTAAGGTTTGAAAACACGCCGACGGCAAATTTTAGATCTTTTACTCGACCTTGAGCCAAACCATGAGAAGAGACTTCTAACGCGGTGTAATGTGCCCCTTGCTGAGCCAATTGATAAATTTTCGACTGCACTTCAATGGCATTACCCGTGGTATTAGCCGCTGGTTGTAAGTTATCAAGAAAACCATTACCCGTGGTGCCCATTACCGCTGCTTTATTACCGAGCAAATCAATCCACTGCGCGATCAATTGAGTAATGGTGGTTTTTCCATTAGTACCCGTCACACCAATCAAAGTATTAGTTGAATGAGTAAAGAGACGTCCAGCTAATTGCGATAGATGCTGATTTAAATCAGAAAGGTAAAGAACTGGAACGCTATCAACCACCTCGATCGTCGCATGGTGATGTTGCGCGCAGGCTTGTGCCAACACGAGATTTGCACCATTGCGAATGGCTTTAGTAATAAACTGACGGCCATCACTAGCGTGGCCAATAATGGCGACAAAGGTATCACCCGAAGCGATTTTGCGACTATCTAGCTCTAAGTGAGTCACCGTCAGCGTTGAAATAGAATGACCATTAAGGTCAATCCAAGGTGAAATGAGATCTTGTAAACACATACTCGGCGTCATTGTGCTTCTCTCTTATTATTTTTGGAATCGGTTTTCATCAGGAGCAACATTGAGAATCTGCAACGCTCCCTTCATTATTTCAGCAAATACAGGGCCAGCGACCGAACCACCGTAATATTGATCACCTTGTGGTTCATTAACCATCACCACTAATGACACCCGTGGGTCACTAACAGGCGCAACACCTGCGGTATAGGCGAAATATTCATCGCCATAGCCACCGGAAATGGCTTTACGAGATGTACCCGTTTTGGCTGCAATCCTGTATCCAGGAACGGCTGCTTGTGTCGCGGTTCCACCGGGTTGAGTTACCATTTCCAGCATCGCTAATACTTTTTTAGCATTGTCGTGCTCAACCACTTGGTGAGATAAATCTTGCTGGTTATTTTCAATAATGTGGATCGGTTGATATTTGCCGTAATTACCTAACGTGGCGTAAGCATGAGCAAGCTGAATTGGCGTAATGGATAAGCCGTAACCAAACGCTAAGGTCGCAATTTCAAATTTTGACCAACGACGACGGTTCGGAAATATACCTGTCGTTTCACCCACTAAATTCAGGCCAGAGACTTCACCTAACCCGACTGAATTATACATGCCAAGCAGTGCTTCTAACGGCATATCCAAAGCCAGTTTAGTGACACCCACGTTACTCGATTTTTTCAAAATGGTCGCTAAGTTTGCTTTACCCACCTTTGAAGTGTCGCGAACTCGGCTACCACCAATTTGCAAAATACCGTCACCGGTATCGATGATGGTATTTTCATCCGCAGTTCCGTTTTCTAATGCGGCTAATACCACGAACGGTTTGACGGTTGAACCTGGCTCAAAAGCATCGGTAATAACGCGGTTACGCATCTTAAAACTTTGCAAATCAGAACGATTATTCGGGTTGTAAGAAGGCGCATTAACCATCGCCAATACCGCCCCTGTTTTCACATCCAATAGAACCGCAGATGCAGAAGTCGCACGATAATCCGCTACCGCCTGTTTCACTGCGCGAAAAGCAATCGCTTGTAAACGTTGATCGATTGTCAATTCAAGTGGTTTGCCTTCTTCACGCTCTTCAAGCGAAATATTTTCTACCACGCGACCATAACGGTCTTTACGAATAACTTGCTTGCCCGCTTCGCCGGTTAACCATTTATCATAACTGCGCTCAACGCCTTCTAAGCCATGCCCGTCAATACCGGTTACACCAATTAAATGCGCACTGACTTCACCTGCAGGATAGTAACGACGTGATTCGGCCTTTAAGCCCACTCCTGCCAGCTTTAATTCTCGAATGTATTTCGCCATTGCCGGACTAACTTGACGCTGTAAATAGATAAAACGACGCGACTGATTACTTTCAATTTTTTTCAGTAATTCATCACGCTTAATACCCAACACATCCGCTAGCGCATACCAACGATCACGCTCAACAAGCCCACCAGCTTTAAAAATAGCAACAGGATCTGCCCATACCGCTTCAACTGGTACGCTGACAGCCAATGGCTCACCATTACGATCAGAAATAATGCCACGCGCTGATTGTAACGTTTTAGCACGCACCGAACGCATATCCCCTTCGCGGATCAAATTATCAGGTTCAATCACTTGAATGAATGCCACCCGGCCAATAAGCAAAGCAAACGCGCAGAAAACAAAAAATAAAATCAGGTAAAATCGCCATTGGATTAAAATGGGAGAGGCTTGTTTTTCTTGACGTGGTGAAGGTTGAGCCTTGGTTTTACTTTTCTTCATTTGAGCGTAATCACCACTTCTTTATCCGAGTCAGGGCGCTTCATCTCTAGATCTTGTTTAGCTAGGCTTTGTACTCGACTATGCTCAGCCAGGGCCGTTTCCTCAATGATCAAATTACGCCACTCGCTATCAAGTCGCTCCCTTTCGACCAGAGCCTGATCTTTTTCTGAGATCGCTTGTCTCGAATGATGAGTGATAAAAACCACTCCCATCGCACTGCTAAAAATCAGAGCAAGCAAAATAAGCGGCACTCGACCAACCGTTAATAGGTCAAGTGCAATCAATTTTGCTAGGTTGGGATTCGACTTAGGCATGAATTACAATTTTTCTGCGACTCGAAGTACAGAACTACGTGAGCGTGGGTTGAGTTCGACTTCTTCTTTTGTCGGCATGATGGCTTTACCCACATTTTTCAAGTTTGCAGAACCCAATGCCTGAATTTGCACCTCAGTCAATGGAAGCCCATGCGGCACTTCTGGGCCTTTGCTCTCTTTACGAATAAAACGCTTCACCATGCGATCTTCCAATGAATGGAAACTGATCACCGATAAACGACCTTGAGGAGCTAAAATTTTGGCCGCGCCTTTTAATGCCGTATCGATTTCTTCCAATTCACTATTGATATAGATACGAAAAGCTTGGAATGAACGAGTCGCAGGGTGTTTTTTCTCTTTAAAGCTTTTTGGTGCGGCATCAGAAATTAACTTAGCCAATTGACCAGTTCGTGTCAGCGGCTCTTTTTCTTCATCTTCACGGTGCGCAACAATTGCTTTCGCAATACGACGAGCATGTTTATCTTCACCAAACTCACGAATAACCCACGTAATGTCGTCCAGATCAGCTTGTGCAAGCCATTGAGAGACAGGAATACCTGATGTCGGGTCCATACGCATATCTAATGGGCCATCTTTCATGAAGCTAAAACCACGTTCAGCATCATCAAGTTGTGGTGAGGAAACGCCTAAATCAAGCAATACTCCATCAACTTTACCCACTAAATCATAGCGCTCCGCGTACTCTGCGATACCAGAAAATGGCCCGTGAATAATAGTAAAGCGCGGATCATTAATTTTACCAGCTTCAGCAATGGCTTGTGGATCACGGTCAATACTGTATAGACGACCGTTTTCACCCAATTTAGAAAGAATGGTGCGACTGTGACCACCGCGTCCAAAAGTACCATCAATGTATATGCCATCAGGTTTAATGGCGAGGCCATCAATGGATTCGTTAAGTAGTACAGAAATATGTTGGAAAGGTTCAGTCATCGTTGTCTCATCAAGCTAAAGCTGGAATATAGCAATCTACTAACAGGTAAATTCTGCTAACGCGTAATTTTACTCAGCGCAAGTTATTTACGAAAACGCATGATATCAGTGTACTGATTTCACGCGCTACCGCTACCACTTGCGCTAGGAATCACGTGATATTGCGCTAAGTTTATTGCTTACGAAATAATTTTCGTCAATAAAAAGCAAAAAACCCATCATAACCACAAGTGTTATGATGGGTCTCGAATAGGTGGAGTTGACGTATAAGCCGGGTTCTGTTCCGCTTGCGCGGCAGTAGCCATTCGTCTAGGCCAGCAATCGCTCACTGGCTCAAGCAACCTACCCGCTTCCTTACGCGAGCAACGCAACGTGGAAGCCTATTTGGTCTTGCTCCGGGTGGAGTTTACCTTGCTACGAACTGTTGCCAGACGCACGGTGCGCTCTTACCGCACCCTTTCACCCTTACCTGTTCCCATTCCGAAGAAATTGGGCCATCGGCGGTCTTCTCTCTGCTGCACTTGTCGTAGGCTTGCGCCCCCCAGGCGTTACCTGGCACCCTGCTCTATGGAGCCCGGACTTTCCTCCCCTCCATCAGTCTCCCCAGCACAAGGCTAAGGGACATCAATGAAGCAGCGACTACCCAGTCAACTCCGAGGGCGGATTGTATAGAGAAAGGTATGCAGTGTCTAGGCTGAAACGATTTAAGCCATTAATTTGAGTTTAAGTGTTCAAATATTCATCATCGACGTGTAATAAACGTTATGACTGAAAATTCTCAAGCCCCCATTTATACAGAGCGTTCTTTTTCAAGTTATAAATTTCAGCCGTCAAAGCTGCTGCTTTCTTTAAAGGCAACTCTTTGCTCAAAATGGTTAGCGTTCTTAGTGCCTCATCGGGCAATTCGTCGTTCGCATTTTCTCGGTGACCATGGATAAGCAGCACCATTTCACCACGTTTACGGTTTTCATCTTCGTTGATCCACGGGATCAATTCCCCTAACGGTAACCCTTGGATCGTTTCAAATGTTTTGGTTAGCTCTCGCGCTATCACCACTTCACGCTCTGGGCCTAAAATATCCAACATATCTTGTAAAGATTCAGTGATTCGATGCGGTGATTCATAGAAAATACAAGTGCGCTCTGCTTTCGCTATCTCTAAAAACTTGTCTTTACGGCCTTTACTTTTCGGTGGTAAGAAACCTTCAAAACTAAAGCGGTCAGAAGGCAAACCAGAAGCGCTCAATGCTGTTATTACAGCACATGCACCGGGCAATGGCACAACTCTAACACCTGCTTGACGACATTGATTGACAAGATGATATCCTGGGTCACTGATAAGTGGCGTTCCCGCATCCGAAACCAATGCGATGGATTGCCCCGATAATAATTTATCGACTAACACTTGTGCTTTTTGTTGTTCGTTGTGATCATGCAAAGCAAAGGTTTTAGTTGGGATATTGAAGTGAGCGAGAAGTCTGCCTGTATGGCGTGTGTCTTCCGCAGCGATAACATCAACACTTGAAAGTACCTCGATGGCACGCTGGGTAATATCGCCCAAATTGCCAATTGGCGTAGGAACAATGTAGAGAGTTGGGATCTCTGCTGGCAAGGTTTTGCTATCTGTCATTTGTTTACCATCACTTCAACGATTAATATAGAGACAATTTTACACGGAATAACGAAAGAACTCATGGCTATGAAGAACCATCCGAGACTCAGTGTACCACGCTTACTCACTCCCGTTGCATTAGCAATGGCTTTGGCGGCTTGTTCGTCTAATCCTTCAGCACCGACTTCTGTGGATATCACTCAAGATCCAATGCAGTCAGCGCAAAGCTACTTGATGCAAGCTGATAGCAGCCAAGGTTCACTGCAAAATGATTTGTTGATCATGGCACTTAAAGCCACCATCAACGAAAATAATAATGAGCAGGCTCAACTTTTAATTAAGCGTATATCAAAGCAGTCGTTGTCCGAAGCGCAGCAAGCAGAATGGCAATTAGCACGAGCACAACTATTCATTAATGATGAACAATTAGAGCAAGCTCTGTCGCAACTTAATTTCCAAGCATGGTGGAAACTAACACCAGAGACCTGGGCACAATATCACCAAACACGTGCCGATATTTTTACCGCCCTTGGGCGTCCTTTTGATTCCAGCCGCGAACTGGTCGCTCTCGCAGACTATGTTGATAATGCTCAGCAAGAAGCGATAGCCGATCAGATCTGGCTTAATCTCAATCATTACAACACCCATACCATCACAACACTCACTACCGATGTGAGTGAAAATATCCTAGATGGTTGGTTGCAACTTGCTGTGTATATGAAAACATTGAACGGCAATATTCCTCAATTAAAGAATACGTTAGAACAATGGTTGGCAGAAAATAGTGCGCATCCAGCAGCAATTTACACTCCTAAGGCCATTCAAGATATTTTGTCTTTAGAGATCATAAAACCAACCAACACCGCATTATTACTGCCGCTATCGGGTAAGTTTGCTAAGCAAGCACAACTGATCCGCGATGGCTTTATTATGGCGATGATGAATGACAAAGATCGTGATACCAACGCCACGTTAACTGTGATTGATACCCATGCTGAAGATGCGGCAGATATTGATGCTCAACTGATTGAAAAGAATATCGACTTTGTCGTAGGGCCATTGATCAAAGCCAATATTGAAAATCTGCATAAGTTGCAGCAAGCACGTTTAGCATCCATTCCAACACTTGCATTGAATATACCGGATCAAGTGGAAGAAGGCGTAAATACATGCTATCTAGCTCTATCACCAGAACAAGAAGTGGAACAAGCCGCTAAATACCTCTTTAGCCAAGGCTATCAATACCCACTTATTCTGGCGCCTCAAGGTAATTATGGGCAACGCGTAGTCGAAGCATTCAATAGCGAGTGGCGCAAATACAGCAAAAACAAAGTAGCGGTCAATCTATTTGGTGATAAGCGACAACTGCAACGTAATATCAATACCGTTTTTGGGTTGCAAGATAGCCAACAAAACATTGCACAAATGGATGCGCTGGTGGGGATCGACCTAGAAAGTCAACCTCGTAGCCGTCGTGACATTGATTCTGTGTATATCGTTGCTAACAGTGCTGAACTTACTTTAATCAAGCCGTTTATCGAAGTGGCAATTAACCCAGATGCAACGCCACCGAAGTTATTTTCTAATTCCCGTAGTAACAGTGGCAACAAACAATATGAAGATCTAAGTGGTGTCACTTACAGTGACATTCCATTACTGATCCATCCAAATCCTCAGCTAGATAGCCAAATGAATCAATTGTGGCCAAAAAATTCTAACACCGAGCGACGCCTACAGGCGCTAGGAATGGACGCTTATCAATTAATGGTAGAATTACCGCAAATGAAAGTGGTCGAAGGATATAGCATTCAAGGAAAGACCGGCACACTGAGCATCAATGACCAATGCATTGTGCAAAGAGAAATCAGTTGGGCTGAGCGTAGTGCTCTTTAGCCGTCGAGCATTAGGCCAACACTATGAAACCACAGCAAAGCAATATTTGCAGCGCTGTGGTTTGAGTTTTATAGAACAAAACTTCACGACCAAAACGGGGGAAATTGACCTTATTATGCGCGAAAAAGAGACGCTCATATTCGTCGAAGTGAAGTATCGAAAGAACCAGAACCACGGACATGCCGCTGAAATGGTGACTGCAGCAAAAATGACCAAGTTAGTAAAAACAGCAAACTTATGGTTGCTCAAACATGGGCTCTCGCCTTATGACACAGATTTTCGGTTCGATGTGATAGCGATTCATCATAATGATCAGCATATCGAGTGGATTAAAAACGCAATTACTCAAGGATAATCGATGCTAGACAGCATTAAAGATAGTTTTACAGAAAGCATTCAAATTCAAATTGCGGCAGCGGAAGCACTACCGGATGCCATTACCCATGCAGCGCAAGCAATGGTGGCGACACTGCTCAATGGTCATAAAATTTTATGCTGTGGTAACGGAGGCTCTTCTGCAAACGCGCAACTTTTTGCCTCGTGTTTACTCAACCGTTTTGAAACCGAACGTCCAAGCTTACCTGCTATCGCTTTAACGGCTGATAATACTACGCTGACCGCTGTCGCCAATGACTACCATTACCAAGAAATATTTTCTAAACAGGTTCGCGCATTTGGACAACCTGGTGATATTTTGTTGGCAATATCCACCAGTGGTAACAGCAAAAACATCATCAAGGCGATGGAAGCCGCCGTTACACGAGACATGACTATCATTGCACTAACTGGTAAGGATGGTGGTGAAATGGCAGGACTATTAGGCGAAAATGATGTCGAAATTCGTATTCCATCGCAACGTACAGCTCGCATTCACGAAGTTCATATGGTCACTCTACACTGTTTGTGTGATTTAATTGATCAAGTGCTCTTCCCTGCTCATGAGGAATAGACAATGAAAACATTAAAATTTTCACTCATGCTACTACTGAGCTTTGCTGTATCTGGTTGTGCTGGCGTTATTATTGCTGGCGCAGCAACAACAGCAAATATAGTAACCGACCCACGTACCACTCAAGAAATTTGGAATGATAACAATATCGAATTTGAAGTCGCAGGCATTGCCAATAAAGCGCCATTCAAGGGAAAAACTCGCATCACTGCAAGCTCGTATCAAGGCACAGTGGTATTGATGGGGCAATCAGAAACGTCTGAATTATTGAGTGATTTTGAAAAGAAAGCGCGTGAAACAAAAGGCGTTAAAGTCATTCACAACCAAGTTCGGATAAAAGCGCCTTTGTCGCTTGGGGAAATCAGTAACGATAGTTGGATCACCACCAAAGTAAAATCTTCCTTATTGGCAAATTCTGAATTGAACACCATCAAAATTAAAGTAATCACAGAAAACAGAGAAGTATTTTTGCTCGGTTACGTATCGGCAGAACACGCTGAGCTTGCCACAGACATTGCCCGAAATATCTCTGGGGTAAAACAAGTAATAAAGGCTTTTCAATACAGTGAATAACCCGCATTTAAAGCAAATATTAGGATGAAAAAAAGCAGCGAAAATCGCTGCTTTTTTGTATTGATAACCTAGAAATTAGCTTACTTAATAACACGAAGACTAGGCTTGCCTCTTGGACGAGAAGCTTCTTCGGTTGTCATTGATTCACCTGAATCAGAAATAACGTCAAACGTTAACTCTTCATCTTCAGAAACATCTGACATACCAGACTCAATAGCATTTATGTACGCATCTTCTGGTTCAAACATGGTCCCTGCACCGTTTTCACGAGCATAAATTGCTTGTACCGCATACAAAGGAACAATTACCGAATGTGGTCGTCCACCGAAGCGAGCATTAAAGGTAATCGCATCATTACCCAGCTCAAGGTTACCAATCGCTCTTGGTGCTAGATTTAGGATGATTTGTCCATCTTGTACAAATTCCATAGGAACACGTACACCATCAAGGGTTGCATCAACAACCACATGAGGAGTCAGCTCATTTTCTAGCAACCAATCATAGAATGCGCGTAGCATGTATGGTCGGCGAGGGGTCATTTGGGCGATATCCATCAAACTACCTTAACGAACCAAACGCATCTCACGTTCAGCTTCCGTCAAAGAAGCCAAGAATGAATCACGTTCAAATACACGATTCATGTAGATTTTCAGCTCTTTAGAACCAGGACCGATCAACTCAATACCTAATTCAGGTAAACGCCACAATAAAGGTGCGAGATAACAGTCAATTAAGCTGAACTCTTCGCTCATGAAGTATTCATATTCAGCAAATACAGGACCAAGAGTTAGTAGATCATTGCGCAACTTATTACGTGCAGCTTCTGACTCTTCAGCATTGCCTTTAACTACTTTCTCAGCAAGTGAGTACCAGTTTCTCTCGATACGGTAGATCATCAAACGGCTATTACCACGAGCAACCGGGTAAACAGGCATCAATGGTGGATGAGGAAAACGCTCATCTAAATATTCCATGATGATCTTTGAGTCATAAAGCGCGAGCTCACGATCAACAAGAGTTGGTACTGTCTTATATGGGTTTAGCTCGATAAGCTCAGCAGGTAAATTAGCTTCATCCACTAATTCAACCTCAACACTGACACCTTTTTCCGCTAGAACAATACGAACCTGATGACTATACATATCAGATGCACTCGAAAATAGCGTCATCACAGAACGTTTATTGGCAGCTACAGCCATGGAGCCCTCCAGCACACTTACAGAAATAAAAACAATGGAGGCTAAGCCTCCATTGATGATTCAATAAAAATCAGAAATTAGCGCCGCATAATAGCACAATTAGTGCACATCGCGCCAATATTCTTTCTTAAGCATTACAACGACAATGGTAAATAGAACTAAGAATGCCATTACCCACCAACCAAGTGATTGACGCTCTAACTTGACGGGTTCCGCTGAATAATCCAAGAAATTAACCAGATCACGAACCGCTTGATCATATTCGCTTTGGCTCAGTTCACCTGTACCGTCAGACTGAGTCCCGACAACCACTTCAACTTCTTCACCATCAACTTGGTGCGTCCCGTAGACTGGCTGAGGTATGCCTTGCAGTTCTTCAAGCACATGTGGCATACCCACGCTTGGGAACACAATATTGTTCACACCAAATGGACGGCTAGGATCAGCATAGAAAGAACGAAGATAAGTGTATAACCAATCTGTTCCACGAACTCGAGCAACCAAGGTCAAATCAGGTGGTGCAGCACCAAACCATTTTGCCGCAGATTTGTCAGGTATCGCATTCTCCATCAGTTGGCCAATTTTCGCATTCGGATCAAAGATTAAACTTTCCTTCATCAGATCCGCTGGAATACCCAAATCTGTTGCCACTCGCTCATAACGCTGGTATTGCGTCGAGTGACAACCAAAGCAGTAATTCATAAACAGCTTGGCACCATTTTGCAGCGATGCTTGGTCGGTTAAGTCATTATTTGCTTTATCAAGATGTACGTTAGCTCCTGCAGCCAAAGCTAGAGATGGCAGCATTGCAAACAAAATTACAATCCACTTTTTCATTTAAATGTCACCCTCTCTGGTAATGGTTTCGTTGCTTCATTTTTACTGTAGAAGAACAACAGAACGAAGAACATGAAGTAACCAACGCTGAATATACGTGCAAGCAATGTATAAGTTGCTGTCGCAGGCAACGCACCTAAAACACCTAACGCAATAAAGCAGATAGTGAACTGAATAATGTTGATTAAGTGGATCTTACTACGGTAGCGGTAAGAGCGAACTTTACAACGGTCAAGCCAAGGCAATAGGAAAAGCACAACAATAGAAGCGCCCATGGCAACCACACCAATTAGCTTATCTGGTACTGCACGCAAAATGGCATAGAACGGGGTGAAATACCATACAGGGGCAATATGTGCCGGTGTTTTTAGCGGGTTAGCAGCCTCAAAGTTTGGCGGCTCAAGGAAATAACCACCCATTTCTGGGTTAAAGAACAGTACATAGCAGAAAAGGAATAAGAAGCCTGCTACACCAATAAGATCTTTCACCGTGCCGTAAGGATGGAAAGGCACTGAGTCAATGATGTCGTATTTCTTCGTATAGTATTCATGGAATTTAAATTGTGTTTGGTAACCATCACCCATTTTGCCTTTTGGCAACTTGGTTTCAATACCATCAGGGTTATTTGACCCCACCTCATGAAGAGCAAGAATATGCAAGACAATCAATAGTAGTAGCACGATAGGCAACGCAATAACGTGTAATGCGAAGAAACGGTTCAGCGTTGCACCAGAGATAACATAGTCACCACGGATCCACAATGTTAGGTCATCACCAATAACAGGGATGGCACCAAACAAAGAAATGATAACCTGAGCCCCCCAATACGACATTTGACCCCATGGCAGTAGGTACCCCATGAAAGCTTCAGCCATCAATACAAGGAAAATCAGCATGCCAAAGATCCACAATAATTCACGAGGCTTTTGGTAAGAACCATAAATTAAGCCACGGAACATGTGCAGATAAACCACCACGAAGAATGCAGAAGCACCAGTAGAGTGCATATAACGCAGTAACCAACCGTATTCGACATCACGCATGATGTATTCAACAGAAGCAAAAGCACCTTCACCCGATGGCACATAGTTCATGGTCAACCAAACACCAGTAACCAACTGGTTAACCAACACCAACATGGCTAATGAACCAAACAAATACCAAAAATTGAAGTTTTTCGGCATTGGGTATTCAGAAAGGTGTTTTTTATACGCGTTCATTGCAGGTAAACGCTTTTCTACCCAATCAAGTAAGACTTGCATTATTAGGCCTCCCCTGTTTCGTCAATACCAATGACAATGCGAGTATCGCTGAGGTACATGTATTTAGGGATAACGAGGTTTAATGGCGCTGGAACGCCTTGAAAAACCCGGCCAGCCATATCAAATTTAGAACCATGACAAGGACAGAAGAAACCTGATTTCACGCCTTGAACTTGTTCACTAAAAGAGTCAGGTAAATAGCTTGGTGAACAACCAAGGTGGGTACAAATACCAACAGCAACAAAATACTCAGGCTTTATTGAGCGGTAAGCATTTTGAGCATAATCTGGTTGTTGTTGCTCTCCCGATTGAGGATCTCGAAGTTGATTTTCAATCTCTTTCAACCCATCAACGACAGATTGAGATCGACGAACAACCCATACAGGCTTGCCACGCCACTCGACACGGACCATTTGCCCTTCTTCAAGCTTTCCGATTTCAACTTCAACAGGGGCACCCGCGGCTTTTGCTCTTGCACTTGGGTTCCAAGATTTAATAAAAGGAACGGCGACAGCAGCTGCACCTAAACCACCAACAACAGCTGTTGTTGCGGTTAAGAAACGTCTGCGGCCGTTATTTAAAGGCGCATTGCTCATCCAAACATTCTCCCATTTGCTCCTTGTGGATTATTGTTATTCCGCTTATAAGAGCATGGCTAACAAAATACGAATCTAGTTGTATTTATTTGATGGCAAATGATAAATAAAACCCTACTTTTTGACAAGATAAAGCTACTTTTTTGTAACATTCGTGAAGTAAATCGCACGTGACGTCACAAAAGGGGCATTAAAGATTAATAACTAAATGATGTGATTAGAGAAGTGAATTTTTGTTTACGCTAAAAAACAAAAAAGCTCGGTATAAATACCGAGCTTTTTGAATCGCAATTCCCAGTAAAACTGGAAGCGTATATCTTCTGATATAAAAGATTAACGCTTAGAGAATTGTGGTTTACGACGTGCTTTACGTAGACCAACTTTCTTACGTTCAACGCAACGAGCGTCGCGAGTAACGTAGCCAGCTGCACGTAGAACAGGACGTAGTGATTCATCGTATTCCATTAGAGCGCGAGTGATACCGTGACGGATAGCACCTGCTTGACCAGAAATACCACCACCTTTAACAGTGATGTATAGATCTAGTTTCTCTGTTAGTTCAACTAGCTCAAGAGGTTGTTTAACAACCATACGAGAAGTTGGACGACCAAAGTAAACATCAAGGCTACGCTTGTTGATTACGATGTTGCCGCTGCCTGGTTTAATAAAAACGCGTGCAGCTGAGCTTTTGCGACGGCCAGTGCCGTAGTATTGATTCTCTGCCATTTTCGAAATCCCCAATTAGATGTCTAGTACTTTTGGTTGTTGAGCAGCATGGTTGTGCTCAGCGCCAGCGTAAACTTTCAGCTTACGGTACATAGCACGGCCTAGAGGACCACGTGGTAGCATACCTTTAACCGCTAGCTCAATCGCCATTTCAGGCTTACGAACAATCAACTTATCAAAAGTGATTGATTTTAAGCCGCCTGGAAATTCAGTGTGACGGTAGTAAGTTTTAGCTGCTGCTTTGTTACCAGTTACAGTAACTTTCTCAGCGTTAACAACGATGATGTAATCACCAGTGTCTACGTGAGGAGTGTATTCAGCTTTATGTTTGCCACGTAGGCGAGATGCAATTTCACTTGCTAGACGGCCAAGGGTTTTACCCTCTGCGTCTACGATATACCAGTCGCGTTTTACAGTTTCTGGTTTAGCAACGAAAGTTTTCATGCTAATAATAACCCGTTAAATAAAATTTACACTAAAAGGAGCATATTGCTCCCACTGTCTAAGAGTCCAGTCATCACCCCTTCGAGCGCTTGGTGCTCTCGGTCTTATGTTTCAAAGAAACTGACCTGCAGTAACGGTGGGTCGCAGGATTATAGAGAAGTCAGTTGAAAAAATCACCCCTTTTTGAACAAAATCACGATTTTTATTTCAACTTAAGTGTAAGTGCAAAATCCGCTACGCAAGGTGCGGTTTAGCTAAATACTCATGGCTTTGCATTTCAATAAGACGTGATTGACAACGTTTAAACTCAAATTCGAGTAATCCACCAAGATAAAGGTTTTTTAAGTCAACCTCTGCGGAAATAATCAACTTCACTTGACGCTCATAAAATTCATCAACCAAGGCAATAAATCGTCTTGTAGCATCATCAATGGTGCTATCCATCTGTTTTACATTCGCTAAAAGCACAGTGTGATAAATTTTCGATAGTTCTATATAGTCATTTTGACTGCGAGCACTTTGACAAAGTTGCTCAAAAGTGGCGTGAAGTACGCCATCACTCGCTTTAATTACGGATAAAACACGGTGGTTTATTTCGATCTGATTAATAACAGCCTTCCCCTCACCAGTCAGCTGTGAATAGTAAGTCTGCAAATTGTTATCCGCCTTAGCATCTAAAGGGAAATGGTAGATCTCAGCTTGTTTTAAAGTCCTCAAGCGATAATCGATACCACTATCTACATTAAGCACTAGACAGTTGGATTCAATTAAATGAATCGCAGGTAAAAAGCGAGCTCGCTGTAATCCATTACGATATAAATCATGCGGAGGAATATTGGATGTGGCGACCAAAACCATCCCTCTTTTAAATAGAGCCTGGAAAAGTGTGCCGAGTATCATTGCGTCGGTGATATCAGAAACAAAAAACTCATCAAAACAGATAATTTCAACTTCAAACTTAAATTTGTCAGCCACTTTATCAAGAGGTTCTTCAACACCGTCTAACAGCTTTAGTTCATCATGAACACGGTGCATGAAACGGTGAAAGTGAACACGCATTTTCTTAGTAGTTGGCAATGACTCAAAAAACGTATCCATCAGATAGGTTTTCCCCCTCCCAACACCGCCCCAAAAATACAAACCTTTTGGCGGTATGACTTGAGGTGCTTTACGGCCTAACAATTTTTGAAATGCTGAAAATGTCACCACTGGTTGGTTAAGATAATCTTGTAACTGGTGATACAGTAAATCTAAAGCATCGACGGCTTGCGCTTGCGCATCATCGTGCTGAAAACCAAACTTTTCTATATCTTGTCTGTATTTCTGTTTAGGTGTCATAACCGCCTACTGCATCGAATGAAATGGGTACTGATATTTGGCGTATTTCGCTTTATCGACTAGAAGAGTCATAGTAACATGTCCAAACGACATGTGTAACCAACAGGTAAAAAACATGTTAAATAACAACAATAAGGAGCTGTTATGCCTTGGATATATGCCGTTGTAGGCTTACTGGTAGGGGCGGTGCTAGGAGTGATTATTTCTCGACTCACTACGCCTCAGTATAAGAATCAAAAGTCTCTACAAAAAGAATTAGATAACGCGAAATTTAACCTAGAGCAACAAAAGCAAGAGCTGTCTGACCATTTTGCGCAAACAGCAGAAATGTTAGACACGTTAGGCAAGGATTACACAAAACTGTATCAGCATATGGCGAAAACCTCTGCCGATCTTTTACCCAACATGCCAGAACAAGATAATCCGTTTATCAAAAAAATTGCCCAACATCATGAGTCAGACAAAGTTGATAGCAGTATTTTAGAGCAAGCACCTAAAGATTACGCCAATGGCGCAACGGGGCTCTTTAACACCCCAGAAAAAGAAGTCATTAGCTCTGCAGACGTCGTTAAGGTGAATGCTTCTTAATTGTCTATCATGAACTTTATAAAGGTTTTTGAGTCATAATCCTCACGAAGAATGTTGAAGTTTAATATTTAGTACAAATATTAAAATTCGAAGGCATTAATCCAAAGGAGCTCATGATGAAAAAACCTTTACTCGTCCTAACAGCGCTGTCTTTAAGTTTAAGTTCAATCATCACCCCACTGCCAGCTGTTGCTGCACTTCCCTTTTCCGTAGATGGCGAGCAACTCCCTAGCTTGGCACCAATGCTAGAACGTGTGACCCCCGCCGTGGTCAGTATTTCTGTTGAAGGAACGCAGGTATCTCAGCAGCGAATTCCAGAACAGTTCAAATTTTTCTTTGGCCCTGATTTTCCAATCGATCAACTTCAAGAACGACCGTTTAGAGGGTTAGGTTCTGGCGTGGTCACCGATGCCGATAAAGGTTATGTCGTCACTAACTACCACGTAATTAATGGGGCCGATAAAATATTAGTCACTCTTCATGATGGTCGAGAATACGATGCAGAACTGGTTGGTGGCGACAAAATGTCCGATATCGCTTTGCTTAAATTAGAAAAAGCGAAAAACTTAACGCAAATTAAAATTGCAGATTCCGATCAATTACGTGTTGGAGATTTCACTGTCGCTATCGGCAATCCATTTGGTCTTGGACAAACCGTTACCTCCGGTATTGTGTCAGCACTTGGCCGTAGTGGTTTGAATATTGAAAATTTTGAAAACTTTATCCAAACCGACGCAGCAATTAACAGCGGTAATTCCGGGGGTGCTCTGGTCAACCTCAATGGTGAATTGATTGGTATCAATACTGCTATTTTAGGGCCTAATGGCGGCAACGTGGGGATCGGCTTTGCTATCCCATCAAATAT
Organism: Vibrio aestuarianus; assembly: GCF_028858425.1. Taxonomy (NCBI): domain Bacteria; kingdom Pseudomonadati; phylum Pseudomonadota; class Gammaproteobacteria; order Vibrionales; family Vibrionaceae; genus Vibrio; species Vibrio aestuarianus. The sequence continues at coordinate 830,518 of NZ_JAKNYQ010000001.1, read as the reverse complement.
GATGAAAAACCTCACAGAACAAATTCTAGAATTTGGTGAAGTAAAACGTGGCATGCTTGGTGTCCAAGGTGGAGAAATTACCTCTGAACTTGCTGATGCTTTAGGTTATGAGTCAAGCAAAGGAGCGTTTGTCAGTCAGGTGATTGAAGGTAGCGCCGCAGACAACGCAGGGCTAAAAGCAGGTGATGTCATTACTACCCTTAATGGAAAGAAAATTGACACATTCAGTGAATTAAGAGCAAAAGTGGCAACCTTAGGCGCTGGTAAAGAAATCACTTTAGGCGTGATGCGCGACGGTAAATCTGAGACATTTAAAGTCACATTGGGTGAAAACAACACCAAAACCAAAGCTGAACAACTACATGAAGGCTTAACTGGGGCGGAGTTAACCAATACAACAGACAGTGATCCTATCGCTGGAGTGAAAGTCACCAATATAGAAAAAGGATCGGCCGCAGAAGCCTATCAATTACAGAAAGATGACATCATTATTGGCGTCAATCGTAAGCGAGTAAAAAACCTAGCAGACTTGCGAGCTCTGTTAGAGAAGAAATCAAGTGTGCTTGCACTGAATATTCAACGTGGAGATAGAACAATTTATTTGGTTGTTCGTTAACACATATCATTAGGTACATTTGTTCAGTGGGGCAGCATATTGAATGCTGCCCTTTCCTTATTTAAGCAGGTAGTGCTATTCTTCCCCTTTCAGACTCAGAAAAATATCCTGAGTAAATCATAAGTTTTATTTGGGGAAAGTATGCTTAGTTTTCTAGCCCGTTCCGTTGGAATTGGATTAATTACCGGAGTGATTCTATTACTGGCTATTCCTTCCCTACGCTCAAATGTTCTAACCACGCCGAATAATGCCGAACCTGCCGATATCGGTTCACTGCAACTATCCTTCAATCAAGCTGTTCGTCGTGCAGCACCGGCCGTGGTCAATATCTACAACCAGAAATATACAGAAAATGGCTCGAAAAAGTTATCAATTCAAGGCTTAGGCTCTGGTGTTATTGTTAGCGAGAAAGGCTATATCATCACCAATTATCACGTGGTGGCGCAGGCCGATCAAATTGTCGCCGCGCTGCAAGACGGTCGAATTGCAGCTGCGCAGTTAGTCGGTAAAGATCGTCGAACAGATATTGCCATTTTACGAATTGAAGGAACAAACTTACCTGTAATTCCGCTTAACTCAGACTATTCAGCTAAGGTTGGTGATATCGTTTTAGCCATCGGTAACCCTTATAACCTAGGGCAAACCACCACTTTTGGCATCATTTCAGCGACTGGACGCTCTTCTATCAGTGCCGATGGTCGACAAGCCTTCATTCAAACGGATGCGGCAATTAATGAAGGGAACTCTGGTGGGGCATTAGTTAATACGCAAGGTGAACTGGTAGGGATTAATACAGCATCGTTCCAACAGGCAACGAATATGGAAACCTACGGGATCTCCTTCGCCATTCCATACAAGCTTGCTAATACCATCATGGAAAAAATCATCGCTGATGGACGTGTTATCCGCGGTTATATCGGTGTTGATGGACAAGACATTACGCCAGTCACTTCACGGCTGCTTGGCAGTGAACATATGGGCGGCATTGTCGTACTAGGCATAGATCCTAATGGCCCGGCGGCGGAAGCTGGATTTGCAGAGCGTGATATTATTCTAAAAATTGATGGTAAGAAAATTAATGGCCGGCAAAATGTTATGGATATCGTAACCGATCTGCGACCAGGCAGAACCGTTGAAATATTAATTCTTCGCAAGGGTGAGGAAGTCACCTTGCCAGTGACGATTGCCGAAGATTTACGTGAATAGATTTAATAGTTAAAAACAATCATCACCACCTAGAGTGGTGATTTATAAATGATTAACAAAAAGCCCCGACATTCGGGGCTTTTTGTTGGTTCAATTACTCTTCTTCAGCTAAAGATATCGCAGGTTCTGCTTCAATCTCAATACTGGTGACACGCTGTAAACCTCGTGGTAATAAGCCACCTCTGCGTCCTCGTTCACCACGGAAGTTATCTAAATCGCTCGCTTTCAATCCAAGCTTACGTTTGCCCGCATAAAGTGTAATGGAAACACCTTGTGGTAAAGACATTAAGTGAGAAACAAACTCTTCACGATCTTTCGACTTCGCCGCAGGAATATTGATGATCTTATTCCCTTTACCTTTGCTTAACTGAGGCAAATCTTTGATAGGGAAAAGGAGCATTCGCCCCTGGTTAGTAATCGCTAGAATCTCATCCGCATCAAGGTTACCAATCGCTTGTGGTGGCATGATTTCTGAATTTTCAGGCAAGTTGACCAAAGCTTTACCGCTGCGGTTCTTCGACAGTAACTCACTACCTTTGCATACAAACCCATAACCAGCATCAGAGCCGACTAGCCACAACTGGTCATCTTCACCCATCACAACTTGGCGAATTGACGATCCCTCGGTGATATTTAAGCGCCCAGTAATCGGTTCACCTTGGCTACGTGCAGATGGCAAAGAATGTGACTCTAACGAATAACTTCGCCCATCACTACCTAAGAACACCGCCTGCTGGTTACTCTTACCACAGGCATGAGCAAGGTATTGATCACCCGATTTATAATTTAAACCTTGGCAATCGACATCATGCCCTTTGGCGTGACGCACCCAGCCTTTTTCTGAAAGCACAACAGTAATCGCTTCACTTGGTACCAGATCACGCTCTGTTAATGCTTTTGCTTCAGCACGCTCAACTAATGGAGAACGACGATCATCACCGTACTTATCTGCGTCTGCTTTAATCTCTTTTTTCAATAGCGTATTCAGACGACGTTCTGAGCCTAATAGTTGCTCTAGTTTTTCACGCTCTTTTTCTAGCTCGTCTTGCTCAGCTCGAATTTTGAACTCTTCCAACTTAGCAAGATTGCGCAGTTTAATATCCAGAATCGCATCAGCTTGAATTTCTGAAATATTAAAACGACTCATTAAAACAGGTCGTGGTTCATCTTCGGTTCGAATAATTTCGATGACTTCATCGATATTCAAATACGCCGCTAACAAACCTTCTAAAATGTGCAAGCGAGCCATCACTTTATCAAGACGATATTGCAAACGACGACGTACCGTTGTGCGACGAAATTCAATCCATTCCGACAGAACTTGTACTAAACCTTTCACTTGCGGACGGTTGTCTAAGCCGATCATATTCAAGTTAACGCGAAAGCTTTTCTCTAAATCTGTCGATGCGAATAGATGACTCATTAATAAATCACAATCGACACGATTTGAACGTGGCACGATTACGATACGGGTCGGATTTTCATGATCCGATTCGTCACGTAAATCTTCAACCATCGGCAGCTTTTTCGCACGCATTTGATTGGCAATTTGCTCTAGTAACTTAGCGCCAGACACTTGATGAGGTAGCGCTGTAATGACGATATCAGCACTTTCTTTGTGCCAAACCGCACGCATTTTCACACTACCGCGACCAGAGCGATAAATTTTCTCGAGATCGGCCTTCGGTGAAATGATTTCAGCTTCCGTTGGATAATCTGGACCTTGAACATACTGCATCACATCAGGCAGATCAGCACCAGGGTGATCAATTAAGTGGATAGTGGCCTCGGCAATTTCACGTACGTTATGTGGCGGAATATCCGTTGCCATACCGACTGCAATACCAGTTACCCCATTGAGCAGAATATGAGGCAGGCGTGCTGGTAGCATTTGTGGCTCTTTCATAGTGCCATCAAAGTTAGGCTGCCAATCCACATTACCCTGACCAAGCTCTCCGAGTAATACCTCAGCAAACTTAGACAATTTCGCTTCGGTATAACGCATTGCCGCGAATGATTTCGGGTCATCTGGAGCCCCCCAGTTCCCTTGACCGTCCACTAATGGGTAGCGATAAGAGAAAGGTTGCGCCATCAATACCATAGCTTCATAACATGCTGAGTCGCCATGTGGGTGGTATTTACCCAACACGTCACCAACAGTACGGGCTGATTTCTTATATTTTGCCGCAGCAGAGAGACCAAGCTCTGACATGGCATAAATAATACGTCGTTGAACCGGTTTTAAACCATCACCAATATACGGTAATGCACGGTCCATAATGACGTACATCGAATAGTTAAGATAAGCGTCTTCGGTAAACTTGCGCAGCGGCAGTTGTTCAACGCCATCATAGGTTATTTCTGTTGACATCTATTACACCTCAGCCATATCGCCATAACGTTGCAGCCACGCACGGCGATCATCCGCTCGCTTCTTACCCAGCAACATATCCATCATTTCATCAGTTGCGGCAGCATCATCAATCGTCAATTGAACCAAACGACGCGTATTCGGATCCATCGTCGTTTCGCGTAGCTGAAGCGGGTTCATCTCACCCAGACCTTTGAATCGTTGCACGTTGATTTTTGCTTTTTTCTTACTTAGACGCTCTAAAATGCCATCTTTTTCAGCATCATCTAAGGCATAAAACACTTCTTTACCACAATCGATACGATACAAAGGTGGCATAGCCACAAAGATATGCCCCGCTTGTACAAGTGCTTTAAAATGCTTGGTGAATAAGGCGCACAATAATGTCGCGATGTGTAGTCCATCAGAATCCGCATCGGCAAGAATACACACTTTGCCGTAACGTAAACCATCTAGGTCATCGTTATCTGGGTCAATTCCTAACGCCACGGATATGTCGTGAACTTCTTGGGAAGCAAGAACTTGATCAGCAGAGACTTCCCATGTGTTCAATATTTTACCGCGCAACGGCATTACCGCTTGGAATTCACGGTCACGAGCTTGCTTGGCAGAACCTCCTGCCGAGTCTCCTTCGACGAAGAATATTTCGGTGCGGCTAAGATCTTGTACTGAACAATCGGTCAATTTACCCGGCAAAGCAGGCCCTGACGCTATTTTCTTACGTACCACTTTCTTACTGGCGCGCATGCGGCGATGAGCATTTGCAATACAGACTTCAGCCAATTGCTCGGCCAATTGAGGTTTTTCATTTAACCATAAGCTGAAAGAATCTTTAAGCACGCCAGAAACAAATGCAGCGGTTTGACGTGAAGAGAGACGTTCTTTGGTTTGGCCAGCAAACTGTGGGTCTTGCATCTTAACCGACAGCACATAAGAACAGCGGTCAAAGACATCTTCACCCGTTAATTTAACGCCACGTGGCAATAAGTTGCGGAACTCGCAGAATTCGCGCATTGCATCGAGCAAACCTTGACGTAAACCATTAACGTGCGTACCACCTTGAGCGGTTGGGATCAGGTTGACATAGCTTTCGGTGATCATCTCACCGCCTTCTGGTAGCCATATTACCGCCCAATTTGCCGCTTCAGTGTCAGCAACAAACTCACCAGTAAATGGCTCTTCAGGCAATAAGGTGTAACCCTTGACGCCTTCGGCGAGGTAATCTTTTAACCCATCTTCGTAGTACCAACGATATTCGTTGTTGTTCACTTTGTCGCTAAAGGTAATCTCCAGACCAGGACAAAGCACGGCTTTGGCACGCAAGTTGTTGATTAGGCGAGTCACCGAAAAATTGGGGGAATCAAAGTAGCTGGTATCTGGCCAAAAGTGGACGCTAGTCCCTTTATTGCGACGACCACAAGTACCAGTTACGGTCAACTCTTCAACTTTATTGCCATGTTCGAATGCCATTTCATACACTTGTCCATCACGGCGAACGCTGACTTCGACTCGTTTAGACAAGGCGTTCACGACAGATATGCCAACGCCATGCAGACCACCAGAGAACTGGTAGTTTTTATTGGAAAACTTACCACCTGCATGCAATTTACAGAAAATAAGCTCTACGCCTGAAATTTTCTCTTCAGGGTGAATATCAACAGGCATACCACGCCCATCATCAATCACCTCTAGTGATTGGTCAGCGTGGAGAATAACTTGCACCTTGGTGGCATGTCCGGCTAGCGCTTCATCGACACTGTTATCGATAACTTCTTGGCCCAAATGGTTCGGGCGCGCTGTATCCGTATACATCCCTGGTCGGCGACGTACTGGTTCTAAGCCATTAAGAACCTCAATGGCTCCAGCATTATATTGTTCAGTCATAATACGGAATGCTTTTATAGATAAATGATTCGTTACTTTTTCAGCAGTCTATTAATTGTGTGATTTTGGTTAATTAGTGACAACAACGCTGAATCTTTCAGCGTTACAAACTGCAAAAGTATAGGTGGAACATAGTCTGGAAGAGGCTTGCTTATGTCAAGTGAGATGAGTAAGTAACAGGTAAAATTATGACTCCTCCCTCAATGAAGCTCTCAGAGTTTGAGGAAATCGATGATTTGTTGTGGGTAGCGCTCAAAATTAACAAAGCTATGATCTCCACCCAATTCAACAGTCTGTTTCGAACCAACCAGTTTATTAACGGCTTGGCGGTAATCCAAAACCTCATCGCCCATTTGCTGTAGCAACCACAATGAGTTGACATTGTTAATCGAAACTTCTAGCGCTTTAAGCTCTTCAATGTGCTTAGCTTGCAGCACATAACGCTCTTGAGTGTATGGATTAACTTGCTCTCCCAGAAAACCTGCCAATAACTCATAGGGCTTAATAGCTGGGTTTATCAGCACAGCTTTAAAATCAAATAGGTGGTTCAACCAAATAGACAGATAGCCGCCAAGTGAGCTACCAACTAGGGCAATTTGATAATGCTCTTGATATTGTTCAACGATATCAAGTAGGTGCTCTGCAGCTTGGGCAGGAAAAGAAGGAAGCTTAGGCACAACCACTTTGATGTCTGGGCGATGCTCATTGCAATAATTAAGCATCACTTGTGCTTTATGCGATAACGGTGAACTGTTAAAACCATGGATGTAAAGAAGCATCGGCTGACGTTTTGTCATATTAGTATCCATTGGCATTAAAATCGGGTTGAAATACACCGTTGGACAAACGCTTTACTTGAGTCTTGATTTGACCATCAGGCAGTAGCTCTATTTCTCGCCATCCTGGTGAAGTGCGATCTAAGGCAAAATCATCCGAATTAGGCTTAAATTGAATGCAAGTGGACGGCGTAGCCATGACTCTAACACCGTGGTGCAGTTTATCCATGTTTTGATGAACATGACCACACACAACCGCTTTCACATTGTGATGCTGGGTAACCACATTCCAAAATGCATCACTGTCTTTCAAAGTATGCTGATCAAGCCAAGCACTACCAACCAATAATGGATGATGATGAAGCAAAACTAAGGTATGCCGTTGTGGGTATGCTGATAATTGTTCATCCAGCAGTGCGAGTTGTTGATCGCTCAATCGGCCATGGGGGACGCCCACTACCTGAGAGTCAAGCAAGATCATTTGCCAATGCTTACCGAGTAAAACATGTTCTGGCTGCTGGATTTGCGCTGAAGGAAATACACTTCCCATATTGGGTTTAAAATCGTGATTGCCAGGCAGCCAAAAACACGTTTTATCTAACGCAGCAATACCATCAGCAAAACGCAGGTATGATTCAGCACTGTGGTCTTGAGAAATATCTCCAGTCGCCACAACTGCATCATAAACCACGTTTTGCGCGCAGATCTCCGTAACGACAGCATTAAAGCTATCGACGGTATTGACGCTTAGCAAACTGCCATCTTCCGGAGCAAAAAGATGCGTATCGGTGATTTGTAGCAGTTTGATGCTGTCTGTATTGTCTAAAGTGGGCGACACGTTCAAAATCTATTAATCCAAATTGAATCACTAATGGTTTAGTTTTTACGAATATTGTCAGTCTATGCGAATACTATCAGTTCTTAGGAATACTAATAGGTGCACGGCTGATACCGTGCTTCAAGCAAAAGGTTAGCCAATCTCCCAAGAAACGATTGAGCTGTGCTTTCTCATCTTTTTGAAGCATTTTGCGATTGGGATAATCATAACGCGCTTGCACTTGATTTAACTGCTCACTTGAGCAAACTTCCGACATACGCGCATCATGGTAAAGCCTGACAGACATTGATGGCAATGGAAACACAGAAACGTCATCACTCTGACAAATCTCCACTAAAGTTGTGTACTTTGTGACCTCTAGCACTTGTAATTGATATGTCATTTTCGCAGCTTGATAGCAGCGCAGGTCACCGACGCTCGGCTGCTGGGGCAACAAAGCGTTAAGCTTAGCATAATTGGTTTCGTACACGCGCATTAACTCTGGTAAATCAACGTGATACGTTTTTTTCAATGTTAACTCTGCCATAGTGATTGTAAATGCTGATAATTAAGCTCTAACCATTGCAATGCAATTATTGAGGCACCGTTCTCAATTTGTCCGCTTTTCACCAATTGGTAAGCTTCATCACGGCTCATAACATGCACTTTAATGTCTTCACCTTCATAGTCTAACCCATGCACACCTTGCGCTTTAGTCGTATCCACTTCGCCGACAAACACATCTAACCTTTCAGAGCAGCCTCCTGCTGATGGATAATAAGAGGTGATTTTTTCGATTCGACCAACGTCCACTCCCGCTTCTTCTAGCGACTCTCGGCGCACCACTTGTTCGGCACTTTCATCGGTATCAATAATGCCAGCGACAATCTCTAACTGCCAAGGTTGTGCATGTTCTAGTGCACCGACACGGATCTGCTCAATGATCACCACTTCATCTCGAGTGGGATCATAAGCAAGCATCGCCGCGGCATGGCCTCTTTCGAACATTTCTCTTTCGATAGGTGCACTCCACCCCCCTTCAAACAACTTGTGCTTAAAACGGTATTTCACCATTCGGAAAAAACCTTGGAATAGTGATTCTTTTGAGAGCACTTCCACATCCGCAGGTGAAAAAGTGACGTGCTGTTTATCAGACTGTTGCATTTGAAACCTCACTCAGTGAATCTCATAGTTTAATCATGGAATTCATCGACTACCAAGGATATTGCTCAACTTTTCATATAAAAATTGTATTTTTATTTAAGTTAAACGCCAAACTTATTGTACAAGTGGACAGTTATATGTAAAAAAGTGCAAAGTTTCGAGTGAATTACCACCAATTTAAGTTAAACTCTTGGTAAATAACCTTCTTACATAATTAAGGCAGGGAATAGGACTAATGAAAAAACTGCTTCCTCTATTCATCAGCGCGGCATTAGGCAGCCTGAGTACTTCAGTATGGGCAGACACTCTGGCTGATATCTATAATCAAGCAAAAGATAATGACCCACAATTATTGAGTGCAGCAGCTCGTCGTGATGCCGCTTTTGAAGCGATTACTTCTAGCCGCAGTAGCTTATTACCACAAATCAACTTAACTGCGGGTTACAACATTAACCGTAGTAATATTGATCCTCGGGAAAGTGATAAGTTAACCGCTGGCATCAATTTCTCCCAAGAGCTTTACAATCGTTCTAGCTGGATAACCTTGGATACAGCAGAGAAAAGCGCTCGTCAGGCTGACTCAACCTATGCAGCAACACAGCAGAGCCTTATCTTGCGCGTTGCTCAATCTTACTTTGAAGTGCTGCGCGCCCAGGATAACCTTGAGTTTGTCCGTGCTGAAAAAGCCGCTGTCGCTCGCCAGTTAGAACAAACCAAACAACGCTTTGAAGTTGGTCTTTCCGCGATTACTGATGTACATGATGCACAAGCTCAGTACGATGCTGTATTAGCCGACGAAGTTTTAGCTGAAAACAGCTTAGTTAACAGCTATGAAGCATTGCGTGAAATAACAGGGCAAGAGCACACCAATTTAAATGTGTTAGACACAGATCGTTTTTCAGCCAGCAAAACAGCGACTTCGATGAATACGCTGTTGGAAGAAGCACAGCAGAAAAACCTCAACCTCTTAACCGCTCGTATTGCTCAAGACGTTGCTAAAGATAACATTTCACTCGCCAGCTCAGGGCATTTACCATCACTGACATTAGATGCTGGCTATAACTATGGTGATGAAAGTAACGACCATAACGCAAGTTCGAATCTTGATGCTTATAATGACTTCAATATTGGTGTGAACTTGGTTGTCCCTCTGTACACCGGTGGCAATATCAGCTCTCAAACCAAGCAAGCTGAATTTGCATACGTTGCAGCAAGCCAAGATCTTGAGAAAACTTACCGTAGCGTTGTCAAAGATGTTCGCGCTTATAACAACAACATCAGTGCATCGATTGGCGCATTACGTGCTTATGAACAATCAGTCATTTCAGCGAAATCAGCATTAGAAGCAACAGAGGCCGGTTTTGACGTAGGTACTCGTACTATCGTTGATGTACTGGACTCAACGCGTCGACTATACGATGCAAACAAAAGCTTATCTAACGCTCGCTACGACTACCTGCTAAGCGTCCTTCAACTGCGCCAAGCGGTGGGTACTCTTAGTGAACAAGATATCTTAGATATTAACGCTGGCCTAAAAGCCGCTGGTTAATTCAAAACTTAACTAAGTAAGAAAAGCCGCTGATTTTCAGCGGCTTTTTTGTAGTTTACGTGTTTTTATGACGCAGTTGAAAACGGAACTATAGCAACAGAACCACTAAAGATTAGCCTCGGCCACCTTTAATCGCTTCAATAATTTCAGTAGTTGAACAACCGTCTTCAAAGTTGAGCACTTTAACACTACCACCTGCTGCGATAACTTCTTTACCACCAGCGATATCTTCAGGTTTGTAATCACCGCCCTTCACCAATAAATCAGGCAAGACTTCAGCAATTAAACGTTGAGGCGTATCTTCGCTAAATGGTACGACCCAATCAACCGCACCTAACGCAGCCAGTACCGCCATGCGGCGATCAGTTGGATTAACAGGACGACCAGGGCCTTTGAGACGTTTCACTGACTCATCAGTGTTGACTGCAACAATCAAGCGATCACCTAATTGCCCCGCATGGTTAAGATAAGAAACATGACCAGCATGCAAAATATCAAAACAGCCATTAGTCATGACGACCTTTTCACCTTTGGCTTGCGCTTTTTTGACCGCTTCAATCAGTGCTTGCTCACCAATTACGCCGTAGTCGGTGTCTTTACTACCATGAACAGCTTCAGCAAGTTCAATGGTTGATACGGTTGAAGTCCCCAATTTGCCGACAACGACACCAGCTGCAGCATTGGCTAACGCACACGCTTCATCCAGTGGTTTACCTGCAGACACGGAAGCGGCTAAAACAGAAATGACGGTATCACCAGCCCCCGTTACGTCATACACTTCTTTGGCTAAAGTTGGCAGATGGAAAGGCTTTTGACCACGTCTTAGCAGAGTCATGCCATGTTCACTGCGAGTCACCAACAATGCCTCAAGGTCAAACTCTTCGATCAAAGCGAGGCCTTTATCGACCAATTCTTGATCCGATTTTACTTTACCCACGACATGCTCAAATTCAGCCATGTTAGGAGTCAATAAAGTAGCACCACGATAGCGTTCGAAGTCAGCACCTTTAGGGTCAATGAATACTGGTACCTTAGCAGCACGAGCTTTTTGAATCAGTTGCTGTACGTGCTCTAGCGCGCCTTTTGCGTAATCAGACAAAATGACCGCTTTCACGTACGGTAACGCTTGATCCATGCGAGATAAGATCAACTGTGGATCGGTATTTTCAAATTTGTCTTCAAAGTCTAAACGGATCAATTGTTGACCACGGCTTAATACACGCAGCTTGGTAATAGTTGGGTAATTTGGCAACGCAACAAAATCGCATTTCACTTTCAATGCAGTTAGTGTTTCGGTCAATACTCTTGCTGGTTCATCTATTCCTGTCAAACCTACGATATGCGCGTGGCCACCAAGCGAAGCAATATTCATTGCCACGTTCGCCGCTCCACCTGGGCGCTCTTCGTTATTCTCTACTTTTACTACAGGAACCGGAGCTTCTGGTGAAATGCGCCCAGTAGGGCCATACCAGTAGCGATCGAGCATTACATCGCCAATAATAAGTACACCTGCATCGCTGTAGTCAGGTAGGATTGGTTTCATTGTGGATCTCCAATTTTCGTTATTATGCTGAGTGTAACACAGCTAATAGAGCGCCTAAAACTCTCAACCTAACCACTGATTCCAAACCTCAGTGACCAGTTTCCTTTCTTCAGTAAACTTACTTTCGTCCACATCGGCATCTAAGTTGAGTAAATTGCGATGATGGATTTGGTTGCGCATCGATGTATAAGCCTTCGTCAGTGCTACCGCCTGCTGCTCTTCCATTACACCTTGAACCAGTAAAGATTCAAAAATACGCACATTATCCGACCAATAGGTTAATTTTGGCTTGTCATAACTAAAACGTAAAATGAGATATTGAGCTAAAAATTCTATATCGGTAATCCCACCAATGTCTTGCTTAAGCATAAAACGTCCGGCTTTTTTGCCACCCAAGTGCTCACGCATTTTAAGTCGCATCTCGACAACATCTTGTTTAAGCTTAGTTTCTTCTCTTGGTAGGGATAAGATTTCATGACGCGTTTGATTAAAAGCGTGTTGTAAGGGTTCGTCGCCATAAATGACTCTCGCCCGCACCAGAGCCTGATGCTCCCATGTCCAAGCATCATTGCGCTGATACTCATCAAATGCCTGAGCAGGGCTCACCAGTAACCCGGAGACTCCCGAAGGGCGTAAACGTGTATCAACCTCATAGAGAATACCTGATGCGGTGCGTATAGAAAAAATATGGATGATGCGTTGTGCTAAGCGTAAGTAAAACTGACGTCCATCGATCTCTTTTTGGCCATCAGTATACGAATCGATAGGGCAATCGTGCATAAATACGATGTCGAGATCTGAGTTATAACCTAGCTCCCATCCCCCCACTTTGCCATAACCAATCACAGCAAACCCTTTTCCATCACGGTCTTTTAAATGCCTAGGTTGTCCATATTTGGCACTGACTTGCAACCAAGCCTGGTGAATGACCGCTTCTACAATGGCTTCGGCAAGATAGGTTAAGTGGTCACTCACTTTCATGACAGGCAAAACACCTGCAATATCCGCAGCGGCAATACGTAAAATGCAAATCTGTTTAAACTGGCGCAGCGCTTCCATTTGCTGTTCCATATCATCTTCAGGAATACGTGCTAAAAAATCGCGCAATTCAGTTTTGTAAGCCGAAAGTGAAATGGGATTATACAGATGCTGAGGGTCTATCAGCTCATCTAGCAAAATAGGATAACGACTCAATTGTTCAGAGATCATTGGGCTAGCGGTACACAAACGGACCAATTGGGTCAAAGCGGCGGGATGTTCATCAAGCAACTCTAGATAAGTCGTTCGCGTGACGATTTTATACATCAAATGCAACACGCGTGATAAACCAAACTCGGCATCTGGATGTTGGAAAATAGCCTGAAAAACCTTAGGCATTAAACGATTGAGTACATCACGCCCACGAGGGCCTAGCGTTTTTTTCGCTAAATCGTCTTTAAACTGAATCAATACCTTCGCAATATCAGATGACTGAGCGCAAGCAAGATCTTGCTGAAGAATGCTATCGATAACCTCCGGCTTATGCGCCATATCCCACAATTCATGGAAATGCTTGGCTATCGTATTCTCTTCTTCCTCTTCATCATCGCCAATCAAGGCTGCAAACACTTGGTGGACATTAGCCATGTGCTGTTGAGTGTGAGTCAGTAATACCTGCCAACTTGCACACTGCATTGCGGTCGCTAAACGAAGTTGGTCAATATCATTATCGGGCAAAGTTTGAGTCTGTTTATCAGCCATCGCTTGCAATAAATTTTCTAAACGACGCAAGAAATGGTAAGCCTTGCGTAGATGCTCGACCTCTTCTGGCTGTAACAAGGCTAGCTCTTCAATAGCGGTTAACGTTTCGAGTAATCCACGTTGTCGCAGGCTCGGTTCACGACCTCCACGGATCAATTGGAAAACCTGAGCAATAAATTCAATTTCCCGAATACCACCAGCGCCTAATTTAATATTGTTTTGCAACCCACGGCGACGTACTTCGCTGCTGATCATCGATTTCATACGGCGCAATGATTGGATTGCACTAAAGTCAATGTAGCGTCGAAAAACAAATGGGCGCAGCATTTGGCGCAACTCTTGATACTGCGGGTACATTTCACGCCCCATGACCCGAGCTTTAATCATGGCATAACGCTCCCAGTCACGCCCTTGCTCTTGGTAGTAATCTTCCAGAGCGGCATAGCTCATCACCAGAGGACCACTCTCACCAAACGGACGCAGACGCATATCAACTCGGTAACAGAAGCCATCAAAAGTGTGCTGATCCAGTGCTTTAATGATTCTCTGACCTAAACGAGTAAAGAACTGAGCATTGGCGATGCTACGACGCGCACCTTGAGTTTCACCATTTTCTGGGTAAGTAAAAATGAGGTCGATATCTGAAGAAAAGTTAAGCTCACCGCCACCCAATTTCCCCATACCAATAATCAACATTGGTTGGGCCTCACCATCGGCATTAGTGGGGGTTCCCCATTCTGAGCAGCACACTTGATACTGCCATTGATAAGTTTCAAAGATCAGCGCTTCAGCCAAAGCCGATAGGTGCTCTAAACTCTCTTCTAGCGGCCAAGAGGCGGTAAAATCACGCCATGCAATATAGACCATTTCTCGATTACGGAATTGGCGTAATCTGCGATGAAAACTCATTTCATCGTTACAGGCTGCCAGTTGCTTGGCTAGCTCACTGCGGTAGCCATCAAAACGTGACTTACTTTGGTGTGATATCGATTCTGTTTGTGCTGCATCTTCCAGCATATGAGGTAATTGCTGACACAGCACCTCATCACGTTGCAGTGCTTCTCCAATAAATTGACTCAACCCCAGCACGTAAATTAGTTCAGATTTGAGTAATTCAGGCCACTGCTCAATACAAGGTTGTTGTTCTAGAAGCAGCTGATAAGCAGCTTGAGCGGAAGAGTTAAGTACAGAAGGCAATCGCATGAGGCATCCTTGTATTTTGGTATCAATGCTTAAGCACTAGCATCAGTTAATATTTTGCGACGAATTTTTGTTGAGACGATATTTATACCAAACTTGCTGCAATAAAAAACGCCCAACAACAAGAATTGTGGGCGTTGATTCAAGGTTATTACAGTATCGGTTTACACTTTGAAGAGGGTAATTTTACGGTCAAGCTCTTCAGCATTGTTTTGCATGATTTCCGAGGTTTCGAGCAATTCTCCCACCACGGTTACCGACGCTTCAACCAACTCACGAACATTGGTCAAGTTTTGATCCATCTCTTGAGCCACACTCGTTTGCTGACCTGCAGCCGTCGCTATTTGAATGTTCATGTCATTAATGCGTCGCACTTGGTTGACAATACCATCTAATTCACTACCGGCATTAGTCACTAGTTCAACCCCTTCAGCAGCTTCTACTACGCTTTTTTCCATCAGATCAACTGCTGAATTTGCGCTACTTTGTAATTGCGAAATCATCTCTTGAATTTCAATGGTTGCCTGTTGAGTACGCTGAGCTAGGTTCCTAACCTCGTCCGCAACAACCGCAAAACCACGCCCAGCTTCACCTGCGCGCGCCGCTTCAATCGCGGCATTCAATGCCAATAAGTTGGTTTGCTCTGAAATACTTTGAATGGTTCCAACCACACTACCAATGGCGACAACACGTTCTTCAACTTGGTTAACCGCTTGTGCTGACGCTGAGATATCTTGCGACAACTCACTCATCTTGGTGATGGTACCTTTAACGAAACGCTGCCCTGTCTGCGCCTGCCCTGATGCCTCTTCGGTTAAAGATGACGCCGTTTGCGCGTGTTCAGCAACCGTTTGTACCGTAGAAGTCATTTCACTCATGGCGGTAGCCAGTTGATCAATTTCGTTAAATTCTTCTTGTGCCGACTCTTTCGTTTCTGACATGCTGATTGTCATAACTTCCGTTAAAGCGGCTAATTCTTGGGAGGATTCAATCTGCACTCTGATCACATCTTGCAGTTGACGACGGGTTTTATCGAGTTCGCGAGCCACATCACCGTATTCATCTTTACACTCCATATTAATCGGAGTGGAAAGATCACGGCTTGCCATCAGTTTGATTGAATCACTCAAATATTGAGTTTGACGCAACATGATCTTGGCTGCCGCTAAAAGCAACACAACAAAAATAATGATGATTAACGCCGTTTGCCAAATAACTTGTGTAATATAAGCATCATAGTGTTGTTGGGCAATATCGAGATTCTGGGTTACTGCTAGTAGTGATTGGTAAAAAGTGTGCGCATCCCAAAGCTGTTTGGCGATAATTAATACTGTACTGAACACCATCAGCATCACCATTTTAGGAACAAGGCGAATATCGGTAATCACTCGCTCCCATGGTTTAAACGCCATCGTAGCCATTGTTAGTTCTCCACTAAGTCTTAGACATTGAAATTGTTTATAATTTTGCTCACTCTGAAAAGAGATGCGCTATTTATTTTGAGCTTCGTATGAAAGAAGATAATACCAAAGATGAAACAAATCCGATGAATTTATTGTCACTGATCTTGTCAGTGATGGCGCTATTTGTGATCTCAGGCTTATTGTTTGTCCCAATTGATCATAACACCCGTCAGGTTCTTATCGGCCTAGATTTGTTGATCTGTAGCATTTTTATGCTGCAACTGATTGTTGATTTGATCCGTTCCACAGATCGAGTGCAATATATGAAATTGCATTGGATCGACTTTGTCGCAAGCATTCCAGTTATTGAACAATTACGCTACGCGCGTATTTTCCATATTTTGCGCGTACTGCTCGTTATCCGTTCAGGAAAAAGCATTCTCAAACAATTAATGGCAAATCGAAGAGAAACTACCCTAGCCTCTATTTTATTATTAATGGTAGTACTGCTGACTATTGGGTCAAGTTTTATGCTTTTCCTTGAAGGTAAAGCACCGGATTCCAATATCCACTCAGGAGGAGATGCACTTTGGTGGGCGTTAGTGACGATTTCAACCGTCGGTTATGGTGATCATTATCCCGTGACAGATGGGGGAAAAGTGTTGGCCGCAACGATCATTATGTCTGGCGTTGGACTCTTCGGTATGATTTCAGGTTTGATTACTTCATTAATTACCTCACCAGATAAACATCAAACTCGCCGCTCAGAAAATAAAGAAAAACTGCTGATCCAATTAGTTGAACAACAAAAACAGATCCTAGTTCGGATCGATCAAATTGAAACACAACTGTTAGAACAGAAAACTGAACATGATGAAAACAAAAAAGAGACACCGTAGCATCTCTTTTTAAAGGATTAAAAGTCCAGATTAACGGTGACTACGCCAATAAGGCTCAGCTTCAATACCAATGTTACGGGTTTGCTCCATCGCATGGACAATTGAGTTTTCTTGACGAACCAACCAACGTTTCAATTGATCTTGTTCATCATCTTGCAGTTTATCGACCAGACTTTCTAATGGTTTGAGCATCAATAAATCATCAATACCTTGTAATAAATCCGCCCAAGGCAAACGAAAATTCTGACGCTCTTCGGCATCATACAAACTTGCAAACCCAACACCGGTATATAAATTGCGCATTAAACGATATTGCTGATCAATATACTCTTGAGGGTTCAGTTCAACTTTGGGAGGGAATACCTCCATTAACTCAGCCCACGTTCGATCCAACTGCTTCACTGAAAAGGCTCGTATATTACCCGCCATTTTGTCTCTTGCTTTATCATCCAGAAATGGCTGCCATCCACGGCTAAGAATCCAACGACTAAGATCAAGCAGTAAACCTGTGTAACGCGCCGAATTGAGTAATTTGAGCACATCATCACGACTTGGCAATGCTTCTTGTTGCTCTTTTAATTCTGCGATTAAAAATTTGCGTGCATCAAGCTTACGTAATGCATGGCCTTTATCCTCAAGTAAGTCAGCTAAATAGTCATACGTTTTTAACCAAGATAACTCTTTCTCTAACCACTTCAATTCTTGACGCAGAATCGCACTAGCTCGACGCGGCACAATCCCACCATAAACAGTGAGTGTTTGACGTAAAAAGCTAATCGCATGTTTAATTTCGTGCAGTGCTGGAACCGAATCGCGTTCAGTATAAATCTGTTCATGATTGTGCCAATGAGACAAACCATGCTCTAAAGAATGGATAAAGCAAGATTCAACACTATCACAGCTGTCAGTGTTAACCAAAGCCAATGGTTTTACTTCATCGCCAAGGTAGGCTGAAAATAGACGATAACCTCTTGCCGCTTTGCTCAAATTACCAAGGCGCATACCACCATGTTCACAAAATTGGCGTGCAAGTGTAAACAGAGCGTCGGTTTGTCCCGACTTGAGCTCAAGCTCCACTTCACAAATCGGTTCTTGCTGATCACCAGCGACAACAAAACCTTGATCGAAAGCAACTTCGACCTGGCTACCATCAGCCATGCCGATCAACCACTGTTCGCGGGTGAAATTCGTTGAGAATAAGGGGATCAATTCTGATTGAAGCGCTTCAACACTTTTACCCGTTGGCCATATATCTTCGGGATGTAGGGCCAGTTTAGGTTCATCACTATTGTGCTCTGCGTTATATTCTGGTCTTTGGTGTAAGCCCGCTACGACTCGCCCGGCTGTTTTCACGGTTTGAACATACACATCATCAAAACGGCGAATACGAAGCCCAGTATCATGCTGACGTAGCCAATTATCAGGCGTATCAAAGTAAATGTTACCCAACTCTCGACAACTGTGCTGAAGTACTTTGAGTTCAGAAATTTTGTATCGTAAAATTTCCGAAAATTGTGGAGAAACAAAAAACTTCAGTTCTATCTCGGTTTCCATAACTAACCCTTTCAAAGCAGATGGTGAAAGAATATTGCCTAATGCACAGTGGGGCAAGTGACAAATATCACCAGAATGATGATCTAAAACAGTTTAAATGAGAGATTGAATGGGTTAACATGCGCGCCTTTATAGCCATCGCTCAACATTTCACCAAGAATGGTGTATGTTCTTTTAAGGTTATATTTTTTAGGTTGAATGACCATGCCAGTAAATACAATTATGGGGTTATTTGCAAAGTCCCCTATAAAGCCTTTGCAACGCCACGTGGTATGTGTGAATGAATGCTGTTCACATCTAGTCAACTTCTTTGAAGTCGCTTCAAAGGGTGATTGGGAAAAAGCAGCTGAAATTCGTGCTCAAATTTCTCATCTAGAGAAAGAAGCAGACGTACTTAAGCGTGAAATTCGTCTTAAACTGCCTCGCGGTTTATTTATGCCTGTTGATCGTACCGACATGTTGGAACTATTGACTCAGCAAGATAAACTCGCAAACCTTGCCAAAGATATTTCAGGCCGTGTTTACGGTCGTCAATTAATCATTCCAGAGCCTCTTCAAGAAAACTTCATTGCTTACGTAAAACGTTGCTTAGACGCTGCGGGCCAAGCACAGAAAGTGATCAATGAACTCGATGAGTTATTGGAAACTGGATTTAAAGGTCGTGAAGTTACGTTAGTAGCTGAAATGATCAATCAACTGGATGTGATTGAAGATGATACTGACACGATGCAGGTTCAACTACGTCAACAATTGATGGCGATTGAATCAAAAATGAATCCGATCGACGTCATGTTCTTGTATAAAATTCTAGAGTGGGTGGGTGGCATTGCCGATCAAGCACAGCGTGTAGGCGCTCGTCTTGAAGTTATGCTTTCTCGTTCTTAAATCAATAAGTTAACCAAATAACGAAGAGCACTATTTGATACCATCAATTAAGCGTTGATTATTATTCATCGCTGATGGTTTTTTGCGTCATTAAAACGTAAACAATATTGCTCCGCTTGTTATTAAACAACTAGGTATTACGATGGATATCCTTGCGAACTACGGCACTGTCCTGGTTATTGTTGCAGCCGCTTTCGGTTTTCTGATGGCTATTGGTATTGGTGCAAATGACGTTGCGAATGCAATGGGCACCTCTGTAGGTTCTAAAGCACTTACCGTAAAACAAGCCATCCTTATTGCGATGGTCTTTGAATTTGCGGGCGCATACCTTGCTGGTGGTGAAGTAACCGACACGATCCGTCAAGGTGTTATCGAAACATCTCTATTTGCACACCAACCTGATGTTCTTGTCTATGGCATGATGTCTGCGCTACTTGCCGCAGGCACATGGTTATTGTTGGCTTCTTACATGGGCTGGCCTGTTTCTACCACTCACTCAATTATCGGTGCAATCATCGGTTTTGCGTGCATATCAGTCGGCACAGAAGCCGTCGATTGGAGCAGTGTACAAGGCATTGTAGGGAGCTGGATTGTGACTCCCGTCATTTCTGGTTTCTTTGCGTACTTGATTTTTGTCAGTGCACAGCGACTGATTTTTGATACTGAAAATCCGTTGATGAATGCGAAACGCTTTGTGCCAATTTATATGTTTATCACTACCATGGTTATCGCTTTAGTAACCATTAAGAAAGGCCTGAAACACGTTGGCTTGCATCTAAGTGGCGGTGAAGCTTGGATGTGGTCAGTCATTGTTTCTGGTCTGGTTATGCTAGGCGGCTACCTATACATTAAAAAGAAATTTGCCAACCGCGAAGAAGACCATGGCTTTGCTGGCGTTGAAAGTATCTTCAGTGTGTTAATGGTCATTACCGCATGTGCGATGGCTTTTGCTCACGGTTCAAACGATGTAGCAAACGCAATTGGTCCACTATCTGCCGTTGTTTCCACTATCGAACATATGGGTGAAATTACGGCCAAAAGTACAATTGCATGGTGGATTCTTCCACTCGGTGGCTTTGGTATTGTGGTCGGCCTGGCAACATTAGGTCACAAAGTAATGGCAACTGTAGGTACCGGAATAACTGAACTTACACCTAGTCGTGGTTTTGCAGCCCAGCTAGCAACCGCTTCTACAGTGGTATTGGCTTCAGGCACTGGTCTTCCAATCTCAACCACACAGACACTTGTTGGTGCGGTTTTGGGTGTTGGTTTTGCTCGTGGTATCGCAGCGCTTAACTTAGGCGTTGTGCGTAATATTGTTGCTTCTTGGATCGTAACATTACCAGCAGGTGCACTGCTTGCAGTTGTGTTCTTCTATGCAATCCAAGCCGTATTCGGCTAACTAAGCGCGTCAATATATTGTAAATACAATGTCATTATTGACTCAAACGCACAGAAAGGGAGGCTTAGCCTCCCTTCTTTGTTGCACCAACTAACGAAACTTCTTAATATTTGCCGAAAGCATTTTTTGATACCTCATCTGATTGTTAAAGGACTTATCGTGAAAAAACTGATCTGCATGGTTCTATTCACCATGTTGGCTGCGCCAACTTTTGCGCAAGACCGCTATATTGCGGACAAACTCTTTACTTACATGCATTCAGGGCCGAGCAACCAGTTCCGAATTCTTGGCAGCATTGATGCCGGTGATAAAGTAAAATTGCTTGATGTAAACAAAGAGTCAGGTTACAGCCAAATTGTCGATGAGAAAGGTCGTACCGGTTGGGTTGAAAGCCGTTTCGTTACTCGCCAAGAAAGCATGGCAATGCGTCTTCCTAAACTGGAAAGCGAACTTGCAGAAGTCAAAGGTAAATTGGCTAATGCACAAAAAAATGCAGACAGTGAAAAAGCAGGTCTTGTTGATTCACTCGAGGTTCGTAATCAACAAATTGCTGAACTAGAACAAAACTACAGTGACATCAGTAAACAGCTCACTGCAGCTCAAACAGAAACTCGTGAGCTTCGCGCAAGACTAGATACTCAAAAAGAAGACTTACTGCTTAAATATTTCACTTATGGTGGTGGTGTTGCCGGTATTGGTCTTTTGCTTGGCTTAATTTTGCCACACATTATTCCGCGTCGTAAAAAGCACCCTTCTGGCTGGGCTTAATCGATTCGATGTAAAAATGGTCACTCTTCAGTGACCATTTTTTATCCTTGCCAATCATACAATGCGGGAATTTCAATCCGTTGGTTGTTAAATAGTATGACGGTTGATTGAGGCTCTATCGCAACCAAATTAACATCACTAGTCACTACATCCCCTTCTACCCTCTCGACGCCATTAATCTTGACCCAGCGTTTATCTGCACGGCTAGAATAAACATGTGTCTGAAAGTTCAATGCAGGCAAACGCCCGGCAAACTCATCAGCGTGCTCTGTTAATAACACATTTTCACCAGATGATACCAATGCAGTTTGTTGCCCCTTGTCTTGTAAGGCAAGCTCGACTCTTTGCACCAACAGGGGGGATAACTGACTGAGATCCACATCCCCAAGACCAAATTCGGATTTTTCACTACTAGAGACTGCAGCCGAACCGTTCTGTGAAACTATGGTTAGATCGGTAGCCTTCTGCTCACTCTGATTAGAAAACACAAAGCTATCCGACGGTTGTGAGGTCAAACGAGGAATCGCTTTCAGCTCGGCAAAGTCAGGATAGTCCAATAACTGGTAGGGCGCATTTTCGGTCACTACACTGGGACCATTTTGAACAAGTTGATCGATTTCATGTAATCGAGCCTGATAACTTTGATACAACAAGTAACCAAGACAAGCGAGCGTCGGCATACACAATAGCAGCAAGTTTTTCAGCGACACTAATTTATGTGGTCGAATCGCCATTTTCGGAGAAGTCGAGGTAAACACTACAGGTGCATTTTGCTGATGACTGATTTCTGATTGTTCCAATGCTTTAAGAACTTGCGACATTATATTTTCTCCTCTGTCATCATTAACGCCGGCGCATCTTGCTGAGTCAGTAGCTCAAGCTGCCTTAAAGTACGGCTACCAGCAATGCCATCGACATCCATATTCTGCCAACGTTGGAAAAGCTCTACCTTACGCTTTAATGAACCATTAAACTGAACTGACTCAGAAACTGGCTCACCTAACACCTGAGATAGTTTTTGATTCAGTATTTGCACATCTCTCCCCTGCATACCTAGCTTCAGCGTGCGAGTTAATTGACGCTGCCAAATATAGCGATATTCTCCAGACCACAAATCGAGAAGCTGCGCTCTATCTATTTGAACTCTCTTATCCGCTAAAATGAGCTGCACTTGGTCAGCCACCAGACCGTACAACACCGCATAGCCAGTTGTCTGACCGATATTCAACGTCAGTACAACCGGTAGGCCAATTTTTTCAATATCATCAAGGTTGCCAAGCTCTCGTTGACAACGGAAAAGGCTCTCGATTTCGTTACTGCAAAAGCTATCAACTAAAGCAGCTTGGTATCCCCAAACCTTGTACAAATCACTAACCGCGTCCTCTAGCTGACTTGAAGCCCGTACATCACTTTCTAACTGAGGGCTAGTGACCTGCATAGTGATCGGCTTGGGTAATGCAGGCAATGGAATCTGTTGAGCGATAACACGATCAATTAAATGTGGGCTAAACCAGCCGGCTGCGATAGCAATTAACGCTCCAGCAGCAATAACGGTTAAGTTTAGATAGGGTTTCTTGGTCGCAATGCTTTGAGGAGCTTGGTAAACCGATGACTGAAATTTCATAATATCTTGGCAAGCAGAACGGACGATATCGAAAGAGATTTCGCGCACTCCCTGCTGGTAAGCCAACTTTAAGCACGCATCACAGACTAAATTGATAAGCCTAGGGATACCGTGAGTGTGCGCGGCAATCCATTTACTACTCTTGAGATTAAACAGATCCGGATTACCACCGGCTAATTTCAGGCGAAAATGAATATAGTGCGCGGTTTCTTCTTCATTTAATGGCAGTAAGTGGTAACGCCCAGTGATACGTTGTGCCAACTGGCGTAGTTGCGGTAATTGCAGTTTTTGCTGCAATTCAGGCTGTCCAATCAGCAACACTTTGAGTAATTTTCGACTGTCTGTCTCAAGGTTAGTCAATAACCGTAGTTGCTCGAGTACATCCGCCGCGAGATGCTGTGCTTCATCAATCACAAGCAGTGTATTCACACCTTGTGCATGGTTGTTTAGCAGAAATTGATAAATAGCCTGGCTTAACTGTTTTAAACTCGCAGGCTGCTGATATTGAATCGCAAACTCATCACATATCGCTTCGAGCAACTCAATATCTGAAAATGTCGGATTTAAGATAAACCCAGCCCGCGTCTTGTCATCTAGAGCCGCCAACATGGCGCGAGCCACCGTCGTTTTTCCCGTGCCCACTTCACCAGTTAATAACGCAAAGCCTCCACCTTCACCCAGCCCTGCCTGTAAATGCTGTATCGCTTCACGATGACGCTGACTCAAAAACAGGTAACGAGAGCTCGGCACAATTGAAAACGGGTGCTCATTGAAAGCAAAATATTCCTTATACATTCTCTCGTCTCTATCATTTCAGTGTTAGGAAAAGTACCATTGCTAACATCAATCGCCAATGGCATTTCTGTATATTCGAGGTAATCCGGTGCAAGTATACTTAGTTGGGGGCGCAGTGCGCGATCAGTTACTCAATATTAATGTCTATGACCAAGATTGGGTCGTTGTTGGGGCTAGCCCAGAGCAAATGTTGGAGGCTGGCTTCACTCCCGTTGGTAAAGATTTTCCTGTATTTCTGCATCCCAAAACCAAACAGGAACATGCTCTGGCACGAACAGAGCGTAAAACCGGCTCTGGATATACTGGTTTTGCCTGCTATTACGCACCAGATGTTAGCCTCGAAGAAGATCTTATGAGGCGTGATTTGACCATCAATGCCATGGCGCAAGATCCACATGGGCACATTATCGACCCTTATGGTGGGCAGCGCGATCTTCAATTACGTATTTTGCGCCATGTATCCGACGCGTTTGTTGAAGATCCTTTGCGGGTTTTACGCGTTGCTCGTTTTGCAGCCAAGTTGAGCCATTTGGGTTTTACCATCGCCGATGAAACCAAGCAATTGATGCAAACCATTTCGCTATCAGGGGAACTGGCACATTTAACTCCAGAGCGCGTCTGGCAAGAATGGCACAAGTCCCTCTCCACACACAATCCCGAAATATTTCTTTCTGTTCTGCATGAATGTGGGGCATTAAAAGTGATTCTACCAGAGTTAGATCGTCTATTTGGTGTCCCACAGCCGGAAAAATGGCACCCTGAAATTGATAGTGGTATTCACACGCTGTTAGTGGCCGCACAAGCGGCTAGGCTCTCGTCTTCTCTTACAATCCGTTTCGCAGCCCAAGTCCACGACTTAGGTAAAGGTGTAACGCCAGAAAGTGAATGGCCAAGCCATAAAATGCACTGTCATACTGGGGTGAAAATAATTAAAAAACTGTGCGAACGCATACGTGTTCCAAATGAATTCAAAGAATTAGCACTATTAGTGTGTGAGCAGCACTCAAATATACACAGAGCGGCCGAGCTGAAAGCAAGCACCAAACTCAAAATACTCGATAAACTCGATGTATGGCGTAAACCAGAGCGTTTGAAGGAGGTGTTACTCTGTTGCCAAGCCGATCACGCCGGGCGATTAGGGTGCGAGAATACCCCCTATCCTCAAAAAGCAATCTTTGAGGCGGCATATCAAGCGGCTCAATCAGTCGTGGTGAAAGATATCGTTGCCAGCGGGTTACAAGGAAAAGCGATCAGAGAAGAGATGGAAAAAAGACGTATCGCCGCTATTGCAGCTTTGAATGCAAGCAAAGCTTAGTGTAAACGAAATAGCCCGGCATAAAAAAACGCCCTGCAATGCAGGGCGTTCTCTAAAGTAGTAAAGCTAAGTTAATTTCCACAAGGGGAATTAAGCTTGACCTTTCACTTCTTTAAGGCCGTTGAAAGGAGCACGCTCACCTAGAGCTTCCTCGATACGGATTAGTTGGTTGTACTTAGCAACACGGTCAGAACGGCTCATAGAACCAGTCTTGATTTGACCTGCAGCTGTACCTACCGCTAGGTCAGCGATAGTTGCATCTTCAGTTTCGCCAGAACGGTGAGAGATTACTGCTGTGTAACCTGCGTCTTTAGCCATCTTGATTGCAGCTAGAGTCTCAGTTAGAGAACCGATTTGGTTGAACTTGATAAGGATAGAGTTAGCTACGCCTTTCTCGATACCTTGAGCAAGAATCTTAGTGTTAGTAACGAATAGATCGTCACCTACTAGTTGAAGTTTGTCACCTAGTAGTTCAGTTTGGTGCTTGAAGCCATCCCAATCTGATTCGTCAAGACCGTCTTCGATAGATACGATTGGGTATTGGTTAGCTAGGTCAGCTAGGTAGTGGTTGAACTCTTCAGAAGTGAAGATTTTACCTTCGCCTTTCATGTTGTAGTTGCCAGCTTCTTTGTCGTAGAACTCAGATGCAGCACAGTCCATCGCTAGAGTAACGTCTTTACCTAGTACGTAACCTGCAGATTCTACCGCTTCTTTGATTGCAGCTAGTGCAGCAGCGTTAGATTCTAGGTTAGGAGCGAAACCACCTTCATCACCAACTGCAGTGCTTAGGCCTTTAGCTTTAAGAACTTTAGCTAGGTTGTGGAATACTTCTGCACCGATACGTAGAGCTTCTTTAAGAGTCTTAGCGCCAACTGGTTGGATCATGAACTCTTGAATATCTACGTTGTTGTCTGCGTGCTCACCACCGTTGATGATGTTCATCATTGGTAGAGGCATAGAGAACTGACCAGCAGTACCGTTTAGCTCAGCGATGTGCTCGTATAGAGGCATGCCTTTAGCTGCAGCTGCTGCTTTAGCGTTTGCTAGAGAAACAGCAAGAATTGCGTTAGCACCGAAGTTAGATTTGTTCTCAGTACCATCTAGGTCGATCATCACTTGGTCGATAGCCGCTTGATCTTTAGCATCTTTACCAACTAGAGCGTCAGCGATTGGGCCGTTTACAGCAGCAATAGCTTTAAGAACACCTTTACCTAGGAAACGTGATTTGTCACCGTCACGTAGCTCAAGAGCTTCGCGAGAACCTGTAGATGCGCCAGATGGAGCAGCAGCCATACCTACGAAACCGCCTTCTAGGTGAACTTCAGCTTCTACTGTTGGGTTACCACGTGAGTCGATGATTTCGCGACCTAGAACTTTAACGATCTTAGACATTAATGTTTCCTCTCGTTGAATTTAAATGTCAAAACTATAAAGGGCAGCAGCACAACAATTGCAACTGCCCGTATCCTTGTTACTTCTCTGATTCACCGCGTTGGAACTCACCTGCTGCTTTAATAAAGCCTGCAAATAGTGGGTGACCATCACGAGGGGTTGATGTGAATTCTGGGTGGAACTGAGCTGCTACAAACCATGGGTGAGCAGGGTTCTCTATCACTTCAACCAATTTCTTGTCAGCAGACAGACCTGATACTTTTAGGCCAGCTTTCTCGATCTGCGGACGAAGATTATTGTTGACTTCATAACGGTGACGGTGGCGTTCATGAATTGTCGCACTCCCGTAAAGCTCGTACGCTTTGGTGCCTTTTTCTAGGTGGCAAAGCTGCGAACCTAAACGCATAGTACCACCAAGATCAGATTTTTCAGTACGTTCTTCTACGTTACCTTCACCATCTACCCATTCGGTAATTAAGCCTACCACAGGGTATTTTGTTTCTTTGTTAAATTCTGTTGAATGTGCACCTTTTAGGCCAGCAACATTACGCGCGAATTCAATTAGCGCTACTTGCATGCCAAGACAAATACCCAAGTAAGGTACTTTATTTTCACGTGCATACTGTGCGGCAAGGATTTTGCCTTCAATACCACGGTCACCGAAACCACCAGGAACTAAAATAGCGTCCAAGTCAGCGAGCACTTCCGTACCTTTCGTCTCAACATCTTGTGAATCAATATATTTGATTTTAACACTTAGACGATTCTTCAGGCCTGCATGTTTCAATGCTTCGTTAACTGATTTATAGGCATCTGGTAATTCAATGTATTTACCAACCATACCGATAACGACTTCAGCAGTAGGGTTCGCTTCTTCGTAAATCACTTGTTCCCATTCTGCAAGGTTCGCTTCTGGCGCGTTAATACCAAAACGGTTACAAACAATATCATCAAGACCTTGAGCTTTGATCAACTGAGGGATTTTGTAGATTGAATCCACATCCTTCATTGAGATAACTGCTTTTTCTGGCACGTTACAGAACAGGGCAATTTTCTTACGCTCGTTCGCTGGGATCATACGATCGCTACGGCAAACCAGAATATCAGGTTGAATACCAATAGAAAGCAGTTCTTTCACTGAGTGTTGTGTTGGCTTAGTTTTCACTTCACCAGCAGCAGCAAGATAAGGCACTAAAGTAAGGTGCATGAACATTGCGTGTTCGCGGCCAACTTCAATCGCTAGCTGACGAATAGCTTCCATGAACGGTAGTGATTCGATATCACCTACTGTACCGCCAACCTCAACGATAGCCACATCGTGACCTTCGGAGCCTGCGATAACGCGGTCTTTGATAGCGTTAGTAATATGAGGGATAACCTGAATCGTTGCACCTAGGTAATCACCACGGCGCTCTTTACGCAATACATCGGCATAAACACGACCAGCAGTAAAGTTATTGCGCTTAGTCATTTTGGTACGAATGAAACGTTCGTAGTGACCAAGGTCAAGGTCTGTTTCAGCGCCATCTTCCGTGACAAACACTTCACCATGTTGAGTTGGGCTCATTGTGCCCGGGTCAACGTTGATGTAAGGGTCAAGCTTCATCATAGTCACTTTAAGACCACGAGCTTCTAAAATCGCCGCAAGAGATGCTGCCGCAATACCTTTACCTAGAGAGGATACAACCCCGCCAGTAACAAAAATGTAATTTGTCGTCATGTTTAACCTGAAATTGGTTGAATGAGGGAAATGGATTTCTTCTGGACGGGATGAAAATATACCAGAAGCCCTTATCCGCTACAACGTGAAATCTATCACACTGTTGTTTTTTATTTTTTGCTTCAAATCAAAGTGCACCACTCGATATGACTTATTGCACCACGCAAAAGCAGAAAATTAGCCTCAAAAAGTCAACATAGCCTTCAAGATTTATTTTTTGCTGTTTCTAATATTTTCACTTCATTCCACATCGCATCTAACTCATCCAATGAAAAGTCCGTTAGCTGTTTTTCATTTTCTGCCACCATAGCTTCAATCGCTTGAAATCGGCGAGAAAACTTGCGATTTGCTTTATTCAACGCCACTTCTGGGTCGGTTTTTAAATGCCTAGCCAAATTAACCGTAGCGAATAGCAAATCCCCCATTTCATCTTCCACTCGTGCAAAGTCAGGATTGACTTGCAAAGCTTCTTCCATGACCTCGTCGATTTCCTCATGAACCTTATCAACAACAGGCCCAAGTGAATTCCAATCAAAACCGTATTTGGCACACTTTTTTTGGATTTTTGTAGCACGTAAAAGTGAAGGGAATGATTGTGGTATTGAGTCTAGAATACTTTGTTGTTTTTTGCCTGCTTGCGCTTTCTCTTTGGCTTTTTCTGCTTCCCAGTTGGCGTTTATTTGGGCTTCATTCTCAAACTTAGTATCAGAAAAAACATGCGGATGGCGGCGCGTTAGCTTTTCATTGACCGCAGCAACGACTTCTGAAAAATCAAACAAACCTTGTTCTTTGGCCATTTGGCTATAAAAAATCACTTGGAAAAGTAAGTCACCTAATTCTTCTTTTAGGTTTGGCCAGTCTTGATTATGAATGGCATCGACCACTTCGTAGGTTTCTTCAATAGTATAAGGAACCACACTTTCAAAAGTTTGCTTATTATCCCAAGGGCAACCATTTTCTGGGTCACGCAATTGCGCCATGATCTGTTCAAGTTGTTCAATTGGATGACTCATTTTTTTGTCCTTAACATCAATTTTTAAAGAAAAAGGTGAGCAGCTAAAGCCACTCACCTTTTAATCGCATTTTGTATTCACTAATTAAATCAGCCAAGACGCTTCACTAACATCACATCTTTCAACTGTTCAAGTCGTTTAATCACTCGTGATAATACTTCAATATTATTGAGTTCAAGATCAAAGTCCATGATCAACAATTGGCGCTTATAATCCACTCGGCTTTTCATACTCGGCACTTTGATTTTTTCGTTGGCTAACAAGGTGGTAATGTCTTTGATTAGTCCACTACGTTCCATTGCCTCAATGCGCAGCGTCAGAATGTACAAACCAACAGAACCCCCGCCCCATACGGTATCAATGATACGCTCTGGAGCATGATGACTAAGTTCTTCGAGCTGCTCACAATCACTGCGATGCACTGAAATACCTCGCCCTTGAGTAATGTAGCCCTTGATGAGATCACCAGGAATGGGCTGACAGCAACGCGCTAAATGGGTCATTAAGTTGTCAACCCCTTCCACTACAACTGCATCTTTATGTGGCCTGCTTTGTTGTGGTGTTCGAGCTTCTGACTCTTGAAGCTTTTCGAGCGCCTGTCGATCTTCTTGTTCAGCCGTTGGCTTATTGACTAAGGCATTAATGTGATTAACGATTTGGTTAATGCGTAAATCACCGCTACCAATACCGACAAATAGCTCATCCGGTGTATTTACGTTAAAGCGTTTTAGAGCGTATTTTTCGGCATCTTTTAATGTCGCGCCAATTTTAGCTAATTCATCGTCGAGAATTTCACGCCCAGCTTCTAGGTTCTTTTCACGACTCTGCTTACGGAACCACGCGTTAATCTTCGCGCGCGCACGACCAGAATGAACAAAACCTGTCGATGGGTTTAGCCAATCACGCGATGGGTTGGGCTCTTTCTGTGTGATAATCTCAACTTGATCACCCATTGATAATTTATGAGTAAAAGGCACGATACGTCCTGCCACTTTAGCCCCAATACAACGGTGCCCAACTTCAGAGTGAATATGGTAAGCAAAATCGAGTGGTGTCGCGCCCATTGGCAAATCGACAACATCACCACGAGGGGTAAACGCGTATACGCGGTCATCAAATACCTGGCTTCGAAGTTCATCTAACATTTCGCCAGAATCAGACATCTCTTCTTGCCAATCCAGTAGCTTACGTAACCACGTAATTTTCTCGTCATAGCCACTTCGGGCGTTTGATGCACCTTCTTTGTATTTCCAGTGCGCAGCAACCCCAAGTTCAGATTCTTCGTGCATCTGTTTGGTTCGAATTTGGATCTCGATGGTTTTGCCTTCCGGCCCTAAAATCACAGTATGGATGGATTGATAACCGTTGGGTTTAGGGTTAGCGACATAGTCATCAAACTCGCTAGGAAGATGTTTATATTTAGTATGTACAACCCCTAATGCGGCATAGCAGTCTTGCAGTTTATCAGCAATAATCCGTACGGCACGCACATCAAATAGCTCATCAAAAGCGAGGTTTTTCTTTTGCATTTTTCGCCAGATACTGTAGATGTGCTTAGGACGACCACTCACTTCAGCATTGATATTACATACTTTCATTTCAGAGCGTAAATCATCGACAAAATCGCGAATGTAATGTTCCCGGACAATACGCCGTTCTGACAGTTGTTTTGCTATCTGTTTGTAGGTCTCTGACTGCTGATAACGAAACGCGTAATCTTCAATTTCCCATTTAAGTTGACCAATACCTAAACGGTTAGCTAACGGCGCGTAAATATTAGCGCACTCTTTAGCGGCAAGGCGACGCACTTCATCTGGCTCATCTTTCACTTCACGTAAATTACAAATACGTTCAGCCAGTTTAATCACCACGCTGCGAAAATCATCAACCATCGCCAGTAACATACGACGTACATTGTCGACTTGTTCTGATGCTTCACTACCTTGCATCGTCACGTTAAGCTGACCAATCGCGGCCATTTCTTCCACGCCATCAATCAGTTTAACGACCTCTTTGCCGTAGGTTTCTTCTAGCACTTCACGCTCAACAATACCGCTGGTCGCAATAGGAAACAGTTGGGCGGCAACCAAGGTGGCTCGGTCCATAGAAAGCGTGACCAGTATTTCGATCATCTCTCTGCCACGCCAAAGCAATAGGGTCGATTTTGAGTGACCAGCCAATAAGGTTTCGCATTGGCGGTATACTTCCGTCAGTTTAGCGGAGGTATTTTTCTCTTGCTTTAAGCTCGTAATCCATTTTTCTAGCTCAAACTGTTCGTCTGGATTTAAGTGTGCGCTTCGAACCGCAACCATCTAATTCGTCCTAGTTTTATAGTTTGTGTTATTCGACTAACCGTCTAAGGATTAGTTCTCTCTTTATCGATTTTTTACAAATAGCGCCATAGATTCTAAATGACTCGTATGCGGAAACATATCCAACATGCCTAATTTTACTAATTTATAACCTTGGCTTATCAAGCTTTGGCTATCTCGAGCAAGCGTCGCTGGGTTACAAGAGACATAAACGACACTTTTTGCGCCTAAACGAGAAAGTTGATCAACAATACCAACTGCTCCTGCACGTGCTGGGTCGAGCAGTACTTTAGCAAATTTTTCCTTTGCCCACTCTTGGCTCGACAAATCTTGTTCCAAATTTGCTTGGTAGAACGCGATATTGTTTATATTGTTGTGCGTTGCATTCTGTTGTGCTTGTGTGACCATCTCGTCAACGCCTTCAACACCAACCACAAATTGTGCACGCTTAGCTATCGGCAAACTAAAATTACCCAAACCGCAGAATAAATCGAGTACCCGATCCTCTGGAGAAATCTGTAACCAGTCCATCGCTTGCTCAACCATTTTCTGGTTCACGTACCGATTGACCTGAATGAAGTTCGACGGCAAAAATGGAATTATCACCCCACCCTCACTGTAAGTGGCTTCTTTTCCTGAGAGAATTTCAAGTTGCTCACTTTGCGGGACAACGTACAGCGTTGCCTGATGCTGCGCAGCGAATTCAAGTAAGGCTTGTTTATCTTCTGGAGCTAATGCTTTGAGGTGCCTTAGCACAATAACTGCACCTTGTTCACCTAACACCAGTTCTACATGGCCGAGCTGTTCTTGCTGTTTAAACGTGGTTAATAACGCCTTTAAAGGGGCAAGTAACTGGTTTAACTGCGGCTCTAATACCGAGCAGTCTGTGATGTTAACTATCTGCTTGCTCTGTTTTTTTCGAAAACCAAATAGCAGCTGCTGCTGTTTTTTATCCCACAGTAAACTGATACGTGCCCGACGACGATAACCTTTATCGGGGCCTGAAACCGGCTCAGACAATGTCAACGTTTGGCCTGCAAATTTGGCCATTAATTGACTGAGCGTTTGCTGTTTATGCTCGATTTGAGCCTCATGGGTCAGATGCTGTAGATCACAGCCGCCACATTGTGAGTAATGCGGACAAAACGCATCAATACGCTGCTCACTTGGCTTTAACACTTTGATCAATTGGCCACGAAAAAATTTACTTTTACTCTCACTAAGCTGTATAAGCACTTGTTCGCCCGGCAGAGCACCATCGATAAAGATCGGTTTCTTTTGCTGATAAGCAATGCCAGCCCCTTGGTGATCAAGCCGCTCAATCAATACCGTTTGATGTTTGGTCTCTAGTTGCGTTTTCTTTTTCGGTTGGAAAAAACGTGCCATGCTTTATGCCTACGTAAGATTTAATCGGTGTTTTTCTGCCCTAGCGTCACTATTTAGTGCGGGGATGATTGTCGAATTTACTCGACTTGATTAAGCTAACCGCTAATTAAACGATTTTCGTACTAGCTTCGCTTGTCAAACTGCGGGCTATTTTCCCATATCCACACCACGATGTTTAGACAATAATGACCAGATATGGCTTACGCGCGCGCGTTATTACCTTAACCCTAGCTCCGACCTTGATTATCGGCTTATTGCTGAGTGCTTTTTTTTCCTTTAATCGCTACCACGATCTTGAAAATCAGGTGATTAATGCAGGGGCGAGCATCATTGAACCCTTAGCGATTGCTAGCGAAGAAGCGTTAAAGAATCAAAGCCGTGAATCAGTACGACGTATTATCAGTTATGCACACCGCAAAAATTCGAAGTTAGTTCGCAGTATTGCTGTATTTGACGCCAACCACGAATTATTTGTAACGTCTAACTTTCACCCCAATTTTGAAAGCCTGACTTACCCAAAAGATAAACCGATACCGATCCTTAGTAGCTCACACCTGACCGAGAATACGCTAATTTTACGTACTCCCATCCTCGAAGAAAGTCGTCTAATTGAAGGTGGGGGCTCTGAAGCCACTACGCCAGCGTTAGGTTATATTGCGATAGAGTTGGATCTTTCATCTTTGCGCTTACAGCAGTATCAAGAAATTTTTTCAGCCTTTTTGGTGCTAGCGCTTGGGTTAGGGTTATCAGGAGCCTTTGCATTTCGACTATTGCACGACGTCACACGTCCTATTACCCATATGAAAAATATGGTGGACAGAATTCGCCGTGGTCATTTGGATGTGCGCATTGAAGGTAAAATGCACGGCGAATTAGATTCGCTCAAAAAAGGCATCAATGCGATGGCAGTTTCACTATCGGAATATCATGTTGAGATGCAGCACAGCATTGATCAAGCAACCTCTGACTTACGTGAAACCTTAGAACAATTAGAGATTCAAAACGTCGAACTCGATATTGCTAAAAAACGCGCCCAAGAAGCGGCACGCGTGAAATCAGAGTTTCTTGCCAATATGTCACATGAACTGCGCACCCCACTTAACGGTGTGATCGGTTTTACCCGTCAAATGCTGAAAACACAGCTCAGCAACAGTCAAATGGATTACCTCCAAACCATCGAAAAATCAGCAAACAACTTATTGAATATCATCAATGACATCTTAGATTTCTCTAAGCTTGAAGCGGGTAAATTGGCGTTAGAAAACATTCCATTTGAGTTCCAAGAAAGCCTAGAAGAAGTGGTGAATTTGCAAGCCACCAGCGCTCATGAAAAAGGGCTGGAAATCACGCTTAAAGTTGACCAAAAAATCCCAGCAGGATTAGTTGGCGACCCACTACGAATTCAGCAAGTACTGACCAACCTTGTGGGTAACTCGATTAAATTTACTGAACGCGGCAATATCGATATTAGTGTCGAAATGCGCTCGCAGCGCGATGATGTGGTAGAGCTACAGTTCATGGTTCGCGATACGGGAATCGGCATTTCCGAGCGACAACAAGCCCAACTATTTCAAGCATTTAGTCAAGCCGACGCTAGTATTTCGCGTCGCTATGGTGGCACAGGCTTGGGACTGGTTATTACTCAGAAACTGGTCAGCCAAATGGGGGGAGAAATCAGCTTAACCAGCCGCCTACACCAAGGTTCAACCTTCTGGTTTACTCTGAGATTGCACATCACAGAAATGCCAATGAGTGATTGGCTGGACCCTCAGATACTCAGCAGTAAACAATTGTTACTAATTGAGCCCAATATGCAAGCAGCCTCGATTACACAGCAGATGTTGGTTCAAGCGGGGCTACATGTTACTTATCGTTCAGTGATGCCTGAAGAGTCAGAACATTTTGATTATGTACTACTTAATTTAGCGCCGAGTAAAGAAACTGACATTAAGTTGGTCGAACAATGGGTCAACAACGCCGTTAATATGGCAGATAATGTCATTATTGGTACGCCAAGTACTGAGCTTGCGCTATCCGATCATCTGATGCAGCAATATCCGGTACAGTGCATCACCAAGCCGCTATCGCGGAAAAAACTGCTGCAAATATTGATTGCCCACCAACCCGCCATTCAAGATGTACCGGAATCACCTAGCGAGTTTGATAAACTACCACTGAAAGTCATGGCGGTTGATGATAACCCAGCCAACCTAAAATTGATCATGGCACTGCTGCAAGAGCGCGTAGAAACCATTGTTTCTTGTACCAATGGCCAAGATGCCATCGAACAGGCGAAAGATCATAAGTTCGATATTATTTTGATGGACATCCAAATGCCGCATATGGATGGCGTTACCGCATGCCAGGAAATCAAAAAGACCCAGCTTAATGCTCAAACCCCCGTTATCGCTGTTACCGCTCATGCCATGGTTGGGGAGCGAGATCGTCTCTTGAAAGCTGGTATGGACGATTACCTAACCAAACCTATCGAAGAACATATTTTGCAGCAGGTATTGGTTCACTGGAATCCGCACACGACTAGCCATGAAGTTGAAAAGCTAGAGCTCACTGAGCACTTGGAACCGATAATAGAGGCTCAAGAAGTCGCACATGCCGACACCATCATCATTGACTGGCAAACGGCCCTCAAACAGTCAGCCAACAAGGAAGACTTAGCAAAAGATCTACTGAAAATGTTGGTAGAGTCGATCCCTGAAATTAATCAAGTCGTTGCAATGGCCTTAGAAGATGATGAATATTCAACGCAAGATCTGCTCCATCATGTACACAAACTGCATGGTAGCTGCTCGTACAGTGGCGTTCCGCGCTTGAAAAAAGTGTGTGCCACTATTGAGCAAGCTCTACGAGCAGGACAATTGATCAGTGATATTGAGCCAGAGCTATTTGAGCTGCAAGATGAGATGGAAAAAGTAGTCGTAACGGCAAAACCTTATCTGGTTTAGCCATTAAACCTGAACAATAAGAATAGGTTGGAGTTGCGCCATATATGGCGCAACTCCAATGAGCATAACTACTAACTACGATTCGAATATCACCGTTGCGACCGCATAGTGACGTTCATCCGATATCGTTAAGTGGATATGTTGCACACCAGCAACTTCAGCCAATTGCGCCGCCTTGCCAGAGAGCGTCAGCAGTGGTTTACCATTTTGATCATTGCTGATTGTGAAGTCTTGAAAACTGACGCCATGTGCGATACCAGTACCCAATGCTTTCGATGCTGCTTCTTTGGCTGCAAAACGCTTAGCAAGATAGCGGCCCTTTTGCTTCAATGACGTAAATACAGCGAGCTCTTGCGGTGTCAAAATACGCTCGGCAAAAGCATCACCACTGCGTGATAATGCTTTTTCTATACGTTCGATT
This sequence comes from Vibrio aestuarianus, assembly GCF_028858425.1. Classification (NCBI taxonomy): domain Bacteria; kingdom Pseudomonadati; phylum Pseudomonadota; class Gammaproteobacteria; order Vibrionales; family Vibrionaceae; genus Vibrio; species Vibrio aestuarianus. Next base: position 793,800 of record NZ_JAKNYQ010000001.1, on the reverse strand, counting down.
TCTGCGATATCACTACCCAGACCAACAATAGCCACTCGTTAACCTTATTTACGCGCCGCTTGCATGATTGCTCTCATGTCAGCAACAGCTTTATCTAAACCGTCAAACACGGCGCGACCAATGATAGAGTGGCCAATATTCAATTCATAGATTTCAGGCAATGCCGCGATAGCCGCTACGTTATGGTAAGTCAAACCATGACCAGCGTTAACGGTGATGCCAAGGTCACTGGCATAACTTGCCGCTGCTGCAATTTTCTTCAACTCATCTTGTTGATCCGTTTCCGTTTCAGCGTCAGCGTAATGACCAGTATGCAGCTCGATAAATGGTGCACCGCATGCTTTAGCGGCGTCAATTTGTTCACGATCAGCATCAATAAAGAGCGATACTTTAATCCCTGCCTCCGTCAACTTTTCGGTTGCTGCTTTGACTTTTTCAAGCTGACCAAGAACGTCTAAACCACCCTCAGTGGTCAGTTCTTCACGCTTTTCAGGCACTAAACAAACAAATTCAGGTTGTGTTTTTAGAGCAATATCGACCATTTCATCAGTCACGGCCATTTCAAGGTTCATACGAGTTTGTAGCGTTTCACGCAAAATACGAACATCGCGATCTTTAATATGGCGTCGGTCTTCACGCAAATGGATTGTGATGCCATCAGCACCCGCGCGTTCAGCGATTTCAGCAGCGTGAACTGGGTCTGGATATTTGGTACCACGTGCATTACGTAAAGTTGCGATATGATCGATATTAACGCCTAAATAAATTGCGCTCATTTTCCTATACTCCGTATTTTGGAAAAACTGGTCATTGGCAGGAAAAGTTCTCTGCTCTTTAAAGGTTTACCGCCAAGATACGGCTTTAAGGCTATACGTGTAAAGCGTTTTGCCGCTTGAAGTTGCTCTTTGGTCACGAAGCGACGTTCACTAATTGCGATCAACTCATTCCCCATAAAGGTTAAGTTATCTCGGCGCACTGACGCAATAAAGCCTTTCTGTTCGCGATAACGATACGTCATCTCTGGGTCAATCGCTTCGCCTGTTCCTGCGCAATGTAAAAAATCGACGCCATAGCCCATTGCTGCGAGCAGGGCGAGTTCAAAACGTCTCAGTGCAGGCTCTGGATTATCACATTGAGCAAGTTCGGTAAGGGCATGCAAGTAGTCATGAAACAGACCGGGAGCAGGCACTTCTTGTGCTAACACTCGCCCAATCAATTCATTCACGTACATCGCAGAGTAGAGAGTAATACCATAAAGAGGTAACCCTAAACTGATTGGTTCTGCTTGGCGAAGGGTTTTCATCGAGCTATTGCCCGACCATTTGAGTAATAAGGGGGTAAAAGGTTGTAAAGCACCTTTGAGATTCGAACGTTTGCTGCGCGCACCTTTAGACATCAAAGTAACACGACCATACTCCTCGCTAAAAACATCAAGGATCAAACTCGACTCGCTATAAGGACGTCGATGGAGGACAAAACAACGTTGTAAACCTTCAGACATAAAGTAACTCAGAGATGAGCAGCACTATGACTACTCATCTCTAATATGGGTTATAGATCGTCAATATAACCTAGGCTACGAAGGGCGCGTTCATCATCTGCCCACCCGGACTTCACTTTCACCCAAGTTTCGAGGTAAACCTTGCGACCAAACAGCTCTTCCATATCTAAACGGGCTTCGCGACCGATGGTTTTAATTTTCTCACCACCTTTACCAATCACCATTTTCTTCTGACCGCTGCGTTCGACTAGGATCAACGCATTGATATGAAAGCCATCCGTTTCAGGGTTGTAATCGAAGCGTTCAATTTCAACCGTAACAGAATAAGGTAGCTCTTCACCGGTAAAGCGCATCAATTTTTCACGTACAATTTCAGATGCCATAAAACGCTGAGAACGGTCAGTCACATACTCTTCAGGGAAATGGTGTGTCGCTTTCGGCAAATGCTCACGCACGTGTTTACGTAATACATCGACATTTTTACCGTGTTTAGCGGCAATCGGTACGATATCGACAAACTCCATTTTCTTAGATAGTTCAGACATGTGCAGCATAACGTCATTACGATCTTTCACGTTATCAACTTTATTCACACACAGAACAACAGGGAAATTAGCGTTACGTAGTTTGTTAAGCACCATTTCATCATCAGCAGTCCACTGAGTGCCATCGACAAGAAACAGCACCAAGTTGACATCACTTAAAGAACTGCTCGCCGCTCGGTTCATTAAGCGGTTGATTGCACGTTTTTCTTCAATGTGTAGCCCTGGAGTGTCGACATAAATCGCTTGGTATTGACCGTCAGTTTCCACGCCCATAATACGATGGCGAGTAGTTTGCGGCTTGCGCGATGTGATCGAAATTTTTTGCCCAAGTAGGTTATTTAGCAACGTTGATTTACCAACATTAGGACGGCCAACAATGGCGACAAAACCACAGTGTTGATCATCGAGTACCGTTGCTTCATTAGCGCTAGTATTTGATGCAAAGTATGCATCCAAGTCGAATTCGTTATCAGCCATTTGTTAGTTGCTCTAGTGCAATTTCAGCAGCCGCTTGTTCAGCTTTGCGACGGCTAGTGCCTTTACCAATTACAGGGGTTCCTACTCCTGCGACATCACACGACACCGTAAACTCTTGGTTGTGTGCTTCACCTTTAATATTAGTCACTGTATAGATTGGCAGCTGTTTTCTTCTGCCTTGCAGAAACTCTTGAAGGCGAGTTTTTGGATCTTTTTGTGAAACGCCGGGCTCGATGGCATCTAAACGGTCTTGATACCAACTCAAAATAATACCGCGTATCACTTCAACATCGCTGTCTAAGTAAATAGCACCAATGATGGCTTCTACGGCATCAGCAAGGATTGAATCACGACGAAAACCGCCACTTTTCAACTCACCTGGACCTAATTTTAAGTAATCTCCTAGGCAAAATTCTCGACCTAGTTCCGCCAGAGTATGACCACGAACTAACGTAGCGCGCATACGACTCATATCCCCTTCATTCACTTTAGGGAAACGATGGTATAGCTCATCGGCGATGACAAAACTTAAAATTGAATCGCCCAGAAACTCAAGACGTTCATTGTGCTTACCATTTGCACTGCGATGTGTCAGTGCTAAGGAAATAAACTCGGGATCATTAAATTGATAGCCGAGTTTAGTTTCTAATTTGCTAATTGGAGAATTCATGCTCTCTCGATGTAATGATGGCTAGCCAAGGCTAGCCTAGTTAATACCACCAATGCGGTTAAAACGCACACCAGTTGGAATCCATGAAGGTAAAACGCTATCGGCATCACGCTCAAATTCGAAGCTGATCCAAATAGCAACGGCTTTACCGACTAAGTTTGCTTCTGGGACAAAACCCCAGTAGCGACTATCAGCACTGTTGTCACGGTTATCACCCATCACAAAATACTGACCTTGTGGAACAACCCACTCGTTAACACCATGACGAGGTTGATACGCATCAACGCGATCACGACGCAATGGATTGATCAAAATCTGGTGTTCAACCTGGCCTAGCTTTTCATTCACTTGGATTAAGGGAATGCCATTTTGGTTGAATTCACTCTCTTCAACATTGGACAGTTTGACCTGTTTACATTCTGTTGAACCTTGAGCTTGGATACAAACTTCCTTGTTACTACTATAGCGAACCGTATCGCCTGGCATACCCACTACACGCTTGATGTAGTCAATACTTGGCTGTGGTGGATATTTAAAAACTACAATATCTCCACGCTCAGGCTTACCCGTTTCAACCAATTGAGTACGCCATACCGGGTCTTTCAAACCATAAGCATATTTCTCAACCAGGATAAAATCACCAACCAATAATGTTGGCATCATCGAACCTGATGGAATTTGAAACGGTTCATAGATAAAAGAACGCAGCACCAGCACCAAAGCAATCACAGGGAAAATAGAGACACTATTTTCTACCCACCATGGTTGAGCGGCGACTTTAGCCGTCACACTGGCATCTAATCCGTTGGTTTGCGCTTCAATACCGGCCACTTTGTGCTGGCGTTTCTTTGCCCAAACCAACTTTTCTAGCACCCAGACCACTCCGGTCACTAAGGTCACGATCACCAAGATGAGTGAGAATGTATTTGCCATGGACTTCCCTTATCTAAAAATACGAAAGTGAAAGAGCCGAAACTCTTTCACTTATGATTACTGCATGATGAACGGTACATTCAACGCAATGGTTAATCTTTACCAACATGAAGAATCGCAAGGAACGCTTCTTGTGGTAACTCTACGTTACCAATTTGCTTCATGCGTTTCTTACCTTCTTTCTGTTTCTTCAACAGTTTCTTCTTACGACTCACATCACCACCGTAACATTTTGCTAGTACGTTTTTACGTAGCTGTTTGACGGTTGAACGAGCAATAATATGGTTGCCAATCGCGGCTTGAATCGCAATATCAAACATTTGACGAGGGATGAATTCTTTCATCTTCTCAACAACTTGACGACCACGTGTTTGCGAGTTGTCTTTATGAGTGATGATAGCCAAAGCATCCACTTTGTCACCATTAAGCAAAATATCAACACGAACCATGCTTGATGCTTCAAAACGTTGGAAACCGTAATCCAATGATGCGTAACCACGTGATGTCGACTTCAAACGGTCAAAGAAATCGAGTACCACTTCAGCCATAGGAACGTCGTAAGTCAGTGCTACTTGGTTGCCGTGGTAAACCATATCAACCTGCACACCACGCTTTTCAATACACAAGGTAATCACATTACCTAGGTATTCAGACGGTACCAGAATGTTACAACGAGCAATTGGCTCACGAATTTCTTCAATGTCATTAACCGCTGGCAATTTAGCAGGGCTATCAACATAAAGTACCGTACCGTCAGTTTTTTCAACTTCATACACTACCGTTGGTGCGGTGGTGATAAGATCAAGGTCGTATTCACGCTCTAGACGTTCTTGAATAATCTCCATATGGAGCATACCCAAGAAGCCACAACGGAAACCAAAACCTAGTGCTGCCGAGCTTTCTGGCTCATAAAACAGTGACGCATCGTTAAGACTAAGTTTACCTAATGCATCGCGGAAATTTTCATAATCATCAGAAGAAACCGGGAAAAGACCAGCATAAACCTGAGGTTTCACCTTTTTAAATCCTGGTAACGCTTTTTCACATGGTGTTTTTGCTGAAGTCAACGTATCGCCAACTGGCGCACCAAGGATGTCTTTAATACCACAAACAACCCAGCCCACTTCACCAGTATTTAATTCAGTTTGGTCGACTTGTTTTGGCGTAAAAATCCCCAAACGATCAACACCCCAAATTTGCCCGGTACTCATCACTTTAATCTTGTCATTCTTCTTCAATACGCCGTTTTTCACGCGTACAAGAGAAACCACACCTAAGTAGTTATCAAACCAAGAGTCAATGATCAAAGCTTGCAGTGGCGCATCAGGATCACCTTCTGGCGCCGGAATACCAGAAACGATCTTTTCGAGTACATCATCAACCCCAAGACCAGTTTTAGCCGAACAACGGACAGCATCAATCGCATCAATACCAACGATATCTTCAATCTCTTCCGCTACACGCTCTGGTTCTGCGGCTGGCAAATCGATTTTGTTAAGGATAGGAACAACTTCCAGTTCCATTTCAATCGCAGTGTAACAGTTAGCCAAGGTTTGAGCTTCAACACCTTGACCTGCATCCACTACTAATAATGCACCTTCACAGGCGGCAAGAGAACGGGAAACTTCATAAGAGAAGTCAACGTGTCCAGGAGTATCGATAAAGTTGAGCTGGTATGTCTCGCCATCTTTTGCTTGGTAGTCGAGCGTCACACTCTGCGCTTTGATGGTGATGCCACGCTCACGTTCAAGATCCATAGAATCGAGGACTTGAGCTGCCATTTCACGATTACTCAATCCACCACAAACTTGGATTAAACGGTCAGAGAGGGTCGACTTACCATGGTCGATGTGGGCGATAATCGAAAAGTTACGAATGTGCTTCATAGGTTTGGGATGACTAAACTCTTGCAAAAAGGAACATAAGAACGCGACATCAAGTGGCGTTTCCATAAAGTTGGCAGATTCTACCCAATTTCGATAGGGATCGCATCATAAATTAGGCAATGGGCTCACCGAGGACTCGAACCAAAACCACTTCAAGCTGTGAACGTTTTTCAAGAACGGTGGAGAATCGTTTGGCAATGATGATCCCAACGGCGATAAAAAGTGCCGCGCTCATAATCACCAAACCTTCGCCACCATTAAACATAGGGGCAATAACAGCATCACCGAGCCAAGCTCCAAGCATCATCATAAATAACGGCACTAGGTAAACCAAAGCCGCCGATTGAAGTAAGCTTTTTTCAGGAAAACCAATTTCAATCACCTGGCCAGGCTTGACTGTTTTGTCCGTATTGAGTTGCCAGTGCAGTGTTTTGTTGCCCACAGCTTTAGAAACAATCCCCGTCCCACAACTTTTTGATGAAGAACAACTGCTGCAACTGGTCTGCTGTTCACAACTAAGTTCAACATGAAACCCTTGTTGCTTTAATTGAACAGAAGTCACTGTCGCCAACGCCGTCATCATGGTGCCGTCACCTCATTGGTTTTGTTCATCGCTTTAAACGTAATTGACTGAGCGATACGCTTGGCGGTTTCTGGTGGAATATCACCCACCACCGAGATCTCATTATTGCCTTTCACAAAACTATGTAAAGTACGGCGACCTTGGCGAACCAATTGACCTTTTAACGAATGATTGTCGCTATCTGAAATGTATACAGAGAAACTGAACAAACCATCGCTAAACATTTGGCTTTCAACTAAACGTTCAGTAATAGCCATACGGTAACGGTTCAGTTCTTTGGGCTCGAAACCATCAGGGGTCCAACCTACATTCCAAAAACTTTCGTTAAGGTTACCCTTTGGTAAAGACAATACTTCTGGAAGTTTGACGGCATTGAGCCCCTCCATCGCATCGGCGAGTTTGTCGCTGATCGCATAAGATATGGTGCGATATTGCTCTAATACTTCACCATCTCTATCAACTAAATCTGCTCGTAGTGGCAAATGACTGGCTTCATCAACCCATAAAACATAGGAATAACGCAGCCCATCTTTAGGCACAATACGCACAACCTGACAGGCAGTACCCGCTTCACGAGCACGACCGACTTTAACAAAGTCGTAATATTGGCTTAATGCGCCAACATCGCTATCGAGCATAGGAATCGTTGGTGCGACCATAGAGCTAGATTCGATGGTGAACGGATCTACGCCTGGCTCAATGTAACTAACTTCATAACCACGACGAATAACTTCTCTGACCGGCCCACTGAGATAGACGAGATGAGCAAATTGTTGGTCACTTTTACTCGCATGACGATATAGTAAAGGTTCGATACTGCTTTTCTTAATAAGAATGTAAGACAGCTCATAATTTAAGTGCTGACTGGCTTCGTTCATTTGAAGCAACAAAGCCTCTGCAGGTTGGTCATCTGCAAAGGCTAATGTAGAGTTCAAACTGAACAGCGCCAACGCACTGATCAGGTATTTATTCATTCAGCTACCGATTGATGTACATCGTTGTGCAAGCTAGCACTTTCGCTATTTAAGCGAAGTTGCAGCTCGTAATCTTGTAATAGCGCGTTAACGCGGCGGCGTTGCTCTTGCATATTAGTATCATTGTTGTGTCGCTCGACAGAATCACGAGTCAAGCTAACCGGTTCAACACTACCAGTGAACGGTACTGTTTGTAATACAGGTAATTGATCACCTTGAGTGGCGGTTGGATCACTACCACTGTATTGCTGCACACCCAAAATAACCACAAGCGAGACACAAGCAGCCACAGCGACTTGTCCAAACTGAGAAAGCCATGCTGGTAATTGTCGACGGGCTTGTGATGGCGTAGGTTGAGACTCACGATTTCCATGCTGGATATCAACAACAGAGGCCGAATGTAAACGACTGTGCGTAGGCTCACTTTCCAATGCTAACGCCACACTTTCTGCAATATTCCATTCAGCTAGCACTGGGGCATCACCACGCATCACATCACCAATTACATGGTAATTTTTCCACGTTTGTAAACTTTCTTGGTCAAGCTCTAATTCTTGGATTAGTGCCTTATCGACCATTTCCCCATCCATGAGTGCTGAAAGTTTTTCTTTGTCAGCCATTATTTATTCACCATATTCATTACTGGTTTGAGCGCTATAAAAGAGGTTTTATCTTCTTTTCTACCGCTTCACGAGCACGGAAGATACGCGAACGCACCGTTCCTACAGGACAATCCATAACTTCTGCGATTTCCTCGTAACTTAAGCCTTCAAGCTCACGCAACGTCATCGCCGTTTTTAAATCTTCAGGTAACGCTTCTATCGCACTGAACACTACCTGTTGCAATTCTTTGGACAACGTAATGTTCTCAGGGTTCGATATTTCTTTTAGCGCATTACCATTTTCATAATATTCAGCATCTTCAGCATCAACATCATTTGCGGGTGGCCTGCGGCTCTGCGCAACAATGTGATTTTTAGCAGTATTGACAGCAATACGGTATAGCCAAGTGTAAAACGCGCTTTCTCCACGAAAAGTTGGGATAGCACGATACGCCTTGATGAATGCCTCTTGGGCGACATCCGCTACATCTCCAGAATTGCTCACATACCGAGAAATAAGGTTGCAGACTTTATTTTGGTATCTTAAGACCAAAAGGTTAAACGCTTGCTTATCCCCACTCTGAACTCGCTCAATCAATACCTGATCGGTCAACTGCTCGTTCATTCGAGCGTGTACTCCTATTGTTATTCCCCTTACCTTCTCAGATATGGGCATTCATTATGCAAAGTGTAGTATTGACACCACCGCTTACATGAGCACTATTGTGACTCAAGGAAGAATGGGAAGTTCCATTCTGTCTAAAAATATTTGCCATTCACAATCGATAAGTGTGACGTAACTTCAATTCGACAAACCTTACAACATAGTGAGGGTCGATAATACGAAAGACAATGGCATTGACCAAAGTATTGCATTTTAACGAGATAATTTACCTTTATTTTATCTAGATGATCGAAGTCACGCTTACGCAGCTAATGGATATACCAAAAACGACTTGGAGTTACAGGTAGGCGGCAAGTGAGTTTACCCCATAAGCATAGACAGGCTATGTGATTGGGGTAAACGAACGCCGCCAACACCGCAGCATATTCAAGTAGGAAGGGATAAAACCTTGCGACTTAAGCACTTCAAGAGTATAGATACATGCAGTACATTTTTTTAAATAAGAGTTGGATAACTCTACTATAGTTCGGGAATTTAAAAGTTTTATGAACGCAAACCGTGAACATCAATGTGATGTATTAGTGGTAGGTAGTGGTGCAGCAGGCTTGTCGTTAGCTCTGCGTGTAGCAAAACATGGAAAAGTCATTGTTCTAAGCAAAGGACCTCGCAGTGAGGGGGCCACCTATTACGCTCAAGGAGGAATTGCGGCTGTTTTTGACGAATCAGACAGTATTGAATCACACGTTGAAGATACACAAATCGCAGGGGCTGGTATTTGTGAAGAAGATACCGTGCGCTTTATCGCAGAACACGCGAAAGAGAGTGTTCAGTGGCTAATTGATGGCGGTGTTCCTTTCGACAGAGAAGAAAATGACAGTGATGAAGCTCCTCGTTATCATTTAACTCGTGAGGGTGGTCATAGCCATCGACGTATCCTTCATGCTGCCGATGCAACTGGCATGGCGATGCAAACCTCCCTTCAAGATAATGTTCATAACCACCCAAACATCACCATTCTTGAACGTCATAATGCATTAGATTTGATCACCGAAGACAAAGTTGGTGGTGACAAACAAAAAGTCATTGGCGCTTATGTTTGGAACCGTAATCAAGAACACGTTGAAACCATCCGCGCGAAATTCGTGGTCTTAGCCACAGGGGGCGCATCGAAGGTATATCAATATACATCCAATCCCGATGTCTCTTCTGGTGATGGCATTGCCATGGCTTGGCGCGCAGGATGCCGCGTTGCAAATTTGGAGTTTAATCAATTCCACCCAACCTGCTTGTTCCATCCTGAGGCTCGTAATTTTCTTTTGACAGAAGCATTACGTGGCGAAGGAGCATTTTTAAAACGCCCTGATGGCTCACGCTTTATGCCTGATTTTGATGAGCGTGGAGAACTGGCACCGCGTGATGTGGTTGCCCGAGCGATAGATTTTGAGATGAAACGCCTAGGTGCTGATTGCATGTACCTAGACATCAGCCATAAGCCTGCTGATTTTATCGAAAAACACTTCCCCACCATCCATTCTCGTCTAATGGAATTGGGGATTGATATGACCAAAGAGCCGATCCCGATAGTGCCTGCTGCGCACTATACTTGCGGGGGGGTAATGGTCAACAAGCAAGGTCAGACCGACATCAAACACCTTTATGCAATCGGTGAAGTCAGCTATACCGGGCTACATGGTGCTAACCGTATGGCTTCAAACTCGTTACTTGAGTGTGTTGTCTATGCATGGTCTGCGGCGCAACATATTCTGAAAGCACTGCCTGAAGCACAACTTCCTCCAAGTTTACCAGCTTGGGATGAAAGTAAAGTGAATAACTCAGATGAAGAAGTTGTTATTCAACATAACTGGCACGAGCTACGTCTATTCATGTGGGATTACATGGGCATCGTACGTACTGACAAGCGTTTGGAGCGTGCATTACGTCGCATCCAATTGCTGCAACAAGAAACTCATGAGTACTACAGTCATTTCCGTGTTTCGAACAATTTGTTGGAACTGCGAAATTTATTGCAAGTCGCCGAGCTGATGGTTCGCTGCGCAATGCAACGCAAAGAAAGCCGTGGTTTGCATTACACATTGGACTACCCACAATTGGCTGAAGATAGCGGGCCTACAATTCTGACACCGCAAGGCTAGGAATAAATATGTAGTTAAACAAAAGGAGTCTTTATGGCTCCTTTTGTTGTTTATTGATTTGCGCTAATCGAACCAATAGCTGCCGATACAGTTCATCACTACAAGTGTCTCGCCACAATAGATAGCGCTGCCCACATTCTGAGTACAAAATAAGCACCATAAACGAAAATTGCAATGAGACCTTTTCAATAATAAATGTCTCTTCAAGCCACTGACATCTGTCATCCTTATGCAAGGTAACATCACCGCTAACACATGGAGGCAATAGATCGAATTGGTAACCCGCCGACAATAAGAAGATGATAAAGAAGAGAGTCGAAACAAGAGGAAGAGGAGAAATCAACAACGCCCATATGACCAACATCAACAATATGATATGAGCCAAACAGGCGAAATAAGAAGCTTGAAGTGTAAACTTAACGTACTTTGCTGAGGTTATGAGCGACAATCTTGTCCACCATAGCGGCATGCCCTAAATTTTCACTGCGACCGTGCCCCATAATCCACGTGAATAGATCTGGATCATCACACTCCAGTAGGGAAACGAAATCTCGTTGTTCAGTTTCACCAAGCGAGTCGAAGCATTCTTCAAAAAATGGCATTACAACCACATCTAGCTCTAGCATTCCTCGACGGCAGGCCCACTTAATTCTTGCTTTTTCTTCAGTGGTGTACATCGGTTTTCCTCACCTTATGTTTATTTGCGCAGAGTGTATCAAGCGGATGGTAATTCAACTAGTAGATGAGTCACAGTCCCTGTTCAAGCTGACAAAAAAACTGAACCAGACTAACATAGTGTCTACATTTTACTTTTTAGGTAGACAAACATGGACTGGCAAAACGCATTTACACCTCTCTCAGTGACCGCCAATGACACGCTTCCCCCTTTAATGATGGCTCATCTTGATTCATGGGGAGCAATCACTATGGATGGAGATGACAAAAAAGCTTATTTGCAAGGTCAAGTGACCTGTAACGTTGTTAGCCTTGAGAAGACACAATCCACATTCGGTGCGCATTGTGACGCCAAAGGTAAGGTTTGGTCAGTGTTTCGCCTTTTTCACCACAATAATGGTTATGCGATGTTCCAGCCATTATCGGCGATAGAAGCAGAGCTCAACGAACTGAAAAAGTACGCGATTTTTTCAAAAGTAGAGATAAGCCAAAGTCAGGATGTTGCTTTAGGTGTATTCGGTGATAACGCTGAACAATACATTGATGCATTAACAGAAGACAGAGGTGATGTTCGCAGTATTGAAGGTGGTAGCGCGGTAAAAATATCACCACAACGTTGGCTATTACTGATAACTGAACCTATCGCACAAAAGCTCATCAGCAGCAGTGATGCCACTAAAGTCAGCGAAGCACTTTGGACACGTTTTGATATCGAAGAAGGTATTCCGCTTATCACTCAAGTCGATCAAAGAGAACATATTCCTCAAGCGTTGAACTTGCAAGCGCTGAATGGAATTAGCTTTAGTAAAGGTTGTTATACTGGTCAAGAAACAGTAGCTCGCGCTAAATACCGTGGTATCAACAAACGGGCTATGTACCTTGTGCAAGGCAATGTCGAGCAAGCATTGCTCAATGATGAACCCATTGTATTGGAGCGTTCGGTCGGTGAAAATTGGCGCAGTGTTGGACACTTACTCGCTCATTATACTTTTGCCGATCAAACAGCAATTGGCTTGATTGTGCTACCTAATAATTTAGAGGCCGACACTCAATTTCGTCTAGCTAATCAACCTGGCACTCGTTGGTTGATCCAAACGTTACCTTATTCTCTTGAAGATGAATAACGAATTCGATACACACATCACTCGTTATTTAACGGAGCAAGGGGTCTCTTATCGCCTAATGCCCCATCAAACTCCAGCGAAAACGATTGAAGATGCCGCCAAGCAGCGCGGCATTCACCCAAAGCAGATGGTAAAGTCGATAGTTTTAAAAGAGTTAGGTGGCCGATATGCACTCGCCTGCGTTCCGGGAAATAAAGCTGTTGATCCCAAAAAAGTACGCGCCATATTTCAGGGACGTCGTATGACCTGTGTGAATATCGAAGACGTTGCACTCATTACAGGCTACCAAGTAGGCACTGTCACACCATTACTGCTACTCACATCAATGCCTATCATATTTGATAGGCAACTACTGAATGAGCAACAAGTGACTATCAGTAGTGGCACCCAAATGGCTGGAATCGCACTTCGCTGTCAAGATTTAGTCGCGCTTTGCCATCCAATTATCGCAGACATCGTCCGTTGAACAATGAAACAATGTAATCCATTACATTATTTCGTGAGCAACTCTGAAATACACCAAAATCGACGGTGAATTTTTAGTCAAAAGTAAAACATAAATAGTCATTGAAACTTTTTTAACGTACTCTTGCAGACGTTGGTTAAAGCATAATCAGAATGAACATTCTTTTGTATCCTTCACCAACAAAAAAGTGAATCCACTGATTGTTTCAGGACATCCACTTTTTGTGTAATGCATCTGTGACTATTCGCCCGCACATTTAGCGGGCATTTTTTTGTCAGAAAATTCACCAAAAATCATCACATTTAAATAAAATGCAACTATTATTAAAAATGTCATATTGTTCGGGCTTAATAAGCACCGAGTAAAACAAGGGCAAGTTCATTAGCAAACCCTGTTTTGAGGAAAGCATCACACAAACTTGGATATTTATCCAACATTTTGCCAACAGCAGCACAAATATCCAAACAAGTTAGGCTTTACTGCATAATCCCCTATTAATATCACACTATTTTTAACGGGGGTTTAATATAATTTGCAGTGCAAGAACAATAGAAGGATCGTAGTATGAGACTGTTTAAGCGCTATACACCGGGGATGATTGCAAAACACGTAAGTCGTCTTTTTAAAGGAAGAATTTACATTTACGGTGTGGGGAAATTTGAATTTAATAATGGCAAATTGGTCTTGCCAGAGCGTGCAGAGAAACGCCATTTCCAAACAGTAAAAGAAGTGAATCAGGAAATAATGAGATTACGTTGCGCTTACGCTTGATGCAGTTTTAACGACAGAATTTACAAGGGTTGGCGATTTGCCAACCCTTTTGCTTTGTATCAAGTAATAACTTTAAGGTTCCAACAACACCATTTTGCTTTTTGCCAAATCAGGTAGGTGGCCTTTTAAGCCTAATGCTCTCTTCATAATCTCGTCTTTTGCTCCGGGAAGTTGGCCAGCTAAACGCATCCCAATACCTCGAATCAATTTCTTCGCTGGGTTGTCACCTTCGAACAAATCTTTAAAACCTTGCATCGCTGCTATCATTTTCGCCGCTTCCGCTTTACGCCAACGCTCATAGCTACGTAGATTACTCTTAGTCCCCACATCTTCACCTTTAGACCAAAGTGCAAGCACTTCTTGAGCTAAACTGGCGGCATCTAATAATCCGAGGTTAACGCCCTGCCCCGCAAGTGGGTGAATGGTATGTGCAGCATCACCAACCAACGCAATACGCTCAAGAGCAAAGTCTCTTGCATAACGCATTTTTAGTGGGAACGCCGCTCGCTCTCCAACCACTTCACATAGACCTAAACGGTGATCAAACTCTGCAGTTAGCATCTTATTGAACTCATGCTCCGACAGATGTACCAAGCGTTCTGCGCGACTTGGTTCCGTTGACCAAACAATAGAGCTCATGTGAGGATCATTCATCGGTAAGAATGCCAATGGACCTTGCGGTGTAAAGATTTGTCTTGCCGTTGATTGGTGAGGCTCACTTGTGCGAATGTTAGCAACAACCGCACTATGCCCATAATCCCAGTGAGTCAGAGGAATATCCTGCTGCTGACGAACCCAAGAATTCGCACCATCAGCTCCGACAACCAGCTTCGCCGTCAATGATTGCCCATTATCTAATGTCAACCAAGCCTCACTTTCACCGACAGCCAAAGATTGACATTTTGTTGGCATGTATAACGTCACATTAGCCTGCTTTTTCACTTGCTCTAGCAGCGCTAACTGAATCACTCTGTTTTCGACAATATGTCCTAAGTCTGGTTGAGTCAGTTGGTTAGCACTAAATTCAATGCGTGCAAAACTGTCACGCTCCCATACTTCCATCGCAGAATAAGGAGCAGCACGGCGCTGCAAAATACCCGACCATGCATCAAGATTACGCAAAATCATTTCGCTAGAACGACTTAAAGCTGACACTCGTACATCGGGTAGTTCGTTAAGCTCACCATTGGGGACATTACCCTCAATCACGGCAATACGAAGATCGCTATGCTTAAAGGCGGCCGCTAATGCTAAGCCGACCATTCCACCACCAACAATCGCAATATCAACGCTTTGCATCATATTCAAACCTTTTTATCGATTAACCACGCCGAGTGTACGACGCAGCAGAGGCATTTTTAGCCACGGTAAATTATCCATCATCGCCAGTCCTACATTTCGACCAATGCGAGTCGCTAACCAATCATTAGAAAACAGATGCACCAGTGATGAGGTCAAGGTAATCGTCGCTAATCTGTCTTGCTCGCGGCGCTGTTTAAAAGCATGTAAACCACTATACTCCCCCACATCACTCAATTGCTTGACCAGTTCATCAGCCAAACTGACTACATCTCGAATGCCTAAATTAAAACCTTGCCCTGCGATAGGATGTAAGGTTTGAGCCGCATTACCAACAATAGCAAAACGATGCGATATATTTTGCTCTCGGTAGCGTAATATTAATGGGTAACTGGCACGAGCACCCACTTTATTCATTTTACCTAAACGCCAACCAAACGCTTGTTGAAGCTGCAATAAGAAAGCGTCATCGCTTAAGCTGAGTATCTGTTGTGCTTTTTCTGGTGGTAAACACCACACTAAAGAGAGGCGATTATCACTCATGGGCAACAGGGCAACAGGGCCATCTGCTGTAAAACGTTCGAAAGCTCGTCCCTGATGCGGTTGCTGAGTCAGTACATTGGCAATAACAGCAACTTGCTCAAAATCATGCTCACGTAGAGCTACCCCCACCTGTTCACAACAAGTGGAAATAGCGCCGTCTGCCGCAACCAGTAATTTCGCCGCTATGTTTTGCCCATCAGCCAGTGTTACTACTACGCTTTTCTCACTGCGTTCAACTTGCAGAACTGATTGGGGACAAAACAATTCAATGTTTGAACATTGCGCTATTTGCTGGGCATAAATCAGCCCGACATCAGCTAATTCAACCACATAACCCAACGCATCTAAACCCAATTGATGATGAGTTATATCCGTCATTCCCGCATGAGTACGATCTGACACGTGAATGTGTTCAATGGCGGTTGCTACCTTTTGTAGCGAATTCCATAAACTTAGGCGCTGTAGAATTTGCACCGTACCATACGACAAAGCAATGCAACGAGAATCAAAGCCTGGGTGAGCTTCACTATCGGCTTGATACGCTTCAACTACAGCAATGGTTAACTGACCTTGAGACAGGCGATCTAGCGCCAAAGCAAGTGTTGCACCAGCCATTGCGCCACCAGCAATAATCACATCAAATTGCTTCACAACAACCTCACATTAATGAATAGTTGGCTTAGTTTCTTGTACTGGTTTAATGCCAAATTCCGCATGAATGATCAGTACGCAAGCTTTGATGTGTTCGATCACTTGTTCCAATAGCTGGGCTTGCTCATTTAAATCGTCATCTTCATCAATGCCCAACTTGGCGATTTCTTCTAAATCCGCTAATGCTTCTTTAGATTCTGCAGATGCTTTTTTTAACGCCGTGCCCACCAATCCTAACCCAGATATGAAGTGGTTCACCCAATCTGCGACGCCATCGGCTAAATCAAATAAGCTAGCCCCTGCCTCATCATCTGGTAGCAACAAAGAGAGTTCGATATCTGAACCTGTGATTTCATTTTTGGTGATTTCAAGCGTTTGCTCAGCAAGTGTCAATGTGCGATCCGGCCAACCCATACCATCATTGGTATAATCAAAAATCAAAGGCTGCCAGCTTTTGTCACTGAGGCTTAAGCCACCCGCAAGCATACCAGCGAGTAACCCGTGTAATTCAGCAGGGTTTACTGCAAGCGCCGCCGATTGAAGTTCAGTGGCAAAGGAAAGATAAGTTGGCAGTGTTTTTTCGCTCATGAGTGACTCATTCTAAAATCAAATAAACTTGATCCTACCACTTAGCTCCAACTGCGAAAATGCTCAAAGCACCAATTGTGAGTAGCTTTTGTTCAATTTGTCCAATTACTGTGTTTTTAGTCCCTCATTTTTATCGCTCTTGTCTGAAAAGCTTGAATCTTAGTGACGCTTTACCTATAGTTTCCACCTCGATGGTCATGTGAGTAGCACCATCTTAGACAGCGCGAAAAGAGTTCATCCATCATGAGTAATCAAGCGGTAGACGTAGAAATTTTAGGAAAATTGACTCGTGTTAATTGTCCATCAGGACAAGAGCAGTCATTGATCCAAGCGGCTCAAGATCTTGATAATCGATTGAAAGAGATGGCAGAGCGTACTAAGGTTACTAATGAAGTAAAACTACTGACCATTGCTGCATTGAATATTTGCTATGAGCTACAAACTAAGCAAAATGAAAGTGTTGGCAAACAGAATCAATTAACCGAGCGTATGGAAAAGCTCGCCGCATCATTAGATGATGTACTTAGTAAAGTAAAGCACGGACAGCAGTAGCATTACAGTAAAAACCAAATTTACCCTAGAGTGTTCGTCAGGCGGATTTAAGTCCCTGAGCCGATAAGCAACACCAAAGGGTTAGTATTTGGTAACTATTGAGCAAGCTCGGCTCGTACCGAGAAGCCTACGGTTATCATTGCTGATCCGCCTTGAACCAGCTGGTTCAAGGGCCAAAATCCTCAACGGCACTCCGGGGTATTCCTATGCAACTTTCTCGTCAAACCATTAGAAAAAACATTCGCCAACAACGTAACCAATTATCATCGGCTCAACAGCATAACGCTGGGCTTGATCTTGTTACTCAATTTTCTGCGTTAGATGAACTAGCGACTAGCCAACATATTGCCTTATATCTAGCAAGCGATGGTGAGTTAGACACTCAACCACTCATAGAATGGCTATGGCAACAAGGCAAATACACTTACCTTCCCGTTTTACACCCGTTCTCTGCCGGCCACTTACTGTTTCTTCATTATGACGCCAATACACCAATGGCAACCAATAAGTACGGTATCGCCGAACCCAGACTCAATCAGACTTTGGTCCTTCCAGTAAATCAACTCGATATCATCTGTACACCACTGGTCGCTTTTGATAAACAAGGTCAGCGACTCGGTATGGGCGGTGGATATTATGATCGAACTCTAGAGACGTGGTTTAAAACTGGAATAGGAGCACAACCGATTGGACTGGCCCACGATTGTCAATATGTTGAAAGCCTCCCAAGCCAAGCGTGGGATATCCCTTTACCTAAAATAGTGACCCCGAGCCGAATCTGGCAATGGGAATCGTAAATTATTGAGGCTATAATCGCGCCCGCTAAGACACGTTACCCCATTAATCGATATCAGGAGATTGGCATGACTCAAGATGAAATGAAAAAAGCCGCCGGCTGGGCTGCTCTAAAATACGTAGAAAAAGGCAGCATTGTGGGTGTCGGTACAGGCTCAACTGTGAATCACTTCATCGATGCATTAGGCTCAATTAAAGATGATATTAAAGGTGCCGTATCAAGCTCTATCGCCTCAACAGAAAAACTGAAAGGCTTAGGTATTGAAGTATTTGACTGCAATGATGTAATTAAACTTGATGTTTATGTCGATGGTGCTGATGAAATCAACCCAACCCGCGATATGATCAAAGGTGGTGGCGCAGCACTGACTCGTGAAAAAATCGTTGCGGCAATTGCCGATAAATTCATTTGTATTGTTGATGGTACAAAAGCGGTCGATTTCTTAGGCAAATTTCCATTGCCTGTCGAAGTGATCCCAATGGCTCGTTCTTATGTGGCTCGTGAGCTCGTCAAGCTTGGTGGTGACCCAGAATATCGCCACGGTGTCGTCACCGATAACGGCAACGTTATTTTAGATGTACATGGCCTAAAAATTACTGATGCAAAAGCACTGGAAGATAAAATCAACGGCATTGCTGGAGTAGTCACCGTTGGTTTATTTGCTCACCGAGGTGCAGATGTGGTCATCACCGGTACTGCAGAAGGTGCAAAAATCGAGGAGTAACGCACATAATTGCGAAACTTTCCGTTATTTGATTACAAACGGCACCATTAGGTGCCGTTTTTCGTGGCTATCTTGCAGAAAATTATTCCTTATTCCGTAATTTTCTTACCCAAAACAAAAAAAGTTTGTTACTTTATTGTTCAGAAGACGCACAGGGAAACGTTTGTCTTCCAACAAAATGGTTAATCATCCTCTTTATTTAACTTTTTTGCTCTATGTGCGCCGCATTTGCCCACCTTTCCATTTTAAGGACGAGAATAATGGCCAAAGTTTCACTGGAAAAAGAAAAAATTAAAATTCTACTTCTTGAAGGACTTCACCCTTCTTCAGTTGAAGTACTGCAATCAGCCGGCTACACCAATATCGAATACCATAAAGGCTCTCTGGATGATGCTGAACTGCTGGAAGCGGTAAAAGATGCGCATTTCATCGGTATTCGTTCCCGCACAAATTTGACGGAAAAAGTCATTAATGCCGCAGAGAAATTGGTGGCTATTGGCTGTTTTTGTATTGGTACTAACCAAGTAAATCTTGACGCAGCAGCAAAACGCGGTATTCCAGTATTCAACGCACCATTCTCAAACACGCGCAGTGTCGCAGAACTTGTTCTCGGCCAAGTATTACTTCTGTTGCGTGGCATTCCTGAAAAAAATGCGCTGGCTCACCGTGGTATCTGGAAAAAAAGTGCCGATAATTCTTACGAAGCACGTGGTAAACGCTTGGGCATCATCGGTTACGGCCATATCGGTACCCAACTGGGTATCATTGCTGAGAACTTGGGGATGCGAGTCTATTTCTACGACATCGAAAATAAGCTATCACTCGGCAATGCGACACAAGTTCACACCATGAGTGAGCTATTGAATAAATGTGATGTGATTTCATTGCATGTACCAGAGACTCCGGACACCAAAAACATGATGGGCAAAGAGGAGTTTGCACGCATGAAGCCTGGAGCCATTTTTATCAATGCGGCTCGTGGAACTGTGGTTGATATTCCAGCATTATGCGAATCTTTAGAGTCTGGTCATTTGTCTGGTGCGGCGGTTGACGTATTCCCAGAAGAGCCGGGAACCAATTCAGATCCGTTTGAAACACCATTGATGAAATTTGATAATGTTATTCTGACTCCTCATGTTGGTGGCTCAACACAAGAAGCACAAGAAAACATCGGTATTGAAGTTGCTGGCAAGTTAGCGAAATATTCAGATAACGGTTCAACACTGTCGAGCGTTAACTTCCCTGAAGTATCATTGCCAATTCATCGTAACAGTTCACGCTTACTGCACATCCATGAAAACCGCCCTGGTATTCTGACACAAATTAACACCATCTTTGCCGAAGAAGGGATTAACATTGCTGGTCAATATCTACAAACGTCTGCAGAGATCGGCTATGTGGTTATCGATGTAGAAACGGCACGCTCAGAAGAAGCATTAGCGAAACTGAAAAGCATTGCAGGAACAATTCGCGCGCGTATTCTTCACTAATCCGCACGTTGACAACATTCGCTACCTTTAAAGAGGATGGCGAATTTGGGTAAAAGTAAAGAGGCCACAATTGTGGCCTCTTTCATTGTCGATTGTTAACCAATCACGCTTTAAGTGCTCGCTCTCCGCGAGCAATGCCAACCACGCCACTACGCGCTACTTCGATAACATCAGTTACTTCAGATAAGGCCTGAATGAAAGCGTCTAATTTCTCGCTCGTTCCAGTCAATTGAACGGTATATTGTGATGCTGTGACATCAATAATCTGACCACGGAAAATATCAGCGGTACGTTTCACTTCGGCACGAGCAAAACCACTCGCTTTCACTTTAACCATCATTAACTCACGTTCAATATGCTCGAGCTCAGAAACCTCTTGCACTTTAAGCACATCAATCAACTTATGCAGTTGCTTTTGGATCTGCTCAAGTTGCATTTCAGTGCTCTTGGTTGTGATATTTAAGCGCGATAGCGTTTCATCATCCGTTGGCGATACGGTAAGTGATTCAATGTTATAGCCACGTTGAGAGAATAGACCAACAACACGAGACAACGCTCCTGGTTGGTTTTCCAATAATAGTGAAATAATATGTCTCATATTAGGTTCTCTCCGTTTTGCTTAACCACATTTTATCCATCCCTTCGCCTTTAATTTGCATTGGGTACACGTGCTCAGTTTCATCCACATTGATATCAACAAACACCAATCGATCTTTCATATCGAGCGCTTTTTTGAGGCCCGCTTCCAGTTCATCTGGTGTTGAAATGCGAATTCCGACGTGTCCATAGGCTTCCGCAATGGCAGCAAAATCCGGTACAGAACTCATATAAGAATTAGAGTGACGGCCTTGATAAATGATGTCTTGCCACTGTTTTACCATGCCAAGAAAACGGTTGTTGAGGTTGATAATTTTAACTGGGATATCGTATTGCAATGCTGTCGACAGCTCTTGAATGTTCATCTGAATACTGCCATCACCGGTAACAACAACGACCTCTTCCTCTGGCATAGCGAATTTAACACCCATGCCCGCAGGTAAACCAAAACCCATCGTGCCTAAACCACCAGAATTTATCCATCGGCGCGGCTTATTGAATGGATAATACAGTGCCGCAAACATCTGGTGCTGACCGACATCCGATGCGACATACGCATCACCATTAGTTAGTTTATGTAAGGTTTCAATAACCTGCTGCGGTTTAATCCGTTCACTAGAGGTTTCATAAGTAAGGCATTGACGATCACGCCACACTTGTATCTCTTGCCACCATTGTTCGAGCGCTTGCTGATCATTGGTGCCGCCTTGTTCCACCAGCAAATTGAGCATGGTTTCTAATACTTGATCAGCTGAACCAACTATCGGTAAATCAACCGGAACGTTTTTAGAGATTGACGATGGATCAATATCGATGTGCATGATCTTCGCATTAGGACAATATTTCTCAAGGTTATTAGTGGTACGGTCATCAAAACGTACCCCTACACCAAAAATTAAATCAGCGTTATGCATAGCCATATTTGCTTCATACATGCCATGCATACCAAGCATACCTAACGCATTTTTATGAGTTCCCGGGAAAGCACCTAACCCCATTAATGTACTAACAACAGGTAAATTTAGTGTTTCTGCTAGTTTTAGAATGTATTGATCCGCCCCTGAAATAACAGCACCACCACCAATATATAACACTGGTTTTTTTGCTTCTAATAATGCTTTCAACGCTTTTTTTATCTGCCCTTTATGACCAGACATTGTTGGGTTATAGGAGCGTAACTTGATTGATTCAGGGTAAGCGTATGGAAGCTTGATCTGCGGGTTCATCACATCTTTAGGTAAATCAATCACAACAGGACCAGGGCGCCCTGTGGATGCGATGTAAAAAGCTTTTTTAATCGTTTCAGGAATATCTTCTGCTTTTTTGACCAAAAAACTGTGTTTTACGATAGGTCGAGAGACACCAACAATGTCACATTCTTGAAAAGCATCGTTACCAATCAGGTTATTTGGCACATTGCCAGAGATAACGATCATTGGGATGGAATCCATATAGGCAGTAGCAATACCTGTAACGGTATTGGTTGCTCCAGGCCCAGAGCAAACTAACACAACACCAGCTTTGCCTGTTGCGCGTGCATAGCCATCAGCCATATGAGTCGCAGCCTGTTCATGGCGAACCAGTACGTGCTTGATTTGGTCGGTTTTGGCGTGCAGTGCGTCGTAGATATCAAGAACGGAACCGCCAGGGTAGCCGAATATTTGTTCTACACCTTCTTCGATCAGAGATTGAACCACCATCTCTGCACCAGATAACATCTTTTCTTCCGATAACATTGCCATCTTTTCTCCTTACCAGTTGCCATTCACATGGTCAGTGAATTGGTCTGGTTTTACATAGTCTAGGGCTTATTCGTAGCCTAATTCGAAAACTTTCCACTTTCGGCTATGTCTTGCTCTTGTCATAACAAAAAACAAGGTAACGCAACAACTTTAACCCTTTCTTATCATCGGGTCTAACGTTCAATAGCGCACATTTCGGAGAATATCAGGTTGCAAGGGCTAAATTCAGATAACTATCTCGACCAAACACCAAAAATCAGTTCAATAATAATAAAATAAAACAAAATAAAGCGTTAAATTTCTCAACCAACACTACTGAACATCAAAAAAATGAGTAGATTAAAGGAATCGAATCCTCTATCCATACCATTAAAACAAAAAAATCCCCCACAAAATAGAAGACCTATCAATATGGAGGATTTTTAAACAACTGAATATTTATCTTAGATAAAATTAATCGCGTTTCGACTTTTCTTTGTACATTTCTTCAATTTCATCTTGATAGCGATCATTAATCACTTTCCTACGCAATTTCTGCGTTGGAGTCAGTTCACCTTTGTCCATTGAGAAAGCTTTCGGTAATAATTTGAACTTCTTCACTTGCTCAAACTTAGCCAGCTCTTTTTGTAAATCATTGACGCGCTTTTCTAGCATCTCAACCACTTGGTTGTTTTTAATCAGCTCAAGTCGGTCATGATATTTGATGTTTAGCTCTTTCGCATACTCTTCCAAACTATCATAGCAAGGAACGATCAAGGCCGAGACAAACTTACGCGTATCAGCAATGACTGCAATTTGTTCGATAAAATGATCTTTACCAATAGCGCCTTCAATCACCTGAGGTGCAATGTATTTACCGCCAGAGGTTTTCATTAACTCTTTAATACGGTCAGTAATAAACAGATTCCCTTGTTCATCAATATGCCCTGCATCGCCTGTTTTCAAAAAGCCTTGCTCATCAAACGACAGTGCGGTTTCTTCTGGCATCTTATAATAGCCACGCATCACCATCGGACCGCGTACCAATATTTCGTTATTTTCACCAATTTTGACTTGCGCACCAGGCATCGACATACCGATCGAATCAGGGTTGAAACATTTATCATCCCAACATGATACCGTAGCCGTTGTTTCCGTCATTCCATAGCCAAGTTTTACGTTGATACCTATCGCATGGAAAAATCGCCCAATCGTTTCATCTAACTTAGCGCCACCACATGGCATAAAATTAATATTTCCACCAAGCAAAGCACGCAATTTTGATAACACAAGTTTGTCAGCAAGGGTGTAGCTTTTCTTAAGCAACAACGAAGGTTGACGATTTTCTTGATGACATAACGCCATCTTCGCCCCCATATTCACCGCCCATGTGAAAAGTACTTTTCTAATCAAAGGTGCTTTTGATACTTTTTCATGAATGGCTGAAAAGATTTTTTCGTAGAAGCGCGGTACTGCGCACATGACGGTTGGCTTTATCTCGCCCAAAGCATCACGTACCTGCATGGTATCTTGCAAATAGCAGTTAGTTGCACCGCTATATAGAATATAAAAAGTCCAAGCACGTTCAAAAACATGTGACAACGGTAAGAAACATAGTGAGACATCATCGTTAGAGATATTTAATCTCTCATCATGTCCCTCAAGCTGAGCGGCAATGTTTGCGTAGTCAAGCATGACGCCTTTCGGCTGTCCTGTTGTGCCTGAGGTATAGATAAGTGTCAGCAAATCATCCATATTGAGCTGCTCAAGACGAGCGACTAATTCAGCTTGCTGCTCCTCTGCCGACGATTCAACAAAAGAGTGCCAGTGAGTTGCAGAGGCAAACCCTTTAAGATCAATATTATCACTCATGGCGATAATCAATTCGAGCTGTTCACACTCGTCAAAAAAGCTCATCGCTGCATCGTATTGTTCCTGTTCACCAACGAACAGCACTTTTACATCAGCATCTTGCACAATATAGCTAGCTTGATCAGCGGTATTGGTTGGGTAAATAGGAACGGTTACCGCTCTAAGCTGTAACGAAGCAATATCCGCAATGGTCCATTGCGGCATGTTGTTAGAAAAAATCCCGATCTTATCTTGGATTTTTATCCCTTGAGATAACAGTGCAAGCGACATCGCGTCAATACGTTGTCCAAATTGCTTCCAACTAATCCCGTGCCACTCTTTATCTATTTTGTGTTTTAGAGCAACGCGATCACAGCCTTTAGCTATCTGTTCACGGATTCGTTTTACGATATGAAAATTTAAATTGGGCATCATTTTTACCTATGGCTTACACATGTAAGCTTTTTGAGCGCACAAGTGTACATTTGAAAGCGAAAAAGGCAACTGACGGATATCAAACTTATCAATTAATTCTCTATATAAAAAAGCCTTGAACTAGCATTTCTAGTTCAAGGCTAAAGAGACGTCAGGCTAGTATCAGCAAGCCACTAAGTTTATACAGTAAGCCTAGTTTAATGCGACAACTTCACCACAAATCATCATCAATTGATCTCGTAACCAAATGTGACCTTTGTCTTTTTCGCTTGATTCATGCCAGCTCAGATAGCCACTGATTTGCCCATTTTCAAATGGGAAGTCTAGAATTTGTAGCTGATCGCGATTAGCTGCATTTTCTACCATCCAACGAGGAGCAATCGTTACCAATTCTGACTGACCAACCACGTACAGAACATTACTTAAGCTTGTACCTTCATAATACGGCACACAGTCTAGTTCACGATAAGCTTGTTCAGAGAAGCTACGTTGACCATGAACTCGAGATAATTTGGCATGCTTTTCGTTAAGCAGTGTTTCAGGAGTAACCAAACCATCAATGCGTGGGTGAGATTTTGCAGCGACCACAACTAATTCATCTTGGAAAATTTCGGTACTTGAGAAACCTTGCTCATCAAAGCGAGCATAATCAATCACGAAATCAATTTCTTGATAACGCATACGCTCAGCTAATAAACGGTCAAATTCCGCATCAAGATGAAGTTGTACTGATGGTGCCTGCTCATGCACTGAAGACATTATTCTTGGAGCAAAACGCATATCACAAGGGCTGCAAATCGCCAGTTTGAATAAACGAGTCGAAGTTTCTGGAGAAAACACAGAGCTTGGAAGCTCATTACGAATAAGTTGTAGTGCTTGGCGAATCGGACCAAACAACTGACGAGCACGTTGTGTCGGTTGGATACCTCGACCTTGGCGCATGAACAACTCATCATTAAACATCACTTTTAAACGTGCAACAGCGTTACTCACTGCTGGTTGAGACATACCCAAGTTGTGGGCTGCACGAGTAATATTCTGTTCTTGCATTACTGCATCAAAAACAGTCAGCAGGTTTAGATCCACACCACGTAATGTGCTTTCCATGCGGTAACTAGCAATAGCGCTCATTGCATCTTTTTTATCTAACATTTGGGGACGCCTCTTGTTGTTATCGTCAACATAGTCAAAGTTAATATCTTAGAAATAGATAACCTGTGATTGTTATACATACCCAGCAATGACTGGGCTGGAGGCTACTATCTGCTAAGCATTTATCGATTAGCAACAAGATTGATAAAATATCAGTTTTTTTTATCCATCCTTAAAGATTCCCTTTATTAATCAGTATGATGTGTTTTTATAAAAAAGCGTAAAACACATAAATTTATACGTTTTACCAAATGCATTGAGCACAGTTATTAATTGGCTTCCATACTTGACGTTTATTCATAGGGTTGATTGATTGCGGTTTAAAATCAGAATTGTGGTCAATATTAGCTAAATTTAACATAGGTGGGAAAATCGACTTGTCGCCATAGCAATTGACTCAAGTCATGATGATTATCCCACTGCCCTTGTTGTACCCATTCGACAATCGCTTTAGCAACATCAGGATAAGTCACTCGCTCAACCTGCTTTTCATCTAACCAATCGCGTAATGCCGAGGGGTCCAGAAAATCCATTGATGATGCAAGTCCTAGATTCTCAAGTGTCGCAACATTGCTTTGTTGTTCAAACTGACCAGTTAGTGGTTTAAGCAATAGTTTTTTGCCAATAGAAAGTGCTTCCGAAGGCAATTCAAAACCCCCATTGGCAATAACACCATCGCAACGATGTAGATGAGATTGAAAACCTTGATGGCACAGTGGACGTAGCTCTACATTTTCAATATGGCACTCTTCAACCACTAATGGGTGATAACACACAAATGCTTGTTTTGAAAAACGGCACAGCAGTTCAAGCATGTCATCAACATTTTCAAAGGGAAGATAGACTAAAATAAAATGCTCGTTAGATGTATGTTGCTCTGAACGATAAACAATAGGAGGAAGGATCGGTTGGTCAAAATGATACCAATGCAACCCGAGATAGTAATCAGCAGGTGCAAAGCGTCCAATGATCGTCTTATCCAACCAACTCGCCCCTTTGATTGGTACTTGATGACGAAAAGCATTTTGATGGCTTATGCCTATACACGGTATACCTTGCCGTTTCGCTGCCCATGCTGAAATCGGTTCAAAATCATTAATTACTAAATCATACGCTGAAAGGTCTAACTGGCGGACCTCATTGTAGAATGTCATCAAATTATTATTGAGTGCCGTTTTAACATAGTTGACTTGTCCTTGCTCTGTTTCAAAAGTAAAGCCACGTCGGGTTTGATAATCACCAAAGCTCTCCATCGAAAAATATTTTGCCTTATCTCGACCAGAAAAAAGAAATTGCACTTCAATATCTGTCTGTTTAAACGCTTCACTCATGACTCGAGAGCGAGCAATATGACCATTTCCTGTACCTTGCACTCCATACAAAATTTTCAAACCGTTCTCTCCACCAGCCATAAAGCAATATGCACACTACTCACACCAAGCACGGCACCAATCACGATATCAGTTAGAAAATGAACCCCAAGTAAAATGCGAGATGCGCCAATTAAGCATGCCCAAGTGATTGCGAAATCGTAGCTATGGGGATAATAGTGACCAATTAAAGTCGCGATAACAAAACCCGCCGCAGTGTGACCTGATGGCAAACTGTAGCGGTCTGAGGGGGTAATAAATGCAGTAAAAGATGAGGAAAATTCTTCAGGTCGACGGCGTTGAAAGCTATTTTTTAGCGCCCAATAAATGGGAAGTTCAATTGCAAACGCAATTAAACCGGCAATCAGGAAGAAAGATCCGTGGATAGGATCTAACCACCATGCAATTCCTCCCAGCACAGCATATAAATGTCCATCTCCAGTATGGGAGATAGCTTTACTAAGCTGCGCCACAGGTTGGCTAAAACGATGTTGTAAGCAAAATAGCGAAAACGCTACGTCAAACTTAATGATCTGTCCGATGGCACGCATAAGTGACTCCTGTCATTTAATAAACGTCGTACGCTCTAAACGTAAAAATTTAAAATGACAAATACGTGATCATTTGTTTGAAAATGAATGAATTTACATTACTCCCTCTAGCCCTTCCATTCACAAAAGAGCTAGAGATACACTTTATCGATAGGGCTTAAAAATGTTGGTGTTTCTTAACCAAGCCCCAATCCGCTAAAATTGCGTACGCCGCAGGCACCATAAATAGCACCAGTAACGTTGAGGCAAAAATACCGAATACAATAGAGATAACCAGCGGCTGAATAACTTGAGCTTGCAAACTAGTTTCCGATAGTAAGGGCAGCAACCCAGCGGCAGTTGTGACCGATGTTAGAAATACCGCGCGAAATCGTTCCCGACTCGCTTTAACCACTGCATCATGTACTGATTCACCGTCATCAACATGGTGACGAATGTATTGCACTAACAAAATGGAATCATTCACCACTATCCCTGCTAATGAAACAAAACCCATAATGCTCGGCATGCTGAGCGAATGGCCAAGTAATAAATGCCCCCAAACCACACCAATAAAGGCCAGTGGAATAGCCGCCATCACAACCACTGGCTCTAAATAACTACGAAACTGATAGCTGAGAATCGCAAACACACCAAATAACCCGATCAAGAACCCTTTGCCCATTGAACTGCCAGTCTTAGCGGTGTCTTTGGCTTCACCTTCAAAATCAAAACGCAAACCTGGATATTTCGCGATTAAGCGCGGCGCTTCGTCACGCTGAAATTGCGCAATAATTGCCGATGAACTGGCTTTACTGTTTTCTACATCACCAAAAACACTGATCGTTCTTAGACCATCCACTCGTTGAATACGCACATAATTACGTTGAAATTGTAGTGTCGCAATCGATACTAAGGGAAGTTGGCTACCATCAGGCATGATAATAGGAAAATTGGCCAACTGTTGAAGATCGGCCGCCTCTAGCTTATCTAAACGCACTTCGATGGTGATATTCTCCACCCCCAGCTGTATTTCATCAGCATTTTGCCCAAAGAATGCAGACCGTAATTGCCCAGCGATCATTTGCCCATTCACGCCATAACTTTCAGCGCCAGGCAGCAATTTCACTAAAATCTCTTCTTTACCCATACGCATATCGTCAAGTACACCGTGCACTCCATCAAATTGATTCAGGTATTGCTGAATATCTAGAGATGCCGCTTTGAGTGCTGCTAAATCATCATGCTTCGCACGGATTTCAATTGCTCTTCCTCCCGGTCCCATGGTCGGCTGTTTGTAAACCATGGAAATAGGATCCGCAATCTCTCCTACATCTTGTCGCCAAGCATCAATAAATTGATCAATTAAGGTATTGCGACTTTCAGCACCAAGTAAATCCAGCCTCACTGTCGCAAGGTGTGGCCCTGACTCATTTGCATCACGGTTTACATTAAATTGAGTGGTAATATGATCAACAAGGTTAACTCCATTTTCTACTTTTTCACTCCACTCGTGGTTGAGTCTCCGAGCTGAATCAACCACTTTTGCCACCACTTTTTCTGTTTGGCTCAATGAAGAGCCAGGGGGCAAAATAATTCGTACTTCTGCGATATCACCATCCATTTCAGGGAAAGGCTGAAACTTAACTACCCCGCCGACAATCAATGCAACCGAAGTAAGCAGCAAAGCAAACACCGCACCTAGAAAGGCATAACGAAATTGAATAACTTTTTCGACAGCGTTCACCAAAGTGGTGTTACGGAATCGTTCAAAATGCTCCAGTAGCAACACTTTAAATTTGAAAACTTGGTGCTCTTTACGCTCCTTTTTTAAGGAGTGAGCAAGATGATTAGGTAAGATAAGAAAAGCTTCAACCAAACTAAGAGATAGCACTAAAATTAATACTTGCGGCACGGCTTTTAACACTGCGCCCATTTCACCATCGAGAAATAGCAGGCTGCCAAAAATACAAACAGTGGTCAAAAATGAGGATAATATTCCGGGCAACACTTTATTGACACCATTAATAACTGCCTCATCCACTTTTTGTCCTCGTTCTAGGTGAGCGGCAATGGATTCAGCAATCACAATCGCATCATCCATCATAATGCCGATCGCCATTAACAGCCCAACCAATGACATGATGTTGATTGACAAACCAAGGTTTGCCATTAGAAATAACCCACCAAGAAAGGCAACAGGCAGACCAGCTGCAACCCAAAATGAATAGCGAAAGCTAAAGAATAGCCACATGGTGGCAAAAACTAGCACAATCCCCTGCCAACCATTACGCACCATCATCGTTAGACGATCCCACAGCACGGATGAGAGATCATTCGTCATATCTAAGCTGACACCATCAGGAGCAACTTGGCGTTGATCCTCAACAAATTGGCTCACCCGCTCTTTGATGCGCAGTGCATCATCTTCTTTATTTTTACTGATCTTGAGCAGTGCTGAGGCTTTGCCATCAAACAGCACTTTTTGCTCATCAAGTTCAAAGCGATCCGTAATGATCGCAATATCTTTCAGGCGAATCATCGACCCATTATCGCCTGCAGCGATAATAATGCTTTCAAGCTCATGAGGAGTGACACGACGTTCATCAAAGCGGATCAGAAAATTTTTGTCCTGAGTTTCGATATTTCCACTCGGCAATTTGACGTTTTGTTTACCAATTTTCTCGGCAATATCACCCACGCTCAACCCCAATTGACGAATGGCCTGAGTATTAAGTTCGACTCGATATTGATGATCAGAAAAGCCACTAACTGAAACCAGTGAGACACCATAATCAAGCTTCAATATGCGTTTTAGTTTTTCTGCATAAGCTTTCAGTTCAGGCCAAGTGGTATTGGCTGTAATCGCGACATCCACAACGGGCTCGTTCCAATCTAACTCCTGCACGACTGGCGATTCGATTTCCGTTGGAAAATCGTTAATCGAATTAATCTGTGTCTGCACATCAACCAGCATGCGACCAATATCAGCTTTCTTATTCAACTTAAGAATCAAACGCGCAGAACCTTCAATAGCTTCACAGCGGGTTTCTTCGATATTCGCTAGCCCATCAACCGCATCTTCCATTCGCATGCATAGACTCTCTTCAACTTCCTGTGGTGAAGCGCCAGGGTAGACAACACCTGCAGTAATATAATGTGGGTCAAACTCAGGGAAGGTTTCCCGTTTAATGGTCGGCAACGACACGAGACCAATTAACAACAATGACATCATCAATAAATTGGCGGCAGTTGGATGGCGAGCGAAGAATCTAATCATGGGATACTCTCCTCAGTCTTAGATTCACGTAATAACATGCCTTCAATCGCAGGTAAGAGATCGTTTAAGATCAAGCGCAGTCCTTGCTCAAGATCACCGTCAATAATCACTTGATTATCGCGGCGATAAAGCACTTTGACTGGTTTGATTTGTAGACGCTGATCTTGATCTTTAATGTAAATTTTGTCGCCGTGCAACGCTCGCTCTGGAATAACCCAACTTGGATTCTCCTGTCCCTCAATCTCGGCTTTGACAAACATACCATTCACTAAAGGAGGCTGATTTGAGGGCTGCAGGTTGCGATAATCTTGCGCTATCTCCAAAATCACTCCGGCCGTGGCTTGGCTAGGATCAACCGTTTCACTGACTCGCGCCACTTTAGCAGACCAACGAGCACGCAAGTTACCGCTGTTGAGCTCAATATAGGCATTGATAGAACTCATATTCGGTAGAGGGATGCCGGATTCATCAAGGCTGGATTCGCCAATACTAGTCGCTAAAGTCTGCAAATCATGAATAGACAACTGCGCTTCTACTTCCATGATATCCATGCCATGAGCGACCACCATTATCTGTTGCACATTAACCACTTGATTCCGTTCAACTTCAACTTCGGCCACCCGCATTGTTTCAGGCAAAATAATGCGGGTTTTTTCTAACAAGCGCTGTGCCTCTTCTAATTTGGACTGATTCACCTTGAGCACCGCGTGCGCGACTCTCTTTTCATCAGGCATCAGCGATATTTGATTCTCAATTTCTTGGACCACTTTCTGCTGCGAAAGTGTGGTTTGAGTCTGTTGATCAAGATCAGACTGAGAAGTTAAACCACGTTTGAATAAATTCTGTTTTCTCTCCAATTCGTTACGGCTAATGTCCAAACGATTTTTCTCAATGTTCAACGTCTGTTTTAAATTCCGCTCTTCTTGATTCAGCTTCGACAACGAGATTTTACTGGATTGAAGGTCGGCCTCGGCTTGAGTCAACTTCAACTCATAATCGAGAGGATCAATGCGCAAAATTTCGGTACCTTGAGCCAACACTTGTCCCTTTTCGAGCCTCGGATATCGATACACCACTTTACCCGAAACTTCAGCAATCGCCTTCCATTCAACTTTTGGGGAAACTTTGCCAAAACCAATTACCAACGGTGCCATCGATCTCAACTCTAAAGGTACCGTTTCAACTAAGCGAGCACGATCAATCGCTGGTTTTACTGGTAAGTCAGAACGGAGATTGATAGCTAAAACCAAAATAACAACACCAACAGCGAAAGCAGGAAAGAAAAGGAGTTTGCGGTTAATGTTCATCATTAATCCTTAGATGGTGTGGGTAGAATAAACCCTTGCGTCATAAGTAAAATATTATGTTCATACAAGCGGTTAATGAAATCATCGGTTAACTCAATGCCATGCATAGCAAGCAATGCTGGCGGAGCGATGAAGGGAAAGACCATCAGACTAATCAACGACATTCGGCACAATTGTGGATCAACATTAGGTCGAATAACGCCTTGCTGCATCAGTTTTTCAAATATCACGTCTAGCATTGGTTTGGCTACATCCAGGAAAACTTTTTCCATCAACTTACGTTGAGTGTCTGAAGGCGACATATGCATAACTTGCGAAACTAAACGCGGAAACTGTGGAGCTTTGATCATTTGATGAAAAAAGGTTCGCATTAATTCCGTCAGATTTTTATGGCTACTCTCTGCAACCAAAGTTCGCATTTTCTGCTGCATCGGCATCAAGGTCTCACGCAGCATAGTTTCAAATAACCCAGCCTTACTGCCAAAATAGTATCGAATCATCGCCACATTCACTTCTGCTCTCTGTGCCACTAAACGTGTTGATACTTTGTCATATGGCATCACCACAAACAGCTCTCTGGCATGTTGAATTAACGCTTCTCGTGCTTGTGTTTTTTCATTGGGCCGCCCGACTTTTCTTAGTGTATCTGCCATATATCAATATCCTAGATATTAATCATCCGATTAATTATAGAGCGATGCATTTTGAATCAGTACTTTTATTATTAATCATTATTTCTCAAGTGATTAATTTATACTTTCACCTCGTTTTGATGAAAACTGATCCGATATGCATAAAAAAACAACTTAATGGTTGACGTGTTAGGTCGAGTACGGTACTAATTTGTTAACTTAATTTTGTGGAATGTTAACTATGACATTTTGTTTTTCTAACCTGCTGGGCCTGCTCCTTATCGTGAACCATTCGCGCGGGTAGGTTGTGGAAGAAAAACACCACACAAGATTACAAAAAACCCGCACTGAGATGCGGGTTTTTTTATAACTATATTTGGGAAGTAAACGATTAACTATCGGTACGAGGGAGCAAACATGAACGATCAAGTCATTATATTCGACACCACATTGCGAGATGGCGAACAAGCATTGTCAGCAAGTCTAACCGTTAAAGAAAAACTGCAAATTGCTTACGCACTCGAACGCTTAGGTGTCGATGTAATTGAGGCGGGATTTCCTGTTTCATCTCCTGGTGATTTTGAATCAGTACAAACCATTGCAAAACATATTAAGAACAGCCGAGTCTGTGCACTTTCACGAGCAGTAGCCAAAGACATTGATGCCGCTGCCGAAGCCTTAAAAGTTGCCGATGCTTTTCGTATTCATACTTTTATTTCAACTTCAACAATCCACGTACAGGATAAACTTCGACGTAGTTATGATGATGTAGTTGAAATGGCGGTAAATGCAGTAAAACATGCTCGTAATTACACCGATGATGTTGAGTTTTCTTGTGAAGATGCGGGCCGTACACCCATTGATAATTTATGTCGAATGGTAGAAGCCGCGATTGATGCCGGAGCACGCACTATCAATATTCCAGACACGGTTGGCTATACCGTGCCGAGTGAATTTGGCGGTATCATTCAAACTCTATTCAATCGCGTACCAAACATCGATAAAGCCATCATTTCGGTACATTGTCATGACGATTTAGGAATGTCAGTTGCAAACTCCATCGCAGCGGTACAAGCCGGCGCACGTCAAGTTGAAGGCACCATCAATGGCATCGGTGAACGCGCAGGTAACTGCTCTCTTGAAGAGATCGCGATGATCATCAAAACACGTCAGGAGTTATTGGGCGTACATACTGGGCTTAAATATGACGAGATCCACCGCACCAGTAAATTGGTCAGCCAGCTTTGCAACATGCCAATTCAAAGCAACAAAGCCATTGTCGGTGCCAACGCCTTTAGCCACTCATCGGGCATTCACCAAGATGGAATGCTAAAAAATAAAAATACTTATGAAATCATGACACCGGAATCCATCGGTCTAAAAAATCAGGCGCTAAACCTAACTAGCCGCAGTGGCAGAGCCGCCGTTAAGAGCCATATGGACAGCATGGGCTACAACGAGAACGAATACAATTTGAACGCATTGTATGAAGATTTCTTGAAGTTAGCCGACCGAAAGGGGCAGGTATTTGACTACGATTTAGAAGCATTGATGCACTTCTCTAATCTGCGTGATGAAGATGATTTCTATAAGTTAAATTATTTGAGTGTCCAATCTGGTAGTGTCATGGCAACCACCAGTATTAAACTACTTTGTGGCGATGAAGAAAAATGCGAAGCCGCCGTCGGCAATGGCCCTGTCGATGCTCTATATCAATGTATTTACCGCCTAACCGGTTATGACATTGTGTTGGATAAATTCGACCTAACCGCCAAAGGCGAAGGTGAAGATGGCCTTGGTCAAGCTGATATTATTGCCAACTATAAAGGGCGTAAATATCACGGTACTGGCGTTTCAACGGATATTGTAGAAGCATCAGGACAAGCGCTACTACACGTTATCAATAGCATTCATCGCGCAGACCAAATTGCAGAAATTAAGCAAAAGAAAGTCGCAACCGTTTAAAGTCCCTAGAAACAGAGCCTAAATCGGTTTAGGCTCTGTTTAGGAACCCCAAATATTAAAATAGTAAAGGATTCACATGACAGACAAAACGTACAAAATTGCCGTTCTAGCCGGGGATGGGATTGGTCCTGAAGTAATGCAACAGGCTAACAAGGTATTAGATGCTATTGAAAAAAAACATGGTATTCGCTTTGCTCGTGAAGAGCATGATGTTGGTGGCATTGCCATCGATAACCATGGTTGCCCATTACCAGAAAGTACGGTTAAAGGTTGTGAAGAAGCAGATGCCGTATTATTCGGTTCAGTCGGCGGCCCTAAATGGGAACATTTGCCACCCAACGATCAACCAGAACGTGGTGCCCTTCTTCCTCTGCGTAAACATTTCCAGCTGTTTTGTAACTTACGCCCAGCACAAATCCATTCGGGTTTAGAAGATTTCTCACCACTACGCGCTGATATCTCGGCTCGTGGGTTTGATATTGTCGTCGTCCGTGAACTCACTGGTGGGATCTACTTCGGTCAGCCTAAAGGTCGTGAAGGTGAAGGAGCAAATGAAAAAGCATTTGATACTGAAGTGTACCATCGCTACGAAATCGAACGTATCGCCAAAATTGCTTTTGAATCAGCACGCCTACGTCGCAAGAAAGTATGCTCGGTAGATAAAGCAAACGTACTACAAAGTTCTATTTTATGGCGTGAAGTCGTTGAAGGCATTGCCAAAGATTACCCAGATGTGGAGCTTTCACACATTTATATTGATAATGCGACAATGCAGCTAATTAAAGACCCATCTCAATTTGATGTCATGCTGTGTTCAAACATTTTTGGTGACATAATTTCAGATGAATGTGCAATGATAACTGGCTCAATGGGCATGCTACCATCAGCAAGTCTAAATGAGAGCAACTTTGGTTTATACGAACCTGCAGGTGGCAGTGCGCCAGATATCGCAGGCAAAAACATCGCAAACCCAGTGGCTCAAATCTTATCGGCAGCCCTCATGCTTCGCTATAGTTTGGGCGAAGAAGACGCTGCGCAAGATATCGAAAATGCAGTGTCTAAAGCTCTATCAGCAGGAGAGCTAACTGCCGATCTCTCTGGCGGTAAACCAGCGCTTTCGACTTCAGAAATGGGCGATAAGATTGCCACGTATATTTTAAATTCATAATTGGTAGTTCTAGGCTGTTGCCTAGAACTCTATAAAGCTCTCAGAGCTCAAGGAAGAAGCAATGTCACACGCAAAAACCTTATACGAAAAAATCTACGATGCTCACGTTGCTGTCGCAGCGGAAGGCGAAAATCCGATCCTGTATATTGACCGACACCTTGTACATGAAGTGACATCCCCACAAGCCTTTGACGGCCTGCGTGAAAAAGGTCGCCAAGTACGCCAAGTCAATAAAACCTTCGCCACCATGGATCACAACGTTTCAACCACAACCAAAGACATCAACGCATCGGGTGAAATGGCACGTATCCAAATGGAAACTCTCTCTAAAAACTGTGAAGAGTTCGGTGTAACCCTCTATGACTTGAACCATAAATACCAAGGTATTGTGCATGTTATGGGGCCGGAACTAGGTATCACTTTACCAGGTATGACGATCGTTTGTGGTGACTCACACACCGCAACACACGGGGCATTTGGTTCTCTAGCCTTTGGTATTGGCACTTCAGAAGTTGAACATGTACTTGCTACTCAAACCCTGAAGCAAGCTCGCGCTAAGACAATGAAAATAGAAGTTAAAGGCAAAGTCGCGCCTGGTATTACAGCAAAAGATATTGTCTTAGCAATTATTGGTAAAACAACAGCGGCTGGCGGTACGGGTTATGTCGTTGAGTTTTGTGGCGAAGCGATTACCGACCTTTCAATGGAAGGCCGCATGACTGTCTGCAATATGGCAATTGAACTTGGAGCCAAAGCGGGCCTTATCGCACCCGATCAAACCACATTTGATTACATAAAAGGACGTAAGTTCTCTCCTCAAGCAGCCGATTTAGATGCAGCAATTGAGTACTGGAAAACATTAAAAACAGATGATGACGCTAAGTTTGATGCAGTCGTAACCCTAAACGCAGCAGACATCAAGCCACAGGTCACTTGGGGTACAAACCCTGGGCAAGTTATAGCTGTCGACGAAGCGATCCCATCTCCAGATAGTTTTACTGACCCAGTAGAAAAAGCATCAGCAGAAAAAGCATTAGCATACATGGGACTTGAAGCAGGTAAATCATTATCAGACTACAAAGTAGACAAAGTCTTTGTTGGTTCTTGCACAAACTCTCGCATTGAAGATATGCGAGCAGCAGCTCAGGTAGCAAAAGGAAAGAAAGTCGCTTCACATGTTCAGGCTCTGATTGTTCCAGGCTCAGAACAAGTCAAAGCGCAAGCGGAAGAGGAAGGTTTAGATAAGATCTTCATTGACGCTGGTTTTGAGTGGCGTTTACCTGGCTGTTCAATGTGTCTAGCGATGAATAATGACAGACTCGGTGCTGGAGAACGTTGTGCATCGACATCAAACCGAAACTTTGAAGGTCGGCAAGGTCGTGATGGACGCACACACTTAGTGAGTCCAGCAATGGCTGCTGCTGCTGCCATCGCTGGGCATTTTGTCGATATCCGTGATATTCATTCTTCAGTATTAAACTCATAGGGGATTACCAATGTCAGGTTTTAAACAACATACAGGATTGGTCGTTCCTCTTGATGCAGCGAACGTCGACACAGATGCAATTATTCCTAAGCAATTTTTGCAAAAAGTTAATCGTATCGGTTTTGGTAAGCACCTTTTCCATGATTGGCGCTTTCTAGATGATGCAGGTGAACAGCCCAACCCAGACTTTGTAATGAACGAACCTCGTTATCAAGGTGCAAGCATTCTACTTGCCCGTGAAAACTTTGGCTGTGGGTCATCAAGAGAACATGCTCCATGGGCTTTAGCGGACTACGGTATTCAAGTCATGATCGCTCCAAGTTTTGCCGATATTTTCTATGGAAACTCTATCAATAACCAAATGGTTCCAGTACGCCTTACCGATCAACAAGTGGATGAGATTTTCCAATTTGTAGAAGAAAATGAAGGCGCACAAGTAACCGTGGACCTTGAATTAATGCAAGTGAAAGCGAATGGCAAAACATACCCGTTTGAAATTGATGAATTTCGTCGCCACTGCTTGCTTAATGGGCTAGATAACATTGGTTTAACGCTACAGCATGAAGCAAAAATCGCTGCTTATGAAGCAAAGATTCCTAACTTTTTGAAATAGTTATTATCACTTTCGATTCTCAAAGGTTGGTGTAAATACATCAACCTTTTATTTTATCTGAAATTTATCAAATGCTGTCTAGGTCATATAGGATATGAAATGAGAGGTGAATAATGAAATATCTATTAGCATTATGTTTAACACTTAGTTCAACAAACGTATTGTCCGCACCAAAATCGAAATTATGGGATTACTGGAATCACAGTAACGAAGAAAGCACACAGACTATTTCACATCAAGTTTGGCAGACAACGCTTGATAGCTATTTAATCAAAGACGATCACAATAATCTCTTTGACTATAAAAATGTAAATTTAAAAGATAAGACACATTTAGAGCAATATATTTCACAGCTATCCAAACTTGACCCAAGAGAATACACAAAAGCGGAACAATATGCCTATTGGGTTAATTTATACAACGCATTAACAGTTAACTTGGTAGTCGACAATTACCCAATTTCATCCATCACCAAACTTGGAGGCTTGTTTTCATTTGGTCCTTGGGAACAAAAGATCATTAACATTAATCAAAAAGAACTGACTCTCAATGATATTGAACATCGAATTTTAAGACCGATTTGGAAAGACCCACGTACCCACTACGCTATCAACTGTGCCAGTTTAGGGTGCCCAAACTTACAAGAGCAAGCTTTCACAGCTAAGAATACTCAACCGTTGCTAGAAAAGTCAGCAACTGAGTTTATTAATAGTGAAAAAGGAGCAAAGCTCACCAATGATAAATTGGTACTCTCTTCTATTTATGACTGGTTTTCTGAGGACTTTGGTACAAAACAGCAACTTTTTCAGCATCTAGCACGATATAATAAGACTCTAAAAGATACTAAAAGAGACGTTAGCTATCACTATGACTGGAAATTAAATGATGTGCGTTAGATAGCAAAAAACCTCAGCATTTCTGCTGAGGTTTCGTAATTCAAACCTGGCGATGTCCTACTCTCACATGGGGAAGCCCCACACTACCATCGGCGCTATTGTGTTTCACTTCTGAGTTCGGCATGGAATCAGGTGGGTCCACAATGCTATGGTCGCCAAGTAAATTCTTTTTAGCTACAGAGCTTAAAACTGGTGCTGATACCCAGAATCGAACTGGGGACCTCACCCTTACCAAGGGTGCGCTCTACCGACTGAGCCATATCAGCACACTATATACATATCGTCCAAGAGGACTAAAAAAGCCCGTTTTCTCAAACGGGCTTTTTAAAATTAAAGCCTGGCGATGTCCTACTCTCACATGGGGAAGCCCCACACTACCATCGGCGCTATTGCGTTTCACTTCTGAGTTCGGCATGGAATCAGGTGGGTCCGCAACGCTATGGTCGCCAAGCAAATTCTTTAATTCGGAAAGCTGAATTCGTTCTTCACATTCAATGTTCTTCTATTGAGCCCACAAAACCCCTTCGGTGTTGTATGGTTAAGCCTCACGGGCAATTAGTATTGGTTAGCTCAACGCCTCGCAGCGCTTACACACCCAACCTATCAACGTTCTAGTCTTGAACAACCCTTTAGGACACTTAAAGTGCCAGGGAAGACTCATCTCAGGGCTCGCTTCCCGCTTAGATGCTTTCAGCGGTTATCGATTCCGAACTTAGCTACCGGGCAATGCTACTGGCGTAACAACCCGAACACCAGAGGTTCGTCCACTCCGGTCCTCTCGTACTAGGAGCAGCCCCCTTCAATCTTCCAACGCCCACGGCAGATAGGGACCGAACTGTCTCACGACGTTCTAAACCCAGCTCGCGTACCACTTTAAATGGCGAACAGCCATACCCTTGGGACCGACTTCAGCCCCAGGATGTGATGAGCCGACATCGAGGTGCCAAACACCGCCGTCGATATGAACTCTTGGGCGGTATCAGCCTGTTATCCCCGGAGTACCTTTTATCCGTTGAGCGATGGCCCTTCCATTCAGAACCACCGGATCACTATGACCTACTTTCGTACCTGCTCG
Organism: Vibrio aestuarianus; assembly: GCF_028858425.1. NCBI lineage: Bacteria > Pseudomonadati > Pseudomonadota > Gammaproteobacteria > Vibrionales > Vibrionaceae > Vibrio > Vibrio aestuarianus. Next base: position 753,094 of record NZ_JAKNYQ010000001.1, on the reverse strand, counting down.
AATTGTCATTCTCGCAGTTAAGCGGGCTTATGCCATTGCACTAACCACACGATGTCCAACCGTGTTTAGCCCACCTTCGTGCTCCTCCGTTACTCTTTGGGAGGAGACCGCCCCAGTCAAACTACCCACCAGGCACTGTCCGCAACCCCGATTAGGGGCCAACGTTAGAACATCAAAACTACAAGGGTGGTATTTCAAGGACGACTCCACGCAATCTAGCGACTGCGCTTCTAAGTCTCCCACCTATCCTACACATGTAGGTTCAATGTTCAGTGCCAAGCTGTAGTAAAGGTTCACGGGGTCTTTCCGTCTAGCCGCGGGTACACTGCATCTTCACAGCGATTTCAATTTCACTGAGTCTCGGGTGGAGACAGCGTGGCCATCATTACGCCATTCGTGCAGGTCGGAACTTACCCGACAAGGAATTTCGCTACCTTAGGACCGTTATAGTTACGGCCGCCGTTTACCGGGGCTTCGATCAAGAGCTTCGACCTAAGTCTAACCCCATCAATTAACCTTCCGGCACCGGGCAGGCGTCACACCGTATACGTCATCTTACGATTTTGCACAGTGCTGTGTTTTTAATAAACAGTTGCAGCCACCTGGTATCTGCGACTCTCAGTAGCTCCATCCGCTAGGGACTTCACCGCCAAGAGCGTACCTTCTCCCGAAGTTACGGTACCATTTTGCCTAGTTCCTTCACCCGAGTTCTCTCAAGCGCCTTGGTATTCTCTACCCGACCACCTGTGTCGGTTTGGGGTACGATTGCTTATAATCTGAAGCTTAGAGGCTTTTCCTGGAAGCATGGCATCAATGACTTCACACCCGTAGGTGCTCGACGTCGTGTCTCAGCCTAACAAGAAACCGGATTTACCTAGTCTCTTAGCCTACGCACTTGAACCTGGACAACCGTCGCCAGGCCCACCTAGCCTTCTCCGTCCCCCCATCGCAATTATAAGCAGTACGGGAATATTAACCCGTTTCCCATCGACTACGCTTTTCAGCCTCGCCTTAGGGGTCGACTTACCCTGCCCCGATTAACGTTGGACAGGAACCCTTGGTCTTCCGGCGTGGGGGTTTTTCACCCCCATTATCGTTACTCATGTCAGCATTCGCACTTCTGATACCTCCAGCATGCTTTACAACACACCTTCAACGGCTTACAGAACGCTCCCCTACCCCACAATCTTACGATTGCAGCCGCAGCTTCGGTTTACTACTTAGCCCCGTTACATCTTCCGCGCAGGCCGACTCGACCAGTGAGCTATTACGCTTTCTTTAAATGATGGCTGCTTCTAAGCCAACATCCTGGCTGTCTGAGCCTTCCCACATCGTTTCCCACTTAGTAGTAATTTGGGACCTTAGCTGGCGGTCTGGGTTGTTTCCCTCTCCACGACGGACGTTAGCACCCGCCGTGTGTCTCCCGGATAGTACTTACTGGTATTCGGAGTTTGCAAAGGGTTGGTAAGTCGGGATGACCCCCTAGCCTTAACAGTGCTCTACCCCCAGTAGTATTCGTCCGAGGCGCTACCTAAATAGCTTTCGGGGAGAACCAGCTATCTCCGAGTTTGATTGGCCTTTCACCCCTAGCCACAAGTCATCCGCTAATTTTTCAACATTAGTCGGTTCGGTCCTCCAATTGATGTTACTCAATCTTCAACCTGCCCATGGCTAGATCACTCGGTTTCGGGTCTATATCCAGAGACTAAAGCGCCTAGTTAAGACTCGGTTTCCCTACGGCTCCCCTATACGGTTAACCTTGCCACTGAATATAAGTCGCTGACCCATTATACAAAAGGTACGCAGTCACAGGACAAAGCCTGCTCCTACTGCTTGTACGTACACGGTTTCAGGTTCTATTTCACTCCCCTCACAGGGGTTCTTTTCGCCTTTCCCTCACGGTACTGGTTCACTATCGGTCAGTCAGTAGTATTTAGCCTTGGAGGATGGTCCCCCCATATTCAAACAGGATATCACGTGTCCCGCCTTACTCGTTTTCACTTAGAATGACGTGTCGGTTACGGGGCTATCACCCTTTATTGCCACGCTTTCCAGCGTGTTCACCTGCATCATTTAAAGCTTAAGGGCTAGTCCAATTTCGCTCGCCGCTACTTTCGGAATCTCAGTTGATTTCTTTTCCTTCGGGTACTTAGATGTTTCAGTTCCCCGAGTTCGCCTCGCTGCGCTATGTATTCACGCAGCGATACTAGCTTATGCTAGTGGGTTTCCCCATTCGGAAATCGTAGACTCAAGTGGCTTTTACTGCCTAATCTACGCTTATCGCAAGTTAATACGTCCTTCATCGCCTCTGACTGCCAAGGCATCCACCGTGTACGCTTAGTCACTTAACCATACAACCCGAAGAAGTTTCGTGTTGATGACAAGTCACCAAGGTTTAGTGTCTCTCTTTATTGAATGAGCGAGAGACATTTCGATTTTGCCGGACTCAATTTTGAAAACTTACCGCAGTAAGCTTTCCCAAGAACACTTGAATGTGTTTGGTATCAACACGTAAACGTATTGATATTGAGAACTTTATTTGATAACAACAAATCACGTTGTTATCAGTCAGCTTTCCAAATTGTTAAAGAGCAAGATTTTCTGATGAAAACCATTTTTAAAAACACTTAAGCAAATGTGCTTAAAGATGGTGGAGCTATGCGGGATCGAACCGCAGACCTCCTGCGTGCAAGGCAGGCGCTCTCCCAGCTGAGCTATAGCCCCATCAGGTGTGTGATACTGTGTGCCAATCTTCGATTAAGAAGAATTGGTGGGTCTGAGTGGACTTGAACCACCGACCTCTCGCTTATCAGGCGAACGCTCTAACCACCTGAGCTACAGACCCAGCATCGTCTCTAAAACTGTATAAACCATCAATCTGTGTGGACACTCATCAGTGTAATCATCGTATAAGGAGGTGATCCAGCGCCAGGTTCCCCTAGCGCTACCTTGTTACGACTTCACCCCAGTCATGAACCACAAAGTGGTGAGCGTCCTCCCCGAAAGGTTAAACTACCCACTTCTTTTGCAGCCCACTCCCATGGTGTGACGGGCGGTGTGTACAAGGCCCGGGAACGTATTCACCGTGGCATTCTGATCCACGATTACTAGCGATTCCGACTTCATGGAGTCGAGTTGCAGACTCCAATCCGGACTACGACGCACTTTTTGGGATTCGCTCACTTTCGCAAGTTGGCTGCCCTCTGTATGCGCCATTGTAGCACGTGTGTAGCCCTACTCGTAAGGGCCATGATGACTTGACGTCGTCCCCACCTTCCTCCGGTTTATCACCGGCAGTCTCCCTGGAGTTCCCGACATTACTCGCTGGCAAACAAGGATAAGGGTTGCGCTCGTTGCGGGACTTAACCCAACATTTCACAACACGAGCTGACGACAGCCATGCAGCACCTGTCTCAGAGCTCCCGAAGGCACTCCTGCGTCTCCGCTGGATTCTCTGGATGTCAAGAGTAGGTAAGGTTCTTCGCGTTGCATCGAATTAAACCACATGCTCCACCGCTTGTGCGGGCCCCCGTCAATTCATTTGAGTTTTAATCTTGCGACCGTACTCCCCAGGCGGTCTACTTAACGCGTTAGCTCCGAAAGCCACGGCTCAAGGCCACAACCTCCAAGTAGACATCGTTTACGGCGTGGACTACCAGGGTATCTAATCCTGTTTGCTCCCCACGCTTTCGCATCTGAGTGTCAGTATCTGTCCAGGGGGCCGCCTTCGCCACCGGTATTCCTTCAGATCTCTACGCATTTCACCGCTACACCTGAAATTCTACCCCCCTCTACAGTACTCTAGTCCGCCAGTTTCAAATGCAGTTCCGAGGTTGAGCCCCGGGCTTTCACATCTGACTTAACGAACCACCTGCATGCGCTTTACGCCCAGTAATTCCGATTAACGCTCGCACCCTCCGTATTACCGCGGCTGCTGGCACGGAGTTAGCCGGTGCTTCTTCTGTCGCTAACGTCAAATGATGCTGCTATTAACAACACCACCTTCCTCACGACTGAAAGTACTTTACAACCCGAAGGCCTTCTTCATACACGCGGCATGGCTGCATCAGGCTTGCGCCCATTGTGCAATATTCCCCACTGCTGCCTCCCGTAGGAGTCTGGACCGTGTCTCAGTTCCAGTGTGGCTGATCATCCTCTCAGACCAGCTAGGGATCGTCGCCTTGGTGAGCCATTACCTCACCAACTAGCTAATCCCACCTAGGCATATCCTGACGCGAGAGGCCCGAAGGTCCCCCTCTTTGGCCCGTAGGCATCATGCGGTATTAGCCATCGTTTCCAATGGTTATCCCCCACATCAGGGCAATTTCCTAGGCATTACTCACCCGTCCGCCGCTCGTCATCTTCAAAAGCAAGCTTTTGAAATGTTACCGCTCGACTTGCATGTGTTAGGCCTGCCGCCAGCGTTCAATCTGAGCCATGATCAAACTCTTCAATTAAAGTTTTGTTGGTCCTAAGACCGGCTCAATGAATACTGACTTCAAAACTGTTTTTACTCGAAAGTAAAAAGTAATTTTAAAGCTATTGTTGCTCCAACAGAACAACAATGAATTGACTGTGCCGCTTATTGGTTTTCACTTTTTAATAAAAAGTGAAATCAAAAAGCATTCGAACTATTGCTAGTTCAGGTCACTCAGTTCATTGATAAATCTTTTTCGATTATCATCAACGAGTGCCCACACAGATTGATAGGTTTATATTGTTAAAGAGCGTTCTTCATTTGGTTGCCGTGGCTTCCTTGGAAGAGGCGGCCATTCTAGCGAGATAATTTTTTGTGTCAAACACTTTTTTAAATTATTTCGTCTTACCGATTTGACCTTCTGATTGACTGGCTAGTGGGGCTTGAACCCTTACTGGCTGTGCCGTGTCAGTGAGGCGGCATTATAGGGAGATAAAATATGATGGCAACTTATTTCTTTATAAAATTGCCTACCCAGCACTCAAGCGAACAAAAAGCCAACAAATCACTTGTTTTTGCTCAATTAACCACCAGAAAGTACTCATCCAACACTAGTTAAGCCAGCTTCAAATTCGAAATTAGTCATCACTGTCAAAGAAATATGAAATCCGAGAACGAGGATTTAAATATTCCCGTATTTTGTCAGGCAGTTTATGAGGCAAAATCGCATTAACGATTTTCAAATCCCTATCCGCCAAATCGATGATTGGGGCTTGCGTTCTAGGTACCGAAGGATCATAGATCAAGACATTTGGATATAGTAAATGCCGGGCATTCACGGAAATAACCAATCCAACCATATTATTGGATAGCTGCACTACAGTTCCGGGCGGAAAAACCCCCATAAACTTGATCAGAATGTTGAGGTTTTCGTTGCTGTAGAGGTGTTTACAATGTTTATACATATAAGAAAGAGCAATGTATGGGATTTTTTGTTCAGCAACAATGCTAGGATGGCAAAGATTATCAAAGGCATTGGCTACCGTAATAACTTGTGACAACTCATCAATATCTGCTTCTTTTAAACCGAGTGGATAACCGCTGCCATCGTTTAACTCATGATGCTGCTCTATCACTTTTTTTGCGCTGTCAGGAAAACTCTCAATATGGCTCGCTATCTCTAAGCCATATTTAGTATGCAACTTAAGATAGTTTAGCTCGGGTTCAGTCAGCTTTGTTTTCTTTCTTACGATAGCGGTTGGAACTTTAATTTTCCCCATATCATGGAACAAAGCTGCGAATGCCAATTCCTTGATTTTTTGAGCATCGTAACCTTTGGCTTTACCAATCAGCATGGCAATGACAGAAACATTCAATGAATGGAAGTAGATATCTTCAAACTCACTTTTGCCATTCATTAGATGTAAAGTGACGTTATCCTCACTTAAAAGTTTATCAACAATGTCCTCAACCAAAAGAGAAGCTTCATCTACTGCATCTTCTGGACGATTACGAATTTTATTCATCACAGCTCGCATGCGAGCCAATGAACGTTCAAATTCTTTCTCGCAATTTAAAATGCGACGTCGATAAGCATTGAGCTTTTCAATTCGTTTTTGCTTCTCTTCCCACAGTTTCTTAGCTTCACTATCAACATAAGAGGGTTCTTCACCCACCTCTTCTGGTTGGCTATTAACTGGTAATGGCTGTGTATCACTTTGAGCGGGATTAATATAGACGTGCTGAATACCCAAATGCTTAATCAATTGAATTTGCTCTTGAGACTTAATTTTAAAGCTATTGAAGAGGAAGGGGTGTTCATTCCATTTAACTGGCAACCTAATATGTAAGCCAGGTTGCAGTCTATCTACAGTAATTTTTATGCTTGCCACAATCTACACAACACCTTAAGTCAAATGGTTATAACATTTAAAAAAGAAGATACTTACACGCTCATCAGCTACATGTTAAGTCTCAACCCATCATTTGTGTATATAAATGTGGTAGCTAAACGCAACAATATAAAATGAGAAACGAGAAGTGGACCCCAATGGTTGAACACACAAGCTCATTTATTAAGTGGTTGACCCAGCTCATGCTGCGTATCTTTGCCTACCGAAGTAGGCCTCATCAGGAGTGAGGTGATGCCGACAACTTTAATAGACATATTAGTTACTCCTGATCTCACTGGTTGCACCATAAGTTTGGTACAACGACGCTAGAAGGGAGGTGCGTCCATCACATCAAAGCCAAAGAGAGTCCACAATGTGACTCTCTTTTTTGTGTATGTTGTGGTTAGATGCTACTTAAAGCCGAACTTACCATTACCGTTCTTCCACTCTGACTTCGGTGGAATCGCTTCAATCGTGTCCCAATGCTCTACAATCTTGCCATTGTCGACACGGAATAAGTCATAGAACGCGACGTGTTGATTCATGAATTGACCTTCACTCACTGATAACATGAAGTTCCCTTCACCGATAATCACATGGTTCTTGCTGTATACCATCGGCATGCCGGCTTCCGCTAGTTGCTTAAGTGCAACACCCAAACCACTCAAGCCGTCGGCCACTGCAACGTTGTGTTGGATGTAGTCACTGTCTTTATCACCGATGAACTTACTGATCTGAGACATGTCCCCTTTCATCAGAATGGTTTGTACAAAATCAGAGACGATCGCTTTGTTCTCATCCGTTTTGTTTACATCTGTGATTTCTGTTGCACCGTCAAATTGAGTGCGACCACTTGGATTAGGTTTCGCCACATCTTGTAAGTTATCCCAGTGTTCGACGATCAAACCATCTTCAAAACGGAAAATATCAAAGCCCGCTTTTGGTCCGAAAAAATCGTATTCCGTGTGCAATGCCACGTATTCGCCATCTTGAATGGTGCGAATCACTTTCGCTTTAGCACTGCCTTCTGGCAGCATCTTCATTACTTCACCAAAGCCTGCTAAACCATCTGCAACCGCAAGATTATGCTGAATGTACTTATTTGGATTGATGTATGAAATCGCGTTTTGGTCACCAGTTTCAATGCTTGAGATAACCGCGACGGCTTTATCACGATTCGACAATTCCTCGGCATTCACGGCGAAAGAAGCGCTAGCAAAAACAGTGGATGCGATAACAGAGCTAGCGAAAAAGTGAGTCAATTTGTTCATATTATTTTCCTCTTATTGGCTTGAGAACAATAATAGGAATGAATCAAAGACTCGTCTGTGTGGATGTGCGTCGAAAAATGGTCAATATCGAACATTAATACAAAAAGGCGTTCATACTCAACATCATAACTGTGGTTCAGCGTACTGCTTCTGGAATTGGCTTGGTGTCATATTGGTTTGATTTTTAAAGTATCGAACAAAATTACTCGCATCTTGAAAACCAAAGTCAAAAGCTAACTGTTGCGTCGTAACGTTACTCACCACCAAGCGACGCTTTATCTCTATCGTGACAAACGCATCGATCATTTGTTTCGCGGTTAAGTTCGTTGCCAGCTTGCAGATAACATTTAACGTTTTGTACGTTGACCCCATCTGCCCGGCATACCAGTTCGCATCACGGATATGTTCATAATTGGCTTGGAGCAAATCAAAGAAACGCGCAAGCTTGTAGCTCTGCTCTTTGGTTAACTTATCGTGCCGCTCCTCAGGGCGAAGGCGATGCAACATTAAAGCGAAAGAAGAGAAAAGATACATGACGATCAACGGGTCGGAATGCTGACTTTCAATTTCCTTGATAACCTCACCAATAAGCAGTTTGGCACTCTGGCACGTAGCTTCGTCTAAGCTCAATAGTGGCGAACGAGCTTGGTTTAAATGCGTTGGCGTGTAATTAGGTAAACGCATGTTGGCATGCACTTGGTCTAAAAACGCTTGGGTGAAAATGATCACTTTACCGCAGGGCTTGTTGGACAAATCGAAAGCTTGCACCTGCTCACGACGAACAAAGAGGATGCTACCAGATTCAAACGGATACTGCTTAAAATCCACCATGTGCACGCCACTGCCTTTTTCGATGTAAACCATCATAAAGAAGGTAATGCGATGCGGTTTTTGAGGTGAATGGCTTTTGTACTCTTGGCCATGCAAGCTTTCTAGATCGAAGATTTCAATCTCTGCTTGATTCGATTTCTTATGGTCAAAGTCTACGGTTGGTATTTGCATTAACCCTCCACTCGTTACTACTTATATTTTGGTCAATTTCAGCAGGAATGCGAATCGAACTGTATCACATCGCGCAACCAAGGTAGCGTTTGAGGTGGTGAATGTCTGTCTAATCTCCCTAAACCAACATGCTGCTTAAAATAACCGAGTCCATAACACAACTTGGCTCTTAAAACACAAAGGCAAGCCGAAGCCTGCCTTTATTCATTTATCTATGCAATGAGAGTCTAAGACGTCTTTTTACCCTCGTTCGCTTTTGCATTACTCGCATTTTGCTCGGTGGCAACCACATCATCAAACTCAGATAGTCGTGCTAAGAATGCAGGTTTGTCTTTGTTTGGAATCGAACTCGCCAACGGTAAATCTGACCTGTCGGATAGTCAGATAAGAACAGGTACAACGACTTTTCACAAACAAGCTTGACTGAATCGGACTTAGAAAAAACAAAGACTTTATCAACAACAGAAGCGTTAATTTTTTCTAGCTCCTTCAGTCCTACATTTTCAGCATCGACGAAAATCATCTTCATAGTTGGTCAAGCTCCATTTGTTCACCACTATAAAGAAGATTACACAGTTGCATATCGATATCAACTTGGAGTTAATTCATCTGTGTGATTGATTGTAGATGTATTACCCCAACGCGCTTACTACACACACCACAAAACCTCCTATCTCAAACCGACTTTTCGACTATCCATCAAAACGATCAGTTGTTCCATAAAGGCAAAGCTAAAACCTCATAGCACCGTAAATTCACCATGGTCGTACCATGGTTCTTCTCGCTCGAAGCCCTTGGTAATACTGGCTTGTGCGACGACTGCTTTTTGCATTTATTGGATTTACTGGGATTGCCTTGCGCACAGAATCGTCATGCGATGAACCATATATGAACCATGGGAGAAATTTTAAGGAGGATAAAGAGAGCTTATTGGAGCGAAAAAAGATGTGATAACAGAAAAGGAAAACTGAGGTAAGCACCTGAAAAGTCGAACATTTAAAAGCGCTTAAAACGACGAAAGGCCGCTATAAAAGCGACCTTTCTATGTATGGTACCGGTGGGCGGACTTGAACCGCCACGCCCGAAGGCAACGGATTTTGAATCCGTCGTGTATACCAATTTCACCACACCGGCATCTTGGGGCTTCGCCCTTTGATGTTTGGCATTATACGTAAGAAACGCAGAGGTGCAACAGCAAAATATTGAAATACAAATCGTTTGCCGATATTTTAGCCACAAATATTAAAGCTGTGCGTTTGTTCTCTTTTCAGCGCAACTTTGAGTCTATATGCTTGCTGCAATTTTGGAAAACTCGAAAGACCTATGAACGTTATGAGTAGTAAATCCTCCCTCCCCCCTGCTGGTTTAATGCGCCGCTTTGGTGCACTTTTTTATGATGCACTAATTATCATTGCACTTGAGATGATGGCAGCAGGCATTGTAATCGCGATATTAGAAGCCCTCGTGGCTTTCGGTGCAATGAGTTACGGCCCATATGATGATGTCAGCGATTTGCTGACCCATCATCCTATATGGAGCTATGTTTACACTTTCTATTTAGCCGCTGTTTGGGTTTATTTCTTTGTCTTTTTCTGGACAAGAGCTGGGCAAACTTTAGGTATGAGAGCTTGGAGATTGTTGATCGTCAATGACGATGACACGCAAATTAGTGCCACTCAAGCCTTAATACGCTTATTTACCTCTGGCTTTGGATTATCAAACTTAACAGTACCGTTTGATCACGAAAAACGAGGGTTTCAGGATATATGGGCTAAAACGAAAGTTGTGGTACTTCCTAAAGTTAATTGAAGCACACCAAGTAAGCAGATAAAAAAAGGAAGAGCACATGCTCTTCCTTTTTCTTTATCTATAACTTTCTTCTCAACAACATTACGGCTATCACAAGAAATACAACACTTGGAGCAATTGCTCCCAATGCGGGGGGAAGCCCGTATACGATGCTAAGTGGTCCAAAAAATTCACTGGATATATAAAACGTAAACCCAGCAATCACCCCTGACAGTATTCTTGCCCCCATAGTGACACTACGTAATGGACCGAAAATAAATGAAAGTGCCATCAGCATCATCACTGCAATAGAAAACGGTTGAGTGATCTTACGCCACAACGCCAAATCATAACGAGATGAGTCCTGCTCAGAAGCTTTTAGATAAGAGACATAATCATATAACCCACTTAAAGAGAGTTCTTCAGGTTTAACGGTTACAACCGCTAACTTATCGGGAGCAAGCGATGTCGTCCATTGATACTCTGGCAATTGCTGCTTAGAAATGACAATTTCATCGCGCATATCGGTAATTTGAACATCTTTCATTATCCATTGATTATCTTTGTCATAATCGGCTTCTTTGGCAAAAAAGATGTTCTGTAATTTCTTATTGTTATCAAAGCGCCACATGTTCAATCCATAGAGCTTATCGTTATCTATTTTGCCAATAAAAATAAAATCGTTCGCATCACGAGCCCAAACACCACTTCGTACCGAAACGATACTGCCACCTGAAATCGCAAAAGAGCGAGAGTCTCGAGCTAACTTCTGAGCTTGAGGTGCCCCCCATTGCCCAAGAACAGTAATTATGATCATCAACGGAACGGCTGTTTTCAAAACAGAGAAGCCGATATCAAGTTTTGACACTCCTGCCGCCTGCATCACGACCAATTCGGAGCTTGCCGCCAGCATCCCTAAGCCGATCAAGGCTCCAAGTAAGGCCGCCATCGGGAAAAACATCTCAATATCACGGGGGACACTCAAAATAACAAAGAACAGCGCTTGCAACAGGTCAAACCCGCCTTTACCTACGTGTCTCAAATTATCAACAAATTTGATAATGCCCGATAAACCAACAAAAACAATCAGCACTAAAGAGGTGGTTACAATGATAGTGCGGCCAATATATAAATCTAAAATCTTAAACACGACTTATACCACCCTCTTCTGTCTGAGCTTATCTTTAAAGCGCCTCACTGGCACACTATCTAGTGTATTCACCAAAATTGCAGCAATAAGTAATGCGGCATTAATTGGCCACATACCAATAACGCTAGAAAGTGAACCATCTTCAATCGCTGATTTTGTGGCACTGAGCGTCAGGAAGTAGGCAAGATAAATTAAAATCGCAGGTCCCATTTTTGCAAAACGACCTTGACGAGGATTTACGGCAGAAAGTGGCACAACCAACATCGTTAGCAGCGGAATACAAACAACAAGCGAAATTCGCCATTGTAGTTCCGCTTGCGCTTTTGTATTTGAGCTCGAGACTAACTTTAACGTAGGCAAAGCTTCCCAATCACGACCTTTAGGTTTTACTTCACGTTGCCCGATAAGCCCTTCGTATTCATCAAATTCCGTAATCATATAGTCAATACGAGTCGGCACCCCCTCATAGCGAGTTCCCTCATACATAGTAATCATTTGACGACCATCACTCAGTTCTTTGACGTCGCCTGAATTCGAAAACATCACACTTGGTAAAATAGAATCACGTGGAGCCAGTTGAGCAACAAACACGTTGTACAGCTTCTTATTTTCAACACTATCGATAAATACAACAGAAGAGCCGTCAGGGGTACGTTGGAACTGACCTTGTTGTAATAAATCAACGCTGTTTTCCGCTGCTAGTTGTTCTATCAATTGAGCGTACTTATCTTGGCTCCATGGTGCCAACCAAAACGCATTAAATGCAGCAGTACCCGCGGTAATAACAGCAAGATATAATGCCCCCTGAATCAAGAACTTATTGCCAATTCCGGTGGCATTCATCACGGTAATTTCGCTTTCCGCGTATAAACGACCAAAAGTCAGTAATATGCCGATATAAAGGCTTAAAGGCAGCATTAATAGCCCCATCGCAGGCATTTTTAACGCCACAATAGAGAAAATCATCCGGGCAGGAATTTCACCAGCAGAAGCATCAGCCAAAACTTCTATAAATTTTTGGCTCAGAAACACTAAAAAAAGCACAAAAAAGATCGCAAATTGGCTCTTGAGTGTCTCGCGGATCAAATATCTAACAATAATCACGCTGAAATTACCTATACAAAACTTGTTTTTTTGATTGAATCACTATAATTTCCCGTTGAACCTTTTATTTTTAAAATTTTCACTAACTGTTAGCCCGTTCAATTAATAGTAGATCCAAACATGGATTCAACAACTAAGAGCGCATTATCTAACATTTAGTTCTATTTGTCTTCAGGATGTAGGAGTACGCATGGAGTTCAGTGTAAAAAGTGGCAGTCCAGAGAAACAACGTAGCGCATGTATCGTTGTGGGAGTGTTCGAACCACGCCGCCTTTCTCCAGTAGCAGAGCAGCTTGATAAAATCAGCGATGGCTATATTAGTTCACTACTTCGTCGTGGTGATCTCGAGGGTAAACCAGGCCAGATGCTACTGCTGCATCAAGTACCAGGTGTTCTTTCTGAGCGCGTTTTACTGGTTGGTTGTGGTAAAGAACGTGAATTAGGCGAACGTCAATACAAAGAAATCATTCAAAAAACTATTAGCACACTTAATGAAACGGGTTCAATGGAAGCTGTCTGTTTCCTCACGGAACTGCACGTCAAAGGCCGTGATACTTACTGGAAAGTACGCCAAGCCGTTGAAGCAACGAAAGATGGCCTATACACCTTTGACCAATTTAAGAGTGCAAAACCAGAAACTCGTCGTCCACTGCGTAAATTGGTCTTTAATGTACCAACTCGCCGTGAGCTTAACTTAGGCGAACGTGCCATTTCGCACGGTCTAGCTATCGCTTCTGGTGTGAAAGCATCTAAAGATCTTGGCAATATGCCACCAAATATTGCTAACCCAGCCTATCTTGCTTCTCAAGCTCGTCGCTTAGCTGACGATTACGAGACAGTATCAACCAAAATTATTGGTGAAGAAGAGATGGAAAAACTAGGTATGAGCTCATACCTAGCGGTTGGTCGTGGTTCAAAAAATGAATCGATGATGTCGGTCATTGAGTACAAAGGCAACCCAGACCCAGATGCGAAACCAATCGTATTGGTGGGTAAAGGTCTAACGTTCGATTCAGGCGGCATTTCATTGAAACCAGGCGAAGGCATGGATGAAATGAAGTATGACATGTGTGGCGCGGCTTCTGTCTTTGGTGCAATGAAAGCACTCGCGAAATTAAACCTACCATTAAATGTTGTGGGTATATTGGCTGGCTGTGAAAATATGCCAGGCAGCAATGCTTACCGCCCAGGTGATATTCTTACTACTATGTCAGGCCAAACCGTTGAGGTACTCAATACCGATGCCGAAGGTCGCCTAGTGCTTTGTGATGCACTCACTTACGTTGAGCGTTTTGAACCCGATTGCGTAGTCGACGTAGCAACGCTGACTGGTGCTTGCGTCATCGCACTAGGTCATCATATCAGTGGTGTCATTTCAAACCACAACCCGTTAGCACACGAACTGGTTAACGCTTCAGAGCAAGCAAGCGATCGCGCATGGCGTCTACCTATGGCAGACGAATACCATGAACAGCTGAAAAGTCCATTTGCCGATATGGCAAATATCGGTGGTCGCCCTGGTGGTACGATTACCGCTGGTTGTTTCTTATCTAAATTTGCTAAGAAATATAATTGGGCGCACTTGGACATCGCTGGTACAGCGTGGAAGTCAGGTGCGGCTAAAGGCTCAACGGGTCGCCCGGTCTCATTGCTCGTCCAATTCTTATTGAATCGCAGTGGCCAAGAGGCTGAGGAATAAACCTCAAAATTTGAAAAGGGCCGCAAGGCCCTTTTTTGTTGATGAGTAACTGATCATTAGGCAATAAAATGCAACGAGCTACTTTTTACATTGTGAATGAAAATAGTCCTCAGGCTCAGCTGGAGGGGTTCGAACAATACGTCTTGTTCCTTACTCATCACTTTGCCAAACAAGGCGCTAAAGTGTATTTGCATTGCCATGATAAAACTCATGCTGAACAATTTGCAGAACACCTGTGGCAAGTATTACCAGAAAATTTCGTCGCGCATAATCTAGTCGGAGAAGGCCCTAAATACTCAACCAATATTGAAATTGGCTATCAAGGGGTAAAACCCAATTGGAATCGCCAACTGGTAATAAATGTGGCGGATAATCATACAACCTTTGCGAACGCCTTTACAGAGGTGGTAGACTTCGTCCCCTGCGAAGAAAAAGCAAAGCAACTGGCTCGCGAAAGGTATAAAATCTACCGACAAGCTGGCTATCAGCTGCAAACAATCGAGATCCAACATCCATAAGTTAAACCTTATAGTTAAGGCGATCTTAAACAAGATTCTTCACTTATAAAGTTTGACTAAGATTAATCATTCACAGTACCCATTTAAGAGCACTATGGAAAAGACATATAACCCAACAGCAATCGAACAAGCTCTGTATCAGACTTGGGAAGAGAACGGCTACTTTAAGCCTCACGGTGACACATCAAAAGAAGCGTACAGCATCATGATCCCGCCACCGAACGTCACTGGTAGCCTTCATATGGGTCACGCATTCCAAGACACCATTATGGATACTTTGATCCGCTGTGAGCGTATGAAAGGCAAAAATACCTTATGGCAAGTGGGTACAGACCACGCCGGTATTGCTACTCAAATGGTGGTTGAACGTAAAATTGCCGCAGAAGAAGGCAAAACCAAGCATGACTACGGTCGTGAGGCGTTCATCGACAAAATCTGGGAATGGAAAGGCGAATCTGGCGGTACCATCACCAAACAGCTACGTCGTCTAGGTGCATCTGTAGACTGGGATCGCGAGCGCTTCACAATGGATGAAGGTCTTTCAAATGCGGTTCAAGAAGTCTTCGTTCGTCTTTATGAAGATGATTTAATTTACCGTGGTAAGCGTCTTGTTAACTGGGATCCAAAATTGCACACTGCGATTTCTGATCTCGAAGTTGAAAACAAAGATAAAAAAGGCCACATGTGGCACTTCCGCTACCCATTAGCGGATGGCGTAAAAACAGCCGATGGTAAAGATTACATTGTCGTTGCAACCACACGTCCTGAAACCATGCTTGGTGATACTGGCGTAGCGGTAAACCCAGAAGATCCTCGTTATCAAGCACTGATTGGTAAAGAGATCATCCTGCCTATCGTTGATCGTCGCATCAAAATTGTCGGTGACGAACATGCTGATATGGAAAAGGGCACGGGTTGTGTGAAGATCACTCCAGCTCACGACTTTAACGACTATGAAGTTGGTAAACGCCACCAACTACCAATGATCAATATCCTAACTTTTGATGCCAACATCCGTGACGCAGCAGAAGTTTTCACCACCAATGGTGAAGCAAGCGATGCATACAGCAGCGAGCTCCCAGCCAAGTATCAGGGGATGGAGCGTTTTGCTGCGCGTAAAGCTATCGTTGCTGAATTTGAAGAGCTTGGTCTGCTTGATGAAATTAAAGATCACGACCTAACGGTTCCTTATGGCGACCGTGGTGGTGTGGTTATCGAACCAATGCTAACCGACCAATGGTATGTGCGCACAGCACCACTAGCGGAAGTCGCAACCAAAGCTGTTGAAGATGGTGAAATCCAATTCGTACCAAAACAGTACGAAAACATGTACTTCTCTTGGATGCGTGATGTTCAAGACTGGTGTATCTCTCGTCAACTTTGGTGGGGTCACCGCATTCCTGCATGGTACGACAACAATGGTAATGTGTATGTTGGCCGTACTGAAGAAGAAGTTCGCGCTAAACACAACCTTGCCCCAGTGATTGTACTAAACCAAGACAATGACGTACTCGATACCTGGTTCTCGTCAGCACTTTGGACATTTGGTACCCAAGGTTGGCCAGAAAATACTGACGCATTAAAAACATTCCACCCATCAGACGTCCTTGTTACTGGTTTCGACATCATCTTCTTCTGGGTTGCTCGTATGATCATGATGACCATGCACTTCTGTAAAGATGAGAACGGCAAACCACAAGTTCCATTCAAAACCGTTTACGTTACCGGCCTTATCCGTGATGAAAACGGCGACAAAATGTCGAAATCAAAAGGTAATGTGCTTGATCCTATCGATATGATCGATGGTATTGACCTTGAATCTTTAGTTGAAAAACGTTGTGGCAACATGATGCAGCCTCAGCTCGCCGCTAAGATCGAGAAAAACACACGTAAGACCTTTGAAGACGGCATCGAAGCTTATGGTACTGATGCACTACGCTTTACCTTGGCTGCCATGGCTTCAACTGGCCGTGATATCAACTGGGACATGAAACGCCTAGAAGGTTACCGCAACTTCTGTAACAAATTGTGGAATGCAAGCCGTTACGTGTTGATGAATACCGAAGAGCAAGACTGTGGTTTCGCCGCAGGTAGTGAACTTGAGTACTCACTAGCAGACAAATGGATTGAATCGCAATTTGAACTAGCAGCAAAAGAGTTCAATAACCATATCAACAACTTCCGTTTGGATATGGCAGCGAATACAATTTACGAATTCATCTGGAACCAATTCTGTGACTGGTACTTAGAACTGACTAAACCAGTACTGTGGAAAGGCACCGAATCGCAGCAACGTGCTACACGTCGTACCCTTATTACGGTTTTAGAGAAAACATTGCGTTTAGCTCACCCTGTGATTCCGTACATTACAGAAACTATCTGGCAAAGCGTCAAACCAATGGTTGATGGCGTGGAAGGCGATACCATTATGCTGCAAGCACTGCCTCAGTATGATGAAGCTAACTTCAACCAAGAAGCACTTGATGATATCGAGTGGGTGAAAGCGTTTATTACCAGTATTCGTAACCTGCGTGCGGAATACGACATCAACCCAGGTAAGCCTCTAAACGTGATGCTAAAAGCAGCAAGCGAGCAAGAAGCGGCACGCTTACAAGCTAACAAAGCGGTTCTATTGTCACTGGCTAAGCTAGAAGCATTGCGCGTTCTAGAAAACGGTGAAGAAACGCCAGCTTGTGCAACAGCGCTAGTCGGTAAATCTGAACTGATGATCCCGATGGCAGGCTTGATTGACAAAGATGCTGAGCTTGATCGTCTTGCAAAAGAGATCGCCAAAACTCAAGGTGAGATCAAACGCATCGAAGGCAAACTTGGCAACCAAGGCTTTGTCGCTAAAGCACCAGAAGCTGTCGTTGCAGCTGAGCGTGGTAAGCTTGACGGCTATAAAGAGACACTGGTTAAACTGGAAGAGCAAAAAGCAACCATTGCAGCCCTATAATAGCAGGCTCACTAACCATTAAATCGCAAAAGGTCGGTATAGAAATACCGACCTTTTTTATGGCGCTAATACCAATCACGCCAATCGATTCAGTTTCTCTCCACGCTCAAACGCAGCAATGTTATCCATTAAGATATTAACCAACTGTTGAATAGCTGAATCACTGCCCCACGCAACGTGCGGTGTTAATAATAGATTCGGCAGTTCCAAATTAGCTAGTAACGGATTGCTTTTATCTGCGGGCTCACGACTGAATACATCCACCCCTGCTCCAGCGATCTGCCCTGTTTTAAGCGCCGCAACCAACGCGTTTTCGTCCACTAAGCCACCACGGCCAGCGTTAATCAACAATGCGTTAGGTTTCATCATCGCCAGCTCATGTTCACCAATAAGGTTAAGGGTTTGATCGGTCAGTGGGCAATGCAAGCTCACAACATCCGCCTCAGCCAGCATTTGCTCGAAGGGCATAAAACCTTGTCGGCATAATTCAGCACCTTTTCGTTCAGCAAATATCACCTGCATACCAATCGCTCGTGCCAACGTCGCTGTCGCTTGTCCAAGCGCACCACTGCCGACCACACCAAGTGTTGAACCTGCGACATCCCCTATCGGGTGAGTAAAAAAGCAAAATTGTTTATTACGCTGCCATTCTCCATTGGCAATATCTTGATGGTAGGCAAACAGGTTGCGTCTTAACCCATAAATCATCGCAATAACATGCTCTGGCACTGAACGGGTCGCATAACCCTGAACATTAGTCAGCGCTATTCCCGCTTCACGGCAATATTCAACATCAACGTTATTCACCCCAGTTGCAGAGACTGCAATGAGGCGCAATTTAGGGCACTGACAAAGTAAGGATTTATCGAGTATCACTTTATTGGTGATCACGATATCGGCTTGTGACAAGCGTTCTAGCACTTGCTCGGTAGAGGTAAAGTCGAACTCAAGCCATTGGTGAGCAAAAGGCAGCGTTGGCAAGTGAATCTGCGCAGGAATTGTCGCTCTATCGAGAAACACAACAGTGGGTAATGACATATCAACTCCTTGTCGCTACCCACCGCAAATTATGGTCGAAGCAGCGTTTTATAATCAGGTAATTTTCGCTCAGGATCAAAGTGTTGCAAAATTTGCTCTTGTGCATCGGGATAAAAATCACAGCCGACAAAAATGTTGCGTAGCCAATGACTCTTCGGATGATAAAAACTCAGCTCCGCGGCATGCAATTCTAAACGATCAGAAAATGCTTTTGCCTCTTCTGTTGCATAAAATTCATCACCCACGATTGGATGACCTAATGCTTGCATATGAACACGCAATTGATGTGAACGTCCAGTAACAGGAAGAAGGCGTACAATTGTCGTCTTTTCTTCCCTTTTCGCTACTTGATATAAGGTTTTCGATGGTTTTCCATCCTCAAAGCATACTTTCTGTTTAGGACGATTTGGCCAATCGCAAATCAAAGGTAATTCGATCACACCTTCATCAAGTTCGACATTTCCCCACACTCGTGCGTAATAGATTTTATGCGTTAAACGATACTGAAATTGTTTTTTTAATGCGCCTTCGGCGTACTTATTTTTTGCCAGTAACATCAGACCTGATGTCGACATATCTAAACGATGCACGACTTGTATATCCGGATATTGTTCAGCTAAGCGACTCCACATACTGTCGTGATGTTCTGGCAATCGACCGGGAACCGAAAGTAGCCCAGAAGGCTTATTCACCGCTAGGATATGATCATCTTCATAGACGATATCGATCCAAGGATCGGTCGGTGGTGTGTATTCAAGCATCGCCATAAGAGGTCTCCAAAAAAAATCGGCGCATTATATAACGAAACTGACTCAAGATGCTTGTATCAATCCCCCTCGCTAAAAATCGGTCAAGGTAGAAATGAGCCATAGGGTGTAATTATAAATTGACAGATTAAATCAGTGTGATATTGAATGTGTATCTTGACATTAAACGCAAGACAAAAGTCGAAAACAATAAATCATAATCGACCAAACAATGAAAAACACAACATTACTCAAGGAACAAGAATGGAAAACGCCGTCCCTTATCAAGCAGTTAAAAGTTTGACCTTACCGCAATTGCTCCGCTCTCTCGGCCCCGGAATTATGATGGCAGCGGCCGCTGTTGGCGGTTCACACCTTGTCGCTTCAACCAAAGCTGGCGCAATTTACGGTTGGCAATTAGCCATTATGATCCTGCTTGTTAATCTCTTGAAATATCCTTTTTTCCGAGCAGGTATCCAGTACACAATGGGCACAGGTCAAAGCCTAGTACAAGGATATGCAAAACTAGGGCGCGCTTATCTGTGGGTATTTATGGTACTCAGCGTTGTCTCAGCCATCATCAACACCGCTGCTTTATTACTGTTTAGTGCCAGTTTACTTGCCTACTTTGTACCGTTTGAGCTGAGTACTGTCATTTTATCTACCGTGGTGCTAGTCACTTGTTTAGTGATTCTCTTTGCTGGCCATTTCCGGGCGCTTGATTCACTGTCAAAATTTATCATGGCAGTATTGACCATTGCCACCTTACTTGCTGTTGTTATTGCAGCCGTTAACCCAGCGCAAGTTGTGGTCGAAACAACCTCACCTTCTCCTTGGACCTTAGCGGCGATTGGCTTTTTGGTGGTCACTATGGGTTGGATGCCTGCGCCAATTGAAATTTCAAGTATCACGTCAGTTTGGCTCAAACGTCAGTGTCGTGAGCAACAAGTCACGCCGCAATCAGCGCTATTTGATTTCAATGTCGGCTACATCGGTACCGCTATTTTGGCCATTGTTTTTTTAGCATTAGGGGCTTTGGTTCTACACGGTACTAGTGTAGAGCTCTCGCAGTCAGGCGTTGGTTTCTCTCATCAATTAGTCGGGCTCTATGCCTCAACGATCGGAGAGTGGGCGCGCTATCTGATTGCCGTGATCGCTTTCTTCTGTATTTTTGGCAGTACGATTACGGTAATTGATGGTTATTCGCGTGTGATTGCTGAAGCTCAGCGTTTACTGCAAAACCAGCAAACGGAGAGCCCACGTCATTATCAAGTGTGGGTTATCATTGTCTCTGCATTGGCGTTGGGAATTATTGCATTTTGGGCATCAGCATTAATGCCAATGCTAAATTTTGCGATGATCATGGCCTTCATGACCACACCAATATTTGCGCTATTGAATTACATTCTAGTCACTAAAACACCACTACCAGCCGCGCTAGCCGTTGGTAAAAAGCTCAAATGGTTATCGATTGTAGGTTTGATCTATCTATTTGGTTTTCTGGCCGTCTTTATTTGGTGGAAATGGTTAATGTAACCGGCGAGATAAAATAATACCAATCACAGTAAATAAGTGATCAGAAATAGCGCAGGAAAAAGGCTTGAGAACAAGGCAGGATTTTTCGATGAGTAGTTATTCTACAATCAAAAATTCTAACGCAGTTATCGAGCATTTTAACCAGCTAGGATGAACAGTTATTTACTACGATTGGTATAAACCCCCAAGAAAAAACAAAGGCCTTATAAATAAGGCCTTTGTTATATCGAACAAACTCAATCAATTGTGCGCGACCACTATCAAACGTAAGGAATCAAGCTGGAACTGAGCTTTGCTAATATAGCCTGTCAATTCTTTGATTTGCTCTTCAATCGCTTCGATTTCTTCATCACGAATATTCGGGTTCACCGCTTTCAATGCTAACAAACGCTCAAGTTCTGCGTTCAAATTGGCCTGCATCTCTTGCTGAGCTTGCTCACGGATAGTTTCAACACGAGCAACTACTTGGCTTTCACTGGCGGCAATTAAGTTATGGACATCGTTTTGAACTGAAGTCACCAACTTGCTCGCTAAATGACGATTCACTGGACTTAGCTGACGGTTAAAGCTTTCAAACTCAACCTGAGCAGAGAGATCATTACCGCGAGCATCCATCATCAAACGGATTGGCGTTTGTGGAAGGAATTGACTAATACCACTGCGTTTTGGTGCTTGTGCGTCCACAACGTAAACCAATTCCAGCAAAATAGTACCAACTGGTAGCGCCTTGTTTTTCAGCAACGAAACCGCCGAAGTCCCCACCCCCTCACTCATTAGAAGATCAATTCCTCCTTGAATCATTGGGTGTTCCCAACTGATGAAGTTCATGTCTTCACGAGAAAGTGCTGTGTCACGATCAAAAGTAATCGTCGCACCTTCATACGGCAAACCTGGGTAGCTTGGTACCATCATATGTTCCGATGGCGTTACGACCAGTGCATTTTCACCGCGATCATCTTGGTTTAAACCAATCGCATCAAATAAACTCAATGCAAAGGTTACTAAATTAGTATCACCATCAGTTGAGGCGATATCAGCAACGATCTTTTGTGCTTTTTCACCACCGTTGGAATGCATCTCTAGTAAACGGTCACGGCCTTGTTCGAGTTGTGTTTTTAAGGTTTTATTTAACTTAGCCGACTCATCAATGATCTCATCCAATTGTTCAGTATTACCTGATGCAAGCATTTCAATTAGAGTCGTTGCGTATTTATCGTAAACAGCACGCCCGGTCGGGCAAGTTTCAGCAAAGGCATTTAAACCTTCATCAAACCAGCGAGCTAAAATTGCTTGTGAAGTCCCTTTTAGGTAAGGCACATGTATATCGATATCGCGCTGTTGACCAATACGATCTAAACGACCAATACGCTGTTCAAGCAGATCAGGGTTAAATGGTAAATCAAACATCACCAATTGGTTAGCAAACTGGAAGTTACGACCTTCAGAGCCAATTTCACTACAGATCAAAACCTGCGCTCCGCCCTCTTCTTGAGCAAAATAGGCTGCGGCTTTATCACGTTCTAGAATCGACATCCCTTCGTGGAAGACAGTGGCACGAATACCTTCACGCTCACGCAATGCTTGCTCCAATTGCAAAGCCGTACTAGCGCGTGAGGCAATAACTAAGATTTTTTCGCTGCGTTTTTCTTTAACTTTTTCGATCAGCCAATTCACGCGTGAATCAAACTGCCACCAGCTTGCATCGTCACCTTCAAACTCTTGGAAGATCTCTTCTGGATAGAGCATTTTCATCGCACGAGCTTCCGCGCTGAGTTTGCCGCCGATCATGCCAGCAACACGCATTGATGTCGTATATTGCGTTGGAATTTCCATTGGCATCAAGTGTACATTACGCACCGGAAAACCTTTAATGGCAGCGCGTGTATTTCTAAATAGCACACGACCCGTACCATGACGATCCATCAAGTTATCGATTAGCTCTTGGCGGGCTGCCGCTTTGCTATCTTCGTCTGAATTGCTTTCAATAATGCGGAACAGTGGTTCAACATCTTGCTCTGAAAGTAGCTCTGTAATTTGGTTTTTTGCCTCATTTTGCAGCTTTTCGCCAGAAAACAGTGC
Organism: Vibrio aestuarianus; assembly: GCF_028858425.1. Taxonomy (NCBI): domain Bacteria; kingdom Pseudomonadati; phylum Pseudomonadota; class Gammaproteobacteria; order Vibrionales; family Vibrionaceae; genus Vibrio; species Vibrio aestuarianus. The sequence goes on along the minus strand of NZ_JAKNYQ010000001.1, from coordinate 729,898 downwards.
GGTCACAGAATCGGCGACTGGAGCATATTGCTCTTCTTCTTTGACAAAAGCCTCGTAGTCATAGAAACGATCAGGATCGAGCAAACGTAGGCGTGCAAAGTGGCTTTCACGGCCAAGCTGCTCTGGCGTTGCAGTCAACAGCAATACGGCTGGCGTATTTTGTGCAAGCCCTTCCACGATTTGATAAGCACGACTTGGCTTATCTTGGCTCCACTCTAGGTGATGAGCTTCATCGACCACCAGCAGATCCCACTCCGCATCCATCGCTTGCTCAAAGCGTTGACGACTCTTGCGTAGAAAATCAAGCGAGCACAACACATATTGTTGAGTATCAAATGGGTTGTGCGCTTCAGCGAAGGCTTCAACACAACGCTCTTCATCAAAAATGGAGAAATGAAGGTTAAAACGGCGCATCATCTCCACTAACCATTGATGCTGTAATGTTTCAGGTACCACAATCAAAATGCGTTCAGCGCGACCAGACAATACCTGTTGGTGGATGATCATACCCGCTTCAATCGTTTTACCTAAGCCCACTTCATCGGCCAATAAAACACGAGGGGCGTGACGACGACCCACTTCGTGCGCAATGTACAGCTGATGCGGAATCAAACCAGCGCGCATCCCACACAAACCACGCATTGGGCTCTTGTGCTGCTGGTATTGGTTCATCAAAGCGCGGTAGCGCAATACAAAGTTATCCATGCGGTCTATTTGGCCTGCGAACAACTTGTCTTGTGGTTTATTGAAACGAATTTGATGGCTTAAGAAAATTTCGCGCAGCGCAACACCGCTTTCGCCCGTGTCTTCACGCGTACCAAGGTAAGTCAGCAAGCCTTGATCTTCGACCACTTGCTCAACCTTGAGTGACCAACCTTCCTGGCTTTCAACCACATCACCAGAATTAAACGTCACTCGGGTTACCGGGGCATCACTGCGTGCGTACACGCGGTTTTCCTCTGATGCTGCAAACATCAAAGTGACGGTTCTTGCGTCTAACGCAACAACTGTACCTAAACCAAGATCACTTTCTGTATCGCTTATCCAGCGTTGCCCCAAAGCAAAAGTCATGTATCGACTACCTCATTTATTTAGAATGAATTATATCGGTCTGTCACCAAGTGGAGATAACTCCTAATTATGATTGTTGTTGGAGTATGGCGCAGAAAAAGGTCGCTAATCTTACTTGATGGCGTGATACAGGTCACGTGTTAAGCGAACGAATGCTCAGTTTTTTTTCTGCAACTTTTGGCTGACATCAAACTGTAAGAAATCAATGGCATTTGTAGTTAACAAGGTTGCTATACTCATTATGAAAACGCATGCTTTATGAATCAAAATCATGACTTTGGCATAAAACATGCTGCATCAAACAGACAATGAGTATCAACACGAGTTTGCAGCAGTATCGAGCGATCGAACCACAACCATGCACACATTGCTCGTCACATCTCTGCAAGCATCTTTATGTTAAGCACGCTGCACTGCAGCAAGGAGACGCTTATGGGCGATACCGACCGGAAACTGTTTGTACTGGATACCAATATCCTGCTTCATGAACCTCTAGCCATATACTCCTTTCAAGAACATGACGTCGTTATTCCAATGACTGTCCTAGAAGAACTTGACCGCATCAAAGACAGCAAGCGCGATGTAGCACGTGATGCAAGGGTTGCCATTCGCGCCCTAGAGCACTTATTTCACGATGCAACACCGGATGAAATCACCGAAGGTATTCCTTTCTCAAAAGAAGCGACTTCAACTGGCACCATTTCTATTTTGGCCGATTTTGAGCTGCAAGAAACCGTTAAAGCCTTTGCTGATAAAGCGGGTGATAATCGCATTCTCAATGCTGTACTTTACCTACAAGCCAAACGAGCACCGCGCTCTGTCGTGCTACTCACTAAAGACATCAACATGCGCTTACGCGCGAAAGGTGCAGGTGTGCGCTATGTTGAAGACTATCGTACCGATCAATTAATTGACGACGTACAGTATCTCACTAAAGGCTTTCAAATTCGTGAAGGTAATTTCTGGGATAGCGTCGATGAGGTAGAAAGCAAAACCTTAGGCGGAAAAACTTTCCACACATTAGATAAAGCCCCTTTTGACCCGACGTTTATCAATCAATATGTTATTGATGAAGAGAGTGAATTTGCGGCCCGCGTACACCAAATTGATGGTGACAAAATCACCCTGCTCGATATCAGCCGAGAACGAATGCTGCACCGCAAAGCTTGGGATATTACTCCGAAAAATATTTATCAAGGGATGGCATTAGATGCCCTACTCGACCCAAGCATTGACTTAGTTATCCTCACCGGGGCGGCCGGTAGTGGTAAAACGCTACTCGCCATGGCAGCCGCACTTGAGCAAACCATAGAGAAAAAAATGTTCGATAAGATCATTGTCACCCGTAACACACCTGATATTGGCGAATCGATTGGTTTCTTACCCGGCACAGAGGAAGAGAAAATGATGCCGTGGCTCGCCGCGGTCACCGATACCCTCGAAGCTCTGCACAAAAACGATCACTGTACGGAAGGCTCGCTCAAGTACATCTGCGATAAAGCCAACATCCAGTTTAAATCGATCAACTTTATGCGTGGTCGCTCAATTCAAAATGCCTTCGTTCTGCTCGATGAGTGCCAAAACTTAACCGCGTCGCAAATCAAAACCATCATCACACGCTGTGGTGAAGGCACCAAAATTGTCTGCTCTGGCAACCTAGCGCAGATCGATTCCCACTACTTAACCCCAGTTACTTCGGGTTTAACTTATATGGTTGAACGATTCAAAAACTTTGAAGGAAGCGCCAATATTCACTTAAATGGCGTAGTTCGCAGCCGCTTAGCTGAGTTCGCCGAAGAGAATTTATAATCACATTTGGCGAGATGTCATTAATATTTCGCCATTTATTTAAAATAATTATTCACAAATTCAGCATTTATATGTTTTACTAAAGCCATTCTTCATTCACATCTTAGGACTGAGATATGGCTTTTAATTTACGTAACCGCAACTTTCTCAAACTGCTCGACTTTACGCCGAAAGAGATTCAATTCTTACTCGACTTATCAGCCGAACTGAAAAAAGCCAAATATGCAGGCACCGAACAGAAAAAGCTGCTCGGCAAAAATATCGCACTCATTTTTGAAAAAGCCTCGACTCGGACCCGATGTGCCTTTGAAGTGGCTGCTTTTGATCAAGGTGCACAAGTCTCTTATATCGGCCCTTCGGGATCTCAAATTGGCCAGAAAGAGTCAATGAAAGATACCGCTCGCGTACTAGGTAGAATGTACGATGGCATTGAATACCGTGGCTTTGGACAAGAAATAGTCGAAGAGTTAGGTACACATGCAGGTGTTCCCGTTTGGAATGGCTTGACTAATGAATTCCACCCAACTCAAATTTTGGCTGATTTCCTGACTATGCTTGAGCACGGTCGTGGTAAACAATTGCATCAAATGTCATTTGCTTACTTGGGTGATGCGCGTAACAACATGGGCAATTCCTTAATGGTAGGTGCAGCTAAAATGGGCATGGACATTCGCTTAGTGGCTCCAAAACAGTTTTGGCCCGAGGAAGCGTTAGTGGCAACTTGCCAAACCATTGCCAAACAGACTGGTGCTAAAATAACCCTCACCGAAAATGTCGAAGAAGGTGTGAAAGGGTGTGATTACCTTTACACCGATGTTTGGGTTTCGATGGGCGAAGCTGCTGATGCATGGGATCAACGTGTCACTCTGATGACGCCTTATCAAGTAAACATGGATGTGATCAAACAAACTGGCAATCCACACGTCAAATTTATGCATTGTCTACCGGCTTTTCATAACGATGAAACCGCAATTGGTAAAGAAGTGTCTGAAAAATACGGAATGAAGGGCTTAGAAGTTACCGAAGAGGTCTTTGAGTCAGAATACTCGATCGTATTTGATGAAGCAGAAAACCGCATGCACACCATCAAAGCGGTAATGGTTGCCACGCTCGGCGCTTAAAAAACTAGGCAACAATGGAGCGAAGCCTGATGAACTTACATTCGTAATGTGTGATTTAGGTGAGTGAAAGCAGCTAACGCAGCGACAGTGCTAATGATGAAGAGGATTGTGAGGTAATCGCTTGCTCTCACACAACGAAAGCGTATAATTCCCTGCGATTTATCTGAGGGGTAGCTATGAAGCTGAACGTTGTTATTCACATCTACAACGCAATTCGATTCAACATGAGTAAGTTCTTTTGCTTACTGGGCTTACTATTTTCACCCTCTTTTGATTTTTAAAGCCTCCCTTATTGGGGGGCTTTTTTGTGGCTGTTAGAAAATTATAGGGAATAAGATCATGGCGAATTCGCTTTATCAAAAGCACATTATCTCGATTCCAGAACTGTCTCGTAATGAGCTGGAACTGATTGTCAAAACCGCTGGCCAACTGAAAGCAGAACCCAACCCGGAACTTATTAAAAATAAAGTGGTGGCGAGCTGTTTCTTTGAACCGTCGACACGTACTCGCCTCTCTTTTGAAACGGCAATTCAGCGCATTGGTGGCAGTGTGATTGGCTTTGACAATGGCGGCAACACTTCATTGGCTAAGAAAGGTGAAACGCTGGCTGATTCAGTGCAGGTAATTTCATCTTACGTGGATGCCTTTGTGATGCGCCATCCACAAGAAGGCGCAGCTCGTTTAGCTTCTGAGTTTTCTCATGGTGTGCCGGTTATCAATGCTGGTGACGGTGCTAACCAACACCCAACACAAACACTGCTTGATTTGTTCACCATTGCCGAAACTCAAGGCCGTTTGGATAACCTCAACGTTGCTTTCGTTGGTGACCTAAAATATGGCCGTACAGTGCATTCTCTGACTCAAGCCTTAGCCAAGTTTAATAATATTCGCTTTTTCTTTGTCGCTCCTGAAGCGCTAGCTATGCCGGATTATATTTGTGAAGAGCTTGATGAAGCAGGCATCCAGTACAGCTTGCATACTGATATTGAGAGTGTGATCCCTGAGTTAGATATCCTGTATATGACTCGTGTTCAAAAAGAACGCTTTGATGAATCAGAATATGCGCATATTAAGTCGGCATATATCTTGACCGCTTCAATGTTAAAAAATGCTCGTAATAATATGAAGGTGTTGCACCCTCTACCTCGTGTTGATGAAATCACCACCGATGTCGATAAAACCCAACACGCTTACTTCTTCCAACAAGCAGAGAATGGTGTTTACGCCCGCGAAGCTTTGCTTGCTCTTGTGCTTAATGACACCCTGTGATCGAGGAGACCTATCATGACTAAAGAAACTCAGTTACAGGTTGAAGCCATTAAAAATGGTACCGTGATTGACCATATTCCTGCTCAAATTGGCATCAAGGTTCTAAAATTATTTGATATGCATAATTCAAATCAGCGTGTCACTATTGGTTTGAACTTGCCATCTTCTGCACTTGGCGCCAAAGATTTGCTGAAGATTGAAAATATCTTCATCAATGAAGAACAAGCCAGCAAACTGGCGTTGTATGCCCCACATGCAACCGTCAATCAAATAGAAAACTACCAAGTCGTAAAAAAATTAGCACTTGAACTGCCAGAGCAAATTAATGATGTGTTCTCTTGCCCAAATACCAACTGCATTACACACGATGAACCCGTAGAAAGCAGTTTTAAGATTTTTGAGAAAAATAACGATATTCGTTTGAAATGTAAGTACTGTGAAAAAGTGTTCTCACGTGAAATCGTGACTGAACGTGAATAGTAAGCTGGCTTGATTAGCCGCTATCAGTGCCCCATCGTTGTGGGGCATTTTGCACTTTACCTACCGTTTTTTTAGAGGCAAACTGAGGCCTCTAATTCCTATAAAACAGATGGAACATCATAATGACTAAAGTACTTCATACTGAATCAGCACCGGCTGCTATTGGCCCATACGTGCAAGGCGTTGACCTTGGTAATATGGTTCTTACTTCAGGTCAAATTCCTGTTAATCCAGTAACTGGTGAAGTATCCGCAGATATCGCAGTACAAGCGCGTCAATCTTTAGATAACGTGAAAGCGGTTGTTGAAGCCTCTGGCCTAACCGTTGCTGATATCGTGAAAATGACGGTGTTTGTAAAAGACCTTAATGATTTTGGTACCGTCAACGAAGTGTATGGCAAGTTCTTCGACGAGCACAATGTTGCTAACTATCCAGCGCGTTCATGTGTTGAAGTGGCTCGTCTTCCAAAAGATGTCGGCATTGAAATTGAAGCTATCGCGGTTCGTAAATAACCTCGTTGCTAAAAGTGACCTATGAATCATAGAAAAAAGGGCTGAAGAATTAAATTCTTTAGCCCTTTTTATGTTTGTGACCATTAACAATTAATGAGATGTCACTTGCTTGCCATTCAGCATTGCAACTTCTTCATCTAACTCAGCCAATTTGGCGATCATTTGCTCTCGGCATATTGTCGACAGTTCACGCGTATTTTCTTTGCTATAACCTTCAACACTAATTGGTGGCAGCATTTCAACAATGACGTGGCCGTTGTTCCAACGGTTCAGTTTAATGTCGTTGGTTGAACTGCATACGATAGGTATGATAGGCACGCCCGCGCCAATAGCCGCATGGAAAGCACCGGTTTTAAACGGCAATAAACCTCGTCCACGAGAGCGTGTTCCTTCAGGGAACATCCACACTGACACGTCACTTTTCTTGATACTATCAACTACTTGATCGATAGTACCTTTCGCTTTACTGCGGTTTGCACGATCAATCAGTATATTTCCGGTGATCCAATAAAGCTGACCAAACAGTGGCATCCACACTAAACTTTTTTTACCAACCGTTACCACTTTCGGTGTCACCGCAGATGATACAGTAAACAAGTCCCAGTTATTTTGGTGGTTAGCAATGTAAATATGCTGACCACGGTTATACGCATTTTCTGGAATACGTAAGTCTAATTTAATGCCCATCACACGGGACATTCGGCCAAATAGACGACCAAAAGTAAATACGTGTTTTGGGTTACGAGGGCTCAGTAGGCAGTAGCCACACCCAAATACAAACATTACGACAGCAAAAATCGCAACGGCAAATAAACGCAAGAGTGCAATCATTCTTGTGCTCCAAAGAAATCGATAAAAAAAGCCGAAACCTTTGTTTCGGCTATAGAAACTGAATCAGTTCGGCTCTCGTATACGTTCAATATTCGCGCCAAGAGCAGAAAGCTTATCTTCAATCTTTTCGTAACCACGATCAATGTGGTAAATACGATCGACCGTCGTTTCGCCTTTGGCAATACAACCGGCAATCACAAGACTTGCAGAAGCTCGTAAGTCCGTTGCCATCACTTGTGCGCCACTGAGTGATTCAACGTCACCACAAATAACGGTGTTGCCTTCAACTTCAGCTTTGGCGCCCATGCGCATCAGTTCAGGAACGTGCATAAAACGGTTTTCAAAGATCGTTTCGGTGATCTTACCGCCGCCTTTGGCCATCATGTTGAGCAAAGTAAACTGTGCTTGCATGTCGGTTGGGAAACCAGGGTGTGGCGCAGTGCGAATAGAAACCGCCTTCAACTCTCGCCCCGTCATATCAAGACTGATCCAGTCTTCTCCCGTTTCAACCTTGGCTCCGGCTTCTTCTAACTTCGCCAGTACCGCTTCAAGTAAGTGAGCATTGGTATTACGACATATTACTTTACCGCGAGAAACAGCCGCTGCAACAAGAAACGTTCCCGTTTCAATGCGGTCTGCAACCACTGAATGCTGGCCACCACCTAGGCGCTCAACACCTTCAATGGTAATGGTATCAGTACCTGCACCAGAGACTTTCGCCCCCAACCTGTTCAAAAACAGAGCGGTATCGACAATTTCCGGCTCACGAGCCGCATTATCTAAAATCGTTTTGCCTTCAGCTAACGTTGCAGCACACATGATAGTGATAGTCGCACCTACGCTAACTTTATCCATGACAATATGAGCACCTTGCAAACGACCATCAACACTGGCTTTTACATAACCGTCTTCCAGTGTAATAGTGGCACCCAACTGTTCTAAACCGTGGATATGTAAATCAACAGGGCGAGCACCAATAGCGCAACCACCAGGCAATGATACTTGGCCATAACCAAAACGAGCCACTAATGGACCTAGTGCCCAGATTGACGCGCGCATGGTTTTCACCAAGTCGTATGGTGCGCAATATTCATTGATTTCACTTGGATCAACATGCACTGAACCATTACGCTCTACTTTTGCGCCCAAACGCTTAAGCAGTTCCATGGTGGTATCAATATCACGCAGGTGAGGGACGTTCGCCACATCAACGGGCTCAGAGGCCAGGATAGACGCAAATAAAATAGGTAGTGCAGCGTTTTTTGCACCTGAAATGGTCACTTCACCTTGTAATGGCTGGTCTGACCCAATAACTCGAAACTTTTCCATCAATAAACCTTACAGCGACATCAACTTTTTATCACGAGCCCACTCATCTGGTGTGAACGCTTTAATAGAAACTGCGTGAATGTCATTTCTTTGAATGTACTCCATCAGTGGAGCATAAATAAGTTGTTGTTTCTTAACTCGGCTCATGCCATCAAAACAAGCATCAACAGCGATCACTTCGTAGTGACTACCTTCACCTTTGACATGAATTTCTTGAAGGTTAAGAGCCTCATCTAACAACTGTTGTACTTTTGCGCTATCCACAATGTTCCCCTGCTTAATTCTTTATGTGTTGAGCTATCAGACTTTCGACGTTACTCAATTGGAATAGTGTGCGCAGTTGCTCTGGCACGAAACTGAACATTATATGACAGTTTCGTTTTTTTGCATGCTCTATTAGGTGGATTAACATCACCATTCCGGCAGAGTCTATACGTTCAACCTGCTTTAACTCAACATCAAGCGTCGATCCAACTGGTGTCCACTGTTTGATAAATTTCCATAAATCAGGCACATGCTCTCTATCTAAAGCACCAGATAGTGCGACAGATTGAGAACTCAACGGCTGCCATTGGCTATGATTCATTGTTGTTTACTCTCGAAACGAATCGGTTGTTCTGCAAGTTGTTGTAATTCCTTTGCAACAGATAAAATGCCTTCTTGGCGAATTTTCCCACTCCATTCCGACTGTTTGCTCGATAATAAGCTGATCCCTTCCGCCGACATATCAAAAGCTAACCAATCACCATTCTTTTCTTTACGTAAAGTAAATTCGAGTTTGATGTTAGGACGCGGTGTATCAATGATATCCACTTTGACATTCGTAATTCGCTTATCATTGGCAATGGGTTGCTCTGGTTCAAACTCAATGGTTTGATCACTATACTGCGTCAACACTTGAGCGTAAGAGCTCACCAAATAAGAACGGAACGCGGTAATAAATACGGCAACATCATCACGCTTTGCGCCTTTGAGGTTCGGACCTAATAATTTGAGCGCTGCATATTGCTCATTGATATAGGGCATAAACTCTTGTTCAACAATCTCTTTTAGATAATCTGGATTATTGTGAATAGCTCCTTGTTCCGCTTTTAAGCGCGCAAAAGCAGTTTCAGATACCTGTTTCATCATCGTATATGGTTGCGTTTTATCAATACTAGCCGCTTGAATACACATAGAGCTCATCAGAGTGAATAACAAAATTAAAGTTCGCTTTAGCATTTATATTACTCCTTGCTCTTGTTGTCAGAGCTACCACCAACGCTATACAGCACTTGACCTATTAAATCTTCCAACACTAAGGCTGATTTTGTATCTTCAATCAAATCACCCTCTTTTAGCATTTGTTCGTCTTCAAACACAAAGCCGGGAACCAGCCCAATGTATTGCTCACCAATCAAGCCTGAGGTGAGAATTTTGACGCTCGATGTTTCAGAGAACTGATCGTACTGGCTATTGATCGCCATAGTCACAACTGGTAATAAACTCTCTTTATCTAGAGATATGTTTGAGACTCGCCCCACAACAACACCACCAACTTTGACGGGTGAGCGGACTTTCAAACTACCGATATTGTCAAATTCAGCTTTTAAAGAATAAGTATCGTTTGAGCCCAATCCTTTTACGTCAGCAACCTGAAAAATCATTACCAGAATTGCGCAAATTCCTGCCAGTACAAAGCTGCCGACCCAAAGTTCTATTTTTCGTGTTTGCTGCATGATTAATTCCCAAACATCAATGCGGTAAGTACAAAGTCTAGCCCTAATACAGCTAAAGACGAATGTACCACGGTTCGTGTTGTGGCACGGCTGATCCCTTCAGAAGTCGGAATCGCGTCGTAACCATTAAATAATGCAATCCAAGTGACAGTAATCGCAAACACTGCGCACTTGATCATGCTGTTACCAATATCTTGTCCTAGCTCCACCGATGACTGCATCGCCGACCAAAAACTGCCGTGATCAATGCCTTTCCAATCAACGCCAACAATCTGACCGCCCCATATGCCAACAGCCATAAAAATCATTGCCAGTAAAGGCATCGAGATCAACCCTGCCCATAGACGTGGTGCGATCACTCGTTTTAGTGGGTCAACAGCCATCATTTCTAAGCTAGAGAGCTGCTCTGTTGCTTTCATTAAGCCAATTTCGGCGGTCAACGCTGAACCCGCCCGTCCAGCAAACAAAAGTGCTGTCACGACAGGCCCCAATTCACGCAGTAACGAAAGCGCAACCATTTGGCCTAAACTGCCTTCCGCACCATAGTCGACTAAAATGACATACCCTTGCAGGCTGAGTACCATGCCGATGAACAACCCCGAAACCACAATGATTGCAAGTGATTGAACGCCAACGCTGTAGAGCTGTTTCATTAATAGAGGGAAATTTTGAATTGGCCTAGGACGCCCAGAAAGTGCGCCAAATAACATCAAGCTCGCTTTACCAAACGCCTGGCAAAACTGAAGCGTACTACGCCCAAGCCCTTCAACCCACTGAACAAAACTTGTCATCATTAAAATAAGTCCTTTTCTAGGCTCTGAGCCGGAAAGCGAAATGGAACAGGACCATCCGCCTCACCTTGTAGAAATTGTTGTACGCGTGGATCACTATTTTCTAGCAGTTGTTGCGGAGTTCCTTTGGCGATCACTTTTCCATCAGCTAATAGATACACCCAATCAGCGATACTCATCACCTCAGGTACATCATGCGATACGACGACAGAGGTAACTCCCAAGGCTTGATTAAGATTACGGATAAGCTCAACAAGCACTCCCATGGTAATAGGATCCTGACCGACAAAAGGCTCATCGTACATGATCAGTTCAGGATCAAGCGCAATCGCTCGGGCTAATGCTGCCCTTCTTGCCATACCACCAGACAATTCACTTGGCATTAAGAATGCCGCGCCGCGCAAACCAACGGCCTCGAGTTTGAGCAACACTAACGTTTTAATCAGTGGCTCATCTAATTGTGTGTGTTCACGTAATGGGAATGCGACATTATCAAAAACATTTAAATCGGTGAACAGCGCCCCAGACTGAAATAGCATGCTCATTTTTTTACGAGCTTGATAAAGCTTCTTACGGCTCAGCGTTGGTATATTTTCACCATCAAACCAAATTTCACCTTGTTCAGGGAATAGCTGCCCACCGATTAAACGCAATAAAGTGGTTTTACCAATACCGGATGGCCCCATAATGGCAGTAATTTTTCCTTGTGGAACATTGAGGCTCACATCATCAAAAATTACCCTCCCCGAACGAGAGAAGGTCAAATGATTTATCGTGACAAGGTCGGTCATTGACATAATTCGTGTTTCACTATTTTATTCGCCTCAAAAATGATGGGCAATCATAAGCATAAGACAGCGGAATTAAAAGCACTGTTCAATTACATCCTAAAGGAAAGGTTAACCTTTCGCCAAAATAATCTTTTACATAATTTAATGATGGATACACAAGTAAACAGCTCATTGAACGTAATTAATTAGATCTTCGACTTCCCTTTTAGTAGCCAACACGTCAAAATTAGCGGTTAATTGTCTCGTTTTTTCATTCATTTCATTAGTTAGGTATCATCATGATCGAAGCCATTGTGTTTCTCAGTGTAGGTTTGGTTTTCTTAGTTTGGAGCGCAGACAAGTTGGTATTTGGTGCAGCAGCCTTGGCGCGCAACGTGGGAATATCACCTTTAGTTATCGGTATGACGATTCTTGCGATGGGCTCTTCTGCACCTGAAATGATGGTATCTGCCACTGCGGCATTAGAAGGCAAAACAGATACCGCCGTCGGCAATGTACTAGGCTCCAACATTGCCAATATTGCTCTTATTCTTGGTATTACCGCATTAATTAAACCGCTGTCAGTAAGTTCGCCCGTTATTCGTCGTGAACTACCACTGATGATTGGAGTCACATTACTGTCTGGCGCTCTGCTTTGGGATAATCATTTAGGCTTTTACGAAGGCGCACTACTGTTCGTTCTTTTTGCTGCGTTTATTCTTGCGATGCTGCGCATTAGCCGTAACGAACAAAAAAATGGCGACACGTTATTAGATGATCAAGAGTCAGAGATTCCACAAGGTGTCAGTAATTTAAAAGCGGCAATGTGGGTCGTCGTTGGCCTTATTATTCTCCCGATTGCCGCAAGCGTCCTGGTCGATAACGCGGTGATCATTGCGAAATACTTCGGTATGAGTGATCTAGTTATTGGTTTAACGATCATTGCTGTCGGAACGAGCTTACCTGAGCTCGCCGCTTCGCTAGCTAGTGTGCTGAAGGGCGAAGATGATATGGCGGTAGGCAACATTATTGGCTCCAACGTTTTCAATATTCTAGCGGTGATGGGCATACCAGGTCTTATTAATCCTTCCATGCTCAGTGAATATGCTATGGGGCGTGATTTTTGGGTCATGCTTGGCGTATCCTTGCTACTTGTTATTATGGCTTTAGGTAAATCTCGTAGTATCAACCGCTTAGAAGGTGGCGTTTTGCTACTGACCTTTATCGGGTACCAAGCTTACCTACTTATGAATATGACCGCTTAACCAATTCTGGAGTTTAGGATGTCGAATCAGTTTGATTATCGCAGTGTTGCCAAGCAAGTACTTGCCACTGAAGTTGCCGCCTTACAACAGTTAGAGCAGTACTTTAATGACGAATTCTGCCATGCCTGTGAGATGATTTTGGACAACAGTCACGGTAAAGTTGTCGTCATGGGGATGGGGAAATCAGGTCACATCGGTAAGAAAATAGCCGCTACGCTCGCCAGTACGGGCACATCTGCTTTTTTTGTGCACCCAGGAGAAGCTTCACACGGTGACCTTGGCATGATCGAGCGTGGCGATATCGTTATCGCAATTTCCAACTCTGGAGAATCTTCAGAAATTTTATCGCTCATCCCGGTCTTAAAGCGCCTCAATATTCGTATTATCAGCATGACAGGTAACCCACAGTCAAACATGGCAAAACTGGCTGACCTGCACCTACAAATTACCGTGCCAGAAGAAGCATGTCCGCTCGGCTTAGCACCGACCTCTAGTACTACCGCAACACTTGTAATGGGTGATGCACTCGCCGTTGCACTATTACAGGCACGCGGTTTTACCGCTGAAGATTTTGCGCTGTCTCACCCGGGCGGAGCATTGGGACGTAAGCTATTACTAAAACTATCCGATATCATGCATACAGGTACAGCCCTTCCCATCGTTCAGCCACAGGCATTGATTCGAGATGCACTGCTAGAGATCAGCCAAAAGGGCTTAGGTATGACCGCAATTGTCGATGCAAAGATGCAGCTTATCGGGATTTTTACCGATGGCGATTTGCGCCGTATTTTGGATAAACGCATTGACATTCATAGCGCGACTATCAGTGAAGTCATGACACAAAAACCGACAGTTGCCGAACCCAATATGCTTGCAGTTGAAGGATTAAACTTGATGCAAGATAAACGAATTAATGGTTTGATGCTGTGTGAAAACGGTAAACTGGTGGGGGCGCTGAACATGCATGATTTACTAAAAGCGGGAGTCATGTAATGACAACGATGGTTAATACTCCCTATGGTACGGTATCTCAAGACATCTTGAATATCGCCAAACAAATCAAACTGCTGATTTGTGATGTGGATGGCGTATTCTCTGATGGTTTAGTGTATATGGGTAATCAAGGTGAAGAACTAAAAACCTTCCATACTCGTGATGGCTACGGTGTGAAATCGTTGATGAATGCGGGGATCGAAATCGCAATAATCACTGGTCGGCAGTCGCAGATTGTCGAAAACCGCATGACTGCTTTAGGCATCAAACTGATCTATCAGGGCCAAGATGATAAAGTAAAAGCCTATCAAGATATTTGTCAGAAGCTGAATATATCACCAGAATATACTGGCTATATTGGTGATGATCTGATTGATTGGCCTGTAATGGAAAAAGTCGCACTTAAGGTTTGTGTGGCTGATGGACACCCATTACTGCTCCAAAAAGCAAACTACATCACTACAATTAAAGGTGGTCATGGTGCGGTACGTGAAGTGTGCGATTTGATTTTGCAAGCACGTAACGAGTTAGAAGTACACAAAGGCTTAAGCATATGAGTTTGTCTCGAGTCCTCTATGTGATATTGATTTTTATCACATCTTGGTCTGCATATTATTTACTCGATAAAGAGCAAAAACCTGATATTCAAGTTGCACCCAACTTGGAACTGCCTTTGTTTAGCGGAAAAAACCTCGACAATGTCTCGTACAACGAGCAAGGTATTCGCAGCTACGTAATCCTATCTACGCATTTAGATCATTACTCAAAAAGTGGCGATACTATTTTTCAATATCCGATCTTAAAAGTGTTCCGTGAAGGCACTACTCAAGAATGGGAAATTACCGCTAAACGTGGTGTGTTAGATGAAGAGCATGTACTAACACTTTATGACGATGTGCTTGCAAAAAACCTATTACCTGATTCTGGTTTTGATACGCTCTCTACCATTAAGATGAGTATTCAACTGGATAATCGAGATTTTTGGGCTGATAACCAAGTCGACTTGGTTGGACCGCAATTTGAAACAACAGGACAGGCGATGAAAGGCAATTTTGCTGAAAACGACGCTGTTCTTTATAACCATGTACAAGGTAGATATGAAACTCTCACACCTTAGTCTTATTGCTTGTTTCGCTATTTCTGGCAACGCCTTGGCACTGGCAACAGACAGCCAACAACCAGTTTATATTGATTCTGACAGCCAACAACTCGACATGAAAAGTAATCGCGTTACTTTTCTTGGTGATGTGAAGCTTAAACAAGGCAGCATCAATATGAATGCGGACAAAGTGATTGTGATCCGTGATCCAAAAGATGGCACCATTCAAGAAATTGAAGGATACGGTGATCTCGCTACATTTTCACAGTTAACCGATGACGGTAAAACCTTGTACGGTGAAGCGAAAGAGCTGTATTACAAAATGGTTGATGACCAACTAACCATGATAGATCAAGCAATGCTTTCACAAGATGATAGC
Organism: Vibrio aestuarianus; assembly: GCF_028858425.1. Lineage (NCBI taxonomy): Bacteria > Pseudomonadati > Pseudomonadota > Gammaproteobacteria > Vibrionales > Vibrionaceae > Vibrio > Vibrio aestuarianus. The sequence goes on along the minus strand of NZ_JAKNYQ010000001.1, from coordinate 714,461 downwards.
ATCATCCGTGGCACCAAGATTCGTTACAAAATTTCATCACAAAAACTGATGGCTGACGGTAACTCTAACGAAAGAGTTTCGACGGTACTTCAACCACAAGCGACGAAAACTCAAGAATAATTATGGCCATACTCAAAGCAGAACATTTAGCGAAAAGCTATAAAAAACGCAAAGTGGTTTCCGATGTAAGTTTACAAGTGGAATCAGGGCAAATCGTGGGGCTGCTTGGTCCTAACGGTGCAGGGAAAACGACATCGTTCTACATGATCGTCGGCCTTGTCGCGCGCGATGAAGGCAAAATTAGCATTGATGATCAAGACATTAGTATTCTACCAATGCATAGCCGTTCACGCTTAGGGATAGGCTACTTACCACAAGAGGCCTCTATTTTCCGCAAATTGTCGGTGGAAGATAACATCATGGCTGTATTAGAAACTCGTGAAGAAATGACCCGCGAGCAGCGTCAGGACAAACTAGAAGACTTACTTGAAGAGTTCCACATTCAACATATTCGTCACAGCGCAGGTATGGCGTTGTCCGGTGGTGAACGTCGTCGTGTTGAAATTGCGCGTGCTCTCGCTGCAAACCCACAATTCATTTTGCTTGATGAGCCTTTTGCTGGTGTTGACCCTATCTCGGTTATCGATATTAAAAAGATCATCGAACATCTGCGTGATCGTGGTTTAGGCGTTCTAATTACCGACCATAACGTTCGAGAAACATTGGATGTATGTGAAAAAGCCTATATTGTAAGCCAAGGACGTTTAATCGCAGAAGGCACGCCGAATGACGTGCTTAATAATGATGAAGTAAAACAGGTTTATCTCGGCGAACAATTCCGTCTCTGATTCAAATTCCGTCTATGATTAAGTAGAGAGTGACATCAATTCTAAAAATAACAAGGTAACCAACGCTGAATGAAACCCTCATTACAACTAAAGCTAGGCCAACAATTAGCAATGACACCTCAGTTACAACAAGCGATTCGTTTGTTGCAGCTGTCAACGTTAGATCTGCAACAAGAGATCCAAGAAGCCCTTGAATCAAACCCATTATTGGATGTTGAAGAGACTTATGACGAAGGTGCAACGGCTGAAGCTCAACGTGGTGAGGAGACAGAAGTCAGTGCTGAACCTGTTGAAGTAGAGACTCAAGACAGCTCAGATTTGATTGAAAAATCAGAAATTAGTAATGAACTGGAAATCGACACTACTTGGGATGATGTATACAGTGCCAATACCGGTAGCACAGGGATTGCTCTTGACGACGACATGCCTGTTTATCAAGGTGAAACCACTCAAACTCTACAAGACTATCTACTTTGGCAGCTCGACCTAACCCCGTTTAGTGACACCGACAGAAGCATCGCCTTAGCACTCATTGATGCTATTGATGACTATGGTTACCTTACCGTTTCTCTTGACGACATTTTAGAAAGTTTTGCCGGTGAAGAAATTGAGTTAGATGAAATTGAAGCGGTTCGTAAACGCATCCAACAATTCGACCCATTAGGGGTTGGTTCGATCAATCTACAAGACTGTTTGCTTTTACAACTCGCCACTTATCCAACCGACACACCTTGGTTAGAAGAAGCCAAACAGCTACTCACTCAACATATTGATTTACTTGGTAACCGTGACTATAAGCTGATCTTAAAAGAGACCAAACTAAAAGAAGATGAACTACGCGACATCTTACAACTGATTCAGCAACTCGACCCAAGGCCAGGTAACAACATTTCGACTGAACATGCAGAATACGTCGTACCCGATGTCTCTGTGTATAAAGACCATGGGAAATGGGTAGTCACCATCAACCCTGACAGTGTGCCAAAACTGAAAATCAATCAACAATATGCTGCTTTAGGTAAGGGAAATAGTGCTGACAGCAACTATATTCGCAGCAATTTACAAGAAGCAAAATGGCTCATCAAGAGTTTAGAGAGTAGAAATGAAACACTACTCAAAGTGGCCAAATGTATTGTTGAACATCAACGTGATTTCTTTGAGTATGGCGAAGAAGCCATGAAACCGATGGTACTCAATGACGTTGCTTTAGCGGTAGAAATGCATGAGTCCACCATTTCTCGGGTGACAACACAGAAGTACATGCATACTCCGCGCGGTATTTTCGAATTGAAATACTTCTTCTCCAGTCACGTCAGTACCGACAATGGAGGAGAGTGTTCATCAACTGCAATAAGAGCGCTCATTAAGAAATTGGTGGCAGCTGAAAATACAGTAAAACCATTAAGCGACAGTAAAATTGCAGATCTACTCGCTGACCAAGGAATTCAGGTAGCTCGAAGGACGATAGCTAAATACCGTGAATCATTGGGGATTGCTCCATCGAGTCAGCGCAAACGCCTACTATAAGGCACAAAAAAGAGAAGGAAAGTCTATGCAAATCAATATTAATGCCCATCACATTGATCTAACCGATTCAATGCAAGACTATGTTAACTCGAAGTTTCAAAAACTTGAGCGATTTTTTGATCACATAAACACCATTCAGGTCGTTTTACGTGTTGAAAAAGTAAACCAGATCGCTGAAGCTACGCTCCACATAAATCAAGGTGATATCCACGCCACGGCTGATAACGAAAGTATGTATGCCGCCATCGATAGCCTCGTGGATAAACTTGTCAGACAACTCAACAAGCATAAAGAAAAGCTAAGTAGTCATTAATCATGCAATTACGCGAAGTACTTTCATTGGACTGCACAAAAAGTGCAGTCCAATGTACCAGTAAAAAAAGAGCCTTAGAAATCATCAGCGAAATCGCTGCCGAACATTCAGGCCAAAGCTCCACCGAACTCTTTGAATGTATGCTCAGCCGAGAAAAAATGGGCAGTACAGGCATTGGTAATGGCATCGCTATTCCTCATGCTCGAATGACGGCCAGTGACAACGCTATCGCTGTACTTTTACAATGCGATACGCCTATTGAGTTTGATGCTATTGATAATCGTCCTGTCGACCTACTTTTTGCTCTACTTGTTCCTGAAGATCAATGTAAAGAGCATCTAAAAACCCTTTCGTGCATGGCAGAACGTTTGAATGACAAACAAGTTTTAAAGCAGCTACGAAGCGCTCAAAGCGACCAAGAGCTGTACGACATTATGACTAACCATTAATCATCGAGCCCAAAACTATGCGTTTAATCGTTGTCAGTGGTCAATCTGGCGCAGGTAAAAGTGTTGCACTACGTGTATTGGAAGATCTCGGCTACTACTGTGTCGACAACCTGCCAGTAAACTTGTTAGATCCCTTTATTCAAGCCGTCCAAGATAGCAAACAAAATGTGGCGGTGAGCATTGATATCCGCAACCTTCCCCAAGAGCCGACTCTAGTCAGCGATGTGTTAGAGAAGCTTAAACAAAATAACGATGTCAGTGTTCTATTTCTCGATGCGAGCAAAGAAACCTTATTAAAACGCTACAGTGAAACACGTCGTATTCACCCGCTGTCACTCAACTCAAATAAACCATCTTTAGCTCAGGCCATTGAGCTAGAGAAAGAGTTACTTGCACCACTAAAAGAACAAGCAGATTTAGTTCTTGATAGCAGTAATCAATCTTTACACGAGTTAAGCGAAACCGTTCGCATGCGCATTGAAGGGCGTGAGCGAAAAGATTTAGTCATGGTGTTTCAATCTTTCGGCTTTAAATATGGTTTACCGAGTGATGCTGATTATGTGTTTGATGTGCGATTCTTACCAAACCCACATTGGGAACCCGCACTCAGGCCACTCACAGGTTTAGATGCCCCTATCAAGTCTTTTCTTGAAGGTCACAGTGAAGTGATGGAGCTTAAACAGCAAATCCAGAAATTCGTTGAATACTGGCTGCCTATGCTAGAAAAAAATAACCGTAGCTATTTGACCATTGCCATAGGTTGTACTGGTGGTAAACATCGTTCTGTGTATCTGACACAACAGCTTGGGGAATATTTCTCTCAATTAGGTCATCAGGTACAGATCCGCCACACTTCCTTAGAAAAACAGCAGGACTGATCGCATGCCGCTACTGAGTAAAACTGTTTTAATCCAAAATCGTTTAGGTCTCCATGCTCGTGCGGCAGTAAAGCTGGTCGAACTGTCTCAATCTTTTGATGCTGTTGTAACACTCAAAAATCAAGAAGGCAAAGAAGCCACCGCCGACAGCGTTATGGGGTTATTGATGCTAGAATCGGCTCAAGGACAACCGATAACCGTCAGCGCAGAAGGCTCACAAGCGGAGCAAGCACTGGAAGCCGTCAGTTCTTTAATTGAGCATAAATTTGATGAAGATGAATAAGTAACTCGGACTCACTATTTTGTATCCCTCACCATGATTCACCCTTTCCAAACAAAAATAAATTCAGCGCTTAATAAGAACTTATTAAATAAGGCCTAGAATTAAGTTACTATTCAACACATTGTAAGAATACCAAGTAGGGGGAAACCATGGCCGAGCAAATTGAATTTGATCAAGCTCACCTTACCCTCCAAGAAGTCAGCGAAGCGCTAGAAAATGGTCGTTTTGTCCATGTCCGTCGTCAACTCCAGGACATGGAGCCAGAAGATATTGCTCACCTGTTAGAAGCCTCACCGCGTAAAAGTCGTGAAGTACTGTGGCAACTGACCGATCCCGAAGATTATGGTGAAATTCTCGACGAGCTAAACGAAGACGTCAAAGATGCTTTAGTATCGAAAATGGCTCCGGAAAAACTCGCTGAAGCCACCGAAGGTATGGATACCGATGACGTTGCGTACGTCTTACGTAGCTTACCTGATAACCTATCTCGTGAAGTTCTTTCACAAATGGATAGCGCCGATCGTGAACGTGTCGAAACGGCGCTCTCATATTCTGAAGATACTGCCGGTGGCTTAATGAATACCGACGTAATTACCATTCGTGGTGACGTCGATATTGATGTAGTACTGCGCTATTTGCGTATGCACACAGAATTACCAGAAAGTACTGATGCACTTTATGTTATCGATGAAGATCGCAAACTGATTGGCCACTTATCTCTCATCACCCTATTAACCTCGCAGCCAGACGTTAAGGTTAGTGAGGTGATGGACGATGCCGATGAAGCCATCTCGGTGAATACTAGTGATTCTGACGTGGCGAGCCTGTTTGAACGTCGTAACTGGGTATCAGCGCCAGTTGTTGATGAAAACCAACACCTTGTCGGTCGTATTACCATCGATGACGTGGTCGACGTCATTCGTGAGGATGCCGAACACTCGATGATGAGTATGGCCGGTATGAATGATGATGAAGATACCTTCGCTCCTGTGGTTAAGTCAGCACGTAAGCGCAGTATTTGGCTCGGAGCCAATGTATTGGCAGCACTGGCAGCCGCTTCTGTTTCTAATATGTTTGAAGCAACTCTTGAACAAATGGCAGCAATTGCTGTGTTAATGACTATTGTTCCTTCGATGGGTGGCGTTGCGGGTAATCAGACCGTTGCCTTGGTGATTCGTGGTTTAGCACTCGGTCATATCGGTGACAGTAATAAACGAGAATTGCTGTTTAAGGAAGCCGCGATCGGTTTCTTAAACGGGGTGCTTTGGGCTTCAATCATTGGTGGCATTGTCATCGTTTGGAAAGGTAATTGGCTGCTTGGAGGAATAATTTCGGCGGCGATGATGACCAACTTATTGATTGCAGGTATTGCTGGCGTGACCATTCCAATCTTACTGAAGAAGATGAAAATTGACCCCGCTCTTGCAGGTGGCATGGCATTAACAACCGTAACGGATGTGATTGGTTTATCGGTGTTTTTAGGGTTAGCCACCGTTTTGATGTAATCATCAAATTCACCCACAAAAAAAGCTTGGTCGAAATACCAAGCTTTTTGTTTTTTTATCCGCGATTACTCACCGGCAATCTTCATCGATTCAAGCAAAATCGAACCCGTTTGGATCTGCGAGCGAGTTTCAACATCACTACCAACCGCCACGATTTGGTTGAACATATCTTTGAGATTACCTGCAATCGTGATCTCAGAAACTGGGTACTTAATTTCACCATTTTCAACCCAAAAACCAGCTGCACCACGTGAATAATCACCAGTAACCGTATTAACACCTTGACCCATTACTTCAGTAACCAATAAACCTGTACCTAGCTCTTTGAGCATCTGTTCAAAACTCTGGCCTGTCGATTTCACAAACCAATTATGAATGCCACCAGCATGACCAGTTGGCGTCATGTTCATTTTACGAGCCGCGTAGCTACTCAGTAAATAGGTCGATAACACACCGTCAGTAATGATTTGGCGATCTTGAGTAAAGACCCCTTCACTATCAAATGGGCTTGATGCCAAGCCGCGCAGCACATGCGGTTTTTCAGCAATATTAAACCAATCTGGCAGGATTTTTTCGCCCAGTTTATCGAGTAAGAATGAAGATTTACGGTACAAGTTACCACCACTGATCGCCATCACTAAATGCCCAACCAAACCGGTGGCAACATCAGCAGCGAACATCACTGGCACTTTGCCTGTTTTCAGCTTTTGCGCATCCAAACGACTAATGGTTTTCTCTGCCGCTTGTTGACCGACAAGTTCTGGTGCCCATAAGTCATCACGGTGACGAGCAACGGTGTAGCTGTAATCACGTTCCATCTCACCATTTTTACCTTCACCAATCACACAACAACTGATGCTGTGACGGCTTGATGCATAACTGGCCAATAGACCATGGCTGTTACCGTATACTTTGACACCGTAATGGCTATCATAGCTTGCGCCATCACTTTGCTTAATTTTGCTGCTGTAAGCTAACGCTTTTTCTTCTGCGGCAATGGCAATTTTTGCCGCCATGTCAGGGTTTGGCTCATCAGGGTGAAACAGATCCAAATCTGGAATATTCTGCACCATTAATTCTTTGGGTGCCGGCCCAGCAAACGGGTCTTCTGATGTGAATAGCGCAATATCAAGCGCAGCGGCAACCGTTTGTTGAATTGCTTTTTCACTTAAATCAGATGTTGATGCACTGCCCTTGCGTTGACCACGATAAACAGTGATACCCAAAGCACCATCACTATTAAATTCAACGTTCTCGACTTCGCACATGCGAGTAGAGACACTTAAGCCTGTGCTTTTGGTAATCGCCACTTCGGCGGCATCAGAACTCACGGCAGCTAGCTCTAAAGCTTTGGCAACCGCAGCTTCAAGCTCAACACGTTGCTGAGCGACTTGCTGTTTTACGTCCATATTTCATCTTTATTTAGCAATCAATGTCGTTAGGATAACAAGAATTTCGCTTTCTCCCCACGATTCTTGCTAAAATAGCAGACATACATAACTCAATAGATGAAGAATATGGCGCGTAAGAATCAAAAAGCTCCTTGGGAAGAAGAAGAGGAGATCATTTGGGTTAGCAAAACCGAAATGAAAAATGACATGATTGAGCTGCAAAAGCTTGGTGAAGAGTTAGTTGAGCTGAAACCATCTCAACTGAAGAAGATCCCAATGTCTGAAGATCTAATGGATGCAGTTAAAGATGCACAACGCTTCAATATGGAAGCACGTCGTCGTCAGTTGCAATTCATTGGTAAGATGATGCGTACGATCGATCCAGAGCCAATTCAAGCCGCACTGGATAAATTACGCAATAAGCACTCACAAAATACCGCTGTATTGCATAAGCTAGAGCAACTGCGTGACCGTATTGTTGAGCAAGGTGATAGTGCCATCGAAGATGCTCTAGAGCTTTACCCTGAAATGGATCGTCAACGCTTACGTCAATTAACACGTCAAGCTAACAAAGAAAAAGCAAACAATAAGCCACCAAAAGCGTCGCGTGAAATCTTCCAAATATTGAAAGAGCACAACGACGAATCTTTTTAAGTTCTAGTCTGCTTTACGTTAAAAAAACCTCGCGACAATGCGAGGTTTTTTATTTCGGTCAATCACTTAGGCTATTGCCCTGCCCGCACAAAATCGCTCAGTAAGGGATGCGAATGCTGCGCAGAAAGCTCAGTAATCTCACCACAGACTAATACCTTTCCTTGCGCCATAAACGCAAAATGACTGGCTATCGCTTTTGCATCGCTGACATGGTGCGTTACCATTACGACAGTAATCTTCCGCTCAGTGGCTAGTAGCTTAACTAGCGCGAGCATCTCCTCTCTCAGTAGAGGATCCAGCGCTGAAAACGGCTCATCCAGCAACCATATCGGGTGAGATTGAACAAAACAACGTGCTAATGCTACGCGCTGACGTTGACCACCAGAAAGCTGCTCCGGCAAACGCTCCAACAGACTCGCAATTCCCACCTGTTGTGCCGCTTGCTCTATCAAAAGCTGTTGCTCAGCAGATAACTTCAAACCGGGGTGTAACCCAAGACCAATATTTTCGCGCACAGTAAGATGCATAAATAAATTATGCTCTTGAAATAGCATAGAAAATGGCCGTAAGTGAGGCGCTTTACCTAACACCGATTGAGCGCTTACTTCAATCTCGCCACGACTCGGCTCAATAAACCCCGCCACCAAACTCAATAAAGTCGATTTACCTGCACCACTAGGCCCCATTAAGGACACTATCGCTCCTCGCGGCACCGTCAGTGAAAACTCGAACCATTCCTGTTGATACTCATATTGCACATCTTTTAGTACTAACATTAACGACCTCTTGAGTTGACGCTAAATAAGCGTTCGATAATGGCAAAACAACCGACACTCAACACCAATAGAGCGAGAGAAACCACTGCTGCCGCCTGCATTTGATAACTGCCTAGCAATTGGAATAGATAAAGCGGTAGAGTTCTAAATTCTTGGCTACCAAAAAGTGCAATGGCACTTAAATCCCCCATTGAGACCAAAAAGCTGATCGCAAAAGCATGAGCCAGAGGTTTTCTTAATGCTCTGAGTTCAATCACTTTAAAACGCTGCCAACCTTTCATACCAAGGCTGGCACACAGCAGTTGGTATTGCTGCGCGCTATGCAGCATTGGCTGGGCTAATGTTTTCAACACATAAGGCAATGCCATTAAGCCATTCACCAGCAGCACCACCCAATACGCCATACTAAAAGCATCGGTGAACGTTCGTAGTAACAAAAACAGCCCAGTGCTAATCACCAGCCCAGGAGTGACCAAAATAATAGTGCCCACTAATTCAAGATGATCGGCTCGGCGATTACGCAGCTTTAAACGCCAAACGCGGGTGGTAATTAAAATGGCCACCCCAGCGCAAACTGCTACCATACTCGCCAATGACGCCACTTGTAACGAAGCCAATAGCGCCTGCCAAAACTTTTCGTCACTCAGCACACTAAAAAGCTGCGCATTCAAACCGCTCAGCACCACCATCATCAATGGCGGAAGCACTAAAAGTAACGATAGGAGGATCCACGCAGCATCCCAATATTTCGCTTTTCGGCTATCTCGGCTCACTACATAGTCGACAGGCTTGCGGCCTGCACTTATCGCCAAAGGCTTTGCCAGTCGAGAAATAGAAAGATATAGCACACTGCATAACAGCATTTGCCATAAAGCTAATAACGCACCAGCTTGCAGATCAAAATCAAACTTAATCGCTTGGTAGATAGCCAGCTCTATAGTGGTTGATTTTGGTCCACCACCTAACGCCATTACCGTAGCAAAACTGGTAAAGCAAAGCATAAACACCAGGCCACACACATGCGGAAGCTGTTGTCTTAAACGTGGCCATTCAACCCATTTAAACTGATGCCAGTGGCTCATACCGAGATGCGCGCACAGCTTATGTTGTTCTGCTGGAATTGTTTCTAACGCTTGCAGCAACAAACGGCTGGCATAAGGAAGGTTAAAGAACAGGTGAGCCAGTAAAATCCCGTTTAAACCGTAGATGGAAAACGGCAATTTTGTATCAAACCATGCCAGCAACGAAGCTAATACGCCGCTATTGCCATAGATAGCCAACAAACCAAAGACCCCTACCAGTACCGGAAGCACTAAGGTTGTGGCAAACAGTTTGAGGATCAAATCGCGCCCCCAAAAGCGGCGGCGGTAAAAGGCATGTGCCACAGGAATCGCCAATCCCACACTGAGCAACATTGAGAGTGAAGCTTGGTAAAAACTGAACAGGGTAACATGACGATAATAAGGGTCATGCCATACTTGCAACACATTGAGACTCGGCGCGTGTAGCAGCAGTGCAGCAAGCGCACAAATAACAAAGGTCGCGACCACGATCGCGACCCCAATGCCGATTTTAGGAATCGAATTCAAACCTTATGTGACCTTAATTTAAGCTTATATAGCCTTAAAATGTTAATGCGTTTTGCCATTCTCGTATCCACGGCTTACGCATTTCAGACACCTCTTGCGCGCTAAATGTAAGTGCTTTTTGTGGTACGTTGAGAGTTTCAAACCCTTTAGGCAACTCAACCGATGTGACTGGATACATCCAGTTTCCGGTTGGGATTACCGATTGGAATTGATCACTTAAAATAAACTGCATGAACTCATCAGCCAATTTCTCGTTTGCAGTACCTTTCACTTTTGCAGCGACTTCCACTTGCATGTAATGACCTTCGGTAAAATCGGCTGTCGCGTATTTGTTATCATTTTCAGCAATTAAATGGTAAGCCGGAGATGTGGTATAAGACAGTACCAGATCAGACTCACCTTCTAAAAACATCGAATATGCTTCCGACCAACCTTTAGTCACCGTCACGGTTTTCTTCGCTAACTTTTGCCAAGCTTCACTTACATCATCACCGTAGACGGTTTTCATCCACAGCAATAAGCCTTGTCCTGGTGTTGAAGTGCGTGGATCTTGATAAATGACTTTCAAATCATCACGTTGTTCAACCAGTTCTTTTAAGCTTTTCGGTGGGTTAGTCATCTTCTCTTTGTTGTAAACAAAAGCAAAATAACCATAATCGTATGGCACGAACGTATCATCGCTCCAACCATTCGGTAAGGTTACGTTACTGGTATCAACACTGTGTGTGGTGAGTAGCCCCGTCTTCTTGGCTTCTGCCATCAGGTTGTTATCCAAACCGAGTACGATATCAGCTTTAGTATTGTTACCTTCAAGACGTAAGCGGTTAAGAATAGATACGCCATCATCAAGCGCGACAAAGTTAATATCACAGCCACATTGTGCTTCAAATGCTTTTTCAATTGCAGGACCTGGGCCCCAATCGGCAGCAAAAGAATCGTAGGTATATACGGTTAACGTGTTTTCAGCAGCATGCACTGAGAAAGAGGTGATGGTAGCAAGTGCAATAGCACTTAAAGTGGTTTTCACTGGTCGCTCTCCTTGGTTGAGCGGCACAGGCTTGAGGAGGATGAGAATATTCCGTTATTCCTATTCTGAAATCCTAACCCAATTCCTACGCCAGCATTATCTGGTTCAGGTTTACGGGTCCCAAGCTCGCACTTGATCTCAGCTTCATTCACTAAATGAATGATTTGCTCCCCGTTGAGTAAGGTGGATTGTAATTGCAATTGCTCGAATAAGCTACTCTCTACATCACTAACAACCTTCTACACTTCAGCAAACTATGCACCGCGTTGATCGTATCCCCAACGCGGAACTAAACCTTGTTCAACCCCCAGATGATCCAAAATACGGGCAACCATAAAGTCGACTAAATCCTCGATGGATTGGGGTTGATGATAGAACCCCGGCGCAGCGGGCATAATCGTTACCCCCATTTGCGACAGTTTGAGCATATTTTCAAGATGCAAAGTTGAGAATGGGGTTTCGCGTACCACCAGCAACAGTTGTCCACGCTCTTTCATGACCACATCGGCAGCGCGTTCGATCAAATTATCCGACATACCATGAGCAATCGCGGCCACACTGCCTGCAGAGCAAGGACACACCACCATCTGTTTTGGCGCAGCAGAACCAGAAGCTACGGGAGAAAACCAGTCTTCTTTACCGCAAACAATCAACTTATCAGCGTCACAATGAAGATGTTCAACCAATGCCGCTTTCGCAGCTTCAGGCCCACTAGGTAACTTCAAACCATGTTCTGTCGCCAGCACAACCCGCGCCGCGGATGAGATCAGCAAATAAACTTGGTAATCTGCGGCAAGCAAGCACTCAAGTAAACGCAGCCCGTAAGGAGCCCCTGAAGCGCCAGTAAAAGCCAATGTGATAGTTTTCTGTTTTGTTGTCATAGCTCTATTTCATTTGTGCGACTGATATTAGATGACTTGCTTCAGAGCAAGCAGTAACTTGTTATGAATACCTTCAAAACCACCATTACTCATCACCAATATTTGGTCACCCGGCTTAGCTTCATGAGCGATTTGCGCCACGAAAGCATCAATATCATCATTGACATACGCAGGTTGTGAGCATTGGTCTGCAACATCCTGCACCGACCAAGGAATATTATTAGGCTGATAGAGATAAACGGAGTCCGCTTGTTGCAACGATGCCGCCAAGGTTTGTTTATGTACGCCCAACTTCATTGTCGCCGAACGTGGCTCTAAAACTGCGATAATTTTCTTATCGCCAACCTTGTTACGTAAACCGCCCAAGGTAAGTTCAATCGCCGTTGGGTGATGAGCAAAATCATCAAAAACGCTAATCTCATTCACTTCGCCTTTGAGCTCTAAACGACGTTTGGTATTAATGAACTTAGATAACGCTTCACAAGCAAGATCAGGGGTGACACCAACGTGACGCGCAGCGCCAATCGCCATTAAGGCATTATCGACATTGTGATCACCAACAAGATCCCATTTGACTGTGCCCACTAATTCATTGCGCAAGAAAACGTTAAATTGAGAACCATCACGGATAATTTTCTCTGCCTTCCATTCACCTTGTTCACCCGTGAACTCGGTTTCGCTCCAACAGCCACGAGCTAAAACATCCGATAATGCGCTATCTTGTTGAGGTGCAAAGATACGACCATTTCCCGGAACTGTACGCACTAAATGATGAAATTGACGCTTGATCGCTTCAAGATCATCAAAAATATCAGCATGATCAAACTCAAGATTATTCATAACCAAGGTTCTAGGGTGGTAGTGAACAAACTTAGAACGCTTATCGAAAAAAGCACTGTCATATTCGTCGGCTTCCACTACAAAAAACATGCTATCACCTAAACGGGCAGAAATGCCAAAGTTACCTAGCACCCCGCCGACCAAGAATCCCGGTTGGTAACCGCACGCTTCTAAAATCCACGCGAGCATACTGGAAGTCGTGGTTTTACCATGTGTTCCAGATACCGCCAGAACCCAGCGATCATGCAGTAAGAACTCTTGTAACCATTGGGGGCCAGAGGTATAGCGCAGGTTGTTATTCAGCACATATTCAACACAAGGGTTACCACGGCTCATCGCATTGCCAATCACCACCAGATCTGGCTTTGGCTCTAATTGGACAGGATCAAACCCTTCGATAATCTCAATACCTTGAGACTCTAATAAAGTGCTCATTGGGGGGTATACATTGGCATCACTACCCGTGACTTTATGGCCTAATTGACGAGCCAAAACCGCAGCGCCTCCCATAAATGTACCGCAGATCCCAAGAATATGAATATGCATAAAACCTAGCCTCGCACATTGCGTTGTGAGTTATTGCCCCATTATCACCATCCAACCAAGAAAAGCGAGCTCGTTTGCAACTTCAAAAAAGTCGACAAACAAATTGAGATCTCAATCTGTTAGTTCATTACCATTAAAAAGATCTAACCTTTAAAATCGCATTGTTACCCGAACGTTATGAAACGGGTCACCCGTTTCGAGCAACATTCCAGTAAGAGGATGGGCGACGAAACAAAATACCCCCAAAAATATCTATGTTAAGGAAATAACATGCCTGAGATTCGCACCCTTGGCGAGTTTATTGTTGAGAAACAACATGACTTCCCCCACGCAAGCGGTGATCTTTCATCCCTTTTGTCATCTATTCGTTTGGCAGCAAAAATAGTCAACCGAGAAATCAATAAAGCGGGTCTTGTCGATATTACTGGTGCCGTTGGTACCGATAATATCCAAGGTGAAGAGCAACAAAAACTGGATGTTTATGCCAACGAAAAATTTAAAGCGGCTTTAGAGGCTCGTGACCAAGTATGTGGTGTCGCGAGTGAAGAAGAAGATGAAGCGGTTGCATTCAATAAAGAACTCAACAAAAATGCCAAATACGTAGTGTTGATGGACCCTCTCGATGGCTCATCAAATATCGATGTTAACGTATCGGTGGGCACTATTTTCTCTATCTACCGCCGAGTTTCACCGGTCGGCACTCCACCGACACAAGAAGACTTCTTGCAACCGGGCCATAAACAGGTAGCGGCAGGCTATGTAGTATACGGCTCATCGACCATGTTGGTTTACACCACGGGTAATGGAGTCAATGGCTTTACTTATGACCCTTCACTGGGCACCTTCTATTTGTCTCATCCAAATATGATGACTTCTGAAGATGGTAAAATCTATTCCATCAATGAAGGGAATTACATTCGTTTTCCAACCGGTGTGAAGAAGTACATCAAGTACTGTCAAGAGAATGTACCAGAGGAAAATCGTCCTTATACATCACGTTACATTGGTTCGCTAGTCTCTGATTTCCACCGCAACCTATTGAAAGGCGGTGTTTATCTCTATCCTAGTACCCAAAGCCACCCTGACGGTAAGCTACGTTTATTGTATGAATGTAATCCAATGGCTTTCTTGATTGAACAAGCTGGCGGTATCGCTTCTGACGGTGTGAATCGTATTTTGGATATCAAACCAACAGAATTGCATCAGCGCGTTCCTTTTTTCTGCGGCTCAAAAAACATGGTCAGAAAAGTAGAAGAGTTTATAGAACGCTACCGCGATTAATCATCAAGACGAACAAGCGCCTAGTATCAGGCGCTTTTTTTCTACCCAAAATCATCGAGACCCAAACTATTTGGAGTTGCAGGTAGGCGAGCGTAACACTACGACAGCCTCATCGAAAAATGGCACAAAGCTCTTGTTTATGGGTTTACACTATTTCGTGTTTACCGCTACAGTTTAAACGCAACCATCTACGTTATTTCTATTAACATTTAGCGATTCAAGTCCAGTAATACCAATCACAGTAAATAAGTGATCAGAAATAGCGCAGGAAAAAGGCTTGAGAACAAGGCAGGATTTTTCGATAAGTAGTTATTCTACAATCAAAAATTCTAACGCAGTTATCAAGCATTTTAACCAGCTAGGATGAACAGTTATTTACTACGATTGGTATAATTGAAAAGGAAATATCAAATGAGCTTAAACAACGTACCTGCGGGTAAATCATTACCTGATGATCTTTACGTAGTGATTGAGATCCCAGCCAATGCTGACCCAATCAAATATGAAGTAGATAAAGAATCTGGCGCTGTGTTTGTTGACCGCTTTATGTCAGCCCCGATGTTCTACCCATGTAACTACGGTTATGTGAACCACACATTGTCATTAGATGGTGACCCAGTCGATGTCTTGGTTCCAACTCCTTACCCGCTAATGCCTGGTTCAGTAATTCGTTGTCGCCCAGTGGGTGTGTTGAAAATGACCGATGAATCTGGAGAGGACGCAAAAGTTGTCGCGGTGCCTCATTCAAAATTATCCAAAGAGTACGATCATATTCAAGATGTAGACGACTTACCTGCTTTACTGAAAGCACAAATCACCCAATTCTTTGAACGCTACAAAGAATTAGAAGCCGGAAAATGGGTCAAAGTGGATGGCTGGGAAGATGCCGCCGCTGCTCGCGCTGAAATTCTATCGTCTTACGAACGCGCACAACAATAATTTGTAAGTGAAGCGCTGCGTATCAGGAAGGCAAGAGCCAGCAGTGACTGGCTCTTGAAGATACTAGAATCGACCAGCGGTTGATTGACGACCCGATATGTAATCTTGTTGGAAAAATACATTGTCTTTATCACACACACCCAAGTACGGTTTACCGATAACCCCAAGTATATAAGCATTTTGTTGGCAATACATCGCTCTTCCTTGCTCGTATCCGTCGCTATAAGCGAGATAAAGCTCATCCGATGTGGCTAATTTTTCAACTGAGAGTTTCAATAGTCCTCTCTCTCCCTGTTCCTTACCAAATTGCAACCAATCGCTATTCACTGATGTTGTCGGAGTTGGTTGAACTGCACAACCAAATAACACAAATGTAAGTAGTAACAAAATAGGCTTCATAAAACACCTCCTTGACACAGACACCATAATAATACGGATTCACTTACCAATTAGTTCACACTCTTTGACACCAATCCCCAGAATCAATCTGCGAATTTAAGTCACCGACTTGTTGATAGATATACACCCAAGCACGGCCAAAAGGGGTATCAATCATTTCTCGTCGATATTCCACAGGAACATCTTCTAAAATATCGAGCTGCTTGAGCGTTGCTTCATCGATCATATACACTTCACCAGTAATCGATTGATGGCCTTTTATAAGACCAGGATACGCGCCTAAATCATACAATGCATATTCAGATGCTGTTATAAAGGATCCTAGCATTTGACCAGACTGCAAAAAATGATGATTGCTTTCACCTTGGCGCAACGTGCCATATACAAAGACCAAATGCTGCATTTTACTTTCCCTAGTAAGTTAAGATTTATCTAACAGGCTAAAACTCGCGGCACTTCCATACCGAAGAACTCGGAACTCAGCAGGCTTAGTCAAACTCAAACTGATATAAAATATCAACCGCACTATCTAGGCCAGAGACCGCTTCTAAGTAAAGATCCTGCATCAAGCGGTAACGCACCGTAAATTCACCAACCGAGCTGAAAATGCCCACTCCATATTTTACTTGCAAGCCGGGTAAAATATAACCACTGACAGTCACTTGTGAATCATCGCCTGTTCCTGCGGTATCTAATTGCAGATCTTGTACACCAAATGCTTGGCCAATTTCGCCAACGACTCGACCGCTTTTAGCTAAACTCAAGCCGATCAAAGCAGTCGTCATTGCGTTACCACCAGCTTCACCGTCGATGTCTTGTCCACGTAGTAAATAAGACAAAGCATTTGCTTGTGGCATAGCAGGTTCAGAGAAAATGGATACTTCTGGCTCATCAGCAGGACCTGTTACTTTAACACCAGCAATCACATCATCGGCGGTATTGTCAGGGTTACGGATCGCTTTGATAGACACATAAGGTTGGTCAGCAGGGCCGTTCATTAAGATCTTACCCTCTTCAATAACCAGATCCTGCCCAAATGAACGATATGAACCATCTTTGATATTAATCTCGCCAGTGATGAATGGACCTTTGTCTTTTTGCGCCACATTCAGACGACCGATTAAGCCACCTTGTAAACCAAAAGCGTTGAGTTTGAAATCATCACCAATTGAGATATTAATATCAGTTTCGATGTTAAACGGAATAGCGTTAAAATCATCAATGGGCTGTAAGGAGGCATCAAGAATGACTTGATCTTTCGAGACACTGACTGCACTTGACGGCAACTCTTCAACCAAAATTCGACCCCACGGTAAATTGATATTCCCCGTAATCTTTGCAAGAGTTGGCTTAACGTTAATCGTCATATCGGGAACCACTTTAATTTTGACCATCGGCGGTAAGTCGACCATCAACTCCTCTGCAAATACTCGTAAATTGGCGTGCCAATCTTCTAAACGTTGCCAGTCTGCATCACCCACTAAATCAAGTTCACCATCGGGGGTTTGAATTGCTGCGTTTAGTGCAGCTTGATAACCATTGAAATCAACCGCTAAACGCCCCGAATTGACATCTACAGGAGAAATATCTCCCTTGATAAGCATCTCATCGACAACTAAGCTACCGATCACTTTAGGATGTAACATTGGCCCATTAAATGTCAGATCGGTGGTAATGTTTGATTTAACTTGGCTGTACTCACCGATAATTGGCTTAAGAAAATCAAGATTGAATGTGGAGAGTTTTAACGTTCCATCAATTGTTTTGTCTTTCGCTATGACATTAGGAACGGTCAACTGCCCAGAAATATCGCCATTGTCCGTAACATCTAGTAGCCATTGAGCCAACAGTTTGTTTTGATCTAAATTCGTTTCCAGCGACACACTTTCCCAGCCAAGCGTCACCGGATGTTCGAGGTGCTGTGTGACATGCCCTTTAGATAAATTCAGTGTGGCCTGTGCTTGAGGAGCGCTATTTTCCGCCCACTTAGCCGTGATATTGGCATCCGCTTGCCCTTGGATTTCAGTTTCAGCAGGTACAAACATGGAAATTTGCTTGAAATCGAACTGGTTAATCGAAAGCTGCGCTGCACCATTTTGACCAACTGTCGCCTCTTTATCTAAGCAGAGAGAGGAATCATTTTGTAACCAACAGTGCGCCGCAATCGTCGCTTGCTGTTTATCTACATTAACTACGATTGGAGTAACTTGATTCAGTTCCCAAGGCCCTTGCTGAGTAGAAAACTGCACGCTATCTAGCGCACCTTTCCATATCATGGCAGGTTTATCTTCAAAAGCACCACTGATAGCTAAGCTAGTTGAGAGTAAATCTGACACCATATCTAAGCTCAGGGTATGTTGCTGCTGAGTCCCAGCAAAATTTAGATCCAGACTTTCAACACTGTGTTGTTGGTATTCCAGTTGACGAGCTTGTAAGCGTATTTTGGCTTGTGGCGTTGGTAGCGGTATGACACCCCCCTGTAAAGTCACATGCTGCAAGGTGGCTTCTTTTTGCCACGCTAAAGAATCAGCATCTAATCTCAATTTGATTTTTGGTTGTTTGAGATCGCCACCTAACTGAATATCACCGATTAATTTACCAGCAAGATCGGGAACACTTTTGGCTAAATCAGGGAAATCGACAGACAATCCCATGCGCCAATTCTTATCCAGTACACCTTTCGCCGTTATTTGGTTTGGACCGTGAGCGAGCGTTAAACCACTTGTCGATACTTGAAATTCACCGTTACCAGTAGGATCTGAGGCATCGAGTTGACCTTCAATATTGAGCGGATAATCACGCAATGTCCCATCAATATCTAAAAGCGGTAACGCGACCTTCCACCCACCTTGCGAAGTTAACTCGCCGCTTGTTTCCAGTTTACCGCTGATCACCCCTTCTGCTTCTGACCACTGTAAACCGGGCTGAATATCTTGCATGGTTAATACGGCTTGCCAATTGATTGGAGCTTGCCAATTGGCCATCGCTTGACCACGTACGCTGCCACCTAACGTTTCAACCAACAAAGATTCAAGAGCAATCTGTTCCAACGTCCCTTTTCCTGCCACATCCAACGACACATCGGGTAGATCTTTACCTTTAAGCTGTGTCTGCAAGGTTAGGTTATACCCCTGCAATGAGCCTTGTGTTTTCAGTGTTGGAACAGAAATAAAATAGTCACCTTGCCCGATGAGTGGCCATTGGGCCTGTACATCATCCAACACGATATCAAATGGGAGTTCAGGATCTAAAGGCGATAATTGTGCATGCAGCGTCGCTTGCGCCAATCCACCAAACTTAGCATCAAGGGTTAAATCATTAACACTGCCAAAAGCATCGAGAGCAACAGTCTGCCCATTAGCTTCAGCCTGTTTAATAGTGCTTTTTAACGATAAATTTAATGGGTACTCGCCTTGTAATCTCACATCTGCTTTTAGGTTTGCCACCAACAGTGGAAGATCCAACTCTAGCGCTTTTAATGAGACGTTATGTTGATAGGCATTCGCCACTAAACCTAAATGATTGACCACAATAGGTTCTGCTTGTTGCAGAGTGAAATTATTGATGTCAAAACGCATAAGCTCGACTTGCAGTGGGATCGTCACATCCGGTAGCACGATCGGTTGTCTCTCTGACTCAGCTGCGGTAGGCATTGCTGATTCAGCTTCATTTGGGGCTAATGATAGTTGGAGATCATTCCAACTGGTTTTACCTATTTTTAAACGATTACCGAACATAGAAGCGTTGGTCGAGAAGCTCTGCCACGCTATTTTATTGCCCAATATATCCAGTTTAATATCGTTTAACACTACTCGCCCAATGGTAATAGGCACAGGAGTAGAGATGGCGGTTACCGGCTCAGATTCGGCCACTTGCGTCTCATCGCTTTCTGGCGGTAACTCTGGCATAGCAAAGTCTAATCCTATGACCGCAAGTTCTTGCACGCACAATGCAGGCTCGAATAAACAATTAGCATTGACGGCTAACGTTACTCTTTTGGCTTTCAAATCAAGATGTAAGTCATCATCGATAAATGTCACTTGATTAAGAGTAAAGCGTGGAAATAAGGCACCTTGCGTAGTAGCGACTTGCAGTTGAGGTACGGCTTGTTGCGCCCCCCACAACAGTACATTCAATCCTGCATTAGTGAACAACAAGCCAATAATAGCAATGAGAAATACCATCAGCAGGACAGATAAAATCGTGGCTATCCACTTGGTTATCTTCAACATAGCCTTGGTCATAATTCAGGCCCCAACGTAAAGTGCAATTTAAATTCATCTCCTGGGGCCGAATCAAGCCCCCAAGCAAAATCTAGACGAACAGGGCCAACAGGTGACGCCCAACGAATGCCTACACCAACACCAGTTTTCCACTCAGGGGAATCATTAAAAGCATCGCCGTAATCCACAAATGCCGCTCCCCACCAATCTCCAACCACACGATATTGATATTCCAATGACGTCGTCGCAATATATTGGGCCCCAGTTAAAGCACCACTTGCATCTTTGGGTGAAATAGATTCATAGCCATAACCACGCAAATTATTGTCACCACCAGCAAAGAAACGCAGTGAAGGAGAGAGCTTATCGAACTCATCGGTAATATTGGCTCCTCCATCGAGACGAAATAGACCACGATGGTTCCGACCAATACCCCGCAGCCAAGCTGTACTAGCTAAAACACGAGCTACTCGAGTTTCCGACGCAAGACTAGGGTCTGCGTATTCTAAGGTGATACTCTGCTTATCTCCCCACATGGGCATCGAACCTCCCCTCACTCGGGTACGGGTGTAAGTGACACCTGGCAATACAAAATGACCAACATCGCTTTGCAAACCTTGTTCATAATTTTCCATCAAATAACGGACAAATAGTGTGCGATGCCAACCAGTATCTAGCTCCCAATGACGTTCAACAGATAAATTGGATTCTAAACTTTGAGTATCACGACTATCGACATTCTTCATTCCATACTGAATGCGATAATACTGACGCAACACATCTTCTAACGGAATTTTATAACCGGCAGTAATAGTTTGCTCAGGCGCAGAAATCGAGACACTGCTATCAAAACTATGACCTCTACTATTCACCCAAGGTTTATTCCATTTCAATGAACCTCGCACACCAACGTCGGTTGAATAACCCAGACCAGTTTCAATTTTATTGCGAGCTTGTGGAGCAAGTGACACCTTCATTGGCACCTCTCGCCCATTACCTAATTGGCTTAAGTCAGGCTCAACAAACACAGAAGAGAACCAATCGGTATTGGAGAGGTTTTGGTTGTATACGCCAACCTTAGACACCAAATAAGGTTCACCAGTCTCGTAAGGTTGCAGTGAGCGAACTCGCTCTTCTTTAATCTGACTGCCCGTGATGGTTGATGCACCGAAATGATAACGTATCCCACTGTCGAAATGCAGGCGAACAAATGCTTGGTTCAGATCTGGTGCAACTTCCAATCGGCTGAGTGTAAAATCACCGTTAAAATAGCCTTTCTGCAACGCCAAATTGCGAATGCCTGATTTCAGTGTATCGTATTGACCATGGTTGATTGGCGCGCCAACTTGCAACACATTTTTAGAAATTAGCTCTCTAAAATCACGATCAGATTTGGCCTCACCACTGATGACAACATCAAACTCTTGTACTGTCATCACTTCACCGGGGGTAACATTAACCACTAACTTCTGGCCATTAGCCTCAACGATAAAGTCAAATTTAGGATGGTAGTAGCCTATAGCACTCAACGCCTCAGAGATGCTTTTTTCTAAACGAGATTGAAAACGTAAGTCTGTCGAATAATCGCTTTGTGGGATGGACGATAGATAACCATCAACGTTTGTTTTTTGCTCTCCTTGCAAGCCATTAATGGCCAAATCCACTTTCGCATCAACCGAAGTAGAGAGCAGTAACATCGTCAATAGCACTGGTAATGATTTTCGTCTCATGCTTAATTAGGGCGCAGTTGAGTTAACAGATCTTGAATAGATTGAAATCATACCGTCAATAACAACTTTCGTCTGTATGAAATCAGTCAATTATTCAGTCTTAATCTTAGTAAATAACTCAATAATAAAAAATAAAGTATCAATCAGTTTATAAAAGGAAAGGTTATGTTTGACAAGCAAGCCATGGTCAACGCTGACACTGCTCTACCTGGACGTAATACCACAATGGAAATTGATGCTGCTCATTATGTGAATAACAGCAACTTAAATGCACAGCCCACTGATGATGAACAACAAATCCTCATTGGCATGGGCTGCTTCTGGGGTGCAGAACGCCTATATTGGCAACTCGATGGCGTTGTATCGACTTCTGTTGGTTATGCAGGGGGATTTACGCCCAACCCAACATACGAAGAGGTCTGTACCGGGAAAACAGGGCACACAGAAGTGGTACGCGTTATCTTTGATCCAAAACGCTTGCCATTAGCAACACTACTCAGTCATTTTTGGGAAAAACACGATCCAACTCAAGGGATGCGGCAGGGTAATGACAGGGGCACTCAATATCGCTCTGCTATTTACACCTTTAACGACGAGCAACAACGAATCGCTGAACAGTCAAAATTAAACTATCAGCAAGCTTTATCTGAACATGATAAAGCTGCCATCACGACCGAAATTCTACCAGCGGGTCACTACTATTTTGCTGAAACATATCATCAACAATATTTAGCTAAAAACCCGAACGGCTACTGTGGATTAGGCGGAACAGGCATCTGCTTCCCACCACAATCCAATCAATAACTTGTACTAAAATGAGGCTCTCTTGGCATTTTACCTAATGCCGTGAGTGCCTATTTTCGTTGTTTCTATCATTCTGTGCTATACCTTTGTTGCTCAATCAAAGGGAATAATACAATGAAAAATAAAACACTTATCGCCATTCTATTGGCGTGCTCTCCAACACTCGCTTTAGCGCACAATATCACTTTGGGTCAATCTGTACCTAAAGTTGAGGTTGCGAAACATGGCGAAATCATCCTGCAAGGCGATAAAGCCGAATACCAAGCTTGGAGCAGTGATCAGCTCTTAGGTAAAGTTCGCGTAATTCAAGCTATTGCAGGGCGCAGCAGTGCAAAAAAAATGAACGCGCCGCTCATGGCTGCGATTACTGCAGCCGGATACCCACAGGAAAATTACCAAACGACCTCGATCATCAACCAAGATGATGCTATCTGGGGGACGAGCTCTTTTGTGAAATCATCAGCTCAAGACAGCAAAAAAGAGTTCCCATGGTCTTCAATGGTTCTGGATGAAGCAGGAAATGTTGCTAATACTTGGGATTTACAAGCCGAATCTTCAGCCATTATCGTTCAAGATAAACAAGGCAAGGTGCTGTTTGTTAAAGAAGGTATCCTTACAGAAGACGAGATTCAAACAGTATTAGGATTAATCAAGCAGAGCTTATAGCGCTCGCAAACTCACCATGATTGGGTGATGCCTATCGATAGATATTCTCACCCAATATAAAAAAGAGTATTCTTTGCTCTCTTTATATTGTTATATTATAACAATTGTTATTTTCACGACTGTCTTCATTTAATGCTCAATCGTCCGTGTTTTTCCTATTCCAGCATAAAGTTCACTGCACTATGTGCCGTGTTACTCACCTTATGGCTGAATGCGGCTTATGTTGAGCATTACCTCGACATCACGCCATCACATCATACACAGCACCATTGTCAGCATTTTGCAGGTCTACAAAATGGCCTAAGCTGTGCGATGCCGACGCTGCCGGTGATGGTTGGAAGTGAGATTCCTTTTACTGTCGAAAGAATACAGCGTCGTCCTTCTGTCCATTACGCTTATCTTGCGCGCTCTCCGCCGATCTTTTAAACATTTTCATAGCCATGATTATTACCCAAGGCGCATGCGCTAAGGGATATTTTAATGTTTAAAAGGAACCAACCAATGATAATGCAACACAAACTAGCTTTATGTATCGGCCTTGCGATGAGCGCATCTAGCCTAATGATCAGCACGGCAGCACTCGCCAATGAAGAGTTTCGTCAACATGAAGCACACGTACACGGCCATGTTGAATTTAATATTGCTCAAGATGGACAAGATTTATTAATCGAGATTACAGCGCCAGGCGCTGATGTGGTGGGTTTTGAGCATGCCCCAGAAAATGATCAACAACAGCAAACACTGAATAAAGTGCTTGAACAGTTCAATCAACCCAAGGCAATTTTCCAGTTATCTAGCGCAGCGAACTGCCACCTAGAACAAAGTGATATTACGCATACTTTAGGTAGTGATGAGCACCACGACCACGACCACGACCACGACCACGACCACGACCACGACCACGACCACGACCACGACCACGACCACGACCATCATGATAAACATGATGAAAAACATCAAGATAAAGATATCCATCATGATGAGCATCACCACAGTGATCAACACTCAGCCCATGGTTCATTCAGTGTGCAATACCAATATCACTGTGATGACATTGCTCAATTACAACAAATTGATACTCAATGGTTTGAGTTGTTCCCAAATACCAAATCGATCAGTGCTAATCTGCTTACAGACAAAGCACAATCTGCATTGGAATTGAAAGAGAACAATACGCGTATTTCACTTTAAGCCATCACAATGTTGGGTAAGGACTTACTTACCCAACACATTTGTTGTTACAGGAATCAACCATGAGTGATCTGCATATTCTATCGCTGGCCTCTGTCATTGAATTGAATGACGTTGAATTTTGTTGGCCCAACAGCCCTCAATCAGCGTTAAACATCAAACAGTTGTCGGTTAAACGTGGTGAGCATCTATTTATAAAAGGACCCAGTGGCTGTGGAAAATCAACCTTACTCAGCCTGTTAACGGGCATCAACCAAGCCCAACATGGCCGAGTTTCGATTTTAGGTACCGATCTTTCAGCACTAACATCCCGTCAACGAGATAAATTTAGAGCCGACCATATCGGTTATATCTTCCAACAATTTAATTTACTGCCTTACTTGTCGGTTATTGAAAACGTGATATTACCTTGTCAGTTTTCAGCCATACGTAAACAGCAGGTCGAGGGGGATATGGCCGAAAAAGCCAAACAACTGCTCACTAGGCTGCACTTAGCTGAATCGCTGTTTACTAAATCAGTTATTGAATTAAGTATTGGCCAACAACAGCGCGTTGCTGCCGCTCGAGCACTCATCGGCGAGCCACAATTGATCATTGCCGACGAGCCAACCTCAGCGCTCGATCACGATAATCGCTTAGCCTTTATTGAACTGCTACTCGAAGAAGCGGACCACGCAGGGGCCACCTTGGTTTTTGTCAGCCATGACCCAACACTAGAAAATCTATTTGACCGAAGTATTCACTTACCACAATTAAACCAAGCAGGAGAAGTCGCATGAATGTGATTGCTAACCTTGCTTGGAAAAGTGTCCTAAACCGTAAAACAACAGCCATACTATCGATACTGACGGTAGCCATTTCCGTCATTTTGCTGATGGGTGTAGAACGGATCCGCACTCAAGCCAAAAATAGCTTTGCCAACACCATTTCAGGAACTGATTTAATCGTCGGCGGCCGTTCAGGACAAGTTAACTTACTGCTTTATTCTGTATTTCGCATTGGTAATGCCACCAATAATATCGACTGGAAAAGCTACCAAGATTTTAGCCAGCACCGCGCGGTGAAATGGGCAATCCCTATTTCACTAGGAGACTCGCACAAAGGTTTTCGAGTGATGGGCACAAACCACAGCTATTTTGAGAATTTTAAATATGGAAGTAAGCAACCACTTACTTTTTCTCAAGGAACTGAGTTTAATGGATTATTTGAAACAGTATTAGGTTCAGATGTCGCCAAAACGCTTGGATATCACATCGGTAGCGATATCATTATCGCTCATGGCATCAGCGATGTTGGGTTTAGTCGCCATGACAACTTACCATTCAAAGTTGTAGGCATTTTAGCTCCTACTGGCACACCGGTTGATAAAACCGTACACGTATCACTTGAAGCGATTGAAGCGATTCACGTTGGCTGGGAATCTGGTGCACATTTAGGCAATACACCGTCGCAAGAGCAATTAGCCCAGTACGATTTTCAACCAAAGCAGATCACCGCCATGTTGGTCGGGCTGAAATCAAGAATTCAGACGTTTGCCCTACAGCGTGAAATTAATAATTATCGCCAAGAACCCCTCAGCGCGATTATGCCGGGCGTTGCCTTGCAAGAATTGTGGAGCATGATGTCCGTCGCTGAACAAGCATTAATGGCGGTTTCCATTTTTGTAGTGGCCGCAGGTTTACTGGGCATGCTCAGTAGCTTATTAACCAGCTTGCAAGAAAGGCGTCGTGAAATGGCCATACTACGAGCAATGGGAGCTCAACCTAAACATATTTTTGCCCTGCTCATCAGTGAGGCCACGACGATCACTTTTATGGGAATCGTCGTTGGGCTTATTGGGCTATATGCTTTACTCGCTATTGCTCAACCATTTATTGCTCAACAATATGGCATCCAAATTACCTTAAGTGCTATTAGTCGCTATGAGTGGCAACTATTAGCTTATGTACAACTCGCCGGTGTGATCATTGGTTTCATTCCTGCATTGCGCGCATATCGACAATCACTCAGTGATGGTATGACCATCCGAATTTAGGATTTATTAATGAAGAAACTACTACTTATCAGCACCTTATTGCTGTCCGGCTTGTTGCCCTTTTACGTCCAAAGTAACGAAGATGTGTTAAAGCTCGATTGGATTGATCTCATTCCACAAAACGAGCGAAACCAATTCACAGCCGAAGGCATGCCAGCCTTAAGCCATAATGGTGATATGACAGCGGAACAGTCTAAGGTTGGAGGTGTGAGAAGTGAGCTAAACGGTAGTAAAGTCAAAATTCCGGGGTTTGTGATTCCATTAGAAGGCGATGCCAACATGGTGACCGAATTTCTACTGGTTCCGTATTTTGGCGCTTGCATACACGTGCCACCACCACCACCAAACCAAATCATTTATGTTAAATTTCCAAAAGGTGCGCCCATTCAACAGTTATGGGATGTGATTTATGTCGTCGGCACATTGAAAACAGAAAATATCAGCCACGAATTGGCTGAGACCGCTTATGTGATCGAAGGGACGGCCATCGAAGAATACGATGATATGTAATTAACAAAGCAGCAACCTATCGATTCGTCTAAGCTAAACTATATATTTGGAGAGATACGCTAACAAAGCGACATATACCAAAAAGAGTAAGGCGAACGATAGGGGCTTTTTTAGTTTATTCTCTTTCCAACACTTCATAAGCACCTCGTAAATACTGATAACAATTTTAACAACTTATTATCATTGGCGGTAGCTCAAATTTATGATCTAGAATGACTGTTTTTTCTAGATGCGAAATGAGTTACACGTTACATTTTGATTTATAGATAAAACGAGCGATTGAATCGGAAATGTGAATGGTAGATACCAGTAAACCTGTCGTGATTGAGCATCAAACAAACTCAAACCAAAGCCACGAAAAAAAATCGAGTTATATAAAAGACAGCGCCAGCCGCATTTTGAATATTGCGCAGTGCCATGGTCTTGATGCATTGCTGCAAAACGAACCACCACAGAAAACACCACTCGATCGCGCCCTATTTAGAGAGCGTCAGCGCAAAGAGCAGAGACAAAAAAACCTCGAACAGATCCTCAAACTCGCTCATGTTTCATGCAAAGATGAAACGGCTGGCGATCCAGACCAAGACTGGTTACATCGTTTTTTTGATATGGCTCAAGACATCCATAATTCCTCCATGCAGCGACTTTGGGCGCAAGTACTTAAGCGTGAAGTGACCAACCCAGGTTCGACATCATTGAAGGCGTTACAAGTTCTACAAGATATGACTCCCAAAGAAGCGCAAATTCTCCAAAGAGCGTCATCATTAGCATGCAGTTTTGGGAGTGATAATAGCCGCAAACTGTTGGTTGGAGTTCGAGCAGCAAATGGGATTTTTAGTTTAGGTAAGCGCAATATCACCTTTACCATCAATATGGGGAGCTTTCAGCTTCCCTACTCAAGCCTATTAGTGTTAATTGAGTTAGGTCTGTTACATGCAACGGAGTTAGAGTCAGGCGAAATTGAACTAGAACCTGCGCTATTATTGATCTATCAAGGCAAGAACTTGTCTTTACAAGCGATGGGCAAAGGGGTTCGCTTACTCTATTACCGCTTTAGTCCGACGGGTAACGAGCTGTGCAAGCTACTCGGTAATAAACCCAATATTCAGTATTACGATCAAATGGTTGCCGTATTAAGCCAAAAATTCACCGTGCAAACCGAAGCAGCCAGTAATTCATTTCATCACGCAGTGTAAGCACTCGACGTCGTTAATATAGTTAATACAATAGCAAAAGGGCTCATCTGAGCCCTTTTAACGATTTAGTATCGTAATTTTACGCGATGATCGCACGCTGTTTCAGTGCTTGCAGACAAAGATCGACCAGTTCATCAATAGGCTTTTCACCAGCCGGAAGGTCTATTTCCGGGTTTAACGGTTGTTCATATTCAGAATCTATTCCCGTGAAATTGGCAATTTCTCCGGCACGAGCTTTTTTATATAGCCCCTTAGGATCACGCTGCTCGCAGATATCTAAATCAGTATTGACGAACACTTCAATAAACTCGCCCTGTGGCAATAAATCACGCACTAACTGACGCTCTGCTCGGTGCGGTGAAATAAAAGCAGACAGCACAATCAACCCTGCATCAGCCATTAATTTTGCCAACTCACCAATGCGACGGATATTCTCACGGCGATCTTGCTCGGAAAAACCCAGATCACTACACAAACCATGACGAACGTTGTCACCATCCAATAAATAGGTATGAAAACCCAATTGTGCTAAACGCTGCTCTAGTGCTCCTGCAATCGTCGATTTACCAGCACCAGAAAGTCCGGTAAACCACAGCACAGCTGGTTGTTGCTGTTTTAATTTGGCACGAAATTGTTTATCAATACTGTGTTGATGCCAGACGATATTTTCATCTTTATTGGCAGAAGCGGTACTCATAACGAAGTCCTTTTTATACATCAAAATGGAAAAAATTGAGGAATAAGTGTCAACACCAAAGCTGAATACACCAACGAAATTGGCACTCCGATTCGTACGTAATCGCTCAATTTATAATTTCCTACGCTGTAAACCAGTAAATTGGTTTGATAACCATAAGGGGAAATAAAGCTGGCACTGGCACCAAATAGCACTGCCATAATAAATGGCATCGGGTCAACGCCATAGCCAATCGCCATGCTGTAACCAATAGGAAAGGCCAGTGCGGCGGCTGCGTTGTTGGTCACTAGTTCAGTGAGCACTAAGGTGACAAAATAGGTCGCCACTAAAGCACCAAATACCCCCCATCCATTAAACGCTTCGATGAACATTTGCCCCATCCGAGCAGAAAGACCGGATGAGATCATCAGTTGTGCAATGGATAAAGCTGAACCAACGATCACCACAATATCAATCGGGAAACGGCGACGTAGTTCGTTGATTTGTACAATGCCACAAATCAACATCACCAATAGATAGCCCAATAAGCCTTTGATGATAGGAATGATCCCCAATAGCGAAGCGGCAATCACAGCAACAAACCCTATCAACACTAAACTGGATTTATGGCTATCAAGCTTGGCGCTAGAATCCAAATCATTGATCAGTACAAACTCGCGGCGATGTGCTCGACGTTCAGCATCAAAACGCTTACCAGGAACCAATACTAAGGTATCACCAGCGGTTAAAATTATATTGCCGAGCCCACCTTCTAAACGTTCATGACCACGACGAATCGCGACCACAACCGCATCAAATCGCTCACGAAATTGGCTTGATTTAAGTGTTTTATTACAAAAACTGGCTGATGAGCTCACCACCACTTCAACAAAACTTTGGCCGTTTAAATGATGTTGTCCAAACAACGTTAAACCTTGGATCTCTTGCAGAGTTGAAACACTTTCAATATCCCCACAAAACAGCAGGCGATCTTTGGCTTGCAGTATAAAGTCAGGATCAACCGATGCGACGGTTTCACCATTGCGGATCACTTCAGCTAAAAACAGTTTACGCAGTGCTCGTAAATTATTTTCACTGATACTCCGCCCCACCAGCGGTGATCCAGCTTCGACTCTAGCTTCTAAGAAATAAGGTAAATCCTCTTGGCTTTGATCATCGTAATTCGGCAAAAAATAACTGAGCGGAATTAAGATTAAAACACCACCGAATAAGACCGCAAGTCCAATCATCGTCGGCGCGAAAAATCCCAAACTCGGCAAGCCGGCATCTTCCACAAAGCTGTTAATAATGAGGTTGGTTGACGTTCCTATCAGAGTTAATGTGCCACCAAAAATGGCCGCATAAGAAAGTGGGATCAATAACTTAGAAGGCGCATGTTGTTGATTACGCTTAACTGCGCCAATCAATGACACCACGACGGCAGTATTGTTGGTAAATGATGAAAGCAGCGCTGTTGATAAGCCTAATTTAGCTACCACGGACCCAAGCGTGCCTTCGGAAATACTACGGCTCACCCAACTGATCAAACGTGTTTTCTCTAAAGCAGCCGAAGCCAGCACCAGAAGAATTAACGTTAATAGTGATGAGTTAGTGAAGTTTGCCGCAACACTTTTTAGCTCGATCATTCCTGCCATAAACGCCACAAAAGCGGCACCCGCAAAAATGAAACTAGGCTTAATACGAGTTGCAAGCAAGCAAGTAATAATGCCGAGCAAAATTGCTAACACCAATCCTTGTTCCCACATAACTCATCCCTCAATAAGAGAGTGATCACTCACTCTCACAACAATGACTACTTTAATAATTGACTGAGATCTTTTGCGTCCCAATGTGGGAAATGCTTGCGGATCAGAGCATTTAATTCAATTTCGAAAGCAGAATGATGGTTTTCATCGTGCGCTAAGTTTTGTAGGCTATCACGCACTAAACCAGCTCCAACTGTTACGTTAGTAAGACGATCAATAATGATAAAACCGCCGGTATTGGCGCTGTCTAAGTACTTGTCGAGAGCAATCGACTCATTCAATGACCATTCGCACAACCCAATACCATTGAGCGGCAGCTCATCACTTTGATAGGTCGAAAGGTTATTGATGTCATATTGATGACGAATAGCCTTTACTTGACCAACCGTTTTCTTACCTGCAATTTTGATGTTGTACTCGCGACCCGCCTGAAGTGGTTGCTCAGTCATCCACACCACATCCGCCAATAGGTGGTTGGTTGAGTCAACACTTGCCCCTTCAAGGACAATTAAGTCACCACGACTAATGTCGATTTCATCTGTCAGTGTCAAGGTAACCGCCTGGCCTGCCTGCGCTTGTTCTAGATCACCATCGAAAGTGACAATGCGGGCAATGGTCGATTGTTTGCCCGATGGCAATGCTTTGATTGAATCACCGACGTTGATGCGACCTGATGCTATCGTGCCCGCAAAACCTCGAAAGTCGAGATTCGGGCGGTTGACGTACTGCACTGGAAAACGAAATTCGCCCGCGCCTTTTTCTTGATCAACATCGACATCTTCAAGTAACTCAAGTAGAGATGGTCCTTGATACCAGTCCATAAACTGACTCGCCTCGACCACGTTATCACCTTCTAATGCTGAAATCGGGATGATCTGAATATCGATCTCACCTTGCAGGTGTTTAGAAAACTCCAAATAATCTTGGCGAATTTGCTCAAAACGCTCTTGTGCATAATCAACCAAGTCCATTTTATTGACCGCGACCACAAAATGCTTCAAGCCCAATAAGTTGGAGATGAATGAATGACGACGTGTTTGATCTAAAATCCCTTTACGGGCATCAATCAGAATCACCGCAAGATCACACGTTGAAGCTCCAGTGGCCATATTGCGCGTGTATTGCTCATGCCCAGGAGTATCGGCAATGATGAATTTTCGTTTTTGAGTTGAGAAATAACGGTACGCGACATCAATCGTGATGCCTTGTTCACGTTCGGCTTGCAAACCATCCACCAGCAGCGCCAAATCAGGACGTTCGCCAGTCGTACCAACACGCTGACTATCGGAATGCACTGCGGCTAATTGATCTTCATAAATCTGCTTTGAATCATGAAGCAGACGACCAATTAAGGTACTTTTTCCATCATCTACCGAACCACATGTGAGAAATCTAAGTAGCGATTTGTGTTGGTGTTGAGTGAGGTAACCTTCAATACCTAGCTCAGAAAGTTGAGCTTGAACTGCACTATTCATAATCTTTCCTTAGATCCTTAGAAGTAACCTTGGCGTTTTTTCAATTCCATCGATCCCGACTGATCGTGGTCGATCGCACGGCCTTGTCGTTCACTCGATGTGGCAACGAGCATCTCTTCAATAATACCGGTCAAGGTATTCGCTTTGGATTCAACAGCGCCAGTCAGCGGGTAACAACCGAGAGTGCGGAAGCGAACACTTTTGTATTCAACCTTTTCACCCGGCTCAAGTTTCATACGGTTATCATCAACCATGATCAACATGCCATCACGCTCGACCACAGGACGAATTTCAGACAGATATAGCGGTACGATCTCAATATTTTCTAGATAGATGTACTGCCAAATATCAAGCTCAGTCCAGTTCGACAAAGGAAATACGCGAATGCTTTCGCCCTTGTTTACTTGGCCGTTATAGGTCTTCCATAATTCTGGACGTTGGTTTTTAGGATCCCACGTGTGGTTTTTATCTCGAAATGAATAGACCCGCTCTTTGGCGCGAGATTTCTCTTCATCACGACGAGCACCACCAAAAGCAGCATCAAAACCGTACTTATTCAGCGCTTGCTTAAGCCCTTGAGTTTTCATGATATCGGTGTGTTTTGAAGATCCATGAACAAAGGGACTGCACCCCATTGCTAGACCTTCTGGGTTTTTGTGCACCAGTAGCTCAAAACCATATTTTTGTGCTGCACGATCACGAAATTCGATCATCTCGCGAAACTTCCAGTCAGTATCGACATGCAGCAAAGGAAACGGAATTTTTCCTGGGTAAAAGGCTTTACGTGCTAGATGCAACATGACGGATGAATCTTTACCGATCGAGTACATCATTACTGGGTTATCAAACTCAGCCGCCACTTCACGAATAATGTGAATACTTTCCGCTTCGAGCTGCTGTAAATGGGTTAAGCGTTGTTGGTCCATCTTCATGCTTCCTTTTGGCTCGCAGTGCGAGCGTGTTGCAATGAGAGTCATTGATACAATCGTATTTTCAGAGCGTTACTACGCCCTTATGATTAGAATTAGGCGTAATTGATGTGAGTGGTCTCAATCGCTTGGCCGTGCTGAAATGCCGGCTCACCAAACCAATGCAGCTTGTCAGACAACGCAACGACTTCACCGACCACAATTAAGGAAGGCGCTTGTGCTTTTGCTGCCAATTGAGATAAATCGCTAAGCTGACCTTTGAAAACTTGCTGTGTTCGCTGAGTACCGCGTTCAATGATCGCGATCGGTGTGGTGGCTTGGCGGCCATGCTCAATCAACTGATCTTGGATATAACTCGACTTCATCAACCCCATATAAATCACCAAGGTTTGATTACCACGGGCTAGCGTTGACCAATCCATATCATCGTTTTCAGCTTTTAAATGACCAGTAACGAATAAGGCTGATTGAGCATAATCTCGATGAGTTAGTGGGATGCCAGCATAAGCCGTCGCGCCTGCAGCTGCGGTAATCCCAGGGATCACCTGAAACTTAACTCCGGCATCGAACAAGACTTCCAGCTCTTCACCACCGCGCCCAAAGATAAAAGGATCACCACCTTTAATGCGCACTACTTTATGACCTTGCTTGGCAAAATCGACCAATAACTGATTGGTTTTGTGTTGCGGAACACTGTGATGACCAGCTCTTTTACCAACACAAACTAAAATGGTTTCACTGGATACCAAAGACATGATTTCATCTGAAACCAAGTAATCATAAAGCACCACATCGGCCTGCTGCAGAAAGCTCAACGCTTTTAAAGTTAATAATTCAGGATCACCAGGACCTGCGCCAATTAGTGCTACTTCGCCTGAAGCAAGTTGGCTTTTTACGTACGATGGCGTGCTAGGAACTAGGGTTTGAGCATTCACAGCAATGAGGCGTGGCCCTTTTACCGGAAGCTGAGAAATTGTGTCCTTACCTGTCATTATCGTCATCCATAACTGAATTTATAGATGCATTATGGCGAGGTCTTTATATTACCTGAAATTCTAAAATTTCATTTTTTATATCAAAAGCTGATAAGGGATTAATTCGCTATCACAATAAAATCACTTATTTTTGATGAAAAAGTCATGAATGTTGGGATCTTGGCTACAGAATGCCACCAAGTTAACGCTTAACATCACAAATTAATCCTCATTGAAATCATTGTTTCATGAGCTTTTGATACATTACACCAGTTATTTATTTCCCCTATATAATGGAGTACACAATGAAAGTGGCAGTGAAACCTCTATCAATAGCCGTTCTTGGCGGTATGTTGGCCATGGCT
Organism: Vibrio aestuarianus; assembly: GCF_028858425.1. NCBI lineage: Bacteria > Pseudomonadati > Pseudomonadota > Gammaproteobacteria > Vibrionales > Vibrionaceae > Vibrio > Vibrio aestuarianus. Next base: position 679,795 of record NZ_JAKNYQ010000001.1, on the reverse strand, counting down.
GGCCCCGCAATGGCTGACACAATTAAGCTTCGTATTGTCGAAACAACCGACATCCATACCAATGTGATGGATTACGACTATTACAAAGATAAGCCATCCAACCAAATCGGATTATCTCGCGCTGCCACCCTGGTCAAACAAGCTCGTAATGAAGTTCAAAACAGCGTATTAGTGGACAATGGTGACTTAATCCAAGGTAGCCCAATGGGTGATTACATGGCAGCCAAAGGAATCAAAGCTGGCGAAGTCCATCCTGTCTATAAAGCCATGAATCAGCTCGGTTATGATGTAGGTAACATTGGTAACCATGAATTTAACTACGGTTTATCTTTCTTAGCAGAAACCATCAATGACGCTGATTTCCCTTATGTAAACGCGAACGTTTACGATCAAAAAACCGGTAAGCACTACTTCAAACCCTACCTAATTAAGACACACACTTTTAAAGATACCGACGGTAACGCTCATCAAATTAAAGTTGGTTATATCGGTTTTGTACCACCACAAATTATGGTGTGGGATAAGAAAAACCTTGAAGGGCAAGTGGTAGCCAAAGATATCAAAGAAACCGCTGAGCAGTTGATCCCACAAATGAAACAAGAAGGCGCAGATGTGATTGTGGCTATTCCACACTCAGGGGTGTCATCTGACCCGCACAAAACAGGGGCGGAAAACTCGGTTTATTACCTCACACAAGTAAAAGGTATTGATGCCATCGCTTTTGGTCACTCACATGCGGTTTTCCCAAGCAAAGATTTTGCGAAATTACCGGGAGCTGACGTTGAAAAAGGCACTATTAATGGCGTAACTGCGGTAATGCCAGGACGCTGGGGCAGCCATGTTGGCGTCATGGACCTCACTTTAGAAAATAAAGATGGTAAGTGGAGTGTGGTAGACGGCCAATCACAAGCTCGTCCTATTTTCGACAAAGCTAACAAAACATCACTGGCTGAAGCCGATGCTGGCATCGTAAAAGCATTGCAAGATGATCACAAAGGTACTCGCGAATTTGTTAACCAACCGATTGGTAAAGCGAATGACGTGATGTACAGCTTCTTAGCATTAGTACAAGACGACCCAACGGTGCAAATCGTTAACCTCGCTCAGAAAGATTATGTAGAACGCTTTATTCAAGGTGATCCTAGCCTTGATGGCTTACCAGTTCTTTCTGCTGCGGCTCCATTTAAAGCAGGTGGTCGCAAAAATGACCCTTCTAACTTTACCGAAGTCGAAGCAGGTCAACTGACGTTCCGTAATGCTGCTGACTTATATCTCTATCCAAACACGCTAGTTGCACTCAAAATGACAGGTCACGAAGTGAAAGAGTGGTTAGAGTGCAGCGCAGGCCAATTTAGACAAATTGATATCAACAGTACAGCACCTCAGCAGTTAATTGACTGGGATGGCTTCCGCACTTACAACTTCGATGTGATGGATGGTGTGAACTATCAGATCGACGTGACTCAACCAGCAAAATACGATGGTGATTGTAAAGTTCAACATGAAGGCGCAGAACGTATTGTCGGTTTGACTTACCAAGGTAAGCCTATCGATATGAAGCAGACCTTCATTGTGGCCACCAATAACTACCGCGCTTACAGCAATAAGTTTGCAGGAACTGGTACAGAGTTCATCGCTTTTGATTCACCTGATGAAAACCGCACTGTTGTTGCAGACTATATTTCTCGCGTGAGCCAAGAAAAAGGGCTGGTAAACCCAAGCGCTGACAATAACTGGTCATTTGCACCGATAAAAACCGATACAGCGTTGGATATTCGTTTTGAAACATCACCAAGTGACAAAGCGGCACAATTTATCAAGGACAAAGGTCAGTATCCAATGACCAAAGTTGCCACTGACGATGTTGGCTTCGCGGTTTATAAAATTGACCTAACGAAATAACTGATTCAATATCCAGATTATTTATCTTCAAACGCAGCCATTGGCTGCGTTTTTTATTACTCACTAAAATCAAGGTAAGATAGAAGCTCTATCAACAAGAAGGCTCATCATGAAATGGATGTCGATTTTTACCAGCAGTTATTCCGCCACGGTTTTGCGCAAGATGATATCGAACACTTACTCACTATTGCCAAACCATTAGAGCTACCAACAAGACATATACTAGTCAATCAAGGCGAATACGCTGACGAATTCTACTTTGTACTACAAGGTGTTTGTCATGCCTGCTATCTCACCGAGCAAGGCAAACAATTCAGCAAAGAATTTTATTGGGAAAAAGACTGGGTGATAGGATTCGAGAGTTTGATCAATCATCAACCCTCCCCTTATTTATTAGAGACACTCACTCCGGTACAACTGTTATGTATTCCGATGCAGACATTGCAGAAATGGCGTGACAATGCTCATCCCATTTATCTTAAGCTGTTGGAAACACAATTGAGGTATAAAGAAAACAAAGAACGGTTCATGCTGCTGCATTCGCCACAACAGCGTTATCAACTGTTGTGCCAACACTTTCCTGAGCTATGTGAGCGTATTAATGAACAACATATTGCGGCTTATCTTGGTATTACCCCCATCAGCCTTAGCAGAATCAAAGCACGCATAAACGCAAAAGCCAGCGCAAATTAGCGCTGGCTCAATTAAACCTAACCTGACTACTTAAGTAGACGCGCTCGGAATTGACGACCTTTCATTTTGCCAGACTCCATCTTTTTCAGTGCTTTTTTAGCAACTGACTTATGTACGGCCACATAAGCACGCATCGCAAATAGGTTAATCTTGCCAACATATTGGCCATCAATACCACCATCACTGGTTAAAGCACCCAAAATATCGCCTGGACGTACTTTCTGCTTTTTGCCGCCATCAATCTGAATCGTCACCATATTAGCTTGATATGGCTGTCGATTCATCGCACTTGAATCTGGTAGTTTCGCCGGCTCGATAGGCATATCCATGTATTCATCAATCATGGCTACACGATGCATTTCATTATCACTAAAGAAGCTGAACGCTAAACCTTTGCTACCCGCTCGGCCAGTACGACCAATACGGTGTACGTGCACTTCAGGATCACGTGAAAGCTCAAAGTTGAATACTGCATCTAAGTTATCCACGTCTAAACCACGCGCGGCCACATCCGTCGCAACCAGAATAGAGATACTCTTGTTAGCGAATTGAACTAACGCTTGATCGCGGTCGCGCTGCTCTAAATCACCATGCAGTTCAATCACACTAAAACCTTTATGGTGTAGTTCATCGGCAACGTTTTGCACTTCTTTCTTTGTATTACAGAACACAACTGCAGATTCTGGCTGATGATGCAAAAGCAGTAACTCGAGTGCTTGGTCGCGAGCTTCTGTCCCTTCGACTTTATAAAAATATTGTTGAATGCTGGACGTATCGTGCGTCGATTCAACTTTAACCATTTCAGGTTCACGCATAATACGCTGAGCAATCTGCTTAATTTGAGCAGGGAATGTTGCACTAAATAGCAACGTTTGGCGTGAAGCAGGAGTTTCACTAATGATCGCATCTAGCGCGTCTTGGAAACCCATTTCGAGCATTCTATCCGCTTCATCCAGCACCAGGGTATTGAGCTCAGATAGGTCGATACGCCCTTTTTCAAGGTGATCCAAAATACGACCAGGTGTACCAACTAAAATATGTGCACCATGCTCTAGGGAGCCAATTTGTGGTCCCATCGGCATACCACCACATAAAGTGAGTACCTTGATGTTATGAATCGCTCGGCCTAAAGTACGGATTTCAGTCGCCACCTGATCAGCCAGCTCACGAGTTGGGCATAGTACGAGCGACTGCACGCGAAAGCGTTTTACATTCAAATTAGACAAGACGCCCAAACCAAAAGCCGCGGTTTTACCTGAGCCGGTTTTTCCTTGGCCAATCACGTCCTTACCCGCCAAAATGGTTGGCAAGCTTAGCGCCTGAATCGGCGTCATCTTGGTATAACCCAATGTGTCGAGGTTTGAAAGAAGTTCTGGCTTTAAACTCACAGCCGAAAAAGTGGTATTGCTCAAGGGGACGTCCTTTGGTTAGACGAAAATTAAACGCCTATTATCGTTATTTAACCTCTTGTGGCTAGCGAATCTTTGCCGAGCATCACACAAGTTACTCAACTTAACTTAACCTTTGTTAATGAATCATGCACTTAAGCTTGCTACATTACAGATATTAATAAACCGAGGAGTCTACAAATGATCACCTGGCAATGTCTTTCCTTTTCACAACTAACCACCCAACAACTCTACGACTTGCTCAAACTAAGAGTAAATGTTTTTGTGGTTGAGCAAAATTGCCCATATCCAGAGCTGGACGATAAAGATACTCAAGCGGGTGTCTTCCATTTAATCGGTTATCAACAACAACAGATCGTTGCATGTGCAAGATTATTGCCCGCGGGTATTAGCTACCCCAGTGTCAGTATTGGACGCGTGGCGACAAAAGCAGAAGCAAGAGGAATAGGACTCGGCCACCAACTGATCCAACAAGCGTTAGATAATTGCCAAGCATTATGGCCAAACCAAGATATTGAAATTGGTGCCCAGCAGTATTTAGCTAAGTTTTACCAATCCTATGGATTTGATCAAACATCTGATATGTATCTAGAAGATGATATCCCGCATATTGATATGAAGCTGTCTCGATAACGAGTATGAACATCACCACTACGCCATCATTTATTTACTGCGGCCAAACCCACCATCAGAGAGCCTAAAAAACATCACTGACTGGTTATTCTTTTCAAGCTGAAGGATATCAAGTTGGCCATTGGCGGCGAGTTTAAAACGAACAAGCTGTCCTTGCGTTATCTGACTAAGTGGTTTATCACCACCTTCAATCTTGACCAACGCATTGAGATCGGACATCGGTAAATCATTGGCACGGAAAACTTGCGATAAAGTATCACCACTTTTAACAGTGTATTCTTGCCAATTTTCTGATTTCAAAGAAGATTGTTGAGCACTTCTTTGTTGGCTCAAACCTGTGGTATCAATATTAATATTTACCCGTTCATTGCTCTTCTTTGGTGCTTTTAATGATTCACTACTTGGCATAGGAATGATCAACAGCAGCACAACAACAGGCGTTAATACAGCTAAAGCTCGTCGATGCAATTTAGGTAAAGCTTGCCAATAGGTACGTACACGCCCTCCCCATATCCGCCATTCAAACGAGTGCCACTTTTGTTGGATAAGAGCTAAATAATCTGTTTGCGGTTTCTTTTTATAACGACGATTCATCTCTACCCGTCTCCTTTAATTTCAACCTACAGTATAAAAACTCAAGAACGAACAGTATAGAGCTATACGCGTGATATCGTAAACGTTGACACAAACTTAAACATTTTTCTGGGTGATCTGCGATTTGTCACAACCTGAACGATTGAATTCAGATATCACGTGTTACCGTTTCATCCGTTGGCTGAAACTGCTATTCTTTGGCCTTTGTTTATTTAGATAAAAGAGTGACAGTTTATGTCTGAAGTAAAATTTGAAACTGTAGAGCAAAAAGCAAGTTACGGTATTGGTCTACAAATGGGTCAACAGCTTGCTGGTAGCGGCCTAGACGGTCTAAATGTTGACGCTATCGCAGCTGGCATTGCAACGGCACTAGTAGGCGAAATGCCATCAATTGAGATTGATGAAATCAATAACGCACTGCAAGAATTACACACACGTGCTGAATCTGCACGTCAAGAAGCAGCAAAAGCTGCAGCTGCTGATGGTGAAGTATTCTTAGCAGATAATGCATTACGCTCTGAAGTGACTGTTCTTGAGTCTGGCCTACAGTACGAAATCATCACTGAAGGTACTGGTGAGATCCCAACATCTGACAAACAAGTACGCGTTCATTACCACGGTGAATTAACAGATGGTACTGTATTTGACAGCTCAGTATCTCGTGGACAACCTGCTGAGTTCCCTGTTACAGGTGTAATTAAAGGTTGGGTAGAAGCTCTTCAACTAATGCCTGTTGGTTCTAAATGGAAGTTATACATTCCACAAGATCTTGCCTACGGCGAGCGCGGTGCCGGTGCAGCAATTCCTCCATTCGCAGCACTAGTATTCGAAGTAGAGCTACTTGATATCCTATAAGATAGTCTTATAACGGATGACCAAAGGTTGGCAATTGCCAGCCTTTTTTATATCGCCAATATAATACCAACCGCAGTAAATAACTGGTCACCCTAACTTATTTAAATACCCAATAACTGCGTTAGAACTTTTGATTGTAGAATAACTACTTATCGAAAAATTCCACCGTATTATCAAGCATTTTTCCTACGCTATTTCTGAACACTTACTTACTGGGCTTGGTATAAGCTGTAATTTGCTTTATTTCAGATACAAAAAAGCCGAGCATTACTGCTCGGCTTTTTTATTATATACGAACTGATTACTCAGCAGCAGCTTCTACAGCTACTTCTGGGCGATCTACAAGCTCAATGTAAGCCATTGGAGCTTTATCACCAGTACGGAAACCGGCTTTAAGGATACGTGTGTAACCGCCTTGACGGGCAGCGAAACGTGGACCTAGTTCGTTAAATAGTTTTGCTACAACTTCGTTATCACGAGTGCGAGCAAATGCTAGACGACGGTTTGCAACGCTGTCAGTCTTAGCTAGTGTAATCAAAGGCTCAACGACGCGACGTAGCTCTTTTGCTTTTGGCAAAGTAGTCTTGATAACTTCATGACGTACTAGAGAGCTAGCCATGTTGCTGAACATCGCTTTGCGATGACTGCTGTTGCGGTTGAGTTGACGACCACTCTTACGATGGCGCATGACCTAATCCTTCTAACTAGTATCGATTAATCTTCAGCGATAGACGCTGGCGGCCAGTTCTCTAGGCGCATACCTAAAGATAGACCACGTGATGCAAGCACGTCTTTAATCTCTGTAAGAGATTTCTTACCAAGGTTTGGCGTTTTAAGTAGCTCAACCTCAGTGCGCTGTACTAGATCACCGATGTAGTGAATCGCTTCTGCTTTCAGACAGTTAGCAGAGCGAACTGTTAGTTCAAGATCGTCTACAGGACGCAGTAGGATTGGATCGAATTCTGGCTTCTCTTCCTTCTCCTCAGGTACACGTACATCACGAAGATCTACGAACGCATCCAATTGCTCAGCAAGAATAGTTGCTGCGCGACGGATAGCTTCCTCAGGTTCTAGAGTACCGTTCGTTTCCATATCGATAACAAGCTTGTCTAAATCAGTGCGCTGTTCTACACGAGCTGCATCTACAGAGTAGGCAATTTTGTCTACTGGGCTGTAAGTTGCATCTACAAGTAGACGACCGATTGGACGCTCATCTTCTTCAGTATGGATACGAGCTGAAGCTGGAACATAACCACGACCACGCTCTACTTTGATACGCATAGCGATCTCAGCATTGTCATCCGTTAGGTGACAAATCACGTGCTCAGGGTTAGTGATCTCTACATCACCATCATGGGTGATGTCACCTGCAACAACAGGGCCCGAGCCTGATTTGTTCAGCGTAATGAACACTTCATCTTTGCCTTCGGCAACGCGTACAGCTAAACCCTTAAGGTTTAAAAGGATCTCAAGGATATCTTCTTGAACGCCTTCTTTAGTGCTGTACTCGTGTAGTACGCCTTCAATCTCTACTTCAGTGACAGCACAACCTGGCATTGAAGATAATAGAATACGGCGAAGTGCATTACCCAGAGTATGGCCGAAACCACGCTCTAACGGCTCAAGAGTTACTTTTGCGTGTGTCGTGCTGATCTGTTCGATATCAACAAGACGTGGCTTAAGAAATTCTGTTACAGAACCCTGCATTGTGTCCTCTCTTTAGTTTAACCTTACTTAGAGTAAAGCTCGACGATCAATTGTTCGTTGATATCAGCTGATAGATCAGAACGCTCAGGCATACGCTTGAATGTACCTTCCATCTGGCCAGCATCTACTTCAATCCAAGTTGGTTTTTCGCGTTGTTCAGCAACTTCTAGAGCCGCTTTGATGCGAGATTGCTTTTTAGCTTTCTCACGGATTGCAACAACGTCGTTAGCCGTAACATTGAAAGAAGGAACGTTTACAACTTTACCGTTTACTACGATAGCTTTATGGCTAACTAGCTGACGTGCTTCTGCGCGAGTTGCGCCAAAGCCCATGCGGTAAACTACGTTATCAAGACGACCTTCAAGAAGCTGAAGCAGGTTTTCACCTGTGTTGCCTTTAAGGCGTGCAGCTTCTTTGTAGTAGTTACGGAATTGTTTTTCTAGAACGCCGTAGATACGACGAACTTTTTGCTTCTCACGAAGCTGAACACCGTACTCAGATAGACGACCGCGACGAGCGCCGTGTACACCTGGTGCGTTGTCAATTTTACACTTGGTATCAATCGCACGAATGCCAGACTTAAGGAACAAGTCAGTACCTTCGCGGCGGCTAAGCTTTAGCTTAGGACCCAAATATCTTGCCATGATCTTTCTCCAATCTTCCTAGAAACGTTATACGCGACGTTTCTTAGGTGGACGACAACCGTTATGAGGGATTGGTGTCGCATCAACAATGTTAGTGATACGGAAACCAGCAGCGTTCAGTGCGCGAACAGTAGATTCACGACCTGGACCTGGACCCTTAACCATAACCTCTAGGTTCTTTAGGCCGTATTCTTTAGCCATTTCAGCACAACGTTCTGCAGCAACCTGTGCAGCGAACGGAGTAGACTTACGAGAACCGCGGAAACCAGAACCACCAGCAGTAGCCCATGCTAGAGCATTACCTTGACGGTCTGTGATAGTTACGATTGTGTTATTGAAAGATGCATGGATGTGCGCTACGCCATCAGCAACTTGCTTGCGTACACGCTTACGTGCGCGAGTTGGTTGTTTTGCCATTGTACTCTACCCTTCCGACTATTTCTTGATCGGCTTACGCGGACCCTTACGGGTGCGAGCGTTGGTTTTAGTACGCTGTCCACGTAGTGGTAGACTGCGACGATGACGAAGACCACGGTAACAACCAAGGTCCATAAGACGCTTGATGTTCATGGAAACTTCACGACGAAGATCACCCTCTACAGTGTATTTAGCTACACCATCACGCAGTTGATCGATCTGCTCTTCAGTTAGTTCACTGATCTTAACACTTTCAGCAATACCCAAATCAGCTAGGATAGCTTGAGAACGGGTTTTACCGATACCGTAGATTGCAGTTAATGCAATCACAGCATGCTTTTGATCAGGAATGTTAATGCCTGCTATACGGGCCACTATTCACTCCTAGTACTTATATAAGAAATTATCCGCAGCAGAGCCCGTCGAGGATACGCTGCGGCATACTACTTCTTTTGCACGCAAAAGGTAGGCCGAGGAATATACTCGACCAACCTTTAGATTTCAAGTAAAAATTTCTGCTAATTAGCCTTGGCGCTGTTTATGCTTTGGCTCACTGCAAATCACACGAACGACACCGTTACGCTTGATTACTTTACAGTTACGACAGATTTTTTTAACGGAAGCACGAACTTTCATTGCTAAACTCCGTAATTGAACCTGATATTAACGACCGTAGCCTTTCAGGTTCGCTTTTTTCAACACAGAATCATACTGTTGGGACATCATATGAGTCTGTACCTGTGCCATAAAGTCCATAATAACCACTACTACAATCAGTAGTGATGTGCCGCCAAAGTAGAAACGTACGTTCCAAGCGACCATCATGAACTCGGGAATCAGACAGATAAAGGTAATGTATAGTGCACCCGCTAGGGTTAATCTAGTCATTACTTTATCAATGTATCTCGCTGTCTGCTCACCTGGGCGGATGCCGGGTACGAATGCACCGGACTTCTTCAGATTATCTGCTGTTTCACGAGGATTAAACACCAACGCTGTATAAAAGAAACAGAAGAAAATTATTGCTGCTGCATAAAGCATAACATACAAAGGTTGGCCTGGGCTAAGAGCCAAAGACACATCAGTTAGCCAACCGAATGTGCTGCTCTCACCATTTTGACCAAACCATTGTGCTAATGTTCCTGGGAACAAAATAATGCTTGATGCAAAAATCGCTGGTATTACACCCGCCATATTAATTTTCAATGGTAGGTGTGTACTTTGCGCTGCAAAAACCTTACGACCTTGTTGACGCTTCGCATAGTTAACGACGATTCGACGCTGACCACGCTCCATGAAAACTACGAAGTAGATAACAGCAAAAGCAATTACCGCGATTAACAACAGAAGAAGTACATGCAATTCACCTTGACGCGCTTGCTCGATTGTTTGTCCGACTGCCTGTGGCAATCCAGCAACAATACCTGCAAAAATTAGCAATGAAATACCATTACCAATTCCTCGCTCTGTAATTTGTTCACCTAACCACATTAGGAACATGGTACCAGTTACTAAACTTACGGTAGCAATAAGCGTAAACATGGTTTGGTTGATAACAACCAGATTGTCGACCATGTTTGGTAAGCCTGTTGCAATACCAATAGCTTGGAATGTTGCAAGTACAAGCGTGCCGTAGCGTGTATATTGGCTTATCTTACGACGGCCTGCTTCACCCTCTTTCTTGAGTTCCGCTAACGCTGGATGAACTACAGTTAGCAATTGGACAACAATTGACGCCGAAATATACGGCATGATGCCCAATGCTAAGATAGATGCACGCGAAAGAGCACCACCGGAGAACATGTTAAACATTTCAACGATGGTACCTTTTTGCTGTTCGAACAAATCGGCAAGTACAGCTGCGTCAATACCAGGAATCGGCACAAAAGAGCCGGCTCGGAATACTAAAAGTGCACCAATTACGAATAATAAGCGCGACTTTAGTTCACTTAAGCCGCTCTGAGCACTACGAAAATCTTGTCCTGGTTTCTTAGCCATCTGTACCTCGTTCCTCGAGATTATTCCTCGATTTTACCGCCTGCAGCTTCGATTGCAGCTTTAGCGCCTTTTGTCACGCGCAGACCTTTAACAGTCACAGCTTTGCTAATTTCACCAGAAAGAACAACTTTAACGTTCTCGATGTTCTTAGTGATTAGGTTAGCAGCTTTAAGGCTGTTTAGATCTACTACGTCACCAGTTACTTTCGCTAGCTCAGCTAGACGAATTTCAGCAGACACTAGGCTCTTACGAGAAGTGAAACCGAATTTTGGTAGACGTTGTTTTAGAGGCATCTGACCGCCTTCAAAACCTGGACGAACTTTACCGCCAGAACGTGACTTTTGACCTTTATGGCCACGGCCACCAGTTTTACCTAGGCCTGAACCGATACCACGGCCTAAACGCTTCTTAGAAGGCTTAGAACCCGCAGCCGGTGATAGAGTATTCAAACGCATTCTGATTACTCCTCAACTTTAACCATGTAGTAAACCTTGTTGATCATACCGCGTACACACGGAGTATCTTCAAGTTCTACTGTATGGTTGATACGACGAAGACCTAAACCACGCAAAGTTGCTTTATGCTTTGGTAGACGGCCAATTGAGCTTTTAGTTTGAGTTACTTTAATAGTTGCCATCGTGTGCTTACTCCGAAATAGATTCAACAGTTAGACCACGTTTAGCAGCAACCATTTCTGGCGACTTCACATCTACTAGACCAGCAACTGTTGCGCGAACAACGTTGATTGGGTTTGTAGAACCGTACGCTTTCGCAAGTACGTTATGTACACCGGCAACTTCAAGTACAGCACGCATCGCACCACCGGCGATAACACCTGTACCTTCTGCAGCTGGCTGCATGTAAACTTTAGAGCCCGAGTGACGACCTTTCACCGCGTGGTGAAGAGTGCCTTCGTTAAGAGCGATAGTAACCATGTTACGACGCGCTTTTTCCATTGCTTTTTGAATCGCAGCAGGTACTTCACGGGCTTTACCGTAACCGAAACCTACGCGACCATTACCGTCACCAACTACAGTTAGCGCAGTAAAGCTCATGATTCGACCACCTTTAACCGTCTTAGATACACGGTTAACAGCGATTAGCTTTTCTTGCAAATCACTAGCTTGTTGTTGTTCTTTAGCCATCTTCCAACCCTACCTTAGAATTTCAGACCAGCTTCGCGAGCAGATTCTGCTAGCGCCGCTACTCGACCGTGGTATTGGAAACCAGAACGATCAAACGCAACTGCTGACACGCCTTTTTCAAGAGCACGTTCTGCAATAGCTTTACCTACTGCTTTAGCTGCGTCTACGTTACCGGTGTTCTTAACTTGCTCACGGATCGCTTTTTCTACAGTAGAAGCTGCTGCGATAACCTCAGAGCCGTTTGATGCGATAACCTGAGCGTACACGTGACGAGGAGTACGGTGTACTACTAGGCGAGTTGCACCCAGTTCAGCAATCTTACGACGTGCGCGTGTAGCACGACGGATGCGAGATGCTTTCTTATCCATAGTGTTACCTTACTTCTTCTTAGCTTCTTTAGTACGCACATTTTCATCTGCGTAACGAACACCTTTACCTTTATAAGGCTCAGGCTCACGGTAAGAACGAATGTCAGCCGCAACTTGACCAACTAATTGCTTATCACAACCAGTTAGAACAATTTCAGTTTGGCTAGGACATTCAGCTTTAATACCCGCTGGGAGTTCATGCTCAACAGGGTGTGAGAAACCTAAAGTTAGGCCAACTGCGTTGCCTTTGATAGCAGCACGGTAACCAACACCTTTAAGAACAAGCTTTTTAGTAAAGCCTGCAGTAACACCCACAACCATGTTGTTTACTAGTGCACGAGCAGTACCTGCTTGTGCCCAAGCGTTAGCAACACCTTCACGAGGACCGAAAGTAAGGTTGTTTTCTTCTTGTGCAATAACTACGCCGTTGTGTAGAACGCGAGTCAGCTCACCTTGAACACCTTTTACAGTGATTTCTTGGCCGTTTAGTTTCACCTCTACGCCAGCTGGAATAGCGACAGGTGCTTTAGCAACACGAGACATATCCTACTCCTTAAGCTACGTAGCAGATGATTTCACCACCAAGACCTGCTTTGCGAGCAGCACGGTCAGACATCAGACCCTTGGAAGTGGACACTACAGCAACACCCATACCGCCCATCACTGATGGTAACGCGTTATTTTTCTTATAAACGCGTAGACCAGGACGTGAAACACGTTGGATTTGCTCGATTACTGGTTTAGCTTGGAAGTACTTAAGAGTAACTTCTAGCTCAGGTTTTGCTTCGCCTTCAACAGCGAAATCAGCGATATAACCTTCAGCTTTAAGCAGTGCAGCAATTGCAACTTTAAGCTTTGAAGAAGGCATTTTTACAGCAACTTTGTTTGCTGCCTGACCGTTACGAATGCGGGTCAGCATATCCGAAATCGGATCTTGCATGCTCATAAGATTTACTCCAAATGATTAAGTGGCAATTACCAGCTAGCCTTACGAAGTCCAGGAATCTCGCCTTTCATGCAAGCTTCGCGAACTTTGATGCGGCTTAGACCGAACTTACGTAGGTAACCGTGTGGACGACCAGTTTGGTTGCAACGGTTGCGCTGACGTGAAGCACTTGAATCACGTGGAAGAGCTTGCAGCTTAAGAACTGCATTCCAACGATCTTCTTCAGATGCGTTTACATCGCTGATGATAGCTTTTAACGCAGAACGCTTTTCAGCGAACTTAGCTACTAGCTTTGCACGTTTAACTTCACGTGCTTTCATTGATTGTTTAGCCATAACAGTAACCCTTCACCTTACTTACGGAATGGGAAGTTAAAGGCAGCCAGCAGAGCACGGCCTTCCTCATCAGTACCAGCAGAAGTCGTGATAGTAATATCAAGACCACGTACACGATCTACTTTATCGTAGTCGATTTCTGGGAAGATGATTTGCTCACGAACGCCCATGCTGTAGTTACCACGACCGTCAAAAGACTTCGCGCTAACGCCACGGAAATCACGTACACGTGGAAGTGCAATAGAGATTAAACGCTCTAAGAAATCCCACATACGTTCGCCACGCAAGGTTACTTTACAACCAATTGGGTAGCCTTCACGAATTTTGAAACCTGCAACAGATTTACGAGCTTTAGTGATCAGTGGTTTTTGACCAGAGATCGTAGCCATATCAGATGCTGCATTTTCTAATAGTTTCTTATCGTTGATTGCTTCACCAACGCCCATGTTTAGGGTGATTTTCTCAATCCTAGGGACTTGCATGACGCTTGTGTAGCTGAACTCTTTGGTAAGCTCAGCGACTACAGACGACTTGTAGTAATCATGCAGTTTCGCCATAGTAGAACTCCAAATTACTTAATTGTTTCACCGTTAGACTTGAAGAAACGCACTTTTTTGCCTTCTTCAAAACGGAAACCGATACGGTCCGCTTTACCAGTTGCTTCATTGAAGATTGCAACGTTAGAAGCATCAATAGCTGCTTCTTGTTCAACGATGCCACCTTGTTGACCTAGAGCCGGAACCGGCTTTTGGTGTTTCTTAACAAGGTTGATACCTTCTACGATAACTTTACCAGTTACGAGAACCTTAGTTACTTTACCTTTCTTGCCTTTATCTTTACCAGCAAGAACGATTACTTCGTCGTTACGACGGATTTTAGCTGCCATGTGTGCCGCTCCTTACAGAACTTCAGGTGCTAGTGACACGATTTTCATGAATTTCGCATTACGAAGTTCACGAGTCACTGGACCAAAGATACGTGTACCGATAGGTTGCTCTGACGTGTTGTTCAACAATACGCAAGCATTACGGTCGAAGCGAATGACAGAACCGTCTGGACGACGTACGCCTTTACGGGTGCGAACTACCACCGCCTTCAGTACATCACCTTTTTTAACTTTACCGCGAGGAATTGCTTCCTTCACTGTAACTTTGATGATGTCACCGATATGTGCGTAACGGCGGTGAGAGCCACCCAGAACCTTAATACACATTACCTTGCGCGCGCCTGAGTTATCAGCTGCATCAAGTGTACTTTGCATTTGGATCATTGTTAGTGCTCCGCTAAATATTAAAACTAGACCCTCTCGGGTCGGGCTGCCTCTTTAAAAGGGACGCGAATTGTACCACCCTTTTTTTCAATTGGGTAGACAAAAAATAAACGGCTCCAAAAAAACTTTGGAGCCGTTTAAAATCATAGTATTACGATGATTACATCTTCGCTTTTTCTACGACTTTAACCAAAGTCCAAGATTTAGTCTTAGACAATGGACGACACTCACGAATTTCAACAGTATCGCCTAGGCCACACTCGTTGTTTTCGTCATGTGCGTGTACTTTAGTCGTGCGCTTTACGAATTTACCGTAAATTGGGTGTTTCACCATGCGCTCGATAGCAACAACGATAGACTTATCCATCTTGTCGCTAACAACACGACCTAGTTGAGTACGAGATTTGTCGCTCATTATTCGCCTGCCTTCTCAGTCAAAACAGTTTTCACACGTGCGATATCACGGCGTACAGCTTTCAAAGTATGAGTTTGCTGTAGTTGACCAGTTGCAGCTTGCATGCGCAAGTTGAACTGTTCACGTAGCAAATTCAATAGCTCAGCGTTAAGCTCTTCAGCGCTTTTTGCGCGTAGATCTAGTGCTTTCATCACATCACCTGTTTAATTACGAATGTAGTTTTGAATGGCAGTTTGCGAGCCGCTAGGCGGAACGCTTCACGTGCCAATTCTTCAGGTACACCGTCCATTTCGTACATAACCTTACCAGGTTGGATTTGGGCTACCCAGTACTCAACGTTACCTTTACCCTTACCTTGACGAACTTCTAGTGGTTTTTCTGTGATTGGCTTATCTGGGAACACACGGATCCAGATTTTACCTTGACGCTTAACGTGACGTGTCATTGCACGACGTGCCGCTTCGATCTGACGAGCAGTTAGACGACCACGTCCAACGGCTTTAAGACCAAATGTACCGAAGCTTACGTCAGTACCTTTAGCTAGACCGCGGTTGCGACCAGTATGAACCTTACGGAACTTAGTGCGTTTAGGTTGTAGCATCAGTCGACTCCTTACTTACGGCCTTTACGCTGCTTCTTAGGCTTATCAGCCTTTGGCTCAACAGCGTTTGCAGCTGGCATACCACCAAGGATTTCGCCCTTGAAGATCCAAACTTTAACGCCGATCACACCGTATTGAGTGTGAGCCGAAGAAGTTGCGTAATCAATGTCAGCACGTAGAGTGTGTAGAGGCACACGGCCTTCACGGTACCACTCTGAACGTGCAATTTCAGCGCCGCCTAGACGACCGCTTACTTCCACTTTGATACCTTTAGCGCCTAGACGCATAGCGTTTTGTACTGCGCGCTTCATAGCACGACGGAACATAACGCGACGCTCTAGTTGAGACGCGATGCTATCAGCCACTAATTGACCGTCTAGCTCAGGCTTACGTACTTCAGCGATATTAATTTGCGCTGGTACACCTGCGATTTTAGCTACAGCAGTGCGTAGCTTCTCAACGTCTTCACCTTTCTTACCGATAACAACGCCTGGACGAGCTGTGTGAATAGTCACACGAATGCTCTTAGCAGGACGCTCGATAACGATGCGTGATAGAGACGCTTTTGAAAGTTCCTTCGTTAGGAACTGACGTACCTTGAAGTCGCCGTCTAGGTTGTCAGCGAAATCTTTGGTGTTAGCAAACCATGTAGCATTCCAAGGCTTAACGATGCCAAGACGAATACCATTAGGATGTACTTTCTGACCCATTGCTTACTCTCCTAGTCTCAAGCGTCTGCTACAACAACAGTGATGTGGCTTGAACGCTTCAAGATACGATCCGCACGACCTTTAGCACGAGGCATAATACGCTTCATGGTAGGGCCCTCATCTACGAAGATTTTAGCGACATTAAGATCGTCGATATCTGCACCTTCGTTGTGTTCTGCGTTAGCGATAGCTGACTCTAGAACTTTCTTCACTAGTACAGCAGCTTTTTTGTTGCTGAACGTTAGAATTTCTAGAGCTTGATCCACAGACTTACCACGGATTAGATCTGCAACTAAGCGAGCTTTCTGAGGCGAAATGCGAGCAAAGTTATGTTTAGCAATAGCTTCCATTATTTACTCCTTAGCGCTTCTTAGCTTTCTTATCCGCAGCGTGACCACGGTAAGTACGAGTTGGTGCGAATTCGCCCAGTTTGTGACCGATCATTTCATCAGTTACAAATACTGGTACGTGCTGACGACCATTATGGACAGCGATGGTCAAACCAATCATTGATGGAATGATCATTGAACGACGGGACCAAGTCTTAATAGGCTTTTTGTCTCCGCTTTCCACCGCTTTCTCTACCTTCTTCAGCAAGTGTAGGTCAATAAATGGACCTTTCTTGAGAGAACGTGGCATGGCTTATCCTCTTATATAGATTACTTATTACGACGACGTACGATGTACTTGTCGGTGCGTTTGTTCTTACGAGTCTTGAAGCCCTTAGTAGGCATGCCCCAAGGAGAAACTGGGTGACGACCACCAGATGTGCGGCCTTCACCACCACCGTGTGGGTGATCCACCGGGTTCATTACTACACCACGTACGGTTGGACGTACGCCGCGCCAGCGTGAAGCACCAGCTTTACCAAGTTCACGTAGCATATGCTCAGAGTTACCAACTTCACCGATTGTTGCACGGCCTTCAGAAAGTACTTTGCGCATTTCGCCAGAACGTAGACGGATAGTTACGTATGCACCGTCGCGAGCGACAAGTTGAGCATAAGCACCAGCCGAACGAGCTAGCTGTGCACCTTTACCAGGTTTAAGTTCAACACAGTGAATAGTAGAACCTACTGGGATGTTGCGCATTGGCAGAGTGTTACCTGCTTTAATTGGCGCATCAACACCAGATTGGATCTGGTCACCGGCTTGAACACCTTTAGGTGCAATGATGTAACGACGCTCACCGTCTGCGTACAGAACTAGAGCGATATTTGCGCTACGGTTTGGATCGTATTCTAGGCGCTCAACTTTCGCTGGGATGCCATCTTTAGTACGTTTGAAATCGATCAAACGGTAGTGTTGCTTGTGACCACCACCGATGTGACGTACTGTGATACGACCGTTGTTGTTACGACCACCATTTTTAGAGTTTTTCTCTAAAAGAGGTGCGTACGGCTTGCCCTTGTGTAGGTCAGCGTTAACAACTTTAACAACGTGACGACGACCAGGGGAAGTCGGCTTACATTTAACAATAGCCATTATTCAACTACTCCTGTTATTCCGCGCCGCCAACAAAGTCAAGATCTTGACCTTCTTTCAAAGTCACATACGCTTTCTTAACGTCGCTGCGGCGACCTTGGCGTAGACCTTGACGTTTGGTCTTACCCTTAGTGATAAGAGTATTTACAGACTTAACTTCAACTTCAAATAGCTTTTCTACAGCTGCTTTGATCTCTTTTTTAGTAGCATCTTTTGATACTTTGAAAACGATAGTGTTCGCTTTCTCAGCAGTCATCGTTGCTTTTTCAGAGATGTGCGGTGCACGTAGAACTTTTAGTAGACGCTCTTCACTGATCATGCCAGCATCTCCTCAACTTGCTTAACTGCTTCTGCAGTCATTAGAACCTTGTCAAACGCGATTAGGCTTACTGGGTCAAGACCCGCTACGTCACGTGCGTCAACTTTGTATAGGTTACGAGCAGCTAAGAATAGATTCTCGTCTACTTCGCCAGTAACGATAAGTACATCGTTAAGCTCAAGCTCTTGAAGCTTAGCTACTAGCTCTTTAGTTTTTGGTGCTTCTACTGAGAAGTTATCAACAACGATTAGACGCTCTTGACGAACTAGCTCAGAAAGAATGCTCTTCATAGCACCACGGTACATTTTTTTGTTTACTTTTTGGCTGTGATCTTGTGGTTTCGCAGCAAAAGTAACACCACCTGTACGCCAGATTGGGCTACGAATAGTACCAGCACGTGCACGGCCAGTACCTTTTTGACGCCATGGCTTAGCGCCACCGCCAGAAACTTCTGAACGTGTCTTTTGAGCACGAGTACCTTGACGAGCACCTGCTGCATACGCAACAACTACTTGGTGTACAAGGGCTTCGTTGAACTCACGTCCGAAAGTAGTTTCGGAAACAGTTAGTGCGTTAGCACCTTTAACCATCAATTCCATTACTTACTCCTAGACGTTATGCTTTAACAGCTGGTTTGACGATCACGTTAGCGCCTGTTGAGCCTGGTACTGCACCTTTAATAAGAAGCAGATTACGCTCAGCGTCAACACGTACGATCTCTAGGTTTTGAGTCGTTACACGCTCAGCACCCATGTGACCCGCCATTTTCTTGCCTTTAAACACGCGACCTGGAGTTTGACATTGGCCAATTGAACCCGGTGCACGGTGAGACAAAGAGTTACCGTGAGTCATATCTTGAGTACGGAAGTTCCAGCGCTTAACAGCACCTTGGAAGCCTTTACCCTTAGATGTACCAGTAACGTCTACTTTTTTAACTTCATTGAAAAGTTCTACAGTTAGCTCAGCGCCAACTTCAAACTCTTCACCGTTTTCTAAACGGAATTCCCAAAGACCGCGACCTGCTTCAACACCAGCTTTCGCAAAGTGACCAGCTTCAGGTTTAGTTACACGGTTAGCTTTCTTAGCACCAGTAGTGATCTGGATTGCTGCGTAGCCGTCTGTCTCAAGAGTTTTAACTTGAGAAATACGGTTCGCTTCAACCTCAACAACAGTTACTGGGATAGAAACGCCTTCTTCAGTAAATACGCGGGTCATACCCACTTTACGTCCGACTAGACCAATCATTATTCTAATCTCCCTTAACCTAGGCTGATTTGTACATCAACGCCAGCAGCTAGATCTAGACGCATCAATGCGTCAACAGTTTTATCTGTTGGCTCAACGATGTCGATTAGACGTTTGTGAGTACGGATTTCGTACTGGTCACGAGCATCTTTGTTGACGTGTGGAGAGATAAGAACAGTGAAACGCTCTTTACGAGTAGGTAGTGGAATAGGACCACGAACCTGTGCGCCGGTACGTTTTGCTGTTTCAACGATTTCCGCTGTAGAAGCATCGATTAGTTTGTAATCGAAAGCTTTTAGGCGGATACGGATACGTTGGTTCTGCATGAGACAGAGCTCCAATAATTAAAAATTACACAAACAATATCGCCACTCAAACTCGTTAAAACGAGAGAATGCCGATTGATTTATGTGAAACCGTAGTGCCAAAATTAGGCACATTGTCAGCTAATTTTCTATTAACTTTATTCCATTACGATAACGCAACAGGAGCTAATTGTATTAACTGCGAACATAAGCTGAGTATACGTTACTAAACTAACAGCTAGGTCAGTTTACTCCTCACTGCTCATTGGTTCACAACCGGATTTAACCAGTGCGGTGCATTATACAGATCACAGTTTCACATGCAAGTACTGTGTGAAAATTATCCGTGATTATTTTTTGACCAATAAAAAGGCACCACAGTCGATGCCTTCTTACCGATACTATGGGTAAGGTTATGCGGTTTGTCTCTGTCTGACAGCTTCAAATAGACAAATACCTGAAGCCACCGAAACATTTAAGCTTGAAACACTGCCCGACATTGGGATTTTAATCAAATCATCACAGGTTTCACGGGTTAAACGACGCATGCCATCTCCTTCCGCCCCCATAACGATAGCTAGCGGACCAGTAAGCTTTGCCTGATAAATATCATGCGTGGCTTCACCGGCAGTCCCCACAAACCAAACCCCTTGTTCTTGCAAGGCTCGCATGGTTCTCGCTAAGTTTGTCACGCGCACTAGTGGTACGGTTTCTGCTGCTCCACACGCGACTTTACTGACTGTCGCAGTCATTGGGGCTGACCTATCTTTTGGCACAATAACCGCAGCCACACCTGCAGCGTCAGCATTTCGCAAACAGGCACCAAGATTATGTGGGTCAGTCACGCCATCTAGCACTAAGATCAATGGTTGCTCATGTTTGGAAAGAATTTCATCCAGATCATGTTCATTCAACTGTTTCGCTGGTTTTACTCGAGCGATCAATCCTTGATGGTTTGCTCCATGTGCTTTGTCATCTAACGCTTTGCGTCCCATTTGCTGAATAGAAACACCGCAATGTTGCAATTCATTGAGCAAAGGAAGGAGGCGCTCATCTTGACGCCCTTTCAGCACAAACGCTTCAATTAGACGTGCTGGATCATTTTCTAGCACTGCACTTACGGCGTGAATCCCGTAAATAAATTCGTTACTCATGGTCTACCTATCAATCATTATTTTTTGGCGCGAGTCTTGGTCGTTTTGGCTCGTGGTTTATCTTTACGCGCTTTATCTGTTTTTGCCTTCTTGCGCTTTGGCTTGTTGCTTGGGCTTACTTTGTCATCAGGGCGCTTGGTTGGCTCGACTAATGGAACCGCTTTTGCGCCTTTGGTTGAGGCTGCTTTTTTGCCTCTAGCCTTTTCACGTGCTTCTGTTGCCCGTTTCTTCGCCGTTTTACCTTCACCGCGTAGCTTACGGCTAGTTCCAACTAATTCAAAGTCGATTTGACGATCATCAAGGTTCACCGACAACACTTTCACTTTAACAGCATCGCCTAAACGGTAGATATTACCGAAGCTTTCACCGATTAATCGTTGTCCCATCGGGTCAAATTGATAGTAGTCATTCGCTAAACTTGAAATATGAACCAAACCATCAATATGCAGTTCAGTCAAACGCACAAAGAAACCAAAGCCAGTTACATTAGCAATTACCCCATCAAGTTCTTCACCCACATGGTCTTGCATGTATTCGCATTTTAGCCAATCAGAGACTTCGCGGGTCGCATCGTCGGCACGACGTTCGGTCGTAGAACATTGCTCACCATAATAATCCATATCATCAAATGAATAATGGAAACCACCAGTTGGTGTCCAGCGATCGGTATGAGTGCCCGATTCTTTCGCAATTAGATATTTAATCGCTCGGTGCAGCAATAGATCAGGGTAACGGCGAATTGGTGACGTAAAGTGTGCATAACGTTTTAACGCTAAACCAAAGTGACCACAGTTATCAGCATTATAGACCGCTTGCTTCATTGAGCGAAGAAGCATGGTTTGGATAAGTTCTTTATCTTGGCGCTCACCAATCTGTTTCATTAAATTGGCATAATCGGTTGGAGATGGAGTCAACCCACCCTCAAGGCTAAGGCCCAACTCACCTAAGAAATCACGGAACCCCATCAAACGCTCTTCTCCTGGGGATTCATGAATACGGTACAACGCAGGCTCTTTGGCTTTTTCAACCAAAGTCGCAGAAGCAATATTGGCTAAGATCATACATTCTTCAATGATCTTGTGAGCATCGTTACGGATAACCGGTTCGATGCTTTCAATTTTACGCTCCGCGTTGAAGATGAATTTCGTTTCAACCGTTTCAAATTCAATACCACCTCGTTCATCGCGAGCCTGCTTCAACACTTTATACATAGTGTGTAGCTCTTCAAGATGCGGAATGAGAGGTTGGTAGCGTTCACGAAGTTCTTCATCCCCCTCTAAAATCGCACTCACTTTGTTGTAAGTCAGGCGAGCATGAGAGTTCATCACCGCTTCATAATGTTTATAGCCGGAAATTTTACCACTTGCAGAGATGGTCATTTCACACACCATACATAAGCGGTCTACTTGTGGATTCAATGAACACAAACCATTAGATAGCACTTCAGGCAACATTGGGACGACTTGTGATGGGAAATAAACTGAGTTACCACGGTTGATTGCTTCTTTATCTAACGCTGTATCTGGGCGTACATAATAACTGACATCTGCAATGGCCACCCATAAACGCCATCCACCGCCTTTTTTCGCTTCACAATATACGGCGTCATCAAAGTCACGCGCATCTTCGCCATCAATTGTCACTAGCGGTAATTGACGGACATCAACCCGACCTTGTTTTGCTTTTTCTGGTACTTCTTCACCAAGGTGCTCTACTTGCTTCAATACTTCGGTAGGCCATTCGTGTGGAATTTGGTGGGTGCGGATCGCAATTTGCGTTTCCATACCAGGTGCCATATTTTCGCCTAACACTTCAACCACTTTCCCTGTCATTCCACGTGTACGTGCGCCGCGGTCTGTAATCTCCATCACAACAACATTCCCCATACGAGCTCCGCCTCTGTGCTCATTGGGAATAAGAATATCTTGTGTGATGCGAGAATCATCAGGAACTACATACGCATAACCGTGCTCTAGGAAAAAACGTCCTACAAGCTGAGATTTACGTTCTTCCAACACGCGAACCAAACGCCCTTCTTTTCTACCACGCTTGTCAGTACCCGTTGGCTGAACCAATACATAATCGCCGTGGATGATGGTGCGCATCTGGTGGTGGGGCAACAGAATGTCGTTATCTTTACCAGTGCTGCCATCCGGACGAATCCAGCCATGTCCATCTTTATGCCCGATCACATAACCTTTTATCATTTCTAGTTTGTCAGGTAAGGCGTAGCATTGGCGACGAGTAAATACCAACTGACCATCACGCTCCATAGCACGCAAACGGCGGCGTAATCCTTCGTACTGCTCTTCTCCAGACAAACCTAACGCTTCAAAAAGATCGTTACGGTTCATCGGTACATTAGCTTTCGTCAGGAACTCGAGAATAAATTCTCGGCTGGGGATTGGATTTTCGTAATTGCTAGATTCTCGATCAGCAAAGGGATCGTTATTGATAATTTCAGACATAGGCAGACCTGCTAAAGCAAGGAAGAGATAACAAGAGTATAACTGACTCAGGAAAGAAGGCACAGCAGCGTATTGATTATTAAACAATATCGCCCAAGCATTACGTTGGGCGATATTAGAGAAGAATGAGTGCTACCAGAATGTATCGCGCCGCTTAGCGCGTGCAATAATATTATCAGGCATACGCAGCTCAAGCCCTTGGCGAAGCATTGAAATGCGGGTATGAGTTCTTTGATCGGCCGTGACAGAGTTATATAGCCAGCGATACGCATCTTCGTAATCTAATGGGCTGCCATAATCACGCAGCAGTAATTCTGCCAAATGAATTCGCGCATTGATATTGCCCATGGCTGCTGCTTCGCGCAGGTACGGGATCGCCCGTTCTTTATCTTGTTGAACAAGTGTTCCACGAGAATAGTAGCGCCCTAGCTGCTCTAGCGCTACGGGTAAGCCTTGGTGGGCAGCATTTTCCATATAGTACAAGCCAAGCTCAACATCTTGGTCAACACACACTCCCCACGCCAACATATCACCATACAAAAATTCGTAAGATGGCAGGTTAATGCGAGTGGCACGTGCCACGATATCTTCCACTAACTGGCAGTTATCAGCTTTAACTTGTTCTAAATGTTTATTTTGCTCAATTAACTTGATTAACTCAGCTTCGGTGTAAATAGGGACTGGCTCACCCACTTCCGCCACATTTGCATGACTCAAGGATGAGTTCAGCGCCAAAAACAATGAAGCTGCTACCATTCGTAGCTTCATACCTGCACTCTTTAATTTATGTCGATAGCCTTAAAATTATAGCCACTAATCGTTATAGGGCGGGGCTTGATAACTTTATCGGCGATAACGGCAAACTCTTTAGACAAAATTTGCCGTTAGTCGGCAATTTTCTGCCATATCGAGTTCAAAATATCATCATTACCGACATAAAAAAACCGACTTTAAAAGTCGGTTTTAAAAACGTTTATCTATCAACCATTAAACTGAAAATGGGTGAACTTTGATAATGGTTTCGTTACGATCAGGACCCGTTGAAATGATATCAATTGGCACACCAGTCAGTTCTTCAATACGTTTGATGTAATCAAGAGCCGCTTGAGGAAGGGCATCAATTGATTTAGCACCGAAAGTATTTTCAGACCAACCAGGCATTGTTTCGTAAATTGGCGTTACTTTTTCGTATGCATCAGCAGCCATTGGCGAAACTTCTAGTACAGAGCCATCTTCCATCTGGTAACCAGTACAGATTTTTAGCTCTTCTAGTCCATCTAGCACATCTAGCTTAGTTAGACAGAAACCAGTTACAGAGTTGATTTGAATTGCACGACGCATAGCGACAGCATCAAACCAACCAGTACGACGTAGACGACCAGTAGTTGCACCAAACTCGTGACCAACCGTACCTAGATGCTTACCAACTGGGTCTTGCTTATCTAGACCATCGTATAGTTCTGTTGGGAATGGACCAGCACCAACACGTGTGCAGTATGCTTTTGCAATACCTAGGATATAACCTAGGTGACGAGGACCAAAACCAGAACCTGCAGCAACACCACCAGCCGTCGTGTTCGAAGACGTTACGTATGGGTAAGTACCATGGTCGATATCAAGAAGTGTACCTTGCGCACCTTCAAACATGATCTTGTCGCCGCGCTTACGAGCTGCGTCTAGTTCGTCAGTAACGTCGATAACCATCGAAGTCAGTAGATCAGCATAACCTTTAGCTTGCTCAAGTACTTCTTCGTAGCTTACTGCTTCTGCCTTGTAGTAATTAACTAGTGCGAAGTTGTGGTATTCCATAACTTCTTTTAGTTTTTCAGCGAATGCAGCCATGTCGAATAGGTCACCAACGCGTAGACCGCGACGAGCAACTTTATCTTCATAAGCAGGGCCGATACCACGACCAGTCGTACCAATTGCTTTTTTACCACGAGCGGTTTCACGCGCTTGGTCAAGTGCGATGTGGTAAGGAAGAATTAGAGGACAAGCTTCAGAAATGAAAAGACGTTCGCGGACTGGAATACCACGCTCTTCTAAAGGCTTCATTTCTTTGATTAGTGCATCTGGAGAAAGAACAACACCGTTACCGATGATGCATTTCACTTTATTGCGAAGGATGCCGGATGGAATTAAATGAAGAACGGTTTTTTCACCGTCGATTACAAGAGTGTGACCCGCATTATGGCCGCCTTGATAGCGAACAACATATTTTGCATCTTCAGTTAAAAGGTCTACGATTTTACCTTTACCTTCGTCACCCCATTGGGTGCCTAGAACGACTACGTTATTTCCCATCTTTCCAAGTCTGATTGCTAGTTAAAAAAGGATTCTAGCACCGAATCACTTTCCTTGCAGTCATTTTTTAAGCATAAAAATGTCATAAAAAATGACTTTATAAATCATTCAGTTATTTAGGCATCTAACTTATTCATCTGAATAGATTTTTACGGTTAATTCACCATTGACATCAATACAAGCTCGGTACATTCCTGAGCTGTTCATTGCAAAATGGATATCACCTTGCCCATCGATAGCGATCAAACCACCCTCGCCTCCCATCGTTTTTAACTCGCCTTGGATGATGGTTTCACACGCGGTATGAACATCTTCTTTTAAATAACGCATCCTCGCTGCCACATCACCGGCAACCATTTTACGGATAAAGTATTCTCCCATGCCGGTGGTTGAAACCGCCACATTGCCATTTTCAGCTATCGTTCCAGCACCGATGATGGGGGAATCACCAACGCGACCAAATTTCTTATTAGTAATCCCCCCCGTACTTGTCGCTGCAGCGAGGTTACCTTGCTTATCTAAAGCGACGGCTCCTACTGTGCCAAATTTTTTGTCGTCAGGGTATTTAGATTCCGACAGTGCAAATTGATCATTGTCTTTCATCGCGACCAATTGTTCATAGCGCCGCTCGGTAAAAAAGTAGTCTTGTTCGATATATTGATAACCATTGGCAAAGGCAAACTCTTCCGCCCCATCACCAATTAAAAATACGTGTTCACTTGCTTTCATCACATCACGAGCCAACTCTGTAGGGTTTTTGATATGACGAATACCAGCAACCGCCCCCGCATCCATATGTTGACCGTGCATCACTGAAGCATCCATTTCAACCATCTCTTTATTGGTTAAAACGGCACCTTTACCCGCATTAAACAGCGGTGAGTCTTCAAGCACTTTCACTGCTTCAACCGTCGCATCCAGTGCATCACCACCTTCAGCTAACACTCGATACCCAGCACGAACAGAAGCTTCAAGCGTTGCTAAAATCTCGCATTTTAATGATTCACTCATTTGTTCACGAAGTATTGTTCCAGCGCCACCGTGGATAGCGATAGCAAAAGGTTGTGACATGATAATTCCTTTTCTGATGGTAAGCGTTCTAACACGAAACTGAGTATCAATATAGACAAGCTATAGATGAAAAAAAAGCGCTAATCGCTGACACGATTAACGCCTTACATTCAAAAAATATTAACTAGAGCATATTTACGCTTTCTCAACGAAAGTAGTGCGATGTAAACCGATCAAATATTAGTGTGAACCGCAACCACCGCCACCACAGCAGCCTTCTTTTTTCTCACCGTGGTTGTGACCATGGCCTTCGCCGCCACAACAACCACCTTCATGGTCATGATCGTGGTCATGGTCGTGTCCACCACAGCAACCGCCTTCTTCTTGATGAAGGTGACCATGTTCAACTTCCTCTTCTGTTGCTGCGCGCATCGCAACCACTTCAACATCAAAGGTTAGAGTTTGGCCAGCCAGCATGTGGTTACCGTCAACCACTACTTCATCGCCATCAACTTCTGTTACTTCAACAGGGATCGGACCTTGGTCGGTATCGGCAAGGAAACGCATGCCAACTTCAATTTGCTCAACACCTTGGAATACTTCAGCAGGCACACGTTGAACTAAGTCATCGTTGTGCTCACCGTATGCATCTTCAGGAGCGATAGTTGCCGTAAATTTATCGCCGACTACTTTGCCTTCCAATTGGTTTTCAAGACCTGTGATCAGGTTGTTGTGACCATGAAGGTAGTCAAGCGGTGCCTCAACAGTAGATTGGTCAACAACAATACCGTCTTCAAGTTTGACTTGGTAGGCAAGGCTTACAACTACGTTCTTTTCAATTTTCATAACAGCTCCAAGGAGTTTGGTTCCTAGGTTGTATGACTTAACCTAAGAATACGTTCAGTATGACGGTATTATGGGGATCTATTACAGAAACTCAATTATTCTGGTTTAAAAATACCAATCATCTCTTGCTTGGCATGTTCACTTTTTTCTACAGACTTGGGTTTGCGCTGCTCGTGATAGTCACATTCAACACATTCCACCAACTCTATATTGTTATCTACCCACCAGCGAAGTGTGTCTTGCGACTGGCATTTTGGGCAACTAGCCCCAGCGATGAAGCGTTTTTTCTGTTTCACGTTAAATCCTACGACTTATAATACTTTGAGTTATTGTTCCCAATAATGGCGAGACTGCCGGTCATTATCCATTTCTCGACCGAAAATTTCTTCCAATTCTTTACGCGCTTCTTTGGCCCGTAATGCAAGTTGTTTATCTTCATTATGTTGCGGTAATAGCTCTTTGAGCATAGCACTATCAAGTTTTCGAAAATGCGCTTCCGCACGCTTGGCTTGATAAGGGTGCATACCTAAATCAATCAAAGCTTGTCGCCCTAAATCCAGTGCGCCCAAGAAGGTTTCGCGAGAATATTTGTCCACACCATGGCTGAGCAGTTGATAGGCTTCCACTCGGCTGCGAGCCCTCGCCAATATTTTTAACTTGGGAAAATGTTGTTGGCACAGCTCGACGATTTTCACCACTTCATCAGGCGCATCAGTACAAATAACTATCGCTTCGGCTTCATCTGCACCAGCTGCACGTAACAGCTCGAGCTGAGTTGCATCACCGTAAAACACCTTATAACCGTATTTTCGCAGCAACTTTATTTGGCTCGCATCGCTTTCTAACACGGTAATTTTGATTTTGTTGGCATACATTAAACGCCCAACTATTTGCCCAAAACGCCCAAAACCAGCGATGATGACACGAGGCTCTTTATTCACCACATCAGATGTCATCTCCACCTCACTGGTCGTATTGAGTTTTCTTGCAAACCAACGTTTTTGTGCGCTCAGTAATAAAGGCGTCGTCACCATAGACAAACTCACTACGACCAATAAAAATGCAGACTGATCTGACTGCAACAAGCCTTCAGCACTTGCCGCCGTAAAAATAACAAAAGCAAACTCACCACCTTGGCTAAGAATCGCCGCCATTTTACTGCGCGCTTTAGCTCGAGTTCCCGACAAACGCGCCAACAGATACAAAATCAATCCTTTAGCTGTAACCAACCCCACTACCGCAAGTAGAATTTTAACGGGTTCAAGCGCCAACAACCCTAGATTGACCGCCATACCAACGGCAATAAAGAACAACCCAAGCAGCAAGCCTTTAAATGGCTCAATCGCAATTTCCAGTTCATGACGAAACTCGCTTTCAGCGAGCAGCACGCCCGCAAGGAAAGTACCTAACGCCATTGAAAGCCCTAATTGCTGCATCAACAGCGCAATGCCAATTACCAGCAATAGCGCAGCAACAGTGAATAGCTCTCGTACACCGCTGGCAACAATGTATCGAAACAAAGGGCTGAGCAGAAAATGGCCGCCAACCAGCAAACCAGCAATACCGCCAAACATCCACGCCACATCAAGCCAACTGCCAGCACCATTACCAGCAAGTACAGGTAACAACGCTAGCATCGGGATTACGGCAATATCTTGGAATAACAGTACTGCAAAACCAGATTGCCCGGTTTCACTGCGCGCGAGGCCTTGTTCATCAATCACCCGCAATGCAATAGCGGTAGAAGAGAGTGCCAACCCCATACCGATCACTAAACTGCTTTGCCATCCCACATCAAATGCATACGCGATACAAGCAATGAACAAAGTGCTAACCACAACCTGCGCCCCACCAAGCCCTAGAATTGGCCCGCGCATTTGCCATAATTTTTTAGGATTCAGCTCTAAGCCAATAAGAAACAGCAGTAACACTACGCCAAATTCAGCGAAGTGCAAAATTGCCTCCACATCATTGATTAGCCCAAGGCCCCACGGCCCAATGGCGACACCGGCTAACAAATAGCCCAATACGGAACCTAGCCCTGCTCTTTGAGCGATAGGAACGGCAACAACGGCTGCTGTGAGAAATACCACACTGCTTTGTAAAAAATCACTGGTGAGTGCTGCCATCCAACGCTCCTTGTGTGCTTAAAGGGTTTAGCAACCAGTTACGGTACTCTTGTGCATGTTGATAGCGCTCTGTATCACTCACATTACGAGCCCAGTAAAGCACTAGCGGCTCCATCCAATTCATGCAGCATAACGCTGCGGTTAACTCGAAGGGTTGCAGAATCTGGTCAAGTGGATATTTGTTGTACCCTTTCTCATCAAACGCATCTTGTTTACCGCCAGTGGTAATGACACTGCGCCAATATTTACCATGCAGTGCTGTCTTGTTGCCGAAAGCAAATCCTTTGGTTAAGACACGGTCAAACCATTCCTTTAATAAAGCAGGACACGAATACATATAAAGAGGATGCTGAAAAACAATTACGTCATGGCCAAGCAACCGTTGCTGCTCAGCTGTGACATCAATAAAAAAATCTGGATACGTTGCATACAAATCATGCACGGTAACGTGTTGCAATGAAGAGATACCATGCAGCATGGTTTGGTTGGCGATCGAATTGAGCGGCTCAGGGTGTGCGTAAATCACCAAGACTTTGGGTGTTGAGTGGCAAGAGGGTATTGTCTCAGTCATTCCTTTGCTGTGCCCCGATAGTTATCAACATGTTACTAAGCATCATAACGCAATTTGCATAATGATCGACATTTATCCTTATCACCCTTACTATTCCACGCGATAACATTTCGATATGAAAAATAGATTTTTATGATTACCTTCTCTGATATTCAATTACTACGCGGCGGAAAACCGTTGCTTGAGCAAGCTTCGGCTACTATTCATCCCGGTGATAAAGTTGGCTTGGTCGGAAAAAATGGCTGTGGTAAGTCCACATTATTTGCCCTGCTTAAAGATGAGCTATCGATTGATGCAGGCTCATTCAGTAAACCTGCTTATTGGGAACTGGCATGGGTCGCGCAGGAAACGCCGGCTCTTGAGCGTAATGCCATTGAATATGTGATCGATGGTGATCGTGAATATCGCGCGCTAGAAAAACAACTCATCGAAGCAGAGCTGGCGGATAAAGGCACTTTAGTCGCCGAATTACACGGCAAAATTGAAACCATTGGCGGCTATAGCATTCGTGCCCGCGCCTCTGAATTACTTGATGGTCTCGGTTTTAGCCAAGAGCAAATGGGCTGGGATTTAACCCAATTTTCCGGTGGCTGGCGTATGCGTCTAAACTTAGCGCAAGCGCTATTGTGCCGCTCTGATTTACTGCTACTCGACGAACCAACCAACCACTTAGATTTAGACGCTGTAATGTGGCTAGAACGCTGGTTACAAAGCTACCCAGGCACATTAGTTTTGATTTCCCACGACCGAGACTTTTTGGATCCTATCGTAGGGCGCATTATCCATATCGAAAATCAAACCATGAACGAATACACCGGTAACTATTCATCGTTTGAAAATCAGCGTGCGCAGAAATTGATCTTGCAACAAGCCATGTTCCAAAAGCAGCAAAAGCAAATGGCGCATATGCAAAGCTATATTGATCGCTTCCGTTATAAAGCCTCGAAAGCTCGTCAAGCGCAAAGTCGTATTAAAGCATTAGAGCGAATGGAAAAAGTGCTACCTGCACAGTTTGATAACCCATTCAGTTTCGAATTTCGAGAACCGTCAGCCCTACCAAACCCAATTATGATGATGGATGAGGTTTATGCTGGTTATGGGGATAACTTAATTCTTGAGAAAATTCGCCTCAACCTAGTCCCTGGCAGTCGTATCGGGCTGCTTGGGCGTAATGGCGCTGGTAAATCGACCCTGATCAAATTGTTGTCAGGGGAGCTAAAACCACAAGGTGGCGATCTCACCTATTCTCAAGGGGTTAACATTGGCTACTTTGCTCAGCATCAACTGGAAACCCTGCACCCACAAGAAACACCGTTGCAGCATATGATGCAAATTGCGCCAGACAAAAATGAACTGGAGTTGCGTAACTACCTCGGTAGTTTTGGCTTTCAGGGCGATAAAGCACTGGAGAAAGTCGCGCCTTTCTCTGGTGGTGAAAAAGCACGCTTGGTTTTGGCACTGATCGTTTGGCAAAAACCAAACTTATTACTACTTGATGAACCAACCAACCACCTAGATTTAGACATGCGCCAAGCGTTGACGTTTGCCCTGCAAACTTTTGAAGGTGCCATGGTTATCGTCAGCCATGACCGCTACTTACTGCGCGCCACAACCGATGATTTGTACCTAGTGCACGATCGCCAAGTTGCCCCTTTTGATGGTGACTTATCAGACTACTACAAATGGTTAACCGAGCAGCAAAAAGCAGAGCGAAGAGAAGCACAATCTCAGCAGCCCGCCAAAGATAGCAGCAATAGCGCCGCAGCGAAGAAAGATCAAAAACGCCGTGAAGCGGAGTTTCGTAAACAAACCGCACCAATTCGCAAAAAACTGACACAACTTGAAGATAAAATGGATAAGTTGAATGCCTCACTGGCACAAGCTGAAGAGCAATTATCCGACACTTCGCTGTATGAAGCTGAAAATAAGGCTAAACTTACAGAAGTTCTCGCCCTTCAAGCTAGTAGTAAATCGGCACTTGAAGAGGTCGAAATGGAATGGATGGCAGAGCAAGAAATCCTTGAACAGCTAGAACAGGAATTCAGTAGTTAACATGAGTAAAGAGCACGTACGAATATCTCTCACATTAGAGCGCCTGTGGCAATTCAGTTTGCAATATTACAGTGTGCGCGAAGTGAAAGAAGCGTGCTTAAGCTTACAGAATAACTACCACGGTAATGTAAACTTGTTGCTTCTTTTAAAATGGCTCGACGAGCAACAAGTTTCTTTTGCTGAGCACCATTGGCAAACCGTACAAGATTGCCTTAGCCGCTCTGAAACCTTGCTTCATAGCTACCGAGACTTACGTCGCCGACTAAAAACGAACCTACCAGACACCCTATATCGTGAAGCCCTGCAATTCGAATTACAGCTCGAAAAGCAGCAACAGTCTGATTTAGTCGACTGCATCAACGCATTACCATTAGCAAATAATACTGGTCAGCCTCTCACACAACGCTACTGCCGCTTATTGGCTGCTGAAC
Organism: Vibrio aestuarianus; assembly: GCF_028858425.1. Lineage (NCBI taxonomy): Bacteria > Pseudomonadati > Pseudomonadota > Gammaproteobacteria > Vibrionales > Vibrionaceae > Vibrio > Vibrio aestuarianus. The sequence goes on along the minus strand of NZ_JAKNYQ010000001.1, from coordinate 646,834 downwards.
ATCTGTGTCGTGCATTCGCTGAACCAGCACCACAATCTGGAAAAGCATAACCCAGCGAATTATCTGTTTCGTGTATACTCTTTCGTATCCTACATAAACCTTATTCCCTATGACTCAATTTATCGCGGCCACTGGGCTTAAAAATCCTCATTTACAAACGCTCATACCACGCTTATTACGTAAAAAAGCACGTTTTGAACCGCTATGGCAAACCTTACCTACCGATGATGGTGATTTTCTTGACTTGGCTTGGAGCGAAGATAGGCATTCAGAGCAAAGTAAAAACAAACCTTTATTCGTTCTGTTTCATGGGCTAGAAGGAAGCTTTTATAGCCCTTACGCTAACGGGTTAATGCATGCATTCGCCGAAAGTGGTTGGTTGTCAGTAATGATGCATTTTCGCGGCTGCAGCGGTAAACCCAATCACCTTGCGCGGGCTTATCATTCCGGCGAAATAGAAGATGCGCGTTTTGTTTTGCAATATTTGCGCGAACAACATGTAGGGCGACCTATCGTCGCTGTAGGTATTTCGCTTGGTGGTAACATGCTGGCCAATTATCTAGCTGAATATCACGAAGACCCTATTGTCGATGCCGCAACAATCGTTTCAGCACCGCTTGATCTCGCCGCCTGCTCACAACGCATTGAGCAGGGATTTTCAAAAGTCTACCGCGACTATTTACTCTCCTCGCTAAAAAGTAACGCGCTGAAAAAACATCATCTTTTACAAGATGCACTTAACCTCTCTTCTTGTCAGATCAGTAGCATTAAGAAGCTGTATCAATTCGATGATTTAATCACAGCCCCCTTGCATGGTTTTAAAGATGCTCATGACTATTATCAACAATGTTCTGGACTACATAAACTCAAGCAGATCCATGTACCCTTACAAATTATTCACGCTAAAGACGACCCATTCATGACCGATGCTGTGATTCCAAAATTCGTTTTACCGGAAAATATCGACTATCGCTTATTTAACCAAGGTGGACATGTCGGCTTTATTTCAGGCAGTGCATTGAAACCAACTTTTTGGCTGGAACAAGCCTTACCTGCCTATTATGAAAGCCTGTGTAAACCGTCATGAAATAGCTGCCATCACAATGCTATTTAGGGTATAACTGCCAGCCTTCAACATGACAGTTAAGAGGTCGTCATGATTATTCCTTGGCAACAAATTGCTCCTGATACACTCGATAATCTCATTCAAGAATTTGTCTTACGTGAAGGAACAGATTACGGTGAACAAGAGATATCTTTGCAACAAAAAATCGAACAAGTGAAGCAGCAGTTAGCAAGTGGTGAAGTTGCCATAGTCTATTCTGAATTGCACGAAAGTGTCGATATTCAAGTGCGTAAATCGTTTTAGCGCACCGCAATCTAGTCTTTCCGTGCTATATTGCGACAATAAATAACAAGTACGTTACATAAAGACAGGGTTTGTCATGTCAGCAAAACATCCGATTATAGCCGTCACGGGCTCATCCGGTGCCGGTACTACCACAACCTCTGAAGCGTTTCGCAAAATGTTCAATATGATGAGCATTAAACCTGCTTGGGTTGAAGGCGACAGCTTCCACCGTTTCACACGTCCAGAAATGGACGTAGAGATCCGTAAAGCACGAGAGCAAGGCAAACACATCAGTTATTTTGGTCCCCAAGCTAATGACTTTGGCGCACTGGAAGAGTTTTTTCGCCAATACGGCAAACTAGGAACAGGGCAAGTTCGTCGCTACCTGCATTCATTTGATGAAGCCGTTCCCTATAACCAAATGCCAGGAACGTTTACTCCATGGCAAGATTTGCCAGAAAATTCTGATGTTATGTTCTACGAAGGGTTACATGGTGGTGTGGTCGATGGTGATGTCAACGTGGCTCAACATGTCGATTTTTTGATTGGCATGGTGCCGATTGTTAACCTAGAGTGGATCCAAAAATACGTACGTGATACGCGCGATCGTGGTCATTCACGCGAAGCTGTAATGGACTCGATTGTTCGCTCGATGGACGACTACCTCAATTACATCACCCCACAGTTTTCTCGCACCCATATTAACTTCCAGCGCGTGCCCACAGTCGATACCTCAAACCCGCTCAACGCAAAGGGTATCCCCAGTTTGGATGAAAGCTTCGTGGTGATAAGGCTACGTGGCATTAAGAATGTCGATTTCCCCTATTTACTGGCCATGATTGATGGTTCATTTATGTCGCGCCATAACACCATCGTTGTTCCTGGTGGCAAGATGAGTTTTGCCATGGAGCTGATTGTTCGCCCTATCCTGCAACAATTAATTGAAACAGGGAAAATTGGATAATATTTTTGCACTTTTTACGGTTACTTTTCATACCGTGATCATGTGCACATTTTTGCTTAAATTATCGTGTAGTCGACACGATTAAAGTCAAGAAATCGTTTCCGAAAAAGGATACTATTCTTAACCGAAACACAAGTTAGCTTGCAGCACTTGTAAAGTGCTCTTATCCTAGTAAGTCAATTTAAAGGCTTAGCTAAAATATGGAAAGCAGCAAGCGTACCCTGCAGAGGAAGTGAGATATTATGGTTCTAGGTAAACCTCAAACCGACCCAACACTAGAGTGGTTTCTTTCACACTGTCATATTCATAAGTACCCATCAAAGAGCACGCTGATCCACGCGGGCGAGAAAGCTGAAACGTTGTACTACATCGTTAAAGGTTCTGTTGCGGTTCTTATTAAAGACGAAGAAGGTAAGGAGATGATCCTTTCTTACCTAAACCAAGGTGACTTTATCGGTGAACTTGGTCTATTCGAAGAAGACCAAGAACGTACCGCTTGGGTTCGTGCTAAATCTCCTTGTGAAGTGGCAGAGATTTCATTTAAGAAATTCCGTCAACTTATCCAGGTGAATCCAGATATTCTAATGCGCCTATCTGCTCAGATTTCACGTCGTTTACAAGTGACTAGTCAAAAAGTAGGTGACCTTGCGTTCCTTGACGTAACGGGCCGTATTGCTCAAACGCTACTAAACCTAGCGAAACAACCTGACGCAATGACTCACCCAGATGGCATGCAAATCAAGATCACCCGTCAAGAAATCGGTCAAATCGTTGGCTGTTCTCGTGAAACAGTTGGTCGTATCTTGAAAATGCTAGAAGAGCAGAACCTAATTTCTGCACACGGTAAAACTATCGTGGTATACGGAACTCGTTAATTTCAACAGAAATTGAGAGACTGAATCGATAAAGCCACCTTGGGAAACTTAGGTGGCTTTTTGTTGGCAAAGGCTCAGCACAATTTTATTGCATATCAGTGCTTTCAAAAATCTTGTCAGCTGAAGCGGCAACAAACCCACTATATAACTCACCGTTTGCCATTGGATAGCGTTTGGCAAACTCGTAAAAACCGCCCGGAATCATCTCAACACCATCACTAAATTGCACCGGTACTTTATCTGCCATGGTGGAAGATTGTTCTAGCAGCACCTCTGGCGTGCCTTTCACTTCTCCGCCATTTTCATTAATAACAAAGCCAGCTTGGCGAAGGTGAGCATTCACCGCTTTGACTTCATTAAACGCATTCAACTGGTTAACACTAACGGTAAAATGATTGGCCCCATAGCCATGAGCTGCCAACCATGCGGCGTATTCACTTTCCTGAGCCAAAGTGAGGTAATCGCTATGGGCTATCTGCCATAATCGACCACTATACAAAAAGTCGCTACTGGTGAGTTTGTCGCTATCTACTTGCTCTACCAGTTTGGCTACAATCGCTTGCAACTCAGGTGAGCACTCTGCCACTTTTAGCTCACTAATGAAAACCTTAGGCTGCGTTGGATCAGGATGTTCATAGTGCTTCGCGACTAACTTCTTACTTTCAAATTGATAATCACCACACGCTGTATAACCTAATGCTAAAAAAGGCTTAGCCAGTGTTTCAATCCCCAGGGGAGCAACATTAAAGGTTCGCAAAGCGATATGATCATTGATCAAAGCTTCATCTTCTTGAAGCAATTGATGAACTTTGTCAGCCGAAGGACAAAGACGTTGAATATAGTCATTCCATAGCGATTGAAATAAAACGGTTGGCGTCATAACGCCTCCTTGTCAGCAATGTGTCTAGCAAGCGATATACCTTGAGTATGTATAAAGCCTTAGTTTCAGTATGAGGTTATTGGATAAATATTGCCGCTTAATATTTATTGAAACGATTCAGAAAATACATCCAGCGGCAATTCAACCTGTGACGTTAAGTTGTGTATTGATCCAGGTTTCAGGATCTATACCCAAACCACTTGAAGTGGCAGGTAGGTGGCAAGTGAGTAAATCCCCATGAGCATAGATAAACTATGTAATTGGGGTGAACAAACGTAGCCAACACCGCTGCAACTTCAAGTAGAAAGGGGATAAGCCTCTTCTATGAGAGGCTTTTTATTATTCCGTAGGTTATAGCTCAACCCCAGGGCTGAGAGTGGCAGGTAATTCTGTTGCCTGCCCTTCCATTGAAGCCATAGGGTATGCACAGTAATCAGCCGCGTAATAAGCACTCGGGCGCAAGTTACCCGATGCCCCCGGCCCACCAAATGGTGCATCACCACTCGCACCAGTTAATTGGCGATTACGGTTTACGATACCAGCGCGGATATGATCAACAAAATAATCCCACTCGGCATCATCAGTTGATACTAAACCTGCAGACAAACCAAAACGGGTAGCATTGGCCAACTCAACCGCTTGCTCTAAAGTCTGATAGCGCACCACTTGTAATAACGGGCCAAAGTATTCTTCGTCAGGCAACTCACTAATAGCGGTTACGTCAATGATTCCTGGCGTAACAAATGCCGCTTGCAGCGGTTTGGCTTCCACCAAACTATAACCACCTAAAAATTGTAAATTAGCCTGTGCATTGAGAATAAATTGCGCGGCAGCTTGCGAGATTTGTGGCCCCATAAATGGCGCAGGATCGGCAAATGGTTGATCAATTCGTAGCTTTTGGGTTGCGGTGATCAATTTACTTAATAGCACATCACCTTTTTCACCGACAGGAACGTACAGGCGACGCGCGCAAGTGCAGCGCTGCCCTGCGCTAATGAAAGCCGATTGAATGATGGTGTATACCGCTGCATCTAAGTCACCATACTGATCGGAGATCACCATCGGGTTGTTCCCGCCCATTTCAAGCGCCAGCATTTTGCCAGGTTGCCCGGCAAACTGACGATGCAGTAAATGCCCAGTGTTAGCACTGCCAGTAAATAGCAAACCATCAATACCTTTTGACTCGGCCAGAGCGATGCCTGTTTCTTTCGCCCCTTGTACAAGGTTGAGCACACCTGCTGGTAACCCTGCATCTTGCCACAGTTTCATGGCAAATTCGCCCGTCCACGGGGTTTGCTCAGAAGGCTTAAACACCACGGTATTACCCGCTAAAAGAGCCGGAACAATATGACCATTCGGTAAATGTGCTGGGAAATTATAGGGACCAAATACCGCCATTACACCAAGTGGACGGTGACGCAGTACAATTTGGTTTCCCGCTGCCTCACGCGCACTTTCACCCGTACGATCATGATAAGCACGAATCGAAATAGCGATTTTACCAGCCATCGCCGCCGCTTCAGTACGAGTTTCCCAAATGGGTTTACCAGTTTCTTTGGCGATGATCTGTGCGATTTCTTCACTGTGTTCTTTTACTTTCTCAGCAAAGGCCAACACGTATTGCTCACGTTCAGCAAAGGGGCGTTTTTTCCATTCAACAAAGGCACTTCTTGCTGCACTCACTGCGTCTTCTACTTGCGCAGGCGTTGCGCTATCGCCTTGCCAAATCATTTGGTCATTATAGGGGCTGAGCGATACCATTGGCTCACCTTGGCCAGCTAACCACTCACCTGCAATCCACTGAGTCATATTTCTATCCTTACATCAAAAAGCTGGCTTACTGCGCCAAAATTCGAACTAAATCGCCACTCTCTACTAAAAGCGCTTTTGCTACTTCAGGAGAGATAATCACCGTTTCGGTTTCACGGTTGTAAGCCCCTTTCGCTGCGGTAGCGCGAAAATCTTCAAATGAGGTATTACACACCAAATAATCTTGCGAACTAGAATGTTCTGCCACTTCGACCTTGGCGCGCATGGAATGACGTACCGACTCAACATTACGTAAGTCACACTCAACGGTTGGGCCGGCATCAAAAATGTCGACATAATTGCGGCAAGTAAACCCTTCACGTTCCAATAGCTTAAGCGCAGGGCGCGTGTTGTCATGTACTTGGCCGATGACAGCTTGCGCTTCTTTACTCAGCAAGTTGACGTAAATAGGCAGCTTGGGCATCAGATCCGCGATAAACCCTTTCTTGCCAATCCCTGTGAGGTAATCGGCCATCGTGAAATCTATTGAAAAGAAATGCTCTTGCAGCCATTGCCAAAACGGAGAGTTACCTTCGGCATCGGAAACACCACGCATCTCCGCAAAAATGGTTTTCGAGAATCGATGAGGATGTTCGGCCATCATCAGAAAGCGGCATTTCGACATTAAGCGGCCATTAAGCCCTTGACGAAAATCAGGACGCAGAAAGAGCGTACAAATCTCACTACAACCGGTGTAGTTATTGCCAAATGTCAGCAGTTTTACCGTATTGTTCACCTTCAATTTAGGCGATGAATGAACAATCGTGCTGATATGGTAAGAATAAAAAGGCACATCCCAACCAATAGAAGCTTCAATACCCGTGGTACCAGCAACCTCTCCAGTTTCAGAATCAAACCCCACCATTAAATAACCTTCGTCTCCAGGCTCGGATACGTTGGGTTTAGTAAAGCTGTATTCAGAATGGGTAATACGATTGGTTAAAAGTTCTTCATTAACCGGTAGAGATGTGAATCCGTGACCTGATTCGACAGCGCAAGTGTGCAGCGCGTCATAGTCCGACATTGCGATAGGGCGAACAACTAGCATCAATACTTCCCTCCCGATGCTTGAAGTAGCCCAAGGCTTCCTACCTTGGGCTGCTAGGCTTTTTCACTACATGAGTGATGCAATAGCTTTATCGAGTTTTGCTAAGCCTTCTTCTATTTCTTGTTTTGTAATCACTAATGATGGCGTCATACGCACCACATTGGTTCCAGCAACCAACACCATCAAACCTTGTTTACCTGCCGCAACCAAAATGTCACGGGCACGGCCTTGCCACTCTTCATTCAACGCGGCACCGAGTAATAAACCTTTACCACGAACTTCACTGAAGATTTGGTATTTAGAATTAATTTCTGCTAACCCTTGACGAAATAGTGCTTCGCGCTCTTTTACACCCGCTAACGTTTCTGGCTGGCTAACAAAATTAACGACCGCTTCAGCGACGGCGCAAGCTAATGGGTTACCGCCATAAGTTGAACCATGAGTCCCGACTTTTAGGTGAGCAGCCAATTCATTGGTGGTGAGCATAGCGCCAATAGGGAAACCACCACCGAGTGATTTTGCAGTACTTAAAATATCAGGAGTAATGCCTAAACCTTGGTATGCGTAGAAATCTCCCGTACGACCATTACCTGTTTGTACCTCATCAAAGATAAGTAGAGCATTGTGTTTGTCACACAACTCACGCACCGCTTGAACAAACTCTGGCGTTGGCGACACAATGCCACCCTCACCTTGCAATGGCTCCATCATGACAGCACAAGTACGGTCTGACATATGGGCTTGTAGTGCCTCAATATCGTTATAGGCTAGGTGGGTCACATCGCCAGGCTTTGGACCAAATCCATCAGAATAAGCCGCTTGACCACCGACAGTAACGGTAAAGAAAGTACGTCCGTGGAAACCTTGTTTAAAGGCAATGATTTCTGATTTCTGTTCACCATGAACATCTGCAGCCCAACGACGAGCAAGCTTCAAAGCCGCCTCATTCGCTTCTGCACCAGAATTGGCAAAAAACACTTTTTCCGCAAAGCAGACTTCGGTTAATTTTTTCGCGAGACGCAACGCGGGTTCGTTAGTCATTACGTTGCTGAGATGCCATAACTTGTTCGCTTGCTCAGTTAAAGCACCAACCATCACTGGGTGACAATGGCCTAAACAACTCACGGCAATACCACCAGCAAAATCGATGTATTCATTACCTTGCTGATCCCATACCCGAGAGCCTTGTCCCTTTACTGGGATCATTTCCATTGGGTTATAGCAAGGTACCATTACCTCATCAAATAAGCCGCGCTCTACATTCATTTCCACTGTCATTGCACATTCCCTCTCGATACCGCATGCCTAGCAGATTGCGATCTTTCCACAAAAACCTTGCGTGGAAGATATTGTTTTGCTTTTTAGCTAATGCAGCATTGTATTTACAAATTATTAACCATTTCAATAGTGGATTATTCTTTTATCACAACAATTTTGCCGATAATCCTCACTACGTATGATTATTTATGCATTAAGTAGACTCTTTTATGAAGTACTTTTTTACAAATAGTGAGAATAAATACAGCCAAGGCTTGAAGCATGGCGCTTAAAGTAAATTCGATAGGATATATGGCGAATAATTTTGCAAGCTTCACAGCCAACAAAAAAGATGAAGAAAATGTTAAGAAAGGTGATCGCAGTCAGGTTGAGAGAGGCCTAACGACGCAAAAAATTAGCCAGTAATTGATGCCCCTGTTCGGTTTTGATTGATTCGGGATGAAATTGTACCGCATCGATGGCTAAGGTTTTATGTTGGTAGCCCATAATTTCGTCCATGCTCCCGTCGTCTAATTCTGTCCATGCAGTCAGTTCAAAACAGTCAGGAAGCGAGTCGGACTTTACCACTAAAGAATGGTAACGAGTCACCGTCAAAGGATTATTGAGGCCATGAAATACGCTATTCCCTGTGTGACGAATAGCTGAGGTTTTACCATGCATCACTTTTCTGGCGCGAACGATCTGCCCCCCAAACACCTGCGCAATGGCTTGATGACCAAGACACACTCCTAAAATGGGTAACTTGCCAGCAAAGTGTTGTATCGCTTGCAAAGAGATACCGGCTTCATTTGGTGTACAAGGCCCTGGAGAGATAACTAGATGAGTAGGATTAAGTGCTTCAATACCTGCAATATCAATTTCATCATTGCGTACTACCTCTACTTCAACGCCCAATTCACAGAAATATTGATACAAGTTGTAGGTAAACGAATCGTAGTTATCGATGATAAGTAGCATGGTAGGAGCAGCACACTCAAAGTTGGAAATCACTAGGGGCAGTATTGTGCAATACCACCAATGAAAGGCAAGTATTAAGTCGGTAAAGGTGAAAAATTAAGGCCAGCAAATGCCAGCCTTACTATTTACAAGTTTTAGCTCATCACTTACGACGTCGCCATGCACCGAAGCCAAGCAAGGACATCAGTACACCTAAGCCTAATGAACCACCGTAGATATTCAGTTCGAGAACGGCTGGATCATGATCTGATGCACGGAAGTGATCACTGTATTTAGGTAAGTCACCTTTGAACTCATCGTTGTAATCAAACAGTGTTGATTCACCGCCATTGATGTGCCAATCGGTCGCATCTACCACTTTACCTTTCAGGCTTTTACTGACCAATAAGTGATCCAGTGCGCCAACTTCATCATTAAATGAATAACTCCAACTGTCTGGATGCTTCATCGCAACAGCATTGATGTAATCGTAGCTCTTGGTGATCACGGCACCGTCATCACCAAACTGCGAAACACCAGCAATGTAAGTATTACGAGCGGCTTTGATCTCTTTGCCATATTTCTCTGGACTGTAATCGGTCAAAACCAACATAGGGTCCTCCATACCGTAAGAGTTCATATCACCCAAAATGACTTTATGCCCGTTGATTTTCTCAAGTGCTTCACCAAGTGCAACCGCTGCCGCGACACGGAAGTTTTCACACGCACCTTGGAAGTCTGCATCGTTGCCACCTTGTCCGCCTTGTTCAAGCGGTGCTGCATCTTCCCAACATTTAGAGCCTTTTGATTTCAAGTGGTTAACAGCAACAGTGATTTTCTCATGACCCCCTTTCACTTTGAAAGTTGGTGCAAGCGTATCGCGTTGGTAGTTTTTACCATCTTCAAGCACTTTCCCTTTATCATCCAACACTTGTGGCGCTTGTTGGCTAGGCATTGGGATAACTCGGCTCTGCTGCAGTTTCACGACTTTCTCACGGTATATCACGCCAGTAGTGATCACATCCGTACCAATAGAATCAAGCTCATCAGTCACCCCATCATTATTTGAGTCAACCGCGACAAAAGTGTAGCGCTTCTTCTTATCCGCAATGCGTTGGTTTAATTGCTCAACCAACTGGCGAATCGCAGCACCTTCACCAAAACCGTTATTTTCAATTTCCATCAAACCGACGATATCAGCATCGAGACGCAAAATAGCATTGACGATTTTCTCTTGTTGAATCTCAAACTCAGCTAGATTATTCGCACCACGATTATCGCCGTGTAAATTCGCGTCACCACCAAATGGCGAATTGAAATAGTTAAGCACGTTGAATGTTGCGATACGGAGATCACCTTCATCCATATCAGGCTTATCTGTGCGTGGGTCATTACGTACGAAGTTATCTTGATTGATTTGGTTGGTGACCAACAGGCGATATTCGTTGTAACTGTATGACAACACACCTTCTAAGCCGACAATGGTGTCATCAATGCGAATGTAATCTTCTGTTGAGCCATTTTGATCAATATCACTACGACCAAACTCTGAATAGTATGGGATTTTTCCATCTGCTGCTTTTTGGTCTGATTCAACGAACAGACGACGTTGAGCATTTTCGATACTTTGTTGTTTAGCTTGCTCTGAACCGGCAGCAAACAGTTGGTTTGGCTGCATGTTAATGCGCCCTTGAGCTAACACCATATTGTTACGACGACCAGCATAGCCATAGCCAAATGTGCGCGTCACGCGCATATCTAACGCTCGATCCGTTTTGACTAACATCCCCTCATAGCGCTCTAAAGTTTGCTCAAAATCAGCGTCACTTGGCAGAATTTCTATTGCGGTCGCTTGAGGAGCGGCTTGTTGATCTTGCTTTACCCATTGATTATTTTCAGCTTTAAGCTGAGTAAGGTTGTAGTACTCTTGCACTTTACCTTTGACACACACCACATCGCCCGGCTTTAAATCTGAGCTTGATTGGTTGGTGTGCACAAATAGGCCTTCCGAAGTATTCGCGTTGTAGTCATCGTCTAGCGCTTGTAGGTAGAAGCCCTTGGTTAAACCTGTCGTTATCGCACTGACCACGCCTTTCACAAAGTAGTCTTGCTCTGTAATGTATGGATAACCATTGATGAAAGGCGACGTTGCCCCTTCACCTTGGATTTCTTGGATAGTAGTAAATACGGGGTCTGCACCGTCTTGCGTACAGGCAAATGCTGCCGGTGGTTCAACCGCATTTAATGCGCCTAAACCGTCGATATTATCTTTAGCCAGTGATGTCCATTGAGAAGTTTGATAAGTAGAAGAAGGCATCAGGCTATCAGCATTACGAACGAGGGTTTTATCTTTACCCCAATCAACATCGCCCATTTCACCCAACATGTCGTGCACACTACCATCGGTATTAAGCAGTGCTACCGGGTCATCTCCGTTGAAATTAACCACCGTACCGTTATTTTCATCGCTCACTGTTTGAATAGCGCTGCTGGCACTTTCATGTGAAATCACTAATACATCATTAGCGGCAATGACTCGGCCAGTCAGTGGCAATTGTGTATCCCAACTACCACCGCCATTACTCGACTTAGCCAGAATGTAATTATCTAAGCTCATCGCTACATCACCAGTATTGGCTATCTCAATCGCTTTATTGAAGCTTCCACCCTCAACATATTGAGAAATAATGATTTCTGCATGAGCAGAAGCGACGAAAGTTGACCCTATTGCCAACGCTAGCAAAGTGCGGCTCAAGGGGGCTGTACGTTTCAATTCCATTGTTCACCTCTTTTTTCCCTGCCATGTAACCAAAGTATTAAGCAAGGTGTTTTAAATCACGTTTATAAGTTTTGATTAATAAATTTGCGCGTACAGTGTTGTTGTTTTGTATGAAATGACAAAACATTCACAATTCATATCGAGATCAAACTCTCATAGTTAGAGTAAATACTTGAACCAAACGCAAACTTTCAACAGAGAAGGTAAATAGATTTGCCTACAGAATCATTACAGATTAATTAATATAATATTTGGCTGATTTTTTAGAGGAAAAATAAGGAAAGAGAAGTTGCAACTAACAAAAAAGCCCCTAGAAAACTAGAGGCTTAAAAAGAGGTAAACTGAGTTTAAGGGCGCGTCACGAAACCTACCGCTTGGTAAGCTTTCTTCAACGTCACTGCAGCACGAGCTGATGCTTTTTCTGATCCCGCTTTCATTACTGAATCTAGGTAAGCGCGATCTTCACGAATACGTGCGTACTCAGCTTGTACTGGTTCAAGCATCGCAACCAGAGCTTCACCCACATCTTTCTTAAATGGTCCGTACATTTCTACGCCTTGATATTGCGCTTCAATTTCAGCAAAGGTTTTACCTGTTGCCGCCGAGTACAAGCTCATTAAGTTCGAAATACCCGCTTTACTTTCGGTATCAAAAGCAATACGTGGCGGTGTTTCAGTGTCAGTCTGCGCTTTATTGATCTTCTTAATGATCGATTTTGGATCTTCAAGCAGAGTAATGACGTTCTTACGGTTATCATCCGACTTCGACATCTTCTTAGTCGCGTCTTGAAGGCTCATTACGCGTGCATTCACTTGTGGAATGTATGGCTCAGGAATGGTAAAGATTGGGTTTTCTGGGCTGTAGATATTATTAAAGCGTGTCGCGATATCGCGTGCCAGCTCAAGGTGTTGCTTTTGGTCACTGCCTACTGGCACTTGATGCGCTCCGTACAGCAGAATATCTGCTGCCATCAGCACTGGATAACCAAATAGCCCCGCATTCACATCATTCGCGTAACGTGCTGATTTGTCTTTAAACTGAGTCATACGGCTCAGTTCACCCATTTGCGTGTAACAGTTAAGAAGCCAACCCAATTGAGCATGCTCTGGTACATGTGACTGAACAAATAGCGTGCTCTTCTTAGGGTCAACACCAACAGCAAGACAAATTGATAATGCGTCTAAGGTTGCTTCATGCAATGCTTTCGGGTCTTGACGAACCGTAACAGCATGCAGGTCAACCACGCAATATTGGCAATCATAGTCATCTTGCATCTGTTGCCATTGACGTAGAGCACCCAAGTAGTTACCGATACTTAGTTCACCAGACGGTTGAACACCACTCAATACAATGGGTTTGCTCATGGGATGATTTCCTTGTTACTTAAAATGAGATAGGACTGAAAAAGTCTGTTAAAAAACCGCGCCAATTCAATCAAAGAATTGCGCGGTTATTGCAGTGTACTCATTGACGAGTATTTTACTAGCGTCTTGTGCTAACTTTTATGCAGAAACTGGTACTAAATCGAGCAACTGATCAATACAATCAGCGACATAATCCGGCTTTGAGTCAGAAATAGGCTCACCGTGGTTGTAACCGTAAGTTAGACCAAACGAGAAACAACCTGCATTTTTCGCCGCCAAGATATCGTTTTTAGAATCACCCACCATCAGCATATCGCTTGCTGTCATCTGGTGTTTATCCAACAACCAATTGAGCGCCATTGGGTCGGGTTTTTTGATTGGGAACGTATCACCACCAATAACATCGGCAAAAAAATCCGCAATACCATGCTGCGCTAATACCTCAGGGACAAACTTTGACGGTTTATTGGTCACCAAAGCCAGCGTGAAACCAGCTTTGTGTAGCGCGGCTAAGGTCTCTTTCACTTGTGGATACAAATGGCTAAGCTTGTGACCCGTTTGCGCATAGAAGTCATCAAAACGCTCGCGAGCGGTCGATTTCAGTTCATCGCTCAACTCAGGATCAATGGTTAAACTTTGGCTTAATGAACGAGCAATCAGCACATCGGCGCCATTGCCAACGTAGTCACGAACTTGTAGCTCAGACACCGCCGGGTAACCTAACGATTGCACCGCTTGGTCAGCAGCAACAGCTAAATCTGGCACGCTATCAAGCAGTGTGCCGTCTAAATCAAAGGCAATTAATTTTATTGAGCTTAAAGACATCTTTATTTCCGAAAATAGGCCAAGGGCAGTAATAGATAAGGGGCATCAAGCCCCTTTGAATATGGTTATTATTGTGTAATTTAACCTGCGTTAGCTAGCTCTGCACGCATCTTATCAATCACGGCTTTGTAATCAGGCTCACCGAAAATGGCAGACCCCGCGACAAACATATCAGCCCCAGCTTCAGCGATTTCTTTGATGTTATCTACCTTCACGCCACCATCGATTTCAAGGCGAATATCTCGGCCAGACTGTTCAATCAATTGACGAACCGCACGCAGTTTATCCAACGTATGTGGAATGAAGGATTGACCACCAAAACCAGGGTTAACCGACATCAGCAAAATCATGTCCACTTTATCCATGATAAATTCGAGGTGAGAAAGCGGTGTTGCAGGGTTTAATACCACACCCGCTTTACAGCCGTGTTCTTTAATCAATTGCAAAGTGCGATCGACATGATCAGACGCTTCAACGTGGAAAGTAATCATCGAAGCGCCCGCTTTCGCGAAATCAGGGATGATGCGATCAACCGGTTTTACCATTAAATGCACATCAATCGGTGCGGTAATGCCGTAGTCACGCAGTGCTTTACAAATTGGCGCACCAAATGTCAGGTTAGGCACGTAGTGGTTATCCATAACATCAAAGTGAACTACGTCTGCCCCAGCTGCGAGTACTTTTTCAACGTCTTCACCAAGACGTGCAAAATCTGCAGAGAGAATAGATGGGGCAATAAGGAAATCTTTCATACCTGACCTCTTAGGCTAGTGAGAGCAAAATGCGTGATGAGCAAAATTCGCCCGCAATTCTACCTAAGCTGGCAGGCAGATCCTAGCTTGATGGATGATTTAGGATGTAAATGTTAGTCGTGGCTATCATTTGCATTAAATAATGCCAACAGTTCATCCACTTTATTACGCCCAGCCCCATTGCGGCTAATGGTACGTTTGACTTTGACCACGTTAAGCTCAGCGCCGTGATACAAGCGACGAGTTAGCTTGGTGTCATGGTTAGAAATGAGTACTGGCACACCACGTACTGCGGCTTTTTCTGCAACATCAGCCAATGCGGCTTGATCGTCTAATGAAAATCCATTACCAGCATAAGAGGTAAAGTTGGCGGTGCTAGAAAGCGGAGCATACGGCGGATCACAATACACCACACACCCTTTACGAGTTCGGCGAAAAGTCTCTTCGTACCCTTCACAAATAAAGGTGGCTTTTTGGGCTTTTTCTGCAAAAAACTCCAATTCCGCTTCTGGGAAATAGGGTTTTTTGTAAGAACCAAATGGGACATTAAACCCGCCTTTTTTGTTATAACGGCATAGGCCATTAAAACCAAAGCGGTTCATATATAAAAATGCCAAAGATCGATACAGCACATCATCGCTCTGATTAAACTCTTTACGTACATCGAGATAGGCTTCTTTGCGATTATTTTCAGCCGTAAACCAACGTTTCGATTCAGTAATATAAAGTTCAGGCTGCTCTTTGAGAAGATTATACAAGTTGATCAGATCTGGGTTGATATCAGCCAACAAATACTGTTCGAAATCGGTGTTGAGGAAGATAGAACCCGCGCCGACAAATGGCTCGACCAATTTACGAGCAGGCGGCAGGTGACGTTGAATATCTTCTACTAGGCCATATTTACCACCAGCCCATTTAAGAAAGGCACGCTGCTTCTTCATTTACTGCTCTATCTTTCAACCACAAAATAAGGCTGCGGAATGTAACATATTTTTGCGCCAAGCTCAGCGTTATTTCGCACGTTCAATCTCTCGGTGTACCTGACTTAGCGATTTAGCCCAAGGACCTACCGATTGCAGCGCCTTAGGTAACGTAGCCACCGCATCACGAGCAAACTGGATCGTTGGGTAGTTATCGTAAGTAATGATGTACCATTCCACGTCATTACGTAATGTTGGGTAAATGCGTATATTTTCTTTCAATTGGTACTGGTCAATAAACTTCTGCGCCTCTTCTAATGAATTAACAGCCGCTAATTGCAAAGTATAACTGCGAGGAGAAAACGCTTTTAGTTCGTCTCTTGCAAAAGAAAATGTAATCTTAACCGGAGCAACATTTTGTGTAATCTGTTCTGAAGGTGTTGTGTTCTCTTGCTCATTTTGACGCTGCGCATCGGCAAGCGCATTATCGATAACCGAGGTATCAACCTTAGTTTGATTACCTTCAAGTAAAGCATCGACAACATCCGATTCAATCACTACACGTTGTTGATCTTCTTCTGTCACACCAACACTTGCGATACTGTCCATTACATCTGGTGGTAATGCACTTGAATCATCGATTGCGCCAACATAACTAGGATCAGTAGGTGTATCTGAACTGCCCGAGGCTGTCTCTGCCGGCTCTGTCGCGAGCTTATTGTCCGTATCGGTTGCAGCAATGGCTAAGGTTGGGATCACCGTTTGTTCAACGTTGCTAGCGGTTTGCTGCGCTTCGTCCCCCGGAGTCGGTTGATTCAATAGCCACCAATAACCACCGCCAATCACAACTAATAACAACACAACCAAAGCGGCAATTTTGGCTGGAGAGCCAATAATAGAGCGGATAATAATCCTTCTTTCCATTTTCTGTTCTCCTAATGCCATAATTTCCCCCGGTACTCGTTTTACTTTCTTGTAAGCATTACGAATACGACGTTCCATATTGTCTTCAACGTAGCGCATGACCAAATTTTCGAATAGGCGATCCGCTTCTTCATTGGTCAGCGGTTCAATTTCAAGCTCAACAGGTTTTTGCTCTTGCCCATAGCTCAGACGCGTTAAAAGTGCATCAAGGCTATTGGCTTGTGCAAATAAGACCACGTTAATCGTCCATAGCGGATTAGATTGTGCTTCTAACACTAACATCCACAATTCAGAAATAAGCGCTTCCGACAATAAATGAGCATCGTCGACAACAATCACCACATCACAGCCGCCACCATCCAGTAGATGAGTCAGGCTCTCAGCAAGTGAATCATGAGGATTAAATAAGGGACCGGAGACGATCTGAGTGAGAATGGTCGCGCGACGCTGCTGTTCATCTTGATTAGGATGGCACGATAACAGTGATTGGTTTTTATCTTCCGCCCACGCTTCAAGATATCGCTGAGCAAGCCATGATTTGCCATAGCCTTGGCCACCACCAACCGTAATAACATTAGAACCAAAATTAGTTAAAAGCTGCAAACGTTCTAGCAGCTCTACTTGAGAATCTAATTCTAATACTCGTAACTCATGCGCCAAACTCATTAGGCCATCCTACTGACAAACAATGATCAAATTTGTATCAATGAAGATCTATAGCGTGCGGCAGAAGTCTATCGCTTGTTCAATAATGGCTTCCGGTACACCTTTCACGACTTCTGAAGTACCGATACTCGTCGGCAACACCAAACGCAATTCACCTGAAAGCACTTTTTTATCACGCATCATATGACGCATAAAGTCAGCAAAAGACATGCTTTGCGGTGTATGCACCGGTAACTTCGCTTTCTTGAGTATAGAAATAATTCGCTCAACTTGCTGCTCATCAATCAAACCTTGCAGTTGAGCCGTTTTTGCCGCCATTACTGTACCTGAAGATACCGCTTCACCGTGCAGCCAATTACCATAACCCAGCTCAGCCTCGATCGCATGACCAAATGTATGACCCAGGTTCAATAACGCACGAATTCCTGACTCTTTTTCATCTTGAGCCACAACATCCGCTTTAATTTGGCAACAACGAGCAATCGCATACGCCAGTGCTTTTTCATCTAAAGCGTATAATTTGTCTAGGTTTTCTTCTAACCAAACAAAGAAATCATAATCGTAAATAATGCCATACTTGATCACCTCAGCCATGCCCGCAGAAAATTCGCGTTCAGGCAAAGTGGATAAGCATTGTGTATCGATAATCACCGCTTTAGGTTGATAAAAAGCACCAATCATATTCTTGCCCAAGGGATGATTGACTGCGGTTTTTCCACCGACAGAAGAATCAACTTGAGAAAGTAACGTGGTTGGAACCTGAATGAAATCAACGCCGCGTTGGTAGCATGAGGAAGCAAAACCGACTAAGTCACCAATAACTCCACCACCGAGTGCAATAATCACAACATCTCGGCTGTAATTACCCTCTAAAAGGTAACTCATTACAGTGTTAAAGGTATCTAAGGTTTTGTACTGCTCACCATCTGGCAGTTCAAGCAAAGAAGCCTGACAACCATGATGCTCAAGAAGCGCTAAAATTTTTGCTGCATACAAAGGGGCAACCGTAACATTGCTGATCACGACTACTTTTTGTTTTGCAGAGAGGAAAGAAAGGAGGGCCGGATCATTAAATAATCCGGCGCCAATTGAGATTGGGTAGCTACGCTCATCTAAACTGACCGTAATCCGTTCCATGGTTTGCACTCCAAAATAAAGAACTTAAGAACGTTCTTCTAGCATTTTTACGATCTCGTTGGCTACCACTTTTGCACTTTGATCGTCGGTACGAACGGTGAAATCTGCGACTTCGTCGTAAAGGTCATTACGCTCACCGGCCAAAGATTCTAAGACTTCACGTGGATTGTCTGTTTGAAGCAATGGACGTTTTTTGTCACGGTTCGTACGTGCAAGTTGTTTTTCAATCGTCGTTTCAAGGTAGACCACAATACCACGAGCAGATAAACGATTACGGTTCTCTTTACTCTTAACAGAGCCACCGCCTGTTGCGAGTACAATACCTTGTTTCTCGGTTAGGTCATTAATTACAGCTTCCTCACGTTTACGGAAGCCCTCTTCACCTTCGACGTCAAATACCCAAGCGATATCTGCGCCTGTACGCTCTTCAATGACTGTATCAGAGTCTAAAAACTCCATATGCAGTTGTTGAGCAAGGTGTCTACCAATTGTACTTTTGCCGGCACCCATCGGGCCAACAAGGAAAATATTGCGTTTCTCAGCCATGTTTAGCAGTAATTTACAACGTTAATTCAATGACATCGCCACAAGATAGGCCAGTATTATACTAACCGTTACTATGTCTGTGGCACCTATTCCTCACAGATAATTCGTGATAAGACCCGAAATTATCTAGATATGGTGGCACTAATGCAACTTTATTTTTTAATCAAGGGCAATATCGTCAGTAAGTTATTGAATGACAACCTTGGGAGTCACAAAAATAAGTAGCTCACTTTTGCCCACCTGTTCATAAGAACGACGGAATAAAACACCGAGTAAAGGCAAGTCCCCCAACAGCGGTACTTTATCAACCGTATTACTAATGCTGTGTTGAAAAATCCCACCCAAAACAACGGTTTCACCATTATTAACCAGTACTTGTGTGCCAATACGCTGTGTGTTGATGGCTACCGCCTCTCCTGTACCTGTTTTGACCACTTCCCCTGGTCTATCTTGAGTCACACTCAAATCCAACACTAAACGGTTGTCTGGAGTGATTTGTGGTGTGACTTTTAGGCTCAGCACTGCTTTTTTAAAAGAAACGCTGGTTGCCCCGCTAGAGGAAGATTCGAGATAAGGAATTTCTGTCCCTTGTTCGATATAGGCTGGTTTTTTATTGGTAGTGATCAAACGAGGACTCGAAATAATTTCTGCTTTTGATTCGCGCTGTAGAGCTGAAAGCTCTAAATCCAACAACAAATCAGACCCGAGCTTCGCCACCTGAAAAGCGATACTTGAGGCATTAGCTGATGTTGCGGCAAGGTTTACATTCAAAAAATCATCAACTGGCAATGTACTTTCATTTAACAAACCGGCTTGGAACAAATTGCTTTCAATACTTCCTCCTACCGTGTTGTCACCATTGGTCGATGTAAAACCCCAACGCACACCGAGTTCATCTAAGTTACCTTCATTGACGGCCACAATTCTTGCTTCGATTTGCACTTGTTTCACCGGAATATCAAGTGCTGCGATAATGTGCCGAATTACACTAATATTATCGGGAAGCTCGCGGATTAGTAGCGAGTTTGTTCGTTCATCAACGCTAATTGAACCGCGCTGAGAAAGCATGCTCAGGGGACCTTCGCCACCGATCATTTCGGCAATATCCGATGCTTTAGCAAAGTTAATATTAATAATCTCAGAGTGAAGATCCCCTAACTCTTCAGCCAAACGTGCTTTCTCTAGTTGCTGCTTTTCTCTACTGTCTAACTCCTGCTTAGGAGCCACTATAATCACATTACCCTCAACGCGCTTATCTAACCCTTTAACTTGTAAGATAATATCAAGGACTTGCTGCCAGGGTACACCATCAAGGCGCAGTGTCAGGTTGCCAACAACCGAGTCAGACACCACTAAATTGAACTCGTTATAGTCCGCGATAAGTTGCAACACACTACGCACAGGAATGTCTTGGAAGTTAATCGAAATTAATTTGCCTTCGGCTGCCAATAGTTGTTTATTTTGTGGCGCTTCTTCTTGAGTGAGTGGACTCATGACCACCTCAAGATACTTTCCCTTTAAACGGTAATCGTACTGGTATTGACCATTGATGGTAACCAATAACTGTGTGTTCGATTCTTTACGAAAGACTTCTATGCTTTCAACTAACGTTGCAAAATCTTGCACATCCAATACAGATAGCTTTTCGTCTTGCACCTTGGTTTCTAGTAATTCAATGCTTAGGCCTTTTGTCGCTTTTTGCACATTAACCGCTACCGATGGCGAGACAAGCTCAACAATCAATACCGCCTCTTGGTTTTTATTGACTCGAAAATCGATATGCTTGAGTTCATTATGCAACTGAGCCTGCGCAGCAATACTTAGGCTAACCATACTCAAAAGCAGGCTGCATAGAAGACCCCGAAAGACCATGACCATCTGTATATAATCCTTTATTTTTAATTGATTTGATTCACTGTCTATTACAGAGCCAATTTGACATTGCGTTTATTCCAACAGCCCAAACCATCTGGCACGATTTCATTAATGAGTAAGTAATTGGCGTCGACACGGGTCACCTTGCCGTGATTTTCACCTACATATTGCCCGGCTTTAATTATGACCACATTGCCTTGTGGGGTCTGTATCAAAGCGGATACCGAACCATCGCGGCTCATCAATCCTTTTAGCCTCAGTTCGCTCAAAGTGTAACGCTCAAGCAAACCACTTCTTGAACGACTTGGCGGTTGCCAACAATCAGCTTTCGCCGTTGGGTGGTTCGCCACTATAGCCTCAGGAGGCAACAGAAAAGGTTCGCGGCCTGCACGCTGCTCATAGCGTGCCACGTTCAATGGAATCAACGGTTTTAGTTCTGCCGTCTCTTTTAACGCTTGACCTTCCACTTGCGAGACATAATCACTCAGCGAATCTTGATTGGCTTTACAGCCAACCAACCCACTGAACATGAGAAAAAACATCACCAAAAACCTATTGAATTCCATCGTCAACCTCAGGCTTAAACTGATAGGTATAGGCACGTACCCTAAAATGCAGCGTGCTACTTTCCTGACTAACTCTCTGCCAATCAGCATCATCAAAATTGATGATGCGCGGCAACTTGGCAATTGCTTGTGAAAATTCACCAATATCGTGATAGTCACCAGTCAACTCGATATTCAAAGGCAAGCGGTATAAGAAATCTTGATTTTGCTTTTCACCCCAATCAATGCGAGTAAATGTCAGTGAGCTTTCTAACCCTAATTGATTAACCGCAGCCAACATACTGGCTAACTCCTGTTGCACGGGTAACTGGCGTAGTAAAAAATCATAGCGTAGAGCCAATTCATCAAGCTGAGCTTGCAAGTACGGTAGAGTTGCCGCTTTACTTGCTTTTATCTTTAGTGTCGTTTTTAGCAGCGGCTCTTGCTGCTTTAAAAGCTGTAATTGATCATTTTTAGGCATCAAATAAAACCAAGCACCGATGCCTTGGAGAATCAGTATCAACAGTACAATCACAAGTAACTGAGGTAACAAAGGCCATTCTGTTATCTCATCTAAATCCAAATCTTGAAAACTAACCACGCCGACCTCCCTCATTGGTGCTCTCCATTGAAGGGCGGCTATTCGGTGTAGGAGCATGAAACATAAAAGAGAGACTAAATGTCTGGAACGCTTTACCAAATCGTTGCTTACCATGCACTATCGAATGCATTTCCACTTCAGCTAATAACGGTGATTTTTCTAAATTGTCTAACATAGTGGCCAAGCGCGCTGTACTATCACCAATACCCATCACTTCAATTTTTTGCCCCTGCATTTTGAGCTTATCAATATAAACGCCTTCAGGTATCAACTGCGGCATCAGGTTCATCAACTGAGTGGTTGTATTGCGCTGCCGCTGTAAAGACTCGACCACAGACAAACGAGTCAATAATGCCTTGTGTTCTTGTTCGGTCAGTTTTAAAGCATTAATTTGTGTATCGAGCTTTTGAATATAGTGATTGAGGTAATCTAAACGCGACTGCTGATACTGCGCTTGCTCCGTAAGATAAAGACTAATCCCCCACTGAATACCTAACGCGCATATAACTCCTAGCATCGTCAGTCCAATAAAGCGGCGTTGATGTGCAGCTCTTTGTTGTTCACGCCAAGGCAATAAGTTAATACGCTGCAACATGCCGATTCTCCCACCACTCAATGCCTCGCAGTGCCATGCCAGCGGCTGTACTAAAACGCGCCCCTTCAGTTAGCATTCCCTTTTTCGGAGAAGCTTGCAGATCAAACAAAGAAAAGGGGTTTAAAATTTCACATTGAAGATTCAAACGGTAAGTAATTTCAGCGGCTAATTTTGGAGTGCTTGCTCCTCCACCGCAAAGCCAAACCCCCGATAGTCGACCCGCGCCATTGATTGACGTAAACAGTTGAATCTGCCTTTGTAAGCGCTCAATTAACTGATCAATAAATCGCTCTGCGTTATCCACTGGTTTGGCGTTAGCACCATGCGCATCCGATTTCTGTTCCAACCACTGACAACCAAGTGCAATGGTTTTATGAAAAGGAGCCTTATCACTAAAGTCGATACACAACGTTATTTGCGTATAGCCCACGTCCATGAGTAACCAATCGTTGCGCTGGTTGGTTTGGCTGGCTAACTGCCAAATGTGTAATAAACTGTGCGCTTGCATGTCGATATTGATGGGTGTAAAGCCCGCTTTTTGCACAGCTAAAACTCGGCAATCCACCACTTCTTTGCGGATTGCATATACTTGATAATGCTCTGTTGGACCCCGAGAATGTTTTTTTTCGGCTACTTTGACAAAATCGAGACTTAACTCTTGCATTGGAAAAGGAGATTGATGAGAAAATGCCTGATAAATGGCGAACTCTTTTTCACGAACATCAAGAGAGCTATCTATTTGTAATACTTTGCTAATTACTGCATTGTCCGGTACTGAAACTGCGACTTTATGACTAAATAATGGTAACCCCTTTCTTAGTTCTTTGAGTTTCTTTACAATTTTCTGATAATTCAGTGTGTGGTTATCGAAGAAAATGTCTTCAGTAATAGGTAATTCGTTGTACCCAACCAGTACATACGACCCACTCACTGGCTTTAAGACCACCGCTTTAATACTATGGTGGCCAATATCTATACCCGTAACTAATGATTTACCCATGCGGCTTAGCTCCAGTGACTATGCTCGGCTCAACGCGCTTATTTTGAGGTTAAATAAGCAATAATTTATTTTTAGAGCTAAGTTTTTAGCCTAGAGTACAAGGGTTTGCATTAGGGCAACCTCTACTAAACAGGGATTATCCGGTGAAGTTCATAAAGCGTTTGTTCATACTGTCATTGATTTGCATTATTCTTGGAGTCACTACAATATTTGGCTTCTATTTTTACGTGAAGCCAGATCTTCCTGATGTCGCGACTTTGCGCGATGTTCAATTACAGACTCCAATGCAAGTCTATAGCCAAGACGGCAAGCTCATATCTCAGTTTGGTGAAAAGCGCCGCATTCCATTGCGCCTTGAAGAGATGCCACCCGAACTTATCGAAGCAATCATTGCCACCGAAGACAGTCGTTTCTATGAACACTATGGTTTCGACCCAATAGGTATCACCCGTGCCGCAATTGCCGTTGTCGCATCAGGCAGTGCTAAGCAAGGGGCAAGTACGATTACTCAACAACTTGCGCGCAACTTCTATCTCTCAAATGAGAAGAAGATTATGCGAAAAATTAAAGAGATTTTTATTGCCATTCATATTGAGCAATTGCTGAGCAAACAAGAAATTTTAGAGCTTTATCTTAATAAAATTTACCTTGGTTACCGTTCATATGGAATTGGCGCGGCTGCACAGGTTTACTTTGGTAAAGAAGTGAAGGATTTGACGCTGAGTGAAATTGCACTGATTGCAGGTCTACCAAAAGCCCCATCCACCATGAACCCTATTTACTCTGTTGAGCGAGCCACCAACCGCCGCAACGTTGTACTACAGAGAATGCTCGATGAACGATACATCACCCAAACACAATATGAGCAAGCGCGTAATGAACCTTTGATGTCGAAATATCACGGTGCAGAAATCGAGCTAAACGCACCTTATGTGGCTGAAATTGCCCGAGCGTGGATGGTTGAGCGCTACGGTGAAGAGGCTTACACATCAGGTATGATTGTGACCACCACCGTCGATTCTAAGCAGCAACAAGCCGCCAACAATGCGGCGATCAATAACCTACTTGCGTATGATGAACGCCATGGTTATCGCGGTGCAGAAAAAATCGTTTGGAAAGAAGACCAAGCCGCTCTTAGCCAACAGCAAATGGACGACCATTTGAAAAATGAACCGACTTATGGTGATTTGTCCCCAGCCATTGTAACAGCGGTGAGTAATAAATCAGCAAGCGTATGGGTTAAAGGACAAGGACAACAAGATATTCAGTGGGATGGCATGAACTGGGCACGCCGCTTCTTGAGCGATGAACGTCAAGGACCTGTTCCCAACAAAGCGAGCGATATTTTAGCGGTTGGCGAACAAATTTGGGTACGTAACGTAGCCAAAACCAACAGCGATGCGAATAGCGACACTGAAAATGAGATACAAAACTTAGAACCACAATGGCATTTAAGCCAAGTTCCTAATGCTAACACCGCTTTTGTTGCCATGGATCCTGAAAATGGCGCAGTATTAGCATTGGTTGGTGGCTTTAACTTTGTCCACAATAAGTTTAACCGTGCCACTCAATCAGTCCGTCAAGTTGGTTCCAGTATTAAGCCATTTATTTATTCAGCAGCGATTGATAAAGGGATGACTTTGGCGACTTTAATTAATGATGCGCCAATCAATCAATGGGATAAGAGCCAAGGCACGGCATGGCGTCCCAAAAACTCGCCACCGACTTATATTGGTCCAACACGTTTACGCATTGGTTTAGCACAGTCGAAAAACGTTATGGCCGTGCGAGTACTGCGTGCTGTCGGTCTTGATGAAACGCGAGAGTACCTGACTCGATTCGGCTTCGACATTAACCAAGTACCACGCTCAGAAACCATAGCATTAGGTGCTGGGAGTTTAACGCCAGTTAAAATGGCGCAGGGTTACTCGGTCTTTGCTAACGGTGGTTATTATGTTGAACCGTATTACATCAGCAAAGTCGAAGGTCCATTTGGTGATTTAGAATACCAAGCTACGCCCAAAGTGGTCTGCCACCAACAATGTACGACGGTGGTAGAAAACGAATTTGCAGAACAAGATGTTGAAACCAACTATGCTCCACAAGTGATTTCAGAGCAAAATGCCTTCTTGGTTCGCGAAATGATGTACAGCAACATTTGGGGGGGCGGTAACTGGCGTGAAGGCACTGGCTGGAATGGTACAGGTTGGCGTGCACAACAACTCAAACGCAGAGATATTGGCGGAAAAACCGGTACCACCAATGACTCTAAAGATGCTTGGTACAACGGTTATGCACCAGGTGTCGTCGCCATTGCATGGGTCGGATTTGATGATCACAATCGTAATTTAGGTAGAACCACCGAAAACAGTAACGTCGATGATGACGGTGTTTCTGGGGCTGAAGCCGGAGCAAAAACTGCGCAACCCGCTTGGATCGAGTTCATGCGTCAATCATTGGTCGATGTTCCTGCGCAAAATAAGCTGGTGCCAGCCAACATCGTACGGGTACGTATTGATAGAGAAACTGGTTTATTAACCAACAAATTTGATTCAAGTTCCATGTTCGAATACTTCGTTCAAGGTACTGAACCCAAAGAATATGTTGCAGAAAGAGTAACCGACAGCGTGTACTCATCTTCTGCTGGTGAAGAACTGTTTTAATACCAATAGTAGCCAATAACGGTTAGCAAAGAGGCTGATATTCCTATCAGCCTCTTTTTTTATTTTGCTTTTAATTTCAATGTGATCGCATTGGCAAGTTGTTCAAAGCGCTGTCTCAGTGGGGAGCCTGGACGATAAGATAAAACCAAACTGCGCGATGGAACTGGGTTGACTGCTTTCACGTAGCAGACGCCATCTTTTTCTTTTTCGGCAGGTAAAGATAACTCTGGTAATAAAGTAATACCCGCCCCCGCCGCCACCATATTACGCAACGTTTCCAAACTGGTCGCTTTAAAGCGTTCGTCATCTTTTGCACCAGCAGCAAAGCAAAAGCCTAGCGCCTGATCTCGCAAGCAGTGGCCATCACCTAATGCCAATACTGTGCGACCATTTAGCTCAAGCATGTCCAATTCATCTTTCTGCGCCCATTCATGGCCAGTAGGCACAGCAATGCTCAGTGGCTCGTTATAAATCTCTATCTCTTTAAATGGTGCCGTTTCAGCAACAGAAGCGAGAATTAAACAATCGAGTTTTCCTTCTTCTAATTGACGAACCAACTGCTGAGTTTGAGCTTCATGTAAATACAGCTCTAGATCAGGAAACTGCTCTTTTAGATAAGGAACAATGCGCGGCAAAAGATAAGGCCCCACCGTAGGAATAAAGCCGATATGAATGGGTCCACTCATTGAGCCCCCTTGACCACTGGCCATATCTTTGAACGTTTTGACTTCACTAAGAATACGTTTTGCCTGCTCAACCAACTGCAAACCTGAATCGGTAAACAATACTCGGCGACTACTGCGTTCCAGTAATACCGTTCCTAATTCATCTTCTAATTTACGAATTTGGCCACTCAACGTGGGCTGACTCACAAAGCATGCCTCTGCCGCTTTGCGGAAATGTTTATGCTCAGCTAATGATACTAAGTATTCAAAATCACGGATGTTCATTTTTAGCCTCAATAGAACCCACCTATCAAAACCATAGCATCAAACGATTAGAGCTATCAAAGAATTTCTTTAATAATAGCTTCAACAGAGCAGAGTACGGTTGGGAATAAAACCACCACGCTCAACAATAATTACTCACAAATTAAAAGGAAACGACTATGTTCGCATCAAAAGAAGGCCAAGCTGTTCCACAAGTTACTTTTCCAACACGTCAAGGTGATGCTTGGGTCAATATCACTACTGATGAACTTTTCAAAGGTAAGACAGTGATCGTATTTAGCTTGCCTGGTGCATTTACACCAACTTGTTCATCAAGCCATTTACCACGCTATAACGAATTGTTCCCAGTATTTAAAGAGCATGGTGTTGATGAAATCCTATGTGTATCAGTCAACGATACCTTTGTCATGAACGCTTGGAAAGATGACCAAGAAGCTGACAACATCACCTTCATCCCAGATGGTAACGGTGAATTTACCGATGGTATGGGCATGCTAGTTGACAAAAATGACCTAGGTTTTGGCAAACGTTCATGGCGTTACAGCATGCTAGTGAAAGATGGTGTGGTAGAAAAAATGTTCATCGAACCAAACGAACCGGGTGACCCGTTCAAAGTATCTGATGCAGACACTATGCTAAAACACGTAGCACCAGAGTATAAAACACAAGAATCGATCACTGTATTTACCAAGCCTGGCTGTCCTTTCTGTGCCAAAGCGAAACAAAACCTGATTGACCACGGTCTGCAATATGAAGAAGTGATTCTAGGTAAAGATGCAACGACTGTAAGCTTACGAGCTATCACAGGTCGTACGACGGTTCCTCAAGTATTTATCGGTGGTAAACACATCGGCGGTAGCGAAGAACTAGAAGCTTACTTAGGTTAATCACCCTCAGTCCTAGGGAGTACTCCCTAGGACCTCCCCCAACGAAAACAATGACATATCCAGAATAAAGAGAAGAGCATTATGAAACAATTAAACGTTGATGTTGCCGTAATTGGTGGAGGTACCGCTGGGCTTGGTGCTTACCGTGCAGCAAAAGCACATACCTCAAGCGTAGTTATGATTGAAGGTGGCCCGTACGGTACAACTTGCGCTCGAGTTGGCTGTATGCCCTCGAAGTTACTCATTGCCGCCGCTGAAAGTGCGCACAACATTGAAAAAGCGCCAGCGTTTGGTGTGCACCCACAAGGTGAAATTGTGATTAATGGCCGCGAAGTGATGGATCGCGTTAAACGCGAGCGTGACCGCTTTGTTGGGTTTGTACTGGAAGGGGTAGATGAGATCCCTGCTGAAGATAAGATCTCTGGCTATGCTCAGTTTGTCGATAACCATACATTGACCGTTGATGATCACACTCAAATTAATGCCAAACGCATCGTGATCGCCACAGGATCGCGCCCCGCTTATCCTGCTATCTGGAATGAATTAGGTGATCGTCTTGTTATTAACGATGATGTATTTGAATGGGATGACTTACCACAAGCGGTTGCCGTATTTGGACCGGGCGTTATTGGCTTAGAACTAGGTCAAGCGCTGCACCGCTTAGGTGTTAAAGTAAAACTGTTTGGTTTAGGCGGTCAAGTTGGTCCATTAACTGACCCTGAAATCATGGCTTATGCTGATAAAGCATTCAAAGAAGAATTCTATTTAGATGCAGATGTTAAAGTAGAAAGCATGAAACGCATCTCCTCACTTGATGGGCAAGGTGAAGATAAGGTTGAGATTCAATTTATCAACCATGAGGGGCAGCTTGAAATTTTCATTGTTGATTATGTATTGGCCGCAACGGGACGTCGTCCAAACGTTGATAAGCTAGCAATTGACAATACCGATATAGCCCTGGACGAACGTGGCATACCAACCGCGGATCATTACACGCTGCAAACCTCTGTCGATAATATTTTTATCGCTGGTGATGCAAGTAATCAAATCCCACTACTGCATGAAGCGGCAGATCAAGGTCGTATTGCTGGTGATAACGCCGGGCGCTATCCTGATATTCGCGCTGGGCATAGACGCTCAGTGATTTCCGCAGTATTTTCTGACCCACAGATTGCGATGGTTGGCGAAACCTATAAACAGTTAACGACACGTTTGGGCAATTGCGGCTGTTTTGCAACAGGTGAAGTATCATTCGAGGGGCAAGGTCGTTCACGTGTGATGCTACGTAATAAAGGGCTATTGCATGTTTATGGCGAGCAAGGCACAGGCCGCTTCTTAGGCGCAGAGATGATGGGGCCAAACGCTGAACACTTAGCACATTTACTCGCTTGGGCGCATCAAAACCAAATGACGATTTCACAAATGTTGGATATGCCATTTTACCATCCAGTCATTGAAGAAGGCGTTCGCACCGCACTGCGTGACTTAAATGCCAAACTGCATCTGGGGCCAGAGATGATCAAACACTGTTTGGATTGTGGTCCTGGCTGTTAATTTACCCTTCGATTACCACGGTCGCTGCAATGCGGCCGTTTTTGATCGTGCTTCTGTTCTGACTGAATTTGTGGCCACTTATTTCTTGAGACGGATTGAAAGGTATATACTGCTGATATCTATTGTCTACGCTCGGTCACTATGTCTTGTAATCACTGCAAACAATCATGGTTTTGGAAAAAAATAGGCCGCTGTCAACGTTGTATGGACCAACTCACAACGCTGTCTGTACTGTGCTGGGTCGTGTGGTGGTGGCTATGCAAGGACAATCCGAAAAGCATCGAATCAATAGCATTACTAATGGCAGGATTTACTTTTAATGGGCTTTTATTTCTACATCTATGGATGAAGTTTGTGATTCTTCCTTGGCGTAAACGTAATGGTAGCCAAGACAACCATTGATCGCCCTGCCAACACTTCTTCTCTTTCCGACTAAAAGAAAAAAGCCCCAAAACCAATATCAGGTCTGGGGCCTTCTTAGATTCTTCTAAGAAAAAGCAGTGGTATTTGTATAGACCGGGCTTTTCCTTATTTGTTCCCCAAAAATCGATCTTTTTTAGATCTTTTCAAGAAAATACATTTAACCTATAAGATTCATTGTGTTATGCAACCTTAACCTTAGCGATAACTTGTTCGACCAAATTAATTTCTAGGGCAACTTCATCACACGCATGCTGACGAGGACATTGCTCACAATCTTTCAGCACTTTCTCTGGCAGTAATGTTTTTGAGGTCGGGATAAAGTCATGCTTCATAAAGAACTCTGGCGTACGCGTTAATACAAAGACTTTTTTAATCGCCATTTGACGAGCTTTGTTAACTAAATACGAGACAATAGCTCGCCCTTGTCCTTGACCTTGCCAGCCAGCTTCCACTCCCAATGAGCGAATTTCCGCTAAACCTGAATCATAGACATATAACGATGCGCAACCTGTAACTTCACCATGATGCTCAGCAACCGCAAACGAACCAATATCTCGCACTAGTTCATTGCGTGAACGAGGTAAGTTTTCACCCATATTCGCCCAGTAAGTCACCATGCTTTCTAACGTTTCGATATCAGTCAAACGCGCAGGACGAACTTTCACCGCCGTAGTGTCGCGTTTATCTAGCCGTGCTTGTGCTTGCTCAACCGCATAAGCCACTTGAGTCGGCGAGACACCACCCAACGCGCTACGTTTTTCCAAACACGATTCAATGGTCAAAATGGCGTACACGTCATCTTCAATTACTGGCGAAAATTCTTGCAGTTCAGCAATCGATAATTCTTCTAATGCACAACCTTTAGCGATAGCACCGACCACCGCCACACCCACAATATGGTGAGCTTCACGGAAAGGAATCCCTTTAGCGACCAAGTAATCAGCGAGTTCTGTTGCGTTGGCATAACCTTGTTTAGCGGCTTCAAGTGTGCGTTCACCATTCACTTTGATACCATCAAAACACAAGGCCGCCATTTCCATGCAATCATTCCAAGTGTCGAGCGCATCAAACAGCCCTTCTTTGTCTTCTTGCATATCTTTGTTATACGCCAATGGTAGCGCTTTAACGGTCATCATCATGCCAGCCAACGCCCCATAAACCCGACCCGTTTTACCCCGAATAAGCTCTAACGCGTCTGGGTTTTTCTTTTGTGGCATCAAGGAAGAGCCAGAGGTCACGGTATCCGCCAGTTCAATAAAGCCAGACTCACCAGAGTTGTAGAAGATCATATCTTCAGCCAAACGCGATAAATGCAGCATAGAGATCGACGCAATCGACATCAATTCCATCACATGATCCCGATCCGACACAGAATCTAGTGAGTTACGCGTAGCACGACGAAAACCTAAGTTATGAGCTAACTGCTGACGATCAATAGGGTATGCCGTTCCTGCTAGTGCACCAGAACCCAATGGGCAGGTGTCTAAACGCCTAATTGCATCGTGTAGACGAGAATAATCACGCTCAAACATTTCTACATAGGCTAAGCACCAGTGAGCAAAGGTCACAGGTTGAGCGCGTTGTAAGTGCGTATAACCTGGTAATACTGTCGCTTGATGTTGCTCCGCCACTGAGACCAGTTGCGTTTGTAAACGGTCTAAGCCAAGCAGTAGCTGTTGCCCTTGCTGGCGGCACCACAATTTTAAATCCGTCGCGACTTGGTCATTACGAGAACGTCCCGTATGCAGTTTTTTACCCAAATCACCGACTTTGCCGATCAATTGCTGCTCTACCCACGAGTGAATATCTTCAGCATCAGAGCGTAGGATCTGCTCTGGGTCTTCCATCACTTCCAGTTTTAACTCATTGAGCGCAAGTTCTAGCTTTTGTTGCTCTTCTTCGCTTAATACGTTCACCGACAACAGGGCTTTAGACCATGCTATAGAACCCACAATGTCTTGCTCAGCCAATCGGTAGTCAAAGCGAAGTGAATCGTTAAACTCTTTGAACCTAGTGTCTGCTGCTTGGGTAAATCTGCCGCCCCATAGTGCCATTGTGTCTCTCCTAAATGCTCGCTATTCACTGCGTGTGCAACGATGGAATCTGATTGAACTCAGTTTCTTTTTTGTATGGTGATAACTTACCGCAGCCTGAAGGAAAAACAAAGTAAAAATTCACTTATTTCACATAATTATTCATGAATTTTAAATTTTAATTTATCATTCAAGGTTACTGTAACAACAAAGCCCATTTGCTAAGCAAATGGGCTTCATAATACGCTAATCAACGAAGGTTATTGGTTTTTCTTTGCTTCGTTAAGTGCTCTGATTCTGCTTGCTAGTGAGTAAAGGCGAATGAAACCACCAGCATGACTTTGGTCATACACTTCATCTTCACCGAAGGTAGCAAACTCTTCAGAATACAAGCTGTTTTCAGAACGTTTTTGAGTCACTGTCGCTTGGCCTTTATACAGCTTAACCACCACCTCGCCGTTGACGTCTTGGGCTAACTGGTCAGCCGCTGCCATGATCGATTTACATAGTGGAGTAAACCAACGACCATCGTAAACAAGGTGTGATGCTTTAACGCCTAATTCTTCACGGAATTCAAAAGACGCTTTATCCAACACTAATTGTTCAACGGCACGCAGCGCTTCCATCATGATGGTGCCCCCTGGAGTTTCGTAACAACCACGAGACTTCATACCAACCAAACGGTTTTCAACGATATCAATACGACCCACACCATGTTTTGAGCCCTTCTCATTGAGATAAACCAGTGCGTTATATGGCGTCATCAGCTCTCCATCAACACCCACGACTTCACCTTGGGCAACTTGCAAAGTCACGTATTCTGCTTCGTTAGGCGCTTGTTCTGGATCAACTGTCCATACCCAACAATCTTCGTTTGGTGCATTCCACGTATTTTCAAGCACGCCACCTTCGGTTGAGATGTGCCATGCGTTGGCATCACGTGAGTAGATCTTAGTTAAAGAAGCGGCACACGGAATGTTACGCTCTGCTAGGTAATCCAGACACTCTTCACGGCTAACAAGATCCCATTCACGCCATGGTGCAATCACATGTAGGTCCGGTGCTAACGCGGCAAACGCGCCTTCAAAACGCACTTGGTCATTACCTTTACCCGTACAGCCGTGGCACAGTGCATCCGCGCCCACTTTACGCGCAATTTCAACTTGCGCTTTGGCAATGATTGGACGAGCCATTGACGTTCCAAGTAGGTATTTACCCTCGTAGTAAGCGCCTGTTTTTAGTGTTGGATAGATGTATTCAGCAACCATCTCTTCTTTTAGATCCACTACGTAGCATTCTGAAGCGCCTGACGCTTTAGCTTTCTCTTCAATGCCGACTAATTCTTCTTCACCTTGGCCAACATCAGCGACAAAAGCCACGACTTCACAATCATAATTCTCTTTTAACCACGGAATGATCACTGATGTATCTAGACCGCCAGAGTATGCGACAACTACTTTATTAACTTGAACTTTGCTCATTTTACTTCTCCAATTTTCCCGGCGCTGCGCTTGGCGGTCAGTGCTCTGGGTTACTTCTTATCGAAAGTCGTTATTAAACAACTTACCAAAATTTTTAATTTATGACTGAGGCAAGAATTGTGTACCAATGCTCTCGCCCGCAAATAATTTGCTTAGCTTATCTGGGTAGCGCCATGTAGCGACTTGAATAGGACGACCTAAATCATTGGCGGCTTCTAATGCTGCTTTGACTTTGACGATCATGCCGTCGGTAATCACTTTACCTGCAATCAGTGCATTAGCCTGTTGTTCATTGAGACTAGCAAGAAGGTGCCCCTTACCATCCAATACACCACTAACGTCTGAAAGCAGTACCAACTCAGCATCTAATGCGCCTGCCACCGCAACCGCAGCTTGGTCCGCATTAATATTCATCATCTGACCTTCAGCAGTCAGACCGATCGAACTAATGATTGGCAAACCACCAGCAGCAAGAATGGCTTGTAGAATTTGCGAATCCCCTGGTGATGCTTTCCCCACCGCGCCGAGTTCTGGATCCAACTCTTCCACTTTACACAACCCACCGTCAGCCAGAGATAAGCCAACCGCGTTCAAACCATCTTTAATCGCCTGACCCTGTAGCATCTTGTTAGCAGTTCCTGCTAACGCACCAACAATCAACGGAATTTGCTCGTAAGGCGTTACCCGTAAACCGTCTTTTTTCACAGTTTTCAGTTGTAGTTTCGCCATTAGCTCGTCCACTAGGTAGCCCCCACCGTGAACGATGACAATTCGTCGCTGAGCTTGGGCTTGATACTGTGCGATTGCGCCAAACAATTTGCTTAGCGTGTCCGAACAAGACAGCGCCGCGCCGCCTAACTTAATCACTAATGGATTTTGCTTTGTATCTGTCATATTTAACCCTTACGCTTGGTGGCTTACACCAAAGCTGTTAGCTCAGAAAAACCGTAATGAATGTTTAAACACTGCATCGCTTGGCTTGATGCACCTTTTAATAAATTGTCTATCGCCGAGACGACGATAATATGCTCACCTTGTACTCGCCAGCCGAGGTCACAAAATGGCGTAAACTCGACATCTTGAATTCTTGGTAATGTTTGCTTAATTCTGACCGCTGGTTTATTGGCATAAGCCAGCTCAAATGCTTCAAGCACTTGCTGCTCAGAGACACCGTGAGCCAGTTTCATGGTGATAGTCGCTAAAATGCCACGCTTAAAATTGCCAAGGTGAGGAGTGAAAATCACCTCACAACCAAGATGCGTCGCAATTTCTGGTTGATGACGATGCGTAAATACACCGTAAGGCTGTAAGCTGACTTCGCAAAAGCTATTGGTTAAGCTCGCTTTTCTGCCTGCACCAGTCACACCACTGATTGCGTTGATAACTGGCCACTGCTTACTATCAAGTAGTCCAGCTTCCACCAATGGTTTAATCGCGAGTTGCGATGCCGTTGGGTAACAACCTGCAACAGCAATCAGTTGGCTTTGTTGGATCGCCTCAGCATTCCATTCAGCTAAACCGTAAACAGCTTGTTCTAGCCACTGCGCATGTTTGTGCTCAAAGCCGTAGTAATTTGTGTAGAAATCATCACCTTGAACTCGAAAAGCACCAGAAAGGTCGAAAACCTGACAACCTTGCTCAAGGAAAATCGGCGCCAAATCATGGCTAACCTCATGAGCGGTTGCTAAAAACACCACATCACATTCACTGGCTGCTTTGGCTGGATCAACCAATGGTTGAATCGACATATCCACAACACCCGCAAGCTTGCCATGCAGCTCTGCCATTGGCTTTCCTGCATCTAGACTATTGGCGGAAACATATAAACCTGATAGCGTGAGTTGTGGGTGCTTTTGCACCATGTAAGCCAACTCAGCTCCGGTATAACCGCTAGCTCCGATAATTGTGGTTTTTAACATCTTGTGACATCCAGTTTCAAAGTAAAAAAGACAATTCAAAAATGACTATAAATTTCAGAAAACACCGCATATTTCGGTTTTTTATTCACACAAAGTGATTTAATATGTGTTTTACCTTCTCGCGATTACTCTGTCAATACTAGGAGCAAAGATAATATGCAATTACCCAGTTTTCTTGAGGTCTATGAAGGCCTGATTTCGACCTCTTCCATTAGCTCCACTGACTCGAGCTGGGATGAAGGTAATGAAAATGTGATTAATAAGATGTCAGAGTGGTTTTCCAGCTTAGGTTTTACAGTTGAAACCATTGCCGTTGCTCCTGGCAAATACAACCTAATCGCGAAAAAAGGCAGCGGTGAAGGTGGATTGCTGCTTGCGGGGCACAGCGACACAGTCCCTTTTGATCAAGGACGTTGGAGCTTTGAACCTCACGCACTGACTCAAGCCAATGATCGTTTCTATGGATTAGGAACGGCCGATATGAAAGGATTTTTTGCATTCATTTATGAAGCGGTGAAGAAGGTCGATTGGAGTAAACAGAGTAAACCGCTGTATGTACTGGCAACGTGCGATGAAGAAACCACCATGCTTGGTGCTCGTCATTTTACTGAGAATGCCCCCTTCCAACCGGATTACTGCATTATCGGTGAACCCACCAGTTTGGTGCCTATTCGTGGTCATAAAGGACACGTAGCGAATGCCATTCGAGTGACGGGTAAATCTGGCCACTCATCTGACCCAGCTTTGGGGGTAAATGCGATAGAGATTATGCACGAAGTGATGTATGCATTAATGCAACTGCGTGACAAACTGGTCAAAGAGTATCATCACCCGGGGTTTGCCATCCCTAATCCAACCTTAAATTTGGGCCATATTCATGGTGGCGATAGCCCGAACCGTATCTGTGGTTGCTGTGAGCTGCATTATGATGTTCGCCCGCTACCAGGCATCAGCTTGGATGGATTAGATAACATGCTACGTGGCGCACTCAACGAAGTTGCGGCTAAATGGCCGGGCAGGATTGAAATTACCGCATTGCATGAAGCGATCCCAGGTTATGAATGTCAGCATGACCACCCCTTTATCGGAGGGGTTGAAGAGATCTGTAACACACCTTCTGAGACAGTTAATTATTGTACCGAAGCACCGTTTTTACAGCAGTTATGTCCAACGTTAGTACTTGGACCAGGTTCCATAGACCAAGCCCATCAACCTGATGAGTTCTTGGCCTTCGAATTTATTGATCCAACCATCAATGTACTGTCAAAAGCGATGTACAAATACTGCTTCTAAGAACGACATTCTCGAAGATGAAAATATACAGCGCCTTAAAGGGTCCACCTTTAAGGCTTTTTTTGTAATAAAATTTCAGTAATTAATGCAAATTATTCATCAAGACGTCAAAAACCGTAACATAAGCAATAAATGGAAACTTAGTCTGCTTTATTTGACTCGGAAGGGATCTTTTCGCTAGATTGTGTACCTAGCAAGGAACATTGGATGTAATTTTTTTACAAGGCAGGACGACAATGAACGAAAAATACGCTGCGCTCAAAAGTAACGTGAGCATGCTTGGCCGGTTGCTAGGCAATACCATACAGGATGCTCATGGTGACGTTATCTTAGAGAAAGTGGAAACCATCCGAAAGCTTTCCAAATCAGCACGTAACGGTAATCAAGCCGACCGAGACAGTTTGGTAGAGGAAATTAAAAACCTTCCTAATGAACAGCTCACTCCCGTTGCTCGCGCTTTCAACCAATTTCTAAACTTAACCAACATGGCTGAGCAATACCATACTATTTCTCGTCACTGCGAAGAACACGTTTGTGAACCAGATGCCATCAGCTCTCTGTTTGCCAAACTTAATCAAAATAAAATCAGCAAACTGGATGCCGCTCAAGCGGTACGTGATCTGAATATCGAGCTCGTTCTCACCGCTCACCCAACAGAAATCACACGCCGTACCATGATCAACAAATTGGTTAAGATCAATGAATGTCTATCGAAACTTGAATTGAGCGATCTCTCTTTCAAAGAGCGTCAAAAAACCGAGCGCCGTTTAGAACAATTAATCGCCCAAAGCTGGCATTCCGATGTTATCCGTAAGCAGCGCCCAACCCCTCTTGATGAAGCAAAATGGGGGTTTGCGGTAGTAGAAAATTCATTATGGCAAGCCATACCAGAGTTCTTACGTGAATTCGATGAGCGCCTAGAAAGTTACTTAGGCGAAGGGCTACCGATTGATGCGCGCCCAGTGCATATCTCATCTTGGATGGGTGGAGACCGCGACGGTAACCCATTCGTTACTCACACTATTACCCGTGAAGTGCTGTTACTTTCTCGTTGGAAAGCAGCTGACCTGTACCTTGGCGACATCAATGAATTAGTCAGTGAACTATCAATGACTAAATGCAGTGATGCATTGCGAGCGCTTGCTGGTGAAGATGAACACGAACCTTACCGTGCAATTCTAAAGCGTTTACGTACGCTATTGACTGAAACCACGGAAGTACTTGAAGCGAAAATCAATGGTCAGCAATTGGCACGCAAAGCGCCGCTTCAGCATATCGACCAATTATGGCAGCCGCTGCTGGCATGCTATCAATCACTGCATGAATGTGGCATGGGTGTCATCGCTGACGGTTCGCTACTTGACACACTACGCCGTATCAAAGCTTTTGGCGTGCATTTAGTACGTTTGGATATCCGCCAAGAAAGTACTCGTCATTCCGATGTACTGTCTGAGCTGACACGCTATCTAGGCATTGGTGATTACGACCAGTGGAGTGAGCAAGACAAAATTGCTTTCCTAACTAATGAACTCAGCTCAAAGCGCCCCCTATTGCCGCGTGACTGGCAACCATCAGAGCCAGTTCAAGAAGTGCTCGATACCTGTAAGATTATTGCCGCACAACCTCGTGAAGCCTTTGGAGCATATGTCATTTCCATGGCTCGTACCGCATCAGATGTGCTCGCAGTACACTTATTACTGCAAGAATCTGGCTGCCCTTATCGCATGGATGTCTGTCCACTATTTGAAACATTGGATGACTTAAACAATGCCGAAGCGGTCATCAACCAATTGATGAGTATTGATCTCTACCGCGGCTTTATTCAAAACCATCAAATGGTGATGATTGGCTATTCTGATTCTGCTAAAGATGCAGGTGTAATGTCAGCCGGTTGGGCGCAATATCGCGCAATGGATGCTCTGGTTAAAGTTAGCGAAGAAGCGGGCATTGAACTGACACTATTTCATGGCCGTGGCGGTACGATTGGTCGTGGTGG
Source organism: Vibrio aestuarianus (assembly GCF_028858425.1). Taxonomy (NCBI): domain Bacteria; kingdom Pseudomonadati; phylum Pseudomonadota; class Gammaproteobacteria; order Vibrionales; family Vibrionaceae; genus Vibrio; species Vibrio aestuarianus. The sequence goes on along the minus strand of NZ_JAKNYQ010000001.1, from coordinate 607,965 downwards.
TGCGCCAGCGCACGCAGCGCTACTTTCCCAACCACCAAAAAGCTTGAAAGGTGGCCTACGCGTAACCGAACAAGGCGAGATGATTCGTTTTAAACTTGGTTTGCCAGAAGTGGCCATTAACAGCTTCAATATGTACGCTAGTGCAATTTTGGAAGCCAACCTACTTCCACCGCCAGAGCCAAAACAAGATTGGCGTGATTTGATGGATGTTTTATCAGAAGTATCTTGTGAGTCATACCGCAACATTGTGCGTGGCGAACCAGACTTTGTGCCTTATTTCCGTCAAGCAACCCCTGAACTAGAACTGGGTAAATTACCTCTCGGTTCTCGTCCCGCCAAACGTAATCCAAATGGTGGGGTTGAAAGCTTACGTGCTATTCCTTGGATTTTTTCTTGGAGCCAAAACCGCCTAGTACTTCCTGCATGGTTAGGGGCTGGTGAAGCGATTCAATACTCGATAGATAAAGGACACCAAGCGCTACTTGAAGATATGTGTCGTGAATGGCCGTTCTTCTCCACACGCTTAGGCATGCTGGAGATGGTGTATTCTAAGTGCAACATCGAAATTTCACGCTACTACGATGAACGCTTAGTCGATGAATCGCTGCGTCCACTAGGTGATCGTCTGCGCACTCAACTCCAGAAAGACATCAAAGCAGTGCTTAATGTGGAAAACAACGAGAATTTGATGCAAAGCGACCCTTGGGGTCTTGAATCAATTCGTCTGCGTAATATCTATGTTGAGCCATTGAATATGCTGCAAGCAGAGTTGCTCTATCGTACCCGTCAAACAGAGACCCCATCGGTAGAATTAGAAGAAGCACTAATGGTAACGATTGCTGGCATAGCAGCAGGAATGCGTAATACAGGTTAAATGGTAGTTTTTTATTCCATAAAAACAAAAAAAGGTCGCATTATGCGGCCTTTTATTTTGACCGAATAAAATTATTGAGAATATTATCAGCTTTTTAGGTATTCACACCCAAAGTATTCCACTTTATGCTTATTATTTAGATATAATACCGCTCCTCTGCGAAACCATATAAACACAACAAATCGCAGATTGGTATGCGCAATGCGTACTACCTCCTAGGTGATAAACGGCTTTTAAGGTGACACAACCAACATACGATAAGTTGGTGTTGCTTAAACTCAACCAAGATTGATGCCATCAGAAGCACAACAAGAGTTTACGCGATTGGTTTCATCGTTTATTAACCATTTGGATTGAAGACATGTCATTACCACACGTTATCTTAACCGTTCTGAGCACACGCGATGCCACAGGTTACGACATCACGAAAGAGTTCTCAGCTAGCATTGGCTACTTTTGGAAAGCCAGCCACCAGCAAGTTTACCGTGAATTAAATAAAATGGGTCAAAATGGCCTTGTTACTTGCGTATTAGAGCCTCAAGAAGGTAAGCCTGATCGTAAAGTTTACTCCATCACGGATTTAGGTCGTCGAGCATTAGGTGAGTGGTTTGATCAACCGACTGCACACCCGACTGTTCGTGACGAATTCAGTGCTAAGCTTATCGCTTGTGCTGTACAGCCAGCAACGCCTTACCGAGTTCAACTGGGTGAGTTAATCGAAGAGTCAAAGAAATTAGTTGCTCATTACCAAGAGATTGAATCTGCGTACTATGCAACGCCTGCGACCTTAGATAAGCAACAACGTCTTGAACGCCTGACACTGCGTCGCAACCTTTTGCTTCGTCAAGCTTGGGTTGAATGGGCAGAAGAAGTGCTTGTTGAACTTGACGCCATGGCTTAACGCCAGCGATAAAAAAAGGTGATGCAAAAGCATCACCTTTTTTATTTAAATACCATCACCGCCGATAAAGCTTTGCGAGCGACCATTAAACTGCTGATCCATATCTAAAGAAGGCTTATCGGTTTGCGGACGACCGACAATTTTAGCCGGAACGCCAGCTACCGTGGTATGTGGGGGAACCGCTTGCAGTACCACAGAGCAAGAACCAATTTTAGCCCCCTCACCCACTTCAATATTGCCTAGAATTTTGGCACCAGCACCAATCATCACACCTTCACGAATTTTCGGGTGACGATCACCACATTCTTTACCTGTACCGCCAAGTGTCACATCCTGCAAAATTGAGACATCATTTTCCACCACAGCGGTTTCACCAATCACAATACCTGTCGCGTGATCCAACATAATACCGCGACCAATTCGAGCTGCTGGATGAATATCGACCTGACAAGCCACTGAGATTTGATTTTGGAAATAAGTTGCCAAAGCGACACGCCCTTGTTTCCATAACCAATTGGCAACACGATATCCTTGCAATGCATGATAGCCTTTCAGGTAAAGCAGAGGCATCGAGTACATAGAAACCGCAGGGTCACGATTAACCGTCGCGCAAATATCACACGCCGCCGCTTCGGTAATGCTGCAATCAGCGGCAAAAGCTTCTTCAACCACCTCACGTACTGCCATGGCTGGCATCGACGCAGTGTTCAGCTTATTGGCTAATATGTAGCTCAGTGCTGAACTTAAGCTATCATGCTTGATGATGGTGGCATGATAAAAGCTAGCCAGCATCGGTTCTTGTTCTGATTGCTCACGTGCCTCTTTGACTATCGCTTGCCAAACTTTGAATTTTTCGCAATGTTTCATCGTTGGTTCATTACCCTTACCAATTCAATCCCTAGAGCGTCAATGTAGATTGCCGTGCGATGAGTCTCCTCACCGATACTATGGGCAATGAATTATCGTTCCGCTTTTTTATCGCGTGCCAGCAGATCTTGAGCCGCCATACGTGCATCTTTACCTTGATACAACACTTGATAGATTTGTTCAACTATTGGCATCTCAACACCCATTCGCTGTGCTAGCACCCATACTTCTTTAGTATTACGGTAACCTTCAACCACTTGGCCAATTTCTTGTTGAGCAGTATCCACCTCTTTGCCTTGTCCCAATGCTAAACCAAAACGACGGTTGCGTGATTGGTTATCAGTACAAGTCAGTACTAAATCGCCTAACCCAGCCATGCCCATAAAGGTTTCCGGCTGTGCCCCTAGCGCAGCACCAAGGCGACACATTTCCGCCAAACCGCGAGTGATTAACGCTGTACGGGCATTGGCACCAAAACCGATACCATCAGACATCCCGGCTCCAATTGCTATCACATTCTTAACCGCACCACCTAATTGCATGCCGATAAAATCACTATTGGCATAAACTCGAAACGTTTTGCTACAGTGGATTTTTTCTTGCAGCTCTTTCACAAACTGCTCATCAGGCGACGCAACAGAAATTGCCGTAGGCATGCCCATCGCTAGCTCTTTGGCAAACGTTGGACCAGACAATACCGCTAATGAATAATGATCGCCTATCACATCGTGTGCTACATCTTTCAATAAACGTCCAGTTTCCGGCTCCAACCCTTTGGTTGCCCAGCAGATCCGAGAGTTCTCTCTCAAATACGGTTTGAGACTCTTCAAGACAATACCAAACACATGACTTGGTACCACAACCAATAGATCTCGGCTCGCTTGCACCGCTTTTTGTAAATCAGACTCGATAATTAGTGACGGTGGAAAATCAATATTGGGCAAAAACTCATGGTTAGCACGATCAGCCTCAAGGCGAGCCATATGCTCAACTTCATGTCCCCAAAGAACAACATTTGCGCCATTACGCGCCAGAGAAATCGCCAGAGATGTACCGTAAGAACCAGCACCAATCACTGTCATTGCAATCTCTTTGCCGTAAATACTTTTAGGATCTGTCATTGTTTCGCCCATTAACTATTAGTGTATTTATTTTATACCTAAACCATTTTCAGTGTTGCTCTTAAACAATTTATAAAATGGCTTAGGTATCATTCTGCTGATGCTGCTTACCATTTATTAGCCTTGGGCAGTCAAACAAACTAAGCCTTGGTAATAAAAATTAAACAGAGACAAATAAAAAATGCACATCGCACCGTCAGTCTTTGGGATGCTTTGTGCATTTTTAATCATTAAGAGCCGTGAAAATAAACCGCCCCTTAAATGCTAACGCTGATAGCGATTAAGCCTCAGCTTGTTCACCTTGAGACGCTTGCTGTTGTAGATAGTTCATAAACAATGCATCAAAGTTAACTGGTGCAAGGTTAAGTTGTGGGAATGTACCCTTAACCACCAAGCTAGAAATAGTTTCACGAGCGTATGGGAATAGAATGTTAGGGCAGAATGCACCTAAACAATGAGCCAATTGGCCTGCTTCCATTTTATCTGCAGTGAAGATACCACCTTGTTGAACTTCGCATAGGAATGCGTTTTCTTCAGCATTTTTTACAGTAACCGTTAGACGCAGCACAACTTCGTATACACCTTCACCAAGCTCACGGCTTTGAGTGTCTAGATCCAGCTTCACATCTGGATTCCACTCTTTTTGAAACATCGTTGGTGAGTTTGGAGCTTCAAAAGAAACATCTTTTAGGAAGATACGTTGAATTGCGAAATTTTGTTGTGCGTCTTGTTGTGCTGCTTCAGCCATTGTTTAATCCTTAAATACTTACAAATTCTGTGTTGTCTTGAGACTAACCGAGCTAATTTTGAATGACTAGATGAACTCACTATTACGTGGAAAACATCACAACTCTTCAGGTTAAATGATGAATTTTCACTCAAGCAAGTTCAATTCTAGAGAACCACTGTCAGTGAATTACTTCTTGCCGCGAACCAATGGTAGGTTAGCTTCATTCCAAGCAACCAAACCGCTTTTCAATAGATTCACGTTTTCAAAACCAGCTTTAGCGAGTAAGTTTGCACTCTCTTGCGCAGTTTGACCCGTTTTGCATACAACAATGATTGGGTCTGACTTGCGATTTTCAAGGCTAGCAAAGTTACCTGCTTTAATATCCGACGGTAAAATGTGAACCGCATCAGTTATATGACCTTTTTTGAACTCTTCTTTAGAGCGAATATCAACAACCACACCATTGTCACGATTCATCAGATAAGTGGTTTGTGCTGCGGTGATTTCTTTGTATGCCGCAGTGGTCGATTTTACGATGCTCATAATTAAGGCAACGAGAATACCTACCCATGCCAAAGATAGAATCATATTTTGTTGGAAAAACTCGATGTACTCTTGCATATGTTGTGCTCTTGCAATGTGGGCTTAAAAACAGACAAGGAGTATAGCGAGGTTGAAGGCATGACGCGAGTGCTTAGACGGCAGAATAAACAAGTGTTGCATTTTTCCTCATTCATCAAGAGTGAATGAAGAAAAATACCGAGATTCAAATTAAGCGATTGGAAATGGGAAAGCCGTCACTTTATCGATATGATCTTGGCCAAGCGCCAACATAATCAAGCGATCAATCCCTAAAGCCACACCAGCGCATGCAGGTAAGCCCGCTTTTAATGCTTCAATTAAATGATAGTCAATAGGCTGCTCGGCAAGTCCCATCGCGTAGCGTTTTTGGTTATCCGCTTCAAAACGTGCCAATTGCTCTTGTGGGTTATCCAGCTCATGAAAACCGTTAGCAAGCTCAATCCCTTTAAAATAGACTTCGAAGCGATCCGCAACACGAGGATCTTGCACATTAATTTTTGCCAATGCCGCTTGAGAGGCGGGGAAATCATAAACAAATACGGGCGCTTGTTGACCAATTTTCGGTTCAATGCCAATACTAAATAGCAGCTGTAATAACGTATCTCGGTCTTCTTCTGGCTGCGCAATATCGTTCAGACCAAGCTTACTAGCAACGCGTTTAAGCTCCGTCATCGAAGCTTCTAAAGGACAAACACCGAGCACTTGAATAAAAGCTTGCTGATAAGTCATGCGTTCAGCCATCGCACATTGCAGAACAAGCTGCAACAACGTATCCATTTCATCCATAAGATCATGGTGGTTAAACCCAATGCGATACCATTCCAAGAGGGTAAATTCTGGGTTGTGGTAGCGGCCGTTCTCTTCATTACGAAATGCTTTATTGATTTGATAAATAGAGCCACTACCCGCCGCCAACAAACGCTTCATATGAAACTCAGGGCTAGTCATAAAATGCAATCGACGCCCATCAGCGTAACCTGGGCCAATAAACTCTGTTGCAAAGGTTTGCAGATGGATATCAGTCACCGTGGCGTGACTCATCGCAGGAGTGTCGACTTCCAGCACGTCTCGCTCATCAAAGAATTGTCGGATCTGCTTGATGAGGCGGGCTCTTTGTCGCAGTTGTTGAATTGATGCGGTTGGCATCCAGTATTGTTTGCTCATTTTTTGACTGATACACAAGTTGAAGTAAGGCAAATTCTACTCTGCTAAGAGCAAATTCCCAATCCGTACGTGATTATTATCACACAAAGAAAAATAATTATGCTTACACTTGCACTTCCGAAGCAAAAACCTAACAGAATCAATTTTTTCCTAACTAACCTCTTCTACACTAGCAGCACCCAAAGTAAGGCTTATTAGCTTTTAATTATAACAAGCGGAATTTCCGCATCACTCACTGGAGGATAACTGTGCAAATTATCACCACAGATATCGCAGTCATCGGCGCAGGCGGCGCTGGTCTTCGTACTGCAATTGCAGCAGCTGAAGCAAACCCTGATTTAGAAGTCGCTCTGATTTCAAAAGTCTATCCAATGCGTTCTCATACGGTCGCAGCAGAAGGTGGCTCAGCGGCAGTTATCAAGGAAGAAGATAGCCTAGATAACCACTTCAACGATACCGTTGGCGGTGGTGACTGGCTATGTGAACAGGATGTTGTTGAATACTTTGTTGCCAATTCGACGCGCGAAATGGTGCAAATGGAGCAATGGGGCTGCCCATGGAGCCGTAAAGAAAATGGTGAAGTCAACGTACGCCGCTTTGGTGGTATGAAAGTTGAACGCACCTGGTTTGCGGCAGATAAAACCGGCTTCCACATGCTTCACACCCTCTTCCAAACTTCAATGAAATATCCACAAATCAACCGCTTTGATGAGTATTTTGTGGTTGATCTGCTTGTTGAAGACGGTGAAGTACAAGGCCTTATCGCCATTCACATGTCTGAAGGTGAATTGGTTACTATTAAAGCGAAATCTGTTGTATTGGCAACCGGTGGCGCAGGGCGTGTTTACCACTGTAATACCAATGGCGGTATCGTAACAGGTGACGGCATGGCGATGGCTTATCGTCACGGTGTTCCTCTGCGCGATATGGAGTTTGTTCAATACCACCCAACAGGCTTACCGGGTACTGGTATTTTGATGACCGAAGGTTGTCGTGGTGAAGGCGGTATTATCGTCAACAAAAATGGCTACCGTTATCTGCAAGATTACGGCATGGGCCCTGAAACTCCCGTTGGTCAGCCAAAAAACAAATATATGGAACTGGGTCCTCGCGATAAAGTTTCTCAAGCGTTCTGGCATGAACAGCAAAAAGGCAACACTATCAAACACCCACTGGGTGATGTAGTGCATCTTGACCTTCGCCACCTAGGTGAAGAGTACTTACAAGAACGTCTACCATTCATTTGTGAGCTAGCTAAAGCTTACGTCAATGTCGACCCAGCCAAAGAGCCGATCCCAATTCGCCCTACCGTGCACTACACCATGGGTGGTATTGAGACCGATGGTCAATGCGAAACGCGTATTAAAGGCCTATTTGCGGTCGGCGAATGTGCATCCGTTGGTCTTCATGGTGCAAACCGCTTAGGTTCAAACTCTCTTGCTGAATTCGTGGTATTTGGCCGCGTTGCTGGTGAACAAGCGGTGAAACGTGCTGCTGAGTTTAAAGGTTGGAACGATGAATCTATCGCTAAACAAGTGAAAGCGGTTGAAGAGCGTATTGCTGCCTTGATGAACCAAGAAGGCGATGAAAACTGGGCCACTATCCGTACTGAAATGGGTCACACCATGGAAGCAGGTTGTGGTATCTACCGCCAAGAAGATTTAATGCAAGCGACGATCGATAAAATCACCGAGCTTAAAGAGCGTTACAAGCGCATCAGCATCAAAGATAAAGGCAAAGTATTCAACACTGACTTGCTTTACGCGATTGAAGTTGGCTACGGCTTAGAAGTTGCCGAAGCGATGGCGCACTCTGCGATTTTACGTAAAGAGTCTCGTGGTGCTCACCAACGTTTGGATGAAGGTTGTACAGAGCGTGATGACGTCAACTTCCTGAAACACTCTTTGGCTTTCTACCAACCAGATGCAGCGCCAACCATCGATTACAGCGATGTGAAAATCACCAAGTCACAACCGAAAGCGCGTCTATATGGTGAAGCCGCAGAACAAGCGGCCGCGGCAGAAAAAGCTGCCGAAGACAAACGCGCAGAGGAGCAAAAATAATGTCAGCAAATCGTATTCAAAAAGTAGATATCTTACGCTACGACCCAGAAGCGGATGCTGAGCCGCATCTACAAGCCTTTGAAGTACCCTTTGATGAGACCATGTCGGTACTCGACGCCATTGGCTACATCAAAGATCACCTAGATAAAGACCTCTCTTACCGTTGGTCTTGCCGCATGGCGATTTGTGGTTCATGTGGTGTGATGGTGAATGGTGTACCAAAACTGGCTTGTAAGAGTTTCCTACGTGACTACCCGAATGGGGTGAAAATTGAGCCATTAGCCAACTTCCCTATCGAAAAAGATTTAATTGTTGATATGACGCCGTTCATCGAACGTCTTGAAGCGATTAAACCTTACATTATCGGTAACGACCGTAAACCTGAAGATGGCACCAACCTGCAAACGCCAGAGCAAATGGCAAAATACAAACAGTTCGCAGGATGTATCAACTGTGGTCTTTGCTACGCAGCTTGCCCTCAGTTCGGTTTAAACCCTGAGTTCATTGGCCCTGCAGCATTAACACTTGCGCATCGCTATAACTTAGACAGCCGCGACAATGGTAAAGCTGAACGTATGAAGCTTATCAATGGTGATAACGGTGCTTGGGGTTGTACCTTTGTTGGTTATTGCTCTGAGGTCTGCCCAAAACACGTAGACCCTGCAGCAGCAGTAAACCAAGGTAAAGTAGAGTCTTCGATGGATTTTGTCATCGCGATGCTAAAGCCTGACGGTTCAACTAGCCATTCAGACAAAGATTCAGGGGAGGCGTAATCATGAGTAACCGTAAACCTTATGTACGTGAGATGAAGCGTACTTGGTGGAAAGATCATCCTTTCTACCGCTTCTACATGATGCGTGAAGCCACTGTTTTACCTTTGATTCTATTTACCCTATTCCTAACTTTCGGTTTGGGTTGTTTGGTCAAGGGCCCTGAAGCGTGGCAAGGCTGGCTGAGCTTTATGGCAAACCCAATTGTGGTTGCCATCAACATCGTCGCTTTAGCGGGCAGCTTGCTGCATGCTCAAACCTTCTTCAGCATGATGCCGCAAGTAATGCCTATTCGCCTGAAAGGTAAGTTGGTCGACAAAAAAATCATCGTACTCACTCAGTGGGCAGCGGTGGCATTTATTTCTCTCATCGTTCTGATTGTGGTGTAAGGAGCTTATAGTAATGAATAACAATTATAAGGTAAATCGCACCCCAAAACGTTCTGACGAACCAGTTTGGTGGGGACTATTTGGTGCTGGTGGTACATGGTTTGCTATGATCACGCCAATCACTATTTTAGTGTTGGGTATCCTAGCGCCACTCGGCATTATTGACGAACAAGCCATGAGCTATGAACGTGTTGCAAGCTTTGCAACTAGCATTATCGGTGCACTGTTCATCATTGGCACATTAGCGCTACCAATGTGGCATGCCATGCACCGTGTTCACCACGGTATGCATGACTTGAAATTCCATACTGGTATCGTTGGTAAAATTGCTTGTTACGCTTTTGCTGGTTTAATTTCAGCCCTAGCCGTTGTATTTATCTTCATGATTTAATCCAACGCTTATGCGATAAAAACAAAAAAGCTGATGAGAAATCATCAGCTTTTTTATTTGTTTGTCGTTCACTGTAAATATCAAATAGTTCAGCGACAAAAAAGGCCGCAACCGCGACCTTCTTAGCGTTAGTAATGATTTACTTAACACGACCTACATATTCACCAGAACGAGTGTCAACTTTGATCACTTCACCAATGGTAATAAATAGTGGAACGCGAACTACAGCACCAGTAGTCAATGTTGCTGGTTTGCCCCCCGTACCCTGAGTGTCACCTTTTAGGCCAGGATCGGTTTCTGCCACTTCTAGTTCAACAAAGTTTGGCGGTGTAACCGCAATTGGGTTACCGTTCCAAAGTGTTAACATACAAGTGTTGTTTTCTACCAACCACTTAGCGCTATCACCAACCGCTTTTAAGTCTGCAGCGATCTGCTCAAATGTTTCTGCATTCATAAAGTGGTAGAATTCACCGTCGCTATATAGATAATCTAGGTCGATATCCATAACGTCAGCCACTTCAACTGAGTCACCTGATTTAAATGTTTTTTCCAGAACTTTGCCAGAAAGCAGTTTACGGATTTTTACACGGTTGAATGCTTGACCTTTACCTGGTTTCACATACTCGTTTTCGAGAATGACACAAGGCTCATTATCAAGCATAATTTTGAGACCGCCTTTAAATTCATTCGTGCTAACAGTAGCCATTTTTTCCTCTTACCATTCTTCGAGTTAAATTCAATGCCGCACATAATAACCCGAAAAGTCGAATCTGTTGAGCAAAACTGGCTCCAACAGTTAACGAATGCGATCTCAAACCCTGCAGATTTATTACAAATACTGGAGATCGATCCTTCACTTTGGCAAAACGGCTTTGAAGCTCGCAAGCTTTTCGCCCTACGAGTCCCACAAAGTTTTGTCGAACGTATGGAAAAAGGGAACCCTTATGATCCACTGTTGCGCCAAGTGCTTCCGCTCAGCGAAGAGTTTGAATGGCATCAAGGCTATTCAACTGACCCACTTGAAGAGCAAAATAACGCGATTCCAGGTTTGCTGCATAAGTACAAAAACCGAGCACTGATGATCGTAAAAGGCGGATGTGCGGTGAATTGCCGATACTGCTTCCGTCGTCACTTTCCCTACCAAGAGAATAAAGGCAGTAAAACGGTTTGGCAGCAAAGCTTGGATTATATTGCCGCACATCCTGAATTGAATGAAGTCATTCTATCTGGTGGCGATCCACTGATGGCAAAAGATCACGAGCTTAAATGGTTGATCGATGCGATTAGCCAAATTCCACACATCAAACGCTTACGTATTCACTCGCGCTTGCCTGTCGTGATACCAGCGCGTATTACCGACTCGTTATGTGAGTTACTGCAAGATACTCGCTTGCAAGTCATTCTCGTCACGCACATCAACCACGCTAACGAAATCAGCCTTGAGCTTAAACGGCAAATGAACCGTCTGCGTGCTATTAATGTCACCCTACTAAACCAAGGCGTACTACTTAAAGGGGTCAATGACAGCATCAAAGCGCAAGTTCAATTAAGCGAAACATTATTTGATGCTGGCATCCTGCCCTATTACCTGCACGTATTAGACAAAGTTCAAGGCGCCGCACACTTTTTTGTTTCAGACCAACAGGCTAAAGACATTATGGCCGGTGTTATCGAACAAGTTTCTGGTTACTTAGTTCCTAAATTAACACGAGAAATTGGCGGTCGTTCAAGTAAAACACCACTCGATTTGCATTTAGAATAGATAAATAATTACGCTGACAAATCACTGTCTCTCGCCATAAATTTTACTTATCTAGACAAACAAAAGCTTTTGTTCGATCAAGATTCGCTTTCTCTGCATACTCGACGTTTTTTAGGAGGTCAGCATGCAACCCATCGAACAACTTCTCAATCTTGGACCTTTTAGTTGGCCAGCTCTGCTTTGCTGCGCACTCAATGGACTATTAATCGGTATTGAACGCCAAACTAGGGGGAAACCGGTAGGCATTCGAACCTCGATATTAATTATTTCTGGTACATACTTTTTCCTAGCGATGGGGGTATCTTTGTCACCGAATACACTCGACCAGGCTCGAGTCCTTGGACAGATCATCACTGGGGTTGGGTTTTTGGGCGCAGGGGTGATGATGACTCAAGATGGTAAGATTCATGGTGTGACCTCTGCGGCCGTTATTTGGGTGCTCGCTTCGCTTGGTTTGATGATTGGCCTTGGGTACTTGCAACAATCCGTGATTATCACCATTTTAGTGCTGAGCGTACTTTACGGAGTAGATAAAGTTGAGAATAGCTTTAAAAGCCTGCGCCGCGGTGTACATCAAAAGTTTCAAAACAGGAAATCATCGCATCTATTAAATAAAAAGCGTATAGAACAATAAAAATAAACAATGGGAACTAGATAGAAAATGCCAGAACCTTCATTCTGGCATTTTTATAGAATCAAAAACTAGAATTGACTGTCTTTGTGTTATTTAATTAACCAATTCCCATCCGATATGATCATGTGGTGCGGCTTCACCAGCATTAATCCACCACTTACTGCGGTACTCTAAGTTATTAAATGGATCCGCCACTACAGTTCCAGCAGTAGGATAAGCGGTAAACTCGTTCCAAACACCTTTGATTGCAGCTTCTGGTTCCTTGTACTCAGTTTCATAAATATTACAATTTGAATTCGTCGGTGCTAATGTGATCTGAATCGTCGGCTCATTCCTTGGGGTAAAGTTATCCTTGGTCTCAGCAAACACATTATTAAATTGCGATGTACAATCTAAACCTCTGTACGATAACGTTACCATCGACGCATCCAATGGCAACATAGTATGTGAATTGGGTGTTGCCCAACCATTCATTAAAATAGCACCATCAGACTTTCGAGCTACCATGTACATTGAATCTGATGCGACAGACTTATCTACATAGACAGGAATAAATTTACTCGCATCAACATTACCGGCATTACCTTGCTCACCAAAAGTTCGCACCGGCACGCTGGTAAACACAGCTTCAAGAACTTTCCCAAAATGCTGCGTATACTTAATCTTATTGTTGACTTGTTTATCTTCAAATACTTTACGTACTGCAGTTGTAATTTTTTGGATTTCTTGGTTTGAATAAAAACCATAATTTTTCAATAGCTCAATATAACCGCGTAAATCATTCCATGTTAACGATGCATTATAATTTTTACCAGATTCAGAAAGTTGTCTAGAAACATCCGGGATCTGACGAATATAGCGAGAACCAAAATCATTTTTCTTTATAAAACAGCTCCAGTCATTTTCTAGATCTTCAGTAACATTCATACAATGCTGAAAAGTTGCTTCATTTTTTAATGGTTGAGATTTCGCTGCATAAGGACCACGGTTGTACATAAAGCTTAATATCATAGCCAATGCATCAGGGTCTTTCGCACCTTGTAAAAACTCATGAATGCGATTGCCTGACTCATTTTGTGCCGCTTCATTTTGCTGCCAAGAAAAAGAGCCAGTATTAATAGCAATAGCAGAAGCGTTATAATAGGCACTGGTAATTGCAGAACCTAAAATATTACGAGCAGGGCCATTATTAGAGCTAATGATTTTTTCTGGGTTCATAGCGGCAAATACAGAAGGAAACCCACCTTCCGCTGCGCCTTGAAGTTCGGCCCAAGCACTGCCCGGATATTCAACTTGCAGAACACCGTCATCATCACCTTTGCCCATTTCCATATACGGTAAGTCATCGCCCAATGTGCTCTCTTGCAATGCTTTTGAAACATAGTAATTTGGGCCCATGTTCCTTCTAAAATATTCACCAAATGATTCACCAGTCGCAAATGGCTTATCTAAGTCAAATGTACCATGCTCTTTTTTTAAGCCATATTGAATTTGTACCATGCTCTGCATAGAGGCATGAGCAAATGCCATTGCCCACAGCTTATGTTCCAGAATTTTTCGATTAGAATCAGAATTTAATAAACTCAAGTCAACTTTATTAGGATAGTTTTGTTTCCAATTAATAGTACGTTGGTAACAAGTAGCAGGGTTTAATACCAGCTTGTCACCTTCAGCTTTAATATTACAGTGATAATTAACCGTAGTTTGATCAGCCAGCTTCAAGCTGTAATCCACTCTGCCATTTTTGGTTGGCAATAATGATTGATATTGTTTCAATGTAATGGACTCAGCAGCTATTGTACTTGTACAAAGTAAAGCTGAAGCAATACAAAATGTTAACTTATATAGTTTCATTGTATTTCCTATAAATTTAATTGTTCATTAAAAATTAATTTCCATCGCCATTAAATAGGAAAAAATATTCCAATAAAACTCCAAGATTATTGATAACATTAAAATTCATAATTTATATGTTTTTACTATAAATCGTACGCAATAAAGATAGGAGAACAAGAGGTAGAAGTAAAAGAAAGGTGAAAAACAAAAAATGCCGCCAACAAAAAGTTAACGGCATTTTTAAAAATATTATTATTTTTTTACTTAAAAATAGTGGTTATTTAGCAAAGTTAATTATAGGAAAACATTTAAAGAAGCCATTGTCAGCGCAGTTAATCAAACCAACTTGTACACCTTCAATTTTGGCTGTTTTATTGAATACGCCAACTTGAACCGTAGAGGTTTCAGAGAAGTTAGCTGCACCAACATCAACCATGGTATTGCCTTCAGAATAGTTAACAAAGCTCACGTTCGCACCACGTACATCATTCGTTACGTTCACAGCACCGATGTTTGCCCCCGAAGCGGTTCCTGTATTCCAGTTAAGGAATCCCAGTGATGCGCCTGTCATGTCTTGGTTGACTTTTGATGCACCAAAAAAACCAAGGTTAACACCAGTAGTTGAATTAGTTTCAGAAAGTCCAATAATAGCCAAATCGACACCTTTTACCTCATCGACTTTGCCATAAAGCGCTGCAACGCGTAGACCTGATACAGCATTTTCATCTGGTGCATTAAAATTGTTGATAGAAGAAAACATAACTGGAGTTCCAGCCATGGCAACAGAAGATGATAAGGCCGCAGTAACCGCTAACATTGATAGCACTTTTTTCATAAATATCCCCACTGATATATAAAACCTTACTATTGACTAAGTAAAGCCGTTAAGTAATTGCCTAGCACAGAACGAAACTGCTTTCGCCAAGCACTTAATTAAGAATCAACAACTCAGCCAATTTCCTTCCCCTCCAACGTAGGAAGTAATACTAAAAATGACAAGTCAACGTCAGAAGTCTAAAATACCGCCTTCGAATAAACGTCAGAATTAAGACAATTATAAAAAAACCGGAGCCAAGCTCCGGTTCTTTACATTAATGGGGATGATGCAAAATTTACATCATGCCACCCATTCCACCCATGCCGCCCATATCAGGCATGCCAGCAGATTCTTTCTGTGGTAAGTCGGTTACCATCGCTTCTGTTGTGATCATAAGCCCAGCAACTGACGCGGCAAATTGCAATGCGCTACGAGTCACTTTGGTTGGGTCTAAAATACCCATTTCGATCATGTCGCCATACTCACCCGTTGCCGCGTTATAACCGTAGTTACCTTCGCCTGCACGTACGTTGTTTGCGACCACTGACTCTTCATCACCAGCATTGGTCGTGATTTGACGAATTGGCGCTTCCATTGCACGAAGTGCTACACGGATACCGACATTTTGCTCTTCGTTATCACCTTCAAGACCTGCCACTTTAGATGCCGCACGGATAAGCGCAACACCACCACCAGCGACTACGCCTTCTTCAACTGCAGCGCGAGTTGCATGTAGCGCATCTTCTACGCGGTCTTTCTTCTCTTTCATTTCAACTTCAGTCGCAGCACCGACTTTGATCACAGCAACACCACCAGCAAGTTTTGCAACGCGCTCTTGTAGTTTTTCTTTGTCGTAGTCTGAAGTTGCGTCTTCGATTTGTTGGCGAATTTGAGCAACACGACCTTGAATAGCCGCTTCATCACCAGCGCCATCAATGATGGTTGAGTTCTCTTTCGTGATAGAGATGCGTTTCGCTTGACCTAGGTCTTCTAGTGTCACTTTTTCAAGCTCTAGACCGATCTCTTCAGAAATAACCGTACCACCTGTTAGCGTTGCGATATCTTGTAGCATCGCTTTACGACGGTCACCAAAACCAGGCGCCTTCACTGCAGCAACTTTCACGATACCGCGCATGTTGTTGACAACTAACGTAGCCAGAGCTTCGCCTTCCACGTCTTCAGCAATAATAAGCAGCGGACGAGAAGCTTTTGCAACAGCTTCTAATGTTGGTAACAACTCACGAATGTTCGAGATTTTCTTATCAACCAGTAAAATAAATGGGCTTTCTAGTTCAACACTGCCCGCTTCTTGGTTGTTGATGAAGTATGGTGATAAGTAACCACGGTCAAATTGCATACCTTCGACAACATCAAGTTCGTCTTGTAGTGCTTGACCTTCTTCAACGGTGATTACACCATCACGACCTACTTTTTCCATTGCTTCAGCAATGATGTTACCTACACTCGTGTCAGAGTTGGCTGAAATTGTACCTACTTGAGCAATCGCTTTAGTGTCAGCACATGGTACAGACAGCTCTTTCAATGCTTCAACTGCTGCGATAACCGCTTTATCGATTCCGCGCTTAAGATCCATCGGATTCATACCCGCAGCAACTGCTTTTAGGCCTTCAGTGATGATCGCTTGCGCCAACACTGTTGCCGTCGTTGTACCGTCACCCGCCGCATCATTCGCTTGCGAAGCAACTTCTTTCACCATTTGAGCGCCCATGTTCTGGAACTTGTCTTCCAGCTCAATTTCACGCGCTACAGAAACACCATCTTTGGTGATGACAGGCGCACCAAAAGATTTATCTAAAACAACATTACGCCCTTTAGGACCAAGCGTTACTTTTACTGCGTCAGCTAGAACATTGACACCTTCTAGCATTTTAATTCGTGCGTCGTTACCAAATTTAACGTCTTTAGCAGCCATCTTTAATTTCCTTTTCTTAATTCTGTTTTAATCAATCGTTTTTGAATCAGAGCAAAAATTACTCAATGCTTACTCTACAATTGCCATGATGTCGCTTTCAGACATTATGAGCACTTCTTTACCGTCAATTTTTTCCGTTTTGGTGCCATAGCTTTCAGCGAAGATAACAGTATCACCTACTTTGACATCCAACGGTTGAACCGAACCGTTCTCTAGAATGCGGCCTTTACCTACTGCTACGATGGTTCCGCGAGTTGATTTTTCTGCGGCTGAACCAGTTAGAACAATGCCACCAGCAGATTTAGATTCAACTTCTTGGCGTTCAACGATAACTCGGTCGTGTAATGGACGAATGTTCATCGGTCGTCTCTCCTGATTTTATTTTCCGTGAGGTTTATGAAAGGCTGATTACTCAGCTCGTGACAGATATGTGGGGGGTGGTAAGTGTAATCCCAAGGGGGAAATAAGAATTTTTTGTGACGAAATTAACGAATTGGTCGTCAATAGCTTATTCATGCGCACAAAACTAAACACTTACCTATGCGGCATAGTAAATGATTTGCTTTATTAACCTGCTTCTTCATAATAGATAAAGTTATGAGAGGAATACGATGAAAACCATTGATAGAATACTCCAAACCTTAAAACGTGATGGCGCAGTAACCGCAAAGCAATTAGCCGATGACTTAGGTATCACTACCATGGGGGCTCGTCAGCACCTACAAAGTTTGGAAGATGATGGCATTCTTACTTTTCACGATGTGAAAGTAAAAGTCGGGCGTCCTACTCGTCATTGGTCATTGACGCAAAAAGGCCATGATCAATTCGCAGATCGTCACGGAGAACTCACCATCCAACTGATTGATGCGGTTGAACATTTATTCGGTCAAGAGGGGCTTGCCAAAGTGGCCGCTGAACGCGAGGCTCAAACGTTGGCGCAATATCAACAAGCGTTAATCAACTGCAAAAATTTAGAAGATAAATTGAATACCTTGGTTACCCTACGTGAGCAAGAAGGCTATATGGCGGAACTGGAATCAACGGAAGATGGTTTTATGTTAATCGAGAACCATTGTCCTATCTGTAAAGCCGCAACCCGCTGCCCTAACCTTTGTAGATCCGAACTGAATATCTTCCAAACACTGCTCGGTAGCGAACATTGCATTGAGCGGAGTGAGCATATTATTCAAGGTCAACGTCGTTGCACCTATAGAATTACCACTCGCTAGCATTGTCTCATATTTAAGAATTGCGCATTTCGTTCCAACACAGCACTCGTTCCTCAGTTATGCTTGGGGTATGTTGATAAAACAATCAACATACCCAAATGTAAAGGAGTGACATATGGTGCCCCCTCAAAAACAGGCTTTACCCTCTTTTGATGAACTGGTTGAACTTGCACAGCACAACCCAGAAGCCTTTACACAACTAAAAAAAGACATTTGTGAGGAGTTGATTCTCTCTGCTTCGTTCAATATGCAAGATAGACTTTGGGCTCAACAAAGCCACATTGATTTAGTCGTCAGCCAGTGCAAAAATCCCATTCACGCTAACGTCACCTTAATGCGCGAGCTTAGTCAACAGATGATAAAATTCCAAAATGCCTTAGATGGTGAATCTGAAAAAGAGAAGGTTAGCGCCGAAATCGTACCTTTCACACCTCGCGATAATGGATGGCGATAAACTTAAGCTGGCTCACAACGCCTGCTTAAGTTTAATCAAGTTTGAGCTCATTCTGCTTCAGGCCCATAGGCATTACTGCCTGGCGAACCTTTCATAAATCCACACTCAACCAGTATCCATACTCCGCATACTAGTGCGACTAGAGAAACCAAGGCTTCCATCATACCGGCTTGAGCCGCCACATCGGCATTGCCAATTGGCATCGTCATACGTCCCAAAACCAGCGGAACATTGAGCACTAACCACCACACTGACTTGTTTCGATCATGCCAACGCTTTGCTGTGATCGCCAAGTCAGGAATGAGCACAATCAACAAAAATACCGGCAAGATAAGGTAAGCAATATTGGGAAATATCTTATTAGCGACGGTAGCGAAACCGATAATCAACGCATAATAAGTGACGTTCCATAGCCAAAAAGTTTTTCGACCAATACGGCCTTGAAATGAAAATAGCAGTTCTTTAATCGACATTTTATTACCTAACAATGATTTATTTAACCTGAACTCGGATTAGAGATGAGGTTAATTTACGACCTTCTGGAA
Organism: Vibrio aestuarianus; assembly: GCF_028858425.1. Taxonomy (NCBI): domain Bacteria; kingdom Pseudomonadati; phylum Pseudomonadota; class Gammaproteobacteria; order Vibrionales; family Vibrionaceae; genus Vibrio; species Vibrio aestuarianus. The sequence continues at coordinate 588,903 of NZ_JAKNYQ010000001.1, read as the reverse complement.
ACTGTCTTTATCCATGTCTCGTACATTGATGGTCAAGCTTCTTACTTGACTAGCTTGCTGCTGCAAAACTTCCATCAACTGACGAGATAAGTCACGCTTTTGTTCTGGCGTTCTACCTGACAGTAATTCAAAACTAATATGAATAAAATCAACACTGTCACCCTCTTCACCAATAAACCAATGGTGGCAGCGCAACGCACGAGATTTAACCGAATCAGCATCAAATAACCCGCACTTCAGAGCCACATGGTGCAGATCTTCCAACAAACCTTGGACATTAACACGTTCATCTACCGAGTTTGAGTATTCCATAACAAGATTTGGCATTTGCATTCCTTTTATCGGTTATCTGATCTGTCATACGGAGTTAACCGTTTAGCATGATAAGTATTCTTTCGGATTATGGGTATAGCAACTAATCGAGCAAAATCCGAGTGATAGGCTACTATTCTGCCGATGGGATCACTGACAAGCTGCACAGACCATTGATGAAGATCCAATAAAGTCATGACTCGCATCATGATCTGCTGAGTTTTATCTGTTATATTCTTTCGCAATCACGTTTATTTTTTACATTCATTGGCTTTAATATTTGATAATTAATGGAGATATTCCTATGCGTCATCCTGTAGTTATGGGTAACTGGAAACTAAACGGCAGCAAAGAAATGGTTGTTGAACTACTAAACGGTCTTAACGCTGAACTTGAAGGCGTTACAGGCGTAGACGTAGCAGTTGCTCCACCTGCACTATTTGTAGACCTTGCTGAGCGTACGCTTACTGAAGCTGGTAGCGCGATCATCCTAGGTGCTCAAAACACTGACCTACACAACAGCGGTGCATTCACTGGCGACATGTCTCCAGCTATGCTTAAAGAGTTTGGTGCAACTCACATCATCATCGGTCACTCTGAGCGTCGTGAATACCACAATGAATCAGACGAGTTCGTTGCTAAAAAATTCGCATTCCTAAAAGAAAATGGCCTAACGCCTGTTCTTTGTATTGGTGAGTCTGAAGCACAAAACGAAGCTGGCGAAACAGTGGCAGTATGTGCACGTCAACTTGACGCTGTTATCAACACTCAAGGCGTTGAAGCTCTTGAAGGCGCTATCATCGCTTACGAACCAATCTGGGCTATCGGTACTGGTAAAGCGGCTACAGCTGACGATGCACAACGCATTCACGCTCAAATCCGTGCTCACATTGCTGAGAAATCTGAAGAAGTTGCGAAAAACGTTGTGATCCAATACGGCGGTTCTGTTAAACCTGAAAACGCAGCAGCTTACTTTGCACAACCAGACATCGACGGTGCTCTAGTTGGCGGCGCAGCTCTTGACGCGAAAAGCTTTGCAGCTATCGCAAAAGCGGCAGCTGAAGCGAAAAACGCATAATTATTACGATCATCGTATTTCTTTAATTGAAAAAGGTCAGCTCTGCTGGCCTTTTTTATTGGCTAACATTCCCAACCTAGCCGCTAAGATCATAATCTTGTATCCTAGCGTTTTGCCTACCAAGCCTGTCAGTTATGCACCAACCCGCAAGCAACGATAAACACGGCCTACTTACAGCCCCCATTTCCGATGTGTTGCGTCAAATGACGATTCCGATGATTTTCGGTTTAGTCGCTATTTTGATGTTTAACTTGGTCGATACTTTTTTTATCTCACTACTTGGTACTCAATCTCTTGCCGCTATTAGCTTTACCTTTCCGGTCACCTTTGCCATTAATTGCATTACTATGGGCATTGGTATTGGTTTATCCACCAGCATTGGACGCTTGCTTGGACAAGGCGATGCACAAAATGCCGCGCGTTTTTCTAGCCATGGGGTCTTACTGGCCGTCATATTAGTGACGATCGCCTCCGTGATCGGTTTGCTTACCATTGAACCACTATTTTTACTACTTGGAGCAACGCACGAGCTCATTCCTCTCATTAAGCAGTATATGCAAGTATGGTATCTGACCATTCCGCTATTGGTGATACCAATGGCTGGCAACAGTGCGATTCGCGCGACAGGCGATACCACAACACCGGCTAAAATAATGATGTTATCAGGCTTAATTAATGGTGTGCTCGACCCACTACTGATTTTTGGTTACGGGCCATTTCCTGAGTTAGGTATTCAAGGTGCGGCAATTGCAAGCGCCTTTAGTTGGTTAGGTGCTTTATGTGGTTCGTTTTACGTATTAGTCACAAGAGAGCGACTCTTAGCTTGGCCCTATTTGCCAACTTTATGGCATGATTGGAAACAGATATTAAAAGTAGGTACCCCCGCCGCTCTTTCCAATGCGATGAACCCGCTGTTGGGAGCACTATTGATGATAATGCTGGCCAGCCATGGAACAGCCGCAGTCGCTGCCTATGGTGCTGCGCAACGTATCGAGTCGATTTTAATTTTGGTGTTGATGTCTTTAACGTCTGCACTTACGCCTTTTATGGCACAAAATATTGGAGCCAAAAATACACAACGCAGCTTTGCAGGTTTATTTATGAGTATGCGTTTCTCGGTTGTTTTCCAATTGATGATTTTCGCAATGATGGTGCCACTGAGCATCCCTTTAGCGGCACTATTTTCACAAGAACAGTCAGTACGCGATCTTCTATGGCATTACTTACTTGTTGTCCCCTTTAGCTACGGCTTCCAAGGCATTGTGATGATGCTGATTGCTGGTTTAAACGCACTGCATAAACCGATACGAGCCTTTCAATGGAGCTTTATGCGGTTATTTGTATTTACCCTGCCAACAGCTTGGTTAGGTTCTTATTGGTATGGTGTTGAAGGACTATTTATTGGCATTGCGCTAGGGAATGTTTCAGGCGGTATACTAGGCTATGTCTACGCGCTGCGTTTACGGCGCAACTGTCAACCGATAACTCAGTAATAGAGCCCTCAGTCGATGGCTTTATTTTAGTTCAATCGATACCAATTAAGTCAATATCGTTCTATACCCAAACCACTTGGAGTTGCAGGTAGGCGGTAAGTAAATCCCCATGAGCATAGACAAACTATGTGAGTGGGGTGAGCAAACGTAGCCAGCACCGCTGCGGCTTCAAATAGAAAAGGATATAAGCTTACATATGCATACAAAAAACAATACGGAACTTTATATAACAGTCATCAATGGCCATGCTAACGATATTTTACCGATGAATCGACAGCGAATTTAATAAACAATTATAACCAATACACACCAACGACCACCAACCCCAACAGACATCCCAATATTACTCGCTTTGCTCTCTTGTTGAATGGATCTTTAGTAGAGCAATAACAACAAACGTTTATTTCTGACGAAAGTAGCTCATGGCACGCCTTACAATAATTTAATTGCATAACGAGCATCCTATATAGGTGATTATGGAGAGTTCATTATACATATACGCTCTAGTAAGGAATTAAAAAAAAATTATTTTGGGGCTGCGCTGCAAATAAATTATGTTGTGTAAATTTTGATAATCTCCGTTATTGATTTGCACTTAAGGTGACCAAATCTCTACAATAGAAATAAAAGCATTTAAAAACAAACAATTAAATCGTTCATTAAGCATGAACTTCAAACATGCTTGGACAACTAAGGTCATTCACTCTCATCGTTATCCACACAATTAATCAACCACCTTGCAACACAAACCAAACAAAAAGTATGATTTTTTCATTTTACCCCCCTAAAAAATTAAGATATTTTGGGTTGTTTTTTTAATATTAAATAAATCGGAAATGGGTAAAGTGAGAAAATTAATTTTAATGCTATGTTTAATATTAAATTCCAATTCATTGATGGCAAATAATAAACTTACTACAACAGAAATAAATGAGCTATCCAATATAAACATAGAATTCGAAAATAAATACAATGATGCAAATATTGACAACCTAACTAAAAATTACAATAAGTTAAAGTCAGAAGTTCAAAGTATTAAAGAAAAAATCGATGATAACAAATATCATATTGCTGATAGTATGGAACTGATTCAGAGAGAACTGATTTCTGGAACTTCTAATGACGAGCTTATATCCTCATTGAAAAATGCATCATCTTCTATAAAAGAATTAAATGAACAACTCAATGAAAGTGAAAGCAAGTTAGAAATATCGCATCGTGATATGGAAAAGTCCAAAGGTTTATTATTGATAATAGAAAAGATAAAAAACCAAAAGATACTAGAACTATATAATAGAATAAAAACTAGATTAATCAATGAAGAATCAATCCTACATGAGCAAGAATACAGTGGAAAAATAAAATGTGGTTCCCGCGAAACGATTAGCTTGTGCATAGAAAGAAATCGACGTTCTATAGAGCAATCTTTTTCTTTAATGAATGGTGATATTGATTCTATAAAGATCAAATCTTTTGACTTTGTTGATGCATATCTAGATATGCAAGGTGTTCTTAAATATAGCGTAAACACAAAATACACAAAGTTATTTTCGAAAGCAGATGAAAAAGCGATTAGACAAGAACTTGGTCTTAACAAGCACTTTTTATTGTTAACATCTAATGACGAAAATACTGAATATTATGTAAATAATGAATTCGCAGGCAAGGGAAAAGTCGTTGAATTTAGCGGTACTTTTTCTGGTGTTATCGATATTTTAGCCAAAAATGGCGATAAGAAAGAATCAATAAAGACAACTTCTTACTCGAAAAATGAATATCACTTTAAATTCTCAGCTAGAAACGGTAGTAAAGTAACAACTTCAAGTTACTCGGAGCAAGAGCAAGAGCAAGAAAATAAAACTCAAGAAGCAGCACATTCAAATGACGATACATCAGACATTGGTGTGGACTTAAATAAATTTCTAGATCCAATAAACATAATAGTATATGAAGATAACAAATTCTTTTATATACAACCTAAAATATACAAAGAAATAGAAAAGATCCCACTGCAAGACACAATTGCAGAATCAATGAACTATTGTAAAGAAAATTTTGATGCACTCCTAGTCACAGCCGATGATTTAAATTATTTAGATAAGCAAAAATCTCTACCTGAAGGAAAGTTCTGGACGTCAAAAGAAGAAAATAAGCCTAGTTCGGAGAAAAAACAATTTATCTGCAAGATGCCAAAAGTCGAGGTTACTGAACGTTTTAAAGATTAAGCGTATAGGGGATGGAAGTTGTAAAAAAGCCGACGCAATAAACGTCGGCTTTTTTGTGATTCAAATTAGAGCTAAAGATTACTCATCCACTTGGTCGTCTTCATCTAAGTCCATTTCAACATTTAATGGCTCTTGCGACAAAATAATGCCAGTGTTGTCGGCATAGAGGTAATCTTCAGGTAGGAAAGTCACACTGCCAAAATTGACCGCAACATCAACCTCACCAATACCCTGTGCAGAAGCACCAACAGGAATAGACGCTAAGGCTTGAATACCAATACTCATATCTTCAAGTTCATCGACTTCACGCACGCAGCCGTAAACGACAATCCCTTCCCATTCGTTTTCTTCAGCAAGAGCCGCTAATTCCGCATCAATTAAAGCACGGCGCAGTGAGCCACCACCATCAATCAGTAGTACCCGGCCTAAACCATCTTGCTCTAGTACTTCACGGATCAACCCATTGTCTTCAAAACATTTAATGGTTGTTAGTTGGCCTGCAAATGAAGCGCTACCACCAAAGTTGCTAAACATTGGCTCCACAACATCGACTTGGTCGAGATAAATATCACATAACGCTGAGGTGTTGTATTCCATATCCGTTCTTCTCTTGCCGAAAATCATCTTCAACGAGTATATAGGGTCATTAAGTCATTGCAATGACAAGACACAATTAACTCGTCAGAGTTTGAGCTATAACAATTCCAACAAACAACAGGTTGGTGATAAGCGAACATTTCACCACAACCGGCATCATGGGCGCGATTTGCGCAGGCTTATCGCTCACCCACACCGCCTTACCATGCTTCACCACCACGACAATACTGAGTAAAAATGGCAAGCTAATCCACAGCGGGCTAGATTGCATAACGAGATACCCAGCAAAGGCTGTGACCGCTCCGGCCAATAGCATAAAGTGGTATTGTTTGGCTCGGGTTTGCCCTAAACGCACAGCTACTGTGCGTTTTCCACAGATTGCATCGTTTTCAATATCTCGCATGTTGTTGATATTGAGAACGGCAACTGCCAATAAACCACAACCGAGCGCCGGTAAAAACAAGCTTGGCTCGATGTTTCCGGTATGCAAAAAATAAGTGCCCGAAACACCCAACAAACCAAAGAAGATAAAAACGGAAAGATCGCCCAAACCAACATAACCGTAAGGTTTGTTACCGACGGTGTAAGCAATGGCGGCAATAATAGCCAACACGCCTAGCCCCAGAAACGCCAGAATACTTTGCAAACTATCCAGCGCATAAAAAATAAGCACTAATCCTGATAACACCGTAAGCACAATGTTAATCATCATCGCTTGCTTCATGTCAGTCAGTGTCACCGCTCCAGATTGAATGGCTCTCATGGGGCCTAATCGCGCCTCATTATCGGTGCCTTTTATCGCATCCCCGTAGTCATTAGCTAGGTTGGATAAAATCTGCAATAAAGTTGCGGTGAGCAACGCAAGCAAAGCAATGGGAGCAGAAAAGTGACCAGCAGAAAACGCCAATGCACTACCTGTTAAAATGGAAACTAGGGCTAGAGGGAGTGTTTTCGGTCTGGCGGCATCAAGCCAGATATGGAGCGAATTCTTCATGCAAAGTCATAACCTATGAATAATGCTGAGAGTATACGCTCAATTCCATGCCAATAAAAAGCCCGTCGTATTTGACGGGCTACAAGCTTATTTTGGAAAAACGCAGCGAATTAAAGAATAAAGCGGCTTAGGTCTTCATTTTCTACTAGCTCACCGAGGCGCATTTTCACGTAAGCGGCATCAATGGTCATTGACGAACCCGGCTTATCGGTGGCATCAAAAGAGATTTCATCCATCAAACGTTCCATTACGGTATGCAGACGACGAGCACCAATATTTTCAGTGGTTTCATTAACCTGCCATGCCGCTTCTGCAATTTGTGTAATTCCATCCTCGGTAAATTCAATATTTACATCTTCGGTTTTCATCAGTGCAATGTACTGCTCTGTGAGTGATGCTTTGGGTTCAGTCAGAATACGTTTGAAGTCGTGACTAGATAGCGCTTCTAACTCAACTCGAATCGGCAAACGACCTTGCAGCTCAGGAATAAGATCTGAAGGTTTCGCCACTTGGAAAGCGCCCGAGGTAATAAATAAGATATGGTCGGTTTTTACCATGCCGTGTTTTGTCGAAACGGTGCTGCCTTCAATCAATGGTAATAAGTCACGCTGCACCCCTTCACGAGAAACATCTGGGCCAGAACTTTCACCGCGCTTACAAATTTTGTCGATCTCATCAATGAAAACGATACCGTTATTTTCAACGTTATAGATAGCTTGATCTTTCAACTCTTCTTGATTAACCAGCTTGGCGGCTTCTTCTTCGGTCAATGCTTTAAAAGCGTCTTTAATTTTGAGTTTACGTTTTTTCTTGGTGTCGCCAGCCAGGTTTTGGAACATGCCTTGTAGTTGGTTAGTCATCTCTTCCATGCCTGGAGGAGCCATAATCTCAACCCCCATTTGTGGCACAGCTACATTGACCTCAATTTCTTTATCGTCCAGTTTCCCTTCACGCAATTTTTTACGGAAAACCTGACGAGTGTTCGAGCTTTCTTCGCTTTTTTCGTTCTCACCCCAAGCATCACGAGCTGGTGGCAATAAAGCATCTAAAATTCGCTCTTCTGCTTGTTCTTGGGCACGAAATTGCACCTTTTCCATCGCCTGTTGGTGAGTCATTTTTACCGCAACATCGGTCAGGTCGCGGATAATGGTCTCAACTTCTTTACCTACGTACCCCACTTCGGTGAACTTGGTCGCTTCGACTTTAATAAAAGGCGCGTTAGCAAGCTTAGCCAGACGACGAGCAATTTCCGTTTTACCAACACCCGTTGGGCCAATCATTAAAATATTTTTAGGCGTGACTTCAACACGCAAGCTTTCTTCAAGCTGCATACGACGCCAGCGGTTACGCAATGCGATAGCAACGGAGCGCTTAGCTTTATCCTGACCAATAATGTGTCGATTGAGTTCATGGACAATTTCACGAGGGGTCATTTCAGACATAGTAGTTTCCTTAATTCTTTTACACTAAATACTATCTTTATTTTTCGACTGACTGTGGTTTTTCCAATAGCAGCTCAGTGGGAATTTCTAGTTCTTCGATAGTATGGAAATGGTTGGTGAACACACAAATATCGCCTGCAATTTTTAGTGCTTTTTCGGCAATTTCACGTGCGTCTAATTCGGTATTTTCTAACAGCGCCGTAGCAGCGGCTTGTGCAAAATTGCCACCTGAACCAATAGCAATCAAGTCGTTTTCTGGCTGAACAACATCCCCGTTACCAGTGATAATGAACGATGCAGTTTCATCTGCCACCACTAAAATAGCTTCTAGCTTGCGCAAGGCTCGGTCGCTTCGCCAGTCTTTCGCTAATTCAACCGCAGCTTTAGTCAGGTGACCTTGGTGCATTTGTAATTTGCTTTCGAAACGCTCAAACAGCGTAAAGGCATCAGCGGTGCCACCAGCAAATCCCGCTAGTACTTGGTTATTGTATAGACGACGAACTTTGCGGGCATTGCCTTTCATTACGGTATTACCGAGCGATACTTGTCCGTCACCCGCGATGACAACTTTATTATTACGACGTACAGATACGATAGTAGTCACGACAGGGCCTCTTATTTATTTTCTCGATGGAGTTGACAAATATATGAGGATGCGAAGAAAAGATTTCAAGTCGAAGAGGATAACTCACCGCAAGCAATAGCTAACTTACGGTGAGAATAATATCTATTGCTGCTCTTTCCAGATAGCACAAGGCTCGATTTTAGCACGCTGTAATTTATGCTTATCGCGCTCAGCATCACGCTTAAATTTATACGGACCAAGCACAATACGATACCAACTGCTATCTTCCTTCTTGCGGATTTTACTGCTTAACCCTTGGAAAGCGATATCGAGTTTACGCGCTTCCGCCTGTTGCATAGTTTTGTAAGCGCCACACTGCATAATGTATGGAATATCAGAGACTTTCTGCTCTTTGGCAACAACTTCAACTTCTCGCTTCGGCAAACTGTCTACATAATCCCACTTTTCTTCAGGAGGAGGAGGAATAACATCGGTTGGCTTTGGCTTTGTTACTGGCTTAGGTTGCACCACGACAGGTTGCGGTGGCTCAGGATCTTTACTCAGAAGGTATAAACCATAACCAAAAGCAGAAACCAGTATTACTGCCAATAAACCACTACGCCAAGGTTTACGACGTGAGGCTGCTTTTTTAGGGGTCGGCTTTTTTGGACTACGACCGCGCCTTACATAATCTTTATTAGCCACAGAAAATTCAAAAGTTGATGGTTTGACCCAATGTTAATGCAGTTTCCTGCCACTTAACAGCGCTGAAATGGAAGCAGCGCATCAAAAATGCGCTGCCAACGTTACACTAAACGAGGAGGAGCGGCACTTTCCCGAACCACTAGGCTCGTTTCTAGCAATCGAGAACCTGCACCAACTTCATGACCACGCAGCAGCTCGAGCATCATCAACATCGCTTGACGGCCAATTTCATAACGAGGCTGGGAGATGGTTGTCAGCGGTGGATCACAATAGCTCGCAAATTGAATATCATCGAAACCAACAACAGAGAGGTCTTGTGGTACACGCAACCCTAGCCTCTTAGCTTCTTGAATGGCACCTATCGCCATTGTGTCATTATGGCTAAAAATGGCAGTAGGAGGCTCAGGTAAAGCCAGCAACTGTCTTACCGCTTTAGCGCCAGCCTCAAAAGTAAAGTCACCATAAGTACAATATGCTGGATTCAAGCTTATCCCTGCGCGACGCAGTGCCTGCTGATAACCTTGATGCCGAAATTGGCACAATGTGGCCGCTTCCGGTCCAGAAATCTGTGCAACCCGTTTATGCCCTAACTGAGTTAAGTAATTCACCGCTTCAAATGCTGAGGTGAGGTTATCGATGTGTACTGTCGGTAGTTCTAATTCCGGAGCAAATTCACACGCCATCACCATCGGTGGCAAATTTTTCTGTTCGGGTTTGCTGACATCAAAAGGAAGATCCGTTCCAAGTAGTAGCATGCCATCCGCTTGTTTGGTGAAAACTAAGTTAACCAAAGATCGCTCGCGCTTTTTCTGCTGGCCACTGTCACCCAATAAAACAAGGTAACCATGCTCCATAGCTGCGTCTTCAATGCCACGAATGATCTCTGTGAAATAAGGGTCACAAATATCAGGGACAATCGCCACAATAGTTTTTGATTCATTTCGACGTAAGTTTCGAGCGAGAGAATTTGGTGAATAACCAGCCTCCAAAACGGCATCTTCTACACGTTTACGCGTTGAGGATGACACTTTTTCTGGGTTCATCAATGCCCTTGATACTGTGGCTGTTGATACACCGGCAAGCTGGGCAACATCCTTCATTGTCGCCATAGAAATTAACCCTCTTATCAAGTCTTTCGTTGGTGGAAAATCCACACATTATTATTGCTATAAAATAAATGCCGTTACCCGCCATTTACTTCAAAGGTATGTTGGATAGTCTATTCATTTCCAGACAGAAAGTTACGGTCAGATTAACAAATTTTGCATAATAAGCGTGAACTTCATCACAGTGATGATGATTCATTTTCTTGATAAAAATAACAGCATGATTTTTTAGCACTCGTTTGCTTCAATGCGTTACAGCTTATTACACAAAAAACGATAGCCAGGTTTAACTGAGATCTTGCGGTTCAATATCTAAAGACCAACGAATTTTTTTAGATAATGGCAACATAGTGATCGCTGGCTTAGCACTCATTAATAACTTTTGCATCAACGAACGAGTCTGAGTTTGCAACAGCAGTTGCCAACGAAATTTACCCGCGCGTTTAGCCAGTGGTGCCGGAGTAGGCCCAAGCACTAAACAGCTCCCATCAAATAAAGGGTGAGCCTCTAGAGTATGACGAACTTGACGCAAAAACTCTTCAACCATCTGCGCTTGATTGCCCTCCGCTTTAAATAAGGTCAAGTAAGTATAAGGTGGCAGCATCGCGATTTTTCGTTCTTCTAGGGCGGTTTGCGCAAAGTGGTGATAGTCCTTGTTCAGTAACGCTTGCAGCAAGCTGTGCTCGGGGTGGTGAGTTTGCAAAATAACCTCCCCTGGTTTACTGGCTCGCCCTGCTCGTCCCGCCACTTGAGTAAACAGCTGAGCCAAACGTTCCGAGGCGCGGAAATCACTGCTGTATAGCGATCCATCGACATCCAATAGTGCAACCAAAGTGACATCGGGAAAATGGTGTCCTTTAGCAAGCATTTGAGTGCCAATTAATATTTTATATTCACCATTGCGAATCGAAGCTAACGCGTTTTCCAAGCTGCCTTTACGACGCGTGCTGTCGCGATCAATACGAATGGTCTTGTAATCAGGAAAAATCTGCGCCAGTTGCGCTTCGAGTTGCTCAGTCCCAACGCCAACGGTCACCAATTGAGTTGAGCCACATCCTTGGCATTGATGCACCACAGGACGCTGTGAACCGCAATGGTGACAGCGCATCTCACTGCTGTATTGATGGAAGGTATAGTAAGCATCACAGCGCTTACATTCCGCTATCCAGCCACATTCATGGCACATCAGCGCCGGAGAAAAACCACGTCGGTTAAGAAACAGCATCACTTGATTGCCCGCACTCAGATGTTTTCTCATCTCGGCAATTAATGGTGCTGATAAACCACTTTCTAAAAACAGACCTTTGACGTCCAACACTTTATTCTTGGTTGGAACCGCCACACCAGCGCGCTGGGTCAGCGTTAGGTGGTGATATTTGCCCGTTAACGCATTATGTAATGTTTCTAAAGCCGGAGTGGCCGAACCAAGTACAATTGGGATTTGCTCAAGATGAGCACGCATCACCGCGACATCGCGTGCGTGATAACGCAAACTATCTTGTTGCTTATAAGACGCGTCATGCTCTTCATCAACGATAATAATGCCAAGGTCAGCAAAAGGAGTCAGCAGAGCTGAGCGGGTGCCAATAACAATACCCGCTATTTTGTCGCGAGCCGCGAGCCACGCATTAAGGCGTTCAGTATCATTGAGCCCAGAGTGCACCACCTCCACAGGCACATTAAATCGCTTACGAAAACGGTTGATCGTTTGTGGAGTTAGGCCAATCTCAGGCACTAAAACTAACGCTTGGCGTCCTTTTTCTAATACTGGTTTAATGAGGTTTAAATAGACTTCTGTTTTCCCAGAACCTGTAACGCCTTCGAGCAGATAACAAGCAAATTGGGTGTGGCTGTTGATAGAGGCAATCGCGATCACCTGCTCATGGTTTAGCTTAGGCTTTTCAACTGCCGCTTCTAATTGTTGTGGCCACGCTTTGGCAATGGGTTTCTTTTCAACAGATTCAATCCACCCTTTTTCCTCTAGCGTTTTTAATACTGCGCTGCTTACTTCTTCATCAATAAACTGTTGGTGTGAAACCGCCCCACCTTCGAGCATTTTCATTACTTTGGCTTGTTTAACCGCTCGACCAAAACCTTGCATCAATTGATTGCGTCCGGCAACCGTCAATTGCCATTCCAGTAAAGTAGAGAAATCGGCCGCTTTGCCTTTGCGTAATGCTGAAGGTAGTGCATTAAACAAGGTTTCGCCCAATGGGTATTGGTAAAATTGACTGCTCCACGACAGTAAACGGTAGAGTTTATCTGACCATACGGGTTGGTTATCTAATACTTGCTTGAGCGGCTTGAGCTGATCTAATGGAAAATCCGATTCACTGACCAATGCCGTCACAACCCCAACTAGAGTCTGACGACCAAACGGCACCGACACTCGTCCACCTACAATCGGAAACAGATGCCCAGGGATCTGATAATCAAACTGTTTATCCAGTGGTACAGGTAAGGCAACTCGTGCAATGGTGGGGCGCATAATCGTCCATTAGTGGTACAAAAAGTAAGAAAACACAGTCTACTGGATGCTTCCATTAAATTCGAGCTTCGTCACTGTACAAAAATGTGGCGAAAATAGCGGCGAAATGGCTTGATCCACTGCAGATGATTCATTAATATATCGCGCCTTGATGATATGGCTTAGTGCTCACTATTGAACATGAAGCGGTATCAACATTTTTTATTAACTACGTGTGGTGTCCGGCTCAGATTCGGATAGCGACACGGCCCAATTTGAGGTTATCCCATGAAAGCTGGTATCCACCCAGAATACAAAGCAGTTAGCGCAACTTGTTCTTGCGGCAACGCATTCGAGTTCAGCTCAACTCTAGGCAAAGAATCTATCCACCTAGACGTGTGTGACAAATGTCACCCATTCTACACTGGTAAGCAACGTATCGTTGATACAGGCGGCCGTGTAGATCGCTTCAACAAGCGTTTCGGTGCTCTATCTAGCAAAAAGTAATTATTTACTATTTTGTAATAGAATTAAAAAAGGATGCTTCGGCATCCTTTTTTATTGGCATTTTTTTTATATAGTGATTTTTGTCATCACTCTCAGGTCTTATCAGCACGGTTTTCAGCCATTTTTAATGAAGCACGTCGCGTTCCTACCTAGGAAGTTTGACTGACATCCATTAGAATCATTGACCTTTCCAACCCAATACGAGCACCTAAACCTATGTCAGATGACCATAATCAAGAATTGACTGCAGAAGAACAATTTCGTCAACGTGCGCTCGATTACCACGCTTACCCGACGGCAGGTAAAATCGCGGTATCTCTCACGAAACCAGCAGACTCAGCTGAAGATCTCGCGCTAGCTTACAGCCCTGGCGTTGCTGAACCGGTTCGTGAAATCGCACAAAATGTAGATAACGTTTATAAATATACAGCGAAAGGCAACATGGTCGCAGTTATCTCTAACGGCACTGCAATTCTTGGTTTAGGCAACTTAGGGCCAATGGCTTCTAAGCCAGTAATGGAAGGTAAGGCACTATTATTCAAACGTTTTGCTGGCCTTGATTCAATCGACATTGAAGTAAAACACCGTACCATTGATGAATTCGTCGATACCGTCGCCAATATTGCCGATACGTTTGGTGGCATTAACCTCGAAGACATCAAAGCACCAGACTGCTTTGAAATTGAACGTCGCTTAATTGAGCGTTGTAATATTCCAGTTTTCCACGATGACCAGCACGGAACGGCAATTGTTACGGCAGCGGGCATGCTCAATGCTATTGAACTACAAGGCAAAAATCTAAACGAATGTACCATTGTCTGTCTTGGTGCAGGTGCAGCAGCAACAGCATGTATGGAACTGCTGATCAAATGTGGGGCGATGCGTGAAAAAATCTACATGCTTGATCGTAAAGGTGTGATTCACACCCGCCGTGATGATCTGAATGAATATAAGCAGCTTTTTGCGAGCAACACCGATAAGCGAACCTTGGAAGACGCCATCACTGGCGCTGATTTATTCCTAGGGGTATCAGGCCCGAATCTACTGCCAGCGGAAGCATTGAAACTGATGGCCGACAAGCCGGTTGTGTTCGCTTGTTCAAACCCAGATCCTGAAATTAAGCCAGAACTTGCCAATGCAGTACGTGATGATTTAATTATGGGTACTGGCCGCAGTGACTATCCAAACCAAGTTAATAACGTATTGTGTTTCCCATTCATCTTCCGCGGTGCTTTAGATGTACGCGCCAGTGAAATCAATGATCAAATGAAGCTAGCGGCTGTCGAAGCCATTCGCCAGTTGGCCAAAGAAGAAGTACCTGTTGAAGTACTTAAAGCAGCTGGAGTTGAATCTCTAAGTTTTGGTCCTGACTACATCATTCCAAAACCAATGGATCCTCGCCTACTACCTCGCGTAGCAAAAGCCGTCGCTCAGGCAGCGGTTGACTCAGGCGTAGCTCGCATTGAAATGCCAGAAGGCTACATGCAAGAGTAACGTTGTCGCTTGAAAACAAAAAAACCGCAGCTTTCGTTCTGCGGTTTTTTTTGTTTTTGAGTGATATCAGAAAAATCATGTGCAGGTTTTGCAGATCAGCACACCATTGTGGTCACTTTTCCAAAAATAAAGACAAAGTGTTATCGATGTGGCGCGTTACGCTTCATCATCGTATGCTTCAAACTCAATGCCCATCGCGGTCATCAATGCTTTCGCTTCTGTTGGAATATCATCTGGGCGATCTTTTCTTAAATCTTCATCGGTCGGTAAAGGTTGGCCGGTATAAGCATGCAAAAAAGCTTCGCATAGCAACTCACTGTTGGTTGCATGACGTAAGTTATTGATCTGACGGCGAGTGCGTTCATCAGTTAATACTTTCAGCACTTTCAATGGGATTGAAACGGTGATTTTTTTCACCTGCTCACTTTTTTTACCGTGTTCAGCGTATGGGCTAATGTATTCCCCATTCCAGTCTGCCATTGCGCACCTTCGTTATCGTAATTTGTCAGAAAAAGTTTGATGGCTGATTTTAGCGGGATTTACCGCCATAAGCAAAGACATATAGACGTCCAGAAGTGTTGACGTCTTATTTTTTGATCGGTAAAGTGTAACGCTATCAGTCTGGGAAGCAGCAATATCAAACATTATCAGATATGGTGTATACCCAAAGTAACTTGAGTTTCTCTCGGCGGCAACTCTAAAGAAGATAAGAATACCCCTGTAGGATGTCACTCTCAGTGAGTTTATTAGGCAAGGAAACCGTTATGACTACTCGCAAGCCAGCCACCATCGCTGTTCGTACTGGTATTGAATCAGATTCTCAATACCACGCTGTTGTACCACCAATTTATCTTTCGACAAATTATGGCTTTCCTGCTTTTGGTGAAGTACCTCAATACGATTACACCCGTTCAGGGAATCCAAACCGCGGCTTGCTTGAAAAAGCGCTGTATGAGCTCGAGTCCGGTCTTGGCGCTGTCGTCACTAACTGCGGCACTTCTGCACTCAATTTATGGGCGTCTGCATTTCTTAGCGCAAATGATCTAATTGTTGCCCCCCATGACTGTTATGGCGGTACCTATCGTCTATTTAATACTCGCGCCAAAAAAGGCGATTTCAATGTCTTGTTTGTTGATCAATCTGACCATGAAGCTTTAAGTGCTGCGCTGGCTAAAAAACCGAAATTGGTATTGCTAGAAACCCCCTCGAACCCACTTGTGCGCGTTGTCGATATTGCCGACATTTGTCACCAAGCGCATCAAGTTGGTGCACTCGTAGCCGTCGATAACACCTTCCTTACCCCTATATTTCAAAAACCATTGTTGCTTGGGGCAGACTTCGTTATCCACTCCACTACAAAATACATCAATGGTCACTCTGATGTGATCGGTGGCGTTGTTATTACCAAAACCGAGCAACACGCTGAAGAATTAGCCTGGTGGGGCAACTGCCTTGGCGCAACGGGGACACCATTTGACAGCTATATGACACTGCGTGGTATTCGTACGTTGGGTGCTCGCATGCGTGTTCATGAGGAAAATGCGGGTGCAATTTTAGCTTATTTGCAACACGAAGCATTGGTGAAAACGATTTATCACCCTAGTCTGCCACAACACCCAGGCCATGAAATTGCGAAAAAACAGCAGTCAGGATTTGGCTCAATGCTCAGTTTTGAATTTGCCGGAAGCTTTGAGCAGTTGAAGTTTTTTGTCGGCCAGTTAGAGCTGTTCTCACTGGCTGAATCTTTGGGCGGTGTCGAAAGCCTCATTTGCCATCCAGCATCAATGACACATCGCGCTATGGGTGACGAAGCTTTGGCTGAAGCCGGCATTTCAACGCAACTATTACGCCTGTCAGTGGGTTTAGAAGATGCTCATGATTTAATTGCCGATCTACAACAAGCCTTTGCCAAAGCCAAGGAGGCATTTTAATGACGGCATTGCGACAACTGCATAAATTTGGTGGCAGTAGCCTTGCTGACCCTGAATGTTATAAAAGAGTGGTGAATATCTTAAAAGAGTATTCACACAATAACGACTTAGTGGTGGTTTCTGCGGCAGGCAAAACCACCAATCACTTGATCGCCTTTCTTGAGGCTCTCAAAAAAGATGGTCGATTAGCGCATGAGAACCTACAAGCGGTTCGTCAATTTCAAACTAACTTAATCGACGCACTACTTGATGACAACTCAGCCAAGACGTTGCGCGACCTATTAAATGCCGAAATACGCGCGTTAGGTGAATTGTCTGCACCGCTAAGTGCAGCCCAACAAGCCAGCGTATTGGGCCATGGTGAAGTTTGGTCTTCGCGCTTACTAGCCGCATTACTCAACCAAAATGATCTCGCCGCAGTTGCGCAAGATGCACGTGCTTTTCTGCGCGCTGAAACAGGCACACAACCGGAAGTTGACCGTTCTCGCTCCTATCCTCTTTTAAAAGAAGTTTTGGCACAGCATGTTCATCATCGCATCATCATTACTGGTTTTATGGCACAAAATGAGCAAGGCGATACCGTATTGCTAGGCCGTAATGGTTCTGACTATTCCGCCACCATGATCGGTGCATTGGCCGAAGTTAACCGTGTTACGATTTGGAGCGACGTCGCTGGGGTATACAGCGCAGACCCACGCATTGTCAGCGATGCTTGTTTGCTGCCACTGCTGCGCTTAGACGAAACCAGCGAACTGGCGCGCTTGGCCGCGCCAGTATTGCACAGCCGAACTTTACAACCTGTCGCTCAAAGCTCGATGGATTTGCACTTACGTTGCAGTTATCAACCCGAGTCCGGTTCAACCCATATCGAGCGTGTGCTTGCTTCTGGACGTGGGGCTAAGATCATCACCTCGTTAGAAGATGTCTTGCTGATTGAGCTTTCCTTTAGCCACGGTCATGACTTCCAACGTCTGCAAAGCAGCGTTTTGCGCAGCTTACAACGTGCCCAACTTGAACCGCTAGCGTTTGAAGCCCAAGCTGATCAACACCGCTTACGTCTAGCCTACACCACTGAAATTTCAGGAGGCGCTCTCGCCCACCTTCAAGACACGGCTTTCGAAGCTGAAATTAAACTCAAAGAAGGGTTTTCTTTAGTTGGCGCGGTTGGCGCTGGCGTCACCAAAAACCCAAATCACTGCTACGGTTTTTACCAACAGTTGAGATCATCCCCGGTTGAATTTATTTGTGAGTCAGAGTCTGGGCTTAGTTTAGTTGCCGTGCTACGCAAAACCGCAGTAGAACCACTAGTAATAGGAATGCACAATCAACTTTTCCAAGCGCAAAAACGTGTTGCGTTAGCGTTATGTGGTAAAGGTAATATTGGTTCGAGTTGGCTGAAATTATTTGCAGAGCAAAAATCAGAGCTTGAAAAGCGACGTGGAATGAACTTTGAACTGGTGGCGGTTATCGACAGCCAAACCTATTGGTTTGATGAACAAGGCATCAATGCTGAATCGGTACTCGAACGATTTAATGATGAAGCCATCTCTTACCAAGGTAAGGAATGGCTACAACACCTGAGTAATATCCAAGGATATGATGATCTCATCGTGTTAGATGTCACAGCCAGTTCTGAACTCGCAGAGCGTTACCTCGATATTGCCGAGCATGGCATGCACTTAATTTCCGCCAACAAAGTCGCAGGCTCCGCCTCTAGTCAGTCGTATCATCAAGTGAAAGATGCTTTTGCTAAGATCAGCCGCCATTGGTTATACAATGCAACGGTTGGCGCAGGTTTGCCTATCAACCATACCGTTCGTGACCTACGTGAAAGTGGTGATGATATTGTCGCGCTGTCAGGCATTTTCTCTGGCACGCTATCATGGCTATTCCAACAATTTGATGGTTCGATTCCTTTTAGTGAGTTAGTCGATCTTGCTTGGCAACAAGGCTTAACAGAACCCGATCCTCGTAGTGACCTCGATGGCTCTGATGTGATGCGCAAGCTGGTCATTTTAGCTCGTGAATCTGGCCTACACATTGAGCCAGAAAACGTAAAAGTCGAATCACTGGTACCTGAAGAGCTTAAAGATCTATCGTTAGATGACTTCTTAGATAAGAGCCAACTACTGAGTGAGAGATTGGCTGAACGTCTTGAAAAAGCACAACGTGAAGAAAAAGTGCTGCGCTACGTAGCAAGGCTTGAAAAGAATGGTAAAGCCACTGTTGGGGTTGAAGCGCTGGATCGCGAACACGCTTTAGCTAATCTCCTGCCGTGTGACAATATTTTTGCTATCGAGAGTAAATGGTATCGTGATAATCCATTGGTTATTCGCGGGCCAGGAGCAGGCCGAGAAGTCACAGCAGGAGCAATCCAGTCGGATTTAAACTTGCTGTCTAGTTTTCTTTAACTAAAGGAGCCATTGGCTCCTTTGTTTGTTTTTGGCCAACAAAGAATGCTATAACTGATTACGAGTTATATTGGTGTTTCACTTGAGTTCTGCTCACATTCAACATGAATATTCTTCATGATTACAGTGTTGACATTAAAACGTATTCAATACATTCTGTGGACATATAGACGTCCAAACGTCAATTCAAGGGATTTTAATTTGGCGGGAAGTTCGCCACAGGGAGAAGTAAGATGGGATACACACACGCCAGTCATATCGATGCACTAAACCAAAACATTGCAGAGCTGTCTGACAATATTAATGTGTCATTTGAATTTTTCCCACCGAGCTCTGAAAAGATGGAAGAGACGCTGTGGAATTCGGTACACCGCTTAAAAACGCTGCAACCAAAATTTGTTTCTGTCACTTATGGTGCAAACTCTGGCGAACGCGACCGTACTCACTCCATCATTAAAGAGATCAAAGATCAAACCGGTTTAATTGCAGCCCCTCATTTGACTTGCATCGATGCATCACGTGAAGAGCTTATTCAAATTGCTGACGATTACTGGAACAACGGCATTCAAAGCATTGTGGCATTGCGTGGGGATATTCCTGTCGGTGGTGGCAAGCCAGAAATGTATGCTTCAGATCTGGTTGAGTTACTAAAAGCACGTCATGATTTTGATATCTCTGTTGCCGCCTTTCCAGAGGTTCACCCTGAAGCAAAAAGTGCACAAGCTGACCTACTTAATCTAAAACGTAAAGTTGATGCCGGTGCCAACCGCGCGATTACCCAGTTCTTCTTTGATGTAGAAAGCTACTTACGTTTTCGTGACCGCTGCGTGGCGGCGGGTATTGATGTTGAAATCGTACCGGGAATTTTGCCTGTATCCAACTTCAAACAAGCCTCGCGCTTTGCTGCACAAAACAATGTCAAAGTACCTGGTTGGATGGCAAAACAGTTCGATGGATTAGATGATGACCCAACCACTCGCCAGCTTGTCGGGGCAAGTCAAGCTATCGACATGGTCAGAATTTTAAGCCGTGAAGGGGTAAAAGATTTCCATTTCTATACACTAAACCGTGCCGAAATGACCTATGCGCTATGTCATACATTGGGCGTAAGACCGAAAGCATAACCATCCAGTAAAAGAAACTTAAAATAACAATGCCGACATTCGTCGGCATTGTTATTTTAATCGTAAGCAGAAAGATTACTCTACGTCATCCATCTTACCTAATAGGTTACGAATACGGTCTTGCCATGCGGCATGTTCTTGCTGCATTTGTTGTGCTTTTTGCTCAAGCTCTTCACGACCCGCTTTTAGCTCATTAGCTTCAGTGATCAACTGCTGTTTCTCTTCTTTTAACTCTTCAACTTCCATTTGCAGAAGTGCAATTGTGTCAACAGCGGTTTGAATTTTTGCTTCTAGTAGTTCTAATACTTCAAAAGACATGGTGCATACCCTTAATGATTCGGTTGAGGTGAACATAATTTCACTTATTGAGCCATTCTACTCAGCCCGGCGCTTATAAACACTCACTATATGCGAAATTTTTCACTATTCGGTTAAAAAACAAACTCAAATTGACCCTAGCCTAACTTAAGCCACACAGCGACTCGGAAAAACTGTATTTCTCCACGCTGATTTCGCAAATTTAACGCTTGGATTTGATCAAGTGCAATCCTTACGAACTAAAAAAGCAAACGTTTCCGATTTGATATGTTAAAATCGCCGCCGAAATTTCCTATTCCCTTTTCTTTGGAGTTAGCATGAAACGCGATTTAGCAATGGCATTCTCTCGAGTAACCGAAGGTGCTGCACTGGCTGGTTATAAATGGCTTGGTCGAGGCGATAAAAATGCCGCAGACGGCGCGGCAGTCGAAGTCATGCGTAATCTTCTCAACAAAACCGAAATCTTAGGTGAAATTGTCATTGGTGAAGGCGAAATCGACGACGCGCCGATGCTTTATATTGGTGAGCAAGTAGGCCTAGGTGGCGACAAAGTTGATATCGCAGTCGATCCCATTGAAGGTACTCGCATGACCGCTATGGGGCAATCTAACGCGCTGGCTGTATTAGCCGCTGGCGAAAAAGGAAGTTTCCTTAAAGCCCCAGATATGTACATGGAAAAATTGGTGGTTGGTCCTGGTGCAAAAGGCTGTATTGACCTCAACAAACCATTAAAAGAGAACCTAGAAAATATCGCCGCAGCACTCAATAAACCACTCGATACCCTAGTCGTCACCACTTTAGCCAAACCTCGCCACGATGCGATGATTGCACAGATGCAACAGATGGGCGTTCGCGTTTTCGCTGTGCCTGACGGTGATGTGGCTGCTTCTATTTTAACTTGTATGCCAGATAGCGAAGTGGATGTGATGTATTGTATCGGTGGCGCACCAGAAGGTGTGGTATCTGCCGCTGTCATTCGCGCTCTTGATGGCGATATGCACGGTCGTCTACTGCCTCGTCATGAAGTAAAGGGCAATACCGAAGAAAACCGCATTTATGGCGCAAAAGAGCTCGCTCGTTGTGCTGAAATGGGCGTTGAAGCGGGTGTAGTGCTGAAAATGGAAGACATGGCGCGTAGCGATAATGTCATTTTCTCTGCAACCGGCATCACCAAAGGTGATTTATTAGAAGGTATAACGCGTAAAGGCAATATTGCGACCACTGAAACTCTATTGATCCGTGGCCGTTGTCGTACCATTCGTCGTATCAAATCAATTCACTACTTGGAACGCAAAGATCCTGAAGTACGTGAAATCATCCTATAGTGTGAAAAGACAAAAAGACCGCAAATGCGGTCTTTTTTTCAAGTTCAATTTACAACATATCCCCAAACAACTTGAAGTTTCAGGTAGGCGGCAAGTGAGTGAATCCCCATGAGCATAGATAAACTATGTGATTGGGGTGAGCAAACGTAGCCAACACCGCTGCAACTTCAAGTAGGAAGGGTATAGCTCAGATTAGAACAACTCTTCAGCCACTTTGAACAAGTCATGACGTACTGGACGCTTCATGTTTTCGATAGCATCAATGATGTCATGATGAACTAACTGCTCTTTTTGAATACCAACACAACGACCACCTTGGCCATCAAGCAGTAGGTGGACAGCGAAGTTACCCATGCGTGATGCTAATACACGGTCAAATGCTGTTGGACGACCACCACGTTGAATGTGACCAAGTACTGTCGCACGAGTTTCACGACCCGTCGCTTTTTCAATTTCTTTCGCCAGTTGGTTAGCGTCCATCATTAGCTCGGTTAAAGCAATAATCGCGTGCTTTTTACCTTTCTTAATGCCATCTTGGATATTGGCGGTAAGCTGCTCCATATCCAGGCCAGTTTCAGGAGTAATGATGTACTCACAACCACCAGCAATGGCAGACATCAGCGTCAAATCACCACAGTGACGGCCCATGATCTCAACAATAGAAATACGTTGGTGAGATGAAGAAGTATCACGTAAACGGTCAATCGCATCAATGACTGTATTTAATGCTGTTAAGTAACCGATAGTGTAATCGGTACCTGCGATATCGTTATCGATAGTGCCAGGCAGACCGATACATGGGAAACCCATCTCAGTCAGTTTTTTTGCGCCCATATAAGAGCCATCACCACCGATAACCACAAGAGCATCGATGCCGTGTTTTTTCAGGTTTTCAATCGCTTTCTCACGAATCGCTACTTCACGAAACTCCGGGAAACGTGCCGAACCAAGGAATGTACCACCCTTGTTGATCACATCAGAAACACTTGAGCGGTCAAGTTGCTTGATACGGTCTTCGTACAGGCCAAGGTAGCCATCATAAATACCATATACTTCCAAATCAGCACCTAGCGCAGTACGAACAACACCACGAATTGCTGCATTCATACCAGGTGCGTCACCGCCACTTGTCAAAACACCGATTTTCTTAATCATGCTCACCCTCGATTTTTTGTAAACTTAATACTAATTTTAACGCTGCCTGTTAACGACAAACAGGCAACAAAATCTTGATAATCTACGCGCAATGTTACCTTTCCTAAAAAGGAATACTACTGTTATTTGCGTGAAATTATGTAACTTTGCTACTTATGTAAGAGTATTACAGCTTTGCGTTAATACTTTGTTGATTCACATCAGAATCACACTTGTTTATTACTCACACAAAAGATAGCCAATAAGCGTATTTCTGTCGCTACCAGCCTTGTGTTTTTTGCTTTTTTTCTGAGCCAAACACAACTGAGTAAGGATCTTGATGGATTAATACATCTGCCCCAGGAAAAGCGTCGAGCAATTTATCTTCTACATCATCAGCAATGCGATGCGCTTCAATCAATGGCATGTTGTCATCTAATTCCAAATGCAATTGAATGAATCTTACAGGTCCTGACATTCGTGTTCGCAATTCATGAACCCCTAATACCCCTTCAACAGACAGACACTCGGCATGGATCTGCGCTAATTCTTCATCAGGTAGTTTTCGATCGAGTAAGGTTTGAATCGCTTCCATCACCATACGAAATGCACTGTATAAGATATAAAGACCAATCCCGACCGCAAATACCGCATCTGCCTGCTTAAAGCCATACCAGCTCAGTGCTAGCGCCAGCATAATAGCAGCGTTCATGAAAAGATCAGTTTGATAATGTAGAGAATCAGCGGCTATCGCCTGACTGCCGGTTTTCTTCACCACATGCTTTTGGAACATCACCAAACCGGATGTTACTACCATGGCAAAGAAACTAACGTAAACCCCATATTCGGGAGAGGTTAATTCATGTGGGCGGAAAAATCGGTCAACACCATTAAGAATGAGGAAACAGGCAGAACCTGAAATAAACATCGCTTGCGCCAGTGCGGCCAAGGACTCTGCTTTACCATGCCCAAAGGCATGCTCTTTATCTGCCGGTTGTAATGCATAGCGCACCACAATCAAGTTGACCACCGAGGCAGCAATATCGAGTAAAGAATCGATCAGTGAGGCAAGTAAACTGACAGAGCCTGTGATCCACCAAGCGATCACTTTGACAATCAGAAGCACGGTTGCAACCATTGTGGCTGTCCATGCGGCAAGGGTAACCAAGCGGGCGTATTCTTGTTTCATAGCACCGAAATCATGAAGAAAGTGTAGTGAAAGTATACCTTCTCCAGCTGACAATGAATATGCCACAAAAATGAACAGGCCTCATAGAGAGGCCTGTTGTGGTAATTAACCGTTTTTCTTCATCTTTTTTTGGCCATTTGCCATACATTTTTGCATGCGTTCTTGCTGCAACTCTTGGAATTTAACTTTTTGTTCTGGAGTGAGCACACTCAACATGTCATGACGCTTTTCAAGCATTTTCACACGATGAGATACTTGCTGGTCAACCATCTCTTTTGCAAGTTCATTCGCAGCAGCTTCATCAAAGTTATCGGCTAGCACCAAGGCTTGAACTTTAGCGTGATGCGCCTGCATCTGAGCTTGCTTTTGACCTTTAAATTCATTTTTCATTTGATCACGGTTTGCGCCGCGCATCTCTTTGAGTTTTGCTTGTTGGTCAGCCGTAAGGTCTAATTGCTGCATAATGCCGCGATCTGCTCCACGACCACATTCATCATCAGATCCTTTGTGTTGCCCTTTACCACCACCGTATGCGAAAACACTAGCAGTACCAAGAGTAAGAGGAAGTACAACCGCAGCAAGTACCATTTTTTTTGTCATGTTCATAATCTATTCCTTCACCAAGTGGATTGTTAAGAGGCTGTGTTCTCAGCGCTTGAATATAGAATAGATGCTACAAGGTAAAGCGACGTATAGTGAGCGTAAAGAATCGTAAAGAGCGACTCACCCACTGAATATCTGCGCTATTTCACAGTAAACTATACCCAAATAACCTGATAACGCACGAGGCTGCACATGGCACATATTCTTCTAATTGATGACGATACCGAGTTAACAAGCTTACTCAAAGAAGTTCTAAGCTATGAAGGCTTTGAAGTATCAGAGGCCAATGATGGAGAAGCCGGTCTCGCTACGATACATAGCGGCATTGACTTAGTGTTGCTGGATGTGATGATGCCCAAGCTTAATGGCATGGAAACACTCAAACGGCTACGAGAGAACTGGTGTACTCCAGTGTTAATGCTGACCGCTAAAGGCGAAGAAATCGACCGAGTAATTGGCTTGGAATTGGGCGCTGACGACTATTTGCCCAAACCCTTTAGCGACCGCGAATTACTGGCCCGCATCCGCGCTATCTTGCGTCGATCACAGCCCAATAACAGCACTAAATCGAGTGATGTTATCGAATGTCAGGACATTCAGGTCTATCCGAGTAAACAAGAAGCTTATTGCCAAGGTCAATTACTCGACTTGACCACCACTGAATTTGCGCTACTTACACACTTTGTGCAAAACCCAGGAGAAACACTCACTAAAGAAAACCTCAGTATCGACGTATTAGGTAAAAGACTCGCCGCATTTGACCGCGCTATTGATATGCACGTTTCAAATTTACGAAAAAAATTACCAGAGCGCATTGATGGTAAGCCACGCATCAAAACGCTACGTGGTCGTGGCTATTTAATGATTTTGGAGGATTAATGCACCTACCCAAAATAAATAGCCTCTATGGCCGTATTTTTGCCATTTTCTGGCTCACGATGCTACTGGTACTGATTGCAGTGCTAGCTTTGCCACACCTTGACCCTCGTAAAACACGCGATCTTCCTAGTGATGAATATCAACGCCTTGAGATGCTGAAAGAAAAGATTGAGCATACCTTTAAAAACGACAGCGAATTAACGCGAATTCTTTTTCAACTAGAAAGCAGTAGCAACATGCAACGTGGAGAAGGTCATAAACGCGATAATATTAATCGTCCCCATTTTTTTATCACCCAGCAAGATGGCACCATTTTAACCACAAAGACTCAAACCGACTTCAAATTGAAGGTGTTACAGAATTTTGTCACTAGTATTGAATCGATTGATAAGCCACAACAAAAGCTTTACGGCAAATACATGTTGGCAGGTCCGGTACCGATCACTCTCGCCAAACAAGATTTATTACTTTACGTCGGTATTCGCTGGAATGAGCCTCCCCCATTCTTACTACAACTGTTTGATCGCCCATTTCAGTTGCTGCTTGCGGTGATGCTCGTCAGTACCCCACTATTATTGTGGCTAGCATGGGCATTGAGCAAACCAGCAAGCCGCTTAGAGCAAGCAGCCAAACGGGTTGCTCGTGGCGAATTCGTGGTTGATCCACAATTGGAAAAAGGCACCAATGAATTTCGTCAAGCAGGAGAAAGCTTTAACCAGATGGTCGAAGCCGTGAACCAGATGATTTCGGGACAGCAACGGTTGTTATCTGATATTTCTCACGAGTTACGCTCACCACTAACACGGCTGCGCATGGCAAATGCACTTGCGGTTCGCAAACAAGGTGAGAGCTCTGAATTAGAACGGATTGATACCGAAGCGCAACGCCTAGAACAAATGATCGGAGAGCTATTGCAGCTTTCGCGCATGCAAACCGACAGCCATTTAAGTCGCGAAACACAGCCTTTGTCTAGCTTATGGGAAGAACTACTGAATGATGCTCAATTTGAAGCGGAGCAAAGAAATAAGGCTCTCAGCTATAACCCCATTCCCGATAGATCAATTGTGGGCAACCCGAAACTCTTAATGAGTGCGCTAGAAAACATCGTACGTAACGCTATTTACTATGGTGAAGATCAGATAAAAGTGACCTTTTCTACCAACAAGGCATCGCTTTTGGTCAGTGTTGAAGACAACGGTGAAGGGGTTCCTGACAATGAGTTGGACGATATTTTTCGTCCATTCTATCGCGTATCAACCGCGCGAGATCGCCACAGTGGCGGAACCGGCTTAGGTCTTGCCATCACAGAAAGTGCTATTCGCCAACACTGCGGAGCCATTACAGCCAGTCGTAGCGAGTTAGGCGGCCTAAAAGTACAAATTACATTGCCACTTAACACCTGATTCAAACTCACCCTATAAAGTGGTTGCTTGTAACCAATGCGGCGACCCCTTTATACTGGCCACACATATTCCCTCAAGAGCCGTTATAAGATGTTTGATATCGCACTTTACGAGCCTGAAATCGCCCCTAACACTGGCAATATTATTCGTTTATGCGCCAATTGTGGTGCCAACTTACACTTAATTGAACCACTTGGTTTTGATTTAGAAGAAAAGAAAGTGCGCCGTGCAGGTCTCGATTACCATGATTTAGCGCGAGTAACACGCCATAAAGATCTTAATGCGTTTATGGAATACCTAAACAATGAACGCCAAACCTACCGAATTTTTGCCTGTACCACCAAAACAACCGGTCATCATGTTGATGCAAAATTTCAAAAAGGTGATGTGCTAATGTTTGGCCCTGAAACCAGAGGATTACCAGCAGAGGTGATTGAAAGCTTACCGATGGAGCAGCGTATCCGTATACCGATGATGCCGGAGGCTCGCAGTTTAAACTTATCGAATGCAGTCGCCATTATTGCGTTTGAAGCATGGCGTCAAATGGGCTTTGAAGGCGCACAATAGCAGCCCCAAATAGTTAAGAAACAAACCTGCAGATAGCAAAAAGGTCGCCTAGGCGACCTTTTCTATATTCTGTATATTGGACAGAATTACAATACGGTTACTTGAGCCGCTTGTAGGCCTTTTTGGCCGTTTTCTACATTGAAAGACACTTTTTGGCCTTCAATTAGAGTTTTGAAACCGTCAGAAGCGATTGCATTGAAGTGTACGAACACGTCAGCGCCGCCGTTGTCTTGAGTAAGAAAACCGAAACCTTTAGTTTCGTTAAACCATTTTACAGAACCAGTTGTTTTGTTAGACATAATGTGTCCCTTTTATTTAAATTCATAGAGTTATCGTGCTTATGCACAATGCACTGAAAGATTGAATTATTTAATGTTACTAATAAGGTAAGGGAAACACTGAGGACAACAACTTTTACGATGGGATTCTGAGAATTTACTTTTACTTTTATTTTTTGTTTCATTAATAACCCTGAACAACAGAGCGAGGCCACTATAGGCCTTTAAATTTAACTAAGCAAACTATTTCGGCATTTAATTTTTAACATTTATTTTAAAAGCGTAAACAATAACAGTAAAAAGACCCGCCCCCCACATCACTTGAAGTTGTAACTTCAGTGATGTGGGGCAACGAGCCTTATTTAATTGAGTTTATTGCGGTCGTTATCTTTACGTTCAAACTCACCTTCAAATGTATCGCCTTGCTCTGACGAACGATGGGAATCGTGATGGAAAGGGTCATGTTCATAAGGGTTAGAATGAAAACCACTCGCCATACCTTTTACCACCATTTTACTCATCAGATACTTGGCGATTATTGCTCGTGGCGCAGGTAGCAATACCAACATCCCGAGCGCGTCCGTCATAAAACCGGGGGTTAACAACAACACGCCAGCCACCGCCAACATAACCCCTTCAAAAATCTGCTGTGCGGGTAATTCCCCTTGTTGCAAACGATTTTGCACACTAAGTAAAGTTTGTAGACCCTGGCTACGAACTAAAGATGCGCCAACAAATGCGGTAAGCAGCACTAATGCGATCGTTGGCCACAATCCTAAAATGCCACCAACTTGAATAAACAGACCAATTTCTATAATCGGTACAAAAATAAAGAGTAAAAGTAAGATAGGAAACACACGCCCTCCTTTGTTGCTCTACACATTAGCGCCTACGCTCTGTGGCCGCAAGTGATGAGCGGTTTCCGTAACAAGATCTCACACAAATTTCAGTAACTATTTGTGATCCTCTCCCTTTTAGACTGCTACTTTTTCATCACAGTATCTAGGCAAACATCCAACGTAAACTAGCGTTTGAAACATAAATTTAACGCACATTGATGCTTATGAAAATTTAATCAAATATTGGCTAAAAAAGTGATCAAGTTACTATTTTTTAATTATAGGTTGCGTATTATGTGCCACAGAAGTCAGGATGGATTTTCCAGCCAAAAACTCTGACGAATGGATTCTTAAACTGCAGAAATGGCTAATAATTCCACTAATTATCAGAATAATTCTCTAAGGATCCTGTTATGGCTACCCTATCTGAAGCAGCTATCGCTAACCAAGCCACTCGTATTGAAGAAGATCTATTAGGTCAACGTCACGTTCCAGCTGATGCGTACTACGGTATTCACACTCTACGCGCTATCGAAAACTTCAACATTTCAAAAGCAACCATCTCTGATGTGCCAGAATTTGTGCGCGGCATGATCATGACTAAAAAAGCAGCCGCATTGGCAAACAAAGAACTAGGCGTGGTGCCAAGCCAAGTAGCTAACTACATCATCCAAGCGTGTGATTTGATCCTTGAAACAGGTAAGTGCATGGACCAATTCCCATCCGACGTTTATCAAGGTGGTGCAGGTACTTCTGTTAATATGAATACTAACGAAGTTATCGCCAACGTAGCGCTTGAGCTGATGGGTAAAGAAAAGGGTCAATATGAGTTCATTAACCCTAACGACCATGTGAATAAGAGCCAATCAACCAACTGTGCTTACCCGACAGGTTTCCGTATTGCGGTATACAACAGCATTCGTAAATTGATTGATTCAATCGAATACCTTAAAGGCGCATTTGAGCTTAAAAGCCAAGAGTTCTCTGGTATTTTGAAAATGGGCCGCACTCAGTTGCAAGACGCGGTACCAATGACTGTGGGTCAAGAGTTCCATGCTTGGGCTGTGACCATTAACGAAGAAATTCGCAACCTTGAATATACCTCAAAGCTGCTACTTGAAATCAACCTTGGTGCAACAGCAATCGGCACCGGCCTTAATGCCGCTCCAGGTTACCAAGCGGCAGCAGTAAAACACCTAGCGGCAGTCACGGGGATCGATGTTGTTCCCGCTGAAGATTTGATTGAAGCAACCTCTGACTGTGGTGCCTATGTAATGACTCACGGCGCACTAAAACGCCTAGCCGTTAAATTATCTAAGATCTGTAACGACCTACGTCTACTTTCTTCTGGCCCTCGTGCTGGTTTAAATGAGCTGAACCTACCAGAGCTTCAAGCTGGCTCTTCTATCATGCCAGCAAAAGTTAACCCTGTTGTTCCTGAAGTGGTTAACCAAGTTTGCTTTAAAGTTCTCGGTAACGACAACACCATTTCATTCGCAGCAGAAGGTGGTCAATTACAGTTAAACGTAATGGAACCAGTGATTGCACAAAGCATGTTTGAATCTATCGAAATTCTGTCTAATGCTTGTATCAACTTGCGTGACAAATGTGTCGATGGCATCACTGTGAACAAAGAAGTATGTGAAGCTTACGTATTCAACTCTATCGGTATCGTTACTTACCTGAACCCATACATTGGCCACCACGAAGGTGACATTGTCGGTAAGATTTGTGCAGAAACTGGTAAGAGTGTGCGTGAAGTTGTACTTGAGCGCGGTCTGCTCACCGCTGAAGAGTTAGATGACATTCTGTCTGTCGAAAACTTTATGCATCCTCAATACAAAGCGAAACGCTACGAGTAAAAATGCAAGGCCCCTACGGGGGCCTTTTGTACAACATATTAGGTTTCCTTTTACTGACACTTTTAACCGTGCTCAGTCACCCTCTGATAGCCTAATTATCTGAATCTTTAATAGATTGAATTTTCAGATAATTAAATTAAATAAAAATAACGAGGTATCCACATGGTAGCAGTTGAACTATTCATTGTTCTGCTCTTTATCTTCTTAGGAGCAAGAATGGGCGGCATTGGGATCGGTCTTGCAGGTGGTGCAGGGGTTATTGCCCTTTCATTACTGTTAGGCGTTCCAACTAGCCAATCTTTTATTCCTGTCGACGTCATTTTGATCATCATGTCTGTCATCACAGCAATTGCAGCCATGCAAGTTGCAGGTGGCATGGACTGGTTAGTTCAAATCGCCGAAAACTTTTTACGCAAACATCCTGAACGTATTACCTTTTATGCCCCTATTGTCACGTTCTTAATGACGTTATTGGCAGGTACTGGCCACACTGCGTTTTCCACGTTACCAGTCATCGCAGAAGTAGCAAAAGGGCAAGGTATCCGCCCTTCTCGACCGCTATCTATTGCAGTTGTTGCCTCACAAATTGCTATTACAGCTTCGCCAATTTCAGCGGCGGTTGTTGCCTTTGCTGCAATGTTGGCACCGTTCGGGGTTGATTACCTCACTTTATTAGCGGTGTGTATTCCAACCACGTTTGTCGCTTGTATGATTGGTGCCTTTGTCGCCAACTTTATGGGCAGTGAATTAAAAGATGATCCTGAATACCAAGATCGTTTAGCCAAAGGCTTAATCAAACTCAATACCGAGGAAAAACGTGAAATTCTGCCAACAGCAAAACGCGCAACCTTCATCTTCCTTGGCGCAATATTCTTTGTTGTTTGCTATGCCGCCGCTATTTCTGGATCTGTTGGTCTTATCGAAAACCCAGCATTAGGCCGTAACGAAGCCATTATGACCTTTATGTTAGCGGCCTCAGCAGCGATTGTGCTATTTACTAAAATTGATGCCGCGAAAATTCCAGCAGCTGCGACATTCCGTTCTGGTATGACGGCGTGTGTGTGTGTATTAGGTGTGGCATGGTTAGGTTCAACTTTCGTCAACGCACACGTCGATGGTATTAAAGAAATCGCAGGGGCGTTATTGTCTGACTACCCTTGGATGCTTGCGTTGGTTCTATTCTTTGCTTCTATGCTGCTTTATTCACAAGGTGCAACAACCGTTGCATTGATGCCAGCCGCGTTAGCCATTGGCGTCGCACCATTAACGGCTGTGGCTTCTTTTGCTGCTGTCAGCGCATTGTTTGTACTACCAACCTACCCAACACTGCTTGCAGCCGTTGAAATGGATGATACAGGTTCCACCCGTATTGGTAAGTATGTGTTCAACCACCCGTTCTTTATCCCAGGTGTTGTAACTATCACTTCAGCCGTCGCTTTAGGCTTTGCCTTTGGTAGTTTATTTATTTAACGACTTACCAAACATTACACTTAGGGAGCTTCGGCTCCCTTTTTCTTATGCTCATCAATCAAGGCTTTCATTTAAATTTGATATAAATCAATGAAAGTACGGAAAATGAATTTTGATTAAAGATTCTATACTTTGAATAAAATTCCAAGCAATTGACTCACAGCTAGACAGCAGCCCTTTACAAAGCAAGCCCACATAATTAATAAGAATATAATTCCATTATTTACACACAATTACCCTCTATAAACACAGCAAAAAAAACAAGGCCAATTTTCACTCTACTTTTTTGTGAAGCATCCCTAGGTTAGTTATAAGCACTCACTTTAAAATCCACACATACACTTTTAAAACAAGAGCCTAAAAACTCAAAAATAATAAACAAACCTTATTAACCATCTTATTGATTTTTAATATCCAATAATTTTTATTCACTCATTTATTTCATGATAATAAATAATTGATGAGTTAAGAATATTAGCCGATGAAAACACTCAGAATATTTTTACTCTCTGGGTGTAAGGAGAACATTATGACAACCCAAACTGTATCTACGGAACCGAAAGGTGGCTTCTTTGCCAACTTCAAATTCCCTTCAGCTTATACTATTTTATTTATTCTTATTGCTCTGGTTGCGTTGTTAACTTGGATTGTTCCGGCAGGTCAATACCAGCGCACCATGAATGAAGATTTGGGCAAAGAAGTACCCATTGCTGGTACCTATCAGGCCGCTGAAGGCAACCCACAAGGTGTGATTGATGTTCTGATGGCTCCGATTGATGGTTTTTACGACCACAATAGCTATGAAGCGGCGGCAATTGACGTATCACTATTTATATTGGTGATTGGTGGCTTCCTCGGCTTAGTAACCAAAACAGGAGCAATTGATGCAGGGATAGAAAGAGTAACCGCGCGCCTTGAAGGCCGAGAAGAGCTCATGATCCCTATATTGATGGCCCTATTTGCCGCTGGCGGAACTATTTATGGCATGGCTGAGGAATCACTTCCCTTCTATACGCTTCTTGTACCCGTGATGATGGCCGCGCGTTTTGACCCACTCGTTGCAGCCGCAACGGTATTGCTTGGAGCGGGTATCGGTACATTAGGTTCGACCATCAACCCATTTGCAACCGTTATTGCCGCGAACGCTGCTGGCATTCCATTTACTGACGGCATTATGCTTCGCGCTGCAATGTTGGTTGTTGGCTGGATCATCTGTGTAATGTACGTTATGCGCTATGCAAAAATGGTTCGCGCCGATCAAACTAAGTCAATTGTCTACGACAAGTATGAAGAGAACAAAGCGCACTTCCTTGGTAATCAAAACGGTGAAAAACTTGAGTTCACTGCGACTCGTAAAGTGATTCTATCAATTTTTGCTGCCGCTTTTGGTGTGATGATTTACGGTGTATCCGTTGCCGGATGGTGGATGGCTGAGATTTCCGCCATGTTCTTAGGTGCTACCATTATCATCGGTTTAATTGCTCGCATGAGCGAAGAAGAGTTCACTACAAGCTTCATTGATGGTGCGCGCGACCTACTGGGTGTGGCGCTGATCATTGGTATCGCTCGTGGCATCGTAGTTATTATGGACCGCGGTATGATAACTGACACTATTTTATTCTCAGCCGAACAAATGGTGACTGGCCTTTCATCAATCGTTTTCATTAACGTAATGTATTTATTAGAAATTCTTCTTTCATTCCTTGTACCATCATCTTCTGGCTTAGCGGTACTTACCATGCCTATCATGGCTCCATTAGCCGATTTTGCTGGCGTTGGTCGTGACTTAGTGGTTACTGCTTATCAATCTGCATCTGGTATTGTCAACCTTGTAACACCAACCTCTGCAGTAGTAATGGGCGGCTTAGCAATCGCTCGCGTTCCTTACGTGCGCTGGGTGAAATGGGTTGCTCCACTATTGGGTATTCTATGTGTATTCATCATGTTGTCTCTCAGCATCGGTGCCATGCTATAACTCAATAAACTGGTTTCCTCTCACTAATTCAAAGCCGCTTCATTGCGGCTTTTTCGCATCTAATATATTGATTAATATACCGTGTAACTCAAGCCAACCACCTTTCTTTCAACTTGCATACGCATCAACCAACGCCTGTTACCACCACTTAGAATCAGATACCTCGCCACTACTCTCCCATAGCAATCAATCATCACAACACTAGATAATAGGTCTGCTCTTAGCGAATGAACAAAACATCGATTAACAAATAATACCGAACTCAGCGAATATGAAGAATGCATATACCCAAACCATTTGAAGTTGCAGGTAGGCGGCAAGTGAGTTCATCCCCATGAGCATAGATAAACTATGTGATTGAGGTGAGCGAATATAGCCAACACCGCTGCAGCTTCAAGTAGGAAGGCTATACCCAAGCAACTTGAAGTCGTTGCTTGGATAAATAACAACTTTTTATGACTAAATACGCCTCACCGTTATCACTGATTTGTTTGCCTTATTAGCAAATATCATCCGAGAACAAATTAAACTTATTAAAAAGTAAAATTCCTTTCCGAACTATTGAATTTTCAAACCTGACCATGATCAACTTTCATTAAAAAAGTTTTGTTAAAAACACACTAACCACTAGGTTACATTCAATTACATACCCTTTAAAAATGCATAGAATTGACAACTCACCCCATTTTTAAACCTACTGTTAATGCATAAAATTCCCACCAACACCCAAACCATTATAAATAGTAGGCACTTAGTAGGTGATTCGTGAATTTTAATCCAAAGAACGAGATGTAAAAATCAAAATAAAAAATAACAAACCGATGCATAAACATTGTTAAAAATAGACGATTACAGTTCATTTTTAATATAAATCATTCTGTGATGCACCTCTAAGAACATCTTTCAATCAAGGGTAATATTAATTTCAGAACACGGAAGTGAACAAATAAATTAATACTGAATTCCCTACAGAAATAATTATGTATTTATCCAAAATAAGTTGAATTAAATTTCAAAAAAATAAAATGGAATAAATACATATAGATTAAGAGAGATAATATTATGAGTAAGTTATATGTTGGTTCTGAAATTGGTCAATTACGTCGAGTTCTTGTTCACCGCCCTAGACGTTCACTCACTCACTTAACACCATCAAACTGTCACGATCTTTTGTTTGATGATGTTTTAGCCGTAGAGCGTGCTGGCAAAGAACATGATGCATTTACACAAACGCTTCGCGATCAAGGTGTTGAGGTCCTACTGCTGACCGACTTATTAGCCGACACACTAGCCGTTCCCGTTGCGAAAGATTGGCTGCTCACTCAACAAGTATCAGATTACCGCCTTGGTAAAAGGTTTGCCAATGACGTGCGCTGCTACTTAAGCGACCTACCAAACCTCGAACTGGCAAAAATTCTAACTGGTGGCTTGTCTTACGCTGATATGCCAATGAAATCCTCTTCAATGAAGCAAGGCTTGCATGCACCAACAGATTTCATTATTGAACCGCTACCAAACCATCTATTTACTCGTGACACTTCTTGCTGGGTATACGGTGGCGTGTCAATCAACCCGATGGCCAAACCTGCGCGTCAACGCGAAACCAACCATGTCCGTGCGATTTACCGTTGGCACCCAAGCTTCGCAGGTCAAGACTTCATTAAATACTTCGGTGATGATGAAAGCATTAATTACGACAACTCAACCATTGAAGGTGGTGATGTTCTAGTGATTGGTAAAGGTGCGGTACTGATTGGTATGTCTGAACGCACAACCGCGCAAGGCGTTGAGCACTTAGCGGCAGGCCTATTTAAACACGGCCAAGCTAAACAAATTATTGCTATGGAACTACCAAAACACCGTTCTTGCATGCACTTAGATACCGTTATGACACACATGCGTGAAGACACCTTCTCAGTTTACCCAGAAGTAGTGCGTAAAGATGTGAAATGCTGGACCCTAACAGGCGATGAGTCTGGTGCCGTTAACGTCAAAGAAGAAGGTTACTTCGTTACCGCCATCGAAAAAGCACTTGGCGTCGATAAACTCAACCTAATCACTACTGGTGGTGACAACTTCAACGCAGAACGCGAACAGTGGAACGATGCAAACAATGTTCTAACCGTTAAACCTGGTGTGGTAATTGGCTATGAAGGCAACACTTACACCAACGAAAAATACGACAAAGCGGGTATTACAGTATTGCCGATTCCAGGCGATGAACTTGGCCGCGGCCGCGGTGGCGCTCGCTGCATGAGCTGCCCAATTGAGCGTGACGGTATCTAACACCACTTTCACTGGTTAACAAATGAGTTGG
Organism: Vibrio aestuarianus; assembly: GCF_028858425.1. Taxonomy (NCBI): domain Bacteria; kingdom Pseudomonadati; phylum Pseudomonadota; class Gammaproteobacteria; order Vibrionales; family Vibrionaceae; genus Vibrio; species Vibrio aestuarianus. The sequence continues at coordinate 552,293 of NZ_JAKNYQ010000001.1, read as the reverse complement.
GGCTATTTCCTCTGCGAGCCTCAACTCACCTTTAAAGAGACATGATTATGACCAAACAAACTGTTGTTGTTGCATTAGGCGGAAACGCATTGCTTCGTCGTGGTGAGCCATTAGAAGCCGATGTTCAACGTCGCAATATTGAAGTTGCAGTGAAGACCATTTCCGAAATTGCTAAAGAATATAACGTAGTGCTTGTGCATGGAAATGGCCCTCAAGTGGGTTTACTTGCACTACAAGGTCTTGAATACAAGAAAGTCGCACCATATCCACTCGACGTATTGGGCAGTGAAACCCAAGGAATGATTGGCTATATGTTAATGCAAGAATTCAAAAACATGCTGCCTGAACGCAACATCTCTTGCATGTTGACACAAATGACGGTTGATCCAAAAGATCCTGCATTTGCAGACCCAACCAAACCAATTGGCCCAGTTTACCAAGAAGCGGAAGCACGTGAATTAGCAGAAAAATACCACTGGACCGTCAAACCTGACGGCCAATATTTCCGCCGCGTAGTCCCTAGCCCACAGCCAACCGGCATTGTTGAACACGAAGCAATCACTCAGCTTATCGATGCAGGTCACCTAGTGATTTGTACTGGCGGTGGCGGTATTCCCGTCAAGCGCGAAAACGGCAAATTAGTCGGTGTCGAAGCGGTTATCGACAAAGATATGTCTGCAGCATTCCTCGCCAAACAATTGAATGCTGACGCATTGCTTATTTTGACCGATGCCGATGCTGTCTACCTTGATTGGGGCAAACCAACTCAACATGCACTACGCAGCACAACACCAAGCGAACTTGCGAACTACCAATTTGATGCCGGTTCCATGGGACCAAAAATTGAAGCTTCTTGTGAATTTATTAAACAAGGAGGCAAGGTCGTGGGAATTGGCGCGCTACAAGATGGCTTACGCATTCTAGAAGGTCAAGCGGGCACCAATATCACTCGTGACTAACCGTGTTGTTGAACAAACCTATTTTATAAACCGAATCTGTTTTTAACTTTAAATAAATATTGACGCTTTCTGCCACTCTCTCATTAGGAGAAAGCGTTACAAATGAGGATAAGATCATGGCTTTTAACCTACGCAATCGTAACTTTCTAAAACTACTAGACTTCACCCCACGCGAAATCCAACATTTATTGGATCTGTCACTTGAGTTGAAAAAAGCCAAATACAACGGCTACGAACAGCCACGCCTAAAAGGCAAAAACATCGCGCTTATCTTTGAAAAAACATCGACTCGTACTCGTTGTGCATTCGAAGTCGCGGCGTTTGACCAAGGCGCTCAAGTGTCTTACTTAGGCCCTTCAGGCTCTCAAATCGGCCATAAAGAATCAATGAAAGATACCGCTCGCGTATTGGGCCGTATGTATGATGGCATCGAATACCGTGGCTTTGGTCAAGAGATCGTTGAAGAGCTTGGCGCTTATGCTGGCGTACCAGTATGGAACGGCTTAACTGACGAATTCCACCCAACGCAAATCTTGGCTGACTTCTTAACCATGACTGAACATGGCCGTGGTAAACGTCTGCATGAAATGAAATTTGCGTACCTAGGCGATGCGCGTAACAACATGGGTAACTCACTCATGGTTGGTGCTGCGAAAATGGGTATGGACATTCGCCTTGTTGCGCCAAAAGCATTCTGGCCAACCGATGAATTAGTCGCTGAATGTCGCGCCATCGCACAGGAAACCGGTGCAAAAATCACGCTAACTGATGATGTACAAGAAGGCGTTCAAGGCTGTGATTTCCTTTACACCGATGTGTGGGTATCAATGGGTGAAGCGAAAGAAGCATGGGCTGAGCGTATTGAAATGATGCTCCCTTACCAAGTTAATATGGAAATGCTTAAAGCCACAGGCAACCCACATGTGAAATTCATGCACTGCTTGCCAGCTTTCCACGGTGAAGACACAACCGTTGGTAAACAACTTGCTAAAGAGTACCCAGTATTAGCAAAAGGTGTGGAAGTGACCGATGAGGTGATCGAATCTGAGTATTCTATCGTGTTCGATGAAGCTGAAAACCGCATGCACACCATCAAAGCAATTATGGTTGCAACCTTAGGTAATTAATCAGCCATTACCCTCTCTTCGATATTTAACTCAATGCGGGCTTGAATAAAGCTCGCATTTTTTTTCATCACTAAATTCCGAAAAAACCACTTCACGCTTGTGTTTGCAACGTAATTGAAAACACAACAAAAACGAGCCAATTTCGCATAAAAATCCATTTTTTGGATATTTTCAAAACCCTATTGCAAGGCAGGTTTTTGTCCGTATAATCCTTCGCAATTTGTCAAAACAGAGCAGAAAATGAACCGATACTGTCACTATCAACGCCATTTATTACGCCCGGCACTGGTGGAATTAGCCGTTTTATTTTTCTGTTTTGATCGTTTTTGAAGCCTCCTATTTTAGGGGGCTTTTTTTTGAGCAAAATTTCTCTTCAACCCTACGCTGAAGAGAATGACATAGAGGGAAGACACGTTATGGCGCATTCGTTATTTAATAAACATATCATCTCCATTCCAGAACTAAGCCGCAAAGAACTGGAACTGATTGTAGATACCGCAACTAGGCTCAAGGCTGAACCGAATCCAGAACTGCTCAAGAATAAAGTGGTAGCAAGCTGCTTCTTCGAACCTTCAACACGAACTCGTTTATCGTTTGAAACCGCGGTGCAACGTTTGGGTGGCACTGTAATTGGGTTTGATAATGGTGGTAACACCTCTCTCGCCAAAAAAGGCGAAACCTTGGCCGACTCAGTACAAGTCATTTCTTCTTATGTTGATGCGTTTGTGATGCGTCATCCACAAGAAGGGGCAGCTCGTTTAGCATCTGAATTTTCCAACGGTGTCCCAGTGGTCAACGGTGGTGACGGTGCAAACCAGCACCCAACACAAACCTTGCTCGATCTGTTCTCTATTTACGAAACACAAGGCACACTCGACAATCTGAACGTCGCATTCGTTGGTGATTTAAAATATGGCCGCACCGTACACTCTTTGACTCAGGCGTTATCAAAATTCAACAACGTGCGCTTTTTCTTTATCGCACCAGAAGTGCTCGCCATGCCAGATTACATCTGTGAAGAACTCAGTGAGGCAGGCATTCGCTTTAGTACCCACAGTAACATTGAAGAAGTCGTAGCGGAGCTGGATGTGCTTTATATGACTCGCGTACAAAAAGAACGTTTTGATGAGTCTGAATACGCACACATGAAATCAGCGTACATCCTAACCACTGACACCCTCAAAGAAGCGCGTGATAATTTGAAAGTACTACACCCACTGCCACGTGTTGATGAAATTACTACCGACGTCGATAAAACACCTTACGCCTACTACTTCCAACAAGCCGAAAACGGTGTCTACGCGCGTGAAGCGCTACTGGCTCTCGTCCTAAACCCAAACCTATAAGCAGGAGACAATATCATGGTAAAAGAAACCCAATTGCAAGTTGAAGCGATTCGTAACGGTAGCGTAATTGACCATATTCCTGCCAACCTTGGGATCAAAATTCTCTCTTTGTTTAAGTTAAATGAAACTAATCAGCGTGTGACCATTGGCCTCAACTTACCTTCTTCAGCACAAGGTCATAAAGACCTAATTAAGATTGAAAACGTCTATTTAAGTAAAGAGCAAGCCAACCAATTAGCACTTTATGCACCGAAAGCAACCGTCAACCAAATTGAAGAATACAAAGTGGTGAACAAACTGACTTTGACACTACCAGAACGAATTGATGGGGTATTCAGTTGCCCAAATAGTAACTGCATTTCACACGGTGAACCTGTCGCAAGCCGCTTTAAAGTGCAGAGCAAACAGGAAAGTGTCCAGCTTAAATGTCACTACTGCGAGAAAGTTTTCTCTCGTGAGATCATGACCGAACATCGCTAATTCCACATACTTACCCAACGCATGCCAAGTGCGTTGGGTTCTCCGCTCACATCATTCATTTCACAATGAATAATCTTCCATAAAAACCAGATAAAACACCAATCAAACACCAATAATCCAGTTTATTATTTGGTGATCCCCAGCAACAATAAGATAATTTATTAATGATACTCTACCAGCATAATGTGGTATTCATTTAATGAATAGGAATAATCACGGTCAGTTTCACTCCGATATACCCCTAAAAAATTTGCAGTTACAAATACGCAAATCAATACCGCTGCCATGTTAAGTAATAAGGGGATAACGAGTTTATTTTTTCAACCGTGACACACTACTGCACACAAAACGAATGATATGAACTCACACTCTATGGCTTTGGGAGTGTGCTGGCATGGTAAGGATAACCAACACCCTCAGACGCTATTGCGCGTATAGAAAGGAACAGCCCGTGAATAGAAAAATTCCCCACGGTGCAATGCAAACCGATGACAAAACATTAGCTGCCGCTTGCAAAAAACTGTTACAGCAGCAGAGTTTCTCAAATCAAAATGAGCTTCGACTTAAATTGGTCGAACTCGGCTATGAAGGGATCAGTCAATCCACGGTTTCACGCTTACTCTCCCAACTGGGTGTAGTAAAAGTGCAAAATGCGTGTGGCAAAAAAGTGTACTGCATTACCGTAGAAACTGCGCCGGTTCGAGTTGAGTCCTCTATCTCATCGCAAATTGAATTTATCACCCATAACCAATCGATGGTGGTTGTAAAAACTCACCCCGGTAGCGCGCAATTAGTCGCGCGGTTGGTTGATATTGATCCTCACACAGAAATTTTAGGTACCGTAGGGGGCAACGACACGGTATTAATTATCCCTAAAGACACCAACAATATTGATGCCTGTGAAACGGTAGTAAAAGCACGCCTTGGTGTGCGTTAAATCGAATGCAATCAACAGCCAACAGCAAATAACCCCATTTTTTGAAGATGGGGTATTTACTGTTTTTAATTTCAATAAATTAAAAATCATCCCATCTTCGTCAGTGCTTACTGAATCAGCAAAACATTTGCGGTTTGATGAAACTTATTCCACCTACAATCGGTCTGATTGGGTTAAGATGCCTCTAACCTTGTGAAGACTCGACTTTTTATGCGCTCATTCTTTTCATTTTTACTACTCGGTTTATTGACCCTTTCTCAACCCGCATTAGCCGTGTTTGGTAACGACAACCCATTTGACAATAGCAATACCATTAGCCTTGCTTCGTCTAATAATCAATTTGTTCCAGTTGATAAAGCTTTCCCATTTAATGCTTATCAGCAGGGAAACCAAGTCTTCATTGATTGGCAGGTAAAAGAAGGTTATTACCTGTACCAAGACCGTATCAGTATCAGCGGAGAAAACGCGACTGTCGGCAAAATCGATATGGTCGATGGTCAGCCTTATCACGATGAGTTTTTCGGTGATGTAAAGATCTACACTCAGCCTCTGTTTGTGAATGTAGCGCTTGATAATGTGCAGACCAATGGCAAGCTAATGGTGCAATATCAAGGTTGTGCAAAAGCTGGCTTTTGCTACCCACCAGAAACTCGGGTAGTTGATCTGCAAGCGATTGCCAGCACCAATATTGCACCACCAGCAGCATCGAAGCCTCAACCTATTTCAACAACAAAAACACCTCCTACCACAGAGCAAGATAGCCTCGCCTCTAGCTTGGCAGATAACTGGTGGACGCCATTACTGTTTTTAGCGCTTGGGGTTGGCCTTGCTTTTACACCATGCGTGTTGCCTATGTATCCAATTTTGACCAGTATTGTGTTGGGTGGCGGTAAACTTTCCCATCGTCGTGCGCTCGGTTTATCGTTTATTTATGTGCAAGGTATGGCTTTAACCTATACCTTGCTCGGCCTTGTTGTCGCTTCAGCTGGTTTACAATTTCAAGCGGCGATGCAACATCCTTATGTGTTGATTGGCCTCAGTGCCTTGTTTGTATTACTCGCCCTTTCGATGTTTGGTCTTTACACCATTCAACTTCCAAGTGGCATACAAACCTGGCTCAATAACCTCAGTAATAAACAGCAAGGTGGAAACAGTGCCGGTGTATTCGCTATGGGTGCTATTTCGGGTTTAGTTTGCTCACCCTGCACTACCGCACCGCTATCGGGTGCATTGCTGTATGTGGCTCAAAGTGGTGACTTACTCACTGGTGGTGTTGCGCTGTATGCATTAGCGATGGGGATGGGAATCCCACTAATGCTAGTGGCCGTATTTGGTAACAAACTACTGCCCAAAGCTGGCGGCTGGATGGATAAAGTCAAAACACTGTTCGGCTTTATATTGCTTGCAGCTCCGATATTTTTGCTTGAACGCCTACTACCAGAATTCTGGTCAACAGCGCTGTGGTCAGCACTAGGTATCGTCGCTTTTGGCTGGCTTTATCATTGCAAAAACACCCTGCCTTTTGGCGGTTGGAGACAGAGTGTTATCGGCATTATTGCGGTGCTTGGGCTATTTGCTTCTGCGCAACCTGCGCTTGATATATGGTTTGGACATGATCAGCCAACTAGCCAACAGCAAGCTAGTATTGAGTTTATTCGCATCAATAATGTGTCAGAACTAAACCTGCAACTGAGCCAAGCAAAAATGGCGGGCAAACCCGTCATGCTCGACTTCTACGCCGACTGGTGTGTGGCGTGCAAAGAGTTTGAGAAGTACACATTCCACCAACAAGAGGTGGAACAAAAGCTACAGCACTTTGTGTTATTGCAAGCTGACGTGACCAACAACCAACCTCAAGATATTGAGCTACTAAAAACAATGGGAGTGCTCGGCTTACCAACGATTGAGTTTTGGAACGCACAGGGTGAAGCACTGCCAAGTGCTCGAATTACTGGTTTTATGCGCGCTGATCGCTTTTTAACGCATCTCACTGACCACCAACTTTAAACGAAACGTTAGCCTTGTTAGCCGCTCGTTTGAAGACCAAAACAAACGAGCGGTAAATATTCATTCTGTCTCAGATAAAAGTGGATAAGGTTCAGACTTTTAACGCATAACGATTGTTCAATAAGCCATCGCGGACAATAATCTATTTAACGAAATTGTTAAAAGTGTAAAACGTCATGGATTCGACCTACACCATCATTATTGCTGACGACCACCCATTATTCCGCAATGCTCTGTTTCAATCCGTGCATATGGCGATAAGTGGCGCCAATCTACTCGAAGCTGACTCGCTTGATGCACTGCTCGCCTTGCTTGAGAAAGAGCCAGAACCAGACTTGCTACTGCTGGATCTAAAAATGCCGGGAGCCAACGGTATGTCGGGGCTGATTCATTTAAGAGCGGAGTACCCTGACTTACCGATTGTGGTTGTCTCTGCCAGTGAAGAATCCTCCGTGGTATCACAAGTAAAAAGCCACGGCGCTTTTGGCTTCATTCCTAAATCAACTGATATGCGCGCCCTGATTAACGCCTTAAATCAGGTATTAGCTGGTGACCCATTCTTCCCTGAAGGCTTAATTACCAATAAAGCCGCGTGTAATGATTTGGCCGAAAAATTAGCCGCCCTTACGCCTCAGCAATATAAAGTGCTGGGTATGCTATCTGACGGCTTGCTAAATAAGCAGATCGCTTATGAACTGCATGTTTCAGAAGCAACCATCAAAGCACACATGACCGCTATTTTCCGTAAGTTGGGGGTAAAAAACCGCACCCAAGCGGTAATTTTGTTACAACAGATGGAAACCGAGCAATAAGACTAACAAAGGGCTAACACGCCCCTTAGATTGCTCGCTATACTTAGGCTCATCATTATTTTGATGTTATGACCATCGGCTGCATTTTGCAGCCGTATTTATCCCTCTGTTTCACGTACTCAAACCCAATAATTTTATAGTCATTGCTTGAGGCCCAACTCTGGGAGGCATCTCTGTTGCTAAGTATCCTTGTTACTCAATTCGTCGTTTTATGGGCAGTCATCGACCCTATAGGTTCTGTGCCTGTTTACCTTTCGCAAACACAACATTTAACCCCTAAACAAAGGCGGTTAGTGGCATTAAAGGCTATCGCAATTTCAGCTGGGGTACTGCTGTTTTTCCTAGCCGTAGGGCAAATGTTGCTCGAAGCGATGCAAATTCCCCTCCCTGCTTTTCAAGCTGCTGGTGGACTAGTACTGCTTTTGTTCGCTCTCACCATGATTTTTGGTGAAAGCAAACCGGAACAAGAACAAAAGCTGATGAAAGAGATGAGCCGCTCGGAACTGGCAAACCTTGCCGTTTACCCGCTGGCCATTCCATCGATAGCCTCACCCGGAGCCATGATGGCTATCGTCTTATTGACCGATAATCATCGATATTCTTTTGCTGATCAAAGTATTACAGCCGCTGTCATGCTCGTCGTTCTGATCATCACTTTATTGCTTCTACTCGGTGCGACCACCATTCAGCGCTTAATTGGCAATGTAGGAGCTGCAATCATCAGTCGTGTCATGGGCCTGATCCTTGCCGCGGTAGCGGTTAATAATTTATTGCTCGGCATTAAAGATTTTTATTTCTAACCTTAGACCTTAGGCTAAGTTAACAAAACGTTAACATTGAGATTTTCACCTTATCTACCACTAAGCGCCCATTTTACGGGCGCTTTTTGTTTTCCAACGCCCGACTAAAGTTGCACAGATCTGTTGATTTTTCGCTGCTATCTTAAGCATGTAACATTACGTTAACACGATAAATATCACCATATGCAAACGGAAGGAGAAGGCCATGTCGTTCGAATCTACAGAACACGCGCAAGCCTACTGGAAGGAAAACTTAGGAATAATGGGGTCACTCTTAGCGGTGTGGTTCTTGGTATCGTATGGAGCTGGCGTTTTATTTGTCGATGCGCTCAATACGATTCATTTAGGCGGTTTTAAATTAGGATTCTGGTTCGCACAACAAGGGTCAATCTACACCTTTGTTGCCTTAATCTTTATTTACGTTGCGCGCATGAATGCGCTCGACAAGAAATATAACGTACAGGAAGACTAAGAGGTTTTAGAAATGGATATTCAAACTTGGACGTTTATTCTTGTCGGTATTACGTTCGCACTTTATATCGGCATCGCAATTTGGGCTCGCGCAGGATCCACCAGTGAATTCTACGTTGCAGGAGGCGGTGTTCACCCTGTTGCTAACGGCATGGCAACCGCTGCAGACTGGATGTCGGCAGCATCGTTTATCTCTATGGCAGGTATCATTTCATTCGTCGGTTACGACGGTGCGGTGTACTTGATGGGTTGGACGGGCGGCTATGTATTACTGGCGCTTTGTTTAGCACCTTACCTTCGTAAATTTGGTCAATTCACCGTGCCAGATTTCATTGGCGAACGTTACTACTCAAAAACTGCGCGCATGGTTGCAGTGTTCTGTGCCATCTTTATCTCCTTCACTTATGTAGCTGGTCAAATGCGTGGTGTGGGTGTGGTGTTCTCTCGCTTCCTTGAAGTAGACATCAACATGGGGATCATCATCGGTATGGGTATTGTGTTCTTCTACGCAGTACTTGGCGGCATGAAAGGCATCACTTATACGCAGGTTGCTCAATTCTGTGTACTCATTTTCGCTTTCCTTGTGCCAGCTATCTTTACCTCGATTATGATGACAGGTAACCCGTTCCCACAAATTGGTATGGGGTCGACCATCACCGGCTCAGATGTGTACTTACTCGATAAACTTGACGGTCTGACGCAAGAACTTGGCTTTACCGCGTACACCGAAGGTAATAAGAGCATGGTTGATGTGTTCTTTATCTGTGCAGCACTTATGGTCGGTACTGCAGGTCTACCGCACGTTATTATTCGCTTCTTTACTGTACCAAAAGTACGCGATGCACGTATCTCTGCAGGTTGGGCGCTACTCTTTATTTCACTACTTTACACCACGGCACCTGGCGTAGCGGCATTTGCTCGCGTCAACATGATCGACACTATTAACGGTCCAGACATGCAAGGTGTACCGGGTGAAGAAGCACCAAGCTGGTACAAAAACTGGGAAAGCACAGGTCTTGTCGGTTGGGAAGATAAGAACGGCGATGGCAGAATGTTCTATTCTGGCGATGAACGTAACGAGATGAAAATCAACCGTGACATCATTGTATTAGCATCACCAGAGCTTGCAAAACTACCGAACTGGGTTGTGGGCTTACTGGCAGCTGGTGGCTTAGCAGCGGCACTATCAACTGCGGCTGGTCTATTGTTGGTTATCTCAACATCCATTTCGCATGATTTGCTGAAGAAAGGCATTAAACCTGATATGACCGACAAACAAGAGCTCTTGGCTGCGCGTCTTGCAGCGGTAGTCGCCATTGTTGGTGCGGGTTACTTGGGTATTAACCCCCCCGGCTTCGTAGCTCAGGTGGTGGCATTTGCCTTCGGCTTGGCAGCCGCCTCCTTCTTCCCTGCCATCATTCTAGGTATCTTCTATAAGAAGATGAACAAAGAAGGGGCGATTGCAGGTATGTTGGCAGGTATTGCTTTCACTGCGGCTTACATCATCTACTTCAAGTTTATCAACCCAACAGCTAGCACTCCGGACAACTGGCTATTCGGTATCAGTCCAGAAGGAATTGGTACGCTAGGTATGTGTTTGAACTTCGTAGTATCGATTGTGGTCAATAAGTTCACCGCAGAAGTGCCAACAGAAGTACAAGATATGGTTGAGTCTATCCGCTTCCCTAAAGGTGCAGGCCAAGCTCACGACCATTAATCACGGACACTGACGAGTTCAATTGTAGGGATTAGCTCTGAAGTACAAATAATGTTGATAACAATAAAGCCGATGCTCTGCATCGGCTTTTTGTATTATATCGCTACGATTGGCATCATTAGCTCACGCGATTCAATACCGCTCGCAATTTCAGTGGCTTAACAGGTTTAGGGATAAAACTAAATCCGTTTGATTTAATGCCTTCCAGCATATCATCGGTGCGATCCGCGCTGATGATAACGCCTTCAAAACAGTCGCCTAGGCGCAAGCGACACTGCTGCAACACTTCTAAGCCAGTGCGCCCATTATCTAAACGGTAATCCGATAAAATCACGTCTGGAACCCAGTTATCTTCCAATGCTTTTAAGCTTTGCATCAAATCAACGGCGACCTTAACATCACATCCCCACCTTGCTAGTAAATCTTCCATTCCCACTAAAATATCGGGTTCGTTATCCACGCACAACACGCGCAAATGATTGAGATCTGATTGAGCTTGTTGTGCGATCGGCACTTCTGGTTGTTGCTCTGCGGGCTCAGATTTATCCAGAGTGATCGAAAATACGCTCCCTTTGCCAGCCCAAGAGCGCATTGAAATTTGATGACCAAGCACATGAGCAATCCCTTTCGAGATCGCTAACCCCAAACCAAGACCTTGATCAGAGCGTACCTGGCTACCACGGTTGAACTCTTCAAAAATTTCCTGCTGTTTATCTTCTTCTATACCGATCCCGTTGTCCCACACATCAATCCGTACTCGGCCTTCAACTCGTCGCACTCCAAGCAGCACTTTGCCGCGTGGATTATAACGAAAAGCATTGGTGAGAAAGTTTTGTATGACTCGGCGTAGTAATTTCGGATCAGACATCACGTAGAGTGACGATGGGATCAAGGTAAAATCAATCCCCTGCTGTTTAGCTAACGCACTGAACTCAGCATTAAGATTGGCAAGCACGTCATTAATCGCAAAACTATAGCGATGAGTATCAAGCTTACCAGACTCCAAACGAGAGATATCCAGCAAGTCACCAATCAAATCTTCCGCCGCTTCGAGCGCACTTTCGATGTAACCGGCTAATTTTTTCTCTTCAGCCTCTTTCGCCACTTCCGACAATGAGGAAGCAAACAAACGCGCCGCATTAAGAGGCTGCATTAAATCATGACTAACAGCCGCTAAAAAACGCGATTTGGATTGTGATTCTTGCTCAGATTTTTGGGTTGCGGTAACCAAGCGTTTATTGAGCGCTTCAAGCTCTTGAGTTCGCTCATGCACGCGCTCTTCTAGCGTCTCATTGGCTTCTTTAAGTGCTTGTTCTGCATCACGAAATACGGTGATGTCGGTAAAGCTCATCACAAAACCGCCACCGGGCATTGGGTTACCTTGCACTTCGATCACTCTTCCATCAGGGCGGATACGTGATGAGGTATGACGCGAACCCTGCTCAAGGTAATAAACACGACGCCGCACATGTTCTTCAGGATCCCCCGGACCACACAAACCTTGTTGTGCATTGTGCCGAATAACATCCGCTATTGGTCGCCCGACTTGGATAAGCCCAGCCGGAAATTCAAACAGCTCTAAATAACGTTGATTCCATGCCACCAGCCGTAGCTGTTTATCAACCACCGCAATTCCTTGACCAATATGTTCTATCGCCCCTTGGAGCAAGCCGCGACTAAAGTCGTACAGCTCGGATGCTTCATCGACGATGGTGGCGACTTCTTCCAGCTGCATATTGCGACCTTGCAGGGCGGAAGTGAGCACTAACTTGGCTGACGATGCACCAAAAACACCAGCCAGAACCCTTTCGGTATGACGAATTAAAGTCGATGGTGCTTGTTGATTTGGCAGCATGGTTTCACGTTGCAAACTCCAATATTGCCGAAAAGCAGTGCGTACGCGCGTTCGTCCGACAAAACGTGAGGCCAGCATTTCAAGCTCAGCCACCGTAACGCGGCTTTGGTACAAGCTGATATTTTCGCTTTCTGGTAGTGGCGTACCGACAAATGCCGCCGATTGTAAGCGCTCACTCAGGCTTGGGCGAGTGAGTGATGACACCACGACATAGCACAGAGTATTTAGCGCCACACTGAGCACCATCCCCCAATCTGAATTCGCAAGCCCCCACGAACTCAAAGCTTCAGGAGGGGTGATCACCCACAATAAAAAGTTACTCTGCGCATCTCCGGCCAGCATGTCGGTTTGAGTCATTAAGGTGATGATCCACAGGGTAAACCCTACCGCAAGGCCAACATAAACCCCTTTACGATTGCCCTCTCGCCAATACATACCGCCAACCAATGCTGGGGCAAATTGTGCAATCGCTGCAAATGATAGAAAGCCAATCGCTGACAATGATCGAATAGAGTCCAACGCTTGATAAAAGCCCCATGCACCAAATAGCAGCAGCAAGATTAACGCTCGGCGAATAATCAGCAACAAACCAGAGAAATGACGATAATTACGCTGAGTTAAGCGCATACGCCGAAGAAGTAACGGCATCACCAAGTCGTTAGAAACCATAATGGCTAAGGCAATCGTCGATACAATGACCATACCACTCGCCGCTGAAGTACCTCCGACAAAGGCCAACAAGGCAATATTTTCAGCGCCAACAGACATCGGCACGCTGATCACATAAGTATCTGCCGGACTGCCACTGAGTAGACTCTGACCGACCCAAGCGATGGGCAGGACAAATAGCCCCATCAAAATCAAATACAAGGGGAACAACCAACGCGCGGTATGTAAATCTTGTGCTCGCTCATTTTCCACCACCATAGTATGAAACTGACGCGGTAGACAGATGATAGCCATCATGGTGAGCAGGGTGTGGATCAGCAGTGTTGGCCAATTCGGTGCTTGGTAGGTTTGCTCTGCAATCGTCTGTAAATCAACACTATCTCGTTGCCAAGCTAAATAGACGATGAATACTCCAACCGCTAGAAAGGCGAATAATTTAACGATCGACTCAAAGGCGATGGCCATCATCATACCGCGGTGGTGCTCCGTATTATCGATATGACGCGTGCCAAACAGCATGGTAAATACCGCTAATGCAGCGACCACAAACCATGATACGTGGTAATCCTGATAACCAAATTGTTCAGCCAAATTGGGCGCAACAATATTGAGCCCCATAGTGATCCCACGCAGCTGCAACGCGATATAGGGCAAAATGCCGACCACGGCAATAAGGGTAATGGCAACCGCTAATCCTTGCGATTTGCCATAACGAGCACCGATAAAATCAGCAATAGAGGTAATGTGTTCACGCTTGGCGATAAGAATCAAACGGGCAAGCATGCGCCAGCCTAATGTAAAAACTAAAATAGGCGCAATATAGATAGGTAGGAATGACCAAGGGTTATTGCTTGCTTGACCGACCGTGCCGTAGAAAGTCCAAGAAGTACAGTACACCGCAATCGATAGGCTATAGATCCACGGTCGCCATTTCGCCAACCACTTGGTTTGCCGATCACCGTACCAAGCGACGAGAAACAGTACACCTAGGTAAGCGAGTGAAACAGGAACAACGATCCATCCTTGCATTCGATATCCTTATCTATCCCCTTCCTACTTGAAGCTGCAGCGATGTTGACTACATTCGCTCCCCCCAATCACACAGTTTATCTATGCTCATGGGGATGAACTCACTTGCCGCCTACCTGCAACTTCAAGTGGTTTGGGTATAATCTCTGTCTGTTGAGGTTAATTCTGTGCTTCAGGCTCCGCTTTCACACCCTGATTTTTCACTATCGATTGGGCTGGCTCCACTTTGATGAACAATGCCAACACGCCCATCAACGCCATTGCCCAAAATACGTTCGCGCCCCAGTACTCATACCCCCACCCACTCAAGGTGGTCATCAAGGCGATAAATGCACCCAGTGGAATTGCGTTATACAACGCCTGCAAAGCCACCATTTTATTTTGCGGCGCATGTTGAATATATTGAATAGCAGCAATATGTGCCATTGCGAAAGTAACCCCATGCAATAGCTGGATAGCCGCCAATGCAATGATAGCCGTTGTCGAAGCCATCAAGCCCCACCGCGCAATAACACCGATAGCTGCCGCCACAAATAAGGCGCGTAATGACCAACCTGAAAATAAACGCTTGCTCAAAGCAAACACAGCCACTTCAGCAACCACACCTAAGCTCCACAAATAGCCAATTAACTCTTCAGAGTGGCCTGCACTTTTCCAATAAATAGAACTAAAACTGTAGTAGGCAGCGTGGCTTCCTTGAATAAGCGCTACTAACAGCAAAAATTTAATCACTGGCCATTCGCGCAGTAATTGGCTCAATTTAGGGCGCTCAGCATGCTCTTCACTGACGGTAACTGGCATTGGATTCGGGGTGCGCAGACTCAGCAGCAGCGACACAAATATCCCTGCCAACGCGGTGTACAGAATCATATCCGTACCGTAACTTGCCACAAGCAGACCAACTACCGTTGAACCTGCAATAAACGCGACCGATCCCCATAAGCGCGTACGGCCATAATCCAACATTTGTAGACGAGCATAGTAGTTCGCCATTGCATCTGACAACGGTATTGCAGGGCCACAACAGAGGTTAAATAACACGGTGGCTAACGCCATCAACCAGAAACTACCGCCGGTAAAGAAGTGGAAACCTATAAATAACAGCGCCGCTAAACTTAACCAACGCAATGTTGGCAACAAGTGCTCTACCTTATGAATACGCGGCGTGATGACAAGGTTCGCCACACAACGAGTCGCAAAACCTATACCGATGAGTAGGCCAATATCCGTTGCTGATACGCCTTGGTTTTCAAACCACAGCGCCCAAAAAGGGAGGTAAACGCCATAGGCAAAAAAGAAACCAATAAAATATTGAGATATCCAGCCATGCGGCGAGGGATTTAACATGATTCATCCTGAAAGAGAGAAAAGAAAACTGACGTATTATGCAGTGTGTTGATAGTTGTAAAAAGGGAATATTACGCAATGCTATGTTTCCCTATTCGCCATTAGCACATACAACACATACCTTCAGGACAGGATTCTACTTTCTTAAACCAAGTAACAAAACCAGTATTAGATCATAAAAACTCAATGCATGACTAAATTGCACCCCGTTTTACTTCAAGTTTTAAAAACATCGCTACAACACCTAAATTGTTAGTTCACATGAAGATCGAAATCGAGTTGCTGAAGGAACACTTCTAGTGTCAGTAATGTGTTGATTCTGGCGAACGTTGGGTTCCCCTCATTGATGACTGGAATCCAATAATCCAAATAGGTTTGAGTCAACGCTTCTGGAGCAATTGGTGATACAGCAACGGTGACACAATCACTTAGCGATAATCCTTGTAATACCGCTAACCACTCTTCATTCGGAGCAAAGATATATTTATAAGTAGTAACATCGCTTAATGAAGTGTCTAGTGTGACTGAAGCAGATCACTTGCAGTGAAACTTCAAACACTGACAAGTAGCCCCGCGGGTTGATGGGCCGAATACATTTACAGCTTTTACATCCTGACACTCAAGAATAGAGTTGAGAACAAAAAAGCACCTAGCTATACGTAAAGCCTAGGTGCTTTGTTTACACTAAGTTAGGTTTAGCCTTCGATCAACGAAAATGCAAAATCCAACACTTTATCTGCACGTTGCATACCGTAGTCCATCATATCAATGGGCTCGACTTTAATACCAAGCGCTTCAGCACGCTTTTGTAAATCAGCCTGCATGTACTTGATTTGAGGGCCAAGTAAAACAACTTGATAGTGTGGAGCTTGCTCGTCAAATTGCTGAGCGCCAAATGCTTCGATTTGAACCTCGACACCACGGGTTTCAGCTTCAGTTCGCATCTTTTTCATTAGCATACTTGTAGAAAGTCCTGCAGCACAGCAAAGCATAATTTTTTTCATCGTATTTCTCCTATGATGCGTCCGCTAAACGACGGTGCATATCAATCATTTCAGTGATTAGTTCTTTCGCTAACATACTCGTCATTAGGTGATCTTGGGCGTGAACCAAAACAAGTGTCATTTGAGTTTTACCTTCACCTTGGTCTTGCTCAATCAATTGAGTTTGAACTAGATGTGCTTCATTTGCCGCTTCTGAAGCTTGCGACATCAGATCTTGAGCACCATCAAAGTCACCGGCTTTCGCTTTAGCCAACGCTTCATAGCACAAACTACGACATTGACCGGCATTGATGATGATACCCATTACAATTTCTTCTAAATTATCCATTGAAATTATCTCTTAAACATTTTGCCAAGCTAAAGTGATAAAACTTTGAGCTGGAATGGTGACATGATTGTCTAAATTTTTACCAACTTCTTCCTTCAATGAACAGCGGTACCAATTTCCTTGGCCTGGTAAACGAACTTCTTTACTTTCTGTCGCTCTGTTGACCATTCTAAATATAGTGTAGTCAGAGCTATCTTCTGGTCTTTTGACTGCAAGCAACTCAACCCCAGAGATATCATTTAACTGATACGTCCCTGACTGATCTTTATTCTTCTTTCTTGTGAAACATTTTAGGTGGCGAGTTTGGATCTCAACGTTCAAACGGTCTGCGTGTGAAGACAAAATTTCGACATCTGGCTTCCCGGACTCAAAGACAAGTGCGTAAGTTGATTTCACTGACTTTCCGTTCAATTGTGATGAAGGGGTCTCCAATTTGTAGCCTGAAGCGCGTCCTGGACGAACCGTCAGATCCGCTTTACCCAACATACCGACACTACGTAACAGCGTTAAAGCAATAGTTTGGTTATCATAAACTTCGTATTCTGCAGGGCCTGCAGAGACAAATGCTACCGTATGCTCTGTATTGGCTAAGGTTACAAAGCGCTGCATCGGGTAGATTGGTAACTCAAGCTCTGTCGCACCTTCAGACAATGGCTTCGCATTAAGAATACAGTTCGTACGCTCAATTGCTGTAAAGTGGTCTTCACTGAAGTTGTGCTCGCTTACCTCAGCATGAGGAAGTAGCACTCTCATCATATGATCATTTACAGTGTTATCGATGGTAGACTCTACTTTAATTGATGAACTGTTACGCTCAATGCTCACCACGCTCACAATATATACAGGCACTTTTTGTGAAGAACGCTCAGAGTTCGCAACTTCAAGTGGTAGTTCTAATGTATGTGCAATCTCAACTGACACTCGATGTGCATTGTTCTCAAGTAACTTCACTTGAGCTTGCCCGTTTCTGGTTGTAAAAACTTGGTCTTCCGCAGGAGGTGAGTAGTTATACTCATCACCTTCATCCCCCTTATCTTCGAAAATAAGAACATTGGGGTACAATTGGCCGTTAACTTTGTTAGTCACATTTAACGAACCATCACCGTTGATAATAACGTCAAGTTTGCTGTTACCGAAGTTGCTCTCTGAGCAGTACAGGTCTGTCGAATCTAATTTAGCCAACGGTTTTTGATCATAAACCACTTTATAAGCTTTAAATCCAAGGCTTGGGACATGTTCAGCTGATACTAAAATCTGCACTTGATGCTGTGTACCTTCACGGGTATCAGCAACATCATTAAGATTGAGTAGACCATTATAGTACTCAATCTCATTATTGATTGGCTGTTTATTCTCAACAACACTGTAAGGAACCTCTTCGCCTTCTAGTGTAAATAATGAAAATAATGGTTTTTTAACATACAAGTTGATCATCATGCTGTCATCACGCGTTTGGCTCAGCGTGTTAAAAGCAATGACGACATCTTCTTCATCTTTTACTGATGAGAAGTCAATCGTATCTCGTAAGAAACGGAAGTTTAGCCAGATAAGCTCATTGATACCATGACGTAACTTAGTTAAACGATGATACGCTGAGTGGTTAACTGTCTCTGGTGAAGACTGATAAATCGTGTCATGAAATTGGTTGCGAAATACTTGTTTCCAGAAGTAATTCGTCAATGCTTGATCGAACTGACCACCAAGAGCATGTGTTATCACACTCATTGGCTCCACAACGCGGGCAAGTAAAGTTTCAAAATGCTTCATTGCATTTTTTAAATCGATATTCGTTGACGAAATACCCGCGTGAATTCGCCCAAGATCGGCTGAACGGGCTTCACCTTTATAAGTGGTTAACTCACGGCCTGACCCTTTAATTGCTGCCGTTGATTCCGCAATAAATTTCTCAGGATTTGAGAGTGTGAGTTGATATTCCGGCGATAGCTTGTCGTTCAATGCTTCAAGAATATTTGGCACTTCAGGCTGAACTCGGGCATGATCACTTCCGCCCATAAATAACAACTGATCTTCATGGAAACGGGGTTCTAGCTGCTCAATGACCTTGTTGGTATCTTCAAGTGCTTTATCGATCTCTTCAGGTAGGTAACGATAATGTCCATAACCTAGCGGAAAATGAACAGAACGAAGAATATCGCCATTTGGAGATTCCCATAAGAACACAGAGTCATCGAGTTCTCGGTAGTTAAAACCACGCCAAACAAACATCGCTTCCATACCAAGTGCTTTGAATATTTGTGGCAAGCTTTGTGGCTGCCCGAACGCATCAGGAACCCAACCAACCTTCATACATCCACCTAAAGCATCCGCATAGTTACTACCTAGAACAAGGTTACGTAGGATACTTTCGCCTTGTGCTAGATATAAATCAGGCTGAGTGTACCAAGGACCAATCAGTAATTTTTTGTCTTTAATTAGACGCTCAATCACTTCTCTATTTTGAGGTCTAATTTCCAAGTATTCTTCAATAATACATGTCTGACCATCAAGCGTATAACAGCTAAATTTTGGGTCACTAGCCAAAGTATCGATGAGCTTATCTAACGAATACACTAAACGAATTCTGAACGCATCAGATGAACGATACCACTCACGATCCCAGTGAGTGTGGGGAATAAAATGGATGTTTTTCATAGTCACTATCCTAGCCCCAGCAGCTGTCTGGGGCGGTATTTGAATTAAGTTTAAACCGTTTGTGGCGTTAGCTCTTCTGCTTTACGTTGCTTAAGTAACATCTTTACAAATGGTGCGTACATCACGCAGTCAACTATGAAAAGCCCTAGCATAAGCAATACAGGTGATAGGTTGAAGTTACCCAGTACAAAGGCATTAAGTAATACTGGCTCCACGCCAGCATTTAATACAACCATCGGCGCCACAAGGCCAGTCGAGATTGCAAAGTAGGCGACAACAGCGTTAAACAGTGGGATACAAACAAACGGGATAAACATCATCGGGTTTAATACGATAGGCAAACCAAAAATGATAGGCTCGTTGATATTGAATAAGCCAGGCACGCTACTCATTTTAGCGACTGAGTGTTCTGCGGAATTTTTGGGCGCTAAGAGTAGCAGCATTGCAACAAGAGCTAGCGTAGAGCCAGAGCCACCAATCATGGCGTAAATATTAGAAATAGTATTTGGCGCAACCTGCGTAATTAACGAGTAATCTTGTGTTTGAGCAAAAGTGTCAATTTGCGACAAGAATAATGGCAGCCACAAGGTAGAAATCACACCCCACATGATTGAGAAACCGTGTAAACCAAAGAACCATAATAGCTGCATCAAAAAGATAACAATTAGAATTGCTGGCAACCCAGTACCTACGGAGTTAAGCGGAGATACAATCAACTGTTGAATAAATGCTTGTAAATGCTCAAACCCAAGTGCAGCTACCGCTTCTCGAACTAGAGAGAACAGAGTCAATATCAACGTAATTGGGATCATGGCCATGAAAGCTTCCATGATTGCTGGAGGCACACTTTCATGTAGCTGGATTGTAAACTTGGCTTTAACAAGACGATTGTATAAACGTGCTGTCAATAAACCGATAACCAGCCCTGAGAATAGACCTTCATAGTTAAAAAACTGTAAAGAGAATCCAGAAACGGTATCACCACTAGGCAAATAGATGGTCGAAGGCGCCGTGACCATATACGCTACTAAACTAATTAAAGCTGTCGTAAGAGGGTTAATTTTTGTGTTTTCAAATTTAAGCTGGGTAGCATAAAAATAAGAAGAAGCTAACACGACAACGATACCAATCATTCCTAGTGTCGTTGTATTAATATATGCCAATATATCAATCAGCAATTGCACTAAAAAATTAGGCTCGTTAGAAGAAAAATACTCAACCTGGCTTTTAATTAAGCCCGAAAAGGAACCAATTACAGTAAAGGGAATACCAATAATAAACGCATCTTTAATAGACATTAAAACTTTATTACTAGTTAATACCTGAGATAATCTCATCAAGGGTTCTTCGATCATTTTGAATATGGATTGCATAAAATTAAGTCCCAAAGTTTGTATATTCGTTAATTTTAACGAAAGAAAGCGCACAAGCCAAAAGGTGCGACAGCATTTGTCAACTAAGCGATATAGTGCACATTATTTGTCAGCATTGAGGAAAACAGTCAACCTAGATCACATTCGGTCATATTGAAACGACCAAATCTAACAATATATCTATTACCATAATGTGACCGACATACCGCTCTGAACGAACTTCATTATTGTCGGTCTCTATGATCGGAATATGGATATCAATATCAGAAAGCTTCTGTATTTTTGTGTTAACTGCATTTGAAAACCTTACTAACATTGCATTCGTCAAATAACTTTTTGTTAGTAATGAAACCACTACTTCCTCATCACCATTCTGTTCAATAGAAACAATTAAATCCTTATGTTCTAAAACGTTCACATCAAAACTAATTTTGGGAACAACTAGTACACTTTTATCCAAGCATCTTAACTTACGCTCTAAATAATCTAAGATAAAATTATCCTCTCCCGTTTGAAGTATATATATGCGTTCTGATGATGATATATATTTTGCGACCTCGTTTAACAGAGTTCTATCTAAGGACTGATGTGCTAATTTCGCAGCTTGAGTAATGTTATTGAGTACGCGAACTGCTGGATCTGATGTCACTTGTTTTTTAATTACATTTCCACTGTTAATATCTGACTTCATAGCAAACTTGAATGCAGTAAAGCTCTCAAAATCGAGCAGTTTGATAAACCTATGTAGCGTCGAAATACTAACACCTGCCGATTTGGCTAATTCCGCACCAGAGTAGTTTGATACATGCTCAAAGTTTTCAATTATATAATCGCAAAGTTTGCTGTGCCCTGAGCTTAGTTGTGGCTTCATGCTCGACAGTTTTATCTGTAGATTTAACCCCATATATCCACCTATCTTACTATCTCAAGGTCAATTTCAAACGTTCGATGCCAAGGTGCTGATGCTGTAAAATCAATATGTTCCGGTAACGTATTTGCCGTAAGCTTTCGGTATTCCTCAAGGATGCGCTCTTTTACGAATTGCATTACCTCATACTCCACACTTGGATCATAGTTATAGTGACCATAAGGTGAATCTGAAAAGTAACGGTTGATCAATTCACTACGCACTACTGACTGATAGCAAACATCTTCCATAATGTGGTAGACAATATTTGTTGTCAGTTCTGGTGAGTATCCTTCAGCTAAGAATCCTGCACCGAGTGTCGTCCCAAGAGTATTACAGTTGGTGTTCCACCCCTTGTAAGAATGAATTCTATCTAACAACCTCATCTGATCTAGATACTTCACCAGTTGCATTTCGCCACCATTAGCATAAGCGCTATCTGCAATGATGATTTTTTTTCCGGCCGTTAAATAGTCCTTAACTTTGCAAACGAAGTGTTGTAAATGTCTGAACGAGCTATAAGTAATATCTCGGTTTAGCTGTTGTGATGCCTCCTGCATGATTTTACCTGGCGCGTTTATAGCCAAAATATATTCAGCTTCGTCACTGCTATCACAAATTTCACCACCGGCTGCTCTGATATGAGCTTTGACTGATTCATGCATCGGGCGATCTTCATAAAGAGGAATGATTTGTGGACCCAGTGTCGAAGAATAGAATGGATATACCTTAGGTTTTCGACTGTGGAAATCATTGTAAGCACGAGCAAGTAAAGTCACACCTACTTCATCAGCGCCAGGGTAGATATCAACGTCAAAAGACAAACCCAGTTCATCGATCATCTCAATCACAGTTTTCTGATCAAGCGCGGTATATCCGTATGGGCTAGAGTCGTCTTGTGGAATAACCATATGGTCAATAACGCCTTCACTCCTTAACTTAACGACCTCTTTATTCATGGTTAAGTTAAACTGACGACGTGACTCATAGTCATCGAGGATGTGCACAGGAATGGCGTTTTCTAGTGATGTATATCTGTCTTGTTCTTCTATGGATAGTTCTTCACGAGACTGCTTATCTTGAAGGTACTTACGTTGAAAAATGTCTGAGCCATATAGGTCGTAATAATCCGGCTCTTCATCACTACTGCTGTAGTTAGGGCAACGCATGATACACGGGTAAGCGTAGATTTTAACATCTGGATTCGCTTTTTTAAGACCACGCATTTTCGTGATAAATTGCTTGAACTCTTCACTGTTCAACGTATGAATTCGCGAAGGAATCAAGCCGCCGTAAGCAAGCATATCAATAGATAAAATTGCCGAATCTACCGATGCAATATTATCGTAGATAAAATCCCATAAAGCATCGCGATTAGCCGCTTCTTTTTTTTTGCTAAGGATATCCATCGGCGGAGTGACTAGTTTCAGGTTAGAGGTTTGCGCCATATATTGTGGATATTTAAAATTACATGGCCTCTCATCTAACGGGATAAATAATATTTTCATAGTAGGTCTCTATTTGGCAGTCGTTACGAGAAGATTTCTTATATCAATAAGTACTTAAAAGTTTGTATTTTTCAGTTCATCAAAATGGTCAAAAACCATCTTTGCAGCCCCGTACATACCGGCATCATTGCCTAGCGTCGCAGGACGCACTGCGGCATATACATTTTCTTTCGCTAGATACTCTTTCAAAAGACTCCACCAAACATCTTTTGAATTGATCATTCCACCGCCAATCAAGACAAGTTGAGGGTCAACTGTCCAACGAATATTTGAGATTGTTTTAGCCAATAACTTAAAAAAATCTTCTATTGCAGCGATAACATTTGGGTCTCTATCCGCATATGCATTAATAATGGATAACCCATCTGGATATAAGTGTTGTTTTTCTTTTGGTAGTTGGAACATCAACGCTTCTTTCAATCCGGTACCCGAAAGTAATGATTCTAAGGGTACCCAATGTTGTGGGCGGTAAGGGTGAGGGATTTCCATGCGCCCCCAATGGCCAGAGACAAACCCAGTACCGTGAACAAGTTGACCACCAACCGTTAATGCTCCGCCAAGACCAGTACCCAACGTCAACATGACGATGTCTTCAAAGTCTTTAGCATTTCCTTGCCATAGTTCGCCCATCAACGCACAATTTACGTCATTATCAGTACTAATATGGACACCAAACTCTTCTTCCAACACGTAACCCAATCGTGTGCCCTTCCAGTTAGGTAAACTGTCCGTCGCATCAACCACCTTGCCTGAACGCACGTTGATTACACCGGCTGCAGATATGCCAATACCTTCTAATAATAATTTCTCTCGTCGCGCACGAGTCAGTAGAGGAATGATCGTCTCTTTGATACTCTCTAGGATACCTTCTCGTCCAGAGCGCGTATTGGTTGGATAGGTATTCGCAACAACCAGCTCTCCACTTCTTTTTATTAAACCTGCACGAATCTTTGTCCCGCCCAAATCTAGTCCTAACGCCACACCTGACATAATTACCTCTAATTACTACTTAGTTGTTTTTAGCGCATCTGAAAAACGTTTTGCAATCAATTGTGGTCGTGTGATAGCAGAACCCACTACAACAGAAAATGCGCCATGCTCTATTGCCTTCACTGCTTCTTCTGGTGTCCAAATTCGGCCTTCAGCAATCACTGGTAAATTACAGTTACGACTAAGTTGCTCTACCAACTCAAAATCAGGGCCGTCGCACTTATGCTTTGTTTCATTCGTGTAACCCGATAACGTTGTCGATACACAGTGGGCTCCTAGCTTAACTGCAGCCATTCCTTCTTCGTAGGTAGAGACATCGGCCATAACTAGTACCCCCTTGTTGGTTGCGTGTTGAACCAACGTAGATAATTGCTCACCATTCGGACGAGGACGATCGGTCATATCCAACGCAACAATGTCTGCGCCAGCTTCAATAACGTCATTAACTTCATTCAACGTTGCAGTGATGAAAACTTCTGAATCTGGGTAATCTCGTTTAATAAGACCGATAACCGGAATCTCTGGAAATGCTGCTTTAATCGCAGCAATATCACGGCTTGATTGTGCTCTTAGTGCGACCGCCCCCCCCATCAAGGTCGCACTTGCCATTTTGACCATAGTTTCTGCACCATGAAGAGGCTCATCAGGTAAAGCTTGAACTGACGCAATCAATTGACCTTTAACAATATTTAGTAAGCCACTGGACATTGAATTAAGCATGTTTACTCCAAAAAGATAATCTTTGATTTGATGTTAATTCACGATCTCTTCAAACAATCACTAGTTGAAATACAAATATCACCAGAGTGATATTCATCACAATAAAATCCTATTAAGACAAACGTATAACGATCAAGATCACACAAGAATTGGCAAAAGTTGTTTTTGGTGCCAAATATGTCCGTTTTTCTAACAAAGTATTGATCTGCGTCACACGTCCAATAAGTTGTGTCACGCGGCGTACACTACATCTCTCAATAAAAAATCTTTAAAATATAATTTGTGCCAATCCATATTTTTTTCTCGCATGATTGATGACACCAATAACAATCCTTATAGAAATAAAGTGGTGGTATTTATGGAAAAAAGCGCACTGATCTTAAGCCTACTGGCTACCTTTACAACTAGTGTTGTCCTTGCGAACACCGCAAGTGAAGAGCTCCCCATCGACAACGAATCGGAGTTTTTACAGCTAGAGGCTGAAGCAAAAAAAGAAGTTGCCTCAAATAACATCGGATGGTTGGCAAATGAAACCGAGTTTCGTCATTTCAGAATGGATATGAATGAGGGCGGAAAGCATAACGATGTTGAAATTAACTGGATGCTTCTACACGGCTCCGTTCAATTTACCGAAGATACTTCATTGTGGATGGATTTGCGTAAGATTGACTATTTCAGCGATGCTGAGTCTA
Organism: Vibrio aestuarianus; assembly: GCF_028858425.1. NCBI lineage: Bacteria > Pseudomonadati > Pseudomonadota > Gammaproteobacteria > Vibrionales > Vibrionaceae > Vibrio > Vibrio aestuarianus. Next base: position 526,563 of record NZ_JAKNYQ010000001.1, on the reverse strand, counting down.
GTGACATAAAACGTACGGGTTTCGCGTGGGACCATGAAGCGCTTTTATATACTAAAGTGGGTAAAACTAACTGGCTGGGCAAAGATTGGGATCTACATGCCGGTTTCGGTTGGGAAGGTGATTGGAACTATTCAGGTAACCGTCTTAACTGGAGTAGCCAAGACTTTTACCCGTTGTTTGATATGAACACAAGCTTTGAAAATGGTCTTACTCCATGGGACAGCGGCCAACACCACCTTACTTTCCGCCCTATTCTTTCTGAATTTATCACTTTTGGTGAGGTGAGTAAGTTTCATAGTGGGGGAAATTACCACGGGAATAGACAACAAATTGCCAGCTTTTTCCTATCATCTCAATGGACAGAAAAACTGAGTACTTTCTTAAGTTTTCGTAACTATTTAGATACGTTGGCTGATGACGGTATTCAATATCACTATGGCTCAGAGAGTTATCTACATTATGACTTTTACCGTAATAATGGTTTCTTCGTTCAGTGGAAAAACAAGCTAGAGTTTTACCTAGGTATGGAAGATGAAGCGAAGACAGGTAAAGATGAATTCGTAGAGTTTTATACTCGTATTCAAGCTGGATATGAAAAAACACTTGAGAACAAAATTTCGGTAAGAGCTTACATTGGACAAGATCTCTGGGATTACCATTACAATGGGCGTCCTTGGATTGATGGCAAGTACAACCGACTAGAAACAATAGCCTCATTAAAATTTAATATCCCATTAGGATAATTCAAATATCAATAATTTGTTAGAGCCTACACCCAAACAGCTTGAAGTTTCAGGTAGGCGTCAAGTGAGTGAATCCCCATGAGCATAGCAAACTATGTGATTGGGGGGAGCGAACGTAGCCAACACCGCTGCAACTTCAAGTAGGAAGGGTATCTACTGAACACACCATCTCGTAGGGTGAAGCATCTCCACCTCCCCCATCTCACAGAACCGTACGTACGGGCCTCGTATACGGCTCATGCATACTCCATATCACCATTATTAGTAGTGTTTTTCTCCCTTAGCCGTAAGCTTGAATCGTATTGTTCAAAGGTGCTCTACCAAGGAGAGAAAAATTAAAATCAATGCGTTGGGATGGATGACCTAAGTAACCTCAGATCGGTTTAAGCCATCGCCATCAGTCCTGTTTTTTCAGTGTTCGTAATATTAAGCGATGGCTTTTCTGGCTTCAGACAGTACGCGATTAACCCGCCAAGTAGGTTCAGCATGAATCCATGTAGGCTCCGATGACGAGAGTGCTCTATCTGAGAGATGTTTTTCAGTTGGTCATTGATGGTTTCGATAATAAACCTTTTTGACAGCATCGCTCTATCCCAAGCAGCAAGTACCTTCGGCTTCATGTTCTTGCGGTGGGTGGTAATTAGGGTGATTCCGTCTTCTTTTAAATCTTCGGTAAGTACTTTACTGATATAGCCTTTGTCTGCATAGAGCTTGTCAAGAAGGCCTTTTGATAGTTCCCGGACTGGCTTTCTATCATCGGTATTGGCGGGGGTAAGTTTGGCTGCAACGATATCGCCAAGATGATTGGTTATGATGTGAAGTTTAAATCCATAAAACCAGCCCATTGTACCTTTACCCCTTGCCGCCGTTCCTTTGAAAACCTTATGTCTCGGAATGCGTAAGTTGTGGCAGACTTTTATACTCGTAGAGTCAATAAATTCAATGCCTGTCGGTTCACCTTTGACATGGCTAAAGAAAGAGCTGAGTGGCACAAGAACTGAAGGCATTACTTCAAGAAACCGTGTGTAACTGAGCAGAGTTGGGAAATAACTCTTGTAGTGGCGACGCACGATCCCAAGGTAAAAGTTTTTGAAATCACGCTGATGAGACATATGGAAAGCGATAATGATTGTCATGATTTCGCTTTCGGACATCCTGCGGTTGCGCTTTCGTTCGCCGCTTTCAAGCTGAAGTTTTTGCCACTGAGGTAGAAAAGCCTTACAAAAGTCATCGACATGGCAAAATAAGTCTACTAGTTTATGCATAGCTGGTTCCTTTGCGATTGTTCTCTCTTGGTCGAAAGATCTGATCGCAGAACCAGCTTTTAGTTCCCTTCTTTTTTATCCCGAGTTCAGGTTAAGTAAAGTATTGCGCGATAAGTTCGTCGAGTTCTACACACGTTTAGAGGCAAGCTACAGCAAAACGCTAGAAAACGGCGTCACAATTAAAGGCTTGGTGGGACAAGATCTATGGGATTACCACTACAACGACAGCATGTATGTGGGTGGCGACTATGGTCGTAGCGAGACGATTGCAACCCTTACATTCAATGTCCCATTAGGTAAATAGGAGTCAGTTTATGCAGTACCTAGGCTTAGATATCGGTGGAACCAAAATTGCCGCAGCGTTGTTTAACGAAGCTGGAGAGCAGCTTTATTACCAACGCTATAACACCATAAAAAGTGATTACGACGCGTTTTTAACTCACGTTATCGCCATCATAGAGCAAGCAGCATCATGTGCAGATGAATCGATATCTATTGGTATCGGACTTCCCGGTGCCATCTGTCCAAGTACGCAAAAAATCAAGAACTCCAACATTTTGGTATTAAACGGACAGGCTCTAAAAGAAGATTTGGAAGCGCATTTAAAGGCAACGGTACATATTGCCAATGACGCAGATTGTTTTGCACTGAGCGAAGCGTTGTTTGGCGCAGCAAAAAATCATAGTTCAGCGTTCGGTGTCATTATCGGCACAGGTTGTGGCGGTGGCGTGGTTTACAACAAGCAATTAGTGAAAGGGCCGAATAATGTTGCTGGCGAATGGGGACACAATCAACTCGCTTTTTACGATGTAGAAAAAGATGGCAAGACCGAAAACTGCTACTGCGGTCGTGCTGCTTGCAATGAACTATTCCTATCAGGAACCGGATTTGCAATGCTGTACAATGGCAAGCATGGAACCAGCCTCACCAGCCAAGAGATTATCGTACTGAAAAGTAATTCTGAATCAGCTAGACGCCACTATACGCTTTACTTAGACCAACTAGCCCGCGCACTCTCGCAGGTTATCAACTTTTTTGACCCGCAAGCCATTGTGCTCGGTGGCGGCATGTCAAATGTGCTATCTATTTATGATGATTTGCCTGCTTATTTGCCTCAATACGTCTTTGGCGGTTACTGCAAAACACCGATTCTAAAAGCAGAACTTGGTGACGACAGCGGAGTAAAAGGCGCGGCGTTTCTTGGCCTATCCTCATAAGACAAGGATTATTCGATGAAAATTAAATTATTATTATTGTTCTCAAGCACAGCAATGATGGGCTTCGCATCACAACTCGTTGATTCAACGGCTATTAGTGACTTCTCACCGCCCTCATCGGGCGAGGGTTTACGGCGAAATTGCTAAACCATGCCTTAGACCAAAGTCGTCTGGAGCTCGTGAGGATTTCAGCCACACTTAGATAGAGATTTTTTGTGAGTGAACATCCGCTATGCCTGATAAATTTAACATGCAGTCGCCCCCATTTGACCGCCTGACACAGCAACAACAAAACCACCTTCGTGCTTCACTCGACGTGGCGTATTTTCGCACCAAAGAGGTACTGCTGCATTGCGAAAAACCAAGCCAACATTTACATATTTTGATCAAGGGCGCGGTTGAAGAACGTTCAAAAGATGGCAAAGAGATCTTCGCTCATTACGCCAACGACGACATGTTCGATGTGCGAGCCCTATTTGATGAGCAGACCAAGCATCAGTACGTGGCATTAGAAGACACTTTAAGCTATCTGCTGCCTAAAACGATCTTTCTCGAACTGTATAATGAAAATGGCCAGTTTGCGGCCTATTTTGATAACAACCTAGCGAAGCGACAAGAACTGATCGAAGTCGCCCAACAGCAGAAAAACCTCGCCGAATTTATTCTGACTAAGGTCGATGACTCCATTTACCACCCACCGATGATTTTAAGCCCAGAGCAACCAATTAATGAAGTAACTCAGCAGCTTAAAGATAACGGCGTTGATTCAGCCTTAGTACGTTTAGCTGACAGTGATGTGCGCCTAATCGATGCTCCTCATGTACACCCTTACGCGATTGTAACTCGCACCAACATGCTGCATGCGGTAATGCTCGACAACCACCCACTCGATACTCCGGTGGGTAAAATAGCCACCTTCCCAGTACTGCATGTCGACGATGGTGATTTTCTGTTTAACGCGATGGTTGCCATGACGCGTAACCGTATTAAACGCGTGATGGTCTGTGATGGCAACCAGGCTGTCGGCATGTTGGATATGACCCAAATACTCAGCGCGTTTTCTACTCATTCACACGTTTTGAGCCTGAGTATTGCACGCGCTACCACTGTCGAAGAGTTAGCACTCGCTTCAAACAAACAGCGGCAATTGGTCGAAAGTTTAATCAACAATGGTATTCGTACTCGCTTTATCATGGAGCTCATTTCCGCAGTCAACGAGCAGATCATCGAAAAAGCGTTCCATTTAGTGGTACCGCCCGCACTGCATGACCACTGCTGCTTGATTGTACTTGGCTCTGAAGGTCGAGGGGAACAAATCCTCAAAACAGATCAAGACAATGCCTTAATCATCAAAGATGGTTTGCAGTGGCACCAATGCGAAACGGTGATGAATACGCTCACTCACACCTTGCAACAACTAGGTTACCCATTGTGCCCCGGCAATGTCATGGTTAACAATCCTAAGTGGGTTAAAAGCCAAAGCGAATGGAAAAAGACGCTCACGCAATGGGTCAAAGCCGCCAAACCCGAGCAAGTAATGGATATCGCGATCATGGCCGATGCCCACGCTGTCGCGGGTAATACCACCCTACTTGCGCCCATCAAACAGCATTTAAGTCATTTAATGGCAGGCCAAGAGTTGATCCTCACCGAGTTCACACGCCCTGCGCTCAGCTTTTCTGTGCCACTGACTTTGTTTGGCAACGTAAAGCACTCCAAAACGGGTTTAGACATCAAGCAAGGTGGCATTTTTCCGATTGTGCACGGAGTGCGAGCGCTCAGCCTTGAACATGAAATTTCTGAAAACAACACGTTTGAACGCATTGAAGCGTTAGTCAAACACAAAGTGCTGGAAAAACAGACCGCCGACAACCTCACCGAAGCCCTCAAACAGTTTTTTAAACTGCGCTTAGCCCAACAACTGAGTAATCAACACAGCACCAATAAACTTGATATCAAACAGCTTGAACGAACCGAGCGAGACTTATTACGGCACAGTTTACATGTGGTGAAAAAATTCAAGCAATGGCTTGGTTATCACTATCAAATTCGCGAATAGTAAGGACAAACAATTGAATTGGTTTACTCGCCAGTACTGGTTTCACAAGTTGAAAGGCTCACCCTATCAGCCACTATTTAGCACGCCGATACAGGGAGAGTATGTGTCGCTCGACTGTGAAACCACCAGCCTTGACCCTAACCGTGCGGAACTCGTGACGATTGCCGCGACAAAAATCATCGACAATCGCATTCTCACTAGCCAACCATTTGAGGTCCGATTACGAGCACCGCAATCGCTTGATTCAGGCTCAGTCAAAATTCATAAAATTCGCCATCAAGACTTAGCCAATGGTATTGGTGAACAAGAGGCCATCACTCGCTTACTGGCTTTTATCGGCAACCGACCATTAGTGGGTTATCACATTCGCTACGACAAAAAAATTCTCGATCTAGCATGTCGGCGACACCTAGGCTTTCCATTACCTAATGCCTTGATAGAAGTGAGTCAGATCTATCACGACAAGCTAGAAAAAATGCTGCCCAATGCTTATATAGACTTGAGCCTCGACGCCATTTGCCGTCACCTTGATCTTCCTATGCAGGATAAGCATGACGCTCTGCAAGATGCAATTGCCGCAGCATTGGTGTTTGTACGCTTAACCAAAGGTGAGCTGCCACCATTCGTTGCTCCAAACCACCATTAGTTTTAAACACTTTCACGCCATGGCAAACCAGTTCTAGCCGCGAACCCGCTCGCAAATTTAAACATATACCCAAACAACTTGAAGTAGGAAGGGGATAAGTTTCTATAAAAGTAACCCACTCATCCTAAAGTCTAATTGTAGAAAATCGCTGACTGGCTGACAGTTAGAGGTATACAGATTTTCCAAACTGCTCTGTTTACGTCAAGCAACAAGGAAAATTGAGTGAATTCACAAGGAGAAGAAGCAATGAGTGAAGCCCACGTTTATCCGGTAAAAGAGAATATCAAAGCACAGACCCACGCGGATAATGACACTTACCTAGCGATGTACCAACAATCAGTAACCGACCCAGAAGGTTTCTGGAGTGAACACGGCAAGATTGTGGATTGGATTAAGCCATTCACCAAAGTGAAGCACACCTCTTTCGATACCGGTCACGTGGATATTCGTTGGTTCGAAGATGGCACATTAAATGTGTCTGCCAACTGTATTGATCGCCACCTAGCCTCGCGCGGTGATGAAGTCGCGATTATCTGGGAAGGCGATGACCCTGCCGACGATAAAACTCTGACTTTCAAACAATTGCACCAGGAAGTGTGTCGCTTCTCTAATGCTTTAAAAGAACAAGGCGTACGCAAAGGCGATGTGGTTTGTCTTTATATGCCAATGGTTCCAGAAGCAGCGGTAGCAATGCTAGCTTGTACTCGCATTGGCGCTGTTCATACCGTGGTATTCGGTGGTTTCTCTCCTGAAGCGTTGTCAGGACGCATTATCGATTCAGATTCCAAAGTAGTTATCACCGCCGATGAAGGCGTTCGTGGTGGCCGCGCGGTTCCATTGAAGAAAAATGTCGATGAAGCACTCACCAACCCTGAAGTGAAAACTATCAGCAAAGTCATCGTTCTTAAACGTACCGGTGGCGATATTGATTGGCATGATCACCGTGATGTATGGTGGCACGAAGCGACAGCGAAAGTCTCTGACCACTGTCCACCAGAAGAGATGAAAGCAGAAGACCCGCTATTTATTCTTTATACTTCTGGCTCAACTGGTAAACCCAAAGGTGTATTGCATACCACTGGTGGCTATCTTGTTTACGCTGCCATGACCTTCAAATATGTCTTTGACTACCAACAAGGTGAAACCTTCTGGTGTACCGCTGATGTGGGTTGGATCACCGGCCACACTTATTTGGTTTATGGGCCACTGGCTAATGGTGCAAAAACGATTCTGTTTGAAGGGGTGCCAAACTATCCAGACACCAACCGTATGAGTCAGGTTGTCGACAAACATCAAGTAAACATTCTATATACCGCACCGACAGCAATTCGCGCCTTAATGGCCAAAGGTAATGAAGCGGTCAAAGATACTTCACGCACCAGCTTGCGCATTATGGGGTCAGTGGGTGAGCCGATTAACCCAGAGGCCTGGGAGTGGTATTACAAAACCATCGGTAACGAGAATTCTCCTATTGTCGATACATGGTGGCAAACCGAGACCGGCGGCATTTTGATCTCACCACTGCCGGGCGCAACCGCACTAAAACCAGGCTCAGCAACTCGTCCATTCTTTGGTGTCCAACCTGCGTTGGTTGATAACATGGGCAATGTCATTGAAGGTGCCGCCGAAGGTAATTTAGTGATTTTAGACTCATGGCCGGGGCAGATGCGCACCGTATACGGTGATCACGAGCGCTTTGAGCAAACTTACTTCTCAACCTTTAGAGGCATGTACTTCACCAGTGATGGCGCTCGTCGTGATGAAGATGGCTACTACTGGATCACCGGTCGTGTCGATGACGTATTGAACGTATCCGGACACCGTATGGGTACTGCTGAGATTGAATCGGCACTGGTCGCGTTTGATAAAATTGCTGAAGCGGCGATTGTGGGTGTACCACATGATATTAAAGGCCAAGCGATTTATGCTTATATCACGTTAAATGATGGAGTATACCCAAGCGCTGAGCTGCACAAAGAAGTGAAAGATTGGGTGCGCAAAGAAATTGGCCCGATCGCCACTCCAGATGTACTGCACTGGACAGATTCTTTACCAAAAACACGTTCAGGCAAAATCATGCGTCGTATTTTACGCAAAATTGCGACAGGAGATACGAGCAACCTCGGTGACACCTCTACCCTCGCCGACCCAAGTGTAGTGGATAAGTTGATCGCTGAAAAAGCCGAAATCGCTTAACTGAAGCCAATAATACAAATTTGACCATCAGGAAACTGATGAATCAGTTAGATGATGGTCAATCGTAACCATGCTCCCCCGACATCGGGGAAGACAAGGTTCATTAATGCTGCAAGCTCTGTGTAATCCGATTGCTCAATGGTGCATAAAGAGAGCTGATGAGAGTTGGTATCCATTTCCTACTGTCCATGTATCCTTTTTAAGCAGTAGGAATGAGGATGCCATATTTTAACCCACTAATACCTCTCTTTTCATACATCACTCTGTTACTTGTTGGTAAATACAAGCTGCTCTAGCATGACGCCTGGCTTCACAAAATCCAACGCCAATTGATAAACACCAGCTTCTAATCGCACTTGTAATCCTTCCACTTCAACCGACTTCCCATCGGTCCCATTGATCGGCAAGGTTTGGCTAAACTCACCGTTGATCCACAAACTGCACGCTGACTGAGCCAGCGAATCTCGTTCGTAATTCATTACGCCACGACATTGGTAAATACCTTCTTTCGCAACATATAACTCAATGGTTTGGTTTGTTTTACTGTTCACACTGATAGGTTGTTCAATATTCGCACTGTTTTCCGACGGAGCTTGCTTTAATGAAGCAAAAGCTTTGATCGGTTCATAGGCCACTAGCGGACGATCCATCGCAGGCGTATCTGAAATGAAGCGACAAATATTGCTCACACAACGCTGAAGCTCACCTAACTCAAGCGTCCCTTGCTCTAGGGCTGCGAGAGTATCATCGCCCATCGCATTCGATTCTGCTCCGTCATTCTCAACCACCATGTAAATGTCGTTCTGAGAGCGGATCATAAATGAAGTGTAGGTTTTTGCTTCTTCTCCGGCGCTGATAGGGTCATTCATTTTCGCCCACCAATCGGTCATCACGATACCTTGATACCCCCATTCATCACGCAAAATAGCGGTGTTGAGATCGTAGTTCGAAGCCGCCCAATGGCCGTTGACTGGATTGTAGGATGTCATAATCGTCGATGCGCCACCCTCTTTCACCGCCATTTCAAACGCTTTGATATGAACTTCGCGTAGCGCTCGTTGTGACATCACACTATCCACAACGACACGTGCTGTTTCTTGATCATTCGCTGCATAGTGCTTTATCGTGCCAGAAACGCCCGCTTGTTTTAATCCACGAGTCTGCGCCGCAGCCATCGTTCCTGTCATCAATGGATCTTCAGAAAAATACTCAAAGTTACGTCCATTGAGTGGGTGACGATGAATATTGATACCAGGACCCAGTAGCGTATCAATGTTATTCGCTTTTAGCTCTTTACCAACTAAATGGAACAACTCTTGGTTGAGCGCTTTGTTCCAAGTACAGCCAAGCAAAGTACCGATTGGAACTTGTGTCGCTTTATGTCCACTATCCATACGGATACCCGATGGACCATCTGCAGCGGCTACAACAGGAATACCAAGATCAAACAAACCATCACAAACACCACCAAAGGCAGCAGCCGTTCCCGGCGTCACTTTCGGGCTGCACATGCCTTCACCACGCACGATGGTTGCCATAAGTTCAGGGCTCATCTGAGCGACGAACTCCTGCATTGTGGCTTGGCCATTTTTCACATCAATAAGCTTGATGCCTTTGTCTCCAGTGATGACCAGATTTTCAGGCAGATTGCTCTTAATTCTCTCTTCAAGAGACACCATTCGCTGAGGAACCGGCTCATAGACTTCAGCGTACACACCTGCCGATGTTGGGGCGCCAGGCTTAATTCTGTCGAACATCTGAATAGGAGCACCCGCTTCACTCAACGCTTCAAGCTCAAACGTTTGCTCAACATTCCACTCAGCATCTATTTTTACTGCTTCACGGACACTTTCCCCAAGATAAAACGCATAATCACCCGATTCGATCACATAACTGTTCTTGAACCCAGTGACACCGCTATCATCAAATGAAGCGAGACGATCTAAGGTTAACTCAATGGTCACAACTTGTGATTCCATTGGGTGTAAATATTGGGTTTTTTCGAATCCAACTAAAGTGCGAGCTGGCTTTCCGAGCTCACCTTGAGGCGCAGCCACATAAAGTTGAACGACCTCTTTCGCTTTATGAGTATCGCCAATGTTAGTGACTCGAACATCAAAGACCAGCTTAGCTTGCGTGCCACTACCAACAACTTCGAATTTTTCTAGTTCACGTTTAAACTGCGTGTAACTTAAACCGGCACCGAATGGGAACTGAACCGCTTCAGGCTTGAAGGTCTCAAAATAACGGTAGCCAACATAGATATCTTCCACATAAAGGTTGTAGTCTTTACGGCCAAAATATTGATATGATGGGTAGTCTTCCAAACGATAAGCGATAGTGTCCGTTAGACGTCCACTAGGCGATTGTCTGCCAGAAAGAACATCGGCTAATGCATGTCCCCCTTCCATGCCCGCAGCCCAGCTGTATAGGACGGCGCTGATCGAGTCTTTGTGTTCCAATGTTGTCAACCAAGACATGTCCATAATATTGGTGGTATTCATGATCACGATGACATCATCGAAACCCTCAGTGACCTTGTTGAGCATATCCATCTCTAGCTCGGTCAGTTGATAACTGCCCACTTCGTCTGCATTGTCTTGGTCTTCACCAGCCGTACGGCCGATAAACACTAACGCTTTATTTGACCGGTTGGCAGCCTCTTTTACCAATGCCTCTGTTACAGGCATCTCCTTTTGAAACCACGGTTCTGCAGCCCAGCCACCGCCACCATCATCAAATGGGTTATGTACCAACCACTCTTGGTATTTGGCTACTAATTCTTGATTTAGCGTGATCATAGGGTTTGCCTTCAGGCCTTCTAGCGCACTCACGGCATAAGGGACGTTTACCGCACCACCAGAGCCCGTCCCACTGCGATAAGTATCAATTTGGCATCGACCAAACAATGAAACCGTGTCCGTTGTTTTTAGCGGGAGAACCGATTTCTCATTTTTCAGCAGCACAATGCCTTCCGCAGCCGCTTGGCGGCTCACTGGCGCTAGCTCACTTTGTACTTGGGTAATAAGGTCTTTGTTCATTATTTAGACTCTGATAATCACGTTAAAAGACTCGCGCTCGACTTAGTTCAAACCACATAAATCCATACGCATTTTATAGAAGCATGGTATGCTTGCACTATGCGCAAATCTACGATTTTAGCGACAAAAAACAGGAAAAATACGACATGACACCGCTTTATCTGCTCAGCTCACATCAGCGCCATCAGCATCTTAACTTCGCTTTTGTTGACGGAGACCACAAAACGGATTTCGGAATGCATAAACATGATTTTTCTGAGCTATTTCTAGTCATGGAGGGCACAGGGAAACACGTTGTCTCTGAGTACGAATATCCACTAAACACTGGCGATATTTTTGTTATTAAAGGCGATACCGAGCATGGTTTCAAAGAGGTTGACCATCTCAAGCTCATCAATCTCATGTTTGATGATTCATCCCCTTTTTTTGAATTGCCTTCAATGCGAGCACTGTCTGGCTATCAAGCGCTATTCAAAATCGAGCCCATTGCGCGACAAACGAGTGAGTATCGAGCCAAGCTCACACTCGACAGCGACCAACTTCCGATCATTGCTTCACTACTTAAGCAGATCAGAGACGAATACGAACAAGCACAGCCCGGGTTTGAAATAATGATCAACAGCTTGATGCAGCATCTCATCGTCAAACTCGCACGACTCTATCAACATCAACAACTCGACACCCCACAAACCACGTTTGCACTTAGCCGTGCGTTGGTTTTCCTTGAACAACACTATACTCAAAGCCACATAGACATTGAGCAAGTTGCCAATGCCGCTTACATCAGTCAAAGACAACTTCAGCGGCTGTTTCGTCAGTACTTCAACAGCTCACCCATTCAATACCTTAGAAGCTTGCAGCTGCAACATGCACAACGGCTGATTTTTGACGAGCGTATTCAATCGGTACAGTTAATTGCTGAACAAAGTGGGTTTGGTGACAGTAACTATTTTTCGAAATGCTATAAACTCCAATTTGGCCAAACGCCACGGGAAAGTATAAAAAAAGCCGCTACAGAGAGCGGCTAAAAGGTTAAAATGATAAAAATATTAATCAAAACGAATCGAATGGTGTTGAAGAATGAACAATAAGTTTTTGCTGCTAGGTTACCACCAAGCCTCAAACATCGCGCCAAACGTAGCTGTATCTAGATCAGTTGGCTCTGTTTTTATACCTGTGTACTCGTTATCTTGGTTACCCACTGTGGTATAGAATCGCAGCATAGGACGAGCCCATGTCTGGCCGCCAATTGGACTCCAATTATTAGTGAGGAAAAACTCGATAAAATCTACGTACTGTTGAGGTATTCGATACTTATCCGCTTGTTGTCACTTCGCAACTGAAAGTTGTTGATGTGCTTTGTCTGGCAGACAAAGCTCTTTATTTGCAACTCACGATAAATGGTTGAGCGATGGCATTTAACGGTCTTAGCAATTTCTGATACTGAAATTCCCCATTCCAAAAGGGCAGAAATCTGATATCTTCTCCCTTCAGTCAACTACTGATAATTCATTGTAGTACAGCTTGTTTCTTTGGCGAGAAGATCGTACCACTTTAACAGTTGGCTTCTTCTACTACGCCTTTCCATGAATGTCGCTGTTATTATCTGAAATCGGGAGTAAATGAAAACTATGGGAAAAGTAACATCGAGAATGATAGCTGCACACGCTAAGGTTTCACCTAGCACAGTTTCTAGATATCTTAATCGCAGTTCATTTATTGTGAAGGAAAAAGTTCAGGCTATTGAAAATGCAATGAGTGAACTTGGGTATGAACAAAAAAAACTTCACACTCAAGCTACGTCTAGAACCATGGTTATTGGCGTACTCTCTCCTAGTTACGATAGCACTCATGTATCAAGTATATTTGCAGGAATGAATCGTGCAGTTTCAAAACATGTTTATCGACTTAATGTAGAAGCGAGTAACTATGAAATTGATCGTGAGCGTCGAATCCTTAAAGGTATGGTTGCTAAAGGAGTGGATGGCATAATTATTATTGGCCCATCTCTAAGCGAGAAGGAAATTAGCCAGTTACTAAAAGGTGTACCAGTATTAATATTTTGCGCATCTGCATTACCGACAAATAACCATGAAGAAAAATGGTTACCGCAATTAAATATGGATAATGAATTGGGTGCATATTTAGCTGTAAACCATTTGATTCAAAAAGGTCACCGCAAAATTGTACACCTTAGAGGACCAAAAGATAACAGTGATGCCGATGCGCGTTATTCTGGCTTTGTAAGGGCAATGGAAAGTGCAGGCTTATCAGTGGATCATGATTTGGTCATTTGGGGCGATTATGATTCTGAAAAAAGCAGCCAAGCCATTCGTCAACTTGTGTCGAGTAACCATGAATTTACCGCAATATTTGCTTGTAATGATAAAAGTGCATTTGGTGCCATGCACGGTCTCTATAGAGAGGGAATGTACGTACCAAGAGACGTGGCTCTAATTGGGTATGATGACATGCCACTTTCAAGTTATACAATTCCACCGCTCACCACTGTTCGGTTACCTTTCGAGGAAATGGGCGAGTTATCTATTGCTTATATATTGGATCTGATATCTGGTAATAAACCGAAATATAAGATGCCCACAATGCAGCTTATTATTCGAGAATCGACCTAGGGGATAAATTCTGGATTTTCGCAGTGACAAAACAGGCCACTATTCATAAAAATAGCGGCCTATTTTCTTAATATGCTGTATGGATCAGACAGCAAATGAGAGGGGGATGAATTATTACCACCAAGCTTCGAATTGAACACCGAAGCTAACAGAGTCAAACTTGTCGTTTGCTATTGAAGAGTGCACACCATAAGATTCTTCTTCCCAATGCGTATCTTTCTCAGCGTAAGTTACGTATATACGTAGATGAGGTACATCACCAAAATGGAATTTTTGAGAAAGTGTTGCTTTAGCTGATGTGTTAGTGCCGTCATACGTTTTTGATTCTGCTTGCTGGTAGCCAAGCTCTAATTCAGTTTGTGTGAATGTGCTCCAGTTATAGCGAGGGCGAATACCGGCGTTGAACCAACGTTTACCATCTTTATTATCGAAATCCATATCAATGTCTTCGAATGCGATAGAGTAGCCAGCACTCCATTTGTCGTTGTACGTGTAGTTACCGTGGTTAAACAGCCGTACACTACTACCAGGAGCTTCAACGTTAACAATTTGTGTTCCAGACCAACCCGACACACCGATACCATCGGTATATTGTAGTGTTAAAATGTTGTTGAAACCTGCGAAATTACCACGGTGAGAAGCCGTTAGCATGTAACCTGTAGTTTGAGCATTACGAACCGTTTCTTTTAGGTCCTCATCATCTACGACACTCGCAAAGTTAACACCCAATGCTAATTTACCACCGGGGACAGCGATATCGTGCACACGAATTTCTGGTAGGTGAACAGCGGTGATTAATCGCTGAGGACCGCCGTCCTCATCATCGAGTTCGTCAGCTGGAGCACTTCGCATCATTTCGCCGTTATTATAGTTATAGGTTATATCCATCAACATGCCAGGCAGTTCGATGTCTCGGATACCGAAACCACGACCGTAGTTATCCCAATACTCGTAATCCAACATGTCATCGGCGATGGAACGAGGGTAGAGTTTACCCGCCCACATGCTTGTTATGTCACTGCCGAACACACCGTGCAGTTGTCCCCAAACCTGCATCACATCGAATGAATCAGATATACGGCCACCAAACTCTTGAACATCATGCCAAGAACCAATCATGACGCCAATTTCGCCTCGTTGACCACCTTCAGATACAAGGTCGGATTTTAGTCCGAACTCTAGCCAATCGTCTTCATTACCTAGACGATACTTACCAGCTGCACCTTCCGCAGAAACGTAGTCAGGGTGACCGTTTCCGTTACTGCTGTTTGGTGAAACATGAGCACCCGCACGCATGTAACCGAAGAAATTAATATCAGAGGTTGCCATTGCACTTGATGTAAAAAGCATAGCACCACAAATTAAGGTGATTTTGGCTGGTTTAAATTTCATTTTATACCTATGTTTACTTAAGGATTAATATCGGTAATTTATAGTCATTATTTTTGTATTTAAGCGGATTTTTCATCGAATAATTCCACTAATTTTCGGATAAATTCTATATTTAAATGCAGGCTATTTAATGTGACAGACATAGACTTTCAAAAATAGTTCACAACTTTCGCAATAAAATAATTTCACATATAAGGCATTGTTTTTAATGAGATTTAAATAATTTATTTAGATTAATTTCATGAGTCACTCTGTATTTCAGATAAAAATCAAAATATATTTAATAGCATTTTCTTTCGATAATTTCCGTAAAAAAAAGTATCCACCGGCATAGCCGGTGGTTTTTCATATGCGCCTATAAGGCTTTCCTACTGGCAGCGCCCTAGCAGGCGCGTAGTGATCTGACATTTGCATATGACTATTTCCTGCGGCCCGTAAACGGGCTACCTGAGTACGGGATCGATAATTGCTCTCCCATTTTATCCTGCTCTAATTGGTGCTTTATGTAACTTTGTATCTTCTCGGTATTTTTTCCTACCGTATCTACATAATACCCTCGACACCAAAATTCTCGATTCCTGTACTTGAACTTCAAATCTCCAAATCGCTCATAGAGCATCAGGCTACTTTTTCCTTTCAAATACCCCATAAAGGATGAAACACTCATCTTCGGTGGTATTTCTAAAAGCATATGAATATGATCTACGCAGCACTCCGCTTCAATAATATTCACACTTTTCCATTCACATAGTTTTCTAAGTATCTCGCCTACTGCCCTTCGTTTCTCACCATAGAACACCTGCCTTCGGTACTTAGGTGCAAAAACTACATGATATTTACAATTCCATCGCGTGTGCGCTAAGCTCTTTTCGTCCCCCATTGGGACCCCCTTTCAATTCTTAATTAACTCTTGCAGTTGCCAGACCACAAGACGTTTTTATCAAATTGAAAGGGGTTATATAACTGGCTTATAGCTGTAAGCTTTACGGAACCCCCAGCCTAGCTGGGGGTTTTCTCGATACAAAAAAAGTATCCACCGGCATAGCCGGTGGTTTTTCATATGCGCCTATAAGGCTTTCCTACTGGCAGCGCCCTAGCAGGCGCGTAGTGATCTGACATTTGCATATGACTATTTCCTGCGGCCCGTAAACGGGCTACCTGAGTACGGGATCGATAATTGCTCTCCCATTTTATCCTGCTCTAATTGGTGCTTTATGTAACTTTGTATCTTCTCGGTATTTTTTCCTACCGTATCTACATAATACCCTCGACACCAAAATTCTCGATTCCTGTACTTGAACTTCAAATCTCCAAATCGCTCATAGAGCATCAGGCTACTTTTTCCTTTCAAATACCCCATAAAGGATGAAACACTCATCTTCGGTGGTATTTCTAAAAGCATATGAATATGATCTACGCAGCACTCCGCTTCAATAATATTCACACTTTTCCATTCACATAGTTTTCTAAGTATCTCGCCTACTGCCCTTCGTTTCTCACCATAGAACACCTGCCTTCGGTACTTAGGTGCAAAAACTACATGATATTTACAATTCCATCGCGTGTGCGCTAAGCTCTTTTCGTCCCCCATTGGGACCCCCCTTTCAATTCTTAATTAACTCTTGCAGTTGCCAGACCACAAGACGTTTTTATCAAATTGAAAGGGGTTATATAACTGGCTTATAGCTGTAAGCTTTACGGAACCCCCAGCCTAGCTGGGGGTTTTCTCGATACAAAAAAGGCCAACTTAATAAGTTGACCTTTAACTCTAAAAATATCAGTTTATATTAAATATAAAGTTATTTACTACGCACTCCATGAAACATTTGCAAGAACAGCATTAAACCTGCCTTTTGTATAGATCATAAATGGTGTATCTAAATAGCGTAAGTCAACACCTTGATCGATAAACTCCTGGCAAGGGACTGAAACTTTAATAAAGTCATTACCAGCAACTAATTGATCAGTAATATCAACTGACGCAACGCCAAACGGTTCTTCGTTTTTAGTCCATTTCTGTAATGACAGTTTAACGGATTCTGTTGGCACTTTTAGAACTTTTATTTCAAAATGAATCGAACCATTCCTATGCAGGGAAAAGTCTTCTACAGAACCATCGCCTACTTGGATATAAATGGCCCCAAATTTGTCATTAAAGTTGATATTAATAGCATCTTGTTGCTGTTCATAGTTATAAGGTGCTGTATTAATCGCTTCGATAGCCATTGGGTTATTTCTTGAAACTTCAGAGCCTATCCAGTGAGCGAGATCTGATATTTTTAATTTGTAGTCGCCGATGTTCGAACGCACGCCATATAGATGTTTGGATTCGGTTGCTGTATCGGCTTGGTGAACAACATCAATATCTAATTCAATGTTATCAAGGTCGCGTGTTTGTTTACGATCTGAATAGTTTAGTCCATATCCATACTCAAATAGAGGGGCGTGTTCGCCATTTGGATCTTGTTCGTTGTCTGGGCAAACATAGTTAGGTATATGCTGTGGAATGCGATTTATCGTTACACTACGTTTCTTGTTTGGCCAAGAGTACGAAAGTTGACCAACAAAGTCATAACGAATGTTATCTTTTTCATCACGAACAAGCACATCGGTGATACCCATGCCTTCACTACCAGGAAGGAAGGCTGCAACGAATGCTTCCGAGCGAGCTATTTCTTCATTGATGTAAAGAGGACGACCACTAAAGAAGATGCTAATGACTTTAACGCCTAACTTATTTAATTTAGCGATTTTCTCGCAGTCAGATTTATAGATGCGCTTGAGCTTTGAGAATTCCAGCGATTGCCAAGCTTTAATATCGCCCATCATTTCGGCATAAGGATCTTCGCCAAATACAACGATAGCGATATCTCCTGCGTTATAATTAGAGTTCAATTCTGGATCAAAATGAATATTCTCTGACCCCATTTCAGCTTCAAGAGCCATTTTAACGGTGGTTGCACCTGGGAAGTCATCGAGTGTATTTTCATCCCCTTGCCATGTTAGGTTCCAACCACCGGATTGTTTTTGCAAATCGTTTGCAGCACTACCCGTTAGAATGATTTTTTGATCACGAGATAGAGGAAGAATATCGTTGTTATTTTTAAGTAACACTAGTGATTTACGTACTGCTTCTCGGGCTATCTCACGGTGAGGTTGAGCGCCAAGTTGAGCTTGTTTTCCCGCAAATTTACGTAAGCTAGGGCGTGGTTTTTCCCATAAACCAGCACGCATTTTCACACGTAGAATACGAGTAACCGCATCGTCAATACGATCCATAGAAATAGCGCCACTATTAACCGCAGCCAAGGTTGACTCGATAACCCCTTTCCAGTGCTCTCGAACTGGAACCATAAGAACATCGTTGCCCGCATTAATAGCGTAAACGGCATCAGTATCAGTACACTTACTCACCTCAGCATGACCATTCCAATCGGTAACGATCAGGCCATCAAAGCCCATCTTGTCTTTTAGAATATCAGTAAGCAGGTACTTACTTCCGTGAATTTTTAAATTGTATTCTTCACCTAACTCTGGTGAATGATCGTAGTTTGCTTTATTTTCCCAACTATTGAAGGAAGACATCACAACCTGAGCACCTGCCTCTAAGCCACTGAAGTAACCCATCGCATGGATGTTGATTAGGTGCTCTTCACTGTAACCATTAACACCACGGTCAATGCCTGTACGAGTACCACCGTCACCGACAAAGTGTTTAACATTTGAAAGAACGCGCTCTTCGCTTTTTAGCTGCTGCGCGTTGCCTTGTAATCCCTGTACCATTTTAGCTGCGTACTCGTAAGTCACTTCAGGATCTTCAGAGTAGCCTTCATAAACTCGGCCCCAGCGATAGTCTCGTGGTGTTGCAACCGTTGGTGCAAACGTCCAATCAAGTCCCGTTGCAACAACTTCACGAGCCGTGACTTCACCTATACTGTGGATCATTTCAGGATCACGAGCACATCCTAATCCGATGTTATGCGGGAATACTGTCGAACCGAAAACGTTGTTGTGTCCATGAACGGCATCGGTAGCCCATACAAAAGGAATTCGAAAACCACGACCTTTAAACATTTTTTCTGTTGCTTCCCAGAACGTATCTGCGCAATCAACCCAATCTTGAGCAGAAGAATGTTTGTTTTCATTTGGCCAAGCGCCACCACCGTTAAGAATAGAACCCAGTTTATATTCATAGACTTCTTCAGGAGTGACTTCTCGAAGATTAGGTTGGACCATCTGTCCAATTTTCTCTTCTAGTGTCATTTGTTGAAGAATTTCATCTATTCTATCTTCAATAATAGGATCTTTTTTAATGGCCGATTCAATCTTTGGCCAATCCTTAAAAAAAGGAAGACTATTTTTAATTTTCATCTTAAACATCTCAGTAATATATTTTTAAAAATTCCCAATAAAGCGGATACTATCTTTGAAAACAGCCCTTAGTTTGCGATGTAAGTCTCATTCTTAGGACCCAAGTATTTATATTGCTCAAAACAAAAGTCGGTACGCATTTTTATGCCATGCCATGAATTCTTTTGATTTATTTGCAATAAAAAACATATATTACAAAAGTTTAGTGTGAAATTTTTTATTCTTCTAGCTCGATGTGTAACTACGTTAACTAAATTCAATAGATGCAAAGCATGAGATCGTATGAATTTCATTCAAACATAGGATTTATTGGTGTGATGTAAATCTCTTTCAATAATTATTGGGTGAATTTTTTTTAATTTAATCAATTTAAAGCAATAAGAATCATAAGCTTACCATGAAACAAATATTAGTCATTGAAATGGAAAGATAACTACTTTCAATGTTTTGATCACAATTTTTAGATGTGGAACTTTGTATCATCCACATCAGATTAGAAGTTGTTTACTGCTTCCTTAAATATAAGATTAATAATGTTGGAGATATGATGTATAGCGAAGGTTTATATCGTAAAATATATTCTGGAATACTAGGGAAGATTGTCGGTGTATATATTGGAAGGCCTTTCGAAGGCTGGGATCACAGTCAAATAAGTAAAAACTTTGGCGATATTAATTGTTATGTTAACGAAGAAGTAGATCACCCTTTAATTTGTAGCGATGATGATATCACCGGTACATTTATGTTCACTCATGCTTTGGAAGACCATTTATTTCGTAAAGACTTCTCTTCAGTGCATGTTGGTCAAACTTGGTTAGATATCCTAATCAAAGGAAAAACCGTTCTTTGGTGGGGCGGGTATGGGCAATCAACAGAGCACACAGCGTGGCAAAATCTAAAAAATGGTATTCCTGCGCCACAAAGCGGCTCTATCGAGACGAACGGGCAAACCGTTGCTGAACAAATAGGCGCTCAAATTTTCATTGATGGCTGGGGAATGTTAAACCCAAACATGCCAGATAAAGCTGCAAATATGGCTCGTGAAGCTGGTCTGGTTAGTCACGATGGTGCTTCTGTTGACGCTGCTATCGTTATTGCCGTTATAGAATCCTTGGCATTTAACGAAGCAAACCTAGATACATTGATTGATTCTGCTTTAAGTTATATTAGCCAAGATAGCATCATCCAGAAGGTCATTACAGATGTGCGCCAGTGGCACAGTGAAAATCCACAAGATTGGCGTTACGCGTTCACGAAGCTTCGTGACAAATATGGTTACGATAAGTTTGATGGTACGTGTCACGTTGTGCCTAACCACGGATTAATCATTCTTTCTCTACTTTATGGAGAAGACAACTTCCATAAAGCGATGATGATTGTGAATACAGCAGGATGGGACACTGACTGTAATGCAGCAAACGTTGGCTGTATTAACGGTATTCGTTTAGACCTAGACAGTATCAATGATGGCTATGATTGGCGCGGTCCTGTGGCTGACCGTATCCTGCTTCCGACAGCGCATATCCATGAGCATATCTCAGATGCCCTTCGTGAAGCCGATAAAATGATGGAGTTGATCGTTCGCTGGCATACGGGTAAAACACTACCAAGAAAACCTCGTTTTCACTTTTCTCTACCAGGTGCTGTCCAAGGCTTCCAATTAGATAGCAAACATAATCACGTAAGAACGGCAACACTGTCTAATTCGAACAACGCGCTGACTATTGATTATAAAAACCTGATCGCTGGCATTCCACTAAAAGTGAAGACAGCCACGCACACTGATAAAGAGTGCAAAGTTAATGAGTCGTCTTACCACGTTGTTGGCAGCCCAACGCTTTATCCAGGTCAGGTTGCGATTGCAGAGATTGAACTAGCCAAAGAAGCGAATGCTGATGTTGAAGCATGCTTGTTCATTGAAATGTATGACACTGCATTAAACATCACAACTCAGTCAAGTGACACTGTTCGCTTAAAAGTGGGTGAACGCAACACGATTGAATGGACCATACCGACCGCTGATTTCCATATGATCGCTAATGTTGGAATTGAGATCACAGGTACGACTGAAAGAGCCCAGCACGGTCAGGTTAGGCTTCACCAGCTTGATTGGACGGGGACGCCAACTCAAATTATTGGTTTTGATAAAACAAAGCATCATGAAATTTGGGAAAGCAGTTTTATCAATACGATGGACACCAAAATCAAGTTTGATAATCAAGATATATATCGTCTTGTTAATGATGACATCACAAACCCTGGCGTGTTCACGTTTGGTAGTAAAGACTTCAAAGATTATGAACTGAGCATTCGGTTAGTACCTCAAACAAAAAATGCGTTTGGCCCTATCGTTCGATACCTCGGTCTAACTCGTTATTACCGAATAGAACTGACAAAAGATGACACTGCCATTTTGATACATGAATCATTCGGTGAGTCCCGTATTATCGCGGTCGCGCCGTTTGAATGGCAACCTCATAAAGCCTATGAGTTTAAGGTGAAAGTTGTAGATGATTATTTCAAATGCTCAATAAACGGTGTCGATACGTTTAGCGTAAGGGATGCAGCTATGCCAGAAACGTTCAAATGTGGTGGTGTTGGATTCTACAATTCATTAGGACCCGTGCACTTTACTGATATGAAGATTACTTCTGTTACATCCATTAATAACTAACACGGCGTGAAAACCGAATACTCTACAAATAATAAGGATAGGTATGAAAAAATTACAATTAAGCACTGTGTTTGGCGCTATCGTTACAGCTCTGTTTTCTACGGCTGCGCTTGCTGAAAAACAAGTGACTCTTAATGTCGCCGCATTTGCGAACTATGACCAAGTTGTTCGTTTGATTACCCCTGATTTTGAACAACAATATCCGAATATCAAAATTAACTTAAGATCGCTGTCGTTCCAAGATCACCATACAGCCCTGACAACATCACTTTCTACAGGTGCTAACGTTCCTGACGTCGCAGCCCTAGAAGTGGGGTTCATTGGTCGTTTAGCGAACGCTGGCGGCTTAGAAGATCTAAACCAAGCACCTTATAATGCGGCTGCTTTTGCCGAAAATTTCTCACCGTTTACAGTGCCTCTAGGCAAAAATTACCGTGGTGAGCAAGTTGCAATTCCTGTTGATATTGGCCCTGGTACTATCTTCTACCGTTCTGACGTATTGGATTCAGCAGGTGTTACCGCTGAAGAGATGCTGAAAGACTGGGACAGTTTCATTGAAACAGGTAAAAAAATCAAAGTTAACAACGGCAGCTATATCGTAGATAACGCATCGACAGCAATGAAAATTGTACTTCGAAGCGGCTTAGATGAAGGTCAATCAGTTTACTTTGGTAAAGACGATAAGATCTTGGTAGAAAGCGATCGCTTCAAAGAGGCTTTCCGTGTTGGTAAAGAGCTGTTTGACAATGACTTGTCAGCAGAAGTAAACCAGTGGAGTACGGAATGGAACGAAGGTTTGCGCCGCGGTGATATCGCGACTCAAATGTTCGGTTCTTGGTTTGTTGGTCACATTCGTGATTTCATCTCCCCTGGTACGGATTATTGGCGTACTGCGCAGCTTCCTGGTGGCACTTACGCGAGCTGGGGCGGGACTTTCTTATCGATTCCGGCAAGAGCCGAGCATAAAGAAGAGGCGTGGACATTCATTAAGTACATGTCAGATCGTGTAGAAACTCAGATTGCAGCACTAGAGTTCGGTACATTCCCTTCTTCCATTAAAGCGCAACAAGCGCCTGAAATGAAAGAAGAGATGGCGATTCTTGGTAATCAACAAGCACGCTTAGTCTGGCGTGAATCTGCAGAGCGTATTCCTGCAATTTCAGCTCACCGTCACGATCCAATCGCAGAGCGCATTATTGATGATGCATTTGAAAAGGTGATCAACCATAACGTCGATATCGATAAAGCGTTGTCTGATGCGGCTAAGTTGATCAAACGCCGCGCTCGTCGCTAATTAAAAATAAATAAACTTTGCAGCTACGACTCTTGTAGCTGCCTTTCTCGCTAACAAGACCCACTTTTATAAAGTATATAGGTACAAAAATGAGTTCCGTCACGTTCGAAAACGTAAAAAAAGCGTATGGTCAAACACAGGTAGTAAAGCAATTCGACCTTCATATCGAGGATGGTGAATTTGTGGTTTTCCTTGGCCCATCGGGTTGCGGTAAATCAACGACACTTCGCATGCTTGCTGGTCTAGAAGATATAACTTCAGGAAACATTCGAATTGGAGATCGTTTGGTGAATGATCTTCACCCAAAAGATCGTGATACTGCTATGGTATTCCAAAGTTACGCGCTTTACCCGCACATGACTGTTGAGAAGAATATCGGTTTCCCAATGAAAATGGCGGGTATTAAAAAAGAAGTTATCGCTGCACACGTTAAAGAAGTGGCTGAATCGCTAGAACTCACACCACTTTTGAAGCGCTATCCGAAAGCACTCTCTGGCGGTCAACGACAACGTGTTGCCATGGGTCGTGCAATGGTTCGCATACCATCTGTATTCTTGTTTGACGAGCCATTATCTAACCTTGATACCAAACTTCGTGGGACGATGCGTGCTGAAATTAAAGCAATGCATAAGAAGATTAAAACCACCACATTGTATGTTACTCACGATCAAGTTGAAGCAATGAGCTTAGCTGACCGTGTTGTTATCTTAAAAGACGGCTATATTTCACAAGTTGGTACGCCAAAAGAGATCTTCGAGTCGCCACATTCTAAATTCGTTGCAACCTTTATTGGTTCACCAGAGATGAACATCCTTTCGGCGACAGCAACTTCGTCAGACAACACGGTTGTTACCGTAGGTAAGCAATCTGTTACGCTAAACAAAACGCACATCTTGCCATCACTTGATATTGAATATGGAATTCGCCCTAGTGACTTCTATCTAAACCGTCAAACGGTTCAGTCTGATAATATAGGCACCTTAACGGTAACAGTTAATATGGTTGAGTTACTGGGGTCTAACTACCACCTTCACTGTTCAGTAGACGGACAAAATATACTTGCGGAAGTTGAATCTCCAACTGGTTTGGAAGAGCTAGAAAATCAGCAAATCGAACTTTACTTCGATCTAAACCGTACACACCTGTTTGACCAAGAAGGTCTAACCATTATTGGCACTGCGCAGGGGTAATTATGTCTGACACTATCATTACTAAGCGAGAGCCAGTACAACCAATCTCTCGGATAGAGAAGCTGAAGGCCAATAGCCATAAGTGGATACCTTATGTATTCATCAGTCCGTTCTTTATCGTATTTGCAATTTTTGGCTTATTCCCAATGTTGTTCTCTCTGTTCCTCTCTTTCCACTACTGGGAGCCAGCAGCAGGGTTTGGTGCAATGGAGTGGGTAGGGCTAGAGAACTATATCTTTACTCTTGGTGATGATTGGTTCCATACCTCACTATACAACACGTTTTGGATGGCGCTAGCTTCGGGTATTCCACAGCACTTAGTGGCGATTCCTCTGGCGTTCTTTATTCATACAGCTTTTAAACGTGGTCGTAACACGATCATGGGCTTATATTTCTTGCCATACATTACCTCAACGGTAGCGGTAGCGATGATCTTTACTACGCTATTCTCTCGTGACTATGGCTTGATCAACATGATGTTGACTTCAATCGGTACTATCAGTATTGGTGATTTCCAACCGTTTGCAATTCTATTCCCAACGGAAAATATTGATTGGAACCAGCCTGAGTACACCAAGACGATGGTTTCGTTTGTTGTTTTCTGGCGCTATGTTGGTTGGAACACAATCTTATACTTATCAGCGATGCAGACGATTCCTAAAGATCTGTATGAAGCAGCGACAATTGATGGTGCAACCAAGCTTAAACAGTTCTTTTACATTACGCTGCCAATGCTTAAGCCAATGATGTTCTTCGCTGTAACACTTTCAATTATCGGTAGCCTGCAGATCTTTGAAGAACCGTTCATTATTACCGATGGTACCGGTGGTATTGACCAAGCTGCAAAATCTGCCGCAATGCATATGTATATTACTGCATTCCAAGAGGGGGATTTTGGTACAGCGTCAGCAATATCTTGGTTCTTATTCCTAATTATTGCGGTCCTCACATGGGGTAATAACAAAATCTTTGCTGATAAAAAGAGCGAGAGTTAATAATGAAAATCAAATTTACACTTAGTGAGCTTGTCGCGTATGGTTTAGTCATCATGGGCGCGTTGATGATGCTGATACCATTTTACTTTATCTTCATCTTTGCTACTCACGACAACCAAGCGATTCTTTCTGTACCGCCACCAATGTGGTTTGGTGATCAATTGAGCGTTAACCTTAACGCGCTAATCGGTTATCTTCCGCACTTTTGGAAAAACCTAAGTTGGTCGTTTTACATCGCACTGATTACGACGATTTTGAACCTATTATTTTGTTCATTGGCGGGTTATGCGTTCGCAATGTTTGAGTTTAAACATAAGAACCGTTTATTCGTGTTTGTGATGGCGACCATGATGCTGCCAGCGTTCTTAAGTATGATTCCTACCGCATTGATTATGTCTTGGTTAGGCTGGATGAATACACCAAAAGCGCTTTATATTCCAATGGCAGTTGGTGCGATGGGTATCTTCCTAATGCGTCAATACATCAGCTCTGCAATTCCTAGAGAGTTAATTGAAGCAGCTCGTATGGATGGATGTGGTGAATTCTCGATTTTCTTCAGAATAATTTTTCCCCTAATTACACCAGCATTAGGAACATTAGGTTTGGTGACGTTTATCGGCCAGTGGAACAACTTTATGGGCCCGCTTGTTGTTATGAACGATATGGAGATGTTCACGCTTCCATTAGCGCTTCGTTCACTGCAGGGCAGTACGGCGCTTATTCCTTACGGTGCAATGTTTACCGGTATTGCAATAGCGGTTCTGCCATTGATGATTTTGTTTGCAATCAGCTCACGCCAATTAATTGCAGGATTAACCTCTGGTGCAGTTAAAGGCTAAATAACCCTATCTGATGGTCTTCCCACCCTAGTCGGCATCGTAATGTGCCAAGATAGAGTTGTAATATCCACTATCTAAAAACGAGGGAAGGCCATACCTCTTTAACGAAGGTTAGGTGATTCTGTTTTAGAAGGTAAAAGAAGAGGTTCTCACACGCTTTGTCGAACTCGGCATTGAGGTGAAAGATGGCGCGATTAGCATAAACCCAACGCTACTCAATCCAAACGAGTTTCTTCGCCACGATGCACAGTTTGACTGTCTCAATGTTAATGGCGAGGCATGCAGCTACCGCGTTGAAGCTAGCCAGTTAGCGTTTACCTACTGCCAAGTGCCGTTCATCTACGAAAAAGGCGACACGGCAAGCATAATGTGCCAATTGAGCGACGCTTCAATTCAAACGTTCAACACCCTGGCGTTAACCAAAACACTGAGTCAAAGCATTTTCGACCGTGATAATGTAGTTGAGAAAGTGAAAGTCATTGTGCCAGATACTATATTGCGACAATCATAAAAACTAGAGAATACTATTGAAGTTATGCGGGCAACCATCGGGGGAAGTTTGGGTTGTCCGCTTTTTTTGGTTCTGGACATACCACCATGATGAAGCCCCAGATTGAACGCTCAACACCTAAAGTATGATCAAGAGCTCGAGATCACATTGCTTATGTCAATAGGGCTTGGTGAACACTTACCTTCTCTATTCCCCTTTTTCCATCGATGCATTAGAGATAGACTTTATGCGAAATTGCTAAAATCATGCCCACAGTGATTAAATGGTTAATTCTTATTCTGTTAACTTGGTTACAAAATTAAATGGGCAAACAATCTGATAAGACCAGTAAATTGCTGCCATTTGCGCTGAATTAGCTATAATCTGGAGCAATTTCTTAAATACAGGGAATTTTTTGCGAAAAATTAACTCTGACATTAAGATTATATGGGAATATTAATATTCGTTCCACAAAACGGGGAGATGTCTACACAATGGCTGCAAAATCTCGCATTCTAGTCTTAAATGGTCCAAACCTTAACCTATTAGGGCTACGTGAACCTGCGCACTATGGGTCAAACACCTTAACGCAAATTGTCGAGACATTACGCGAACAAGCGCAAAAAGCAGACATTGAATTAGAACATCTTCAATCGAACCGCGAATATGAATTGATTGAAGCGATCCATAATGCTTATGGCAAGGTCGACTTCATCATCATTAACCCTGCCGCATTTACGCATACCAGTGTCGCACTGCGAGATGCGTTATTGGGCGTTGCCATCCCATTTATTGAAGTGCACTTATCTAACGTTCATGCACGTGAAGCGTTTCGCCACCACTCATACTTGTCCGATAAAGCACAAGGGGTGATTTGTGGTTTAGGTGCTCAAGGCTATGAATTCGCTTTGTCTGCAGCTATTAAAGCATTGCAGGCAAAGTAAACAAACACTCTGCAGCCCACTGAGGCTGTCTTATTCACAAGATAAAGAGAAAGAAAAGATGGATATTCGTAAAATCAAGAAGCTTATCGAACTGGTAGAAGAATCTGGCATTTCTGAATTAGAAATCTCTGAAGGTGAAGAATCAGTACGCATCAGCCGTAATACAGCTCCAGCGCAAATGGCACCAGTACAGTATGCAGCCGCTCCTGCACCAGCCGCTGCGCCTGCAGCCGCTCCTGCGGCGGCTTCTGTAGCAACGGAAGCTGCGGCTCCTGCCGCTCCAACTGGTCACCAAGTTCTTTCTCCAATGGTTGGTACTTTCTACGGCGCTCCAAGCCCTGATGCAAAACCATTCGTTAAAGTTGGTCAATCTGTCACTGCTGGCGAAACGCTATGTATCGTTGAAGCAATGAAAATGATGAACCAAATTGAAGCTGATAAATCTGGTGTTGTCACGGCTATCCTAGTTGAAGACGGTCAACCAGTAGAATTCGACCAAGCTCTAGTCATTATCGAATAATAGAGAACACTCATTATGTTAGATAAATTAGTAATCGCAAACCGTGGTGAAATTGCACTGCGTATTCTGCGAGCATGTAAAGAGCTTGGCATCAAAACGGTAGCGGTTCACTCAACTGCTGACCGCGATCTTAAGCACGTACTGCTTGCCGACGAAACTATTTGTATCGGCCCAGCTCGTGGTATCGATAGCTACTTGAACATTCCTCGTATCATCAGCGCGGCTGAAGTAACAGGTGCAGTGGCTATCCACCCAGGTTACGGCTTCCT
This sequence comes from Vibrio aestuarianus, assembly GCF_028858425.1. Taxonomy (NCBI): domain Bacteria; kingdom Pseudomonadati; phylum Pseudomonadota; class Gammaproteobacteria; order Vibrionales; family Vibrionaceae; genus Vibrio; species Vibrio aestuarianus. The sequence goes on along the minus strand of NZ_JAKNYQ010000001.1, from coordinate 497,785 downwards.
ATCTGAAAATGCAGACTTTGCAGAACAGGTAGAGCGCAGTGGCTTTATCTTCGTTGGTCCTAAAGCTGAAACCATTCGCATGATGGGTGACAAAGTGTCAGCTATCACGTCAATGAAGAAAGCTGGCGTACCTTGTGTACCTGGCTCTGACGGCCCTCTTGACGACGACGACGCGAAAAACAAAGCGCACGCTAAACGCATTGGTTTCCCTGTAATCATCAAAGCATCGGGCGGCGGCGGCGGTCGTGGTATGCGTGTGGTTCGCTCTGAAGGTGAATTGATTCAAGCTATTGCTATGACTCGCGCTGAAGCAAAAGCGGCTTTTAACAACGATGTGGTTTACATGGAAAAATTCCTTGAAAACCCACGTCACGTTGAAGTACAAATCATTGCTGATGGCCAAGGCGGTGCAATCCATCTAGGTGAACGTGACTGCTCAATGCAGCGTCGTCACCAAAAAGTGGTGGAAGAAGCTCCAGCTCCAGGTATCACTGAAGAGATGCGCAAATACATCGGTGAACGTTGTACTCGTGCTTGTATCGAAATCGGCTACCGTGGTGCTGGTACTTTTGAATTCTTGTACGAAAACGGTGAGTTCTACTTCATTGAAATGAATACTCGTATTCAGGTAGAGCACCCAGTAACAGAAATGGTAACTGGCGTTGACCTTATCAAAGAGCAGCTTCGTGTTGCCGCAGGCCAACCACTGTCATTCACCCAAGATGATATTAAGATTCGTGGCCATGCTATCGAGTGTCGTATCAACGCTGAAGATCCAGTGCGCTTCCTACCTTCACCGGGTAAAATTGAACACTTCCACGCGCCAGGCGGCATGGGTGTTCGTTGGGAATCACACATTTATGCGGGCTACACCGTACCACCGCATTACGATTCAATGATTGGTAAGCTGATCACTTACGGTGAAAACCGTGACGTAGCGATTGCGCGCATGAAGAATGCTCTCAATGAAATGATTGTTGATGGTATCAAAACCAATATCACGCTTCAGCAGTCGATCATGCAAGACGAAAACTTCCAACACGGTGGTGCGAATATCCACTACCTAGAGAAGAAGCTTGGTCTGCAACACTAATCTCGTATAGCGAAATTCCAAATGCTCACTTCGGTGAGCATTTTTGTTTTCGGCAGCCGAGTAACTTTCTGCTAAACTCTGCGCCAATTGACGATATGAAAGAGCAACTGACATGCCTTGGATTCAAATTAAACTGAACGCAACTAACGCCAATGCGGAACAAATTGGCGATATGCTGATGGAAGAAACTGGAGCATTATCAGTTACTTTCCTTGATGCACAAGATACTCCAGTATTCGAACCACTACCGGGTGAAACACGCCTGTGGGGCGATACCGACATTCTGGCATTGTATGATGCCGAAGCCGATACCGCGTGGGTACTTGAACAAATTCAGGCAAGCCAGCTACTCAGCAAAGACTTTGCCTACAAAGTTGAACAACTCGAAGACAAAGACTGGGAACGTGAATGGATGGATAACTTCCACCCAATGAAATTTGGTCAACGCTTATGGATCTGCCCAAGCTGGCGCGACATTCCAGAACCAGATGCAGTAAACGTAATGCTTGACCCAGGCCTTGCCTTTGGCACAGGTACTCACCCAACAACAGCGCTCTGCTTAGAGTGGCTAGAAAGCTTAGACCTATCAGGTAAAACCGTGATCGATTTTGGTTGTGGCTCTGGTATTTTGGCGATTGCCGCCATCAAATTAGGCGCAGCAAAAGTTGTCGGTATTGATATCGACCCACAAGCACTGCTGGCGTCCAAAGACAACGCACAACGTAATGGCGTGGCTGACCAACTCGAAGTTTACTTACCCCAAGATCAACCTGAAGGGCTGATTGCCGATGTGGTTGTCGCTAACATTCTGGCAGGTCCATTGCGTGAACTAAACGCCATCATCAAGAGCCTAGTGAAGCCAAACGGTGTGCTAGCGATGTCTGGCGTGTTAGATACTCAAGCTGAAGATGTTGCCAACCATTACCGTGATGAACTTCACATCGATCCAATCATTGAGCAAAGTGAATGGTGTCGAATCTCTGGTCGCAAGCAAGGCTAGATAAGACTTTGCGCGCTAATTGACTGTATTTTATACAAATTACTAAAACAAATAGTAAATGCTCAAATATTAGTCTTTTCACGCAGTAAAAAAATGCGTAAAATGCGCGCCCTTGCTGGTACAGAACTGTGATGACGTTTTGAAAATCGGAAACTATCAACTTAAGAACAAACTTATCGTTGCTCCCATGGCGGGAGTGACCGACAGACCGTTTCGAGAGTTGTGCCTTCGCTATGGAGCGGGAATGGCCGTCAGTGAAATGATGTCCTCAAATCCTGCTCTATGGAAAACGTCAAAGTCGAAACAACGCATGGTACATGAAGGCGAATCGGGCATTCGCTCTGTACAAATTGCCGGAGCCGACCCACAGTTGATGGCAGATGCCGCCCAGTTCAGTGTTGAAAACGGTGCTCAGATCATCGATATCAACATGGGTTGTCCAGCAAAAAAAGTGAATAAGAAGCTAGCAGGTTCTGCATTGCTACAATTTCCGGACACGATAGAACAGATCCTGAAAGCGGTAGTGAATGCAGTCGATGTCCCAGTGACATTAAAGACCCGCACTGGCTGGGACACAGACAATAAAAACTGTGTCCACATCGCTAAATTAGCCGAAGACTGCGGCATACAAGCCTTGGCCCTGCATGGGAGAACCAAAGCATGTATGTACAAAGGCGAGGCCGAATACGACAGCATTAAAGCGGTGAAACAAGCCATCTCCATTCCGGTTATCGCTAACGGTGATATCGATAGCCCAGAGAAGGCGAAGTACGTACTAGATTACACTGGTGCCGACGCTTTAATGATTGGACGCCCTGCCCAAGGTCGTCCGTGGATTTTTCAAGAAATCCAACACTATTTGGAAAACGGCACCACAATGCCTGAACTTCCGGCTGCGGAAGTGAAAGACATTATGCTTGGCCATGTTCACGCTCTACATAGTTTCTATGGCGAGTATTTAGGCCCCCGTATTGCACGTAAGCACGTGGGTTGGTACCTAAAAGAGCATCAACAAGCGAGTGAGTTTCGCCGTACCTTTAACGCTATTGACGCAGCGCCGCTGCAAATAGACGCGTTAGAAGGTTATTTTGATAACGTTGCATCATAATTAAGAGAAGAGCTAGACCGCATATGTTCGAACAAAATCTGACTTCAGAAGCTTTCACAGTAACAACCGTAACTTCACAAGATCAAATCACGCAAAAACCATTACGTGATTCAGTTAAAGCATCTCTTAAAAACTATCTTGCTCAGTTAAACGGCCAAGAAGTAACAGAACTATACGAATTAGTTCTCGCTGAAGTTGAACAGCCACTATTAGACACCATCATGCAATACACTCGCGGTAATCAAACTCGCGCAGCAACCATGATGGGTATCAACCGCGGTACTCTGCGTAAGAAGCTAAAAAAATACGGCATGAACTAATCTAACCGTTAAATACCATCGCTTTCAAAGCCGAGCCTCAGTGCTCGGTTTTTTCGTTTTAAACACTTTTCTGTACTGATATTTAAAAATGAAACGATAAATAAGCTGATGTTTTATTCCTCCTTTAGTCGCATTTACGTAACAAATGTACTCTGTTATGTTCAATTTTTTAGAAATTCAACCAGTTATGTGCAAACTTCAACCATAATAGAATAAAAAAAGAGAGAGCCAAAAGGCTCTCTCTGCTCGACGTACGTTGGTGAATGGGGGCACGCTCGAATTAATTTTCTATTTTATTAATCTTTCAGCACTTTCACTGTGTAACTACCATCGGCCTGACGATACAAACCGTGAATATCCGTTTCAAAGCCAGGATAATGAGCACCGATTTCACACAGCATTTCTAAAAACTCTAATACTGGACGAGAACTTTCTGTGACCATTTCACCAGGTAGCACTAATGGAACACCTGGAGGGTAAGGCAAGATCATATTAGCACTGACACGATTAACCATTTCATTCAACAGCACTTCTTCCGTTTGACCACGAAGCTCTTGTTGCCATGCCGCGTGTGGCGTCACTTTCATCTCAGGCAATACATCAAATGCTTTGTACATCAATTCTGGCAATGCATATTTCTTAGTCAGGTCATGAATACCTTGCGCCAATTGTTGGATACGCATGCCCTCGTAAAAACTTGGATCTTCTTTATAAAGCGAAGGCAACATTGTACGAATGGTCAGGTTCAAATCGTAGCCACGTTTAAACTCTGTTAAACCACGCAGCAACTGCATCGCTTTCGATTTATCAATACCGATCGAGAATAAGAACAGCAGGTTGTATGGGCCTGTTTTTTCGACCACGATGCCGTGCTCATCCAAGAATTTAGCCACTAATGAAGCCGGAATTCCTGATTGCTCAAGCTGACCATCTTTACTCATACCGGGAGTTAATAGCGTAATTTTGATTGGATCAAGATACATGTGGTTGTCATCCATATTCTTGAAGCCGTGCCATGTATCGCTAGGGTCCAGTTTCCAACATTCAGTCGTATCGATATTTTCTGGTTGCCATACATCGAAGAACCAGCTGTCGCTTTCAGCTTCTAGACGTTTGATCTCTTTACGGAAGCGGATTGCGCGATCGATAGAATCTTGCATTAACTTCTTACCAGTATTGCCGCGCATCATTGCTGCCGCAGTTTCGGTAGAAGCAACAATGCCGTACTGAGGTGAAGTTGAAGTGTGCATCATGAATGCTTCGTTGAAAGATTCTTTATCGAAATCACCTTTCACGTGAATCATTGAAGCTTGTGAGAACGCTGCCAGCAGTTTGTGTGTGGATTGTGTCTCGTAAAACACTTTACCAGGCATCGCTTCACCACTCATACCACATTTACCGTCGTAAATTGGATTGAAGTTAGTGTAAGGCACCCAAGCACTATCGAAGTGGATGTGTTTACAATCTAACGATTCTTTGATGAATTGCGTGTTGTACAGCAGACCATCGTAAGTCGAGTTAGTCACGACAGCGTAAGATGGAGCAGTTGCACCTGGTGTTTTCGCTACTTTCTCTGCAATCACGTCACGGCTGAATTCACTTTGTGGAATACCGCCAAGGATGCCATATGCGTTACGAGTTGGGCGGAAGTAGATTGGCGTTACGTCGGTCATCATCATTAAATGAGTTAATGATTTATGGCAGTTACGGTCCACTAACACAGTGCTACCCGCTGGCGCAGAATACATGCCCACGATTTTGTTCGATGTAGAAGTACCGTTGGTTACGATGTAAGAACTGTCGGCATTAAATGTGCGTGCAATGTACTCTTCCGCTTCTTTATGAGGACCAGAATGATCGAGCAGTGAACCCAGTTCAGGCATCGAGATCGAGACATCAGCTTTGAAGGTATTGGGGCCATAAAAATCATAGAAGATGCTACCAGCAGGGCTTTTTTGGAAAGCCGTACCGCCCATGTGGCCTGGGGTACAGAAGGTGTATTTACCCTCTTCGACATACTTAAACAATGCTTTGGTGAACGGAGGCATGATCGCATCTTTGTATTGCTGTGTTGCTTGGTTAATTTTTATCGCAATATCGTCTGCCATACCTAAAGCATATTCAAAGAAGCTGACATTCAAACGTAGATCAGTCAGTGAGATATCAAGTGTTGATTGGTCATTAGCAAATGCATGTACTGGCAATTTTTCATTAACGTTACTAATGCGTTCACACAACTCTAGCGAGTATTTATCCCAGTCAAATAACACACCACAAATACGTGGGTTCATTTCGATAAGTTTGATCAAATCTTTATCATCGACAGGGTAAACCACTTCGTAACCCGCTTTTTCTAATGCAGTGTGAAGTTGGCGAACAGGCTCTTCTTTAAAGAACACACCCATATGGTTCAAGATAGCAAAAATATTCATCAGGACATCTCCAAGGCGAAAAAGGGCGCTCTCCATCAATTGAGATGGTGAGTAAGACGAGCGCCAAATTTAAAATTAAGGGCTAACGTGCCGTGAATAACACGCTAGCTTGAGGAATTACGCGGCAGACACAGGTGTGTCATTTTTGTGTTGTTCGATGTACTGAGCCAAACCCACTTTCTTGGTGTAGAACATCAAAATAATAAGTGAAACGATGAAGGTAGCAGTCAGTGTTGAGCCTTCTGCGCCAGCGAGAGCAATCATGCAAAATACACAGGCAATTCCAGAGAAAAACATGATAAAACCGTTGCGTGTTGTCATACCTTCGAATCGAATTAAGTTAATACTTGAATAGAAGTAAGGCAGCATTGTGAGTAACACGGCATCAGTCGTTAACTGATTAAATAAGTCCGCAGTATGTGCTGATTGAGAGCTGAAGGCAGTCAATACAATCATTAACGTCGTCATTTTTAGCGAAGCGAGTATCAAACCTTTTTTCGCTACACCGTTTTTATCAGTCTCACCGTAAATTTTAGGGAAGTTACCATCATGAGCCGCACGTTTACCTGCCTCACCAACCAACATCATCCAAGAGCCAAGTGATGTGAAGCAAGCTAATGCAGTGAATGCTGCAACGAATGGTGCTGACCAGCTACCAAAGATTTCTGTTGTTGCTAGAGCAAACGGAGCGCCGGATGCCGCGACTTCTGCAGCAGGAAACATACCGCTAATGACTTGAGTTGATAGGATATAAATAACGCCAGCAATAGCAGTACCTAACATCGTAGCTAAGGGAACAGTGCGTTTTGGATTTTTGACCATACCAGATGATACGGCTGCTGATTCAACGCCAACAAATGACCATAGACAGATAAGCACTGCACTAATCACAGCATGGCTATTTGTGCCTGAAGATACATTCCAGTTTTGGTTATATAGCGCGGGATCAAAATGCCCCCAACCAACAACAGCAGTACCAACGACAGGAATAAGAATTAGACCCAGACCTAGAGTACAAAGACGGCTGACCCAGCTACCACCGAGTAAGTTAACTAAGGTAAATAGCCACACCGATGCAATCGTCGCTGCAGCGGCAGGGATAGGATTATTTAAAGCAGGGAAAAAAACTGAGAGATATGAAACACCAGTAATCGCGATTGCTAGGTTACCAATCCAGTTTGCATGGTAGTAAAGAACACCCGTTTGAAAACCAAATACAGGTGATACTTCACCAGCGTAAGCGATTGGGCCGCCTTCTTGAGGATTCTTTGTTGCTAAACGGGCAAATACAAACGCTAAACTTAATGCACCAACTAAACAGATAATCCAACTAAAGATTGATACTGATCCAACAGCAGCCAATGAAGAAGGTAATAGTGCAATACCACTTCCCATCATGTTGCCGGCAACGACTCCTGTACAGGCAATCAAACCGATTTTTTTTGCATTCGATGACATAACGTCTCCCAATATTTTTCAATAAGCCAACAAGCTCAAATCATAAGTTGGCTGTCATCACGCATAACTTTGTCGGTATACACAATGAACGACACCCCACTGAATTTGGCAGCAGATTACGCTTAAAACTCATAAAAAAAATAAGGATATCGTTATCAATAAAACAATGAGTAAATCGGTAGGTTTTTTAGAAAACCTTGATAATGAGTAATATAAAAGTCGTTATTTTTCATAGTGATAGAAAATAGAGAATCAAAATTGTAAAGGTTATAAAAAACTCAACCAGCAAGACGAACCATATCAACGGCAATATAAACTTATACTAAAAACACGTGGAGCTGCGGGTAGGCGGCAAGTGAGTGAATCCCCATGAGCATAGACACGCAATGTGATTAGGGTGAACAAACGTGTAGCCAACACCACTGCAGCTTCAAGTAGAAAGAGGATATCAAGCAAGAGGAAAGGAGTGAATCCGGATGGGACGCAACCATTCATCCGGACTTAGAAGGCAAGGCAAGGAAGTTAAATCACTGGCACTACAGAAGGGTGCACCGAACGGTAAAGCGCGTAATCGATCGATTTTAAATTGCTATAAAATGCTAAGTTTTCACATAACATGTAGGTTTCCATAGAGGTATTCATATAAAACGCTTCACTGTAAGCATCACTCGCACGTTCCCTATCCCCTTTCAATTCAGACAACTTACCCAGCAACACGTACGACAACACCGATGAACGCTTCTCTAATGACAGTTGCAAGTAGACCTGTGCTTTGTCTGGGTTATCGCTAACCATCTCATGCAGCGCTAACGCTTCATAAACTCGGGCTGGTAAAGTGTGCTGCGTTTGTTCAAGTTCATTACTCAAGGTCTGGCTGACCACGTTAATCTGTTCATTAACAGACATTAACGCAGGATCGAGTGCTAACTGTACATAATACGCAATTAACAGCTCAGCTTGAACATAAGCATTATGCGGCTCTATCTTCAATACACGTTCAAGCAAGGCGATAGCATGCTTGAAGTCTTGAGGCTTAGACAAATTCAGATAATGATTGGCATGAATCAATAACGTGAGCGCTTGATGATCCGAAGGTAAACCTTGCATTAGTTGGCTTGCTTTCTGCTCAGCGTTGGGCACATCTAACGCTTGCATCAAATCAAATGAGGCTTGCTCCATAACTCGGTGCAACTGCGAAGTGGCGAGTGAATACTGACGACTGAATAAAATCGTATTTGATGCATTGCTACGATACTCCACATCTAAATAAGCTTTGTTGGCTTGTTCTTTCACCTCAACCGTCACTGATTTACCCGGCACAATACCTGACGAAAAGGGAGTTTGACTTAAATGAACTCGGTAATCACTGACTTGAATAATATCCGCCATCAACTTCTGCACGACACCATCAGCCAACTCATCATTCGATGCCTGTTTGGAAAAACTGTTTTGCAACCGAAACTCAATCAAATGTGTATCCATTGCTTGAGTAATCTTGGTTGCTGACTGATGATAAGTGAATAGTGCAAAAGCGACGATCAATACACTCACCCACATAATGTCTAAAGTAATCGATTTCCAACGCGACACCTGACCCGTTTTATTCAGCCTTGAATTGGCTTTACTGCGGTAACTCAATGCACGCGTAAGCGGAGCGGCGGGAAAAGAGACTTCATTGATAATTTCTGAGGTTTCACTGTGTGACGTTTCGGAAACAAACGAATCTTTTACTGGTTCATTTGATGCGACAACGCCAACGCGTTGCTGTACAAATTGTTCTGACGTAATTTCAGACACATTCGCCATTAATTTATAGCCGCGTTTCGGCACGGTGGTGAGATAATTAATGTTCTCCTCACGCCCATCACGTAGTAGTTTTCGCAGCTCAAAGATTGATTGAGTCACCACTTGGTCGGTCACAATCGCTCCATTCCAAACGTGCTCTATCAACTCTTCACGACAAAACACTTCCCCTGAATTTCTTGCAAGAAAATATAAAAGGTTTATTAATCTCGGTTCGACCGCAACTTCCCTATCTTGGCGATACAACTTATTTTCATCAACGCTCAAAATCCAGTCGTTGATTTGAAAATACATTCCAACCATGTGTGCACCACAAGTAATAACAGCAATGAGATAAATTTCACATATCTATTTAATTTAGATATCAAAAGGCTCAATAAAATAAGCGGGCGATTATATAAAGGTTTATATAACGTCCCTAACACTCACTGTTATCAAAAATGCAAACTAAGGTTTATTGGTAGCTAACGCGGTCAAAATAGAACAGTGACTGGCGTTATCTTCAGCATGACCGCAACACGCATCATTAATTTTCTTTAATGCTTGACGAATAGTGGTCAGTTCAGCAATTTTTTGGTCGATTGACATCAATTTTGCTGAGGTGATCGATTTCACTTCCGCACAACTGTGTACCGTTGCTTCCAATTTAATTTCTAATAGTTCTTTTATCTCATCTAAACTCAGTCCGACTCCTTTCGCCTTAAGAATAAAACTGACTTGTTGCTGGTTTTCTTCATTATATAAACGGTAACCAGACTCACTGCGCCCTGCTGGCTTAATCAACGCATTTTTTTCATAAAAACGTAATGTATCTGTCGATACACCACACCGTTTTGCTAATTCACCGATCTGAAACATAAACACCTCAATTAACCTTTTCGTAACTTTTATTGCCTATCCTCGCCATTTCTACAATTATTTTTGCAATGGCAAACGATTGCGCGAGCTTTTTTGTAATTATTTGGTTAGAATGTGCGCCATCAAATTTCCCATTAACTCCATGATTTGAGGAAGACCGAAGCATGAATAACGCTCGTCCTATTCACCGCGCATTGATCAGCGTATCAGACAAAACCGGCATTGTTGAGTTCGCTCAAGCATTAACGAAGCGTGGTGTCGATATTCTTTCTACTGGCGGCACCGCTCGCCTATTGGCAGACCAAGGTATTGCAGTAACAGAAGTCTCTGACTATACCGGTTTCCCTGAAATGATGGATGGCCGTGTGAAAACACTACACCCGAAAGTGCATGGTGGCGTTCTGGGCCGCCGCGGCCAAGATGATGAAATCATGCAAAAACACGGTATTCAAGCCATTGATATGGTGGTAGTGAACTTGTACCCATTTGCAGAAACCGTAGCAAAAGCAGGTTGTACCCTAGCCGATGCCGTAGAAAACATCGATATCGGTGGCCCAACCATGGTTCGCTCTGCGGCTAAAAACCACAAAGACGTAACTATCGTGGTGAATGCACATGACTATGACCGTGTAATTGCTGAGATGGACGCTAACGATAAGTCTCTTACTCTAGAAACTCGTTTTGACCTTGCGATTGCGGCCTTCGAACATACTGCAGCTTACGATGGCATGATCGCCAACTACTTCGGCACTATGGTTCCTTCTTACGGCGCCTCTTTACTTGATGACGAAGGAAAGAAGGCCGATGAAGAGAGCAAATTCCCTCGCACCTTCAACCAGCAGTTCCTCAAAAAACAAGATATGCGCTATGGTGAGAACAGTCACCAAGCGGCCGCTTTCTATGTTGAAGCCAATCCAGAGGAAGCCTCAGTCTCGACTGCACGCCAAATCCAAGGCAAAGCGCTGTCTTACAACAATATCGCCGATACCGATGCAGCACTTGAGTGCGTGAAAGAATTCGCCGAGCCAGCATGTGTGATAGTAAAGCACGCTAACCCATGTGGTGTTGCACTGGGCGGTGACCTTCTTGAAGCATACAACCGCGCTTACCAAACTGACCCAACGTCTGCATTTGGTGGCATCATCGCGTTCAACCGTGAGCTAGACGCCCAAACTGCAGCCGCTATCGTGGAACGTCAATTTGTTGAAGTGATCATCGCTCCTTCTGTTTCAGCGGAAGCGGTAGAAGTAGTTGCGGCGAAGAAAAACGTTCGCCTACTTGAATGCGGTCAATGGTCAACTAAGACAACAGGCTTTGATGTCAAGCGCGTTAATGGCGGCCTACTGGTGCAAGACCGTGACCAAGGCATGGTTTCAGCCGAAGAGCTTAAAGTTGTCTCTAAACGCCAACCAACCGCAGAAGAGCTAAAAGACGCACTATTTTGCTGGAAGGTAGCGAAATACGTGAAATCTAACGCAATTGTTTACTCTAAAGGTGATATGACCATCGGCGTGGGCGCTGGCCAAATGAGTCGCGTCTACTCGGCGAAAATCGCTGGGATTAAGGCCGCAGATGAAGGACTACAAGTAGAAGGTTGTGTGATGGCATCAGACGCTTTCTTCCCATTCCGTGACGGCATCGATGCCGCTGCAGAAGCGGGTATAAAATGCGTGATCCAACCTGGTGGTTCAATGCGTGATGACGAAGTGATTGCCGCCGCCGACGAACACGGCATGGCGATGATCTTTACCGGAATGCGTCACTTCCGCCATTAATACTCTCTTCGTATTTGGCAGTGTGGCGTCGTTAACGACGCCACAGCAGCAACTACTTTGAGTGAACGATATTTTAAGATTAAGGAATTTTAAATATGCGAGTTTTAATTATTGGTTCTGGCGGTCGCGAACACGCTCTTGGTTGGAAAGTCGCGCAAAACTCTCAAGTTGAAACTGTATTTATTGCGCCAGGCAATGCAGGAACAGCACTTGAGCCTAAACTAGAAAACGTCAACATTGGCGTAGAGAGCATCTCTGAACTAGTTGAATTTGCCAAACAAAAACAGATTGAACTGACCATTGTTGGCCCTGAAGTTCCATTGGTTCTTGGCGTGGTTGATGCTTTCCGTGAAGCTAGATTACCTATTTTTGGTCCAACTCAGGCAGCGGCGCAACTTGAAGGTTCTAAAGCTTTCACTAAAGACTTCCTAGCTCGTCATCAAATTCCAACCGGGGCTTACGCCAATTTCACTGAAATTGACCCAGCTTTAGCATACGTACGTGAGCAAGGTGCACCGATTGTTGTCAAAGCTGACGGCCTTGCTGCTGGTAAAGGCGTTATCGTGGCAATGACCCTACAAGAAGCGGAAGATGCGATTAAAGATATGCTGGCAGGCAATGCTTTTGGCAATGCAGGCAGCCGCGTGGTCATCGAGGAATTTTTAGATGGCGAAGAAGCAAGCTTTATCGTGATGGTTGATGGTGAAAATGTGTTACCCATGGCCACCAGCCAAGACCACAAACGTGTCGGCGACAAAGATACCGGCCCCAACACTGGCGGTATGGGCGCTTACTCCCCAGCGCCAGTTGTGACCGCTGAAATTCACGACCGTGTGATGCAAGAAGTGATTTACCCTACCGTACGTGGCATGGCAGCTGAAGGTAACCCATATACGGGTTTCTTATACGCAGGTTTGATGATTGATGCTGCTGGCACACCAAAAGTGATCGAATACAACTGCCGTTTTGGTGACCCAGAAACCCAACCGATTATGATGCGCATGCAATCTGACTTGGTTGAACTCTGTTTGGCAGCTATCGACGGTAAACTTGATCAGATGGAATCGAAATGGGACCCTCGTGCGTCTATCGGTATTGTTCTTGCTGCTGGCGGTTATCCGGCTGATTACGCTAAAGGTGATGTCATTTCAGGCTTACCACAACAAGAAGTGGAAGGTGAGAAAATTTTCCACGCAGGTACAACCAACAACGATGCTGGCGATGTAGTCACTAACGGCGGCCGAGTACTGTGTGCAACAGCACTCGGTAATAGCGTATCAGAAGCTCAGCAGCGCGCTTACGCTCTTACTAAACAAGTGAGTTGGAATGGTATGTTCTACCGTAACGACATTGGTTACCGCGCGATTGCACGTGAGCAAGAGTCAAACTAAAAACAGCTCATCACATCTTGTCAATAAGGCGTTCGATGAACGCCTTATTTTTTAATCTTCTATCAATTGAGGCTTATTTACACAACCATGGTTTTCATCGGCCTGCATTAACAGCTTCTCAACATACATGCGGTTATTGCGAACCTTACCAAGAAAAGCGAGGTAATGCTTCGGTGACGAAGAGCTTGTATCAACGCGATGCAAGTTCTGATTGAATTCAACTTGACTGTATTGATTGCCAGTGCAGCTTGCAAACACTTCACCATCCCAAACACCTTGGATTAATGACAAACCGCGATTGTCTTTAGTAACAGAAGCAACATACTGAGATTGCGCAAGGTAAATAGATAGCTGCTCTTTACTCAATGGCAGCACTTTTCCATCAACACGATATTGTTGATAAACCGCTTCACCATCTTTATTAAAACGCAGATGAATACTATAAGGCACCAAGTTATTGTTGCTCGGTAATGAACCTTCTCGCTTTAACTCTCGCAATGAGCCTTCGTCCCAACGGTAATTGGTTTGATAGCCACCATACTCGCCAGAATTAACATAGTCAGCAGCGCTGTTGGGCAAAACCAGACGCTCGGTATACCAATAAAAACTGGTGGCATCACCCATCGTTTGTCCACTGGTATAATTTACGTATTGTTCAATATTGGGCGTGTGGCTAGAAGCGGTGCATCCGATAAGGAAAAGAGAGCACAGAGATGGTAACAGGAATTTTTTCATGGGAAGAATCTACGCCAAGAGAGTATCTCGGCGTAGTATAAATTATTTCACTGAATCTTTCAGCGCTTTACCTGCTACGAATGCTGGAACGTTTGCTGCTGCGATTTGGATCTCAGCACCCGTTTTAGGGTTACGGCCAGTACGCGCTGCACGGTGGTTTACTTTGAATGTACCAAAACCAATTAGTTGAACTTGGTCACCCTCTTTGAGAGCGCCTTCAACTGCGCCTAAAGTCGCTTCAAGAGCAGCTTTTGCTTGTGCTTTAGATAGGTCTGCTTTTTCTGCGATAAAGTCGATTAATTGGGTCTTGTTCATTAGGTTTCCCTTCTTATAGGTTATCGAATTGCGATCACTCTAAATCATAAAGCCCCCGTCTGGCAAAGGTTTGTCACCGAACTTTTGTCTCTATGCCTTACTTTTAACCACAATATGAGCATTAACTCACAATTTGTTACTGATTAACAAAGCACATTGGCTTGTTTTTCATGCTTGAAAGCCTTATTTATAGCGTGTCTATACTTGAATAGCCTGATATTTCAAGTCAGTAGACGACTTAAAATATCAGCACCAGTCATGTTCAGGTATCGTGAAACGCACTATTGGTATGGTATATCTTACTAAGGATCATTCATGTTTTTGCTTACGGTTTATATTACCGTTGCTATCGGTGTCTCTTTTATCTGTTCGGTTTTAGAGGCGGTGTTATTAAGCATTACACCAAGCTATCTTGCTCAACTACGTCAACAACAGCACCCTGCTGCTGAAAAACTCAACCAGTTAAAAGCGGATATTGATCGCCCGCTGGCTTCAATTTTAACGCTAAACACCATCGCTCATACCATCGGTGCAGCTAGTGCTGGTGCACAAGCTGCTGTGGTATTTGGCAGCGAATGGCTGGGGGTGTTCTCTGCAGTATTAACGTTAGGTATTTTGGTACTTTCTGAAATTGTCCCCAAAACCCTAGGCGCTACTTACTGGCGTCAACTGGCACCGGTTGCTGCCACAATACTACGTTGGATGGTTTGGGCATTGACTCCATTTGTCTGGTTTTCAGAGCAGATCACCAAGCGTTTGGCTCGTAATATTGAACAACCTAAAATGCGCGATGAATTATCGGCTATGGCACTACTTGCCAATGAAAGTGGTGAGCTTACCGAAGGCGAATCAAAAATACTCAATAACTTGTTGAGTATTCAGTATGTCCCGGTCACCCAAGTAATGACGCCACGCACGGTACTATTTCGCGTCGATGGCGAAATGACCATCAATGAATTTTTACAGCAACACAGTGAAACACCTTTCTCACGTCCACTGGTATACAGCCAAAGCAAAGGCAATATTGTCGGCTTTGTGCTTCGTTTGGAGCTATTTAAGCTGCAACAAAAAGGACAAGGTGAGAAACGTTTAGAAGAAGTGATGCGCCCACTGCATGCGCTTTTAAACAAAATGAGCCTGTTTAAAGCGTTCGAGCAAATCATGAAAAAGCGCCTACAGCTAGCCTTAGTTGTCGATGAATACGGTACAGTACAAGGCATTTTGACTTTAGAAGATATCTTTGAATATTTACTAGGTGAGCAAATTGTAGATGAGGCTGACAAGATCACCGACATGCAGCAGTTGGCCTACCAACGCTGGGAAATGTGGAAAAAGAAACACGGTGTCATTGAAAATCGAGATGAAGAATAATCACCAATAAGCTCGATGATTGAAAAAGGTGAAATGCAGAAAATTGATGACAACACCATACAAATGAACATCACTTACAACAACGGTGAGAAAGCAACGCTTTTAGGCGTGCGCAACGGAAATGATGTGGCTTGTTATCTTGACTGTGAGCTAGTGACCCAAACTTCAATGGAAGTGTTGGAAGCGTATTTACAAACGCACGCTTAATTCACGTTAAACTGAATATCAAAAATCCGATATCGAAACAAAGATATCGGATTTTTTGTTTTTACATAATCAAGGCAGGCAACTTGCTGCTGTTATGAAAAGCAGTAATAAGGGGTTGTTCAATTTCTCTTAAACGAAATAGCAAGTAATCTACGGCCTTCTAAAGGCAAATCTAACTAACACAATCGCAACACCAAGCATTCCACCAAGTAGCGTAGCCAAAACACAAATCAAGGCCCGTTTAGGCCCCGCTTTTTCTTCAGGGACAACGGCTGGATCAATGGTTTTAAAGGCAAACTCATCTTTAACTTCTGCTAACATTAAGCTTTTCATCTGCTCTTCAATCAACTGATAAAAGACCGACTGCATATCGACTAATTTGGTTTTTTCTAATTGCTGCTCAAGATAAGCAATATTCTGACGGGTTTCCGTCAATGTTTCATTTTTAATCCAATCATTTAGGTCTTTAACGAGCAACTCAACCCACTGCTGAGCTATAAGTGGGGAAAGGTGAGTAATTGATATTGTTACCAATCCATTATCCTTAGCTTCAGAGACCGAAAAGATTTTTTTGAATGCTTTATGAGCCTCCCAATCACTAGGAATAGTAGAAAGCGGGGGGGAAGTTTCTCGAACCCATTGTTGTGTTTCTATATCATAAAGAGTCGGGTCGATAATCATATTACCAGACACGCTATCCCAAGAGTCAGCGGCCATCAAAGGAACTAATAATTGGTGGCGATTGATAAAAGCATTGATAAACTGGCGAGACTGTAATATGGCCAAAGACATCGCTTTATCTCCAGAACGGCCACTGCCTAGATTAATACCCGCCAAAGAAGCTAAACCACCCAACTTTCCGGCCATCGCAGCTAACCCTCCGCCACTCTCTTCGTTAGCGGCAACTAGGCTTGCTTGCGCTTGGTAGGTGTTTGGTTTTGATAGTGCAACGATGACACCGCCAATAGCAAAGGCTGCTGTACATAATACAATGATCAGTTTTCCCTTCCATAACGCCCCAAAAAGCTCTCGTAAGTCAATCTCATCATCTGAAACATTCAGTCTATCAACATGACTAAATATAGGTTGTTGTAACATTGGTTTATTCATAATCACACACTATCAACCAGTGGCGCACTCACTGCGCCAACATAAAAATGACAAAGGCCTATTAATCTTTGATGGCACTCCAAGCAACACCAATTTGGTACAGTATCTGAGTTGCAGACGTTAAAGTACTTAACCCATCCAAGTAATCAGTATCAATTGGCACCACAACCGTATCACCAGGCTCTAGCGGTTTTGATTTTCGACTAAACCAGAAAGAACTATTTGGCAACATCACCGAACCATCGGCACGAATCACATAGACTCGATCAGTATCAGCTTGCTTTTTCGTTCCACCAGCTGCAGATATATAATCTTCTATACTCATTCCTGGGCGATAAGTATGATTCGAAGCAAATTGAACCTCCCCCATCACACTGAGTATTGGTTGAAGAGCTGGAACGTATAGCTTATCACCGTTCTCTAGCATAATATTGTTGACGCTATCACCTGCCACAGCTTGCTTTAAATCTATAACTAACCGACCAAGGGCTTCTGTTTTGGCTAACTCTTCTGTAATGGCCATAGCATCATTAGGGCTAGTGGTATAGCTAGCCGAAGAACTTTGACGGCGCAGCGCTAAACTACCGATTTCCTGCTTTAGTTGAGCATTAAGTAACTTTAATCGCTCTTGCTCTTGGCGCTTTAAACTTTCACGGCTAAATACCGCACCTTTCGGATAGGCAAATCGAGTAAAACCTCCTGCTCGTTCAATAATATCAGAGAGCGTTTCACCGCGAGCAAAGGCATATGTTCCAGGAAATTTAACCTCACCTTGCAGTTCAATAGATAGATCACGCTGCCAATTGGGTTGACGTTTTACCATAATCGAATCTTGAGCAACAAAATCAAACGACATATCGCCATCGATCAGTTTGCGAGGGGAGATCGTATAGTGCTCAACATCAAAACTATCATTAATACGCTGAGAACGTGTTACTTCCGCCAGAGTAAGGTAAGCATGTTCCGCAAATCCACCAGCCGCATCAATCAATGCTTTAAAATTCGCTTGATCAGGTAAGGGATAAATACCTGGGTACTTAACTGCACCCGTTATCTCAATAAGTTGTGCAGGAGAATCAAACGTTGCCTGTGCTTTCAGACGCTCAATGATAGGTTCAAGTAATAATTCCCGACTGCTTTTTTTAAGACGATCACTCTTAGAAACCTTTTCTACTCCTGAAGACTCAAGTTGAGTAGTGGTGTCGACCTCCACCAACGCGCCAGTCGTTTGGTCAACGACCTCAACAAATTTAGCTTGCTCACTAACCGCTACATCGACCTTTTTATTTTTATCTTTGCGATACCAATATTCCAAATCAATACCATTATCGAATATGAAAATTTGATCACGGGCTTGAAGAACTAAATTATCCTCAGATGAAGGATGAGAGATCGCATTAAGCAAACTGAATTGTTTAACTCGAAGCTTACGAGGAGCTATGCTCTCTCTCACTAAGAGTGCATAACGAAGATCGGCCGTTTCTTTTAAATCTTGTTCGATGTTTTTAATCACATCATTAACTTTCATTCCAGGAACAAAAGAATAAACACCTTGCCTAATGGCTTCACCACGAACAGCAATAACATTACTAAAACTTTGGTTAACAGGAGCAAGAGACACTTCATCCCCTGGCTGGAGAACAAATGAACGGTGAGAGTTATTTAAAAAGTCTAAGGTTATGAGTTCCACACCACTAGTACTTACTCGGCGGACATTAACCAATGAAAGATACGCATCAGGCAAAGCACCACCAGCCATTTTTAGCATAGACTCAAGAGTTGTCTTTCCTTTAAGCTCATACTTTGCCGGACGAGTAATCTCACCTTTAACTGAAACGCTGGCTTGTCTGGTGGGAATGAATAAAGTATCGCCCGCTTGCAACCGCACATCTTGTGAATTATCACCATTAAGCAATAAATTATAAGCATCAAAATATTGAACTACCTTCCCTTTACGCTTTAGCTGAATGTTGCGTAAGCTTCCGTTATTTTTGACACCACCACTTGCCACAATAGCTTGAGTTAGCGTAGTAAGCCCATTGACATTATAAGCCCCTGGTTGAATCACCTCACCCGCAACATATATTTGGATTGTTCTCATGCTTCCTAAAGAAACAATGGCTTCAACACCAATAAGCTTTCTTTCAACCAAACTCACGATGTATTGCTTAATTTCTCCAAATGTTTGTCCTGCAATGTATTCGGCACCTAACTCTGGAAAATCCACTTTACCATCACGATCGATAGTCACTGAATAACGCTGATTGGATTTACCATAAAGCTGAACCAGTATTTCATCACCAGGTGCCATTACATAATCTAAAGGGATTGGAAGATTATCCACTGGTGTAAAATCCATTGGAGTACCAACAAATAAATCGTAACCAAATAGCGGAAGTTCAGATTCATCAGATTCTTTTAAGTTTAACGACTCAACATTCGAATTGTCTTGAATGGAAGTTGCTCTTTTCGGCTCAGCAATTTTTTCTTTTTCATTTTCTCCGTTTGATGCAGATGCTGAAGAGATAGTATTTAAATCAACCCCATACTGCTTTGCTAACTGCTCTTGCTGGGCCTTTGGAAGCGATTTAAATTGAGATATTTGCGCTGCTGTTGGAGTAAAACTTAACGCAGTGCTTGGCAAAATAGCCACAAACACCAGCAGGAAAGAGTTAAAGAAAAAATTACACTTCATCATTTTATGCTAGCCATCATCTTTAATTAGTTATTTTTTATCTAAAAGAGCTACGTTAAAATCGAAATTCGTAGTTCGACCAATAATTCGTCTGATTACTTTCACTTTGCTCTCTGTCCACACCAAAGGTAAGTCTTCCACTCAACGCTGGGAGTCGATAACTTACCTGATACAATTCTTTGCCCTGCTGTTGGTACTGTGTTTGCTCTTGATATGTCGCTTCTATTTGATGGTCATTCGCTAGCTGCACGTAACCAGACACAGACCAACCATCTTCCACTAAATAGCTATTTCTCATTAACTTATCATTAAATAACTTCATGTCTGTCAAGACATGTAAATCATCATCACGACCTTGTTGTCGTTCAATAACCAAACGAAAAGAATGTTTATCGAAGGGTATAAAACCAGACCAACCAAACAATAATGCCCCAAGCTGAGAGGCTCTAAAATCCGAAGCAACTTCAACATAAACGCTATGATAAAAATCACGAACGCTAGGTAGCGATAACTTAGCATCGAAGGTTACTTGCTCATCTAGATAATCACTGTCATCAATAGGTTTCAGCCACTGATGGTAAGTAAGGCCATATTCCAGTATAGAAAATGGCTTACTTATTAATCGAGAAGACCATTGATATTGGTAAATATCGTCAACATCACTGACTAATGTTTCCAAACTCCAAACACCCAACCAGTTATTTTCGCTCGTATAGCTAAGGCTAATCTCAGGTACCGACTCGTGTGTATTCAATACCAAATTATGCTGCCAACCTTGTCCCCACCAGCGAGGCAAAGTACCAATGCTAAAAACCCACCCACCAGCATTGAGCGCTAAATAACTGTCTTTCCAACGTATATCTCGATCTTCACCATCATCAGAATAGCCAGTCGACAAACGGAAGGCGTAATGTGGCTTAAGCATTTCATAGCTGGCATAAACACCCCAGTGATCATTATTCACTTGGCCAAAAGCATTCTTTATCAACGGTTCGCTATTCATGGCTACTTCAAACTTGCGATTTCCACGCTCCAACTGAGCAGCTTGATAAAGGTATTTGATATGAGAATATTCAGAGCGTAAGGAGGGAGAGCGAATATTAAACTGAGAAATAGAACTATCTAACATCGACCAGAGCATTGGAAAGTGGTTGATAGGACTATTGATGGCGCCCGAATCTGACAAGGCGGTGAGATCTGAACGCACAAAAGGATCAGATGCTTCTAACCAAGGAGAAGCAAAAGCTTGACGGCAAATAGCACCCAACCCTAGCAGTACAACCAGTGATTTCATCGCTCGTCCATAATTAATCACTGCAAAATCCTAAATGCTAATGTTGCCAACTCAAATGAATATCGACACATAGCATACTAAATACCTTATACCTACTCAACTAATTAATAGTGACCGTATTTATACTTTAAAAACAAAGAGATTAAATGGGATAGAACTCTTTAAAAAGCTCAATGAATGTTGATAATTTTTTACTTTGGCACTTATTTTGAATACTATGTCAATAGGTGTGCTTATGCATTACCGACATCGATGTTTTTATTTGTAAATTTACAAGGATATATTATGAGAAAAATTGCATTAGCAGCATTAGTTGCTTTAGGTTTATCAAGCACGGTGTTTGCTGAAGAAGCTGTTGTTGCAGCTGGTGCTGAAGGCGCATCGGCTACAGCAGCTGGCGCTGCTGCTACATCTAGTATTGTAGCTGGTGCTCTTGCTGTTGCCGTTGTAGCAGTTGCTGCTGCATCAGACAGCGATGGAACAACAGGTACTGACGGCACAACAAACTAAGTTTGAGCCTACAAACATCCTTAATACTTTGTTAAGGATGTTTTTTTATGCCTAGCATAAACAACAACTTACTGATGTAAACGGATAATATCGATGTCGAGAAAAATAAAAACAGCTAAGCCCCTGGTCCTTACTCTGCTATCTTTGGGATTAATGACTGCTAGTGGCTGTTCAACTAAGTTTTCTAGTATTAATGACTCTATTAAATTTGCGGCATTCGGTGTCGATGATGTGACATTAACCAAGCAGCAAATCGAGCAGATCCCTTATTTAAGCAGCTACGTGACTCTCAACGATAAAGCACAAATTTTTATGGTGTTGGCATTCATTGACATAAATCCAGTGTCCAATGCAAAACAGTATAAGTGGCTCTCTTCTGACCGCGCAATGATTGTCACTGAAAATGGCAGAATCATCAAAACCGTCAATATGCCTAGCGCAAACCTTGATAACCTATTGCCTCTAAAAAACTTTCCATCTTTAACCAGCAATGATAAGTGGCAAGCTCAATACGATTGGCAGCCTGGATATCAATTCGGCCAACTCGCTACAATCTCAACCCGTCAAGTTACCACCGAATATATTGAATCAGTGCTGTGGCAAAAAAACACCACTGTTTGGCAAGAAAACGTTCAATTCAATAACAGTGGTAAAAGCATGAACAATACCTTCTGGGTTGATAGTGACGGCAATGTCGTCAAGTCATCACAATGGTTAATTCCTGATGCCTTAAAAGTCGACATGGAAATATTAAAACCTTATAAATCTCAGTAATCATAGGTTGTCATTTATGAATCATTGTCTTTTAGCTCTAATTATGGCTGCCTTTTCGGCCAGCAGCTTTGCTTCCGTACTAACAATACATTTACCCAATGAAAAGAAAGTACTTGAATACAACCAACCAGAACGACTTGAAAAAATATTCACTGACATCATTAACCAGCAAAAAAACGTAGAAATAGCTTATGACGGCCAAAACGGACCACTAGCTGCGTTGCTTGGTTATCCATTAAACAATATGCTTTTTAATCAAGATAAAGAGAGCGAGGTAGAAAAAAGAAAACAAACCTTACTCCAACGCTTGAGCGCATACACACACGTTCATCCTAAATCTAAAGCAAGTATTGCTTTATTGGAGCAACAGATAAACCGCTGGGATGTTGGTTATCGTGAATTCATCAATCTCGATTATGATACGATACGGATCACCCCCCAGAATAACCCGCAACTTAAGGGCAATTTTGAGTTAATAACACCGAAAAGACCAAAAACAATTCATATTGAAGGGTTACTTTTTGTGCCTGTCACTAAACCATTTATCGGTGGATTAACTGTCGCCGATTATCTTAAGCAAACAACATTGCTATCAAGTGCAAACAGCAGCAATGTTTGGGTGATTTACCCAGATGGCCATACAAAAAAAGTGGGATACGCCTACTGGAATGATGAACAAACTATCCTAGCGCCAGGCAGTATTATTTTTGTGGGATTTAACAGACCAAATGCTCAGTTATTAGATTTCGAAAGCGAGATTATTTCGCTGCTTCAGTCAAGAAAAGGCTTTCTATGAAACTTCAATATTCTTCATTTTTTATTTCATCTCTAAGCCTGTTCTCTGTTAGTTATGCATCGGTTGTCATGAGCAGCACAAATGATTGGAAACCGTCACAAATGGACTTTGGTGGTACTGGTTTAATGCAAATGCCTTCCGGTCGCATGGCTGAAGAAGGTGAATTTAATGTCGGGATCAGCGTTAATAACGACTACCACCATTACGTTGCTTCCATGCAAGTGATGCCATGGCTTGATGCGACCATTCGTTATACCCGCTTACCCAATGTTCTCTATAATTCTAATCCTGACTACAGCGGCGATAACCTGTATACAGACAAAGGCATGGATTTTAAAGTTCGCCTCATTGAAGAAAGTTACTGGTTGCCAGAAACGTCAATTGGCCTACGAGATTTCGGTGGTACCGGCATGTTTGATGGTGAATTTGTTGCTGCTACCAAACGTTTTGGTAACCTTGATTTCACCCTGGGACTCGGCTGGGGATACATTGGTCAAAGCGGTAATGTCAGTAATCCAGTCTGTAAGATAAGCGACCGATTCTGTAACCGCCCGAGTGATTTTAAAGACAAAGGTGGCATGGTTGACTATGGACGTTGGTTTAAAGGCCCTGCGGCATTGTTTGGCGGTATAGAATATCAAACACCTTACGAACCACTGCGAATTAAAATTGAATACGATGGCAACGATTACTCTGAAGATTGGCCACAAATAAGAGCTAACTCAGATATGACTCAGCATACACCATGGAATATCGGTATTAATTACCGACTAGGTGACTGGGGAGATGCTAAAGTCAGTTATCAACGAGGCGATACACTCACGTTAGGCTTTAATTTTTATACCAATTTTAATCACATGAAAGCAAGTTGGTTGGATACCCCTAAAACCAAGGTTCAAGCCTCTCCTACATCCAACGATTGGCAACAAGCATCGGCTGAACTTCAGCATAATGCTGGCTATCAGCAAAACACTATCGCCGTGTCAGACAACAAGATCATCGTCACCGGTGAACAAGTAAAATATCGCGATAGAGATGAAGCACTTGAACGGGCGGCAGCGGTTTTAACTCGATACGGTAATGATGACATTACGGAATTTCATATTATTGAACAAAACAATAGCATGGTATTGACTGAAACCATCATTAACCGGGATGATTATATCTCGGCAGCCAATTATGACCAACTTGGGGTTACGCCTTCGTCGACCTTCGATAAATACCAAGAACCAACCCCATTATCTTCACCGATAGTAGCTCAGTCTATCAAACGTTGGGATTACGGTTTATCGCCCTCATTACAACAATCTCTTGGTGGACCAGAAGCTTTCTATTTATTCAGCCTAGGTCTAAGTGCACACTCCAATTATTGGATCACGCCTAAGCTTGAGCTTGGCGGTGCAATCTATATCAATATTGTCGATAACTACGACAAATTCAACTACGGTGTTGATAGCCCACAATCACCACACGTCCGCAATGAGGCAACGCCTCGAGTTCGTACCATGTTCCGTAGTTATGTACAAGATCCAGTACGCCTGAGTCAATTACAGTTAACTTGGTTTGAACAACCAACAGAGAACATTTACACACAAGTTTACGGGGGTTATCTAGAGTCGATGTTTGCTGGTGTGGGTGGTGAAATATTATATCGTCCGATGAGATCAAATTGGGCAGTAGGAGTTGATATGAATTACCTAAGTCAACGAGAGGCTGATTCTTGGTTTGGAATTTATTCAGACGATTATTTCTACTACGATGGTTCAAATCCGAACTCTACTACTTGTATTAATAATCCAACAAGTTGCCGAGCTTATGTATTAAACCAAGGAACAACAGGTCATCTAACCACTTACTACACACCTGATTGGGCATTTCTTGAAAGTACATTATTTAAAATCAGTGCAGGAAAATTCTTAGGTGGAG
Organism: Vibrio aestuarianus; assembly: GCF_028858425.1. NCBI lineage: Bacteria > Pseudomonadati > Pseudomonadota > Gammaproteobacteria > Vibrionales > Vibrionaceae > Vibrio > Vibrio aestuarianus. The sequence continues at coordinate 472,814 of NZ_JAKNYQ010000001.1, read as the reverse complement.
ACATTGGTGCTCGAGTTGATTTTTCTAAACAATTCAAGTCAGGTGTGATTGCCGGCGTTTATGCGGTATTTACAGACTTAACGGCCGATGAGTATGGGGAAGGAAGCTATAATAAGGGATTTTATGTATCAATTCCTTTTGACATCATGACCGTAAAACCGTCCACGAACAGAGCAATACTTAACTGGGAGCCAATCACTCGCGATGGTGGGCAAATGTTGAGGAAGAAACATCAATTATACGATAGAACGGATGCTCGCTCTCCTTGGTCACAAAGACCTAACACCTCACAGTAATCATGTAACCCAATAAGTATAAGTGCCGTTTTTATGCCCGGCACTTATACTTAACTCAAGCTTTTACATCTCACCATTATTGGATAACAATCTTCTAGTCGCGTGCTAACCCAACGTATCAAACCAAGAGATTGGTTTTAAAATAGAAGAGAATCTATTTAACCCTTAACAGTTGGTGTGTTTGATTGCCAACCGTAAAGATATGAACTTGGGAACATTTCATATGCTCGACTTGCGCCAGCATAACCGATGAATAGGATCTTCTTTTCATCCATTGCAAAGGCTCGTTAAAGCTATCTTCATTGATGATAAAAGATTCATCTTTCAAACGAGTTTCTGAAATTCTCACCACCCAAATCCTAGAACGAAAATCCATCGCCTCTAAAATCGTATGTTTGAATTTAAGCCATCGATCTCGCCAGTTAGTTTTCATCGTGATAAATGTTCGCTATTTCAATGGAGCTAAAGACTTACACCAATGTTGCTCACGCCTTCATCACGCAGCTCTTGACGTAGATCTTTAATTAAATCAATGTCGCGTTCAACCGCTTCACGAAGTGGACGGAAAATAGCCCACTGGATATCCCATTCTTCGCAAACCGCTTCATTCTGCTTTTGGTTTTCGTTATTAATAGCTTCGCCGGTTTGCGCTTCTTCTAATTGAGCGACTGTCAGCACTGAAATTTGACTGATTTTTTGCATGTTTTCATACAAATAATCACGGTCAAGCAAGCCATGCAGCAAGTTAGATAACGCTACGCACGCATCAATTGCAGGATAAACAGCGTAAACATCAAAATCTTCCGAGCTTGGAATGATCTCTTCCAACTTCTCTAACTGATTCTCGAAATTAATTTTGGCACTTTTTACCGTGAGCAATTCCCAAACGCTGTCTAGAATATCGCGATATACTCGCGCATGAGCAAATTCAGCATTATCGCAAAACATGGCATAGTTCGGGTACATACGTTCACACAAACACGCCATAAAAGTAATTTGTTGCCAAGGTTCAAATTTCTCAAGACGAACCTGTAGAGGGTTTTGTAGCATAATCACTCAATCGTTGCAGAAAAAGACAGCGGAAGTGTACTTGATAAACAACAGGGAAAAAAGCAAAGCTGATGAACAATTTCACCGATAAAGTGTATATTCTTACCGAGCATGATGAGATTTACCGCCAAGCTCTAGAGAAAGCGGGTTTGACAGACTTGGTTATCACTACAGAGCGCCACCAAGCAACTATTCTGCTAGCAGCTCCCCCAATGGCCGCAAAGTGTCTGCAAGACTTCCCTAATCTAGAGTGGCTACAATCAGCCTATGCCGGTGTGGATACTTTAATTGATCCTAATTTGCGTCAAGATTACCAATTGACCAATGTAAAAGGCATCTTCGGCCAACAAATTGCCGAGTATGTACTTGGCTACACTATTGCACATTTCAGGCACTTTCCACGCTATCAAGTTCAACAGCAACACAAACAATGGCTACCGCATGCTTACCAGTCAATTAATGGCAAAACCATGGTTATACTCGGCACGGGTGCGATTGGTAGTCACTTAGCACAGGTAGCAAAAGCGTTTGGTTTAACGGTTGTTGGGGTTAATAGTACTGGGATCCCTGCTAGAAGTGGCCAATTTGATCAGACCTATCATGTCAATGAACTTGGCGCGGCCTTTGCCCAAGCCGATATTGTGGTCAGTACCTTACCCAATACGCCTCAAACGCTCGGTTTGTTAAACCAGAATACGCTGAGTCATTGCCAACAGGCATTATTGTTTAATGTCGGACGCGGCAAAAACCTCGTCGAGAGTGATCTCATTACCGCGATTGAACTGGGCCACATTCAACACGCCTATCTGGATGTATTTGAGCAAGAACCGCTCGATAGGGAACATCCGTTTTGGCAACACCCGAGCATCACGTTAACTCCGCACATTGCCGCTGTCAGTTTTCCTGAGCAGGTGGTAGAGATTTTCACACGCAACTACCAGTTATGGCGTGAAGGTTTCCAACTGGAAAACCGTATTGATTTTGATAAAGGGTATTAAGGGGGTTCGGCTTTCACTTGATCTGCAAGCCATGCTGTTCGATATGGGCCAACAATTCAGGTGAAGTGATTTTATGCTTAATCAACAAATCGACCTTGTATGGTAAAGATGATTGATCCAAGGTATCAAGCATCAGCGCAATCTCATTTAAGGTGAGCGCTTTCCCTTCTAACGCAATGTCGATATCTGAACTCTCTTTAAATGTACCCAGCGCCCGAGAGCCAAAAACCCACGCACGCTCAACCAAAGGGTTGGACAATATTACGTCGTTCAATAGCTGATATTGATGAAGTTTTAAACCAATTTTTATTGAGACAAGGGCTTTACTGACCACTTTTTGCCTCTAAATTTTTCACTTCTAAATAGTCGGTAATCTCACCAATTACCGGAGAAAAACGTTCCACAATAAGCTGTTGTGCTTCAAGGACATTTTTTTCATCGTAGGTATGTGATAGCAGATTTCGCTTCATCAATGCTTCAAGTAGCACCTCACATTGTTCAGAAGAAAGATGTCTCGCCTCTAATGCGGTACGAATAACACTTCGTGGTGAAGCAACATCAAAACCTTCAAATTCAAGTAAATCTTTTAGCGTTTTCCAAGTTAACTCAAATGAAAACTCGAACGTTTGCACTAACCCAGCAAGCTCTAGTTCATTGTAAGTTTTTTGAGAACAAGCTTTTTCAAGACGATGCTGCGCTTTGGATAAGTTTTGTAGACGCTGTTTCCAACGTTGAGGGTTTAAAGTCATCGTATTCACCTTAGCACGGGATGCTCGAATTCTAACGGATGAAGTATGATACCTTCCCACCAAGGAAAGAGAAACGCAAACCTTCGTTCGCTGACTCACCTCAACTCACAACCTTATACCCCGCACTTCTGAGCTTTACAGCAAAAGCTTGCTTTGTTTCCGGCTCTCCGTGAATTAGATGGATCTGCTTTGGTTTTTCAGCAATACCTTCAATAAAACGCAACAGGTCTGCTTGATCTGCATGGGCTGAATAGCCAGACATGGTATGAATGAACGCGTTAACCTGCGTTTGTTGACCATCAATCCACACCTGGTTATCACCTTGCTGTATTGCGCGACCTAGCGTTCCTTCAGCTTGGTAACCTGCAAAAATGACGTCGGTGCGCTGATCTGGCAATAGCGCTTGTAGATAGTCCATCACTCGCCCACCCTCACACATACCAGAAGCAGCAACAACAATTGCGGGCTCACCCGTTGAGGCTAAGCGGTTCACTAAAGCATGATGTGAGCGATTATCTTCAACCGTTATACACTGCTCGAAAGCCAATGGATGCCGCTTTGCGTCTAAACGCACTTTCGCTTCTTTGCCCCACAGTTTTTTAAAACGGCGATAAGACTTGGTTACTTTTTGCGCCATCGGCGAGTCTAAAATAATCGGAATATTGCCAGCAATACCATGTTCGAAAATCAATTGCTCGATATCAAACAGTAATTCCTGAGTTCGACCAACACTAAACGCAGGAATCAAGATCGTGCCGCCATCTTGCAGTGAACGGTTGATAATGGCCTGCAGGCGCTGCGACCTTTGCTCGACACTTTCGTGAACTTTATCGCCATAGGTCGTTTCAATGTAGAGGTAGTCCGCACGTGGTGGCGAAACTGGGTCTGGCAGCAGTGGTGTATGGCTTGGACCGAGATCACCAGAAAAAACCACAATCTCGTTATTTGGTAATTTAAACTCGACAAATGCCGAACCTAATATATGACCTGCTGGGTTGAAGCGAAAATAGCAATGAGGGAGATCACGAGAAAGTGGCTGCCACACGCCGTATTCAATCGGCTTAATCAGTGACTTGACGCGATCCAATACTCGATGGCGCTGCCCATGGTTAAGCCCCAGTTGAAGCTTTAAGCCATCTTCGAGCATCAGTGGCACAAGCTCTGCGGTTGCGGGAGTGCAGTAAATCGGTTGGTTAAAGCCGGCGGCCAATAGCCAGGGAATACGCCCGATATGATCAATGTGCGAATGTGTTAACACCAACGCTTTGATATGACGAACCGCAAATTCGATGTTGACCGACTTTGGACTTTTCCCCTGCACTAAACCACAATCAATGAGCACTCCAACACCATTAAGATTGAGTTCATGGCAAGAGCCAGTGACCGTATGTTTTCCGCCATGATGAATGATGTTCATAAATTACACCCCTTAAATATCGACTCACAATTATGAAACCACACGAGCAATAAGTAAGCTCATCACTATTATTCTTCGAGTTATATCGAAAAATAATCTGCCGGCTTTATCGTCAAAAGCGCATCCTGTTCAGATCAAACCCTATAAACCAAAAGAGCCCCAACAATGGGGCTCTTTTAAATTAATGTCGTATCTCGCAGGGTGGCTCACTACCATCATGCAACCGATGCCAAACTAGATCGCAAATACCATCAGAAGGATTAAAGTCAGTCGGTGCTGAGATCAATAATTCGCGAATTTTTTCATGGTCAAAATTATGACAAGCAGAATCTAATTGCTCTAACAAACATGTATAGTCCGACAGGGGTAAAAACCGCTCACTCGCGGTCATGATCCTTTCATGAGCCGTTTGCTCGACATTATCGCCAATAAGAAGCTCTTCGAATAACTTTTCACCTGGACGTAGGCCTGAGAATTCAATTGAGATATCACCATAAGGGTTTTCTTCATTTTTAACTTCAAGGCCAGATAACCGGATTAGATTTTCCGCAAGATCAATAATCTTGACTGGTTCACCCATATCCAAGACAAATACATCGCCCCCTTTGCCCATTGCTCCAGCTTGAATTACCAACTGGGCCGCCTCAGGAATCGTCATAAAATAGCGGATAATATCAGGGTGAGTTACCGTTAATGGCCCACCTTTCAAGATTTGCTTCTTAAATAACGGGACAACAGAACCTGATGAACCAAGAACATTACCAAAGCGCACCATGCAAAAACGAGTGCCATCACTTTTCATTTTCTCTTGTTCAGCTAAAGCTTGAAGGCCTAATTCTGCCATACGTTTTGTCGTACCCATCACATTAGTCGGTCTGACGGCTTTATCAGTCGAAATCAACACAAATGATTCAACTTTAGCTTCAATGGCCGCTTTTGCAGTGTAGTAAGTACCAAACACATTATTACGTACCCCTTCAACAACATTGTATTCCACCAAGGGTACGTGCTTATAGGCAGCGGCATGATAAATGGTTTGGACTGCAAAACTTTTCATCACCACGGACAAGCGGTTGATGCGTTGAACAGACCCTAACAGTGGGATAATTTCAACATCGAGCCCTTTTTCTTTTGCAAGCAGATGTAGCTCACGATCTATTTGGTACAAGCCAAATTCAGACAATTCGAACAGGATAAGGGTTTTCGGTTTACATGAAAGAATTTGACGACACAATTCAGAACCGATCGAACCACCAGCACCGGTCACCATCACGACTTTGTTTTTTATATTGGCTTCCAGCAATGACCGTTGTGGTGTGACTGCATCCCTACCGAGCAAATCATCTATCGCAACGTCTTTCAACTCATCAATTGTTGCCTTGCCTTCTACAATATCTTTCATATCCGGCACCGTGAGCACTTCAGCGGAAAGAGGCACTAGTCCATCTAAAATTTGCTTACGACGCGCACGCGACGCACTCGGCACTGCTAATAGAATTTGATGTACATTGTATTTATCAACGGCAGCAGAGGCCTCTTTGAGATTTCTTACCGATAACCCCATGATCACGGTATTTTCAAGAGTCGAATCTTCATCAATAAAACCCACGACTTTATGGGTTTCAGATGAACGCAACGCCCAAGCCAATTGCCTACCAGCAGAACCGGCACCATAGATAAGAACGTTTTTCTTCCCTTTGCCATTAACTTGCGCAACCAGTACACGAACAATGAGCCGCGAACCACCACATAACAAACAAAGAAAGGTGCCATAGATAATAGGCACTGAACGCGGTATTGACGCATCAAAATAAAATGCAAGTATCGCAACCGTTGCCGCCGAGATTGCCGTACCAGCACTCACCACCGCTAGCGCATGAAAGGTCAAATAACGAAGCACAGCACGATATAGCCCAAGTCGCGTATAGACAAAAAGCGTCACCGCTAACGTACCTAGAATTACATAGCGAGTAGAAACATCATCAAGTGACTGAATATGACCAATGCGAGTCCAATACGCGGCATAGAAAGAAGCAATAATAAAAAATGTGTCTATACATACGCTGATAATGCGTTTGTTAAACCTTGAGAGGGTCCAGATAAAATTAAGCCTAGCCATGTTATTTCTCTAATACAAACCAACGCCAGTATTGTACTGGCGTTGGTTTAAAAAGTCTTTGTAGATAAATTGAAAGCAGTGTTACTTCACAGCATCACCACTACCACTGCCCGTTGCTGTCATTAATATGTACTTGAAGTAATCTTTTAACGTCAAGGTATCAATCATCTGCTTATCTGTTTTTGCCAATAGCTGCGGTGTAGACATATCAATATTTTGCACCTGAGCAAGGCCAGTGATACCGGGTAGAACATCATATACCCCTAGGGCATCACGTTCTTTAATCAGTTCTTCTTGGTTGAACAAATTTGGACGCGGCCCCACCAAGCTCATTTCGCCTTTCACCACGTTAATCAACTGAGGTAATTCATCGATTTTGGTTTTACGAAGAAAAGCACCGAGTTTAGTGATTGATGCATTGTTCGCTAAGTGGCTTGCTACAGACTTGGTTTCTACCGACATGGTACGAAACTTAATCAACTTGAATGGCTTTTTATTTCTGCCTACTCGAGTTTGAACAAAAATCGGAGAACCTGTGTCAAAGAGGCCAATAATGGTGACAATCAATAGCACTGGCCACAGAAACAGCAAGCCAAAGAATGCGGCTAGGAAATCTAAAAGACGAATCATATATTATTTTGTTCCGGTATCACGCAATGTTGCCATTGCTTGCTTCATTGTTAGCGGAGGTATCCAACCTAACACATCGTTGATGTTAGAAGAGTCCACTTCTAAGTTGCCATACAACTGTTCAATCATAACTGATTTTCCGGTTAATGTTCCGATGAGACGCATTAGACTCACTGGAATTGGCAATTGGATAACTTTCTTCCCAAGTCCTTCAGCTATGGCATTTGTAAATTCTTGGATAGAAACTGTTTCACCGTCGCTCGCTAAAAAGGTATGACCTGCGGCATCTGGGTGCGTAGCACAAGTAATTAAAAGATCAGCCAAATTCTGCACGGCAATGAAGTCACGTCGATTATACGCTAAACCAAAGGGTAAAATCGGCAACTTATTGACTAGCTTCGTGAGCATACCAAAATTACCTGGTGCATTCGCTCCGTAGACCAACGTTGGTCGCACAATCACAACTTCAAGTCCCGTTTCTTCAGAAATTTTCTTTAAACCAATTTCCGCATCGTATTTAGATTGTGCATAAGCATTGTGGGGGTTTTCTTTGGCATTTGATATGAATGGTTTATCAGTGGTTGATGTTCCATTTACACCAATGGAGCTAACAAAAACAAAGCGTTTTACACCAGATTCTGCAGCTTTTAAAGCAAGCCTCAAAGTCCCATCTGTATTTACAGCTTTATAGTTAGCCACCGAAAAAGAATTATTGTGCGCTAGCCCCGCCAAATGAATTAGCGAATCAACCTCATCAAAGCAACTCCCCCATTCAGTATATGAGTCGATGCCAGGTACGGTGTATATATTTTTAAATGGATGGTTTTCACCTAAACGAACAACGCAGCGAAAATCCCTTTTCAACTTTGTCAATTCACGTCCAACAAAGCCAGTAGGGCCTGTAACTAGAATTGTCATAACTTAAACACTCACAAATTTTCGAATCAGTAATGTGAATATTTTGTAAGGCAGCTTAAGCGCAACCATAGCAAGGTTTGTATAGATCCCATTTTCTCGACAGGCTCTAACGATCTCTGCATTTTGATGAATTCGCCACATAAAACCACTAGAGCTTATTCCGCCCTCTCTCATCTTTACAGTTATCTTAGGTACCCGATTGAATATCATCCCTTTTTTCACACAACGGGCTATAAACTCAAAATCGGCTGCTACTCTATAATTTAATTTATAGAAACCGCATTTTTCATAAACAGACTTTTTAGCATAGAAAGTAGGATGCGGTAACATTAAGCCAAATCTAATCAGTGACTTTCTGAAAATTTTAGAACTGTAAAGCCTCGTGACTTTGCCAGTGTCATCGGCTTGTACATAAACGAGATCAGAATACACTGCATCAATATTCAATTGATTAAAACCCGACATTAAATCAGATACACTCGATTGAGAGACAAAAAAGTCATCTGAGTTTAAAATACCAATGACATCACCACTAGCCAGTTTTATTCCTTTATTCATAGCATCATAAAGACCTTCATCTTTTTCACTAAGATAAACATCCACATCACCAGAGTACCTTTTAATGATGTCATTAGTACTGTCTGTTGAGCCACCATCGATAATGATATACTCGATATCTCTATATGTTTGCGAAGCTACTGAATTGATAGTATCCCCTATAGTTTTTTCCGAATTGTAACAAACCGTTATTATTGATACTTTCATTTTATGTTAATACTACCTAGCAATAGGTTCGTGCAACTATACCCTAGCTATTACACGAACAATTCGAAATAAATCAGAAAAGACAGGAACAAAAACACTCCTTATAAATTATCGAGTTCAATCGTCCTTAATTTTTCTAACGTGCATGCTACGATTTGATTTGCCTTTTCGATTGAATTTGATTCTGCATAACAGCGAAGTTCAGGAGCATTACCGGACGGACGCAAATGAATGATGGTATGATTCGATAACTCTAACCTTAGACCGTCGGTATTATCCACACAGACAACATCAAGATCATCAAAACCTAGGAGCTCTAATAACTGTTTAGTATTTTGACGACCATATTCCAATACCGACAAGCTCTTTTCTATCGCAAAATTCTGAATGCGGTCACTATGTGTAAAGCGCTGTGGTAGATTACTTACCAAGCTTTCAATCGCTGAGTTTTTCGCTAGGGAAAGTAACATTAACGCAGGCAACACCGCATCACGAGTAGGAAGCGCTTTTAAACAATGACCATTGATCGTGATGTCAGAGCCTAAAAGAAATCCACCGTTTGCTTCAAAACCAGCTACTGTTTGATAGTTTGCCAATAATTCGCCAAACTCAGCAATCACATAAGGCGAACCAATCTTGGTTTTGGAGACCGTCTTGAATATTGGCGAACTTGCAATCACTGAGTTACAACTCACTGGTATCGCTAATGCTTCGATGTTCATCTCTTGTGCACAAAGGAGCCCTAAGATATCGCCACGCAACCATGCACCGTTTTCATCTGCCACAAGCGGCCTATCACCATCACCATCGGTTGAGAAGATAAAATCAAGATTATACTCTTGCGACCAAGCACGCGCTTTCAACCGGTCTGATTCAGCTACGGCTTCGGTATCAATTGGCACAAACTCATCGGTTCTCTCTAGAGCAATTACCTCAGCACCTAATGCTTCAAATAACCCTTGGTATATATCACGCCCTGCACTTGAATGTTCATATACTCCAATGCGCTTACCTTTCAGCAAATCGGATTCAAACAGACTTGTATAACGCTCAACATATTGCTCGGCGGCTCTCGAACTTTCTAAGAGTTTGGGCTGGATGATTTCTCTGTCAAAATCAACTTCTGCGTTGAGAATCGCCTGTTCATCCACTTTGGTGATCTCACCATCTGGACGATAAAATTTTAGACCATTGCGGTCGAAGGGGATGTGACTGCCGGTGACCATGATACACGGAATATCATCTTGCATCGCCGAGTAAGCTAGCGCTGGAGTAGGAATAACACCGTAGTAGATGGCTTCGAAGCCTTCAGCTTCAATCGCAGCAATACAAGCTTGCGCCATAGCTGCGCTGCTTGGACGATTGTCAATGGCAAGCGCCACTTGCTTGAATACAAATCGTCCAGATAGCCCGTGTAAAAACGCATGAGCAAAAGCCGCGCAGACCTCTGGAGTAAACTGCGTGACCAACCCACGAGCCCCACTGGTGCCAAATTGAACACCCGATTCTGCAATGACCTCTCTCGTATTTAACATCACCATAGTTTTAGTACCCCACTCCATATTCTTCCAAGCGCACAATGTCATCTTCTTGCAGATAACTGCCTGAGCGAACTTCAATCAAATGCAAATCAACTTTACCGGGGTTCTCAATACGATGCGCCGAGCCCAACGGGATAAATGTCGATTGATTTTCACTGACTAAATAGCTTTTATTACCATTGGTGACTTTCGCGGTTCCTTGCACCACAATCCAGTGCTCCGCTCGATGATGGTGCATTTGCAGAGCCGTTTGCTCACCTGGTTTTACACACAAATGTTTCACATGGTAGCGTTCACCTTCAGCAATTTCATCATGCGATCCCCAAGGGCGGTAAACCTCTCGATGTTGCTCACATTCGCGACGTTGTTGAATTTTAAGTTGATTAACCACATTCTTCACATCTTGCACTTTGTCTCTATTGGCGACCAAGACAGCATCTTTGGTTTCAATAATCACCAAATTATCGACACCCACGGTTGAAACCAATTTATTCTGTGCATAGATATAACTATTTTGGGTTTGCTCTGCGATCACATCCCCCACGACCACATTACCATGAACGTCTTTGGATGAAACCTCCCACAGTGCGCTGAATGAGCCAACATCACTCCAGCCGGCATCCATCGGTACAACGAGTGCATCTTGCGTTTTTTCCATTACTGCGTAGTCAACAGAGTCATCAGGGCACTTTGTAAATGCATCTTCGTCTAGACGAATGAAATCAAGATCGTGTCGAGAGCCCTTCATGGCTAACTCACACGCTTGTAAAATATCTGGGCGATGGATTTTAAGCTCTTCAAGGAAACGAGAGGCTTTAAACAAGAACATACCGCTGTTCCAGTAGTATTGACCAGAAGCAAGGTATTGTTCTGCTGTGATTAAGTTCGGTTTTTCTACAAATTGGGCCACACGAAAAGCGCTCTCGCCTACGGCCTCACCTTGTCTGATGTACCCATAGCCAGTCTCCGCAGCTGTTGGCACAATACCAAACGTAACCAACATACCACCTTGTGCTGGTTTAATAGCATTGCTAACCGCCTGGCTAAATGCCACTTGATTCTGGATCACATGATCGGCCGCTAATACTAATAGCAAAGGATCATCACTATTTTTAATTGCATGCAGTGCAGCGAGCGCAATGGCAGGTGCGGTATTACGGCCCACGGGCTCTAATACGATGCCACCATGCTGGATACGTTGCTGCCTAAGTTGCTCTGCAACAATGAAGCGGTGCTCTTGATTGCAAATAAGCATAGGAGCTTGGTGATCTAAGCCAGAAAGTCGCACAATGGTCTCTTGTAACATAGACTTATCACTGGTTAAACTAATAAATTGTTTAGGGTATAAGCTACGAGACAGAGGCCATAAACGACTGCCAGAACCGCCGGCCATAATTACTGGAATAAGCATAGTCAACTCATTGATTTTTATTAAGTGTTCGTTTAGTTATTTTTTGAAAATACCACTTGGTATGGATATGTATGTCATCACTAGACAATAGTTCGTATTTATCATACCAGCGGTAACGAGAGTGTTGTACATCCATAGGTAAATTCAATTCGGAGCGAATGACGATGAGTTTATAAGCAATAGCGACATAATGAGTTGTAAACCCATTACCAAATACATTGTCATCATAGAGGTGTGTATAAGGTCCCAACAGTTTTGCTTGAGAGAGCTTAAACTCATGTCCAAGCTCCTCTAAAGTTAAGCGAGCAAAGGCATCTTCAAGTTTTTCATCCTTAAGAATACGACCACCAGGGACGAACCAGAAACCTTGAGCAGGTCGATTTAAACGCTCTCCAAGTAAAACTTGACCACTTTCGTCCTCAATAACTAAGTCAATTGAAACTAATGGTGTACTTTCAATCACTTGAGAAAAACGTTGTTTGCTTAAAAACATATGCTTTGTTTAACCCTTATATTAGCTCTACCCTAGGTACTTTAACCGCGATAATTTTCTTGATTCTCTAGGAACCACTGGTAAGTCATAGTTAAACCATCTTCTAGGCTCGTCTTCGCTTCCCAGCCTAGACTCTTTAAACGTGAAACATCCATTAACTTACGAGGAGTGCCGTCTGGTTTCGCAGTGTCAAATTCAATTTCGCCGTCAAAACCAACCACTTTTGCAACAGTTTCAACAAGTTCACGGATAGTACAATCCAGACCTGTACCTACGTTTATGTGACTAAGCATTTCTTGCGTATTTTCTAGATACACCTCTTGAGCAAGATTCATTACGTAAATTGACGCTGCTGCCATATCATCTACATGCAAAAACTCTCGCATAGGTTTACCGCTACCCCACGCAACAACTTTACTGTCGCCATTCAATTTTGCTTCGTGGAAGCGACGCAACAACGCCGGAATAACGTGAGAGTTTTGAGGGTGAAAATTGTCATTCTCGCCGTATAAATTGGTTGGCATTACCGAACGGTAGTTACGACCATATTGGCGGTTATAAGACTCACACATTTTGATGCCTGCAATCTTAGCAATTGCGTAAGGTTCGTTGGTTTCTTCCAATGTACCTGTCAATAAGGAGTCTTCGCGCATCGGCTGCGGAGCAAACTTTGGATAGATACAAGATGATCCCAAAAACAGTAAGTCTTGTACATCATGTAAGTGTGCTGAATGAATAATATTGTTTTGAATCGTCAAGTTTTGGTAAATAAATTCGGCAGGGTAAGTATTGTTAGCGACAATCCCACCGACTTTCGCAGCCGCGAGATAAACTTGGTCAACATTGTGAGTCGCAAAAAACTCCTCGACGGCTATTGCATCTAGCAGGTTAAGCTCATTACGAGCTTTGGTAATAACTTCTACTGAGCTGTCTTTAGATAGTTGGCGAACAATAGCAGACCCAACCATCCCCTTATGACCAGCTACAAATACTCTTTTCATACTAGTACCGATAATATAAATAGAAAAAGCAGAGCCTGAAATGAGGAGCTCTGCAATATAAACGAATCAGTATTACTGATTAATTAGCTTTCTAATGAGATCGCAACGTCAAAGCCGTGCTCTTTTAGAACTGCGTGCTGCTTTGCCTGATCGATATCAGACGCTACCATTTCTGCACACATTTCTTCAACAGTGATCTCTGGAGTCCAACCAAGTTTGGCTTTCGCTTTACTCGGGTCACCAAGTAGTGTCTCTACTTCTGCTGGACGGAAGAAGCGAGGGTTTACTCTTACAATAACATCGCCAACTTTCACTTTTGGTGCTTTTTCTTCATCGATAGCAATCACAGTAGCAATCTCATCAATACCTTCGCCGGAAAACTCAAGCTCTATACCTGCTTCCTTCGCTGACAAACGAACAAACTCACGTACAGAGATCTGCTTACCAGTAGCAATAACAAAATCTTCAGCTTGCTCTTGCTGAAGCATCATCCATTGCATGCGAACGTAATCTTTAGCATGACCCCAATCACGTAGTGCATCCATGTTGCCAAGCTCTAGACAAGATTCCAGACCTTGAGAGATGTTAGCGATCGCACGAGTAATCTTACGAGTCACAAAGGTTTCACCACGGCGCGGCGACTCGTGGTTAAACAAAATACCATTGCACGCATACATACCGTAAGATTCACGATAGTTAACCACAATCCAGTATGCATACATTTTAGCTACAGCGTATGGAGAGCGTGGATAAAAAGGAGTTGTTTCACGCTGAGGAATCTCACGAACTTCGCCATAAAGCTCTGAAGTTGAAGCTTGATAGAAGCGAGTTTTCTTTTCCAAACCGTTGATACGGATCGCTTCCAGAAGACGAAGAGTACCCATGCCATCTACATCAGCAACATATTCTGGTGATTCAAAAGAAACCGCTACATGTGACATTGCGCCTAGGTTATAGATCTCGTCAGGTTCGATCTCTCTGACCAAGCGAATAAGGTTTGCTGAATCCGTAAGATCACCATAGTGCAATTTTAAATCAGCACCACTATTAATTAATGCATCAATACGACCAGTATTATATGAAGATGCTCGACGAATAAGCCCATGAACTTCATAACCTTTCTCAATCAATAATTCAGCAAGATATGAACCATCTTGCCCGGTAATACCAGTAATTAGTGCAACTCTTTTATTCATTTCATTTTGTTCCATTTATCACATTAACTCTTCATAGACTTGAAGTGTCTCTAGAAAACATTTTTCCCAAGAAAACTTGTTTGCTTGCTCAAAGCCTGCTTTTCTGAGTTGATCTCGCATATCACAAACTTTCAATATCGCTTCGGCAAACAAATTCGCGTCAGCATAATCTGTCAAAATTGCCGCACTACCGGCAACTTCTGGAATAGACGATACATTTACAGCTACAACAGGGCATCCTGCACGCATAGCCTCAACAACAGGAATACCAAACCCCTCATAGCTAGATGGGTACAACAACGCATGGGCTCGATTATAAGCGACGTTCAACTCTTCATCACTTAATCGGCCTAACCATTTGTAGCGACCAGGAATATTGCTCTCTAACTTTTTCATCTCTTCAGAGCTAAGTTTACCACCACCAACAATACTAAGCGAAAAGTTGGGCAACTTCCTGAGTACATCAACAGCCACATCGAAATTTTTATAACCTGAACGGGCACCTACAAAAATAATTTCATTACTACTTTCATCAAAATCACTTAGAGGATGGTAAATTTCAGAAACTCCATTATATATAACCTTTATCTTTTTTGAATCAATAGGGCAATATTTTAACAAATCATTTGCGGTATTTTCTGACACACAAATAACAGTATCACTGCGCTTAATCGCACGATATTTTTGCCAGCAATGCAACCATTTTGCAGGACCTTTTATGAATCTCTCATAAGTAAAGTCATGCACTGTTGTGACAATTTTAAAGCCAGAGGTTTCTGGTAAACGGTAATAACTAGAATGAAAGACACCACTTTTATCTTTAGTGGGACAATTTAAATACCTAGTTATCTTAGGCATTTTTATCTCATCTACAATGCAATATTTTTTGTCCGTTTTGGAAATCCTTTCAAGAATATTATTATAATAAACCGTAACCCCACCACCAGATTGTAAGTAGTGGATAATTGGATCAAATACTATCAAAACAAACCCTCTAAAACAAATTTTAAAATACTAAGAAAAGCGCCAATCCCACTTTGACATTAATCAAAAATCAAAAATCAAAAATCAAAAACAGTAGAATATTTTACTTATCTATAAATCCCATAACAGTAACACTATCTATCGCAGTTTTATAGTTATTAACCGATTCCTGACCAATAGAGCTGAGGAATTTTTTTGAACAATTTAAAAAATAATAATCGTCAAATGTCTTTTCTAAGATATGATTTAGATCATCTAAATCCCTAAAAAGAATCTCCTTTGGGAATGGTAACTTAGGAGAACTAGTATCAAAGACAAAAACCTTCATATCTAACATCATAAGCTGAACGATATAACTAGTTGTATGCGCGAGAACAAATTTTGAACATTCGCATGGCAGATCAAAGACCGTGGAATCTTCAAATAAATAGTCATTTGGTTCATTTCTAGGATGCAGTCTTACATTTAGTCTTACGTCTAATCTTTTAGCTAAATTACAAGCAACATTGTAGATTAACTGATTTTCTTTAATAAATATATTCTGATCAAATATAACTGAGATGTATTCAAATTCAGAGCTTTCTTTACAAATTAAAATATTATCAAAGGGAAAACCACAATCAATAACCTTAACTTTAGGGTTATACTTAACAATAAGATCTGTAGTATTCTCCCCCCAAGAAAAAAAATAATCAGTGGATATATTAGTGTAATTTAATATATTTATATTTTTACTTAATGAGTAATCAACATACAATCCGTGCTGTAAAGTAATCGTCTTACAATTGTGAGTCTTAAAATATTCAGCAAGATAATTTTCAATTGGTTGCATTTCAGCATGACAGATCAATGTAGAAGTATTAGTAAGCTCTGAAAAATTCACTCCAAGATATCTAGAAATAGACAAGATTATATATAAACGTTTAAAAAAAGAATATTCTTTCAAAGAAAGAAATAAATTTACTAAGAATTTAACACTTAATAATAAATTAAAATTAAAAGAAAAAACCTCACTAATTTTAATCTTATTAACATCAAAACCTTTAAAGACATCCTCCCAAAAGGAGTCATAGTCAGCTCGAGTCATGGACTTAACCGAGTAAATACTAGAAAATTTCCTTGATTGCTCTACTGATATTTGATATGGAAAAAACAACGCTTTAAAACAGACTTTATTTAAATACAACTTTCTAAATAAACCAAAGGATTCCCACTCAAAAGAATAAAACTCAATCTGCTTTCTTAAACTTTTCAAATTCATAGTAATTTCTATATTTAATTGAATAATAAGTTCTATACATAGCACCGGAAAAATCTGCAATTAAAATTAAGAATGAAAAAGTAATTATACTTGTCTCGTTTGTAATTACAGAAATCATAAATAGAAAAAAGTAAGTGCAAGATGATAAAAATAACCCAATATGCGAATACTTCTCTTTTCCTATTGGTGTTAGATATGGGTAACCAAAAAATGAAGAAAGTATCACAAAGAATAAGGATGAATAAAAAACTAAGCACGATATATATAAATAGGAACTAGAGTCAAAAATGTAGTTCAATATATACTCGCCAAAAAACAAAACAACTATAAAACCTAAAAAATAGCATATGAAAACAGTTTTCACTGTCACCATCAAAGTCTCGAGATTTCTGTTCTTTAGCATATTTGTATAAGAGACCTTCGCTATCGAGCCAATAATAGATTGAGCGACTTTATATAGCTGATTACCTAAAGAATATACACCTGTAATATCATGACCATTATAGATAGATACAAAAAAAACACT
The DNA here is from genome assembly GCF_028858425.1 of Vibrio aestuarianus. Lineage (NCBI taxonomy): Bacteria > Pseudomonadati > Pseudomonadota > Gammaproteobacteria > Vibrionales > Vibrionaceae > Vibrio > Vibrio aestuarianus. Next base: position 455,459 of record NZ_JAKNYQ010000001.1, on the reverse strand, counting down.
CGATTGTTGATATACATTCACAAACATTTTTGAAAAGTGAAATTTAAGACAGTCTTTAAAAATTTCAATATTATTTTCTCTATTATCTATATCATAACTTTGTTCGTTGATAAGCGAAAAAAAATAAAGCACATTCAACAGAAGATAAGAAAAACCATATGAGATAAATATTGAGTAAATCTCACCATCAAAAAAGTATATAAATAAAACTATCACACAGTATATAGACTTACATATGAGCTGAAGTGATAATATTTTCCTATACTTCTCAGCACCATACATTATAGGCTCTAGAGAAAATGTTAGAGAAATACTGATAAATATTATAAATATAGCATCTTCTTTATTAGAAACATATAAAACGATAATACTAGATATTATTATTAATGGTATTTTAGATAAAACAAGCAGCTTGATTGCTTTATTTATAGTAATTCTATTATCAAGTAGATGTTTTGGAATACCTTGTGTAAAGCCCAAATCTAAAATTAAAGATATAATCACAGCACTTGAAAGAATAGTAGCGAAATATCCATACCCAGAGAGACCAAACGAATCAATTATTATAGGAATTATTAAAAGTGGAAAGGCAATATTAACCAAATTAGAGAGCAAGCTGTAAATGGTATTTTTAAGATTTTCAGAAGCCATCTAAAACCTTTATCCAACTTTCTGAGTATTTTTCCAGGTTATAGTTTTTAGAGACAAAATTATAACCTCTCTCTCCAAGAGAAAGATAATTATCGTCTTTTAGCATCAAGTCAATTTTTTCGAAAAACTCTTGTCCTGTTGAAACAATAAAACCACATCCTGCTTTTGATAAAACACTTTCAGTCCCACCACTTTGGTCAAAAGAGACTATCGGTAAAGATAATGACATAGCTTCTAAAATTGATATCGGAAAACACTCATAATAAGAACCAGAAACAAACACTTTAGACTGAGAAAGTATTTGAGCTATATTATCTCTCTGCCCAAGAAAAATCACATTTTCTTTATTTTTATATTTATATTTAAGTCTTTCCAATTCATCACCATCACCTACAATTTTCAAATTAATATTCTCAGGAAAGAACTCTAAAAAAGCATCAATTAACCTTTCAACACCTTTGTCTTTAGTTACTCTCCCGACATAAACTAACCCTTCTTTATTGTTAATACTTGATTTATACAATTCGTTTCCATTCGTAGATATTGCATTATTAATAATAAGAATTTTCTTCGCCGATGGATTATTCCACTTGCTATATTCTAGTTCACTTAAGGTAACGATCGTATCAGCTTTAGAGCTCAGAGAAAAAGCATGCTCCAAAGACAACCAAAATTTACCATTTCTATCTTTTGGAACATGCTCCCACATTATTATATGCTTGAATTTCTTTTTAAAAAAATTAGCGATAACCAAAAGACAATAAGTAGCGTAGTCCGTTGTAATGCAGACATCTTCAAACTTTAACTTAAATAGTATTTTAAAAAACATTAAACACTGGTCAATTTTATTAATGTTATTTTTTGTCACGTTATCAAAAAGATATTCTATATTACATCTGTATTTTGTAGATAATACATTCCGTAAGTCTGAAGCAGCTTTCTCTGTACCTCCCACTTTATTACCATGCAATGTAATTATTTTTATTCCTTTTTTATTATTCATCATTCAACCTTAATCGAGTCAATATCTTCTTTGCTATAGATTGGAAAAAACACCGATGGAGTATAAAGCACTCTAGACCACGAAGGAATTATAACTAACTTATAAGCATTCGTTTTAACAAGCGTTGTAATTGTTATAGACAAAAGTAAGACAAAATATAATAAAGTTCGTTTAAGCACACTATACTGGAATATATTATAGTTAAAAATATATAAAACACCTATAACTGTAAATGCAAAAGAAAAACGAGAAAAAATAGTTTCTGAAGGTGATACAATAAATATAGTCAATAACAATAAGTACAAAAAATTATTTATCAATCTCTCTTTTTTGCTTGAAATTTTACAATAAAAGACATAAAAGAAGGCAACGCAATAAAATAGCATAGGGTTAACTATAAACTTTACGACATACTCGAACTTAGATAATGAATCTATAGATTCCATTATTATCGATTTATCAAAATACAGTGCAAAGTAAAAGCCATTTTCAACTAAAATATTTTTAAAAACATTTATTACAGAGAAAAATAAATCTGAACTCAGGCCAGAAACCATTAACAACATAAATAAAATGGAGGAAAATCTCTTTATATTGTCATTTATTTTTAACTTACATGCGAACATGATAATTAAAAGAACAATAACAGAAGAATGGATTAATAATGCTACAAAGAAATACAATAAGTATTTGGATTTGCTTTTTAATACATAATTCCACATTCCATAAATGAAAATTATTATTGCCAGATGCTGTCTCAAGGAACTTGCTATCCCAATAAATGGAACAGCACACCATATTGAAATCGTTAAGATGAGGAACTGAAAATCAGTTAATCTCTTTGATTCATGGATATTTACAAGAATCGTTAGTAGAGTTATATAAGAAAAAAATATTGATATTGCAGGCAATACTTCCTTTGGTAAACCTATAGATGCAATAAACCACATGTAAAAATGGAGCGGTAGATACCTGATATGCCCATATTCAAATAATTCACTAAAAGGCATATTGCTAATAGTTAAAAAGGATTCATAATGTCTAGCCAAATCCCAGACATTATAAGGAATCAATAAAAATGCAAAGCCAGAAAATATTAGAGAGATAAAAAAAACACTTTGATATCTTGGTCTTAACAAAAAACAAAATATAGATAATATACTGATCGGCAGATATATTAATGATGATAAATCTAATAGCAACCTAGAGAGCGTGAGTTTATTCTTCACAACATTAACTTCTTTTTATCTCTTTGTATTTATAATAAATACTAGCAATTACATTCTCAATTATAGTATTATGTTCTAATCTAGCTAATTTAGCTTCTTTTAATCCCAAGCTTTCATATTCATCACTAACGCCACCATCCCTCATCATAACAAGTACTTTATCAATCGAACATATTTTATAACCATCTTTTTTTATTCTTAAAAGCACATCATAATCACCAGCGATCTTATACTTCTTCTCATAATAGTATTTTTTATGTAGATCACTTTTAAAAATGGTTGCTGGATGATTTAGGCTCATGGCTAAACATAGTTTATTAACTGATGATTTTCTGGTCTTAATGGTTTCTAATGTATCTCTTTCAACCAGATCAACAAGCCCACTGAGTACGTCTATTTGTGGGGACTTCTTCAACATTTCACTAATATAGCTAAGTGCATTAGAAACATAAATATCATCAGCGTTGAGAAAACATATATATTCTCCTTTAGCAAGGTTCAAACCCTTGTTCATAGCGTCATAAATACCTTCATCACTTTCACTGATTATAACATCAATACTCTCCTTGTATTGATTTATGATCTCCATCGTTCTATCGGTTGAGCCCCCATCAATAATAATATACTCGATTTCATCTATATTAGGTTGAGTGATAACACTTTGAATGCAAGATGATACGTAGTCTTCACAGTTATATACTACTGTCACAACAGTGATGTACTTTCCCATATTATTTACTCAATTTATACTTTATTTTCTCAACATCTCCCGGAACATCAACGGCGAGAGAACCGGCTTCAACTTCAACCATATCTACAACATAATCTGATTCCAAAAAGCGCAGTATCTCAATGTCTTCTACTTGCTCATGGCGAGTCTTCGCTTTGTTGCTGTAGAAGAAGGCCAGCTGCTCTTTTGAAAAAGCGTAGATACACACTTGCTTGTAACCAAATTGATATTCACCCGTTTTAGTCTGAGGGATGCCTGCTCGGCTCATGTAAAGTAACTTACCAGATTGGCTGAAAGTTACTTTCGGCACAGTAAAAGAGCGAAACTCTTGCTCTGAAGTAATGGCACACATAGCATTGGTCACATTGCCACTCTTTAAAAAAGCCTTAATCACCGTATTGATGTCATCTGGATTAATAAGTGGCTCGTCACCTTGGACATTAACGATGAAGTCACAGTTAAGCTGTAAGTTGGCTTCTGCCAGTCTGTCGGTGCCAGTTAAGCATTCCGAGCTTGTCATCACGACCTGACCACCAAAGGTTTCAACCGCACTTTGGATGCGAACATCGTCGGTTGCCACGTATACTTTTTCTTGTCCCACAGCTAAGCAGCAACGCTCCCAGACGTGCTGTATCATTGGTTTACCACAAATATCGACTAATGGTTTACCCGGGAATCGACTTGATTCGTAACGTGCTGGAATAACGACAGCAAAGGTTTTCTCATTACTCATGATTAGAATCTCACAGTTGAAAAGTCATCGATAATCAAGTGTTGTTGCAAGTGACATTGCTCAATCATCTTCTCTTTTACATTGGAATAAGGTGCGTAAAACACAAAGTCGATGTGGTTCTGTTGGGCTGACAACATGTCGGATTCAGCATCACCAAACATGACGGCATTTGTGTTGTTTTCTTGCTTAAGAATATTGCGGATAAGCTCAGCTTTTGGCGTTGGTGAGCCAAACACACCATCAAAGTGAGTATCGAGACCTCTCTGGAAAAAAACGTCTCTGAGTTCATTTTGCTCTGAGCCACTTGCGACATATCGTTTACCTTTGCACTTCTCAATAAACGACATAAAGCCGGGCGTCAGCTGCGCCGTTAAGTATAAAGTACGGCACTGTTTGGAGAAATCTGCCAAAATCCGTTGCTCTAGCTCACTTCTTTTTTCTTCTTCAATAGTTAGGATGCTATCTAGAAAGTGAGCAACGTGGTGAAAGCGAGATTTTCCAAAGTTATGGCGAAAGTAATCAACACACTCCGCAATGAGGTCTTGAGCTGAAAAATGCGCCTTCAGTGCATTTTTCATAGCTTCGATTTTCAATTGGTTGGAATCTAAAATGACACCATCACAATCAAAAATGTATACCTCGTATTCACTTAACAGGGGCATAAACAGAGCCTTTAGCAATCGGGTAGCTAGTTGGAGTCAAAGAGGTAATTTCTAGGCTTTTCTCATGAGCATGGTAAAGGTTCAATATGTCTACCATCTCTTGTTGACGAACGTCATCTTGAGCATAACCATCAAAACCAACCACTGAAATCGTATTCACGTTTGATTCCAGTAAAGCACCAAGAACGTAGGCCGTTGTGATGTCATAGGGAGTAGTCGTGTAAGTACCCTGAGTTGCAAACGTCTCTTTTACAACTTCGAGTCCGTAATCAATTAAGTTTACACCTTCAAGCTCTGACAGTTCAGAAGTCGTAAAGCGGCACTTTGGAAGGATGATTGGTTTATCTAACCCTTTGTAGAGTTTTGATTCTGACAAGAACTTTGAGTTGTGAGAAATTGCGTAGTAATCCACTAACTCAGGGGCAATATGCGCTGTTGTATTGATAGAGATAACAACTGGTTGAGTGCTCTTAATGTACATCTCAATTGCTGTTGCGTACTTCTCTGTATTTGGAGCATTAGCAATAATGAGGACATCTTTGCCATCAAAGAGAGCTTGTAAGTCTTGGCTTCCGGTCACTTCAGCCTTACAGTCAGAGAAGCTCAGCGCCGTATCAAGTACAGCACCGTTGTACGATGTTGTACCCTCTAGCTTACTAAGGTAGTCAATCGCACCAATGATTTCGTCAGTGCCGTAGTGGGTACTAGACAACAAATTCTGAATGTAAGTCGGATGCACATCATTTTGAGCGCCTAAGAAGTACAATAAGTTGCTGCCCCATCCATATTCTTTTTGCATCGCCTCAAAGTGGCGAATAACCAATTCATAGATTGGCTTTGGTTGGTATTTAGAGTCACCTTTATCTAGGTAAGCTAACAGACTTTCAGTTTGAGTATTACCTGCACCGCGTCCCATGCCAGTCACGGTTGTATCTAACCAAGAAACACCGGCTTCCATTGCTGAAAGTGTGTTATCTAAGCCTTTGCCCATGTTGTTGTGAGTGTGGATACCCAAAGGGCCCGTCCAATGAGTACGAAGCGCTGTTACGATACGTTGGACTTCTTGGCCATCCATGTTGCCTAGTGAATCCGCAAAGTAAAGGACATCGAGACCTTCCCAGCTGACCGCTTGACGGGCTTTATCTGCAATCACGTCATCAGGCTTACCGCCAGCTTGCATAAGGTTGAAGCCTACGATGTAGCCCAGTTTTTTTAGGTGAGCAACGATAGGTGCTGAAAATTCCACTTCATTGAAGTGTGCGGCAACACGGACTAAGTCAACTTTACTGTTCGCCGCTGGAACAAATAGTGCGTCAATTGCTTCTTTGATTGGCATGCCGGACTCAAGGATAGTTTTGGCATCAACCATCACACCATAGGTCGGACCTTCAGGTAAAGTTAAGGTATTGATGAAATCTTCAGTCGTGTAAGCAAATGCTCCCAAGAAGCCTGATTTAGCGAAGTTGCGTAATCCCAGTTCAACATAATCAATTTTGGCGCTCGCGACACTATTGAGATATTGGTTAACGACTTCAGGTTCGAAGTCCCAGTTATTGTAGTAGCCGCCATCGCGAAGGGTACAGTCTAGTATTGAGAAGCTCATAGGTATTTCTCTCATGCTCGTTTTAATTTTTTAACCTCAGTTGTCACAAGCAACTGAGGCACTTTTAATTCATTTTGAGACAGTCTAATTTCACTATCTCTCTGTTATTATTTGATTTCGACTATTTTCTCTAACCCGCCCAAATAGGTACTGAAAACAATCAATTACTTAGATTCTTTCCTAAACGCAAACCTAACCAACACAACCGCTACCCCCAACATTCCGCCCAACAACGCCCCTAGCACTGCAATAAGTGCTCGTTTGGGTTTATCTCTGTTCAATGGCATTTGGACATCATCTAAATATTGAAAGGTAGCAAACTCTATATCAGGGTTTATTTTTGTGTTGTTAATTAGCGTTAGTTTTGAGTCTATCTGCTGTAAACGCGGTTCAATAACACTCAAGTTTGATATGGTTTTTAACGCATTAATTTTTGCTTCAATAGCTGCACTTCCTAGATTTATGGGAAAAATTTCTTTCCCGCCTAAGTTTTGTATAGGAGTGTCAACCTTTGCTGCTGTCGCTATTTGCAGTGCGTACTCAGCTCGTTGAATTTCAACTTCAAGGTTTTGTTTCGCTTGTAAAGAAAGTGCGGCTTTTTGCTGTAATAGCTCATTCTTTTTAGTGCTAATAATCGCATTTAGGTTTTGCAAAGCATCACGACGCACAATATCACCAACATAAGCAATATAGTTTTGTAATATATTATAACTATCACGCTTTGTTGTTGCCTGCACCTTTAGTTCCATAATGTTTTTATTGCTTTTATCAGGTTGTGACGCAGTTAGTTTACTAAACCATTCATTATACAAACGACGTGTAGCTTCATCGGCATCGGCATCGGCATCTAACTTATTCTTGAAATCTTGAAAAACCGCATTGCTGTCTAAAAAATTACGTTTATTTTTATTCGACTCAAAAGCAATGACAAATGACTGAAATAGCTGTTGAGGCATAACCAAACCATCTAAATAGTTATTCACCAACATCGTACCGTCTTCTTGATAAACGTCAAAAATCGGTTGGTACTGCTTAACTTGAGACTGGTATTGCGTGAAATCTTGAACTTGCGGCACTGCAATCTTCGAGCTACTGCTCCACCACTCTTGCGCCGTTAACGCGTAAGTAATCGCGCCTATCGCAAACACTAGGGTAGTTAAAATGATGATCCACTTCCCTTGCCAAAGAGCGATAAAAAGCTCTTTGAGATCGATTTCATCATTCTGCTCGTAAAAGTTTGGGATTTGTGGGTGAGAAGGATTTGGGTTGGATGACTGGTAATGGTTATTCACAAACTTCCCTTTTTTCTGACATTTAGGCATGCTACCGCCCTTGGGTATAGCCCCAATACGATAATACTTCACTTGGTGTAACAGTTAGTCACAGCATTAATTGGCGAAATTGTACCTTAATCGAGCCAAAGTGGCGATAGTCAGATAGCGAGCTCTTAAACCATCCACAATGTAAGTCCTTTTTCGATCCTCAACTTTATCCAATCTGAACTCTATTTTTTAACTGCGCGAAATAACTGTGATGAAACCGACATATCAACAGCAACAATTGCTCACTCTATAATCAGCTGGTACATCATCTATGCCGCTCTTCCTAATACTTCTTGAAATGTTATACTTCCATGCAGCTAACATTTATTTAGGACAAATCTATGATCATCGTAACTGGCGGCGCTGGCATGATTGGCAGCAACATCATCAAAGCACTTAATGAAAAAGGCATTAGCGACATTCTTGTTGTCGACAACCTTAAAAATGGTCGTAAGTTTCAAAACTTGGTCGACCTTGATATTGCTGACTATATGGACCGTGATGACTTTCTTGCTCAGGTTATGGCTGGTGATGATTTCGGCCCTATTGAAGCGGTATTCCATGAAGGTGCTTGCTCTGCGACCACCGAGTGGGATGGTAAATACATCATGCTCAATAACTATGAATACTCTAAAGAGTTGCTTCATTACTGCTTAGAGCGTGAGATTCCATTTTTGTATGCCTCTTCTGCTGCGACCTACGGTGATACCGACACCTTCGTCGAGGAAAAACAATACGAAGGTGCATTAAACGTTTACGGTTATTCAAAACAGCAGTTTGATAACTATGTACGCCGCGTTTGGCAAGATGCACAACAACATGGCGAGAAGCTTTCTCAAGTCACTGGTTTTCGTTATTTCAATGTTTATGGTCCGCGTGAACAACATAAAGGCTCTATGGCTTCTGTTGCTTTCCACCTTAACAACCAAATGAATGCAGGGGAAAACCCTAAACTGTTTGCAGGCAGTGAAACCTTCCAACGTGATTTTGTTTACGTTGGTGACGTTGCTGCGGTGAACTTATGGTTTATGGACAGTGGCGTATCCGGTATTTATAACTTAGGGACGGGTAATGCTGAATCTTTCCAGGAAGTTGCAAAAGCCGTTATCAAACACCATGGCAAAGGTGAAGTGGAAACCATTCCATTCCCTGAACACTTAAAAGGTGCGTATCAAGAATTTACTCAAGCCGACTTGAGTAAGCTCAGAAGCGCTGGTTGTGATCACAAATTTAAAACCGTAGCGGAAGGTGTGGCTGAATATATGAGCATTATTAACGCTTAGTGATTTTAAGAGGGAGAAATTAACGTTATATTCCTCCCTCTTTACCAAATGTCGCTTTTCCAGAGGAAAGGCTGCGGGACATTTTTAGAGTTCACCAAGCTATAAAGAGAATGTATGAATATTTTGATGGCCTTGTCCCAGTTGGAAGTCACAGGGGCTGAAGTGTATGCAACAACTGTTGGCGATGAACTGACAAATAGAGGACATCGTGTATTCTACGTTTCAGACACCCTAACCAAGTCACATCAAGGGCTATTCTACAAACTCCGCTTTAATAAGCGTAGTATTCCTCGCCGTTTTTGGCACGTTGGCTATCTTATTTATCTGATACAAAAGCATAACATCCAGTTAGTACATGCTCACTCAAGAGCATCGAGTTGGAGTTGTCATATTGCGTGTAAAATCACAGGAACACCCATGGTTACGACAGTACATGGTCGTCAACCGGTACACGCATCTCGCAAGAAATTTCATGCAATGGGCGACAAAGCCCTACCAGTTTGTGAAGCCATTGAACAACAACTCATTACTGAATTGGATGTTCCACAAAGTTCGCTAATCGTTAGTCGAAATGGTATTGAAACTCAAGAGTTCGCTTGGCAAAACGCTCCTCAAAATAGCAAACCTGTTATCAGTATTATTGGTAGGTTAACCGGCCCCAAAGGGGAGCTTTGCTATCGATTACTCGATGAATGTTTAGACTCAGCGAAATACCATATTCAGGTCATATCAGGCTCTAAAATTGAAGCGCGTTTTGATAAGTTTACTTCTGACGTTCATTTTCTTGGTTATTCACAAGATGTTGTCTCAATACTAGCCCAGTCAGACTTAGTCATAGGTGCGGGTAGAGTTGCAATGGAATCCTTGCTGTGTGGAAGACCCACACTAGCAATAGGTGAAGCGAGCGCAGTTGGTATTGTCGATGACAATAATATCACTGCAGCCATGGCAAGCAACTTCGGTGACATCGGCCCTAAAGATCTCGATATTGACTTTACGCAAACTAACCGACACGTAGAGCAAGGGTTGAAAATGAAACACTGCTCACCACAGGTCAGTGAGATCATTAAGCATAGCTATAGCTTATCGAATATAGTCGATCAAATAGAAGATATTTACCAAACAGTTTACGTTGAAAAACTGCGTAAAGAGATGCCAATCATCATGTATCACCGCTTTATCAAAAATGATAGTGAAAAAGGTGTACATGGAACTTATCTTCATATCAATATGCTTGAAAAACACTTCAAGTTACTCAAGCGCATGGGCTTTGAGACTCTGACATTTAAAGACTTGGTAGATAAAAGGCTGATACACCGCCTTGAACCAAGTAAGCGCTATATCATGTTAACGGTTGATGATGGTTATCAAGACAATTACGAACTTCTGCTCCCTTTATTAAAAAAATATAACTTCAAAGCCATTATCTATGTTGTCACTGGTGAAAAGTTTAACCGTTGGGATGTTGAAGTGCCTAACAACCCAGAAAAAGCGGTAGCTTTAATGAATGAAAGCCAATTAAAGAAATTGCATGCATCAGGCTTAGTTGAAATTGGCGGCCATACGATGACTCACCCACGTCTAAGCCAGTTGTCTTATCAACAACAGCAGCATGAAATTATGGAAAATAAAAATCAACTGGAAGCCCTCATTGGTGAATCTTTGGTTTCATTTGCCTACCCTTATGGTGACCATAATCAAGATTCAAAACTCTTAGCGCGCGAGTTAGGCTATCAATTTGCCGTCGCAACCAACAGTGGCCCTTTAGTTATCCATCACGATCCGTATCAAATCCGACGTATTGCCATTTTTCCTAAAACCTCAGTGCTAGGATTGTGGAGAAAAGTTACCGGTAATTATGTATTTAGAAAGAATAAATAGAAGGTTTCTATGGCGAACTTTTCACTACTAGCACGTCTTCGCAACAAAATACGCATTGGTTCAGATAATACTGTCGAAATTGGTAAAAAAACCAGAATACGCTACTGTGATATCCATGTTACAGGTAGTGGCAATAGGTTAGTATTTAAAGATGGAGCTAATTTAAAAGGCGTCTGTATTGAATTAGATGGTAATGATTGCACGCTAATTATTGGCAAAGACTGTGTTATTGGTGAAAACTGCTTTATTTCATGTCGAGAGCGAGGCACTCAACTTACGATCGGTGATAACTGTATGTTTTCACGCAACGTAAAAGTGATGACCAGTGATGGGCACGACATTGTTAAACAAGGTCAGCGAATTAACCCTGCGAAAAGTATCCATATTGGAAGCAGGGTCTGGCTTGCGGATAATGTCACAGTCTTAAAGGGTGCATCTATTGGTAATAACTCTGTCGTAGGTATTAACTCTACATTAACCAAGAGCATTAACCATAACGTAGTTGCTGTTGGCAACCCTGCTAGAGTGATACTAGAAGACACTAGCTGGGCAAATGAGCTTACTTACTAGGTTCACCTGATGATTGTTTATCTAATAATATGGAGCCTCCAAGAAGTAAACTAATTAGATAGACAATATGACTATGGATGAAAGGAACATCTGTTAAAGAAGCAATAGAAAATAGTACCAAAATTGAACAACAAAGGGCCTGATAATGAAAATCTAATGCGTAGCTCCTAAAACATATCAAAGATGAAGCAAACCAAACAGTAACAATCATCAGCCCAATCAATCCGTTTTCCACAAGCAGTTGTAAGAACTGGTTATGTAAATGTGCAAAGCCCCGTATCCACTTCTCCGAACTTGTATCAATACCGAGTCGTAATTGTTCGGAACCAACACCAACAAACAGCCCATCGGTTACCATATCTAATCCATTTTCCCATAGGGTTAACCTTATTCCGATCGATGAACCGTAATCTCCTTGGCTAATTAGGTGAAACTCTTGTATCGTTCTATCCCAGCGCTCTTGCACTAAGTTAGTCGATACAATACCGATGAAAGTAATCAAGATAAGAGCAAATCTTACGATACTATTTTTATCAGTTAAATTGAAAGAAGACTTTGTAACAAATAACGGTACTATAGCGAAAGGTAGTGCTAACCAAACCCCCCTAACATCAGTTAGCAACAGTGCATAACTACAACCTAGAGACGCCATAACTAACATCACTTTTATTAATAACTTTAACTGAGTAGCCCTTAGCGTATATATACAACACAAAAACATAGATGCACTATATAAGGCATATGGTATAGGATTGACCGCCTTGCCAATTCTAACATTACCTATAAAAAAATGCTCATAAATAGCCCAACCACCATTTACAAGAGCCGCACCTAACATCAAGTAGACAACGGCACTTCGACCGACTCTGTACCAAGGCACTAATGTTAAATATAGTGTGGTTACCAATAACGACCTAGCAAACGAAAAAACATCACCTCTTACTATAGTCAGCAGAGAAAAATAACCAATGACCATAAAGGATACTGTTATAAAAAACTTGAATCGATGGTTCTCAAGATTATAAAATGCCGCCTTCCTATGAAATAACAAACAATAAAGGCAAACTAAAACAGTCAGTCTCGAGACGATAAACTTTGTATCTGGGACATTGAAGATAACTGCAAAAACCATGATTGCAGGCGACAACAAAAATAATTCTTCAAATTTTCTTTTCATTTATTTGTATCGTTTATTATATATACTCATCATTACCTTTCGGTATATAACATATAATTCTCTAGTTAATTTTCTATAAAATGGTGGGTGTTTCTCCTCCCCAAGCTGAATCGTCGTATCGAAGTCTTGAACGCTTTCAACCATACTAGGGGAAAATAGGTAGCTTGGTGCATCATGTAAGTATAATGAACCTACATAGTTATCAACCGGAAGAGTCCATCTCACACACCCGTCTACCAATTTTTTGGCAGCTATTGGTGAAATTGCATAACAGAGTAGTCCACCAAAATTATTATCCAAGAAACTAACAGAAAACTCGTCACTTTTTTCTTTCGTATATGTTTGGCTTCGTTCGCCTTTTTCCTGAAGACGGACAAATCCATACTCTTGTGTTACTCTGCTTATAGATTCAAGGAATTGGGTCAAATGAGATCTTACGACAACGTCATCTTCCAAGACTAGGATAGGCTCATCTATATCAATACATTTCTGCCACAGAAGATAGTGACTTGCATAACACCCCATTTCACCTTTGGAAGGCATACGGCCATTCGTCAGCCACAACCGCTTAAAATAATCATATTTCGCAAACAGTGGATGCGGTGGTTCTGCCCGCCCATCAACGGCATCAAAGAACTCAAAATCCAACCCAAGTGCATCTAACTGCTTTTTGATGTTCTCCCTTCTTTCCGGAGAACGCTTTAAACTGATAACGCAGATTTTCATGGATAGACGTCTCACTCTCAAGTGCTGGTGATACAGAAATAGGTCGCCAATTAGACCATAATCATGCTTTTGTTTGAAACGTTTTCAGCACTAGAACACACATTATCGATAAAAGTCGATAAAATAGTGCCGTTATCATCATATCAACATTATGCTATTCTCAGCGTCGATTTGTGAGCAGATAAAAGTCAGATGAAAATTCTTATCATTGGCCCATCTTGGGTGGGAGACATGGTCATGTCTCAAAGTTTATATATGTCACTCAAGCAGCAGCACCCTGAGGCTGAGATAGATGTACTTGCACCAGCATGGTGTAAACCTATTCTCGAACGTATGCCTCAAATCACTAATGCTATCGAGATGCCGATTGGTCATGGTCAGTTCGACTTTTTCGCAAGAAGAACGATGGGTAAAGAGCTAGCAAGCCGCCATTATACTCACGCATTCGTACTACCAAATTCGGCTAAATCAGCACTTATCCCACTCTTTGCAGGCATTCCAAACCGTACCGGTTGGAAAGGAGAGTTTCGCTACGGTTTGCTGACAGATCTAAGGCCAGATAAGCGTGTTTTCCAATATATGGTGGAACGCTATGTCGCGTTAGCTTCACCTAAAGAAGCAATGCAAGAACAAGTGCGATTGGATAATTGCCCAAAGCCTGAGCTGTTCGTTAATATGGTAAGTCAACAATCTGCAAGAGAACGCTTACAACTCTCCTCTAACAAGCCGGTTATTGGTTTGTGCCCAGGCGCCGAATTTGGCCCTGCCAAAAGGTGGCCGGATCAATATTATGCTGAGGTCGCCAAACACGCTATCGATAACGGTTATCAAGTGTGGCTTTTCGGCTCCGCGAAGGACAACGATGTTTGTGAACTTATCCGCAACGCCCTTACTGCTGAGATGAAAAGCTCAATACATAATCTAGCAGGACAAACCTCACTTATTGAAGCCGTGGATCTGTTGGCGGCTTGCCATACCGTCATCAGTAATGATTCAGGATTAATGCATGTCTCCGCCGCCGTAGGTTGTAATATCGTCGCAATTTATGGTTCAAGTTCACCGCAATACACGCCACCGCTAACTGAGCGCTTAGAAATGGTGTATACCGATATTGAGTGCCGCCCATGCTTTAAGCGAACCTGCCCATTAGGGCACTTAAATTGCTTAAATCAGCTGCAACCGGTGCAAGTTATTCAAGCTTTAAATAGATTTATTGGGAAAGATTAATGAAACACCTCTGGTTTGAAAAAGGGGCTTATGCCTCGAAGGCCGCCCGCCAATACTTGAATGGTTATTTTAATCCTTTAGCAATCAAGAAAATTGCCGTCATTCGCCATGCTGCGCTCGGTGATCAAGTCATTGTGCGCCCATTTTTGATTGAAGCTCGGAAGTTCTTCCCTCATGCAGAAATAACATTGGTCACCGTTTCAAACTACCTCTATGGAACACCAACAGAGTTAGCGGATAAAACAGTGGTAATGAAAAGCCGTGAGGATTCAAAACACTTATCACTCAAGCAAAAATGGCAAGACTACAGCCAACTGGAAGAGCAAGATATTATATTTGATGTCGCTGGGACAAATCGCTCTTACTGGATGACATTACTGACTAAAGCAAAACTCAAAGTTGGCTTTCCTTACACGCCATTTTTATGTGGCACCCTGTATAACTTGGCAGTATTTCGCTCTGACTTCCAACCAGAAGTAGAATGCATGCTCGACATGCTTAAAATCCTTGGCCACAACCCAAGCTATCCTCTCGATTTTGCCTACCCAGACAACAGGCAACTTTGTGATTTTGAAACACCTTACCTTGTCTATTTCAGTGGTGCTTCACAGCTGAGAAAAATCTTATCTAAGCCTGAAATGCGTGCTGTCATCGAGCAAACTATTGAGCAGCAGCCCAATGTAAAACATATCTTCCTTGAGGGAAAAAATGAGTTTGAAAAAGGTGAGTATCTACAGGATCTTGCAGAGGCTGGAAAATTAACGATTCAGCCATGCTTACCTTTAGATGAATTAGTCACGTTTATTGCGAAAGCAACGTTAGTGATTGCTCCAGACACTGGCATACGCAATGTGGCCATATCGACCCACACACCAACTGTTGGTATTTTTTACGCTACCGTCCCTTTTCGTTATACACCATTGTATGAAACACATACGATCGTGATGAATGCCAATGGTGAAAAGCCTTCTACTGAGCAAATTACTGCAGCGATTACTGCCACATTGAAACTACGCTCGATAACCGTAAAAAGCAGACAGGACCAATAAATATGAGCCAAGTAACCGTATTAATCGCCAACCGACTAATCCGCTTGACCGGGAATATTTTTAAAATGCTCGCTTACCCATTTCATTGGGTGTTTCCAAAATTGCGTTTTACCATTCCGGCTTATTCATCAGCAAAATGGGCACGCTCCAATCGCAGCGCTATTCCACGTACAATTTGGCAAACCAACTTTACCGATCAAGCCTCCCTACCCGTTTATATTAACTACTTATTTAATCGATTAATGTCGCTCAATTGTGACTATCGTTATGTAAGTACTGAAGCCCGTGGTGAGTATTTACGAACCCACGCATCAACTGAAATCTATGACGCTTACATGCGGCTAACCAACGGCGCTGCTCAAGCCGATTTATGGCGTTTAGTCGTACTCAATAACGAAGGGGGCGTCTATATGGACATTGACGCAACTTTGGTATGGTCTCTCGATAAACTGATTGGCGATGAACAAGAAGCGGTTTACATAAAAATTGATAATAATACCCGTTTTACCAACTACTTTATCGCCTCAGCACCTAATAATAACGACCTCAGCCAAGCAATTGAAAAAGTACTACATAACATTGAGAACTATGACCCCAAAATGGGCGTTTATTATTCAACCGGGCCTGGCGTATTTGATGAATTACTAAAAGGCAGAGAAGACCTTTGCACAAAAGATAGAAAATACGTTTGTATTCAAGGTAGTTTTACCAATGAACATTTTCAATATATAGATCGCCCTCGTTCGAAATGGACTCACATTAATCCAGATGATTTGGTAAAGAAAAAGGAACAGTAGAGTGGTGATTCGTACTCTCTATACCTTACTTCTCTGTGTAGCTTCTCCTTTTTTAATGTGGGGCTTGTACAAAAAGCGGCCGGGCAAGCCGTGCGTTGGTGCTCGCTGGAAGGAGCATTTTGGCTTCACACCACCGCTTAAAACTAATCAATCCCCTATTTGGATCCACGCAGTATCGGTTGGAGAAACGCTTGCCGTTTCTCCACTGATAAAAAAACTCAAATCACAATATCCCGATCAACCGATTGTGATTACCACCACAACCCCAACAGGTGCAGAACAAGCGGCTAAATTACGAGGCATCGCCGAACATCGTTATATGCCATTTGACTTTTCTTTTGCCGTGCGCGCTTTCATCAAACGTATAAAACCGAGTCAAATGCTGATCATGGAAACGGAATTGTGGCCAAACACATTACATACGGTTTCAAAAGCAGGTATTCCTATTACTGTTATTAATGCTCGCTTATCTGAGCGCTCATGTCGACAGTATGCTAAATGTCAGCCGATTTTTAATTTACTAGCATCTAACTTAACGCGTGTACTTTGCCAATATCCAGATGATGCACAGCGCTTCATGCGACTCGGATTACCTGCGGACAAAGTAACAGTCACCGGTTCGATGAAGTTCGATATCAATATCGATCAACAAACCATAGAAAAAGGCCAGCAGTTAAGGCATCAACTAGGTAAAGAACGACCAATTTGGATTGCCGCAAGCACTCACCAAGGTGAAGATGAGCAAGTGTTAGCAGCCCATGCAAAAGTGCTGAAAAAACAATCTAACGCATTGCTTATTCTTGTCCCGCGCCACCCTGAGCGATTTAATGCTGTTTTTGAGTTGTGTAAAACACAATTTATTAGTGTGCGACGAACTGAAACAGAGACTGAACTTGATCCAGAAGTACAGGTCTATCTGAGTGATACAATGGGAGAAATGCTAGTACTCATGGGATCTGCTGACATTTGTTTTATGGGTGGAAGCTTACTGGGTGACAAAGTCGGTGGGCATAATTTACTCGAGCCAGCTGCGCTTGGTTTACCCATGTTGACTGGCCCAAGCTATTACAACTTCAGTGAAATCACTCAAGCCCTCAATCAAGCCGATGCTTGTGTGATCACACAAGATGCAGAGCAAATTGCACAAAGCCTTTGTGAATGGTTCACTGATAACAAACAGCGTATTCATCGAGGCAAGCAAGGTTATCAAATCGTAGAACAAAACCGTGGCGCTCTTGCCAAAACACTTGAATATTTAGATTTATAAAGAGAAAACTCTTAATGAAACGACTAATTGTTGATCTTGATGGGACACTAACTCAAGCCAATACTTCCGATTATAAAAACGTCCTACCGAGAATGGATGTGATTGAACAACTGCGGAATTATAAGCAAAAAGGGTTTGAGATTGTGATTTCAACGGCGCGTAATATGCGCACTTATGAAGGTAACGTCGGCAAAATCAATATCCACACTCTTCCTATCATTATTGAGTGGCTGGATAAACACCAAGTTCCGTATGATGAAATTTTAGTGGGCAAACCTTGGTGTGGGCACACCGGCTTTTATATTGATGATCGCGCCGTACGCCCTACCGAATTTGCCTCAATGAGTTTGGAAGAGATCCACCAACTCCTCGAGAAGGAAAAATCATGTTCCTGATAATGTCTGGTGCCTATGTCGGGCAAGAATTGGAATCTGAATTTGGGCGTATTCCACCTAGCTTTCTACCTTTAGGCAATCGACCTCTTTTCCAACATCAAGTCGCTTTAGCGCCGCAGGGGGTGCAGATCTATCTCTCCTTGCCCGAGTCGTTTACCATCTCAGAAATCGACAGTCAGTGGCTTGAGCAGCATCAGGTGACGATTATCGCTACGCCTGATGGACTGAGCCTTGGCGCTTCTTTGGTTGCTGCACTCAATATTAGTGGCCACTCACTTAATGCACCACTGCACATCCTCTACGGTGATACGCTTTTTAATCAACTTCCTGTTGGAGATGATATTGTCAGCGTTTCCACCGCGAAAGACAGTTATAACTGGGCCGTATTGACTAATGATGAAGTTGATTGGCTACAAGATACCAACACTCCAATGAATCACGAAAGTCAGCGGATTATCGATGGCTACTTTAAATTCAGCCGCCCACGTGAACTGGTTCGCAGTATTACACAGAGTGAGTGGCAATTTATTGCTGGTCTTAACCGCTATCATAAAAACGTAGGCTTAAGTGCCGTCAACTCGATTGGCTGGCTCGATTTTGGTCATGTGAATACTTACTACCATTCCAAAGCTGAATTCACAACTCAGCGCGCCTTTAATGAGCTCACTATAACCGCCAAATGGATTGAAAAATCGAGCATAAAGAACCAAAAAATAGCCGCTGAAGCTTACTGGTTTGACAATCTGCCGATGACAATGCGTGGTTTCATCCCACAATATTTAGGTAGTCAAAACAGCGAGGGGAAAATTTCCTATCGCTTAGAATATCTCTACCTCACTGCGCTGAATGAGTTATTCGTTTTTTCCAAGCTGCCGAGTCAAATCTGGCAAAAAATCTTAGCCAGCGCGGTGGAGTTTTTAAGCCTGTGCCTTGAGCAACCTACCAAGCCGGATGATCCCATCAATACTCTCGACATACTGTTTGCCGATAAAACCGCTCTACGCCTTAACGAATTCTGTGCATCGCGGCACATCTCTTTAGACGATAAATGGCAGTTTGCAGGACAAGAGGTTTCGCTCGCGCAAATTCTGCGTGATAGCCAAAAACATCTGCCTGATGGCAAACCCTTGTTAGGGGTCTTACACGGTGATTTCTGCTTTAGCAACATTTTGTATGACTTCCGAGCCAACAAAATTAAGACGATTGACCCTAGAGGGATGACGCCTGACGGGCAGAAAACACTGTATGGTGATATCCGCTACGATTTAGCCAAGCTGAGTCATTCAATTCTTGGTTTGTATGATTGGATTATTGCCGGTTACTACCATGTTGAGATTGGCGACAAAGCGATCGAATTAAAGATTGCCGAACAGAGTCATCATAAAGAGATACAACAAGGTTTTATCGAACTAATTGAACAGACTTTCGGACTAACAGCCAAAAATCTCTACGCGATGCAAATTCAACTATTCCTTTCCATGTTGCCTTTGCATGCAGATGATCGCCGTCGCCAAGATGCCTTGTTTGCCAATGCGTTCCGTCTCCATCAAATGTTATTGAGGCTTGATCAATGATTGTGATCCCAATGGCGGGAATGAGTTCTCGCTTCTTTAAAGCCGGTTATACCCAGCCCAAATATATGCTTGAAGCCCACGGTCAAACCCTGTTTGAACACTCAGTCAACAGCTTTGCTGCCTATTTTGCTAACACTCCGCTTCTGTTCATTGTGCGCAATGTTTACGACACCGCGGCGTTTGTGCGCGAAAAAGCCACCCAGCTTGGCATTAAACAGTTTTACATTGCTGAATTGCATACAGAAACTCGCGGCCAAGCCGAAACGGTGACTTTAGGCTTAGAAGAACTAGCAAAACAGGGCGTAGACCATCAGGGCTCGATCACAGTGTTTAACATCGACACATTCCGTCCGAATTTTGTATTCCCTGACATTAGCCAGAACAGTGATGGCTACTTAGAAGTGTTTCAGGGCAGCGGTGACAACTGGTCTTTCGCCAAACCAGAACATGCTGGCAGCACCAAAGTGATCCAAACCGCGGAGAAAAATCCGATCTCCGATCTCTGTAGTACAGGGCTTTATCACTTCAATCGTAAAGAGGATTACTTGGAAGCGTATCGCGAATACGTTGCCAGACCGAGCCAAGAATGGGAGCGAGGCGAACTATACATTGCGCCACTCTACAATTTGCTCATTCAAAAAGGGTTGAATATTCACTACCACTTGATCGCACGCCATGAGGTCATTTTTTGTGGCGTGCCTGATGAGTACACGGACTTTTTGAGGCAACCACAACCATGATCAAGATTGATGATGAAGCGATCACCTTTGTTGTGCAGGGACCGGTGCAAGCCAGTGCCGGTCGTCAGCAAATAGCCGGCATCACAGAGCAGTGTTTGAACTCTATACGGCGCTTTTTTCCTAAATCGACCATCATTCTGTCGACTTGGAAAGGGCAGCCGCTGGATGGGCTCGATTACGACCAAGTGTTGGAATTGGATGATCCCGGCTCAAATTCCGTTTTTTATGACGGTCAGCCGATCAAACTTAATAATAACCGTCAAATGTACAGTACCCATATGGGGCTGAAAGTGGTAAAAACGCCTTATGCGGTTAAGCTACGTACCGATAACCTGCTTACTGGTCGCCAATTTGTTGAGCTGTATGAACAATATGCCGATATCCCCAGAGCGCAGAATTATCAATTTTTGACTCAGCGAGTGCTCACCAGCAGCACGTTTTTTATTTCGAGCCACTATGGGCATCCGGTTCATTTTCATAAAAGCGATCTGTTTGACTTTGGCCTGACTCAAGATCTCCTGACCATTTGGTCTGATCGCTGGATACCAGAACTCCACTTCACGCTTAAACCAGGCTACAAAGCACGCCACCCAGCAACAGAGCAAGTTTTATGTCTGAATTGGATCTCAGCGCTACTCGGTGAAGAGCATCATATCGAGAGTAAAACCGGCGATCATGCTGGCTTAGGTGAAGACTTTTGGCCACAATTTATGGCCAATAACTTACTCATGGATAGCCCAGAAAAAATCGGATTGGACGTAACTGACCGCTTCTATAAACGAGGTAATCTTGCACTTGAGTATGATCTTAAAGATTGGCTGTATCTTAACCAAATAACATCAATACCACGTGATAAGAAACGTCTGTACCGTTACTATAAAAATAAAGTTGGCCGTATACTTAAAAAGCTCCATTCTCTGAGTTAAATATCACCCTCTAACGGCTGTGTTGCCTAATTTAAAGAAAGGTAAATCAGCCCAGAGTGCATACCTTTTAAACAGCATAACGAGTTTCAGGCATACCTAGCCCTGCAAGTTTGTTCAACACTTTGATCATGGAGTAATTTTTATTCTTCAGTTTTACAATTAGAAATAATAATAAACGCTTCAGTACTCCAATGAATCCCTCGCTTACCCACTTCTTTCTCAAACGATCGCTTCAATCGTTCCAGATTTCCTTGTTTCCAGCTATTCCCGCTCTGTTGATAACATTTATCAAAATCAATAATCCATACCTTCTCTTGGTCATCAATTAAGATGTTATGAATATTGAGATCGGTGTGATTGACTTGTGCATCGTGCATTTTTCGGATTTCTCGACCTATTTTTTCATACATTTCGGTCGGTAATGGGCGTTCTTGTAAAATAGACACCAGATCGCGGGCGTTCGGGATTTTTTCGCTGAGTAAATCGGCCTGATAGCAAAAAGTACGCTTCACTGCTCGCGCTGCAATCGGCCGTGGAACATTCACCCCAGCCTCTCTCAGTGTATTGAGTAATTCGAATTCTTGAAAACTGCGAGTTTTCGGCCAACCAGAAAAAAGGTAGTGGTCATTAACTAACTTACCGAACAATCCACCACGCTTATAATGGCGTAGTGCAGCCTCTACCTTTTCAGCTTGTACAAACCATGTTGTGCCACGTCCAGTGGCACTCCCAATCACTTTACCGGCTTGTTGCCAAAATTCAGGACTGAAACAATGCAGAGGATTTTCCGCCAACAAATGCTCATCATACCAAATCGTTTGATTCTCTTTTTTCAGCGTTTTCATTGTTCCACTTTTGCCATAACGGTATCAACTTAACCCAACCATTTCTCTTGGTATTTTACATTTATCAGCGCTGTCTGCATAATTCTTACTAACTTTCTCTATACCGATGTCACTTATGGCTCTTTTTTCTTCCGCTCCTTGCTCTATTTGTGTATTACGACTGTCAGCTATTGGTGATGTTTGCAATGCAGTAGCCGCTGTGCAGGCGATTCAACATCAGTGGCCTGAAACCCAAATCACATGGATCACCGGAAAGCTAGAAGCACAATTGATTAATGACTTGCCGAATGTGAACGTGATTGTATTCGACAAAAAACAAGGGTGGAAAGCGTATAAAAAACTGTGGGCAGAACTCAAAGGGCAATCATTCGATGCCCTATTGCATATGCAATATGCGTTTCGCGCCAGTATTGCCACGCTTGGCATTAAGGCTAAATATAAACTCGGTTTTGATGTAGCCCGCAGCCAAGATTTCCAACACCTATTTACCAATGTAAAAGTGACATCGCCTCAAGCACCTCATGTATTAGATGGCTTACTCGCGTTTGCAGAGTGCCTTGGAGTCAAAAAACAAGAACCTAAGTGGTCACTAACTTACTCGGATTCTGATCATCAATGGGCTAAGCTGCACCTTTCAGATTCAAAGCGTAATTTAGTTGTGGTTCCTGCCGCGAGTAAGGCCTATAAAAATTGGACCGCTGAAGGTTATGTAGAAGTGATAACTCATGCTCAACAACTCGGTTGGCATGTCATTTTAGCGGGTAGCCCTGCGCAAATTGAAATTGATCTAGCGGCCAAAATAACGAGTAAACTTACTCAGCCGATATTTAATCTAGTCGGCAAAAGCCAGCTTAAAGAGATGTTGGCCCTACTCGACTTCGCCGATTTAGTGATAGCCCCAGATACAGGCCCAACGCACATGGCCAATGCGATGAATACACCTGTATTGGGGTTGTATGCACACCATAATCCACAGCGTACTGGGCCTTATCAATACCGCGATTATGTGGTGTCGGCCTATGAAGAAGCTCTGCTTGCAGAAACGGGCAAAACGAAAGACCAAGTAAGTTGGCGTACCCGCGTAAAAGACAAACAAGCGATGCAACGCATTCAACCGCACAATGTGATCCAAATGTTCGATAAAATGGTCACTGATTTTCAGCTAGCCCCAATTTCAGAGGAATTATTGTGAGCAAACCTACTTTAGCCGTTGCGCTGATCGTTAAAAATGAAGCGCAACATCTGCAAGCTTGCTTGGAAACTGTTCATCAATGGGTAGATGAAATCGTCGTCTTAGATTCAGGTAGCAGTGATAATACCGAAGAGATCGCGCGCCGTTATACTGACAAGTTTTTTGTCAACTCGCAGTGGCCCGGGTTTGGCCCACAGCGCCGCTTAGCGCAGTCGTATGTCGAGTCTGATTATGTGTTGTGGTTAGATGCAGATGAACGCGTGACCAAGGAGTTAAAAGATAGTATTCAACAAGCGGTCGCTGCTAATAAACCCAATACACTGTATCAATTTGCCCGTTTAAGTTGGGTTTTTGGCCGCTATATCCGTCATTGTGGCTGGTATCCTGATCGGGTATTACGCCTCTATCCGACTCAATTAACTCAATACAATGATGCCTTAGTACACGAAAAAGTCGAAGTGGCTGATGGAATGAAAGTCGCTAAGCTTTCTGGCGACGCGATTCACTATACCTACAACGATATTCATCACTACTTGGTAAAATCCGCTGGTTATGCTAAAGCTTGGGCGGAACAACGAGAAAAACGCGGTAAAAAAAGCAGTATTAGCCAAGGTCTTTTGCATGCTATTGGCTGTTTTTTGAAAATGTATGTTGTAAAAGCAGGCTTTTTAGATGGTAAGCAAGGCTTCTTGCTCTCTTTATTATCGGCGCACTCAACCTTTGTTAAATACGCCGATTTATGGGTTAGAACCAGTACTGAGCCACCCAAGGATTAAGCTCAGCTAACACTGCATTAATATCAATGCGGCTCATATCAGCCTGAGTTTCTTTGTCCGCTGCTTGCGGTGGACAAAATGCAATGTGGCGGCCTTGTGAGTTCAATGGCCGCCAACGAAGTGGTGTGGCTGAACGTTTGGCGGGGAAAAATCCAACGGTTGGTACATCAATCGCTGCCGCAATATGTAAAGGCCCAGTTGAGCCTGCTATAAAAATATCAGCGCAAGCAATCGAGCGTGAGAAATCAACAAGCCCTTCATTTTTATCATACAGTGCCGCTCTTCCACCTTTTTCTGCAATTAATGCGTTTAATTGCGCCGCTTTCGCCTCTTCACCAGGCCCTGCCGTGAGGATAATTTCTTTCTCGCCATCAAGCCCCATCACTAACTGCGTGTATTGCTCTAGCGACAAATTATTCGCCGAACCTCCGCTTCCGGCGTGTACAAACACCCACGGTTTACTGGTATCGAGATGAAGTTGCGCTGCCAGCTTGCTTTTTTGTTCAGCAAGCATCGCTTGGTCAAATTGCAAATAAGGTGCGCTCGGCTCGACAACCTCTTTACCAATATCATGTAAAAAAGCGCGCACCAAATCCAAGTTATATTCATATTCCGGTTTTGCCGATTGAGAACGTTTTTGCTTAATTCGTTTGTTGTAAAAAATTTGAGCAAATTTAGTCGCTGGCGCTAAACGATAAGGAATACGAGACTTCCAAACTAATAGTGCATTGTAAGTGGTCGAGAATAGGTTGATAGAAGCATCAAAGCGTTGCTGTTTAATCGCTTGAATACATTGCTTTTTCTGCGCAGAGGACGCGTTATCTGTTGGGTCGACCATCACTGCATCAATCCATGGGCAAAGCTTTGCCAAAGCTACCGTATAATTGGGCACTAATGCGGTAATATGACAATCAGGCAGCGATGCTTTCAACATTGCAAAACTTGGCCATGCCAGCATAAAGTCACCAATTTTGTCGTTACGGATCACCAACAACTTCTTCATCGTCTCTTCTCTCGTTTTGTCTCGCTGTCTATTGCGGGTTACATCATACCGAGTTCAATAGGTTATTTTGAGTCTTTTTGTTACTATCAATGCGAGCTAACTGTTATGAGTCTTCCGTTGTGAGTCAAAAAAGAATCTCTCGCGTTATTTACCCAGGCACTTTTGATCCCATCACCAATGGTCATTTAGATCTTATTGAGCGTGCCGCCAGCATGTTTGATGAGGTGATCATCGCGGTTGCCGCCAGCCCAAGCAAAAATACCATGTTTACTTTAGAAGAACGGGTCACGTTTGCCAGCCAAGTGACTCAACACCTAGGCAGCGTTACTGCTAAGGGGTTTTCAGGGTTAATGGTCGATTTCGCACGCAATGAAAAAGCCAATGTGCTGATCCGAGGTTTGCGTACTACGGTCGATTTCGAGTATGAATTTGGTTTAACCAATATGTATCGCCGCCTAATGCCAGGGCTAGAAAGCGTATTCCTAACGCCATCTGAAGAGTATGCGTTTATATCTTCAACTATTGTGCGTGAAGTGGCTATCCATGGCGGCGAGGTGGATCAATTTGTCCCTGAGATCGTCGCTAAAGCGCTACATAGCAAAAAAATCTAACACTTATTGGTCCAACCTACTTTTGGCAAGAAGAGCAAAAAAATGTATTTCGTTGAGCTATTTTTTGCTCTTCAATTGCTTCACCACACACAGGGCAAGGCTGCTTTGCTTTGCCGTACACATTGAGTTCTTGAGCAAAATAGCCCGGTTTACCATCCGCTTGAGCAAAGTCTTTTAAGGTGGTACCACCTTGTTGTATCGCGCTCGCCAGTACTGATTTTATCTCGCTCACGAGACGAACCCACTCACCCTCTGAGATTGAATTGGCAGGTCTTGTTGGGTGGATTCGCGCATTAAACAGTGATTCACTCGCATAAATATTACCGACCCCAACCACCACTTTGTTTTCCATAATAAATTGTTTAACGGCAATACGCTTACTCTTCGCTTTATGAAGCATATAATCGGCACTGAATTCTTCGGTTAATGGTTCAGGCCCAATATTACTGAGCACCGAGTGACTTTGCCCTTTTTCACACCATAACCATGCACCGAATCGACGCGGATCGTTGTAACGCAAAACTTTACCATTGGTCAGTTTGAGATCAACGTGATCATGCTTACCCGCAGCAAAATCGCAATCGAGTACACGCAATGAACCCGACATGCCCAAATGAACAATGGCACTGCCAATATCCGTTTCTATTAATAAATATTTCGCTCGGCGCGAGATGGTGCGAATCACTTGCCCTTCTAACTGTTTCAATTCTTGCGGAATATCCCAACGCAATTTAGGGGTGCGAAAAGTCATTAATTGGATAGTTTGCCCAACCAAATGAGGGGTAATTCCCATTTTACTGACTTCAACTTCTGGTAATTCAGGCATAGTACTTCTCGGCTGTGTGTTGATTCAACGGACGATAAAAAATATCTCCTTCCTACTTGAAGCGGCAGCGGTGTTGGCTAGGTTTGCTCACCCAATCACATCGTTTATCTATGCTCATGGGAATGAACTCACTTGCCACCTACCTACAACTTCAAGTTGTTTGGGTATCGAAAGTTTATTGTGGAAAAAGAAAATTCCTATCCGCAGAAACGGCTATCCATTTGTCTTGCCAATTTTTTAATAGCCAAAATTGCGGTGTTTGATAATAGGTGATCCTTTGTGGCTCTTCCTGATCGGTATACCAAACTTCGACCGTTTGTGGATTACGCAATATAGGAGATAGTGAATCATAAGTCGCATCATCGACTTCCGTTCCCACTAAATCTTGCCAGCGTTGAGCCAATATTTCAGGTGCCACCGATACCGGTTGGCTTGAACGCCAACGGCTTTGATTCAGTTCGAGTGACCAATCAGTAAAATGCAGAGCCTGTAACTGTGCTGTTGGGTTCAATAGATGAGGATATGGGTTAACAGGCGGGTCAATAAGATAGGTTTTGATCACGGTTGGTAAGTTAAGAATGGCAATAAAGGCGACAATGGCCAATATAAGAATGTTATTCCAACGACGGCGATTAATATGCATGACGGCTATCCCTAAGAGTTTCTCTTCTCAATCCCACGAGCGAAGGTTGTTCTATCGATAACTTAGCACACTCTCACCACTGCGGAAATTCTTATCCCCTCCCTAGCGGGCGAGGTTTGTGGTCAATATCACGTCCAAAGTTATACCCAAACCACTTAAAGTTGCAGGTAGGAAGGGTATATCCTAAATAACAGGCAATAAAAAACCCAGCCTAAGCTGGGTCTTTCAATACTTCCAAAGAGGAAAATCAATTACTTGATTTTGCCTTCTTTGTAAAGAACGTGCTGGCGAACTACTGGATCAAATTTCTTGATCTCAAATTTGCCTGGCATGTTACGTTTGTTCTTGTCAGTTGTGTAGAAGTGACCAGTACCTGCAGAAGATATTAGTCGAATTTTCTCACGAATGCCTTTAGCCATTGTTCAATTCCTCTTAAACGTTTTCGCCACGTGCACGGATATCAACAAGAACAGCATCGATGCCTTTCTTATCAATAATACGCATGCCTTTAGCAGTTAGACGTAGTTTAACAAAACGTTTTTCGCTCTCTACCCAGAAACGATGAGTTTGTAGGTTCGGCAGAAAACGACGCTTAGTAGCATTTCGTGCGTGTGAACGGTTGTTACCCGTTACTGGACGCTTACCAGTTACTTGGCATACTCGGGACATGAATGTCTTCTCCAAATCGTTTCAGCTCGATATCAACCTTGGTGGCCGAACCTCTTTCTCGATGAATTAAGAAGTTTGAGGTTAAAAACCGTTATGGAAAATCCATACAAGGCTATCAAAGGTCGCGTATTATACTAACTTGACATGCATTGCTCAAGACCCGAACAGATCCTTTTTACGGATTTGGTGATCTTTTTTTAAGCAGAGCTGATTTAGGTTGATAATTTAGTGGGCGAATCATACCAGAATAATCTTAACTCACAACATAAAATGTGATTCAAATCCACCCTCTTTCTGCAAAAGAAACCACCTCTCCATCCCCAACCACAAAATGATCGAGGACACGGATGTCTACAACGGCCAGAGCATCGGTTAAGCGGCGCGTTATTCTGCGATCGGCTTGGCTAGGCTCAGCAACGCCTGACGGATGATTGTGCGCTAAAATTAATGCCGCTGCATTATGCTGCAGCGCTCTTTTTACGACTTCGCGCGGGTAAACGTTGGCCGCATCAATTGTGCCCTCAAATAGCACTTCATCACTAATCACGCGATGCTGATTATCTAAAAATAATATATAGAAGGCTTCACGCTGGCGATCTCGCAATACGCTCGACAAATACAATTTGGTTTGTTCTGGGCTGATTAATGCGTCTCCTCTTTTTAAGGTTTCCGCTAAATAACGCTTGGTCATTTCCAAAACGGCCTGTAATTGAACGAACTTTGCTTCCCCTAACCCTTTATGACGACAAAACTGATCCTGATTAGCAGAAAAAAGCGCTCGTAGTGATCCAAACTCTCGCAATAAAAAATCTGCAAGCTCTAAAACATTCATTCCTTGCGTACCAGTGCGTAAGAAAATGGCTAATAATTCCGCATCGGACAATGCTTGTGGGCCTCGAACCAGCAATTTTTCACGTGGCATAGATTCCAATGGCAATAGTTTAAGGCTCATTGTTCAGTTTCCGTTTAACAAACAAGGCCCATTCAAGCCAATAAAAAATGAAAACCGCAATTGGTGTTCTTTGATTTGCGATTCACCATTGTGTTTGCTGAAATTGATAAAACTATTAAAGCTTAAAATTCCCCACTAGCATGCGCCTCTTTTACTTATACCGACTCAAACACCATTTACTCACCACGTTCTTGGGCGACTTTAACTATAGCAATACGTTGAATTTTGATTTTCGTCATTTTTGATGCTTGTTCTACAACCTAACAGTGTCAGTCAGTTGTGGTAATATGCCAGCAGAAATATTGGAGATAGACCATGCAAACACTCGCTGGAAAGAAGATTCTGCTCGGCATTAGTGGCGGTATCGCTGCCTATAAATGCGCAGAGCTAACACGCCGTCTGATTGAACGCGGCGCTCAGGTTCAAGTAGTGATGACTCACGCCGCCAAAGAATTCATTACCCCTCTCACTATGCAGGCTGTGTCGGGCCGCCCGGTTTCCGATAGCTTGCTTGACCCAGCAGCAGAAGCGTCGATGGGCCATATTGAGCTCGCCAAATGGGCAGATTTAGTGCTGCTCGCACCCGCAACGGCTGATTTAATTGCACGCATGGCGGCGGGAATGGGCAATGATTTGCTCACCACTTTGATCCTTGCAACCGATGCCCCTGTTGCGGTATCTCCAGCAATGAATCAGCAGATGTATCGCAATATTGCTACGCAAGAGAACATTGCAACACTTGCACGTCGTGGTATGACAATTTGGGGACCCGCAGCGGGTGAACAAGCGTGTGGTGATATTGGCCCAGGTCGTATGCTAGAACCCATGCAGTTGGTTAACCATTGCGAAGCTTTTTTCCAAGCCGATTCTCTACAGACTTCACCTTTACAAGGTAAATCCATATTAATTACCGCAGGTCCAACCCGAGAGGCGATAGACCCGGTACGCTATATCACCAACCACAGTTCAGGAAAAATGGGTTACGCCATTGCCCAAGCGGCTGCCAAACTTGGTGCTGATGTGACCTTAATTAGTGGCCCAGTCAATTTAGCGACACCACAGCAGGTACAACGTATTGATGTAGAAAGCGCGAGCGACATGTATCAAACGGTAATGCAACATGCTCAATCTCATGACGTGTTTATCAGCTGCGCGGCAGTGGCAGACTACAGACCGCAGATAGTTGCCGATCAAAAGATCAAGAAAACCGACGACAGCGAACAAATGACGCTGACGATGGTTAAAAACCCAGATATCGTCGCCAGCGTTGCAGCAATGACAGAACATAGACCATTTACTATTGGCTTTGCCGCAGAAACACAAGATGTCGAAAAATACGCACGCAATAAGCTGATTAACAAGAAATTAGATATGATCTGTGCCAACGATGTTTCTGTTGCAGGACAAGGCTTCAACAGTAACGATAATGCGTTGACCGTTTACTGGCAAGGTGGCGAACAAGCTTTACCTTTAAGTTCAAAAGCGGAATTAGCGCGCGCTCTGATGCTATTAATCAACGACAAAATGTAAATGTATCCCAACGTTCTTTGCGTGCTTACTGTCGCGGTTTAAGAACGTTGGGTGCTAAAATCATCATCAAGTTCAATCATTTTCATTTTTACGCTACGCAGTCCGAAGGCTGTCCGTTAAACTAACTAGCTTAACGAACAATAACTTCGCTGAAAAAAGCACGTGGTAACTAAAAGGAAATCGGGTCATGGCCGTCAATAAAAAAAACAATCGTCGTGAAGAGATTCTGCAAGCTCTTGCTGAAATGCTCGAATCAAGCGAAGGTGCATCTCGTATCACCACGGCAAAACTGGCTAAACAAGTGGGGGTGTCAGAAGCCGCTTTATATCGCCACTTCCCAAGCAAAGCTCGTATGTTTGAGGGCTTGATTGAGTTTATTGAAGAGTCATTAATGTCGCGTATTAATCGCATTTTGGATGAAGAAAAAGATACCCTCAACCGCATTCGCTTAGTACTGCAACTGATCTTAGCCTTTTCAGAACGCAACCCCGGCCTAACACGCATTTTATCTGGCCATGCTTTAATGTTTGAAAACGAGCGGCTGCGCGAGCGCATTAACCAGTTATTTGAACGCATTGAAACCTCACTACGTCAGATACTGCGTGAACGTAAACTGCGTGAAGGAAAGTCATTTCCCGTTGATGAAACCATCTTGGCCGCTCAGCTGCTTGGTCAAGTTGAGGGGAGTTTGAATCGCTTTGTTCGATCTGATTTTAAATATCAACCTACCGCTAACTTTGAAGAATACTGGGCACTGCTTAGTGCTCAAATTCAGTAGCGGTTTAACAACGAAAGAAAGTTATGAGTAAAGAAAAGTACGGTAAACCTGAATTTAGCTTCTCCTTATTACATCCCAAGTACTGGGTTGTGTGGTTTAGTTTTGGCCTGCTTGCGCTGCTAGTGAACGTGCTACCTTATTCTGTTTTACTCAAAATAGGGCGTAAACTTGGTGCGTTGGGCATGCGTTTTGGTAAAAAACGGGTATTCATCGCACAGCGTAATTTGGAACTCGCTTTTCCACAGAAAAACACCGATGAAATCAATCATATCGTTAGTGAAAATTTCAAAAATACTGGCATGGCACTGATTGAAACTGGCATCACTTGGTTTTGGCCGACATGGCGTTTTGCACGAATTTTAGACATCAAAGATGTCGAGGAATTAAAACGTAAACAGGCTGAAAACAAAGGTGTATTGCTGTGCTGCGTACATGCGCTTAACCTAGAAATCACAGCTCGTGCCTTTGGCGTGATTGGTTTACCAGGCTACGGTGCGTATCGTCCTCATAGCAATCCCGCTTATGAATTCATTCAATATCGTGGGCGCACACGCAATGGCAATAAGCTTATTTATCGTACCGATCTAAAACAGATGATCCGCGTTCTAAAACAAGGCGAGCGTCTTTTCTACTTACCTGACCAAGATTATGGCCACAACAAATCGGTATTTGTGCCTTTCTTTGCGGTAGAAGAAGCCTGCACCACAACAG
Source organism: Vibrio aestuarianus (assembly GCF_028858425.1). Lineage (NCBI taxonomy): Bacteria > Pseudomonadati > Pseudomonadota > Gammaproteobacteria > Vibrionales > Vibrionaceae > Vibrio > Vibrio aestuarianus. Next base: position 423,378 of record NZ_JAKNYQ010000001.1, on the reverse strand, counting down.
GGACCAGTATTCTTGCTTACACCAGCAAATGTGCCATTGTTCCTGGCTCTGGTTTTAGGAATGCTCAAGGAAAATATGAAATCATCGCCGACAAATCGATTGATGCAGACTACCCTAAAGATGATATGACCGCTGCTGCGGCCTACATGAATAAATACGTGGAAGAGATTATTCTACGTGCGCCAGAACAGTGGATGTGGCTCCATAAGCGTTTCAAATCTTTACCAGATGAAACGTTAACTAACTCTCGCTATTTGTAACTAGAAAAGGTTTTGCTTTCAATGAGCAACAACGAAAACAGCACTGATAAATATCTACACAACCCCACATTCCAATGGTCTTTTTTACACCCAAAGCATTGGGGGACTTGGCTTGGGATTGTCTTTGCCGCCCTGTTCGCTTTCATGCCCCCAGCATGGCGAGATGATTTAGCACGAAAATTATCAACATTTGCAGTACGTAAAAATGGCCGTGTGGTACGCCGAGCTCGAGTCAATCTGGAGAAATGTTTTCCAGAAAAATCCGCGCAAGAACGCCAAGCTATTTTGGAAGAAACGTTTGTCAAAGCAGCACAATACATGCTCGGTTATTCGGAGTTTTTAGTACGCTCAACCAAACACAACCAAAAACGCGGCATCATGATTGGTGAAGAAAACTTATTGCCATTGTTAGATGCTGGCGAGAACGTGATTATTCTCGCGCCTCACGCTTGGGCGGTTGATTACCCTGCCGTAATGCTCGCGGCAAAAGGTTACAAAGTAACAACCATCATGAAGCCACAGCGCAACCCTATTGGTGACTGGTTAATGCACGTCCAACGCATGCAATATGGTGGTCGTATTTTTGCGCGTGATGCTGGAGTCAAGCCGTTTGTACGTTCAATTAAAGATGGTTATCTGGGCTACTGGCTACCCGATGAAGATTTTGGCGCAGCCAACTCTGTATTCGTCCCTTTCTTTGCCACCGAAAAGGCGACCTTAAAAGGCTTTGGTAAAATGGCACGCTTATCAAAAGCGAAAGTGGTGCCTATTTTACCCGCGTACAATGACAAAACCCGTAAGTATGAGGTGCATATTCTCCCTGCCTTAGAAAACTTCCCTACTGGTGACGAAGAACAAGATGCACGTGCGATGAATAAAGCGATCGAAGATTTAGTCACACCACGCCCTGAACAATACATGTGGAATTTATGGCTATTGAAAACACAACGGGATGGCTCAAAAGTTTACGATAACTGACATTATGAAGCGATAGAATAAGTAAACTAACAACAAATAAGCCCCGAGCGACAAACTCGGGGCTTTCATTTTTCAATAAGTTGCTCTGCGATTAGCGAATAATTTAATACTTAAATTCCGTACTGCGCACGATACGCTTTTACTGCGTCAAGGTGCGCGGCATCCGTACCTTTCTCTTCAAGGTAAGTCACAAGATCAGTCAAGCTTACAATCGATATAATCGCGCAACCAAAATCACGCTCTACTTCTTGAATGGCAGAAAGCTCACCTTTGCCTTTTTCTTGGCGGTCAATAGCCACCAAGACACCAGCAAGATCGGCACCGTTAGCTTGAATGATTTCCATTGACTCACGAATAGCAGTACCAGCAGTGATCACATCATCCACCAGCATAATACGCCCTTCTAATGCGCTACCCACTAAGTTACCGCCTTCACCGTGATCTTTCGCTTCTTTACGGTTAAAACAATATGGCGTATCAACATCATGATGATCAGCTAACGCCACTGCGGTAGTGGTCGCAATTGGGATCCCTTTGTACGCAGGGCCAAATAGCACATCAAACTCAATAGCAGAGTCAACCAACGCGGCGGCGTAAAAACGCCCTAAACGCGCCAAATCACGCCCAGTATTAAACAAGCCAGCGTTAAAGAAATAAGGGCTTTTACGACCTGACTTCAAAGTAAACTCGCCAAACTTCAACACTTCTTTCTCTAGTGCAAATTCAATAAATTCACGCTGGTACGCTTTCATGTTCTTCCTCTAAATTAATTTACTTTCCAGTTCCTAACTTCCGCCACATCAGGAAGCTAATAATGATGAATTTTCTAAATAGATAGCGCTACAACAAGGCAGCAAGGTTTTTCAGCCCTATGAGCATAGGGGACCTATGTGATTAGGGGGAAAAATTGCAGCTAACGTAGGTGTAGTGTTATATATGACGAAAATAAAAAAATAGCCCCCAAATTGGGAGCTATAAACTATTCTGCCAGAGCCGCTTTCTGCGCCTCAACAATATCGGCAATGCCTTTCTTGGCAACGGCGAGTAAGTCCATCAGCTCTTCGTGGCTAAAGGGTTCGCCTTCTGCGGTACCTTGAATTTCGATCATCTTGCCGTTTTCTGTCATCACCACATTCATGTCAGTATCGGCGGCTGAATCTTCCACGTACTCCAAATCACATAAGATGTTTTCACCCAAGATACCAACCGATACAGCAGCAACATGACCTTTCATTGGGTTCTTCTTCAATTTACCTTTTGCTACCAAATGAGCAAAAGCGTCAGCCATTGCTACACTTGCGCCAGTGATTGAAGCGGTACGCGTACCGCCATCGGCTTGGATAACGTCACAGTCTACGGTGATCATCACTTCAGGCATGGCTTCCAAATCAACCACAGCACGTAGGCTACGAGCAATAAGACGTTGGATTTCCATAGTACGTCCACCTTGCTTACCATTCGCGGCTTCACGACGAGTACGTGAATGTGTTGCACGTGGCAACATGCCGTATTCAGCCGTAACCCAACCTTTACCCTGACCTTTTAGCCAGCGAGGAACCCCTTCTTCAACAGTGGCATTACACAACACTTTGGTATTGCCGAACTCAACCAATACTGAACCTTCAGCATAAGCGGTATAGTTGCGAGTAATTTTAATTGGGCGAACTTGATCTGCAGCGCGGTCGTTTGGACGCATAGTGCATCTACCTTTTATCGGGTGAGACGGAATCGATTGGGGCAAGATTATATAGGATTACGCGCCATGGTGCTAGATTAGCGTCTGTCGTGAACCTAGTACCTAAGAGCAGCTAGTGCTAACATATCTACCGTTTGATATTTCATCTTCGTCAGCAAAGGACAAATCAATGATTTACAGTATGACCGCGTACGCGCGCAAAGAAGTTAAAGGTGACTGGGGCACTGCGGTATGGGAAATTCGCTCGGTAAACCAACGTTATCTTGAAACCTACTTCCGCCTACCGGAACAATTTCGTGGTCTTGAGCCTGTGCTACGCGAGCGTTTTCGTAAACGTTTAGCGCGCGGTAAAGTGGAATGTCACTTACGTTATGAAGCCAACCCTGCCGCTAAAAGTGAGTTGAATATCAACGAAGCGCTAGCCAACCAAGTAATCAAAGCGGCCAATCAGGTCATGCATCTAACTGGTGAATTAAGCCGTATTAACCCGTTCCAAATCATGCAGTGGCCGGGTGTAATGGAAACGCCAGAACAAGATATGGACACCATTAATAAAGAATTATTAGCGGCTTTTGATGAAGCGGTGGCTGAATTTATTGATGCTCGTGGCCGTGAAGGCGACAACATGAAAGCCTTGATTGAACAACGCCTTGATGCAATCAGCGATGAAGTGGTAAAAGTACGCGCGCGCATGCCAGAAATTCTACAATGGCAACGTGAGCGCCTATTTACCAAGTTTGAAGAAGCGAAAATTGAACTTGATGCCACGCGCGTTGAGCAAGAGCTTATTCTACTTGCGCAAAAATCAGATGTAGCTGAAGAGCTAGACCGCTTAGATTCTCACGTCAAAGAAGCGCGTAATGTGATGAAAAAAGGTGGCGCATGTGGCCGTAAACTCGACTTTATGATGCAAGAATTCAACCGTGAATCAAACACACTAGCATCAAAGTCAATCAGCACCGACATCACTGCCTCCGGCGTCGAGCTTAAGGTTCTGATTGAACAAATGCGCGAGCAGATCCAAAACATCGAATAGTTTCTTGGCTGTCACGTCAGAACAATTATTGCTGCAAAGCTATTTAAAAAGGGTCTCGACCCTTTTTTCTTACTTGTTTTTCATCACCCGTATTACGGCTCAACTTAGCCCATTGCAAGTTTAGCCGCCTGTTGCCACATAAAATGCGGCATAGGCTCTTTTAACTGCCAAGTAATGCTCATTGGTTGTGAGCCTGTATGCGATACGTATTCCACTTCACCATAATTCACGAAACCCATAGTGCGGCCGTATTCATCTTTACTTTGCTCACGCACAAATAAAAATAGACGCTTACCCATTTTTTGATGCTGGATGTATTCTAAACCGCGCCCCTTGTCTGGCCTTGCACTATTTTGCGACTGCCAATGAAAGAGATGCTCATTAATCGCGTAATCGTGATACATAGTAGTGGGTGAAAACTGCTTTTCATTTTTGTCCAAGGTGACAAACATCAGTTCAATATTTTGATCTTTCAGCACAAACACACCTTCGCGTGCTGGCGGCTGGCGCTCAAACGTGGTCGCACCAAATGCCACCAATATTTGCTCACGCGCATAACGTGCATGCAACATTAATGAAACCTCTGGCAAAGCTTGCATTATTGTTTGTTCATGCTTGGTTTGAGCAAGTTGCCAATTAACAACATCCAGTAACTCTGCTTTTAACTCGCAAGCATTCAGTTTCGCTAAGCTTTGATCAATGGAATCGAATCCACATTCAGGCCCCGTTTTCTGCCAAAAATCGTAATGACACATCAAGGCATAACGTTGACTAGAATTTTCAACAATAAAGTTATTTTGGCAAAGCAGTTTTAAGAAGCTCAAATAGGCATGATCATCACAGGTCAAAATTCGGTTATGAATGGCCTTTCTAAGCATTTTCAGCAGATCTTCATCAGCTGAATTTTCGTTGATTTCATCCTTAGCTTGCTGAACCAGCTGCGACCAACTCCCTCGCTTATAAAGCTCATTCAAGTCGATGTGAGGATTTAAGGTTAAGAAATTCGACAATGTTAACGGTAGTGTGGAATGCTGAGGATATTGGCGGATCATCGCGACTAGGCGCTTCAACGTTAATGAGGCTTGACGAATATTGCTCAGTACCATTTCTTGCGTGCGCTTACTCAGCTCAATACGACAACCCAGTGGAGCGTGAGGGAACCCTTGTTTTATTTCTTCGCTGATCGCGCGATGACTTTTACCGACTAAGGCTCTAAATTTATTGGCAAAGTCATACTCTGGACGGGAATTACCAACAAAATCGAGTACTGTGCAGCACTCTTTACCATCCGCTAAACGCAAACCTCGGCCAAGCTGTTGCAAGAAAATGGTGAGGCTTTCTGTCGGTCGTAAAAACAGCAAGGTATCCACTTCAGGAATATCGACACCTTCGTTGAAAATATCGACAACACAAAGCACGTTAATGCTGCCAGAACGTATGGCTTGCTGCTTTTGTTGCCGCTCGTGGCTGTTATCACTGGTCAACACATCCGCTTTAATGCCTTTTAATAAGAGTTGCTGTGTCATGTAAGTCGCATGTTCTTTGCTCACACAAAAGGCCAATGCTTTCATTTTGCCTATATCAGTGATGATCTCCTGCATACTCAGCAAAATCTTGTCAAAGCGGACTTGGTTGTGGGTATAAAGATTGGTTAACTGAGCGATGTCATAGCGACCACGACTCCAAGGAATGGTTCGAAGGTCGGTATCATCATCAATTCCAAAATACTGAAATGGGCAAAGGTGACGACGATTAATCGCTTCCGGCAAACGGATCTCTGCGGCAATCACACCACCAAAGTCCGCTAAAATATCACCGCCATCATGACGCTCTGGTGTTGCAGTCAAGCCGAGCAATATATTGGGGGAAAAATGGCCCAGCAGTGCGCGATAGCTAGTCGCAGCAATATGATGCACCTCATCAATCACAATGTAGTCATAATAGTCAGCGGTTAGATTAAGCTGATCCAGCTGATTGTTCATGGTTTGGATAGAAACAAACAACTGGCGATAGTGCTCTGGGGTATGCCCGCCCACCCAAAGCTCACCAAAAGCACCGTTACGCAACACCCCACGGTACGCCGCTCTGGCTTGCTTTAAGATTTCTTCTCGGTGAGCGACAAACAGGAACTTAGCTTGCGGCTTGTCTTTTACAAAACGCGAAAAATCAAAGGCTGAGATCAGGGTTTTTCCGGTGCCGGTTGCCGCTACGACTAAATTGCGAAAGCGCTGGTGAACACTGCGCTCAACGGCCAGTTGTTCCAAAATGTCACTTTGGTGAGGAAACGGCAATATATCAAAGAAGTGCGTTGGACTGGCCTCAACATCTCCGCGCTGCTGGTTCAAGGCTTTTTTGAGTTTTTCACTGCTTGTTGCATCGCCACTAAAGTGTTCAAAATCATGAGAAGCCCAATAGGTTTCAAAGGTGCTCAATGATTTATTGATAATGTGTGGGATTTCTTGCGAAGTAATTTTTAAATTCCACTCTAAGCCATTGGTTAACGCTGAATGGGAAAGATTGGAAGAGCCGATATAACCAGTGTGATAACCCGTGTTGCGTAAAAATAGATAGCTCTTTGCATGTAAACGTTCCCGCTCTGTGTTGTAACTCAGCTTCACTTCGGTATTGGGTAAACTCGCCAAATACTCAACCGCTTTCGCGTCAGTCGCACCCATATATGAGGTAGTAATAATTTTTAGCTCGCGGCCGCTACCAGTAAACTCTTCTAACTCTTTGCGAAAAATTCGTATCCCTGCCCACTTAATAAATGACACTAACCAGTAAATTTTATCCGCGGATAAAATCTCGCGCTTCAATTCAGATTCAAGTGACAATCCCGCATTGCTGCCACAAAACAACTCACTTTGGCTTAAGCCAGTGAGAGGAAAAATGTCGTTAATATAGTTTTTTAAATCAGCTGCGACAGGATTTTCTAATTCGTATAGCGCGGTCAGAATTTTGCATTGACTAGCAAGTAAGTTATCTTCAATAAAATCGTTCTCTTGAATTTGTGTTTTTAGCCAGAGTAACAATTGGTTGGATAAAGCAATCTGCTGTTGTAGGCGATCATCGCTGGCGGGTACAGACTCTATGGCATACTCAAGAATGTGTGAGAGGAAACGAGATAACCACGTAGATGCTTCACTGCTATTGAGCTCACGTTCGCCGACATAGAATCGCTCTCGGTCAATTCGACTCTCGATAAGCTGCGTTATGAGCTGCTCATAAATTCCGACTTGTTGCATACTGTCCCTTTTACTCCAATGGCTGAATTAACAGTAACATGGATTGATATTGCAGCTTTACCGCTAATCCATTTGGTGATTTTTCCATTTCAACTAAGTTGTACTTGCCCAATGTTTTCAGTGTTCTCGACACATTACTGACCGCTCGGCCTGTAAGTGTTGCCAGCTCAGTCACTAATTGCAGCTGTTGCTTGTGCAAATCACGCTTAGCCATATCACCAACCCAAGGGACTATATTCCCATTTTGCTCAATATAATTGGATTTATATCCTACTTTTAGGCTTAGTTTGCGCATTGGCCAAGGCGATGATGTGAATCCCTGAATGCCAAAGGCCACCAAATTGCACTTTTATGCGCAGAAAAATGTAAAATTCCACACTTTTATGCGCATAAAAGTGCAATTCGAGTTATAGTATAGGCCGTTAACAATCTTTATTGGCGGGAAATGACTATGCAGCGTAACTTACTCAACGCCTTAATTGCATGGAAAAAACAACCTGTGCGCAAGCCATTATTAATCGATGGCGCAAGACAAACAGGTAAAACCTATCTGCTGCAAGAGTTGTTTGGGAACACCTTTGCCAACATCCTTCGTATCGACTTCCTTGAAAATCCTGCCTACAAAGAGGCGTTTGATGGCTCACTGTCACCTGACGAGCTAGTAATGAACATTGAGTTGTTAACCAACCAAGTGTTCAACCCAGAAACCGACTTGCTGATATTAGATGAAATTGGCGAATGTGAACGTGCTGTTACCTCGCTTAAGTATTTTGCCGAAAAAGCACCGTCCTATTTTGTCGCAGCCAGCGGTTCGAACATTGGTTTGCTCAACACCTTCCCTGTGGGCAAGGTAGAACAATACAATTTACGACCACTGACCTTCCAAGAATTTATTTACGCATCCAACGAGCAAGCACTGATCAAAGCATTTGATAGTCAAGCAAGCACACCGGCGGTGCACACTAAATTGATGGATAAACTAACAGACTACTTTTTTACCGGTGGTATGCCGGAAACCGTTTCTGCTTGGTATCAGTTTAAGGATTCAAGCATTCTAGAGCGTGTTGAAAAAGTCACAAAAATTCATGCCGATTTAGTTGAAGGTTATCGCCGCGATTTTGGTAAGTACGCAGGCAAGGTCGATGCCACACTGATTGAATCTGTGTTTAATAGCATTCCAGCGCAGCTATCACTTGTGAGCGATGAGTCCGTTAAACGCTTTAAATTTAAGCATGTGCATGAGCGGAAATCTCGTTATAGCGACTTTGAAACCGCGATCCATTGGCTTAACTGCTGCCGCTTAGCTTTGCCAAACTACCCTGTTGAAGGATTGCCGAAATCTCCGCTGGCGGCCTATAAAAAAGAAAATATGGTTAAACTGTTTCTGTTTGATGTGGGCCTGCTCAATCATATGCTAGGCAGCAGTTATAAAGATATTAAGCAACAAAACTATGAATACAAAGGCTATGTGGCTGAAAACTTTGTGCAACAAGAGCTCACTGCTATTGGTGTTGACCCAAGCTATTCGTGGAATGACGCCCGCGCCGAAATCGAATTTATTTTGGCAACCGATGAAGGCGATATCGTCCCTGTTGAAGTCAAAAGTGGTAAACGTACAAGAGCAAAATCGTTGGCATCCTACGTTGAAAAATGTACTCCAAGTAAAACCTTTAAGTTAACGGGTACACAAGGCTCTTCAGCGTTAGAACAAACCAATATCGTGATGCCTTTGTATTTCACACAGTATTTACCTCAGAGATGGTAAAAGCGCATTGTCTAGAAGCACTAGGTCTACACAACGTTACTTTATAGGTAATAATCTGTAGACCTTTTGGTAGGCTTACAACCTTTCAATCAACCCTCAATCAGTTTTTTGCTCACGTCATTTGGTCGGCCTATAGCCCCATCGTTTAAAGCAAATCACTCAAGCGATTTAACAGTGCTTTACGGCTATTATTCGCCACAACAAAGCGCTTAAAGCGTTGTTCAAACGCCGCTTTATCAGCTTTGAACTGATAAGCCTCAAACAGCTGATGCAGATAGCGTGATGCCGTATCGTAACCACTGGCGCAAGTTCGATTCGCTTGCTCTTGTGCTTGCTGCCAGAAGCGTTCACGCTGATTGTAGATATCCGTCAACGATTTTTCTTTTTCCGCTTTTTCGATGGCTAATTTTTTGCGAGTTCCTCTGCTTGCTCTTGCTGTAATTGGCTTTGCGCTTGCTCGATGAAAGGGGAAATCAGGTCGAGCGTTAACCAATACAGATAGGCTTCGTCTTTGCTGGCTGGTTCTTTTCGCGTCAGTGCTAAGGCTTGGTGGCGGGTTAGCTGGCCTTGCTCAAACAGCGTGCGTAGTAGCGTATTTTCTCCGCATCCGTGAGATTGTGTAGCCACGCATCAAACTGAAAATGGGGTTGTTTGGCTTGGTGACTTGGTTGTTCCTTCAGTACCATGGCCAGTGCCTTAACCAATGCTAAGGGAATATCATACAGTGCCGCAAAAGCTTGTAATTCCTTACTAAGATGCTGAAAATCGAATTGAATTAAAGGTATTCCGTCAAGTTTTTCATTAAAATCAAGCTTTTTGAGCCACATAAAGTACACAAGACGCCAATTACCTTGGATTAACTCGCTGCGTAAACTGGCTAAACATTGGAAAAAGTCGTCAGCATGTTCATCGTCAAAATATTCGTCATACTCCTCGATGGAAAAAATCAGCAACTGCCACTCATCGCTTTGATGCACATAAAGCCCATCTATTGAAAAGCCGAGTAACACATCTGGAAGCGTTCCAGCTGGTAGCTTGATGTATACATCGATTGAGCCCCAATCAGCATAATAAAAACCGATATCGAAGTATTTTACCATCAACTCAGAAGGCTCAGTCTTTAAGTCACTGTAGGTGTAATACACCTGAAAGGACGTAGCGCTGATCTCGGCACGGCTTGAAATCGATCTGAGCGCTTGACGCGCTTTAGCATCTAAATACCCATCCAAACGCTCGAATTTATAGTATTGATATTCGCTCACGATGACCTTGCTATGTATTTATTGTGAATTGGAAGGTTTGGGTCAGCAACGGTTGGATCTGTACTTTTCTGGCGACCGCTTCACCATTAACGTAGCGTCTTGGATCAATGATAACAAATCCCCAAAACTGTAAAAAACGATCAATAAAGCGCGACTCAATCAAGAGACTTAAATTCTGTTTTGGTGAAAAATAGCCATCCGATGGAAATTCACGCAACAAATCAGGAAATGCGGTTTCCATCTCATCAATCAACTGACCAACATTTCCATGGCCTTGTAAACGCCACAACATAAAGAGCCAGAAGGTTTGTAAATTCACTTCATGATCAAAACCGTCAAAATAGCCCCAATTGTATTGAGTTATCGTGGCTTCTAGCATGGGTTTAAAAAAGACTTGAAGACCATGGACCTGATACTGCTTCTGGGCGGCTTTTTTCACATGATAACGGCCACTGCGACGATAAATGATGCCTGCAATTTCAGCTAAAATACGAGCATAGTGTAGGGCATTAAATTTATCTTCATTGCTACCAGCAAAATCACTGATGCTAATATCACGCTCAAATTGAGAAACAGCAAATTGCGGCAATAAGTCACTGGCCAGTTTGACTAACTTGGCCGGTAAGTTACCTTTACTCGTGGCCTTAAACGATCCCTCGTTTTGCATAGCTTCGTCTAAAATCAGCGCCAAATATCGCATCACAGGGCTAGATGAGAGATCATCTGGCGTGGACATTGTCACCCATTGTAATTCATCAAAAGGCGCATAGAGCCAATTAGCCATTTGCGTAGATGATAAACCACAAAAATCAGAGTGTGAGCAGTTATTACGCTTCTGAACTTTGTATTGCATCACTACATTGAGTTCATCGAGCGATAAATTAGGATTCATCGCAACCATTTGCTCAACATCATCAAAGAGTTCAGCATGCAACTTTGACACTCGGTTCATGCAACAACGTTTGTATTTTTTACCGCTGCCACAAGGACAAGCGTCGTTTCGACCTGGTTTCATTGTTAGTGGTTCTAAGCTAGTTATGTTTGCTATTGCATGATTATACCCACCCGCACAAATAAAACTAAGATCAGCATGCTTGAAAATCACAGCCCTTCATAATGAATCTATTGGCAATAGAAAAGAGTTAACTAAAAAATGAGATATTCATAATTGCACTTCCACGTCACCATGTTGGCGGACAAACCTGATTGCTTCGCGGCGGCAGTTGACGTTGATCTTCTTATACAGTTTATAGATGTGTGTTTTGACCGTGCTCTCAGCAACAAATAATTCATTGGCTATCTGCAGGTTCGAGCGACCACATACTAAACGATCGAGAATTTGCTTTTCACGCTTGGTCAATTCTTCTAAACCGTGTTGAGAAGACAAAGCATAAGGTTTGAGCTGATTGAGCATGCTTGCCATTAACTCACGTGGCAGCCACAAATTTCCATTCGCCACAGACTCCACACATCGAATCAAATGCTCGACCGGAGCATCTTCATAGAGTATGCCTTTTAAACACACCCATGGCGCAATTTCTTCAGTGCACAGATCTAACGGCACATTATAAATCACAAGATTTAGATTTAAGGTCATCGCTGAGAGCAAATGGTTATATAGCTGATCATTAATATAATCATAACCGATAAGAACTACGGCAATTTCATCCACGCTCTCATCTTGGTTAAATCTTTCTATATCCTGATGTTTTATCGAAAATTTATTACATTTACATAGCTCTCTTTGGATAAGCCTAGAATGAATATTTTTCCGTCCTAAGAACAACACCTTCTTTTCAGAATTTCGTTTATCTAATACTTTTCCTTCCATGGTTAGACCTCGGAATTAGTGAGTAGACCTATAAAATTAATTTAGCAACCAAACATAAATAGCAATGCTAATAATGTATATCATGATCGACCTTTTTTCTGTCTCTAAATTGAAACAAGTCACCATCAAATAAAACAAAGACATAACAACATGAAATGTAAGGATTAAATATCAAAATCCAAAGACTGACATACTACTCCACTACTACTTTTTAAATTTACTCATTCTTCTTTAATACTCCACGTTAAATTTCCAGCCTTATAGTTACTGGCATGTTGACAGCAGGTAAGGTTGCATTATGAGGGCTATAACAAAAAGCATTGTTTTTTTTATTATCCCTCTCATGAATTTGGGCGAGCAGGCGCTTGCTGTAAATAGTGAAAATTTATCATTAACGATTTCTGGCCATATAAAAAACCAATGTGAAATGAACTTTAGAACGGGCAATAAAATGGACTTTTCGAATGAGAAGATAAAGTCCCTGCCGTTTGATGTTTATTGCAATCAACCATTAAAGATGTCGATTTATTCCAAAAATGGTGGTTTACGGTTATTACAATCCAGAACAAATTTACTCACTCAATACCAGCTAGATATCGCTATTCATTCAATCGGACTAAATGCATCGCTATCAAGTGAGGATCTGCTGTCGCCAACAGTTATTTACGGTTCAAGTGATATTCCATTTACCACAGAAGGGGTGATGCGAGTAACACTAGATGAAAACCTGCTGTATGCGGGCCATTACGAAGATGTCATTGAAATTGATGTGTATCCCTCAATTCATGACATCAGTAACTAGAAAACCTGCCTAACGGCAGAACAATGCCCTGTTTGGATTGGGGCTATAGCAAGTAACTCTTTCATTAAGTTAAAGGAATCTATCGTATGAAAAAGCTAACAATGTGTGCAGTTGCCGTATCAGCTCTATTTGGAACACAAGTAAACGCTGGTTCTCTTCAATTGACTGGTTTTATTGAGCCTGTCTGTGAAATTACTGACCTATCAAGCCAAGCTCTTAACTTTGGGGCGGTAACTTCTGTGCAAACCGCTCAAGATGATATTACGGTGAAATGTAACGATTCTGATGGTGCAACGATAACATTAACCAGTGTTGAAGGTGGTCTCGAATCAGATGATAACGAAGACTATGCCATCCCTTATACCGCTATCTTAACGCCATCAGTATCAGGTTTAGCACCCATTACCCTTAATGCACCTGGTGGCCCTGGCTTGAACAACGTGAGCGTTAGTGAGTCCTACAGCGGTTCAACAAGCTTAGCTACTGGGGTTTCAGCAACGCTATCGATTACTACAACCGCCACGGCGTTGTGGGCTGGTGGCTACTCAGACACGCTAACCGTTCAAATTACAGCGCAATAATAAAACAGCAGTAGTGATGGGAGGCGCTAGCCTCCCATTTGTAATCAAGGAGTGGTTCATATGTTCATAGCCAAATATCTCGGTTTGTTTGCATTATTGATAATGAGCTCTGTCGCTAACGCTTATAAAGTACAGCCGATGGTTGCCGAAATTACCCCGATTGGTAAGGGGTCACAAATGACAATGCGGATTGATAACACTAGCCAACAACCTTTGACAGTCGAGTTTATTCCGCTGTCGATGTCGATGGATGAGATGGGTAATGAGACCACCAAACCGGCAGACGATGACCTGCTAGTGATTCCAGTTACCGCGATAATCCCTCCTGGACGGTCCCAATCGGTGATGGTGCGCTATCTTGGTAACCCCTCTATTTCACAATCACAATCTTATCGGATTGCGGTAAAGCAAGTAAAAGTGGAACGAGCTGACACCGACGAAACGGCTAGCATCGGTGTGCTGATGCAGTTTAATACCTTGCTCAATGTCAGACCTAAAAATACTAACCCTGCAATGAAAGTTGAGCGAGTCGAGCAGAAAGATGGCAAGTGGTTAGTTGAAATAACCAATGATGGTAAGAGTTACGGCCGCCTATCCAAAACAAATTGGCGAATCACCGATCACAATCAATCCCTCTTCCTACCAGGTAGCGATATTAGTAAGTTTCTTGCTGGTACGCTCATTTTACCAAAATCAAAACGCATCTTCGTGATGCAACCACCAGAAGGCTTTGACGCACAATCAACATCGATTGAAATTGAAAACATTGACTGAATGAGGCATGAATGATGAAAGCGTGCTTACGGTTTTTTTGGACGTGTATTGTTTGTATCTTCAGTGCTTCATCGCAAGCGATTATCATGTCACCAACGGTACTAGAGATGGATACGCAAAGCGGCGGCATGGCGCAAGTGGTTGTCACCAACAACAGCACCCAAAAAGTACCGCTTGAAACTAGCCTACGTCGCCTTATTTTTCAGCCTGATGGTGGATTTATTTCACAACAAATTGAAGACGGCTCGTTACTATTTTTTCCGTTAGCAACTGTCTTGCAACCGGGTCAATCACAAGTCTTTCGTTTGCAATGGGTAGGCGCTGAACTCACTACATCTGAAAGCTATTTTTTGCGCTTAAGCCAGCCACTATTAGCCTCTGAATTTGCCAGTGATAGTAACGCTCTAACAAGCAACGTTTCTCAACATGACAGTGGCATTTCCGTACAAGTGAACTATAACGCTCTCGTACACATTTTTTCTAATAATCAGAACGCAAAGGTCAGCCTGCATGTCAGTGAAGATGGCTCCGTCACCTTGAAAAACAGTGGCAATCGTTATACCTACACAGAGCTATTGCACTTTTTTAATACTGAAAATCGTTGGCAAACAACACTTAATAAAGCGTTAGGTGAACATTTCATTCCACCGATGTCATCGATAGTGATTACTCCAGTTCAACCCATTCCGGCTGGGGATTACCGTGGAATAGTGCAATGAAAACGGCACGAGGTGGTATTTATTGGCTGATATTATTCGGGCTATGCAGCCAAATGGTTTGGGCGCAAGAAAAAGTCGTCAAATTGAACCCGACAGGGCGAGATATTGAGTTAGTATCGCTGTTGAAAGTGAGTGATGGTGTTATCGGTGAGGCGCAAATCACCATCACCGCTGATGATGACATTTTACTGCCCAAAGCCAGTACCCTAGCGCTTTTAGCTACCCTAGTTTCAGAGCAAGCCATTAATACCCTCAGTGAAGCCAGTCGTGGCGATATGCTTTCTCAGCAAGATTTTCGTGCCGCAGGTCTTGACTTAAATTTCGATTTTTCCAGCTTGGAATGTGTCATTATCGTCCCACCGGAACAACTGTTAACTCAACAACTTTCGCTATCATCATCTCAAATAAATGCCAGTAAGCTCAGCCCAGCTTTTGTCAGTGGTTACCTCAATATCAGCTTATCAGGCATGCAAAGCCAAGCTGTTGATAACGATGATTCACAACGCGAGACACTCTATAGCCACCGCTTTGATGCGGCGTTAAATATTGGCCCAGCCAATATAGAGTACGAATCAACCTATGAACACGCCAGTGATGAATCAGCCATTTATGCGCGACAAGGAACACGCCTCAATGTCGACTTTCCTTCGCAAGGTACGCGATTAGTGATCGGTGATATGTTTAATGCCGGTAAGAACTTACAAGACAGCGTGGATATTTTAGGTGTTGGCATTACCCGCGATTTCACCTTAATCCCGACCAGAAATGTTCGTCCTAAAGCGACACAATCTTTTACCTTACTGCGCACATCTAACGTCGATGTCGTGATTGACGGTGTCATCGTGCAACGCTTAACACTCAGTGCTGGCAGTTACAATTTAAATGACATTCCTTTAGCGCAAGGAAACAATGACATTGAACTTATCATTACTGACTCGACGGGTAAGCAAGAGCGAGTGCAATTCTCCGTTGCGACCGGTAATGACTTACTCAACAGTGGCGAGTTTGAATATAGCTTGGTCGCAGGTGTGCCAAGTGAATTTGACGATAAGCAATTAGATTATGAAACCTCGCAGCATGTAGTGCATGGTTACTTTGATGCCGGTGTTACGCCTTGGCTAACCTTAGGCGTCAATGCACAAAGTCGAGATAAATTATATCAATATGGTGGCTCGTTGCTGTTTGCTAGCCCTATCGGGGTGACTGAATTTATCGCCTCAACGAGCCATCATCCTGATGTGGGCAATGGACACGCATTTCGTGTTGCCTTCGATGCCGAATTTGATGATAGCCATTCGCTCAATGCACAATGGAGCATCATTTATGATTATCAAACCGATAATTTTGTTGGGATTAGAGATCTAGAAATAACCAACACGCCAGTCAATAGTGTGGAACATTACGTATCCATGTTTGGCTCACTCGATATGACTCCGCGCTTACGCGGCGCGATGTCAGCAACGTATAGTTCAGGCTCAGACCAAGATGATAACTATTGGTCTGTCAGCCCAAGTTTATCCGGCCCTCTCTTTGGAACGCCAGCAACCTGGAGTGCTCGCGTTGATTACCGAGATTATCAATACAGTGATGATGAAGTGAATACATCACTAACATTAAGTTGGCCGCTAAGCCAAGCGACTCGCATCGTTGGTCGCTACGATAGCTCGCAAGATAAAACCACCGCAGACATTACTTATCGTGAGGGCGAAGGCAACACAGGTGGCGTGCAAGCTTATGCCACACTCGTCAATGAAAGAGACAGCGATGCCAACCTTGATGCGGGGGTGAATTATACCGCCAACCGCTTTGAAGTGATCGCTGACCACACTACGCGATATCAAGACTTTAACCAAGATCAACGGACGCACAATACACGCCTAGAAGTCTCCAGTGCGATTGCCTTTGCTGGAACCTCTGTTGCGGTCGGTCGCCGAGTGGGCGAAGCATTTGCGGTCATAAAGAAACACAGCAGTTTGGCTGAAAACAAAGTAGCGATTGATCCCGAAAGAAACAGCGAATACGCACGCGTTTATGGTCAATCAAAGCGCAATTTTTTGGTCTCTGATTTGGTCGCCTATAACTCACAACTTGTGGGCTATGATGTGGAAGACCTACCGCCCGGCTATGATCTTGGTGATGGTGCATTCTTACTTAACCCTGGCTACAACCAAGGTTACCAATTGCAAATTGGGTCCGATGCGGTACTGACCGTGATGGGTAATTTGATCGATCGTCAAACCAATCAACCTATCTCTTTGATCGCCGGTGTTGCTCACTATTTAGGTGATGCAGAACAAGAACCAATCGAGTTTTTCACTAACCGTAAAGGACGTTTTGCGGTTTCCGGAATGCGCCCTGGCACCTATCTTCTTGAACTCAATATGAAACAGAAACAATCATTAGAGATCACCATCGAAGAAGGCAGTGATGTGTTGATCTTATTAGGAGATTTGTATGTGGATTAGCCGCTTAATCAATACATGGGCAATGGGCCTATTCGCACTCATTGCCTCTCACTCGCTATACGCTGGCTGCCAAGCAAGCCTTGTCAGTCTTGATGCCATTTCCTCGCAAAATACCTATGACGTTTTCGCCACCGGGCAATCAGCATTGGTACAAAATTACCGACTAAGATCGGATATTCAAGGTGAAGAATGCAGCATAGAGGTCGAACTTGATCTGGATAAAGGTGCTAGCTCTTTACGCAGCACCAATCAGCAGCAAATCCAATTCGAGTGGCAAGGCAGTAATGGCTATCAAAAAGCAGGACGCTGGTATATTACCTTGTCAGAAAGTAAGCCTATCACGACTTTTCAAATCAAGTACCCAGCAAAGCAATGGCTAGATGCTGGTCGCTTTTCTGGTGAGTTAAAGGCAACGCTCAGCGGGACATCGTTGCTACAGAATCAAAGCGAACAAGAACTGTCACTCAATATTGAAGCGGTTGTACTGCCGAGTGCCAAAATCCAGTTTTATGGCTTGTCGCAACAACATTATGACCTTGATATTGGTGAACTGACGGCGAATAAAGTCATACATTCCGCGCCCAAGCTGTGGGTACAAAGTACTGCTAGTTATTCAATTTCGATTGAATCGATGTATCGAGGTGTGATGCGCCACCAATCAGCGGATGCTCAGTGGGATATTGCTTATCAAATGTTGCTTGATAACCAACCGATCGAATTAAGCAAGACATCGTCTCAATGGCATTCCGATCAAGCCACCTCAGGCAGGCCAATTCCAATCACCTTTATTGTCGGTGATACAAACCGTAAACCCGGTGGCATCTATAATGATACTTTATATATCTCGATCGAACCGAACCTAGCACAGCAACCATAATGGGTATTTCAACCAAAACCACTAGAATAAAAAAGCACCTTTAGCGAACCCTTATCGATGAATCATCAAGGTTAACTAAAGGTGCGGCTACTTCACACCTATAGGGGTTGGGTGAATCAGCTTAAATCAACATCTTTACAGCCAAAGAAATAAGTGGCGAGAAAGCCGACAACGTAGGAAATCAAAAGCCCCCCGACAAACACCAACATCCCTGCAAAAATGCCCTGCTCAGATGTCATCAATGGAACCGCAACAATACCCGATGGGCCAAACACCGTATTCAACCCAACCGGTAAACCAAGGTAAGAGACTAAACCAATAAAGAAACCACCCGCAGCACCGCCAATACAGGCAGTAACAAAGGGTTTCACTCGCGGCAAAGTCACACCATAAATTAGCGGCTCACCGATACCCAAAATACCAGGAATAATGGCACCTTTTACCTGAGTGCGTAGCAGCGCATCTTTTTTCGCTTTAAAGTAAAGCGCTAATGACGCACCCACTTGGCCACCACCAGCCATCGCCAGAATAGGAAACAGTGAGTTAAAACCTTGCACATCCATCAACGCAAAATAAACCGGTACAAAACCTTGGTGGATACCAAACACCACCGAAATCAAGAATAGGCCAGATAACAACGCCGCACCAAACGGGTTATCGTTCAGGTTCAGAAACAGCCAGGACATGCCTTTAAAGAGTTCGCCACCAATTGGCATGATCACCAAGAAAGTCACCACCCCCATGATAAGCAAGGTCACCACTGAAGTTAAAATCATATCCAGATCATCTGGCATGTATTGGCGCACTTTACGCTCTACTTGAGCGCCCAAAATAGACGCTAATAAAACACCGATGATGTTGCCACGCGGGTCGATGGTGAACCCAAAGAACTCATTCATACCGGAATAGATACCGGTTGTGGCTTCAGGGTTATAACCAAGCACAAATAAAGAAGCTAAAATCGCACCATTAACCCCCGAACCACCAAACGCTTGCTGCGCGTTATAACCAATCAAGATGCTCAAGAAAGCAAATAGCCCTTTACCAAACACCTTCATATAAGCGATCAAATCAAGCATAAATTGACTTGGTGACTGGTCAATCACAAACATCTGCTCAAGCAATGTGGCAAAACCAAGCAATAAACCAGCAGCAATAAAACCGGGGATCAGCGGGGTAAAAATGGTCGCAAATTTGCTCAGAAAACGTTGAACACCACTGGTTTGCTTACTCTTCATCTGCTTTTTTTGTTCAGAAGCGATGGTCGATAAATCTTGGTTTTCAATATCAATCTCTGCCGCTACCGTTTCACCATTCGCCAGCATCTCATTCATCATTTCCGCTGCCGTTTGCGCTTTACCAGGGCCTAAAATAATTTGTAGCTGTTGGTCACTTTCCACCACACCCATTACACCGGGAATCGCTTTTATGGTCGCTTGATCAGCCAAGGCATTATCATTCAATGTTAAACGTAAGCGCGTCATACAGTTGCCGCACTTGCTAATGTTATTGCTACCGCCCACTGCGCTCAGGAGCTTCACAATCATGCTTGAAGTTATTTTTGCCATGAGGACATCCTTTGGATAAATCCAGTTTTATTGGTCGTTAAGTGCCGCGCGAATAAATCCATTATGCTTAGCGAGTTTTTGTGTCGCTTGCTCAGCATTCATATCGGCAAGAATCATTAAAATGGCGGTTTTGCAATGACGCTGACAAGCATTGAGCGCCTGTTCTGCTTGATCGCTATTACAACCCGTTGCTTCGACAACAATGTTATTTTGACGCTGAATTAATTTGGCATTGGTGGCTTCAACGTCAACCATCAAATTACCAAACACTTTTCCAGAGCGGATCATGGCACCACTGGTCAGCATGTTGAGGATCAGTTTTTGCGCAGTGCCCGCTTTCATACGCGAAGAACCAGTAACTACTTCAGCGCCAACCACGGGGATAATCGCAATGTCGGCTTGTTGTTGCATCGCACATTGTGGGTTACACGCAATAGCCACCACCGTAGCCCCTACCGACTTGGCGTAAGCCATACCACCTAACACGTAAGGTGTACGGCCACTTGCTGCAATACCGACCACTACGTCTTTATCTGTTAGCTGGAGATGTTTCAGGTCGTCCTGCCCAAGCTCTGTATTGTCTTCCGCGTTTTCGACCGCTTTGAGAATCGCCTGATGGCCACCTGCAATTAAACCCACCACCAAATCTGGGTGAGAACCATACGTCGGCGGACATTCACTGGCATCTAAAATACCAAGACGACCAGAAGTGCCCGCACCCATATAAATCAAGCGTCCTCCCGCTTGGAATGCTAATACAATGGCATCTACGGCTTGTGCAACTTGAGGTAACGTTTTCTCTACAGCGAACGCGACTTTTTGATCCTCACGGTTGATCACTTGTAGCATTTCGAGTGTTGGAAGCGTGTCGATATCAGCACTGGCTGAATTGCGGCCTTCTGTGACCAACTGAGTTAAATCAATTTTCATCAAATCTTTCTCTATAGGAATTCGAAACTGAGGCGATTCTATGGAATAAAATATTCCAATTAAGTGACATAAATCACATCAAAGGTTATTCTTTGGGCTGTAAATGAGTGGAATAATGGTCCTTTATCGCGTGACCAAAACAACAGAAATAAAATAAATAAACATTAAATACAGCCACCTAGCTATTGGTTTAATTATTTCCACAGTGGAATAATTTATTCAAAAAATGAGAGGGAAATTATGTCTGTGATGAACAAGCTAATGAGCCGCCGTACGCAACTCTCTAGTAGTGGGTTAAAAATTGCGGATTGGATCATCGCTTATCCAGAAAAAGCCGCCACGGCGACTAGCCAAGCACTGGCTGACCACGCCCAAGTGAGCCAATCTAGTATTGTAAAATTCACTCAAAAAATTGGTTTTAAGGGATATAGCGAATTCAAGTTGGCACTGGCAGAAGAACTCGGCCGCAAGCAAGCGATGCACACCACCCCTTTGCACAGTAATATTTTGGTCGATGACCCCATCGCCGTTATCGCACAAAAACTAGTGCAGGCCAAAACTGACGCCATGTTCCACACCACCAATGCACTTTCATTTAGCCACTTTAACCAAGCCATTCAATGGATAAACCTTGCAAGCCGAGTACAAATAGTGGGGATCGGAGGCTCAGCTCTTACCGCAAAAGATTTAGCCTTCAAGCTGTTAAAGTTAGGCATCACTGCATTAACCGAGCAAGATAGCCACGTTCAAATCGCTACTGCACGTACTCTTTCGGCGCAAGATATCCAAATTGTGATTTCATTTTCTGGAGATAGGAAAGAGATTTTGGTGGCCGCAGAATCGGCTAAAGAGCAGGGTGCAAAGGTCATTGCTCTCACTTCACCGACAAAAAATCGATTACGCGAGCTGGCGGATCTCTCCTTTGATACCATCGCAGACGAAAGCGAACATCGCAGCTCTTCTATCGCTTCGCGTACCGCTCAGAACGTTCTCACCGACCTGATATTTATCACCCTAGTTCAACAAAGAGATGAATCCGCTCGGCAGTTGATTGATGATATTTCATCGGACATTCGGCAGATTTTCTGAAACTATCCTGTCCTTGAGTTGATTGCAAATCGATCAATGTCATGAAAAGAAACGGTGGTTCATAAAAAATAACACCACTGATCACAAATACAATTATTTATATATGAACGATATTGATCGTATTTGAAATGCGGGTAATCTGTTTTCATCATCAAGGAGACAGTTATGTTTATTAATTACAACAACAACCCCATCGACACTAAGCATTATGATACGACACGCTTAAGAGAAGAGTTTCTAACAGAAGAGCTCTTTAAAGAAGAAAGTATCGTCATGGTTTATAGCCACATTGATCGTGTTGTAGCGATGGGAGCTAGCCCTTCAATAAACACCTTGAAACTCAATGATTTTGTTGATGAAAAAGCATTTGGCACCGATTTTTTCTTACAACGCCGTGAATTAGGCATCATCAACCTTGGGGAAAAGGCCGAAGTTCGTTGTAAAAATCAGACTTATGTTCTCAACCATTTAGATGCACTTTATTTAGGTAAAGGAGAAGAGAATATTGAGTTTACATCGCTAGTCGATGGCAAGGTCGCAACGCTATATTGCTTAAGCGCGCCAGCTCACCATCAATATCCTTCAAGAATAATCAAGCGAAATGAAGCGAAACAAGTTGAGCTTGGCACACAACAACAAGCCAATGCTCGCATAATCAACCAATATTTACACCCAGACGTGTTACCAACTTGCCAACTATGCATGGGAGTCACGCACCTACAGACAGGCAGTGTCTGGAATACCATGCCAGCGCACACTCATGAAAGACGCATGGAAGCCTATTTGTATTTCAATATTAAACCAGAACAAGTTGTATTCCACTTTATGGGTGAGCCAAAAGAAACACGCCATATCGTGGTTCGTAACCAACAATTAATTTTGTCTCCAAGCTGGTCAATTCATTCAGGTTGTGGCACGCAAAACTACAGTTTTGTGTGGGGAATGCTAGGAGAAAACCAAACCTTTGACGATATGGATTTCGTTGATATGAACACTATCCGCTAATTCTAATACTTATAAATCTATACCTTACTTTGGAGACATCAAAATGTTTAAAACTAAAACGTTAAAACTTGCCACTATTGCTGCTGTTGTTGGTAGTACTTTAAGTTTTTCATCATTAGTGAGCGCTGCGACTGAAATCAAAGCGGCGTTCAATCAATCAGACAAACACCCACAATATCTCGCCCTAAAAGAATTTGGCCAGAAGCTCAATCAAGAAACAGAAGGTCGCTACAAACTAACAATTTATCCAAATGAATTACTGGGTGATCAGCGTGCAGCACTTGAATTGGTGCAAAATGGAGCAATTCAACTCGCTGTTGTAGCAAACCCATTGGTAGAAAATTACGACAAAACTTTCCGTGTGATTGGTTTGCCGTACATTTACACAGGCCCACAACACCAAGAAAAAGTATTCACATCAGGCGAGCTTGATCCACTCTTCAGCTCTACATCCAAGTTTGGTTTTGAAGTACTGACAGCGTATACCGCTGGTGCACGTAGCATGTACACCAAAAATGGCCCAGTAAGAAACGTTGTTGACATGAAAGGTCAAAAAATTCGCGTTATGCAATCTGACACTATGATTAAAATGCTTTCTTGTATGGGCGGTACCGGTGTACCAATGAGCCAAGGTGAAGTATATACCGCAGTGCAGCAAGGCGTACTCGATGGTGCTGAAAACAATGAAATTACCTATGCCGATCTAAAACAATACGAAGTTGCACCTTACTTCTCAACAACTCGCCACCTAATGGTTCCAGATTTAGTGGTGGCAAGCAGCTACTTCATCTCTAGCATGTCAAAACAAGACCAAGCGACTCTAAAAAAATTGGCTAAAGAGAGTACGGTTGCACAGTTCAGCATGTGGAATCAACAAATTGAAACAGCAAAGAAAACAGCAATGGATAAAGGGGCAACCTTTACTGAAATTGATAACACACCATTCCAAGAAAGCTGTAAGAAACTGCAAGATGACCTAATTGAAACAGCAGAGCAAAAAGCCTTATTCAAAACAATTCAATCAATGCAGTAATACCAGTAATTAAGGCTGGATACTTTCCAGCCTTTTAAGGATTTGATAAGTGATGACCAATAACAATGGCTTTTTTAGTAAAGTCGAAACCCTAAAAAGCTGGGTAGATAAGATTGTTTCTAGCATTTGCATTGCCGTAGTGGGAGCAATGACAATACTGGTGACTTACCAAGTTGTAGCGCGATACTTATTTAATAGCCCCAGCGCAGTCAGTGAAGTGTTATCGCGATACCTCTTCATTTGGTTGATTCTATTCGGCAGTGCTTATGTTTTTGGATTACGCGAGCACATGGCAATCACATTTATTAAAGATAAATTTAGCGAAAAAACCAAAGTATATATCGAAATGTTCACTGAGCTTGCTACGGTGGCTTTTGCTCTATCAATAATGATTTTTGGTGGTTACAGCAGTGCAGTACGTCAAATGTGGCAGCTTGATTCTGCATTACAAATTCCAATGGGCACGATTTACGCAGCCATTCCAATCAGTGGCGGATTAATGGTGTTCTACTTCTTGTACAACGAATTACGTTTATTCAGTCATTTACAACAACTGAACCGTTCAGTCACTCATTAAGAGGCTATGTTATGGATTTAGCATTAACAGCAGCCCTAATTATGTTTTGTGGTGCTCTATTTTTCCTAATTATTGGCGCCCCAATCAGTATTAGCGTTGGTATATCATCATTTGCCGCTATGTTGTCTATTTTACCCGCTCAAGGAGCGATGGTGACATCAGCACAGCGCATGTTTGTTGGCTTAGACTCTTTTGCTTTGCTCGCAATCCCTTTCTTCATATTGGCTGGCAACATTATGAATAATGGTGGTATCGCGATACGGCTTATCAATTTTTCAAAAATAATCAGTGGGTTTTTTCCTGGTTCACTTGCGCAAACTAACGTTGTTTCGAATATGTTGTTTGGCTCTATCAGTGGTTCAGGGGTGGCGTCAGCGGCTGCGGTTGGTGGCATTATGTCACCAATTCAAAAGAAAGAAGGCTATGACCCTGCATTCAGCACTGCGGTTAACATTGCTTCAGCACCAACTGGAATGTTGATTCCACCGAGTAATACTCTGATTGTTTACGCCACCGTCGCTGGCAGTGTTTCGGTTTCAGCACTATTCATGGGTGGCTATTTGCCAGGGATCTTATGGGGTTTAGGCGTCATGATCATGGCTGGCATTATGGCTAAACGTCGTGGTTATATTACTAAACACTCAATGACCTTAGCCGATTGTGCCAAAGTGACACTAGACGCGATTCCTAGCCTTTCACTGATTGTAGTGGTGATTGGTGGTATTTTAGGTGGAGTATTTACGGCTACTGAAGCATCAGCGATTGCAGTAGTTTACGCACTATTTTTGAGCCTCTGTTATCGAGGTATCGATTTAAAAAAATTGCCAAATATCTTCTTAAATACAGCTAAAATGTCGGCTATTGTTATCTTTATGCTAGCAACATCGTCCATCATGTCATGGGTAATGGCCTTTACTCAAATTCCAGGCATGATAGCTGATGGGCTACTTTCTCTAACCGATAATCCTATTATCATTTTATTGATAATCAATCTGGTGTTACTGTTTGTCGGCACCTTCATGGACCCAACACCGGCAGTCTTGATTTTTACCCCTATTTTCCTACCGATTTGTATGGGACTAGGCATGGATCCAGTACAGTTTGGTATTCTGTTGGTGTTTAACTTATCACTAGGGACGATTACGCCACCTGTAGGCCCAATATTATTTACCGGATGTAAAGTCAGTGGCATTAGCATTGATAGTGTTATCAAAACCTTGTTGCCATTCTTCGCTATTATCTTTTTAGTCTTGATGCTAGTGACTTATGTCCCTGCCATTTCAATGGCAATCCCTGAGATGATGGGGTTAATTAAGTAAGTTATTTACCATCCGTTTAAAAAGCGCCTCTTATGAGGCGCTTTTAGTTGATAACCCATCAATGATTGTATGTAATGCTTCTAGATGAGTTAATCTCCAACCTTATACCCAAACTACTTGGATTTGCAGGTAGACGACAAGTGAGTGCCCCCATGAGCATAGATAAACTATGTAATTGGGGGGAACGAACGCAGCCAACACCGTGGCGACTTCAAGTAGAATGGGGATAGTTTCTATATTACGTAATAATGATGCCCTTCAATGGAAAACAATAAGAAAACTGAATACAGAGCTCCAGCCTTAGAAAAAGGGTTAGAGATCTTAGAACTGCTAGCCTCTCATGAAGAGCCTTTAACTAAAAAGCAAATTGCCGATAAGCTAAACCGCAGCATCAATGAAATATTCCGGATGCTCTCCGTGCTTATCGAAAAACAGTACATTGAGTTTAATGACGACTCTTCTAGTTACTCTTTAACATTAAAAATGTTTGCCCTTTCCAACCAACATCCGCCCATTTCTCAACTTCTAAAGCGAGCAACACCTTTAATGGAGCAGCTATGCTATAAAGTCAACCAATCTTGCCATTTGTCCCGCTATAACAATGGAGAAATGGTAGTCATTGCGCGTCAAGAAAGCCCTTATAAAATGGGATTTGGTCTCAGGTTAGGGTCACGAATTGATGTCTGTTCATCTGGGTCTGGTATTGTATTAATAAGTTTCAGTTCAGAACAACAACGGGCAGAAATTTTATCCAAAGCAGTAGCAACCAAAGAAGAGATAAGCCATGCCCTCAGCCATGTAGAAGACACGCTCACAAATGGGTTTTATGTTGGGGCTAGTCCTCAAATATCAGGCGTAACCAATATTAGCGCACCGATTTTTGGCGTCCAAGGCGATATTTTTGCAGTAATCACCATTCCATTCATGACTCTGAACTCTCGCACCGTACATCACCACATTGAAGATATTGAAAATACGAGAATTGAACTGCTAAAAGTGGCCAAACAGCTCAGCCAAAACTTAATAAGTTAGGTCGTGGTGGCCTTACACACCACGAGCAAAAAGCTGCGCCAAGAAATCCATCTCTTGTTGGCTCTCTTTTATCGACAGTGCTTCTAACCACATACATTCGCTGTAATGTTCTGCTTTCAGAAATAGCTGACAACCTTCAAAGTCAATCAACCATGAATGAATGTCAGCGTCCCACTGTTTTTCAATGACGCTTGCCGAAAGCAAATCAACCAAACGCTCCCCAAATTGAGGAAAAGTATCAAAATCAAAACGTGGGGCGCTCAGGATTAGTCGCCCTTCCTCTTGTAGATAATGCGCTAAACCAAACTCAGCCATGGTGGGTTAAATGCTCCTGAATTAAGTCTAAAAATGGGTCGGCATATTTTTCAAGTTTGCGTTGCCCCACCCCATTAACCGCCAACATTTCACCATAAGAAGTTGGTAATATTTCTGCCATATCGATCAAGGTGGCATCACTAAACACCACGTAAGGAGGCAGACCATCTTCATCAGCGATCGACTTACGCAACTTACGTAACTTGGCAAACAGAGCTTTGTCGTAATTCTTATTGGACAATTTATCTGATTTCGCAGCACGAGCAGCAGTATCAAGTCTTGGGATAGCAAGCTCTAACGACATTTCACCACGCAATAATGGCCGCGCTTCTTCGGTAAGCTGCAAGGTCGAATTGCGGGTAATATTTTGTTGCAGCAATCCTTTGTGGATCAACTGACGAAAAATACTGACCCAGTAGTCGTGGCTGTGATCTCGACCGATGCCATAAGTAGTGAGCTTATCGTGGCCATTTTCACGAATACGGATATTTTGCATACCGCGCATCACTTCTACTACGTAGCCAATACCAAACCCTTGATTGACACGATAAACACACGATAACGCTTTTTGAGCCTCTTGCGTGGCATCGAAATGTTTGGGTGGATCTAAGCAAATATCGCAGTTACCACACGGCTTCTCACGGTACTCACCAAAATAATTCAACAGTACTTGGCGGCGACAGGTTTGTGCTTCAGCAAACGCATTCATTGCCCCCAGTTTATGGCTTTCGACCTGTTTTTGCGGCCCTTCTGGTTTTTCATCTAACATACGACGAAGCCAGCTAATATCGGCCGGGTCATAAAGCATCATCGCTTCAGCCGGTAAGCCATCACGCCCTGCTCGCCCTGTTTCTTGGTAATACGATTCAATGTTGCGTGGGATATCAAAATGGGCAACAAAGCGTACATTGGGTTTATTGATCCCCATACCAAACGCCACCGTTGCCACCACGATTTGAATATCATCACGTTGAAAAGCTTCTTGTACATAAGCGCGCTCATCCGCATCCATCCCCGCATGGTAACTGGCCGCGCGAATATGGTTGTTGCACAGTTTTTCAGTCAACATTTCAACTTTTTTACGGCTACCACAATAAATAATGCCGCAATGACCTTTTTGAGTATCGAGATAACGGATGATTTGCGAAACCGGCTTATGTTTTTCAACCAAGGTATAGCGAATATTCGGGCGATCAAAACTGCCCAAGTAAACATGAGGTTCTTGCAGTTGTAGACGATGTAAAATGTCGCTGCGAGTAGCATCATCAGCGGTGGCGGTTAAAGCCATAAATGGCACATGCGAAAATTGCTGTTTTAACTGGCCAAGGGCGGCATATTCAGGTCGAAAATCATGCCCCCACTGTGAAATACAGTGCGCTTCATCAACCGCAATCATGGCTAACGGTAAGCTGTGTAAACGCTCGATAAAATCACGCATCAACACACGTTCTGGCGAGACATAAATCAGCTTTAGCTGCCCTGAATTCATCCGGTTATAAACCGAGATCAACGCCTCTCGTGACATGGTTGAATTGACACATTCAGCCGCCACGCCATTAGCTTTAAGTTGGTCTACTTGATCTTTCATCAGAGAAATCAGCGGCGAAATGACCAACGTAATGCCATCTTTCACTAAAGCGGGGATCTGATAGCAGAGTGATTTACCACCACCCGTCGGCATAATTACCAAGCTATCTTGCCCTGCTAATGCCGCCTCAATGACCTCTTGCTGGCCAACGCGAAAAGTCTGATAACCAAAAACAGTCTGTAAAATACTGCTTGAGCTATCAGGCGCGGGATCAGCTTGTTGAGCAATTAAAGTGGCGGTCATGAAGTTTCCAAGGTGGTAGTGATAAGCAACGGCAGCGGAGCTTGTTCAAGCCCAAGCAACAAAGCGTCTTATTGTAGTGGTGTTCGATGGTGAATAAAACCGCAAAATGTGTGTGCTATACAATTGATCGGCGTTGTCATGCTTTCTCACCAACTGTGCTGGCCAGCCTCTTTAGCTTATTAACAAAGATGCAACTAAAACTCGGATAGGTATATACTGTCGAATCGTTTCGCTGCACAGCGGTCACCCCCTCCGAGAAAGATAGTAAATGACTCCAGAAGAAGAACAGCAACGCTCACGACAGGGTGTTCTATTAGCCATCGGTGCTTATACCATGTGGGGCATTGCTCCCATTTATTTTAAAGCGATCGGCGCGGTTTCCGCGTTAGAGATCCTCAGCCACCGTGTCGTCTGGTCATTTTTCCTGCTCGCTGCATTATTGCATTTTGGCCGTAGTTGGCGCAGCGTACGCGATGTGATGACCAATAAAAGCAAAATGCTCTATTTAATCACAACCTCGCTTTTGGTCGGCAGCAACTGGCTTATTTTTATCTGGGCAGTCAATGCCAACCATATGCTAGATGCCAGCTTAGGCTACTATATCAATCCACTACTCAATGTGGTGCTTGGGATGCTATTTCTTGGCGAGCGACTGCGTAAACTGCAATGGGTCGCCGTTGCACTGGCTGCGATTGGAGTAACCATTCAGCTGGTGGTTTTTGGTTCAGTGCCCGTTGTGGCCATCGCGTTAGCCACCACCTTTGGTTTTTATGGATTGTTGCGTAAAAAGGTAGCACTGGATGCACAAACTGGTTTGTTCATTGAAACCTTAGTGATGCTGCCTGCGGCGGCTATTTATTTGCTATTTATTGCCGATTCAGCCACCTCAAACATGGCTACTAACCCCACAAGTCTTAACATTTTGCTGGTTGCAGCAGGGGTTATCACGACTCTACCACTGTTGTGTTTTACCGGTGCTGCAACTCGTTTAAAACTATCTACACTGGGGTTTTTCCAATATATCGGCCCAAGTTTGATGCTTTTACTCGCCGTTTTGGTTTATGGAGAAGCCTTTACTAGTGACAAAGCGATCACTTTTGCCTTTATTTGGGGCGCGTTAGTGCTGTTTAGCTTTGATGGTTTGACTTATAAGCGCAAGCTGACTCCTGAAATAACCACAACCTCATCAAAACTCTAGAGAAATCACGTTACATGAACGAAACCAGTATTTTAATTACCCTTGCCAGCGTCCACTTTGTGGCGCTAATGAGCCCAGGGCCAGATGTCGCGTTAGTAGTACAAAACGCCACGCGCTATGGCCGTCAAACAGGTGTATTCATTGCACTTGGGTTGTCATGCGGCATTTTATTTCACTCCCTACTCAGTTTGACGGGGGTGAGCTACCTAGTGCACCAGCATCCAACGTTATTTGCCATTCTACAGTTGGCTGGCGGTAGCTACCTGCTTTACCTTGGGATAGGAGCACTAAAAGCCACATACTCTCAGTGGAAAAGCCCTTCAAGTAACGAGATTATCGAAAACCCTGCGTTATTGTTGAGCAATAAACGCCAAGCTTTCTCTCGTGGCTTCATGACTAATATCCTTAATCCCAAAGCTTTGGTGTTTTTTATCAGCCTGATGTCGAGTTTAGTCCCTGCTGGCATGTCGCTATCCGGCAAGGCAAGCGCACTGCTCGTTCTATGGGGGCTTTCATTGCTGTGGTTTGCCAGCCTTGCTTGGATGCTGTCAACTAAGCGATTACAAAAGCGTTTACAATCACTTAGCTCCTACATTGATGGCCTGTGTGGGGTTATTTTCACTGCTATTGGCGGGCTTATTGTACTGCAAGCATTCACGGTCTTTGCAGCCTAATGCAGTGATCAACGTTCCTTCTTGTGAGAGATCTCTTACAAACAAGTAAGCAAATATCACTTTTTCCATAGAAGAAACACCCACAAAATAAGATAACCATTTGATTTATAACAAATATAGTACTGTAAGCCAAAAAAAAACATTACGAAATCGTTTTCCTAGCATTGCCGATAAATTAGAGATGGGTAATATGTACCTCGTCGGAAGGATTCTGACACGGAACAGGAAAGCACCAAGGATTTGGTCATCTTCAGGATGAAGAGACGACTACTCAGGATGAATGGTCGGCATGGAAAGCGAATTGGACATTGAATGGACGCAATAGTAACTAGGATGGTTGCTACTAAGGAAAGACAATGGACACCTCTGGATGAGGCAAGGACTGAACATCAGGATGATGTAAAGGACACCGCTCAGGGAACAAGTGATGAACGCTAACGTGGATTGTTGGCAGACCAGGAAGGTCAAAAAAGGACACCGCTAGGAAGGCGACGTAAGGAATAAGCTGACGGAATACAGCACACTATCATGGATTTGATGCATGGAGCACTTTTGTAGCTGGATTGCTGCGAGTAAGACTATAACCCCGCAGGGCTTTTGCCCTCGGGGTTTTTCTTTATTGGGCTATATCCAAATATCTCGTCTTACAAAGACTCTTGCTTCATTCAATGCATTGCCTTAAGCATATGTATAACCAATGCTCAAGGAAGCCAATGGCCTAATAGTAAGCGTTTGTGCCATTGGCCAGTCGACCATCAGTTACTTAGTGATCATAGCCTTTCTAGTTTAGCGTAAGCCGTCACTAACCATTTAATACCTTCGCCGTTAAAAGCCACTTGAACACGACTTTGTGGACCACTGCCTTCAAAGTTGATAATGGTACCTTCACCAAAAATCGGGTGTTTGACGCGCGCCCCTAAACTAAAACCCGTTTCGTTAAAAGTCTCTTTAACCACGCTTTGACTAAAGCGTCCGGCGCTGGCTGGTCGACTGACTTGCGCTTTCATACGAACTTCATCTAAGCAAGCTTCTGGCAGTTCACGAATAAAACGCGAGGGTTTATGGTATTTATCTTGACCATACAAACGGCGAATTTCAGCATAAGTGATGTACAACTTTTGCATGGCTCGTGTCATACCAACGTAGCAAAGGCGGCGCTCTTCTTCCAAACGCCCTGCTTCCTCAGCCGACATTTGGCTAGGGAACATACCCTCCTCAACCCCAACCATAAATACCAATGGGAATTCCAATCCTTTGGCACTGTGCAGGGTCATTAATTGTACCGCATCATCAAACTCGTCGGCTTGGCCATCACCAGCTTCAAGTGCCGCATGCGTCAAAAATGCCGTCAGCATGCTCATTTCATCCGCTTCTTCTGGCTTTTCAAACTGACGTGTAGCAGTCACGAGTTCTTCTAAGTTCTCAATGCGCGCCTTTGATTTTTCGCCTTTCTCTTGCTCATACATGGTGTATAAGCCCGATGTTTTGATCACATGGTCGGTCTGGGTATGCAATGGCATCTCTGCGCTATCATCTTCTAGCGCATTCACTAGCTCAATAAAGCGGCTCAACGCACCCGCTGCGCGGCCAGTCAGTACTTTCTCATCAAGTAGAACTAAACTTGCATCCCACATGGTGCAGCCGCGATCGCGCGCTGCAAAACGAATAGTTTCTAGCGTTTTATCACCCAAACCACGCGTCGGTGTATTCACCACACGTTCAAAAGCGGAGTCATCATTGCGGTTTGCCATCAAACGTAGGTAGCTTAGCGCGTCTTTGATTTCCTGGCGTTCGAAGAAGCGCATACCGCCATAAATTCGGTATGGTAAACCCGCTTGAATTAATGCTTCTTCAAGTACACGTGATTGGGCGTTATTGCGATACAACATTGCACAGTCGTTAAGTGAGCCGCCTTTATCTTGCCACTCTTTGATTTTATTGACCGTAAAACGCGCTTCATCAAGGTCGTTATATGCTGAATAAACGGAAATAGGTTCGCCTTCAATGCCGTCAGTCCACAATTCTTTACCCATACGCTCGGTGTTGTTAGCGATCAGCGCATTGGATGCATCCAAAATGGTTTTGGTCGAACGGTAGTTTTGTTCCAGACGAATCGTATTCACACTTGGGAATTCTAGCGTGAACTTCTCGATATTCTCAATTTTAGCACCACGCCAACCATAGATAGATTGGTCGTCATCCCCAACAATCATCACGTGGCAATCACGACCAGCCATCATGCGCAGCCAAGCGTATTGGATGTTATTGGTGTCTTGAAACTCATCCACCAAAATATGTTTGAAGCGAGCCTGATAATGCTCGCGAATGTGCTTTTTATCGCGTAGCAGTTCATGCGTGCGCAGTAATATTTCGGCAAAATCGACTAACCCTGCGCGGTCACATGCGTCTTGATACGCGGTATACAGTTGCAAGTAGGTTTGCGTAACTGGATCGCGATACGCGTCGATATGCTGCGGACGTAACCCCTCGTCTTTCTTGCCGTTAATCCACCAGCAAACTTGTCGTGCCGGCCACTGCTTCTCGTCGAGGTTCTGCGCTTTAATCAAACGTCGTAGCAAACGCTGTTGATCTTCTGAATCTAGAATTTGGAAATCTTCTGGCAACTTAGCATCAAGATAATGTGCACGCAGAATGCGGTGACAAATTCCGTGGAATGTCCCGTTCCACATGCCAGATGCGCTGCCCATCATTAACTCTTCAATTCGACCGCGCATTTCTGCGGCAGCTTTATTGGTAAAGGTCACCGACATGATAGAAAACGGTGAAGCTTGTTCAACCGACATCAACCACGCAATGCGGTGCACCAATACGCGTGTTTTACCACTCCCCGCACCGGCAAGTACTAATAGGTTTTCTAAAGGTGCAGCAACAGCTTCACGCTGTTTATCGTTCAAACCATCGAGTAAAAGAGAGGGATCCATCATAACTAAGCTACTGGTTATTTATACATAATTGCGATGATTATAACCTCAAATGGCGTAAAGATGCTCGTTTCTATCGCAATTTATTGTTATGGATAAACTGCCACTTCATGATTTTATTTCCATATTTATCAAAATTTAATCACTTAAAAATCAGCCACTTCAATAAAAATTGAGAATGCATTTCGGATTTCTCATTCAGGAGGTGAAAGTTTTTGCGTGCTTTTTCCATCTTTTCTAGTAAGCAAGTTGAACGTTAACAAATTATTAACTTGCGAACTCAACTACATGGACAAAGTCTCGAGGAAATTATTATGAAAAAATCTAATCTTGCTGTTACTGCTGCGGTTACTGGTCTACTTGCTCTAGGTGGCACAATGTTAACAGCGGCTCCTGCTTTCGCTGCTGAGAAAGAAAAATGCTATGGCGTGGCTAAAGCAGGCAAAAATGATTGCGCAACTAAAACAAGCTCTTGCGCTGGCACAGCAAAAGAAGATCACCAAAAAGACGCGTTTGTTGTGCTACCAAAAGGCTTGTGCGGCAAACTGGCTGGCGGCATGACTGAAGGTTAAACCTCGGCTTTATAAGAGGTGTGCTGCGGCTCAACCAGCGCACCTTCTTTTTAGGGTTAACAACCTTTCAGATTTACAGCACATCCGTTTGGGAGAGTGAATTGTGACCAACACACAACAGCACACTACGCAATGTCCACCAGCACAATCTCACACAGAACAACACCGTAAAGTCGGCGTTGGTTTACGCCATCCACATCTCGATTTTTTCACTGAGCAACCCAATCTAACTGGCTGGCTTGAAATCCACAGTGAAAATTATTTCCAACCACATTCGAATGCTCGCCAACAATTGCAAAACTTAGCTCAGCGCTACCCTATTAGCTGCCACGGTATTGGTTTATCTCTCGGTTCGGTAGAACGAGTAAGCCGCAAACATTTGCAGCAGTTAAATGCATTGGTACATGAAATCGAGCCTATTTTTATTTCTGATCATTTAAGTTGGAGCCAAAATGGCGGCCATTACTTCAATGATTTGCTACCGCTTCCCTACACCGAAGAAGCCCTACAAGTGTTTTGCCGCAATGTGCTAGAGGTTCAAGAGTATCTTGGTCGTCCATTGTTGATTGAAAACCCGTCGAGCTATTTGAAATTCCAACACTCAACCA
This sequence comes from Vibrio aestuarianus, assembly GCF_028858425.1. NCBI lineage: Bacteria > Pseudomonadati > Pseudomonadota > Gammaproteobacteria > Vibrionales > Vibrionaceae > Vibrio > Vibrio aestuarianus. The sequence goes on along the minus strand of NZ_JAKNYQ010000001.1, from coordinate 388,394 downwards.
TCAGCGAGTGGGATTTTTTAAGTGAAGTGCATCAACGCACCGATTGCCGCTTATTGCTCGACCTCAATAATGTACATGTCTCCGCCTTCAATCACGGTTTTAGCAGCGAAACATATCTGGCTAACATTCCAGCGCAAGCTGTCGATGAAATTCATTTGGCGGGTTTTACCATCAAACACCTCGACCAGGGCGAGCTGTGGATAGATACCCATAGCCAACCAGTGAGCGCTGAAGTATGGCAACTGTTTGAGTCGTGGATAGCACAACACGGTACTTGTCATACCCTTATTGAATGGGATCTTGATATTCCACAACCGCAAGTGCTGTTAGCTGAAGCGAGTAAAGCAAGCGAGAGAATGCTCACCACCGAACTCCGCGCGACAAGGAGAGCCTCATGAGCCCTTCTCTTGCCGATATACAAACACAATTTGCGCAAGCATTGCGCTACCAAGCCAGCGCAGATGACTGCCATATTGTTAGCGACCATTTTTCTGCCGAACAACGGATGCAGGTGTATCGCAATAATTTCGTCATCAGTTTAAGTGAGGTGCTTCAGGCTACCTATCCAATGCTGGAAGCCTTAGTGGGAGAAGAGTGCTTTGCCGGTTTGGCTCGCCAGCATGTACTGACTCACCCTCTGCAGGAAGGAAGTGTCACTCACTATGGTCAAGGGTTTGATCAAACCGTTAATCAGTTTCCTGCCGTCATTGAGGCTGCGCCTTACGCCAGCGAAGTCGCGCGTTTTGAATGGGCGAATGATCTCGTACAACAATATTACGCAAATGCCCCTTCCCATACTTACCAACCTTTAACGCAACTGGCCGCTATAGAGGAAGAAAAACACGGCCAGATCATCTTGCATGTCAAGGCAGACGTTATTGCCTTTGATTCCCCTTACGCACTTTTTGCGCTGCAAAAGGCCATTCAAACTGAACAATTTTCAGGGCTGGATATTCATCGTCAACAACGCGGTGTTATCGCTTGTAATGAGGATGGCTCACCTTGGTGCCAAACCCTGGATCTAGGCGCTTATCAGTTGCTGTTACTTGTGCAACAAAATCAGCCACTCGACTTGATTGAAGCACCTTTGCTTGCTCATCTCAATACGCTGTTGGCTTTGAATCTTATCGCTGGTTTCACACTGTCTGGCACAAAGGAAAACTCATGAACATGACATTAAAAACTTGGCTAACGCGCTATGACTACAGCGTTGAAAATATTCAACACACTATCGTTCCCTTGCTGTTGTTGTTTTGTCGGCTGTGGGTCGCATGGGCTTTTTTCAATTCAGGCTTGGTGAAAATTGCCTCGTGGGACAGCACCTTGTATCTATTCGAATTGGAGTACCAAGTACCGATTCTACCTTGGGAACTGGCCGCCTATTTGGGAACGGCCGCAGAGCTGACATTACCCATATTCGTGGCATTAGGTTTGTTGAGCAGACCGATGGCATTGGCGTTGTTCATTTTCAACATTGTGGCAGTGATTTCGTACCCCGTGTTATGGGAACAAGGTTTTTATGACCACCAATTATGGGGACTGATGCTATTACTTGTGGTGATATGGGGCGCAGGGCCAATTTCTTTGGATAGAGTGTTAAGACAGCAGATCTCAAAGTAGACAAAAGATAAATGGTATGGATAGCAGTACTCTGCATCCATACCATTAACGGACTTAGGCTTAATTAAGCGGCAATACCAGCATGACGCAATAAAGCATCGATTTGAGGTTCACGACCACGGAAGCGTTTGAATAGCTCCATTGGCTCTTCACTACCGCCCATCTCCAAGATATTCTTTAGAAAGCTATTACCCGTCTCTTTATTGAAAATACCTTCCTCTTCAAAGCGAGAGAATGCGTCAGCCGACAACACTTCTGCCCACAAATAGCTATAGTAACCAGCACTGTAACCACCAGCAAAAATATGGCTAAAGCTGTGCGAGAAACGATTCCATTCTAGGCTTGGTAACACCGCCACTTTTGCTTTCACTTGCGCTAACGTTTCCAAAATCCGTGGCCCTACTTCCGGGTCGTACTCGGTGTGCAACGTGAAGTCGAACAATCCAAATTCAAGCTGACGTAAAATAAACATCGCCGACTGGAAGTTTTTCGCCGCGAGCATTTTATCGAGCATCTCTTTGGGTAGCGGTTCACCCGTTTCGTAGTGACCGGAAATAAACGCCAGCGCCTCTTCTTCCCAACACCAGTTTTCTAGGAACTGACTCGGTAGCTCGACCGCATCCCAAGGCACACCATTAATCCCCGATACAGCGCCAACCGTCACTTGCGTTAACATGTGGTGGATGCCGTGGCCAAACTCGTGGAATAACGTCACCACTTCATCATGAGTAAAGAGTGCCGGTTTATCACCAACTGGGCGATTAAAGTTACACGTTAGGTAAGCGACTGGCGTTTGAAGCTCACCATTTAAGGTAATACGGCGGCCACGACAGTCATCCATCCATGCACCGCCACGTTTGTGTTCACGCGCATACAGGTCGAGATAGAAACTGCCACGCAACGCACCTTCAGCATCAAAAATATCGAAGAAACGCACCGATTTGTGCCAGGTATCAACACCTTCACGCTCTTTGACCGTCATGCCAAATACTCGGTTCAGCACTTCAAATAGACCACTCACCACTTTCGATTCAGGAAAATAAGGGCGCAGTTCTTCGTCTGAAATTTGGAACAAATGCTGTTTCTGTTTTTCGCTGTAGTAAGCGATATCCCACAGCTCAAGCTCACTCACGCCAAATTCACTGTGCGCAAACTGACGCAGCTCTTCGACTTCACGCTCGCCTTGTGGTTTTACTTTGCTGGCAAGGTCATTCAAAAAGCCCAGCACTTGCGCTGGTGTTTCCGCCATTTTAGTGGCTAACGATTTTTCGCTATAGGTACTAAAACCGAGCATACGGGCAATTTCGTGGCGCAGCTTTAGCTTCTCGGCAATCAGTTCACTGTTGTCCCATTTGCCAGCATTTGGACCGCGGTCTGAAGCTCGTGTCACGTAGGCTTCGTAAAGTTCTTTACGTAGCGCCTGGTTATCACAGTAGGTCATTACAGGTAGATAAGACGGGATATCGAGTGTTAAAAGATAGCCTTCTAGCTCTTTCGCTTCAGCCGCCGCCTGCGCCGCTGCTAATGCAGATTCTGGCATGCCCGCTAATTCGTTGACGTCAGTGACGTGTTTAGTCCAACCCATGGTGGCATCAAGTACGTTGTTGGAAAACTTAGACCCCAATTCAGACTGACGTTTGCTGATTTCGCCATAGCGCTTTTGCTCGACAAGTGGCAAACCAATGCCTGACAGTTCAAAGTCACGCAGCGCATCGCTAATGGTCTTTTTCTGTGCTTGAGAAAGCGAGGCAAACTCCTCACTGGCTTTAATGCTTTTATACGCTTCAAACAACCCTTTGTGTTGCCCTACCCATGTGCCGTATTCAGATAAAAGTGGCAAGCAACTTTCGTAAGCATCACGCAGCTCGTCGCTGTTCATCACTGAATTGAGATGGCTCACGGGCGACCAAATACGACTTAAGTAATCATCCACTTCTTCAATTGGTGCAACGAGGTTATCCCATGTTGGGTGAGTATTGCCGTCAAGCAGTTGATCTATTTTTGCTCGACAATCGTTGATCGCTTTCTCAACCGCTGGCTTTACGTGCTCCGGCTTAATGGCAGAAAACGGAGGCAGATCCGTAAAGGTAAGAAGTGGATTAGACATAGAACATTCCTTTTGGCTTAAAAACGATAACCGCCTGAACTGGGGTTATCATCTTCTTTGTTTTTCATTGGTCTAAAATAGTAAATATAGGTAGGTTCAGCAATTTTCAATAGTGACGTATAATCAGTCAATAAATCTGATCCACTAAACACACTCGACGCTGAGTGTTTTGAGAGCCTATTTTGCTAAGTTATCGTCACAGCTTTCACGCTGGCAACCACGCTGATGTGTTAAAGCATATCGTGCAAAGCCTTATCCTCAATGCTTTGCAGCAAAAAGACAAACCGTTTGTCTACCATGATACTCACTCTGGTGTAGGTCGCTACGATTTAACCCACGAATGGTCAGAAAAAACCGGCGAATACAAACAAGGTATCGCTCGAGTATGGGCGCAAAACGACATTCCACAAGATATTCAAAGCTATCTTGATGCTGTTAAAGCACTGAATGAGGGTGATGAGCTACGTTATTACCCAGGATCTCCGCGTGTAGCGCGAGCTCATTTACGCGTAAACGATCGCATGGTACTGACTGAATTACACCCAAGCGACTACCCTTTGCTTGAGCAAGAGTTTCATCGTGATCGTCAGGTTTCAATCTATAAAGAAGATGGCTTTCAACGCCTCGTTGGCAGTTTGCCACCGAAAGAGCGCCGTGGCTTAGTGTTGATAGATCCACCTTACGAATTGGCATCAGAGTACCGTGATGTGGTTAAAGCGATTGCAAGAAGTTATAAGCGCTGGGCAACGGGTGTGTACGCGATTTGGTACCCAGTTGTTAACCGCGACACCATTGACGACATGCTAGAAGGTTTAGAAAGCCTTGGCATTCGTAAAATCTTACAAATTGAATTAGGTGTTTCACCTGATACTAATGAGCGCGGCATGACAGCTTCAGGCATGATAGTCATCAACCCGCCATGGAAATTAGAAAGCCAGATGCAGGAAATTTTACCTTTCCTTAAGCAAGCAATTGCGCCAGCAACCGGTCATTTTAAAGTTGAATGGGTTGTACCTGAATAAACTGACCCAATGTATCAAACAATAATTCTAAAAGAATAACGGAGAAAGTAATGGCAACGCATTTTGATTATATCTGTATCGGTGGTGGTTCTGGCGGTATCGCATCGGCCAACCGTGCTGCAATGTATGGCGCCAAAGTCGCACTAATTGAAGCCAAAGACCTTGGCGGTACTTGTGTCAACGTAGGTTGTGTACCAAAGAAAGTGATGTGGCATGGTGCTCAAGTTGCGGAAGCGATGAATTTATACGCCGCTGATTACGGCTTTGATGTCGATGTAAAAGGCTTCAACTGGAGCAAATTAGTTGAAAGCCGCCAAGCTTATATTGGCCGCATTCACCAATCTTATGACCGCGTGTTAGGCAACAATAAAGTCGAAGTCATTCGTGGATTTGCTAAATTTGTTGATGCGAAAACCGTTGACGTTAATGGTCAACATTACACTGCAGATCATATCTTGATTGCTGTCGGTGGCCGCCCATCGATTCCAAACATTCCAGGTGCGGAGCATGGCATTGATTCAAATGGTTTCTTTGACCTAGCAGAACAACCAAAACGCGTTGCTGTGGTTGGTGCAGGTTACATAGCAGTAGAAATTGCTGGCGTACTGAATGCGCTTGGTACAGAAACGCACCTTTATGTACGTAAAGAGTCCCCACTGCGCAGCTTTGATCCGATGATCATCGAAACACTCACCGAAGTAATGGCGGCAGAAGGCCCAGCACTACACACTCATTCAGTGCCAAAAGAAGTGGTAAAAGAAGCCGATGGTAGCCTGACTCTGCACCTTGAAAATGGTCAAAGCCAAAATGTCGATACGCTGATTTGGGCAATTGGTCGCCATCCAGCAACGGATGCTATCAACCTTGCAGCAACTGGTGTTGAAACCAATGCGCAAGGCTACATTAAAGTGGATGAGTTCCAAGCAACCAACGTACCTGGCATTTACTGCGTGGGCGATATCATGGAAGGTGGTATCGAGCTGACACCTGTCGCAGTTAAAGCAGGTCGTCAACTTTCTGAGCGTCTATTCAATGGTAAAACCAACGCAAAAATGGATTACAAGCTGGTCCCTACCGTTGTCTTCAGCCACCCACCTATCGGCACAATTGGTCTAACGACTGAAGAAGCACAAGCGCAATACGGCAAAGACAATGTGAAAGTATATACTTCTGGCTTTACCGCTATGTACACCGCTGTGACCTCGCACCGTCAGCCATGTAAAATGAAGCTGGTATGTGCTGGTGAAGAAGAGACTGTTGTTGGACTACACGGCATTGGCTTTGCCGTTGATGAAATGATTCAAGGTTTTGGTGTAGCCATGAAAATGGGCGCAACTAAAGCGGATTTCGATTCAGTGGTTGCCATACACCCGACCGGCAGTGAAGAATTCGTTACCATGACGGGTTAGTGTAGGAAAAGCATCTTACACACATAAATAAATCTGGAAAATAATCAATCACTGACTATGCTGTATGTATGGTCAGTGATTTTCTAGGTGAATTTATGTTTCTCATACAATCAAGCAATGTCTATAAACAGACAGAACTATCAATCAGTGACAACACCTGTCAATGCTCTCCTGAGAAAGGGAATATTGGATCTCTCCCAACTCTGTTCAATGGTGATGGTTCATTCAACCATGAAGCCAATAGCTACCTCTTTTACCAAAAAGCGGTTAAGGATGCTAAAGACCTTAGCCCCTGCTCCCAAGCTCTTTATGCCTATTATCAATTCCTTGAAGATGAGAACTTAGCATGGGATACATTCCCTACCGTCAAAAGGCTAAAACCGACTTATCTATTCCGCTCTCACCTGCTAAAGCAAATTAAAAAAGGTAACTTGGCACATAGCACAGCAAGCGTTCGCATGAACCAAATTGTCAATTACTATAAGTGGTTAATGCATGACGGTTACCTAAAGATAAGGAACGAGAAAGAAGCTCCATTCAAAATGGAATTTGTTTCTGTTCAGAGTACGGGAATGTTGGCTCACGTTTCACCCACTTTTACCGTAGAAACAAGTGACCTACGCATTAAAGTCCCTAAAGATGCCGACAGTAGCAACATCCGGCCTCTAACTCCGTTGAGTCAAGAGTCACTGAGTATTCTCACTCAATATCTACCCAAAGCTTCTGAGGAGCTGCGCTTACAGGTGCTTATTTCTATTGATACTGGTATGCGTATCCAAGAGATAGCCACGTTATCCACTAGAGCTATCGAGACAGCGAAGCCTGTAGCTGAAAGTAAACACCGTTTTGAGTTGTCGCTATCACCTCAAGCAACAGGTGTCATGACCAAATACCTCAAATCTCGCCAAGTGGAAATCTCTGCCGAGTTATTATCGACATTGAATGAATATCGCGTTTCAGAGCGAAGAATCAAACGGGTAAACAAGCTTGACCAAAAACTTGAAGCACTACCAGAAACGGCTGACACGCTAAAGAAAGAGGCGCTTGAGCGATTGGAGCTATCTGAGCGTCACGAACCTTTGTTCGTCAGTGAACAAGGCAATCCCGTAACCGCTAAGTCGATAGAGGCTCGCTGGACAGAGCTTAGAGCCGAGATAAAACAGACCCACCCTACATTCACGCACCGCTTTCATGATTTGCGCTCGACTTATGGCACTTATCGACTCAATGACATGCTTGAAGCAAGGCTATCTTCATCAGAAAGTTTGGGACTACTGATGGGATGGATGGGGCACCGAAACGAATCTACCACCTGGAAATACTTGCGCTACCTGAAGCGCAAAGAGGCTTTCAAAGTTAAATTCGGCATTTTAGACGGCATCATGCATGAAGCGTTAGGCGGTGAGGATGAGTAATGTCGCTTATTTGCACGGCTGGAAGCCAGAGCTTTGTATTCAATTAGATGACGAACATAACTGTTTGGCCGACTTTAATCGCTTCATGGTTAAAGGGTTCCCCTCGACAGCCTCATTACAACAGGGGGGGCGCTTTGAAGATGCAAACAGGGAAGATTTTATCCTTCAAATGAAATCTCGCTTTGATGATTTAATGGATGAAGGTAAAAGCCATAAGTCACTGTACAGCACCTATTCTGCATGCTCTCTTTATCTTCGTTGGTGTGATGAATACAATGAAGAGGCATTCACACAAGGTTCCATTGAAGCTTACTTTGGGCTTCTTTATAGAGAGGTATTACTAGGAAAAATAAAGCGCTCTACCTTCAAAGTGAAACGCACTAAGATGCTGCGTTTATTTTGTGATTACTTAGACCTGCCAAGTACGCTCTTTGACAATATCACCATCACGGATAGTAGTGACGCTGAACCTTATGAGGCATACACGCGCAGCGACTTAAATCAATTACTGCCTTTTTTGCGCAGCCTATTCAAGCAAACTACCAAGCAGTTTATAGAAAATCCAGAAAAGCACATAAATGCCCATAAAAGCACTCCTACCATGACATTTGACTGGAAGGGAGAACAATACAAACTATGTGGTGGCATCAGCAAAATGATGTGTGCTGGCATTTATCTTCTTGCCTACTACACCTACGCCAATACCAGTGATTTATTCCAATTAATGCAACCTAATAACGTCTCTACATCAATCGGTGAAACTTGGTATACCATGCCCGCTTTTAAGCGGCGAGCATTCAAAACAATTCAAGTTGAAATGGGTGATCATGAGCTGGATATTCCTAAATACGCGATGAATTTCTTTGATACATTACTCGAAGCATCGCGCCTTATTTCTACAGGCTCCAACGCTACATTATTTCAAACAGTCGCCTCAAAAGAATGTAAGCAACTCAAGACAGGTACATTGCAGAGTTTTTTAAGGGTATGGGTAGAGAAACACTTTGCCTTTACTGACCAGACGGGTCGTCGTTTGCGCCCTGTTATCAGTCGATTTCGAGAAACGGGCGCACAAATCACGACTTACTATCAAGGTGAGTTGGTGAACGACATCATGCTCAACAACACTTCCAATACGAGAAAGCAAAACTACAGTAAGGGAAACCGAACTGCCAATAATGGGATGATACAAGATGCGATGTCCTTGCGAGAGCAAGAGATTAAGCACGGTGAAAGCACGAAAGAAGCTCAAAAGAGCTTAGGCATTGATGTGTTGGTCATCGAGGCAGAAAACAAAATCAATCTCCCTAACTTAAGTCGTACTCCAAACGGAGGAAGTTGCTCCGAGCCTTTTGGTGAAAAATCAGAAAAGTACACAAGAAAAGCGCTCAAGCATGGATTGATTAAAGACGGTGAGAGATTGGCGTGTGCCGACTTACTTGGTTGTTTTGGTTGCCCAGACCAGGTCATAGTTCAATCTCTCTCAGACATTTGGTGCCTATTAAGCTTCAAAAGCTGTATTGAAGAATCCCTATATCGCCACCTTGATGCTCATCACTACAAGAAGAACTTTGAAGACATCATTGTATTCATTGATACCAAAATTCTGCCAAACATTAAGTTCTCTCTGCTCAGAGCGGCAGAAGAAAAATTGGACGATGAGGGCTTACACCCGAATTGGGATGATGCCGAGTCAGTACTTAACCTCATTCCATCACAGGAGACATCAAATGAGCAGCGATAAATTCAATACTGGCCATTTATATCTTGCTGACTTTCCCGTTGAGCATAAAGTCCAGCCTACCGATATTGTCACCTTGTACCATGAGCAGCGATTCGATGAATTGGATGCCGTGGTGGTTTGCCGAGACAAAGACGGTAACGTCACCGCCACCTTCGGCCAAAACAGTTGGGATTGCTTTGCTTTTTCTCGTAAAAAAGGAAAGAACAATCTTAATTTTTCAAACTTAGATGCCCATCCAGAATTACAACGAGAGTTGAAGTTGTTCACTTACGGCTGGTTGTTTAATTTCTCTCCTCAAAACAAGAAGGCTGCAAAGTTTGCAACCATCCACTCTCGACTTGAAAAGGCCATGATATCCTACCGATTTCTTGCGCGAGAAGGTGAGCATTCCCTCTCTAAGCTTTCATATACCAATATGCGTCAGAGGTTCGATGAGTATCTTATGGAACATGAGTTAAGCTCCGGCACGCTCGTTAAAGTATTCGTAGCTATCAATAAAGCCATGGAGTACACAGCTTGGCACAAGGTAACTTTGGGTTTTGAACGCATAGAACCAGTAAATGAAGCTAAGCGGTTGAATGGCATAGGACAGCAACAAACTCTGGTTATTCCCGAACGTCTTTGTCACACCATCTATGGCAAAGCAATGGCTCTTATTGAAGAAGCTCTCCCTCATGCCACACTCATTGCCGATACTGAACGTGACCTCCAAGATAACTACATGCAAGGTAAGCAAATCTTAGAAAGTAAGTTGATAGCTGGCAGAGTCTTCGCATTCATGAATTCAGACGGAAGCAATGATTCCCATAAGCTTGCTATAGCCACTAGGGACAATCAACCCAGACAACCAAATGAGCTGATTAAGCCACTGGCAAGAAAGCTACCGAACATCCCCTTGAGGAATGGCACTGATTTTCAGCGATACTTAGGGCAACTAATCACGGCAAGTTACATTGTGTGCGGGGGATTTAGTGGTATGCGCGATAGCGAACTCGATAAGCTCACTGCGAACAGTTATTACCAAGATTCGCTCAATGGTCGAGTGCATCACCTTCTTCAATCTCATGCGTTTAAGTTAGGCGAAAAACGAGAAACGTGGATAACGGCATCCATATCAAAAACAGCGATTGATTTAATGTCCATACTCACTAAAAAGTGGCGAGATGAAACGCAACTCCCCAATGAGAAATACACAAATACACTTTGGGTAAATCAAACACTCCGCTCTCATGCACCGAAATTGATCACGAATTGGAACCAGCGACTACGACAGTTTTGTAAGCAGTTCAATTATGTTGTTACTGAAGACGATTACCAAGAGTGTGTGAAATCGAACCCTTGCTCACCGGTTAAAATTGAAAAGAGCGTTGTGGTCGGTCAACCTTGGCCAATGTCCACTCACCAATTTAGACGCACGTTAGCCTTTTACTGCGTTAAGAACCGATTGAGTTCACTGGTTGCACTTAAGCAGCAATTCAAACACTTGTATCTGGCGATGACAGAGTGGTACACGAATGGGGGACAGTTAGCTAGCCTTCGTGATTTAAAGATTGATCCACAAATCCAACAAGCGCTTGATGAAATTAACGCTGAATCCACTGCCAATAAAATTTTCAAACAATGGCATTCTGATGAAAAATTATCGGGCTCACATGGCAAAGCCATCATGAAGATGCGAGGTGATGTCCCTACAATCTACAGCTCTTGGGACACCATTTATAAAGCGGTAAAAAACGGTAAACTCACGCTTCATGGTTCACTGCATAGCTACTGCAAGAGTGGCTATGATTGCGATATGGATGGCGTAGTTGCACCGCAGTTTTGCGTCGATTGCTCGTCTGGAAGCAGCATTATTGATGAGCAACAAGCAAAGTGGTGGCAAAAGAGGCATCGTAGTTTATCGACCTATATGGCAACAGGAGACGATATTACGGTCACGGATAGAAGCCATTACATTACTCAAATTAGAGCGGCAGAAAACGTTATGCGTGACTTTGAAATGGAATTTACCCCTTTTGAAGCCGAACTCAATATTACGGAGGTTTAAGCATGGGTAAGAGTGAAAATACATTAGTCGCCCTTGAGGCAGCGTTAGACCGAATAACCAACGGTAAGCCGAAGCACATCCCCAAAAGCCGCAAATTGAGTGTGAGAGCGGTTGAAGAAGAAGCTAAACTCGGCAATGGCAGTGGTTATTACTACCCTGAGTTTGTTGAGAAGGTGAAGCAGACCAAAGTTAATATTGCAGAAGGAAAAGGCGAATACGTTCAACCAGAAATACAAGCGGTGCGGGGTAAGCTCAAAGAGCAAAAGCGCATTAAAAGTAACTTCAAAGACAAGTATGAGGCGGAGCGAGAGAAGTTAGCCCTGTTTGCGGCTGCACAGCATCACCTGAATGATAAGTTAGTTAAGGCACTGGCTCGTATTGATGAACTTGAATATGAGAATGCGGAGCTTCGGGAGAAGCTTGCCAAGCTAAAAAGGAGTACGGTGGTGCCAATTAAGTAGTTCCACCGCTGCCCACTCTCTGACAATTGAGTGGGCTCACCATCTAATCACACTCGGCACCCAAGCAACTCACACCCAACCAACTCTTTCAAACTCGTTTTTGGACATGATCGTTTCAACGACTTTACTAATTTAGCTTGTGACGAAGAACTAGAAGTATGTCAAACCTACAATTGAGTAGCGAAAATATGTCGCCCATTAAAGTAATTCGCACTGTAGAACTAGTTGATGACTTCGAAGGTGAGCATAGAGGAGTCTATCTATCTTTCTAATAGTTGAATTATTCAACGGATAGGTGGCAAGCCTAGAATTTTGTAAGCTTACCATCTACTACACTGCGCAAGATTTTAAACCAATAAATAGATTGTTAGAATTAAAAGAAAAACCACCAATAAAGCTGGTATGTGTCGCGTATACAGTAGTATTTCGATATTTTCACGTAGGGAAGAAAATTTTCTCTCATCGTATTGCTCCCCTTCACTTTCAAAAATTGCCGGTAACCAGTACTTATCAATGAAGCCTTCATCTCTATTGAAAAAGTCGTGTCCGCCTTTATAAAATCGATTTATAACGCTAGTGCCAATAAAGCCACTCCTACCGGCCATTCCCATGTCTACGCACGTGTAATGGCTCAATAGTAGAACATTATCATTATAGCCACATTCATTGTAAATCTTGTTGATAGAGAATCTCTTTATCAGTTTCTCGAAGCAATAGTTTGATTTCATAACAGAACTAACCAAAAAAAGCTTATCTACTTTTAAATCACAACTAACTGGCAATTTTTCAAGAGCTTTGACTATCGCGTAAGTTCCAAAACTATGCGAAAATACAATAAACTTTGAATCTGGATATTCTTCTACCAGTTTCTCAATTTTATCAGACAAATCATTTATTACTATATCCCGATATCGAGGAAAAAGTAGTTGGATCGCTGAGAAATAATTATACCTATATTTTTCAACTAAAGGTTCGTCGTTATGGCTCTTAACTGAACTTTCTAATTTATTCTGCCAATGACCTAAAGTTCTAATTCCATGTACAGAAAAAATAATATCTTTCCCCGACATTCTAGGCTTAGAAGCATTCGATGACAGATCCCATGCGATTTTGTTCTGTAAAGCCTCTTTCCAATCACTTAGTTCAAAATCATATAGTGAGAAGCAAAGGCTCTCAAACTCTGAACTTTGTTCTTTTTTTAAGTATTCGTATGATGTTAAACCAATAATTTGTTGTGGGAGATTGTATTTATTTGGATTCCCTTTCAACTTACTTAGCAGTGTTATACCACCACGCTCAACCGGCTTTCCTTTTTTCGTCATAGGCAGATTCAAATCTAGAATCACCATTGAATAAATATTGAATTTTAAAAGAGTTGTTGCCTCATTCACGGAAACGACATGTTCGATATGATTATTGCTAACATTACCTTTTAGCAATTCGCTTTTTACTTCCTCGAATTTATCAAGGTTATCTTCAACTATTAAATACTTACCCATTGATTATTTCACTTGTTATTTTTAATAACTCTTGCTCCCAACTTTTACTTTGGGTATTGTAATAAACACATCCCATAAATACTTCTGGAAAGTCTTTCTTTAAGTCATCACTTAATTTATCAATACTCACAGCATCACTATGACGCCCAAAAATATCGAATTGAGTAACTACTATCACAGGAACTGATACCTTTCGGTATTGCATTGTAGTCATTATATCTTTCCCTGCTAGAGCTTTTAGTGATGGTTTTCTTCCAGGCTTGGGATCGAAATTAGGCATCGACATATCAAGTATGATGATGTCAAATTGTTGACTTTTTATTTTTTTAGCTGTCCCAGAATAAGAGACTGAATATTCAAAGTTAGCATCTGGATACTTATCCTTAAGAACTGCAACTATGGCATTGGATTTATCTTCTTGGTCTTCTGCAACTAGAATATTAATATATCTCATCAAAAATACCTCCTTCATCCATGCGTATCGCCACACTAAAATCAAACCCAGTAAGTTCTAGTTCAATAATATTATCTACTTTTATATCATTGGAAATAACTTTCTTAATTTTAAATAGTCCGCTACCTGATTCTTTATTGGCATCGTCAATGTAAGCTAAGTTTATCTTTTCATTTATAACTTTAATCTTTTCAACACTAATTCTGTTATCATCTGGGTCAATCTTATTTGCTATAGTAAGCATAATGAAATTATCCTTACTATCAACATTGACTGATAAACTAGCTACTTCTTCTTCTTTTGTATGAACAACAGCATTATCAATCAGAATCAAGAAAATCATAACGAATTTTCTAAAGTGCTCGCCTTTAATGAATTTCTTATTTATATCTTGAAATTCAATATTAACCTGTCTATTTGGGTGTAATTCAAGTATCATTTCTTTTGCAGCATCAACAGAAGACCCTAGAAGAAAGCTCTGACTAGCTTCATTTTTCCACTCCATCCAGTCCATCAGCTCATCTACTTTTTCATTTATCTCTCTTTGTGCAAGCCGTATTATCCTGGTAAGTTCTTCAAACCTATATCTAGATGCCACTACCACTCCTTTAAGGGTATCAAAGAGTTGGTTAATTCCACTACGGTAGTTCCCATCAATATACTCTTTTAATGAAGCTAAGGATTCGTCAGTTATTTCAATCAAGTTATCTATTATTTCTTCTACAATATCCTCAACCAAAGAGTCCTTGGTTATACTATCTATTAGTCTTTCTATAAAATCTTGGTCCGTAAAGTAGTTAAAGGCTTTTTCATTATCATTGAACTCGCCAGTATTAATATGTATATAAGATTTAATTTCTTGTATTTTCTTATCAAGACCAATAGAAAAGTCTCGAAAAGCATTATCTAATTCAATTCGAGTCTTAGGCGTCATGTATGGATTTTGATGAAACCAATATTGATTTTTTTCAAAATGACCTTTATCTGTTTTTAAGTAACATAGGTTGTGTTTCTTAGCAGGTCCCCATAGCAAATTTACAATACCACCGTGTCTAATGTTCATATTTAGAAAATAGTCTAAACCATTCGTAGGGCTTAAAGTAAAAACATCTCTTACTTGAAGATAAAAATCCAAAATATCAACGAAGTATTCATTATTACTAACAGTAAAAGTGCCTTTTTTGGTCACTACTTCAGTGTAATCACTATCACTAACCTTTTTCTTCTCTGATATTTTTAATGAATCAAAAGTATTACTTAGGAGTTTAATTAACCCACTTTTAACAGAAAGAAAGTCGACCTCTATTTTTCCCAACCCACACTCAGTAATACAGGTTTCTTTAATTAGCTTCTCCAAGTTTCTGAATAAATCTTCTCTTAACTCACTATCATCCAGCTTGATAAGTAAGGTTTTAATTATATAAAACCTAAATATATAAACCTCTTCAGAGGACTCGAATATATCTATTTTTTCCAAAGCTGCCGGAGAGAGGACTTCGCTAAAGAAGTATGTGAACTCTTCACCATCAGGGATTTGAATGCTATTTGCATCTTCAATTCCCATTAGGTCCAATATATCCTCACAAATTAGACCTAATATTTCACCATCTTTATTTCCTAAAAGCCTATAATATTGGTCACAAACTATAGCTCTATCTATCAACTCAAGCTCGGATAGACCAGACTTATCTTCCTTATAAATATAATCATATATCTCTTTGACTGGTAATAAGTTCTGACCTTTCCCATCAACAATCAATCGCGATAAGCTATGAATAGCTTTGTCATACAGGCCTAGATTGTAATAGCAAGAAATCAATTTTGATTGTGCATGTTCAGAAAATAGAAAATCTGAACTTCGACTTAATTCATCATAATATTCTATACTTAAACCAAAATTGTGATCTTTGTAGTGACTATCACCGATAATTTTAAGTCTTCTATTCTCATCAACCAGATCAAAACTATCCAAGCTTTCTTCGGGATTAAGCAGTACCCTTTGAGAAATATTTTTAAACTCCAGATCTAAAGAGTTTTCTAGTTTAGTAAACGGATTAAATAATGAGCTATATATGTCAATGTAGCCATATAATTTTTCTACATTGAATTGTTCAGGGCCGTGGGAAAACTTGTCGCAGTGAAGTTTTATAAAATATGACCAGTCTGTATGGTAGAACCTAAGATAATATTTTTGGAGAGTTACTATAGACTTCCTCTTGTCAGAAGTAGTGTATAAACCAATGATCTCATTAAATATATCACCAATTAGATTATCCAAACTAGACTTTAGCCCACATCTAATTAGAGATTTTATGTAAATTTCATTTATTGACACAAAATTAGGTCTTAATGATAGTATCCGTTCTGACTCAACAACCACATCACCGTATTTCCCTTCTACATATAAGTCGCAAACCTTTAGCAATTCTTTATCAAAACTATCTGCAATTGCGTTGGGCTTTGTAATTAAGGCGGAAATGTTTTTGAGTGGTTTATCGTTGACCTCTCTTGCAAGGCCTTCAATTGAATCTAAGTATTTAAACAACTTCACGTTATTTAAGAAAAGAGAGTATAAGACTCTCCTAAATCCCAGAAACCTATCGACTATGTTGCTTGCAGAGTTTTCAGAAATGACGTTAGAGTAATCATCATATTTGGTTGCAGGAGAGAAGAAATGCGAGAAGTAGATTAAATCATTATTTCCTTTTGCCCCAAACTCCTCTGATTGATGCTGAATTGAAAATGAATACCTTTCAAATGAAACACTTTTATCACACCTAATAAATGGATAATTGGAATAAACCTCAGATAAGCTGTCAGAACCATTTGTAGAGAAGAAATCAATCACCTCATTTCTAAATAATTCAGATTCACTATGTAACCCTTTTTCGTAAAAAAGATTAAGCTTAGATGATATATACCAGTTGCTGTATCCGAAGCTGTCAAAAATTTCTTTTAACTTAACTTCAGCTCCATCTAAATCAGACAGCAATATTAATGCATCATATTCATCTGAAAGCTCTACAAATCGTGATATTTCAAAAGAAAAGGACTTTAATATCTGGCATTCAAAAGCAATGTCGAAATCTAAACCATGAGGTGAATCCATATACCTTAAATTGCTTTTGATATGGAAATCAGTAGGAAACTTGCAATCTATCGCACGATCTCGAAGCTCAGGCTCTGCGAGCATGTTGCAAAGCTGATGCAATGCTTCTTTCTCAGGCAATCCCCTAGTTAAAGACAGTTTCAATCTAGTAGTCTTAGGTGAAGTTTTTTTCTTCAACCCTACAACTTGCTTAACTATCTTTGATTGAAGACTCAACCCTTTCTTCCGATTTCTTTTCTTCGCCATACTACCACCCAATACATAACCTTCTGATATTACGCTCTTTCATATGATTATCACAATAGGTTCATATGAAAAAAGAAGGAGCCCATGTGGCTTTATCGACGGATTGTTACCGTGTTTAGCCACTAAACCACAGTGCTTATAGAATATGTACCAAGGAAATTGCTAGACGTGTTCGTATTACTCCGGAGGTGTCAGAGAATTCCGGCGTCCAATCTGTTCACGCCCACAATGAGTAGCGTTTGCCCTCTTTAATCGGATTAGATTTGATAGGGTAAATATATATTTACCCTTAATAGGGCATTTGCTCTAACTGATTTCGGGGAAAAAATGAGTTTGTTCCCGCAAGGCATCACCCCGCCACGCCTCAAAAGTGCGCCTTTAAGAAGTGACTAATTTTCTGGAAACTGATAGCATCAAAGTTCAAGATTTAGGAAAAATAGCTAAAAATTACTGTTTTTCTGGAAAAGGCTCGTAAGTCTTATCACACAAATTTTTCCAGATTTATTGCTGAAACCACCTGTGTAGGTACTCTGTTACCATGAGGTAACCCTTTGTATTAATTTAAAAATCCCGCGAAATGCGGGGTTTTTAGTTAAATGCTACTTCACACAAATAACATTGAGTAGCGATGAGCCTTTGAGCTGACTGACCTTACCACTGGTAAACAACCCTTTTTTACCCCATCCCCAATATGGAAGATGCATTGGCCATTGATCACTTTTCATCAGTTTTGAATCAAGCAGACGCTGCCACTCTTCTTCAGTAGCCAAACGCATGTTGAGTGTGGCACAGGTTTTTTCTGCCGAATCATAACTTAAACGATTCCAAGCTAACCCATGTTCCATATAAAACTGATCATCACCAGAGGTGATATGCGGCACTTGGTATTCAATGCCATTGGTTGTAGCGCTCAAGCGAATAGTCATATTGCTAGCCGCTGTCGCTTGAGCTTTAGGAACTTCCGTTAATGTTTTCGGCTGTGCTTTGGGTTTAGCCTGAGGCTTTTTAGTGGCAACAGGTGCTGGCGCTTTCGGTTTTTGTACTGAAGCCGCAGCCTGACCATTGCTTCTTTGCACTTCACGAATAAACGCTTCTTTGTATCCAGGTACTTTTTGTATTAACGGTAGCTCTTTCTGTGCTTGCGCATAGTCAGTATAAGGGCCAATCAAACAGCGGTAGGTGTTGGCTTCTGGTTTAAGCCAAACGTCGGTAGAGATATGTGCATAAAACAATTTAGCTTTTTGTAGCGGCAAAGGCTTACTCAATACTCCGCATTGAATCCAAAAATTTGAAGACTGACTTTTGGGCTTTTTTTTGCCCCATAGCCCTTGACCAATAGGACATGCCTTATCCAAAACCGGCAATTGATTGGTCGATGCTTGTGTTGCATCACAGAGAAAATCTTCCGCCCATACGGGTTGGAAAAAGGCAGGAAGAGCCAATAGTGTCAAACTCGAAACGGTGCGAAGCATATTTTTCAGCATCAGACCCATACTCATATCCATATTATTTGTTAATTATAGTAACAACATTGCTCGTTCAATGTTCAACATCTTCATACCATACCCTAACTATTTGAAACTTCTGTGAGATAGCAAACGAATGAAAATTAACTCGTCAAAATAATGCTAGCAAATAGCGCGAGTACAAAAATCATGCAAAAAAAGAGCCGCATTATTCTGCAGCTCTTAGTGTAGGTATCTTTTGATCAAAAAATCAATGAATTCACATCACCCTTTATAGATCTTAGGGTTGAACACATCGCGTAACCAGTCACCGAGTAAATTGATAACCAAAACCAACGTGACCAACACAAAACCTGGGAATGCAGTAATCCACCACGCGCCAGAGAATATGTAGTTAAAACCAATACTGATCAGCGCACCAAGTGACGGTTGGTCAACCGGCAAACCTAAACCAAGGAAAGAAAGTGCCGCTTCAGACATGATGGCGTTGGCAATTTGTACCGTAGAGATAACCAAAATTGGCGACAAACAGTTCGGTAGAATATGACGGAACATAATGCGTGGCGCTTTAAAGCCCATCACACGAGCGGCTTCCACATACTCTTTCTTCTTCTCTGCCAATACAGAGGCTCGAATGGTACGTGCATATTGCGGCCATTCTGCAACGCCAATAATCACTACCAACATTACTACAGCGTATTGACTGTAGAACTCGCTGCCAAAACTAGCTTTAAAAATAGCCGAGACAATGATCGCCACCATCATGGTCGAAAATGACAACTGAACATCAGCAAAACGCATCAAAAAGCTATCAATACGGCCACCAAAATAACCGGCAGAAAGGCCAATCACAATCCCCAGAATTAACTGTAAACCAACCGCAAGAAAGCCAATCGTCAATGATAAACGAGAGCCATAAAGCATGGTTGAGAATATATCGCGACCTTGCTCATCAGTGCCCAAAATAAAGCGTTCTTCTCCACCATCCATCCATGATGGTGGTAATTCAGCATCCATAATATCAATCGATGACAGATCGTACGGGTTGCTTGGCGCAATTAATGGTGCCGCGATAGACAGAGTTAAGAACATCAGGAAGATGGCAAAACTGGTCATCGCGACTTTATCGCGCAAGAAATGATAAAGAAAATCAGACTGTTTGAAACGCTCCCAACGAGATGGAGCAGCAGCAAATTGGCTCATGGTTAAGCTCCTTTTCCAGTTAGGTTAACGGTTGGGTTAATAAGCCCATATAGCAGGTCAACAATGGTATTGGTCACCACGAAAATCAAACCCACAAAAATAACGTAGGCGGTGATCAACGGAGTATCGACACGGTTGATGGCTTCAAGGAAAAGAAAGCCTGTACCCGGCCACTGGAAAACAGTTTCGGTTAAAATGGTGTACGCCACCATAGTACCGATTTGGACACCACCTACTGTTAATACTGGTAGCATGGTGTTCTTCAACGCATGTTGATAATAAATTTTGTTCAATGCCAAGCCTTTTGCTTTGGCAAATTTAATGTATTCAGAACTCAATACCTCTAGCATTTCAGAACGCACCAAACGGATAAACAGCGGTAGCATGATCGATGCCAGTGATACACACGGCAAAACAAGGTGCGCTAACCCATCAAGAGTGAAAAAGCCTGACTCCCAACCTAACCAGTTAGCGGTTTCGCCACGCCCGTAAGAAGGCAGCCAGCCCAAGGCGATAGAAAATACATACATCAACATAATCGCGGTCAAAAACACGGGGATGGAAATACCGATACTACTGCCGGCCATCACGACCTTAGTAAAGAAGCTCTTAGGATGAATGGCGGTATACACACCCAAAGGAATCGAGCAAACAATGATGATGATGGTTGCACCTAGCACGAGCTCTAGCGTGGCAACTAACTTGTCTAAAATCACGTCAACGGCTGGACGTTTGAAGAAATAAGATGTGCCTAAGTCACCTTGAACGGCAGCGGTAATAAAACGAGTGTATTTGGTAACGAAAGGATCATTGAGGCCCAGTTCGTCACGCAGTGCTTGACGCTCGGCTTCTGAAACAGATTGCCCAACAAGCTCACGCAACGGATCGCCCAGGTTATCCTGAATGGCAAACGCCACTAAACTGATCACAAACATCACTATCAGTGCCTGAAACAGGCGCTTGACCAGAAACGAAAACATTCCTTGCCCCTTAACTATCCATGATGGTTCTTTTTAAAATTTAATAACTTTAATAGGAACGGAGAAATTCAGTCTTAAAAATGGCACCTAACCCGACTGAAACAAAGCTAAGTACCTAAATCTTAATAAGGCATCCAACTGCGGATGCCTTGAATGGCTTAAGTGCCGCTACCGAAGTAACGGCATTGCTTAAGTAATTATTCGCTTACGACGAGGTCACCGAAGTAAGGGAATTCCATCGCGTTAACAATTGGTTTGATATCCAGTGTAGATTTCGCACCCCACGCTAGGTTCTGCCAATGTAGAGGAACAAATGCTGCATCGTTGTATAGCGTTGTTTCTACTTTTTGTAGCATCGCAGCACGTTTTGCAGGATCAGTTTCTACGTTTGATGCTTCAACTAACTTGTCAACTTCAGGGTTTGAGTAGTGACCACAGTTGTACTGACCTTTACCTGTCTCTTCGTTACGAGTCATGGTTAGGAATTCAGAGAAGTTCGCTGAATCTTCAGTATCTGAGTGCCAACCGATCATCAACATATCTGCTGCACATTTATCAAACTCTGGCCAGTATTGCGCTTTTGGCATGGTTTTTAGATCAACTTTAATGCCGATCTTAGACAGCATAGCTGCTGCCGCTTGCGCTACTTTCGCATCATTCACGTAACGGTTGTTAGGAGCGATCATTGTCAGTGTGAAGCCTTTTTCGTAACCGGCTTCTTTCATCAACGCTTTCGCTTTTTTCAGATCGTAACGTGGAACAAGGTTGGCATCATAACCTGCATAGCCTGAAGGGCCTTGTTGACCAGCCGCTGTTGCAAAACCTTTCATGATCTTATCAACAATACCTTCATTGTTAATCGCATGAACGATCGCTTGACGTACTCGTACATCTTTCAGTGCTTCATTGCTATTTTGGTTCATTTGGAAAGTAATGATACGTGTACCAGGTAAGGTCACTAGATCAATACCTTTCGCTTGCTCAACACGTTTGTGGTCATTCGGTGCAACTGGTGCAATCATATCAACATCGCCAGAAAGCAGCGCTGCAACACGTGTTGCATCTTCTTTAATTGGCACCAACGTTAACTTATCAACGTTACCTTTAGATGCTTTATCCCAGTAATCATTGAAGCGTTCAAATTCAACTTTTACGCCTTGCTCACGCGAAGTTACGATAAATGGACCCGTACCTGAAACATGAGTTGAAGCGAAAGAGTTACCATGTTTCACCACTTCAGACTTATCTTTACCATCGTCCGTTTTGCCTGAATAGAACTTGCTATCCATTGGGAAAATGTAAGTCGCCGTTTGCAGAACCAATGGGTAAGCACCTTTCGATACGATTTCGACGGTGTAATCGTCTATTTTTACCATTTTCTCATAAGGTTCAAAGATAGCTTTGAAGTCAGGAGAGTTTTGTAGTCGCTCAAACGTCCATACCACGTCGTCTGCCGTTAGTTCGTTACCAGAGTGGAACTTAACACCTTTACGTAGGTTAAAGCGGAAGGTTGTTTCATCAACACGCTCCCATTTTTCAGCAAGGCGAGGTTCAAAATCAAATGTCTGGGTGTAACGAACTAGAGGATCAAACACCATGTGAGACATTTGCAGTGTGCCGCCAGATAGCTGCTCATGCGGGTCAAGTGACACTGGGTCAGCATCGTAAGCGACAGTAATATCTGCCGCGCTTGCTGCAAAGCTCAAACCTGCAGCCATTAAAGCCACTGCTAATTTGCTTTTCATGGTTTTCATTGCATAACTCCTTATGCGGGAATCCAAATCCCTAGTTGTTGTATTTGCTTCTGTTTATTAATCCCAAGCAAGCTTGGTGGTTATATATCAGTTAGTCATTATTGCGGCTTATGCCGTTACTACATCTTCTCTTAAACCTGTAAATTCAGGCATTAAAGAAATCAAATGCTGGCTATATTCATGCTGTGGTGAAGTAAACAATTGCTCGGTAGGAGCAACTTCCAGCAAGGTTCCCATTTGCATCACCCCTACGCGGTCGCACATCTGGCGAATAACCGGTAAATCATGGCTGATAAACAACATGGTTAAATTCAACTCATCTTGAAGATCTTTCAGTAGGTTGAGAATTTGTGCTTGTACCGAAACATCCAATGCTGAGGTTGGTTCATCACAAATCAATAGACGAGGACGAGTAGCCAAGGCACGAGCAATAGAAATACGCTGACGCTGGCCACCAGAAAACTCATGTGGGTATTTCACCCCTGCCATTTTACCAAGACCAACATGCTCTAGAAGATCATTAACAATTTGGCGTGTTTCTGATTCGCTGTTGGTTAATTTATGAAAACGGATTGGTTCTGCGATGATATCGAAGATTTTCATGCGCGGGTTCATCGACGTATATGGGTTTTGGAAAACCATCTGCATTTGTCGACGCATTGGGCGACGTTCTTTTTCCGATTTAAGACCCGTCAAATCAATACCTTCAAAACACACTTTGCCAGAATTCGGTGCGTACAGTCCGGCAATGACTCGCGCAATCGTCGATTTACCAGAGCCAGACTCCCCAACCAAACCAAAGGTTTCACCTTCAAATACATCAAAACTGACATTATTCGAGGCTTGCACGTATTCACGACGACTTTCAAATAGCGAATCTTTGGTAGTAAAACGAAGATTGACGTTTTCGACAGTCAGCAGTGGACCTGTGTATTGACGATTGTCCTGACTTTGACCTAGCCAGTGGTTTTTCACATCTAACGGCTTTAGCTCACTAGCTTCTTCGATATAACTTACCAGTGGGAAACGGTCGAGTTTCTTATCTGAACGTGGCACCGCAGAAATCAAGCTGCGAGTGTACGAGTGATCAGGCGCGCCCAAGACTTTAGCGGTTGGGCCAAATTCAACTAAGTCACCGCGATACATTACCGCAACTCGGTCTGTAACATTAGACACAACGCCCATGTCGTGGGTAACCAACATACAACCCACGTTGTTCTTTATGCAAAGATCGCGG
Organism: Vibrio aestuarianus; assembly: GCF_028858425.1. NCBI lineage: Bacteria > Pseudomonadati > Pseudomonadota > Gammaproteobacteria > Vibrionales > Vibrionaceae > Vibrio > Vibrio aestuarianus. The sequence continues at coordinate 364,621 of NZ_JAKNYQ010000001.1, read as the reverse complement.
ATTAGGCTTAGAATTTGGTCTTGAATCGAAACATCTAGTGCTGTGGTTGGCTCATCGGCAATGATGAGATCAGGTTCGCCAGCAAGCGCAATAGCAATAACCACACGCTGACGCATACCACCAGAAAATTGGTGCGGATACTGCTTCAAACGATTTTCAGGTTGAGGAATACCAACCTGATTCATTAATGAAAGCGCTCGTTGGTAAGCTTCTTCTTCGCTAACCTTCATGTTAGCGTGAATCGTTTCAGTGAGTTGGTGTTCAACCGTGAAAAGAGGGTTTAATGATGTCATCGGATCTTGGAAGATGAAACCGATTTTAGAACCGCGTACACTGCGCATCTGCTCAGGAGATAAGCCCGATATTTTTTCGCCATCGAGGAATACCTCACCACTGGCGATCAGGCCAGGAGGGCTCAATAAATCGATAACAGCGTTACCTACGGTTGATTTCCCAGCGCCAGATTCACCGACCACACCAACAATTTCACCTCGTTCAATATTGAACGACAGTGATTTTACTGCAGCATGCACACCATGACGTGACGGATATTCTATACGCAGGTTTTTAACTTCTAAAAGTGACATCCCAGACCTCTACGGCTTTGGCAATATTCTGCCCTGTCTGCAACTAACTCAAACCAAATTAGGCTCAAAGTCAGTCAAATTGAATCCATTCTTACCAGTACAATATTCTGGTAATTTATAAGCCCATCAATTTGGCAAATATTTCACAGAAAAGCAACATCCATAGGATAAAAAATCGATATCACCTAAAAGCAAAGCAGTAAAATCGTATTTTTATGCATGACATATGCATGAAGCATTGGTCTTACCAATATTCTGGCACCTTATTAATCACCTTTAAATATAGCCTTAATCGCTACAAAATTGCCCACCATCGATATATTATAAAAAAAATACCAGAATAAAATCTCAAACTATTTTACGGCAAAAAACGCAACATAACAGAAACAAAAACTAGATTTTCAAACCGAATGCCAAACTAAAAACCACCATACAGCATAAATGGCAGTTGATTAGTCTAAGTTCAAATTTGAGATTTATGGATAAGAAAATAATAATCCACTGCCATAATGAGTAAAAAATCAATAGCGGTATTCGTACGTTAAAATTGAGGTAAGAAGTCAAACACAGATGCAAAAAGCCCCAGTCTTTCGACTGAGGCTTCTTTATAGTGGTCGATGAAGAGCCAGATCTGGAACATCAGGCGAACCCCCGACCCCATTCTATCGTTACTAATACAATACACTGATGCAAAAAGCATAGATGTAAAAAAGCCCCAGTCTTTCGACTGAGGCTTCTTATAGTGGTCGGTGAAGAGGGATTCGAACCCCCGACCCTCTGGTCCCAAACCAGATGCGCTACCAAGCTGCGCTATTCACCGAAAATCAATGGGGTGGCTAACGAGATTCGAACTCGCGACCACCGGAATCACAATCCAGGGCTCTACCAACTGAGCTATAGCCACCACTAATTTTTTATATAACCGCTATTGCGATTATTGAAATAGTGGTCGGTGAAGAGGGATTCGAACCCCCGACCCTCTGGTCCCAAACCAGATGCGCTACCAAGCTGCGCTATTCACCGACGAATTTTATTTCGATTCTTGGGATGTTGCTTGAATCAAAACTGGAAACTTTCATTCACTAAGTAAATGGAGTTACCTAAATAATGGGGTGGCTAACGAGATTCGAACTCGCGACCACCGGAATCACAATCCAGGGCTCTACCAACTGAGCTATAGCCACCACTATTTTTGCCAATTTGCCACTTACTTAGTAAGCGTCCGGATGGCGCGCCCGAAAGGATTCGAACCTTCGACCTTTGGCTCCGGAGGCCAACGCTCTATCCAGCTGAGCTACGGGCGCATGCCCTATCGGCGGAGTGGAATAATACGTAGTTCACACTAGGGCGTCTAGTATTTTTTCAACTTTTTTTATCGTTTGGCGGCTTTTTCAGCAGATAATAACCATTATCTGTACATTACAGATGTGACTCACCCCTTGAAGATCGCAACTTGTTGTTTATTGCAACAACTTCTCAGGATATAATCACCCAATATTTACATTGATTTAACAGGTTTTATCACTTTTTAAATCAACCACACTCTAAGTATAAAAACAGGTAAACGTGAATTTACCTCTGGAATGTAAAGTGAGTTTAATTGATATGTCTCGACGAATCATAAGCGTTTTGTTCGCTGCTTTAACTTTTTCTACGGCCGCGATGGCAACAAGCCAAGCTGACTACGATGCTATTGCTGAACGCATTAAACCTGTAGGTGATGTCTATCTAGCTGGCAGTGAGCCTGTCGTTGAAGAGCCGACTGGCCCTCGCGATGGTGCAAAAGTTTACGGCACTTTTTGTATTGCTTGCCACGCTTCTGGTGTTACTGGCGCACCAAAAGCTGGTAATGCCGATGAATGGGCCCCTCGTATCGCTCAAGGTATGGACGTTCTGAAAAACCACGCAATCAACGGTTTTAATGCCATGCCAGCGAAAGGAACCTGTATGGATTGTTCTGATGATGAGATCGTCGCAGCCATCGAGCACATGATAAAAGACTTGTAGTGTATTATCTTTAAATAAAGAAGGCTTGGTATCTGACCAAGCCTTCTTTATTTGTATCGTATAATCTGTATCGAGCTACTTCTTAAACATCGCCCGTAGGTTAGCTATATGACTTTGTCCTTTAGCCATTCGCTCTTCTTGGCTAACTGGTTTTTTAGATTGTTCCCATTCAACATCATCGAACGGCAATTCATCTAAGAAACGACTTTGTGTTGGCTTAATCAACTCACCGTATTGGCGGCGCTCTTTACACATGGTGAAAGTTAACTCTTTTTGCGCACGCGTAATGCCAACATACATTAATCGTCGCTCTTCTTCGACGTTATCCTCATCAATACTGGTTTGGTGAGGCAGTATGCCTTCCTCCGTTCCCATTAAATAAACATAAGGAAATTCGAGGCCTTTGGAAGCGTGCAAAGTCATCAACTGCACCGCATCACTATCATCTTCCCCTTCGCTGCGTTCCATCATATCTCGTAACGTTAGACGCTGAACCACCTCTTTTAGTGACTTTTCTTGCTGATCATAATTATCACCCTCTAGATCAGCCACAATCCAAGAGTAAAGATCAGAAACGTTTTTCATGCGCATCTCTGCCGCTTTGGGGCTAGAAGAAGTTTCGTATAGCCAATCTTCATAATGGATGTCGCGTACTAATGAACGCACCGCTTCAACGGTATTACCACGCTCTGCTTGGTCTGAAATGGTCACGAGCCATTGGGTAAAGCGGCGTAAGTTTTCCAAACCTCGACCAGAGAGGTGATGCTCTAATCCAAGCTCAAAACTGGCTTCATATAGGCTTTTGCCGCGCATATTGGCATAACTACCCAGTTTTTCTAACGTAACCGGACCAATTTCTCGCTTCGGCGTATTTACAATTCGCAAAAAGGCGTTGTCATCATCTGGGTTCACGAGCACTCGTAAATACGCCATGATGTCTTTAATTTCAGCGCGCGCAAAGAAAGAGGTTCCACCGGATAATTTATAAGGCACTCGGTTTTGCATCAAATACTTTTCAATCAAGCGAGACTGATGATTGCCACGATACAAAACCGCGTAATCACGATACTCAGTGCGGTTAAGGAATTTATGAGCAATCAGTTCCCCAGTAATTCGTTCAGCTTCATGCTCTTCATTTTTCGCTATCAGAACTTTGAGCTTTTCACCTTCGGGAATTTCAGAGAAAAGTGTTTTCTCATAAACGTGCGGATTATTCGCAATCAATATATTGGCCGCCTTTAATATGCGGCAGGTTGAGCGATAGTTTTGCTCTAACTTAATCAGTTTGAGATTAGGGTAATCCTGTCCGAGCAACACCAAATTTTGGGGCTTAGCTCCGCGCCATGAATAGATCGATTGATCATCATCCCCTACCACCGTAAGACGACCACGCTCTCCGACTAACAATTTAACCATTTCATATTGGCTGGTATTGGTGTCTTGATATTCATCAACCAATAGGTAACGAAGTTTATTTTGCCAACGTTGACGGACCTCTGCATTGTTTTGCAGCAGTACAACTGGCATCAAAATCAAGTCATCAAAATCCAATGCGTTATAGGCTCGCATCTGTTTTTGATAGAGCTCGAAACAGTGGGCAAAAAGCTGTTGCTGCTCTCCTTGAGCGAAGCCTTTAGCTTGCTCTGGAGTGAACAGGTCATTTTTCCAATTAGAGATAGTACTGAGTAATTGTCGAAGTAGGTCTTTATCGCCGTCTAACTGCTTCTCGGTCAATTCTTTCAACAAAGCGAGCTGATCTTGGTCATCAAACAGTGAAAACCCCGCTTTTAGCCCCAAGAACTTATATTCACGACGAATGATGTTGAGACCTAATGTATGGAATGTTGACACCATTAGGCCTTTAGATTCAGATTTACCGAGAGTCTGACCGACACGTTCTTTCATTTCTCGTGCGGCTTTATTGGTGAAGGTCACCGCGGCGATATTGCGCGCTTTATAGCCACATTGTTGCACCAAATAGGCTATTTTATTGGTAATTACGCGAGTTTTACCTGAACCAGCCCCCGCCAATACTAAGCATGGCCCAGATACGTATTTAACAGCTTCGTCTTGTCTTGGGTTGAGCTTCATTCGGTACTCATATCACTTTTAATTTGGCTGCCTATGATAATGCCGTGTCTTTTGGATTACTACGTCATCAAGGATAAGATTTTTTTCTTTTTACTGCACTGGTGTATTGCATAATGGGTTATAGTTTGGTCTATAATGAACAAACGTTCATTCACCGTGAAATATCAGCATGTCTAACTGTATTCACATCGATAAATACCAACAAATCTTAACTGCGGCAGAAGCACTAATCGCAGAATCCGGATTTCAAGGTTTATCGATGCACAAATTAGCCAAAAAAGCGGGTGTTGCGGCAGGAACCATCTATCGTTATTTCGACGATAAAGATCATCTTCTCATCGCGGTTCGTCTTCATGTTTGCCAACAAATCGCAGACGCAGTACAAGCCAATATCGATGATGAAATGCCTTTGAAAGAACGCTTTACTGCAATGTGGTTAAACATTTGGGAATTAGCACAATCAAGACGTGCAATACTCAGCAATCGAGTTCAATATGAATCATTACCAATAACAACTAGTTGTAATGTTAGGGAACTTGAACGGAAAATGTTTACCCAATTTGACTTGTTATTCGATCAAGGCAAAGAGCAGGGGTTATTCAAACCGTTGGATAACCAGGTTTTATCTGCTTTAAGTTTTGAAACAACGGTAGCCCTTGCCCGTAAACAAGCAATGGAATGTTATCAACTGAATGAGCAATCACTGCATGCCGTGATTGACGCCAGTTGGGATGCAATTACTCAACACTAACTTGGAGTTCTGATTAGAATGAAAAAGTGGACATTCTTTATGTTACTTATCGCTATCCTACTATTTGGTAGCGTGATAGGTTTCAATTTATTTAAACAACAAAAAATTGCCGAATACATGGCTAATCGTCCTGAAGCTGAATTTCCAGTTACCATAACGGAAGTGGAATCAGTTGATTGGATCCCGGTCATTGCAGCCATTGGTTTTATTGAGCCAAATCAGGGCGTGACACTCACTACCGAAACGAGTGGCGTGATCGATAAAATTTTATTTGAGTCTGGTACACAAGTAAAAGAAGACCAATCTCTCGTACTTTTGGATTCAGCCGTTGAGAAAGCCAACCTAAAAAGTTCGCAAGCTCGTCTTCCAGCGGCAGAAGCAAAATACAAACGTTACAAAGGTCTATACAGCAAGGGTTCTATTTCAAAAGAGGCTTACGATGAAGCTGAAGCTAACTACTTCTCTTTATCTGCTGATATTGAAAGCCTAAAAGCTTCTATTGAACGCCGTGAAATCAAAGCACCATTTGCTGGTGTAGTTGGTATCCGTAATGTGTATTTAGGTCAATATTTACAACCAGGTACTGACATTGTTCGTCTTGAAGATACCAGCGTAATGCGCCTACGTTTTACAGTTCCACAAACCGATATTTCTCGCATTTCGATGGATCAAGAAGTTGATATCTTTGTTGATTCTTACCCAGACTCACCATTTAAAGGCTCAATCACAGCTATCGAACCAGCTGTCAGTGTGCAAAGTGGTTTAATTCAGGTTCAAGCTGATATTCCAAATAGTGATGGCAAGCTTCGCAGTGGCATGTTTGCCCGTGCGAACATTATTTTGCCTAAATTGGAGAACCAAATAACACTGCCACAAACTGCTATCACCTTCACGCTATACGGTGACAACGTTTATATTCTAGGCGAAGAAAATGGTGAAACACGCGTTAAGCAAAGCATTGTGAAAGTTGGTGAACGAACAGCAGACATCGCGCACATTCTCGAAGGTGTGAAAGCGGGTGATAAAGTTGTCACATCAGGTCAAGTTCGTTTAAGTAATGGAGTTAAAGTACGCGTCGTAGAAAGTGACGCAACCACTCCACCAGCTGAAACACCAATGCTTTAACCGGAGGAATCATGCGCTTTACTGATGTTTTTATAAAACGTCCAGTTTTGGCGGTATCTATCAGCTTTTTGATAGCCTTGCTCGGTTTGCAAGCAATGTTCAAAATGCAGGTCAGTGAATACCCTGAAATGACGAATACGGTAGTAACGGTCACCACCAGTTACTACGGCGCAAGTGCTGACTTGATTCAAGGCTTTATTACTCAGCCATTGGAACAAGCTGTTGCACAAGCCGATAATATTGACTATATGACTTCATCTTCCGTATTAGGTAAATCAACCATTACGGTCAATATGAAGCTCAATACTGACCCAAATGCGGCCTTGTCTGACGTATTAGCCAAATCGAACTCGGTTCGTTCTCAGCTACCAAAAGAAGCTGAAGACCCAACCGTAACCATGTCGACCGGCTCAACAACGGCTGTAATGTACATCGGCTTTACCAGTGATGATTTAAAGTCGAGCCAGATTACGGACTACTTGGAACGCGTTATTAACCCTCAGCTATATGCGGTAAATGGTATTGCCAGTATCGACCTTTATGGCGGTCTGAAATATGCGTTACGTGTATGGCTTGATCCGGAAAAAATGGGCGCATTGAAACTCACTGCAACAGATGTAATGAGTGTACTCAATGCCAACAACTATCAATCAGCAACGGGGCAAGCAACCGGAGAGTTCGTTCTCTACAATGGTAGCGCCAATACTCAAGTATCCAATGTAACTGAGCTTGAAAACCTAGTGGTTAAATCCAATGATGGCCAAATCACACGTTTAGGTGATATTGCCAAAGTCACATTGGAAAAAAGTCACGATATTTATCGAGCAACAGCAAATGGTAATGAAGCAGTAGTAGCCGCGATTAATGCGGCACCTAGCGCCAACCCAATTAATATCGCCGCAAGCGTACGGGATATGCTACCGCACCTACAACGCAACCTTCCTAGCAACATCACCATGAACATCATGTATGACTCAACCATTGCAATTAATGAGTCTATCAATGAAGTTATTAAGACGATTGCGGAAGCCGCTTTGATCGTTTTGGTGGTGATCACGCTATTCTTAGGGTCACTTCGTGCCGTTATCATCCCTATTGTTACTATCCCGCTATCACTTATTGGTGTGGCGATGGTTATGCAAACAATGGGATTTTCGTGGAACCTGATGACTCTGCTTGCCATGGTTCTGGCTATCGGCCTGGTCGTTGATGATGCCATCGTTGTTCTTGAGAACGTCGATCGACACATTAAAGAAGGTGAATCACCGTTTCGTGCTGCCATCATCGGTACACGCGAAATTGCGGTTCCTGTTATTGCCATGACACTAACCCTAGGCGCGGTATATGCACCGATAGCATTAATGGGTGGTATTACCGGTTCACTGTTTAAAGAGTTTGCCTTAACCCTTGCAGGTTCGGTGTTTGTATCAGGTATTATTGCATTAACATTATCACCAATGATGTGTTCAAAAATGCTTAAGGCAAACGAAAAACCAAGCAAGTTTGAAAGCACCGTTCATGCTGCATTGGAACGCATGACCAATCGCTACGAGAAAATGTTGCGTGCGGTTCTTGCTCACAGACCGGTTGTCTTAGCGTTTGCTGTTATCGTGTTTATGAGTTTACCTTTATTGTTTAAATTCATTCCAAGCGAACTGGCACCTTCAGAAGATAAAGGCGTGGTGATGATGATCGGTACGGGTTCTTCAAACTCGAACTTAGATTACATGCAAAACACCATGAATGACGTCAACAAGATTCTGTCCGATCAACCAGAAGTTGCCTTTGCACAGGTATTTACTGGTGTTCCTAATTCCAACCAAGCGTTTGGTATCGCTTCGATGGTTCCATGGAGTGAGCGTGAAGCAAGCCAGGCAGAAGTGACCAATCGCATTGGTGGATTAGTGACTAACATCCCTGGTATGGCGGTAACTACCTTCCAAATGCCAGAATTACCAGGTGCAGGTTCTGGATTACCAATTCAGTTTGTTATTACCACACCAAATGCGTTTGAAAGCTTATTTACTGTTGCCTCTGATGTACTTGCAGAAACAACAGCAAGCCCGCTCTTCGTTTATTCAAACCTCGATTTAAACTACGATTCGGCAACGATGAAGATTAATATCGATAAAGATAAAGCGGGAGCTTATGGCGTTACCATGCAAGATATCGGTATTACTTTAAGTACTATGATGTCTGATGGCTACGTTAACCGTATCGACTTAAACGGTCGTTCTTATGAGGTAATCCCGCAGGTTGAACGTAAATGGCGTCTGAACCCAGAGTCAATGAACAACTACTATGTTCGTTCAGCAAACGGCGAAGCAGTGCCATTGGGCAGTTTAATCTCGATTGATGTAGTAGCAGAACCTTTATCACTGCCTCACTTCAACCAGTTGAACTCAGCAACTGTGGGCGCAGTACCATCACCAGGAACTGCTATGGGCGATGCAATTAATTGGTTTGAAAACACCGCACAAACCAAACTGCCTTCAGGCTACAACCATGACTATATGGGTGAAGCTCGTCAATTTGTGACGGAAGGAAGTGCACTGTATGCGACCTTTGGTTTGGCACTGGCGATCATCTTCTTGGTATTGGCGATTCAGTTTGAATCACTCAAAGACCCATTGGTGATCATGGTATCAGTACCGCTTGCTATTTGTGGGGCATTGATTGCTCTAGCATGGGGAGCCGCGACGATGAACATCTATTCTCAAGTCGGCCTGATCACGCTGGTGGGTCTGATTACCAAGCACGGTATTCTGATTTGTGAAGTAGCGAAAGAAGAGCAGTTACATCACAAAAAGTCTCGTATGGAAGCGGTAACGGAAGCGGCGAAAGTTCGTCTTCGTCCAATTCTTATGACAACCGCTGCAATGATTGCGGGTCTAGTCCCATTGATGTACGCAACTGGTGCAGGTGCAGCTCAGCGCTTTAGTATCGGTATCGTTATCGTGGCAGGTCTTGCAATTGGTACGATCTTTACCCTGTTCGTATTACCGGTTATTTACAGCTACTTAGCAGAAAAACACAAACCACTACCAGTGTTTGTTGAGGATAAAGACCTCGAAAAGCTAGCAAGAGTTGATGAGGCGAAAGCTGCACACCGTCAACTGGCTGAAAATAAGTAACACGATAAAGTCATAATCACATTAAAAAGGTCACTTCGGTGGCCTTTTTCTTATTGCAAATAACGACATTCTTAACACAATTGCTTAGAATGAGTACAAATTGACAGGAGTGTAAGCCACGATGTTTGATCCAAAAAAACTAGAGCAAATTGCCAAACAAATTCACGATTCAATGCCTCAGCCAGTCAAAGACCTCGGCGCAGACGTTGATCAAAAAGTTCGCCAAGTTATCCAAGGTCAGCTAAATAAGCTAGATGTGGTCAGCCGTGAAGAGTTCGATGTACAGACTCAAGTACTGATGCGTACTCGTCAGAAGTTGACTGAAATGGAACAAAAGCTCGCTGAACTTGAAGCGAAACTGACAGCTAAATAATACCGTTTTGAGCGTGTCCGGCAGCAAAAGGTCAACACGCTTTATACCAATCACAGTAAATAAGTGATCAGAAATAGCGCAGGAAAAAGGCTTGAGAACAAGGCAGAATTTTTCGATAAGTAGTTATTCTACAATCAAAAATTCTAACGCAGTTATCGAGCATTTTAACCAGCTAGGATGAACAGTTATTTACTACGATTGGTATTACACATCGCAGAGATAAAAAAGGCTTGGTCAACAGCGACCAAGCCTTTTATTTATGTTGTATTTGCTTTTGTATTTATCGACCCCTATCTGTATGGGGTTCTATCAGCTGTAGATTATTAAGTTACAAACTTAGCAATTAGCCGCCAACTGCGATACGCTGCATATCAGTCATGTATCCACGTAGCTCTTCACCAATGTACTCTACAGGGTGGTTACGAATAATGTCATTCACTTCAATTAAGGTTGCGTTGTCAACTTGGTTAGAAGTTTCACCCAGGCCTTTACCAATCACATCAGTACCCACTTTAGGCATGAACTTCTCACGTAGAAGCGGCGTTGCTACGTTGGCAAATAGGTAGTTGCCGTACTCTGCTGTATCCGAGATAACCACGTTCATTTCGTATAGGCGCTTACGTGCAACAGTGTTAGCAATCAGTGGTAGTTCATGTAGTGATTCATAGTACGCAGACTCATCAACAATACCTGATGCTGTCATTGCTTCAAATGCAAGCTCAACACCAGCGCGAACCATAGCAACCATTAGGATACCGTTGTCGAAATATTCCTGCTCAGAGATTTGAACGTCTGAATCTGGGTAGTTTTCAAAAGCGGTTTCGCCTGTTTCTGCACGCCAACCTAGTAGGTTTGCATCGTCATTCGCCCAGTCAGCCATCATTGTGCTTGAGAAGTGGCCAGAGATAATGTCATCCATGTGTTTGTTGTACAGTGGGCGCATTAATTCTTTTAGCTCTTCAGACAATTCAAACGCTTTAACTTTCGCAGGGTTTGAAAGGCGATCCATCATGTGAGTGATGCCACCAAACTTAAGCGCTTCAGTAATGGTTTCCCAACCAAATTGTAGCAATTTACCGGCATAACCTGGGTCAATACCTTCGGCAACCATCTTTTCGTAACATACGATTGAACCCGCTTGAAGCATGCCACATAGAATTGTTTGCTCACCCATTAGGTCTGATTTAACTTCCGCAACGAAAGAAGACTCTAGACAGCCAGCGCGATGGCCACCGGTGCCTGCTGCCCATGCTTTCGCGATATCCCAACCTTCACCTTGAGGGTCGTTTTCTGGGTGAACGGCAATCAATGTTGGTACACCAAAACCACGCTTATATTCTTCACGAACTTCAGTACCTGGACATTTAGGTGCAACCATTACCACCGTGATGTCTTGACGGATCTGCATGCCTTCTTCAACGACGTTAAAACCGTGAGAGTAACCAAGTGCCGCGCCTTTTTTCATCAACGGCATCACTGTTTCAACCACATTGCTGTGTTGCTTGTCTGGCGTTAGGTTAATAACGAGATCAGCTTGAGGGATAAGCGTTTCGTAGCTACCTACTTCAAAACCATTTTCTTTTGCATTCTTGTAAGATTGACGCTGTTCATCGATCGCCGCTTGACGAAGGGCGTACGCCACATCCAACCCAGAATCACGCATGTTCAGACCTTGGTTAAGGCCTTGCGCACCACAGCCAACAATAACGACTTTCTTGCCTTTTAGGTAATCGGCTTCACTTTCAAACTCCGAGCGATCCATAAAACGGCAGCGACCAAGTTGGTCTAGTTGTTGGCGTAGGTTTAAGGTATTGAAATAGTTAGCCATACTGGGCTCTCCTTTAAAGAATTGGTTCCATCAGGTCGGCCTCTGTGAGCCGAATAACCCCATACTAAAGCAGACATTAAGTTGCTTAAAGTGATATATTCACAATTAGTTATTGCAATTAATGCAACATCATGTGACCTATTTATGAACATTAAAAACCTACAGATGTTTATTCATCTGTGTGATAGTAAAAATTTCAGCAAGACTGCGGCAGCGATGCACATGAGCCCTTCAGCGCTTAGTCGTCAGATCCAAAAATTGGAAGACGAGACTGGGCAAATACTGTTTGTGCGTGACAATCGCAGCGTTGAGCTGACACCAGCGGGTAATAAGCTGGCCCCTGTTGCGTTAAAAATCATTGCTGAGTGGCAGCAATACAACGCCAAAATTAAGAATCAAGACCATGAATTACAAGGTGAAATTCGCCTGTTTTGCTCGGTAACCGCAAGCTATAGCCACTTACCCGAATTGCTGTCTGATTTTCGGGTGCGTCATCCATATATTGAATTTAAGCTCTCGACTGGTGACCCCGCTCAAGCGATTGATAAAATTTTGAACGATGAAGCCGATATCGCCATTTCTGCACTCCCCGATCAATTGCCAGCTCGCATCGAGTTTGAAACCATCAGTGAGATTCCTTTATCAGTAATCGCTCCGGTTGGCATTAGCAGTTTTATCGAACAACTACAAAGTGACAACCCCGATTGGTCGTTAATCCCTTTCATTGTTCCAGAAGCAGGAACAGCAAGAGACCGAGCCAATACGTGGTTTAAGAAGATGAAAATAAAACCTAATATTTATGCGCAGATCTCTGGGCATGAGGCTATTGTCAGTATGGTGGCATTAGGCTGTGGTGTGGGTATTGCACCAGATGTGGTGATCAACAACAGCCCTGTTCGGGATAAGATTCAACGACTCAAATTGGCACCGATAAAACCTTTTCAGTTGGGCGTTTGTTGTAAACGCTCTCAATTAGAGAATCCATTGGTCAAAGCGCTGTGGGATGTCGCAGCCAACAAGTACATCGCCCCATAAACAGAAAAGCCACTGATTTCTCAGTGGCTATATTGATTCAATTTATTGGTTAAATAACGCGAGAGAATTGCTGCTGACGTGCTCGGTTTCGTAGATATTTATCAAAACACATACAGATATTACGGATCAGCAGCCGACCACGTAAGGTAACACGAATTTGACTCTCATCGACCTCAACTAACTGATCATCAATGAAGGTTTGCAGTAATTCGAGATCTTGCTTGAAGTAGCGATCAAACGAGATGTTAAATTGCGCTTCGATTGCTGTTTTATCCAGCTTGAAATTACAGATTAGCTGCTTAATAACTTCACGACGCAGTAAGTCATCACTATCAAGCGCAACCCCTTTCCACAATGCGTGACGTAGTTCATTCACTTGCGCATAGTATTTTTTCAGCTCTTTTTGGTTCTGTGCGTACGCGTCACCAATCATCGAAATCGCCGAAACACCAAAACCAACTAAATCACAGTCACCTTGGGTGGTATAACCTTGGAAATTGCGATGTAAAATACCGTTACGCTGCGCCATTGCCAATTCGTCATCTGGCAGAGCAAAGTGATCCATACCAATAAATTGGTAACCAGCCCCAGTCAGAGTCGCAATAGTATCTTGTAAAATCGCCAACTTCTCTTGTGACGCAGGCAAATCTTCATCTTTGATTTTTCGCTGCGCTGCAAACAGTTGCGGCATATGCGCATAATTAAAGACCGACAATCGACCCGGTTTCATCTCCAGTACTTGAGCAAGGGTCTGAGAAAAGGTTTCTTTGGTCTGTTTTGGTAAACCGTAAATCAAGTCAAGGTTGGTGGAACGAAAACCCAGTTGTTTAGCACGTTCAACCATAGCAATAATGAACGCTTCATCTTGCTCGCGGTTAACCAGTTTCTGAACTTCTTTATTGAAATCCTGAACCCCGATACTCAGACGATTAAAACCTTCACTACGCAGGTGATCAAGCATGCTCAGTTCAATTTCACGCGGGTCAACTTCGATACTGATTTCTGCATCATTTTCAAACCGAAATTCACCACGTAAAATAGCCATCAGTCGGCTAATTTGCAGCTCCGTTAGAAATGTTGGCGTACCACCGCCAAAATGCAGTTGAGTCACTCGTCGCGACTGTAACAGTGACGCTCGCTGACGAATTTCATGTTCGAGAACATCTAAATATTCATCGGCTTTGTGTGAATGACGAGTGATAACCTTGTTACATCCACAGTAGTAACAAAGCTTATGACAAAACGGGATATGAATATAAAGCGAAATCGGCCTATCAGGATACTGAGTACACGCCATATCATAATCTGCAACCGTGAATGCCTCATGGAATTCAAGCGCTGTTGGATAAGAGGTATAGCGAGGACCTGAGTAGTTGTACTTATCTAAAACAGCTTGATCCCATACGATCTGCTGACTGGGTACGACTTGCGAAGACATGCTTTTGCTTTCCGTTTGAAACTTTGACTGGTTATTTTGCCACACGACCATGATGTACGTCGGGTAGCAAAACGAAATTTGTGTAGAAATGTTCGAAACTGCTAGCGTGATCACTCACCCAAAAAAGGTAGAGCCAAACTTACACCATTTGAATAGTGATTTGATTATTCAATGGTGCAATGCGTGTTTGCAACGCTTTCAATTCTTCAACAATCGCATCGGTTAAACGGCCTTCTGCTTTCTGGCGAGCCAAATTCTGCTTCATCCGTTCTTGCTTAGGAAGCTGCTGGCGCTCTTCTCCACGCGGCATATCTTTTACGATATGGTAAAGCTCTGAAATAGCAGGATACACGCTATCAAAATCGATGCGTTGCTCACCTTGGACATAATCCATGATGCAGTATACGCGAATGCTGATCTCAGAGAGATCGCATTGGCCTTGAATACCCGCCATGCATAGCGTATTGACGCTATCAAAAATATTCGCATTACGCTTTTCAATGGCCAATGTTTGGTGTTGAAGCTGCAAATCCTTTTGCTTTTTCAGTTGCAGCAGAAGGTAACCAGCGTAAGACGCTAAGCTGAGAATAATGACTCCACCAGCAATGGCTGACAAGGTTACATTCATCGCAATCTTTATCCTTTTAAGTCGTTGAGATCGAAGTCTTCGAAATCTGACAATAGGTCATCATCAGAGCGTGAAGCTTTTGCCTTTGTTACAGGTTCTAATGCTTCGTCTTCTTCTTGATCTTCTTCGTAAATGCCAAGCTGCTTCATTAACGCTTCAATGCGATCAAGCTTCTCGTCTACGTATTTTTGTAGACCAGCGCCTAGATTCTCACCACTATCGATACGATCAAGCAAGATATTCAACTGCGCATCGTTTTCTAGCATTTCCAGCTCTTGTGCTGCTGACAATCGACGCTCTTGTTTGGTCTGCTTTTTAACTGGCTCAACAATCAGCGGGACTTTCTTTTTGCTACCTAAACGAGGGTCGCGTGCTTGCGCTGCTGCGCGCTGTTTTTGCTCAGAACCATCTGAATGTCGGCTGCCCGCTTTAAGACCTTTCTTTTTCTTCAGTCTTTTACGTAGACGTCCTTCAACATCAGCTTCACTGCGGTTACGCGTTACAATCACGTCAGCATCAATGGCTGAACCAGGCTTTCTGGATTTCTTATTACGGCTCATTACTGGGGTTTCCTCAGTAAAATTACATCATTACCAATAAATTCAAGTTCAAGCTCATCCCGCTTGGCCAAGTACTGGAAGGTTTCACGGCTAAAAAATATCACATGTGTGAGATCATTTTTGTAGTGCCATCCAGCAAACGCGTCTACGTCTTTGACTAGCTTGGTCATTAACCCAATCCAGCCACCCGGCTTAACTAAATTTAACCATTGCTGCCAAACTTGGTGCGGCTCATGTAAATGCTCGATCACTTCAGTGGCAGTCATAAAATCATAGGTCGTTTGCAATACCTTTTCATCTGGATGAAAGAAGATATCGTATAACGCCATATTGTGCCCCGCTTCTTGCAACATAATCGATAATGTTGGACCGGGACCACAACCAAAATCTAACCCATTTGATGCAGGTTTAATCCTTTCTAACATTGGCTCACACACGCGTGATAAAAAGCGGCGGTAACCCATATCTTGTGGGTTATTGTTATGCAGATCATAAAATGCTTTTTCAGCTTTCGCGTCAAGGCGATGATCAGGATTGACGAACACTAGCGCACATTGTTGGCACTGGAGATAAGCGCGAGCCTTATCTTCAAAGTATGGAACAATTTGTTCACTAAAACATAATGGGCAAGTGTGCATACTGACATCCTCAAACAGGGATGCGCAACATACCAGAAACTGGCATTAGAGTGGAGAGTCACCGAGCATTTTTTCATCAGCTAAGTGAAAAAAGATAAAAAAAGCGATAGGTCACCCTATCGCTCTCTAAAATGTGCCACCTAAGGTGGCGAAACTGTGTTGCACTCATCGCGTGCACAATATTCCTTTTGTTCTTGGTGCTTTCCATGCAAAAGGTGTTGTTTTTCATCTTCCTGATGAATTTTGTCTATCCTGCTGACATCCTGCCACTGGGCTTATCCCAAGCCTGATCCTTTTCCCTGTCCGAACCTTTAGACGAGTCGACCATCCTTATCGCGCAAGCTCCCTTGCTTACGCTAATCCTTATTCCTAAAAGCAGCATCCTTTGCCTGCTCCTTGGAGACCACCTTGGTCTGAATTCCTTTACCAGCGTCTTGCCGATGTGGTTACTTTACTCGACAGCACATTTGACTCAACGTCAATTGAGCTATTTTTACACTCATTTTCAAAGTAACTATCCAGCTATCCATAAATTCAATAGCTTATAGAGTGACCATCATCGATTGCGCCATCAAGTATGGTCGATCTCTTACACAACAATGGGTCAGTTATCCGCTCGTGGTAAAAAACAGCCGGTGATCAAGCTCACAAAAGAAAACGCCCCAGCATAATACTAGGGCGTTTTCATAAAACTTTGCTCGAACGATGTAGGGATTAGTGCAGGCCACCAACGTATTTAGACAAAATTTCGATATCAGCATCGGTTAGCTTTTTAGCTACATCTTGCATCATGCCGTTCATGTCATTGTTACGTGAACCTTCACGAAATTTTTGCAGCTGAGCTTTGATGTAGTCAGCATGCTGACCAGAAATTTTAGGAAAACCTGAAAGCTCAGTGCCATTACCTCGCGGACCATGACAAGCGATACATGCGGTCAAACCACGCTCTGCATCACCACCGCTATACAATGCTTTACCAGTCTTAACGACATCTTCCGGCGTTGAGTTGGCTGAAATAGGTAAAGAGGCGAAATAAGCCGAAAGATCCGAAATATCTTCATCACTAAGCGGCATAGCCATACCACTCATGACCGGATCATAACGACCTTGCTTGCCACCGCTGGTCATACCAAGTCGCAATTCAATTAACTGCTTCTCCATATATTTAGCGTGTTGGCCTGCAAGTTTAGGATAGGTAGTAATTAAACTGTTACCGTCAGCACCGTGACAGGCAACACATGTTTGAGATTTTGCTTTACCAGCTTCGATGCTGCCTTGGGCCCACACTGAGCAGCTGGCTAAAAGACTCAAGATTAGCGCTAATTTCTTCATGACATTCCATTTATAATTATCAAGCTTCCAGTACCACCAGACAGTTGCTACTCACTCTCAGTGGCGACTCATGGTACAATAGGCGACCTTATGCCGAGCACGGTTATTTTACACAATTTCACAAAAAAGTAATCAATCGACTACACAAAGTCGAGATGGAGTTAACAGTGAGCGTAAAAATTCATTATCAAAACACGCATTTCATTACCAGTGCGCCTGACATTCGTCATCTACCTGATGACGAAGGAATAGAAATTGCGTTTGCAGGACGCTCCAACGCAGGTAAGTCAAGCTCGCTTAACCGCCTGACGAATCAAAAGAGCTTGGCGAAAACCAGTAAAACACCTGGTCGTACCCAGCTAATCAACCTATTTAAGGTGATGGACGGTTGCCATATCGTTGATTTACCGGGTTATGGCTTTGCTCAAGTTCCTCTAGAAATGAAGAAAAAATGGCAGAAGTCGCTCGGAGAATACCTACAAAAACGTCGCTGTTTGAAAGGGTTGGTGGTACTGATGGACATTCGCCACCCGATGAAAGATCTCGATCAGCAGCTTATTTACTGGGCAGTCGACTGCAACATTCCCGTACAAGTACTACTGACCAAAGCTGATAAGCTAAAAAGTGGTGCTCGCAAGGCTCAAGTGTTAAAAATTCGTGAAGATGCGCGAGCGTTTGGCGGTGATGTGAGTGTTGATGCTTTTTCTTCACTCAAAGGACTCGGTGTCGATATCCTACGCAATAAACTGGACACTTGGTTTGCACCAGCGTTAGCACATTTAGACGCAGAGCAAGCCGATGAAGAGTTAACAGAAACAACCTCTATCGACGATTCTCAACCCGAGTAATTCCATGTCGATAGATAATCTAGCCCTGCCATTTTGTTTGGTGGGGCTTTTTTTTGGGCGACGGATATTGAACCTTAACAGATTGCAGCAAAGGTTTATGTGCAGTAAAAGAGAAGTGATAAAAACAAAAATCCCCACCATCCTGGTGGGGCAACGGGAGAGAAAAATTAATCGTTATTCTTATGCGTTAAGCATTCCCTAATCCGCGCTCTTTTTCAATAGCTTAGCGTCTATATTTTCCTGCTCTATAAAAGCGAAAATAAATCACAACTCATTGAATAAAAGACAAAAAAATCGAAACACATCTCTAGAAGTAACTTGATTTTCTAGTAGAAATAATAAAAATGTGATTGATGATTTCTTACAAAATCGTGTGTTACACACAAAATAGAGATAAGCCAAAATAAAGAAAATAACGTGACTGAAAATAGAATGGGATCGCTGAATTGATTTTTGTTTCGCCCAATAAAAAACGCCCCAGTCAAATACTGACTGGGGCGGCTGAATCAGCCTAATCCAATAACGTGAAACAAAAGGTCTGAAAGATAGAACATCTTACCTCTGTACCCTACGAGAGTTAATGTACAACAAGTGGTCAGAAATGGGAAACTTTTTTGTAGTTTTTTTTCACTAAATATTTCTTAAACAACAGAACACATAAAATGCACCATTCTTATTTCATGATAAAAAAAAGCCAGCATTTGTGTGCTGGCTCATATAAATTAGGGTGTTTAGTGTAAAAAACGATTAATGCGCCTGATCCCAGTTATCTCCATGACCAGTATCAGCCACTAATGGCACTTTAAGATCCGCTGCAGATTCCATCAATTGTTGTACTTTACTTTCAATTTCGGCTAAAGCTGTCTCTTGAACTTCAAATACTAATTCATCGTGTACTTGCATCAATAGCTTAACTCGTCCTTGTCCATACTCTTCAATCCATGCATCGACCAACAACATCGCTTTTTTGATAATGTCGGCAGCAGTACCTTGCATCGGCGCATTGATCGCCGCACGTTCAGCCGCTTTACGACGCATCCCATTACGAGATTTAATTTCAGGTAAATACAAACGACGTCCCAGCAAGGTTTCAACATATCCCAACTCACTTGCCGTTGAGCGAGTATCTTCCATGTACTGCATTACACCAGGATAACGTTCAAAGTATTTATCCATATACCCTTGCGCTTCACCGCGCGGAATACCAAGCTGTTTGGCTAGCCCGAATGCACTCATTCCATAAATGAGACCGAAGTTAACCGCTTTAGCCCGGCGACGCTGTTCGCTACTCACCTGATCAATACTGACCCCAAGAATCTCGGCAGCGGTAGCGGCATGGATATCTTTTCCTTGTTGGAAGGCTTCAAGCAGTGCTTTATCACCAGACAAATGCGCCATAATACGCAATTCAATCTGCGAGTAGTCGACAGCCATGATTTTCCAGCCATGAGGTGCAACAAATGCTTGGCGAATACGGCGCCCCTCTTCATTACGAATAGGAATATTTTGTAAGTTCGGATCGGTCGACGACAAACGGCCCGTCGCAGTCACAGCCTGATGATAAGAAGTATGCACTCGCCCTGTGGTTGGGTTAATCATCTTCGGCAGTTTATCGGTGTAGGTGGATTTCAGTTTGGCTAAACCACGATGCTCAATAATCACTTTCGGCAATGGGTAATCAAGCGCTAACTCTTGCAGTACTTCTTCATTCGTTGACGGAGCACCGGTTGGCGTTTTCTTGATAACAGGCAAACCCATTTGCTCAAACAAGATTGTTTGTAACTGTTTTGGCGAGCTGAGATTAAAAGGCTGGCCAGCAATCTCAAACGCTTTTTGCTCAAGCTCATCTAAGCGAGCGGCTATTTCGTGTGATTGAGCGCTAAGCAGCATATCGTCAATCATCACTCCGGTACGCTCAATACGCGATAAAACTGGTACTAGCGGCACTTCAATTTGCTGATAAACGCTGTTCAGTTTTTCATCTTGCTCGATATAGCCCATCAAACGATGGTGGAGCCGCAAAGTAACATCGGCATCTTCCGCAGCATAAGGCGCGGCTTGTTCTAGATCGATTTGGTTGAACGTCAGTTGGTTTTTGCCTTTACCTGCAACTTGCTCGAATGAGATGCAGCTATGCTGCAAAAACCTCAATGCTAGGCTGTCCATATCATGTTTGCCACCTACGCTGTTATAAACGTAAGAAGCCAGCATAGTGTCGTGTTTAATGCCTTTCATCTCAATATCGTAGCGTGCCAATACGCTCGCATCGTACTTGAGGTTTTGCCCTACTTTGGCTTGGTTATCATCTTCTAGAATCGGTTTGAGTTGTGATAAGACCCAGTCTCGATCAAGCTGTTGTGGTGCATCTAAGTAATCATGAGCCACAGGAACGTACGCGGCAACGCCTTCCTCTGTCGCAAATGAAACACCGACTAAATTTGCTACCATGTAATCTAGGCTGTCGGTTTCCGTATCAAAAGCAAATACGTCGGCCGCTTTCAACTTATCTAACCATTCGCTAAATGTTTTTTCATCTAAAATAGTTTGGTACTGACTGCGATCAATCGTCACCGCTGAGCTATCGACCTCTGAAGCTGAACTGGATGAAGAAGGCATCGCACTGCCCGACCTTTCATCTGCTTCAATGACGCCAGTGCCACCGTCAAGCAACTCGGTTAACCAAGACTTAAAAGTTAGCTGCCCGTACAGTTTGATTAGTTCATCAATATTCGGCTGAGTTTTCAGCAATGCTTCTGGTTTTTCTTCCAATTCAACATCAAGTTTGATGGTCGCTAACTGATAAGAAAGGAACGCATTCTCACGATTATCAGCCAGTTTTTGCGCCATGGTCTTAGAACCACGGAAACCTAATGGGGCTATCTTATCTAAATTGTCATAGATCTGTTCAAGACTGCCGATACCTTGTAGCAAAGCCAAAGCGGTTTTTTCACCAACGCCCGGAACGCCAGGAATGTTATCCACTTTGTCGCCCATCAGAGCTAAATAGTCGATAATAAGCTCTGGTGGAATACCAAATTTTTCAATCACCCCTTCTCGATCAAGTACTAGATTGGTCATAGTGTTGATCAACGTGATATTTTCATCCACCAACTGCGCCATGTCTTTATCGCCGGTACTGATTAAGACCGGCATCCCCGCTTTGGAGGCTTGAGATGCTAACGTGCCGATTACGTCATCTGCTTCCACACCTTCAATAGATATAAGGGGTAAACCCATGGCTCGAATTACGTTATGTAATGGCTCTATTTGACAACGCAAATCATCCGGCATTGGTGGTCGGTTAGCTTTATATTGTGGATACATCTCATCACGGAAGGTTTTCCCCTTCGCATCAAAAATAACCACCATGCGCTCAGAAGAAAACTGGCGCATCATGCTTCGCAGCATATTAACCACACCATATACGGCATTAGTTGGGATTTCACCATTACTCATGGTGCCAGGGTAGGCATGAAATGCACGGTAAAGGTATGAAGAACCATCAATTAGAATGAACGGGTTATCTGGTATACGAGCCATTGTCTTTTGCTATCCAAGGAGAATACAGAATGTAATGACTAAGGATGCCATGACTGCCCAGAGGTTTCCACGCCAACACACGCCTAGCTTCGAAAGATTTTGCTTATTTGCCCTGTAGCGCACAAGCCAATCTGTGGATAACTCTGTTCATAATTTTTATCCACACGTTATCAATATGCACATAAACACCAAAAAGACACACTTAAATCATTGTATTTAAAACACAAAAACAAAGATCGAACAATGTTGCCATGATCTTTTTATGATCATCCATTGTGGAAAAGACTACCGCTGCCCTTTTAGACACCCACTAGGAATCACTTGATCGTTTAGATATAAAAAAAGCGACACCCGAAGATGTCGCCTAGCAGAAAAAGTCAAAACTAAGTGAAGTCACTCATTCAGTTTTGCTATAAAGCTATAAATTACACTGGAAGCAATGTGAGCAATGTCGTGTCAAAAAGAAGCGGTGCAAGTTCATTAGCAATTTGTCTCGTCACTATTAACACCGAATCGTTGGTGAATCGTAAACTTGACGTCCTTGTGAACTCTCCTCGTCCCTAAGACAAAGTTAATAATAATGATTCTCATTTAATTATCAAGTTTAAATGAGAAAAAATATCATTTATTTTTTATACCGGCACAAACACAATGATAAGCTCAATAGAGAAAAGGAACATTTATCTTATTTTTCATGTGGTTAATAAAATTCAATGCAGGAATTTTCAGGAAATAAAAAAGCTGACCTATACCCAAACAACTTAGAGTAGGAAGGGGATAAAGTCAGCCTAGAAAAGTATGGTCAATATTATTCAGCGTCAGTCTGTAGATACTGCGCTGGCTTTGCGTTTTCTTCGGCTAGCCATTGCGCAACATCTTTTGCAAAGTACGTCAAAATGCCATCAGCACCAGCACGCTTAAAGCACAACAATGATTCCATGACCGTTTCACGCTCTTTCAGCCAACCGTTTAGAATAGCGGCTTTGTGCATCGCATATTCACCAGAGACTTGATAAGCAAAGGTTGGAACTTGTAGTTCAGATTTCACGCGACGAACAATATCAAGGTATGGCATGCCAGGCTTAACCATTACCATATCCGCACCTTCGTTGATGTCCATCGCAACTTCTTGAATAGCTTCATCGCTATTGGCTGGATCCATCTGGTAGTTTTTCTTATCACCACCTTTAAGATTTGCGGTTGAACCAACCGCATCACGAAATGGCCCGTAATAACATGAAGCATATTTTGCAGAGTAAGCCATGATTTGGGTGTGAATAAACCCGGCTTCTTCTAGAGCTTGACGAATCTTACCAATACGGCCGTCCATCATATCGGATGGCGCAACCACATCTGCTCCAGCTTCAGCATGCGATAAAGCTTGTTTGATCAGCACTTCCGTCGTTTCATCATTCATCACATAACCCGTTTCATCGATGATGCCGTCTTGACCATGAGTGGTGAATGGATCAAGCGCAACATCGGTGATCACACCAATTTGTGGAACATGCTCTTTCAGTAGACGAACCGCACGTTGCACCAAACCGTCTGGATTATAAGCCTCTGCTGCACATAAGCTTTTTGCATCTTGGTTAACGACAGGAAAAAGCGCGATCGCAGGTACACCAAGGTTTGCTAAATGCAGGGCTTCTTCCAACATTAAATCAATAGAGAGGCGTTCAATACCTGGCATTGACTCCACAGGCTCACGACGATCTTTCCCCATTAGAATGAACATTGGGTAAATCAGATCGTTAACCGATAACTGATTCTCAGCCATTAAGCGACGGCTGAAATCATGCTTGCGTAGACGACGCATACGACGCCCTGGGAACTGACCTTGAATGGATACTGACACTCTATTCTCCTTGTTTTTTCGCAGTCAAAGAAAGCGATCTTTCTTTAGCACCGCTGTTGATCAAGTGTGGCGAAATCATATCACTCTCGCTTTGTGACGCTAGCGGCAATCTACAAAAATCAGAAAAATGATCTCAGGCTCACACTTACGTATACTCTCAGAATATTTCTTATTGATAGAGACAGACCATGATTGATACCCATGCCCATATTTATGCTGCTGAATTTGATCACGATCGAGATGAAGTCGTGCAACGCGCTAAAGCACAAGGGATTGAAAAAATACTACTACCAAATATCAATCTCGACTCTATCCAACCGATGCTAGCAACCGAAGCGGCCTACCCTGACATTTGTCATTCAATGATGGGGCTTCACCCTTGCTATGTCGATGAAAATGTCGAACAAACGCTGACTGTGATTGAGTCATGGTTTGACAAACACCCTTTTATCGCCGTGGGAGAAATCGGTATCGATTTATACTGGGATAAAACCTTCAAAGCTCAACAAGAGAAGGCCTTTATTACCCAACTCAACTGGGCCAAAGAGCGTGATTTACCTGTCGTAATTCATACCCGTGATTCAATCAACGAAACTTTACAGTTACTCGCCAAAGAACAAGATGGATCACTAGCGGGTGTATTTCATTGCTTTGGCGGTAGCATTGAAGAGGCAAAGGCAATTAACGATTTAGGATTCCACCTTGGCCTTGGAGGAGTCTCTACCTTCAAAAATGGTGGAATGGATGTGGTGATTCCACAGTTAAATTTACAGTGGGTGATACTTGAGACCGACTGCCCTTATCTGGCACCCGTTCCACACCGAGGGAAACGTAATGAGCCCGCTTACACGCAGTTAGTCGCTCAGCGTGTTGCACAGTTAACCGATAGGTCGTTGGATGAAATTCAAACCATTACCAATCTAAACGCAAACTCATTATTTGCTATTTAAATAATCTATGAGATAAAAAAGCGGCAAATCTGCCGCTTTTTTTTATTCAACGATATGCTTTCTTTTTTATTGTTGCTCTTCATCACTCTCTTTACGCACATAAAAACGTGCAAAGAATAATCCAACTTCAAACAACAAACACATTGGTATCGCAAGTAAGGTTTGTGACACTAAGTCTGGTGGCGTCAGAAGCATGCCGACGACAAATGCTCCAACAATAATATAAGGGCGTTTTTCACCTAAAGTCTTAGGATCAGTCGCACCAGTCCAACACAATAAAATAATGGCAACGGGTACTTCAAAGGCAATACCAAAGGCTAAAAAGAGCGCTAAAACGAAATCAAGATAACTCGAAATATCCGTCGCAAATTCAACTCCCCCTAAAGATATCGCGGTAAAAAACCCAAACACCAACGGAAACACAACAAAATAGGCAAAAGCGACGCCACAGTAAAACAACAGTGAACTGGAAAACATCAAAGGCATCACTAAGCGGCGCTCATGCTTATACAAGCCTGGAGCAACAAACGCCCAAACTTGATATAAGATAAATGGCACCGCAATGAATACTGAGGCAATCAAGGTTAATTTTAAGGGGGTAAAAAACGGCGATGCAACATCGGTTGCAATCATGGTTGCCCCTTCGGGCAAACGCTCTACCAACGGTTTAGAGACAAAATCATAGATATCGCTCGAAAAATACACCAAGCCGATAAAAATAACGATCACGGCGGCAATCGCTCGCAATAACCGGTCTCGTAATTCCAACAAATGGCTAATTAAAGGCTGCGTCTGCTCAGCAGAAGACATATCGAACCTCATATAAATAGATCAAAAGAGGAGCTACAGCCGCAGCAGTAACTCCTCAAATAGGACTAATCGGCCTTTTTATCTGCCGTTGCAGGCTGCGAATCCGTTGAAGAGGGAATTGCTTCAACAATATCTTGACTACGCTCTGATGTTATATCAGAAGGTGATGTATTCGCATAAGGTCGCTGAACATCTTGCGCAGCTTGTTTTAGCTGCTCCACTGAAGACTTAAGTTCTGGAGATAAATCTTCCATCCCCATTTGCTCAGCTTTACGCAAGTTATCTTGCAGTTCTTGAACTTTAAGCTCGTGTGCTAATTCATCTTTCACACTGTTTGCCATGTTCTTTGCAGTACTGACAAATTTAGCCACGCTGCGAATCGCATGAGGCAAACGTTCAGGCCCAAGAACCACCAGCGCAACAACAGATATTAATACCAGTTCCCAGAAACCGATATCAAACACGTGTTATGCCTGCTCTTTATCTTTTTTAGTTTCAGCAGTCGCTTCCGTTTTCTGCTGATCTAAGTTTTTCGGTTCAAAGTCTGCATCTTTTTTCGCAGGTTCATCTTCACTCATCGCTTTTTTAAAGCCTTTAACTGCACCGCCTAAATCACCGCCAATGCCGCGTAATTTTTTCGTTCCAAATAGCAATACAACAATTACCGCAATGATAAGAAGTTGCCAGATACTGATACCGCCCATTTTCTTTACCTCGGGGATTTTTTAAACAAAATAACAATTCTTAGAGCTTACCGCTTATTAACGATAAGCTCGCCAGCTAAACAGCCAAAATGTGATACCCACAAGCCCTACTGTCAGTGACAATGGCTGATAAATACTGTTGACTAATATTGCCGAGCATACGATTAAAGTGGCACCAATGCCAAATAAAAACTTCCCGGTCGCCTGTTGACGCTTAGTGTCACAGTAACCCTGATAAAACTGATCCATTCGTTGGTTCATTGCTTTAGCTTGTCTGAGGCTATCGTAAAGAAGCTCAGGCAATTCTGGTAATTTTTCGACCCAAAATGGTGCTCGGTCTTTCAGCGCATTAATTAACGCCTGTGGTCCAACTTGATTCATCATCCATTTTTCTAAAAATGGTTTCGCTGTTTGCCACAAATCTAATTGTGGGTACAGTTGCCGTCCTAACCCTTCAACATACAACAAGGTTTTTTGCAGTAGCACCAACTGCGGTTGCACTTCCATATTGAAACGACGAGCGGTATTAAATAGATTTAACAACACATGGCCAAATGAAATTTCGCATAATGGTTTGGCAAAAATTGGCTCGCACACAATGCGAATCGCAAATTCAAATTCATCAATGTTGGTTTCACGTGGAACCCATCCTGAATCAACATGCAATTGTGCAACCCGGCGATAGTCGCGGTTAAAAAAGGCAAGAAAATTCTCAGCTAAGTAACGTTTGTCTTCACTATTTAACGTACCAACAATGCCACAATCTAACCCTATCCACTGTGGATTTTCTGGATTTTCTGGGTTGACGAACACATTACCAGGGTGCATATCTGCATGAAAGAAACTGTCGCGGAAAACTTGAGTGAAAAATACGCTCACGCCACGTTCCGCCAAAAGTTTCATATTAGTGCCATTGGCTTGTAACCCTGCAATGTCTGAAACCTGGATGCCGTATATTCGCTCAGAAACCATGACAGTTTTATTACTAAAGTCAGGAATAATTTCTGGTACGTATAATTCTTCGCTATTTTCAAAGTTGCGACGCAGTTGAATGGCATTGGCTGCCTCACGACGTAGGTCGAGTTCATCACGAAGGGTTTTGTCGTACTCACGTACAACTTCAACCGGCTTGAGTCGTCGAGCTTCCGGTAAGGCTTTGGCGACAATGCGTGCCATGCGGTACATGAGTTTGATATCTGCATCAATGACAGGCTGAATATCAGGGCGAATCACTTTTAGTACGATTTCCCGCCCTGACGATTTAAGTTTTGCCGTATGCACTTGCGCAATTGAAGCGGAAGCGAGCGGTTCAATATCAAAATCATCAAACCAAGTTTCAAGGCTGCCACCCAGCGCTTTTTCCATCTGAAGTTTCGCTAACGCGCCATCAAAAGGTGCCACTTTATCTTGTAATAGCGCGAGCTGATCTGCGATATGCGGAGGAAAAAGATCGCGCCGCGTAGACATCATCTGCCCAAACTTAATCCATACAGGACCAAGCTCTTGTAATGCTAAGCGCAATCGCTCACCTAATGGTTTATCAGGATGGCGATTTTTTATCCAGAACAGCCCTTTACGTGCCAGTATCGGAGCTTTCGTTAACTGATGTTCTGGCAAGAGTTCATCTAGGCCATATTCCAGCTGAACTTTAATGATTCGGTATAAACGCTTCCATTCAGTTGGGGTCATACTTGCTCCAACAATTGTTGAATTTTTACTTCTATACGAGCGGCCTGACTTTTTATGTCATCCACTTGATCACAAAAATAAGCCACTTCTAACGAACCAGGAAATAAACGCCACTCTTCGGTCAAAACTTGAGCCATATGATTTTGGTGTTTAGAGACTTGCGCTTGTAATAACTGCCCCGCATTTTTCATACTTTGAACCAAAGTATGAGCAACCACATCCCCAGTGATACGCGACAGCCACTCTTCGACATCAGGTTTGCAATCCGTCATGAGTTGCGCAAATTTTTGCGCCAATTGAATATCGCCTTCTAACACCAATTTATCTTGCTTGATCAACTGGGTGATATTGGCTTGTTCACGCAATTGCGGCAAAACCGACAAATTAAGAGAGAGGTAGCAGTCAGGCTTGCCTTCATAGTCAGCTAAAACATCAATTTGCTGACTAAAAATGAAGGTCAACGTTTTATTAAGTTCTTTGAGATTAACTTGGATCACTTGCCCTTTAAGGCGTGATAAACGACGACCCAGTTGTGGATCGTCTTGAATTAACGTGTTGAGTGTCGTTTCAATTGCGGCAGTCACTAAAGGCTCAAACGGCATGCTCAATCCTTAGAATTTATAACCACGGTGCAGCGCTACAATACCGCCCGTTAAGTTGTAGTAGCTGGTTTGCTCAAAGCCGGCTTCATCCATCATCCCTTTCAAGGTTTCTTGATCTGGGTGCATACGGATAGATTCCGCCAAGTAACGGTAACTGTCTGCATCATTGGCGATCATCTGACCAATTTTCGGCAACAAATGGAATGAGTATGCATCGTATACTTTCGACAATGGCTCAAGAATTGGCTTAGAGAATTCCAATACTAATAAGCGACCACCCGGCTTCAATACACGGAACATTGAGCTCAATGCTTTGTCTTTATCCGTCACATTACGCAAACAAAAACTAATGGTAATACAATCAAAATAATTATCAGGAAACGGTAGTTCTTCCGCATTGGCTTGCACGTAATGCACATTACCTACGATACCGTTATCACGCAGTTTATCGCGCCCAACATTCAGCATCGAATTGTTGATATCCGCCAGAATAACGTGCCCTTTCTCACCCACAATACGAGAAAATTTCGCAGTTAAATCGCCCGTGCCACCACCGAGATCCAAAATACGTTGCCCTGGGCGAGCACCACTGCAATCAATCGTGAAACGCTTCCATAAACGATGAATACCACCCGACATCAGATCATTCATAATGTCGTATTTAGTAGCAACAGAGTGAAAAACTTGTGCCACTTTGGCCACTTTTTCTTCTTTCGCTACGGTTTCAAAACCAAAGTGAGTGGTATTGGTTGTCTCTAACGCTGTTTTTGATTGCACGCTTGTATCCGTCATTCTGATTCCTCTTAGGCAGCACGTGTTGTTATAAGCTACTGCGGACGATTAGTTTACTTTATCCTCAGCTTGATGTCTTTCTACTAACGGCTCATTTTCCTTGGCATTTTCAGTCAATGCCTCATTTTGAGCTTGTTCTGCCCATTCGCTACTGATTGAACGTTTAATTTCAACGCCGAGTCGTTTGAAGCTTTCTGCTTGACGAATGGCATTGCCACGCCCAGTCGCTAGCTTATTCATCGCCCCTTGATAGCTTTGATTAGCGCGATCCAACGCCCCACCTAAACCTTCCATATCATCGACAAATAAACGCAGTTTGTCGTAGAGTTTACTGGCTCGCTCGGCAATTAATTGCGCGTTTTGATTTTGTCTGTCATTGCGCCATAAATTATCAATAGTACGTAGCGCCACTAATAATGTGGTTGGGCTGACTAAAATAATATTTTGCTCCATGGCGTCTTTAACCAAACTAGGGTCAGCTTGAATCGCCACCTGAAAAGCAGGTTCAACCGGAATAAACATCAACACATAATCTAGGCTCTGAAGCCCCTTAAGTTGATGATAATCTTTTTGTCCCAACCCTTTTATATGGGCTCGCAGTGCAAGTAAATGCTCACTTAATGCACGCTCTCGCTGCGTATCAGTTTCGGCATTAAAGTAACGTTCATACGCCACTAAAGCCATTTTCGAGTCAATCACCACTTGTTTATTGTGTGGTAAATGGACGATAACATCCGGTTGATAACGCTTGCCGGCGTCATTTTGCAAACTGACTTGGGTTTGATATTCATGCCCTTCACGCAGGCCTGACTCGGCCAACACACGGGCTAACACCACCTCACCCCAATTACCTTGCTGTTTATTATCACCTTTAAGTGCTTGAGTTAGATTCACCGCCTCTTTAGTCATCTGTTCATTAAGGCGTTGCAGGTTTTTCAGCTCATGAACTAATGTGTGGCGCTCTTTGGCCTCATGGTTAAAGCTGTCATTGACCTGTTTTTTAAACCCTTCGAGTTGTTCTTTGAGCGGAGAGAGCAAACCTTCTAAACTTTGACGATTTTGTTGATCAACTTTGGCCGTTTTTGCTTCAAACAATTGATTGGCTAAATGTTCAAATTGTTGCTTTAAGCGCTCTTCGGCACGCTCTAACAGTTGCAGTTTTTCTTGGCTTGATTGAATTTGCTGTTCATGGCGCGCTTCTTGTTCGCGTAACTGCGCTTCGAGCTGTGATTTCTGCTCTCGCATCTGGTTTAAGTCATTTGAATACTGCTGCCGCTCTTGTTTTACTGCTTCGAAATAACGCAATTTTTCCATTACGGCCATCAACTTACCGTGAGATTGTTTAAGCTCAAACGCAGCTTTGTCTCGCTCTTCGTCTAGCTCATCTAACTCTTGTTGCGATTGTTGTAATGCTTGTTTTAACTCGGTAATTTGCTGCTGATGATGCGTATTATTAGTGTCAATCTGCTGCTGCAATAACTCGCTTTTTAGATTCAGTTTTTGTTTCACCCACCAACCGACCGCTGAGCCGCTGATCACAGCACTGCTTAACGTTGAAAGCACTAACACTTGGTTTTCAATAATCCATTGCATAATAACGGCTTAACTCTATTTCATCAGTTATGCTTAAATGGTATTTCGATACTGGATAAATGTCCAGTTTGTGCAAGTTAACAGCAAGCTATAGACTTGCGCCGCTGAACACTATTTCAACAATCATTGTAATGAGGATACATGGACGAACGACGCGCACTGGGTTTTGGCTTATCAGCTGTATTATTGTGGTCAACGGTTGCCACCGCTTTCAAACTCACCCTAGCTGAATTTACTCCGATACAAATGCTCACCGTTGCGAGTATCGTTTCAGGCTTCGCGCTATTGGTGATTTGTGCAATCCAAGGCAAGTTGAATCAAGTCGCCAGAACCTTTCTTGCTAACCCTTGGTATTACTTATTGTTGGGGTTGATTAACCCACTCGCGTATTACCTTATTTTGTTTAAGGCCTACTCATTGTTGCCCGCCTCTCAAGCACAAGCGATCAACTACAGTTGGGCTATCACACTGACTCTGATGGCCGCTGTTTTTTTGGGGCAAACCATCCGCAAACAAGATTGGGTTGCCTGCGCACTGAGTTATTTCGGAGTTGTAGTCATTGCTACCAAAGGCGATATTTTAGCCATGCAATTTGATAGCCCGCTTGGTGTTGGGTTGGCATTACTATCGACGCTACTGTGGGCAAGCTACTGGATTCTCAATACCAAAAACACCGCAGACCCAGTTATTGGGGTTTTACTGGGGTTTCTAATCGCCATTCCGCTTGCCATTGGCTTAAGTTGCTATGAAGGGGCAAGTTGGCAACAGATCACCATCAAAGGTTGGAGCGCAGTAACTTATGTCGGCTTGTTTGAAATGGGAGTGACCTTCGTGCTGTGGTTAAGTGCATTAAAACTCACGGCCAATACCGCGAGGATCAGCAATCTCATTTTCGCTTCACCTTTTATCTCACTGCTATTACTGGCTACCATTATTGGTGAAACCATTCACCCCACCACCCTTATTGGTTTGGTGCTGATTATTGCTGGCTTAGTCATTCAGCAGTTCAAAACCCAAAAGAGCTAGTCCTTATCGTCAGTAAAAAAAACAACAGTGATAGTTGTATCAATATTACCAAGTGTGATTCTGCTATTCTAAATAGAGTCACCAAACTGAGCGAACGAATTGTCGATGATGGATAAAGCCGCCCACACTCTGCCAAAACTGCAAGAGTTCTTAGACAGTCTAGAAGACCATGCCTGGCTCAAAAGCCCGGAGGGTATTTATATTCTATGTAACAAGGCGGTAGAAAAAGCATGGGGATTATCGGCTCAGCAAATTTTAGGATCAAACGATTATCAATTGTTTGATGATGAATTGGCCAGGAAATTTATATCTGCAGATCAATGGGTTATCGATAATAAAACTCAGCTAGTCGTTGAAGAATGTTCATCGACAGACGAAGATCACAGTGAAATTTGGCTAGAAACGATAAAAGCGCCAATTTATAGCGAAAGCGGTCAATTACTCGGAACCATGGGTATGACACGTAATGTCACCCGCCGTCGCCAGTTAGAAAACCAACTTAACCTCACCACGCAAATTTTTAATCACTCTCGTGAAGGGGTGATGATCACTGATGACAAAGCCAATGTTATTGATGTCAATGCCGCCTTCACTGCAATTACAGGCTATCAAGCCGATGAAGTCATCGGTCGTAACCCTCGAATTTTACGCTCAGGTCATCACGATGACGCTTTTTATCAAGCAATATGGCACAACCTTTCGCAGAATAAATCGTGGAAAGGTGAGTTTCTTAACCGTCGCAAAGATGGCTCCCTCTACCCACAGCTCTCAACGATAACCCCAGTTTTCGATGACCACCAGCAGGTGAAAAACTATTTATGTGTATTTGAAGACATCTCTCTTCGTAAAGCACATGAAGCTAAATTGGAGCAAATGGCCTATTTTGACCCACTAACAGAGTTACCGAATCGGATTAATTTATTACAAGAGATAGCCCACCAAATTAAGCGCTATAACAGTACAAAGCTCAATTTTGCTACCTTATTTTTAGATATTGACCACTTCAAACACATTAATGACAGCTTTGGCCACTATTATGGTGACCAAGTTTTAGTTGAGCTTGCTAACCGTCTCAAGCTTTGTCTGAAAGAAACTGACCATATAGCAAGAATTGGCGGTGATGAGTTTGTTATCCTGCTGACAAAACTGCCACCTGAACAATCTTTAGCGCCAATTCTCGATAATATTTTCTCTGTCTTTGAACGCTATTTTGACTTTGGTGAAGAATCTTTAAGGCTGTCCACCAGCATTGGTATCGCAAATTACCCTCAAGATGGACAAACACCGGAAGCACTACTAAAAAATGCCGATACAGCAATGTATCTAGCGAAGAAGAATGGTCGTAATGGGTACGCGTTTTATTCACCGGAACTGACGGATGTCGCCATATCAAGAGTACGCTTACAATCGGCGTTGTATCAGGGTGTAGAACTAAAGCAATTTAGTTTAGTGTATCAGCCCCAATTTAATCTACACAACCAAACCTTACTCGGGTTTGAAGCGCTCATTCGCTGGCATCATCCTCAATTGGGTTTAGTATCCCCTGACGAATTTATACCTATGGCGGAAAAAACCGGTGCGATTCAATCAATTGGTGAGTGGGTCTTACGCACCGCCTGCCAGCAAGCAAAACAATGGCTCGATGCAGAGTATCCGTTAGACAAGTTATCCGTGAACGTATCAGCAATACAACTTAAACAGAGTAATTTTATCGAAATGTTGATCCGCATTCTCAGCGAATCACAGCTCCCAGCCCATAAACTAGAAATAGAAATCACCGAAGGCTTTTTAATCGAAAACAAGCAAAAAGCGATTCATGATTTGCAGCAAATTGCAGAACTGGGGGTGGGTATCGCATTGGATGATTTTGGTACGGGCTACTCTTCGCTTTCTTACCTCAAAGGGTTACCACTACAAAAGTTGAAAATCGATCGCTCGTTTATCAATGACATTCCCGATGATAAAGAAAGCAATGCCATTGTCGCGGCCATTTTAGCGATGGGGAATAGCTTATCGCTGATTGTTACCGCTGAGGGTATCGAGGATGAAAAACAAATGAGTTACCTTGACCAAATTGGTTGCCATTTTGGTCAAGGTTACTATTTAGGTCGCCCACTTAGTGTGGAGGATGCAACTAATCTACTGAAGAAGAATGGCTAATTCCTAGCCATTTTGTCGGAGGGATTTTAGCCTATCTACAGCATTTTCAACTCAGTTTGTTTAGGAAAAATTATACCCATGAGCCAGCAACAAAGCCGCTAGACCAACACCACTGGAAGTTATACCCACCTAACCAACCTGTCACATCCATCACTTCACCAATAAAATATAGGCCAGCGACAGATTTACACTCCATCGTTTTAGAAGAGAGGTAATCGGTATCAACCCCCCCTAAGGTCACCTCCGCCGTCCGATACCCTTCGGTACCATTAGGTAAAATCTGCCAATTCTCTAAATAATGTGTGATAGCAAGAAGATCATTGGGATTAAGCTGCTTTAGCGGTTTATCTTCTAGTTCTTTACGCTCAATTAACACTTCAATTAAACGCTTTGGCAATGCTTTGGCTAAGGTGTTTTTCAAGCTTTGATTGGGGTGCAGCTCACGAGATTGAACCAATAGATCATGCACATCTATTTCCGGTACTAAGTTAATCGTCACCTTTTGCCCTGCTTTCCAGTAAGAAGAGATTTGTAACACTGCAGGTCCAGATAAACCACGATGAGTAAACAACAGCGCCTCTTTAAATACAGTGCCATCTTCTGCTGTAATTTGCGTTGGAATGGCGATACCAGAAAGCTCAGTAAAATCTTCTTTATCTTGCTTGTGTAAAGTAAACGGCACTAAACCAGCAGTGGTTGAAACAATAGGCAAGCCAAACTGCTCAGCTATTTTATAACCAAACGGAGTGGCGCCGAGTTTTGGCATCGATAATCCCCCGGTCGCTACCACTAGCGATTGACACTCAATCGTATCCCCACTAACTTGCAGACAAAAACCGTCTTGCGTTTTTTCGATAGACTGAACATCCGTTTGGTAACGCTGCTTAACATTGGGCATATCGCATTCCGTTAGCAGCATATTAACGATATCTTTAGCTGAATCGAGACAAAACAGTTGCCCGTGATCGCGCTCTTCAAAGGCAATATCGTACTTGCTCACCATTGAGATAAAATCCCAATTGGTGTACTGCGACAAAGCGGATTTAACAAAGTGTGGATTACGACATAAGTAGTTACTTGCCGAGACATCATAATTGGTAAAATTACAGCGCCCACCACCGGAAATAAGAATTTTTCGGCCCGGCTTTTTAGCATGATCAATCACTAAAACATTTCTGCCACGCATACCTGCTTGTGCGGCACACATTAATCCTGCGGCCCCTGCGCCAATGATGACCACGTCGAACTGATGAATCATGCTTACTACCTACTCTTTAATCAAGCACGCTTTACGCACCCAACAACAAACAAAAAGGATGTACTGCGTGAGCGTACATCCTTAAACATTGCGGCTATTCTAGCGACTAATTGAATGAAGACAAGATCAACAAGCCACCACTTAACGTTCCATTAATTGCTCGGCGAGATCACGGCCACAACCACGAACGCTATCCACTGTTTCTGCAAAGCTCGCTGATATAGCTAAAATGCGGGAATCAGAATGCTCCACCAAGAAAGTAAGCTTTTCTTTTTCGGTGAGAATATCCCATTGATGATGGATATCACGAGCAAAATGCAGTACGCGAGCTAATTTTGGTGACAACTGCGCTTTGTCTGGTTGAGCTGAAAAGGCAATGGCATCGACCATTTCATCAGGAAACTTCCATGCTTTGGCTAACTTAGCACCAAGCACATTAGCGTCAGTATGGATAATATGGCGCTGTGCTTCGATTTCATCTTCTCCCGATTCAACACACTCACGTATTTTTAGTGCTTCTTTAGGCACTAAAGAGTGGATCATCAACAAGCCTATATTGTGTAATATCCCAATGGTGAAAGCGCTGTTTGCATCTAATTTTATCGCAGCCCCCAACTTACTGGCGATAAGAGCAATCTCAAACGTATCGGCCCAATATTGAGTTAAATCGAGCGTATCAATTTTAGGAAAGGCACTGGATAATACTGAGGCGATAACCATGGTGCGTACTGAACCACTGCCAACTCGAATCACCGCATCGTTGATCGATGCCACAGTTCGGCTTCCACCAAAATGCGCAGAATTAGCCAAGCGCAGTAGCCGCGCACTTAATACTTGTTCCATTGAAATCTTACGTGTCAGTTCACCAAAATCAACGTCATTTTGGTTAACCATCTCAAGCAGTTCTTGCAATATTTGTCGTAGACGAGGTAACTCATTTAGACGACTAAATAAGGCTTTTTCTTCCATTGAATCCATCCTTTTATTATCGTTTAAAGGATAGTTGGAGTGCTTTTATAATGCTAAACAATGACGAATAAATTTAGCTGCACAGCATTGGAATTAGGTCAGGCAAAGTAAAGGAGCGATTTCGCTCCTTTACTCTAACGCTTAAACGATACAAGCAACAAAGGTGGTTACCGCTAATAATGAGATAGATAGAATAAAGAGTTCCCTTACTCGATCACATTTGCCTGTAAAGATTGGATCATGATGATGGTGATAGTCTTTACTTTTTAGATAATGGAAAAGACGAACCTGTTTAGTGACATTACCATGCGTGGTAAAAAAGCCGCCTCCATCTACTTGCTGGTAAAGCAACGGATGAGCTTCACGCATGATATAAATAAGTGAACGTAGTGCTGTAAAATAACGAGCAAGGTTTACCCCTGTTACAAGCATCAACGCTAATAAAATTGTATCTCCAGTGATCATCTTTTCCTCCCTACACCTCTGTATGGAGAACCCGAAGAAAAAGACGACCGCTTCTAAGTCTTTTTGCTGAAATTACACAGCTTGGGCATCCATTACAGAAGATGAGCCTGCTTTTGCCATTGCCGCTAGGTCTTTGTCGATGAAGAACAGTGCTTTTCCATCATCACCAACCAACTCTAGCTTATCTAAAATCCCTTTAAACAACTTCTCTTCTTCGTGCTGTTCAGACACGTACCACTGAAGGAAGTTAAATGTTGAGTAATCTTGAGATGTAAATGCCGAATGAGCCAGTTTGTTAATCTGTTGAGTAATCATCTGCTCATGTTCATAAGTTTCGCTAAATACCTCTCCGAGGCTTGCAAAATCATGTTTCGGCGCTGCGATCGCTCCAAGGATAGGCAGTGCTCCAGTCTCACTCACATACGTGAAGAGACGTTGCATGTGTTGCATTTCTTCTACAGCGTGAACGCGTAAAAACTCTGCTGCACCTTCAAATCCTTTGTCTTCACACCAAGCACTCATTTGTAAGTATAGATTGGATGAAAAAAATTCGAGATTAATTTGCTCATTCAATTGTTCAACCATAGCTTGTGACAGCATTGACGACTCCTAATTTCTCTTATGATTTGAATTGACTATACCATGAACTCCACCATAACACTTTGTACTCAGTATATGGATATGGGATCACTTCGACAAAAAACTCTCAACCTCGATGCTAATCTTTATATAAAACCCATCAGGAGATAGCACTATGAGTTATCAACATATTTTAGTTGCGATTGATCTTTCAGAAGACAGCAAGCTATTGATAGATAAAGCCGTAGCATTAGCAAAACCACTTGAAGCCGAGATTTCTTTTATCCACATTGATGTCAATTATGCCGAACTATATACCGGACTTATCGATATCAATTTAGCAGAAACTCAGCACCAATCGATGGAATCATCTCAAAAACAACTGCAAGCTTTGGCAAATTACGCACAGTACCCAATTAGACATACCTTAGTCGGCAGCGGTGATTTAAGTAATGAGCTGTGCGAAACGATCAATGAATTTAGCATTGATTTGGTTGTTTGCGGTCACCACCAAGATTTTTGGAGTAAATTACTGTCGTCTACTCGTCAGTTAATTAACTGCTCACCAGTAGATATGTTGGTCGTGCCACTTCACGACTGACGGCAAGCTAAAACTCAGTTAGACTGCAGAGCATTAATTAATCATCGTTATGTATCATGATCTATTTATCTGCAGTTACCCTACTTTGGGCATTTTCTTTTAGCCTGATTGGCGTTTACTTAGCTGGTCAGGTTGACTCTTGGTTCTCGGTTTGGATGCGAGTGGCACTAGCAAGCCTTGTATTCCTGCCATTTATTAAATTTAAATCTATTCCCATTCGATTGATCCTAAAACTGATGGTAATTGGCGGAATTCAGCTTGGACTGATGTATTGCTTCTATTATCAGTCCTTTTTACTGCTATCAGTACCAGAAGTACTGTTATTTACCGTTTTTACGCCTATTTATGTCACGCTTATTTACGATTTACTCAAAGGACATTTTTCTCCCTGGTATTTAGTGACAGCAGCCATTGCCGTTGTAGGTGCAGTATTTATTAAATTTGCCGGGATAAATGATAACTTCTTAACGGGCTTCTTTGTGGTACAAGGTGCCAACCTGTGTTTTGCCATCGGTCAAGTCGCATACAAATACGTGATGGAAAAACAGCCAGTCACGCTGTCGCAGCATACCGTGTTTGGTTATTTTTATTTAGGTGCGTTAGTGGTGGCAAGTACTGCTTTTTTGTTGTTTGGTAACAGCGATAAGTTGCCAACCACATCGTTGCAATGGGGCATTTTGGTTTACTTGGGGTTAATCGCTTCTGGGCTTGGTTATTTTGCTTGGAACAAAGGCGCTTGTCTGGTTAATGCCGGCGCACTTGCGATCATGAACAATGCTCTAGTTCCTGCGGGCTTGGTAGTGAATATTATGATTTGGAACCGAGATGTTGACCTGATGCGCCTTGGTATTGGTGGCTCGATTATCTTACTTTCCTTATGGGTCAATGAAACATGGGTTAAACGCAAAGTCATGACCCAAAGTAAAACGACCAATTAAGTGAAGTCATATAAAATGATAGCGCCTACTAAAATGTAGGCGCTATTTTCTTACTCTTAAGTAATCTCTTTGCTAACACATTGCTGCTTTAACATAGACATCAAATCGATTCTTTTTCGTTTCGATTGCCATACTCGGCTTTTGATTATCTAACCAATTAGCATAATCTGGACGCTTGACCACAACCCGCTTGCTCGCCAAACTCAACGCGGGGGCTAATAAGGCATCGGCATCGAGATCTGCGCCTACCAATGACTGAAAAACCCGCATCTCTTTTTTAACTAATGCCGTTTGCTTTTTGTTTTCCGGATGAGGATACATTGGATCAAGATAGACAACATCTGGCTTTTCAAAACGAGGATCTTGCGCCAACTTATCAAGGGCATCATGACTTGAAGCATGAAGCAAAGTCATTCTTTCTCCAACCCAAATACCAATCTCAGGATCAAGCTTTGCTCTTTCTAAGCCATCATCGAGCAATGCAGCAACCACAGGATGACGTTCAACCATTTGTACTTTACAGCCCAAGGAAGCCAGTACAAACGCATCACGCCCTAACCCTGCCGTTCCATCCAAAATATTAGGAGTGGCACCTTTATTCAGCCCAGCCGCTTTTGCGATGGATTGACCTTTCCCTCCGCCAAACTTGCGACGATGCGCCACCGCGCCACTGACTAAGTCGACATAAATAGCCCCTAACTTAGGCTCATCCAACTTACGTAGCTCAAGTCGATACTCGGTTAACACCAACGCAAATTGACTCGTTTGACTATGTTCAAGCCCCCAGCGATGAGCTAAGTCATCCAAACGTGGCTGCTGTGTAGGTGCTTCGCAAATCAGTTGTAGCTGCAAGTTGACTCCAAAAACAGAGATAATAATCAGAAACCTGAGTTTAACTAATTTTGCTGGATGTGACTAAAGCTAATAACTAATCTCAAGCCATGACTTACGAGAAACTATGGTGAGTGGTAGACTCAAATTGCTGTATTACTATAAGGACTTTTGCCATGCATGCCACAGCCGCGAAGCTTGATGATCTCGACCGAGCGATTTTAAAAATTTTAATGGAAGATGCACGCACGCCTTATGCCGAGATGGCGAAACAGTTCAATGTTAGCCCTGCAACTATCCATGTACGTATCGAAAAAATGAAATCAGCCGATATTATTCAAGGCACAGAAGTTGTCGTGAATACCAAAAAACTAGGCTATGACGTCTGTTGCTTCATTGGCATTAATTTAAATGCAGCGCGAGACTATCACTCTGCTTTAGAAAAACTGAATGCATTAGACGAGGTGGTAGAAGCTTATTACACCACTGGCGCTTACAACATCTTTGTTAAGTTGATGTGTCGTTCTATTGAAGAATTACAGTTTGTCCTTATCGATAAATTACAAGCGATTGATGAAGTACAATCAACTGAAACACTTATTTCATTGCAAAACCCAATTAACCGCAACGTGAATCCATAATTTGCGCATAAATAAAAAGCCCGAGAATATATTCTCGGGCCACAATATCTACTTTATAGATTGGTTATTTATTCAGGTAATTTAGAAGCTCTTCTGCTGAAATACCTTGCTTTGCCAATTCTTTTGCCATGATTTCCACTTGTTCACCTTTGCGAGATTCTATCACGTGTTGAAACTGGAACACTAAATCACGTAGGACTGGTAGTGGTACTTGTTTTGCGGCGCTGCGAATACGCTCACTACTTTGGTTGCCTAATTCATTAAGCAATTTACCGAACATGACCTTTTCTGGCGACTCATCGAGCTGTTCCCAAATACGAGCCATTTCATAGGTTGTCATTGACATTGTTGTTTCGCTTCCAAAGTGCAATTGAAATAATTAAGTGCCCAAATATACACTCGTTAAAACGATTATAGAATAGCATAAACCGATTTTATTGCTGCACTGCTATTTGATGCCAGTATCGCCCTGCTTTTGATAACAGAATTAATAGCGATGGGGCGATTATCCACATATGCAACGCAATTAACACCTGAGGTTCAAACCCAGCTCGCTGTAGCGAGCCCACTAATAAACCAGCGCCACTCATTTGAAATAGTCCAAGCAATGCAGCCGCGGTTCCTGCTTTGTCACCAAATGGAGCTAACGCTTTTCCTGCTGCCGCTCCCAAAATCCAGGCAAATCCAATAGACGAAATAAAGATAGGTAACATAAAGGCTAATGCAGTTTGTTGCTGTGCAAGTACAAGCATTATTGTTCCGGCGATCAGTAATATACTAATGCCAACAACTAACGTTTTATGAGTGCCAAATTTATCCATAAATTGAGGTGCTGTTAAACACGCAACAATATTGATGATGGCATTCATTCCAAACCAAAAAGTGAACTCGTTCATGGTTAAACCGTAACCTTCCATCAACACCACAGGAGCTGAAGTTACGTAAGCAAGAATTACTGCCATGGCTAACATACATAAAGAGGCATGGAATAGGAAAGAAGGTGTTTTCAATACCGACCAGTACCGCGAAAACTTAAAGAATGCTTGCTTCTCTGCCGTTTCAGGATTGGTTTCTTTCATACCTATCAGCATCATTGAGCCAACAACCACAGCAAAACCAGCCATAAAGCTAAAATTACTGCGCCAGCCGAACTGTTGAGTCAACCAACTTCCAAGAATTGGTGCCAGTGCTGGAATGAAACAGATCGCCCCATTCAGGTAGCTGATCATTTTACCACTGCGTTCTGGTCCAAAAATATCGCGAACTGTTGCAAAGGCTGCCACCGATGTTGCACAAGCACCGAAGCCTTGTAGCAGCCGAGCCATCAGCATCCACTCAATACTTTGAGCTGCCCACGCCAAGCAAGCACTCAATGCATAGATACTGATACCTCCCAATGCAACAGTTCGACGACCGAGTTTATCCGCCAAGGGGCCCGCAAACAATTGCCCGATACCCATAGCGAATAGAAACCAAGTGATCGTATCTTGTGCATAAGCGTGTTCCACGTGAAATGTTTGTGAAATTAACGGTAAAGCAGGCAGATAAATATCAATCGCCAACGGGCTGAACAGTACCAACAAAACCAGTAATGTCAGCTGGCGCTTACTGTCTGCACCAGATGTTATTTGTTTCACGAAACACTCCAATATAAAGAAAGAACAACTTTGAGAACTGATGCATAGTAACGCAATGATGATATGAGCAGAAATGGCATATAATCATCCTAATTATTCCTAATTGGAAAAACAGATGAATATTGAGAAGTTATCTCGCATCGATCTCAATTTACTGGTTTGTTTAACCGTTCTGTTAGAAGAGCTGAGTGTCACGCGT
Source organism: Vibrio aestuarianus (assembly GCF_028858425.1). Taxonomy (NCBI): domain Bacteria; kingdom Pseudomonadati; phylum Pseudomonadota; class Gammaproteobacteria; order Vibrionales; family Vibrionaceae; genus Vibrio; species Vibrio aestuarianus. The sequence goes on along the minus strand of NZ_JAKNYQ010000001.1, from coordinate 322,404 downwards.
GCTGCACATCGTCTCTGTTTGAGTCAGTCAGCCGTGAGCAAATCACTGGCCAAACTGCGTCAACAATTCGATGATCCGCTATTTATTCGTAACTCTCATGGTCTAAAGGCAACGCCTCAAGCTTTATTCTTGAAACCCAAGTTAGATATCTTAATTAATCAGCTTGAAATCATTACTCAGCCGCAGGAATTTTCGCCTCAAACCAGTGAATATCGTTTTCAAATAGCCGCAGTAGAAAGTGTTTACCCACTGATTCTGCCACACTTTTTACCAGTAATTTTTAACCAAGGACCTAATTTAAATATCAATACCCATTCTTGGGATGATCAAACATTCAAAAAACTACAGCTAGGAGAAATCGACTTAGGTATCACTGGCAAAGATATCGATATTAATGATGCTAAGCTAACTATGCTGCCCCCCAGTGACATCTGCGAGCAAGAGATTTACCGAGACAACCAAATGTGTGTGGTGAGAAAAGATCACCCGGTTTTACGTGAAAATTGGACGCTAGAAAGCTACCTTGCGCTGCGTCATGTACAAGTGCGATGTGATGGTAATGACCGCTGGCTGCTCGATTACCGTCTGGCAGATATTGGCAAAGAGCGTGATATCGCAATTACGGTTCCAGACTTCAACAGCGCCGCCAGTTTGTGTACCTATACTGATTTCATTTTCACAGCGCCAAGTCATTTTACCCATCTAGTCGCGCAACAAATGGATCTGGTTGTCCTCCCTTTACCAATGGAGTTCCCCCCCATGGCTTATACGCTTTTTTGGCACAGAGACAGAGAAAATGACCCCGCATTAAGCTGGTTAAGGCAGATGATCCAAACCAAAACCTTACACCTTAGATAATTATTATTTTGAAATTTGCGCGAGTCAGATAAAAAGAGTAGCTTATTTGCACTCGTCCACTCAGTAATGATGTACTGAGATTCATACAACGGACTGTTATAAAAAGGATATAACACAGATGCATAATTCGATCGCAGAACGTGTTTCAGCTTTACGTGGCTGGTTAACACAACAAGGGCTTGATGCTGTCATTATTCCTCATGAAGATGAATATCTTGGGGAGTATGTACCACAACATAATGAACGTTTACATTGGATAACTGGCTTTACTGGTTCAGCGGGTGCTGCCGTGATCACCCAAGATAAAGCCGCAATTTTTGTTGATGGTCGCTATACCGTTCAAGTTCGCAAACAAGTGCCGGAAAGCACATTTGAATATCGACACTTGATTGAAGAGCCCTTTCTCGATTGGCTACAAGAAACACTTGCTACAGGTAGCAAGGTTGGTTTTGACCCACGCATGCATCGTGCGAGTTGGCTTAAAGCTGCACAAAGAAAATTGGATGGTGAGCTACAACTGGTAGCGACATCAACCAACCCTGTCGATCAGTTATGGACGGATCGTCCCGAGGCCTTAGTTTCACCTGTACGCCTTATGAGTGATGAGTTTGTTGGTCAAAATAGTCAAAGCAAACGTAGCTTGATTGCGCAACAACTCATGAAAAAGAAGGCCGATGCGGCAATACTCACCGAATTAGATTCGATTTGCTGGCTATTGAACATTCGTGGTCTTGATGTATCACGTTTACCAGTTCTGCTTTCTCACGCCATTATTCATGTTGACGCTAGTGTCGATTTTTTTCTTGATCCATCACGTATTCCAAGCGAATTTACCCAGCATGTAGGCGCAGATGTTCGAGTCCACCATCCTGATCAACTAGAAGCGCAACTTCGTGTATTGAGTGGTCAGAAAGTTATTGTAGACTCGGCAACCAGCAACGCTTGGTTTACGCTAGTTCTACAAAATTCAGGGGTTGAGATAATTGATGACGCTGACCCATGTTTATTGCCTAAAGCGGCCAAGAACGCCACCGAAGTTGCAGGGATGAAAGCTTGCCACGTACGCGATGGCGCTGCGATGGCTAAGTTTCTCGCATGGCTAGATAACGAAGTCGCCAATCAAAGACTCCATGACGAAGGTTTTCTCTCTGATCGTTTACAAGCATTTAGAGAAGAAGACGCTTCGTTAGCAGACCTTAGTTTCGATACTATTTCCGCCGCAGGTAGCAATGCAGCGATGTGTCACTACAACCACATCAACCAAGCGACTCCAGGGCAACTCGCTTTAAACTCTCTCTACCTTGTCGATTCTGGTGGTCAATATACTGATGGCACAACGGATATCACACGTACTATCGCCATTGGTCAACCTAGTGATGAGATGATTCAGCAATTCACGTTGGTATTAAAAGGGCACATCGCGCTAGCACGAGCTCGCTTCCCTAAAGGCACTTGTGGCCATCAGCTAGATGTACTTGCTCGTCAACATTTATGGGCTAATGGTTATGATTATGATCATGGTACTGGTCATGGTGTCGGTCACTTCCTCAGTGTACATGAAGGCCCACAACGCATTAGTAAAGTGTTCAACAATGTCGCATTGCTCCCGGGTATGGTGCTTTCAAATGAACCTGGTTATTATCGAGCAGACGCCTTTGGCATTCGAATTGAGAACCTGGAATTGGTTGTCGAAATGGAAACCAAAGGTGATTTCAGCGTGTTAGGGTTTGAATCATTAACTCGTTGTCCAATAGACAAGCGTGCAATTAATGTTGATATGCTAACTCGCCCAGAGCTAGCGTGGTTGAACGATTATCACCAAAAAGTATGGCAACAAGTTAGCCCGTTGGTGGAAGGTGAAACTAAAGAGTGGCTACGCCAAGCAACCTCCGCAATTAAACATGACTGATATTTAAATTTCTGTCACATGTTCAACTCAATATGTTTTATCCATTAAAAAGGCGACCAGCTCTGGTCGCCTTCTAAATTGTGATCTAGATATTTACCGAATATAACGAGTATCTACTCTGATGTTTCACGTGAAACATTACCCCGAATAGGCACTATGCCAATCCTTCCACACAGCTTGCAAACCACGATTTTTTACAGCGAGTTCAACTTCATGTGCAGTACGATCATCGCTAATTGTAAATTGTTCTAACTCAACATCTTTCATCGCATAACCTCCAGGTTGAGTCTTTGATGCAGCAGAAATACTGGTAATTCCCAGAGGAATGACACTATCTCGAAAATGAGCTGATTCTCGAGTAGATAGAGAGAGTTCAACTTGCGAATTGAATAATCTAAATGCACAAATCAACTGGACCAACTGCTTATCAGACATTTCAGATTTAGGCTGTAATGAACCTTCACATGGACGTAAACGCGGAAAAGAAATGGAATAGCGGGTTTGCCAATAGGTTTTTTCTAAGTAATCAAGATGAGCAGCAACATAAAAACAATCAGTTCTCCAATCTTCTAAGCCAATTAACGCGCCGATACCTATTTTGTCTATTCCAGCCCTAGCCAGTCGATCTGGCGTCTCAAGTCGGAAATTGAAATCCATCTTATTGCCTCTTAAATGGTGTGAAGCATAAGTGGAAGGATGATACGTTTCTTGGTAGACCATCACAGCATCAAGACCAAGTGTTTTAAGCTCCTCATAATGTACTTGCTGAAGCGGTTGAACCTCCATCGCTACATAACTAAACTCGCTTTTGATCACAGGTAGTATCTGACGAAAATACTCTACCCCGACTTTAGTTTCATGCTCACCCGTTACCAATAACACACTATCAAACTTCATCTTTTTGATGGCTGCAATTTCACCTTCTACCTCTTGTCTATTCAAAGTACGCCGTTTGATTCGGTTTTCCATAGAAAAGCCGCAATAGGTACAAGCATTGGCACACAGGTTAGATAAATAAAGCGGGATATAAAACGAGATCGTATTACCAAATCGTTGACGTGTTAATGAATAAGCATACTGTGCCATTTGCTCTACATAAGGTTCAGCCGCTGGAGAAATCAGAGCTTTAAAGTCTTCCAAATTAAGCTTATCTTTTGCTAGAGCCCGCTCTACATCTCGTGCCGTTTTAGTTCGGATCGATAAACTAATATCATCCCAATCTAACTGCTTAAAACGTTCCAAAAAACTCATGACTACTCATCCAGAAAAGCGGTAAAAGGGCTGGAGGCAACCGCATGCCAAGATTGAGTTGCTAAGCCTGATTCATAGGCCATTCGTCCTGATTCTATCGCCATTTTAAAAGCCATTGCCATGCTAATAGGGTCACGTGCAGTTGCGATTGCGGTGTTAACCAGCACTGCATCAGCCCCCATTTCCATAGCACGTGACGCATGTGAAGGCGCACCAATACCAGCATCGACAATGACAGGAACTTTGGCTTGGTCGATAATAATTTCCAAGAAATCTTTTGAAACTAAGCCTTTATTCGAACCGATTGGAGCCCCCAAAGGCATCACTGCAGCACACCCTACCTCTTCTAATCTCTTACACAACACAGGGTCAGCATGGCAATACGGTAGAACAGTGAACCCCTCTTTTACTAGTTGCGCTGCTGCTTTTAATGTCTCAATTGGATCAGGCATTAAGTACTTAGGATCGGGGTGAATTTCTAATTTTAACCAGTTGGTTGCTAATGCCTCACGAGCTAAATGGGCAGCAAAAACCGCATCCTTAGCATTTTTTGCGCCTGAAGTATTAGGTAACAAATGGATATTAGATTCGATAAGTGGCGCTAAAATATCATCATTCGTATCGTTCAAATCAACACGCTTTAAAGCCATAGTTGCCATTTGTGAACCTGATTGAGCAAGCGCTCGCGCCATTACATCACGATTGGCAAACTTACCAGTTCCAGTAAACAAACGAGAGCTAAACTCTCTACCAGCTATTGTTAACATTTAGCCTCCTGCAATGGCTTGAAACAGTGAAATTGTGTCTCCATCACAGAGCAAGGTAGTAGCCCATTCACTACGTGGAATGACATTTGGTCCAATGGCAAAAACACTTCCAGTGGTCGATATGGCCAGCAAAGTGACAATATCCAATAGGCTTGAACCATTACTGACTTGATGCGGTTGATTATTGATCGTTATCGTTATATCGGACATTTTTGTTCCTCACCTATGTTATCTGCTACTGGCAAACAACAAACATCACAATGCAAATCTTTAGGGACGTTGAATGTTTGAAATTGAAAGGTTTGGCCATCAAACACTGTCATTTGATTAGCTTGGTAATCAGGCTGTTTTGTTAGAAGCTTGATTGTTTGAAGCGCTTGAAGCGCTCCTATCACTCCAACCACAGGACCAATGACACCAAGTTCGTCACAACGCTGTGTTGCTGGTAGCTCGCCATCTGGAACCAAACATCGATAACAGGGAGATGGTGGTAAGTGATCAAACGTAATTATTTGCCCTTGCCAACCAATCACCGACCCAGAGATCAAAGGCTTATTTGCTTTGCGGCATGCTTGATTAATGATATGACGACTTTCAATATTATCAGTACAGTCTAAAACCACATCCGCGAGTAAAATTTCTAGTTGTAACTGTTTATCAAAAATACGCTTTGTTATTGGTCTGACTCGACAATCCTTGTTGATAGCCGCTATCTGTTCAGCCATGGCTCTTACTTTTGATTTACCGATTTGATTTTCTCGGTAGAGCACTTGGCGATGTAAATTGCTACTTTCTAAAATATCATCATCAACAATCACAAATTGTCCAATACCCGCTGCCGCTAAATATAAAACAGCCGCCGAGCCCAAACCGCCACATCCAATAATAAGCACTTTACTGGTTAACAAAGTATGTTGACCATGTTCACCAATTTGAGTAAGCGAAAGCTGCCTCTGGTAACGAAGAAACTGGGAATCAGAAAGCATGGGTCCCCCTTCTCTCAGCACGTAAATTCAACTCAGAAAGTTGCATTATGGAATTGAAACTTTGGATAGCAGATCTAGTGTTTCTCGCCTCAGTTACCGCTCGAACCACAGCCAGACTTGACACGCCACATTGCCAAACTTGCGCTGCGTTATTAAGATCAATCCCGCCAATAGCAACCGTTGGTATGGGATTTATCCCCGTGGATTTAGCCAAATCATCTATTAATTGTTGGTAGAGTTTAAGTCTGACTAATCCTTGTGGTTTAGATGGCATTTGTTTGGTTGTCGTTGGAAATATATGACCTAAAGCGATGTAACTTGGCTTCAATTGGACAACTCGTAAAAGCTCATAGTAACCATGAGTCGAAAGACCTAAGCAAAGTCCAGCTTTTGCAATTTGCTCAAGGTCAGCTGTTTCAATATCTTCCTGCCCTAAATGGACACCAAAAGCTTGGTGTTTAATCGCAAGTTGCCAATGATCATTAATAAAAACTTGAGCACCATATCTTTGGCCAAGCTTGATAGCCTTGATGATATTTAGTTCAAGGTCTGGATGCTCTGTGTTTTTCATTCGCAGTTGAATGATTTTCACACCCATTTTAAGCAAGCACTCAATCCAATCGACACTAGCGACAACGGGATATAGCCCCAAGTTGTCTTTATGCATAACCGGGAAAGCTAGATCATCATTGGTCGCAAGGAAACCTTGTTTAATAGTCGGCTTTGGGAAATAGCTAATTTCTGTGGGCCATGTTTCACGTGAAACATTCATTGCAGCACGAGCTAGCACTAAAACATCTTCAAGTGGAAGACCAAGACATAACAAGGCTAAAACCCAAGCAAAATGAGTAATATCAGAATTAGATAGCTCTAATGAGCGAGAGTAATGCAGAGAACACAGCTCTTGGTCTTTGTACCATTGGTCTTTCGACTCAAGAGGATCCAGTGCTCCAAGAGCAAGTTGAATGACATTCTTTACTGCATAGCATGAAGAAGGAATCGCTGATTGGTACTGAAAAAACAAATTACAGCCAGAAACAGAAACATCTTGTGACGACATCAAACAGTCACTATCAATCGTCCACTCATCAAGTTGGCAGCACGTTGTTGGGCTCACACCTAATGTTATATCTTTAATATCAAAACCTTGCTGCTGAGCCAGTAGCAAAACGCGTTGGATATCTCCGGTTAAAGCAATATCTTGCCGAGGAATTAATAACCGAGTCATAGCTACTCCTCGCTGCAAACAGTCTGCTTATTCACCACTGGATGATATAGTTCGGAACCAGCCGCCTTAAACTCATGCGATTTTTTTCGCATACCTTCTAAAGGATCATCCAATAATTTCACAGAAATCTTTGCATCAGCAGCAACTTGCTCGCTATCTTTAGCATATTCTCGCACTTCTTGAGAGATCTTCATCGAACAGAATTTTGGACCACACATTGAGCAAAAATGCGCTACTTTTCCTGATTCCTGAGGTAAGGTTTCATCATGGAAAGCACGAGCTGTAACAGGATCTAGCGCAAGGTTAAATTGGTCCTCCCAACGAAATTCGAAACGGGCTTTTGATAAAGCATTATCACGAATTTGAGCGCCAGGATGGCCCTTAGCAAGATCAGCAGCATGCGCGGCTAATTTATAAGTAATTAAGCCGGTTTTTACATCTTCTTTATTGGGCAAACCTAAATGCTCTTTAGGCGTGACATAGCAGAGCATTGCGCAGCCATACCAACCAATCATTGCCGCTCCAATACCGGAAGTGATGTGATCGTAACCAGGTGCGATATCCGTTGTAAGTGGGCCTAGAGTATAGAATGGAGCTTCGTGGCAGTGCTTAAGCTGCTCATCCATATTTTCTTTAATCATATGCATTGGAATATGACCAGGTCCCTCAATAATGACCTGAACGTCGTATTCCCAGGCAATTTTGGTCAGCTCACCCAAGGTTCGAAGCTCAGCAAATTGTGCTTCATCATTTGCATCGGCAATTGAGCCAGGGCGAAGTCCATCACCTAAAGATAATGCGACGTCATACTTTGAACAGATTTCGCAAATTTCTCGGAAGTTCGTATAAAGAAAACTTTCAGTATGATGAGCCAAACACCACTTCGCAATGATTGAACCTCCACGAGAAACAATACCAGTGACACGTTTGGCCGTCATAGGAACATAGCGCAATAACAACCCTGCATGAATAGTAAAGTAATCAACCCCCTGCTCTGCTTGTTCAATAAGCGTATCTCGCATCACTTCCCATGTTAGATCTTCAGCAACACCATTCACTTTTTCAAGGGCTTGATACATAGGAACGGTGCCTATTGGTACCGGACTATTGCGTAAAATCCATTCTCGTGTCTCATGGATATTTCTCCCCGTAGAAAGATCCATTACCGTATCGCCACCCCAGCGAGTCGCCCACACTAATTTTTCCACCTCTTCTTCAATAGAAGAAGAAACCGATGAGTTACCTATATTAGCGTTTACTTTTACTAAAAAGTTACGGCCAATAATCATCGGCTCTGATTCTGGGTGATTAATATTAGCTGGGATAATTGCACGCCCCTGAGCCACTTCTTGGCGGACAAATTCAGGCGTTATATCTCGTGGAAGGTTAGCACCAAAGCTCTGACCTGGATGCTGTTGGTTAAGTTGTTCATCAGCAAACTTTTGCCGCCCCATATTTTCGCGAATAGCGATGTATTCCATTTCAGGAGTAATAATACCTTGTCGCGCGTAATGCAACTGAGTGACTCGTCTGCCGTGCTTTGCACGACGAACAGAAGGTAAATTACCATAACGTAATTGGTCTAACGTTTCGTCAGTTAAACGTTGTTTTGCATAAACAGAACTAACGCCTTGAAGCAACTCGGTATCTTCTCTCTCTGCTATCCAGCGCTCTCTTAGCTTCGGAAGACCTTGGTATAAATCGATGGTGTGGGATGGGTCAGTATAGACACCCGATGTATCATAAACACACACAGGGTCATTGGGCTGATAAACAGGGTCTGCTTTAGTCCCTCCAATTAAGCTATCGGCAAGTCTAATTTCTCTCATTGGGACACGAATATCAGCGCGTGAACCTTCGATATAAATTTTGGTTGAATTAGGGTAAGACTCGACAGATAGAGTGTCGATAAATTGTTTGGCTTCTAGTCTCGCTTGTTTGCGACTCGACATAGCATTTTCCTTTCATTGATTTAGGGATAAATGCTTGGCGGATTGATGCACAAGAGTCGATCAAAATAAAATTTTGATCTGAGGATGATATAACTAGATAGATCACTAGCAAGATTATCTTCTCTTGTTCCCTTCGCAGGTATTAGCCTGATCAGGTTCAACGGATCCCGAAAATACGGTCTCAGCCTTATGGCACTCCGACAAGTGAAATCATTATAAAGAAAGCAGATTAATTAACCAAGGTGAAACGTTAATTCAGTTAACTTTTGTTCAACAATTGAAAGCCAATCCAAGCAACAGAAATACTCAAAACGACATTCAATAGAATGTTAAGGCCCATTTTAAAGAAAGCGCCTTGCTGCATTAAAAGAACGTTATCCATAGAGAAAGTGGAAAATGTCGTTAGCGCTCCTAAAAATCCTAAACCAATAATTTGTCGCCACGGTTCAGTGGCAAGTAACTCACTCTCAAATGCCGCGATCAATAACCCCATAATAAATGAGCCGACAACGTTTACCATTAGTGTGCCATAAGGAAAACCTCGCCCGAGAAGCACCACACACAACTCGGAGATTAAATAACGAGAGCAAGCACCAAACGCCCCACCCAATGCGATAAAGCCTAATATAGACAATTGACCCATAATAATCTCCTTAGAACTACAGTCGCTATTCTAACCGCTAAAGAGGAGAAATCGACCTACAAATATAAAAAGTGGTTATACAAAGTACAAATCACCAAGTACTTTTTAAAAGTTACATACGTCACTTATGTAAATGAAATCGGATGAACTGTAAGAAAAACCACATTGGATACCAGCAACCGTCTTACTTAGTGAGCTAAAATCACTGGGCTGAATTCGGAGGAGTAGCAATGCTCAAAGAGCACATTAAACAATACAAACCAAATGAACTTGTCGATCCTGTCGTCCAATTCGAGACATTGCCAGGTGAGCAGATACACGACCATCCCCTATTACGGCGAACGTGTTAAAGCCTTCGTAACACTAATTAAGTTCGCCAGCTTCCCAGTGGAAAAACGTCCGATGACTCTGACTTCAAGTTCGCAACAGGTGCCCAGGGAAAACAGTAAAGGAGCTTACAGGTTAGCGTTCATCGAGCGAAAACTACCAGCCGCCTGATGAACAATTACAGGCGGAGATTACACAGCGAAAAGAACGAATTATGCGGTTAGATTGAACCAGTAGAAAAGCCCACCATGCACTTTATCTGAGCGTTTATGACAGACATAAAAAAGGCCACTCAACGAGAGTGACCTTTGAACTACACCATACAACCGAGAAAGCGTCTTAATGCTATACCGCTTTCGCTTCACATTTTAAAGCGAGAATATAAAACCCCATTCAATACAAAGACGGCTTTAACATCGATTCAATATAATCTCCAGCCATAGAAAGCCGGAGCCCCATGAATATCGACTCAATCAACAAACTCAAAGCCTATAAAGACAACTCTCAAAACGCTATAACGTGAGCAGTGCCACCGAGAGCTTTTATATCAATTCTACCGCCAGCCAAACGCTGATTGATGATGTGAAAAACCTGCTTGATGTACGTTTTGCAGCGACTGACGATTTGGTCGCGATTATTGGCAATGAGTTGATCGCCAACGGCCAAGCAAGGCTGTACACTGAGGACGGCTGCACACCCAGAAAGAAATCAAAAATCGAGATGTGCCAAGTTATCGCGACATATAGTGGTTTGGCCTTCGTCCATTGTATCCAGCTTCCCCCCGCGCGGCATCATGGCCACAAGCTTTGACAATATGCTTATACATGCAAATCGGTCATCATTAAGAACGACAGTAAAAACCGTGTTCAGAACTTCGAATCGATGAACATGGTCTATGTGGTTGAGCAACAGGGAAAAGCAGCCACACTCGAGTTCAACAACGTAAAACTCAAGAAAGTAGGTTCTGATCGTTGGGAGTTATGTTGCAGTAGAGTACGCACAAAAAAGCCCAGTAAATCAACTGGGCTTTCTGATTTGCATTATTATGCAAAATTAAGATGGCAGGGGTGGAGAGATTCGAACTCCCAACACGCGGATTTGGAATCCGCTGCTCTGCCAATTGGAGCTACACCCCTAACGTTTATTTTAAAGAGTTAAACTTCTCTTAAATAAAGTGGCGGAGCGGACGGGACTCGAACCCGCGACCCCCGGCGTGACAGGCCGGTATTCTAACCAACTGAACTACCGCTCCGCTGCGTGTCTGGTTAGACAATATTCAAAGCCTGGCGATGTCCTACTCTCACATGGGGAAGCCCCACACTACCATCGGCGCTATTGCGTTTCACTTCTGAGTTCGGCATGGAGTCAGGTGGGTCCGCAACGCTATGGTCGCCAAGCAAATTCTTTAATTCGGAAAGCTGTCTTCGTTCTTCACATTCAATGTTCTTCTATTGAGCCCACAAAACCCCTTCGGTGTTGTATGGTTAAGCCTCACGGGCAATTAGTATTGGTTAGCTCAACGCCTCGCAGCGCTTACACACCCAACCTATCAACGTTCTAGTCTCGAACAACCCTTTAGGACACTTAAAGTGCCAGGGAAGACTCATCTCAGGGCTCGCTTCCCGCTTAGATGCTTTCAGCGGTTATCGATTCCGAACTTAGCTACCGGGCAATGCTACTGGCGTAACAACCCGAACACCAGAGGTTCGTCCACTCCGGTCCTCTCGTACTAGGAGCAGCCCCCTTCAATCTTCCAACGCCCACGGCAGATAGGGACCGAACTGTCTCACGACGTTCTAAACCCAGCTCGCGTACCACTTTAAATGGCGAACAGCCATACCCTTGGGACCGACTTCAGCCCCAGGATGTGATGAGCCGACATCGAGGTGCCAAACACCGCCGTCGATATGAACTCTTGGGCGGTATCAGCCTGTTATCCCCGGAGTACCTTTTATCCGTTGAGCGATGGCCCTTCCATTCAGAACCACCGGATCACTATGACCTACTTTCGTACCTGCTCGAATTGTCATTCTCGCAGTTAAGCGGGCTTATGCCATTGCACTAACCACACGATGTCCAACCGTGTTTAGCCCACCTTCGTGCTCCTCCGTTACTCTTTGGGAGGAGACCGCCCCAGTCAAACTACCCACCAGGCACTGTCCGCAACCCCGATTAGGGGCCAACGTTAGAACATCAAAACTACAAGGGTGGTATTTCAAGGACGACTCCACGCAATCTAGCGACTGCGCTTCTAAGTCTCCCACCTATCCTACACATGTAGGTTCAATGTTCAGTGCCAAGCTGTAGTAAAGGTTCACGGGGTCTTTCCGTCTAGCCGCGGGTACACTGCATCTTCACAGCGATTTCAATTTCACTGAGTCTCGGGTGGAGACAGCGTGGCCATCATTACGCCATTCGTGCAGGTCGGAACTTACCCGACAAGGAATTTCGCTACCTTAGGACCGTTATAGTTACGGCCGCCGTTTACCGGGGCTTCGATCAAGAGCTTCGACCTAAGTCTAACCCCATCAATTAACCTTCCGGCACCGGGCAGGCGTCACACCGTATACGTCATCTTACGATTTTGCACAGTGCTGTGTTTTTAATAAACAGTTGCAGCCACCTGGTATCTGCGACTCTCAGTAGCTCCATCCGCTAGGGACTTCACCGCCAAGAGCGTACCTTCTCCCGAAGTTACGGTACCATTTTGCCTAGTTCCTTCACCCGAGTTCTCTCAAGCGCCTTGGTATTCTCTACCCGACCACCTGTGTCGGTTTGGGGTACGATTGCTTATAATCTGAAGCTTAGAGGCTTTTCCTGGAAGCATGGCATCAATGACTTCACACCCGTAGGTGCTCGACGTCGTGTCTCAGCCTAACAAGAAACCGGATTTACCTAGTCTCTTAGCCTACGCACTTGAACCTGGACAACCGTCGCCAGGCCCACCTAGCCTTCTCCGTCCCCCCATCGCAATTATAAGCAGTACGGGAATATTAACCCGTTTCCCATCGACTACGCTTTTCAGCCTCGCCTTAGGGGTCGACTTACCCTGCCCCGATTAACGTTGGACAGGAACCCTTGGTCTTCCGGCGTGGGGGTTTTTCACCCCCATTATCGTTACTCATGTCAGCATTCGCACTTCTGATACCTCCAGCATGCTTTACAACACACCTTCAACGGCTTACAGAACGCTCCCCTACCCCACAATCTTACGATTGCAGCCGCAGCTTCGGTTTACTACTTAGCCCCGTTACATCTTCCGCGCAGGCCGACTCGACCAGTGAGCTATTACGCTTTCTTTAAATGATGGCTGCTTCTAAGCCAACATCCTGGCTGTCTGAGCCTTCCCACATCGTTTCCCACTTAGTAGTAATTTGGGACCTTAGCTGGCGGTCTGGGTTGTTTCCCTCTCCACGACGGACGTTAGCACCCGCCGTGTGTCTCCCGGATAGTACTTACTGGTATTCGGAGTTTGCAAAGGGTTGGTAAGTCGGGATGACCCCCTAGCCTTAACAGTGCTCTACCCCCAGTAGTATTCGTCCGAGGCGCTACCTAAATAGCTTTCGGGGAGAACCAGCTATCTCCGAGTTTGATTGGCCTTTCACCCCTAGCCACAAGTCATCCGCTAATTTTTCAACATTAGTCGGTTCGGTCCTCCAATTGATGTTACTCAATCTTCAACCTGCCCATGGCTAGATCACTCGGTTTCGGGTCTATATCCAGAGACTAAAGCGCCCAGTTAAGACTCGGTTTCCCTACGGCTCCCCTATACGGTTAACCTTGCCACTGAATATAAGTCGCTGACCCATTATACAAAAGGTACGCAGTCACAGGACAAAGCCTGCTCCTACTGCTTGTACGTACACGGTTTCAGGTTCTATTTCACTCCCCTCACAGGGGTTCTTTTCGCCTTTCCCTCACGGTACTGGTTCACTATCGGTCAGTCAGTAGTATTTAGCCTTGGAGGATGGTCCCCCCATATTCAAACAGGATATCACGTGTCCCGCCTTACTCGTTTTCACTTAGAATGACGTGTCGGTTACGGGGCTATCACCCTTTATTGCCACGCTTTCCAGCGTGTTCACCTGCATCATTTAAAGCTTAAGGGCTAGTCCAATTTCGCTCGCCGCTACTTTCGGAATCTCAGTTGATTTCTTTTCCTTCGGGTACTTAGATGTTTCAGTTCCCCGAGTTCGCCTCGCTGCGCTATGTATTCACGCAGCGATACTAGCTTATGCTAGTGGGTTTCCCCATTCGGAAATCGTAGACTCAAGTGGCTTTTACTGCCTAATCTACGCTTATCGCAAGTTAATACGTCCTTCATCGCCTCTGACTGCCAAGGCATCCACCGTGTACGCTTAGTCACTTAACCATACAACCCGAAGAAGTTTCGTGTTGATGACAAGTCACCAAGGTTTAGTGTCTCTCTTTATTGAATGAGCGAGAGACATTTCGATTTTGCCGGACTCAATTTTGAAAACTTACCGCAGTAAGCTTTCCCAAGAACACTTGAATGTGTTTGGTATCAACACGTAAACGTATTGATATTGAGAACTTTTATTTGATAACAACAAATCACGTTGTTATCAGTCAGCTTTCCAAATTGTTAAAGAGCAAGATTTTCTGATGAAAACCATTTTTAAGAACACTTAAGCAAATGTGCTTAAAGATGGTGGAGCTATGCGGGATCGAACCGCAGACCTCCTGCGTGCAAGGCAGGCGCTCTCCCAGCTGAGCTATAGCCCCATCAGGTGTGTGATACTGTGTGCCAATCTTCGATTAAGAAGAATTGGTGGGTCTGAGTGGACTTGAACCACCGACCTCTCGCTTATCAGGCGAACGCTCTAACCACCTGAGCTACAGACCCAGCATCGTCTCTAAAACTGTATAAACCATCAATCTGTGTGGACACTCATCAGTGTAATCATCGTATAAGGAGGTGATCCAGCGCCAGGTTCCCCTAGCGCTACCTTGTTACGACTTCACCCCAGTCATGAACCACAAAGTGGTGAGCGTCCTCCCCGAAAGGTTAAACTACCCACTTCTTTTGCAGCCCACTCCCATGGTGTGACGGGCGGTGTGTACAAGGCCCGGGAACGTATTCACCGTGGCATTCTGATCCACGATTACTAGCGATTCCGACTTCATGGAGTCGAGTTGCAGACTCCAATCCGGACTACGACGCACTTTTTGGGATTCGCTCACTTTCGCAAGTTGGCTGCCCTCTGTATGCGCCATTGTAGCACGTGTGTAGCCCTACTCGTAAGGGCCATGATGACTTGACGTCGTCCCCACCTTCCTCCGGTTTATCACCGGCAGTCTCCCTGGAGTTCCCGACATTACTCGCTGGCAAACAAGGATAAGGGTTGCGCTCGTTGCGGGACTTAACCCAACATTTCACAACACGAGCTGACGACAGCCATGCAGCACCTGTCTCAGAGCTCCCGAAGGCACTCCTGCGTCTCCGCTGGATTCTCTGGATGTCAAGAGTAGGTAAGGTTCTTCGCGTTGCATCGAATTAAACCACATGCTCCACCGCTTGTGCGGGCCCCCGTCAATTCATTTGAGTTTTAATCTTGCGACCGTACTCCCCAGGCGGTCTACTTAACGCGTTAGCTCCGAAAGCCACGGCTCAAGGCCACAACCTCCAAGTAGACATCGTTTACGGCGTGGACTACCAGGGTATCTAATCCTGTTTGCTCCCCACGCTTTCGCATCTGAGTGTCAGTATCTGTCCAGGGGGCCGCCTTCGCCACCGGTATTCCTTCAGATCTCTACGCATTTCACCGCTACACCTGAAATTCTACCCCCCTCTACAGTACTCTAGTCCGCCAGTTTCAAATGCAGTTCCGAGGTTGAGCCCCGGGCTTTCACATCTGACTTAACGAACCACCTGCATGCGCTTTACGCCCAGTAATTCCGATTAACGCTCGCACCCTCCGTATTACCGCGGCTGCTGGCACGGAGTTAGCCGGTGCTTCTTCTGTCGCTAACGTCAAATGATGCTGCTATTAACGAACACCACCTTCCTCACGACTGAAAGTACTTTACAACCCGAAGGCCTTCTTCATACACGCGGCATGGCTGCATCAGGCTTGCGCCCATTGTGCAATATTCCCCACTGCTGCCTCCCGTAGGAGTCTGGACCGTGTCTCAGTTCCAGTGTGGCTGATCATCCTCTCAGACCAGCTAGGGATCGTCGCCTTGGTGAGCCATTACCTCACCAACTAGCTAATCCCACCTAGGCATATCCTGACGCGAGAGGCCCGAAGGTCCCCCTCTTTGGCCCGTAGGCATCATGCGGTATTAGCCATCGTTTCCAATGGTTATCCCCCACATCAGGGCAATTTCCTAGGCATTACTCACCCGTCCGCCGCTCGTCATCTTCAAAAGCAAGCTTTTGAAATGTTACCGCTCGACTTGCATGTGTTAGGCCTGCCGCCAGCGTTCAATCTGAGCCATGATCAAACTCTTCAATTAAAGTTTTGTTGGTCCTAAGACCGGCTCAATGAATACTGACTTCAAAACTGCTCTTACTCGAAAGTAAAAAGTAATTTTAAAGCTATTGTTGTTCCAACAGAACAACAATGAATTGACTGTGCCAAAATCAAGTAAACTTGATTCTGATTGGTCACTCAGTTCATTGATAAATCTTTTTCGATTATCATCAACGAGTGCCCACACAGATTGATAGGTTTATATTGTTAAAGAGCTTGCCTTTCAGTGCCTTAACACCTAAGCAGGACGCGTATAATACGCTTTCCACTTTGAAAGTCAACATAAAACTCTCACATTTTCATGAGAATATTATGGTGACTCGTCTCAATGAGACCAGTCGGAAATTAAAGCCTGGCGATGTCCTACTCTCACATGGGGAAGCCCCACACTACCATCGGCGCTATTGCGTTTCACTTCTGAGTTCGGCATGGAGTCAGGTGGGTCCGCAACGCTATGGTCGCCAAGCAAATTCTTTAATTCGGAAAGCTGTCTTCGTTCTTCACATTCAATGTTCTTCTATTGAGTCCACAAAACCCCTTCGGTGTTGTATGGTTAAGCCTCACGGGCAATTAGTATTGGTTAGCTCAACGCCTCGCAGCGCTTACACACCCAACCTATCAACGTTCTAGTCTTGAACAACCCTTTAGGACACTTAAAGTGCCAGGGAAGACTCATCTCAGGGCTCGCTTCCCGCTTAGATGCTTTCAGCGGTTATCGATTCCGAACTTAGCTACCGGGCAATGCTACTGGCGTAACAACCCGAACACCAGAGGTTCGTCCACTCCGGTCCTCTCGTACTAGGAGCAGCCCCCTTCAATCTTCCAACGCCCACGGCAGATAGGGACCGAACTGTCTCACGACGTTCTAAACCCAGCTCGCGTACCACTTTAAATGGCGAACAGCCATACCCTTGGGACCGACTTCAGCCCCAGGATGTGATGAGCCGACATCGAGGTGCCAAACACCGCCGTCGATATGAACTCTTGGGCGGTATCAGCCTGTTATCCCCGGAGTACCTTTTATCCGTTGAGCGATGGCCCTTCCATTCAGAACCACCGGATCACTATGACCTACTTTCGTACCTGCTCGAATTGTCATTCTCGCAGTTAAGCGGGCTTATGCCATTGCACTAACCACACGATGTCCAACCGTGTTTAGCCCACCTTCGTGCTCCTCCGTTACTCTTTGGGAGGAGACCGCCCCAGTCAAACTACCCACCAGGCACTGTCCGCAACCCCGATTAGGGGCCAACGTTAGAACATCAAAACTACAAGGGTGGTATTTCAAGGACGACTCCACGCAATCTAGCGACTGCGCTTCTAAGTCTCCCACCTATCCTACACATGTAGGTTCAATGTTCAGTGCCAAGCTGTAGTAAAGGTTCACGGGGTCTTTCCGTCTAGCCGCGGGTACACTGCATCTTCACAGCGATTTCAATTTCACTGAGTCTCGGGTGGAGACAGCGTGGCCATCATTACGCCATTCGTGCAGGTCGGAACTTACCCGACAAGGAATTTCGCTACCTTAGGACCGTTATAGTTACGGCCGCCGTTTACCGGGGCTTCGATCAAGAGCTTCGACCTAAGTCTAACCCCATCAATTAACCTTCCGGCACCGGGCAGGCGTCACACCGTATACGTCATCTTACGATTTTGCACAGTGCTGTGTTTTTAATAAACAGTTGCAGCCACCTGGTATCTGCGACTCTCAGTAGCTCCATCCGCTAGGGACTTCACCGCCAAGAGCGTACCTTCTCCCGAAGTTACGGTACCATTTTGCCTAGTTCCTTCACCCGAGTTCTCTCAAGCGCCTTGGTATTCTCTACCCGACCACCTGTGTCGGTTTGGGGTACGATTGCTTATAATCTGAAGCTTAGAGGCTTTTCCTGGAAGCATGGCATCAATGACTTCACTACCGTAGTAGCTCGACGTCGTGTCTCAGCCTAACAAGAAACCGGATTTACCTAGTCTCTTAGCCTACGCACTTGAACCTGGACAACCGTCGCCAGGCCCACCTAGCCTTCTCCGTCCCCCCATCGCAATTATAAGCAGTACGGGAATATTAACCCGTTTCCCATCGACTACGCTTTTCAGCCTCGCCTTAGGGGTCGACTTACCCTGCCCCGATTAACGTTGGACAGGAACCCTTGGTCTTCCGGCGTGGGGGTTTTTCACCCCCATTATCGTTACTCATGTCAGCATTCGCACTTCTGATACCTCCAGCATGCTTTACAACACACCTTCAACGGCTTACAGAACGCTCCCCTACCCCACAATCTTGCGATTGCAGCCGCAGCTTCGGTTTACTACTTAGCCCCGTTAAATCTTCCGCGCAGGCCGACTCGACCAGTGAGCTATTACGCTTTCTTTAAATGATGGCTGCTTCTAAGCCAACATCCTGGCTGTCTGAGCCTTCCCACATCGTTTCCCACTTAGTAGTAATTTGGGACCTTAGCTGGCGGTCTGGGTTGTTTCCCTCTCCACGACGGACGTTAGCACCCGCCGTGTGTCTCCCGGATAGTACTTACTGGTATTCGGAGTTTGCAAAGGGTTGGTAAGTCGGGATGACCCCCTAGCCTTAACAGTGCTCTACCCCCAGTAGTATTCGTCCGAGGCGCTACCTAAATAGCTTTCGGGGAGAACCAGCTATCTCCGAGTTTGATTGGCCTTTCACCCCTAGCCACAAGTCATCCGCTAATTTTTCAACATTAGTCGGTTCGGTCCTCCAATTGATGTTACTCAATCTTCAACCTGCCCATGGCTAGATCACTCGGTTTCGGGTCTATATCCAGAGACTAAAGCGCCCAGTTAAGACTCGGTTTCCCTACGGCTCCCCTATACGGTTAACCTTGCCACTGAATATAAGTCGCTGACCCATTATACAAAAGGTACGCAGTCACAGGACAAAGCCTGCTCCTACTGCTTGTACGTACACGGTTTCAGGTTCTATTTCACTCCCCTCACAGGGGTTCTTTTCGCCTTTCCCTCACGGTACTGGTTCACTATCGGTCAGTCAGTAGTATTTAGCCTTGGAGGATGGTCCCCCCATATTCAAACAGGATATCACGTGTCCCGCCTTACTCGTTTTCACTTAGAATGACGTGTCGGTTACGGGGCTATCACCCTTTATTGCCACGCTTTCCAGCGTGTTCACCTGCATCATTTAAAGCTTAAGGGCTAGTCCAATTTCGCTCGCCGCTACTTTCGGAATCTCAGTTGATTTCTTTTCCTTCGGGTACTTAGATGTTTCAGTTCCCCGAGTTCGCCTCGCTGCGCTATGTATTCACGCAGCGATACTAGCTTATGCTAGTGGGTTTCCCCATTCGGAAATCGTAGACTCAAGTGGCTTTTACTGCCTAATCTACGCTTATCGCAAGTTAATACGTCCTTCATCGCCTCTGACTGCCAAGGCATCCACCGTGTACGCTTAGTCACTTAACCATACAACCCGAAGAAGTTTCGTGTTGATGACAAGTCACCAAGGTTTAGTGTCTCTCTTTATTGAATGAGCGAGAGACATTTCGATTTTGCCGGACTCAATTTTTGAAAACTTACCGCAGTAAGCTTTCCCAAGAACACTTGAATGTGTTTGGTATCAACACATAAACGTGTTGATATTGAGAACTTTTATTTGATAACAACAAAAAATCACGTTGTTATCAGTCAGCTTTCCAAATTGTTAAAGAGCGAGTGTTATTCCCAAAGGAATGAATCACTTTCTAATGACTTTCAGCGTCAAACAAACCAACCAGTTCAATTACTTAATCTGGTTTGGAAGTGTGCATCCAAAAATCCTTAGAGAGTGGTGGGCGATACCGGGCTCGAACCAGTGACCCCCTGCTTGTAAGGCAGGTGCTCTCCCAACTGAGCTAATCGCCCACATTGTTTTCTTACCTAAAGTAAGCATTTCCGTGGGAGGAAATGGTGGGTCGTGCAGGATTCGAACCTGCGACCAATTGATTAAAAGTCAACTGCTCTACCAACTGAGCTAACGACCCATGGTATCCCGTAGGGGAGTCGAACCCCTGTTACCGCCGTGAAAGGGCGGTGTCCTAGGCCTCTAGACGAACGGGACACTAAGTGGCGAATGTTTGGGAACATTCTTTCTCTAAAACTGTATAAACCATCAATCTGTGTGGACACTCATCAGTGTAATCATCGTATAAGGAGGTGATCCAGCGCCAGGTTCCCCTAGCGCTACCTTGTTACGACTTCACCCCAGTCATGAACCACAAAGTGGTGAGCGTCCTCCCCGAAAGGTTAAACTACCCACTTCTTTTGCAGCCCACTCCCATGGTGTGACGGGCGGTGTGTACAAGGCCCGGGAACGTATTCACCGTGGCATTCTGATCCACGATTACTAGCGATTCCGACTTCATGGAGTCGAGTTGCAGACTCCAATCCGGACTACGACGCACTTTTTGGGATTCGCTCACTTTCGCAAGTTGGCTGCCCTCTGTATGCGCCATTGTAGCACGTGTGTAGCCCTACTCGTAAGGGCCATGATGACTTGACGTCGTCCCCACCTTCCTCCGGTTTATCACCGGCAGTCTCCCTGGAGTTCCCGACATTACTCGCTGGCAAACAAGGATAAGGGTTGCGCTCGTTGCGGGACTTAACCCAACATTTCACAACACGAGCTGACGACAGCCATGCAGCACCTGTCTCAGAGCTCCCGAAGGCACTCCTGCGTCTCCGCTGGATTCTCTGGATGTCAAGAGTAGGTAAGGTTCTTCGCGTTGCATCGAATTAAACCACATGCTCCACCGCTTGTGCGGGCCCCCGTCAATTCATTTGAGTTTTAATCTTGCGACCGTACTCCCCAGGCGGTCTACTTAACGCGTTAGCTCCGAAAGCCACGGCTCAAGGCCACAACCTCCAAGTAGACATCGTTTACGGCGTGGACTACCAGGGTATCTAATCCTGTTTGCTCCCCACGCTTTCGCATCTGAGTGTCAGTATCTGTCCAGGGGGCCGCCTTCGCCACCGGTATTCCTTCAGATCTCTACGCATTTCACCGCTACACCTGAAATTCTACCCCCCTCTACAGTACTCTAGTCCGCCAGTTTCAAATGCAGTTCCGAGGTTGAGCCCCGGGCTTTCACATCTGACTTAACGAACCACCTGCATGCGCTTTACGCCCAGTAATTCCGATTAACGCTCGCACCCTCCGTATTACCGCGGCTGCTGGCACGGAGTTAGCCGGTGCTTCTTCTGTCGCTAACGTCAAATGATGCTGCTATTAACAACACCACCTTCCTCACGACTGAAAGTACTTTACAACCCGAAGGCCTTCTTCATACACGCGGCATGGCTGCATCAGGCTTGCGCCCATTGTGCAATATTCCCCACTGCTGCCTCCCGTAGGAGTCTGGACCGTGTCTCAGTTCCAGTGTGGCTGATCATCCTCTCAGACCAGCTAGGGATCGTCGCCTTGGTGAGCCATTACCTCACCAACTAGCTAATCCCACCTAGGCATATCCTGACGCGAGAGGCCCGAAGGTCCCCCTCTTTGGCCCGTAGGCATCATGCGGTATTAGCCATCGTTTCCAATGGTTATCCCCCACATCAGGGCAATTTCCTAGGCATTACTCACCCGTCCGCCGCTCGTCATCTTCAAAAGCAAGCTTTTGAAATGTTACCGCTCGACTTGCATGTGTTAGGCCTGCCGCCAGCGTTCAATCTGAGCCATGATCAAACTCTTCAATTAAAGTTTTGTTGGTCCTAAGACCGGCTCAATGAATACTGACTTCAAAACTGCTCTTACTCGAAAGTAAAAAGTAATTTTAAAGCTATTGTTGTTCCAACAGAACAACAATGAATTGACTGTGCCGCTTATTGGTTTTCACTTTTCAATAAAAAGTGAAATCAAAAAGCATTCGAACTATTGCTAGTTCAGGTCACTCAGTTCATTGATAAATCTTTTTCGATTATCATCAACGAGTGCCCACACAGATTGATAGGTTTATATTGTTAAAGAGCGTTCTTCGTTTGGTTGCCGTGGCTTCCTTGGAAGAGGCAGCCATTCTAGCGAGATAATTTTTTGTGTCAAACACTTTTTTAAATTATTTCGTCTTACCGATTTGGCCTACTGATTGACTGGCTAGTGGGCTTGAACCCTTACTGGCTGTGCCGTGTCAGTGAGGCGGCATTATAGAGATCGCCATCACATTGGCAACCCCTTTTTGCAATTTTATTTGGTTTTTTATCTGTTGGATTAAAAAACAGTCAAAACACCTTGAATATATGCTTTTCATTTACAGGTTTTTAAACTTTTGGCTAAATATGGACACTTTTTTCCAGTTTGTGTACTCCACTTCTTTTGATGTGTCCGTTTCTCCGCCAGTGAGTGACATAATGAAACGAATCATAATTTTATCGAAGAAACGGTAACGTGGGTAATAAAGAGCCCCCGCAAATACTCCAATCAATGTGGGTTGCCAAGGCGATTTATTAAGAAAGGTTTTAATATAGACACTACCTTGTGGCGTATCTTTGCCTTGGTCTTCTTTTCTGGCCGTCAGGTTGACACAGAAGAATGCTGACTTAGCTGTTTGCAACTCAGCTTTATGCTGTTCAATAAATTGGTAGAGCTTCTTGTTTAGATGACCATAACGTATAGAAGCACCAATAAGAATGCGATCATAAGCTAATAAATCAATATGTTCAGCTTGATGTAAATCGACCACTTCACAATCCAATTCAGGCAACTCATCTCTTATGTAGTTAATAATTTTCAGAGTTTGCCCTTCACGAGAAGAATAGAGAAATAAAGCTTTTTGCACGTTACATCCTTAACTACGCCAAAATGTTGGAGTAAGCAGTATTAATAGTGTGAAAATTTCTAAGCGCCCAAACAACATCGAGACAATCAGCACCCACTTTGCCTTGTCATTTACATCTGCAAAATGTACTGATACCTCACCAAGTCCTGGGCCTAAATTGTTCAATGTTGCAGCTACGGCCGAAAATGCACTGAGCTCATCCATCCCAGTAGCGATTAACGCCAACATACAGACAACAAATACAAGCGCATAAGCAGAGAAAAATCCCCATACCGCATCGACCACTCGCTGTGAAAGCGCCGTTCCACCCACTTTTATGGTGTACACCGCTCTTGGGTGTATTAGCCGCTTCATCTCCCGCGCACCTTGCAGTGTTAGTAATAAAATACGGATAACCTTCATACCACCACCTGTAGAACCGGCACAGCCACCAATAAAAGAGGAGAATAAAAGTAATACAGGCAAAAATAGTGGCCAATCCGAAAAACCTGTGGTGGTGAAACCAGCCGTTGTTGATATTGATACCGTTTGAAATAGAGCTTGGTCAAACGCATCATAGAGTGAGTCGTAAGAATGATGTTCGAGTAACATCAAAAAACAAATAGCAAATAGGATTATTTGGATTACAGCAAAAGCACGGAACTCAGGATCTTTTACGTAATATTTGGGGTGAACGCCACCAGTTGAAAATGCAGCATAATGCAGTGTGAAATTACAGGCAGAAATTAATAAGAACACAACCGTAATGAGGTTAATAGCATAACTATCAAAATAACCGATACTCGCATCGTGTGTTGAAAATCCACCAATAGCAATGGTTGAGAAGCTATGACAAATTGCGTCAAACAGTGTCATGCCAGCAAACCAGAATGCAGCCGCGCAAGCGATCGTCAAACTAAGGTAGATATACCATAAGGCTTTTGCGGTTTCTGCTATACGCGGGGTTACCTTGGTATCTTTCACTGGACCAGGAATTTCTGCACGATATAGCTGCATGCCACCAATTCCGAGCACAGGAAGAATTGCCACGGCAAGTACAATAATCCCCATACCACCAAACCATTGCAGAAACTGACGGTAAAATAAAATTGCTTTCGGTAATTCGTCTAATCCAACAATAACGGTCGCCCCTGTCGTAGTTAACGCAGAGAAAGACTCAAAAAATGCATCAGTAACGGAAACCTCAGGGTTATTGGCTAACCAAAAAGGCAGCGAGCCGGCACTACCAATTACCGTCCAAAAGAGCACAACAATCAGAAAACCATCCCTTGCTTTTAATTCATGACGATAACGACGATTAGGGAACCAGAAAAAACCACCACACATTAGCAAAACAAAGAATGTCGTGACAAAAGGCACCCCTGCTCCATCTCGGTACAGTAAGGCCACCAGCGCTGGGGCAAGCATGGATACGCTAAATAATGCGAGCAAAAGCCCGACAATACGGATAATAGATCGAAATTGCATTGCTTATTTAAATGAAGCTGAGCTTCTAACTTCCTAGTTATCTTCGAATGCGGCGACCATTGCCTTCGCACCACTTTTATTAATCATAGTTTGGGTAAAGGCATCTACTTGACGCAATTCGATCTCAATAATGAGTTCAACCTGTTCCGTGTAGTTGGCCTCAAATTCTATCGCTTCATACTGAACCATGATCGACTGAGCAATAGGCAGAAAACCGTAGTCTAGCGTTAGGCGCAGCTTTACGGTGATTTTTTTCTCAATTGTTTGAAGCAGCTTAAGCGCTTGCTGAACACCACCACCGTACGCTTTCACTAATCCGCCCGTTCCTAAGCGAATGCCACCGGAGTAACGAGTCACCACAGCCGTCAATTCACCGACACCGGAACCAGATAATTGCGCCAAAATCGGTTTACCAGCAGTTCCAGAAGGCTCACCATCATCACTAAAACCCCATAGCATAGAATCTTCAGGTCGTCCTGCGACAAACCCCCAGCAATTATGCCTTGCATCACTGTGCTTTGCTTTTATCTGTTCAACGAAAGCTTTTGCGGCTTCCACATTCGGTGTATGCGCAAGATAAGTGATAAAGAGGCTTTTCTTTATTTCCTCTTCAAACTGTGCGGGCAACGCTGGAATCAAATATGGCTGAACGTTCATGTTAGGCAGTTAAAACGAAGAATATCGGCAGTGTAACACGCGCAATAAAAAAATCAGTGATCATCTGCATTAGCGCACAATGTTAAACAGTTGTTTAAAAAATGTATTGAAATTAAACAATCGACAGTTCAAACTACTCCTACTGGTCTAACCAGAACAATTAATACAACAAAAACTCTCACACACAGTCAGAAGATTGTATGTCACGGAGATAGACAATGATTTACCAAGCCAACACCCTACAGGTAAAGGAATTACAAGACGGTATCGCTGAGTTAAGTTTCTGCTCTCCAGAATCAGTCAATAAGCTTGACCTTGCCACTCTTGAATCACTCGACCATGCACTCGATGCACTTAAAACGCACCAAGGCCTTAAAGGACTAATCCTAACTTCGGATAAAGAGTCATTTATCGTCGGTGCCGATATCACCGAATTTTTAGGTCTCTTCGCTAAACCAACCGAAGAGCTTGATCAATGGCTACAATTTGCCAACAGCATTTTCAGCAAGCTAGAGGATTTACCCGTTCCAACGCTTGCTGCTTTGAAAGGCCACGCGCTTGGCGGTGGTTGTGAGTGTGTACTCGCTACCGATTTTCGCATTGGTGATGTAACCACTAGCATTGGCTTACCTGAAACTAAACTCGGTATCATGCCTGGGTTTGGCGGTTGTGTACGCTTGCCGCGCCTGATTGGTGCTGATAGTGCCATGGAAGTCATTACTCAAGGTAAAGCATGTCGAGCAGAAGAAGCCCTAAAAAATGGTCTGCTTGATGCCATTGTCGACAGCGACAAACTGCTTGAATCAGCCATAAAAACCATAACATCGGCCATCAATGAAAAAATCGATTGGCAAGCTCGCCGTCAGCAAAAAACTTCAGCGCTCGCACTCAGCAAATTAGAAGCGATGATGAGCTTCACAATGGCGAAAGGTTTAGTTGCTCAACATGCAGGGCCTCATTACCCAGCACCAATGACAGCCGTAATTGCCATTGAAGAAGCAGCTCGCTGCGCTCGCGATGAAGCATTGGCTATTGAGCGTAAACACTTTGCTAAACTGGCTAAATCAGAAGAAGCTAAATCGTTAGTCGGTTTATTTCTCAATGACCAGTACATCAAGGCACTGGCAAAAAAAGCAGCCAAATCAGCCAATAAAGATACAGAAAGAGCAGCCGTACTTGGCGCCGGAATTATGGGTGGCGGTATTGCCTACCAATCAGCAGTGAAAGGTATGCCTGTTTTGATGAAAGACATCGCACAATCATCACTCAACTTAGGCATGACTGAAGCTTCGAAGCTACTCAACAAACAGTTGCAACGCGGTAAAATTGATGGGTTCAAAATGGCGGGCGTATTGGCGTCTATCACCCCAAGCCTTCATTACGCAGGTATTGAACAAGCGGATGTGATCGTCGAAGCCGTGGTTGAAAATCCAAAAATCAAAGCGGCTGTATTGAGTGAAGTGGAAGAAAACGTCAATCAAGAAACCGTTATCACGTCTAACACCTCTACCATCCCTATTAACCTATTAGCGAAATCACTCAAGCGTCCAGAAAATTTCTGCGGCATGCATTTCTTCAACCCTGTCCATCGGATGCCATTGGTAGAAATTATTCGCGGTGAACATACATCTGATGAAACCATCAACCGCGTTGTCGCTTACGCAGCAAAAATGGGTAAATCACCTATCGTAGTTAATGACTGCCCAGGGTTCTTCGTAAACCGCGTACTTTTCCCTTATTTCGGCGGATTTAGTTTATTACTACGTGATGGCGCAGATTTCACGCAAATAGATAAAGTGATGGAACGTAAGTTTGGATGGCCAATGGGGCCGGCTTATCTGCTCGATGTGGTTGGTATTGATACCGCCCACCACGCGCAAGCAGTAATGGCTCAAGGTTTCCCTGAACGTATGGGTAAACAGGGGCGCGATGCAATTGATGCGCTATTTGATGCCAATAAATATGGCCAGAAAAATGGTAGTGGTTTCTATCAATATACATTAGATAAGAAAGGTAAGCCGAAGAAAACCTTCTCTGAAGAGGTACTTACTGTACTCAATGCAGAATGCGGTGACAAACGAGCCTTTGAAGATCAAACCATCATCGAACGCATGATGATTCCAATGATCAATGAAGTCGCTCTGTGCTTAGAGGAAAAAATCATAGCCTCAGCACAAGAAGCAGATATGGCATTGGTATACGGCCTAGGTTTCCCTCCATTTAGAGGTGGCGTCTTCCGCTATCTCGATAGTATAGGGCTACAAAACTATGTTGCTATGGCGAGCCAATACCAAACATTGGGCGCGATGTATCAAGTACCTCAACTGCTGATTGATATGGCAGAAAAAGGTGAGACCTTCTACGGTGCTCAGCAAGCAAGTTCTATCTAAGGAGAGATGCCCAAATGACTTCACATAACAAAAATGTCGTAATTGTTGATTGCCTGCGCACCCCAATGGGCCGTTCAAAAGGCGGGGCATTTCGTCACACTCGTGCCGAAGATTTATCTGCTCATTTAATGAAAGGTATTTTAGCCCGTAACCCACAAGTGAACCCGCTAGAAATCGAAGATATCTACTGGGGCTGTGTACAGCAAACGTTAGAGCAAGGCTTTAACGTGGCGCGTAACGCTGCGTTACTAGCTGGCTTACCAATTGAGATTGGCGCAGTGACGGTCAACCGCTTATGTGGCTCTTCTATGCAGGCTTTGCACGATGCCACACGCGCTATCATGGTTGGCGATGCAGATATATGCCTAGTAGGCGGTGTTGAGCATATGGGCCATGTACCAATGACTCATGGCGTTGATTTTCATCCTGGAATGTCAAAAACCGTCGCCAAAGCAGCTGGTATGATGGGTTTAACCGCAGAAATGCTCGGTAAATTGCATGGCATTAGCCGTGAACAGCAAGATGCGTTTGCCGCTCGTTCACATCAACGCGCTTATGCGGCAACCGTTGAAGGTCGCTTCAAAAATGAAATTCTCCCAATGGAAGCTCATGCTGAAGATGGCACGCTTTTTACCTTGGATGTTGATGAAGTAATCCGCCCTGAAACTACGGTAGAAGGACTATCACAACTACGTCCTGTTTTTGACCCAGTCAATGGCACCGTGACTGCAGGTACCTCATCAGCACTATCAGATGGTGCCTCTGCCATGCTGATCATGAGCGAAGAGAAAGCAAACGCGCTTGGCTTAAAGATCCGCGCTCGCGTTAAGTCAATGGCTGTTGCTGGTTGTGATCCTTCTATTATGGGTTATGGCCCAGTTCCTGCGACCAAAAAAGCACTACAACGTGCTGGCTTGACTATGCAGGATATGGACGTAATTGAGCTCAACGAAGCGTTCGCTGCTCAATCTTTACCTTGTGCTAAAGATTTAGGGCTACTTGATGTTGTGGATGAAAAAGTAAACCTTAACGGTGGAGCAATTGCATTGGGTCACCCTCTAGGTTGTTCTGGCACTCGCATCTCAACAACGCTTATCAACCTAATGGAAGCGAAAAACGCAAAATATGGCTTAGCGACCATGTGCATTGGTTTGGGCCAAGGTATTGCGACCATCTTTGAACGCCCATAATTCAATATAATTGCTAGCATGCCAGCCTGAAGGGCTGGCATTTTTTTAGAATGCTTTTAACCAATCTTGGTGAAGTTGTTGGCTGCTACCTAAATAATTAACCATCCACTCAATCAACTTATGATTATCGTCTTTACGCCATACCAAGCAACATTGACTGAGTGGCTTATCATCTGGCAATATTTTCTCAACAAGCAACCCATCAGCAATTAAAGGTTGCGCTATGTGCCTTGGCATATAACCGATACCTACCCCATTTTTCAAACATTCAATGGCACTGTACCAATTAGGCAATAGTAAACGTCTTTGCTGTGGATAATGACCAGTATGCCGCTTAGGCAACACGCTTGACGTATCATCCAAACAAATAGCAGGATACTGGCTGACGAAAGCTTCGGTTAGGTTTTGCTCTCGAACACAAGGGTGGCTAGGCGACATAACAAATGCCCAATCCAATAGCCCCATATCTCGCACTTCAAAATCCCCCCCGACAGGAATAGCCGAGGTTGCACCAATCACAATATCAGCCCGACCTTGTGCTATAGCCTCCCAAGAACCATTAAATACTTCCATATTGATTTGCAGCTCAGCAAACTCAAATGTGCGATAAAAATCTTCCACCAGTGGTTTCATCTTATCGAGTTTAACCACGTTATCCAGTGTCAGTTTTAGTGTCTTTTGCCAGCCATGGGCCGCGCGCTTAGTCTGGGCACGCACTTCCTCCATCTGCCTTAATAACTGACGAGCCTCCAGCATAAAAAGCTCGCCGGCAGGCGTCAGTTCGACCTTTCTAGGCAAACGACGAAATAGCAATACATCCAAATCTTGTTCAACTTGACGCACGCCATAACTGATCGCTGAAGGCACTTTATGTAAAACCTCTGCAGCGGCAGTAAAACTTCCCAACCGAGCAACGGTATCGAGCATTTCTAATGATGATTTGGAAAACATAAGCCTTCAAATTTTTTGATTGATAACTAACAAATTTAGCGTTTCATTTAATATTAAACGAAAAATAGAATACCAGTGTAGATAAATAAGGGCTGGTAACAATAAAAACCAGCTCAATACTCATTAATTTTTTTGAATGGTTAGAATAATGAAAGCATCAAAATTGCAGTTGCTGTACTTAGCCGCCCTATCCATGCTCGGCTTCATTGCCACCGACATGTACCTTCCTGCTTTTAAAGCGATGGAAATCGACTTTGCCACAGGGCCAGAACAGATCGCACTATCACTGACAGTATTTCTGGTAGGTATGGCGTTAGGTCAACTGCTATGGGGATTAGCTTCAGACAAATATGGTCACCGAAATACACTAGCGGCAGGCTTAGCGCTATTTACTGTGGCTTCATTTGGTTTAGCTTTTAGTGAACAAGTTTGGCAATTATTGGCGCTCCGCTTTGTACAAGCGTTAGGGGTTTGTGCACCTGCCGTTATCTGGCAAGCCATGGTCATTCAACGCTACCCAGCCAAAACGAGCCAACAAGTGTTCGCAACCATCATGCCATTAGTGGCGTTATCTCCCGCATTGGCTCCTCAGCTAGGTGTGTTATTGGCGGATAACTTTGGTTGGCACAGTATTTTTGTCGCATTAACTTTAATGGGCGCAGCGCTTGTCGTGTTTACCTTTGGTCAAAAGAATGAGATTTCACAACCAAAGCAAACCTCGATTAAACAAGATATTAAAACGTTACTAAGTACTAAGACTTACCTAGGTAATGTGATGATGTTTGCTTGCGCTTCGGCAGCCTTCTTTGCTTATTTAACCGGTATGCCCGAAATTATGGCTCGCTTAGGTTATGCCGCCAAAGACATTGGCTTAAGTTTTATTCCTCAAACGATTGCTTTCATGGTCGGTGGTTATTTAGGTAAAGTCGGTGTAAATAAGTTCGGCGATGAAAAAGTTCTGAAACAGTTAATTGGTCTATTTAGCGTGGCAACCTTATTGGTTTTCATCGCTTCACAATGGCAATTGACCTCAATTTGGCCAATTCTAGCGCCTTTCTGTTTGATTGCAGTTGCGAACGGTGCGCTTTATCCAATTGTGGTCAACCGTGCTTTATCCAGTGCTAAACAGAGCCCAGCAACAGCAGCTGGGTTACAAAATAGCCTACAAATCTGCGCCAGTAGTTTAGCCAGCGCACTAGTTGCAGCATTAGCAAGCCAAGCACAAATGGTAACCGGTATTGCGATTATGATTTGTATGGGTGGATTATGGATAGGTTATATTGTCTCGAATAGACAATTATCAGAACACTTCACCACACCTGATAATGCGCGGGTTGTTTCTGAGAAAGAGTAATAAAAAGGAAGCCGTTCGTTATGAGCGGCTTCTATCATTTAATTATGACTAAATGCTTTTCAATCCCCACTTATCAGCAGTTTGCTTGAAGAAACCTTGCGTTTTCTTTAGCTCAACCCAGTGATTAACATAATTGATCCACACTTGGTCGTCTTGCGGTAATAGCATTGAGATAGGCGTGGGTTTGCGAGCTTCTTTTACTGGTACAACAGCAAGCTGATTAAATTTCTCCACCAGCGTTGCCGCTTCTACATTGGAAGTCACCGAGACATCGGCTCTACGAGCAAGCAGCTCTTGATAGTCGCGAGCGGGCGCTTCAATTACAACATGTTGCGCAGAAGGAAAAAATTCTTTAACCATTTTTTCCTGCACAGTACCAAGCGTGGCTGCCACTTTAATTTCTGCTTTATCAAAATCGCTCCAATCACTGTATCGAACGAGATCTTTCTTTTGTACAACAGGCACAAAGGCCAAGTAAAAATAAGGCTGACTATAACCGGCCACTTTTGCGCGTGACATATTGAGTGAGGCACTACCTGTTATATCGTATTTATTAGCTGTAATACCATTGACCAAAGTTTTCCAGTCCGTCGCGACATACTCTACTTTCACTCCCAAATCTTTAGCCAGTTCAGCGGTAACATCAATATCAAAACCACGATAGCCATTGGTCGCAGGATCTTTCATAGTCATTGGGTTCCAATCACCAGTCGTACCAACTCGTAGCACACCACTATCTAATATTTCATGTAAACGGCTTTGGGCCATCACCTGACTCACTGACAATACACACAGTCCTAATGCGAGAAGCATCTTCTTCATTATCGTTTCCTTAAAATAATTCACATTTGTTAGAACATCATTGCTAACATAGCAGCAACAAATGGATTTTTTTAGTTTATTCAAGGTGTAGTGTGATGTTACGTGGCTTACTCATGATGACTATTTTGACGCTGACCGGATGCAGTGACTATCAATGGGGCTGGTATGTTCTCGATCCCACCAGTCAACAAGGTCTGCAAAATATCTCATTTCTAGTGGCTGGGTTTGGCGATACCATTAGTATTTCCCTGATTAGCATGCTACTCGCCATGCTATTGGGGTTAATTGTCGCATTACCTGCGCTATCTGAACGCCAATCGTTACGCTTATTCAACCGAACTTACGTTGAAATTATTCGCGCTATCCCTGTACTGGTTTTATTACTCTGGGTCTACTACGGCTTGCCTTCTTTATTTGACCTATCACTCAATCACTTTTGGGCTGGTGTAATTGCATTAACCATTGCAGAAAGTGCTTTTATGGCCGAAGTGTTTCGAGGAGGCATACAGGCGATCCCTACAGGACAACATGAAGCGGCAAATGCGCTTGGACTTAACTATTGGCAAAAAATGCGTTGGATTATATTGCCGCAAGCTTTACGGCAAATATTGCCGCCACTGGGGAATCAATTTGTTTATATTTTAAAGATGTCGTCATTGGTGAGCGTGATTGGGTTAAGTGATTTAACAAGACGAGCCAATGAATTGGTTGTGACAGAATACCTACCGTTGGAAGTTTACACCTTTTTAGTATTCGAATACTTAGTGTTGATCCTTTTGGTTTCGCAAGGCGTGAGATGGCTAGAAAGAAAGATGGCGGTAGGAAAACGCTAGCTCTACATAAGAGCCAGCGTTTTTATCATTACTTCTTAGTTGGGCGCTTCCAGCCTGAAATTTTGCGTTCTTTGGCGCGAGTAATCACCAACTCACCTTCAGCAACATTGCTTGTCAGGGTTGTTCCAGCGCCAACGGTAGCACCATTGGCAATCGTTACAGGTGCGATAAGTTGGCAATCAGAACCAACGAAGACATCATCACCAATCATGGTTTTGAATTTATTGGCACCATCGTAGTTACAGGTAATTACACCTGCACCAATGTTGACACGTTGTCCCACTTCCGCATCACCTAAATACGTTAAGTGATTGGCTTTTGAACCTTCGCCTAAACGAGCATTCTTCACTTCGACAAAGTTACCAACGTGCGCGTCATTACGCAGTTCAGCACCAGGGCGTAAACGAGTAAAAGGACCTACAGTACAATTTTCTGCTACCGTTGCACCTTCAATGACACTGTATGGACGGATGACCGTATTATCATCGATCTCACAATCTTTAAGTACACATCCAGTACCTATAATGACGTTATCGCCTAGTGTAACGTTACCTTCAATAATGACATTAGTGTCAATTTCGACATCCATACCACACTGTAATTCACCGCGTAGATCAAAACGAGACGGGTCGCGTAGCATTACCCCTTGCTCTAGCAGTTTCTTCGCTTGAGTGGCTTGGTAAGCTCGCTCTAAACGTGCTAGTTGGGCGCGATCATTAACCCCCTCAACTTCAATCGAACTGGCTGGATGAACCGCTTCAACCGCACGTCCTTCGTTATGTGCTGCTGCAATAACGTCTGTAAGGTAGTACTCACCTTGCGCATTTTCATTGCTTAAGCCAGATAGCCAGCGTTTTAAATCACGACCCGTTGCTACTAACACACCGGTATTGATTTCTTTGATCAGTTTTTGCTCATCAGTGGCATCTTTTTGCTCAACAATCGCCACCACAGGGCCGTGTTTACGAACAATACGTCCATAACCCATCGGGTTATCTAAAACGACCGTTAATAAAGCAATACCGTCATTAGGTTGTGCATCAAGTAAGCTTTCTATCGTCTCTTCAGAGATCAATGGAACATCACCGTAAAGCACGAGGATCTTCTCATCATCATGAAAATGATCAGATGCTTGATCAACAGCGTGACCGGTACCCAATTGTTCAGCTTGTAGAACCCAGTTCACCGACTCTTCAGCCAACACTTGCTGCATTTGATCACCACCGTGACCATAAACCAAATGAATATTCTGAGCACCCAAACCAGTACACGTGTCAATCACGTGTTTAACCATTGGCTTGCCTGCCAGTGTATGCAGCACTTTAGGCATATTAGAATACATTCGAGTACCTTTACCTGCTGCTAGGATCACTGCGCTAAATTTCATTGACGACCTATTGACGTTAAAAAAGTTAAGCCGCATTTTAACGGTAATTACTCTGTTAGTTAATTTATCTGGGCACTTTTCTGTTAAATAATAAGCAAAAAGGCGACCAATTGGTCGCCTTTTTCATCACGTCTTAATTCTAAAACAAATTAACGACGTTTTTTTGTCAGCTCGATAACTCGTAACTGAGCAATGGCTTTAGCCAGTTCACTGGCCGCTTGCGCGAAGTCCATGTCGCCATGCTGATTCAAAATATTCTCTTCAGCTTTGCGTTTGGCTTCTTCTGCCTTAGCTGCGTCTAGCTCTTCACCACGGATTGCCGTATCAGCCAGTACAGTCGCTGTACCAGGTTGAATTTCGACAATACCACCAGAAACATAAATAATTTCTTCGTGGCCGTGTAGTTTAACGATACGCACCATACCAGGCTTTATAGCGGTCAGCAGCGGTGTGTGACCATGGAAAATACCCAGTTCACCTTCGCTACCGGTCACCTGAAACGTTTCAACTTGGCCAGAGAAGAGTTTCTTCTCAGCACTTACAACGTCTAGGTGAAAGGTTATTGCTGCCATATCGCCTCCTAGTTAGCCTTATAGCTTCTTAGCATTCTCAAGAGCATCATCGATAGTACCGCAGTACATGAATGCTTGCTCAGGAACGTCATCGTATTCACCAGATAGAAGACCTTTGAATCCACGTAAAGTCTCTTTAAGAGATACGTAAACACCTGGGTCACCTGTAAATACTTCTGCTACGTGGTAAGGCTGAGTTAGGAAACGTTCAATCTTACGTGCACGAGATACAACTTGCTTATCACCTTCAGACAGCTCGTCCATACCAAGGATCGCAATGATATCTTTCAGCTCTTTATAACGCTGAAGCGTCTGCTGAACACCACGAGCAATATCGTAGTGCTCTTGACCGACAACCAATGGATCAAGCTGGCGAGATGTTGAATCTAGCGGGTCGATCGCAGGGTATAGACCCATAGCAGCGATGTTACGGTTAAGTACAACCGTTGCATCCAAGTGCGCAAATGTTGTTGCTGGAGACGGGTCAGTCAAGTCATCCGCTGGTACGTATACCGCCTGTACAGACGTGATAGAACCTTGCTTAGTTGACGTGATACGCTCCTGAAGCACACCCATTTCTTCAGCTAGTGTAGGTTGGTAACCTACCGCAGAAGGCATACGACCTAGCAGTGCAGAAACTTCGGTTCCCGCCAAGGTATAACGGTAGATGTTATCAATAAACAGAAGTACATCACGACCTTCGTCACGGAAGCGTTCTGCCATTGTAAGACCAGTCAGTGCAACACGTAGACGGTTACCTGGTGGCTCGTTCATCTGACCGTAAACCATTGCTACTTTTGATTCTTCAGGTTTTTCGATGTTTACAACACCCGCTTCCTGCATCTCAAAGTAGAAATCGTTACCTTCACGAGTACGCTCACCTACACCCGCAAATACGGATAGGCCAGAGTGTTTTAGTGCGATGTTGTTGATAAGTTCCATCATGTTAACGGTCTTACCTACACCTGCACCACCGAATAGACCGATTTTACCACCCTTAGCGAATGGACAAATCAAGTCGATTACTTTTACACCCGTTTCTAGAAGAGCAGTTTCGTTTGCTTGCTCTTCGTAGCTAGGCGCTGGACGGTGAATTGAGTACAACTCTTCTGCACCGATCTCGCCACGCTCATCAATCGCGTCACCAAGAACGTTCATGATACGACCTAGGGTCTTAGTACCTACTGGTACTGAGATTGGAGCACCAGAGTTTTCAACTGTTACTCCACGACGTAAACCATCAGAGCTACCCATTACGATACAACGAACTACGCCACCGCCTAGCTGTTGTTGAACTTCAAGAACGAGACGCTCTTTTGAGTCCGTAACGTTTAGAGCGTCATATACACTTGGTACTTCGCCCTGTGGGAACTCTACGTCGACTACTGCCCCGATGATCTGTACGATCTTACCTGTAGCCATCGTTAATCCTCTAAACTGTTTGTTTTACCTAAGCTTAAACCGCTGCTGCGCCTGAAACGATTTCCGATAGTTCTTGTGTAATCGCCGCCTGACGGGCTTTGTTGTACACAAGTTCAAGATCATCAATCAAGTTACTAGCGTTATCTGTAGCAGCCTTCATCGCAACCATTCGAGCAGCTTGTTCACATGCAAGGTTCTCTACTACACCTTGGTAAACCTGAGACTCGATATAGCGCAGCAATAGTGCGTCTAATAAAGGCTTAGGTTCTGGTTCGTAGATATAGTCCCAAGAATGCTTACGTTCCTGCATATCTTTGTCGTCTGATTTAGGCAAAGGCAATAATTGATCAATCGTTGGTTGTTGAACCATGGTATTAACAAAATGGTTAAACACCACATATAAGCGGTCTAACTCACCATTGTCATATTTTTTCAACATCACGCCGACAGCACCAATCAAGTCTTCCAGACTAGGATAATCACCTAATCCTGAAACTTGGGCTGCCACCTTGGCTCCTGAGTTATTAAAAAATGCAGTCGCTTTTGAGCCGATAACAGCTAGCTCAATTTCTGCACCTTTCTCTTTCCAGCCTTGCATTTCTACAACCGCATTTTTGAATAAGTTAATATTCAAACCACCACATAGGCCACGGTCTGTAGAAACGATGATGTAACCAACACGCTTAGCTTCACGCTCTTCTAGGTACGGATGACGATACTCTAGATTCGCGCTAGCCATATGACCGATCACTTTACGAATTGTCTCAGCGTAAGGACGAGTAGCTTCCATAGAATCTTGCGAACGTCGCATCTTCGATGTCGCTACCATCTCCATCGCTTTCGTAATCTTCTGAGTGCTTTTAACACTGCCGATTTTACTACGTATCTCTTTTGCGCCGGCCATCGTTACTCTCCATTAGTTGGTGGCAGAGACTGCCACCGACCTATTACCAAGTTTGAGTTGCTTTGAAATCGTCCATCAGTTTCTTCAACTGAGCTTCAATTTCATCGTTATAAGCACCCGTCTTGTCGATCTCAGCTGCTAAATCAGCATATTGACCGCGAGCATACGATAGTAGAGCCGCTTCAAAATCTAGAACTTTACTAAGTTCAACATCGTTTAAGTAGCCGCGCTCGACAGCAAAAACAACCACAGCTTGATCAAATACAGACAATGGAGCGTACTGCTTCTGCTTCATTAGTTCTGTTACTTTTTGACCATGGTTTAGCTGACGCTTAGTTGCTTCATCAAGATCAGACGAGAACTGTGCGAATGCCGCTAGTTCACGATATTGTGCTAGTGCAGTACGAATACCGCCAGATAGCTTCTTGATGATTTTCGATTGCGCTGCACCACCTACACGAGAAACTGAGATACCAGGGTCAACAGCAGGACGAACACCAGCGTTGAACAATTCAGTTTGTAGGAAGATCTGACCATCGGTAATCGAGATTACGTTAGTCGGTACGAATGCAGATACGTCACCCGCTTGAGTTTCAATGATTGGAAGAGCAGTCAAAGAACCAGTCTTACCTTTCACTTCACCTTTCGTAAATTCATCAACGTAATGTTCGCTTACGCGAGCTGCACGTTCTAGAAGACGAGAGTGAAGATAGAAAACATCACCAGGGAACGCTTCACGACCAGGTGGGCGTTTTAGTAGTAGCGAGATCTGACGGTACGCAACCGCTTGTTTAGATAGATCATCATAAACAATCAGTGCATCTTCACCGCGATCACGGAAGTATTCACCCATTGCACAACCTGAGTATGGTGCTAGATATTGCAGCGCCGCAGATTCTGCCGCAGAAGCAACAACAACGATAGTGTTAGCTAACGCACCATGTTCTTCAAGTTTGCGAACCACGTTAGCAATAGTCGATGCTTTTTGACCGATAGCTACGTAGATAGAGAAAATACCAGAGTTTTTCTGGTTAATAATTGCATCGATCGCCATTGCTGTTTTACCAGTTTGACGGTCACCGATGATAAGCTCACGCTGGCCACGACCGATTGGGATCATCGAGTCAACTGACTTATAACCAGTTTGTACAGGTTGATCTACCGACTTACGGTCGATTACGCCTGGTGCAATTACTTCTACAGGTGAAGTCAACTTCGCCTCAATTGGACCTTTGCCATCAATAGGCTCACCTAGCGTGTTAACAACACGGCCAAGCAATTCAGGACCAACTGGTACTTCAAGAATACGACCAGTACCTGTAACTTTCATGCCTTCCTTAAGGTCAGCATATGGGCCCATTACAACGGCACCAACCGAATCACGGTTCAAGTTTAGTGCTAGCGCGTAACGACCACCCGGTAATTCAATCATTTCACCTTGCATCACGTCCGCTAGGCCGTGAATGCTAAGAATACCATCGCTTACCGATACGATAGTACCTTCGTTGCGAGCTTCACTAACAACGTCGAAAGCTTCGATACGTTGTTTAATTAGATCGCTAATTTCCGTGGAATTAAGTTGCATGCTCCAATCCCCATCAAGACTGCAATGCATCGCTCAGGCGGTTTAAACGACCGCGAGCTGAGTTATCGATGACTAGGTCTCCGGCTCGAATTATAACCCCACCAAGTAGGGTCTCATCTATACTGCAATTCAGCTGAACTTTGCGCTCAAGACGCTGCTCAAGTTTGTTGCTGATATCTGCACATTGTTTCTCAGAAAGTTCAGTTGCTGAAATAACATCAACATCTATCTCTTTCTCATGTTCCTGTTTTAAGGCTAGAAACTCGTTACAAACATCAGGAAGGGCCTTTAATCGGCCGTTCTCAGCCATCACCTTAATCAGGTTCTGGGCGTGAACATCAAACTGATCGCCACAAATTGCGTTCAAAATTTCTGCTAATTTCTCAGCAGAGGTAGAGCTAGTTAATAACTCTTTAATTTGATCGTTCTTTGCGACCTCGGCAGCAAAAGCAAGCATTTGAGCCCATTGGCTTAGCTGCTTTTTCTCCACCGCAAAATCGAATGCTGCTTTAGCATAGGGGCGTGCGATTGTAATAAAATCAGACATATGCGCCCCCATCCTTAAAGTTTTGCAGTAATGTTGTCGAGAATATCTTTGTGCGCATCTTTATCGATTGAACGCTCAAGGATTTTCTCAGCACCAGCTACAGCCAGAGTTGCAACTTGTTTACGCAGCTCATCGCGGGCACGATTACGTTCAGATTCAAGTTCAGCTTCAGCTTGCGTTAGGATTTTCTGGCGTTCCGCCTGAGCTTCCTCACGTGCTTCATCTAGAATTTGAGCTTTACGTTTATTGGCCTGTTCGATGACCTCAGTTGCAGTGCGCTTCGCTTCTTTCATTTGTTCAGAAGCGTTGGCTTGTGCTAGATCCAAGTTTTTAGCAGCACGCTCAGCGGCT
Organism: Vibrio aestuarianus; assembly: GCF_028858425.1. Classification (NCBI taxonomy): domain Bacteria; kingdom Pseudomonadati; phylum Pseudomonadota; class Gammaproteobacteria; order Vibrionales; family Vibrionaceae; genus Vibrio; species Vibrio aestuarianus. Next base: position 282,769 of record NZ_JAKNYQ010000001.1, on the reverse strand, counting down.
GATAGACCGTCAGCAATTTTTTTCTGACGTTCTTCGATCGCTTGCATAATTGGCGGCCATACATATTTCATGCAGAACCACACAAAAAGTGCAAACGCGATTGCTTGACCTAGCAGAGTTGCGTTCATATTCACAACAGCTACCCCTCTATTTGTTCACCAACGAAAAGTATTAATCAACGACAAATTATTAATTTGTGTGATCGGTTGATTAACCTAGTTGACCAACAAATGGGTTCGCAAAAGTAAATAGAAGCGCGATTACGATACCGATCATTGGAACCGCATCAAGTAGACCCGCGATGATGAACATCTTAACTTGTAGCATAGGAGCCATTTCTGGTTGACGAGCTGCACCTTCTAGGAATTTACCACCTAGAATTGCGAAACCAATCGCTGTACCAAGAGAAGCAAGACCGACGATAATACCTACCGCGATTGCAGAAAAGCTCAGTAAAGTTTCCATTACTATCTCCAATTTATAGTTGTTGGCTTATGTGCCCAAATAAAAAGCTTAAAAAATTAATGATCACTGTCTTCGTGTGCCATTGACAGATATACGATAGTCAACATCATGAACACGAAAGCCTGAATCAGAATTACCAGAATATGGAAAATAGCCCACGGAAGTGAACCCATCCATTGTAGCCACCATGGTAGCATCGCTGCGATAAGAATGAATACAACCTCACCCGCGAACATGTTACCGAATAAACGCATCCCAAGAGAAAGAGGTTTCGCTAAAAGCGACACGACTTCAATCAGTAGGTTAAACGGAATCATGATTGGGTGATTGAATGGATGTAAAGCCAATTCTTTCGCAAAACCACCTAGACCTTTCACTTTGATGCTGTAGAAAATCATCAACGCAAATACGCCTAGAGCCATAGCCATGGTGATATTCACATCAGCAGAAGGAACCACTTTTAAATAAGGGATACCAAGCCAATGTTCTGCTGGATACGGTAAGAAATCAATTGGAATTAAATCCATGATGTTCATCAACAATACCCAACAAAAGATAGTCAGTGCCAGCGGTGCTATAAGTGGATTGCGTCCATGAAAGGTGTCTTTGACGTTCTGATCGACAAATTCCACCACCATTTCAACAAAACACTGAAGCTTACCTGGTACACCCGCTGTTGCTTTCTTTGATACTGAACGAAATACCCATAAGAATATTAAGCCAGTAAACAAGGAAAAAAACAGGCTATCGATATGTACGTTCCAGAAACTTGTTTCACTAATTGATAGACCTAAATCGTAATGCTCAGAAATCTTCGCAAGAGACAGGTTTGTCAAGTGGTGCTCAATGTATCCGGACGATGTTAGCGCTTCACCTGGCGCAGCCATAACTCATCCTATTTTTTGTTGTTAATGAATAGCACTGGCGCACAGATATTAATACCTAGAGCCAGCAAATAGGTTAGTTTGAGGGGAACAAGTTCCACCTGCATATACATGTAGGCAACATAGAACAGTGCAACTGTGATAAGGATTTTGAGTACTTCGCCTGTATAGAAAGAGGCCGCAATCTGCTTTGCAGCACGAGCTCCACTAAACATAAAAGCACACAGCGCAAAAACCGCATTCGCAATGACAAAAATGCCACCACCAACCAGCGCAGAAAACCCCCATTCAGCATTTACAGCTACCGCCATCCCTGCTGCCACAACCATAACCGCGCCAAACTGGATCATTAACAATTGCTTAGCAAGCTCTCGTCCTGGTCTAGCTAACGCAGCTACCATGTATTCGTACCTCTAGTAATGTCCACAGCTCATCTACAACATAGGGCAGTGGAAATTGGCGAAAATTATACGGTCACTCTAACTGATTGCAATTGAAACACAGCAAAAAGTTACAATTTTGTTTACAAACCGACAACTTTCAAATAAAAAATGTTTTTTATCATAATTGATTTAAATCAATTATCTCATTTAGCTTTCAAGCTTGGCAATTAGTTGCTCTAATTTGTGAGGCTCATCAAGACTAATCGTCACTTTAGCTTTACCGCCCTTAGAGCGAACAATTGAAACTTTAGCCCCCAACATTTCACTTAATTTTTGTGACATTTGTTGTGCATCTGCGTCTTCCGCAGGCAATTCTTGATCAGATGTCTGTGTTAAGCACTTTTTCACTAATTGCTCAGTTTGTCTAACCGTCAATTGCTTTTCGGCGACGCGCTCAGCAACTTCCGTTTGTTGTTCACCTTCAAGCATAAGAAGAGCACGGGCATGGCCCATTTCTAATTGCTTCGACTCAACTAAACGTTTTACACCATCATCAAGCTGGTTCAGCCTTAGTAGGTTACTTACGGTTGCTCGTGATTTACCTATCACATCGGCAACTTGTTGATGGGTCAGTTTAAACTCTTCTTGTAAGCGCTCAAGCGCTTGCGCTTCTTCAATAACATTCAGATCTTCACGCTGAATGTTTTCGATCAGTGCCATCGCAATGGCAGCGCGATCATCCACATTTTTTATTAAGCAAGGAACTTGTTTTAAACCCGCTTGTTTTGCAGCGCGCCAACGGCGTTCACCTGCAATAATTTCATAACCACCCGCAGCTAAATTTCTCACAACAATCGGCTGAATGATACCTTGCGATTGAATGGATGCAGCTAGCTCTTCTAAAGCATCCGGAGACATATCTTTGCGCGGTTGATACATGCCCGGCTTTAAACTTGAGATGGCAATATCCATTAATTCACCATCAGAAGATAGCGCTTGACTGTATGAAGCCGCTTGCTGTTTTTCACGGGCAAGAGAACTGGTCGCCAACAGAGCGTCCAATCCTTTTCCTAAACCACGTTTAGACATGTGGACGAATTCCTTTAAGTGAGATTATGCAGGTATTTCTTCTCGACGAAGCATTTCACCAGCTAGTGCCAAATAGGCTTTAGCTCCAGCTGAATACTTGTCGTAATACATTGCTGGTTTGCCATGACTCGGCGCTTCAGCAAGACGAACATTACGAGGAATAACTGTGCGGTAGACTTTATTACCAAAGTGCTTTTTCAGTTGATCGGAGACTTCATTAGCTAGGCGATTACGTGGATCGTACATGGTACGAAGTAATCCTTCAATTTTGAGGTTGTCATTAACCACCGCAGCCAGTTTACTAATGGTATCCATTAACGCAGTTAAACCTTCTAATGCAAAATACTCACATTGCATAGGCACTAAAACAGAATCCGCTGCGGCCATGGCATTGATTGTAAGAAGGTTTAAGGAAGGAGGACAATCGATAAAGATGAAATCATAGTTATCACGAACTGGTGCTAACGCATTTTTCAAGCGAACTTCACGCGCAAACACTTCCATTAGCTTAATTTCAGCAGCAGTCACATCGCCATTGGCTGCGATCAAATCATAATGACCAGTTGTCTTGCGACAGACGACATCATCAAATGGTGTATCTTCAACCAATAACTCGTAGGCTGTCGCATCAACTTGATACTTATCAACCCCACTTGCCATTGTTGCATTGCCTTGTGGGTCGAGATCAATCACCAATACTTTGCGTTTAGTCGCCGCCATAGACGCCGCTAAATTGATACACGTTGTTGTTTTTCCAACGCCACCTTTCTGGTTGGCGATAGCTACGATTTTGCCCACAAATATGCCTCGCTGTTATCCCTTGCGAGATAAGATTACAAGATGACGGTCACCTTCCAACTCTGGAACTTTCAAAGCTTTGACATCGGTCACAGAACACCACTCTGGTAGTGTAGCTATTTCTTCTTCTGGCAGTTGTCCTTTCAGGGCTAAAAATAGGCCCGTTTGTTCTTTTGGCAAATGATGACACCATTCGACCATGTCCAGCATTGAAGCAAATGCACGGCTAAGTACGCCATCAAATTTTACTTCAGGCTGGAACTCTTCTACTCGACTTTGGATTGTTGTCACATTTTTAATACCAAGCTCATGAAGAACTTGTTTAATAAAACGAATGCGTTTGCCCAAACTATCGAGTAAGAAAAATGTTTTATCTGGGTTCATGATTGCAAGAGGGATACCCGGTAAACCAGGACCTGTGCCAACATCAATAAAACGCTCACCCTGTAAGTGAGGACTTACCACTATACTATCTAGGATATGTTTCACAAGCATATCCATCGGGTTACGCACAGAAGTGAGATTGTAAGCCTTGTTCCACTTATCCAACATTTCAACATAACCAACGAGTTGGTTGCGTTGTTGTTCGTTGACTTCGAGATCGGTTTGGCTAACGAGTTGATCCAGACGCGTTCTTAATTCACTCATGCCGCATCATCTCCTTTTTTAAGAACACCTTGCTTCTTCAAATAAACCAATAGGATAGAGATAGCAGCAGGCGTAATACCCGAAATTCGAGAAGCGATACCAACGGTTTCAGGCTGTGCGGTATTCAGTTTAAGAATGACTTCATTCGACAGCCCTTTGACTTGCTTGTAATCCAAATCTAGCGGTAATTTGGTGTGCTCATGACGCAAAGATTTATTGATCTCATCTTGCTGTCGTTGGATATAGCCTTCGTATTTGACCTGAATTTCAACTTGCTCTGCCGCTTGAAGATCCTCAAGAGCTGGCGAAAAAGCTTCAAGAGAAGTCAGTTGTTGGTATGTGATCTCAGGGCGGCGCAATAGATCCTCACCACTCGCTTCACGCGACATTGGCGTTTTCAAAAGTGCATTCAGTTCGTTGATACCGACTGAGTTGGGATTCATCCACGTTTCTTTCAAGCGTTGGCGCTCTAGTTCCATATTTTCGATTTTTTGGTTAAAACGAGCCCAACGAGCATCATCAACCAAACCAAACTCTCGAGCTTGTTCTGTTAAACGTAAATCGGCGTTGTCTTCACGTAATAGCAAGCGATATTCCGCACGTGAAGTAAACATACGGTAAGGTTCTTTGGTACCCATCGTTGAAAGATCATCAATCAACACACCCATGTAGGCTTGATCACGTCGTGGGCTCCAACCCTCTTTGTTTTGGCTATATAAACTTGCGTTTAATCCGGCCATCAAGCCTTGTGCTGCAGCTTCTTCATAGCCGGTAGTGCCATTAATTTGACCAGCAAAAAACAACCCATTCATAAATTTAGTTTCATAGGTTTGTTTGAGATCGCGTGGGTCAAAGAAATCGTACTCAATTGCGTAGCCTGGACGAACAATGTGCGCTTTTTCAAAGCCTTTCATTGAACGAACAATCTGTATTTGTACATCAAACGGTAAGCTGGTGGAGATGCCGTTTGGATATAATTCGGTTGTAGTTAAGCCTTCCGGTTCGATAAAGATCTGATGACTATTTTTGTCAGCAAAGCGCATCACTTTATCTTCAATCGATGGGCAATAACGAGGTCCGATACCTTCAATAACCCCAGCATACATCGGGCTGCGATCTAAATTGGCACGGATCACATCATGTGTTTTTTCATTGGTGTGTGTGATGTAACACGGGATCTGACGCGGATGGTGACTACGCTGACCCATAAATGAAAATACTGGTGTTGGGTTGTCGCCGTGTTGAGCTTCTAAAACAGAAAAGTCAACACTGCGTGCATCAATGCGTGGTGGGGTCCCCGTTTTTAAACGATCAACTCTGAAAGGTAATTCTCGTAGACGATCAGCCAATGCGATCGATGGAGGATCGCCTGCGCGGCCTCCTGAGAAGTTTTCCAACCCAATGTGGATCTTTCCTCCAAGGAAAGTCCCTACGGTCAATACAACGGCTTTAGCGTGGAATTTGAGGCCCATTTGAGTAACGACACCCACCACATGATCATTCTCAACGAGAAGATCATCTACAGCTTGCTGAAACAAAGTTAAGTTGGGAGTGTTTTCAAGAACATCACGCACATACGCTTTGTACAGAGCGCGATCAGCCTGCGCGCGAGTAGCTCTAACCGCTGGGCCTTTTGAGGCGTTTAGCGTTCTAAATTGAATACCTGCATGATCAATCGCTTGAGCCATAAGGCCACCCATGGCATCGACTTCTTTGACTAGGTGTCCTTTACCGATACCGCCAATGGCTGGGTTACAAGACATTTGACCTAGTGTATCTATGTTGTGAGTAAGCAATAACGTACTTTGACCAGTACGAGCTGCTGCAAGAGCGGCTTCCGTTCCTGCGTGGCCACCACCGACCACAATGACGTCAAATTTTTCGTGATGAAGCATGCACCGACCTCAGGTATTCAATGAAGGTATGGACTGACAAAAGAGGCGTATTCTACCTTCTTTCCTTTGGCTAGAAAATCGCTTTCTGACTTTTTAATTAAAGGCTTGGTAAGTTAATAATATATAAGATCTATATAGAGATCTTTTATTAGATCTATTATTAGGATCATGCTTTTCTGTGGATAACTAATAAATGATCAACAAGATCATGGATCTTAATAGGATCGTAAACTGTGATCTTAACATGATCTAACTCGGTATTACCTGGGATCAAAATAGATACTTATACACACCCTCTGTGTAATACATAAGTTGTTATTGGGATAACTATAGGTTGATCACCGGATAAGAGTATAGTTATACACATTAGATTGCTTGATTTATGTACTAAATGATTTTAGGTGTTTTGCTTAAAGTTATTCACATCTGTATAGATATAAAAAAAGCGGCTAGTCAGCCGCTTTCTCAACAGATATTAAGATTAGAATCGTTCGATATGTTGCTTCAACCACGCTTCAGCCGCGTCTTCTGGAACTGGATATTCTAACGTATCAATAGTGAGGCAATCAGTGAGCGGAGTGGCTCCGATATCTTCCAGCAGTTCAAATGCATGCTTACCAGCGGCGCAGAACGTGTCGTAGCTTGAATCGCCAATGGCCACTACCGCGTATTTCAATGCGCTGGTATTAGGTGGTGTTGTTTGAAGAGCAGCAATAAAAGGTTGGATATTATCGGGATAGTCTCCCGCACCGTGAGTAGATGTGACGATCAACCATATGTCTTGAGCAGGGATAGCATCCAGCTTGGGTTGGTTGTGGATAGTTGTGGTATAACCTTGCTCTTGTAGCAGATCGTTAAGATGATCTCCCACGTATTCGGCACCACCTAATGTACTGCCTGTAATTATATGGATCATAATATTGCCTTCTATCGAATAGGGAATGAAGCTCTATTTGTGATTATTTACCGATACAGAACGAAGAAAAAATGCGGCCAAGTAAGTCATCTGAACTAAATTCACCGGTAATTTCATTTAAATGCTGTTGTGATAAACGCAACTCTTCCGCTAGGATTTCACCGGCCATATAACCTTCAAGTTGTTGCTGACCAATACTGAGGTGTTCCGCGGCACGTTCTAAGGCATCGAGATGTCGACGACGAGCCATAAAACCGCCTTCATTGCCACCTGCAAAGCCCATGCACTCTTTTAAGTGGGTACGCAGTGCATCAACACCTCCGCCTGTCTTCGCTGACAAGCGGATAAGCGTTGGTGAGTTCACGTGACAAATACCTAATTCTTCTTTGGTTTGATCGACTTTATTGCGGATCACTGTCATGCCGATGTTGTCTGGTAGGCGATCAACAAAATCAGGCCAAATCTCTTTCGGATCGGTTGCATCTGTGGTTGTACCATCGACCATAAATAGCACGCGATCAGCTTGAGTTATTTCATCCCAAGCGCGTTCAATGCCGATTTTTTCGACTTCGTCTGAGGCTTCGCGTAGGCCTGCGGTATCGATAATGTGCAGTGGCATACCATCGATATGGATATGCTCTCTCAGTACGTCACGTGTCGTTCCTGCGATGTCGGTGACGATTGCCGAGTCTTTGCCTGACAAGGCATTAAGTAAACTTGATTTACCCGCATTAGGACGACCAGCAATAACCACTTTCATACCTTCACGCATAATTGCGCCTTGGTTGGCTTCTTTACGTACCGCCGCTAGGTTATCGATGATGGTTTGTAGATCACCAGCGACTTTGCCATCAGCAAGAAAATCGATCTCTTCTTCTGGAAAATCAATCGCTGCTTCAACATAAATGCGAAGGTGAATGAGAGATTCAACCAAAGTATGAATGCGTTTTGAGAATTGCCCCTGCAGCGACTGGAGAGCTGACTTTGCCGCTTCTTCTGAGCTGGCATCGATCAAGTCTGCAATTGCTTCTGCCTGAGTAAGGTCCATTTTATCGTTTAAAAAGGCACGCTCAGAGAATTCACCAGGGCGAGCTGCACGCACGCCACTAATAGCCAAAATGCGTTTGATTAGCATATCCATCACCACAGGACCACCGTGTCCTTGTAGCTCTAGGACATCTTCGCCGGTGAAAGAGTGGGGGTTAGGAAAATAGAGCGCGATGCCTTGGTCAAGCTCGCTGCCATCTTGATGTTTAAACGGCAAATATTCAGCGTAGCGAGGCTTTAGCGTTTGACCAGTGACTTCAAGTGCCACTTGGGCCGCTTGGGGGCCGGATACGCGAATAATGCCCACGCCACCTCTGCCAGGGGCTGTTGCTTGGGCGACAATGGTATCTGTAGACATAACTGTACCTAAAATAGGATTGGATTAGCGCAATTGTAATCAGCCAAAAACAAAAAGGCGACCTTTTGGCCGCCTTTGTTCAATTTGTTCGGTCTTACTTCATCAATTAATGACTACTTAGAATGTAAGCCTTTTTTCTCCAACGCTTTGTAAATCACAGTTTGTTGAATCAAAGTTACGATGTTCGATACCAACCAGTAGATAACAAGGCCTGATGGGAAGAACAAGAAGAAGAACGTAAACATAACCGGCATAAAGGTCATGATCTTCTGCTGCATCGGATCTGTTACCGTTGTTGGGCTCATCTTCTGGATCATAAACATACTTACACCCATCAATAATGGCAAGATGTAGTATGGGTCTTGTGCTGAAAGGTCATGAATCCAACCAAAGAATGGTGAATGACGCAGTTCAACAGATTCCATTAATGACCAGTAAAGCGCAATGAAGATTGGCATCTGTAGGAAGATAGGTAAACAACCACCGAGTGGATTTACTTTCTCTTTTTTGTACAGTTCCATCATCTCTTGGCTCATGCGTTGGCGGTCATCGCCGATACGCTCGCGCATTGCTTGCAGTTTAGGTTGCAGCATGCGCATTTTAGCCATAGAAGTGTATTGCGCTTTGGTTAGTGGGTACATGGCACCACGAACGATGAAGGTTAAGCAGATGATTGCCACACCCCAGTTGCCCACAAAGCTTTGAATAAATGAAAGTAGCATGTGTAGTGGTTTAGCAATAAACCATAGCCAACCGTAGTCAACCACTAGGTCAAGGTTAGGTGCAACCTCAGCCATTTCATCTTGCAGTTTTGGACCAACCCACAAGGTTGCTAAAAACGTCGCTTTGTCACCATCTGCGATGGTTTTGTTTGGCATACGTACGCCGATATCACCTAAATTGCCAATCACACGAGTGTACAGATTTGAACCAGCCTCGTTACGTGGGATCCACGCCGTTGCAAAGTAGTGTTGGATCATCGCCGCCCAACCTTGTCCATTGGCTAATGGAAGAGATAGGTTGCGATCTTGCATATCGTCGAAGCTGTATTTTTTGTAGCGTGTTTCTTCTGTTGAATAAGCACCACCACGGTAAGTTGGCATTGCTAGGCTGCCACCAGCGTCTAATAGATTTTGACGTAAGTGAGCATACATACCTAGTGTCGCATTGTTACCTGACTTGTTGAGTACATCAAATTCAACATCTAACGCGTAGCTACCACGTTTAAGGATGAATGTTTTGGTGTATTCAAGGCCATTAGCTTGATACGTCATTGGAATACGCAGTTCGTCTTGACCGTCAGCTAGGGCAAAGCTGTCAGCGCTAACTGCATAGTTTGGACGATTATTGCTGCTTAAATCGATACCTTGAGGGCCCACTAAACCACTTTGTGCGATAAATTGGTGACCAGGAATATTTTTAAGTAGAACAAACGAGTCTTCTGAATCAAGCTCAGCGTCGTACTGATTTAGTTCAGCTGAAACTACATCACCACCAACTGTGTCAATTGACAGAGTCAGTACATCAGTCGTGACGGTGATAGTTTTTGCCGACACATTCTGTGTAGGTGTTGGGTCTAACTCATCAGCAATAGATGGTGCAGGTAAAGTACTGCTATTTTGTGCCTGCTCAACCGCTTGAGGTGCTGGGTTCTTAGCTACTTGCCATTGCTGGAAAAGTAAAAAAGAAACCAATGCCAAGGCGATTAACAGGATATTACGTTGAGAATCCATCGTTATTTATCTCTGTCTTGTGTTTGGACTGGTGGTGGAACGGGGTCAAAACCCCCTTCATTCAAAGGGTGGCATTTTAATAGACGTTTGCCTGATAACCAACACCCTTTTACAAAACCGTGACCTTTCAACGCTTCTATCGCATATGTAGAGCAGGTTGGAGTAAAACGACAGCGTGGTCCAAGGAGAGGACTAATGATTCCTTGATAAAGACGGACGAATCCGATTGCTAACCACGTGAAGGGCGAGACAGGCGATGCCATAATTTATCTAATAGTTTGAACATTTCTTCATTGCTTAAATCTTGCGCGCTCTTTTTAGCAATGACAACAAAATCTTTATTTGGAAGTTGATGTTGTTTGTTGCGAAAACTTTCGCGAGCGAGACGCTTAAAGCGGTTACGACCAACAGCGGTTTTGATCTGTTTTTTCGGAACGGCTAGTCCCAATCTTGGATGAGAGAGAGAATTTTCGCGAGCAATAATTGTGAAATGGGGGGAGCCTGCGCTATGCGCTTGCTGAAAGACTTTTTTATAATGCTCGGGAGTTAACAAACGTAACTCCCGATTGAACGCGTACGTATTCAAAATAATCGCGAATTATTTTGACAGGCGCGCACGGCCTTTAGCACGACGTGCATTAATAACCTTACGGCCATTCTTAGTTGCCATGCGTGCACGGAAGCCGTGAGTACGCTTGCGCTTTAGAACGGTAGGTTGAAAAGTGCGTTTAGACATGTGTAATTACCTTACTGATCAGTAGTTTTTAGGTTCAATGAAACCCGGCGTGGGCATATTTCTCTTCTTTATATAAAGAAAGGAATCCGACGCCTCTCAACAAAGAGGCGGAATTGTAATCACTGTCACAATAAGTGTCAACGATTGGGTTTACTAAAATTCCGGTCGGGCGATTATACGCAGTCTCCTTAAAAGCACAAGGATCCTTAGTCGATCCCGACCTGATTTAAAAATTTCTTGAGTTTAGGATCTTGTGGATTATCGAAGATATCCTGTGGAGAACCTTGTTCTACAATGTGGCCATTTGCCATGAAGATCACGCGATCCGCGACCTCTTTAGCAAATTGCATTTCATGAGTCACCACCAGCATGGTTTGATGTTGTGTTGCTAATTTCTTCATTAAAGCAAGTACTTCGCCGACCCATTCAGGATCAAGAGCAGACGTTGGCTCATCAAATAATAGCAATTCTGGTTGCAGTGCCATTGCTCTGCCAATACCTACACGCTGCTGCTGTCCACCGGAAAGCGCGGCGGGATAGCTATCGCCTTTATCACTCAGGCCAATGTCATCCAAAATTTGTTGTGCACGAGCTAAAGCTTGGTCCTTTTTCCAACCTCGCACGGTTATTAGCCCTTCAGCAATATTTTGTCTGGCGGTCATATGAGCAAATAGGGCGTAGTTTTGGAAGACGAACCCAGTTTTGCGGCGCAGAGCAAGCACCTCGGCTTTGGTCGGTTTTTGGCTGTCGACGGTCACATCATCAATGGTTATCTTGCCTTGATCAGCTTGCTCTAAAAAATTTACGCAGCGCAGTAAGGTTGATTTCCCAGTTCCACTAGAACCGATAATGACGATGATCTCACCTTGCTCAATAGAGAGATTAATTCCTTTTAGTACCTCGGTTTCCCCAAAACGCTTATGAATATTTTCAAGTTTGATCATCGTACATACGCCTTATTGAGTTTCTCTTCAGCCCAAATCTGGATGCGGGTGAGAATCACCACCACAGCCCAATAAATTAATGCGACAGCTAAGAAAGCTTCAAAAAAGCGAAAACTTGAAGAAGCTTCCATTTGCGCTTTTGCCATTATTTCCGCCACACCTAAAGTAAAAGCAAGCGAGGTGGATTTGATCATGTCGATGAAATAGTTCATCAACGAAGGCAGAGCAACACGTGTCGCTTGCGGCAAAATTATACGACGCATGGCTTGGCTGGTGGTCATTCCCACCGATAAGCTCGCTTCCATTTGACTGCGGTCAATGCCGATAATTGCGGCGCGAATACTTTCGGCCATGTAAGCGGCAAAGTGTAAGGTTAAACCAATCACCGCAGCGCTAAAGGCGTTTAATCCGACCATGAAAGGAAAGACTTGCGGTAGACCGTAATACAGCAGGAATAGTTGAACCAGCAAAGGCGTACCACGGAAAAAACTGATATATAGCTGGCTTAATGGGTTTAAAATCGGAACTTTAAACACCCGAATATTGGCTAAAATGACCGATAAAATCAGAGCAAAGACTAGGCCCCAGCTTGCCATTTCCATTGTGGTGCCTAAATACTTGAGCAGTATCGGCATCAACTCCAGCATGTAGTTAAAATCAAATCCCATGCACTTACCTTTAGATAAAAAGAAAAGGTGGAATGAACCATTCCACCTCTATATATAACGATACGCTGACTTATTTGTTGGTGATATCAGCACCGAACCATTTTTCAGAAATGTTACTTAGAGTGCCATCAGCACGCATTGATGCCAATGCTTTGTTCACTTCAGATTGCAACTTTTGACCTTTTTCGTTGTTGACGAATGGCCAAGCATTTTCAATGGTTTCAAAAGGTTTACCTGCTAGTTGTAGCGGTAAACCAGTTTTTTTAATCAGCTCAAGTGCTGACAAACGATCCATCACAAACGCATCAGAACGTCCAAGCGCAACATCATGCTCAATACCTGTATCGTAGGTTTTGATATTGATTTTATTCTCTTTGTCATAGCTGCGAAGTAGTTGTTCAAAGTTCGAACCCAAATTCACCGCGACAGTTTTGCCTGCTAAATCTTCAATGCCCTGAATGCTGTCATTACCTTTACGCACTGTAATTTGAGCACCATCAATCACATAAGGGTCAGCAAATAGATATTTCGCTTTGCGAGCATCAGTGATGGTGATTTGGTTTGAAATGGTATCAATTCGTCCCGTTTCGAGTAAACCAAACAGCCCAGAAAAACTTGATGTAACATATTCGACTTGGTAGTCGTTACGTTTACCTATTTCATCCCATACATCCACTTCAAAGCCTTGTAGTTTGTCTTTTTCTACGAAAGTGAAAGGGAAATAACGACCTGACATACCGACTTTAATTTCAGTGGCGGCTTGTACGGTTGCTGTCGATAGCGCAATTGCGGCAATCGCTATTTTAATCCAGTTTTTCATCTTGTGACTCCTTATATTTATAGAGCAGGATGTTACTGGTAAATGACACAATAGAATAAATAACCAGTTGTTATTAGCCATAACCGAAGGTAATCGCAAAATGGGGATAACTCACACTGATCTTTGTATATGTGGATCATTATGTGGGTAAAATAGAGGTTAGTTGTGAAGATCTACAAAAATCAAGCCTAAATTGTGTGAATAACTTAGATCTTATTCACTGGATCCTCGATCAATTGCTGGCGATCTTGGTTATCAACAGGTAAAATCGCCAGTCTTTTCGATCATTTACTTAGAGTGAGAGCACCGTGTCATCTTCGCTATGGTTGCAATGTTTGCAACAGCTTCAAGAAGAATTACCCGCAGCAGAATTCAGTATGTGGGTACGTCCGTTACAAGCGGAACTTAATGACAATACTCTCACTTTGTTTGCCCCAAACCGTTTTGTGTTGGATTGGGTGCGTGATAAGTACATCAATAGCATTAACCGTTTATTGCAAGAGCATTGTGGCAACGATACTCCAAGCTTGCGTTTTGAAGTGGGCAGTCGTCGAGTCAGCGCGCCAAAAACAGCGCCTGTACGTACGCCTGCTGATGTCGCGGCCGAATCGTCAGCACCAGCGCAATTGCAAGCGCGTAAGCCAGTGCACCGTACTTGGGAAAACGATACTGTGGTGGCAGATATCAACCACCGTTCAAACGTTAACCCTAAGCACAAGTTCAATAACTTTGTTGAAGGTAAATCAAACCAATTGGGTTTGGCTGCTGCGCGTCAAGTGTCAGATAACCCTGGGGCTGCTTATAATCCACTGTTTTTGTACGGTGGTACTGGCCTTGGTAAAACGCACTTATTGCACGCAGTCGGCAATGCGATTGTCGATAACAATCCGAATGCGAAAGTGATCTACATGCACTCAGAGCGTTTTGTGCAAGATATGGTTAAAGCATTACAAAATAATGCAATTGAAGAATTCAAACGCTATTACCGTAGTGTCGATGCGTTATTGATCGATGACATTCAATTTTTTGCTAATAAAGAGCGTTCTCAAGAAGAGTTTTTCCATACCTTCAATGCGCTATTAGAAGGCAACCAACAAATCATTCTGACTTCCGATCGCTATCCAAAAGAGATTAACGGTGTGGAAGATCGCCTTAAATCGCGCTTTGGGTGGGGGCTAACGGTTGCCATTGAGCCACCAGAGCTTGAAACGCGAGTCGCGATTTTAATGAAGAAGGCTGAAGATCACCAAATTCATCTCGCCGATGAAGTGGCCTTCTTTATTGCAAAACGTCTGCGTTCTAATGTTCGTGAGCTGGAAGGAGCTTTGAACCGCGTTATCGCTAACGCTAACTTCACAGGTCGTCCTATTACGATTGATTTTGTTCGCGAAGCACTGCGTGATCTACTGGCGTTACAAGAAAAATTAGTCACCATAGACAATATTCAAAAGACTGTGGCGGAATATTACAAAATCAAAGTCGCGGATCTGCTTTCTAAACGCCGCTCTCGTTCCGTAGCACGTCCTCGTCAATTAGCGATGGCACTCGCAAAAGAACTCACCAACCACAGCTTACCTGAAATTGGTGATGCATTTGGTGGTCGAGACCATACCACAGTGCTGCATGCTTGCCGTAAAATACAGCAGTTGCGTGAAGAGAGTCATGACATTAAAGAAGATTACTCGAATTTGATTCGTACGCTTTCTTCTTGATGTACAAGCTGCAGATATCAGCTATTTTTACCCACGGTCTGGGTATCGCCCGATAACATCGTAAGAGCTAACTATGAAATTTACTATTGAACGTAGCCACTTCATTAAGCCACTTCAGCAAGTTTCTGGCACGTTAGGCGGACGTGCAACTTTGCCTATTCTTGGTAACTTACTGCTTAAAGTGGAAGAAAATGTGTTGTCGATGACAGCCACCGATCTTGAAGTTGAGCTGATTAGCCGAGTAACCCTAGAAGGGGATTGTGAAGCGGGTAATATTACGGTTCCTGCACGTAAGTTTTTGGATATTTGTCGAGGTTTACCGGATAGTGCGGTGATCACTGTGGTTTTAGAAGGTGATCGTATCCAAATGCGTTCTGGTCGTAGTCGCTTCTCTCTTGCCACTTTGCCAGCCAGTGATTTCCCAAACATTGAAGATTGGCAAAGTGAAGTCGAAGTTGAAGTGACACAAGCAGAGCTGCGAGGCTTGATTGAAAAAACTCAGTTTTCAATGGCCAACCAAGATGTGCGTTATTACTTGAACGGTATGCTATTTGAAATTGATGGTTCAATATTACGTTCAGTGGCAACAGATGGTCACCGTATGGCGGTTTCTCAAACTTCATTAGCTGCCGATTTCTCCAATAAGCAGATCATTGTGCCGCGTAAAGGGGTGCAAGAATTAGTGAAGCTGCTTGATGCACCAGAACAACCTGTCGTACTGCAAATTGGTAGTTCCAATCTACGAGCGGAAGTGAATAACTTTGTCTTTACTTCTAAGCTTGTCGATGGCCGATTCCCAGATTATCGCCGCGTAATGCCGCAACATACCAACAAAACGCTAGAAACAGGTTGCGATGAACTACGTCAGGCATTTTCGCGAGCGGCGATTTTGTCTAATGAAAAATTCCGTGGCGTACGCGTGAATTTAGCTAATAACGAAATGCGTATCACCGCCAACAACCCAGAGCAAGAAGAGGCCGAGGAAATGTTGGACGTCACCTTTGAAGGTGAGGCGATTGAAATTGGTTTTAACGTTAGCTACGTCTTGGATGTACTCAACACATTGCGTTGTGATCAGGTGCGTGTTTCTATGTCGGATGCCAATGCCAGTGCATTAATTGAAAATCGCGATGACGACAGTGCTATGTATGTCGTGATGCCGATCCGACTTTAAGTTTGCTTAATGCCACTTACTCGTCTCATTGTTCAACAATTTCGTAATATTAAAGCCTGTGATATTCCATTATCAGCAGGCTTTAACTTTCTTGTTGGTCCGAATGGCAGCGGCAAAACCAGTGTATTGGAAGCGATCTATTTACTCGGTCATGGTCGTTCATTTAAGAGCGCATTAACGGGGCGAGTGATTCAAAACGAGTGTCAGGAATTGTTTGTTCATGGGCGTTTTTTGACCTCGGATCAATTTGAGCTACCAATTGGCATTAATAAGCAGCGTGATGGCTCGACAGAGGTTAAAATAGGCGGTCAATCTGGGCAAAAATTGGCACAGTTGGCGCAAGTTTTACCATTGCAGTTGATTCACCCAGAAGGGTTTGATCTACTGACGGATGGACCAAAACAACGGCGTGCATTTATCGATTGGGGGGTGTTCCATACTGAACCTGCTTTCTATGATGCATGGGGGCGTTTTAAGCGCCTCAATAAGCAACGTAATGCGTTATTAAAAACCGCGACCAGTTATCGTGAACTCAGTTATTGGGATCAAGAAATGGCGCGTTTAGCGGAACAGATTGATGTTTGGCGTAGTGCATACGTTGCACAAATGAAACTCGTTGCTGAAGAATTATGCCAAGGTTTTTTACCCGAATTTGATATTCAATTGAAGTATTCAAGAGGCTGGGATAAGGACACGCCTTATCAACAAATCCTCGAAAAAAACTTCGAGCGTGACCAATCGCTTGGTTACACGTTTAGTGGTCCGAATAAAGCGGACTTAAGAATTAAAGTGAATGGAACGCCAGTAGAAGACGTTTTATCACGAGGTCAGTTGAAGTTAATGGTGTGTGCACTGCGTGTTGCACAAGGACAGCACCTTACCCAATTGACAGGTAAGCAATGCATCTACTTGATAGATGACTTTGCTTCTGAATTAGATAGCCAACGTCGTCAGCGCTTAGCAGACTGCTTAAAAGCGACGGGGGCTCAGGTTTTTGTAAGTTCTATTACTGAAAGCCAAGTTGCAGACATGATTGAGTCAAACAGCAAGATGTTTCATGTGGAACATGGCAAAATAGGACACGGATAAATAGTGAGAGAGTAACTGATGTCGAATAATTACGATTCATCGAGTATTAAGGTACTGAAGGGTCTGGATGCGGTACGTAAACGTCCAGGTATGTACATCGGCGACACTGATGATGGCACCGGTCTGCACCACATGGTTTTTGAGGTGGTGGATAACTCAATTGATGAAGCGTTGGCAGGCCATTGTTCAGACATCATAATCACCATCCATGAAGATAACTCGGTATCGGTCAGCGATGACGGCCGTGGTATTCCAACGGAAATGCACGAAGAAGAAGGTGTTTCTGCTGCTGAAGTTATCATGACGGTACTCCACGCGGGTGGTAAATTTGATGATAACTCATACAAAGTTTCTGGTGGTCTGCATGGTGTAGGGGTTTCTGTGGTAAACGCCCTATCTGAAAAAGTGGAACTGACCATTAAGCGTAAAGGCGAAATATTCCAACAAATCTATCATCATGGTGTGCCTCAAGCGCCATTGGCTGTGATCGGTAAAACCGAAGAAACTGGTACTCGCATCCGTTTCTGGCCAAGTGAAGAAACCTTCACCAACATTGAATTCCATTACGAAATTCTAGCTAAACGTCTACGTGAGCTTTCTTTCCTAAACTCTGGCGTATCGATTAAATTAACCGATGAGCGTGAAGAAGATAAATCTGATCACTTCATGTTTGAAGGTGGTATCCGTGCTTTCGTTGAGCATCTAAACCGCAATAAAACCCCAATTCACCAAAAGATTTTCTACTTTGACCATACTCGTGAAGAAGATGGCATTACCGTTGAAGTTGCGATGCAATGGAATGATGGTTTCCAGGAAGGGGTGTACTGTTTTACCAACAACATCCCACAACGAGATGGTGGTACTCACTTAGCCGGTTTCCGTGGTGCATTGACACGTACGCTCAATAACTTCATGGACAAAGAAGGTTACTCGAAAAAAGCGCAAGCGGCGACTTCGGGTGATGATGCTCGTGAAGGCTTAACGGCGGTTGTATCGGTAAAAGTGCCAGATCCAAAATTCTCCAGCCAAACCAAAGACAAACTGGTTTCATCCGAAGTGAAATCAGCGGTTGAATCAGCGATGAGTGAGAAGTTGTCGGAATTCTTAATTGAAAACCCAACTGAAGCAAAAATCGTGTGTGGCAAAATTATTGATGCGGCTCGTGCTCGTGAAGCGGCGCGTAAAGCTCGCGACATGACTCGTCGTAAAGGCGCGTTAGATTTAGCGGGCCTGCCTGGTAAACTGGCCGATTGCCAAGAAAAAGATCCTGCTCTTTCTGAACTGTACATAGTGGAAGGAGACTCTGCTGGCGGATCAGCCAAGCAGGGACGTAACCGTAAAAACCAAGCGATTTTGCCGTTGAAAGGTAAAATCCTCAACGTTGAGAAAGCACGTTTTGATAAAATGCTTTCTTCTCAAGAAGTTGCCACGCTTATCACTGCCCTTGGTTGTGGTATTGGTCGTGACGAATACAACCCAGATAAACTGCGTTACCATAACATCATCATCATGACCGATGCGGACGTCGATGGTTCTCACATCCGTACGCTACTATTGACCTTCTTCTACCGTCAAATGCCAGAGTTGATTGAACGTGGTTACATCTATATTGCTCAGCCACCACTTTACAAAGTGAAGAAAGGTAAGCAAGAGCAATACATTAAAGATGAAGAAGCGATGGAGCTGTATCAAGCAGGTCTTGCTTTGGATAATGCAGAGCTTTACGTCAACGCCAATGCTCCTGCTTTAGCGGGTGGTCCACTTGAAAAGCTGGTGCTTCAATACAATCAATGTATGAAACTGGTTAAGCGCATGAGCCGTCGTTACCCATATGCGATGATCAACGAGTTAACTTACATCCCTCGTTTAACCGCAGAGATGTCTAAAGATGCCAACCAAGTGCAGGCTTGGGGTGAAAAACTGGTAGAGCAACTCAACGCCAAAGAAGTCGGTGCAAGCCAATACTCACTTGAAGTGGAAAAACACGAAGAGTTGGGTGTGAGCATTGTTAAGCTGGTGGTTCGTACTCACGGTGTGATGCACGAATATGTGGTTTCTTTGGATCTATTAAACTCGAAAGAATACGGTCGTTTAGCGGATCTATCAGAAGCATTAGATGGTTTGATTGAAGATGGCGCTTATGTGAAACGTGGCGAGCGTACTCAAGAAGTTTCTAGCTTCACAGAAGCATTAGATTGGTTGATCAAAGAGTCGCGTCGTGGTCTTTCACTACAACGTTACAAAGGTTTGGGTGAAATGAACCCTGACCAACTTTGGGAAACTACTATGGACCCAGACTCTCGCCGTATGATGCAAGTCACCATTGAGGACGCTGTTGGCGCTGATGAACTGTTTACTACGCTAATGGGTGACCAAGTTGAGCCACGTCGTGCCTTCATTGAAGAGAATGCACTGAAAGTGGCTAACCTCGACGTATAGATGAACTGATTTTTGTGTTGAAGGTGTGCATTTATACCTATAAATTCTGCGCCTTCTCCTTGAATTAATCCTATCTAGCTTCGATAAAGAAAGCGAAGTTAATTGAGAATACCGTCTTTTAAGGCGGTATTTTTGTTTTTAACTTATTGAAAAATATGAGTTTGAAAAAATTTTTAAAATTTTCTCTTGAAACTATTTTATTCAATCCATATATCTAGTTGTGAAGAGGGTTGCTGTCTTGCTCAATAGAGAAGAAACAGACCTCTGGAATCGCTAGAACAACATCGCTCATAAGAGGATGTATTGTTTAGCACACTAATTTGAACCTAGATTCTAAACCATGTCCCTGCGCAATATCGCCAGTGGAATGGCTGAGAATCCCTTAGCTGCCGCAGAGCTTTGCTTTGTTGGAAACTCGCAGCTAGGACTATTGCTTATGATGAGGATAGTAATATGAGAACTGTAGATTTCACTCCTTTATACCGCAACGCAATTGGTTTTGACCGTCTATTAAATATGATGGAAGCCAACTCAGCGAAAAACACTTCAGCGGGTTACCCTCCGTACAATATCGAACAACAAGGTGAAAATAAGTATCGTATCACCATGGCGGTTGCTGGTTTTGCTGAAGAGCATATCGATATTACTCAGCAAGAAAATATGTTGATTGTTCGTGGTGAGCGTAAAGCTGAAGAGAATAAAAATTACGTCTATCAAGGTATTGCTGAACGCGATTTTGAGCGTAAATTCCAATTAGCGGATTACGTTAAAGTGATCGGTGCAACGATGGAAAATGGTTTACTGCACGTTGATTTGGAACGTGAAACACCTGAAGCAATGCAGCCACGTAAAATAGCGATTAATGGTAAAAGCTTACTTGAGAATAACTAAGTGACCCATTAAGCATAAAGTAGTGAAAGAGCGCCAATTGGCGCTCTTTTTAATGGTGGCTACATCTATTTCTGCTCAATCACTATGATTGCTGATAAGCCAGTGCAATCTCTTGTGCGATAATTTGAATGCCTTTTTGCATCGCGGCATCGTCTTGCACGTAGTTCATACGCAAGCATTGATGCGCGTGTTGCCAATCATCTTGTTGACCGATAAAGAAATACTCTCCCGGTACAATCAATACCCCGCGCGCTTTTAAACGTTGGTAAAGTTCCATCGTGGTAATGGGCAACTCATCAAACCAAAGCCATAAAAAGATAGCGCCTTCTGGTTTGTGAATGCGAAAACGTGGGTCGCTAATCGCTTGTTGCAGTAACTCTACGGCTCGTTGCGATTTCTGTTTGTAGAAGGGCTTAATAACCTCGCTGCTAAGCCTTAATAGATCACCATTTTCAATCATATGGTTGGCGATAGCAGGGCCGATACTGCCTGGCGCTAGGCTAATAATGCCATTCATATTGGTTAATGCTTGGGTGATAGTCTCACTGGCAATCACAATACCGCAGCGTACACCAGGTAACCCTAATTTCGATAAACTCATACACAGAATGGTGTTGTCATTCCAAAAGGGTTCAATCTCTTCAAAAATAATATTGGGAAAGGGAACACCGTAAGCGTTGTCGATGATCAGAGGGATATTGTTAGCGCGCGCAAGTTTATCCAGTTTATGGATCTCTTCTTCCGTTAACACATTACCGGTTGGATTGGTCGGGCGAGAGGCGCAAATAGCCGCGACGGAATCATCGACTGTCAGCTTTTCAAAATCGACATGGTATTTAAAGAGACCATTATCGAGCATTTCAATTTCAGGGCGGTAAGAGACAAAAATATCTTCATCAATGCCTGCATCACCATAACCGATGTATTCCGGTGCTAGGGGGAGCAAAATTTTCTTGTGTGATCCGTCAGGCTGTTGGCCAGCAAATAAGTTAAATAAGTAGAAGAAGCCACTTTGACTGCCATTGGTTAGGCTAATGTTTTTTTCGCTGATATCCCAGCCATAAGTCTCTTGTAACAACTTGGCGAGTGATTTAATGAACAGGTCTTTACCTTGCGGGCCATCGTAGTTGGCTAATGCAGCGAGCAATTCGCCACTGCTGAGCATATCGGCACTGGCTTGGTGAAAGTAATCGAGCATGGCGGGAATGGCGGCTGGGTTACCACCACCGAGCATGATTGCTCCTGGGGTGCGTAGGCCGTCATTAAGATC
Organism: Vibrio aestuarianus; assembly: GCF_028858425.1. Lineage (NCBI taxonomy): Bacteria > Pseudomonadati > Pseudomonadota > Gammaproteobacteria > Vibrionales > Vibrionaceae > Vibrio > Vibrio aestuarianus. The sequence continues at coordinate 260,810 of NZ_JAKNYQ010000001.1, read as the reverse complement.
ATCCATTAGTTGGGTAATACCAGAATACTGATTAAATTTTTCACCAAATTTCGAAAACTGCATTGCTTATTGCCTAATTCATTATTGTATTTGCTTACGTAACGGAGCATGGAACCGTCCCATGCCAATCGGATAGTCTTTGAACATACCGCAATGTTTTTGTGAGGCAAAGCACTATTTGTGTGCAGAGTGAAAATAGGAATAGCAGCGAAAAAAAAGCCCAACTCGATGGAGTTGGGCTTCAATAGTTTAACCTGTGGTCGTTGACTTAATTCATTACTTCTGCAGCAGTGAGATGTCAGCAATTTGCAGGAATAGGTTACGCAAGTTGTTAAGAAGCGTTAAGCGGTTTTGCTTCAATGCTTCGTCATCTGCCATCACCATTACGTTATCGAAGAAGGCATCAACTGGCTCGCGTAGTGCTGCGAGTTTGCTCAATGCTTGCTGGTAATCACCAGTGGCAAAGGCGGGTTCAAGCGCTTCAGTCATCACTTCCACTTCTTCCGCTAACGCTTTTTCTGCATCTTCTTGAAGCAGGGTTAGGTTGATTTCAGTGGCTAATTGACCATCGAATTTAGCCAAAATGTTACCAACGCGTTTATTTGCCGCTGCCAGTGCTTCTGCTGCTTCCAGTTCACGGAAGTGAGAAACCGCTTTAACACGCTTGTCGAAATCGGCTGGTTTAGTCGGATGACGAGCCAGTACGGCTTGGATAATGTCTACACTGAAACCTTCATCTTGATACCATGCACGGAAGCGGCCGAGCATAAACTCAATCACATCTTGCTCAACACTGTCGTTAGTTAGACGCTCACCGAATAGAGACTTAGCTTTAGCAACTAGGTCAACTAAATCCAAGTTATAGCCGTATTCAACGATAATACGTAGCACACCTAAAGAAGCACGACGTAGAGCAAATGGGTCGCTGCCTTTTGGTGCTTGGCCAATACCGAAGATACCTACGATGGTGTCCAGTTTATCTGCCATGGCAACCGCAGAGGACACGCCATTAGTTGGCAGATCATCGCCAGCAAAACGAGGCATGTATTGTTCGTTCAAGGCAATGGCGACTTCTTCTGCTTCACCATCGTGACGCGCATAGTGCATGCCCATCACACCTTGAGTATCGGTGAATTCAAATACCATTGACGTCATCAAATCGCATTTAGCGAGTAAGCCCGCACGCTTTGATTTTTCAACGTCTGCGCCGATTTGCTCTGCAATGTAGCCTGCAAGCTCAGTGATACGGTCTGTTTTGTCTTTAATCGTGCCTAATTGCTTTTGGAAAATAGCCGTCTCAAGCTGAGGCAGACGATCGGCCAGTTTGCTCTTTAGGTCCGTGTTGAAGAAAAACTCAGCATCCGCTAAGCGTGGGCGAACCACTTTCTCGTTACCTTCGATAACATGACGAGGCTCTTTCGACTCGATGTTAGAAACGAAGATAAAGTTAGGCAGTAGATTTTTATTTTCGTCATACACTGGGAAGTATTTTTGGTCACCTTTCATGGTGTAAACCAAAGCTTCTGACGGTACTTTGAGGAATTTTTCTTCAAATTTAGCGGTTAGAACCACTGGCCATTCAACCAATGACGTGACTTCTTCAACCAGATCATCTTCGAGATCCGCAGCGCCACCCACTAGCTGTGCTGCTTGTTGAGCGCCAGCAATAATGGTTGCTTTACGTGCATCGTAATCAGCGATCACTTTACCGCGTTCTTCTAAAATCGCAGGGTATTGTGATGCATCGTCGATGGTGAATTCTGCTTCACCCATAAAACGGTGACCACGAATGGTGCGCGCAGAGGCTACGCCTAAGATCTCACCTTCGATCAGTTCATCACCCATCAAAATAGTCAGTGTTTTTACTGGGCGGATAAATTGTGTTTCTTTATCACCCCAACGCATCGGTTTTGCGATAGGCAGGTTAGCCAGTGCCTTTGCGGCTAATTCAACCACAATCGCTTTAGCTTGTTGGCCTTTCACTTCTTGTCTGAACAGCAGCCATTCGCCCTGTTCGGTTTTTAGGCGCTCTGCTTGTTCAACAGTAATACCGTTACCACGAGCCCAGCCTTGTGCTGCTTTGGTTGGATTGCCATCGGCATCAAAAGCCACTGAAATAGCAGGGCCACGTTTTTCAACGACTTTATCGGCTTGACCTTGTGCTAGGTTGGTTACTTTCAGTGCTAAACGACGAGGGGTTGCAAACCATTTAATACCTTCATGAGCCAGATCCGCCGTTTTCAATTCCGCTTCAAAATTGGCAGCAAACGCTTCTGCCAAGGTGCGAAGTTGTTTCGGTGGTAGCTCTTCAGTACCTAATTCAATTAGAAATTCTTTTGCCATCTTATTTGTCCTCACCCTTTTTACACATTGGGAAGCCTAGTGCTTCACGAGATGCGTAGTACGCTTCTGCAACCGCTTTAGTTAGGTTACGGATTCGTAGGATGTAACGTTGACGTTCCGTCACCGAAATCGCTTTACGCGCATCCAGTAGGTTGAAGGCGTGACCTGCTTTCAAAATGCGTTCGTAGGCAGGAAGAGGCAGTGGCTTTTCTAGCTCAAGCAGATGTTTACACTCTTTTTCGCATTGATCGAAGAAGGTGAAAAGGAAATCAACATCAGCATGCTCGAAGTTGTAAGTCGACTGCTCGACTTCATTTTGGTGGTAAATGTCACCATAGGTCACTTTACCTAATGGGCCATCTGTCCAGACTAAATCATAGACTGAATCGACACCCTGAATGTACATTGCTAGACGCTCGATACCGTAAGTGATTTCACCAGTTACAGGTTTGCACTCAAGGCCACCAACTTGTTGGAAGTAAGTAAACTGAGTCACTTCCATACCGTTTAGCCACACTTCCCAGCCAAGACCCCATGCCCCTAGAGTTGGGTTTTCCCAGTTATCTTCCACGAAACGAATATCGTGTACTTGTGGGTCAACGCCAAGCACTTCTAAAGAACCAAGATACAACTCTTGAATGTTGTCTGGTGATGGCTTGATGATAACTTGGAATTGGTAATAGTGTTGCAGGCGGTTTGGGTTCTCACCATAGCGGCCGTCGGTCGGACGACGAGAAGGTTGAACATACGCTGTAGCAATTGGCTCTGGACCTAAAGCTCGTAGACATGTCATTGGGTGAGAAGTCCCTGCACCTACTTCCATGTCTAATGGTTGAACAATGGTACAGCCTTGTTGGGCCCAATAATCCTGCAGCGCGAGGATCATACCCTGAAAGGTTTTGATATCGTATTTTTGCATAGTCAGGTTCGCGCGATTCTTCTATCTGAATGGATGAAAATAACGAACAAGTATACCCAGATATTCGCTCAGCGAGTAGGGGTAATCTTGCTTAATTAATAGTCGAAAATCTCTTTTAGTGGAATTTATGGACCTAATTGTGCCAAATTTTCTTAAAAGAGATGTTTTAACCAGTTTATGACTTGAGATTTGGTGACTAGCTGCTTAGAATTGCGCCGTCTTTGGGGAGTAGCTTACCGGCGAGATTTCTTATCTTAATGGTTCGTCCGTCAACATAATTGGTGCCAAATCACCATGGCGTTCGAGGCTAAAGTCATTTTAGCTTAGCAAGACCTTAGACAAACATCACTAACCGGGGTGGGGTGTGGCGTTTGTCTATGGTTATTATAATTATCCCGCCCCGTTGAGCATGTCATGAGCGTATTAGCTATTTCAATTACTACTGTCGCCTTAGCTGAAATTGGCGATAAAACCCAACTGCTTTCCTTGCTGTTAGCCAGTCGTTACCGTAAACCCATTCCTATTATCGCTGCCATTTTCCTTGCCACGATTGCTAACCATGCTTTAGCGGCTTGGTTGGGTGTGGTAGTGGCTGATTACCTTTCTCCACAAGTTCTGAAGTGGGTCGTGGTGGTGAGTTTTCTCGCCATGGCTGCATGGGTGTTGATTCCCGATAAGCTGGATGAAGATGAATCGATTTCTAATCGGGGGCCGTTTATCGCCAGTTTTATTGCTTTTTTCGTCGCAGAAATTGGTGATAAAACGCAGATCGCAACGTCAATTTTGGGCGCGCAATACGCTGATGCACTGACATTAGTCGTTTTAGGCACCACTATTGGTATGTTATTGGCGAACGTGCCGGTTGTTATTATCGGTAAACTTTCCGCTGATAAAATGCCACTCGCACTTATTCGTAAAGTGACGGCAGTGTTATTTGTTGCGTTAGCTGTGGGCGCTGCTATTTGGTAAAGGTCCTATGGCGACCGCACTTTATTATCAGTAAAACCAAGATAATTTTGGCTCAATCACACTTTGTTACTCATGTCCTATCATTGCGTGATGGCTGACATAGTCGTGTCATGATTGTCATGCTAGTGTAATGCATGACGATCCTAATAAGAGGGAAAACTTATGCTGACACGTTATATGGGAATGAGTGCCAAGAGCCAAAGTTACTTGTTTACATTCGGCTTTGCATTAACGCTGTTAGGAATGGCCTTAACCGAGATGTGGTTGCCCATGGTAGCAGGAGCCATTATTTTAGCTGGCTTAACGGTTGAGTCATGGATCCGAGTTGCTCATCTAATGCCAATGCACGAGGAATTACGGGCCATGCAGAAGCAGATAAATAAGCTGCAGTCTGAGCTCCGTGAAATCGAATACAGAGAATGATTTCACGTTTACTGAATACAAAAAAGGCTGTCCCCATATGGGGCAGCCTTTTTATCTCGAATTTAACCGCGTAAGCTCAACACGCCTCAGTTTAAGCCTTTCTTAATCAAATATTGATACGGTAGTTGATCGGTTTTTTCCGCAATCAGTTGGTGATCCATAAAGCGACAAAAACTCGGAATATCTCGAGTTGTCGAAGGATCATCTGCTTTCACTAATAATATTTCGCCATCATCCATGGTTCGAATTGTCTTCCTGACCATCATTACCGGTTCTGGGCAACGTAATCCCTCTGCTTCGAGTATACGTGTGGCTAGTGCTGGATCAAATGTCATGATTAAACCTAATGGATGTAAGAATAAGGCGTAGATAATACTGGTGAAGAAAAAATATTCAATAACCACTTGGCAAAGTGATCTTTTTGTTTTAATTTAGTTAACAAGTTGGTAACAATTAACGCGAGGTACGAACATGTTAACAGCACTAGACAGGCTGACCATCTATTCTGTTCTTTGCTTTATTTCGTTCTGTGCCTTGGTTATGCGTACACCAGCAGAGACGTCACTAATACCACTTGCGGGTGTTGGCGCTTCTATTGTAGGAATTTGGCTTGAAATGCACCTCTGGAAAGGTGTATCTGAAGAGCAGAAACATTAACCTATCGCACTTGCACTACACAAAATACATTCCGACACTATCCCCATTTTCTTGGGCTTCCCCGCTGAAAGGCGGGATTTTTTTTATCCAAGGCGTACAATTAACCCATTCATAGATAGAAAGCTGAGTATTTGTGTGGAATTGGAAGATATTTATCGTCGAGATCTCAATTTATTTGTCGCGCTGCGTGTGCTGATAGAAGAGAGCAGTGTCAGCAAAGCAGCGAATCGTTTAAACCTCAGTCAATCAGCCATGAGTCGAGTACTTGGTCGATTGCGTGAGTTGTTAAATGATCCGCTATTTACTCGTCAAGGCCAGCATCTGATTCCAACAGAAAAAGCGCTCGAAATTGATCGCGCTTTAGGTGAGCCTTTAGAATCACTCCGTCAGCTCCTTTCCCCTGTTGAGTTTGATCCTAGGCTGTGTGATCAGACATTTAGCATTGCGACGACCGATTATGCAATGCAGACCATTTTGCCGTTTGCCTTACCAAGGATTTATCAAGAAGCACCCAATGTCTCATTCGAATTTTTGCCTTTGCAGCACGATAGGTTGGCTGATCAACTGACTTATGAAGGTGCAGATTTAGCCATTTGTCGACCCACCTCTCCGGTTGCGCCTTTGAGAAGTGAGGTGCTTGGCCGTGTTGGTGTGCTCTGTCTGTTTTCTCGCCAGCATCCATTAGCCAATCAGCAGATGACGTTGAATGATTACTTAGCCTATCCACATGCGATGATTGCCATTAGTGATGGGGTTAAAGCGTTAATTGAACAAGCGTTACTTGGCCAACCTAGGCGCAAGATGGTACTGCGGGCTTATCATTTAGAAGCCGCATTAGCGATTGTCGATACCATGCCACTGATTATCACTGTCCCAGCGGATCTCGCATACTTGGTCGCAGAACGTTATGACTTGGTGGTAAAACCTTTACCTTTCCAGTTTACTTCTTTTGAATATTCGATGATTTGGCATTCACGATGCGAGCATTCTCCAGCACAAGAGTGGTTAAGGCGGATAGTGAAACAGGAATGCAGCCGTTTGATCGCAAAACGTGTCGAAGAGATGAAATTAGATATATAGATAAATTTAAGGCTTTGGAAATCACCAAAGCCTCATGACTATATCAATGGGTTAATCACTGATTAAAGCTTGATAACAACACGACCCGTTACTTGACCATTGGTAATGGCTTCGGCGTATTGTGGTGCATCGGCAAGTGCGATTTCATTACACGCTTGTTCAAAGTAGCTAGCTGGTAGTAGTTTGGCTAAGCTTTCCCAAGCGGCAATACGTTTTTCTAATGGGCACGAAACCGAATCAACACCTTGTAGGCGAACGTTGCGTAAGATGAATGGCATGACCGTAGTTGGTAGGTCAAAACCGCCAGCTAAGCCACACGCTGCAACTGTGCTGTTGTAATCCATTTGCGCCAATACTTTTGCTAATACTTTGCTACCAACGGTATCAACAGCACCTGCCCAAATTTGTTTTTCCAGTGGGCGAGCTGGCTCTTCAAATTCAACACGATCAATGATGCGGCTTGCTCCTAGTTTTTCTAGTAGTGGGCCATTTTGTTCAACACGACCGGTTACCGCAGCAACGTTATAGCCTAGGTTGGCTAATAGTGTTACAGCTACTGAACCAACGCCACCACTTGCACCTGTCACTAGAATTTCACCATTTTCTGGTTTAATACCCGCATCTAAAATAGCTTGTACACAAAGCATGGCGGTAAAACCAGCGGTACCGATCATCATCGCTTTTTTGCTATCAAGGCCTTGCGCTAGTGGAACTAACCAGTCGGCTTTCAAACGGGCTTTTTGTGCCATGCCACCCCAGTGATTTTCACCAACACCCCAGCCGGTAAGGACAACTTCGTCACCCGCTTGGTAGCGTTCATCTTGAGATTCAATTACCTTACCTGCAAGGTCAATACCTGGCACCATCGGGAAATTACGAATGATTTTACCTTTGCCTGTAATCGCTAAACCATCTTTATAATTTAGTGATGAATAATCGACAGCAATCAATACATCGCCTTCAGGCAGCTGTGATTCGTCGATCTGTTCGATAGCCGCTAGGGTGCGTTTGTCTTGTTGGTTAAGGATTAAAGCATTAAACATTCTGATCTCCAGATTTGCGCAGCAAAGAAAATATGCAGACAAGTGTAGTACTGAATTCACTATGAATAAAATGAAACTTTAGCATTAGATCTATGCGTATTACGCATGGGTGATATAAAAATGCCAGTCAATCGACTGGCATTTTGCTGTTTAAGATAAGAAGAACTGATAGGAAGGATTATCGGTTTCATCTTTACATTGATAACCAAGCTCGCGTAAGTGGGCAGAGAAGCGAGTTAAATCATCTTCATCGAGCTCAAAACCACACAATACTCGTCCATAGTCAGCACCATGATTACGATAATTGAATAAGCTAATGTTCCAATGTGTTCCTAACGTACTTAAAAACTTAAGTAATGCGCCAGGATATTCAGGGAACTCAAAACTGTACAAGCGTTCTTTGAGTGGCTTCGACGGTTTGCCACCAATCATATAACGCACATGCAGTTTTGCCATTTCATCGTCAGAGAGGTCAACCACAGGGTAGCCACCATTACGCAAATCGTGAATGATGCTGTCGAGCTCTTCTTGCCCGCCCATTAGGCGTACACCAACGAAAATGTTCGCTAGCTTGTCATCGTTATAACGGTAGTTGAACTCAGTAACCGCCCGGCCGCCAATGATGTTGCAAAACTCGAAGAAAGCCCCTTGATGTTCTGGAATAGTAACCGCCAGAAGACCTTCACGTTTTTCACCTAATTCACAGCGTTCAGAAACATAACGCAAACCATGGAAATTGGTGTTTGCGCCCGAAAGCACGGTACCAAGTTGTTTGTCCACCAACTTATTTTTCTCAGCAAACTTCTTCAGACCTGCTAATGCAAGCGCACCTGAAGGTTCAGCAATGGCACGAGTATCTTCGAAGATATCTTTAACCGCAGAGCAGATTTCATCGCTTGATACAGTAATGTGGCCATCAATATATTGCTGGCATAAACGGAAGGTTTCATCGCCAATGCGTTTTACCGCGACACCGTCGGCAAACATGCTGACTTGATCAAGCACCACTGGCTCACCGGCATCTAATGCCGCTTTTAAACAGGCTGAATCTTCTGGTTCAACGGCAATCACTTTGATTTCGGGCATCAGTTGTTTGATGAGTACCGCCACACCTGCAGCTAAACCACCACCACCGACGGGAACAAAAATGTAATCGAGGTGGCCATTTTGTTGCAGCATCTCCATGCCAATGGTGCCTTGGCCTGCTATCACCAATGGGTGATCAAACGGTGGTACGAAGGTATAGCCTTGTTCGCGAGATAAACGTTCAGCTTCGGTTTTGGCTTCATCAAAATTATTACCATGCAAAACAACGTGTCCACCGAACCCTCGCACCGCTTCAACTTTGATATCGGGGGTTGTTTTTGGCATCACAATCGTGGTTTTAATGCCTAATTTTGTTCCCGAGAGCGCCATCCCTTGGGCGTGGTTGCCCGCCGAGGCTGCAATAACGCCAGCCTGTTTTTGCGCTTCCGTTAAGCTTGATACCATATTGTAGGCACCCCGTAGCTTAAACGAATGCACTGGTTGGCGATCTTCACGCTTAAGTTGGACGCGGTTTTTAATGCGCGCGGATAAGCGAGGCATATCTTGCAATGGCGTAACCGTTGCTACTTCATACACAGGCGCGCGCAGGATTTGGCGCAGATAATCTGCGCCAGTTTGGGTCCCTTGGTCAGAGTTACTCATAAGCTAGCCCTCTAGCTTAGATTTATCTCGAACAGCCCCTTTATCTGCGCTGGTGGCCATACTTGCGTAAGCTTTCAGTGCAAAAGAGACTTCACGCTGGCGATCGGCCGGTTTCCAGCCAAGCTTATCTTGCTTCGCACGGCGCTCAGCAAGTTCAGCTTCAGAAACGTTGAGCGTAATTGAGCGGTTTGGAATATCGATGGCAATAATATCACCAGAGTTGACCAAGCCGATCGTGCCGCCGTTAGCCGCTTCTGGAGAAACGTGACCAATTGATAACCCTGAAGTGCCGCCAGAGAAACGGCCGTCAGTCAATAGTGCGCACTCTTTGCCCAGTCCCATTGATTTGAGGTAGGTCGTTGGGTAGAGCATTTCTTGCATGCCCGGACCGCCTTTCGGACCTTCATAGCGGATGACGACAACATCACCAGCTTTGACTTTGCCACCAAGGATGCCATCAACAGCGCTTTCTTGGCTTTCAAAGACCACGGCTGGGCCTTGGAATTTCAGGCTACCTTCATCAACCCCAGCTGTTTTTACAATACAGCCATCAACGGCAATGTTGCCTGACAGTACTGCCAGACCACCATCTTGACTAAAAGCATGCTCTTTGGTGCGAATACAACCTTCTTTGCGATCATCATCTAGGCGATCCCAACGGCACTGTTGTGAGAAGGCTTTTGTGGTACGAATACCCGCAGGACCGGCACGGAAAAAGGTTAAGACGTCTTCGTCTTCCGTTTGCATGATGTCGTACTTAGCCAACTGCTCTTTCATCGTTAAACCCAACACGGTGCGAGTTTGATTGTTGATGAGACCAGCGCGGTCAAGTTCACCAAGAATCGCCATCACGCCACCCGCGCGGTGTACATCTTCCATGTGGTATTTCTGGGTCGATGGTGCCACCTTACACAGATGAGGAACGCGGCGAGACATGCGGTCGATATCATCCATGTCAAAATCGATTTCACCTTCTTGAGCGCCTGCTAATAGGTGCAATACCGTGTTGGTTGAACCACCCATGGCAATATCGAGCGCCATTGCATTTTCAAAGGCGGCTTTATTGGCAATATTACGCGGCAAAGCAGATGCATCATCTTGCTCATAGTAACGCTTGGTTAATTCAACAATGCGTTTGCCTGCATTGAGGAATAGCGCTTCGCGATCAGCGTGTGTTGCCAGCATGGAGCCATTACCCGGTTGAGAAAGGCCAAGCGCTTCAGTTAAGCAGTTCATCGAGTTAGCGGTAAACATCCCTGAACATGAGCCACAAGTTGGGCAGGCAGAGCGTTCAATTTGTTCGCTCTGTTCATCCGAAACTTTAGGGTCAGCGCCTTGGATCATTGCATCGACTAAATCGAGTTTGATGATTTGATCTGAAAGCTTGGTTTTACCCGCTTCCATTGGGCCACCAGAAACAAAGATAACAGGAATATTGAGGCGCAGTGCTGCCATCATCATTCCCGGGGTGATTTTGTCACAGTTTGAGATACAGACCATCGCATCAGCACAGTGCGCATTGACCATGTATTCGACAGAGTCTGCAATCAATTCACGTGATGGCAGTGAATACAACATGCCACCATGACCCATAGCGATACCATCATCTACTGCGATGGTATTAAATTCTTTGGCGATGCCGCCTGCTTTTTCGATTTCACCTGCGACCAATTGACCCATATCTTTAAGATGAACGTGGCCCGGTACGAATTGAGTGAACGAGTTAACCACCGCAATAATCGGTTTACCGAAATCTTCATCTTTTACGCCTGTAGCGCGCCACAATGCGCGTGCTCCAGCCATATTACGTCCGTGTGTAGTGGTGGCGGATCTATACTTTGGCATTGTCAATCGTCCTCTATTACTTCTGTTGTGGGTACACGTAATCCAACCAGCCCCACTTATCTTCTGTGGTGCCGTTAAATAGGCCAAAGTAAGCTTCTTGCATCACTTTTGTGATAGGGCCACGTTTGCCTTCTCCAACCGTAATTTGGTCAACGCTGCGCACTGGGACAATTTCTGCAGCCGTTCCGGTCATGAAAATTTCGTCAGCAAGGTAGAGAGCTTCGCGCGCAATGTTGGCTTCGCGCACTTCGTAGCCCATATCTTTAGCCAGTGTCATGATAGAATCACGAGTAATCCCCGGTAGGATAGAGCTAGTGGTTGGCGGAGTTAGAATTACGCCATTTTTGATGACGAAAATGTTCTCGCCTGCACCTTCAGAAAGATAGCCATCAACACTTAAAGCGATACCTTCAGCATAACCGTGGCGACGAGCTTCACCACCAACTAGTAGTGAAGATAAATAGTTACCCCCGGCTTTTGCTGCGGTTGGTATGGTATTTGGCGCGGCACGGTGCCAGCTCGACACCATTGCATCTACGCCATTTTCTAACGCTTCATCACCTAAGTATGCGCCCCAAGGGAAGGCTGCAATGATGAGGTCCATTTCTGTATCTACAGGTGGACAAACGCCAAGGCCGACGTTACCGACAAAGCCGAGTGGGCGAATGTAGGCTGATTCCAATTTATTGACACGCAATGTTTCACGCGTGGCTTCCATAATTTCATCAAGAGTGTAAGGAATCGGGAAGCGATAAATTTTTGCCGAATCTTTTAGGCGTTGAGCGTGCTCTTTATGGCGGAAGACGATTGGGCCTTTAGGGGTGTTGTAACAGCGTACGCCTTCAAATACCGAAGTGCCGTAGTGCATAGCGTGTGTGAGTACATGAACATTAGCATTTGCCCACGGTACCATTTCACCGTTGAACCAAATGTAGTCTGCAGTTTTTGTTGCCATTTATTGCCTTCCTTATGCACAAATCTTTTGCTGTAAATTGTTATTCGGTAGTTCGTTATTTTTGATTGGGGTGACATCGACAGTGCGAACGTCCCACAATTTTTCAATTTGGTTGATCAGTGTGCTGATGGGGCGATCACTATCAACAATGATCTCAACGCTGGCGACTTTACTCGAGTGGTTCTGAGTGGCCGCTACTTGTTTTATCACAAAACCGCGGTGGCGAATAACGCGTAGAACACGCTCCAATAGCACCGGTTTATCATCGGCTTTGATGTCTAATAGGTATCTATCCATTAGGTGTTCTCCAACATATCACTATTTGAGGCACCCGGTGGTACGAGCGGCCATACGTTTTCTTCTTCATCAATTAAAACGTGAAGTAGATAAGCAGTTTTACTTGCCAGCATCTCTTTAAGTGCCGGCTCAACTTCTTCCTTTTTGGTAATTGTTTTACCTGGAATGTCGAACGCTTTAGCTAGCATTACGAAATCTGGGTTGTCATCCAAAATCGTCTCGCTGTGGCGGCCATCAAAGAACAGCGATTGCCATTGACGCACCATGCCTAAGCGTTGGTTATTCAATAGCACCATTTTTACTGGAATTTGACGGCGCTTTAGCGTGCCAAGTTCTTGAACGTTCATCATGAACGAGCCATCACCAGAAATAAGAATGGATTGGTCATCAGGGCGAGCAACGGCGGCGCCCATTGATGCTGGCAAACCAAACCCCATGGTGCCAAGGCCGGCTGAGGTGATGAAGTTTTGTGGTGCGCGTGGCTGAATATGCTGCGCTGCCCACATCTGATGCTGGCCGACGTCAGTCGACACGATTGCAGAGTCGGGCATCATGTCTGACAATTGCTTAAGCAATAGTGGGGCAAAAATGAGATCGCCAGGGTGGTCATAGCGCCATTTAAAACCACTGCGTAAACTTTCACTGTGATGAACCCAAGGAGCGATGTCACGAGTTAGTTCAAGTTGTGGAAGAATTACGTTGATGTCACCACGAAGTGACGCATTGGCTACGCGCAGTTTATTGAATTCTGCGGCATCAATATCGATATGAATAACTTTAGCGTGTGGTGCAAAGGTATCTAATTTTCCTGTTACTCGGTCATCAAAACGCGCACCGACCACGATCAATAAATCACTTTCTTGCACCACTAGATTCGCGGCTTTTGTGCCGTGCATACCCAACATACCAAGGTAATGAGGGTCATTACGTTCAATACTGCCCAGTCCTTTTAAGGTACTCACCGACGGCATAGGGTTAAGGCGTAGGAATTCGCGTACTGAATCTGTTGCTTTGGCTAGTTGTACTCCGCCGCCCACATACAGTACTGGGCGTGAACTTTGTGCAAGCAGTTGCTGCGCTTTACTCAACTCTTCTTCGTTGGCTACAGGAAGCGCTGGTGGCGTAAAAGCAGGCAGTTGTGATACTGGAGCTTGTGCGAGTTGTACATCCTTAGCGATATCCACAATCACTGGACCTGGTCGGCCAGCCTTGGCAACCTCAAATGCTTCAGCAAGCGTTGGTGCGAGATCGTGGATATCGGTAACGAGGTAGCTATGTTTGGTACACGACAGCGACATGCCAATCACATCCATTTCTTGGAAAGCATCGGTACCAATATGAGAGCTAGCGACTTGGCCAGTGATGGCTACGAGGGGAATTGAATCAAGAAAAGCGTCGGCAAGGCCGGTAACAAGGTTGGTGGCTCCTGGGCCGGAGGTTGCCATACATACTGCAACGTCCTGAGTGGCTCTCGCCATCCCGATAGCTGCCATTGCGGCGCCTTGTTCATGGCGACATAAAATATGTTCTACGCCACCGTCATACAAAGCATCGTAAATGGGCATGATGGCTCCGCCGGGGTAACCAAAAACGGTTTTAATGCCTTGTTGTGTCAATGCGGCTACAACCAGTTGTGCTCCTGTCATCGTAACCCTCCCAAGCTGTGTTTAGCACAGCCAAATATGTTGTGTTTGCACGTCATGTGCGGCTCCCATTCTTCCTGTTCATCTCTGGTTAGATAATCCCCAACCAGTATGCACTTTTTAGTTTAATAGTTGTAAAAAAACCCCCGGACTTTTCAGTGCGGGGGTTTTTAAAATCTTGTGGTTACTTAGCGCCCACCAGCCCCCGCGCGGAATCAATAATGACCACGATAATCAGGCTTAGCAGTAGGTTAATGCGGGCGTTCAAATTCATCACTTAATTCTTAAAATAGTTGCCGTAATATCTTACGAAATTGTTTGCGTCTCTAGTGGTAACATACATTTCCGTTAAATGACAAGCAAAAACTCATTCTTTTTTCACATTCTCTCAGCATCAGGGCGGGTTATATAACAAATAACCGTGCTTCATAACGATACAATTACTCGAGTGAATGCTTTTTAATCAAAGACAAAGGAATGAAATGGGACTTGCGATCATCCACAGTCGCGCCAGTGTTGGCGTGCAAGCACCAAATGTGACCGTTGAGGTTCACATTAGCAATGGAATGCCTGGCTTTACTTTGGTTGGTCTGCCGGAGACCACGGTCAAAGAATCTCGCGATCGAGTGCGTAGCGCCATCATTAACTCTCGTTTTGAGTTCCCAGCTAAACGTATCACGGTAAATCTCGCGCCCGCAGATCTCCCTAAAGAGGGGGGACGTTTTGATTTACCTATTGCTCTAGGTATTTTAGCGGCTTCCGAGCAGATCGCATTGACCAAGCTTGAAGGCTATGAATTTATTGGTGAACTTGCGCTGTCTGGCGAACTTCGTTCTGTCAAAGGCGTGCTGCCAGCAGCATTGGCGGCCAACCGAGCTAAGCGTTGTTTGGTCGTGCCGCAAGGTAATGGTGATCAAGCAGCGTTGGTTGGAAAAGAATTGCATAAATCAGCACAAACCTTATTGGAAGTGTGCGCTGATTTATGTGGTCAGCAGACACTTTCTCTATTTCAGACTGAACCTAAGCCACTTCACACTAAGAGCCTTCGAAATTTACAAGATATTATTGGTCAACAGCAGGGAAAGCGTGCATTAGAGATAGCCGCTGCAGGTAATCATAACCTGCTTTTTCTCGGGCCACCTGGTACCGGTAAAACCATGTTGGCTTCACGCTTATGCGATTTATTGCCAGAGATGAATGAGGATGAAGCGATGGAGACTGCCTCGGTGGCGTCGTTGACGCAGCAAGAAATCAATCAGCACAATTGGAAGCAACGGCCTTTTCGTTCCCCTCATCATTCAAGCTCCATGGCGGCGCTTGTCGGTGGGGGCTCTATTCCAAGACCTGGTGAAATCTCTTTAGCGCACAACGGGTTATTGTTTCTTGACGAAATGCCGGAATTTGAAAGAAAAGTCTTAGATTCTTTGCGTGAACCCTTGGAGTCTGGAGAAATTATTATCTCAAGAGCTCAGGGTAAAACTCGCTTTCCGGCGCGCTTTCAATTAGTTGGCGCGCTGAACCCAAGTCCAACCGGTTATTATGAAGGCACGCAAGCCAGGGCTAACCCACAAAGTATTTTACGTTACTTGGGTCGCTTGTCTGGCCCATTGCTTGATCGTTTCGATATGTCGATTGAAATCCCCTTACTGCCGAAGGGGATGCTAGCTAGTGGTGGAGATCGCGGTGAAAGTACCGAGGTGGTTAAAGAGCGTGTCTTTATTGCTCGTGAGCGGATGCTGGCGCGCAATGGTAAAGTGAATGCTTTGCTCGGTAGTCGAGAAATTGAGCGCCACTGCCCACTAACTAAAACGGATGCTGAATTCTTAGAAAATGCACTACACCGTCTAGGGCTTTCGATTCGTGCTTATCATCGCATCATCAAAGTGGCGCGCACGATTGCTGATTTGGAAGGGGTTGAGCAGATAGCCAAACCCCATCTCGCTGAAGCGCTCGGTTATCGAGCCATGGATCGTTTACTAAAGCAGTTAACTGCTCAAGCGGTATAACGCGTAATTTTAGAACTTAAAGTTGATACCGACTGAGGCGAAGAGTTGTGATTCATCGTAAAAGGTAATATTGGAATTGGAATTGCCGTAACCTGCTAGTGAAATTAACGACCAGTTCTGCCACCCCATTAATTGATTGTATTCATAAGCGGCGAACAGACTGAATTCATCATCACTACGTACTGTATTGTTGTAAAGAGAGTTTTCACCATCGTAATCTCTGTAGGTATAACCCGCAGTTAATGCCAGTTGATGCCTACCCATCAATTGAAAGTAAGAGAGATCGAGTGCATAAGATTGGTAAGAATTGGCATTACCGTCAGCCTGATGGTCGATATAGGTTAAAGCGGGCATCAATATAGTGCCTCGATTGAGCATTAGACGATACTGACCTTTGAGGTAATAACTTTCGCCATCTCTGAGTAACTCTGAACGCGTGATTTGCTCATTGTCGATATCTTTCGTGGCATAGGCGAAATCAAGAGAGAGTGGTGAACCTTGAATGTTCTCGAATCTCAGGCGGTAGGCATTGCCTGATTCATCAGTCTCTTCACGTTTGGTACCAACTTTATATGGGTCTGCCCACGTTTTACTAGACATTACGGTTGGTAAGTAAGCGATACTAACGTTGGTACCTGAAGCTAATTGATATTTGTATCCCAACTCTAAAGCAAGCGTGCCGATAGCTACATCAGAACGTGTCGTACCAGCAAAGAGCTGCTGTTCACTGCGTTTGCCAAAGGTATAAGCAATATTACCTAGTGGTGCGATAACGAAACCAGACTCACTATTTGCACTTTGATTGATTGATGTTAGGACTTCTTCACCATCGGTGTTGAAATTGGACGTTGATGACGAAAAAAGAGCATTAATTGATATCTCGCCACTTATACCTTTTGGTGGGGCTGGTCTTGCCGCTGCCGGTAACGAAAATATCAGGCTCACAATGATGACTGGAACGGTTTTTTTCATGTCTAAATATCCATATTCTAGAGTGATGACTGGTTTACCTAACTGAACTGATCATGATTACAACATAATAAAACTAATCTGACCATTTTATGAAAGATTCCAATGTTGAGAGGGGATTGTATAATCACTCGCTGTTTTTTCTTCACAGTAACACTGAATTGGGAAGTTATGTGGGCTTATCTAATATTGGTATTCAATGTGGCATTAGTTATTTTAAATACTGCATTTTGTTCTATTTTTATCTGTCTGTTTGCGGTTTTAAAAGCACTTTCTCCAAGCGCATTTTTGCAGCATAAAACGACTCAAGCGGCCAATAAAACTATGTGGTTATGGGCGACATTCAATGCGGGTATTATGGCATTATCTAACCGGATTGAATGGGATGTTGAAGGTGTTGATGACCTTAAAAAGCAAGGTTGGTATTTGATGATTAGTAACCATCTCAGTTGGACTGATATTGTGGTGCTGTGCTGCGTGTTTAAAGACCGAATTCCGATGCCTAAGTTTTTCCTCAAGCAGCAGTTGTTGTATGTCCCTTTCGTCGGAATGGCATGTTGGGCGTTGGATATGCCCTTTATGCGCCGCTACTCACGAGAATATTTACTGCGTCACCCGCATAAGCGAGGCCAAGATTTGGCCACGACTCGCCGCTCCTGCGCTAAGTTTCAACATCATCCAACGACCGTGGTTAATTATGTTGAAGGAACGCGTTTCACTCCTGAAAAACAACGCCAAAGCAAAGCTGGTTATCAACATTTACTGCAACCTAAGTCTGGTGGTATTGCTTACACATTAGCGGCGATGGGAGAACAGTTTGAAAAGGTTATTGATGTTACGTTGGCTTACCCACAAAATCGAGATAAACCATTTCGAGACATGTTGATGGGGCGGATGAGTAAGATTGTCGTGAGAGTGAAGGTGTTGCCTGTTGATGAGCAAGTTTTAGGTGATTATTTTAATGATAAGCCATACAAAAGACAGTTCCAGATGTGGCTCGGTCAGTTGTGGCAGCAAAAAGATGAATTATTGAAAACAATATATAAATGAGAAATGGGGAGCAGTAGCTCCCCATTTTGCTATGGATTGAGATCGGTGGCTATTTTGTTAATAGGTAATTAACCAAAGCAAAATACTCATCTGTAGATTTTAGGCCTTGTGCTTGTACTAGGTAGTGGTTGTTTACCACCACGGCTGGTACACCACTTAGGCCACTATCCTGAAATTGTTTATCAAAACGACGCACCATGGAATCGACCGCAAAACCGTTAAATGCCGCGTCGAATTTTGCTCCATCAACACCTTCATCGAGGAAAATTTGACGTAGTTCTGCATCATCCTTTGGCGGCTTACGCATATTGTGAATACGGTTAAACATCACCGGGATCATTTTATCTTCAACTTTTAAAGCAATCATGGTCGCATAAGCTTTGCTCATTGACTTACCCATAGAGCCACCCATGAATGATACGTGATTTTTTTGTAGCTTTGCGCCATCAGGAAGTTGCTTTTTTAACTGCGCGATAATGGGTTCAAAAGTGTTGCAGTGTGGGCAGTAGAATGAGAAAAACTCAGTCACTGTTGGGTTTTTAGATGGTTCAAGATCCAGCACTTTATAGTGCTCACCTTCGTTAAATTGGGCTGCATGAGCCGATAAGCTCAACATTAAGGTTGCCACGAGTGCAAACAGCTTCTTCATTGTGTACTCCATTTTTTCTTTAAGGCGACTTACCATTGTGGCATTAGTGAGAGCGGTTGCTCGTCTAACGCTGCTATTTGTTCTTTAAATCCTAGAACTTGGCTTTCCCAATATTTTGGATCATTAAACCAAGGGAAGGCGAGTGGAAAGGCAGGATCCTGCCATCGTTTTGCCAACCATGCCATGTAATGCACCATTCGTAGACCACGTAATGGCTCAATTAGTTTCAATTCGCTAGCATTAAAATCATGAAACTCTTGGTATGATTCCAGAATAATATCCAGTTGCATTAGCTTATCTTGGCGTTCGCCATTGAGCAACATCCACAGATCTTGCACTGCAGGCCCGTTACGCGCGTCGTCTAAATCGACAAACATTGGTCCATCACGCCACAAAATATTTCCTGGATGGCAATCGCCATGTAAGCGGATTTGCGGTGAGTTTTTAGGCCATTGGTTTTCAATGGCTTTGATCAACAGATTCAAGTCATTGAAAAAAGCATTTTGTAAGTGCTGGGGAATAAACGATGCGTTTTCGAGCAGTTGTCTTGGTTGGTAGAGGTATTCATCTAAGCTAATAGTTGGGCGGTGGTGAAAAGTACGTTTAGCGCCAATGCTATGAATACGTCCCAGAAAACGCCCCACCGCTTCCAATTGATCCATGTTGTCTACTTCAAACTGACGTCCGCCCATACTGTTGAATAGCGCAAAACAGTAACCTTGGTAATGATGCAAGGTTGCACCATTGAGTAGTTGTGGTTCAGCTATAGGGATTTCTGCTTGATAAAGTTCGCGTGTGAAATCATGTTCTTCTTGGATCTGTTCAGAGCTCCAACGCTCTGGGCGATAAAATTTCACGACGTAGCGTTGACGTTCTTCATCTGTAAACTGATAGACGCGGTTTTCATAACTATTAAGGGCAAGAAAACCAGATTCAGCGCGAATGCCGATACTTTCTAAGGCATACCACATTAAATCTGGAGTGAGAGCATCAAAATGAAAAGATGGTTTGGTCATGATTAAAAAAGGCTCATTGCTGAGCCTTTTTCCATTAGTTGAGAAGCTAGAGTTTTTGGATGAATCGACTCTCAACTTCTATCGTAAATTGGTTGCTATCCGAGAGTATAAACTGAATCGTTGAAACAGAAGAGCTGAGTTTGTCGGGATTAACCCCAAGACTCATCGGTAGGCTTAATACTTCGCCCGGTTTGACCTCAATGGTTTGTTTACCATACCAAGATACGTCACTAAGCCCGGTTACATCTAATTTATATGTCTGTGTTTGCTGTGTTTTGTTGATGATTTTGAGCGTGTAAGTATTCTCTATTTCGCCACTGCTGTTGGTTCTAAATAGTTGGCTACGGTCACGCAAAACGCTTAAACCTGCTGGGTCAACGCTGGCAACTTGTGCGACAAATAAACCAAGCATCACCAGTAGCACCGCACCATAGCCCAACAGTTTCGGACGCATGATTTTGGTGTGATGGCCTGATAAACGGTGTTCAGTGGTATAGCTGATCAGGCCTTTCTCATAACCCATACGCTGCATGGTGGTGTCACAAGCATCAATGCAGGCTCCACAGTTAATGCATTCATACTGCAAACCATCACGAATATCGATTCCAGTTGGGCACACTTGAACACATAAATCACAATCAATACAGTCACCTAGGCCTAGCGATTTATGATCGGCTTTGCGAGAGCGGGGGCCGCGAGCTTCACCACGTTTGCTGTTATAGCCGACGATAAAGGTATCTTTATCAAACATCGCTGATTGGAAGCGAGCATAAGGACACATGTGAATACACACGATAGAACGCATCCAACCCGCATTTCCGTAAGTACAGATAGTAAAAAACAGTACCCAAAACACAGGCCAGAAGCTTGCATCTAAAGTAAAGAAATCCACTACTAATTCACGCACTGGCACGAAGTAGCCAACAAAAGTAAAACCAGTCGCTAGGGCAATGGCTAACCAAGCTACATGTTTGACCATTTTACGCATGGCTAAGTTAGCGGTGAGTTTCGTGGAATCTTGCTTTTTCCGTTTATTGGCAGAACCTTCCAATTTTTCTTCAAACCAGATGTACATAAAAGTCCAGACGGTTTGTGGGCACAAATAACCACACCATACTCGTCCTAGAAAGGTGGTAATGAAGAAGAGCCCAAAAGCGGCAATCATGAACAGTAAGGCGAGTAAGGTCAGATCTTGTGGATAAAGAGTGGTGCCAAAAAAGTTAAATTGTTGGTTGCCGATATCCAATAAAATCGCTTGGCGATCACCAAATGAAATCCAAGGGACGAGGGTGAATAGTAGTAGCAAAAACCAACCGCCATAGCGACGCAGTTGTTGATAAGCTCCTTTACTTTCGCGTACGTAAATTCGATTGCTAGGGTTGAATCTATCCCCATTCCCTTTATGAGTTTTGGGGTTAAATGTTTTTGGAGTCACATCCTTTATATCGATTTTATCCTGACTCATTAAATGATCCTTTTTGGGCTGCTAAGGTGTGATTTCTATTAGTTCACACTCTGCGACATTGCTTTTTTACACACTGTCGGTGATTGCTTGCGACTGTGATTAACGCTGTTACCTTGATGAGCAATAGGTTTAACAGTTGAATTGAGATAATAATTATAACGTCAATAACAACTTCATTTCTTTAACACTATCAACCTTTAACAATAAAGCGACAAACAGCTGTATTTGTCGCAATAAAAAAGCGACCAGAAAAGGTCGCTTTGAGAGAGTGAATTTGGTTACTTTATGATGCCACGCGCGCGCAGTAGGGCTGTTTTGAAATCATCTTCTTGGTCTTTTTTTAGCCCTGGGATCATCTCATCTTTAGCACTGTTGCGCATTTTTAGATGGTAGATCAACACATCATCCGTTAATTCTTCAAGCGGACCTTGGTAGCCCGCTTCTTGAGCGAGTTTTACGACAAATTGCAGTAAGTTCAGCTGTTGATCTTTTTGCCATTCTGGCTCAAGCAATTCAAGTAGCTCTTCAATTCTGTGGCATTGCATTTCTTTTCCCCATTTTTTATAAGTATTTTGAGCTAAAGGTATCAAATTGCCGATTGAAGTCCAGTTGAGAGAAAAGAAAAAAGCGCAGTTTTAGCTGCGCTTTTTAATTATGCAGCCTGAACAACATTAGTTGGACTTGATGCAGTGAGAGCATTTTTTTCAACTAAAGTCATTGCAGGAGCGACTTTTTTTGCAACCGGAGCAGCGGCAAAGCCACTACGACGACGCATTGCACTACGGTTTGTGTGCGAACACCTGACAGCTGTTGGGCGCATTTATTAACCTAACGGTCAGGCACATCCATTGCCAATTTAATGGCCTGAATAACCATGAGTTGAGCTTCAAAAAAATGAAGGGTGGCTCTTCTGGCTCTCGCCAATCCAAATAATTATTCAGGAATAACGATATGCATTGATATCGAAATAAGATTAGCACCAAGTTTTAAATTGATCGATAGTTGAGCAGTTGTTCTTGTCAATATTAATGAAAATAAAGGCTAAAATTGTGTGAAGTGCACGATTGAGTTTGTAATCTGATCCGCATTACACTGGATTGAAGATAATTGGAGGTGCCTATGTCGTTTATAAAGAAAACCCTCGCGAGTTTTGGAATTGGTTCGGCACGGGTGGATTCAGTGCTTCACCAAGAGGTGTTGTACCCTGGGCAAAACGTGAATGTCACTATTCATGTCTATGGAGGGGCAAGTGCCCAAGAGATTGACAATATTGAGCTGAAGCTTTGTTGTCAGTACGTGGCAGAAGTGCCACTTAACAACAGTCAACGAGAAAATGGTCATACTCGACGAGTCAATCAAACCTATATTTTGACGCGCTGGACGCTACCTTACGCTTTTACTATTCAGCCTGGTGAGACGCGGGATTTTGATATTGAGCTGAACGTGCCTTGGAACACTCCTGTGACGATTGGTGATGCGAAAGTTTGGTTAGAAACGGGACTTGATATCGCAATGGCTGTTGATCCTACTGATAAAGACATTCTGACCGTACGCCCAGATCCATTAATGGACGGTATTTTTAATGCGTTAGAGGAGCACGGACTCAGAATTCGTAAAGTCGAATGTGAAGCAGTGAAAGGGATGGCATTACCTTTTGTGCAAGAGTTTGAATTCGTGCCGACGACTGGTCCTTTTCATGGGCGATGGCGTGAACTGGAAGTCGTCGCGTTTCGTGATGAGGATGGCTTAACTTTATGGTTTGAGATTGACAGACATCGCACTGGTGCAAGCGGAATGCTCGCTAGCCTACTGGGAATGGGTGAATTAAAACGGCAACTGACGATTGCAGCTGAAATTTCTCCTTCCAGGGCTGGTCAGCAAGTGTTGGATTATCTCGATAGCTCATCACAATAAAATTAAATTTGGGCTTACAACTGTAAGCTGAGGTGTGCGATACTGGAGCAAATATTCGATTGCTCCAGTGTAGGTCTTTTATGTCGGTACCCCACAGCAGTAGCTATAGTGTTCGTGAAGAAGCGGCGAATGCGCTGAGTCATGGTTTGGGTTTGGTGCTCAGTGTTATCGGTCTGGTTTTGCTGCTGATCAAATCAATAAACCATCAAGCTGACGCACTGACGTTGATCAGTATGAGTGTGTATGGTGGCAGTATGATTGCTCTTTTTTTTGCCTCAACTCTTTACCACTCTTTTTCTTCTCCAAAAACAAAACGTTGGCTTAAAACGCTCGATCACTGTGCTATTTATTTACTAATAGCAGGAAGTTACACGCCCTTTTTATTGGTCAGTTTAAGAACGCCCTTGGCAATCGGTTTAATGGTGGTGATCTGGTTGTTGGCTGTGATTGGCATCATCATGAAAATCGCTTTTGTTTATCGCTTTAAAAAACTCTCTTTAGTGACTTACTTGGCGATGGGATGGCTGTCATTAATTGTGATTTATCAACTGGCACTGCATATTGATACTGGTGGGCTTGTGCTACTTGCTGTGGGTGGTTTGGTTTATTCGTTAGGGGTGGTTTTCTATGTGGCGAAGCGCATTCCATACAATCATGCCATTTGGCATTTGTTTGTTTTGGCAGGAAGCGCTTGCCACTATTTTGCGATTTACTGGTACGTTAATCCTGTCTAGCGGGTTTCGATTTTCTCAACTTTCGCATCAATGTGGTAGCTATCTTGCTTACTGACTTTAAGCTTAATCGGCCTACCTTGCGTTTGAGTCTGTGGACGTAGGTAGCTTTCTGCCATCCGTTTGATTGACTGCCAAACTGTGGCTTTCCCAGTAGCTAGCTCTTGGCCTTGCTCATTAAAAATCGTTACTGCTAGTGTCACTTCAATAACTGATTGAGAGCTTTGATTAGTGAGGGCGGTTGGAATAATAAGCTCACCATTTTGATAACTTGCCGCGCCAAGCACAACGTCGATTCCTGAGTCTGATAATTGCATAATCGATTTCTCTGAAGCGACGTTAAACACTGTCCCCTGCGTTTTTTGCGTAATCGGTGTTGCTATGGCTGCGGCTGTTGGTAGGGTGTTTTCTTTGGCAATGTATTGCCAAGTAAAGTCATCATTTAACTGAACTTGACGTCCATCATCTAAAGTGACTGATTGCGCTGCGAAAGCACCGTTGGTCGCAACGCTAAGTAATGCTGCTATTACGTGTTTTATGGTCATATTAACGTCGCCAAAATGCAGGAAAAAATAATACTAGAATAGTCAAAATTTCTAAGCGCCCCATCAGCATGCCGAAACTTAATACCCATTTAGCGGCATCTGGCAGTGGTGCAAAATTACCTGTCGGACCTATCACTGAACCCATTCCAGGCCCAACGTTGGCAACCGCGGTGATAGAGCCTGAAATGCTGGTGATAGGATCAAGCCCCATGGCACTTAAACAGCCAGCAATAGCAATGATGGTGATGAAAAAAGTGATACCAAATGCGACCACAGAACGTACTATGTCATCATTGACTGGACGTTGATTGTATCGCTGAACAAATACCCCTGATGGGTGGATTAGCTTCATCATTTGCTTGTTGAGTAAGGTCATTGCGATTTGAAAGCGGAACACCTTGATGCCTCCGGATGTCGAGCCTGAACAGGCTCCTGCCATCATTAGGAAAGCAAATAGTGTGCTGGGTAATGCTCCCCAGGCGGTAAAGTCCTCTAAGCCAAACCCTGTGGTTGTGACGACAGAGATAATGTTAAACATTGACACGCGTAGAGCATCAAGCCAGTTATAACCATCTCGTACGATTAACCACACGGTGATGATTAGGCTTGAGACCAAAAAGAGATAAGTAAAACCGCGTACTTGCGCGTCTTTGTAGAGTGCTTGAGGTTTTCGCTTGCGTAAGGCGGTGACAAACAATAAAAACGGCAAGCCACCCAGAAACATAAACAAGGTCGCAACCCAGTGTGCCCCGTTAGAAAAATGGTTCATTGACCCATCCGAGGTCGAGTATCCGCCGGTTGAAAGGGTGGTAAACGAGTGGTTGATCGCTTCAAAAAAGGTCATGCCAGTTAGCATGTAGCCAATGAGGCATAGTAAGGTGAGAACCAAGTAAACGACAACGATGTTTTTGGCAACGGTTTTAGCTCTTGGGCTGCTTTTGTCTGACCAATCAGATGATTCAGTCTGGAACAGTTTCATGCCACCCACGTTAAGCATTGGTAGTACCGCTACCGCCATCACGATAAAGCCAACCCCACCCAACCATTGCAAGATGGATCGCCACAGCAAAATGCTTGGAGCCATATTATCAAGGCCACTTAAAACGGTTGAACCGGTTGTTGTAATGCCAGACATGGTTTCAAAGTAAGCATCGGTGAAACTAATGTGGTTGATAAACACAAAGGGTAGTGCCGCAAACGCACTGGCGATAGTCCACACTAAGCTAGTGATGAGAAACATGTCACGTACACTGAGCTTGAAGTGACTGGTGCGTCCAAGGCTTAGACAGATAAAGGCAGCGACATGAGTGATTATGACCGCTTGGGCAAAATCTAAAAAACCGCTGGTACCTGTAAAAAAAGCAACTAACGTTGGCACGTACATAAAGAGGGCTAGCTTAGAAAGGACTAACCCAATAACAAATAAAATGGGGCGTAAATTCAACATAACGCCAATAACCTATAGGAAGAATGGACTAGGTTGGAATAGGGTTTCGACATCAGGCACGTATTTCTTGTCGACCAGGAACATAACGACGTGGTCATCTTGTTCGATAACGGTACGATCGTGAGCAATCAACACCTCTTCACCACGCACTATGGCGCCGATGGTTGTGCCTGGTGGTAGTTTGATATCGCCGACCGCGCGACCAACCACTTTCGAAGTACTTTCATCGCCATGAGCGATCGCTTCTATCGCTTCAGCGGCACCACGGCGTAGTGATGATACGTTGACAATATCGGCTCGACGTACGTGGGTCAGTAACGCTGAAATAGTGGCTTGTTGTGGTGAAATGGCAACATCAATGACTCCACCTTGCACAAGGTCAACATAAGCACCGCGCTGGATTAGCACCATCACTTTTTTGGCGCCCATGCGTTTTGCGAGCATGGCTGACATAATATTGGTCTCATCTTCATTCGTTAGAGCGATAAAGACATCAACTTGGTCGATATTTTCTTCCGTGAGCAGTTCTTGGTCTGCTGCGTCACCACAAAACACAATGGTGTTCTCTAGCTCTTCGGATAGCTGTTCAGCGCGTGGGTAATGACGCTCAATCAGTTTAACGCTGTAAGAGTGTTCAAGGCGTTTGGCTAGGCTTGCACCAATGTTACCACCACCGACAATCATGATGCGGCGATACGTTTTCTCAAGCCTTTGTAGTTCACTCATGATTGAACGAATATGGTTACTCGCAGCGACAAAAAAGACCTCATCATCCGCTTCAATAATGGTAGTGCCTTGTGGTCGAATCGGACGGCCTTGACGAAAAATAGCAGCAACTCGAGTATCAATATGGGGCATATGCTCACGTAATGCCGATAACGCATTCCCTACCAAAGGCCCGCCATAGTAGGCTTTGACTGCCACTAGGCTGACTTTTTCTTCGGCAAAGCTGACAACTTGCAGTGCGCCTGGATATTGAATCAAACGTTCGATGTAGCTGGTAACCAGTTCTTCTGGGGCAATTAAGTGATCGACAGGAATCGCACCCGATTGGAAAAGCGTTTCCTTTTCAGCCAAATATTCAGGAGAGCGAATCCGTGCAATTCGGTTGGGTGTGTTAAATAAAGAGAATGCCACTTGGCACGCGGCCATGTTAGTTTCATCGGTGTTTGTCACTGCAACCAGCATGTCAGCATCTTGAGCACCTGCCTCACGCAAAATATCAGGGTGACTGGCATGGCCGTTGACGACTCGTAAGTCATACTTGTCTTGTAGCTCACGTAAGCGATCACTGTTTTTATCGACAACGGTGATGTCATTGTTCTCGCCGACCAAGTTTTCAGCCAGTGTGCCACCGACCTGACCTGCACCAAGAATAATGATTTTCATATTGTTTTCTCTTCTTTAACTACCGAATTTCGGTAACCGAAAAGGCAGCACAAGGCTGCCAATGTTCGCTGATTTTAGGCTTGTTTGGTTAATACTGCGTAGTAGAAACCATCCATATCTTCTTCACCAGGAAGAATTTGACGTCCCGGCTGTTCTTTATCCGATCCAACAAGCTGTGCGTTTGCGGTACGCGCTAAGAATGCTTTTACTTGTAGGCTATTTTCTTGCGGAGTAATTGAGCAAGTCGCGTAAACCATAGTGCCACCGACTTTTAATTGCTTCCACATTGCATCCATAATTTCGCTTTGTAATTCAGCTAATGCCTCAATATCGCTGCCACGACGCAACCATTTGATGTCAGGGTGACGACGAATTACCCCCGTTGCTGAACATGGCGCATCTAACAAAATTCGGTCAAATTGCTCGCCATGCCACCATTCTTCAGGGTAGCGTGCATCACCACAAATAACATCGGCACGTAGTTGTAAGCGTTCAAGGTTGTCATACACACGCTCAAGGCGGGTAGCATCGCTATCAATTGCAACCACTTCAGTATCGACGGTGTGCTCTAAAATATGCGCCGTTTTACCACCAGGAGCTGCGCAACAATCTAAGATCAATTCGCCCTCTTTTGGTGTTAAGTAATCGACAGCCAATTGTGCGGCAGCATCTTGCACCGACACCCAGCCACGATCAAAGCCAGGCAATAATGTCACATCGCAAGGCGCGAGCAATTTTATGGCGTCAGAAGCGTGAGAATGTACATCGCATTCAATGTTTTCATTTTTCAGCAGCGCTAGATATTCATCTCTGGTGTGATGTTGGCGATTAACACGCAGCCACATTGGTGCTTTGCTGTTATTGGCTTCAACGATCTGTTGCCATTGGTCGGGATAGGCTTGCTGTAACAGTTTCAGTAACCAACTTGGATGAGCATATTTACCTGCATTATGGCTGACAGCATGCGCATCTAAGGCTTCTTGATCGCGTAAATAGCTACGCAATACGGCATTGATTAAGCCTGCAAGGCTTGGTCCTCGTAGCGTTTTTGTGCCTTCTACCGTATCAGCAACGGCAGCGTGTGCTGGAATACGCATAAAACTGAGTTGATAAATGCCAACCAAAATAAGGTGATGAAAAACGCGTTTTTTGCCCTTTAATGAATTATCCATCAATTCGTTAGCAATCGATTCTAAACGAGGTAAATAACGTAAAGCACCGTAGCAAATCTCTTGCAGTAGGGCATGGTCTCTTGGCTTAATGGTTTTTTGAGCCGCAGGAAGGGCGTGAGAAAGAGAGTGGCCTTTATCGACAACTTGGAACAAAACATTGGCAGCAGCAGCGCGAACATTCATGAGTAATACCGAATTTTAAAATGAAATTAATGAGGGTATCTCTACCCTCGCGAAGGTTTAGCTAAGCTGTGTACCCACTTCAAACCAGCTTGCTCTAGCATTAAGGATATCTTGTACTGGCAGTGCTTTTTTGCCTGGCACTTGCAGTTGTTCAAGTACCAATAGCCCATTGCCTGTAGCAACATAAATACCAGACTTATCAGCCTTAACAATAGTGCCAACTGGTTGGTTGCTTGTTTGTGCTTCAACGCGGCTTTGCCATACTTTGATAGTGTTTTCTGCAACGTCGAAATGGCTCATTGGCCATGGGTTAAAGGCACGCACGCAGCGCTCAATGAAAGCGGCATCCATCGACCAATCGATTTTTGCTTCTTCTTTGCTGAGTTTTTTAGCGTAGTTGGCCAAAGCGTCATCTTGCTTAGTGGCAATGGCTTTATCACTGGCAATATCTGCGATGCAATCGACCAAAGCTTGTGGGCCTAATTCTGCCAGTTTGCCATACATAGAGGCACTGGTGTCAGTCGCTTCGATGGGCAAGGTGGCAATTTTCAGCATATCACCTGTATCGAGGCCAATATCCATCTGCATAATGGTGACGCCAGTTTCACTGTCGCCAGCCCAAATAGAACGTTGTATTGGAGCCGCTCCACGCCAACGTGGCAAAATGGAACCGTGTACATTAATGCAGCCCAATCTTGGTGTATCTAATACCGCTTGAGGAAGCAATAAACCGTAAGCCACAACGACCATTAAATCGGCATTAAGCTCAGCCAACTGTTGCTTGGCTTGATCCGATTTAAAGTTTTCTGGCTGATAAACCTCAATGTTGTGCTCAACAGCGATCTGTTTTACTGGGCTCGCTGTCAACTTTTTGCCTCGACCTGCTGGGCGGTCTGGCTGAGTATAAACGGCAATAACCTCATGCTCCGAAGACAACAACGCCGCCAAATGACGGGCGGCGAAGTCCGGAGTACCTGCAAACACAATACGTAATGATTGGCTCAAGGTAACCTCACTTAAATTAGTTTTTTTCGTTGTAGCGTTTGATTTTCTCTAGCTTATCTTTGATGCGCTTACGTTTTAAAGGCGAGAGGTAATCTACAAATAGTTTGCCTTGTAAGTGATCAAGCTCGTGCTGAACACAAATTGCTAACAGGTCATCCGCTTCAAATGAGAACTCTTTTCCGTCACGGTCTAATGCTTTTACCGTCACTTCAGCAGCGCGAGGAACCAGTGCTCGTGCCCCCGGAACCGATAGACAGCCTTCTTCAATGCCATCTTCACCGCTCTTATTAATGATCTCAGGGTTGATCAGCACCATTGGCTGATCGCGACTATCTGAAATGTCGATAACCACGATACGTTGATGAATATCGACTTGCGTTGCGGCAAGGCCGATACCTTCCTCGTCATACATGGTCTCAATCATGTCATCAACGATTTTTTGAATCTCAGGTGTCACCTTGTCTACCGGTTTTGCCACGGTGCGAAGGCGATCATCTGGAAATGTTAATACTTGTAATACAGACATATACACTCGAAAAATTGAACTGTGCCGAAACAGCTTAAAGCTTGTTGGCTCAATTCTAGACATTTTATGACCCAAATGACAGCATCCAAATGTTAATAATCGGATTCATTCTTATTTATTTCGACCAAGGAACTGAGGTCATGTCATCATTTATTCGCCATTTTGCCCTCATTTGTTGGCCATTGTTTTGGGCTGGATATACCTTGGCGGTTGATGAAATAGCGATCAAAATAAAGCCAGATGCACCCAAAACGTATGTTGTCGAGGACGGTGATACATTGTGGGGAATCTCGACACTTTACCTCGACACGCCATGGCAGTGGCCACAATTGTGGCAGATGAATCCCAGTATTGAGAACCCACATTTAATTTATCCGGGGGATAAGCTGGTATTGATCTGGCAGCGGAGCCAGCCACAACTGAGTGTAAAACCGCGGGTAAAGCTGAGTCCCCAAGTTCGGGTGCTTGCGAAAAGAGCCTTACCAATTGTTGAAGAGAGTCTACTGCTGCGATACCTCCATACTGACCGTCTAGTCGAGAAACAAACAGTGCAACGTAGTCAGCGCGTGTTAGGAGCAAGTAGTGGCCATCGCTATCTTACTGCGCAAGAGCCGCTTTACATCTCTGGTAAACAGAACCACAGCAGTTGGGGTATTTATCGTCAAGTTGGCCAGTTTGTGCGTGACGATGAAACTATCCCCAGTAACGAGATGATCGCTTTGCGTTTGATTGCGACCGCTGAGCTTTCGGCGACCCTGCATGCGTATTCAGAGTTAACGATTACCGCTTTGCAACAAGAGATTAGGCTTAGTGATATTGCCTTGCCAGAAACAGAGGGCACGGCGTTGACATTCGCCACGACTTTTTATCCATCCCCGTCACCGAGAAACAGTGTCGCGCATATTTTAGGTCCCCTCACTGGGGGGGATTATGCGGGACAGAATCAAGTGGTGGTGATTGATAAAGGCGCGCAAGATCAACTTCGTCAAGGCAGTATGTTTGATTTGAGGCAAGAAGGAGCAGTGGTGCCCGTTCTCAAAGAGAAAAATAATGATGTCAAGATGTCAGCAGAGGATGAAATTCAACTGCCAAGTAATAGCGTAGGTAGCTTAATGGTACTTCATTGCTATGAGTATTTTAGCTTAGCCTTGATAACCAATAGCCGAATACCGATTAGTCGGGATATTTTAGCGGTATCGCCACTGGTATCAGAAGCCTCTAGCGAGTCTGAGTCAAAACCTCAATCTGAAAGCGCCAGTTAATGCAAACCACAGATTTAGCCGCATGGCTGATGTTAAGTTCTATTCCCAAGCTGGGAGGAAAAAAACTTTCGCGTTTAGCCACATTAGATTCTTTAACTAATGTGGTTCAGTATTCAACCAGTCAACTGCTAGCGGTTGGTTTAACGTCTGAACAGATCGACTACCTGCGTCATCATGCGCCGCAAGAAGCGGATAAGTGTTTGAAATGGCTACAAGCCAGTACGTTTCATCATATAGTGACATCGCAATGTGCTCATTACCCGCCGTTATTGAAAGAAATAGCTTCAGCACCACCGTTACTGTTTATTAAAGGAAGAGTTGAAGCGTTATCGGATCCACAAATTGCAATGGTAGGGAGCCGCAATGCCAGCCCTGACGGGCAACGTATTGCGCACCAATTTGCTCGTGATTTCGTGCAGCATGGCTTGATAGTCACCAGTGGGTTGGCATTAGGTATTGATGGTCATGCCCATGACGGAGCTTTGCAAGGCAGTGGTGAAACAATTGCCGTACTTGGCTCTGGACTTGAGTGTATTTACCCCGCTCGCCATAAAAAATTAGCAGAGCGTGTGGCGGCAAGCGGCGCGCTTGTGTCTGAATTTCGCCCGTATGCCAAACCGCGTCCTGATAATTTCCCAAGGCGTAATCGAATTATTAGTGGTTTATCGACTGGAGTCGTGGTGGTAGAGGCGGCGGAAAAAAGCGGTTCACTGATCACTGCGCGTTATGCGGCAGAACAAGGCCGAGATGTATTTGTGATCCCCGGCTCTATTGCCAATCCAAGTAGCCGTGGCAGTAATCAATTGATCCGAACTGGGGCTTGTTTAGTACAAAATGCACAACAGGTGCTGGATGAAATTGGCACTTTAGTTGATTGGTCATTACGCCAACAGATCGCACAACCGGATTTATTTGCCGCAGAATGTGATCAGCAATTGCCATTTGCCGAACTGTTAGCTAACGTAGGAGTAGAGGCTACGCCAGTTGATATTCTTGCCAGTAGGACCCATATACCTGTGCATGAAGTCATGATGCAGCTCTTAGAGCTTGAGCTTTCAGGGCATGTTGTTGCAGTTTCCGGTGGCTATATTCGTAAGGGGAGGGGCTAGCTATGATGATGGATATACTGATGTATCTATTTGAAACCTACATCCATAGCGATGCAGAGTTACAAGTAGACCAAGATGAGCTTGAAGATGAATTGCTTCGAGCAGGTTTTCACCAAAAAGATATCTACAAAGCCCTTAACTGGTTAGAAGAGCTGGCAGCATTACAGCAAACTGATGCTCATTCTGCGATTGCGACCAGTGCAACCACTTCCATGCGGATCTATACCCCGCAAGAGATGGAAAGATTGGATCTCGAAAGCCGAGGCTTTCTCTTGTTCCTTGAACAGGTCGAAGTTCTAACGCCCGAGATTCGCGAGATGGTGATTGATCGAATCATGGGGTTAGAAACCAATGAATTTGAATTGGATGACTTAAAGTGGATCATTTTAATGGTGTTGTTTAACGTACCAGGCAATGAAAATGCTTATACGCTTATGGAAGAGTTGTTGTACACCAAAGAGCAAGGCATTTTGCATTGATCTCACCGTCCATCTAGTTGAGCGTTATGAGCCGTAAAATTGATCAACAACTTTTTTCCGCGCATGAACATGCGCTACAGCACGAACCTTGTCCTCAATGTGGCGGAGAGTTACAGATCCGCCATGGCAAACATGGCCCGTTTTTAGGCTGCACACAGTATCCTGCGTGTGGCTATATTCGTTCATTGCACCAAAATGACGGGCATATCATCAAAGAGTTAGGGGTTCCTTGTCCTGAGTGTGGGCATGAGCTTGTACTGCGCCAAGGTCGTTATGGGATGTTTATTGGCTGTAGTGATTACCCTAACTGTCATCATATTCAGAGTTTAGATACTCCAGAAGAAGACACATCACACCAAAAACTGCTTTGCCCCGAATGCTTGAAAGGGCACTTGGTTGAGCGAAAAACTCGTCATGGTAAAACTTTTAACGCCTGCGATAACTACCCTAAATGTAAGTTTGCCGTTAATCAGCCACCAGTAGCCGGTAAATGTGAAAAGTGTGGATTTGGATTATTGGTAGAGAAAAAGCTGGCTAGTGGTGTTAAACACCAATGTGCCGATCGAAAATGTGCACATACTCAAGTTGAAAACGAATAAAAAATAGCACGGTTAACGTGCCATTTTAGATCTTAGCGAGAGAATACAACCATCAGCGCATTCTCTAAGGTATTGCTCTATTTTAACTGCTTTGCAAAGTGATGCACGGCAGGAAATGCATTTGCATCCAGTACGTCTGCTAAATGGCAAAGCGTGCGTTGCAGCTCTGCACTGTAGTCAGCGCTGACATTGATGTGTCCCATTTTACGTCCAATACGTTTCTCTTTACCATACCAATGTACGTGACAACCTTCGGTTGCGAGCACTTCTTCAGGTAAGGTATCTTCGCCTAGAATATTAATCATCGATGTCGGGCGAACCAGTTTTGTACTCCCTAAAGGAAGGCCACACACCGCGCGTAAGTGGTTCTCAAATTGACAAGTTTCAGCGCCTTGTTGTGTCCAGTGACCTGAGTTGTGTACGCGTGGGGCAATCTCATTGACCAGTAACGCTCCTTGCACATCAAAAAACTCTAACGCTAAAACCCCAACATAATCTAATCGTTTTGCTACCGCGCTGAACATCTCTTGGGCTTGCTGCTGTAGTTCAAGGTCATCAATGGCTGTCGATAAGCTTAATACACCATCGGTATGGACGTTTTCAGCTAGCGGATAAACGGAAATGCTGCCATCTTTTGCGCGTGCGCCAACCAGCGATACTTCTCGGTCAAAAGGAACAAACTCTTCGGCGACGATAGCTTGAGTTGGTGTTGCGTCGATACAAGCTTGCATTTCAGGCCAAATTTCATCGGCTTGTTGTGCACCTTTTAAACGCCATTGTCCTTTACCATCGTAGCCACCCAAGGCACTTTTCAACACCATAGGAAGGCCGATGTGAGCAATAGCTGCATCGAAATCTTCACGTGAATTAATCACAAAATATTTGGCATTTTTGACGTGAGCTTCATCCAGTAGCGCTTTTTCAAGACGACGATCGCCACCAGCTTTGATAGCTTCTACGCTAGGTAAAAACTTCCCGCTTTGCTCGCAAATAGCGAGAATGTCATGTGGGATGTGTTCAAACTCCGCAGTTATTACATCGGCTTGCTGGATGGCATTCTCTAGCCCGTGACCAATAACATGCAAAGTCAGTGGGTGGACGATATTGCCACTCCCGACATCAAAAGCTGATATTTGAATGTTCAGTGGTGCACCAGCTAAGGCCATCATGCGAGCGAGTTGACCTGCCCCCAATACTAAAACGTGCATAGTATTAGTCCTCAGCTGGGTTAGGGTTAGCTAAGACCGTTTCTGTTTGTTGGGTGCGAAAGGCTTCCACTTTGGTCATTACCGTTTCATCACTGGTTCCAATGATCTGTGCTGCTAATAGCCCAGCATTGGCTGCGCCCGCTTCACCAATCGCTAGTGTACCTACAGCAATGCCTTTTGGCATTTGCACGATAGAGAGTAACGAGTCCATCCCTTTTAAGGCTTTTGACTGCACCGGAACGCCTAAAACAGGTAGGCTTGTAAAAGCCGCTGTCATTCCTGGAAGGTGCGCCGCACCGCCAGCTCCAGCGATAATCACTTTAATACCGCGATCTTTTGCACCGCTAGCGTAATCGGCCAGAAGTTGAGGAGTGCGGTGTGCTGAAACCACTTTGGTTTCGTAAGCGATGCCAAATTGGTCCAACATCTCGGCTGCTAGCTTCATGGTTGGCCAATCGGATTTAGAACCCATGATAATTCCGACTTTCATCTCAAACTCCTTCAAACATCTTAAAATTG
This sequence comes from Vibrio aestuarianus, assembly GCF_028858425.1. Classification (NCBI taxonomy): domain Bacteria; kingdom Pseudomonadati; phylum Pseudomonadota; class Gammaproteobacteria; order Vibrionales; family Vibrionaceae; genus Vibrio; species Vibrio aestuarianus. The sequence continues at coordinate 225,704 of NZ_JAKNYQ010000001.1, read as the reverse complement.
GGTGATCAGGTGATTTGCGCGCATTATACGAGTATTTTTTCTTTAGGAAAACGTTTGCGTCGACCTAATTTATCGATTGATACATTTTATCAACAAATAGCTTTAGCCTGTTTCCATCAGAGTTTGTACACTTAGCCTCAAGATCAGATCTAACTTATGGATGTTTTTGTGAATAATTTTGAGCATACCTTGCAAGCATTGCGTGATGGTGAAGTTATCGCTTACCCAACCGAGGGCGTGTTTGGGGTGGGGTGTGACCCAGATAACCCTGATGCCATTCAAAAATTGTTAACGTTGAAGCAGCGCCCAGTGAATAAAGGCTTAATTTTAATTGCCGCATCTTATGAGCAATTGCTGCCTTATATTGATGAAAGCCAGTTGACCAAAGAGCAGCTTGAACGTGTCCATGCTACTTGGCCTGGGCCTGTGACTTGGATTATGCCAACCAGTGATAAAGTGTCGGAATGGGTGAGTGGCCAATTTGATTCAATTGCCGTACGTGTGACGGATCATCCTTTGGTTCAAAAGCTGTGTAATGCTTATGGAAAACCGTTAACCTCTACCAGCGCGAATTTGACGGGTCTTCCCCCTTGCATGACCACGCAAGAAGTCGAATTGCAATTAGGTGAACGACTGGTTGCGATTTTAGACGGTGAGACTGGCGGTCGAAATAAACCAAGTGAGATTCGTGACGCAAAAACATCACAAGTATTAAGACAGGGCTAACCCTGCCAAGGAAGTAAGCGATGCCAACCATTGATAAACAAGCAGTGAAGCAATTTTTGCTTGAGCTGCAAGATTCCATTTGTCTGCAATTAGAGCAAGCCGATGGGCAAGCCCTGTTTGAGGAAGATGCGTGGCATCGCGAGCCGGGAGAGCGACTAGGTGGTGGTGGTCGAACTCGTGTGATGCGAAATGGTCATGTCTTTGAACAAGGTGGCGTTAATTTTTCCCATGTTGCAGGCAAAGAAATGCCAGCATCGGCTACGGCTCATCGTCCTGAATTAGCGGGTCGAAAATTTGAAGCAATGGGTGTTTCATTAGTGATGCACCCTAATAACCCTTATATACCGACTTCACACGCAAACGTGCGATTTTTTATAGCAGAAAAAGAAGGTGAAGCGCCTATCTGGTGGTTTGGCGGTGGGTTTGACCTTACGCCATTCTATCCCTTCGAAGAAGATGCCCAGTCATGGCATGACACCGCGAAACAGTTGTGTACTCCATTTGGTGAGAGCGTTTATGCCGAGCATAAGGCATGGTGTGATAAGTATTTCTTTCTTCCGCACCGCAATGAAACACGCGGTATTGGTGGTTTGTTTTTCGATGATTTAAACGCTTGGGGTTTTGAGCGATGCTTTGCTTATATGCAGGCGGTAGGTCAAGGATATACCGATGCTTATTTACCGATCATTGAACGCCGTAAAGAGATGGAATATGGCGAAAGAGAGCGTCAATTTCAACTTTACCGCCGTGGACGTTATGTTGAATTCAACTTAGTGTATGACCGCGGAACATTGTTTGGTTTACAAAGTGGTGGCCGGACCGAATCAATTCTAATGTCGATGCCTCCTTTGGCTCGTTGGGAATATAGCTATCAGCCTGATGAAAATAGCGCAGAAGCAAAATTAAAACAGTTTTTAGTCCCAAGAGAGTGGTGACAAAAAGCGTATTCCAATGGTAGGGTCACAACAGTGATCCTTTTTGATTTTAGGTAGGCAGGGATATGGCTCATCACATTGATCAATATGCAGTATTTGGTAACCCAATTGGACATAGTAAATCTCCTTTTATCCATACGCTTTTCGCTCGTCAAACCAATCAGGAAATGAAATATCAGGCATTGCTTGCTCCTGTTGATGGTTTTAGGAATGCGGCTGATACTTTTTTTACTAATGGTGGCAGAGGCTGCAATGTGACCGCGCCATTCAAAGAAGATGCTTATCAATTTGCAGATCGCTTAACTGAGCGCGCGAAACTAGCTGGTGCCGTGAATACGTTAAAGAAGCTGGATGATGGTGAGATCATTGGCGATACCACAGATGGTGCAGGGTTAGTTCAGGATTTGTTGCAACACCAAGTGCAAATAAAAGAAGCAACCATTTTATTAATGGGCGCTGGTGGAGCTGCTCGAGGTGTGATTAAAGATCTCTTAGACCAACAACCAAAGAAACTGGTCATCACTAATCGAACTTTTATTAAGGCGCAGCAACTTGCAGATGTTTTCCAAGATTTTGGTGATATCGATGCTATCCCAATGGATCAGATTGATCAGTCATTTGATGTTGTGATTAACTCGACATCAGCGAGTTTAAATGGTGAGTGTCCTGATATTTCCGTCAAAATATTTGGTGATAATACAGTTGCTTATGACATGATGTATGGTAAGGGGCTAACGAGTTTTAATCAGTGGGCGCATAACAACGGTTGTGCTCATGTCTATGACGGCTTGGGTATGTTGGTTGGACAGGCGGCGGAAAGCTTTATGTTATGGCGTGGCTTAAGACCTGGCTCTAGACAGATCCTGAGAGAACTTAGAAAAAACTTAGAAGGACAATAATGAACCAAGCCATTTTATTTCCAGATATGCAACATTGGCATCAAGCAAGTCAAAGTGTGGTGTTTCCTGCACAACATGTGGGAGCGCTGATCGAGTGTGTTGTTTCTATTTCTGTTTTGAGCAAAATTTCTGGTGAAGCAATAGAGAATAGCCAACAAGCTCTTCAAGTCTTCGCACAATGGCGTTTTGATCTGGAAGAGCTAGCGGAAACATTAATAGAAGATGAAGAGTTTAATGTGCAAGGCCAGGTTGAAATTAGCGAGTAGGCTATTCCACTGTTTTGACACTTGATAGATAGTCATTCTTGTTTTGCACATAGTTTGCGGAAGATTTAAGTAAAAAAGCGCGTTCTTTATCAGTTAATGGGCGCGCTTGTTTCACTGGAGACCCAACATAGAGGTAGCCACTTTCAAGTACCTTATTAGGTGGTACTAAACTGCCAGCCCCAACCATAACGTCTGATTCCACGATCACACCATCTAACACTATCGCCCCCATACCAATTAAAACGCGATCATGAATTGTACAACCGTGAAGCATCACCTTATGTCCGATAGTGACATCCTCACCAATCAGTAATGGATAACCGTTCGGGTTCTCTTCGTTTTTATGCGTAACATGTAAAACGCTACCATCTTGAATATTAGAGCGCTTACCAATGTAGATATGGTTAACATCACCTCTGGCAGCCACTAATGGCCATATACTGACATCTTCCTCAAGTACAATATCGCCCACGAGTACTGAACTGCTATCTATATAGACATTGCGTTCAATTTTTGGAGAGATACCTTTATAACTGCGAATCGATGACATAGTCGTTTCCTTTTATAGTGATGGGATGGGCAAATGAAACAGAAATAGTGGTAAAAACAACCTATTTGAATAAAAAACACTCCAACAAACAAAAAATCAAAAAAAAACGCAAAAAGGGGTTGCCAATGTGATGGCGATCTCTATAATGCCGCCTCACTGACACGGCACAGCCAGTAAGGGTTCAAGCCCCACTAGCCAGTCCATCAGTAGGTCAAATCGGTAAGACGAAATAATTTAAAAAAGTGTTTGACACAAAAAATTATCTCGCTAGAATGGCCGCCTCCTTCCAAGGAAGCCACGGCAACCAAACGAAGAACGCTCTTTAACAATATAAACCTATCAATCTGTGTGGGCACTCGTTGATGATAATCGAAAAAGATTTATCAATGAACTGAGTGACCAATCAGAATCAAGTTTACTTGATTTTGGCACAGTCAATTCATTGTTGTTCTGTTGGAACAACAATAGCTTTAAAATTACTTTTTACTTTCGAGTAAGAGCAGTTTTGAAGTCAGTATTCATTGAGCCGGTCTTAGGACCAACAAAACTTTAATTGAAGAGTTTGATCATGGCTCAGATTGAACGCTGGCGGCAGGCCTAACACATGCAAGTCGAGCGGTAACATTTCAAAAGCTTGCTTTTGAAGATGACGAGCGGCGGACGGGTGAGTAATGCCTAGGAAATTGCCCTGATGTGGGGGATAACCATTGGAAACGATGGCTAATACCGCATGATGTCTACGGGCCAAAGAGGGGGACCTTCGGGCCTCTCGCGTCAGGATATGCCTAGGTGGGATTAGCTAGTTGGTGAGGTAATGGCTCACCAAGGCGACGATCCCTAGCTGGTCTGAGAGGATGATCAGCCACACTGGAACTGAGACACGGTCCAGACTCCTACGGGAGGCAGCAGTGGGGAATATTGCACAATGGGCGCAAGCCTGATGCAGCCATGCCGCGTGTATGAAGAAGGCCTTCGGGTTGTAAAGTACTTTCAGTCGTGAGGAAGGTGGTGTTGTTAATAGCAGCATCATTTGACGTTAGCGACAGAAGAAGCACCGGCTAACTCCGTGCCAGCAGCCGCGGTAATACGGAGGGTGCGAGCGTTAATCGGAATTACTGGGCGTAAAGCGCATGCAGGTGGTTCGTTAAGTCAGATGTGAAAGCCCGGGGCTCAACCTCGGAACTGCATTTGAAACTGGCGGACTAGAGTACTGTAGAGGGGGGTAGAATTTCAGGTGTAGCGGTGAAATGCGTAGAGATCTGAAGGAATACCGGTGGCGAAGGCGGCCCCCTGGACAGATACTGACACTCAGATGCGAAAGCGTGGGGAGCAAACAGGATTAGATACCCTGGTAGTCCACGCCGTAAACGATGTCTACTTGGAGGTTGTGGCCTTGAGCCGTGGCTTTCGGAGCTAACGCGTTAAGTAGACCGCCTGGGGAGTACGGTCGCAAGATTAAAACTCAAATGAATTGACGGGGGCCCGCACAAGCGGTGGAGCATGTGGTTTAATTCGATGCAACGCGAAGAACCTTACCTACTCTTGACATCCAGAGAATCCAGCGGAGACGCAGGAGTGCCTTCGGGAGCTCTGAGACAGGTGCTGCATGGCTGTCGTCAGCTCGTGTTGTGAAATGTTGGGTTAAGTCCCGCAACGAGCGCAACCCTTATCCTTGTTTGCCAGCGAGTAATGTCGGGAACTCCAGGGAGACTGCCGGTGATAAACCGGAGGAAGGTGGGGACGACGTCAAGTCATCATGGCCCTTACGAGTAGGGCTACACACGTGCTACAATGGCGCATACAGAGGGCAGCCAACTTGCGAAAGTGAGCGAATCCCAAAAAGTGCGTCGTAGTCCGGATTGGAGTCTGCAACTCGACTCCATGAAGTCGGAATCGCTAGTAATCGTGGATCAGAATGCCACGGTGAATACGTTCCCGGGCCTTGTACACACCGCCCGTCACACCATGGGAGTGGGCTGCAAAAGAAGTGGGTAGTTTAACCTTTCGGGGAGGACGCTCACCACTTTGTGGTTCATGACTGGGGTGAAGTCGTAACAAGGTAGCGCTAGGGGAACCTGGCGCTGGATCACCTCCTTATACGATGATTACACTGATGAGTGTCCACACAGATTGATGGTTTATACAGTTTTAGAGAAAGAATGTTCCCAAACATTCGCCACTTAGTGTCCCGTTCGTCTAGAGGCCTAGGACACCGCCCTTTCACGGCGGTAACAGGGGTTCGACTCCCCTACGGGATACCATGGGTCGTTAGCTCAGTTGGTAGAGCAGTTGACTTTTAATCAATTGGTCGCAGGTTCGAATCCTGCACGACCCACCATTTCCTCCCACGGAAATGCTTACTTTAGGTAAGAAAACAATGTGGGCGATTAGCTCAGTTGGGAGAGCACCTGCCTTACAAGCAGGGGGTCACTGGTTCGAGCCCGGTATCGCCCACCACTCTCTAAGGATTTTTGGATGCACACTTCCAAACCAGATTAAGTAATTGAACTGGTTGGTTTGTTTGACGCTGAAAGTCATTAGAAAGTGATTCATTCCTTTGGGAATAACACTCGCTCTTTAACAATTTGGAAAGCTGACTGATAACAACGTGATTTTTTGTTGTTATCAAATAAAAGTTCTCAATATCAACACGTTTATGTGTTGATACCAAACACATTCAAGTGTTCTTGGGAAAGCTTACTGCGGTAAGTTTTCAAAAATTGAGTCCGGCAAAATCGAAATGTCTCTCGCTCATTCAATAAAGAGAGACACTAAACCTTGGTGACTTGTCATCAACACGAAACTTCTTCGGGTTGTATGGTTAAGTGACTAAGCGTACACGGTGGATGCCTTGGCAGTCAGAGGCGATGAAGGACGTATTAACTTGCGATAAGCGTAGATTAGGCAGTAAAAGCCACTTGAGTCTACGATTTCCGAATGGGGAAACCCACTAGCATAAGCTAGTATCGCTGCGTGAATACATAGCGCAGCGAGGCGAACTCGGGGAACTGAAACATCTAAGTACCCGAAGGAAAAGAAATCAACTGAGATTCCGAAAGTAGCGGCGAGCGAAATTGGACTAGCCCTTAAGCTTTAAATGATGCAGGTGAACACGCTGGAAAGCGTGGCAATAAAGGGTGATAGCCCCGTAACCGACACGTCATTCTAAGTGAAAACGAGTAAGGCGGGACACGTGATATCCTGTTTGAATATGGGGGGACCATCCTCCAAGGCTAAATACTACTGACTGACCGATAGTGAACCAGTACCGTGAGGGAAAGGCGAAAAGAACCCCTGTGAGGGGAGTGAAATAGAACCTGAAACCGTGTACGTACAAGCAGTAGGAGCAGGCTTTGTCCTGTGACTGCGTACCTTTTGTATAATGGGTCAGCGACTTATATTCAGTGGCAAGGTTAACCGTATAGGGGAGCCGTAGGGAAACCGAGTCTTAACTGGGCGCTTTAGTCTCTGGATATAGACCCGAAACCGAGTGATCTAGCCATGGGCAGGTTGAAGATTGAGTAACATCAATTGGAGGACCGAACCGACTAATGTTGAAAAATTAGCGGATGACTTGTGGCTAGGGGTGAAAGGCCAATCAAACTCGGAGATAGCTGGTTCTCCCCGAAAGCTATTTAGGTAGCGCCTCGGACGAATACTACTGGGGGTAGAGCACTGTTAAGGCTAGGGGGTCATCCCGACTTACCAACCCTTTGCAAACTCCGAATACCAGTAAGTACTATCCGGGAGACACACGGCGGGTGCTAACGTCCGTCGTGGAGAGGGAAACAACCCAGACCGCCAGCTAAGGTCCCAAATTACTACTAAGTGGGAAACGATGTGGGAAGGCTCAGACAGCCAGGATGTTGGCTTAGAAGCAGCCATCATTTAAAGAAAGCGTAATAGCTCACTGGTCGAGTCGGCCTGCGCGGAAGATTTAACGGGGCTAAGTAGTAAACCGAAGCTGCGGCTGCAATCGCAAGATTGTGGGGTAGGGGAGCGTTCTGTAAGCCGTTGAAGGTGTGTTGTAAAGCATGCTGGAGGTATCAGAAGTGCGAATGCTGACATGAGTAACGATAATGGGGGTGAAAAACCCCCACGCCGGAAGACCAAGGGTTCCTGTCCAACGTTAATCGGGGCAGGGTAAGTCGACCCCTAAGGCGAGGCTGAAAAGCGTAGTCGATGGGAAACGGGTTAATATTCCCGTACTGCTTATAATTGCGATGGGGGGACGGAGAAGGCTAGGTGGGCCTGGCGACGGTTGTCCAGGTTCAAGTGCGTAGGCTAAGAGACTAGGTAAATCCGGTTTCTTGTTAGGCTGAGACACGACGTCGAGCTACTACGGTAGTGAAGTCATTGATGCCATGCTTCCAGGAAAAGCCTCTAAGCTTCAGATTATAAGCAATCGTACCCCAAACCGACACAGGTGGTCGGGTAGAGAATACCAAGGCGCTTGAGAGAACTCGGGTGAAGGAACTAGGCAAAATGGTACCGTAACTTCGGGAGAAGGTACGCTCTTGGCGGTGAAGTCCCTAGCGGATGGAGCTACTGAGAGTCGCAGATACCAGGTGGCTGCAACTGTTTATTAAAAACACAGCACTGTGCAAAATCGTAAGATGACGTATACGGTGTGACGCCTGCCCGGTGCCGGAAGGTTAATTGATGGGGTTAGACTTAGGTCGAAGCTCTTGATCGAAGCCCCGGTAAACGGCGGCCGTAACTATAACGGTCCTAAGGTAGCGAAATTCCTTGTCGGGTAAGTTCCGACCTGCACGAATGGCGTAATGATGGCCACGCTGTCTCCACCCGAGACTCAGTGAAATTGAAATCGCTGTGAAGATGCAGTGTACCCGCGGCTAGACGGAAAGACCCCGTGAACCTTTACTACAGCTTGGCACTGAACATTGAACCTACATGTGTAGGATAGGTGGGAGACTTAGAAGCGCAGTCGCTAGATTGCGTGGAGTCGTCCTTGAAATACCACCCTTGTAGTTTTGATGTTCTAACGTTGGCCCCTAATCGGGGTTGCGGACAGTGCCTGGTGGGTAGTTTGACTGGGGCGGTCTCCTCCCAAAGAGTAACGGAGGAGCACGAAGGTGGGCTAAACACGGTTGGACATCGTGTGGTTAGTGCAATGGCATAAGCCCGCTTAACTGCGAGAATGACAATTCGAGCAGGTACGAAAGTAGGTCATAGTGATCCGGTGGTTCTGAATGGAAGGGCCATCGCTCAACGGATAAAAGGTACTCCGGGGATAACAGGCTGATACCGCCCAAGAGTTCATATCGACGGCGGTGTTTGGCACCTCGATGTCGGCTCATCACATCCTGGGGCTGAAGTCGGTCCCAAGGGTATGGCTGTTCGCCATTTAAAGTGGTACGCGAGCTGGGTTTAGAACGTCGTGAGACAGTTCGGTCCCTATCTGCCGTGGGCGTTGGAAGATTGAAGGGGGCTGCTCCTAGTACGAGAGGACCGGAGTGGACGAACCTCTGGTGTTCGGGTTGTTACGCCAGTAGCATTGCCCGGTAGCTAAGTTCGGAATCGATAACCGCTGAAAGCATCTAAGCGGGAAGCGAGCCCTGAGATGAGTCTTCCCTGGCACTTTAAGTGTCCTAAAGGGTTGTTCGAGACTAGAACGTTGATAGGTTGGGTGTGTAAGCGCTGCGAGGCGTTGAGCTAACCAATACTAATTGCCCGTGAGGCTTAACCATACAACACCGAAGGGGTTTTGTGGGCTCAATAGAAGAACATTGAATGTGAAGAACGAAGACAGCTTTCCGAATTAAAGAATTTGCTTGGCGACCATAGCGTTGCGGACCCACCTGACTCCATGCCGAACTCAGAAGTGAAACGCAATAGCGCCGATGGTAGTGTGGGGCTTCCCCATGTGAGAGTAGGACATCGCCAGGCTTGATAAACGTTTTCAGATTTTATTTTCTTCAAGAAAATCATCTGAAAATAACACTGAAATATAGCATTTTTAATATAAGACTAAATTTCGGTAACAATTTGTGGAGAGATGGCTGAGTGGTCGAAAGCACCGGTCTTGAAAACCGGCAACCGTTAATAGCGGTTCTAGGGTTCAAATCCCTATCTCTCCGCCACTATTAAAAAGCCCGCTGATATTCAGCGGGCTTTTTGCTTTTTTGATTCTGCAGTAAGAAAGGGTCCATATATAGGCATCAAGGATCGTTTCGAATTTGAATTTTTTAAAATCGTCCTGTATTTCCTGAGATTACTTAGGGTGTTTAGAGCGGGAGTTATCCGTGAAAAGCCCATATGGTCGGGCAGATAATAGATCGAGTCTGGGTGGCATTGCTTGCCAAATTCTTGCACGATCTAAGCGCATCAGTCAGTCGTACACCTTGTGTATTATGAGCTTTGTCTTTGATTCGTTGGCTCCATTGTTTTCTTTGAACAGAAGTTAAAAACGGTGCCATTCCGGTTCTTGGCTTTCCCAACAGTCCTGTCAAGCCTTCCTCCTGAAAGGTTTGAACCCACTTATTGACACTGCTGCCGCTCACCTTTAGAAATTTAGCGATTTGAGTGCGAGAGCGTCTACCTTTGAAATGAGCAAGGGCCAGCAATCTCTCTCATCTGAATGGATTTTTGCTGACTAGTAAGCTTTTTGATGTCGATATTTTGGGGTGGTTTGCTGCATATAAATCCGCACATTGAATAACCTTAATCAGATTATGTTTTACTTAGATTACTCTTACTTAAAGTGATTGATATAAAAAAGCCGATGCTTTGGCATCGGCTTTCAGTTTCGCTCTGCTTAAATGAATTAAGCCTGCTCAGGTTTCAGTAAGCTTAACGCTTTGCGAGAAACTTCTGCTGCCGCTTTCGGGTAGTTTTGTTTCTCTAAACTATCAGCAAGGTAGGCGTAATCAGAAATATTGGTTCGGATAGACAAGGCTTTTTCTAGGTGCTCTTGTGCTTGTGACCATTTTTGTTCGCGCATATAAAATTGAGCGAGAGAGCTATGAGCTTCTGCATTATTACCATCTTTCCTAATGGCTTCTTGCAGAAGCAATATAGCAGGATGACTATCAAGCAAGTTCAGCTCTGCCAGTAATGCATACATTTCTGACGATGGGTGTTTCTTTAGGGTTTCTTTGATGATGGTATAGGCTTCTGAATCGGCTTTTCTTTGAATCAGCAGTTTAACAAAGCACTGAGTTAAGTTGGGTTCAGCTTTGGTTTTTCTCGGAAGTTTATTCCAGTGATTGATCAACCCTTCACTGCCTTGCTGTTGAGCGATATCTGACATTAATCCTGCTTGTGCTTTTTGGGTGAGCAGAGCTAATTCTTGATCGTCTAATTGTTTCGCTTTATGAAGTTTTGGCAGCAAAGTGAGAAGCGGCTGCCATTGATTGAGGTTCAGGTACGTCGTTTTTAGGAGATTAAGCACAATCGTATTGTTAGCATGCTGTTCTTCTAGCGCCGCCAAGGTTACGAGTGCTTTATCGTATTCTTCTTGCCTAACTTGCTGTTTTGCTCGGGTGAGTTCGACAGCGAGGCTTGAGTTTTCTTGCTGACTGGCTAAGTTTAAATAGTGATCACGCTTAGCGGTGTCACCCATACCATGCGCTGCTTCAGAGGCAACAAGATAGCAGAGTAAAGGCATATCATGGTGGTTTGCCCAGCGAGTGACTTTTTTCTCTGCTTGTTTCCAGTCACCTTCAAGAAGTTTTATGATGCCTTGATTGGTATAACGACGAGAGCGTTTCAGTTTACGCACGCTGAACCAATTCCAAGTTGTTGAGCTTGCGTACATCGCTTTTTTCAATAGGTATTCTAGACCGAATAACCCAGCTAAAGCTGCGATTATGAAGATAACTAAAGTTGTGACGCTCATCTCTATAGTTTTGTTCGCAATAGAGATGAGCACATAACCTTGCTGACCTGAGTATTGAGTACCAACAAATAGACCCGCCCCTAAAATCGCAAAGAGGAAAATGATACGAAACATTATTTTTCCTCCGTAATGACGGATGAAACTTCACGGCGCAGACGTTCAGTGATGATATCTGCCAGTTTGTTTTGAGTTTCAAATTTTACAGGGTATTCAACTTGTATGTTCTGCTTACTTAGTTGCAATACCGTATCGTTGAACTGTTTTACGGCGTTGTCATTTTGGTTAAAGAAAGTGGCTGACCATTTGTCTGCGGTGGTTAATGCTGTGGTATAGATCTCTTGCTGTTCGACGTATACCGCTTTGATTGCTGTTTCTAATTTGGCTTTTAGATTTTCTTTTAAATAAAAGTGCTGTTGTGGTGACAGCAAAGGCACGACGTTGCCATCACGAGTTCGGAAGGTAATAAAGTTTTCCGAGAACTCTTTGAGGGAAGTCAGCAGGTTATTTTGCCAATCATTGATGTTTTCTGAGACGTGAGCGACTGGTTCTTGTTGTGCTTCAGGCAAAATGGCGTTCGCTAGAGGTAGTGCATCGACTTGTTGTTGCAAGCTAGTCAAACGTAAAACCAACCCTTCTCGGTCAACAAGGGGTATAACTTTCAGTTTCGTGATGTCATTAGCCATCGCTTTACGCAAAGGAACCAAACTGGGGTCATTTAATGCCGCAATACGTTGGTCTGCACTTTCCATTAGTTGGGTTGCGCTGACAACATCATGCTCTAGAAATAGTTTACGTCCAGCCAGTTTGACCAAGTAGTCTGCTTCGGCAAGTAGCCAATCATTAGGACGACGACCTTTAATATCAGCGACTGCCAACTGCAAGCTCTCAATACTTTTTTGTTGTTGAGCTAAAGAAACTTCTGCTTTATGGGTCGCTTCTGCCGCTTGAGCTATAGTGTTTTGCTTTACTTGGTTGAGTTCAGTTTCTACATTGCGTTGAGTCTGGGTCAGTTGTGTTTTTAACGCTGCAATTTCTGCTTGATAGAAGGCGTCTTTCTGCTGCATTTGAAAGGCAATGCCACCGCTAAAAATAACCGATAGAACAATGGCAACAGCGGCCAGTTTCACTCCTCGCTTGCCCTGTTTCTCTTCATTTTGTGTCGGTTGAGAGCTAGTAAGAGGAGGCGATGTTTCTACTTTGGATGAGTCAACATTAGTGGCCGCATCTTTGTCTGGAGAAGAAGAAGATGCTGATGAGGTTAGTTTATCTTCAGGTTCAATATGCGGGTTCTTATTTTTACTTGTCATGCTTAGAGTCCTGTTTATGTTGGCTAAGAGTAGCCACGAGTTCGGTATTGGATGCGCTTTTTACGTTAGTGACACAACTAAACCCCATGAGTAGTGCCGCTTGTCGAATGCGCTCACTGGGGACAAAAAGATGTAAATTAAATAACCATGGCAATGCAATTTCAGACATTTGAGTAACCAAAAACTCTAACTGTTCACCACTGGTTACGACTAATTGGTGAACATTTTGCTGTTGCCAAATTTGAGCGTGTTGGTTGGCCGAGAAAGCCAGCATAGTGCGCTGATACACTTCTTTATAGGTCACCTTTGCACCACGCTCAGTCAACGTATTGTGGAGCAGTTCTCTTCCACCATTACCACGTAAAATCATGATCTTAAGACCTGATATTGACTGTAATAGCGGCATTTCTAGAAGATGCTCACTATCACTCACCGCGGGGTAGTGTACTTTTTGTTGGCTCAGTTTGCTCAAAACATGTGCAGTTTTTTGACCAACGGCAAGGTATCTTGCTTCATTTGGCCAAAAAGATCTGTGATCTTGCAAAAATTGGTGGCTAAATGTGACTGCATGTTGGCTGACCGCGAGAATGAGGTCGCAGTTGTGAATGTCTGGTAGTAAAAGTGGGAGATCAACTCCCGCTTGAATTTGAATAAGCGGATGGTGTATAGCAGAAATGCCGACCTCCGCGAGCTGTTGGCATAGTTCAAGCCCTTGAATTTCAGGACGAGTGACCAGCACTGCCATGATTTATTCGTGCTCGCAGTAGAGTTTGGTGAGAATTTCTCGAGCTCCTTCATTAAGGAGTTGCTCTGCCAGTGAAATACCTAGTTTTTCAGCATCAGAACGATGGCCTCTAATTTCACCACGTACAATTTTGGAACCATCAGGTTCGCCAACTAAGGCTCTCAGCCATAGTTGGTCACCATCCAGCAGCGCATAGCTACCAATCGGAACTTGGCAACCACCCTCTAGGGTTAAGTTCATCGCTCGCTCACATAAGACGCGATCTGCCGTGTCCTTGTGGTTTAATGGCTCTAGCAGTGTTTTCAAGCGTTGATCATCGATACGACATTCGATACCAACGGCACCTTGACCAACAGCAGGTAGTGATTGTTCTGGTTCGATGAAGCTACGAATACGTTGTTCCAGCTTTAATCGTTTCAAACCGGCGGCAGCAAGAATAATAGCGTCGTATTCTCCAGCATCTAATTTTCCTAAGCGAGTGCCTACATTGCCACGTAATTCTTTGATGACAAGGTCTGGGCGAGCTTCTTTTATCTGACATTGGCGACGTAGGCTACATGTCCCCACGATGGCTCCTTGTGGCAATTCATCAATATTGTTGTAGCCATTGGAAACAAAGGCATCACGAGGGTCTTCACGCTCGCATATCGTGATTAGTCCTAATCCTTCAGGGAAATCGACGGGGACATCTTTCATTGAATGAACGGCAAGGTCGGCACGACCTTCAAGCATCGCGACTTCGAGTTCTTTAACAAAAAGCCCTTTACCGCCAACTTTAGCTAAAGGCGTATCCAAAATGATGTCGCCTTTGGTTACCATGGTCACCAATTCCACCTCTAAGCCGGGATGAGCTGCTTGTAGCGCATCTTTAACATAATAAGCTTGCCATAAGGCGAGTGGACTTTTACGAGTGGCAATTCGAATAGGTGTACTGTGATTCATGATAATCCCGCATGAAAGAAATGAAGGGCTTAATCCTACCATCCCATACTAGAAAGGTTTACTACTAGATCGCATCAGTGAAAAATTGCTAATGACATAGCATAGATTGGGTAAAATAGTGTGATTTAGCTCTCCTTTATATAATGGGCTATTATTACAAAGTCTAGATAGCAACGACACTGTAGCGAGTCAGTGAAAGTAGAGTGGTCAATAGAGGTAGCTTTGGTGTGATATGCGCCGAGATTACTTTACCAAAACAAAAGAAAGTGTTAAATTGATCACGTTTTTTCGGCGCTTTAGAATAAAAGATAATCAAGGCGCTTATTAATGTTTCAACCAAGGAATCAACCTTGCAGGCTTACACAAAGACGTTAATCAAACGATTAGATAATCTTAACCAGCAACGAACCGATCGTGCGCTGGCTCTTATGGATTTGCAAAGTCAGCGTGTATTCCATTTTATCCCCGCTTTATTTCACTTTAATCACCCGGTTATTCCTGGCTATTACGATGCTAACGTCCCTTATGGCATACATAACTTCGAACTCAATGATGTTCAGCGCCAACTGATTGAAGATACCGAGTTAACGTTAGGTCAATCATTAAAAACCTCACAAACCCCGGCCATTCTTGGTTTGTATACGATGGGAAGTACCTCTTCGATCGGTCAAAGTACATCCAGTGATTTAGATATTTGGGTTTGTGTCTCATCAGAGATGAGTTGCGATGAACGTGAAAGCTTAAGTAATAAATGCTTATTGATTACCGATTGGGCGAAAAGCCAAGGGGTTGAAGCTAATTTTTTCTTGATGGATGAAAAGCGTTTTCGCAGTAATCACTCCGAGCAAATGACGGGTGAAAACTGTGGCTCTTCGCAGCATCTTTTATTGTTGGATGAGTTTTATCGCTCGGCTGTGCGTCTTGCTGGTAAGCGTTTACTGTGGCAAATTGTGCCGCCTGAAATGGAAGAGTGCTACGACGAATACGTCAATCAGTTGTGTAGTAAAGCTTACATTAACTGCGAAGAATGGATTGATTTTGGTAAGCTCAATCGCATTCCGGCCGAAGAATATTTCGGCGCTAATCTTTGGCAACTGTATAAAAGTATCGACTCGCCCTACAAGTCGGTACTGAAAGCTATTTTGCTTGAGGCGTATTCGTGGGAGTACCCACATACTCAATTACTCAGTATTGATACCAAACGCCGTTTTTTCGCTCACGAGCCTGATCTTTATAGCATGGATGCCTACTATTTGATGCTCGAAAAAGTGACGCGTTACCTCGAACGCATTGGTGATTCCGCTCGTCTTGATTTAGTCCGTCGCTGTTTTTATCTCAAAACACATGAAAAATTATCGCGTGAGCCGGGTATCGGTTCTGTGGCATGGCGTCGTGAAGCGCTAGGTCACATGATTAAGCAATGGAATTGGTCTGAGTCGGTGGTACAAGAGTTAGATAACCGCCGCAACTGGAAAGTCGCACAAGTTAAAGTAGTGCACCATGCTCTGCTTGATGCCTTAATGCTGAGTTATCGAAACTTGATTCAGTTTGCACGCCGCAATGACATTACTTCCGCTATCAGTCCACAAGATATCTCTATTTTAGCGCGTAAATTGTATGCGGTATTCGAAGTATTGCCGGGTAAGGTTACGCTGCTGAACCCACAAATTTCTCCAGATCTCCATGAGCCAGACCTCTCCTTCATTGAGGTTCGTGAAGGCAGAACTAACAAAGCTGGTTGGTATCTCTACAAGCAGCCATTAGTTGCTCATCGCCTTATTGGTCAGCCTTTTTTAGAGCATAATGAATACTTGAGTAAGTTGGTTTCTTGGGCATTTTTTAATGGTTTGATCACCGAGTCGACACGTTTGCATTCTGTGGTGCGTGATGCTCATTTGGATATAGACAAGTTCTACCAAATGGTCAGCGATTTACGTAATACCTTTTCGTTACGCAAACGTCGTCCAACGATGCAAGCGTTGGCTAGCCCTTGTGAAATAAGCCAATTGGCAATGTTTATTAACTTTGAAAATGATCCAACCGCAGAATTGAGTGGTAAGTCGTTAAAAGTTGATTTGAAAAATATTGATATTTTCAGCTTCGGCTCAGAACAAAAAAGTTTAGTGGGCAGTGTTGATTTAGTGTATCGCAATTCATGGCACGAAGTGCGTACGCTGCATTTTACTGGTGAAACCGCAATGCTTGATGCATT
Organism: Vibrio aestuarianus; assembly: GCF_028858425.1. NCBI lineage: Bacteria > Pseudomonadati > Pseudomonadota > Gammaproteobacteria > Vibrionales > Vibrionaceae > Vibrio > Vibrio aestuarianus. The sequence goes on along the minus strand of NZ_JAKNYQ010000001.1, from coordinate 209,261 downwards.
GAAAACGGTGCTTGGAAAAATGCACCAAGATGCACTTCCACCGGAATCTGTTGATGTTTTTTGTTACAGTAAAAACTTACGTGGCGTGATGCGTAATATGGTGTACCAATTGCTCGCAGAGTGCATTGAGTTACGCTTAAAACCGGTTGAGCAAGAAAAACGTCGTCGTTTTAAAGCATTGCGCATTGGGGACCAAATGTATGGTTTGTTCTTCGAACGTCGCGGTGTATCGGTACAGAAATTAGAAAACTCGGTCGATTTTTATCGCAGTATTTCAACCAACAAGCTAAAAGGCTCCCCACTGTTAATGCTCGATCGCGATCAAGATTATCAGCTCCCTGAAGTGGTTGATGGTTTTGCCAGCGAAGGTTTGGTGCAATTCTTCTTTGAAGATACTGACAAAGGCTTCAACATTTATGTACTAGATGAGTCCAATCAAATTGAAGTGTATCACCAGTTTAGTGGTGAGAAAGATGAGATGATTGCCAGCGTAAATGGTTTCTATACTTCAGTGCTAGATGATAACAAGCTATCGGCTAAGTTCATTAACTTCAATTTGCCTCAGTATTATCAGATAGTACATCCTGAAGACGGCGAAAGTTATGTTGTCCCTTATCGTAATGATTCAGCTCTTTACTCTCGCCCTTCTAAAGCGGTTAATGCTTAACAGTGATTGAACCAAGCTACCGTTGAAATAGCGCAACTTGGTTCCTTCTTATTTAGATTCCAACGCCTATTTAACGATAGCGCTCTCAACTAGATAGAGCCTTATCATCGCCACTCGATACTTTCACCAGCGTGTTTTTCACACTCTTGTTTGACCATCGCAACCAATTCCAAGCCAGTTTTTGAGCAGATCCATTGGCCATCTTGCAGTTTGAAATGAAACCCACCTGATTTAGACGCAAGCCAGATTTCATGCATCGGCTCTTGGCGGTTAATGATGATTTGGCTACGGTCATCAAATTCTAACGTCATGACATTGCCAGACGTTTCGTAATCGATGTCTGCGCCAGCATCATCGATAGCTTGTTCAATAATTTCGAGCTGCTCATCGACTTGTTGATGAAATTCAGTATCGTTCATCCTATCTATCCTATTGCTTTTCCTGATTGTGGTGCGATTATAGGGGGCATTGAATCAATAATCACGATATGCAAAATGAAAAAATCAATCACTGCACTATTTATGTTGTCAGTCCTTGCATTGGCAGGCTGTGGTCAAACCGGCCCATTGTATATGCCAGATGAACCGACGCAGAATGAACAACCTCAGCCATAGTGGTTGATTTAGATTAAGGGAAACTAATTTTGGATTACTTCAATTATCAGGACGATGGCCAACTTTGGGCTGAAAATGTCTCACTCTCTCATTTGGCTGAGCAATTTGGCACGCCGTTGTATGTCTATTCACGTGCGACGTTAGAGCGTCATTGGCATGCTTTTGATGAGTCAGTCGGTGAGCACCCACATTTGGTGTGTTATGCCGTAAAAGCAAACTCGAATTTAGGTGTGCTGAATACTTTGGCGCGTTTAGGCTCTGGCTTCGATATTGTATCGGGTGGTGAACTCGAACGTGTTGTGGCTGCTGGTGGTGACCCATCTAAAGTAGTCTTTTCGGGTGTTGGTAAAACCGAAGCGGAAATGAAGCGTGCGCTAGAACTGAAGATTAAATGTTTTAATGTTGAATCTGAACCAGAGCTGGAACGCCTCAATAAAGTGGCAGGAGAGCTTGGTGTGAAAGCGCCGATTTCTCTGCGTATTAATCCTGATGTTGATGCGCAAACTCACCCTTATATCTCAACCGGTTTACGTGATAATAAATTTGGTATTGCGTTTGACCGCGCGCCAGATGTTTATCGCTTGGCGCAGAGTTTAGAAAACCTCAGCATACATGGTATTGATTGCCATATCGGCTCTCAGTTGACAGCGATTGCGCCATTCATTGATGCAACTGACCGCCTGTTGGCATTGATTGATGACCTTAAGCACCAAGGCATCAACATCAAACATTTAGATGTCGGTGGTGGCTTAGGGGTTGTATATCGTGATGAACTGCCTCCTCAACCCTCTGATTACGCCAAAGCTTTGCTTGCCCGTTTAGAAAATCATCAAGATTTAGAACTGATTTTTGAGCCTGGCCGAGCGATTGCTGCTAATGCGGGCGTGCTGCTGACTCGAGTTGAATTTCTCAAACATACCGAACACAAAAACTTTGCCATTATTGATGCTGCAATGAATGATTTAATGCGCCCTGCGCTGTACCAAGCTTGGCAAGATATTGTTCCTGTTGCACCGCGTCAGGGTGAAGCTTCAACCTATGATCTCGTTGGGCCTATCTGCGAAACGGGGGACTTTTTAGGTAAAGACCGTTCTTTAGTCCTTGCTGAAGGTGATTTGTTAGCAGTTCGCTCTGCAGGGGCTTATGGTTTTGTGATGTCTTCAAACTACAATACACGTACTCGCGTAGCGGAAGTGATGGTTGATGGTTCACAGCATCATCTAGTTCGTCAGCGTGAAGAACTATCGAGCCTATGGGCATTAGAGAGTATTTTGCCGGAGTAAATTGAAGCACTATGCATTTCCATTTTTCTAAAATGCACGGTTTGGGTAATGACTTCATGGTTGTTGATTGCATTACACAAAACGTTTTCTTTTCCCCTGATTTGATCCGCCGTTTGGCGGATCGTCATACAGGTGTGGGTTTTGATCAGCTTTTAGTGGTTGAAGCCCCTTATGACCCCGAAAGTGATTTCCACTATCGTATTTTTAATGCCGATGGTAGTGAAGTTGAACAGTGTGGTAATGGGGCTCGATGCTTCGCACGTTTTGTTCGTATGAAAGGGCTGACCAATAAATACAGCATTGGAGTGACGACCAAAAAAGGCAAGATGATTCTAAATATTGAAGAGGATGACCAGATCACCGTCAATATGGGGATCCCTGAGTTTGAGCCAAATAAAATCCCATTCCGCGCTAAGCAAGCAGAGAAGACCTATATTATACGAGTAGAAGATAAAACTATTTTCTGCGGCGCAGTGAGTATGGGCAATCCGCACGTAGTAACCGTGGTCGACGATGTTGCCACTGCTGATGTAGAAACACTAGGCCCGCTACTTGAATCTCATGAACGTTTTCCAGAACGCGTGAATGCTGGCTTTATGCAAATTGTTAACCGCAATGAAGTTAAACTGCGAGTTTATGAGCGCGGCGCGGGTGAAACGCAAGCCTGTGGTAGTGGTGCGTGTGGTGCTGTGGCGGTAGGTATTGTTCAAGGGTTATTAGCTGAAGAGGTCAAGGTACACCTACCGGGTGGTTCATTGCATATTCAGTGGCAAGGTCCAGGCAAGCCGCTATATATGACGGGGCCTGCAACCCATGTGTTTGATGGCCAAGTGTCTTGTTAAGTTAAGGAATTGTTTTGTCGCAAGTTGAAGCGGATGTACTTACAGCTGAAATCGTAGCGGAGTACTTACGGGATCACCCTGATTTTTTCCTCCATCGTTCAGAGTTGGTTGATCGACTTTCTTTACCGCACCATCAACAAGGTGCAGTCTCTTTGGTGCATGTGCAGCTTAATCGTCAGCGTCAGCGTATCGAAGAATTAGAAGAAGAGATCACCGCTTTTATGTCTCTAGCGGCCAATAATGACCGCACTTTTCATGAATTTATGGATCTTCAAGAGCAGATCCTAAAATGCAGTGATATGACGCAAGTGGTAAAAGCGATTGAAAATAAAGCGCAAGCATTAGGCTTGTTAGCTTATGTGCGTTTACTGGCTTCTCCTAAAGTGGATTACCAAATTACACAGGAACAATGGCAGCGTTTTTCAACCAACCATTTCAACGGTAAGGCGGCGTATTTGGGCCGGATGAGAAAGGTTGATCGCCAAGCGTTATTTGGTGATGAAACGCTAGCACCAGAAATGGGTTCTTATGTGGTTCTGCCATTAACCAAAGCGTCACCGCAAGGTATTTTAGCTTTCGCCAGTGAAGATGGCGGTCATTTCCAGCCGAGTATGGATACGCTTTTCCTGCGTCACTTGGCGTTAGTTTTATCTCACCTAATTGATACTCTACCTTGGCAGCCTATTGAGCATGAGCGAATCAGTCATACCTCTGTCTAACGGCTTGCAGCAGCCCTTGAATCGCTTTTATGAATATCTACGAAGTGAGAAAGGGCTGAGCTTGCACACGCAACGTAATTACAAGCAGCAACTTGAAACGATGGCGCAGCACCTAATGCAAATGGGGCTAAAAAATTGGCAGCAGGTTGATGCAGCTTGGGTGCGCCAATTAGCCAGTAAAGGCATGCGAGAAGGCATGAAGGCCAGTAGTTTGGCGACGCGTTTATCTTCATTACGCAGCTTTTTTGATTTTTTGATTTTACGTGGAGAGATCACTGCTAACCCGGCTAAAGGTGTATCGGCTCCGCGCAAAAAGCGTCCATTACCGAAAAACTTAGATGTCGATGAAGTTGCACAACTTTTGGAAGTGAATGCGGATGATCCGCTGTCAGTGCGTGATCGCGCCATGATGGAGCTGATGTACGGGGCTGGCTTGCGTTTAGCTGAATTGGTGAGTATTAATGTCAAAGACATTAACCTTAGCCAAGGTGAAATTCGAGTCGTTGGTAAAGGTGACAAAGAGCGTAAAGCACCATTTGCTGGCAAAGCAAAAGAGTGGGTCGCGAAGTGGCTAAAGTTACGAGCTCAGTTGGCTAATAGTGATGAAAAAGCGCTGTTTGTTTCTAAGCTAGGTGTCAGAATCTCTCACCGTAATGTACAAAAGCGTATGGCGGAGTGGGGACAGAAACAGGCGGTATCTAGTCATATCAGCCCGCATAAGCTACGTCACTCGTTTGCGACTCATATGTTGGAATCAAGCAATAACCTTCGTGCGGTGCAAGAGCTGCTTGGCCATGAAAATATCTCGACCACACAGATATACACGCATTTGGATTTTCAACATCTTGCTCAAGCGTATGACCAAGCGCACCCCAGAGCAAGAAAAAAGAAACAAGACGAGTAACTCATGCATTTTTATCGCAGTATTGGGCCAATTAAAGCAATGAGCTTTGATTTAGATGACACGCTCTATGATAACCGTCCAGTGATACGCCACGTCGAGCAACAAATGGTGTTATGGCTACATAGTCATCATCCGCTGTCGGCCACACGTTCTTTAGCATGGTGGCAGCAACTCAAATTGCGCTTAGCTCAACAGCAACCTTTGCTGCACCATGATGTTACTCAATGGCGTTTTAAGCAGATTGAACAAGGTTTGATTGAGCTAGGTTATAGTTCGGAACAAGCGCTTGAGGCGGCAAATGCTGCGATTGAAGAAGTATTACGCTTGCGAAACCTTGTGGCGGTGCCGCAAGAGACTCACCGCGTGATGACGGAGTTAGCTAAGCGTATGCCGCTAGTCGCGATCACCAATGGTAATGTGGATCCGCACCGTATCGGTTTGGGTGACTATTTCGAACTGATTTTAAAAGCTGGGCCGGATGGTTTGGCTAAGCCTCATCCTGAATTGTTTGATAAAGCGCGTATCCATTTGGCATTGCCAGCAAACTCAATTTTGCACGTCGGTGATCATTTAGTGACTGATGTGCAAGGCGCGAAATGCAATGGTTTTCAAGCCTGTTGGTACAATGACCAAGGCAATACCTTGCTTGCCAACCGCAAGGCAAAAATCTTACCGGATATTGAAATCAACCAATTGAGTTCATTACTACTGCTTTAGTGCATGGCCGCTTTTGTCGGCTTGATAAACCTTCATGTAGTAAGCAAAAAAATCTCTTAGTGTGTCAGCATTAGTTGTTTCATTGATATGGTTAAGCAGCTCAAGCCCCACTTCCACAGTACATAAATTTCCTTCACTTTGGTTACGCCTTAATGTGTAGAGTGATTGGTGATGAGGCGTGAGGTGTACGTGTGGTAACGCTGATAACCAAGGGCTTTTATTGATCATCTTCTTCGCTTCTTGCCAGGTGCCATCAAGAATAATAAACAACGTTTTTCCAATGTTTGCCGAAGGCTGACATTGTTGTTCGTCGAGTGGTTTGCTGTGTGGTGATGGGAATATGAGCACAGGTGTGAGTTGTTCGCTTTTAATGAGCGTTTGCAATGACTTTGCGGGCGATACACGGCTCCACACATGCACAGAAGCCTGCGGCAAGCTGCACAAGAGTAGCTTGCCTGTATTGGTTGCTCTGCGTTGTTCATTTTCATGCATCAATAATGCAACGCGTAGCTTACTATCGAGTCTCGGGTAAGCTTGGCAAACACATTGATGCACGAAACCGCAGCGCGAACAGGGTAATTGGGAATTCATTGATTACTGCGCTCGATCTTCAGTAAACAGCGTTAACCCACCATTACTGATGGGGTAAATAATGTCGCCAACCTTTTCTTTTTCTGCATGGATCTGATTGCCATTACGAGTAAAAATGCGTTCCGCAAGCAGGTATTGTCGCTGATGACGAGTCATCACAACGTGCACTTGTTTATCATTAAGCTGCTGCCAGAATCCTTTTTCAACCATAGATGGGTCACCATTATTGTAGTCGTAGCTGGTGGTTGCAGAATGGTCAGCATTTAGCTGTAAGCTTACGCTAAAGTTATTGTTTTGCGTTGACGCGGCTTGGTAAACACCAACCCATTGCAGGGTTGGGTCGCTATTACCTAACGTCGCACAGCCTTTATAGGTTTTGCCGTCCAGAGTTAAGCTAGAACGCCATCCATAAAAACTATCACTCATCCCATCGTTACAAGCTTGTTGCTTAAGTTGCAGTGAGCCATTTTCAAACTGGTAGTCACGTTGTTGTGCAGATAGTTGGCGTTGAGTGATCGGCAGTTGCTGTTTTTCACCGCTAATGGTTTGAAAAATAACGGCATTACCATCAAAGCTAGCAGACCATGATGGCTCATTACCGAAAGCTCGTGTTGGTTTGAGTGGTTGGTTGCAACGTTTAGGATTTTCAGCACTGAGTAGATTAATGCTCTTTACTTCTAAGCGTGCATTGTAGTCAGCATCTAATCCGATTTGTTTTGGGGCTGCTAAATAACCTACGACTTCACCGTACATTGGTTGGTAGGGTGAACGAGATAATAGCAAGGCTTGTTTAGCTTGCTCTGGGGTTAAAGCCAACCAATACTGTTGGTTGCTGCCGCAAGGCGTAAACGTTCGGGCTTCATGACCGACCACGATTTCACCACGCATCACAAAAGTTTGTGGTGTTATAGTGCTTGGCTTGTCGAGTGTCGCGCTGGTTGTTGCTTCAACAGAAGCTTGTTGCATTGAGCAAGCTTGCAGTGCCAGAGCTGACAATAATAGGATAGGGGTGTTAAACGCCTTCATTGAATACCGTCCTTAAGACAAACAGATAGGACAATATTATGGCACATTGGGTGCTTAGAACTGAACTTAAGCCCACGTTAATTAACAGTCAGCGAACAAAACCTTGGTTTTGGTTGATATTCGCTACTGCGCTGTGGGCTTCAAGCGGCGACTCTAGAGAGCATGCAAACGTTGATGACTAGAATAAATGTTCACGCAGATAATGAGCGACAGCATCTTCAGCGTTACTGCCAATAACGGTATTGTTTGGCAGTGCTTTCATCACTTTTGGATGCGATGTATTCATCACTAACCCTTTGCCTGCCATGGATAGCATTTCGACATCATTCATGCCGTCGCCAAAAGCGATGCAGTTGTCGAGGGTACAACCAAGCGATTCAGCTACCACTTTAAGCGCATCACCTTTTGACACTTCGGCCGCCATGACTTCCAAGCACCAAGGGGTTGAGAAAGCAACGTTGAGCTTATCGCCAAATTTTTCGTTCAAACGGTCTTCAAATTGAGTGAGTAGCTCATGATCTTTGCTTGGGTGTGTAAAGAAAATTTTCGCAATGCCATCGGTTGGAGCATGGTCTATATCAAATACTTGATAGTTAAAACCACTCTCTTTATGGAAATTACGCAGGGTTTCGTCTTCTTTATTCAATAGCCAAGATTCATTTCGATAGATATGGACATAGATTTGTGGGTCTTGTTTAACAACGTCAATTATCGCTTGAACGAGATCTTGTGGAACATTCTTGCTGTACATTAAGTTGTCGTTTTGGTCATGCACGCGAGCACCATTTGAGGTGATCATATAAGCGGGGATGCCCGCTAACTGACGAATACCTGCTACATCCACGTGGTGACGACCGGTTGCAAAGATAAAGGTAAAGCCTTTTTGGTGCAGCTCTTTCAGTGTTTGCTTTGTAAAGTCGCTCAACTGATGATTTGGGGCAAGCAGAGTCCCGTCGAGATCGGAAGCGACAATGTGAATAGCGTTATCTTTGCGTTCGGTGGTCATAAAACCCTCATTATCATGGTTATTTGGGTTTGTTCGCTCTGGTCATGAACAAACCTTTAGGTTGCCTAGTCTACGCCATATTAAAGAGGAAAAAGAGGGTAAAACTGCAAATTGAAATTTCCCCATTTCCCCCACCATTTAGGCTTTGCTTTCTATCTGCTGAAACAGTTCAAATATTGCATCAAGAGCCTGGTTTCTGTAGTCATCTTTCTCAAAAAGTAGCTCATGTTTAGCCTCATTAATGGTAACTAATTGGCTATCTGGGTTGGTTTTTGCCAATTTAGTCGCAAAGCGAATTTGATCGGCATTACTGACTATGGTGTCTTGCCCAGCTTGTAGAATTAAAGTCGGTAGTTTTACTTGTCGAGTGAGTAACTGGCATTGTTTGACAGCCATCAATCCTTGCCATACCCAGCGCGTCGTTGGGCCACCGATTTTCAGCTCTGGTTTGTGTTCATACAGCTCTCTAAACCAACGGTAGCGTACTTCACTTTGCGTTAAAGGGTTCATTTCGAAAGGTTTCGGGGTATAAGCCTGATAACCTGGAGCGTAGGTTGGTTTCGAGTAGATTGCTGTTAACACTTGGCTCAGTTGCATCGCCACTGGGCGTAACTGCCAAGGCATATTGACGCCAAACATCGGGGCGCTGAGTGCCATGGCGTCGAAATTATGCTCGGGATGTGTTTGCACATATCGTGTTGCGACGGCTCCCCCCATGGAATGAGCTACAATAAAACGATGCGAATAACGGCTAAGATCAAAATATTGGATCAGATGGTGCAAGTCTTGGACATAGTCATCGAATTCCTCGACATAGCCCATTTGTGGGTTGTCGATTAGGCGTTGAGAAAGCCCTTGACCACGATGGTCAAAGGAATAAATGTCGTACCCTTGTTGGAAAAGGTCATAAAACAGCTCTTGATACTTCCAACATGACTCAATTCTGCCGTTCACCACCACAATCGCTTTCGAATGCTCGGATGAGGTGAACTTGCAGCAATAAATTTTTGTTTTATCAAAAGATTTGATGAAATCTTCTTCTTTAGAATGCCAGAAGTCGGCGATCGTGGTATTGATCACTTGCTCAAAAGATGACTCTTGAGTATAAGGTGGCGTGTTTGGACTCATCTGATTCATAGATATTCTTTATTGGACAGATTCGAGGGATAATTTATTTACGCTAGATTAGTCTAGTCGAGAGGAATTGCAATGGATACTCATGTTTGGCTCGCTTATGTGCTGACCGCGATTGTGTTTAGTTTGGCGCCCGGTTCGGGCACAGTCAATTCCATTAGCAACGGGCTTAGTTATGGTACTCGCAAATCTCTGGCGGCGATTGTTGGTTTGCAGATAGGGCTAGCGTTCCATATTATTTTGGTTGGCGCGGGAATCGGTGCGTTAGTAGCACAATCAGCGTTGGCATTTAGCATCATCAAGTGGGTTGGTGTGGCTTATTTGGTTTGGCTTGGTATCCAAAAATGGCGAGATCATTCCAGTTTAGTGACCAGTGCTGCCGAACAAGCACTGTCGAGTGGCTCCTTATTGCGTCGTGCGGTATTGATTAACTTGACCAATCCCAAATCGATTGTCTTTTTAGTGGCACTTTTTCCTCAATTTATTGACCCAAGCAAAGATCAACTGACTCAGCTACTTGCATTGGGTGTTACCACTGTGGTGATTGATTCTATTGTGATGTTGGGTTACACCTCATTAGCGGCTCAGATGGGGCGTTTTATTCGTTCTGATCGCGTTATGAGTAAAATCAATAAAGTGTTCGGGTCAATGTTTGTTGGGTGCGGTGCGTTACTTGCTGCAGCGAAGTCTTAACGTGTTGCTACTTACTCAAGTCGTCGTTAGTTAGATGTATTATACCTACGTAGCTCGACAACCGATTCTCAACGCGAAGCAACACACGCTTGGTTATGAACTCCTATTTCGAGACGGAGAAAATAATGCTTTCCCTGCTCATATTGAGTCAAATCGTGCCACTTATCGTCTGATTGTTGAAAACTTCCTCTCTGTTGGGATGAATCCTGCAATTGCCAAATCGCGTTGTTTCATCAATTTCCCCTATAAGAGTTTAATTCGTCGTCTGCCACTGACCTTGCCAAGAGATCAAATCGTGGTTGAAGTGTTGGAAACTTGTGCTCCAAGTGATGAGTTATTGGATGTGATTAAAGATCTTTATAAGCGCGGTTATATTGTGGCGTTGGATGATTTTGTGTATTCGCCTGAATGGGAACGATTCCTACCTTATGTGCACATCGTTAAACTCGATATTATGGCGCTGGGCTTGGAAGAAGCGTGCGAATTTGTTCGTAAGCGGATTGCAGAGGGAAGTAAGCGACGTTTTTTGGCAGAGCGAGTAGAAACTGAGCATGAATTTAATGTTACGCGCTCCGCTGGGTTTACTTTTTTCCAAGGCTATTTTTTCAGTAAGCCACAGATCATTAAGCAACGCTACGTTAGCCCCGAGCAAATTATCGCGTTAGAGCTGTTTCGTGAAGTGTGTAAACCTGACGTCGATTTTGAGCGAATTGAGTGCATTATGTCGCAAGATGTTGCGTTGTCATACAAACTGCTCAGATTTGTTAATACCATGTCGGATCGCCTCTCGATGCCGATTTCCTCTTTTCGTCAGGCTCTGGTTTACCTTGGTCAAGACCGGTTGAAAACGTTTGTTTCATTGGCCGTGGCTTCGTTCGTTTCATCTAAGAAGCCGAAAGAGTTGTATAACTTATCGTTGCAGCGAGCTCAGTTTTGTCAGTTAATGGCAAGTCATCACTCGCTATGCGAATACCGTGAACAGGCTTTTTTGATTGGTCTTTTTTCCGTATTGGATGCTCTGTTAGATATCTCTATTGAAGAGCTTGTCGAACAATTACCGCTTTCTGACGCGGTGAAAATAGCCCTGCAAAGGCGTGAAGGTCCTATTGGTGAGCTGTTAGCGCTAGAAGAGTGCTTTGAACAAGCCGATTGGCAAGGTGTGGAAGCGCGTTGTGATGCGCTTGGTTTGGAGTTAGGCGTTGTCAGTGACGAATTATCTGCCGCGTTGCGTTGGAGCCAAGATGTGAATCGCTTAATTTAACGTGAATTTTTTATGACATGAAGAGCACGCGCCTTGACGCGTGTTTTTTTATTTCTAATATATATGGATATGCGTATGTATGAGATTGAAATATGTTGCCTCATCAGTTTTTTAAAATGTTGTCCGATGAAACCCGCCTGCGGTGCTTGTTGCTTATTGCCCGTGAAGGACGCTTATGTGTGTGCGAGTTAACGGGCGCCCTGCAACAAAGCCAACCGAAGATATCACGCCACTTAGCCCTACTTCGTCAATCTGGGGTGCTGGTGGATGAGCGCCATGGGCAGTGGGTCTATTACCAAGTATCCAATCAATTACCTGGTTGGTTGCGTAAAGTAATTGAAGGACTTAAAAATTCAAATTGTCTGCAGCAGCAATATGCTGCTGACAGCCAACGTTTACAGACAGAAACTCAGCGCCCATGTGCCTGAACAAGAGAGATAATCATGACGATTAAAGTAGGAATTAATGGATTCGGCCGTATCGGTCGTTTGGCAATGCGCGCCGCATTTGATTGGTCAGAAATAGAATTTGTACAGATCAACGATGTCGCTGGTGATGCTAAGACCTTGGCTCATTTGCTCGAATTTGACTCTGTACAAGGGCGTTGGCAGCATGCGGTTAGTGCAGATGAAGAGATGATTATCATCAATGGTCAACGCATTAAAACGACTCAAGAGCGTGAAATTGCCAGTGTTGATTGGTCGGGATGTGATGTCGTTATTGAGGCGACAGGCGTGCACCGTAGCCGCTCTTTTTTGAATCAGTATCTTGAGCAGGGAGTAAAGCGAGTGGTCGTTTCTGCGCCTGTTAAAGAAGAGGGTATTGCCAATATTGTTGTCGGGGTCAATGACCATATTTTTGATCCACAGCTGCATCGTATTGTCACGGCGGCTTCTTGCACAACGAATTGTATTGCCCCGATTGTTAAAGTGATTCATGAGCAACTAGGCATTGAGCAATCTTCATTTACGACTATTCATAACCTAACCAACACACAAACTATTTTGGATGCGCCGCATAAAGATTTACGCCGCGCTCGAGCTTGTGGTACCAGTTTAATTCCGACTACCACAGGCAGCGCGACTGCCATTGTCGAAATATTTCCAGAACTGGAAGGAAAAATTAATGGTCACGCGGTACGTGTGCCGCTGGCGAATGCCTCGTTGACCGATATTATCTTTGATGTCAAAAGAGACACCACAGCGGAAGAAGTCAATGCACTGCTGAAAGTAGCAGCACAAGGTGAACTGCAAGGTATTCTTGGTTATGAAGAACGTCCATTAGTGTCGATTGACTATAAAGGCGATCAACGCTCAACCATTGTCGATGCACTGTCAACGATGGTGGTCGGTAAACGCATGGTGAAGATCTACGCGTGGTATGACAATGAAATGGGCTACGCAACGCGCACCGCAGAGCTGGTCCGTAATGTTGGCTTGGTATAGGGAGCTAGAAATGACACATCCAACTTGGGAATTAGCGGTTGATGAAGCGGCATTAATCCTTACACCATGTCCGGGCACGAAGGGCGTAAGCTTGGAAACATCACTGCGTCAGCTAAAAGCGCAAGGGGTAGCCGCGCTTGTGACGGCAATCAATACTAGTGAAATGCAAGAGAAAGGCGTGCTAGCGCTAGGTGAAATGACCCAAGCGCTTGATATGCAGTGGTTCCATCTACCTATTGAAGATGATTGTGCCCCTGATGCTGACTTTGCCTCTCAATGGGCAAGCATTGGACCACAATTGCAGTCACTGTTGGACAACAAGCAAAAAATTGCGCTGCACTGCATGGGAGGCTCTGGTCGAACTGGGTTACTCGCTGCTCATCTTTTGTTAGATCGTGGTTGGGATATCAATACGATCATTGAACGTGTTCAAGTGCTGCGTCCGGGGGCTTTTACCAAGCCAGTTCAATGTGACTATATCCAGGCTGTTGCTCAATCTGCCTAATATGATGAGCTTTGGGACTATGATGTTCTCAAAGCTCATTAACCTCTCCTTTCAATGCTTACAGTGGCTATCTTATGTTTTCAACATTGGAAAAAAGTATCCGACAATACATTTTAGTGACGTTTAATTATTGGAACTTCACACTAACAGATGGTGCTTTACGCATGCTGGTGGTGCTGTATTTTCACGACTTGGGTTACGGCACACTCGCCATCGCTTCTCTGTTTCTGTTTTATGAGTTTTTTGGTGTTGTGACTAACTTGATCGGTGGTTGGCTAGGAGCACGTTTAGGCTTGAATAAAACCATGAACATCGGTTTGCTGATGCAGATTGTTGCGTTGAGTATGCTGGCGGTTCCCAATGAGTGGTTAACCATTGTGTGGGTAATGGCGGCGCAAGCACTCTCAGGCATTGCGAAAGATCTCAACAAAATGAGTGCCAAAAGTGCCATCAAAACGTTGGTGCCTGATGATCAGCAAGGCGCATTATATAAATGGGTCGCCATCCTAACTGGCTCTAAAAATGCGTTGAAAGGGGTTGGTTTCTTCCTTGGTGGAGTACTGCTGTCTTTGTTTGGCTTCCAATATTCAGTGATTTTAATGGCTAGTATGCTTGGTTTGGTGTTGATTGGTAGCTTAATTGGACTCGATACCGATCTTGGCAAAGCGAAAAACAAACCAAAATTTAGCCAGCTTTTTTCTAAATCAGACTCAGTAAATATTTTATCTGCGGCGCGCTTATTCTTATTTGGTGCTCGTGATGTTTGGTTTGTGGTGGCTTTGCCTGTTTATCTTGGCACTGTGTTTGGTTGGGACCATTTGTGGGTAGGTGGCTTTCTTGCTGCGTGGGTAATTGGTTACGGTATGGTACAAAGTATTGCACCGCGCATAACAGGAAAAGCGCAAGGAAAAGTACCGGATGGTAGCGCGGCTGTCGGGTGGGTTGGTTTACTTGCCGTAATCACAGCTTTGATTGCCTATTGTGTACAAATAGGTTGGCAGCCGCAGTGGGTGATTGTCATCGGGCTGATGTTGTTTGGTGCTGTTTTTGCGGTTAACTCTTCGCTCCACTCTTATTTGATTGTCAGTTATGCCAAAGGTGATGGCGTGTCACTGGATGTTGGATTCTATTACATGGCCAATGCCATGGGGCGCCTAATTGGCACTATTCTTTCAGGCTACGTGTTTCAAGTGGCTGGGTTGGCGGCGTGTTTATGGGTATCATTTGCTTTTCTTGCCATCACGACCTTAATTTCTTTCAAATTACCTAAAGCTTCATTACAAACGGTTTAATACTTTTTAACTTAAATTTGACGCAGTGCTTCGCTGCGTCTTTATTTTTATTGCTATAGTCAGACAAGTTTCTTTTCAAATGAGTAGCTTATGAGACAGCGTGTCCTCTTTTTTGATCTTCTCCGTTGTGTGGCAGCGGTTGCTGTTATTGGCATTCATGTTCTGGCTCCTTATCGTCAGCAATTTGGTGATATTCCTTTTGAGCAGTGGCTGACCGCAATTACTGTTAATAGCGTTAGCCGTTGGGCTGTTCCGGTATTCATTCTTATTTCCGGTGCATTAATGCTCAGTGATCGACGCCCTTTTGATGCGAAATATTATGTAAAGCGACGTTTAGGCAAAGTGTTACTGCCATTTTTAATTTGGTCGTTGTTTTACGCTTATTTGTCCGGCTGGAGTGCTGACGGGTTTAATGCTCAAGTGGTTAAAGATGTATTGATCCATAGCCCTGAGCATGCGACTTACTACCATCTTGGCTTTTTCTACTACTTTATTCCGCTCTATTTTGTGATTCCATTTCTGCAAGTCTTGGTGAGACGAGTAGATGATAAAGCCTTGTATGCATTGGTCGGTGTATGGTTACTTACGACCACCTTATTCCTGTTCGGGATTGATGGCCCCTGGAGTCATGAACTGTGGTTATTTTCTGGTTACTTACCTTTAGGTTATATCCTTTATCAAAAAGTGCCGTTAAATCGTCTATCGGTCGCAACGGCCACGCTACTTGGAGGCATTGCTCTATTTACGACGATATGGATGGTGACGAGCCATAGTATTGCGGCTGGTGAGTATACGATAGGACGCTGGCTTTCTTATAAAACGCTAAATGTGGTGTTAGCTGCCAGCATGGTCTTTATGCTGTGCCGTTATTTTGGTGAGGGGTTATCTGCCCGTACAAATCAAGTGGTGAGTTTTATCAGTCAATACAGCTTGGGCATTTATATTTTACATCCGATTTTCTTATGGCCCGTGAAGGCATATGGATGGGATCAAGGGCATCCAGTTTGGGTTATTCCGTTGTGGATTATAGTCAGTGGTGCGGGATCACTCGCTGTCAGCTGGCTTGTTTCCCGTTCGGCTAAAACGCGTTGGCTACTCCCTTAGCGTTTGAGAGCAAAGTGTAGAAATTTATGACCGCAATAGGTCAGCGTCCCTTGGTCGCCTGGGTTTAATGCATGGTAATAATGTACGCCAACTTGGAATTCTCGTTTAGGGCCTATTTTGCCTTTCTGGACATAAATCCAGAACTCTTGGTCTTCTTCACCGGGGCGAGGGTGGGGAATAGCAATGGATTGTTTGTCGATTATGGTGACATTGGCTGTACGCTCGGGAGCATTCTCACCTTGCATGTGACGACGATAAAAATGGTTAAATGCCCAAGCTGCTGCAATGGCCAGTAAAGCTACTGTGATGATCAAGAAAAATGGCATGATGCACTCCTTAGGGATGAAGTCACTATTTTAACGAGCAACATATATTAAAGAGTTATAAGTCTCAGCAAAGCGTGATCTAGAATTGTTTAGAGAATTTTTTTTCGGCTGATATCACACTTTATTGGCAGGTTAGCCAACTAAAATAAGTCATAACCCTTCGAAAAAGTATGATACAGATAGTTAAGCTCCACTATGATTGGCAAAGGAGGGCGGCCATGTCTGATATTGAACAAGTTGTACTGCGAACGCGTAAATTAGAAACCTTACTAAGAGAGCAGTATCACGCCAACGGTAAAGGCCTTCACCAGTTGATCACTAGTTGTGAAGAGCGCTTGCCACACGATGTGATTAGTAAGCTGCGTTATATTGCGACAATTCGTAATAAGGTGGTACACGAAGAGGGGTACCAATTAGATAATCGTAAAGAGTTTTTGAATGTTTGTGGAGAGTGTGAGAAGGAGTTGACCCCGCGGAGTGGCCGTTTTATTTGGCGTGTTGCGATTTCATTGATGACTCTGATTACACTTGCTGCATTGGCGTTTTACTACATGCATTGGGAAGTTTTATCTAAACATTTACAATGAGATAGTTAAAAATTTGATAAAAAAATGGGGATGCATGTGCATCCCCATTTTTTGTATTCAGTACTTAGTACATCATCGGCAGTGTCATTAGTCCAACGATAACTGCGATCATTACAAGTCCCTGTTTTTGAGATGAAGAAATCATAACACTGCTCCTTTAAATTAGTGAATCCATCTTATGTCTTTTACAATAGCACTACTTTAGTGGCTTGATCAACATCAATTTGATGAAGTATCTAAAAATATAACTAAAAGTGGCCTGTATTGACCTGTATTGGCTATGTTTAGTTATGTTTTTGAAGTGGTTGTATAGTGTGCTTGTTGGGTTTTATTTAACCTTTTGTTTTTTATCTTATTGTTTTTTATTGATTTTTAAAGTTTGAATTATTGTTGTTGGTATGGTTTTTTCTGGTTTTGGTGCTTGGTGGATCTCGCTCTGTCAAAGTTTGGTGAATTCTCATTTTCTGAGAAAAAATGAATGGTTTTTTAGTGGTGGATGTATTGCTATCTGGTTAGCACGGTATTTATTGATATTAATCTCATGATTATCGCTTTGATTTTGCTTCTGGTTGGGTTGTGTGGTTTTATGATGGCTTGTTTTTTATAGTTATATGTTTTTATTTGATTTTTTATTTCTAATTTAAAAATTATGGTCAGTGATATGTGCGTTTTTTGGTTGGTGTTTCTTTTTAAATTCAATAAAAAACAGTGTTTTCTATGGTGGGGTGGTGCTGGACTGCAAAAGTGTATGTTGTTGGATAAGTATTAGTCGGGGGCTTATTATTTATCTGTTTTAAACAACGCGAAGTGAATCCGTGGATTCGCTATCAAGATCCAACTTTTGTAGTCATATGCTGGACTTCAACGACCACATCCCTACACTGGCGGCAGATTCATAAAGGGGTAATGACATGTGGAGCTGGCTCTCCGTTGCTTTGTCAGGATTCATCAGTATTTCTGCACTTGAAAGTAACAACATAAAACAAGCGGTAATGTTTAAAACATTCAGTATGTTGCTGTTGGTTGTTATCTTATTGAGCCAAACAAGCCAGTTATCTTCTCCGATTTTATGGATTAGTCTCGGTTTATGCGTATCCGCATTCGCTGATAGTTTGCATGTACTACAGCGCTACCCAAGAGTGTGTTTTGCCACCTTTCTTTTAGCGCAACTGATGTACAGCAAAGCATTTTGGTTACAACTCTCAGGAGTGATGGTGTGGTGGTTACCCGCATTGCTGATTGCAGCCAGTATCGTTGCCTTTTTTCTACTGCTTCCTCAAATTGATACATTAATTTTTCCCGTTGCTATTATGGGGTTGATGTTAATCCAATTGGCGTGGGCTTCCGGTGAGCTATGGTTACAAGCTCATACCGTAGGGGCTGTGTGCGGATTTGTGGGTAGCTTAGTGCTAATAATGTCAGCCCTTTTGTTAGCTATTCATGATTACCGTCGTCCTCTTCCATTTGGCCGCTATTTAATTTCGGGCAGCTATCTGTTGGCTCAAGCTTTGATCACCGCATCTGTGGTTTTATAAACACTGGCTGTGACTAGCATCGAAATCTGTAAATTAGGCTGATATACTGCGCCAACTTTGAACTAATGAGAGTTGTGCGAGATGGAAATTCTATCGGCTGCAACCATGCTATTTTTAATCATGGACCCACTTGGCAATTTGCCGATCATGCTATCGATATTGAAGCATCTCGATCCAAAGCGCCGTCGAGTGGTCCTAATTCGTGAGCTTTTCTTTGCGCTGATTATTTTGATGCTGTTTCTCTTTGCTGGGAAAAGCATTATGGGCTTTTTGCACGTGCAACCTGAAACCTTGAGCATCTCTGGTGGTATTATTTTATTTATCATCTCAATTAAGATGATTTTCCCAAGCGCAGGCAGCATCACCGGTTTGGCTGCGGGTGAGGAGCCGTTTATAGTCCCGATGGCAATACCAATGATTGCAGGGCCTTCTGTTATTGCCGCGCTGCTTTTACTCTCGACTCAGCATCCCGATAAATTATTAGAGCTCTCTGGCGCGGTACTGCTAGCGTGGGGCGGAACCTTCCTCATTCTTATGTTCTATAACTTCTTCCATAAGGTATTAGGTGAGCGAGGGTTGAAAGCGGTAGAGCGGTTAATGGGGCTGCTGTTGGTAATGATTTCGACCCAAATGTTCCTCAATGGCGTGAAAAGTTATATGGGTATGTAGGAAAAAGAATACCGTTAAACTTACCAATGAAAAAAGCCGCACAACTGGTAAGCAGTGTGCGGCTTTTTCCTTTTTATAGCGAGGGGTTACATCATGTGTTTACGGCGAATATCGAGCAGTGAGAAGACTCCAAACACAAGAATTGACCATTTCTCCCAACGGCTCATGTTTATCTTATCACCGAATGCGCCAATAAAAATCAGCATTTGCAGGCCATGCATGATGAATAAAAATGCCGTCATAATATAAAGCGCAATAGCCGCTTTCCCTGGGAATGGCATAAAAATATTAAGTAATAAAATAAACCAAACAAAAGCAATGGCCGCTTTTGCTAATACGAGTAACACTTTCATTCGGATGTCCTTTCAAAGAGTCGATAGCTCACTTGGCCTGCCGTTTTTTCACGGTGTAGGCGCCAATTGTTTGGGATGCCATCAAGAGGAAGTTCTTTTTCAGTTTCAATATAGATCATTGCATCGTCTGCAAGCCAGCCGTTTTGCTCCAAAAGTGTTACGGTTTCATTCAGTAAACCTTGGCGAAATGGAGGGTCGATAAAGATGATATGTTGAGGTGTGCCAACTTGTTGTAGAAACGTCAGCGCATCGCTATTCACCACTTGCACGTTTGAGGCGTTGAGCGCAGCGATATTTTGCTGAATTTGTTTAAAAGCGGTCGGATTGAGCTCAATCAGTGTCACTGATTCCGCTTGTCTGGATGCAGCTTCAAACCCGAGTCCACCGGAGCCGGCAAATAAATCGAGACATTTTGCACCAGGAACTTCTTGTGCCAACCAATTAAATAGCGTCTCTTTGACGCGATCAGTCGTTGGGCGAAGTCCTTGGGCGTCATGAACTGGCAGTTTACGACCTCTCCATAAACCACTAATAATGCGAACAAAGCCGGTGGATGGCTTATTTTGTGATGAGTTTTGCTGGCGACGTCTTACCATAGATTTTTTGACCGCTAATAAAGTGATACTATGTCCAGTCTACCCACCAAGATGGGTGTTGGCATAGCCATTGAATTTTAATAATGACAAAGTTTACCAAGCTAATTGGAAAGTTTTCACTGCTTTGTCATTTTTCTTTTTCTTAAGAGAGATAATTCTTTAAGAAAAAGGTCGTAGTTAGTTTAGTAAATCTAGGATATCCCCAGATGACGGAAAAAAAGAAACGCGGATTACTCTCTTGGCTAGGTTTTGGTGAAGAAGAATCAAGCAAACCAACCACAGCAAAAGAGCAAACTGAAGATCAATCTGTAGTTGAAGAAACAGTGGTTGAACATGCAGAAACAGCAGAAATTGAAGAAACAGTCGTTGCTGAGGTAATGCATGAGTCTGACACTGTTTTAGCAGAAGCAGAAGCAGAAGCAGAAGCAGAAGCAGAAGCAGAAGCAGAAGCAGAAGCAGAAGCAGAAGCAGAAGCAGAAGTTCGAGTTCAAGAGCAAGAAAAGCCAAGCGAAAGCTTTTTCGCTCGTTTAAAGCGCAGTTTAACTCGTACTAAAGCCAATATAGGCGCCGGTTTTTTTGGCCTCTTTAAAGGCAAAAAAATTGATGACGATCTTTTTGAAGAGCTAGAAGAACAGTTATTGATCGCCGATGTGGGTATGGACACCACGCTTAAAATTATTAATAACCTAACAGAGAAAGCATCTCGCCAAGCATTAAAAGATGGTGAAGCACTGTATGGTTTACTCAAAGATGAAATGGCAGATATTCTGGCTAAAGTCGAGCAGCCGTTGGTGGTTGATAGCAGTAAAACGCCCTATGTCATTTTGATGGTAGGGGTAAATGGTGTCGGTAAAACGACGACCATCGGTAAGCTTGCCAAGCAATTTCAAGCACAAGGTAAGAAAGTCATGCTGGCTGCGGGAGACACTTTCCGCGCCGCTGCGGTAGAGCAGTTGCAAGTGTGGGGTGAGCGCAATAATGTTCCCGTCATCGCGCAGCATACTGGCGCAGATAGTGCGTCTGTTATTTATGATGCGATCGAGGCTGCCAAAGCGCGTGGTGTTGATGTGGTTATCGCTGATACCGCGGGTCGTTTGCAAAACAAGAGCAACCTAATGGAAGAGTTGCGTAAAATTGTGCGGGTAATGAAGAAAATTGATGATTCAGCTCCGCACGAAATTATGCTGACCTTAGATGCCGCGACTGGGCAGAATGCCATTAGCCAAGCCAAATTATTTAGTGAGGTGGCTCCGGTGACAGGCATTACTTTGACTAAACTTGATGGCACCGCAAAGGGTGGCGTTATTTTTGCCTTAGCGAACCAGTTTGAAATTCCTATTCGCTTCATTGGTGTTGGAGAAGGGATCGATGATCTGCGTCCATTCGAAACGCAGCAATTTATCGAGGCGCTATTTAGCCGCGAAGAATAAGATCGTTAAGGTGCTCCTTGAGCACCTCATTAACCAATAAGGCACTGGTAGGGGAATAGCGAGTGATTAGATTTCAACAAGTGAGCAAAGCGTATCGCGGTGGCCGTCAGGCACTGCAAAAAGTTGATTTTCACTTACGTCGTGGAGAAATGGCATTTTTAGGTGGTCATTCGGGCGCAGGGAAAAGTACTTTGCTGAAGCTAATTTGTGCTATCGAACGTCCAACCGATGGGCGGATAAGCTTTAACGGCCACGATATCACGCGCATTCCAAACCAAGATATTCCATTTTTACGCCGTAATATTGGGATCGTGTTCCAAGATCATCGTTTACTGATGGACAGAACCGTCTTTGATAATGTGGCGCTGCCAATGCGAATTGAATCGATCTCTGAAAGTGAGATTAAACGCCGCGTATCGGCTGCCTTAGATAAAACCGATTTACTTGATAAAGCACGTTGCTTGCCGAGTCAGCTTTCTGGCGGCGAGCAGCAACGCGTTGGTATCGCAAGAGCGGTCGTTAACCGCCCAACATTATTACTCGCTGACGAACCGACCGGAAACTTAGATCCCGAACTTTCTAATCGAGTGCTTAAACTGTTTGAAGAATTTAACCGTGCTGGTGTCTCTATTATTTTGGCAACACACGATATTAGCTTAGTGAATACACGTCCTCAATACCGTCATTTAGAGCTTAATCAAGGATTTTTAAGCGAGGTAGAAGACTATGGCAATTAAGCCAAACAATAAGAAAAATGCGAAAGTGCGTGAGCCAAAACGCGTGAAAACCGATAGTTTTTTCACGGTTCATTTTAAGCAAGCTAAAGCCTCATTTTCATCATTATGGCTACGACCACTCGGTAATATCCTTACTCTGGCTGTAATTTCAATGGCTTTGGCAATGCCAGCATGTATGTACCTATTAAGCAAAAATATTGCCTCTGTTGCGAGCAATGTAACCAGTCCTTCACAAATAAGTGTTTACCTACAAGAAAACACACCAGAAGCTCGGATCATGGTGTTGAAGGATGAGCTAGAAAGCTTAGCGGATATCGCTAGTGTTGAGTATATTTCTTCGCAGCAAGGGCTGGCTGACCTTAGCCAATATGCCGGTTTTGAACAGGCAATAAGCTTATTGGATGATTACGCTTTACCTGGTGTATTAATTGTTACCCCAGACGTTGAGCTGCAAGGTCAAATCAAAGCCTTGGCGCAAAAAATACAGACTGAGCAAGACGTAACCGATGTGCGTTTAGATGAAGACTGGCTTGCAAGACTAGATGCAATCCGTACTTTAGCGACCGTGATCGTTGCTAGCTTATCTGTTTTGATGTTGGGGTCAGTATTTTTGATTGTTGGTAATACATTGCGTTTTAATGTACAGGCCAATAAAGATGAAATCCAAACCATGAAGCTGATTGGAGCCACTGATGGATACATATTACGTCCCTATCTGTACTCAGGGATGTGGTTTGGTTTATTAGGGGCGTGTGCCGCTTGGTTGTTAACCGCTTTCATTACAGTCCTGCTAAACGGTGCAGTGGAAGATCTCGCGTTGCTTTATGACAGCCGTTTTCGCCTAATTGGACTGAGTTGGGATGAATCTTTGTTACTACTTATGCTTGGCACCTTCTTAGGCTGCATTGCTGCAAAAGTTTCTGCTAAGCGCCATTTAAAAGAAATTGAGCCAGTTTAGTCGAAGGGGGTCAAAAAAATGGTTAATAACTATGACTTGGCCATACATTGCGGGCTTGTATAGACGATTTGTTTATGCATAATAGCTTCCCCCTGCTTGATTCTTGTTCATTTTGGGTTCAGGATTGGCGGGTTAAAACATCCATTACTCCAGATCAGATATTGATGAGGAATTGAATGACAAACCAAACGTATACAATGGCTCTCGTTTCACAAGATAGCTTAGACAGCTACATTCGTTCAGTGAACAGCTACCCAATGCTGACGCAGGAAGAGGAGCAGTCACTCGCAGAGCGATTACATTACAAAGGTGAAATTGAAGCCGCGAAAGGGTTGATCTTATCGCACCTTCGATTCGTCGTTCACGTTGCTCGTGGTTATTCTGGTTACGGTCTGCCAATGGCTGATCTTGTACAAGAAGGTAATATCGGTTTGATGAAAGCGGTGAAGCGTTTCAACCCTGAAGTCGGGGTCAGATTGGTTTCATTTGCTGTGCATTGGATCAAAGCCGAAATCCACGAATACGTGCTACGTAATTGGCGTATTGTGAAAATTGCCACAACGAAAGCGCAGCGTAAATTGTTCTTTAACCTACGCAAGTCTAAAAAACGCTTAGGTTGGTTCAATAACAGTGAAGTAGAAACTGTTGCTCGTGAGCTAGGGGTTGCCCCTGCTGAAGTGCGTGAAATGGAATCTCGCTTAGCCGCACAAGATCCGACATTTGAAATGTCGGCTGACGATGATGACTCAGGTGCTTCTTACAGTGCACCAATGCTTTATCTTGAAGATAAGCACTCAGATCTAGCTGAAAATGTTGAAGCAGCGAATTGGGAACACCACACCAATAATCGTTTAAGTTTAGCATTAGCAAGCTTAGACGAGCGGAGTCAACATATTGTACGTTCGCGTTGGTTAGATGACCAAAAAGCGACACTGCAAGAGTTGGCAGAAGAGTATGGCGTTTCAGCTGAGCGTATTCGTCAGCTTGAAAAGAACGCAATGAAGAAGTTGAAAGAGGCTGTTGGCGAATTCTAACTTCTTAACGCGATAAGAGTTATTTGAAGGCCGAGATCTTTATGATCTCGGTTTTTTTATATCCGATCGAAAATAAGTGACACAATTTATCGTTATGAGTTGTGGATAACTCTGTGACAAAATTATTTGTGAGCTGTCATCAAGTCGTTTAAATCAAGGCTTGAACAGCGTTTTATGTTTGGGGATATGTATTACGTTACACACAGAAAAGTAAGGATCATCACTACATGTTGTGGATCAATTTTCACTTTGCTACTTTATCAACGTAATCCACAAGATTATCCACAAATGGCGATAAAGTGTTCAGTGGTGGATAACCTTATAAAGGCTGTGTACTTGATCGATATTGTATAGGTTACAATGAGTGTCTAAAAACAATGCGGATAGAAAGAGAAAGTGATGGATAAATTTCAACATATTGATGCTCATGGAGCACAAGCTTTAATTGAACAAAATAATGCGAAATTGGTGGATATTCGTGATACGCAGTCGTTTACAGTGGCACATGCCCAAAGCGCTTTCCACTTAACCAATGACACTATGGTGGCTTTCATGAACGATACTGAATTTGAGCAGCCAGTTTTAGTGATGTGTTACCACGGTATTAGTAGCCAAGGAGCTGCGCAGTATCTGGTTAACCAAGGTTTTGAACAGGTGTATAGTGTTGATGGTGGATTTGAAGCTTGGCATCGCGCCAACTTACCAATAGTAACCAACTAGGACAATACAAATATATGTTAAGGCTGATCACTCTCAATAACCCCAGAATGGCGCAAGCTTTTATTGATTACATGGCATCTCGACGTATCGAGATCCAAATGATGCCAGAGGGGAGTGGTCAGTTTGTATTATGGCTGCTAGACGACCAATACCAAGTTGAAACGGAAGCTGAGCTGACACAATTTTTGCAAAATCCGAATAACAAAAAATACCAAGCTGCCTCTTGGGATGTCGCCGAAACTCGCAATAACCATTTTCAATACCGTTCTCCGAGCATGTTAGCTATGGTTAAAGCAAAAGCAGGCCCTTTAACTTTGGGTGTAATGAGTGTCTGCCTTGTGATTTTTACTCTTCAGCAATTCGGGTTGGCTAATGAGGTTTTTTCCGCATTGCATTTTCCTGCCGTTACTGGCCAGCAATGGCAAATTTGGCGTTGGTTTAGTCACGCGTTGCTTCATTTCTCAGTGCTGCACATTGTTTTTAACCTGTTATGGTGGTGGCAATTAGGTGGGGATATTGAAAAAAAATTGGGCTCTTTCAAACTAGGCCAGTTATTTTTACTATCAGCCGCCTTATCCGGTGCAGCTCAGTACTGGGTTGAAGGCGCTAATTTTGGTGGTTTATCGGGTGTGGTTTATGCGTTGGTTGGATATTTATGGATGCTCGATTGGAGAGCCCCTAATGTTGGTTTGCAAATGCCTAAGCCGCTCATCGGTTTTATGTTGGTGTGGTTAGTTCTTGGTTTTGTACAACCTTTCATGGCGATAGCCAACAGTGCTCACCTAGCAGGGTTAGTTGCTGGTGTTGCTTTGGGGCTTAATGACGCCTCTCGCTATCGCGCTCGTTAGTTGCTTTCAGCGGTGAGCAAAGTGGAAAAAATAAAGCGGCTGTTGCCGCTTTATTGGTAAATGTATTTAGTAAACAGTAAATCAGCAATAACGGTTCGTCCCGTTTCTGGTAGCAATACTGCATTTAATTGTTCTACCAGTGACTTTCTTAAGTCTTCACGTCCAGCAAGAGACTTGATGGTTTCTTCTGTCTGCTTACCAAGTAACTCGACTACGGCATCACGTATAAGAGGCTGATGCAGTTCAACGATGGGTAAATCTTTACTATTGGCCACCATGACATCGATGCGAACTTGAATATAACCAAGTTTTTTCCCTTTGGTAAAAAAGTTCGTTGTCAGATCCGGTTCCAAGGTAAAGTAAGCGAGTTTAGGTACGCCTTCTTCTTCGGCCTTACTGGGTAGGGCACAAAGTAGGCTCATGGCGATAATTATTTGGGCTACATAACGTTTAAGCATATTTCTATCTTTTCTTTCTTCTGTTCACGATACTCGAATCGCTTTAGTCTTGTTACAATAGAGCATCTAATTGTAATCAAAATGCCTATCTCGTTGTTAGGAATATGCTGTGTCAGCTTCTTCCACCCAGTCATTTTTTATGGATGGGTTTCTGATTTCTAACCTAATCAGTATTTCTGAGAGAGCGCGTTTTCTGTGGTTATTTTAACTCCAAAATGGATCTTTATTGTATGTTGATAAAGCCACTAATTGAATACTAGTATGAATCAATCAATTTCGCTCTATCTGTCTGCTTTACGTGAAGTAATTTGGCAGCAACCTGACGATTTTTGCTTCCCAGATCAGGTTTCTCAGTCTTGGCTTTTGGAGCAAGGCTCATTATCTCGTGTTTTAGAAAAGCATTGCCAGCAATTGGGTGTCGAGCTACTGCACAATAAAATAGTAAAAGCAGAACGTTTGCAACATGATGAAATTGCTTTGTTATCGAAAGAAGAATGCTTATTACGCAAGGTGGTATTGTGTGGTGATAGCGAACCATGGGTAGTGGGTCGAACCTTGATTCCACAATCTTCCATGCTTGGTCAGCAATATGATTTAACTCGTCAAGGTAAAATTCCTCTTGGGCTGACGGTTTTTAGCGCTGAGAACGTTAATCGTGATGCATTACAAGTCGGGTGGGCTAAAACGGCTAAGGGGGAATTTCTCGCGCGCCGTTCTCGATTATGGATGAACCACAAACCCATGTTAGTGGCGGAACTGTTTTTACCGTCTTGCCCTATTTACTCTAAGGAGAGAGTCTAATGACCTTAGTTAAGGCCCGTGCTTATTGGCAGTTAATGCGAATGGACCGTCCAATTGGTTCGTTATTGCTGCTCTGGCCGACGTTGTGGGCATTGATTATTGCTGCGCAAGGAGTGCCGGATCTTCATGTGTTAGTGGTTTTTGTGCTGGGAGTTTTGTTGATGCGCTCGGCTGGATGCGTGATCAACGACTTTGCCGATCGTAAAGTGGATGGGCATGTCAAACGAACCAAACAGCGGCCACTACCCGCAGGGATAGTCAGCACTAAAGAGGCGATTATCCTATTTTTGGTACTAGGCGTGACCTCGTTTTTGCTAGTACTGACTATGAATCCGCTGACGATTCAGCTTTCATTTGCTGGGATAGTATTAGCGTTTGTGTACCCTTTTATGAAGCGTTATACCCATCTTCCACAGTTAGTTTTAGCCTTGGCATTTAGCTGGTCGATTCCCATGGCATGGGCAGCACAAGCGAATGAATTGCCGATGGTGATGTGGTTTGTTTTTATGATTAACGCGGTATGGACAGTGGCATACGACACACAATACGCCATGGTTGACCGCGACGATGATATCAAAATTGGCATTAAATCAACGGCCATTTTGTTTGGTCGTTTTGATAAGATGATCATCGGTATTTTACAATTGCTAGTGTTAGTGATGATGATTGCATTGGGGGGATACTATCACCTAGGGGCAAGTTTCTACTGGTGTGTGCTTGCCGCGGCAGCGTTGTTTGTTTATCAGCAACGTTTAATCCGTCATCGTGATCGTGATTTATGCTTTGATGCATTTTTGAATAATAACCATGTTGGTATGGTATTAACCTTGGGGCTTCTAATCGCCTTTTGGTAGAGGTGTGACTTCCACGGGGTAGGTAAAACAAAGGCATCATCATGATGCCTTTGTGGTTTCTTGCCGTTAGTCGACTTGGCAGACGCTTTCTTGAATGGTTAAGCGAATTTCAGGATAGAGCATCGAATAGAGTAAGCGTGCAAGCTGTGTGGTCGGTTCTCGGTTACAGTTGCCATCAAGCTCTAAATAACCTTGTTCTTTTAGCGTGACAAACATTGCAGAGAAAACCCCTTTATCGAAGAACTCTGGTGCGTTGATGCCGTGTAAGCGACCAAGACGCTGAGCAATTTCTTGGCTTTTCTGCTCTAAATCTGATTTCCCTAAGTCTGGGTTTGCAACCAACAGGTTCAACGAAATCGCGTAGCGTTGCAGTGTTTCTGAAATGGTACGGCCTAGCAGCATCAAAACTTGAGTTTTTGCTTGGTTGATGGTGACCATACCGTCATCGTTTACACTGACTAATTGTTGGCGTTGGAGCTCATCAATATAATCGCTGACCACATCGGCTAGTTGATCTTGTGCGTAACTTAAGAACAGCTCTTGTTTTAAGAATGGATAAACCAGTGCCACATTGGCTTTGATTTGATCCAATGACAAACTTTGTTGGCGAATCAGCATTTGTGCAATCATTGATGGGATCGCAAACAGATGAATAATGTTATTACGATAGTAGGTCATCAAAATCGACTGATTACGATCAAGCGAAATAATTTCACCCATAGTGTCCGTTTCAATGACAAACTTATCGAGCGACTCAGCATGTTTGACCAACTCTTCTGCGCTCGCTTTAGGCACGGTACAGGTTTCTGAATAGCGCACATTATTGAGTAGTGATAAATAGCAGTCGATCTGCTTGATTAAGTTATCACGTGAGAGAGCACTTTGACGTGAAGCGAGCAGAGCGGTCGCACAGAGTGTTAGTGCATTCGCAGCGGCCGCATCATTAATGTGTGTCATCATTTTAGTTGCAAGTTGGTTGACGACTGGGTTCATCCATTGCGGTTTCGTCGAGCCCATTGGGTCAATATCTTGCGTCCATTCTGGCGCTTGCTCGTTCAAGTATTGGTTGAGTTGAATTGGCTCGCCAAAGTTGACATAACCTTGTCCGAAATTGCGCAGTTTGCGAATGGTACGTAGAACAAGCCCCGCGTTCTCTTTTTCTTTACGTTTACCTCGTAGCTCTTTGGCATACGTACTGACTTCCATAACATGTTCATAGCCAATGTATACTGGCACCAGTGTGACTGGTCGGTTAAGGCCTCGCAACATTGCTTGAATTGTCATAGCAAGCATGCCGGTTTTCGCCGGTAATAAGCGCCCAGTACGCGAGCGACCACCTTCGCTGAAATATTCTACCGAGTAGCCTTTAGCAAATAACTCAGCCAAATATTCGCGGAAAATAGTTGAGTAGAGTTTATTGCCTTTAAAGCTACGGCGAATAAAGAATGCCCCGCCACGGCGGAAAATAGGGCCTGCAGGAAAGAAATTGAGGTTAATACCGGCTGCAATATGCGGAGGCACCATGCCTTCATGGTATAGAACATAAGAAAGCAGTAGGTAATCCATATGACTACGGTGACAAGGAACGTATACGATTTCGTGTCCATCTTGTGCAAGGCGGCGAACGGTAGCTGCGTTGTTAATGTTTAAGCCTTGATAAATGCGGTTCCACAACCAGCCTAAAATCCGATCGCCTTTTTTTACCAGTGAGTAAGAAAAATCAGCCGCAATCTCATCCATAATGTCATGCGCTTCTTTACGCGCTTTTTCGATAGAGATATTTTGTGCTTTGGCTTGATCTTCAATCGCTTTTTCAATCGCTTGTGATTTTATCAAGCGGTTAAATAATGCCTGGCGATTCGGTAAGTTTGGACCAGAAGCGGCCAGTTTTTGACGAGAAAAGTGAATGCGAGCCACACGCGCCAATTTGTGCGCAATGGAGGCATCGGTACCGTGGGCATCTGCCATATAACGGATAGAAACTACTGGGCTGAAACGCACCATGCAGTCGCGCCCAGCTAAGATGACGGCTTGCGCTTTTTGTAATCCATTCATGGCTTGTAGGTAAGGCTTTTCTTGACCTTCCTTACCTGGCTTGCGTCCCCAAAGTACTGTTGCAGGGATCACTTGCACATCTAATTCTGTATCAAATTGATGCATTTCAAGCAGTTCAGAAAAGAGCGTAATCGAGTCACTTGGGATGTGTTGATCATTCTGTACTAATGTTGGACGTGCAGAAATAAAGACATAACGTTGAAAGCTTTTACCGTTTAACTCAAGTGGTTGTAAAGGATCAGGTAGTCCGAGCTGTTTCGCGTGAGTTTGAAGTGTAAGTAAATCAACACTAGAGCGAAAAGGTAAGGCGTATACAATGGGCTTATTAACATCGATGCCGTGATCTTCAATTGGATTTGAAGGAATCGCCGTGCCTTTGACCAAAACTGATAATGGCAGTTTTAGTAATGAACGTGAGAATGAGTGTCCAGAAGACATAAAGGTTCATAGCCTCAAGAATATTTCAATAAACCTAAACGCATTTCAATTTCCCAAGTAAAAACAATAAGAAACAAGAAAAATTGATATACGCCTAAGCAGCTAACTATTTTTGAACGGCAAGAATACCAGAAACTGGTCAAACCTTTTAATTTTTATTGATTAGTAAAACATCATTTCGCTCGATGTGGGATGAGTAGAACGGAAAAACACGGAGTCAACAACTTGCCCAATTTCTACAAATAGCTAAAAAATAAACACTTACTCTTCCATTTATCATATTACTGGATATACTCACAGTTAACTGTATAAACAGACAGGTGACTCATGAAGCCGTTAACGCCACGCCAACAACAAGTATTTGATCTTATCCGTAGCAAAATTGATGAGACAGGAATGCCACCAACCCGTGCCGAAATTGCACGAGAGCTTGGTTTTCGTTCTGCCAATGCAGCAGAAGAACATCTAAAAGCATTGGCTCGTAAGCAAGCCATTGAAATTATTCCCGGTGCATCACGCGGTATCCGCATTCTGCTTGAAGCGGCTAATGAAGAAACCGGTTTACCTTTAATTGGTCGAGTCGCAGCTGGTGAGCCTATTTTGGCCGAAGAGCACGTTGAAGCTCATTATCAAGTCGACCCTAGTATGTTTCGACCGCAAGCTGACTTTTTATTGCGTGTTCATGGTGAAAGTATGAAAGACATCGGCATTATGGATGGTGACTTGCTCGCAGTTCATAAAACGCAAGACGTGCGTAATGGTCAGGTGGTAGTCGCGCGTGTAGAAGATGATGTCACGGTGAAACGACTTGAGCGTAAAGGTTCAACGGTTTTACTGCATGCTGAAAACCAAGAGTTTTCACCGATTGAAGTTGATTTAAATGCGCAACAATTAACGATTGAAGGCATTGCAGTTGGAATCATTCGTAACACCGACTGGATGTAACCTAAACTTAATCGGATGTATTGAGATTAATTCTCAATAAATTGATTTTGCAATTGATATTCATTATCATCTTCTTTGCTGATACTCAAGGAAGATGATGATGCCACCTAAACCTTCTACTTTAAAACGTTACCAGATACCTACCAATTTAGTTCAGCCATTATGGTTTCGTAGCCGTGAAAGCTTGGTTGATAATGGTTTGGTTTATGATCCCATTGCTGCAACGGCTTGTCAGCGCTGCCAGTTAGCACCTGAGTGCTTATCCGGTAATATTGACCAAAAACAGTTACTACACGCTACGTTAACCCAATTATGTGATCAGCAGGTCCGAGCGTTTATTGAGCGTCACCCCGATGGTGTCATCATTAATGTTGGGGCGGGGTTAGATACGCGTTTTTATCGGGTCGACAATGGACGTTGTCAGTGGATTGAGCTGGATATAACCGAAAATTTATTGTGGCGACAAAAACTGTTTCATCATAGTGAACGTTACCAATATGTGTGCGGTAGTGTTGATGATTTGCAATGGTTAGATACGTTAACCATTACGGATTCTGCACCAGTACTGATGGTATGCGAACATGCGTTATTAGATTGTAATGCACACCAGCTAACACGTTTTATTCGTGCATTAGGTTTGTATTTTTCTCATGCGAGTGCTTGTTTGATGTTAGCTGGCGATAAGACAGCCTCAGCTCTGGGGCAAAGTATGGGTTCAGGCCACTATCAGCACGGTTTTCGTATACCGAGTGAGGCAATATTTAATTGTTTACCCTGGGCTGAATCAGTCAAAACATATTCTCCATTAGACAGTCATTGTGGCCGTTGGAAATGGTGGCAACGTTGGTTGAGCAAAGTGATTGTCTCAAAACAACGTTTGACCCCTGTTTTGGTTCATATCCATTGGTAAATTGAGTAATACGGCTCTCCTTCCTGAGTAAGATCTAGCCGCCACTTTACGGCTCAGTTACACTTTGCTTTCTATTGAGAGAGGTCAACGTGTCGCAATCTATTCTCCAGATTTTGTCTAATCGTGCTGTGCACCAGCAGGTATTATTGCTCGCCATTCCGATGGTGCTTTCCAACATTACTATTCCGCTCTTAGGTTTGGTGGATGCCGCTGTTATTGGCCATCTTGAACACGCTTGGTATTTAGGGGGCGTGGCGCTTGGCAGTACCATGATCAGTGTGGCGTTTTGGTTGCTGGGTTTTCTGCGTATGTCGACCACTGGCTTAACAGCTCAAGCGTATGGTGCACAAAGTTCAAAGCAACTGGCGTTAGTTTTCATTCAAGGCTTACTGATGGCATTGGTCTTTGCTTTGCTATTTTTGTTATTACACCGAGTGTTGGGTGAGGCCATTTTTTCATTCAGTAGTGCCAGTGATGAAGTTAAGCATTACGGTTTACAATATTTTTTGATCCGTGCGTGGAGCGCACCTGCGGCCTTAGCTAATTTTGTGTTGTTAGGTTGGTTGCTCGGTACGCAAAATGCAAAAGCCCCGATGTGGATGGTGATTATTACCAACCTAACTAATATCGTACTTGATATTGTCTTTGTCATCGGCTTCGATTGGAAAGTTGAAGGGGCGGCGTTGGCATCTGTAATTGCCGATTATGCCGGTATGAGCTTTGGGCTATTTTGTGTCTGGCGCTACTGGGTTGCTCAAAAACTGCCTTCACCTTTTACATTATTGTCGACCGCAACTCATGGTATCGCGCGTTTTGTAAAATTGAATCGAGATATCTTCCTGCGTTCACTTTGCCTGCAAGCAGCGTTTAGCTTTATGACCTTTCAAGGGGCTGCTTTTGGTGATCAAACCGTCGCAGCAAACGCAGTATTAATGAGCTTTTTGATGATGATTTCTTACGGCATGGATGGTTTCGCCTACGCGATGGAAGCCATGGTTGGTAAAGCTATTGGCGCGAAGAGCGAGCAACAACTCAAAGGAGCTATCATCGGGAGCTTCTTTTGGAGTGCGATCATTTGCTTGCTATTAACTATCGCTTTTGCCGTTGCGGGATCGCAATTGATCACTTTGATCACTGATATTAACAGTGTGCAGTTAGAAGCTCTGCGCTATTTACCATGGCTGGTGGCGATGCCATTAACGGCGATGTGGTGTTTCTTGCTAGACGGTATTTTTATTGGTGCGACCAAAGGTAAAGAGATGCGCAATAGTATGTTTGTTGCCATGTGTTGTTTCTTTGGAGTGTTCTACACATTATCATTTTTAGATAACCATGCACTATGGCTTGCGATGCTTAGCTTCATGGCCATGCGAGGTATTGGACTTGGTATTGTATTGCTTTCTCAATGGCGACGTGGTGAATTTTTGCACTAGCCGCAGCAAGATCATCTCATCAATCGCTTAAGCTCTTTTAGTTGCATATATCAATGTGCATTGCTGCACATTGATACTTACTACGTTTCATCCATGCTAATTACATTCCACACACCGCTAATTCAGAATAGGCGGTTAAGCCCATTCAACGCCGCCACACGATAGGCTTCAGCCATAGTTGGGTAGTTGAAGGTAGTATTAACGAAATATTCGATAGTATTCGCTTCGCCTTTTTGCTCCATAATGGCTTGGCCGATGTGGATGATCTCAGCGGCACGCTCACCAAAGCAGTGAATACCTAAAATTTCTTTGGTTTCGCGGTGGAATAGAATTTTCAAACTTCCGATGTCTTTTCCTGCGATCTGCGCGCGAGCTAGGTGTTTAAAAGAAGATCGGCCTACTTCATATGGAATTTTGGCCGCGGTTAGCTCTTGTTCTGTTTTCCCAACAGAGCTAATTTCTGGAATGGTGTAAATCCCGGAAGGAATATCATCAATGAGATGCCCTTGCGCTTGCCCTTGAGTAATC
Source organism: Vibrio aestuarianus (assembly GCF_028858425.1). NCBI lineage: Bacteria > Pseudomonadati > Pseudomonadota > Gammaproteobacteria > Vibrionales > Vibrionaceae > Vibrio > Vibrio aestuarianus. Next base: position 175,243 of record NZ_JAKNYQ010000001.1, on the reverse strand, counting down.
GCTTGAGCAACAAAGCGCCCTTGATCATACGCAGCACTTGCTAAGCTTGGGTAGCCAATCACATCACCCACCGCATAAACATGTTCAACCGTTGTTTGGTAATTGCTATTAATGGCAAGCTGGCCCCGTGAATCGGCACTTAAACCGACGGCGGCCAAGTTTAATTTATCGGTATTACCAGTACGTCCATTAGCGTAAAGCAGACAATCGGCTTTCATTTTTTTGCCAGACTGAAGGTGAATAATGACTCCGTCTTCAGTGCCTTCTACTTTTTCATACGTTTCATCATTACGAATCACAACACCACTGTTCCAAAAGTGGTATGACAAAGCATCGGAGGTTTCGTTATCCAGAAACGACAATAGGCGATCACGGGTGTTAATTAGGTCGGTTTTGACACCTAATCCACGGAAAATCGAAGCGTATTCACAACCGATAACACCAGCACCGTAAATGATGATGTGGCGAGGGTCATGTTTAAGAGAAAGGATAGAATCGCTGTCGTAAACGCGTTCATGGTTGAAATTAACATCCGCAGGTCGATAAGGGCGCGAACCGGTGGCGATGACAAATTTATCTGCCGTATAGTGCTCGATAGTGCCATCGCTTTGCGTGACTGAAACGGTATTACTCCCCGTGAATTTTGCTGTGCCGAAAATCAAGGTACATTCATTGCGATCATAGAAGCCTTGGCGCAAGCGAGTTTGTTTATCAATAACGGTTTTTGCGTGACCTAAAATGTCAGAAAAAGTGGCGTGTAAACTGGTGTTATTGGCACAAAATAGGGGATTGCTGTTAAATTCAATAATACGACTCACCGCGTGGCGTAAAGCTTTGGATGGGATTGTCCCCCAATGCGTACAGCCTCCACCGACACTGCTCTCTTTTTCGATAATGGCGACATTCAACCCGGCTTTGGTTAATCCCATTGCAGCCCCTTCACCGCCAGGGCCGCTGCCAATGACAATGACATCAAAGTGGTTCATGTTAGCCATATCTATTCCTTGTTGTATTTATTTAACATTGCTGTAGCGAGATTTTAACTGATCTAGGAGTGTGGTAAATGATGTTGCAGTGAGAGAGTGGAGAGGATCACGCGGATTATATAAAAACGTTATTTTATGGTGTGACTTTCGCTTATTTCTTTGGAAGTGGTTGAAAATTATTCATGTTGTCGTTTAATTTGTCATTTCCTTCAAAGAGGTCAGTTTTGTGGCTTAGACAACACTCTTAATCACGCTATAGTATGCTTCAGAGATTAAAAGAGAACCGACTCATATGAAATCAATGGGAATCCGCGCATTACAGAAAGAAAAGACACGTCGTTCATTAATTGATGCGGCATTCAGTCAGCTTAGCGCTGATCGTAGTTTTTCGAACTTAAGTCTACGAGAAGTCGCACGTGAAGCGGGTATTGCGCCAACCTCTTTTTATCGACATTTTAAAGACATGGATGAGTTAGGCTTAACCATGGTTGACGAAGGTGGATTGTTATTACGCCAATTAATGCGCCAAGCTCGTCAACGCATTGTCAAAGAAGGCAGTGTTATCCGTACTTCGGTAGAAACCTTCATGGAATTTATCGAAAGCAGCCCTAACGTTTTTCGCTTATTACTGCGTGAGCGTTCGGGAACCTCTTTTGAATTTCGTGCCGCGGTGGCACGAGAAATACAGCACTTTTCTGCCGAATTAACCGAGTATTTAATGACGACAGGCATGAGCCGAGAAGAGGCATTTACTCAAGCTGAATCATCGGTTACTTTGGTGTTTAGCTCTGGTGCTGAAGCATTAGATTTAGATCGACGTGAGCGAGATGAACTCGCTGAACGTTTGATCATGCAGTTGCGAATGCTAGCCAAAGGGGCGTATTGGTATCGCAAAGAACGTGAACGTAATCGACTAAAAGGCGGGATAGAGTAATGTCGAATGAAAATAGCATGACCAACCGTGGATCAGAAAGAAAGACACTAGTACTGGCTGTCGTTGCTGGTATTTGTGGTGACGCTTTGTTGTCTTGGATAACAATGAGTGGCGTTTCCTTTTCCATTTTCCCTGTGATTGCCTTAGTGCTTTCCGTACAGGCACTTTATCAAGAATACTTGCGAAACCCTGTTGCTGAAGACATTCCTTTGGTGGGGCTAGCGTGTTTCTTTGTCGGCGCATTTGGCCACTCTGCATTTATTAAAGCCCAGTATCCGGATGCTGGCTCAAATTTCTTCGCTATTTTAGTGTCGTTATTACTGCTGTTGTGGGTTGGGAAAAAATTAGGTTTCGTTGGTAAGCCACGAGTTGAATAGTGTTTTAAAATGTTGCGATAGAAATCAATAACGCAACACTAAAGAGCAATAGCCGAGTCGCAGTGTTGACCGTTGTTACGAATTGGTAAGGATCTTGATGTGTTCCTTACCATGGGTGGTGATGCTCATTTCTGTCATTATGCTAGTGCTCTTTGTTTGGTTAGGAGGACTGATGGATAGCGTTGGCATCGATAGTTGCGATGCTACTATTCGAGTGCAATGCAAATAACATTCGTCGTGCTGGTATCCTCAGTCAGTCACACATATCTGGCGGGTTTGGGTCGGCAATTAACCAGTAGCTGAACAGTCTATCTCGGGTTAGAATAGCAGTATTATTTGTAGTAAGAGCAGGGCTATTTAAACTTACTAACCAATGATAAAAACTAACATTTCTTATTGGCAGTCCGCTTTTTCTATCTCTTTTTCGAGGGTCAATACTATGTTCCGTAAACTATTCTCTATTATGGCGATTTTCGCAACCTTAACTTCCACTCAAGCGTTGGCTGATGACTACAGCGATACCGTCGCTAACTTCAAGTCTGCACCAGAAACTGCACAGATGTTTTCTACTGCTCGTGCTTATGCGGTTTTTCCAACCATAGGTAAAGGCGGTATTGGGATCGGTGGAGCGCATGGCAAGGGGCGGGTGTTTGTAAATGGTCAATCTATTGGTGAGACGAAGATGTCACAGCTTTCAATCGGTTTACAGCTCGGTGGTCAAGCGTATAGTCAAATCATCTTTTTTGAAAATCAGGCGGCACTTGACAATTTTACCAGCGGTAACTTTGAATTTTCTGCGGGTGCTTCTGCTATCGCCATCACTGCCAGTGCACAAGCTCAAGCCGGAACTTCAGGCTCTTCCGCTAACGCAGGTTCTTCATCAGAAAACTCCAACCAAGCTGGCATCACTTACAACAACGGTATGGCAGTTGTCACCATGGGTAAAGGTGGCTTGATGTATGAAGCATCAATTGCGGGTCAAAAGTACAGCTTCAAAGCTAAGTGATCACTATCTAATTGGGCAATGGTCGAACGACCATTGCCTTATTTCTTCCGCTATTATCTACCCACTAGTTACGAGCAGTGCTGGTGGTGATCATATCAAATCCCATTATTGCAATTCAGTATTTCAGGTGTTCCCGTCCCCTAAGCCTGCCCCTCAGGACTAAAACCTTTTAATCCCTTATTTAATGCGCTCTAGCAGTACACCTGCCTCCATATGGTGGGTGTAAGGGAATTGGTCAAACAGAGCAAAACGGGTCACTTTATGTGTTTCGCCTAGAATGTCTAAGTTATCTTTTAGGGTTTCTGGATTACAGGATATATATAAAATACGTTCGTAACCTTGCACCATTTTACACGTATCGATATCCATTCCTGAGCGCGGAGGATCAACAAAAATGGTGTTGCAGTTGTAGCTTTGTAGATCGATATTGGCTTGTTTTAGACGGCGAAATTCACGCTTTCCTTCCATTGCTTCGGTAAAATCTTCCGCTGACATACGGATAATTTGTACATTGTCGATCTTATTTGCCGCAATATTGTACTGTGCCGAATCAACCGAAGGTTTCGCTAGTTCAGTCGCGAGTACACGCTCAAAATTTTGTGCTAGTGCTAATGAAAAGTTACCATTACCGCAATACAGTTCAAGTAAGTCACCACTACAGTCTTGGGTGCAATCTACCGCCCATTCCAACATTTTTTGCGCGACTTTACCGTTGGGTTGAGTAAAGCTGTTCTCGACTTGTTGGTAGATATAGCTATCGCCATTCACATTCAGTTTTTCTATCACGTAATCGCGATCAAGCACCACTTTCATTTTACGTGCTCGACCAATTAGGTTGAGGTTAAAGCCTTCATCATTCAAACGTTGTTTTAACGCTTTGGCGCTTTCAATCCATTCTTCATCTAATTGACGATGGTAAAGCAGCGATACCAGTACTTCGCCGCTTAATGTTGAGAGAAAATCGATTTGGAAAAGTTTACGGCGAAGGGAATCGCTGCCTTTTAATGCATCCGTCAATAGTGGCATGAGGTCATTGATTAAACGGCTTGCGGCTGGAAATTGGTCAACACGGTATTTTTCACGCGTTTCTTGATTGAACATGACGTAGTAAAGGTCTTCCCCTTCGTGCCAAATACGAAACTCAGCTCGCATACGATAGTGCTGCTCTGGTGATTCAAACACTTCCAACTCTGGCACATTATAGTGTGCAAACATTTGGGTGAGACGCTCTGTCTTTTCCGCCAATTGCTGTTGGTAGTGTTGTGGGTTTACATCAAGAGTAGCCATGGTATTACCTTTCTTCGGGTAGGGTGCATTCAAATAAAGAGCGCAGATTTTATTCAATCCCTCGCGCTTGTCCAGTTTTGTGCAGAATTAACCACGCATTGGCATTGTAAAACTATAGCTTATACTAATCTTTCTCTAGACAAATAATAGATAGAACAATAGTATCGCTTCAGCTGGTGCTGTCTGGAAGTGTAGACGGCTGAAAAAGGGAATCTGGTGCAAAACCAGAACTGACGCGCAGCGGTAAGAGAGAACGAAAGCTCAAATGACACTGCATAAGCGATGTGGGAAGTCGAGTGACTAGGTGGCGATGCCGAGCTCTTAAGTCCGAATACCTGCCAGCAACCGAATCGTTAATTACCCAGATGGGGGATTCGGTAGGACTTACGCGACTTAGGATACAACATGAACAACTCTTTTTTGGCGATGGCAGTAGCATCGTTACTTCCGCATGCTTCTTATGCTCAATCTTCTGATCAAACTCTCGTTGTAACGGCAAACCGTTTCGAGCAATCGACCCAATCGACTTTAGCTGATATAGAAATTGTTTCACGGCAAGATATCGAACGTACACAGGCTAAATCTATTCCTGATGTTTTGCGTCGATTGACAGGGATTCAAATTACTCAAAATGGTGGCCGTGGACAGAATGCCTCAATTTTTGTGCGCGGTACAGGCTCTGATCAAGTATTGGTGCTAGTGGATGGTGTGCGCTTTTCTCGCGCCGCAAAAGGTGCCGTAGACTTTAATCAAATCCCTTTAACGTATGTTGAGCGTATTGAATACGTAAAAGGTGCTCGAGCATCCCTTTATGGATCTGAAGCCATTGGTGGCGTGATTAATATTATTACCGTTGCACGTTCTTCGAATGAAGGGACAAGATTCAGTGCAGGTTTGGGGAGTTTGGATTACAGCGAGCTAAGTCTCGCCTCTGGTATTGCTGTTTCGGATAATGGTCAGCTAAACCTTGCACTTGGTAATGAGCAAGATAAAGGTTACAACGTTAAGCCAGTACAAGGTATTAATGATGGTGATCGTCACGGGTTTGATAGCACCAATGGCTTGGTTGGTTATACGCATAAACTAAGCCAGCAATGGTCTCTGTTTGGTAGTGCCAGAGCGTATGAGAATATTTACCAATATGATAATTCGTTTGGTAGCCATAAATACTATGAGTCAGAAAAAGACGATCGTTCATTTACATTCGGTGGCCAGTATCAATCTGAAAAATGGATTGCAGAGATGCAGTTCAACACTCAGAAACAAAAGTCGTGGAATTACGAACAGTCAGCAGATAAATACTCTGGTTCTTCAGATGAACTTGAGCAAAGTAATGTGCAGTTTATTAATCACTATAAGCTATCTGATGTGGTTACTTTGGCTGGTGGAGTCGACTGGCGTGACGAGTCTTATCTAGATAAAACAGCAGATAAGACTTTTAGTCGTTCAAATAGCGCGATATTTGGTATGGTGTCGGCTAGCATTTCATCGGCATTACTTGAAGCCAGTGCTCGCCTTGATGATAACGAAGAATTTGGTTCTCAATCGACTTATAACCTCGCAGCTGGCTATCAATTTGTCGAAGAGTTTGCAGTAAAGGCTTCTTATGGTACATCATTTAAAGCCCCAAACCTTTATCAACAATATGACCCAAACTATGGTTCTAAAGATTTAACCTCTGAAGAATCTAACTCATTTGAACTCACCTTTAGTGGTTTGGTCAAAGGGGTGTACTGGTCTTTAACGGGTTACGATAACAAAATCGATAACTTGATCGATTACCACCCTTCGACTTATCAATACGTTAATGTTAACGGTGAAACTCATATCCAAGGCGTGGAGCTAACGGCTGAATTTGATACCGGTATTATCCAACATCAAATTAGTGCCGATTATAAAGATGCCGAAGAGGCAACTGGTCAGCAATTACAACGCCGTGCGAAAGAGATGTATAAATGGAATGCTTTAGTCAGTTTTGATGAAGTAGATTGGTCAATTAGCTATCTGTATGTTGGTAAACGACCTGATGTAGATTATAGCACTTACCCATATACGGATATTACGCTAGGCGCTTATTCACTATTTGATACTGCTGTAAGTTATTACGCTAACCAGTCAACGACGATAAGTGCCCGAATTGATAATCTATTTGATAAAGAGTACGAAACAGCCAATGGTTACCCTGCACCAGAACGAGCGTATTACCTGAACGTCGCTTACCAATTTTAATGCCTCAAACCGCCTTCGGGCGGTTTTTCAATTAGTGAGTTTCACCATGAAAAAGAACGTCATTATCAGTTGGTCGAGTGGTAAAGATTCTACGCTGACTTTAGAGCGCTTATTAGCAGATACAGATTATAACGTAGTTGGGCTTTATACCACGTATGTGGACAACGAAGTGCCTTTCCAAGCAACGCCGCTGCATGTGATTGACTTACAGGCTCAATTGGTTGGTTTACCGATTATCAAAATAAAATTACCCGAAGTGTTTCCGAGCAATGAGGTTTATCAATCAACCATCATAAACGCTCTGAAATCGAGTGACTTAGAGATCAACGCCGTTGCATTTGGCGACATTTTTTGTAATGGCATTGCTGATTATCGTAAAAGCTATATTGAACCTGCTGGTTGGGAATGCGTATTGCCATTGTTGGGGGAGAATAGCCGTGTGTTGGCGGATGAAATGATAGGCTGTGGTATTAAAACGATGATCGTGACGACTGATGGGCAAGCTTTAGAACCGAAATTTTGTGGTCAGTGGTATGGAAATGAGTTTCTTCAATCATTGCCACTGAGTGTCGATCCATGCGGTGAAAATGGTGAGTTTCACACTTTAGTCACTGAAGCTCCATGTTTTATCCATGGCTCGCTGCAATTAACCCTCACACACCTCGAAGAGGGGGAGCGTTTCTGTCATCAAAGATACCAGGCAAGAATATTGCCAATTGATAAAGAGCGAGTATGATCAAGACGTTTTCATTTCTAGGTGGTCAGCGTGTCACAACAGTCTCATCATAATGTGCTTATCTTTGATTCCGGTGTCGGTGGATTATCTGTCTATCAAGAAATACAAGCGCAATTGCCACAGTTAAATTACACCTATTTGTTTGATAACGAAGCGTATCCTTACGGTGAGTTAGATCAACAAGTATTAATTGAGCGTGTCCTCACTTTAGTTACTCAGATTGTTGAGCAAGATAATATCGATTTAGTCGTGATTGCTTGTAACACCGCAAGTACAATTGTCTTGCCGACATTACGTTCTTGTCTTTCGATTCCTGTTGTTGGAGTCGTTCCGGCAATAAAGCCAGCGTCATCGCTAGCAAATAAAGCCGTAGGACTTATCGCTACCCCCGCTACCATTACACGCCAATATACTCATGACCTAATTCGAGATTTTTCATCGGATAAAAATGTCGAACTATTAGGCTCAACTCGGCTTGTCGATATGGCAGAAGAGAAACTACGAGGTAAAGCGGTAGATTTGGTCGAGCTAAAAGCCATACTGCAGCCTTTGGTTAATCATATTGACGTTGCAGTACTTGGCTGCACACATTTCCCATTAATAAAGGAAGAGATTCAAAGTGTATTAGGGAATAAAGTATTGCTGGTGGATTCTGGAAACGCGATAGCCCGGCGTGTTAAAGAGTTGCTTGGGGTAGAAAGTGAGCCGCAATGTCAGATAAAGCACTACAAAATTTTATCGAGTGCGCTTCCTTGGGAAGAAAACGCACTTAATAGCCGACTGGCTCACTTAGGGTTTAGTCCTGTTCAAACATTTCGCCGTCAGGATGTTTAGGGTCGTTCGCCACGCGTACTTTTAGGGTACGTTGCATGTAGTCTTTTTCATTTAAGGCTGCAATTGCAGAATCAACATCTGAAGATGCCATTACTACAAAGCCAAAGCCCCGTCTTTTTCCAGTGCGTTTATCTTTCATCAAGCGCACAGCAAACACTTCTCCTTCTTTAGCAAAAAGTTCACGGACATGGGCCTCGTTAGCTTTGTATGGCAAATTTCCGACATACAAAGTTTTCGTTGAGAGTTTTGGATCCTCATCGGTTACTGTGCTGTTGCCACAAAATTTAAAAACAAAAGCTGAAGAGACAACACCAAGCACGAAAGTAATTGCGGGAGATAGCGCGACCAGAGAAAAGACGATAGCGCCTATTATTGCAAGAGATGCAATCAGTAAAGTCGATTTATTAGAGTTCATATTGGAATACTACATATCAAAATAAAAGAAGATAGATGTCTAAGCTTAACAAAATAGACACATGAATCTTACGTACAAGCTTGGCGTTTTTCCAACCAATTGCTGTGATAGCCTTCAAATGTTGAAGTTTTATTCAATAAAACGCGACATTGGTTGGTTTTTGGTCGAACAAAAAAGAAATTTCAAAAAGTACTTGTCACCTTCTAAATCATCCCTATAATGCCGCCTCACTGACACGGAGTGAGACGAACCTCACATACGAGTTAGAGTTTAAAAGAGAATAGAAAGTTTGAAAATAACCCTTGACTCTTAAAAACGAAAGCGTATTATTCGCACCCCTAGCGACGCGGACTTAATGGTTTGGTCGGTAGGAAACGCTCTTTAACAATATAAATCTATCAATCTGTGTGGGCACTCGTTGATGATAATCGAAAAAGATTTATCAATGAACTGAGTGACCTGAACTAGCAATAGTTCGAATGCTTTTTGATTTCACTTTTTATTAAAAAGTGAAAACCAAGAAGCGGCACAGTCAATTCATTGTTGTTCTGTTGGAGCAACAATAGCTTTAAAATTACTTTTTACTTTCGAGTAAAAACAGTTTTGAAGTCAGTATTCATTGAGCCGGTCTTAGGACCAACAAAACTTTAATTGAAGAGTTTGATCATGGCTCAGATTGAACGCTGGCGGCAGGCCTAACACATGCAAGTCGAGCGGTAACATTTCAAAAGCTTGCTTTTGAAGATGACGAGCGGCGGACGGGTGAGTAATGCCTAGGAAATTGCCCTGATGTGGGGGATAACCATTGGAAACGATGGCTAATACCGCATGATGCCTACGGGCCAAAGAGGGGGACCTTCGGGCCTCTCGCGTCAGGATATGCCTAGGTGGGATTAGCTAGTTGGTGAGGTAATGGCTCACCAAGGCGACGATCCCTAGCTGGTCTGAGAGGATGATCAGCCACACTGGAACTGAGACACGGTCCAGACTCCTACGGGAGGCAGCAGTGGGGAATATTGCACAATGGGCGCAAGCCTGATGCAGCCATGCCGCGTGTATGAAGAAGGCCTTCGGGTTGTAAAGTACTTTCAGTCGTGAGGAAGGTGGTGTTGTTAATAGCAGCATCATTTGACGTTAGCGACAGAAGAAGCACCGGCTAACTCCGTGCCAGCAGCCGCGGTAATACGGAGGGTGCGAGCGTTAATCGGAATTACTGGGCGTAAAGCGCATGCAGGTGGTTCGTTAAGTCAGATGTGAAAGCCCGGGGCTCAACCTCGGAACTGCATTTGAAACTGGCGGACTAGAGTACTGTAGAGGGGGGTAGAATTTCAGGTGTAGCGGTGAAATGCGTAGAGATCTGAAGGAATACCGGTGGCGAAGGCGGCCCCCTGGACAGATACTGACACTCAGATGCGAAAGCGTGGGGAGCAAACAGGATTAGATACCCTGGTAGTCCACGCCGTAAACGATGTCTACTTGGAGGTTGTGGCCTTGAGCCGTGGCTTTCGGAGCTAACGCGTTAAGTAGACCGCCTGGGGAGTACGGTCGCAAGATTAAAACTCAAATGAATTGACGGGGGCCCGCACAAGCGGTGGAGCATGTGGTTTAATTCGATGCAACGCGAAGAACCTTACCTACTCTTGACATCCAGAGAATCCAGCGGAGACGCAGGAGTGCCTTCGGGAGCTCTGAGACAGGTGCTGCATGGCTGTCGTCAGCTCGTGTTGTGAAATGTTGGGTTAAGTCCCGCAACGAGCGCAACCCTTATCCTTGTTTGCCAGCGAGTAATGTCGGGAACTCCAGGGAGACTGCCGGTGATAAACCGGAGGAAGGTGGGGACGACGTCAAGTCATCATGGCCCTTACGAGTAGGGCTACACACGTGCTACAATGGCGCATACAGAGGGCAGCCAACTTGCGAAAGTGAGCGAATCCCAAAAAGTGCGTCGTAGTCCGGATTGGAGTCTGCAACTCGACTCCATGAAGTCGGAATCGCTAGTAATCGTGGATCAGAATGCCACGGTGAATACGTTCCCGGGCCTTGTACACACCGCCCGTCACACCATGGGAGTGGGCTGCAAAAGAAGTGGGTAGTTTAACCTTTCGGGGAGGACGCTCACCACTTTGTGGTTCATGACTGGGGTGAAGTCGTAACAAGGTAGCGCTAGGGGAACCTGGCGCTGGATCACCTCCTTATACGATGATTACACTGATGAGTGTCCACACAGATTGATGGTTTATACAGTTTTAGAGAAAGAATGTTCCCAAACATTCGCCACTTAGTGTCCCGTTCGTCTAGAGGCCTAGGACACCGCCCTTTCACGGCGGTAACAGGGGTTCGACTCCCCTACGGGATACCATCTTTAAGCACATTTGCTTAAGTGTTCTTAAAAATGGTTTTCATCAGAAAATCTTGCTCTTTAACAATTTGGAAAGCTGACTGATAACAACGTGATTTGTTGTTATCAAATAAAAGTTCTCAATATCAACACGTTTATGTGTTGATACCAAACACATTCAAGTGTTCTTGGGAAAGCTTACTGCGGTAAGTTTTCAAAATTGAGTCCGGCAAAATCGAAATGTCTCTCGCTCATTCAATAAAGAGAGACACTAAACCTTGGTGACTTGTCATCAACACGAAACTTCTTCGGGTTGTATGGTTAAGTGACTAAGCGTACACGGTGGATGCCTTGGCAGTCAGAGGCGATGAAGGACGTATTAACTTGCGATAAGCGTAGATTAGGCAGTAAAAGCCACTTGAGTCTACGATTTCCGAATGGGGAAACCCACTAGCATAAGCTAGTATCGCTGCGTGAATACATAGCGCAGCGAGGCGAACTCGGGGAACTGAAACATCTAAGTACCCGAAGGAAAAGAAATCAACTGAGATTCCGAAAGTAGCGGCGAGCGAAATTGGACTAGCCCTTAAGCTTTAAATGATGCAGGTGAACACGCTGGAAAGCGTGGCAATAAAGGGTGATAGCCCCGTAACCGACACGTCATTCTAAGTGAAAACGAGTAAGGCGGGACACGTGATATCCTGTTTGAATATGGGGGGACCATCCTCCAAGGCTAAATACTACTGACTGACCGATAGTGAACCAGTACCGTGAGGGAAAGGCGAAAAGAACCCCTGTGAGGGGAGTGAAATAGAACCTGAAACCGTGTACGTACAAGCAGTAGGAGCAGGCTTTGTCCTGTGACTGCGTACCTTTTGTATAATGGGTCAGCGACTTATATTCAGTGGCAAGGTTAACCGTATAGGGGAGCCGTAGGGAAACCGAGTCTTAACTGGGCGCTTTAGTCTCTGGATATAGACCCGAAACCGAGTGATCTAGCCATGGGCAGGTTGAAGATTGAGTAACATCAATTGGAGGACCGAACCGACTAATGTTGAAAAATTAGCGGATGACTTGTGGCTAGGGGTGAAAGGCCAATCAAACTCGGAGATAGCTGGTTCTCCCCGAAAGCTATTTAGGTAGCGCCTCGGACGAATACTACTGGGGGTAGAGCACTGTTAAGGCTAGGGGGTCATCCCGACTTACCAACCCTTTGCAAACTCCGAATACCAGTAAGTACTATCCGGGAGACACACGGCGGGTGCTAACGTCCGTCGTGGAGAGGGAAACAACCCAGACCGCCAGCTAAGGTCCCAAATTACTACTAAGTGGGAAACGATGTGGGAAGGCTCAGACAGCCAGGATGTTGGCTTAGAAGCAGCCATCATTTAAAGAAAGCGTAATAGCTCACTGGTCGAGTCGGCCTGCGCGGAAGATGTAACGGGGCTAAGTAGTAAACCGAAGCTGCGGCTGCAATCGTAAGATTGTGGGGTAGGGGAGCGTTCTGTAAGCCGTTGAAGGTGTGTTGTAAAGCATGCTGGAGGTATCAGAAGTGCGAATGCTGACATGAGTAACGATAATGGGGGTGAAAAACCCCCACGCCGGAAGACCAAGGGTTCCTGTCCAACGTTAATCGGGGCAGGGTAAGTCGACCCCTAAGGCGAGGCTGAAAAGCGTAGTCGATGGGAAACGGGTTAATATTCCCGTACTGCTTATAATTGCGATGGGGGGACGGAGAAGGCTAGGTGGGCCTGGCGACGGTTGTCCAGGTTCAAGTGCGTAGGCTAAGAGACTAGGTAAATCCGGTTTCTTGTTAGGCTGAGACACGACGTCGAGCACCTACGGGTGTGAAGTCATTGATGCCATGCTTCCAGGAAAAGCCTCTAAGCTTCAGATTATAAGCAATCGTACCCCAAACCGACACAGGTGGTCGGGTAGAGAATACCAAGGCGCTTGAGAGAACTCGGGTGAAGGAACTAGGCAAAATGGTACCGTAACTTCGGGAGAAGGTACGCTCTTGGCGGTGAAGTCCCTAGCGGATGGAGCTACTGAGAGTCGCAGATACCAGGTGGCTGCAACTGTTTATTAAAAACACAGCACTGTGCAAAATCGTAAGATGACGTATACGGTGTGACGCCTGCCCGGTGCCGGAAGGTTAATTGATGGGGTTAGACTTAGGTCGAAGCTCTTGATCGAAGCCCCGGTAAACGGCGGCCGTAACTATAACGGTCCTAAGGTAGCGAAATTCCTTGTCGGGTAAGTTCCGACCTGCACGAATGGCGTAATGATGGCCACGCTGTCTCCACCCGAGACTCAGTGAAATTGAAATCGCTGTGAAGATGCAGTGTACCCGCGGCTAGACGGAAAGACCCCGTGAACCTTTACTACAGCTTGGCACTGAACATTGAACCTACATGTGTAGGATAGGTGGGAGACTTAGAAGCGCAGTCGCTAGATTGCGTGGAGTCGTCCTTGAAATACCACCCTTGTAGTTTTGATGTTCTAACGTTGGCCCCTAATCGGGGTTGCGGACAGTGCCTGGTGGGTAGTTTGACTGGGGCGGTCTCCTCCCAAAGAGTAACGGAGGAGCACGAAGGTGGGCTAAACACGGTTGGACATCGTGTGGTTAGTGCAATGGCATAAGCCCGCTTAACTGCGAGAATGACAATTCGAGCAGGTACGAAAGTAGGTCATAGTGATCCGGTGGTTCTGAATGGAAGGGCCATCGCTCAACGGATAAAAGGTACTCCGGGGATAACAGGCTGATACCGCCCAAGAGTTCATATCGACGGCGGTGTTTGGCACCTCGATGTCGGCTCATCACATCCTGGGGCTGAAGTCGGTCCCAAGGGTATGGCTGTTCGCCATTTAAAGTGGTACGCGAGCTGGGTTTAGAACGTCGTGAGACAGTTCGGTCCCTATCTGCCGTGGGCGTTGGAAGATTGAAGGGGGCTGCTCCTAGTACGAGAGGACCGGAGTGGACGAACCTCTGGTGTTCGGGTTGTTACGCCAGTAGCATTGCCCGGTAGCTAAGTTCGGAATCGATAACCGCTGAAAGCATCTAAGCGGGAAGCGAGCCCTGAGATGAGTCTTCCCTGGCACTTTAAGTGTCCTAAAGGGTTGTTCGAGACTAGAACGTTGATAGGTTGGGTGTGTAAGCGCTGCGAGGCGTTGAGCTAACCAATACTAATTGCCCGTGAGGCTTAACCATACAACACCGAAGGGGTTTTGTGGGCTCAATAGAAGAACATTGAATGTGAAGAACGAAGACAGCTTTCCGAATTAAAGAATTTGCTTGGCGACCATAGCGTTGCGGACCCACCTGACTCCATGCCGAACTCAGAAGTGAAACGCAATAGCGCCGATGGTAGTGTGGGGCTTCCCCATGTGAGAGTAGGACATCGCCAGGCTTTAATTTCCGACTGGTCTCATTGAGACGAGTCACCATAATATTCTCATGAAAATGTGAGAGTTTTATGTTGACTTTCAAAGTGGAAAGCGTATTATACGCGTCCTGCTTAGGTGTTAAGGCACTGAAAGGCAAGCTCTTTAACAATATAAACCTATCAATCTGTGTGGGCACTCGTTGATGATAATCGAAAAAGATTTATCAATGAACTGAGTGACCAATCAGAATCAAGTTTACTTGATTTTGGCACAGTCAATTCATTGTTGTTCTGTTGGAACAACAATAGCTTTAAAATTATTTTTTACTTTCGAGTAAAAGCAGTTTTGAAGTCAGTATTCATTGAGCCGGTCTTAGGACCAACAAAACTTTAATTGAAGAGTTTGATCATGGCTCAGATTGAACGCTGGCGGCAGGCCTAACACATGCAAGTCGAGCGGTAACATTTCAAAAGCTTGCTTTTGAAGATGACGAGCGGCGGACGGGTGAGTAATGCCTAGGAAATTGCCCTGATGTGGGGGATAACCATTGGAAACGATGGCTAATACCGCATGATGCCTACGGGCCAAAGAGGGGGACCTTCGGGCCTCTCGCGTCAGGATATGCCTAGGTGGGATTAGCTAGTTGGTGAGGTAATGGCTCACCAAGGCGACGATCCCTAGCTGGTCTGAGAGGATGATCAGCCACACTGGAACTGAGACACGGTCCAGACTCCTACGGGAGGCAGCAGTGGGGAATATTGCACAATGGGCGCAAGCCTGATGCAGCCATGCCGCGTGTATGAAGAAGGCCTTCGGGTTGTAAAGTACTTTCAGTCGTGAGGAAGGTGGTGTTGTTAATAGCAGCATCATTTGACGTTAGCGACAGAAGAAGCACCGGCTAACTCCGTGCCAGCAGCCGCGGTAATACGGAGGGTGCGAGCGTTAATCGGAATTACTGGGCGTAAAGCGCATGCAGGTGGTTCGTTAAGTCAGATGTGAAAGCCCGGGGCTCAACCTCGGAACTGCATTTGAAACTGGCGGACTAGAGTACTGTAGAGGGGGGTAGAATTTCAGGTGTAGCGGTGAAATGCGTAGAGATCTGAAGGAATACCGGTGGCGAAGGCGGCCCCCTGGACAGATACTGACACTCAGATGCGAAAGCGTGGGGAGCAAACAGGATTAGATACCCTGGTAGTCCACGCCGTAAACGATGTCTACTTGGAGGTTGTGGCCTTGAGCCGTGGCTTTCGGAGCTAACGCGTTAAGTAGACCGCCTGGGGAGTACGGTCGCAAGATTAAAACTCAAATGAATTGACGGGGGCCCGCACAAGCGGTGGAGCATGTGGTTTAATTCGATGCAACGCGAAGAACCTTACCTACTCTTGACATCCAGAGAATCCAGCGGAGACGCAGGAGTGCCTTCGGGAGCTCTGAGACAGGTGCTGCATGGCTGTCGTCAGCTCGTGTTGTGAAATGTTGGGTTAAGTCCCGCAACGAGCGCAACCCTTATCCTTGTTTGCCAGCGAGTAATGTCGGGAACTCCAGGGAGACTGCCGGTGATAAACCGGAGGAAGGTGGGGACGACGTCAAGTCATCATGGCCCTTACGAGTAGGGCTACACACGTGCTACAATGGCGCATACAGAGGGCAGCCAACTTGCGAAAGTGAGCGAATCCCAAAAAGTGCGTCGTAGTCCGGATTGGAGTCTGCAACTCGACTCCATGAAGTCGGAATCGCTAGTAATCGTGGATCAGAATGCCACGGTGAATACGTTCCCGGGCCTTGTACACACCGCCCGTCACACCATGGGAGTGGGCTGCAAAAGAAGTGGGTAGTTTAACCTTTCGGGGAGGACGCTCACCACTTTGTGGTTCATGACTGGGGTGAAGTCGTAACAAGGTAGCGCTAGGGGAACCTGGCGCTGGATCACCTCCTTATACGATGATTACACTGATGAGTGTCCACACAGATTGATGGTTTATACAGTTTTAGAGTAGTTGGGGCTATAGCTCAGCTGGGAGAGCGCCTCGCTGGCAGCGAGGAGGTCTGCGGTTCGATCCCGCATAGCTCCACCATCTTTAAGCACATTTGCTTAAGTGTTCTTAAAAATGGTTTTCATCAGAAAATCTTGCTCTTTAACAATTTGGAAAGCTGACTGATAACAACGTGATTTGTTGTTATCAAATAAAAGTTCTCAATATCAATACGTTTACGTGTTGATACCAAACACATTCAAGTGTTCTTGGGAAAGCTTACTGCGGTAAGTTTTCAAAATTGAGTCCGGCAAAATCGAAATGTCTCTCGCTCATTCAATAAAGAGAGACACTAAACCTTGGTGACTTGTCATCAACACGAAACTTCTTCGGGTTGTATGGTTAAGTGACTAAGCGTACACGGTGGATGCCTTGGCAGTCAGAGGCGATGAAGGACGTATTAACTTGCGATAAGCGTAGATTAGGCAGTAAAAGCCACTTGAGTCTACGATTTCCGAATGGGGAAACCCACTAGCATAAGCTAGTATCGCTGCGTGAATACATAGCGCAGCGAGGCGAACTCGGGGAACTGAAACATCTAAGTACCCGAAGGAAAAGAAATCAACTGAGATTCCGAAAGTAGCGGCGAGCGAAATTGGACTAGCCCTTAAGCTTTAAATGATGCAGGTGAACACGCTGGAAAGCGTGGCAATAAAGGGTGATAGCCCCGTAACCGACACGTCATTCTAAGTGAAAACGAGTAAGGCGGGACACGTGATATCCTGTTTGAATATGGGGGGACCATCCTCCAAGGCTAAATACTACTGACTGACCGATAGTGAACCAGTACCGTGAGGGAAAGGCGAAAAGAACCCCTGTGAGGGGAGTGAAATAGAACCTGAAACCGTGTACGTACAAGCAGTAGGAGCAGGCTTTGTCCTGTGACTGCGTACCTTTTGTATAATGGGTCAGCGACTTATATTCAGTGGCAAGGTTAACCGTATAGGGGAGCCGTAGGGAAACCGAGTCTTAACTGGGCGCTTCAGTCTCTGGATATAGACCCGAAACCGAGTGATCTAGCCATGGGCAGGTTGAAGATTGAGTAACATCAATTGGAGGACCGAACCGACTAATGTTGAAAAATTAGCGGATGACTTGTGGCTAGGGGTGAAAGGCCAATCAAACTCGGAGATAGCTGGTTCTCCCCGAAAGCTATTTAGGTAGCGCCTCGGACGAATACTACTGGGGGTAGAGCACTGTTAAGGCTAGGGGGTCATCCCGACTTACCAACCCTTTGCAAACTCCGAATACCAGTAAGTACTATCCGGGAGACACACGGCGGGTGCTAACGTCCGTCGTGGAGAGGGAAACAACCCAGACCGCCAGCTAAGGTCCCAAATTACTACTAAGTGGGAAACGATGTGGGAAGGCTCAGACAGCCAGGATGTTGGCTTAGAAGCAGCCATCATTTAAAGAAAGCGTAATAGCTCACTGGTCGAGTCGGCCTGCGCGGAAGATGTAACGGGGCTAAGTAGTAAACCGAAGCTGCGGCTGCAATCGCAAGATTGTGGGGTAGGGGAGCGTTCTGTAAGCCGTTGAAGGTGTGTTGTAAAGCATGCTGGAGGTATCAGAAGTGCGAATGCTGACATGAGTAACGATAATGGGGGTGAAAAACCCCCACGCCGGAAGACCAAGGGTTCCTGTCCAACGTTAATCGGGGCAGGGTAAGTCGACCCCTAAGGCGAGGCTGAAAAGCGTAGTCGATGGGAAACGGGTTAATATTCCCGTACTGCTTATAATTGCGATGGGGGGACGGAGAAGGCTAGGTGGGCCTGGCGACGGTTGTCCAGGTTCAAGTGCGTAGGCTAAGAGACTAGGTAAATCCGGTTTCTTGTTAGGCTGAGACACGACGTCGAGCTACTACGGTAGTGAAGTCATTGATGCCATGCTTCCAGGAAAAGCCTCTAAGCTTCAGATTATAAGCAATCGTACCCCAAACCGACACAGGTGGTCGGGTAGAGAATACCAAGGCGCTTGAGAGAACTCGGGTGAAGGAACTAGGCAAAATGGTACCGTAACTTCGGGAGAAGGTACGCTCTTGGCGGTGAAGTTCCTAGCGGATGGAGCTACTGAGAGTCGCAGATACCAGGTGGCTGCAACTGTTTATTAAAAACACAGCACTGTGCAAAATCGTAAGATGACGTATACGGTGTGACGCCTGCCCGGTGCCGGAAGGTTAATTGATGGGGTTAGACTTAGGTCGAAGCTCTTGATCGAAGCCCCGGTAAACGGCGGCCGTAACTATAACGGTCCTAAGGTAGCGAAATTCCTTGTCGGGTAAGTTCCGACCTGCACGAATGGCGTAATGATGGCCACGCTGTCTCCACCCGAGACTCAGTGAAATTGAAATCGCTGTGAAGATGCAGTGTACCCGCGGCTAGACGGAAAGACCCCGTGAACCTTTACTACAGCTTGGCACTGAACATTGAACCTACATGTGTAGGATAGGTGGGAGACTTAGAAGCGCAGTCGCTAGATTGCGTGGAGTCGTCCTTGAAATACCACCCTTGTAGTTTTGATGTTCTAACGTTGGCCCCTAATCGGGGTTGCGGACAGTGCCTGGTGGGTAGTTTGACTGGGGCGGTCTCCTCCCAAAGAGTAACGGAGGAGCACGAAGGTGGGCTAAACACGGTTGGACATCGTGTGGTTAGTGCAATGGCATAAGCCCGCTTAACTGCGAGAATGACAATTCGAGCAGGTACGAAAGTAGGTCATAGTGATCCGGTGGTTCTGAATGGAAGGGCCATCGCTCAACGGATAAAAGGTACTCCGGGGATAACAGGCTGATACCGCCCAAGAGTTCATATCGACGGCGGTGTTTGGCACCTCGATGTCGGCTCATCACATCCTGGGGCTGAAGTCGGTCCCAAGGGTATGGCTGTTCGCCATTTAAAGTGGTACGCGAGCTGGGTTTAGAACGTCGTGAGACAGTTCGGTCCCTATCTGCCGTGGGCGTTGGAAGATTGAAGGGGGCTGCTCCTAGTACGAGAGGACCGGAGTGGACGAACCTCTGGTGTTCGGGTTGTTACGCCAGTAGCATTGCCCGGTAGCTAAGTTCGGAATCGATAACCGCTGAAAGCATCTAAGCGGGAAGCGAGCCCTGAGATGAGTCTTCCCTGGCACTTTAAGTGTCCTAAAGGGTTGTTCGAGACTAGAACGTTGATAGGTTGGGTGTGTAAGCGCTGCGAGGCGTTGAGCTAACCAATACTAATTGCCCGTGCGGCTTAACCATACAACACCGAAGGGGTTTTGTGGGCTCAATAGAAGAACATTGAATGTGAAGAACGAATTCAGCTTTCCGAATTAAAGAATTTGCTTGGCGACCATAGCGTTGCGGACCCACCTGACTCCATGCCGAACTCAGAAGTGAAACGCAATAGCGCCGATGGTAGTGTGGGGCTTCCCCATGTGAGAGTAGGACATCGCCAGGCTTTGAATATTGTCTAACCAGACACGCAGCGGAGCGGTAGTTCAGTTGGTTAGAATACCGGCCTGTCACGCCGGGGGTCGCGGGTTCGAGTCCCGTCCGCTCCGCCACTTTATTAGAAACCTCAGCAGCAATGCTGGGGTTTTTTGCGTTTAGGGCATTAAGCTATACTCGTTACCTCTTTTCCTACTAGCCTCTCTTCTCTTTATTGCTACAGCGACAGAAGTGCATAGCACTAAAAAAATGAGTATGAAAAAGCCGATACATAACATGATCGGCTTAGATAAAGAAATATTTGTTCTTTATTAACGGCTGGCTACTTTCTCTTGTAATGCACTTTTATCTTCTTCTGTAAGGAAAGCAAGCTCCAATCCGTTTATTTGAGCTTGGCGAATTTGAGTTTGAGAAAGACCGGCTTGAGGTGCTGCAACTTCATATTCATAAGGTAATTCAATGCCTTCAACTGCAGGGTCATCAGTATTGAGACAGGCAAGTACACCATGTTCAAGGAATTGCTTAATAGGATGAAGACTGAGTGAGTCAACTGTGCTGGTTTGGAAGTTGGATGTTAAGCATGACTCGATACCAATACGCTTTTCTATCAAATAATCCATGAGTCGTGGGTCGTGGATTGCTTTTACGCCATGTCCAATGCGCTCTGCGCCGAGCTCTTTAATGGCTTGCCACATACTTTCGGCACCTGCTGCTTCGCCAGCGTGTACAGTTACTTTCAGACCTGCATCTCTTACTTGCTTAAAGTGAGAGATAAAACGGTCTCCGGGTTGACCAAGTTCATCACCGGCGAGATCCACTGCAACGATGTTGTCTTTTTGCGTTAAAATAGCATTCAATTCTTGCTGGCACGCTTCTGTACCAAAAGTTCGACTCATAATACCGATGAGATTAGCTTGAATACCAAAATCTCGAACTCCTGCTCGAACGCCATCAACCACAGCTTCGACGACTCCTGCAAGTGGTAGGTTATGTTTCATTGCCATGTAATAAGGTGAGAAACGCAATTCTGCATAATCAATTTGTGCATTTAAAGCATCTTCAACGTTTTCGTAAGCAACACGGCGGCACGCATCAAGATCACCAAGTACAGCGACACCCCAATCGAGCTTAGATAGGAAGGCAACAAGTGATGGTTCGGCTTCGACAATTTGTACGTGTGGTGTTAATTGTTCAATGTTGTCTGCAGGAAGTTTTACATTGAATTGTTGGCCAAGTTCTAAGATGGTTTTGGTGCGAATATTACCGTCGAGGTGACGGTGTAAATCTGTAAGCGGCAGGTTTTTAGTTATCATTATTTTCTTTCCGAATGTTTTTATCTGGCACTAGTATAAAAATCAATATGATCAGTGTCAGTAGTAAAGCCGTTAAAATCGCTCTATTTCGTCGATTTTTGTTTCACGTTAACCATATCTGTTGGCCAATCTGCAAACGGAATGGCTTTGCTGAATAAAAAGCCCTGTCCATGCACGCATTCTAGTTGCTTGAGTAACTCTACTTGTTCATTAGTCTCAATACCCTCTGCGACTATTTCGACATTAAAACCGCGAGTCATGTTAATAATTGCAGCAACAACAGAGCTATCTGTGTTTTCTTGAGCTAACTGGGAAACAAATGCCCTATCAATTTTTAAGCAGTCAAAAGGGAGTTTGTGCAAATAAGCGAGAGAGCTATAACCTGTGCCAAAGTCATCGATGGCAATATCAATCCCAAGTTGTTTGAGTGACTTCATGTTTTCGAGAATGACTGGATCGTTATCTACAATTCTAGATTCAGTTATCTCTAGCGTCAGGTTGCTTGGGGGAAGCTCTGTTTTTTCTAAGGTCTGCTCAAGTTGTTCGATAAAATCTGGTTGAGAAAGTTGGTTTACCGATAGATTTACATGGATCTTGAAAGTGCTATCCCATTTCCCCATCTGGATACCTTTCATGGTATCGAAACAAGATTTGTATAAAATTTGCTCGCCAATTAAACCGATGAAGCCACTCTCTTCCGCAATTGGAATAAAGTCTAAAGGGGGGATAATCTCACCACTTGATGTTACCCAGCGTGCTAAAGCTTCTGCACCTACAATCTTACCCGTAGCAAGCTCTACGATAGGTTGATAAAAGGGGATGTATTCTTGGTTCTCAATCGCCAGCTTAATTTGAGTCAGCATTTGCGTGCGTTTACGTGATTGCTCAGCCATTTCTGGTGAGTAATAGCTGATGTGCGTCAGTTCTAATTTTGCATTGCTTAATGCGATACTACCGTTACGTAGACTGAGTGTCATATTCGCGCTCTCATCACCGAGCACAACACCAATGGATACGTTGATCACTACTTGTTCACTGTACATCGCTACGGGGGCTGAAAACATTTGTAGAATGTTATTTGCTGCGCTTTGGGTTTCAGATCTTTGCTTTGCGGATGGTATGTAAATGGCAAACTCATCGCCACCAATACGTGCAATGTATGAGTTGTTAGCAAAAAGAGAGCGTAGTCTTTCTGCAATGATCACTAGTAATTTATCGCCTTGTTGATATCCCAGGCTGTCATTGATGTCTCTGAATTTATCTATACCAACGATAAGCAGGCTACCGTTGAGTTTATTTAAATGCTCACAGCTTTCTATTAAACCCTCTCGGCTATAAAGTTTAGTAAGAGAGTCATAGACCAATTGAGAACGAAGTGCTTTAAACGAGGCTTTTAAATTATTTGCCATTTCATTAAATGAATAAACCAATAAGCTTATCTCATAAATCTTTCCTGCCTTAGGCATCGCACTTTCCCAGTCTCCTTTTGCAAGTTGTTTAGCAGCAGAAGCTGTAGCAGTAATCGGCGTGGTTACATGATTAAATGCAATAAGCCCAATCCCAATGCCAATCAGACTGACGATGCATCCGATTATCCAGCTATTTTGCTGATTTTCTGGAAGTTTGCCTAATAGATCAGTTTCCGATATTGAGACCCCTATAAACCAATGAAGACCATATTGATCTTTAAATGGAGTGAGAAGATTGAAGTAACGAATTCTATCGACGCTGGTTTCAAACTTACTGAATGAAGAGGGCAGCAACGTATTATGGGTATCGACATATTGAGCACTGGCTTGTATTACAGGGTTTGCATTTTCTATTGCAAATAGTCGTTCTCCTTGGGGGGATAAGTTAGTTCCCCATGAGACAACGGCGCTTGCGTTTGAGTGGGCAACAAGCCGTTTTTGCTGATCCATGATATATACATTGGCACGCGTCTGTTTTCTTAATGAATTAAGAAAGGTGTTGAAGGTGTTTATTTTTACATCGCTAACGACGACGCCGATAAATTGGCTACTATCAAAAACGGGAGCGAGAGCGGAGAGGGTGACTTCTTGGCGTTCGTCGACATTGGCATAAATAGAAGACCAGCCAGATGTGAGACTTTTGGCTACAGGGCTATACCACGGCCGGATTCGAGGATCATAATCAACAATGGTAGAGCGGATGTTTCTATTTATCGTGTCACCTTTATAGATAATTAAATTCTGTTGCGTTCTTTCATCTTGCAGCATGAGTGAGTATTCATGATCATTTTCTTTTCTAAAGCCAACAAACTCGGCTTGCTCTCCACCGAAACTGATGACATCAAGCTGCTCGATTGTCTTGTAAAGACTATCGAAACTGGTTAGCAGATATTGTTCAATTTTACTTGTGTTACCTGGGGTATAGAGGTGGTTGAAGCCAATGCTATGACTGATAGCAAGACTCGCTTGAAACGGTTTTTCGAGAAAGTTGAGTAGATGTTGCTCAACGTTATTTGTTAAAGAAATAAGTTGTTTGCTACTAAGGTCATCCACGACCTCTTCATAGTGATATTTTTGAACGCCAATGATCACACCAATGGTGAGCAGGAAGACCATAACAAATGGGAGAACAACGGCTGTTCTCAGCGTAATTTGGTTGATAAATGGCATGTCGTGTCTTTTTCTTCCATAAAAAATTGAGAAAACACGCGAAGGAAGAGGGGGATTTAGCTTGCTGATTACAAGCTAATCACCAGCTTAAGTCATTAGTAAAGTTCTTTTAACTTCCTTGTCAGCGTGTTGCGTCCCCATCCTAGCACCTTTGCGGCATCTTGTTTATGCCCATTGGTATGATGGAGTGCTGCTTCTAAAAGTATACGTTCAAATTCAGGGAGTGCGTAAGAAAGTAGTTCAGTTTCTCCTGAAGCTAAGGATGACTTAGCCCAACTTGCAAGCTGTTGCTGCCAACTTATATCATTATCAAACTCGTTATTTTTCTTTTCTGATAATAACTCGGAAGGAAGATCACTGGGCAGAACTTCACTGCCACTTGCCATCACGGTTAGCCATCGACAAATATTTTCAAGTTGACGTACGTTACCTGGCCATTCTAATCGATTTAAAATCTCGACACTTTTGGGGTGCAAGGTCTTCATCTCCACACCTAGCTCTTTCGCTGCTAGGGCTAGGAAATGTTTTGTTAGCTTTTCAATATCTTGACGTCGTTCACGTAGTGCTGGGATATGAATTCGAATCACATTGAGGCGGTGAAATAAATCTTCGCGGAATTTGCCTTGATGAACGAGCTTCTCTAAATTTTGGTGAGTTGCAGCGACAATGCGTACATCAACTTTGATCGCTGAATGTCCTCCAACTCGATAAAACTGACCGTCGGCGAGGACGCGTAATAAACGGGTCTGAATATCGAGTGGCATATCACCGATTTCATCTAGAAATAACGTTCCACCATTGGCTTGCTCGAAGCGGCCTTGGCGGACGCTATTCGCACCAGTGAATGCTCCTTTCTCATGGCCAAATAGCTCCGATTCAATAAGGTCTTTGGGGATTGCGGCCATATTCAGGGCTATAAACGGTTTTTGTGAACGAGGACTATGGCGATGAAGTGCATGCGCGACTAACTCTTTGCCGGTACCTGACTCACCATTAATGAGCACTGAAATAGACGAGCGAGATAAACGACCAATCGCACGAAACACCTCTTGCATTGATGGTGCTTCACCGATTATTTCTGGCGTGTCATCAATGCCAGCTTGCTGGGCTGATTGCTCTTTACGTTGCTCTTGACCGTGAGCGATCGCTCGTTCAACTAAGGTAAGTGTTTCATCTACATCGAATGGTTTAGGCAGATATTCAAAAGCGCCTTTTTGATAAGCATTAACGGCTGCGTCTAGGTCAGAATGCGCGGTCATAATAATAACGGGCAATTCCGGAGAGCGAGAGTGAACTTGATTGAGCAGTTCGATACCGTCAATGCCTGGCATTCGTATATCTGAAATGAGTACATCTGGCGTTTCTCTTTCTAGTGCCATCAATACACTTTCTGCATCCGAGAAGGTTTCACATTTTATATTGGCAGATGAAAGTGTTTTTTCCATTACCCAACGGATTGAACTATCGTCATCGACAACCCAAACGTATCCTTTACTCATAATTTTTATTCCTTAACAGCAAACCGAATCTCACAGTGGTGAAATGGGTAAATATATTGTAAATGTTGTTCTACCTGGCCAGCTTTCTACATCAATTTTTCCATTATGTTGGTCAATGAGATTTTGTGAGATTGAGAGACCTAAGCCTGTCCCGCCTTCTCGCCCGCTGACCATTGGGTAGAAGAGCGTGTCTTGCAATTCCAATGGAATACCTGGTCCGTTATCGGTGATCTCGATACGTGCGACCAATTTATGTCGCTGGCCATGAATATTAGCTTGGTGCACCGTTCTGGTGCGCAACGTTATTTTTCCATGTGGCTGGGATGTTAATATTTGAGCTGCATTGCTAACGATATTAAGCAAAGCCTGTTCGATTTGATCGGTATCCATCAAAATATCCGGCAGGCTTGGGTCATAATCTCGCTCTATTACTAAATTGGTGCTAGCTTCTAGCTCGACTAGCTGTCGAACTTTTTCCAAGATGACATGTAAGTTTTCAGACTGCTTTTTGCCAGGCCTTTGTGGGCCAAGCAAGCGATCCACCAGCGCACGTAAGCGGTCTGCTTGCTCAATAATGATTTGGGTGTATTCAGTTAAACTCTGGTCAGGAAGCATTCTTTCTAGCAGTTGAGCCGCACCACGCAGTCCACCTAATGGGTTTTTAATTTCATGTGCTAAGCCTCTCACCAGTAACTTTGCAGCTTGTTGTTGTGCGTGTTGGTTGAGCTCTTGGGTTAGGCGACGTTGTTGTCCCACTTTTCGCATTTCGACCAATAGCATCAATTCACGTTGCCAAGAGATTGGACTTACAGTGACTTCAAGCATCAGCGGTTTACCATCAACGACAAACGTAACATCACTGTCAGTAATACTTTGACCACTTTGCAAAGGTTGAGATAGCAACGCTAAATCTAACGAAGCATGCTGGATTAATTTCGACAAAGGTTGGTTGATGATACGTTTGGCACTTTGGGAAAATAATTGTTCTGCTGCAGGGTTGGCGTAACGGACCGAAAGTGATTCATCTAGCATCAATGTCGCGGTGACCACATTGTTTAAAATGGTTTGGCTTAGCTCGTAATTCACGTTTTCATCCTTGTTCGTGTTCCAAAATAGTGCGCTGCACAAACTTGGTGCATCATATGGCTAAGTATGGCGCATTGGTATCAGAAGAAAAAGTGAAACCTATTGTTATATCAAGCGTCTTGGTGAGAAGGTCATTGTTTCACAGTTGCTCGATGTAAATGCACCGTCATAATCGATGAAGATGCAATAACCTTGCCGTTTACAACTGATTGAATTAAAAAGCGATGACTGCCTCGGTCAATGTTTTTTAGCACCCAACGAGTTTGATTTGTTGGCGTGCTATAGGGCTTTTCATTAAGTAGTAGTTGTAATTGTTCTACGGCACTTAAACGGCGATTCAGCTCAACTTGAATCGTAATTTGCCCAGCGCTGTTATGAATATTTTCATTATTGGTTGGTGAAATAATGGTTATGGTAAGTGGCGCTAAAACTGGTGAGTATTTATCTTGCATGGTGTTGTCGAGCTGAGGTTGCTCGGCAGGTTCGAGTGCTTCAAAAGTAGGAGTTGTGGCTACAACATGAGCGTCGGCAATGACTATTTGTTCAGCTCGGTAGTTTAGTTGGGCATCATCACTTATTGGCTCATCACTAAAGTGGCGAATGTTATCGCCATCTACCCATGTGTACACATTTTGAGCGTTGCTAAGTGCTGCAATAAACACGCTGAGCGTAATGATGATGCTACTAATTAGGTTCACGATCTCTTCCTTCAAAAAGATGTTTTCACATTAGGTGAATAGCGGCGTATATGGCCGTTATCGCTATAACACTAATGCTAGCGTGTGCTTGCTTTTCTCCTAATATTAAAAAGGCCCGCCTGCGAGGCGAGCCTAATAAATCAGTAACCAAAGTTACATTTTACACTTGGGATAAGAATTATACAGAGTAGTACAATTCAAATTCTAGTGGGTGAACAGCCATATTCACACGTTCTACATCTTTTGATTTTAGCGTGATGTAAGAGTCGATGAAATCATCAGAGAATACGCCGCCAGCGGTTAAGAACTCACGGTCTTCGTCCAGTGCTTTCAGAGCCACTTCTAGTGATTCTGCTACTTTTGGAATCTCAGCTGCTTCTTCCGCAGGTAGGTCATACAAATCTTTATCCATTGCTTCACCTGGGTGGATCTTGTTCTTGATACCATCAAGACCAGCCATAAGAAGTGCTGCAAACGCTAGGTATGGGTTTGCTGCTGGATCTGGGAAGCGAGCTTCGATACGACGTGCTTTCGGGCTTGGTACCACAGGGATACGGATAGAAGCAGAGCGGTTACGAGCTGAGTAAGCGAGCATAACTGGCGCTTCAAACCCTGGAACAAGACGCTTGTACGAGTTAGTTGACGGGTTAGCAAATGCGTTGATAGCGCGCGCGTGCTTGATGATACCGCCAATGTAGTAAAGCGCTAGGTCAGATAGACCGCCGTATTTGTCACCAGCAAATAGGTTTACACCGTCTTTTGCTAGAGATTGGTGAACGTGCATACCGCTACCGTTGTCGCCAACAAGTGGTTTAGGCATGAAAGTCGCTGTTTTACCGAATGCGTGAGCAACGTTATGAACAACGTACTTATAGATTTGGATTTCATCTGCTTTAGTCGTTAGCGTGTTGAAGCGAGTTGCGATTTCGTTTTGACCCGCTGTCGCTACTTCATGGTGGTGTGCTTCAACAACTAAGCCCATCTCTTCCATGATCAAACACATCGCTGAGCGAATGTCTTGTGATGAGTCAACTGGCGCTACTGGGAAGTAACCACCTTTAACACCTGGACGGTGACCTTTGTTACCACCTTCGATGTCGGCACCAGTGTTCCATGCTGCTTCTACGTCATCAATTTTAAATGATGCACCAGACATGTCGTTGCTGTATTTCACGTCATCGAATAGGAAGAATTCAGGTTCTGGGCCAACAAGAACGGTGTCTGCTATGCCTGTAGAGCGCATGTAGTCTTCAGCGCGTTTAGCGATAGAGCGTGGGTCACGGTCGTAACCTTGCATTGTTGCAGGCTCTAGAATGTCACAACGGATGTTTAGCGTCGCATCTTCTGTGAATGGATCAAGAACTGCACTTGATGCGTCCGGCATCATTACCATGTCAGATTCATTAATGCCTTTCCAGCCAGCAACTGATGAACCATCGAACATCTTACCTTCTTCGAAGAAGTCTGCGTCGATTTGGTGAGCAGGAATTGAGATATGTTGCTCTTTACCTTTTGTATCGGTAAAGCGCAGGTCAATAAACTTAACTTCGTTTTCTTGGATAAGCGATAGAACGTTTTCTACTGACATCTTGGATAACCTCCAGTGTTATTAAAGCGGTAATAGCCCGAATCGATTGAAACTAGCATTGATTAATTTCATTTCAAACTTATTAATCGATGCTGTTTCCGTTAAAGCCAAATTCGTGCCAAAAAAATTAGTCCATTAATTTCAATTGGTTGCTTAATTTAGTGCCTAGTTTTAACAGATGATTGCACCATAATGATCTTTCTCTGCACTATATTGGTGCTTGGTTATTTTCGCTGCACCATTATCAAACAAACTTGGACTATTCAGCCTAGATTTAAACATATTGTCAATGAGGATTTTGTTCCTTTTGATGCAATTTGTTTCAAATCAAGTTAAGGGCTAAACTGGTAGGGAGCGAAAATCAGCGTGATAGATCACATATTTCTAGGTTTTTCGCCAAAATCTGGTACATTATTGACCGTTTTTAAAATCAAGTTCTATGCTCGTTGCGGCAATGTCCCGAAGCGAGTTACTCCTTTAATAAGTGAAGCAAAATCCATGGCTACTCCACAGATTGATAAATTAAGAAATATCGCGATCATCGCACACGTCGACCACGGTAAAACAACCTTGGTTGATAAACTCCTGCAGCAGTCAGGTACGTTAGAGTCTCGCGGTGAAACGGAAGAGCGGGTCATGGACTCGAACGATATCGAGAAAGAGCGCGGTATTACTATTCTTGCGAAAAACACAGCAATCAACTGGAACGATTACCGCATCAACATCGTAGACACCCCTGGACACGCAGACTTCGGTGGTGAAGTTGAACGTATCATGTCTATGGTTGACTCTGTTTTGCTTATCGTTGACGCTGTTGATGGCCCAATGCCACAAACGCGTTTCGTAACACAAAAAGCATTCGCACATGGCTTGAAGCCAATTGTTGTTATCAACAAAATCGACCGTCCAGGTGCTCGTCCTGATTGGGTTATGGATCAAGTATTCGACCTATTCGATAACCTAGGTGCAACTGATGAACAGCTAGACTTTAAAGTCGTTTACGCTTCAGCACTAAACGGTTGGGCTACGCTAGAAGAAGGTGAGACTGGCGAAAACATGGAACCACTGTTCCAAGCGGTTGTTGACACAGTAGAAGCACCAAACGTAGACCTTGATGGTCCACTGCAAATGCAAGTGTCTCAGCTTGATTACAGCTCTTATGTTGGTGTTATCGGTGTTTGTCGTGTAACTCGTGGTTCTGTTAAAGCAAACCAACAAGTGACCATTATTGGTGCAGACGGCAAAAAACGTAACGGTAAAGTGGGTACGGTTTTAGGCTATCTTGGCCTTGAGCGTCATGAAGTTGAAAAAGCTAATGCTGGTGACATCATTGCGGTAACTGGTTTGGGCGAGCTTAAAATCTCGGACACTATCTGTGACCAAAACAATGTAGAAGCTATGGTTCCACTTTCTGTTGATGAACCAACAGTAACCATGACTTTCCAAGTAAACACTTCTCCTTTTGCAGGTAAAGAAGGTAAGTTCGTGACTTCACGTAACATTCTTGAGCGTCTGCAAAAAGAATTGGTACACAACGTTGCACTACGTGTTGAAGAAACTGACAACCCAGACCGTTTCCGTGTATCAGGTCGTGGTGAACTTCACCTTTCGATTCTGATCGAAAACATGCGTCGTGAAGGTTTTGAGTTAGCGGTATCTCGTCCTGAAGTTATCATCAAAGAAGAAGATGGTCAGAAAATGGAACCGTTTGAAACGGTAACCATTGACGTAATGGAAGAGCATCAAGGCGGCATTATGGAGAAAATTGGTTTACGTAAAGGTGAACTGAAAGATATGTCTCCAGATGGTAAAGGCCGCGTACGTCTAGACTTCGTGATGCCATCTCGTGGTTTGATTGGTTTCCAAACGGAATTCATGACGCTGACTTCAGGTTCTGGTTTGCTTTACCATACATTTGATCACTACGGTCCACACAAAGGCGGTAACATTGGTCAACGTAACAATGGTGTGCTTATCTCTAATGCAACCGGTAAAGCATTGACTTACGCACTGTTTAACCTACAAGAGCGTGGCCGTCTATTTACTGAGCACGCAGATGAAGTTTACGAAGGTCAAGTTATCGGTATTCATAACCGTTCTAACGACTTAACAGTTAACTGTCTGAAAGGTAAACAGCTAACTAACGTTCGTGCTTCTGGTACTGATGAAGCGCAAGTGCTTTCTCCGGCAATCAAGTACACGCTTGAGCAAGCTCTAGAGTTCATTGATGATGATGAACTAGTAGAAGTAACGCCAGAAAGCATTCGTATTCGTAAGCGTCACCTGACTGAAAACGATCGTAAACGTGCAAGCCGTGGCTAAGCTTAAGAGCTAAAACTGCGCTTCGTAGAGTAATATGAAAGGGTGAGAAATAACTTCTCGCCCTTTTTTGTATCTGTCGTTTTTATTTAAAGGAAGAAGATGAAACCGATTATTATTTCTGGCGGTCCTGGTGCTGGAAAAACCACAATCATTGAACAATTAAAACACCGAGGATATCTCACCTTTGCTGAAGGTTCTCGTACGCTGATTGAGCAGCAAAGCCAGCATAAAGATGGCATATTACCGTGGACTGACTTAGCGGCTTTTGCGCAGTTATGCTTACAATTGATGAGTGAACAGAAGCAGCAGGCGCAACAAAGTGGAAAGCAGTGTTTTTTGGATAGAGCGATTCCTGATATTTGCGCCTACCTAAAGCAAGGTGGCTTGGCAGTGCCTGATGAATATATTCAAGAGAGCCAAGGTTATCATCGATATGCTTTTCTCTGCCGTCCTGAAGCGTCAATTTACGTTCAGGATGCCGTGCGTCCTCATTCATTTTTAGAAGCGTTAGAGATTCATCGTAAGCTACAAGAAACTTACCAAACACTTGGATTTGAGGTGATTGAAGTGCCTTGGGGAAGCGTGATAGAGCGAGCCGACTTTATCGAAGCTAATACCAATCGTAGTGAATAGCTGGTCATCCTCGCTGGTTAAAACACTCGATAACGGCGTTAGAATTTTTGATGGTAGAATAACTACTGATCGATAAATTCCGCCTTGTTATCAAGCATTTTTGTACGCTATTTCTGATCACTTATTTACTGTGATTGGTATGAGATTCAGTCGGCGTAAGTGTCTTTTATTTAGCGTTGAGCTTGGTTAAAAACTTATCAGACTCAGCAATCGCAGTGTTCATTTGTTTGATCGCATAGCTGATATCTTGCTCTAAACTGATGAATTCACCTTGCATAGAACCTATCGCACTCGCATTCAAGTTGTGTTTTAAATACAGCGTATTGTCTCTGAGCGTATTAAGTACAGGTGTCATTTTCTGCTCGGCGCGCTTCATGGCTGACAGCATGGTTTGATAAGACGCTTTTGTTTCTTTCAGCTTTTGTTGGCTTGCTCGTTTTAGTTTGCTGCTGGTATAAAGTTCTAGCTCAGATTGCCATTCATCAAATAGGGCATCAGATACATCTTCAATGGCAGCAATACGATTACTAACCTCTTGTGCGGCTTGTTCACTATCCTGGTATTTATCGTTGATCTGGTTATAAACTTCTTCAAGCTCACCGCCGTTGAAATTGGTCAGTACAGATAATGCCTCTAGAGCGCTAGTAAATTCTTGCTGAGCATCTTGTTGTGAGGTTTTAGCATCTTCAACGCGATCAACCATAATGTCTCGTTTGTGATAGCCAACTTGTTCCATCGCGGAATAGTAAGCCGATTGACAACCTGTTAACGTGAAGATGGAGACAAGTACGGCGAGCAAATAAGGCATCTTAATTTCCTTTCGATTAGAATGACTTTGATACGACGGAGTCTCAAAGTGATTGGTGGTATGAGTAAGCGGTTTATGGATAAGTCTAGTACAATGAATGAGTTGATAGGGAGATACAAGTTGAAATTTGATCAAGCCGTGAAAGCTGGGATCCAGTTTACACGTTATCTGCTGAACCGTATGGGCCATGACCGTGTTAACGTAAATGCGGGTTATTTAGCCTATATCACGTTACTATCGATTGTTCCGATGCTGACTGTTCTTCTGTCCATTCTCTCCTCATTTTCTATTTTCACCAATGTTGGTGTTGTGATTCAAGATTTCGTTATTACCCACTTTGTTCCTGCTGCGGGTGATGTGGTGCGCGAAGCATTAATCGAGTTTATTGCCAATACGGGCAAGATGACGGCAGTCGGTGGTGGCTTTTTATTTGTCGCCGCGTTAATGCTGATATCAAATATTGATAAGAATTTGAACTACATTTGGCGAGTAAAAAAGAAGCGTCGTATGGTGCTGTCTTTTTCAATGTACTGGATGGTGTTGACACTTGGCCCTATTTTGGTCGGTGCGAGTATTGCGGCTACGTCTTACATCACCTCTCTGAAAATCGTTGATAATGAAACCGTTACCGGAGCGTATAATTTACTACTACGTTGGCTACCTTTTATCTTGTCATTTTGCGCATTTGTCGGCCTTTACCTACTAGTTCCCAACAAGAAAGTGCATTTTTCCCATGCGCTTATTGGCGCTATTGTGGCTGCGCTTTTATTTGAATTCAGCAAGAAAGGGTTTGCTGCATACATCACTCAATTTCCTTCGTATCAACTTATTTATGGCGCGCTAGCTGCGATTCCCATCTTGTTTGTCTGGGTGTATTTGTGTTGGATGATTGTGTTGGTTGGTGCTGAAGTGACAGCTGCTTTAGGTGAGAAAGAGCACTGGAGCAACAGCAAAGAAATGCTAAACTCATCGCCAGTTTCAAATCAAGAAGTGAAAGGAAGTCAAAGTGATAGCGTTGATCCAGAGAGTGAGTGAGGCCGCTGTTCGTGTTGATGGTCAAGTGGTTGGTGAAATAAACCAAGGTTTATTAGTCTTACTGGGTGTGGAAAAAGACGATGATGAAGCGAAAGCAAAGCGTCTAGTCGAACGAGTCACTAGCTACCGCGTTTTTGAAGACCAAGACGGAAAGATGAACTTAAACGTCCAACAAGTGAACGGTCAGGTATTGGTGGTGTCTCAATTTACATTACCTGCTGATACGAAAAAGGGAACGCGAGCAGGATTTTCTAAAGGTGCTCATCCGGCAGACGCTGAACGTCTGTATGATTACTTCTCGGATCGATGTGAACAAGTCTTACCTACTCAGCGAGGCCGCTTTGCCGCGGATATGAAAGTATCACTGATCAATGATGGTCCAGTAACGTTCTGGCTTCAGGTTTAATAAAGGAATTAATGGTCGCTTCTTCAGTTTGGATATACCTTTCCCAGCTAGAGGCTGCAGCGGTGTTGGTTATGTTTGCTTACCCCAAACACATAGTTTATCTATGCTGATGGGGGAACTCGCTTGCCATCTATCTGTAACTTCAAGCTGTTCGGGTATCGTTCTTACTAGTAGGTTCGGCAATTTAGGGATAGCAATATGTTTAAACTGATTACGCCAATTACCGATAACCAACTCAATAAGTATTACCACTTTCGTTGGCAAATGTTGCGTGAACCATGGCATTTGCCGATTGGCTCTGAACGAGATGAATATGATGGCATGAGCCACCACCGCATGATCGTCGATGGGCGTGGACGGCCGATTGCGATTGGTCGACTTTACATCACGCCTGACTGTGAAGGTCAAATTCGCTATATGGCGGTCAAAAGTAGTCGTCGTAGCAAAGGCATGGGTTCACTTGTGTTGGTGGCATTAGAGTCGCTTGCTCGCCAAGAGGGAGCGAAGCGTTTGGTGTGTAATGCGCGCGAAGATGCCATCGCCTTTTATGAAAGGAATGGCTTTGAAAGACGTGGATCGTTAACCGATGAGCGTGGCCCAGTGCGTCATCAGCAAATGGTTAAGCCGCTTGACCCTATGGCAAACGTATTACGCAAGCCTGAATGGTGTACGGAATTACAAGAGCGTTGGGCAACTCATATCCCCATTAGTGAAAAAATGGGTATTAAAGTTACTCAGTATACCGGTTACCAATTTGAATGTAGTGCCCAATTAAATCCCAACCTTAATCCGCATAACACCATGTTTGCTGGTTCGGCATTTACCTTGGCAACTCTTACCGGCTGGGGGATGGCGTGGTTATTGATGCGAGAGAGAAACCTAGACGGTGATATTGTTTTGGTTGATAGTCGAATTCGTTATCGTCACCCTGTAGTGCATAATCCGGTGGCATTAACATCACTTGATGGGATCAGTGGTGATTTAGACCGATTAGCCAGCGGACGCAAAGCGCGTATTGTGGTGGATGTGACGATTGCTAGTGGTGATAAACCAGCAGTTGAGTTCGTTGGCACTTACATGCTTATCCCCAATTACCAAGAGCTGTTGGCAGAATTATCTGACTCTTGAGGGGCACATGAATAGTTCATTTGCTGCTTGTCGTGAATCAGTTCAAAGCGAGTTTCACGGCAAGTTTGCTTAACATCAACGTTAATCTGTGCATTTTTCATATCGAGTAAGTCAATATTACCAATGATGTTCAGTTGCATATCCTGCGTGGCTAGTTGAGTGGGTTCAATTTTGATGCGTCCTCGATCAGCGGTAATCGTCAGGTCATCTAGGTTAAAAGGATGCTCTGCTCTTTGATCGTATTCATTGCTGGTCAGTAACGTTGCTTCGCGTAGGTTTGCTTTCAAACTACCCGTTAGGGAATGAGCTAGAGTTGAGTGATCACTCGCCAGACCTTGCAATTGCACTTCAAATTCACTAACCCCTTCGATGCTAAAAGGTAATGGTAGAGCATTATTGATAAGAGATAGAGGAAAACCATCAGCGTGAATTTCAGTTTGCCAAGGCTCGCTGATTGCGTTGAAGTCCCACTTAGCTATTGCATCGATATAACCTTTTTCTAAAGGAATAAACAGGCGATCTAAACTCCACTTTCCTTGATCGCTGTGCATTTCAATCACGCTTTGCGTGGCAAGTACACTGTCATAACTGGCGCTATTTGCTGTTATCTGCAACTCTCCTTGCCATAACCCAAAGCGTTTGTTGTCAATTAATGTCAGATCGTCCCCCTCGATATTGACACCAGAAAGTTGCCAGTAAGGGGCTTTGGCAAGTTGTATAACCTGGCTGTTGCCGATATTTAGCTTTTCTATACTCATGTTTTCAATTGATGATAGCAACTGAGCGAACCAATCGAAGCCATGTGCCGTCTCATTGACCCATTTTAAACCGCGAACATTAAACTGCTTTAATGACAGAGACGATGGAGTCATGCTCCCCGATAACTGAATATCACCCTGATACAGCTCAGCATTAAAGTCATTGATAATGAGCTGCCCTGGGCGCGTTTCGATACTAATACTGGGTTCAACCCATTGCTGACCGAACCAAGTCGCATCGTCTGCTCTAAGTGATACATAGCCTTGCTCTTGTTGCCAAAGTGAAGCGTGCGGATAGAGGTTTTCTAGTGAGATATCAACATTGCGCAAGTTCACATCACCCATAGTCAAATTGCTATTTAAGATATCCAGACTGTTGATGTGGTCGATCTGGTTGGTTAAATACGCTTGGCTGATTTGAGTTAGTCGCTTACTTTCGTTGGCGCTAAGGTTGAGTTTATCAACCGTGACGTTGACCAGAGACCATCCTTGTGGATATTGTTCAGCTTGTCCTGAAATAGCCGCACCTTGCCAGGTAAATGAAAGCCCATAAACGGTGCTGTTATGTGGCTTGTAATCCATATCTAGCAGCACATTATTTAAAGCTTCACCTTGCCAGTAGAGTTGTTCGGCAGAAAATTGAATCTCTCCAAAAGGAATTGATGAGTGCTTATCTGACCAAGAGGGTTGCTTGATCTGCATATTAACTCCACGGGCCACCCAACCTTGATGAGCGATATCGACATTATGCAGTGCTAATTGATGAAGATAGAGATAAGGAAGGCGCGGCAGGTTAGGAAGATCATGCTGCAAATTAAGACCATCAAGTAAGATACTATCAATTACCAGTTGGTTATCGTGGATCAGAGTGGCATTAAGCCAAATATCAGCCTGTACAATAGGGATTGTCTGTTTATCTTGATGTATTACCAGGTGATGAAAGCGAAAATGTAAAGGGTATTGGTACTCGACCGATTCAAAGGTGATATTGCCCTTAGAAAGTCGCTCTACAACCAATTGGCTAACTGGCGTGGCGTATTGGGTATGTAACAAAGCAAAACAGCCCAATAGCGCGGTCAGCACAAGAGCGATAACTGCAATCAGCAACGCCAATACCTTTTTCATGTTTTCCCTATCCTTAATCCCTTGTCGTGACAGAGTGAAACAAATTCTCTTTATCGGCAACAAAAAAAGCCCCTGTTAAAAGGGGCTTGTTACGAACTTATCAGTTTTAGTCGACTTGAGGGCCTGCTGCCACTAAAGATTGACCTTCTGCGTTATCGGTGTATTTCGCAAAGTTATTGATAAAGCGAGAAGCTAGATCGTGCGCCTTGCTTTCCCATTGTAATGGGTCAACGTAAGTGTCACGAGGGTCTAGAATACCAGTATCAACACCTGGAAGTGATGTTGGTACTTCTAAGTTGAAGATTGGAATATGCTTTGTCTCTGCATTTTCAATCGAACCATCTAGGATCGCATCAATAATACCGCGTGTATCTTGAATCGAAATACGTTTACCGCTGCCATTCCAACCAGTGTTGACTAAGTAAGCTTCTGCACCTGACGCTTCCATACGTTTTACCAATACTTCTGCGTACTTGGTTGGATGTAGCGTTAAGAACGCAGCGCCAAAACAAGCAGAGAACGTCGGTGTTGGTTCAGTAATACCTCGCTCAGTACCTGCAAGTTTAGCAGTAAAGCCTGATAAGAAGTGATACTTGGTTTGTTCTGGTGTTAATTTTGATACTGGAGGGAGCACGCCAAATGCATCAGCCGATAAGAAGATCACTTTATTGGCGTGACCGCCTTTTGAAACTGGCTTAACGATATTGTCGATATGGTGAATTGGGTAAGAAACACGAGTGTTTTCGGTTTTCGAACCATCATCAAAATCAATAGAGCCATCATTGCGCACGGTTACGTTTTCTAATAGGGCATCACGGCGAATCGCGTTGTAGATGTCGGGTTCAGCTTCTTTAGATAGTTTGATGGTTTTTGCGTAGCAACCACCTTCGAAGTTAAACACACCTTCGTCATCCCAACCATGTTCATCATCACCGATCAAAGCGCGTTTGGGATCGGTTGAAAGGGTGGTTTTACCTGTGCCAGATAAGCCGAAGAAAACTGCAACATCACCTTCTTTACCCATGTTTGCAGAGCAGTGCATAGAAGCAATACCTTGTAGAGGCAAGAAGTAGTTCATCATTGCGAACATACCTTTTTTCATCTCGCCGCCATACCAAGTGCCGGCAATCAATTGCATTTTTTCAGTTAGGTTGAATACGGTAAAGTTTTCTGAGTTCAGACCTTGTTCTTGCCATTTTGAGTTGGTGCATTTTGCGCCATTCATGACAACGAAATCAGGCTCAAAACTAACGAGTTCTTCTTCTGTTGGGCGAATGAACATGTTTTTAACAAAGTGTGCTTGCCATGCAACTTCGGTAATTACACGTACACTTAAACGCGTATCTGGGTTAGTTCCACAGTAACCATCAATCACAAAAAGTCGTTTTCCAGACAATTGTTGTGTGACGAGTTCTTTAAGCTCGTCCCAGACTTCTTGGGTAATGGGTTTGTTATCGTTTTTAACCGTGTCTGATGTCCACCACATATTTTCACGGGTGGTGTCATCTTTCACAATGAATTTATCTTTTGGTGAGCGGCCAGTAAAAATACCTGTATCGACAGCTACCGCGCCAAGCTCAGTGACGATGCCTTTTTCATAGCCTTCGAGTTCTGGGCGGGTCTCTTCTTCGAACAGTTGTTCATAACTTGGGTTGCGAAGAACTTCAGTTACGTTTTTTAATCCGTGTTGGGTTAGGTCTAATTGTGCAGCCTTTGTATGTTCCATAACGGTCATAGGTGCTCCTTATAAGGATTTTGTAGGGATTTTGTAATAATATTTGTAGTTTGTAATTGTTATCTGCTCACCATGCTAGCAACGAGACTGGGATAAAACAGGGACGTAGCTCAAAAATTGCCCACGACTGTTGTGTGGTTTTAGGTGTCCCGTCACATATTGGCCTAACTATTTTATCGCGCACGCAAACCTTTGCGCTAGATCAAAAAGATTAATACTTTTTAAAAATTAAGTATGGCGTACTGTCACTTTGGTGTTTGATTTTATTGGATTTTGATCACAAAAAAGCCAGCTTGATGCTGGCTCTGAGACGTATTTCACGTGCTTGATAATACATGCAAATTAATGAAGAGTACCGCTGTTCTGGGTCGCTTGACGGTAGAGTTCAGTTATCTCTGCTTGGTCAAAGGAATAATTCGTGCCGCAGTAATCACAATGTAAAGAAACTGATCCTTCAGTGGCTAAAATGTCGTTAATTTCATCTTGGCCGATAGTGATGATTGCTGCACCACTGCGTTCACGTGAACAACCACAGTGGAACTCTACTGGCTGCGGGTCGAACAGTTGTACTTTTTCTTGGTTATAAAGACGATAAAGTAGATCGTTGGCTGGTAAAGTAAACAGCTCTTCATTTTTGACGGTATTGGTCAGCTGTTCTAAATGTTCAAAGTCATCAGGTGTTCCAGTACCATCAGGCATAGTTTGTAGCAACATGCCAGCGGCATGGGCTTTGCCTTCATGCTCACCGATACGGATCCAAAGGCGGGTCTTCAACTGCTCTGAACGGATGAAATAGCCTTCTAGTACTTCAACTAAATTAGCACCCTCTAGACCGACTACACCTTGGTAACGCTCGCCTTGTTTTGGTTCAATAGTGATAACAAGATGGCCTTTGCCCATCAAAGTATGCAGGTCTGCATCATCAGCAATATCACCTTCCCAGCGTGCAACGCCACGAACTTTTTGTTCGTTGTCACCGTTAATAACAGCAAGCGATACCGGGCCATTACCTTGCAGTTGCATGGTAATCGAGCCTTCAAATTTGAGTGTTGCAGTCAGTAGTGTAGTCGCTACCATCAATTCGCCTAACAGTTTTTGTACAGGCGCTGGGTATTCCTTGCTAGAGATGATTTCTTGATACACTTTATCCAATTGTACCAATTCGCCACGTACAGAAAGGTCTTTAAACAAGTAGCGATTTAAAATGTTATTTGCCATTTAGCTATTTCCTCGGAGCATGGTCCCGCTTTTATTGATGTTTAAATTTAATAATGTCTCGACGCTGTTTTTTATCAGGTCGTCGCTCTGGGCTTGGATTATGTGCATTGAGTTTGCGTTGCTCGGCATGGTGTGCACGTTTAGCGATACTTTCGCTGGTTTCACTATACAAGGCTTGTGCTTCAGGAGCCCCGCGGCGTTGCCCAGATAATTTCTCAACGGTCACGGTTTTCTCTTCTGGACCTTGGCGCAAGGTTATGGTTGCGCCAAGTTCGACAATTTTGCTAGGTTTACTACGCTGACCATTATAGTGAACTTTACCACCATCGACCATGTTTCGAGCGATAGAACGAGTTTTATAAAAGCGTGCAGCCCATAACCATTTATCTAATCTTATTTGTTCAGTCTCAGAACTCATACTAGGAAAGTGCCTCTAACAGAGTTAGCCTTGCGTGTTTATGTTTGGCTTACAATGGTGTTTTCGTTCCAGATTTTCAAGCGACCCGACAAATTAATGTCAGATAAAGGGACGCTGAAGAGGTATGTGATATATTAGTTCGTTCGTATAAGGCAATGAACTATATGAAAATGATATCGTTGGTTACAAAAGCAAAATGGTTAACGAAAAATTGCAAATAAAGGATATCTTTTGAGGCGAATTAATTTTAGCAATATGACCTCATCAAGCTCATGGCAGATAGGCTTGCTACAAAAAATACCACAGTGGCAAAAACAAATCAGTTTTGCTCTTACTTTGTTATTACTGATCCTATCTGCTTGGATAATGGGCAAGATGGTGTGGTTGCTACAACAAAATACCTTTGATGTTGCACCTTGGGTGCCGACATCAAGTTCATCGACTACTGCTACTCAGCAGTCACTTGATCTTTCCTCATTACAACAAGGTGACTTATTTGGACGCTATAGTGAGGAAAAAGCAGAGGTGGTGCAAACCGTAGTCAAAGATGCGCCTAAAACTAGCTTAAGTTTATTGTTGGTTGGTGTAGTTGCCAGTAATGAACCCAGTAGAAGTTTGGCGGTTATTGCTAATCGTGGCAGTCAGGCCACTTATGGTGTCAATGAAGTGATTGAAGGCACAAGAGCAAAGCTAAAAGCCGTGCTAGTTGATCGCGTTATTATTGATAACTCTGGTCGTGATGAAACACTGATGTTAGATGGGGTTGATTATCACAAGCCAAGTGTGCAAGTGCCTGAAAGAGTTATTGCTTCTAATGCGCGAGGTAATAACCCCGCGTCTGAAGAAGAGAAGTTGGATGACATTCGAATCGCAATTTCTCGCAATCCGCAAGAAATATTCAAGTATGTTCGCCTGTCTCAAGTCAAGCGAGATGATAAGGTGCTTGGATACCGAGTGAGTCCGGGTAAATCCCCAGAATTGTTTGAGTCTGTCGGCTTGCAAAACGATGATATCGCCATTCAATTAAATGGACAGGATTTAACGGATCCAGATGCCATGAGCAAAATTTTTCAGTCAGTCTCGGAGTTAACGGAAATCAACTTAACGGTTGAAAGAGACGGACAACCACATGACATTTATATCCAATTTTAAAAAGACTGATGCATAAGCATGAGTTTAGGGAGTAAGACGTGAAGCATTGGTTAAACAAAAGTACTTGGTTATTGATGGGAGGTTTGCTGTCGTCACCATTGGTACTTGCTAACGATTTTAGTGCCAGTTTTAAGGGTACAGACATTCAAGAGTTCATCAATATCGTTGGCCGTAATCTCGAAAAAACCATTATTGTAGACCCTTCTGTTCGAGGCAAAGTCGACGTTCGTAGCTATGACACGCTCACTGAAGAGCAATACTACAGCTTCTTTTTGAATGTACTGGAAGTGTATGGTTTTGCTGTGGTTGAGATGGACAATGGCGTCCTGAAAGTCATTAAAGCGAAAGATGCAAAAACATCCGCTATACCAGTGGTCGGTGATGACGAGAAAGAAAATGGCGACAGCGTGATTACGCGTGTGGTTGCCGTACGTAATGTCTCGGTGCGTGAGTTATCGCCATTGTTACGCCAATTGATTGATAACGCGGGCGCGGGTAACGTTGTGCATTACGATCCTGCCAATATTATTCTGATTACCGGTCGTGCTGCTGTGGTTAACCGTTTGGCCGATATTATCAAGCGTGTTGACCAAGCCGGTGATAAAGACATTGAAGTGGTTGAACTAAACAATGCATCCGCAGCTGAAATGGTACGTATTGTTGAGGCATTAAATAAAACGAATGATGCTAAAAATACCCCAGAATTTCTGCAACCCAAGCTTGTGGCTGATGATCGTACCAACGCGATTTTGATCTCGGGTGATCCCAAGGTGCGTGAACGCTTAAAGCGTTTGATCAAGCAGTTAGATGTTGAGATGGCAACCAAGGGTAACAACCGCGTTATTTACCTTAAGTACGCTAAAGCCGAAGATCTGGTCGATGTACTAAAAGGTGTCTCTGATAACTTACAAGCAGAAAAGCAATCGGGTCAAAAGTCGGGTCAAGGGGCACAACGCGGTGAGGTAATGATTTCTGCGCACCCTCAAACCAATTCACTGATCGTCACGGCACCTCAAGATATTATGAAAGCGCTGGAAGACGTGATAGCCCAGCTTGATATTCGTCGCGCGCAGGTGCTTATTGAAGCTCTGATTGTTGAAATGGCCGAAGGTGATGGCATCAACCTAGGGGTTCAATGGGGGTCGTTGGAAAGCGGCTCTGTTATTCAATATGGTAATGCAGGCGCACCAATTGGTCAGGTGATGGTTGGTTTAGAAGAAGCAAAAGATACCACGACCTCTAAAGCGGTTTACGATTCAGATGGAAACTTTTTACGTAATGAAAACACGACTGAAAAAGGTGATTACTCAACATTAGCTTCAGCACTTGGTTCGGTCAATGGCGCTGCCATGAGCTTAGTGATGGGGGATTGGACGGCTTTAATCAGTGCGGTTGCGAGTAATTCAAACTCCAATATTCTGTCATCACCAAGTATCACCGTGATGGATAATGGCGAAGCATCTTTTATTGTTGGTGAAGAAGTCCCAGTTCTTACTGGTTCAACGGCGGGTTCTAGCAATGATAATCCATTCCAAACCGTAGATCGTAAAGAGGTGGGTATTAAACTCAAAGTGGTACCACAAATTAACGAAGGTGATTCCGTTCAATTGCAAATTGAACAAGAAGTGTCGAACGTATTAGGTGCCAATGGCGCGGTTGACGTACGTTTTGCTAAACGTCAGCTTAATACTTCAGTCATTGTTCAAGATGGGCAGATGCTGGTTCTGGGTGGTTTGATTGACGAACGCGCAGTGGAAAGTGAATCGAAAGTGCCACTGCTTGGTGATATTCCCGGACTCGGTTACTTGTTTAAATCGACTCGCACTCAAGTGGAAAAGAAAAACCTAATGGTGTTTATCAAGCCAACCATTATTCGTGATGGTATGACGGCAGATGGTATTACACAGCGCAAATACAACTACATTCGAGCAGAACAGTTGTACAAGTTAGACCAAGGCTTGAAGTTGATGGATGATAATAACATTCCCGTTATCCCTAAATTTGGTAGTGAGCGCCTTCATGCACCAGAAGTACAAGCCTTTATCGATCAAATGGAAAAGTCGCAATGACCGATGTTTTGCAACAACTTCAGTACCGTCGTTTACCGTTTAGTTTCGCCAATCGCTTTAAATTGGTGTTAG
Source organism: Vibrio aestuarianus (assembly GCF_028858425.1). Classification (NCBI taxonomy): domain Bacteria; kingdom Pseudomonadati; phylum Pseudomonadota; class Gammaproteobacteria; order Vibrionales; family Vibrionaceae; genus Vibrio; species Vibrio aestuarianus. The sequence continues at coordinate 131,558 of NZ_JAKNYQ010000001.1, read as the reverse complement.
AGCAAGCAGAAGAGAGCGCGATACCGACTTTGTTTTACGTTGCACCACTGGCGATAGAATCGCTGGTGGAGGTCAAACGTGTGGTAAAACAACCTTTAAATTTAGTTGAAATGACCGCAAGTGAGTTTGAAAGTAAGTTGACCGATGCGTATCAGCGTGACTCTTCAGAAGCGCGGCAATTGATGGAAGATATTGGTGCCGATAACGACGACTTTTTCTCACTGGCTGAAGAACTGCCCCAAAGTGAAGATTTGCTCGAGTCGGAAGATGATGCCCCAATCATTAAATTGATTAACGCGATGCTGGGTGAGGCGATCAAAGAAGGGGCTTCCGATATTCATATCGAAACCTTTGAAAAAGTCCTTTCGATTCGTTTTCGTGTTGATGGTGTGTTGCGTGAGGTGTTATCACCGAGCCGTAAACTTGCCCCCTTGCTCGTGTCTCGCGTGAAGGTGATGGCCAAGCTTGATATCGCCGAAAAACGCGTCCCACAAGATGGTCGTATTTCATTACGTATTGGTGGCCGTGCGGTTGATGTTCGTGTATCTACCATGCCATCTTCGCATGGAGAGCGTGTGGTAATGCGTCTATTGGACAAAAATGCCACTCGCCTTGATTTACACAGCTTAGGTATGACAGCGGCAAACCATGAAAACTTCCGCCAATTAATCAAAAGGCCGCATGGCATTATCTTGGTCACCGGCCCAACAGGCTCGGGTAAATCGACCACCTTGTATGCTGGGTTGCAAGAGCTAAACAGCAACGAACGCAACATTTTGACCGTTGAAGATCCAATCGAATTTGATATTGACGGTATTGGTCAAACGCAGGTTAACCCTAAAGTGGATATGACGTTTGCACGTGGATTACGTGCCATTTTGCGTCAAGACCCAGATGTGGTAATGATCGGTGAAATTCGTGATTTAGAGACTGCGCAAATTGCCGTTCAAGCCTCTTTAACCGGCCACTTAGTGATGTCGACCTTGCACACCAATACTGCGATTGGTGCGATTACCCGTATGCGCGATATGGGGATCGAGCCATTTCTTATTTCGTCGTCGTTGCTAGGTGTGTTAGCGCAGCGTTTGGTGCGCACCTTGTGTTCAGATTGTAAAGAAGCTTATCCAGCCGACAAAGAGCAAAAGAAACTGTTTAATCTGCAACCGGATCAAGAACTGACATTATATCGTGCCAAAGGTTGTGAAAAATGTAACCAAAAAGGCTATCGCGGCCGAACTGGGATCCATGAATTACTGTTAATTGACGATAAAGTGCAAGAGTTGATCCACAGTGAAGCGGGTGAGCAGTCTATCGAAAAATCGGTTCGTGAACGAACGCCAAGTATCCGTGATGATGGGTTAGATAAAGTGCTTCAAGGCATTACTTCATTAGAAGAAGTGATGCGAGTGACCAAGGAAGCGTAATTAATGGCCGCATTTGAATACAAAGCATTAGATGCTAAAGGCAAACAAAAAAAGGGTGTTATTGAAGGCGACAATGCCCGTCAAGTTCGCCAACGCTTAAAAGAGCAAGGGCTAATTCCGGTTGAAGTGCTGGGAACCAAAGCGAAAGCAGCGAAGCAAGAACAGTCAGCGTTTAGCATGAAACGCGGCATTAGCACGCCAGACTTAGCATTAATCACGCGCCAATTATCGACGCTAGTGCAGTCAGGAATGCCACTGGAAGAGTGTTTAAAAGCGGTATCCGAACAGTCTGAAAAGCCGCGAATTCGTAACATGTTAGCAGCTGTGCGTTCTAAAGTGACCGAAGGCTACACATTGTCGGATAGCTTGGGTGACTACCCACATATTTTCGATGAATTGTTTCGTTCAATGGTTGCTGCGGGTGAAAAATCAGGACATCTTGATTCGGTGTTGGAACGCTTGGCTGATTATGCAGAAAATCGCCAAAAAATGCGTTCAAAGCTGATGCAAGCCATGATCTATCCAATCGTCTTGGTTGTTTTTGCTGTCGGTATTGTCGCCTTTTTGCTGGCGGCGGTCGTGCCGAAAATTATTGGTCAATTTGTACAGATGGGGCAGGAACTACCCAAGTCGACTCAATTCCTGTTGTCATCGAGTGATTTTATTCAGCACTGGGGTATACAGCTATTAGTGCTAACCATTGCATTGGTCTTCCTTGCTAAATGGTTACTGAGTAAACCAAATTTACGTTTGAAGTGGGATCGAAAAGTAATTTACATGCCGATGATAGGCAAGATCTCGCGCGGTTTGAATACCTCACGTTTTGCACGCACCTTGTCTATTTGTACCTCCAGTGCCATTCCTATTTTGGAAGGTATGAAGGTGGCGGTGGACGTAATGGCAAACCAATACGTCAAGCAGCAAGTAACGATGGCTGCCGATAATGTACGTGAAGGTGCCAGTTTGCGTAAGGCATTGGATCAAACCAAATTGTTTCCACCGATGATGCTGCATATGATCGCCAGTGGTGAGCAAAGTGGTGAACTTGAAAGTATGTTGACTCGTGCAGCGGATAATCAGGATGCAAACTTTGAGTCGACCATCAATATCGCATTGGGCATTTTCACCCCAGCACTAATCGCTTTAATGGCAGGTTTAGTGCTCTTTATCGTAATGGCGACCTTGATGCCAATTTTAGAAATGAATAATTTAATGAGTCGTTAGTAATAGGTAAGCATTCACCTGTTATTTAGACAAAAACTACGTTGGAGATTGGAATGAGAAAAAAAGCAAACAAGCAATCAGGTTTTACCTTGCTTGAAGTAATGGTTGTAGTGGTGATTTTGGGTATTTTAGCGAGTTTCGTTGTTCCCAATCTATTGGGAAATAAAGAAAAAGCCGACCAACAAAAAGTCATCACCGATATCGTGGCATTAGAAAATGCTTTGGATATGTACAAATTAGATAACAGTGTTTATCCAACAACCGATCAAGGGCTTGAGGCGTTAGTGACTAAACCGTCTAGCCCAGAACCACGTAATTATCGTGATGGTGGATACATTCGTCGTTTACCAAATGACCCTTGGGGTAATCCTTACCAATACCTAAGCCCTGGCGACAATGGTACCGTGGATATTTTCTCCTTAGGTGCTGATGGTCAAGAAGGCGGTGAAGGGGTGAATGCCGATATTGGTAACTGGAACATGCAAGACTTCCGATAAGCAAATAACTGAGGGCGACTATCGGGTCGCCTCATTTTTCTGACGGCAACGATTTTCTAATGACAGCTATTTTCTGATGACAAGCAAACGTGGTTTCACCCTACTCGAAATATTACTCGTGCTAGTACTGCTTTCTCTTAGTGCTGTGGCAGTCATTGCTACGCTTCCTAGTTCAGGAAAAGATGAAGCAAAACAATATGCGATGAGTTTGTACCAACGTCTGCAACTGGTGAATGAAGAAGCGATTCTCAGTGGTAAGGACTTTGGTTTGCGAGTGGATGAGAAGACATCACGTCTTGTGTTCCTAGCATTGGATGACAAAGGTTGGCAGCCATTAGAGAGTAAAAAAATGACCACCGAAATTCAACTTCTAGAAGAGCTCGCGATGCAATTTGAGCTTGGGGGTGACGCTTGGAAGAATGATGATCGGCTGTTTAAGCCAGGCTCTTTATTTGATGAAGAGATGTTTGCTGAAGAGAAAGAGCAAGAAAAACAGCGACCACCGCAAGTGTTTATCTTGTCGAGTGGCGAGCTAACGCCCTTTGTCTTGAGCATATATCCCAACACGCAAGATGCCGAGCAAGGTTGGCGGGTTATTGTCAAAGACAATGGCGAAATTAAGCTATTAGAGCCAGGGGCATCGGATGATGCGTAGAACACGAGGCATGACCTTATTAGAAGTCTTGGTTGCTCTAGCAATTTTTGCCACCGCGTCGATCAGCGTGATTCGTTCAGTGAGCCAACACATTAACACCATCAGCTATTTGGAAGAAAAAACCTTTGCGGCGATGGTGGTCGATAATCAAATGGCGCAAGTGATGCTCAGCCCTAAAAGCTTGAAAGCGCAAACCGGAACACAAGAGCTGGCAGGGCGTACTTGGTATTGGAAAGTCACGTTAGTGCCTACGGCCGACAATTTATTGAAAGCGTTTGATGTCAGTGCAGCATTAGAGAAACAAGGATCACCTTTGGTGACGGTGAGAAGCTATGTCGTCAAATAAAAAACGCCAAGGTTTTACTCTGATTGAAGTGCTGGTGGCGATCGCTATCTTTGCGAGTTTAAGTGTTGGTGCTTATCAGGTGCTTAACCAGGTACAGCGTAGCAATGAAATTTCTCAGCAGCGCAGCCAGCGTTTAAATGCGTTGCAGCGAGCCATGGTGTTAATGGACGGTGATTTTCGCCAAATGGCGACTCGTCAATTTCGCACCAATGGTGAAGAACCCAATAAACAGATATTGCAGTGGAAAGAGTACTTGCTCGACTCCGATCAAAAGGGTGTGTTGTTTGCTCGTCTTGGGTGGCATAACCCACAGCAACAATTTCCACGTGGCGAAGTGACTAAAGTAGGTTATCGCATCAAAGAAGGGGTACTTGAACGCGTTTGGTGGCGTTACCCTGATACGCCTGCTGGTCAAGATGGCATTATCACGCCACTCTTGTCAGAGGTGGAATCAATGTCATTGCGTTTTTATAGCAATGACAAATGGAGTGAGGATTGGCAAGAATCATTAAAAATACCGCAAGCCGTCGCGGTGAAGCTAGTGCTGAAAGATTACGGTGAAATTGAACGTATTTATCTGACGTCAGGTGGTGCCATCAACCAGAACACGCAGGGAGCAGATAATGACGCATCATAATCGCTCACTACAAGGCAGGCGTTCGCAGCAAGGTGTGGCATTGATTGTTATTTTATTGCTGCTGGCGATCATGGTGTCAATTGCGGCGACCATGTCAGAACGTTTATTTACTCAGTTTCAAAGAGCCAGTAATCAGATCAACTATCAACAAGCCTACTGGTATAGCCTTGGGGTTGAATCGTTAGCGCAAGCTGCTATAGAGCAGAGCTACAAAGATGGCGATAACATTAATTTGAGTCAGCCTTGGGCGTTGGAAGAGCAAACCTATCCTCTCGATTACGGCACAGTTAAGGGTCGTGTTACCGATAAGCAGGCGTGTTTTAATCTCAATGTATTAGCTCGAGTTACGCCCACTACAGGCGGAGCTAATAAGCCCTATTTAGTGCAGGTGCTGCAACATTTATTAGAAGAGTCAGAAGTTGATAGCTACCAAGCTGAGGTGATTGCTGATTCAGCATGGGAATACATTGATGACGACAGCAATGTCCAGTCATCTTACGGTGTTGAAGACAGCTATTATGAGTCGATGTCTCCGGCTTATTTAGCGGCTAACACTTTACTGGCTGATAGCAGTGAACTTCGCGCAGTACAGCAAGTGACGGGGGACGTGATGCAACGTATCGCTCCTTACGTTTGCGCATTGCCAAGCGATGATTGGCGATTAAACGTTAATACTGTCGCACCAGAGAGCGCAAAATTGCTGGTGGCGATGTTCAGCCCGCATTTAAGTGAATCTGATGCAAAAAACGTATTAGAAAACCGTCCATTTGATGGGTGGGGGAGTGTCGATGATTTCTTAGCGGAGGCATCAATTGCCGCCGTAGATAGCAAAGTGAAAGATGAAGCGAAACAGTATCTCTCAGTGGATAGCGCTTACTTTGAACTCGATGCTCAAATATTGGTTGATGACTCGCGAGTTCGCATTCGCAGTTTATTGTTTAGTGATAATAGAGAAACCGCAACGGTAGTACGCCGTCGCTTTGGAGGGATCAGTGAGCGAGTTTCTGACCGTTCGACTGAGTAGTCAACAGGACGCTGAAATACCTTGGTTGGTGTGGTCATCACAACAACAAGAAGTCATTGCCAGCGGTGAAATATCTGGTTGGGAGCAGTTATCTGAGCTCGCCACTTACGCTGCGCAGCGAACCACAATTGTGTTGCTGGCTGCAAGCGATTTGGTACTTACGAAGGTTGATATTCCATCGGGCGCTTCTCGTCAGTTGGAATCTATGTTGCCTTATTTAATTGAAGATGAGATTGCTCAAGATGTCGATGACCTGCATTTTTCTATTTTGCAGAAAACGGCGTCAACCGCTTATGTAGCGGGGGTTGATCGTAGCTATCTTACCCACTGCCTTGAACAGTTAAAATCGGCAGGAATGGAAGTTAAGAAAGTGCTACCAGATGTGCTCGCCGTTCCTTTGCATGATGGGTTATCAGCACTGCAAATGGGTAAAGAGTGGCTGATTCGTAAAGAGGAATATTTAGGCGTAAGCCTTGAGGCTGAGTGGTTAGAGCTGTTTAGCCATTCGGAATGGGTGAAACAAGATGATCAATACTTGCCGCTGAATGCTTATACCCCTTTACCGGAGTTAACCTTGGCTGAAGGTCAACATTGGCAGCAAGCTGAACCTCAATTAGTGATGGCGTTGCTGACAGAGCAAGCCATTGCGAGCAAAACCACGTTGTTAACCGGTAGTTTCAAAGCTAAATCTTCTTTCTTCAAGCATTGGCAGGTTTGGCAAAAAAGTACGTTGGCCGCGTGTTTGTTATTGGTGATCTCGACGGCTTATAACGTATTGCAATCAGGGCAATACGAGACACAAGCGACCGCTTACCGAGTCGAAAGTGAACGCGTTTTTCGCGCCGTTTTCCCTGATAAACAGAAGATACCGACGGTTAGCTATTTAAAAAGACAGATGAATGATGAAGCGTCGCGTCTTGCCGGTGGCGGCAGTGGTGGCGCCATGCTTGAATGGTTAGCTAAGCTGCCAGCAAGTATCGGTAGTGTGCCGAACATGCGTTTGCAAAGTGTTAAATATGATGGCAATCGTGGTGAAATTCGTCTTGAAGCACAAAGCAACGATTTTCAGAGCTTTGAGTTAGCGCGCGTTCAACTGGAAAAGCAGTTTATGGTTGAGCAAGGGCAGTTAAACCGCTCCGGTGAGATTGTGAATGGTACTTTTGTACTCAAAAGTAAATGAGGTGAGTTGAATGAAAAATAGTCTTAACGCACTTCAAGCTTGGTGGACGAGTATCAGTGCTCGCGAACAAAAAATGGTGTTGGGTTGTTTGGTGTTGGGCATTGTCGGGGTGATTTATTGGGGCGTTTTGTCGCCATTAGATCAAAGAACTGAGCTGGCTAAAGCGCGTATTGTGAGTGAAAAACAGTTACTGAATTGGGTAACAGATAAAGCGGATGATATTGTCCGATTACGTGCACAAGGTGGTGTCGTTGCATCCAATCAGCCGTTTAACCAAGTGATTTCTTCAAGTGCACAGCGTTTTCAGATTGAACTCATTCGAATCCAACCTCGTGATGAGATGATGCAAGTATGGGTTCAACCTTTGCCTTTCACCAAGTTGGTCGATTGGATTGCGTTTCTAAAAGAAACTCAAGGTGTTGATGTTGAGTTTATGGATATTGGCCGAGCGCAGCAAAGTGGTGTGGTTGAAGTGAAACGTCTGCAATTGAAGCGAGGTGGCTAGGTGAAACATGGATGGTTATATGGTGGACTGTCGCTACTGGCTTTTACAACAAGTTTGGTTGCACATATTCCGGCCTCTTTTGTCGTAAGCCAAGCTCCGATGCCACCTGAATTACGCATCACAGGTATCGCGGGGACGATTTGGTCTGGCAGTGCTCAGCAGGTATTTTGGCAGGGGCAAAATATCGGTGACCTGAAATGGGATATTCAACTGTCATCACTGTTTGTGGCTAAGTTAGAAGCGGCCGTGCGCTTTGGGCGAGGTAGTGATATGGGCGTGCGAGGTAAAGGTAATGTCGGTCTTAGTTTGTCTGGTCCTTACGCGGAAAACTTGGTGCTGTCTGCCGCGACTAAGCAGCTAACAGCAGCACTAGTCTTGCCATTTCCTATTGATCTCCAAGGTCAGCTAGAACTGTCACTCAAGCAGTATCAATACTCAAGTCCATGGTGTGAGTCGGCTCAAGGTACATTAGCATGGACCGATAGCAAAATAGGCTCACCGTTAGGAGAGTTGTCTCCAGGCCCTGTAGTGGCTGATTTAACTTGCCAAGCCAATGATGTGGCGTTGACTGGTCAACAAAGCAGTGCGCAAGTCAGTAGTGATTTCTCTGCGCAGCTTAAGCCAGACATGAATTATAGCTTTCAAGCATGGTTTAAGCCGGAAGCACAATTTCCAAGCGAAATGGGCGAGCAGCTAAAGTGGGTTGGTAATCCTGATAACCAAGGTCGATATCAGTTCCAGTACCAAGGGCAACTGTAAGGCTGAAAACTCAACCGCGAAAATTTAGAGGCTGACCCAAGTGGTCAGCCTTTTACTTTAAGGATATCGTCCCAAGGTAAGCCCGCGTCACCAAGCACGATGAAGTTCGGGTTTTCTAACGTTTCTCGCTCATTGTATGACAACGGCTCTAGTAGAGTGCTGAGGATTCTCCCCCCAGCTTCTTCAACAATACATTGAGTCGCCGCCGTGTCCCATTCACCGGTTGGCCCTAAGCGCAAATAACAGTCAACAGCCCCTTCAGCAACTAAACACGCTTTTAAAGCGGCAGAGCCAAGTGGCACTAGCTCATAATTCCAAGCACTGCTCATGCGGTTAGTGATGCGGTTGATGTCTTGACGACGGCTAATCGCAATGGCGATCGATTGTCCCGGAGTTTCATGCTTGTGGGTTTGAATACGTAGGTTTTCAGACATATCGGGAATTTTCCATGCCCCTTTGCCCGTATAAGCATAATAAGTCACACCAGAAACTGGTCCATACACCACACCCATTACAGGTTTATTATCCTCAATTAAAGCAATGATGGTGGCAAAGTCACCGCTGCGAGCAATAAACTCTTGGGTGCCATCCAGTGGGTCGACTAACCAATAACGATTCCATTGGCTACGTTTTTCTAAACTGATGTCGGCTGCTTCTTCGGACAATACCGGAATGTCTGGTGTTAGCTCGCTCAGTCGTTCATTGATGAATTTATGGGCCGCAAGATCAGCGCTCGTGACAGGTGTGTGGTCACTTTTAGTAAAAGCTTCGTAGTTTTTTTTCTCGTAGATGTCGAGAATCAATTGCCCTGCGGAGCGTGCAATTTCAATGACATTTGGCAATAGGTGAGATAAATCTTTGGCTGTTGGCATCATCAATCCTTTAGCTCTGCTTCGTTATTTTAAGCGGCGCAAAGCAAGCAGTAGTGCGGTAATACTTCGGGCTTCACAAAAGTCGAGATGGGTGAGTAGCTCTTCAGCTTGCGCTAAAGGCCAGCGAATCACTTCTAATGGCTCGGGTTCATCACCTTCTAGCTTTTCTGAGTATAGATCTTGTGCAAGGAATAGGGTCATCCGACTTGAAAAGTAAGAGGGAGCGAGGACGACCTCTTTAAGAGGCGTTAGCGTATGGGCACCGAAGCCAATCTCTTCTTTTAATTCACGGACAGCGGCTTGTTGTGGTGTTTCACCTTGGTCAATCAAACCCTTGGGAAAACCGAGTTCATAACGTTCTGTACCTGCGGCATATTCTCGAACCAATAGCAGATCACCTTGCGCAGTGATAGGTACCATCATCACTGCATGTCGGCCGCTGGGTTTCATTCGCTCATAGGTGCGCTGTTCCCCATTTGAAAAGCGTAAATCCAACGATTCAATCGTAAACAGTTTCGACTTCGCTTCCGTGTTGGTCGCTAAAATATCGGGCAGTTTTCTGGGTGGCATACGCTAATTCCTTACAGGCAAATGACTTTTCTAACTATATGAGAAAAATGCCTGATTTGAAAAGAACTAACGGTAGCGAAAGCATTTAAAGATAAAAAAAGCCGAGAATGTTATCTCGGCTTCGCATTTTGTGCGTTTTAACTTAATTTTATTGATTCTAACTTAGTAGTAAGAGTGATCACCACGGTCATGTTCTGTAGCATCGCGAACGGCAGTCAATTCACCTTCGAATTGTTGAAGTAGTTCTTTCTCGATGCCTTCTTTTAGGGTGACATCAACCATTGAACAACCGTTACAACCACCACCAAATGCCACGATTGCAACGCCATCTTCGGTGATTTCCACTAAGCTTACATGACCACCGTGGCCAGCAAGTTGTGGGTTAACTTGAGTTTGAATCGCATATTCAACACGTTCGATTAAGCTCGCGTCATCTGCGACTTTGCGCATTTTGGCGTTTGGTGCCTTCAATGTTAGTTGAGAGCCCATTTTATCGGTAACGAAATCGATTTCTGCATCTTCCAAGAAAGGCAGGCTTAACTCATCCACATAGGCAGAGAAAGCATCATATTTGATTTCAGTATCGGTCGCTTCTACTGCTTCTGGTGGGCAGTAAGACACACCGCACTCCGCATTTTGGGTACCAGGGTTCACCACAAAAACACGAATGTTGGTGCCATCAGGTTGCTGACCAAGCAACTTGGCGAAATGGGTTTGGGCTGTTTCGGTAATAGTAATAGAATTTGACACGACGAATACCTGAGTAATTTTGTAGGCTATTTGCTCACCATTCTACTCCTGAAAAGCTGCGGATCCAGTCCTTTTTTGTTCTCTAAACAAAAACGTAATGGCTAATCTTTTGGTTCAGGAGTGCGGCAGATACAATAAATATCAATCCTTTCGACGCCAACTTCAAGCAGTAATTTACAGATCTGTTGGATGGTACTGCCTGTGGTGACAACATCGTCAACAATTGCGATATGTTTCTGATTTGGTTTGCGTTGTAGTGCAAAGGCATGTTGTAGGTTTTGTTTACGCTGCACCTTAGATAATCCTTTTTGTTGCGGGGTGGCGCGCTTACGTTTTATCAGCTGATGATCACAAGTGGCATTAATAAGTTGCTTGCTTAATTGATTGGCAAGTAACTCACTTTGATTAAAGCCTCGTGTTAAGCGTCTTTGCCAGTGCAGAGGAACGCTAGTTATCAACGGGGCCGGCTCATCAATTCGTGGAGCCAAAAGCGCGCTTAAATTACGCGCTTGCCAAAACTGCCCTTCGTATTTCAGTTTATGAACGGTGTGGTTGAGTGGAAATATGTAATCACCGACACAATACAAACGATGCCAAAGCGGTGGACTAGCTAAGCATTGTCCGCACTGCGGTACATTAAGCAGTGTCGGCAAGCCACATTGTTGACAACGAGGCTGGGGAGCAAAGTAGGTCAAACAGGTTTCACACCAAGCGCTATTTTGGTGTGTAGCGATCGGTAGGTGGCAAAGTGGGCATTGCCTGCTGACTAAGCGATAGATGGTTTTTTGAAGCCAATGCGATAACATAACTCACCGAAAGTGGCGAAAAGATGTTCTGCTATGATCGGTGTTTCTGTAATGCAAAAGAATGAATTTAGTGGGAGAGTTTGCGACCATGGCAACAGCGTTGTATTGGCAAGTGGAAGGAGAAGGGGCTGATTTAGTCCTAGTGCATGGCTGGGGAATGAACGGTGCAGTATGGCAACAAACCGTCGATGTACTGAAGCATCATTTTCGTGTTCATGTTGTCGATTTGCCCGGTTATGGACACAGCGCGAATAATCATGCGGCTAGTTTAGAAGCCATTGCTCTGGCGCTGCTCGAGCAAGCGCCAAAAGCGGCGATTTGGGTTGGATGGTCTCTTGGTGGCCTAGTCGCCACGCATATGGCGCTGCACCATAGTGAATACGTCAGCCAGCTGGTCACCGTGGCTAGCTCACCGAAATTTGCGGCTGACAAACCGTGGCGAGGTATTCAACCTCACGTACTTAGTGCTTTTACCGATCAATTGGTTGATGATTTTCACACCACTATTGAACGCTTTATGGCATTGCAAGCGATGGGCAGCCCTTCTGCGAGGCAAGATGTTAAATTGCTCAAACAGGCGATATTGTCGAGACCGTCCCCTAATCCGCAGTCCTTACTCGCTGGGCTTAAGATGTTAGCTGATGTCGATTTACGTGAGCAACTGACAACCATTTCGGTGCCGATATTGCGTTTATATGGTCGATTAGATGGCCTTGTACCGATTAAGGTCGCGCACGATCTGCAACAAGCTTTGCCAAAAAGTGAGCAATATATCTTTAGTGAGTCGTCTCATGCACCCTTTATGACCGAGTCTGATGCTTTTTGCCAACAGCTGATTGCTTTTTCTCAAGGTAGCCAATGACGTTATCGGTCTACTAGCGATAAATAAACACTAAACAGTAAATATTTGTTAAAGATGCTAAAAGTTTGTGCAATCTGGTCGATATATAATCTAACCCAACCAGGCTGGATTAGTTAAAGGCTAGCCTCGCGGGGCGGGCGATACTGAGGAGGTTTCGGCTATGATTGTGTCACCAGCGAATATAAGTGTGCCACTCATCGCCCCATCGGTTAATGTGCAAACGGAACAGGCTGCGCGTGATAATAAAATTCGTGCACCGGTTATGCCAACCGTTGAACTGGCTAAGACCAACGCTGAGCGTAAGGTTAAAGCGGATGATAAAAGACGAAAACAGTCGTCATGGGACCCTTCAGAGCATCCTGGCTATGAGGTTGGCACCGAACACGAAACATCGACTTCTTATCAAGCTGAGCAGAAAAGTGAGTTAGAAAGGCTCTTTGATCTATTAGCACTCGCTACTTACAGCAAGGAACAAGGTAAAGGCTATGCAATGCGGTTTAGGCTACCTAAACACATTATTGATGCTGCGATAACCGAGGGAAAAATGGCGCGCAGGCGAACCGTAATTAAATATCATTATGGCCACGCAGTTGCTCCTAATACTCCTTCTGAAGTCATTGCGGTGTTGTAGGTAGCGTTAACGTTATCTATCGCGATAAATAAAATCCCCACCCAATGCGGATGCATGAGTGGGGATTTGTGTTTTTAAGCGTCTATGTCAGGGCTGTTTTAGCCTAGCTTAGGCTAATTATTTTTTTGCTTTGGCGAAAGCGGCGGCAAATGCACCACCCATAGCACCGTTTTGTTGTGGCTCTTCACGACGGTTATTTTGCTGCTGGTTGCGCGGCTTGTGCTGATGTTGATTTGGTGCGCTACTTCTCTGGCTACGATTGTCTTGACCAGGTTCGTCATTCAAACGCATAGAAAGCGCAATACGCTTACGTTGAACATCCACTTCCATTACTTTTACTTTGACGATATCCCCCGCTTTGACTACTTCACGAGGGTCGGCAATATAGCGATCCGTTAATGCAGAAATATGCACTAAACCATCTTGGTGAACACCTATATCAATAAAGGCACCAAAATTAGCCACGTTTGATACAACGCCCTCCAAAATCATACCAATTTCAAGATCTTTTACTTCGGTGACTCCGTCGGCAAAGGTCGCTGTTTTAAACTCTGGTCTTGGATCTCGGCCTGGTTTATCTAGCTCTTTGATAATGTCGCTTACGGTAGGGACACCGAAGTTGTCATTGGTGTAATCCACCGCGTGTAGTCCACGTAGAAAATCACTATTGCCGATCAGTGCTTTGATCTCTTTATTATTTTTCTCAGCGATGGCTTTTACTACAGGGTAGGCTTCTGGGTGAACAGCGGAAGCATCCAGAGGGTTTTTACCATCCATAATGCGCAAGAAGCCGGCACACTGTTCAAATGCTTTAGGTCCAAGGCGCGCTACTTTTTTCAGTGTTGAACGAGAAGCGAAGCGTCCATTTTCATCGCGATAATCGACAATATTCTGTGCGAGCGTATTGGAAAGGCCAGCAACGCGAGTCAAAAGTGCTGCTGAAGCCGTATTAACATCAACACCGACAGCGTTTACACAGTCTTCAACAATCGCATCTAGGCGTTTGGCGAGCATCGATTGACTGACATCGTGCTGGTATTGACCGACACCGATCGATTTCGGGTCGATTTTCACCAACTCCGCAAGTGGATCTTGTAAGCGGCGAGCAATTGAGACTGCGCCACGTAGCGACACATCCATATTGGGGAACTCTTTGGCTGCTAGCTCAGACGCGGAGTACACCGATGCTCCAGCTTCACTGACGATAATTTTCTGTACCTTCAAATTGCCACGTTTAATCACGTCGGCGACAAAGGTATCGGTTTCACGTGAGGCGGTACCGTTGCCAATCGCAATCAAATCCACATTAAACTGACGCACCAGTTGGTCAACAATTTTGGCTGATTTCTCATGCTGATTATGCGGTTGGTGTGGGTAGATGGTTTCAGTCGCCAGTACTTTACCGGTGGAGTCGACAACGGCAATTTTGGAACCCGTTCGCAAGCCAGGATCCAAGCCGAGAGTGGCTCTCGGCCCAGCTGGAGCGGCCATCAACAAGTCTTTTAAGTTAGTGGCAAAGACTTCAATCGCTTCGATTTCAGCTCGTTCTTTCATTGCACCCATCAGCTCGGTTTCCATATGCATAGATACCTTGATACGCCACGCCCAGCTAATGACTTGCTTGCGCCAGTTATCGGCAGGCGCTGAACTTAAATGAATACCATAATGTTCGGCAATAATGGTTTCGCAGTACGACTGGCGCGCACCTTCTTCTTGTTCTGGGTCTGCGTTGATATTGAGCGTTAAGAAGCCTTCATTACGGCCGCGCAGCATGGCAAGTGCTCGGTGTGATGGCACTTTGCTGATTGCTTCATCGTGAGTGAAATAATCTTTGAATTTCTCGCCCGCGTTTTCTTTGCCATCAATCACTCGCGAAACCAGTTGAGCATTGCGGGTTAAATGGCGGCGAATTTTTTCCAGTAAGTTGGCATCTTCAGCAATACGTTCCATCACAATGGCTCGCGCGCCATCTAAAGCTGCTTTGCTATCGGCGACCCCTTGCTCTGCATTGATGTATTGCATGGCTTCACTTTCAGGGTCAGTTTGCGGTTCATTCCACAGCTTGTCAGCTAAAGGCTCTAAGCCTGCTTCAATTGCAATTTGCCCCTTGGTACGACGCTTAGGCTTGTAAGGTAGATACAAATCTTCAAGGCGAGTTTTGCTGTCGGCTTGGTTGATATCGTGCTCTAGCTCTGTAGTTAGTTTGCCTTGTTCTTGAATCGACTTAAGAATCGTTTGACGGCGGTCATCGAGCTCACGCAAATAGGATAAACGACTATCTAGGTTACGCAGTTGGGTATCATCAAGCCCACCCGTGACCTCTTTACGATAACGGGCGATAAAAGGAACGGTATTACCGTCATCAATTAGGGTAACCGCAGCGGTCACTTGCTCTGGGCGAACATTCAGTTCTTGAGCAATCATGTTACAGATAGCTTGGCTCATCCGTGGGTTCTCTTTATTGTTCGGTAGAACCACCAGGGGTGGTGGTTGGAATAGGGTAAATATTGGGGTTCGTGGCGGTGATTTCTAGTCTTGCTGGTATTCGATAGCATTTACAAACCACTCTTTTTCTCCTTCTGGGGTACGAACCACAAATTCATCATCGACTTCTTTTTTTAGCAAAGCGCGCGCCATAGGTGAATCAATCGAAATGTAGCTTTTTACACCGCCGTAGATTTCATCTGGGCCGACAATGCGGAATTTTTTCTTATCTCCGGCTTCATTTTCAATTTCGACCCAAGCACCAAAGAATACTTTGCCTTCTTGTTGTGGCGAGTAATCAACAACGTTGACTTGCTCGAGGCGTTTGCGTAAAAAACGCACTCGGCGGTCAATTTCACGCAGGCGCTTCTTGTTGTACTGATAATCCGCATTTTCACTGCGATCACCAAGGCTTGCAGCCCACGTCACTTTTTTGGTCACTTCGGGGCGTTCTTCACGCCACAAAAAGTCCAATTCTTGTTTGAGACGGTTAAAGCCTTCACGCGTAATTAGGTTTGTCTTCATAGTCCTGACGTTCCTTGGTTGAAACTGTCCGCTACATTAGCTAAAAAAGACATAAACGTTAACAATTCTTTCAGCGACTTTAGTCAGAACGGTGTTACATTTTACTAACTCGGTTGGATATTGGCTCGAGTTAAGAATTAGGTGGGATCATAGATGCAAGAAAACTATAAAATTTTAGTGGTTGATGACGATGCACGCTTGCGTTCATTGCTTGAACGTTACCTATCGGAACAAGGTTTTCTTGTTCGTAGTGTGGCAAACAGTGAGCAGATGGACCGCCTGTTAACTCGTGAAAACTTCCATTTGATGGTATTGGACTTAATGTTACCTGGTGAAGATGGGTTATCCATTTGTCGCCGTTTGCGTAATGCCAACAATATGCTGCCAATTTTAATGCTTACTGCGAAAGGCGACGAAGTGGATCGCATTGTCGGGTTAGAAGTTGGAGCCGATGATTATCTACCAAAACCGTTCAATCCACGTGAGCTATTGGCTCGAATTAAAGCGGTATTGCGTCGTCAAGTGATTGAAGCACCGGGAGCTCCGAGCGCTGAAGAGTCGGTGATTGAATTTGGTGAATTCCGCCTAAATTTAGGCACGCGTGAAATGTTTCGTGGTGATGAACCAATGCCACTCACATCCGGTGAGTTTGCGGTATTGAAAACTTTAGTGACCAATGCGCGTGAACCAATGTCTCGTGACAAACTGATGAACATGGCGCGCGGTCGTGAATATTCCGCAATGGAGCGTTCTATCGACGTGCAGATTTCCCGTTTACGTCGCATGCTTGAAGTTGATCCAAGCAAACCTCGATATATTCAAACCGTTTGGGGACTTGGTTACGTCTTTGTCCCAGATGGTAAAGAATCTTAAGATTTAACGAGCTCCTGAATGGTTACCATCAGGAGCTTTTTTCACAGCAAGGTCTTCGTATGCGTATTCGCAGCTCGTTCACTCAATCGATTCTACTTTTCTTTTCATTACTCATTGCTAGCCAAATGTACTCTTACTATGCGGTGTTCAATTATGCTTTGATGCCAAGTTTGCAGCAGTTCAATAAAATTCTCGGGCACGAAATTAACCTCATGCTCGATGATGCAGCCAGCGATACTGATGGGCTGGATATGGATGCCCCGCAGCGCCGCCGCGTGTTAGAGCAGTTAGGGGTAACCATTCATGCTGAAGGCAGTGAAATTGCACAAGAGTATGAACAGGCGCTTAGTATTGATTTGATGAGTGAGGAGATGACTCATGAGCTCGGCTCTCCCACTGATGTACGCATGATGCTTGGCAAAGAGAGTTACATTTTATGGATAAAAGTGGAGTCGTTCCCTGGATCATTGATTCGAATCCCACTATCTGAGTTGCAAAAGGAAGATTTTTCACCGTTATTTCGCAACAGTTTGCTGATGGCGATTTTTATTGTTGTCGGCGGGTGGTTGTTTATCCGTTTACAAAATCGTCCTTTAATTGCGCTAGAAAAAGCGGCTAAGGCGGTGGGGCGAGGTGACCATCCACCGCCATTACCAGTAAAAGGGGCATCGGAAATTCGTTCCGTCACCGTGGCGTTTAACCAAATGTCACAAGGGATACAAGCCTTAGAGGAAGATAGAGCATTACTGATGGCAGGCATAAGCCATGACTTACGCACGCCATTGACGCGCATTCGTCTTGCGACGGAGATGATGTCACCTCAAGACAGCTATCTAGCGGAAGGGATCATCAGTGATACCGAGGAGTGCAATGAGATCATCAGTCAATTTATGGATTATCTAAAACCGGTCAATATACAGACATTTGAGAAGGTTGATCTCAATGAGATAGCCAACGATGTCGCAACTGCTGAAGGGGGATATGAGATAAAAATTGATGTCTCTTTGCATTCATCGATGCAGACCGCTTTCGGTAACCCCATTGCAATTAAGCGTGCGGTGAGTAACTTGGTGGTGAATGCGATTCGTTATGGAAATGGATGGGTAAAAGTCAGCACGGGCACCACTGCCGATAATAAAATGGCGTGGATATGTGTTGAAGATAATGGTCCCGGTATTGAGCCTAGCCAAGTGAGTAAAGTATTTGAACCCTTTACGCGTGGAGATACCGCACGAGGCAGCGAAGGGACCGGATTGGGGCTTGCGATAGTCAAACGTATTGTCGGACAGCACCATGGTAGCGTGACGGTTCGTAATCGCAGTGAAGGTGGTTTGAAAGCGCAGATCAGCTTCCCAACTAAATGAAGTTAACGCAACATCGTTCAATATCCTATCGTGATATTCGATCGATAAATCGATAGTAATAAAAATGGGCTCATCTGAGCCCATTGTTGTATTTGCTGGTTAATTCGATTTCATCTCTTCTAAGAGGCCATCTTCTTCTGGCAATCTTTCTGGCAAAATTAGATTAAGCAAAATAGCGGTAATACCGCCAGCGGCTACGCCAGATGAGAAAATACTCTTAATGAATTCAGGCATGAATTGTAAGATTTCAGGTTTTTGAGCAATACCTAAGCCCATCGAAAATGACAGTGCCATGATCAAAATGGCGCGGCGGTCGAGTTCAACACGCGAAATAATACGCACTCCAGCGGCTGCGATTGTGCCAAACATAACAATGGTCGCACCGCCTAATACTGGTTCAGGAATCAACTGCACAAAGCTGGCAACACCTGGGAATAAACCAAGTAGCACTAACATTGCTGAGATAAAATAACCCACGTAGCGACTTGCTACGCCAGTTAGCATGATCACGCCGTTGTTTTGGCTAAAGGTTGAATTGGGGAAACTATTAAATACCGCTGCCAGTGCAGAGTTTAGACCATCGGCTAAGACGCCGCCTTTAATCCGCTTCATGTAGATAGGGCCTTTTACAGGCTCTCCTGACACCTCTGATGTAGCGGTGATATCACCAATGGCTTCGAGAGCGGTGATCAAGAAAATTAGTACTAATGGAATAAATAGCGACCAATCAAAACCGAGACCAAACTGCATCGGTATTGGTAGTGCAATGGTTGCCGTTTCACCTAATGAGGAAGTGTCTATCATGCCCATGAAGTACGCCATCATATAACCGGTGAGCATCGCAATCACGATCGAGGCAACACGAATGTAAGGGTTGCTTGAGCGGTTCAGTAACACAATCAGCCCCAATACGGTTCCAGCTAGCGCCAGTTTATCTAGGCTGCCAAAGGTTCCGTCGCTTAAAGCGGCGTAACCGCCCCCCATTGAGACCAAACCAACTTGTACTAACGTTAGGCCAATCAGTGTGACCACAATGCCAGAGACCAAAGGCGTAATGACTCGGCGTGCGTATTCTAAAACGCGAGATAGTAAAATTTCAGCAAAAGAGGCGACCAAAATGGTGCCGAAGATTGCGGCCATCATGGTTGATATATCCGCGCCGCCCGCTTTTAGTGATAAGCCAGCGCCAATGATTGGGCCAAGAAAGTTAAAGCTGGTCCCTTGAATTGACAATAATCCAGAGCCAATCGGACCAATGGTACGAATTTGAATGAAAGAGGATAAACCAGACGCGAACAATGACATGCTAATAATGGTGTTGGTTTGTTCTGGTGACACACCGAGAGCTTGGCAGATGATTAATGATGGCGTAATCACGGCAACAAACATGGCCAGTAAGTGTTGTAGGGCCGCAAAAATCGTTTGTGGCAGTGGCGGTCGGTCATTGAGTTGATAAACCAAGTCAGACTTACGCGAAGCGTTTTGGGTAGTCATAGTGTTTTCCTAATTGTGCATAGTAGCTTAGAGCCCGCTGAATGGGAGCACTAAGTGGAGCAGATACGTCATCTGTG
The DNA here is from genome assembly GCF_028858425.1 of Vibrio aestuarianus. NCBI lineage: Bacteria > Pseudomonadati > Pseudomonadota > Gammaproteobacteria > Vibrionales > Vibrionaceae > Vibrio > Vibrio aestuarianus. Next base: position 111,999 of record NZ_JAKNYQ010000001.1, on the reverse strand, counting down.
ATTGCTGTTAGTCAGAATCTGCTCGGACTGGGAGTGGTGAGTCGATCACCAAAAAAATTGGCGAAATTATAGAGGCTTTATTGTGAAAAGCAAACGTTTGCCTTTGGTGGGGCCAAATTAATATGCAAAGGAGTCACGTACTAAGCTTTAGCGTAAACGTCTTTATCACCGAGCCAGCGTTCAATAATCGCGGTGGCGTTACTTGGATAGTGGTCGTGTAAATAACGTGCGATACGCTGTACTTCAGGTATTAAGCGCTGATCGCGGATTAAATCGGCAATTTTAAAATCAGCCAAACCAGTTTGTTTGGTGCCGAGTAATTCACCCGGGCCACGGATTTCTAAATCACGCTGGGCAATCACAAAACCATCATTGCTTTCGCGCAATACCGCGAGTCTTTTTTGTGCCGTTTTAGAGAGTGGAGCGTGGTAAAGCAATACACAATGGCTGGCGACGGAACCGCGTCCAACGCGTCCACGCAATTGATGTAGTTGAGCTAAACCTAAGCGTTCTGGGTTCTCAATGATCATTAAACTCGAATTGGGAACGTCTACTCCAACCTCTATGACCGTGGTCGCGACCAATAAGTGTAGCTCGTTGTCTTTGAACGCTTTCATCACCGCCTGTTTTTCAGCTGGCTTCATTCTGCCATGCACTAAGCCAATTTTGACATCGGGCAGCGTTCGTTGCAGTTCTTCAGCCGTATCTGCCGCAGCTTGTGCTTCTAATACTTCTGATTCATCAATTAAGGTACAAACCCAATAGGCCTGTTTTCCTTCATTGAGGCAGGCGTTACGCACTCGTTCGACGATGTCATCACGTTTGGTATCAGGAATGGCGACCGTTTGAATGGGGGTTCGCCCCGGTGGTAGTTCATCAATCACTGAGGTTTCTAAGTCAGCATAGGCGGTCATGGCCAGTGTGCGTGGAATCGGTGTGGCCGTCATGATTAGCTGATGCGGATAAGCCCCTTGTTTGGCTCCTTTTTCTCGCAGTTCCAAACGCTGGTGGACACCAAAGCGATGTTGTTCATCAATGATCACCAGAGCCAAATGGTGGAATTGCACATGTTCTTGGAACAGTGCGTGAGTACCTACTACCATTTTTGCCTCACCGCTAGCAATACGCGCAAGTTCAGTTTCTTTGGCTTTTCCTTTTAGTTTACCCGCCAGCCAGCCAACAGTAATGCCCATATTTTCAAACCAGTTGGCAAAATTGATCGCATGCTGCTCGGCCAGTAATTCGGTAGGGGCCATTAACGCAACCTGATATCCATGTTCTATCGCGCGTAGAGCGGCCAACGCTGCCACCAATGTTTTACCGGAACCAACATCACCTTGAACCAAGCGCATCATCGGGTGTGGTTTGGCAAGGTCAGCTTCGATCTCTTGCACCACACGTGTCTGAGCATTGGTTGGCGAAAAAGGCAGTTGTTTAAGTAGCTGCCGTTTGAGGTTTGCAGATTCTGTTAGTGGCAGTGCAATATCTTGTTGCCCTTGGCTACGAACCGCCAACATCGAAAGATTCTGCGCAAGTAATTCTTCGATGATTAAGCGAATTTGTGCCGGGTGTTTACCTTCATCAAACAGTTCGAGATTGATGTCAGTTGGTGGGCGATGGACGATGTGCAGCGCTTGGGCTAGCGTTAATTGGTGAGCGTATAAACCGGAAGGCAGTAACTCTTGTACTGCGGCTTTATCGAGTAAATCGAGAGCTTGATCTGTGAGGGTACGCAGTGTCAGTTGGCGCAGACCATCGGTGGTTGGGTAAACTGGTGTTAAGCTGGCTTCAATATCTGGTTGTTGCTGTGGGACATGGAATTTGTAATCAGGGTGGACAATTTCTAATCCAAAACCACCGCGCTTTATTTCGCCGTAAGCGTGTACTAACTTACCTTCCGAAAAGTTATTTTTCATTCCTGCTGTGAAATTAAAAAAACGCAGCGTGATCGTACCATTGCCATCGCTGATTTTAACCGTCAGCATTTTACGTTTACCAAATACCGTATCAACGGTCATCACTTTACCCTGTACAGCAGCCCAAAGCCCAGGGTGAAGTTTGGCTATTGGGTAGATACGAGTTCGGTCTTCGTAGCGTAAAGGAAGATGAAACAGCAGATCTTGAACGTTATTCAAGCCAATTTTACTGAGCTTCTCAGCCACTTTTGCCCCCACTCCAGAGAGTGAGGTAAAAGGAATTGCAGAAAGTAGCTGTGACATAAAGTGGCTCGTTAACAGTTCATTTTGTTGTTATTCAATCATCTAACTGTTTTTTTGTACAGGATAAAATAAGGTGAGTTGAGGTTACTTGCTTTGCATCGCCTGCCACCAAGCTTCATCCGCCACAATTTGTCCTACATGGTCTAATTCGGGGTAGGATAACCCCTTACGCTTGGCCACTTTGGCTAAGACTGGATGACCACGTTCAAAAATAATGCGTTGAATGGTTTGCTCCGGTAGGAGACTCTTTTCTCGGTCATACATGCCTGCCGCTTGGCGTTGACGCTGTGCTTCATACAGAATCAAAGCACTGGCGACAGAAACATTGAGTGATTGCACCATACCTACCATGGGAATGATGATGTCTTGGTCTGCGAGATCTAACGCTTGCTGAGTGATCCCATTTTTTTCACCGCCTAAAATGATGGCGGTCGGTTTGGTGTAATCAATCTCTCTAAAATCCACAGCGCTATCTGATAAATGCGTCACTAATACCTGCATGCCTTGGTTTTTTAATTCACTTACCGCATCGCCGATGGTGTCATGGGTATCGACCTCGACCCAGTTTCTTGCCCCCGCTGAAGTATGGGCTAGAGTACGCATTTTTTTGTCTGGCCACACAGCATGAATTTTATGTAAGCCAGTTGCATCCGCGGTGCGGATAACCGCTGACACATTGTTGGGTTTGTGAACTTCCTCTAGGCATAGGGTGAGGTCTGGTTGACGAGCTTTTAATACTTGTTGGATTCGTTGGTATCGTTCGATATTCATAAAAAATTTAGCTTGTATGGAAATAAAAATGCCCTTGAGCATCAGCATCAAGGGCACGTTTTGATCTTTAGTTCTTTCTACGTCGCACTTTGAGTGCATGAGGCATCACGCGAATTTTCTTCATAATGCCAGCCAAGTGAATGCGATCTTTTGTGGTCAGTAGTACCGTTACCGTATACAAACGACCATCACGCTCTTCTGTTGATAGACCATGAATGTTTGATCCCGTTTTTGAGATCACATTGGTCAATGCCGCTAAAGCACCTTGGTGGTTTTGCATATCCACTTTAAGCTCGGTAATGAACTCTTGGTCGTAATCTTTTGACCATTCCACTGCCATATATTTGTCCGGTTCTCGTTGATAGCCACGGACATTCGGACAAGTTTCACGGTGCACGACTAAACCACGTCCCGGAGAGACATGAGCAATGATGTGATCATCTGGAATAGGGTGACAGCAGTTCGCAAAGGTCAGCAAAATTCCTTCAGCACCACGGATTGGTAGTTTTTTCCTCGGCTTTCCATCACTGCTTTGCACTTCGGTCAGTTCATCAGCATCGCCCAATAAGCGGCGCGCAATGACAATGCTCATCAGTTCGCCCAAACCAATGGCAGCAAGGAGATCATCGACGGAGGCAATTTTCAGTTCGCCTAATACGTGCTTGATATTGCTCTCATTGATATCACTCAGTGAGAGATCGCCCAACGCGTGGTTTAGTAAGCGGCGGCCGAGAGTGATTGACTCTTCGCGACGCATTGTTTTGAGTACTTGACGGATCTTCGTACGAGCACGAGAGGTCACTACGTAGTTGAGCCAAGCGGCGTTAGGACGAGCACCAGGTGCACTGATGATTTCTATCGTTTGGCCATTCTTTAGGGCTTTGCTCAGTGGGTATGGGCTGCGATCTACACGTGTACCAACACAAGTATTGCCAACGTCGGTATGAACTGCGTAAGCAAAATCAACGGCGGTTGCACCGACAGGTAGCTCAACAATGCGACCTTTTGGAGTAAAGACATAAATCTCATCAGGGAAGAGATCAGATTTTACATTTTCAATAAATTCAAATGAGTTACCAGCACTTTGTTGAAGCTCAAGTAGGCTTTGCATCCAACGCTGCGCTTTGATTTGCGCAGTGGTACCAGTACGGTCACCATTGCCTTTATAAGACCAATGCGCCGCAACCCCTTTGTCCGCCATTTGATCCATATCTTCCGTTCGGATTTGGACTTCAACAGGCACACCGTGAGGGCCAACCATTGAGGTATGAAGTGATTGATAGCCATTCGCTTTTGGTACGGCAATATAATCCTTCATACGACCTGGACGAGGCTTGTAAAGGCTGTGTACTTGTCCTAACACGCGATAGCATGTATCGGCGCTATCAACGATGACACGAAATGCGTAGATATCCATGATGGTGTGAAAGCGCTGCTCTTTGGTTTTCATCTTGTTGTAGATAGAGAACAGGTTTTTTTCACGGCCAACCACGCGAACTTGCAGGTTAACGTCTTGCAGACGGCCTTCAATTTCACTATGGATACGCTGGATCATCTCTTTTCGATTACCACGCGCTGACTTTACCACTTCTTTTAGAACACGATAGCGATTGGGATACAGTGCTTCAAAGCCAAGCTCTTCGAGTTCAGTCTTAATATTATGGATACCCAAACGATGAGCAAGTGGGGCGTAAATCTCTAGCGTTTCGCGGGCAATACGACGTTTTTTATCCGGTCGCAGAGCGCCCAGCGTGCGCATGTTATGTGTGCGGTCAGCAAGTTTGATAAGAATAACGCGAATATCTTGCACCATGGCGAGCACCATCTTACGAAAGTTCTCTGCTTGTGCTTCTTTGCGGTCACGGAATTTAAGTTTGTCGAGCTTGGAAACGCCATCCACAAGTTCTGCAACGGCATGGCCAAATTGATTTTCGAGATCGTCTTTGGTGACGTCGCAATCTTCAATGACATCATGTAGCAATGCCGCTTGAAGCGTTTCTAAATCTAGACGCATTTCGGCCAAGATACGAGAAACAGCAACAGGGTGAATGATATAAGGCTCGCCGCTAGAACGTGTCTGCCCTTCATGAGCCTCACGTGCGACAACATAAGATTGACGCAGAGCCTCAACTTGAGGCTCTGTTAGATATTCTTGTACAACGTCTTTAAGGCTATCAAATAGGTACAAATTATAGGCCCGGAAGGTTGTTGAATTTGAATGTCAGAATTAACGGTTGTGAGCGATACTGCTTACTGCGGCTAATTCTGCTGCTTCTTGCTCTTGTTGCTCTTGACGCTCACGTGCATCAAGTACATCTTTCGTGATAAGACCTTCTTCAATTTCGCGAAGAGCGATAACTGTCGTCTTATCGTTCTCTTCTGGCACAAGTGAATCTTTACCGCCAGTTTGCATTTGACGTGCGCGGCGAGCCGCAATCAGAACTAGGTCGAAACGGTTGCCAACTTTTTCAACAGCGTCTTGAACAGTTACGCGTGCCATGAGAACTCCAAATAGTTAACTAAATTTTTGAATGACGAGAAAGTATACAGCCTAACGATACTAGATTCTAGCAATTAGACTGCTCTATATCAGTTTGTGGCTGAGGTTATTCAGCCAATAGTGCTTTAAGCATGCCGTTATATTTAGCAGCTTGCTTGTCTTGCTTCAATCTTTCTGCTCGAATGATGGCTTTAAAATCAATCAGGGCAGTGTCGAAATCATCGTTAATGATCAAATAATCGTATTCATCATAATGAGAAATTTCAGATTTTGCTTCAGCCATGCGTTTTGCAATAACCGCTTCGCTGTCTTGACCACGAGTGTTAAGGCGACGCTCTAATTCACCGTTTGATGGCGGCAAAATGAACACGCTTTTTGCAAGTGGCATCTGCTCTCGAATTTGACGGGCACCTTGCCAGTCAATGTCCAAGAACACATCAATTCCTTTATCTAGGTTATTTTCAATCCAAATACGAGAAGTACCGTAGTAGTTACCAAACACTTCCGCATGCTCTAAAAATTCACCCTGGGCAATGAGTGTTTCAAACTGCTCTTTTTGAACAAAGTGGTAGTGTACGCCATCTTGTTCGCCAGGACGCATGCCGCGAGTAGTATGGGAAACAGACACTTTCATTGCATAAGCTGGGTTGGTTTCCAACATTGCAGAGATCAAGCTAGATTTGCCTGCGCCACTCGGTGCAGAGACGATATAAAGAGTACCTTTGCCCATCAGTTCTGTTCCACTTTAAGGTTTGGATTGAACGTTGATAATACGTCTATCAACATTATAAAAGATAGCACTGACCGCGACAGTCACATCAAGTTTGATGGAAAATTAGGCCAGAAAAAATGGAGGCGAAGAGTAGCATGATCTTTCAGATCTTCACAAGAGAAAGCTTGATCCCAAGTGATAAAGGAAAATGCCACCAACTATAAAAATAGCGTAAAGAAAGTTTATTAGCTTAAACGTTTGCTTTTTTGGAGTCACTTGCAGCGTAAATTGATTAATGTATAATCGCCGCCCGCTGAGTTTTCATGCTCAGTCATACCATTTATTCGCAGAAGATTTTTCTTCAATTTGGGTTCCCTCGCCCCCAAAACAAACTAAAAAGGTACAGTATGAATAACTTTACCCCTGCGCAGCAGCGCAAAGCTTTGGCACTATTGGTGCTGTTTCATTTGATCATTATTGCTTCAAGCAACTACCTTGTTCAATTACCCTTTACGGTGTTTGGCTTCCATACCACTTGGGGCGCATTTACATTTCCGTTTATTTTCCTAGCGACAGACTTAACCGTGCGTATTTTTGGTGCGCCATTAGCTCGTAAGATTATCTTCTTAGTGATGTTACCGGCATTGGCAGTGTCGTACTTTTTGTCGGTGGTGTTCTTTGAAGGTCAATATCAAGGAGTGGCTCACCTACAGGAATTTAACCTGTTTGTCGCGCGGATTGCGATTGCGAGCTTTATGGCTTACTTGCTTGGACAAATTATGGATGTTCATGTCTTTAACCGCTTACGCCAAATGAAGCAGTGGTGGGTGGCACCGACCTGTTCGACGCTATTTGGCAATGCTCTCGATACCATCGCCTTTTTTGCTATTGCATTTTACCAAAGCCCAGATCCATTTATGGCCGAGCATTGGACTGAAATCGCGTTGGTTGATTACGGTTTTAAACTGGTGATTAGTTTAGGTTTATTTGTACCTATGTACGGTGTGTTACTGAATTATTTAATTAAGAAGCTGACGGCAGTCAACCCTGGTTTTCGTGCAGTTGGTATGAAAGCGCAATAAGTTTCTCTATAAATAGTTCCAAATATAAAAAAGCCCGAGTATGGTGAGTGCTCGGGCTTTTTTATTGATATTGTTTTAGCTATTTTCGATAGCTAGCGGCCAACCAATATCGGTTTGACGGTTAGCCTCTATTTCTAATTCTGCTGCAGTAAGAGGATTGGCTTTTAACCAACTTGCTTGCAAAGTGAGTGTGAGCTGATCGTCTTGCGCATGAAGCGTGAAGGTCGGCTCTAACTGACTATTTCGGCGATGGCTAAGTAATACCGCGAGGCGTAGCAGGCGTAAAACTCGTTTACCACTGTTTGCAGAAAGCGCGTGTTGTTCTGGCAATGAATAAAGCTGTTCACGATAACGGCGTACTACTTCAGCTAAAAAGTGTTTTTGTGCCCGCGTATAACCGGGTAAATCGAGGTTTTGTAGTAGGTAGGCGCTGTGTTCGCCCCCTTTTTTGAAATCTATCGCTAAGCCGATTTCATGTAATTGTGCTGCCGTTGATAGCAGCATTGCAGCTTGTGGTTCCGCAACCCAATCTTCACCACCACACTGTTGCAGTAGTGATAATGTCAGTTTAGAAACTTGCTGGGCGTATTCAGTATCAATTTGATATCGAGCTTGCACACTGTTAATCGTACGAGCTCGAATATCGTTTTGGCGTAATTCGTCGACCATCTCATAAACTAAGCCTTCGCGTAGTGCGCCTCCAGCTAAAGTCATCGACTCAATGTTGAGTAACTCAAAGATAGCAATCAAAATGGAAAGACCACTTGGGAAAACTAACGCTCTCTCTAGGGTTAAGCCTTCGATCTCTAGCTCTTCTAAATGGTCGGCCAACATTGCTTGTTTTTGTAAGCGTTTGAGCTTGGCATGAGTGATTACCTCATCCATACCTTGCGCTAACATAATTTCTTGTAGTGCTTGTACTGTGCCGCTGGCACCGACACAAACATTCCATCCCAACTGAGAGTATTGCTCAAGAATTGGTTCTAGAGTTTGCTTGGCAGCTTCAATCGCTTGATTGAAATTGGTGACGTTGAGCTGTCGATCTTTAAAATGACGTTCAAGCCAAGTTACACAACCCATTTTTAGACTAGTTAGGGCTTTGGCTTCAAAACCTTCACCAATAATGAGTTCGGTACTGGCACCACCAATATCGACCACTAAGCGACGTCCTAAGCCACCAGAAGTATGAGCTACCCCTTTGTAGATAGTGGCAGCTTCTTCTTCACCAGAGATAACGTTAATTTGATGGCCTAAGATGCTATTGGCTTTGGTTAAGAACAAATCAACGTTAGTCGCAGTGCGCAGTGTGGCAGTACCAACAATACGAATATTGCTGGCGGGTATGTCTTGCAGTCGTTCCGCAAATAAGCTTAAGCAGTCCCATCCTCTTTGCATGGCTTCATGGCTGAGTTGGTTGTTATCGTTTAACCCAGCAGCTAAGCGAACCTTACGCTTTATTTTGGCCATGGTCTGCACACTACCATTGATATGACGCACAATGAGCATATGAAAACTGTTCGACCCAAGGTCGATGGCAGCATAGAGTGGAGAGGAGGCGGCTTTACTCATAAATGAATTAAGAACTCTTATTCTGATGCGGTTGACGTGGTCGACGGTTTTGCGGCTTGCGATTATTGCCAGAACGAGGACCGTTATTATTGGTACGACGTTGTTGCGGGTTGCGACTACGCATACGTATTGGTGCTGGAAGGTCTTCAATGAGAGCTGAAGCATCGTAGTCGGATACAGGAATCGCGTGTCCGGTGTATTCTTCAATCGCCGTTAAGTTAATGGCATATTCTTCACATGCAAAACTGATGGAATGACCACTTGCTCCTGCACGACCAGTACGGCCAATGCGGTGAACGTAATCTTCGCAATCGTCGGGTAAATCATAGTTAAATACGTGAGTTACTTGTGGAATATGCAAACCACGAGCGGCGACATCTGTTGCGACAAGAATATCAACTTCACCAGTTGTGAATTGCTCAAGGATTTTTTCACGTTTTTTCTGTGGAACATCACCCGTTAGCAAGCCTACACGGTGACCATCTGCAGCTAAGTGTCCCCAGATTGAATCACAACGGTATTTGGTATTAGCAAAAATAATGGCGCGCTCTGGCCAATCTTCTTCGATAATGGTCTGTAATAATGCCATCTTGTGTTCATTAGAAGGGTAGAAAAGCTCTTCTTGAATACGATGACCCGTTTTTTGCTCAGGTTCTACTACCACGTGCTCAGGGTTGTTCATGTGTTCAAAAGCTAACTCTTGCACACGATATGACAAAGTTGCTGAAAACAGCATGTTCAAACGCTCTTTCGGTTCTGGCATACGGCGGAACAAGAAACGAATGTCTTTAATAAAGCCAAGGTCGAACATGCGATCTGCTTCATCAAGTACAACTGCTTGAATGTTGTTTAAGTTAAATACGTGCTGTTTGTAGAAATCAATGATACGGCCAGTGGTACCGATTAATACATCCACACCACCTTGTAACTTAGTTAGCTGTTTATCATAGCTTTCACCACCATAAGCTAACGCGGCTTTAATACCAGTGCTAGCAATTAGCGGTTCTGCATCATTGTAAATCTGGATTGCTAACTCACGCGTAGGAGCCATGATAATGGCACGAGGCTGAGTCGGTTTACGCCCTTCATGTTCAGGGGTGGTAAGCAAATGGTTAAAAGTAGCAGTAAGAAACGCAAGCGTTTTACCAGTCCCTGTTTGGGCCTGGCCTGCAATGTCTTGGCCGGTGAGCAGTACCGGCAACGCCAAGGCTTGGATCGGGGTACAATAATCGAACCCTTTTTTCTCCAATCCTTCAACAACTTGAGGGTTTAATCCCAAATCGGCGAACTTTTGCTCTGTGATATGCGTCTTTTTCATTGCTATAGAATATCAGCTTAAGCTTGCAATACGAAAGTAAATACATTCCAATAGAGCATCTATTTACTGGTTAGCTTACAACCAGTTCAGAAAAACACATTGGAGTGGAAGATGAGCGATAAGATTTTGCAGCTTACGGATGAAGGTTTTGAGAACGATGTAATCAAAGCTGCAGGCCCAGTTCTTGTTGATTTTTGGGCAGAATGGTGTGGTCCTTGTAAGATGATTGCCCCAATTCTGGATGAAATTGCAGAAGAGTACGAAGGCAAACTGACTATCGGTAAATTAAATATCGACCACAACGCAGGTACTCCACCTAAGTTTGGTATTCGTGGCATCCCAACGCTATTGCTGTTTAAAAATGGTAGTGTTGCAGCAACGAAAGTAGGCGCGCTATCAAAAACTCAGTTAAAAGAGTTTTTGGACGCTAACCTATAACTGGTATCATAAGGCCGTACATTTTTGATGTACGGCTTTGTTTTTTGAAATTAAACAAACTCTAGACTAGGCTAGTATTTAGTGCTAGTTTATCGCACGTTAATTAGACATGTGTTCACTTCTTGGTCGATCCTGAGACCAAAATCCATCTTAACTAGAAAATAGATCCTATTTTGACTAAACAAGTATCCACCACAATGAATCTAACAGAATTGAAGAACAGACCAGTGTCTGATCTTGTGAAACTTGGTGAGAGCCTAGGCCTCGAAAACCTAGCGCGTCTAAGAAAACAAGACATTATCTTCTCCATCCTAAAAGCGCACGCAAAAAGTGGTGAAGACATATTTGGCGACGGGGTCTTGGAAATTCTTCAAGACGGTTTTGGTTTTCTTCGCAGTGCCGACAGCTCATACCTAGCTGGTCCTGACGATATCTACGTATCACCAAGCCAAATTCGTCGTTTCAACTTACGCACTGGTGACTCAGTAGCGGGTAAAATTCGTCCACCCAAAGAAGGTGAGCGTTACTTTGCTTTGCTGAAAGTTAACACGGTTAACCGTGATAAGCCTGATAACGCACGTAACAAAATCTTATTCGAGAACTTAACACCTCTTCACGCTAACGAGCGTATGATCATGGAGCGTGGTAATGGTTCGACAGAAGATATTACCGCACGTGTTCTTGATCTAGCTTCACCTATCGGTAAAGGCCAGCGTGGTTTGATTGTTGCTCCGCCAAAAGCGGGTAAAACCATGTTGCTACAGAACATCGCACAAAGTATTGCTAACAACCACCCAGAATGTGAGTTGATGGTACTGCTTATTGATGAACGCCCTGAAGAAGTTACTGAAATGCAACGTTTGGTAAAAGGTGAAGTGATTGCATCGACGTTTGATGAACCTGCTTCCCGCCACGTTCAAGTTGCTGAAATGGTAATTGAAAAAGCGAAGCGTCTGGTTGAGCATAAGAAAGACGTTGTTATCTTGCTTGACTCAATTACTCGCTTAGCTCGTGCTTACAACACCGTTGTTCCTTCATCTGGTAAGGTACTGACTGGTGGTGTCGACGCTAACGCATTGCATCGTCCTAAACGTTTCTTCGGTGCCGCTCGTAATGTCGAAGAGGGTGGTAGTTTAACCATTATCGCGACTGCGCTTGTGGATACAGGCTCTAAAATGGATGAAGTTATCTACGAAGAGTTCAAAGGTACAGGTAACATGGAACTGCACCTTAACCGTAAGATTGCAGAAAAACGTGTCTTCCCAGCGATTGATTTCAACCGCAGTGGTACTCGTCGTGAAGAGTTGTTAACTAAGACCGATGAACTGCAAAAAATGTGGATTCTACGTAAGATCGTTCATCCTATGGGTGAGTCGGATGCGATGGAATTCCTTATTGATAAGCTTGCAATGACGAAAACTAACGATGAGTTTTTTGATGCAATGCGTCGTCAATAACGACAGCTAAGTTATACTTTGCGAACGCCACCTACTTAGGTGGCGTTTTTATTTGCATTATCCTCAGTAACCTTTCACAATGGATGAAATGTTACAAGGAGGTTAACATGCAACAAGGAATGTTGTCGTCACTTATCCTTTCGGCTGTTTTGTTGCAGGCGACGCCCACAGCGTTGGCAATTGAAATGCCGTCAGCTAATGCCCAACAATGGCTACAAGAAGAATCAATTCGCAATAAAACCGCGGAATTACTGCAGTATGCGATGCTTGATGAAGTTGATTCTCTGAATTTTGCGTTACAGCGATTAGCATTACCGCAGCAAGAAGCTGTGCGTTTTCTTTTGTTGCAGAAAATAGAGCAGTTGAATCTCACTTTAACGCCGAAAATGCTTATCTTTGTCGAATCTCAACAAGCAATAGTACCGACTTATCAAGTAGTGGAAAAAGAAGAGGGGTATGAATTTTCAACGCCTGCTTTTAATTCTCCCTCTATAGCAAACCGCCTAATTAAAAAGCAGCAGCAAGAGCAAACCATTCTCGATTTTTTGATCAAGGTAGAGCAGAAAGATTTGATATTAAAAACCTGGCTATCTGGTAGTGCCAATCAGGTGCGTATACGAGAAGCGTTATTGATCCGTGAATTAGACCGTTTATCAACGGAAGCGCTTTTGTATCTTGCCGCTCAATTGACCTCTGAATCGGTGACAAGTTGGTTGCCATCTTCCCAAGTGATGGTGCGTTTAGCTCAAGTTAGCGAAAATCCAGACATATATAAGTTGCTCTGGCTAATGCGGGCTGACTTCCATCTTGAACAAGAATTGGTTCGTCTAGCTAGTGTTGGTAACGAGTTTGCCATCAATCAGATAATACTAGCCAGTGAAAACCCAAGCTTAAAAATACAAGCGATTGATGAGTTAGTCCGAATAGAGCCGATGCCACCGTTAGTTCGTGAGTTTTTGATCGCAAAAATGTCAACCAATGATGATGTATCTCTTGTAGCTAGTGCATTGGTTGAACAAGGGCAGTCAAATTGGTTGAAAGAATTAGTATCTAGTAATCATCGAGTAAAAAGTCATAATATTTTGCAGGTGCTCTCGCAATAACCTCATTAAAATTGGGGATCGTCTCACGTTTGTTTTTGGTATACTGCATGCAGTTTAACCAGCCATGCAGTAGGCCTATGAGTTTTAAGGATTTACGTGAGTTCATTGACCACCTAGAAAAAATCGGTCAATTGAAGCGTATAACTCACCCCATCGACCCTCATTATGAAATGACGGAGATCAGCGATCGTATTTTACGTGCAGCTGGTCCTGCTTTGTTGTTTGAAAATCCTATCGGTTACGATTTTCCCGTACTGACCAACCTATTCGGTACGCCAGAGCGTGTGGCTATTGGTATGGGGCGTCAAGAGGTTCAAGAACTACGAGAAGTAGGTAAATTGTTGGCTTATCTCAAAGAGCCGGAGCCACCGAAAGGTTTTAAGGATGCGATTGATAAGCTACCAGTTTTTAAACAGGTGCTTAATATGCCGACTAAACGTTTGCGTAAAGCATTTTGCCAAGAAGTAATTTGGCAGGGTGAGCAAGTTGATCTAGATAAAATTCCAGTGATGAGTTGTTGGGCTGACGATGTTGCACCGCTCCTTACTTGGGGTTTAACTGTGACTAAAGGGCCTAATAAGAAGAGACAAAATCTCGGGATTTATCGTCAGCAGAAGCTAGGTAAAAATAAAATTATCATGCGCTGGCTTGCTCACCGAGGTGGTGCTCTGGATCTAAGAGATTGGATGGAAACTCACCCTGGGGAAAATTTCCCAGTTTCTGTGGCCTTTGGTGCAGATCCTGCAACCATTTTAGGCGCGGTAACCCCCGTTCCCGATACACTTTCTGAATACGCTTTTGCAGGCTTGCTCCGTGGTAGCAAAACCGAAGTCGTTAAATCAATTAGCAATGATCTAGACGTGCCTGCCAGTGCTGAAATTGTGCTGGAAGGCTACATCGATCCAAACGAATTTGCTGATGAAGGACCTTATGGTGACCACACTGGTTACTATAATGAAGTAGAAAAACATCATGTATTTACCATCACTCATATTACGATGCGTAAAAATCCAATCTATCACAGTACTTACACGGGGCGTCCGCCGGATGAACCTGCTGTGTTAGGAGTGGCACTAAATGAGGTTTTCGTACCAATACTCCAAAAGCAATTCCCTGAAATTATTGACTTCTATTTACCCCCTGAAGGCTGTTCGTATCGAATGGCTGTAGTGACAATGAAGAAACAGTATCCTGGCCATGCGAAACGGGTCATGATGGGAGTATGGTCATTCCTACGTCAATTTATGTATACCAAATATGTGATTGTTTGCGATGAATCGGTGAATGCCCGAGATTGGAGCTCAGTAACGCAAGCGATGACAGAGCATATGGAGCCGGTCCGGGATACATTGTTCATTGAGCACACTCCGATTGATTCATTAGACTTTGCTTCTCCGGTTGTTGGTTTAGGTTCAAAGATGGGCTTCGATGCAACCATCAAATGGGATGTAGAATCGTTAAGTTCCGCTGAAGTATTGGAATTGGAAACAGCAAGTATTTGCTCTGAGCATATAGAGCAGTTAAAAACACTGTATCCAGAAGTTATTGATGTCTACCTGCCGCTAGCACCTCAAGATAATCGCTTTGTAACTATCACGATGAAGAAGCAAAGCGCAGGACAATCTATAACAGTATTACAAGGTGTTTGGTCATTCTTAGAGCGGTTCACTGATGCAAAATTTATTGTGCTGTGTGATGAAGATGTTAATGCCCGTGACTGGAATGATGTAATCTGGGCTATCACCACTCGCATGGATCCTGCGCGCGATACTATCCAGCTCAAAGCACAATCAGGTCGATGTTCTAAATTGGCTTTAGATGCAACTAATAAATTAGGTGATGAGGTTCAGAGGGAGTGGGGAACACCAATTAAAAAAGACGCGCAACTTGTCGGCAAAATTGATTCATTGTGGGATGAGTTAGGTATTTTATGACCTACAGCGTGATCTTGTTGCCTAAAGGCGATAGTTTCGATGTTCAAGATGGAGAAACAGTATTGGAAGCTGCACTCAATAATAACATCAGCTTTCCGAACCGCTGTCATATAGGCGCATGCGCTATGTGTATGTGCAAAAAATTAGAAGGTGAAGTGGAATACAACCTTGAACCAATGTTGACGGATAGTGAGCAACAACAAGGCTGGATATTCCCTTGCCTAGCTTTTGCAAAAAGTAATTTAGTACTTACTTTCGCTGAGTAAGTAAGAGGAAGAACATGACCATTCAATGTAAAGTGCAGTCTATTGAACCATTAGCTTGTAATACGTATAAAATAATCCTTAACCCCGAAACAGCTTTGGCCTTCAAAGCTGGACAGTATTTGATGGTTGAAATGGGTGAAAAAGATAAACGTCCATTTTCAATTGCAAGTAGTCCTTGCCGTCATAATGGTGAGTTGGAATTGCATATTGGTGCAGCAGAGCACAATGCTTATGCATTTGAAGTTGTAGAAATGATGAAAACGGTTTTGAATGGCAATGGAACGGTAAGTATCGATGCTCCACACGGTGAAGCATGGCTCAAAGAAAGTGAGCGACCTCTGCTGTTGATTGCAGGGGGAACTGGCTTTAGCTATGTGCGTTCAATCCTCGATCAATGTATAAATCGAAATAAAACAACACCTATCTATTTATACTGGGGAGCCAAAGATAGCTGCCAGTTGTATGCGCAAGATGAACTAAAGGATATTGCACAGCAATTTGATAACATACATTTTGTGCCTGTTGTTGAAAACGCAGATGAAGTTTGGAATGGGAAAGTTGGTAATGTACTTCAGGCAATTAATGAAGACTTTGAGTCTCTAGAAGACTATGATATTTATATCGCAGGTCGTTTTGAAATGGCAGGCTCGGCAAGAGAACAGTTTACTCAGCATAAACAAGCCAAAAGTGATCGAATGTTCTCTGATGCATATGCTTTTATATAAATATTGCTATTCAATCATAACTAAGAGAAGGCTAAAAACCTTCTTTTGTGCACTTTCGACGTATATTTAATCAAACAACCTGTTTTTATCAGTTTTTATTAAAAACCGCTTGCACTCATCTTCGCTATCCCTATAATGCCGCCTCACTGACACGGCACAGCCAGTAAGGGTTCAAGCCCCACTAGCCAGTCAATCAGTAGGTCAAATCGGTAAGACGAAATAATTTAAAAAAGTGTTTGACACAAAAAATTATCTCGCTAGAATGGCCGCCTCTTCCAAGGAAGCCACGGCAACCAAACGAAGAACGCTCTTTAACAATATAAACCTATCAATCTGTGTGGGCACTCGTTGATGATAATCGAAAAAGATTTATCAATGAACTGAGTGACCAATCAGAATCAAGTTTACTTGATTTTGGCACAGTCAATTCATTGTTGTTCTGTTGGAACAGCAATAGCTTTAAAATTACTTTTTACTTTCGAGTAAGAGCAGTTTTGAAGTCAGTATTCATTGAGCCGGTCTTAGGACCAACAAAACTTTAATTGAAGAGTTTGATCATGGCTCAGATTGAACGCTGGCGGCAGGCCTAACACATGCAAGTCGAGCGGTAACATTTCAAAAGCTTGCTTTTGAAGATGACGAGCGGCGGACGGGTGAGTAATGCCTAGGAAATTGCCCTGATGTGGGGGATAACCATTGGAAACGATGGCTAATACCGCATGATGCCTACGGGCCAAAGAGGGGGACCTTCGGGCCTCTCGCGTCAGGATATGCCTAGGTGGGATTAGCTAGTTGGTGAGGTAATGGCTCACCAAGGCGACGATCCCTAGCTGGTCTGAGAGGATGATCAGCCACACTGGAACTGAGACACGGTCCAGACTCCTACGGGAGGCAGCAGTGGGGAATATTGCACAATGGGCGCAAGCCTGATGCAGCCATGCCGCGTGTATGAAGAAGGCCTTCGGGTTGTAAAGTACTTTCAGTCGTGAGGAAGGGGTGTTGTTAATAGCAGCATCATTTGACGTTAGCGACAGAAGAAGCACCGGCTAACTCCGTGCCAGCAGCCGCGGTAATACGGAGGGTGCGAGCGTTAATCGGAATTACTGGGCGTAAAGCGCATGCAGGTGGTTCGTTAAGTCAGATGTGAAAGCCCGGGGCTCAACCTCGGAACTGCATTTGAAACTGGCGGACTAGAGTACTGTAGAGGGGGGTAGAATTTCAGGTGTAGCGGTGAAATGCGTAGAGATCTGAAGGAATACCGGTGGCGAAGGCGGCCCCCTGGACAGATACTGACACTCAGATGCGAAAGCGTGGGGAGCAAACAGGATTAGATACCCTGGTAGTCCACGCCGTAAACGATGTCTACTTGGAGGTTGTGGCCTTGAGCCGTGGCTTTCGGAGCTAACGCGTTAAGTAGACCGCCTGGGGAGTACGGTCGCAAGATTAAAACTCAAATGAATTGACGGGGGCCCGCACAAGCGGTGGAGCATGTGGTTTAATTCGATGCAACGCGAAGAACCTTACCTACTCTTGACATCCAGAGAATCCAGCGGAGACGCAGGAGTGCCTTCGGGAGCTCTGAGACAGGTGCTGCATGGCTGTCGTCAGCTCGTGTTGTGAAATGTTGGGTTAAGTCCCGCAACGAGCGCAACCCTTATCCTTGTTTGCCAGCGAGTAATGTCGGGAACTCCAGGGAGACTGCCGGTGATAAACCGGAGGAAGGTGGGGACGACGTCAAGTCATCATGGCCCTTACGAGTAGGGCTACACACGTGCTACAATGGCGCATACAGAGGGCAGCCAACTTGCGAAAGTGAGCGAATCCCAAAAAGTGCGTCGTAGTCCGGATTGGAGTCTGCAACTCGACTCCATGAAGTCGGAATCGCTAGTAATCGTGGATCAGAATGCCACGGTGAATACGTTCCCGGGCCTTGTACACACCGCCCGTCACACCATGGGAGTGGGCTGCAAAAGAAGTGGGTAGTTTAACCTTTCGGGGAGGACGCTCACCACTTTGTGGTTCATGACTGGGGTGAAGTCGTAACAAGGTAGCGCTAGGGGAACCTGGCGCTGGATCACCTCCTTATACGATGATTACACTGATGAGTGTCCACACAGATTGATGGTTTATACAGTTTTAGAGACGATGCTGGGTCTGTAGCTCAGGTGGTTAGAGCGTTCGCCTGATAAGCGAGAGGTCGGTGGTTCAAGTCCACTCAGACCCACCAATTCTTCTTAATCGAAGATTGGCACACAGTATCACACACCTGATGGGGCTATAGCTCAGCTGGGAGAGCGCCTGCCTTGCACGCAGGAGGTCTGCGGTTCGATCCCGCATAGCTCCACCATCTTTAAGCACATTTGCTTAAGTGTTCTTAAAAATGGTTTTCATCAGAAAATCTTGCTCTTTAACAATTTGGAAAGCTGACTGATAACAACGTGATTTGTTGTTATCAAATAAAAGTTCTCAATATCAATACGTTTACGTGTTGATACCAAACACATTCAAGTGTTCTTGGGAAAGCTTACTGCGGTAAGTTTTCAAAATTGAGTCCGGCAAAATCGAAATGTCTCTCGCTCATTCAATAAAGAGAGACACTAAACCTTGGTGACTTGTCATCAACACGAAACTTCTTCGGGTTGTATGGTTAAGTGACTAAGCGTACACGGTGGATGCCTTGGCAGTCAGAGGCGATGAAGGACGTATTAACTTGCGATAAGCGTAGATTAGGCAGTAAAAGCCACTTGAGTCTACGATTTCCGAATGGGGAAACCCACTAGCATAAGCTAGTATCGCTGCGTGAATACATAGCGCAGCGAGGCGAACTCGGGGAACTGAAACATCTAAGTACCCGAAGGAAAAGAAATCAACTGAGATTCCGAAAGTAGCGGCGAGCGAAATTGGACTAGCCCTTAAGCTTTAAATGATGCAGGTGAACACGCTGGAAAGCGTGGCAATAAAGGGTGATAGCCCCGTAACCGACACGTCATTCTAAGTGAAAACGAGTAAGGCGGGACACGTGATATCCTGTTTGAATATGGGGGGACCATCCTCCAAGGCTAAATACTACTGACTGACCGATAGTGAACCAGTACCGTGAGGGAAAGGCGAAAAGAACCCCTGTGAGGGGAGTGAAATAGAACCTGAAACCGTGTACGTACAAGCAGTAGGAGCAGGCTTTGTCCTGTGACTGCGTACCTTTTGTATAATGGGTCAGCGACTTATATTCAGTGGCAAGGTTAACCGTATAGGGGAGCCGTAGGGAAACCGAGTCTTAACTGGGCGCTTTAGTCTCTGGATATAGACCCGAAACCGAGTGATCTAGCCATGGGCAGGTTGAAGATTGAGTAACATCAATTGGAGGACCGAACCGACTAATGTTGAAAAATTAGCGGATGACTTGTGGCTAGGGGTGAAAGGCCAATCAAACTCGGAGATAGCTGGTTCTCCCCGAAAGCTATTTAGGTAGCGCCTCGGACGAATACTACTGGGGGTAGAGCACTGTTAAGGCTAGGGGGTCATCCCGACTTACCAACCCTTTGCAAACTCCGAATACCAGTAAGTACTATCCGGGAGACACACGGCGGGTGCTAACGTCCGTCGTGGAGAGGGAAACAACCCAGACCGCCAGCTAAGGTCCCAAATTACTACTAAGTGGGAAACGATGTGGGAAGGCTCAGACAGCCAGGATGTTGGCTTAGAAGCAGCCATCATTTAAAGAAAGCGTAATAGCTCACTGGTCGAGTCGGCCTGCGCGGAAGATGTAACGGGGCTAAGTAGTAAACCGAAGCTGCGGCTGCAATCGTAAGATTGTGGGGTAGGGGAGCGTTCTGTAAGCCGTTGAAGGTGTGTTGTAAAGCATGCTGGAGGTATCAGAAGTGCGAATGCTGACATGAGTAACGATAATGGGGGTGAAAAACCCCCACGCCGGAAGACCAAGGGTTCCTGTCCAACGTTAATCGGGGCAGGGTAAGTCGACCCCTAAGGCGAGGCTGAAAAGCGTAGTCGATGGGAAACGGGTTAATATTCCCGTACTGCTTATAATTGCGATGGGGGGACGGAGAAGGCTAGGTGGGCCTGGCGACGGTTGTCCAGGTTCAAGTGCGTAGGCTAAGAGACTAGGTAAATCCGGTTTCTTGTTAGGCTGAGACACGACGTCGAGCACCTACGGGTGTGAAGTCATTGATGCCATGCTTCCAGGAAAAGCCTCTAAGCTTCAGATTATAAGCAATCGTACCCCAAACCGACACAGGTGGTCGGGTAGAGAATACCAAGGCGCTTGAGAGAACTCGGGTGAAGGAACTAGGCAAAATGGTACCGTAACTTCGGGAGAAGGTACGCTCTTGGCGGTGAAGTCCCTAGCGGATGGAGCTACTGAGAGTCGCAGATACCAGGTGGCTGCAACTGTTTATTAAAAACACAGCACTGTGCAAAATCGTAAGATGACGTATACGGTGTGACGCCTGCCCGGTGCCGGAAGGTTAATTGATGGGGTTAGACTTAGGTCGAAGCTCTTGATCGAAGCCCCGGTAAACGGCGGCCGTAACTATAACGGTCCTAAGGTAGCGAAATTCCTTGTCGGGTAAGTTCCGACCTGCACGAATGGCGTAATGATGGCCACGCTGTCTCCACCCGAGACTCAGTGAAATTGAAATCGCTGTGAAGATGCAGTGTACCCGCGGCTAGACGGAAAGACCCCGTGAACCTTTACTACAGCTTGGCACTGAACATTGAACCTACATGTGTAGGATAGGTGGGAGACTTAGAAGCGCAGTCGCTAGATTGCGTGGAGTCGTCCTTGAAATACCACCCTTGTAGTTTTGATGTTCTAACGTTGGCCCCTAATCGGGGTTGCGGACAGTGCCTGGTGGGTAGTTTGACTGGGGCGGTCTCCTCCCAAAGAGTAACGGAGGAGCACGAAGGTGGGCTAAACACGGTTGGACATCGTGTGGTTAGTGCAATGGCATAAGCCCGCTTAACTGCGAGAATGACAATTCGAGCAGGTACGAAAGTAGGTCATAGTGATCCGGTGGTTCTGAATGGAAGGGCCATCGCTCAACGGATAAAAGGTACTCCGGGGATAACAGGCTGATACCGCCCAAGAGTTCATATCGACGGCGGTGTTTGGCACCTCGATGTCGGCTCATCACATCCTGGGGCTGAAGTCGGTCCCAAGGGTATGGCTGTTCGCCATTTAAAGTGGTACGCGAGCTGGGTTTAGAACGTCGTGAGACAGTTCGGTCCCTATCTGCCGTGGGCGTTGGAAGATTGAAGGGGGCTGCTCCTAGTACGAGAGGACCGGAGTGGACGAACCTCTGGTGTTCGGGTTGTTACGCCAGTAGCATTGCCCGGTAGCTAAGTTCGGAATCGATAACCGCTGAAAGCATCTAAGCGGGAAGCGAGCCCTGAGATGAGTCTTCCCTGGCACTTTAAGTGTCCTAAAGGGTTGTTCGAGACTAGAACGTTGATAGGTTGGGTGTGTAAGCGCTGCGAGGCGTTGAGCTAACCAATACTAATTGCCCGTGAGGCTTAACCATACAACACCGAAGGGGTTTTGTGGGCTCAATAGAAGAACATTGAATGTGAAGAACGAAGACAGCTTTCCGAATTAAAGAATTTGCTTGGCGACCATAGCGTTGCGGACCCACCTGACTCCATGCCGAACTCAGAAGTGAAACGCAATAGCGCCGATGGTAGTGTGGGGCTTCCCCATGTGAGAGTAGGACATCGCCAGGCTTTGAATATTGTCTAACCAGACACGCAGCGGAGCGGTAGTTCAGTTGGTTAGAATACCGGCCTGTCACGCCGGGGGTCGCGGGTTCGAGTCCCGTCCGCTCCGCCACTTTATTAGAAACCCCAGCAGCAATGCTGGGGTTTTTTGCGTTTAGGGCATTAAACTATACTCGTTACCTCTTTTCCTACTAGCCTCTCTTCTCTTCCCATGTCTTATTGCTACAGCGACAGATGTGCACAGCACTAAAAAATGAGTATAAAAAAGCCGATACATAATGTGATCGGCTTTTGCTATCGAGAGTTGGGTATTATAGAATTTGCTTAAGTACTTTATCTGCTTTAACTCTGGTGACTTTTCGTAATAGCTTTTGCACCGAATTAGGGTAATCCTCAATTTTTTCTAATTGCTTGTAAGTACAGACTAATTGAGTGTGCTTAAGGATATTTTCGATTTCACGATCAAATTTTTCAGTAAGATGATGGTAGTGATCTTGGATAAGAATCGCATTTTCTAGATCTAACTTCCAAGCCCTTGGATTTAAGTTATTGCCTGTAATTAGCATATAGCGTTTATCTACCCATATCCCTTTTAGGTGAAAGCTATTTTCATCATGCTTCCAAAGATGAATAGAAAGGTTTCGGCTAGCGATATTGGCTTCATTGGCTTTGGCAAAACGACGCAGATTTATTTCGTATAAATAAGGCAATCCACCAATAGTTTTAAAATCTTGCTCAGGAGAGATATAGAAGTCGTTGGCTGTTTTATCACCGACCACGATATGAACTTTTACTCCTCTTTTTAATGCTCTTTTGACTTCCTTAGCAACACTTTTGGGGAAATTAAAATATGGAGTACAGATAAAAACTTCATCTTTGGCTTGAGCTATCAATTGATTAATATGGTGATTGAGCTTATTTCTACGTTTGCCAATGCCAACCAATGGCGTTAAAGCAACTTGCTCTGCGCTTATCGTTTGTGTTTCAAATTCATAGTTTGCTAAAGCCAAAGTTGCGCGAAATTGACGGATGTCGGCTTTAATATCTTTTGTTTTTGGTTTTGATGTACAGGCTAAGTCATTGACAGCTGGATGGCTGATCATTGTTTGGTGAATGAATTTCACCATTGAGTCTGCCAGTGTTTCATTATCGATAGTATGGTAACGGTCGAATCGATAGCGCTCTTGCTGATGCAGATAAACGTTATTGAGACTAGCCCCACTGTAAATTACTTGATCGTCAATGATGAAACCTTTGAGGTGTAAAACACCAAAAACCTCTCTACCTCTGACGGGGATGCCGTAAACGGGAATTGCATGCTCATGCTTTTGGGCCAACTCTTTGTACATTGAAGCATTCCCTTCAGATGCATCAGCGCCAATGAGGCCACGCTGAGCTCTGTGCCAATCAACGCAAATTACAATGTCTAAGCCTGGGTTTCTTTGCTTGGCTTGATAAAGTTCGTTGAAAACTTCTCTGCCCGCTTCGTCATCTTCTAAATAAAGAGCCACAAGATAAATCCGCTTACTTGCCTGACGGATCGACTCAATCAAGTGATTCTTAAATTCTTTGGCGGAAAATAAAACCTCAAATTGATCTGGCGATTGTGCAATAGTTGGCAGGTGTTCGAATGGATTTCTATGAGCAATCATATTGGATGATATACCTTACTTATTTGCAAAATTGCGAACTCTAGATAGTATCAAATTAGAGTGATGAATTGCTAGAGAAGCTGATTATTCTCACTAGCTTTTCCCATGTATCGCATAGGAATGAGATCTTTGCCACTACGTAAATAGCGCTCTAGAAGCTGCATGAGGCTTTGTGGTATTTCATTTGGCGCTAAAGTCCTAAAACCGTGCGCACAATAAAAACTTTCTAGATGGCTATAGGCAAAACAATAGTCTTGTGAGGTCAGAATGTGAGATTCACAATAGCCGAGCAACTGTGAGCCAACTCCTTGCCCTCTATGCACTGGAACAACAAGCATGCCAGTTAATAATCGATATTGTTCAATGCTTCTAAATCTAACCACAGTGCATATCGCGCCGTTGATAGTCCCCACAATACACAGCTCATCTTTCTTTGCTTTTGCTGAAGGATAGTGATCTTTATAGATCCGCTTGATCAAGGGGAGTTTGATTGGGGGAAGGACTTCAAAGTGTAGTTCAGTCATTTCTTTCTGCTTCATATAACTATCTGTTGTAGAATGAAGCGAGTTTAATTTATTCATAGAATGCCATGCAATTACATCCCAACGCTAATCTCAAAGACCACCATACTTTTGCTATTGAGCAGTCATGCCACTTCCTAGTTGAAATTGAATCAGTACAAGATTTGATTGAAGTTTATCAGAGCCCGCAATGGCACAATTTACCCAAACTTATACTCGGTAAGGGAAGTAATGTACTATTCACTAGTGAGTTTCAAGGTGTGGTATTAAGCAACCAAATTAAAGGGTTGCAGCATACACAGGATGAAAATTATCACTATTTACATATCTCTGGTGGGGAAGATTGGCCTTCACTTGTTGAGTGGACGGTGGAACAAAATATCGCAGGTCTTGAAAATTTAGCCTTGATACCCGGTTGTGCGGGCTCTGCCCCGATCCAAAATATCGGAGCTTATGGCGTAGAGTTTCAAGATGTTTGTCATTACGTTGATTATCTATGTTTAGAGTCATTTACCGTTAGACGTTTAACAGCCCAAGAGTGCTTGTTTGGTTATCGAGACTCTATTTTCAAACATCAGCTATATGGCAAAGCTATTGTGGTTGCGATTGGATTAATACTTCAGAAAAATTGGCAACCCACTCTGAATTATGGACCGTTACAGGATCTTAATGCCGAATCTTGCACATTGTTGGATATATATCAGTGTATATGTGCAACGCGCCAAGCTAAATTACCTGATCCCCGAATACTTGGTAATGCTGGCAGCTTTTTTAAGAATCCTATTATTAGTCTAAGTCTATGGGAAGTATTATTACAGCGTTATCCTGATATAGTTTCTTACCCGGTTAATGGCGGTAGAAAAATTGCTGCGGGTTGGTTGATTGATCAGTGTGGGCTAAAAGGTGTTCGTGTTGGAGGGGCTCAAGTGCATCCAAAACAAGCTCTTGTTATTGTCAACAGTGGTGATGCAACCGCGGAAGATGTTATTCAACTTGCTTCGAAAATTTGTAAGACGGTTTACAGTAAATATTCTATCTATTTAGAGCATGAAGTCCGATTTTTAGACAACAAGAAAGAAACAACGCTACAGCAAATTATGGAGAAGCAAGATTGAAAGATCATAGCGTTAAATTATCTTTGTTAAAACATTTAGCCAAGGGTGATTTCTGCTCAGGAGAGTCCTTAGGGGCTGGACTTGGCATCTCTCGTGCTGCTATTAGCAAGCACATGCAGGGCATCCAAGAATGGGGTATTGATGTTTTTCGTGTGCAGGGGAAGGGGTATCAACTTGCTCAACCTCTGAGCTTACTTAACGAAGACGTCGTTCAAGAAGCGGTCGATAACCCTGTCAAACTCTTTCCTATCATTGATTCGACTAACCAGTACTTACTCGAAAAAATTGATAGTTTGCCATCGGGGAGCGTGTGCTTAGCCGAGTATCAAGCTAATGGTCGTGGCCGTCGTGGTCGCCAATGGATCTCTCCTTTTGGTAGTAATCTTTATATTTCAATGTATTGGAGATTAGAGGCTGGAATGGCTGCAGCCATGGGACTTAGTTTGGTGGTTGGGGTTGCCATTGTTGAGGCTTTAGAACGCCTAGGGTTTGACGGAGTTAAGCTGAAATGGCCAAATGATCTCTATTTTCAAGATAGAAAGCTTGCTGGAATTTTGGTTGAATTGACTGGTCAGGCTGGAGCAGCAGCGCATTTAGTTATTGGCATGGGGATGAACATTTTTATGTCGGAAAATGAATCATCAATTGATCAACCTTGGGCTAGCCTGTCACAAGTCACTGATCGTGCCAATATTGATCGGAACCAGCTCACAATTGCGTTTATCCAATCTCTGGACCACGCTCTACGTGATTATGAAATGAACGGTATGAAAGATTTTGTGCCGCGCTGGAATCGCCTTGATAATTTCATCGGTCGTAAAGTTAAGTTGATCATCGGTCCGCGAGAAATCTATGGAACAGTGCATGGAATTAGTGAGCACGGTGCAGTTTTACTTCAAACTGAAAATGGCTTACAAAGCTATATTGGTGGTGAGATCTCATTACGTAAGGCTGAATAGATGTATCTGTAAATCCATTACTTTCGCAACAATATCTCTTCAACGGTATGATTTACCCCTTTGCGTAAAATAAGCTGGGCACGTTCTTTTGTCGGTAGAATATTGCTTTGCAGGTTTTTACCATTGATGGAATGCCAGATACTTTGTGCTTTTTCCCGCGCTTCTTGCTCTGATAGTTTTGTATAGTGACTGAAGTAAGAACCAGATTTTTTGAAAGCGCCATGACGAAATTTCATAAATCGTTCCACGTACCACTTTTCAATCTGTTCGCTATCAGCATCAACATAAAGAGAAAAGTCTAAGAAATCTGAAATAAACACGCGATGAGGGTCATGGGGATAATCCATACCACTCTGAAGGACATTCAAGCCTTCAATGATCAGAATGTCAGGCCTATCTACTACTTTTTCTTCACTTGTAATGTCATAAGTAAGATGTGAGTAGACTGGTGCTGAAACATGACGCTTTCCTGCTTTAACATCCGAAACAAACTGCACGAGGCGTTTCATATCATAGGATTCAGGAAAGCCCTTTCGTTGCATTATTCCTTTTTCATTCAATACTTGATTAGGAAATAAAAAGCCATCGGTGGTGATCAATTCAACTTTAGGGTGGTTTTCCCATCGTGAAAGTAGAGCTTTTAATAGGCGAGCTGTCGTACTTTTTCCTACAGCAACACTGCCAGCAATACCAATCACAAATGGTGGAGCAATGTCCGTGTTACCAATAAACTGGTGAAGAACCGTGTTTCGGCTCTGTCTTGCTACGACATATAGGTTGAGTAAACGAGCCAAAGGTAAGTAGATTTCTTCGGTTTCTTTCATCGTCAGATTTTCATTAATCCCTTGCAGTTCCTTTAGATCGGCTTCAGATAAAGTCATCGGTACAGAGTTGCGTAACTCCGCCCATTGATGGCGATCAAAAGAGATGTAAGGACCCATAGAATACTCGGCAATGAAAATAAGAGAGAAATTAAGAGGATGAAACATACCTCAAGGTGAAAAGAATGCAAACTTCTAAAGTGAGAGAATTGAGCTAGAAAACGCAATTAGTCCGAAAAAGCAACGAATAAGCGAAAATTACAGAAAAATAGATTTTTTTTTAAATTTGGTCTTGCAAGCTAGAACATCATTCAATAGAATGCGCCCCACTTATGCCGACTTAGCTCAGTAGGTAGAGCAACTGACTTGTAATCAGTAGGTCACCAGTTCGATTCCGGTAGTCGGCACCATTCTTCCTTATTTGAGGAGGAGTGGCGAAAAATTTGGAGGGGTTCCCGAGTGGCCAAAGGGAGCAGACTGTAAATCTGCCGGCACTGCCTTCGATGGTTCGAATCCGTCCCCCTCCACCATATTCTTAAGGAAATAGCTCTCAGAGTTACGTGTGCGGGCATCGTATAATGGCTATTACCTCAGCCTTCCAAGCTGATGATGCGGGTTCGATTCCCGCTGCCCGCTCCAACCATTTTGAGTGCTGATATAGCTCAGTCGGTAGAGCGCACCCTTGGTAAGGGTGAGGTCCCCAGTTCAAATCTGGGTATCAGCACCAGCTCTCTAAGCAATAATTTCCTTTTGATATATACTTCTTACCAATAATTTTGGTTGCGTGGTCATCAAAGCCACCTAAATCCGTACCTAGAGGGACAACTCATGTCTAAAGCAAAATTTGAACGTACGAAACCGCACGTAAACGTTGGTACTATCGGCCACGTTGACCACGGTAAAACAACTCTAACTGCTGCTATCTGTACTACACTTGCAAAAGTGTACGGTGGTGTTGCGAAAGACTTCGCATCTATCGATAACGCTCCAGAAGAGCGCGAGCGCGGTATTACAATCAATACTTCTCACGTAGAGTACGATACTCCAGCACGTCACTACGCACACGTAGACTGCCCAGGACACGCGGATTATGTTAAAAACATGATCACAGGTGCTGCGCAAATGGACGGCGGTATCCTAGTTGTTGCGGCAACAGATGGCCCAATGCCACAAACACGTGAGCACATCCTACTTGGTCGCCAAGTTGGTATTCCTTACATCATCGTATTCATGAACAAATGTGACATGGTTGACGATGAAGAGCTTCTAGAGCTAGTAGAAATGGAAGTTCGTGAACTTCTATCTGAGTACGACTTCCCAGGTGATGATCTACCAGTAATCCAAGGTTCAGCTCTAGGTGCTCTAAACGGCGAAGAGCAATGGGAAGCTAAAATCATTGAGCTAGCAGAAGCGCTAGACACTTACATCCCAGAGCCAGAGCGTGCAGTAGACCAAGCGTTCCTACTACCAATCGAAGACGTATTCTCAATCCAAGGTCGTGGTACAGTAGTAACTGGCCGTATCGAGCGCGGTATCCTACGTGTAGGTGATGAAGTAGCGATCGTTGGTATCAAAGACACAGTAACAACCACATGTACTGGTGTTGAGATGTTCCGTAAGCTTCTAGACGAAGGTCGTGCGGGTGAGAACGTTGGTGCACTTCTACGTGGTACTAAGCGTGACGAAGTTGAACGTGGTCAAGTACTAGCTAAGCCTGGTTCAATCACTCCACACACTAAGTTCGAATCAGAAGTATACGTACTGTCTAAAGATGAAGGCGGCCGTCATACTCCGTTCTTCAAAGGCTACCGTCCACAGTTCTACTTCCGTACAACTGACGTAACTGGTGATATTTCTCTACCAGAAGGCGTAGAAATGGTAATGCCAGGTGACAACATCCAAATGGTTGTAGAGCTAATCGCTCCAATCGCGATGGATGAAGGTCTACGTTTCGCGATTCGCGAAGGTGGCCGTACAGTTGGTGCTGGTGTTGTTGCTAAAGTTATCGCTTAATTGCTGATTTAGCCGTTTAAATACGAATAGTATTTGACTAACGACTACCAAAAAGGGCATCATTTGATGCCCTTTTTCTGCGCTAAAATTGGTCATTGTCGATTTGTTGGTCGATAAAGCCAGTGCAAAGGATTTAAGATAGAGAAGTCTTTATCTTGATGAGTATGTATAGGTAACCTTTACCTGTGCTATGGATTTGCCCTGCAACAGCGGGGTTGTTGTCGTCTATATTAAGACTTGTAACAGGTTGGTTTATGAAAGCAAACAATGCTGAAACTCCTGATAGCTCAAGTGCAGCAGACACATTTAAGTGGATTGTCACTTTTGCTCTGTTAGCTGCCGCTGTTGTGGGTAATTACCTGTATGGTGAAATGTCTGTAGTGCTTCGTGCTGCAGGTGTGGTTGTGTTAATTATTGCAGCACTCGGTGTTGCAGCAACAACCACAAAAGGAAAAGCTGCGATTGTGTTTGCACGCGAATCTCGTATGGAAGTTCGTAAAGTGGTATGGCCTACACGCCAAGAAACCATGCAAACCACATTTATCGTTTTAGCTGTAAGTATCGTAATGGCTCTAGTACTGTGGGGCATTGACGGCATTATGGTTCGTCTTGTTGCATTGGTAACTGGGGTATAGAGGGTTTAATACATGAGTGAAGCTCCTAAAAAACGCTGGTATGTAGTTCAAGCCTTCTCTGGATTTGAAGGTCGCGTAGCTCAATCGCTTCGTGAGCATATTAAAATGCACGCGATGGAAGAGTTCTTCGGTGAAGTTCTTGTACCAACGGAAGAAGTCGTTGAAATGCGCGCTGGCCAACGCCGTAAGAGTGAGCGCAAGTTCTTTCCAGGTTATGTACTAGTCCAAATGCTGATGAATGATGAATCATGGCACTTAGTACGTAGCGTTCCTCGTGTAATGGGTTTCATTGGTGGAACCTCTGATCGTCCTGCACCAATCACTGATAAAGAAGCTGATGCTATTCTTAATCGTCTAGAGAAAGCGAGTGAAGCGCCTCGTCCTAAGACGATGTTTGAAGCGGGTGAAGTGGTTCGTGTTAACGAAGGTCCATTTGCTGATTTCAACGGAACAGTTGAAGAAGTGGATTACGAGAAGAGCCGCATTAAAGTATCGGTATCGATCTTTGGTCGTGCGACACCAGTAGAACTTGAGTTTGGTCAAGTTGATAAACTTGATTAAAAAAACACCTTTTTAGGGTTGTTTAGGGTGTGAAATGTGATTATAATTTCGCGCCTTTTTACAGGTCTTTATGACAAAACCGGGGAGCTGATCGGTTGATTAGCGTCTGAACCCAAATTTAGGAAATATCATGGCTAAGAAAGTTGAAGCTTATATCAAGTTGCAAGTTGCAGCTGGTATGGCAAACCCAAGTCCACCAGTTGGTCCTGCTCTAGGTCAACACGGTGTTAACATCATGGAATTCTGTAAAGCGTTTAACGCGAAAACAGAATCAATGGAGAAAGGTCTACCTACTCCAGTTGTTATCACAGTATACAGCGATCGTTCTTTCACGTTCGTAACTAAGACTCCACCTGCTGCAGTTCTTCTTAAGAAAGCGGCTGGTCTTAAGTCTGGTTCTGGTCGTCCAAACACTGAAAAAGTGGGTACGATCACTGATGCTCAAATCCAAGAAATCGCAGAAACTAAAGCTGCAGATATGACTGGTGCTGACATTGAAGCGATGAAACGTTCTATTGCGGGTACTGCTCGTTCAATGGGCCTAGTGGTAGAGGGTTAAGATCATGGCAAAACTAACTAAGCGCATGCGCACTATTCGTGAAAAAGTAGACGCAACTAAAGAATACGAAATCAACGAAGCAGTAGCACTTCTTAAAGAACTAGCTACAGCTAAATTCGTTGAGTCTGTAGACGTTGCTGTAAACTTAGGTATCGATGCTCGTAAATCTGACCAAAACGTACGTGGTGCAACTGTACTACCTCACGGTACTGGTCGTGACATCCGCGTTGCAGTGTTCACTCAAGGTGCAAACGCTGAAGCTGCTAAAGAAGCAGGCGCAGATCTAGTGGGTATGGAAGATCTAGCTGAGCTAGTGAAAAAAGGCGAAATGAACTTCGACGTAGTGGTTGCTTCTCCAGATGCAATGCGCGTTGTTGGTCAACTAGGTACTATCCTAGGTCCACGCGGTCTAATGCCAAACCCTAAAGTTGGTACTGTAACTCCTAACGTTGCTGAAGCTGTTAAGAATGCTAAAGCTGGTCAGGTTCGTTACCGTAACGACAAAAACGGCATCATCCACACTACCATTGGTAAAGTGTCTTTCGATGCCAACCAACTACAAGAGAACTTAGAAGCTCTACTAGTTGCGCTTAAGAAAGCAAAACCGTCTTCAGCGAAAGGTACTTTCCTGAAGAAAGTTAGCATCTCTACTACAATGGGTGCTGGCGTTGCTGTTGATCAGAATACTCTGAACACTCAAGCATAATAATACATTTGATTAGGCGCAGAATTTGTGTATAATTCTGCGCCTAATATTTGTGGTTGGGGCTGAACTTTAGTTCTTAGAATTATGACCCAGTCTCCGTCCAAGACCGTAGGCGCTGTTTGTCTTTTTAGATAAATAACTTAATCGTACCTACGTAGATGGTGCCCGAACTGACAGAAAGCAGAATTTATTTTTAATAGATAATCTTTCTTCTGGGACTGCACCGAAATAACTCTCACTGTTGTGATAATAGTGAGTGGTGTAACGACAACCAGGAGTAAATCCAAGATGGCTTTAAACCTTCAAGACAAAAAAGCAATTGTTGCTGAAGTCAACGAAGCTGCCAGTGGTGCACTTTCTGCAGTTGTTGCTGACTCTCGTGGCGTTCAAGTAGGCGCGATGACTTCTCTACGTAAACAAGCTCGTGAAGCGGGTGTTTACATGAGAGTTGTTCGTAATACTCTAGCTCGTCGCGCAGTAGAAGGCACAGACTACGAATGTCTACAAGACGTATTCGTTGGTCCTACTTTGATTGCATTCTCTACCGAGCACCCAGGTGCTGCAGCGCGTCTTTTCAAAGACTTCGCTAAAGAGAACAAGAACTTTGAAATCAAAGCAGCTGCATTTGAAGGCGCAATTACTGACGCTGAACTACTAGCGACACTACCAACTTACGACGAAGCTATTGCACGCCTAATGATGTGCATGAAAGAAGCTTCTGCTGGCAAGCTGGTACGTACTATCGCTGCTATCCGCGATCAAAAAGAAGAAGCTGCGGCTTAAGCCTTGCTTTTTACTGGTTGCAAAATAAACTTATTGTTGACTTAAAAGAGAATTGTTATGTCTATTACTAACGAGCAAATCCTAGACGCAGTTGCAGAAATGTCTGTAATGCAAGTTGTTGAGCTTATCGAAGCTATGGAAGAAAAATTCGGTGTTTCTGCTGCAGCTGCAGTAGTTTCAGGCGGCGCAGCAGCAGCAGCTGTTGAAGAGCAAACTGAATTCGACGTAATCCTAACTGCTGCTGGCGCAAACAAAGTTGCTGTAATCAAAGCAGTACGTGGCGCGACTGGCCTAGGTCTTAAAGAAGCTAAAGGTCTTGTAGACTCAGCTCCTGCAGCGCTAAAAGAAGGCGTTGACAAAGCTGAAGCTGAAGCTCTTAAAGCTCAGCTAGAAGAAGCAGGCGCTTCTGTTGAAATCAAGTAATTATTACTTGATTTCTTAGCCGCAAGGCTAATGGCTGGTGGTTTATTGACCACCGGCCTTTTTGCGCTGTAGGGTATAGGCGAATTTTCCCGCTGTTTAAACGCTTATATTCGTGCAAAAACACACACAACCATTTTTTAGGTTATGTGTTTACTACATTAAACAGCTGTTAGTCACTGTCCCATCACCTTTTATTTAATACTAGGCGGACAGTTTGGGTCACTTATCAGCGAGCTGAGGAACCCCATGGTTTACTCTTATACCGAGAAAAAGCGCATCCGTAAGGACTTTGGTACTCGTCCACAAGTGTTGGACATTCCATACCTGCTATCGATCCAGCTCGATTCGTTCGACAAGTTTATCGAACAGGATCCTGAAGGACAATACGGTCTTGAGGCTGCTTTTCGTTCTGTATTTCCTATTCAGAGCTATAACGGCAATTCTGAGCTGCAATACGTTAGCTATCGTCTTGGTGAGCCAGTTTTTGACGTTAAAGAATGTCAAATTCGTGGTGTAACTTATTCAAAACCACTACGCGTAAAATTACGTCTAGTGATCTTTGATAAAGACGCGCCAGCAGGTACTGTAAAAGATATTAAAGAACAAGAAGTCTACATGGGTGAAATTCCACTCATGACAGACAATGGTACCTTCGTAATTAATGGTACCGAGAGGGTTATCGTATCCCAGCTGCACCGAAGCCCAGGCGTATTCTTCGACAGCGATAAGGGTAAAACTCACTCATCAGGTAAAGTTCTTTATAACGCACGTGTTATTCCTTACCGTGGTTCATGGTTAGATTTTGAGTTCGATCCAAAAGATAACCTGTACGTACGTATCGACCGTCGTCGTAAATTACCTGCATCTATTATTCTTCGTGCACTTGGCAAATCGACAGAAGAGATCTTGGATCTATTCTTCGAGAAAGTGAACTTTGAAGTTAAAGACAAAACACTACTAATGGCGTTGGTTCCTGAACGTCTACGTGGTGAAACTGCGTCTTTTGACATTGAAGCAAATGGTACGGTTTACGTTGAGCAAGGTCGCCGTGTAACGGCTCGCCATATCCGCCAACTAGAAAAAGATGGTGTTGAGTTTATCGATGTACCTGTTGAGTACATCGTCGGCAAAGTTGCTTCTAAAGATTACATCAATGAAGCGACTGGCGAGATTATCGTTGCGGCAAACCAAGAAATTAGCTTGGAAGCATTAGCGAACCTTTCACAAGCGGGCTATAAGCAACTAGAAGTTCTATTTACGAACGATCTAGATCATGGTCCATTTATGTCAGAGACGTTACGTATCGACAGCACTGTTGATCGTATCTCTGCGCTTGTAGAAATCTATCGCATGATGCGCCCTGGCGAGCCACCAACAAAAGAAGCAGCTGAATCACTGTTTGAAAGCCTATTCTTCTCAGAAGAACGCTATGATCTATCAACGGTAGGTCGTATGAAGTTCAACAGCTCTATTGAGCGTGAAGATGCAGGTGAGCAAGGTACGCTTGACGAGACTGATATCATCGAAGTGATGAAGAAGTTGATCGCAATCCGTAACGGTATTGGCGAAGTGGACGATATCGACCACCTTGGTAACCGTCGTATCCGCTCTGTTGGTGAAATGGCTGAAAACCAATTCCGCGTAGGTCTTGTACGTGTTGAACGTGCAGTTAAAGAGCGCCTAAGCCTTGGCGATCTTGATGCTATCATGCCTCAAGATTTGATCAATGCTAAGCCTATCTCTGCGGCAGTTAAAGAATTCTTCGGTTCTTCACAGCTATCTCAGTTTATGGACCAGAACAACCCGCTTTCAGAAGTAACGCACAAGCGTCGTATTTCTGCATTGGGTCCTGGCGGTCTAACTCGTGAGCGTGCTGGCTTTGAGGTACGTGACGTACACGTAACTCACTACGGTCGTCTATGTCCGATCGAAACGCCAGAAGGTCCGAACATCGGTCTAATTAACTCACTATCTGCATTTGCACGTTGTAATGAGTACGGTTTCCTTGAGACGCCATACCGTCGTGTTGTTGATGGTGTTGTGACTGATGAAGTTGATTACTTATCAGCTATCCAAGAAGGTCAATTTGTTATCGCGCAGGCAAACGCTATTCTTACAGAAGAAGGTACGTTTGCAGATGAGCTGATCACAGCTCGTCAAAAAGGTGAATCTGGTCTTCACCCTCGTGAACATGTTGACTACATGGACGTTGCTACCAACCAAGTAGTATCTATCGCTGCTTCGCTTATCCCGTTCCTAGAACACGATGATGCGAACCGTGCATTGATGGGTGCGAACATGCAACGTCAAGCGGTTCCAACTTTACGCGCTGAGAAGCCGTTGGTTGGTACTGGTATCGAACGTAACGTAGCAGTTGACTCTGGTGTAACTGCGGTTGCTAAACGTGGCGGTATGGTGCAGTCAGTTGATGCATCTCGTATCGTTGTTAAAGTTAATGAAGATGAACTTGTACCTGGTGAAGCGGGTATCGACATCTACAACCTAACTAAATACACACGTTCGAACCAAAATACATGTATTAACCAACGCCCTACTGTGATGCCAGGTGAACCTGTTGCTCGCGGTGACGTACTTGCTGATGGTCCTTCAACAGACCTTGGTGAGCTAGCGCTTGGCCAAAACATGCGTATCGCATTCATGCCTTGGAATGGTTATAACTTCGAAGACTCGATCTTAGTATCTGAGCGCGTAGTTCAAGAAGACCGTTTCACGACAATTCACATTCAAGAACTATCTTGTGTGGCTCGTGATACTAAGCTGGGTTCTGAAGAGATCACAGCGGATATTCCAAACGTAGGTGAATCTGCTCTGTCTAAACTAGATGAGTCAGGTATCGTTTACATTGGTGCTGAAGTTAAGGGTGGCGACATCCTAGTAGGTAAAGTAACTCCGAAAGGCGAAACTCAACTTACTCCAGAAGAGAAGCTACTACGTGCTATCTTCGGTGAAAAAGCCTCTGATGTTAAAGATACATCACTACGTGTACCAAACTCTGTTTCAGGTACCATCATTGACGTTCAAGTTTTCACTCGCGATGGCGTAGAGAAAGATAAGCGTGCGCTTGAAATTGAACACATGCAGCTAAAAGAAGCGAAGAAAGACCTTACTGAAGAGTTCCAAATCTTTGAAGGTGGTCTACTTGCTCGTGTGAAAGCTGTATTGCTAAACGGTGGTTACTCTGAAGCTAAGCTTGATTCGATCGATCGTAAGAAATGGCTAGAGCAAACGTTAGAAGACGACGAGCTACAATCTCAACTTGAACAGCTTGCTGAGCAATGGGATGAGCTAAAAGCTGACTTCGATAAGAAGTTTGAAGCGAAACGTCGTAAAATCACTCAAGGTGATGATCTAGCGCCTGGCGTTCTGAAGATTGTTAAAGTTTACCTAGCGGTTAAACGTCGTATCCAGCCTGGTGATAAGATGGCAGGTCGTCACGGTAACAAGGGTGTAATCTCTAAGATCAACCCTGTTGAAGACATGCCTTACGATGAAAACGGTCAGCCGGTTGATATCGTACTAAACCCACTGGGTGTACCTTCACGTATGAACATCGGTCAGATCCTAGAAGTACACTTAGGTTTGGCTGCAAAAGGTATCGGTGACAAGATCAACCAAATGGTTAAGGAACAACAAGAGCTGGCTAAGTTCCGTGAGTTCCTACAGAAGGTTTATGATCTCGGTGATACTCGTCAGAAAGTTGATATTGCAACATTGTCTGATGATGAAGTTCGTACGCTAGTTGGCAACCTACGTGGTGGTTTACCAATTGCAACTCCAGTATTTGATGGTGCTTCAGAAGCATCAATCAAGGAACTATTGAGCCTCGGTGATCTACCAACTTCTGGTCAGCTTACCTTGTTTGATGGTCGTACTGGTGATGCGTTTGAGCGTCCTGTAACTGTTGGTTACATGTACATGCTTAAACTGAACCACCTTGTTGACGATAAGATGCACGCTCGTTCAACTGGTTCGTACAGCCTAGTAACTCAGCAACCACTTGGTGGTAAAGCTCAGTTCGGTGGTCAGCGTTTCGGTGAGATGGAAGTATGGGCACTAGAAGCATACGGTGCTGCTTACACGTTACAAGAAATGCTAACCGTTAAGTCAGATGACGTTAACGGTCGTACGAAGATGTATAAAAACATCGTCGATGGTGACCATAGCATGGAGCCTGGCATGCCAGAGTCTTTCAACGTATTGCTGAAAGAAATCCGCTCGCTAGGTATCAACATCGAGCTAGAAGACGAAGAGTAATCTTGACGGTAAACCCTCTGGATTATCCTGGTAGAAAGGCGCTCGCCGAGCGCCTTTTAACTCCTTACAGGAGCTGATTGTGAAAGACTTATTAAACTTTCTAAAAGCACAGCATAAGACCGAAGAATTTGATGCAATCAAAATCGGTCTATCTTCACCAGACATGATTCGTTCATGGTCTTTTGGTGAAGTTAAAAAACCTGAAACGATCAACTATCGTACGTTCAAGCCTGAACGTGATGGTCTGTTCTGTGCGCGTATCTTTGGTCCAGTAAAAGACTATGAATGTCTTTGTGGCAAATATAAGCGTTTGAAACACCGTGGTGTGATCTGTGAGAAGTGTGGCGTTGAAGTTACACAAACTAAAGTTCGTCGTGACCGTATGGGCCACATCGAGCTTGCATCACCAGTGGCTCACATCTGGTTCCTAAAATCGTTACCATCTCGTATCGGTTTGCTAATGGATATCCCTCTACGTGATATCGAACGTGTTCTTTACTTCGAAATGTATGTAGTAACTGAACCGGGTATGACAGATCTAGAAAAGAGTCAGATGCTTACTGAAGAAGAGTATCTAGACCGTCTAGAAGAGTGGGGCGACGAGTTTACTGCGAAAATGGGTGCAGAAGCGATCAAAGACCTCCTTGGTTCTATGGATCTTGCAGCCGAAGTAGAAATGATGCGTGAAGAGTTAGAAACGACTAACTCAGAAACTAAACGCAAAAAACTGACGAAGCGTCTGAAGCTTGTTGAAGCGTTTATCAGCTCAGGTAATAACCCTGAGTGGATGATTCTTACAGTGCTTCCGGTTCTTCCGCCAGATCTACGTCCTCTAGTACCGCTAGATGGCGGTCGCTTTGCGACATCTGATCTAAACGATCTATACCGTCGTGTGATCAACCGTAACAACCGTTTGAAGCGTCTTCTAGAGCTAGCAGCTCCGGACATCATCGTACGTAACGAAAAACGTATGCTGCAAGAGTCTGTTGATGCGCTACTAGATAACGGTCGTCGTGGTCGTGCGATCACCGGTTCTAACAAGCGTCCTCTGAAATCTCTTGCTGATATGATCAAGGGTAAACAAGGTCGTTTCCGTCAGAACCTACTAGGTAAACGTGTAGACTACTCTGGTCGTTCTGTAATCACAGTAGGTCCAACACTACGTTTGCATCAGTGTGGTCTTCCTAAGAAGATGGCACTTGAGCTATTCAAACCATTTATCTACAGCAAGCTAGAAACTCGTGGCATGGCGACGACAATCAAAGCGGCTAAGAAAATGGTTGAGCGCGAAGAAGCGGTTGTTTGGGATATCCTAGACGAAGTGATCCGTGAACACCCAGTACTATTGAACCGTGCACCAACACTTCACCGTCTTGGTATCCAGGCGTTCGAACCAGTACTTATCGAAGGTAAAGCGATTCAGCTACACCCACTTGTGTGTGCGGCGTATAACGCGGACTTCGATGGTGACCAAATGGCGGTTCACGTGCCTCTAACTTTAGAAGCACAGCTTGAAGCTCGTACTCTGATGATGTCGACAAATAACATTCTGTCGCCAGCGTCAGGTGATCCGATCATCGTACCTTCTCAGGACGTTGTATTGGGTCTGTACTACATGACTCGCGAAATGATCAACGCGAAAGGTGAAGGTATGTACCTTGCTGGCCCTAAAGAGGCTGAAAAGGCATACCGTACTAAGACAGCGGCGCTACATGCACGCGTTAAAGTACGTATCACTGAAACTGTTGTTGATGAAGACGGTCACAGCACGACAGAAACTAAGATGGTCGATACGACTGTTGGTCGTGCAATGCTATGGCAAATCGTGCCTAAAGGCCTGCCATACAGCATCGTGAACCAAAAGCTTGGCAAAAAGCAGATCTCTAACCTATTGAATGAAGCTTACCGTAAGCTTGGTTTGAAAGACACAGTCGTATTTGCTGACCAAATCATGTACACCGGTTTTGCTTATGCTGCACTTTCTGGTGTATCAGTTGGTATCGACGATATGGTTGTACCAGCAGCGAAATACACTGAAATTGCTGAAGCAGAAGAAGAAGTACGCGAAATCCAAGAGCAATTCCAATCAGGTCTTGTTACTGCGGGTGAGCGCTACAACAAAGTTATCGATATCTGGGCGTCTACCAACGACCGTGTTGCGAAAGCGATGATGGATAACCTGTCTTCTGAAACAGTAATCAACCGTGACGGTGAAGAAGAGAAACAAGAGTCGTTCAACAGCATCTACATGATGGCTGACTCGGGCGCTCGTGGTTCTGCGGCACAGATTCGTCAGCTAGCGGGTATGCGTGGTCTGATGGCGCGTCCAGATGGCTCGATCATCGAAACGCCGATCACTGCGAACTTTAAAGAAGGTCTGAACGTACTACAGTACTTTATCTCAACGCACGGTGCTCGTAAGGGTCTTGCGGATACAGCACTTAAGACAGCGAACTCAGGTTACCTGACTCGTCGTTTAGTAGACGTAGCACAAGACGTTGTTGTAACTGAACATGACTGTGGCACTCATGAGGGTGTCGACATGATGCCTCACATCGAGGGTGGTGATGTTAAAGTTGCACTAACTGAACTTGCTCTAGGTCGTGTAGTTGCTGAAGATGTACTAAAACCTGGCACAGAAGAAGTTCTGATCCCACGTAATACTCTGATTGATGAGAAGTGGTGTCAGATCATGGAAGAGAACTCAGTTGACAGCATGCGCGTACGCTCAGTTGTTACTTGTGACTCTGACTTCGGTTGTTGTGCTCAGTGTTACGGTCGTGACCTAGCTCGTGGTCACCTAGTGAACCAAGGTGAAGCAGTCGGTGTTATCGCGGCTCAATCTATCGGTGAACCTGGTACACAGCTAACGATGCGTACGTTCCACATCGGTGGTGCAGCATCTACGGCAGCCGCAGAGAACAGCATTCAAGCTAAGAACAACGGTTCTGTTAAGCTTCACAACGCTAAGTTCGTAATTAACAAAGATAAGAAACTGGTAATCACGTCTCGTGCATCAGAATTGACTATCATTGACGAATTTGGTCGTACCAAAGAGAAGCACAAACTGCCTTACGGTTCTATCTTGAGCAAAGGTGATAACGATGCAGTTGAAGCTGGTCAAACAGTGGCTAACTGGGAAGCGCACACATTGCCAATCATCACTGAAGTGGCTGGTCGCATCCAATTCGTTGACATGATCGATGGCGTAACGGTTTCTCGCCAGACAGATGACCTTACTGGTCTATCTTCAAGTGAAGTAACTGAAGCGGCCGCTCGTCCAGCAGCAGGTAAAGATATGCGTCCAGCTATCAAACTTGTGGATGAGAAAGGTAACGATGTAATGATCCCTGGTACTGATATGCCAGCTCAATACTTCCTACCAGGTAAAGCGATCGTTAACATTGAAGATGGCAGTGAAGTAGGCATTGGTGACACACTAGCGCGTATTCCACAGAAATCTAGCGGTAACCGAGATATCACGGGTGGTCTACCTCGCGTAGCTGACTTGTTTGAAGCTCGTAAACCGAAAGAGCCTGCTATTCTTGCTGAACACACAGGTACTGTGTCATTTGGTAAAGAAACGAAAGGTAAACGTCGTCTAATCATCACTCGTGAGGGTGGCGAAGCTTATGAAGAAATGATTCCTAAGCACCGTCAGCTAAACGTGTTTGAAGGTGAGAAGATCGAACGTGGTGATGTTATCGCTGATGGTCCAGAGACTCCGCACGATATCCTACGTCTACGTGGTATTCATGCAGTAACTTCTTACATCGCTAACGAAGTTCAAGAAGTTTATCGTCTGCAAGGCGTTAAGATTAACGATAAGCACATTGAGACTATCGTTCGTCAAATGCTACGTAAGTGTACGATTACACACGCTGGTGACTCTGAGTTCCTAGTGGGTGAGCAAGTTGAATACTCAAACGTTAAGATTGCAAACCGTAACCTAGAAGCAGACGGCAAACAGCCAGCTCGTTTCGAACGTGAGCTACTAGGTATTACGAAAGCATCGCTAGCGACTGAATCGTTCATCTCTGCGGCATCGTTCCAAGAGACAACTCGCGTACTAACAGAAGCGGCAGTTTCTGGTAAGCGTGATGATCTTCGTGGTCTGAAAGAAAACGTAATTGTAGGTCGTCTAATTCCTGCAGGTACTGGTTTCGCATATCACCAAGAGCGTCAAGCTAAGCGTGCTGCTCAACTAGAAGGTCCGTCTGCTGAACAAGCAACTGATAATCTAGCAGCATTGCTAAACGCAGGCTTTTCTTCAGAAGAATAAGTAGTCTAACGAGCAATCGTAAAGCGTTATGATAAAGGCACCTTCGGGTGCCTTTTGAGTTTCTGCTAGATAGGTTGAGCCGAGAAAGTAAAAAGGCTTATCCGATTCGAATAAGCCTTGATGCTTGGAAGTGAGGTTGTGATTAAGCTCCAGGAGGAATAGCTAAGCTATCGGCGATTAATTGAATCAAGTAATCTTCTACTTCAAACCTAGCTTCAATAATTTCACCAATTAATGACAGGTCACTGTCGAAGTCATCCAGATCATCCTCATCACTTACTGCTGCATATTTGTCGGTAAAATTAAGTAGAGGTTCTGTCGTGAGAACGATTTTGCCATAGGTCTGATTAATCTCATCTGTCGCTTCAAAGCCAGTGGAGCGCCATTTATCCATCACCATGTCATATATTTTAAAATGACCTTCCGAGATGTAGTCGACCAGCTGTTGGCAAAATAATTGTAATTCTTTAGGGGAGGGAAGTTCTGTTACGTTTGTCTTAGCCGAACAGGGTTGTAGAGCGGCAAGTTTGCAGTATTCTACAATCAGTGTTTGACGAGTATCGAGCCAATGATCAATTAACTCACTGGAACCGCCCCATTGTTCTTGTGTTCGTTTTAATTTTTTTAGCATGACCATGCCCTCATGATCTGGCCACAAAATGTGACCTTTTCCTTTGCGTAGGGTTGTGTCTTTGTAGATACAACTTATTGTCCTTACAAGAATTTATAGAACTAAAATTGCAATGTTACAAATTCTGGTATGAATTTAGATTGCCAGTAAAATGGAACAACTGCAAGGAAAGAGGTATGAACATGTTACAAAAGAGTGATGTAAAATCCGCTTATTGGTGTGTTGTTTCAGGAAGTGAGATCTGGACCATCAATGGTGAGCTTCCATTTGGTTGTGCTGCTGACTACTCGTTACCTCAAGAGAAAGCGATTGAGATAACGCGTTATAACGGTCATCCAGTGATGTGGCTCAATGATGCAGACCTTGATAAAGAAAATGAAATGACCTCATTACGGGAGCTTCTGCACCTAAATCAAGAGCTATTCTTTGCTGTGAGCAAAGCGATTCAGTACGGACATATGAGCCAGACATTACGCTTTTGCCCGCAATGTGGTGGACGTAATTTTCTCAACCATAATCAACTGGCCATGCAGTGCGGAGAATGCCGTACTCTACATTATCCGCGCATTTTCCCTTGCATCATTGTTGCGGTGCGCAAGCAAGATCAAATACTACTCGCGCAACACTCAAGGCATAAAAGCGGAATGTATACCGTGATTGCTGGCTTTCTTGAAGTTGGTGAAACATTAGAACAGTGTGTGGCACGTGAAGTGCTCGAAGAAACTGGCATCAAAGTGAAAAACATTCGCTACTTTGGTAGCCAGCCTTGGGCATTCCCTTCTAGCATGATGATGGGATTTGTTGCTGAATATCAGTCTGGTACTATCAAGCCAGATTATACAGAATTGAGTGATGCGTGTTGGTTTGGTGTCGATAAAATGCCACAGGTTGCCCCAGTTGGTACGATTGCTAGAGCTTTAATTGAGCATACTGTTGCAGAAATAAAGGAACGGTACCCTACTGAAAAGTAAAAAAAAAACCCTCCGATGAAGGAGGGGGTAAGTAAGATGTCGTTATGAGATGCTGAGTACTTAATACCCAGTTTATTATTGTAGTTTTCGCTAGCGAGCAAATTTTTAACATTGTTACATGTTGCTTGCAAATTAAGCATTGATTTAAAAGTTAATAACTTGATCTAGGTTGCAAAGCACACAGCTTTTGCCTGTTATTCGATGTTAGAATAGCACCCACAAAAAATAATAAGCCTTAAATTGGAAGACGGAATGACTGAATTAAAAAATGACCGCTATTTGCGTGCACTGCTAAAACAACCTGTCGATTGCACACCTGTATGGATGATGCGCCAAGCTGGTCGTTATCTGCCAGAATACCGTGCAACTCGTTCGCAAGCGGGTGACTTTATGTCTTTGTGTAAAAACGCAGAGCTCGCCTCTGAGGTGACATTGCAGCCACTGCGTCGTTTCCCACTGGATGCCGCTATTCTGTTTTCTGATATTCTGACAATCCCAGATGCGATGGGGTTGGGGTTGTA
Organism: Vibrio aestuarianus; assembly: GCF_028858425.1. Taxonomy (NCBI): domain Bacteria; kingdom Pseudomonadati; phylum Pseudomonadota; class Gammaproteobacteria; order Vibrionales; family Vibrionaceae; genus Vibrio; species Vibrio aestuarianus. The sequence goes on along the minus strand of NZ_JAKNYQ010000001.1, from coordinate 68,747 downwards.
CTTTGAAGCTGGTGAAGGTCCTAAATTTGAACGGCCAATTACTTGTAAAGCTGATGTGGATAAAATTGGTTTGCCTGACCCTGAAGGTGAACTGCAATATGTGATGAATGCGGTGCGTCAGATCCGTAAAGATCTGCAAGGAGAAGTGCCATTAATTGGTTTTTCTGGTAGCCCATGGACACTAGCCACCTATATGGTTGAAGGCGGTAGCTCGAAAGCGTTTACTAAAATCAAGAAAATGATGTATGCCGAGCCACAAACGCTGCACCTTTTACTCGATAAGCTAGCGGACAGTGTTATTGAGTACCTTAACGCACAAATTAAAGCCGGTGCTCAATCAGTAATGGTTTTTGATACCTGGGGTGGTGTACTTACCCCCCGTGACTACAACCTCTTTTCACTGCAGTACATGCATAAAATCGTCGATGGATTGATTCGTGAAAATGATGGGCGTCGTGTGCCGGTAACTTTATTTACAAAGAATGGCGGCATGTGGTTAGAGCAAATCGCAGCGACTGGCTGTGATGCAGTTGGTCTCGATTGGACAATCAATATCGCTGATGCGAAATCTCGTGTCGGTGATAAAGTTGCTTTACAAGGTAATATGGATCCATCAATGCTTTACGCGCAACCTGAACGAATTCGTCAAGAAGTGGCAACGATTCTAGAAGGTTTTGGTGAGGGGGGGACTGGTCACGTATTCAACCTTGGGCATGGCATTCACCTTGATGTACCACCAGAAAATGCCGGTGTATTTGTTGAAGCCGTGCATGAGTTGTCGAAGCCATATCATAAGTAATTAGCATTAAAGTACCTTATATTGGTAAGGTACTTTTCCTATTCTAATATAGATAGGAATAATCAATGAGCTCAAAGCTAATGAGGTAAGATGAAGACAAAAGATAGGATCGTGTATGCGGCATTAGAGCTGTTTAACGAACATGGTGAAAGAACCATTACCACTAATCATATCGCAGCTCACATCGAGATTAGCCCCGGTAATTTGTATTACCACTTCCGTAACAAACAAGAAATTGTTCGCGAAATCTTTGCGTTATATTCCGCTGAACTACTTGAACGTTTTACACCGATTCAAGGGCAACGAGAAAGCTTGACCCTGCTTAAGCATTATCTTGATTCGATCTTTACCTTAATGTGGAAATATCGTTTCTTCTATGCCAATTTGCCGGAAATTCTTCAGCGCGATGAAGTGCTACATGAAGAATATATTCAAGTACAAGAAAAGTTGCAAAGTAACCTGATTGACATTATGCGAGCATTCGTTGACTTAAAACTGCTGGCGGTGGTTGAGGATGAAATGAAGCCGTTAGTCACGACGCTACATATGATTGCTTCAAGTTGGCTTAGTTATCAATCGGCAATGTCTTCTAAAACACACATTACTGAGCAAGTCATTCACCAAGGCATGTTGCAAATGATTGCAGTGGTTAAGCCGAAGGCAACAGAGCAAGGAATAGAACAGCTTCTGTTGTTAGAAGACGGCGTTCGTGCAATGAATGCACAATGAGTGATTAGTTATAACCTTTGAGTATTGTTATTAAGCAATTGAAACTGCTAGTTTCTCGGCTATTCAATTACGAAGGGTTCTCCTTGATATGCACTACGACATCTTTAATGGTGATGCTGATGGCATCATCTCTCTTCTTCAAATCAGGCTTGCTCAGCCACGTACAACAACGTTGATTACTGGTGTCAAACGTGATATTCAATTACTTGAAGGCTTGGATTTTCAAGCGAGAGATAGCTTCACGGTGTTGGATCTTTCTCTCAATAAAAATCGTACCGCTTTACAGCGAGCTCTTGATATGGGGGTGACAGTATTCTATGCCGATCATCACCAAGCCGATGATATTCCTGTTAGCCGCCTGCTTGATGCTCATATTGATTTAGATCCAGATACTTGCACTGCATTGATTGTCGATAAATGGCTCGGTGGGCAATTCCATGAATGGGCAATAACTGCCGCTTATGGTGACAATTTGCTAGCGAAGGCCGATAAGCTAGCTATTAAAGCCGGGCTTAGCATTAATCAAGCAGAGCAGCTCAAGGAATTGGGGACGTTAATCAATTATAACGGCTATGGAGAATCGGTTGATCAGCTTCATTATCATCCAGCAAATTTGTATCAAGCATTATTGGTCTATCCGTCTCCATTTGATGTTATTGCAGACCTCAATTCTCCCTTTTATCATCTGCAACAGGCCTACGAACAAGATATGCAGGCCGCTCAGTCATTAACCCCAATTCATCGCAGTCAATGGTTAAGTGTGTTTGAATTACCTGACGACGCGGCTTCGCATCGAGTCTGTGGTGTATTTGGAAATTGGCTTGCTAACCAAACTCCCGGTTCAGCGCATGCCGTTTTAACCCAAAACCAAAATGGCAGTTATACGGTGTCATTACGCGCCCCTTTAGATAATAAACAAGGGGCTGGCGGTTTGTGCAGTGCTTTTGCCACAGGCGGGGGAAGGGAAGCTGCTGCTGGAATTAATGCGCTCGATAAATCTCAGTTAGCCGAATTTATTGAAGCAGTGGAAGCGTATTACCGTACATAAAACGGGGGTGGTTAGCTTATCGAGTTAGCCAACTTTTCGGGTTTTCTGCTTTACTGTTACGTCGAATTTCAAAATAAAGAGAAGGTTGTGACTGCCCACCTGTATCACCAGCTAAGGCAATGGTTTCTCCGGCAATGACCTTGTCCCCCTCTTTTTTCAGCAGGCTTTGATTAAATCCATACAAGGTCATGTCACCTTTACCATGGTCGAGTAATACAACCAGACCATAGCCACGTAGATATTCGGCAAACACGACAGTTCCAGAATAAACCGCTTTTACTGATTGACCGTAATTGGCGTCGATCACGATCCCTTTCCAATCAATTTGTCCGCTTTGACGAGTACCAAAACTGTGTAAAATTTTCCCTTTCAATGGCCAAGGTAATTTGCCTTTTTGCTTAGCCAAACCATCCATTAATACCGCGTTACGCTTTGCGGCTTTGGCGATTTCTGCTTGTAAGCGGGTTTCATTGCGTTGTAGCTCAGCCAAATAGACTTTGTCACCAGAAATACTTTTTTGAATTTTATTAACGGTTTGGCGTCGTTGAGACTGTGTTTTAGCTAATGTATCACGCTTCTTCGTTTGCTGTTCAAGCAGTGAGGCAATTTGGTCACGTTCAAGCTGTAATTGTCGGTCACTTTCGTTCAACTCGACTTGCGTGCTTTCCAGTTCTTGAATCGTCTTGGTGCGAGCTTTGGCAAGGTGTTGATAATACTGGCTTATTCTATCTTCTTCTACGCCATTGTTGAGTATGTTTGCCGCGACTGTTGCTCGTTGGGTGGCGTAGTAAGTTTTGATGAGTTGGGCGAGTTTCTCTGTTTGTTGAGCTTTCTGAGTTTCTAGCAGCTTAATTTTTTGTCTAAGTTTATCGATATTAGCATTGGCAGTCGTCAATTGCGTTTTGGTGGCTTTGATTTCATTTTCTAAGCTCGAGATACCTAGCTCTTGAGTTTTCAATGAATTTTGTAGGGTATCAAGCTCTTTTTGTTGCTTAGTGAGTGTTTTCTGCTGACGAGAAATTTCCCCCTTCACGCCGTTTAATTCTTGTTGTGTTGCTGCGTAAATATGAGTGCTTGAGATACAACCGATCCCTATAACCAATGTCAGGCTTATTTTTTGCCATAGATCAGAAGTCTTGATTGGTTGCGGTGTCGGCTTATTTTTCATCAGCTTTTCAAGTTTATATCTACAAATAAGTAAACCAGTATACTCAAAGCGATAGGAGAGTCGAAATTTGAATGTCAAAACTTGCAATCAAATCTGATCTTTAGACGAAAAAAAGCCTCGGCGGATATCGTCGAGGCTTAAGTTGATTGCGTTTTTAGCTACAGACCTAGAATGACCCGTTCGCGAACACTCAGTTTGTCAGTTACTTATATAGAACTTCACCTGACATTTCGGCAGGAATTTCCATATCAGTTAAAGCCAGCATTGTTGGAGCTAGGTCAGAAAGTTTACCACCTTCTTTTAGCTCAAGATCTTTGCTACCTACGTAAATAAGTGGTACTGGCAGGTTAGTATGCGCTGTGTGTACACCGCCAGTTTCTGGGTTTACCATCATCTCTGCGTTGCCGTGGTCAGCCGTGATCAGTAGTTGACCATCCACTTCTTTAATGGCTTCAACTACCTTGCCAATGCATTCATCTAATGCTTCACACGCTTTTACTGCTGCATCGTAAACGCCAGTATGGCCAACCATATCGCCATTCGGGTAGTTACAGATGATAGCGTCATATTTACCAGATTTGATCGCAGCAACGAGCTTTTCAGTTAGCTCTGGTGCGCTCATTTCTGGTTGTAGGTCATAAGTTGCAACTTTTGGAGAGGCAACTAGTTGACGCTCTTCTCCGGCGAATTCGCTCTCAACACCACCGTTGAAGAAGAAGGTAACGTGCGCGTATTTTTCGGTCTCAGAAATACGAAGCTGCGTTTTACCTGCTTTTGATAGCCACTCACCGTAAGTGTTTTCTAGTGATGCTGGTGGGAAAGCGCAAGCTAGAGGAATATCAGCTGCGTATTGAGTTAGCATCACAAAATCAACGGCTGGGAATTTAGCACGTTCAAAACCGTCAAAATCAGGTACGAATGCTCGAGTAATTTCACGAGCACGGTCAGCACGGTAGTTCATAAAGATAACGGCATCGCCATCTTCAATTGCTGCTGATTGTTGCTCTTCAGTTTTGATTTCAGTCGCTTTAACGAATTCATCGTTTTCTTCACGAGCATAAGCGGCTTCAAGGCCTGCCACTGCAGAATCAAAAGTGTACTCGGCTTTAGCTTCAACCAACAGGTCGTATGATTTCTGTACACGATCCCAGTTATTATCACGGTCCATGGCATAGTAGCGGCCGATCAGTGATGCAATGCGACCTTTGCCAAGTTTCGCGAAAAGCTCTTGGAAACGTTGTAATGAACCTTCAGCACTGCGTGGCGGTGTATCACGGCCATCTAAGAAACAGTGTAGGTAGATTTTTTCAGCGCCACGAGCGGCTGCCATTTCAATCGCTGCGTAGATGTGGTCTTCATGAGAGTGAACGCCACCAGGAGACATCAAACCTAGTAGATGAACGGCTTTACCTGCTTTGATCGCTTTATCCATCGCTGCGACTAAAGCTTCAGTTTGTTGAAACTCACCATCGGTGATCGATTTAGTGATGCGAGTGAGGTCTTGGTAGACAATGCGACCAGCACCAATGTTGGTGTGACCCACTTCTGAGTTACCCATTTGGCCATCCGGTAGACCTACGTCCATGCCTGAAGCTGAAATAAGTGTATTTGGGTTGTTCGCGATTAAGCTATCCATGACTGGAGTATTCGCGTTGTTGATTGCGTTGTTTGCGTTATCTTCACGGTAACCCCAACCGTCAAGAATTACTAAAGCCATTGGCTTCTTAGCTGACATAGTTATGACCTCGTCAAATTCAAAGTAACTTAAAACAGAAATTAGCGTAATTTTACTACACTTTGAAGCGATTGCAGTAGGTTAAGATCAATGATTCTCCCTATCAATGCCTATAAAGGTAGCCTATCGATCAACATTTTTAAGCCAATAGAACGGGTTACAATGGTTTAATAGACCAGAATTCCCGTACCTAAGACGGCAATTAAAGCGCCACACCAAGCGAAGCGGTTTGGTCTTTGTTTGGTATACAACCATAAAATCGGCAGTAACATGATTGGAGTTGTAGAAGATAGTAGCGCTACCATGCCGACGTTTCCTTCGCGTAAGGCATAGAGGATTAAAGTCATTCCTACTGCCATTGCAAGAAAACCGTTAATGGCCGTGATAGTAAATATGCGCAGGTTAATGGCTTGGGTTGCTCGCGCCAATTTAGCCCCGGTAAATAGAAATAAACAGTGGGCTGTAAATGCGGTTATCATCCTGATTGCAGAGGCGGAAACAGGGTCAATGCCGGTTTGCATCACTGGCTTGGCAATGATGCCGCCTAAAGCTTGGCACAACGCGGCGATAAGACCAAGGCTGATGCCAATCCAAATGCGGCCGTTAATGGCTTCTAATGCGTTATGATTTTGTCCACGACGACCAAAAAATATGGCGGTGAGTACGCCAGAAAAGACTAAGGAAGCACCGAGTAATTCAGCATTACTCATACTTTCGCTGAATAAAAAATAGCCGAGAATAGCAGAAAATACCGCATGACAAGAAAATAGCAGCCCCGCTTGTCTAGGACCCATACGATTTAAGCAGGCGAATAATGCTGTGTCGCCAATGAAAATCCCAATTAATCCAGAAAGCATCATTGGAGTGATCATATCGCCATTGACTGTTGCCCAGCCCCCCGTTGCGAATGCCATGCTGATTAAGATTACCGAGGTGCAGCCCATTCGCCAGCGACTATAAGCAAAGGTACCTAAATGTTTGGCTGGTATTACCGACATGAGACTGGCAATAGCCCAAAGAAATGCAGCAGCAAGAGCGAGCCACTCGTAACCCATGATGACATCCTTGTGGGGGTTAAGGGGCTCTCAATATGCCTTAATGAGTGGAGAAAACAAAGATAATTTGTTGGCTGCCTCTAACGCTCCATTTCATTAGGCAGCCTGGTGGCGATTACACTTTAAAGCGGCTGATCTCGTGGCGCATAGCTTCTGTTGAGCGGTGCATATCACTGGTACTTTGACTGCTTTGTTGAGTCTGACTGGCGAGATCATCAGACGCATCTTTAATACCTTGAGTATTACGGCTGATGTCTTCACTAACCGCGCGTTGCTCTTCAGCTGCGCTAGCGATTTGTAGTGCCATATCATTAATTTCAGTAATTGCTTGAGTGATTCTAACCAAGCTATCGTGTGCTTGTTCTGCGTATTCGACACTGTTATCGGCCAGTTTAGTACTGGCTTCCATGTTTTCTACCGCATGTTGAGTGTTGCTTTGCAGTGTCTCAATCATGGTGCGGATCTCTTCGGTTGAACCATGCGTGCGTTGACTAAGTACCCGTACTTCATCGGCAACGACTGCGAACCCGCGTCCTTGCTCACCAGCACGTGCCGCTTCAATCGCTGCGTTTAAGGCCAATAGGTTGGTTTGCTCAGCAATACCTTGGATGGTGGAAAGGATTTGGTTAATGCTTTGTGCATTGCTTTCCAGTTCGCGGATCACTTTGGCAGCACTATCGACTTGATTAGCCAAACTCGTAATTGAGTCTCTGTTCTTTTTAATTACCGCTTGCCCATCATCACAAGCGCTTGCGGATGCTTGAGATGCGCTGGCCGTTAATTCAGCATGGCTTGCGACTTCAGCCGCTGTGGCGGACATTTCATGGATAGCGGTCGCGATTTGGTTAACATCATTTTGTTGATGTTCTACACGCAGAGATGCTTGAGTGGAAAGATCATTCGCATTTTGTGCTTGTGTCGAAAGCTGGTGGCTATGCTCAACAATGCCCTTTAACATTCCCTGCATTTGACTCAAGAAGAGGTTTACTTTTTCTGCCAGCTCTCCTATTTCATCCATACGACGGATGTCTATTCTCTGAGTTAAGTCGCCTTCACCTTGAGCAAGTTGCGCTAATGCCCCCGAAAGCTCTTGAAGAGGTTTCAGCAGGCGAGTTACGACCCAGGTGCTGATACTGGCGATGACGATATAAAGAATCAAAGAGGCGATTGCGGTAAAGGTTATCTGTTCTGATACCGACGCATAAGCGAGAGATTTATCAACCACAATCCCTAGTGACCAATCGGTATTTGGGATACGTGACACGTAGACCAGTTTATCGCCTTGCTGTGGCCAACTAATGGTTGCCACTTGGTTTCCTTGAACCAGTGTCGCCATTTTTTGCGAGCTCAGTTGGCCGTTTAAATCGGTAAGTGGTTTCTGGCTTAGAGCTTCATCTTTGTAAGCGACAATATTATTTTTACCATCGACCAGAAAAGCAAAGCCTTGGTTATCGAGTTTTACACTTAATACTTCTTTGATGATGTTGGTGACGGTCAAATCAGCAGCAAGTACCCCTTGTTTTTGACCATGGAAGGCTTTAGCAAAGCTCACGACGATACTGCCATCAAAGTCTTGGTAGGGTTCAGTAATGATAAGTCCTTGCTGGGACATGGCGTCTTTATACCAAGGACGAGTTCTTGGGTCGTAATCGGCTGGCCAGTCTTCGGTTTTGTCACCATAGGCGATGGAACCATCACTGAACCCGGCATAAACCGAAAGAAAATCACCGCCTTTTTTAGTCACCAGAAGTTCTTTATCAGCATTATCACTGTTTGCAAGCGAAGTCTCATTGGCAAGCATCATATCACTGCGAATACCTAGCCAATCACTGATGTAGCGGCTGGTAGCAATACTGACATTCTCCATTTCACTATTAATTGCGTGAGTAGTTTCTTGCTGGAGTTGGTTAACTGAAATAAAGGCTTGTACACCACTAACAATGGCAATAATGATCGCAATAGCGACCTGAATTTTAAATTTGATGGTGTGTCTCATGAGTGATGTCCTTTGAGCGATATGATCAAGGTTTCGTCAATACCGCAAATTATAAGTTTGGTTGATTTACTGTGGTTTTATTAATTAATAGGTGAATGGTTGTCCGTGTTGGCAATTTGACAGAAATATAAATAAGCTATTTGGGAAAATACTACAATATTATACGGTAGATTAATCTGATTTTGCTCGATTATTCGTCAGCAGATTGTGGTTGGTGATACTCGATGTGGTTGGAAAGTTCAATTGCGTGACCTGCGTTCAATTGTGCAAGCCACGCATTTAGATGGCTAGGTTAGTAACAGAGCAGCAGTGTAGACAATACATAGCCCTACGATGCCAATAATGACACCCGTTTTCGCCATGTCTTTACTTTCAATCAAGCCTGTAGAGTAAGCTAATGAATTGGGTGGGGTTGATACAGGCAGGATCATACCGAGTGACGCTGAAAAGGCGACCACAACTAACAGGCCTTGTATACCGCCGATACTTGCAAGGCTTTCCATCGATACTGCAATTGCCGCTGCAATGGGCATTAATAAGTTCGCGGTTGCAGTATTAGACATAAAATTCGCCATTATCCAACACACTAATGATAGCGTGATAACCACAGAAACGGGCGATAGTGCGCTATAGTCAATTGCGTGAGCTAACGCTGAAGCGAGCCCTGTTTTATCCAAGCCAATACCAATAGCGATACCACCGGCGACTAACCATAAAACGTCCCAATTGATCTGTTTTAATTCCTCCTTGCCCATAATGCCGGTGAGTGTGAAAACTGCCAAAGGAATGATAGAGACAACATACGTATTCATACCATGCAGTGAGGTTGTCATCCAAAGGACAATGGTGGCAGCGAATGTTATATAAACTACGATCGCTTGCCAGCTTTTCTGGAATTTACCATTCAGTTTTAAGATCATCTGTTTTTCAGAAGAAGGGAAGAGTTTCTGCAGTAAGAACCACGCTAATGTCAGCTGAATCATCACAAAGGGTAGGCCCATCATCATCCAAGAAAGGAAGTCGATGCTGTTTTCGCCAGTGAGATATTGCAAAGCAATAGCATTGGGTGGTGTACCAATGGGTGTTGCAATGCCACCAGTATTAGCTGCAATTGGGATACACAATACCAAGGCTTTAATTCCCAAATCACCTTTAGGAGCCGAGGCCACAATAGGCCCGAGTAATGCTAGCATCATGACTGTGGTGGCGGTGTTAGACATGAACATTGAGAACACAGCAGTAATTAGCATTAACCCTAACATAATGAACCGAGGTTGATTGCCAAAAGGTTTGAGTAACACGCGCGCTAAGTTGCTATCAAGATCATATTTGGAGGCGGCAATCGCCAGAGCGAAACCACCCATAAATAAAATAATGATTGGCGATGAGAACGCACTGAAAATATCGGTGTACTTCATCAGTTCACCTAAATCATGCCCTGCTGGTGGTGCACGAAATAGATGTAGTCCTTTGTCGGATATCATGATCAATTCAAGAGCGATGATCAAAATTGACGTCGCAAAGACGGGAACAGGTTCAAGTACCCATAGCAAAGCTGCTAGTAAAAAAATCGCCAATAGCCTGTGTTGAATTAAAGTGAGGTCATCAATAGGAATTGAATCGATAGGCATAAATAATACGCCAAGCGGTAGCAAAAAGCAGATTGCTAGCTTTATCAGTATTCCCGGATTGATATTTGGCATACTCATGTCACCTTACTTTGTTTACTTGAGGTGACTATCGTAAATGATATGTGAATTAGGGTCTTAGATACGGATTGAAGTTTTGGATTTTATGTTTGGAATGTGTGATTGATTTGTTTTTAGTCAATAAATTTGAGAGAAAATGAGCTCACATGCTAAGCAATGAGCTCATTGTTTGATGTTAGTTTTGATGTGCGTACGGAGTACCCATAACTGTTGGTTCGCCGTGTTGCATTGAATCATCAAAGCGTACTTTATCTTTAGCGAACAAGTTGATCACGGTAGAGCCTAGTTTAAAGCGGCCCATTTCTTGACCTTTCTTCAGCATAACCGCCTTATTACCTTGTGCTGGGTAGTCCCAACGATAAACAGTGTTACCACGTGGTGGAGTGATCGTGCCAGCCCAAACCAGTTCGATGCTTCCCACAATGGTTGCACCAACAAGCACTTGTGCCATTGGACCAAACTCGGTGTCAAAGATACACACCACTCTTTCATTGCGAGCAAACAAGTTTGGAACGTTTTCTGCGGTTAGTGGGTTCACCGAGAAAAGATCACCAGGCACGTAAATCATCTGGCGCAATACACCATCGCATGGCATATGAACGCGGTGATAGTCTCGTGGTGATAGGTAAAGTGTTGCAAATTCACCTTCATCAAATTCTTGTGCTAGCTTTTCATCACCGCCAAGTAAGGCCACTGCGGTAAAATCATGGCCTTTTGCTTGAATCAGTTTACCGCCATTAATTGGGCCAAATTGGCTTACGCAAGCATCAGCAGGATGAGTAATAACAGCTTCACCTTCGGCAATAGGGCGAACTCCCTCTTTCAACTCACGCACAAAAAATTCATTGAATGATTTGAAATGGCTAGGATCGGAGTGCAAAGCCTCGTCCATATTGACGCTATACTGCTTGATAAACCAACGAATGACTGCTGTGGTTAGACCGCCAGCTTTGGCTGATGCGAGCCACCCCATCAGGCGTGTTAAGCCGTGTTGTGGGATCCAGTATTGCAGTCCAACTTTAATTTTATCCATTGTTTAATATTCCAATGTTAACTGTATGTTCTTCACTTTGGGCGCGAGATGTTACTGAAAAATAGGCACGATGTCAGTAGTTACTCATGATCATAGATCGATTATTCAAACGAAAAAATGAAACAAAATTTGCGTTTGAATTTTAGCTCAAGGCTATAAATCTGCTTTTTTATTCCGCGAATATTGTCGGTTGGCTTTGTTTTCTAACATGCTCTCAAGAATTCGATGATAGTTTTCAAAACGTATTGCACTGATATCGCCTTTCTCAACCGCTTCACGTAATAAACAACCAGGGTCATCACCGTGTTTACAGTCTCTAAATTTGCAGCCACCTAAAAATGGACGAAATTCGACAAAAGCTTCAGTAATTTCTTCGGCTTCTAAGTGCCATAGACCGAATTCACGTACTCCTGGTGAGTCAATCAGATCACCACCAGTAGGAATATGATACAAGCGAGCGGCTGTGGTGGTATGTTGGCCAAGGCCGGAGTTTTGAGAAACTTCACCTTCTTCGATTTCATTTTCCAAATCAGGCATTAAGGCATTCACTAAACTGGATTTACCCACACCAGATTGCCCGACGAAAATGTTGATACGTCCACTCAACTCAGCCTCTAGCTCTACAATACCTTCGCCAGTCACTTTACTGACCAGTAGAACTTTGTAGCCGATACGTTCGTATTCACGTAACCATTCTTGGTATTGGGTGCGTTGCTCATCGCTCAGTAAATCGATTTTATTGAGTACAACCAAAGGCGCGATTTTTACGGTTTCTGAGGCAATCAAATAACGGTCAATAATATTGAGTGATAACTCGGGTAAAACTGAAGAGACGATCACCATTTGGTCAATATTGGCCGCTACAGGCTTCAAACCGTCATAGTAATCGGGACGCGTCAACACCGACTTGCGTGGTTCTACTGCTTCAACAACGCCAGAAATACCCGCCATTGATTCAAGCCCAGGTCGCCAAATAACACGGTCACCAGACACTAGGGTTTCAATGCCGCGGCGCAGGTTGCAGCGCTGTACCGTTTGCGTTTCGAGATCTTCAATGTCTGCATGTTGGCCAAAACGAGTAATGACTAACCCTGTCTTGGCAGTACCCAGCATGGCTTCATCCCACTGAATAGTGTCTTCTTTTTGCAGTCGTTTACTCTGATTATTACGAACGCGTCGTACTTGACCTTTCGTCAGCTTCTTTTTCTTTGCCACGATTATCTACTTAAATGATTGTCATACGTTTGACCCACATTGAGATTTCACTCGAAACCATACGCTTTGAATCCTATGTCCAAAGGTATCTTGGGGATCTGAATTTGGGTATAGTACCTTTTTTATCTGCAAACCAATATAGGCAACGTATTTATGTCCTTTAGCGATCAGAACTTAATTTGGGTTGATCTTGAGATGACAGGCTTAGATCCTGAAACTCATAAAATTATCGAAATTGCTACCATTGTGACTGATAGCGAATTAAACATTTTAGCTGAGGGACCTGTACTGGCCGTCCATCAACCTGAAGATGAATTAGCGAAAATGGACGACTGGTGTACAACAACCCATACCAATAGTGGTCTGGTTGAGCGAGTTCGCCATGAGTCGGTGTCACAACAAGAAGCGGTTGAACAGACGATCGCCTTCTTAGAAAAATGGGTACCTAAAGGGAAATCCCCTATTTGTGGTAATAGCATAGGTCAAGATCGACGCTTTCTTTACAAACACATGCCAGCGTTAGAAGAATATTTCCATTATCGATATGTTGATGTCAGCACACTAAAAGAGCTGACTCGTCGCTGGAAACCAGAGGTTTTGGATGGTTTTTCCAAACAAGGGAGTCACCTAGCTCTGGATGATATTCGAGAGTCGATCGCGGAACTTAAATATTACCGTCAAACAATATTCAGCATTTAATCAGTAAAGCGTAAATTTTAGATGATGGCGCGTTAATCGATTCCACAGATTAACACGTCATATTTGTGTGCTTTTTCAGCAAACTGATAAAAAATGACTTTTTTTATCAGGAAGGACTTGCATCACAAAAAAATGCTCTTATAATTCGCAGCCCTGAACAGCGGAAACGTTGTCAATGCGACACTAGCTCAGTTGGTAGAGCGCAACCTTGCCAAGGTTGAGGTCACGAGTTCGAACCTCGTGTGTCGCTCCAGCTTCTTTTGTTAGAAAGCTTAAAGCGCTCATCATGCTTTGAATGATGAAATACGGACGCGGGGTGGAGCAGCTTGGTAGCTCGTCGGGCTCATAACCCGAAGGTCGTTGGTTCAAATCCAGCCCCCGCAACCAATTTAGATTAAGTGCAACAGCGTTTAATCATGCGACACTAGCTCAGTTGGTAGAGCGCAACCTTGCCAAGGTTGAGGTCACGAGTTCGAACCTCGTGTGTCGCTCCAAATTCTTTTCGAAGAAAAGAATAGCGCCGCACAACCTAGTTAAGGTTGAGGTCACGCCTTTTTGTATAAAGAAAGTGAACCTCGTGTGTCGCTCCAGCTTCTTTTGTTAGAAAGCTTAAAGCGCTCATCATGCTTTGAATGATGAATACGGACGCGGGGTGGAGCAGCTTGGTAGCTCGTCGGGCTCATAACCCGAAGGTCGTTGGTTCAAATCCAGCCCCCGCAACCAATTTAGATTAAGTGCAACAGCGTTTAGTCATGCGACACTAGCTCAGTTGGTAGAGCGCAACCTTGCCAAGGTTGAGGTCACGAGTTCGAACCTCGTGTGTCGCTCCAGCTTCTTTTGTTAGAAAGCTTAAAGCGCTCATCATGCTTTGAATGATGAAATACGGACGCGGGGTGGAGCAGCTTGGTAGCTCGTCGGGCTCATAACCCGAAGGTCGTTGGTTCAAATCCAGCCCCCGCAACCAATTTCGATTAAGTGCAATAGCGTTTAATCATGCGACACTAGCTCAGTTGGTAGAGCGCAACCTTGCCAAGGTTGAGGTCACGAGTTCGAACCTCGTGTGTCGCTCCAAATTCTTTTCGAAGAAAATCGAGTCCCATAACTTTTAAGGTTAGGGTCGAGTTTTTTAGAAAGTTTAAAGCGCTCATCATGCTTTGAATGATGAAATACGGACGCGGGGTGGAGCAGCTTGGTAGCTCGTCGGGCTCATAACCCGAAGGTCGTTGGTTCAAATCCAGCCCCCGCAACCAATTTCGATTAAGTGCAATAGCGTTTAATCATGCGACACTAGCTCAGTTGGTAGAGCGCAACCTTGCCAAGGTTGAGGTCACGAGTTCGAACCTCGTGTGTCGCTCCAAATTCTTTTCGAAGAAAAGAATAGCGCCGCACAACCTATCTAAGGTTGAGGACACGACTTTTTGTATAAAGAAAGTGAACCTCGTGTGTCGCTGTCGCTCTAACTTCCTTCAGACTAGTCTCTGAACTTGGACCAAATATGGTCTATGCTCTTTCTTTAATGCTGTGAAGCATCACCCCAAAAAATTATAAATAATCTGCAACTATTGCGGATTTATTTTCGTCTTAATAACTTCAGTATTGCACTTCAATACACACTGAACATCAATGAAACCTAGTGACTCACGGGCGCTTGTGGCTTTTCACTAACAGACTTATCCACAAAAAATAATTGTGGATAACTTGGTGAATAACGTGTTTTTTAATGATGGTATAAAGTGAAACCAAAAGATCTTCCTACAGCACCTCAACTCGTACATTTATTTCTATCTATCGCAACTAATTGATTTTGATTGGTTTTGTTGGTTTTTTCTATGTTGGATATACTTATTAATAGGATCGTTAATGAATGAATCTTTGATCCTTATCATTTATTGAAGATGTGACTAACTTTCCTCGATTATAGAAAACAGCGTTGTGTTTAAATTTTTGTCCACATAGCTATATTTTGAGATGCATATCAAAGTAAATGCCGATCAGCTATGCAAACGTTTAGCGTTCATGCATCACGTGGTAGCCCTTTCTCGATAATTCTTATTAGCCGCTGATGTTTGAGATTGGATTGCTCTAGAGTGCTAGAGCGTTTCTGTTCTTGTTCTTCGATTGCCCACAGAATATGCTCATCTAACAGTTCTGATGTACCCATCTTGGCTTTTAATGCTGTCAAAATGTATTCGGAATAAGGTGCGTTACCCAATGCGATCGCGATATTACGTAGCCATTGTTGGTGGCCAATTCTGCGAATCGCTGAACCTTCCATATTGCGTAAGAATTTATCTTCACTCCATGCAAACAACTCGACTAAATCTGGCTCATTGAACACATTGCGACGATGGAAATCATTTTTTTGGGTTAGATCTGAAAATCGGTTCCAAGGGCATACTAACTGACAATCATCGCAACCATAAATGCGGTTGCCCATCGCCCGGCGAAATTGGTGAGGAATAATACCATCATACTCAATGGTTAAATAAGAGATACATCTGCGTGCATCTACCACACCTGCTTCCACAATTGCCTGTGTTGGGCATGATGTTATACAAGCGCTGCATTTACCGCATTGATCTGTGCTTGGCGCATCAATAGGAAGGGGCAAGTCAATCAATAACTCGCCAAGGAAAAACCAAGAGCCACTGTCTTTATCTAAAATTAGTGAATGTTTACCTGTCCAACCAAGGCCTGCTTTTTGGGCTAGTGGCCGTTCAAGTATTGGAGCCGAGTCAACAAAGGGCCGATAACCTAATGCGCCAACTTCTTGCTCAATTTTTTCACCTAGTTTTTTTAACTGGTTACGGACCAATTTATGATAATCACGACCAAGCGCATAACGGCTGATATAAGCATGGTTGGGGTTATTTAGGTTGCTGGCAAAGCGAGCTTCTGGAGGGAGATAGTTCATGCGCGCGCTGATAACACGCACAGTTCCCGGAAGTAGTTCATTAGGCCTTGCTCGCATCATGCCGTGACGAGCCATCCAGTCCATTTCACCGTGATAGCCAGCATCTAACCACTTTTGCAGCGTCGATTCATGTTCGCTAAGATCAACATCGCAGATCCCAACTTTCTCGAAACCAAGCTCACGTGCCCACATTTTTATATTGTCTGCCAGTGCTTGGTAATTCATGATCAACGAGTTCATCGAAAAGGGGGCGGGATCTTAACGGATCATGAATGAAGGATCTAGCGAATGATCGTCAGTTTTATCGATTAAACTGACATTTGGGCAGAGTTTTTTCCTTTTACTTACAGAAGAGATCTTGTCTCCCAATTCCAACCCAGTTTACTATTCGAGTTCTTTTGATTTTTATATAGTCAACTACCGACACTAGAGAGCTTGTAATTCATGACCACGAAGATTTTTACCTTAGAAGACGAACAGCAAACGGTAAAATTAGGCGCAGAGCTAGCGACACTGTGTTCCGAGCAGACAACCATTTATTTGCATGGTGATCTTGGTGCAGGAAAAACAACATTCAGCCGTGGTTTTATTCGTCAGTTAGGGCATGTCGGTAACGTCAAAAGCCCGACTTATACACTTGTTGAACCTTATCAACTGGCGAACTGGCAAGTTTATCACTTTGATCTTTACCGTTTAGCTGACCCTGAAGAGCTTGAATTTATGGGGATCCGAGATTACTTCACCAGTGATGCTATTTGTCTTGTTGAGTGGCCAGAGAAGGGTTATGGCTTACTACCGACATCGGACTTGGACATTGAATTACGCTACGATGGTGAGCAACGACAAGCGATGTTAACCGCTAATAGCCATTATGGAACGGCATTACTTAGCCAATTGGAGTTATGTTGAGCGCTAATTTATTTCGAACTTTTGTTATATCGCTTGCCTGCTGCAGCGGGTGGTTATTCACATCAACGGCTTGGGCGAATGCTTTAGAAGGGGTACGTGTTTGGCCTTCTCCTGATGAAACTCGGGTGGTTATCGATCTTAAAAACGAAGCAGATTACAGTTACTTCACACTTAGTAGTCCTGAGCGGCTGGTTGTGGATTTAAAAAAAACGACACTCAGTACTAAATTACCTTTACAGGTTTCCGATAGCCCGATTCTTAAACAGATCCGCAGTAGTTCTCCCCCAGAAAAAGGCACCTATCGTTTGGTTTTCGAACTTAAGCGTAAAGTTAATCCGCAACCTTTCAAACTTTCACCGACGCCCGGTGGTCAATATGGGCATCGTTTAGTGGTTGATTTACCCCATGGCGAGCAGGGTGAAAAAGCGTCGGCAAAACCAGCTAGCAATACTCAGGTTAGTCGTGATGCTTCACAGTTATTAGGTACAGCCGATATTGTAGTGGCGATCGATGCTGGGCATGGTGGCGAAGACCCTGGTTCAATTGGTCCTACTCGTAAATATGAAAAAAATGCCACGCTGAGTATTTCCAAAAAAATTGCCGACCAAATTAATGCTGTACCGGGAATGAAAGCGGTTCTGACTCGTGGTGGCGATTACTTTGTTAACCTCAACAAACGTTCAGAAATCGCGCGGCGCAATAAAGCGCATCTTTTAGTGTCAGTCCATGCCGATGCTTTCCATACGCCACAACCAAGAGGCGGTTCGGTATTTGTATTGAATACTAAGCGTGCGAATAGCGAAATTGCTCGCTGGGTCGAAAACCACGAAGAGCAATCGGAATTGCTTGGTGGAGCAGGACAAGTGTTGGCAAAAAATAATAGCGATCGTAATGTCAGCCAAACTTTACTGGATTTACAATTTAGTCATTCGCAAAAAGAAGGCTACAAAGTGGCGACTCATCTACTCAAAGAGATGGGGAAAGTGGCTCACTTACATAAAAAGGAGCCAGTAAACGCAAGTTTGGCGGTATTGAAATCACCTGATATTCCATCAGTTTTGGTTGAAACTGGTTTTATCTCGAACCCAACAGAAGAAAAACTATTATTCCAACGTAGCCATCAAGATAAGCTAGCCCGTGCATTGGCAAAAGCTATCGTGCAATATTTTGAAGAGAACCCACCAGAAGGCACTCTATTTGCTAACCGTGGCAAAGCGCAAAAGCATAAAGTCCAACGCGGTGAATCTCTATCTGTGATTGCTAAGAAATACGGTACTTCAACGCAAGCTTTAATGACAGCAAATAACCTCAAAAGCGCGAGTTTAGCCATTGGGCAAGTATTGAGTATTCCCGGATCTTCTGCACCAATCTCAGTGCCGGTGGTGAATAACCCTGTTGAGACAGAAACCATTACTCATGTGGTTAAATCTGGTGATTACTTAGGAAAGATAGCTGCTAATTACAAAGTGAGTGTTGAAGAAATCAAACGAGAAAATAAACTGCGTTCTGACACATTAAAGCTAGGGCAAAAACTGAAAATAACGGTGAGCTTAAAAGACAAACCACTTCGCAAGCACAAAGTGCAAAAAGGGGAGTTTTTGAGCAAAATTGCTAACCAGTATCAAGTATCGATTAGTAGTATTCGCCAAGCCAATCAATTGCGATCAGATCAACTGGCGATTGGTCAAGTGCTGATCATTCCCAATAAGTAGATAATCATTATGGTAATTAAAATTCTACCGGCTCGTCTCGCTAACCAAATTGCTGCTGGTGAAGTAGTAGAACGGCCTGCATCAGTAGTAAAAGAGTTGGTAGAAAACAGCCTTGATTCTGGTGCTACCCGTATCGATATCGATATCGAGAAAGGTGGCGCTAAGCTGATTCGTGTTCGTGATAACGGCACTGGGATTGATAAAGAGGAATTGGCATTAGCATTAAGTCGCCATGCTACCTCTAAAATCCACACCCTAGATGATTTAGAGGCGATTGTCAGTTTAGGTTTTCGTGGCGAAGCACTGGCCAGTATTAGCTCGGTTTCTCGGCTAACCTTAACCTCTCGTCCGGCGACACAAGAACAAGCGTGGGCAGCGCACAGTGAAGGGCGAGATATGGCGGTGAAACTTGAACCTACCGCACATCCGATTGGCACCTCAGTCGAAGTGTTAGACCTATTCTTCAATACACCAGCTCGGCGTAAATTTCTTCGCACCGAAAAAACAGAATTTACGCATATTGATGAACTGCTAAAACGTATCGCTTTGAGTCGTTTTGATGTGACAATCAATGTACGCCATAACGGTAAAATGGTGCGACAGTACCGCGCCGCTAAAACTACATCTCAGGAAGAAAAAAGAATTGCAGCAGTGTGTGGTAATGCCTTTGTGCGTCACATGCTGAGGATTGAACTTGAACATCAAGGGCTAAAGTTACACGGTTGGATAACAACCCCAGAAGGAGCTCGTCAGCAGAGTGACTTACAGTATTGTTATGTGAATGGTCGTATGATGCGTGATAAATTGATTAATCACGCCATCAGACAAAGCTATGAGACCAGCTTAAAAGCAGATCAATTTGCAACTTATGTACTGTTTATCGAGTTAGATCCGCATCAAGTTGATGTCAATGTGCACCCTGCAAAACATGAGGTGCGTTTTCATCAAGCTCGTCTAGTTCATGATTTTATCTACCAGGCATTAAGTAGCGCGCTTGCTGAAAGCAAACATATCACAGAGCCTGAAGTTAACCAGTCAGCCTTTCATCACCCCAGTGTTGAGCTAGCAAACAAAGGCGCTGAAAATAGAGAAATAGAAAAGAGTGACACTGACCTAGCTGCGCAGATAGGGCGGGCAGTGGATAAAGTCCCTGCATATCCCCGTAAGGCCGATAGTAACTATGCAGAGGTAGCGGCTACAGCCATACATTCTATTCAAGAAGCTCCTAAACGTAGTGAGTGGCAGCAAACTGCTACCCAAAGTACGTCTCGTTCGAATTATGAGCGCTCACCACAGCCGTCACCTTCTAAAGTGGAAGTGAAGGCATACCAAGAGCTGATGAAAACCGTTCAACCTGCAACAGCAGTGACAATTCCAACGAAGCTGCCTGAAACTCTTAATCAACCACTGAAATTAGAGCAACTAGGTAAGGCGATTTCTGTTATTCAAGGCCAATACTTGCTGATGGGGTCTAAACAAGGTGTGGTGTTACTTTCTCTTATCAAAGGGGCATGGCTTAAAACTAGAGGGCAACTTAATACTGCCGCTGGAGAGTTAAAAAGCCAACCACTGCTAGTGCCACTGTCACTGAAATTGTCTGAACCAGAACGTAAAACACTTGCTCAGTGTCAGCCTGTACTCCGTGAGTTGGGGATTGAGTTAAAAGAACGTAATACGCAAAACATGATGGTGATGGGAGTCCCTCAGCCACTTCGACAGCAAAATCTACAACACTTAATTCCAGATCTGTTATCTTACGCCTCCTTAAATTTGAATGAATCTGGCGGGCAAATAAAAGCGGATATTTTAGCCGATTGGCTTGCCCAGCAGACAACTGAAGTAAAAAGTGACTACACTTTATCGGAAGCGATTCAAATGATTTCGGAATTGGAACAGCTTTGGCAGGGCAAACTACCTTTACACGATACTCGTTTTGTTCAGCCGGTTGATTTTTCCACCACGATTGCTGCGTTGTTAGCATAAATAATTAAAGTAATGATGAATCAGACACTACCACTTGCTCTATTTTTGATGGGGCCAACCGCATCGGGTAAAACTGAAGTTGCTATCCGTTTGCGTCAGAAATACCCAGTTGAAATTATCAGTGTCGATTCGGCTCTGATCTATAAGAGTATGAATATTGGTACGGCGAAGCCCGATGAACGTGAACTTGCGCTCGCTCCTCATCGCTTGATTGATATTCTCGATCCTAGCGAAGCTTATTCGGCTGCTGATTTTCGTCGTGACGCTCTACAAGCCATGCATGACATTACCGCACAAGGAAAAATTCCTCTATTGGTCGGGGGAACTATGTTGTATTACAAAGCTCTACTAGAGGGGTTGTCGCCACTTCCGGCTGCAAACCCAGAAATACGACAACAGATTGAGCAAGAAGCAGCAGCACATGGCTGGAGCTTTTTGCACGATCAGCTGAAAGAGATTGATCCTGTTTCAGCTGACAGAATTCACCCCAATGATCCACAAAGATTGTCGCGGGCATTGGAAGTTTATCGAATTTCAGGTAAAACTCTTACTGAGCTAACTCAAACCAAAGGTGAAAGCCTGCCATTTCGAGTTAAGCAGTTTGCAATAGCTCCCAAGGAAAGGGCTGAGCTCCACCGTCGGATCGAACTTAGGTTTGAAAAAATGATCGAAGCTGGATTTGAAGAGGAGATGAGAGCGCTCTACGCTCGAAAAGATCTTCATCCAGATTTGCCATCCATTCGCTGTGTTGGCTACCGACAAATGTGGGTCTATTTGGATGGGAATTGTACACTGGATGAAGCGGTATTTCGTGGAATCTGTGCAACCCGTCAATTGGCCAAGCGTCAGATCACCTGGTTACGCAGCTGGGATGATTTAACTTGGTTAGATAGCGAAAACATTGATCATGCAGTAGAAACTCTCTCAAATGCGATAGCATCTGACTGAATTAGCTGTGTATAATGTGATCGCTTTTGCGTGATGTACCCTGTAAAGGATCCGTTACTTGAATTTGGACGTATTCATCTCCATAACAAGTAATCACGGGGTTTTTATTCGTTTAGCTCAGATGCAAAGGCCGCACAAATAATGCAGTGCACCACTAGCTAAATAACTACAACAAAATTCAAATAAGGAAAATAAAATGGCTAAGGGGCAATCTCTACAAGACCCATTCTTAAATGCACTACGTCGTGAGCGCATTCCCGTTTCGATCTATCTTGTGAACGGTATTAAACTTCAAGGTCAGATTGAATCATTCGATCAATTCGTGATCCTACTGAAAAATACAGTTAATCAGATGGTATACAAGCACGCAATTTCTACGGTTGTTCCTGCACGTGCAGTGAGCCACCATACCGCGGAACCGCGTACTGGATCTGATCGACCATCAGACAAATCAGAAGATTAATCCTCTGATTAGCATCGTTTATTTACAAAGGAGTTGGTTGCTTGTTTGACCGTTACGAAGCCGGTGAGCGAGCCGTACTTGTTCATATCAACTTCACGCATAAGGGTGAATGGGAAGATCTTAGCGAATGTGAAATGCTAGTTTCTTCTGCTGGAGTGTCGACACTGCAAGTGATTACTGGCAGTCGTCAAACTCCACACCCTAAATATTATGTCGGTGAAGGCAAAGCCCAAGAAATCGCCCAAGCAGTGCAGGCAACTGAAGCTGATGTGGTGATCTTTAACCATGCCCTTTCTCCAGCTCAAGAACGTAACCTAGAACATTTGTGCCAATGCCGAGTGATTGATCGTACTGGTCTTATCCTCGATATTTTTGCTCAACGCGCTCGAACCCATGAAGGTAAGTTGCAAGTTGAACTGGCGCAGTTACGTCACCTTTCAACTCGATTAATTCGAGGCTGGACGCACCTTGAGCGCCAAAAAGGTGGGATAGGTTTGCGTGGTCCAGGCGAAACCCAGTTAGAAACCGACAGACGATTATTGCGTGAGCGCATTAAAGCGATATTACGTCGCTTAGAAAAAGTCGCGAAGCAGAGAGAACAAGGGCGCCGAGCTCGAAATCGAGCTGAAATTCCCACAATATCCCTGGTGGGTTACACCAATGCGGGTAAATCGACCTTATTTAATCGAATTACCGAAGCGGGTGTATACGCAGCAGATCAACTGTTTGCAACGTTAGACCCAACACTGCGTAAAATTGATTTAGCCGATGTGGGTACCGCTATTTTGGCGGATACGGTAGGGTTTATTCGTCATCTACCGCATGATTTAGTTGCAGCGTTCAAAGCCACGTTACAAGAAACTCAAGAAGCTGACATTTTGTTACATGTTGTTGATGCCAGTGATGAGCGTTTTCGTGAGAATATCAAAGCTGTTCATGATGTATTAGAAGAAATTGATGCCCATGAGGTGCCAACTCTTGTCGTTATGAACAAGATCGACAATCTAGAAGGCCAACAACCTCGAATTGAAAGAGATGATGAGGGGATTCCCCGAACAGTATGGGTATCGGCAATGGATGGTCAAGGTATTGACCTGCTTTTCGAAGCACTGACGGAGCGACTAGCTAGTCAGGTGATTCAATATCAACTGTGTATCCCACCACTGCATCAAGGACGCATTCGTAGTACATTTTCACAAATGAAATGTATTCAACAAGAAGAGTATGACCCAGAAGGCAACTTAGTGATTCATATTCGAATGCAGCAAGTCGATTGGTCTAGACTAGAAAAAAGAGAAGAAGCAGTTTTGCGTGACTTTATAGTTACTTAAAGGACTGCTACAGTATAACGTCATATCAAATGATGGAGCTTTCTAATGGCGTGGAATGAGCCTGGTAATAACAACGGCAACAATGGCCGCGATAATGACCCTTGGGGTAATAATAATCGTGGTGACAAAAACTCCGGTGGCCGTGATCAAGGACCACCAGATTTGGACGAAGTTTTTAATAAACTGAGCCAAAAACTGGGTGGAAAGTTTGGTAAGAAAGGTGGTAAAGGCCCTTCGTTCTCTGGTGGTAGTGCAATTGGCTTTGGTGTCATTGCTGCTATTGCGGTGGCGGTATGGTTCTTTTCCGGTTTCTATACTATTGGTGAAGCCGAACGTGGTGTAGTGCTGCGTTTAGGTAAGTATGATCGCATCGTTGATCCTGGTCTAAACTGGCGTCCTCGTTTTATTGATGAAGTGTCAGCGGTTAACGTTGAAGCTATTCGCTCGTTACGTGCATCTGGCCTCATGCTGACCAAAGATGAAAACGTGGTGACAGTAGGAATGGATGTTCAATATCGCGTTTCTGATCCATACAAGTACTTGTATCGTGTTACGAATGCTGACGATAGCTTACGCCAAGCAACTGACTCTGCGCTACGTGCTGTCGTGGGTGACTCATTGATGGATAGTATTTTGACCAGTGGTCGTCAACAAATTCGTCAAAGCACTCAAGCGACATTAAATCAAATCATCGACAGCTATGATATGGGCTTGATGATTGTTGATGTCAACTTCCAATCTGCACGTCCGCCAGAGCAAGTAAAAGATGCATTTGATGATGCGATTGCTGCACGAGAAGATGAAGAGCGTTTCATCCGTGAAGCCGAAGCGTATAAAAATGAAATTCTGCCGAAAGCAACCGGCCGCGCTGAGCGTTTGAAGAAAGAAGCACAAGGTTACACTGAGCGCACAATCAATGAAGCATTAGGTCAAGTGGCTCAATTTGAGAAACTGTTGCCTGAATACAATGCAGCTCCAGAGGTTACTCGTAATCGTCTCTACCTCGATACGATGGAAGAAGTGTATTCTAATACCTCTAAAGTGCTGATTGATTCTGAATCTAGCGGTAATCTGTTGTACTTGCCGATTGATAAATTAGCCGGTCAGGAAAAATCAGAGACCAAACGTCAAACGAAATCATCATCAGCGTATGATCAGATCGAGCTTGAATCTCAGCGTACCGATACGGCAGCTGACACTGATGCTCAGTCTCGTTCAACTAGTACACGTCAAGGGAGATACTAATAATGCGTAAGTTAATGATCCCTGTATTGGTGATTGCACTTGTTCTGATGCTGATGTCATTATTTGTCATCCCTGAAGGTGAGCGTGGAATCGTGGTTCGTTTTGGTCGAGTATTGAAAGACAATAACGAAATTGCCCGCATCTACGAGCCTGGCTTGCATTTTAAAATGCCACTGTTTGACCGTGTGAAAACATTAGACGCACGTATTCAAACTATGGATGGCCGTTCTGACCGCTTTGTCACGTCTGAGAAAAAAGACGTGATCATTGATACCTACGTAAAATGGCGTATCGAAGATTTCGGTCAATACTACTTGGCAACAGGTGGCGGTAATGCACTAACAGCAGAAGCACTGCTTGAGCGTAAAGTGACGGATATTCTTCGTTCTGAAATCGGTTCACGTGAAATCAAGCAAATCGTTTCCGGTCCTCGCAATAAGGATGTGTTGCCTGACAGTACCGATGCGGAAGTGGTGACGACTGAAGCGGCTAAGCAAGCGTTGGAAATTGATGGTCAGCGTGACCAGATTATGGAAGACGTACTGACTGATACTCGCGAAAGCGCTATGAAAGATTTGGGTGTTGAAGTGGTTGACTTCCGTATGAAGAAAATCAACTTACCTGATGAGATCAGCGAGTCTATCTACCGTCGTATGCGTGCTGAACGTGAATCGGTTGCTCGTAAACACCGCTCTCAAGGTCGTGAGAAAGCTGAAATCATTCGTGCCCAAGCTGAGCTTGAAGTGGCGACAATTTTAGCTGAAGCGGATAAAACTGCACGTGTAACACGTGGTGATGCCGATGCAAAATCAGCGAAGATTTACTCTGATGCTTACAGCAAAGATCCTGAATTTTACGGTTTCCTACGTTCTTTGAGAGCGTATGAAAAATCATTCAGTGAGAAAAGCGATATCCTAGTGTTGGATCCTAAGAGTGATTTCTTCAAGTACATGAATAACACCAGTGGTGTTGCAGCTAAATAATCGTTAGTTGTTTAATCAAAGGCTCCTTCTCGGAGCCTTTGTTGTTTTATTGGGATAATATTTCACTGTTCGATAGAGATAATGCAATGTCTAATTCAATTTGGTTTGCGGTAGGTTTGGTGCTGATTGTGGAAGGTCTTGGACCGCTAATCGCCCCCAACGGTTGGCGTAAAATGGTTGCCGAGCTTAGCCAGCAGCCCAATAACCAATTGCGTAGAATCGGTGGCTGCTTGGTGGTGGCCGGCGGAATAATAGCTTATTACTTTGCCAGCTAGAGATCAGTAGTGAGGAGGAGGTGTCTCTTCTGAGGCATCGGCCAAATTAGAGGTATCCATATTCTTCACTTTACCCACCATGTATTTCATTTGATCTTGCATTTTAGTGATCAACATTTGCTGTTGTGTCAGAGCATCATTGAGTTCATTGATGGTTTGTTCTTGAAAAGCCAGTTGGCATTCTAAGTCATTAACACGCTGTTCTAATTGCTGCATATTTTTATCGTTCATCACTTATCACTAATCGTTTAATTTCCATGCTTGAGCAATACCTGCTGATGTACCAGTAATGACTCGCTGCTGGTGGTCAAAGGCCGCATCATACACTACAGCTCGTGGTGGACGGGCATCTTTTAACGGTTCAACCTCGAATCCTTGCTGCTTTTTACCGTTTTTAGCATTCCAAATAGCTACTTGGCTAGAGGGTGAACCAGTCACTAACAAGGAGCCGTCATCGGAAAAACGCGCGGTTGTGAAAATCAGTTGTCTGGAAAAGCTACTCAATTGCGCTATTTTTTTACCGGAAGTTAGATCCCAAATAACGGATTGATTACCACCATCGGAAGTAAATGCCATCAAACCATCTCGTTGTAGAGCAACTCGGTTGACGCGTTGTTCGTGTTCAAAAGAGCGCAAAATTTGACCTGTTTTGGTATCCCAAAGATAAGCGAAATAATCATTGCCACCAGTGAGAGCAAAGCGACCATTGGGAGATAGGGCGACAGAATTGACTTTTTCTCTATGAGCAAGGAACTCTAGGCGGCGACCGCTGACTAAGTCCACATAAATAGCTTTACCATTGGATAAACCAAGTAGTACTTGTTCGCCATCATTTGATATATCAATACTTCGAATGAGGCCGTCAGAGATGGACCATAAGCCCTGTGCTTGTGTCCAACCTAAGTCCCATACCGCAAAATTAATTTGGCTTGCGGTGACAGCGAAACGGCCATTATCGGAGATGCGAATGTGTGAGACAGTATTTGCTTGAGGGTCTTGAGGCCCTAGGTCTGCGAGCATTTTATCTTGTTCAAGATCCCACAAAACCAATTGTTTTTGTTTGGAGTAGATAAGCGCAAAACGACCATCACGGCTGAGGCCGAAGCTGGTCGATCCATTCGGTTCTAGTTCCCAGCGTTGCACGTCGTTGTTAGAGAAAAAACAACCATTTAACATCAATATGACAATGCAGCATAGGATTGAATGAGAAATTATCCGCATGACGTCTAATTATCCGCTTTGAGTGTAAAGACAATCGATCAACATACCGTTATATTGGTACAACTCTGTTTTATGCACCAGTCTTTCTCTGAGATTTGTGCACAATAACAAAAGGTTTGCCTACAAATTGGAGAAATAAATGAAATCATTGTTTAAAGTGTCACTGCTTGCGGCAACCGTAATGCTAGCAGTTGGCTGCCAGAAAGATGAAGCACCAAAAACTGAAGCAGCACCAGCGGCAGAACAAGTGCAAGCTGAAACCGGAAAAACGGTTCACTTTAAAACTGAAGATGACAAAGCAGCTTACGCAATTGGTGTCTCTTTTGCTAATTACTTGAGTACAAGCATTGAGAAACCAAGTGAAATTGGCATCAATCTTGATAAAGATTTTGTACTTAAAGGTATCGAGCACGTTTTTGCGGGTAACGCAGAGCTAAGTGAAGAAGAAACTCGTGCGGCTTTAGAAGCGCTTGATAAGCGTGTTGCAGAAACGATGAAAGCTAAAGCTACTGAAAAAGCGGCAGCTGCAAAAGCTGCAGGAGACGACTTCCGTGCTGAATTTGAAAAACAAGAAGGCGTGAAAAAAACAGAGTCAGGTTTACTTTATCAAGTAATGACACCAGCCACTGGTGAATTACCTAAAGAGACCGATACTGTTCAAGTACACTACAAAGGTACTCTTACAGACGGTACACAGTTTGACAGTTCTTACGACCGTGGCGAACCAGCTACATTCCCGCTAAATCGCGTTATTCCAGGTTGGACTGAAGGCGTACAGTTAATGCAAGTGGGTTCTAAGTATAAGTTTGTTATTCCACCTGAGCTTGCCTATGGCGAACAAGACACACCAACCATTCCTGCTAATTCAACACTCGTATTTGAAGTTGAATTACTGAAGATTGATAACGGTGACGAAGCCGCAAAATAATTGCTTTTCAACGTCATTATTACGCTAAGGGCCTGAATTTATCAGGCCCTTTTCTTTGAACCGCATACTCTGATTAGTTGTTCTAAATCACTTGCTCAAGACTTAACTAGGTTTAAAATTAAAATTTTCTGATAAACTTACATCAATTTGTTGATTTTTCGCACTAAGGCTAGATAACAGTGACAATGACAGAAACTCTAAATGCGGAGATGTTGCTTGAAATGGAATCCGTACATGTGATGCCATTTAGTGAGCACGATAAAATTATTCTTCGTTCCTATGAAGCCGTCGTGGATGGTATTGCTAGTTTGATTGGCCCTTTCTGTGAGATCGTGCTGCACTCATTGGAAGATCTCAATACATCAGCTATCAAAATCGCTAACGGTGAGAATACAGGGCGTCAAGTTGGTTCACCCATCACCGATCTAGCACTGCGTATGCTAAAAGACATTGAAGGTTCAGAGCGCAACTTCTCTCGATCTTACTTTACTCGTGCTAAAGGTGGCGTATTGATGAAGTCCATTACAGTGGCAATCCGTAATGGTGATAATCGAGTTATTGGTTTGTTGTGTATTAACGTCAACCTAGACGCGCCATTTTCTCAGGTTCTGCAATCTTTCATGCCAACACAAGAAGCGCAAGAAGCGGCGTCTTCAGTGAACTTTGCTAGCGACGTTGAAGAGCTGGTGGATCAAACTGTTGAGCGCACGATTGAAGATATCAATGCAGACAAGTCGGTATCTAACAACACCAAAAACCGTCAGATCGTGATGGAGTTGTATGACAAAGGTATTTTTGATATCAAAGATGCCATCAACCGTGTTGCTGACCGACTGAATATTTCCAAGCATACCGTGTACCTCTACATTCGCCAGCGTAAGACTGGAGAAGAATCGTAGTGAGCCAAACGTTGACTTATACGCTACTGGTCAATGGGGCGGTTTATGGCTCTCAGTCAGCGCGCAGTGCTTATCGCTTTGCTTGTGCTGTGATAGAAAAAGGCCACACCCTATCGAGCGTCTTTTTTTATCAAGACGGTGTGCTTAATGGTTCGTCGATTACCGCTCCAGCTAACGATGAGTTTGATTTAGTCAAAGCTTGGCAACAGCTTGCGCTAGAGCATAACGTTAAATTAGAAACTTGCGTGGCGGCGGCGCTCCGCCGTGGCATTATCAGTGATAGTGAAGCGCAACAACATCAACTTGCTACGCATAATTTAGCGGATAACTTTGAGCAAGCTGGTTTAGGGAGTTTGGCCGGAGCATTACTGACGCAAAATAGAGTGGTACAGTTTTGAAAAAATTAGGTTTTGTTTTTCAATCCGCTCCTCATTCAACGTCGGCAGGAAGAGAAGGCTTAGATGCTGTACTCGCTGCGTCAGCGTACAGTGATGATATTGCCCTCTTTTTTGTTGGTTCAGGCGTTACTCAACTCATCGCCAGTCAATCACCAGAACAGGTATTGAGCCGCGACTATATCAGCGCATTTAAATTACTCGACCTATACGATATTGAACAAATCTACCTTTGCCAGCAAAGTATTGATGAATTTGGCTTAGGGGCCGCTAGTTGGGTGATCGATGCTCAAAAGATATCTCCTCAGCAAATCGCACAATTATTGGCACAGTGTGATCAAGTGTTAACCTTCTAAGGAGAGCCAATGCTTCATATCGTAAAAGACGCATCTAAAATGACATTAGTACAGCGATATTCTACCGATGAAGATGAGATACTTTTGATTGAAGATGCTGTATACATGTCCAACCCAAACGCTATGCATTTTGGGCAAATTATCGATCTAACGAAGGTTTATGTCCTTTCCGAGGATCTCGCAGCGCGCGGTGTGGAAGATCTCAGCTCGCCTCATATGATGAAAGTCAATTTTTCTGGCTTTGTTGATTTAACCGTTAAACATGATAAATCAATAACTTGGTAATGTTTTTCTGTTGATTTTATATTTAAAAAATCAACAGCCTTTTTTAGTGGTTAAAAAAGATCTGTATATTTCTTGACACACCTCTCACTGCTGCATAGAATTTTGCGTCCCTATTTGTACTAAGTACGTAGGGACTAGATTTTTCACAAAGCTTACTTTAAGTAAATTCAGGAGCTAGTTAATGGCAACTATTAACCAGTTGGTACGCAAGCCTCGTGCAAAGCAAGTTGTTAAAAGCAACGTGCCAGCACTAGAAGCGTGCCCACAAAAACGTGGTGTATGTACTCGTGTTTACACTACTACACCTAAAAAACCTAACTCAGCACTTCGTAAAGTTTGTCGTGTACGTTTGACAAACGGCTTCGAAGTAACATCGTACATCGGCGGTGAAGGCCACAACCTTCAAGAGCACTCAGTTGTTCTAATTCGTGGTGGTCGTGTAAAAGACCTTCCGGGTGTTCGTTACCACACAGTTCGTGGTGCACTTGACTGTGCAGGCGTTAACGACCGTAAACAAGCTCGTTCTAAGTACGGTGTGAAACGTCCTAAGTCTTAATGGATTTCCGTTAAGTAAGGCCAAACACTAAATTATTTAATTTTTGAAGAAACTGAAAAGTTTTGGATAACCTGAAAAAGACAACGGAGAATATCCATGCCACGTCGTCGCGTTATTGGTCAGCGTAAGATCCTTCCAGATCCAAAGTTCAAGTCTGAACTGCTGGCAAAATTCGTTAACATTCTTATGGTTGACGGTAAAAAATCTACTGCAGAAAAAATTGTTTACACTGCACTAGACACTATGGCTGAGAAATCTGGTAAAGATCACTTAGCTGTATTTGAAGAAGCTCTTGAAAACGTACGTCCAGCGGTAGAAGTTAAATCTCGCCGTGTGGGTGGTTCAACTTACCAAGTACCTGTAGAAGTACGTCCGGTTCGCCGTAACGCACTTGCTATGCGTTGGGTAGTTGATGCTGCGCGTAAGCGTGGTGAAAAATCTATGGCTGCTCGCCTAGCTGCTGAAATGCTAGATGCGTCAGAAAACAAAGGTTCTGCTGTTAAGAAACGTGAAGACGTTCACCGCATGGCAGAAGCGAACAAAGCATTCGCTCATTACCGCTGGTAATACCTTTAGTGCTGCGAGTTTCTCTCGCAGCACATCTTTATACTCTAAGGGATACCTTAGTAAGAGGATACAATCGTGGCTCGTAAAACTCCTATTGAGCGCTACCGTAACATCGGTATCTGTGCTCACGTAGATGCAGGTAAAACAACCACTACTGAACGTATTCTGTTCTACACTGGCCTTTCTCACAAAATCGGCGAAGTTCACGATGGTGCTGCAACCATGGACTGGATGGCGCAGGAGCAAGAGCGTGGTATTACTATCACATCTGCTGCTACAACAACCTTCTGGCGTGGTATGGAAGCACAGTTCCAAGATCATCGCGTAAACATCATTGATACCCCAGGACACGTTGACTTTACAATCGAAGTAGAGCGTTCACTTCGTGTGCTTGATGGTGCAGTGGTTGTATTCTGTGGCTCATCTGGTGTTGAACCTCAGTCTGAAACTGTATGGCGTCAAGCTGATAAATACGGTGTTCCTCGCATGGTGTTCGTTAATAAAATGGACCGTGCTGGCGCAGACTTTTTACGTGTTGTAGACCAAATTAAAAATCGTCTTGGTGCGACTCCTGTTCCTATCCAATTGAATATTGGTGCAGAAGAAGAGTTCAGAGGTGTCATCGACCTTATCAAGATGAAAGCAATCAACTGGAATGAAGCCGATCAAGGCATGACGTTTACATACGAAGACATTCCGGCTGACATGCAAGAACTTGCTGAAGAATGGCACAATAACCTTGTTGAAGCAGCGGCTGAAGCAAGTGAAGAGTTAATGGATAAATACCTTGAAGAAGGTGAGTTGACGGAAGCGGAAATTAAACAAGCATTACGTACTCGTACCATTAATAATGAAATTGTATTAGCTACGTGTGGCAGTGCCTTTAAAAATAAAGGTGTTCAAGCCGTACTTGATGCAGTAATCGAATATTTGCCTTCGCCAATTGATGTTCCAGCAATTAAAGGTCTTGATGACAATGACAATGAAGTTGAGCGTCATGCTGACGACAACGAACCATTTGCAGCGTTAGCCTTTAAAATTGCGACAGACCCATTTGTTGGTACACTAACGTTTATGCGTGTTTATTCTGGAGTCGTAAACTCAGGCGATGCCGTTTACAACTCTGTGAAGCAAAAGCGTGAGCGTTTTGGGCGTATCGTTCAAATGCACGCCAATAAGCGTGAAGAAATTAAAGAAGTTCGCGCTGGCGATATCGCTGCAGCGATTGGCCTTAAAGATGTCACTACTGGTGATACTTTGTGTGATCAAGACCATAAAGTGGTACTTGAGCGCATGGAATTCCCAGAGCCTGTAATTCAAATTGCGGTAGAGCCTCGCTCTCAAGCAGACCAAGAAAAAATGGGTATTGCGCTAGGTAAACTGGCTGCAGAAGATCCATCGTTCCGTGTTGAAACCGACAAGGAAACGGGTCAAACATTGATTTCAGGTATGGGTGAGCTTCACCTAGACATCATCGTTGATCGCATGAAGCGTGAATTCAGTGTTGATTGCAACGTCGGTAAGCCACAAGTGGCGTATCGCGAAACTATCCGTGGTAAAGCGGAAGTTGAAGGCAAGTTCGTTCGTCAATCTGGTGGTCGTGGTCAATATGGTCACGTTTGGCTTAAGATTGAACCTGCGGAACTCGGTGAAGGCTTTGTCTTTGTCGACGAAATCGTTGGTGGTGTGGTTCCTAAGGAATACATCAGCTCGGTTGCGAAAGGTATCGAAGAGCAAATGAACAACGGTGTGTTAGCTGGCTATCCTATTATGGATGTCAAAGCGACATTATTCGATGGTTCATATCATGATGTCGACTCAAACGAGATGGCGTTTAAAATTGCTGGGTCGATGGCGTTCAAGAAAGGTGCTTTAGAAGCGCAACCTGTTCTTCTTGAACCAATGATGAAAGTTGAAGTAACCACTCCTGAAGATTGGATGGGTGATGTTGTTGGCGACTTAAACCGTCGTCGCGGCATGATTGAAGGTATGGATGAAGGTCATGCTGGCCTAAAAATTATCCATGCTAAAGTCCCTCTATCTGAAATGTTTGGTTACGCAACAGACTTACGTTCTGCCACTCAGGGCCGTGCTTCTTACTCTATGGAGTTTGCTGAGTACGCTGATGTGCCGAAGAATGTTGCAGAAGCAATTATTGCAGAGCGCACTTAACAGTTATTTGTTTAATAACGAATCTATTGCGCTGACGAGAGTTGGCGCATAAAATAGCAATTTCTGGCGCGTCTTGAGCTATATGTGACTCAAGGCGAATCATAACTAGGAAGGAACACGATCGTGTCTAAAGCAAAATTTGAACGTACGAAACCGCACGTAAACGTTGGTACTATCGGCCACGTTGACCACGGTAAAACAACTCTAACTGCTGCTATCTGTACTACACTTGCAAAAGTGTACGGTGGTGTTGCGAAAGACTTCGCATCTATCGATAACGCTCCAGAAGAGCGCGAGCGCGGTATTACAATCAATACTTCTCACGTAGAGTACGATACTCCAGCACGTCACTACGCACACGTAGACTGCCCAGGACACGCGGATTATGTTAAAAACATGATCACAGGTGCTGCGCAAATGGACGGCGGTATCCTAGTTGTTGCGGCAACAGATGGCCCAATGCCACAAACACGTGAGCACATCCTACTTGGTCGCCAAGTTGGTATTCCTTACATCATCGTATTCATGAACAAATGTGACATGGTTGACGATGAAGAGCTTCTAGAGCTAGTAGAAATGGAAGTTCGTGAACTTCTATCTGAGTACGACTTCCCAGGTGATGATCTACCAGTAATCCAAGGTTCAGCTCTAGGTGCTCTAAACGGCGAAGAGCAATGGGAAGCTAAAATCATTGAGCTAGCAGAAGCGCTAGACACTTACATCCCAGAGCCAGAGCGTGCAGTAGACCAAGCGTTCCTACTACCAATCGAAGACGTATTCTCAATCCAAGGTCGTGGTACAGTAGTAACTGGCCGTATCGAGCGCGGTATCCTACGTGTAGGTGATGAAGTAGCGATCGTTGGTATCAAAGACACAGTAACAACCACATGTACTGGTGTTGAGATGTTCCGTAAGCTTCTAGACGAAGGTCGTGCGGGTGAGAACGTTGGTGCACTTCTACGTGGTACTAAGCGTGACGAAGTTGAACGTGGTCAAGTACTAGCTAAGCCTGGTTCAATCACTCCACACACTAAGTTCGAATCAGAAGTATACGTACTGTCTAAAGATGAAGGCGGCCGTCATACTCCGTTCTTCAAAGGCTACCGTCCACAGTTCTACTTCCGTACAACTGACGTAACTGGTGATATTTCTCTACCAGAAGGCGTAGAAATGGTAATGCCAGGTGACAACATCCAAATGGTTGTAGAGCTAATCGCTCCAATCGCGATGGATGAAGGTCTACGTTTCGCGATTCGCGAAGGTGGCCGTACAGTTGGTGCTGGTGTTGTTGCTAAAGTTATCGCTTAATTTCGATAATTTATGCACATACTGCATTGAAAAGGGAAGCTTCGGCTTCCCTTTTCTTTTGCCAGAATATAGCAAAAAGACTACTTCTACTTACTTCACATATTTCCCTTGCTATATCTGCTTCCTTTCTATACTATTTGCCGTCCTTAATTCTCGGTCTTTTTCTTTCGTTCCTTGCTTCCTCTGGATGACCGAGCCAACTCAGGAAGCTGAATAATCCGTAAGGAGCAACCGATGCGTCATTATGAAATCGTATTCATGGTGCACCCAGATCAAAGCGAGCAAGTTGCTGGCATGATCGAGCGTTACACTGGTTCTATCACTGAAGCTGGCGGTACTATCCACCGTCTAGAAGATTGGGGTCGTCGTCAAATGGCTTACCCAATCAACAAGCTTCACAAAGCTCATTACGTTCTTATGAACGTTGAAGCTGGCCAAGCTGTGATTGATGAGTTAGAAACTGCTTTCCGTTTTAACGATGCAGTTCTACGTAACATGATCATGCGTACTAAAGCTGCTATCACAGAGCCATCTATCATGCTGAAAGCTAAAGAAGAGCGTTCTAAGCGTGAAGATACTCGTTTCGAAGCAGACGCAGAGTAATTGATTGTATGACCAATCGAATGGAGTTGAGTGGCATTGTCGCGAAACCTCCCATTCGAAGCCAAAGTCCTGCTGGTGTTGAACATTGCCGTTTCTGGCTTGAACATCGCTCAACAGTGATAGAAGCTGATTTACCGAGACAAGTTTATTGTCGTATGCCGGTAGTTGTCAGTGGGCTAAGGTCACAAGCACTCACTCAAAATTTAGTACAAGGCAGCACCATAAACGTTAGTGGCTTTGTCACTTACCAAACCAGCCGTAATGGCGTAGGTAAATTGGTGTTACATGCCGACCACATTACTCAAATTTAAGATCAGGAGATAGCCCATGGCTCGTTTCTTCCGTCGTCGTAAATTCTGCCGTTTTACTGCAGAAGGCGTACAAGAGATTGATTACAAAGACGTAGCAACTCTTAAAAACTACATCACTGAAGCTGGTAAAATCGTACCTAGCCGTATCACTGGTACTAGCGCTAAATACCAACGTCAGCTAGCTCGTGCAATCAAGCGTTCTCGCTACCTAGCTCTACTGCCATACACTGACAAACATCAGTAATTGGCACCGTTTATTAAGAAAGAGGATTAAACAATGCAAGTTATTCTACTTGATAAAATCGGTAACCTAGGCAGCCTTGGCGACACAGTAATCGTTAAATCTGGTTATGCTCGTAACTTCCTTATCCCACAAGGTAAGGCTGTAATGGCAACTAAATCTAACGTTGAAATGTTCGAAACTCGTCGTGCTGAACTTGAAGCTAAAGTTGCTGAGCAACTAGTAGCAGCTCAAGCTCGCGCTGATCAAGTTGACGCTCTTGAAGCGGTTGTTATCGCTTCTAAAGCTGGTGACGAAGGTAAACTATTTGGTTCTATCGGTACTCGTGACATCGCTGACGCTATTACAGCGGCAGGTGTTGCAGTAGCTAAGAGCGAAGTTCGCCTACCTGAAGGTGCTCTACGTAACATTGGTGCGTTCGAAGTTAGCATTCAACTTCATTCAGAAGTTTTTGCAACTGCGAAAGTACAAATCGTTGCTGAGTAATTTCAGTCTTCAGACGAATTGAAAACACCAGCTTCGGCTGGTGTTTTTTTTTGCTTGAAACTAAAAATTGAAAAGTAGATTTATGGAAAAAATGCTATCAGCCTTGCTCAATCCTTCGGGCACTTTATCGTGATACTGTCGAGAGTTGCTGATTTTTAATGCGATAGTTTCTGTGATGTTATTGGTCAGGCTAAGCTCGCTATCGGTTCGGGTGTTGCTTTCACCTGATACTATAGTGACATCCGCTGAAAGAGCTAAATTATCTAAAGCTTGCCAATCTATTCTTACATTGCCACGAAATATGAGCTCTTCAACAATGTCAGGGAAAATGATGTCGTCGTCGTCAATCTCGTCTAAATTGGGCTCTTGATAGCGAAAACCAGGCCCAACCTCGAGTTCCAATATAAACTCATCAGTATTGACGAACTGATAACCTAAGCCGCTAGAAAGCGTATAATCTTTAAAGTAAGCGGTGTATTTAGAGTCAACCCCTTTGAAGCTGCCGTATAAGTAGGTTTTTGCTCCTAACTTATAATCGCTTTGAGCGGAATAGGTTGATTGGCGTTTATCTTCTTCCCCATCTTTGTACAGCATGTAGAATTTCCACTCGCCACTGGTTCGGTGTCGCCCCTCGGTATACTCCGCTCGAAGGCGTGTGTTAAGGGATTCCGAATCAGAATTACCTGAGTGTGCTTGATAGCCTAACTCTGCTTGAGCATTCCAGGGGGAAGGAACTTCGATTTCCGTATCGCTTTTAGTCTCCTCATCGGCATAGGCTGTACTCAGGGTGAGCAGGCTAAGACTCAGAAGCCAAATTTTGGACACGAAGTACCTCTGTGATGAATATAGCAATGGGCAAAATAGTATGTGCAGTATCATGGTATTTGGTCAGCATAAGGTTAATTCTAGATTAGATAAACACAAAGTTTCGTTTACATAATTACAAATGATCTATTCTCGCTATAATGGACGGTCATTAGATAGTTATTGAGCGAAATCATGCCCGCACCACGAACTAATAACCGAAACCGTAAACCGTTTGACGCGCAAGTAGATGCAATTAAAGTCCCCCCGCACTCCATTGAAGCTGAACAATCAGTCATTGGCGGGTTACTGCTTGATAACGAACGTTGGGATACCGTTGCTGAACGTGTGGTAAGCAAAGACTTTTATAGTCGTCCTCATCGTCTGATTTTTGATGGCGTAAAGTCAATTCTAGAGTCTGGTAAGCCTTTGGATTTAATTACGCTTTCTGAACACCTCGAGCGCCATGAGCAGTTAGATGATGTCGGCGGCTTTGCTTACTTGGCTGATTTAGCGAAAAACACGCCAAGTGCTGCCAATATTAACGCCTATGCCGAGATTGTTGCAGAGCGTGCTTTAGTGCGCAACTTGATTGGGGTGGCAAATGAAATTGCCGATGCAGGGTATGATCCTCAAGGGCGTAGCTCTGAAGATCTACTCGACCTAGCGGAAAGTAAAGTTTTTGCTATCGCTGAAGAACGAACTAGTGAAAACGAAGGGCCACAAAATGTAGACTCTATCCTCGAAAAAACGCTAGAGCGTATCGAGCTTCTATACAAAACTCCTCAAGATGGCGTCACTGGCGTTAACACTGGCTTCACTGATCTCAATAAAAAAACGGCAGGCTTACAAGGGTCTGATCTCATTATCGTCGCCGCTCGTCCTTCAATGGGTAAAACGACCTTTGCGATGAACTTGTGTGAAAACGCAGCGATGGAACAAGAAAAGCCAGTGTTGATTTTTTCGCTAGAGATGCCTGCAGAACAAATCATGATGCGTATGTTGGCTTCCTTATCTCGCGTTGATCAAACCAAGATACGTACTGGCCAATTAGACGATGAAGATTGGGCCCGTATCTCTTCGACCATGGGGATCCTCATGGAGAAGAAAAATATGTATATCGATGACAGCTCTGGTTTAACCCCGACCGAAGTGCGTTCTCGTGCTCGACGTATAGCGCGTGAGCATGGCGGGTTGTCATTAATCATGGTCGATTACCTACAGTTAATGCGTGTGCCTGCATTGTCAGATAACCGAACGTTGGAAATTGCCGAGATTTCTCGCTCGTTAAAGGCGCTCGCAAAAGAGTTAAACGTTCCTGTTGTGGCTTTGTCTCAGTTAAACCGTTCTTTGGAGCAACGTGCTGATAAACGCCCAGTGAACTCAGATCTACGTGAATCAGGCTCTATCGAGCAAGATGCCGACTTAATCATGTTTATCTATCGAGATGAAGTTTATCACCCCGATAGCGCACTAAAAGGTATCGCTGAAATCATTTTAGGTAAGCAACGTAATGGTCCTATCGGTTCAGTTCGCCTGACTTTCCAAGGACAGTATTCTCGCTTTGATAACTATGCAGGACCAGCATTTGATGATGAATAATTCGATGAGCTATATGAAAGCCGCAACGGCTTGGATTGATCTTAATGCGCTCACGCACAATTTGAAGTTAATCAAGCAGCAAGCTCCAAGCAGTAAAGTTATGGCTGTTGTTAAGGCCAATGGTTATGGTCACGGTTTACGGCATGTTGCTAAGCATGCGTTTGATGCGGATGCTTTTGGTGTTGCGAGAATTGAAGAAGCTTTGCAGCTGCGAGCTTGTGGGGTTGTAAAACCGATTCTACTGCTCGAGGGTTTTTACTCTCCTGTTGATTTAGCGGTGCTCGTTACTAATAACATTCAAACTGTGGTGCATTGTGAAGAACAATTACAAGCGTTAGAGCAAGCCCAGCTAGATACTCCAGTGGTTGTTTGGTTAAAAATTGATAGTGGAATGCATCGTTTAGGGGTTCGCCCTGAACAATACTCGGAGTTTGTTGAGCGTTTGCATGCGTGCAAAAATGTGGCTAAACCACTGCGTTATATGAGTCATTTTGGCTGTGCTGATGAACTAGACAAAGCAACGACTCAACAACAAATTGAGCTATTTTTATCGCTTACTGATGGTCATGACGGAGAGCGCTCGCTCGCGGCATCTGCAGGCTTATTGGCTTGGGAAAAGAGTCGACTCGAATGGGTTCGACCTGGGATCATCATGTATGGAGTGTCGCCTTTTTCTGATAAGTCAGCGAAAGAGTTGGGCTATCAGCCAGTCATGACTTTAAAGTCACACTTGATTGCGGTTCGTGATGTTAAAGCCGGTGAGAGTGTCGGTTATGGTGCGACGTGGACAAGCTTGCGGGATACCAAAGTTGGGGTGATTGCCATTGGTTATGGTGATGGTTATCCCCGAACGGCACCTAATGGTACGCCAGTAATCGTTAATGGTCGTAAAGTGCCTATCGCAGGTAAAGTATCGATGGACATGCTAACGGTTGATCTCGGGCCAGACTGTAATGATAAAGTTGGCGATGAAGTCGTTCTGTGGGGTAATGAGTTATCGGTTGAAGAAGTTGCGTTACATATCGGCACTATTGCTTACGAATTGGTGACTAAACTTACCTCGCGTGTGGAAATGAAGTATCAAGATAAGCTGAGTTAAATGGCGCGGTTAAAGCGTTTTAACGTTACTTTATTTTCCTCAATGATTGTGCTTATGTCTTCTGATTCAGCCAATGCAAATAATGATTGGACGCATTGGTTAGAAGATTCTGCTTTTGTACCTTACCTGTTTTCAACCGACAGCTTAGGGGTAACCGCAGGGGTTGCAGGTATCGTCAAAGGAGTCGGTCAGCCACAAGCTAGCTTGTTTGGTACGGCAATGATATCGAGTAAAGGGAGTTATTTAGGGTATGTTTCGTTTAATAACTATCAAGTGGCTACCCAATGGCTATTGGGGGGTGAGATCTATCAAAGTCAGTTTAACGATTACACCTATTACCTTGGTCAACAGGCTGGTAATGGTTCTTCTCTTGAGGATACGACGCTAGCTAATGGGGAAGATAGTCGTTATAGACTCTCCTTTCGTTACATTCTCCCATGGGGAGAGGCGGAACAGAAAGGCGTTAACGCCGCTGTTAGCCCAACTCGGACATTGATGGGTAGAACACCTTTCTCAAGTGGTGTATCAAGTATCGATATCCAGCCCTATTTTGAATCAAGAGATTTAGATTTTATTCATGCGGGTTTCACATCAGAAAAAACGACAGCATTAGAGGTGAAATTTGAATGGGATAATCGCGATGATTCTCGTAATCCTAGCGCCGGTTCTCGTACTCGTTTTGATGTAACCTATGCTCCCGAGGCATGGAATGAGTCGTCATGGGGAACGTGGGAGATTGAAAATACTCATTATTGGGATCTTGGCAGTGTCGGTGAAATTTTCGATAAACAGGTAGTTGCGTTTGGCGTTTACACGGCTGATACGCCAACGTGGGAGCATTGTTCTGAAGAGCAATGCCAGCGTCCTCCGGATGTTAGCCAAGTGAAACTAGGGGGATTATATCGCCTTCGTAGCTATGATAGTGGTCGTTATCATGGTCGTTCAGCTATTCACTACACGGCTGAGTATCGTGTGATGCCACAGTGGCAGCCGCTCGGTGAGTGGCCAATTTTTAAGTACTATAATGTGCCGTGGTGGCAGTGGGTCGCTTTTGTTGATGTTGGCCGTGTCGCTGATGACTACAACTTAAAAACCTTACATACCGACATGAAATGGAGTGCTGGAGGCGCGTTACGCTTTCAAGTCGAAGGTGTTATTGTCCGGGCTGAAATGGCCTGGGGAGCAGAGCAAAGCTCTTTTATTGTGATGGTTAATCAACCTTTCTAACTCGCATCCTACTTCGCCTACCAAATACTATTGATCATGGCGTTGGCCATAGAGTGTAGCGATGATTTGTCGACTCCCTCCGTAGTTACGGTGTTCTCCTAAGTAAATACCTTGCCAAGTTCCAAGTGCTAACCTGCGATTCGAAATAGGAATAGAAATACTGGTGTTGAGTATTGATGCCTTGATATGCGCTGGCATGTCATCGTTACCTTCATAAGTATGTTGATAGTATGGTGCTTGTTCTGGTACGTAGTGATTAAAGTGTTGCTCCATATCAATACGTACCGTTGGGTCTGCATTTTCGTTAATGGTTAAGCTTGCGGATGTGTGCTGGATAAAAAGATGTAACAAACCAACAGATAACGCATTTATCTCTGGGATTTGTTGTTCAATTTCATCAGTGATGAGGTGAAACCCACGCTTACGAGCACTAAGCTGAATGGTCTTTTGGTACCACATAAGTAACCTTCTATAATCTATTGGTAAAATTGATAGTTTGACGCTATGGTGAGCACCATGCAGCAATAGCGTAAAGTGCATAGCTCAATCGTTAACGTGATTTAACTCAATATGAGTGCAGACGAGCTGCGTCATAATTACGCACTGAAAATTAATTACAATTTATTGCCGCCTTGAAGTGGGCAATAGTAACAATATTCTTTTTTTTTGCTAAATCGGGGATTCCATCATTCTGACACAATGTTCAGTGATGATAGGAATAAAACCTACTGTAACATCGGGATAGATACCATGTTGAAAAATATCAATCCAACGCAAACACAAGCTTGGAAAGCACTAACTGCGCATTTTGAATCAGCGCAAGATATGGACCTCAAATCATTATTTGCACAAGATAGCCAACGTTTCGATAAGTTCTCGACTCGCTTTGGTTCTGATATTCTTGTCGACTATTCAAAAAACCTTATCAGTGAAGAAACACTAAAGCACCTACAAGCTTTGGCGAATGAAACTGAACTAAAATCAGCCATTGAAGCGATGTTTAGTGGTTCTGCTATCAACCAAACTGAAGGTCGTGCGGTATTGCACACAGCATTGCGTAATCGTAGCAATACGCCAGTGATGGTTGATGGTGAAGATGTCATGCCAGCGGTGAATGCTGTACTTGAGAAGATGAAATCTTTCTCTGAGCGTGTGATTTCTGGTGATTGGAAAGGCTATACCGGCAAAGCGATTACGGATATTGTTAACATCGGCATTGGTGGTTCAGACCTTGGTCCTTACATGGTGACTGAAGCTTTGGCGCCTTATAAGAACCATTTAAACATGCATTTTGTTTCCAACGTTGATGGTACACACATCGTTGAAACATTGAAAAAGGTTAACCCTGAAACCACATTATTCTTGGTGGCTTCAAAAACATTCACCACTCAAGAAACTATGACTAACGCACACAGTGCGCGTGACTGGTTCCTAGCTGAAGCGGGTGATGAAGCGCATGTCGCAAAACACTTTGCAGCGCTATCAACCAATGCAAAATCAGTGTCTGAGTTTGGTATTGATACTGACAACATGTTTGAGTTTTGGGATTGGGTTGGTGGTCGCTACTCACTATGGTCAGCGATTGGTTTATCTATTGCTCTGGCTGTAGGTTACGACAATTTTGTTGAGCTACTAGCGGGTGCGCATGAAATGGACCAGCATTTTGTTGCAACACCATTTGAAAACAATATCCCAGTGATCCTCGCCTTAATTGGTATTTGGTATAACAATTTCCATGGTGCAGAATCAGAAGCTATTTTGCCTTACGATCAGTATTTGCACCGCTTTGCTGCTTACTTCCAACAAGGCAATATGGAATCAAACGGTAAATATGTTGACCGTAATGGTGAAGCTGTAACTTACCAAACAGGTCCAATCATTTGGGGTGAACCAGGTACTAACGGTCAACACGCTTTTTACCAGTTGATCCACCAAGGTACGAAATTGATCCCTTGTGACTTTATTGCTCCAGCGGTTAGCCATAACCCCGCAGGTGACCACCATCAAAAATTGATGTCAAATTTCTTTGCTCAAACTGAAGCTTTAGCTTTTGGTAAAACATTAGAAACGGTTGAAGCAGAGTTAAAATCGGCGGGTAAAACAGATCAAGAATTGGCTGCAATTGCACCATTTAAAGTATTTGAAGGTAACCGCCCAACCAACTCTATTCTGGTTAAGCAATTTACGCCACGTACCTTGGGTAACCTGATTGCTATGTACGAGCATAAGATTTTCGTACAAGGTGTGATTTGGAATATTTTCAGCTTTGACCAATGGGGAGTAGAGCTAGGTAAGCAGCTAGCTAACCAAATTCTTCCTGAATTGGCAGGCCAAGAGCAAGTGATTTCTCACGATAGCTCAACTAACGGTTTGATTAACGCATTTAAAGCGTTTAAA
Source organism: Vibrio aestuarianus (assembly GCF_028858425.1). Lineage (NCBI taxonomy): Bacteria > Pseudomonadati > Pseudomonadota > Gammaproteobacteria > Vibrionales > Vibrionaceae > Vibrio > Vibrio aestuarianus. The sequence continues at coordinate 25,341 of NZ_JAKNYQ010000001.1, read as the reverse complement.
GCATAACTCAATTGCCCTAATCTCGTTTACTACGAGCTAGATTAGAAAATAAAAAGGTTGATACTACGAAGTATCAACCTTTTTTTATCTTTTTTGAAAGAAAGCCGATGGCTTATTCGAAACAGATTTCGATAAACGCATTACCCCATTGAGATGTGAAAGGCATAATAATGATGGCTCCTTCACATTTATGGCGGATAGTATGGCCTTTACCAGAAACGACAACTGGGGTCGCCATATCAAAGTCAAAGCCACTTTCTGCAAGAATGCGCTTGGCTCCACCAGTCACCATATTGGTAATTTCACCCACCATATCTGTGACTTCTTCATTTAAACCATTCGGGCGTTCACCTAACATATTTTGCATGATCTCTAACGCTAGACTTTCATCGAAAGTGATAGACATAGAACCACGACTTTGAGTGCCGACCATACCGATCAAGCCAGAGACATCACCACGAGCAATTTCATCTTTCTTCACACGAGGTTTCTGTGGCTTCAACTCTAGAGAAGCCATCGTTTTTAACACGTTCATTAAAGAGGCTAAAAACGGGTTTACAAATTCAGCGCGCATAATCTTCTTCTACTGTTTTATACTTTTAGATTTGAGGAACACGTTCGGCAAATACCATGAGATTCAATAACGTGATTAACGATGTCAAAACCGTGTTTCTCAGCATTGCTTGCTAGCAAGGCTACCAGACTGTTATCTTGCAATTCAATAACATTGCCGCATTTGTCACAAATTAAAAGGTGTGAGAAATGCATGTTGGCATTACAAGAGCAACACGAAATAAAACTGTTTGTTGACTCTACTCTATGAATAAAGCCCTGTTCGAGCAAAAAGTCCAGAGCGCGATACACCGTCGGCGGTTTAGCTTGGGGTTCACTTTGCTTTAAATCTTCAAGTAATTCATAAGCACTGGACGCTTTTTTGCTTGAACAAATCAGTTCAAACACCCTTTTTCGTTGAGAGGTAAGTCTTACCCCTCGTGCTGCACATATATCTTCAATTTGTTGTGTTAACTTGTGGTCCAAATTCATCACCATAACCATTGGACTTTAATAATAATATACTACTTCCAGATGAATGGCGTTGTGCCCTATAACATTTTTTGGAGTTAGTTAGCGATGTCATCGTTATTTGTAACGAAATAGTGCTTAAACTACCCTATATCAATGTAAAACGATACTGTAGAAGAACTGTTGGCGATATAAACTGGAAGCGATTACAATGCCCAGCTTTGTTTTTGGCTGTAATTGTCACCACTAATGACTCAATGGGATATCTAAATCATGACTCACCCTTGTAGGCTCTCAGTAGCACCCATGTTGGATGGGATCTCTTTTTGATTTAAGGTATTGATTAATTGGGGTTGTTTTTGATTTTTGTTTGTGGTGGGGTCATTTTGGGGTTAAAAACAGCAGGGGGAAAATCCCCCGTACTGCCAAACGCTAACTCGCCAAGGCAAACTGATATTCATTCCATAAATCACGAGAACGCTTGGCTTTTTCATCAATGAACTTCACCAGATCGTTTATATGGACATAAAAAGGTGATTTTTGACTGTCGTCCAATTTCAGCGTAGGAAAGGGTAGGAGGTTGCTCTTAGCCTTTCTCTTAGCGGTATTAGGCGATAAGCCCAAATAAGCCCCTGATAGCTCTTCTAAGGGGATTAAAACCCTATATCCGAACTCAGCCATAACAATGTGGTGTGTAATCGATAGAACGTTGTTGTTTTTCATTTTTTGCCCCTGTGTTGTTGTTGGGGCGAACCACAAGATCTAATCCTTTTGATAGTGGTAAGTTGTGATTTGTTGGATTGATTACTCCTTAGACAAAAACACAGAAAAAATGTATCAGCTCGATGTGTATAGTGTCAAACAGGAAAAGGCTCATCGCTGCGCTCTTCGCTCTTCCCAGCTTCCTCCCGCCAGGGAGTTATATTGTTATTATTATATTTAATATTATTAAAAGATAATAATTATATTAATTAATATTATAAGGGTATCAGTTCTCGGTAAATATAAAACAGTTGTCGGTTTTTTTATCACAACTCTCGGTCTGTTTTGTAAAAGTCTCGGATTTGAGGGTATTATTAGCATAATAATATTTTTGTTGACTATTATTGAAATGTTATATATTTTACATTGGCTATGAGGCTAAAAGACTTTTTCTAAATTAAAAATATGAAACCGCCTCCTTTTAAGGAGACGATTTAATGATTAATAAAACAAAACAATATTACGCACATTTAAATATAAGATTTTTTGATAACAAAGATAGCTATATATCTGAGTTTCTTAATGGTGTAAATACTTCCCGCCGACTTACAGTATTATTATATATTGTTTCTCAATGTTATTATCAATATAAAAACAATAAAACACCTATTTTATGTCTGGATAAGAAGGTTAATTCAAAGACTTCATTTCTTAAAAATCTAAAATTATCAAATGTTGATGTCATAAGAGAAATTGAAAGGATAAGAAAAACTAAATATATAGATGAGGTTAAAGTTAATGATAAATATATTGAAATTAATTTTGAACCTGATTTGTTTGTTATTGATGATAAAAAGAAACGATTTACAGTATGTTTAAACGATTTATTGTCATTTAAATATATAGAGCACTCTATTGTATATCTTCTTACACGATACGGTAAAAGCCAAGGTTATCTATATCACAATTATCTATGTAAGGTTTTACACCTTCATCATTTGCCTTTTTCTAGGCAAAAACAAAGGCTTAAAAGGATCTTTGCACTTTTGAAAAAAAGAGGTTTTATCATGTCATATCGATATGAAAACTATACTTATTTTTATGAGAGAGAAGTGTTTTTTTAGGGTTTCAAAAGGGGCTTCCCTTTTGCAAGTAGGGGGATAACCAAAGGTTTCCCCATCTTGAAATAACATCAATGTTATCAAGTTTTATTTAAATAAATATCAGGAGAGAAAAATGAATAATTTAAATGTTGAAGATATAATGTCAGTAGTTAAAGAGCAGCCAAGACTACAAGAGTTTGTAATGTGTTTATATACAGAGGAAGGATATAAATTAAATAGGATTAAAATGTTAGATAGAAATAATAGAGACATTGCACTTTCAATAATATTTAATATTTACCCTGAGTATAAAAAAGATATGTTGATGTGCTGTAAAGATATATTATCTTGACAATTGATATACATTTGCTTTCCTATTTGTATAGGAGAATAAATATATGGCAATTAAAAACTGGTTTGTAAGAAGTGAAGCAATAACGGATAAATCCCTTGGTGCTATCCGTTATGCAAGATATTTAACTGATAAAAACCATCCAAACCACAAAGGGAAAACATCTATATTTAATATTCATAGTAAACCTGTGGATATTGCGCTAATAGCGATTAAAGAAGCGTATAATGCGGATTTGAATAATGCTAAAAAACAAAAGGGTGGACGACCTACAAGTTCATATTTACAGAGTTTTGTTTTTTCATTGCCTGCTGATGTTGAGCTTAATAATGAACAATGGAAAAATATTTCAAAAGCTTTGATTAAAGATCTAGCTGACAGGTTTAATGTTTCAACAAAACAGCTCTTGAAATATTCTTCTCTGGTTCTGCATAAGCAAAACAACCCACATCTAAACCTAATTATTTCCAGAACTATGGACGGGCAATCTTTTCAGCAAGCACTGACCAGACCAAGCACTACCAACCTATTAAAAGCGTCTTTCAATAGGGAACTGATAAAGTGCGGCTATGACTATCAAGATTACAAACCTAAGGCAAAGAGAAGTAAAAGATTGAAACGTTGGGAGGAGCTGACAGAAAAAGAGAAGCTCATTGATGATAAACACCAAAGCCTCAAAGCGGTTCATTCAGTGATCCGAAAGTTAAACAATCAGCTGAAAAAGTTGGTATTGGCTTATCGAACCGAAGATCAAAAAAACATCAAACGCCAACAAAACCGATTAAACCGAACAATTGAGAAACTAGAGCCTGATGAGCTTACAGCACTTCAAAAAAACTCGTCTTTGGAAGAGATTAGGGAACAGTTAAGTCAGTTAGAAAATGAAACAGGAAAGGACATTATTACGGATAAGAACAAATCAAGATTAAGGAGAGCACCATAATGCAGGAGCGTATAAAACAATCGGAACAAAAGATCAAAAAACTATCAGAGGATCTACGTAAGCAACTACTTTTTATGAGTATGATGGAAAAGCCAACTAAAGCAGCAAAAGACAAGCTCTACAAAATAGAGGGGTTGCTATCAGCAGAGGTTTGCGAGTTGGTAAGGATTTCTTATGAACTAGCTCTTATGTATGAGGAAATGATCACATCGCCAGATATTCGAATTAGACTTGAAGCTGCAAAGATCAAAACTTATTTCGTTAATTACGTTAATGAAATAGGACTTGATACAAAAAATTGCAGAAAAATATCAAAAAATAGGGGCAAAAAAAATTGAATATGAGTTCATTCATTACTACCTAAGATAGCTAAGAATAACTTCATAAAACTATAAGATGCTACTAAAGCCCATAAAAGCACCAGTACTAACAACAACTCAAAATATTTTGAATTGTATACACTGAGCAGTTTTTTAGGGATAAGTGGTTCAACTAATTTTTTGTATTCTATCCAATACTCTCTCATTCATAACCCATTACATAGCTTGTCCATTGTAGAGTCGTTTTTTTACCATCACTACTTATAAAGTCCATCATTTCCTCGCCGCCAACTTGTTGTCCTTGAAGGTTAGTGAGATCCCGATCATCTTGTAAATCTAAAAAGCGATTAAAAAGATTATGTCCTTCCATTTCTCCATAAAGTGATATAAACACACTCTCCATAATATACATAGCAATCTTTGGAGTTGAATTAAACGATATCCCTTTTAGCTGTAAATAGGCATCTACATAGCCAGCAATATACCCTATAGACCATTCATCTTTTGATTTTGATGGGAGTGAACCGTTTTCAGAAGTCATCAACATTTGTTGCATTTGGAGCAAAGATGATAATGAATTGATTGACGTAGAAACTATCTCATCAATAGCATTATTTTGAGGGGAAGGCGTTTTTTCATTTACAACATCATATGCTGTTTTTACGCCACGAGCGGCTAACTTTATTACGGAAAATATTACAAACCCGACTATAAAGAAAATTATAACTATACCTTTGCCCATATCTTGCCTCTATAAGTTATTAAGATGATTATACTTGGCTAGTTTTATGCAATCAGTTTATGCCAAAGGCGTAAAGTTATAAATGATTTTAGTTAGGTTTATACTACTTTTAGATTGTTTCTAAGGGCAGAGAGTGCTAGTTTTTTAAGTATTTTGAATAACCATCTTTACCAAACTCTTTAACGTCAATTTTTGCATAAATGTTATGTAAGATATTGATGTTCTTATGTCCTGTAATTCGAGCCACAATGTTGATTGGTAGCCCCATCTCAGCAAGTCTTGAAGCTGCCTCTCTGCGTAGGTCGTGATAACGGAGATCTTCAATGCCTAACTTGTCTCTTACTCTTTGCCAACCTGCCGAAATGGATCTTGGATTGTATGGAAAAATCAGGTTGGGGTTTGTAGGGTCAATTCGTTCTTTTTGCTTAATTACTAGCTCAAAAGCACCGCCTAAAAGTGGAATCTCATGATCGTTCCCTGATTTATTTCGAGGGTCTTTTCTATCTCTTATTATGATGGTTCGATTTTCTGTGTCTAAATCACTCCAACGAATACGGGTGATCTCGGATACACGCATAGCGGTAAGTAGTGAAAATTGCAAAATATCACCGTAAGGGATCTTTGCTGCGTGGTGATCTTCCCTTGCGGTTAGGTGCTGCTCCATTAACATTAGTTCTTTTCGGGTTGGTCTACGATTGCGCTTGTGTGAACGACCAATCAGTTTTAAATCTACTAAGGTAGGTAAAGCGTCATCGTGATAGGTTGTATTAGCATTTACTTTAAAAATAGTTTTTGCAACGCTCATTACTGATTTGAGATAGGTGACATCTTGATAAACGGTTTGAGGTGTAGGTTTCGTGTCGTCCTTAAGCCTAAACTCGCAATGTCTAATCAAATCATCGGCTCTTAACTTACTGGCGGTTATATCTGCTATGTCATAATGTAGCAAAGCGGCAAGGACATAATATTTAGTTCTGCCTATATCTTTTGATATTCTTGGGTGTTCTAAATATTGGGTTATCAGCTCACCAACGGTGATCTCGCTTAGGTCTAGATCGGATCTATGGATACCTGCCTCAATATCATTTAATTTTTGCTCCATTGCTGATTTGGTTTGATCTGCCCATTTTTGAGCCATTGCCTTTGTTGGAAATGTTTTAGTTTTTCGCTCGATTATCTTCCCTTTTTTCGTTGATCTAACCTGAGCACGATAAGAAACCTTACCCGTTTTACCTGTTCTTTGTTCTATTAAGACTGCGGCCATAGTGTATAATCTCTTCATCAGGTTCTATGGGGTTAAAAATGGGGTCGTTTTTGGGGTCATAGAACAGTCAAAATATACAAAAATAGCGCAAAATAATCAAAAATAAACATTGGTTAATGAGCGGTGTTTTTATTTAAGCTATTGAGTTTTATGAGTAAAAATATTTTATATCCATCTTCACGCCTGAGCGTGGCACCAATGCTCGATTGGACTGATCGTCACTGTCGATACTTCCATCGTCTGCTTTCTTCACAAACTCTGCTTTATACAGAGATGGTGACCACGGGAGCAATTATTCATGGTAAAGGTGATTTTTTAGCATACAACGAAGAGGAGCACCCCCTTGCGCTTCAACTTGGCGGTTCAAACCCAACTGATTTAGCACATTGTGCGAAGTTAGCGCAAGAACGTGGTTATGATGAAATCAACCTAAACGTTGGCTGCCCTTCTGATCGAGTGCAAAATGGCCGCTTTGGAGCTTGCTTAATGGCAGAGCCGCAACTGGTGGCAGATTGTGTTGCCGCGATGAAAGATGTTGTTGATATTCCTGTGACAGTAAAAACTCGTATTGGTATTGACGATATGGATTCTTATGAATTCTTAACTGATTTTATTTCGTTAGTATCAGAGAAGGGAGGCTGTGAACAGTTTACTATTCATGCGCGCAAAGCTTGGCTTAGTGGTTTGAGCCCAAAAGAAAACCGTGAAATCCCACCGTTAGATTATCCACGTGCATATCAGTTAAAAAAAGACTTTCCGCATTTAGTGATTGCCGTTAATGGTGGGGTCAAAACGCTAGCAGAAGCTAAAGAGCACTTACAGCACCTTGATGGCGTAATGATTGGCCGCGAAGCTTATCAAAGTCCTTACTTACTCGCCGAAGTTGATCAGCAGATCTTTGGTTTGGATACCCCAATCAAAAAACGCTCTCAAGTTGTTGAGGAAATGTATCCTTACATCGAGCGTGAGTTGGCTAATGGTGCATATCTTGGTCATATTACTCGCCACATGTTAGGTATATTCCAAAGTATGCCCGGTGCTCGCCAGTGGCGTCGTTATATTAGTGAGAATGCTCATAAAACGGGTTCAGGCATTGAAGTGGTGCAAGCAGCTTTGGCGAAAATACCTAAAGAATTAAATGTGTAAAAATAGACACATTTCATGGTGAATTTTACCATTCATTAAGGGCTAGGTCGTAGGCAACGATTTAGCCCTTTGTTTTATCATCTTGCTATCTGCGTTTTATAAAATTCCATCGAGGCTAATACTGCTCGGCATTTATCTCCTTTTGACTTAGCTGTTTATCTAAACAATAGAGTTGATTTGTAAAGTTGGCTCGATATCTGCTTTAGCAAATAAAAAGAGGGGAATGATTATGTTTGAGCTTATTTTTTTACTAGTGTTTGTAGCGACCCTTTTAGTAACGGGTATGACAATGATGACAGTATTTGCAGCAATGGTTATTGCTTTTATTGTTATGACTCTATTAGGGATGATCGGCGTTATGCTGAAATTATTACCTTGGATTTTGGTGATTGCTTTGGGTGTTTGGTTTTTCAGAAACTTTGTCTATAGTCCTCGTCAAAAATATTAACAAATGATGTTTAAGCATTAACCAATCTAAGGAATATGCTACTATTCGCGCTTAATTGAAAAGTGTATATATAGCGAAATAGATTGGGAGCTATTAGGATGAATAAACCAACGTTAGTTGCGTTGACAAGCGTTGCGATGATGATGTCTGCTGCGTCAATAAGTGCTGAGTCTTTTTATGGTGGAAAGATTGGTGCAGATATGTGGTGGGGTAGTACGAAAGTTGACCATACTCGCCGCGATGACGTAAAAGCCCCCGCAATCTATTTCGCCTTTGAACATCAGTATCCTTATGTACCGAATGCTAGTATACGTTACACGACGATTGATGCTGATTATGCCTCTTTCGATAAGTATGACTACACGTTGTATTATAAAGTACTAGAGCGTGAATTGATGTCATTTGATGCGGGCATTACTTTTACTCAGTATGATGGGTCTCAATACCAAGCTGAAAATAATCAAAAATACAGTTTCGATAAAACGACATTTAACTGGTATGCCTATGCTGAAATTCAAATTCCTCGCACGAACATAGATGTGATTGGTCAGTTTGATTTTGGTGATGGCAGCGGAGTCAAAAGTGCGGATCTTATGGCTGGGCTTCAGTATTCGTTCCCTATCGATGCTGGAAATATTGCACTGCGTGGTGGTTATCGAGTCATCGATCTTGAATTTACGGAGCTAGCAGCAGATACGAAAGAATCTTTCGTTTTTGTTGATGGTTGGTTTCTTGGTGCAGAATTCGAATTTTAGATATTCCAATATCCTGTAGAACAGATAGAACGCCATTTTATTAAGTGGCGTTTTTTTATAATTGATAGCTATATCGCCTTCGACTTTCTTAGCAGAAAAACTGAAATGAACCATGCTTAGTGAACAAGTAAATAAATACGGCGTGGTGTAGTTATGACGATTACGGAATTAAGAAATTTATATCGCGAGAATCAGCTTATCGAAGCCATTATTGAACCTTCATCCCAAGAGGGGTGTTGGATTGTTGAGTTCAGACATCATCGAGGCGGGTTTGTGCTATTAACGGATGCTCATGGAGATGAATGCCAATATGAAGATCTCGATATAGCTTCTAAGTCTGCCATGGCTGTTGGCTTCAAGCAGGTGAGAGTGGAGTCTAAGTAAACCTCTTTTTGAAAGTTCTTACTTCCAAAAAGTTATAAAACATACTTATCTATTCTTTCTTGTTATTAAAGAGAGTGGTTAATCTATCGTCACGCAATGAATAGGGAAGTCGTGACAATGTCTTCAGGAAATACCATACCAAAAGAGCTAGCCGGCTTAGCTAGCCCGCTTAATGATTTGCAGCTTACTGGGTTGCAGCAAACTATTTCAGAACTTTCTCCTCAGCAGCTAGCATGGGTTAGCGGGTATTTTTGGGGATTGAGTCAATCTCAAACTTCAGGGGCTGCAGCTCCTATTTCTAATGCAGCGGCTTTAGTTTCGGCTAAACCGGCAGGTAAATTGACCATTATTTTCGCTTCTCAAACGGGTAATGCAAAAGGTGTTGCAGAGGCGTTAGAACGCGAAGCTCAGTCCGCTGGTATTGTTGTGCAATTATTTGATGCCAGTGATTACAAAGGTAAAGATCTTGCCAAAGAAACACATGTTATTTTTGTTGCTTCGACTAATGGTGAAGGTGAAGCGCCAGATAATGCTTTAGCGCTTCATGAATATTTACAGTCGAAAAAAGCGCCCAAACTGCCTAACTTACAATACGGTGTGATTGGTTTAGGTGATTCTAGCTATGAATTTTTCTGCCAAACTGGTAAAGATTTTGATGCGTTTTTAGAAAAGCTTGGGGCGAAACGCTTTATTGAGCGAGCTGATTGTGATGTTGACTATGAACTTCAAGCAACCGAATGGAAAATAAAAGCTTTAGAGGTGGTTAAAGAAACCCTCGTGAGTACCCAAGCACAAGTTGTGCAATTGCCAGTGGGTCAAGCTACGAGTCATCATTCCCAATACACTAAGCAAAATCCTTACACAGCTACCTTGCTGACAAGTCAAAAAATTACAGGGCGTGACTCAGGGAAAGATGTTCGACACATAGAAATAGACTTGGGTGAGTCCGGATTGACTTATCAACCTGGTGATGCGTTGGGAGTGTGGTACGAAAACAGTGCAGAATTAGCCAATGCTATTTTAAGTGTTGTTGGGTTGTCCGGTGTTGAAAGTATTGATGTAGATGGTGAGAGTTTATCTATTCATCGCGCGTTAGTGAGCAAATATGAAATCACCGCAGCAAACCCACAATTAGTAACGAAGTTTGCTGAGTTGTCAGGAAGTAAAAAGCTACAAAAGCTGGTGGATGATAAAAATAAGCTGAGAGAGTACGCCAGTAACACACAAATTATTGATGTATTAAAAGAGAAGAAAACCAAGCTCTCTGCTGAAGCTTTGACTTCTCTACTTCGTCGTTTAACGCCTCGTCTTTATTCAATTGCTTCAAGTCAAAGCGAAGTTGAAGACGAAGTGCACTTAACAGTTGGTATCGTCGAGTATTTGCAAGAAGGCGAAAGTCGTCAAGGTGGAGCATCAAGTTATCTTGGTCAACGCCTAGAAGAGGGGGGGGAGCTTAAAGTCTTTATTGAACACAACAATAACTTTAAGTTACCGACCGATGATTCTACACCCGTTATCATGATTGGGCCTGGCACTGGTATCGCTCCATTCCGTAGCTTTATTCAAGAGCGAGATAACCGAGGTGCTGAAGGTAAAAACTGGCTGTTTTTCGGGGACCGAACTTTTACTCAAGATTTTCTCTATCAAGTGGAATGGCAAAAGTATCTTAAATCGGGTGTATTAAATCGTTTAGATGTTGCTTTTAGTCGTGATCAGCATGAGAAGGTTTACGTTCAACATCGATTACTTGAGCAAGCAGAGCAAGTTTGGCATTGGCTGGAGCAAGGTGCTTATTTATATGTGTGTGGAGATGCGACTCGCATGGCCAAAGATGTGCATGATGCGTTGATCGTCATTGCACAACAGCAAGGTGGCCTATCACAACAGCGGGCGGAAGAATTTATTAATGATCTGCGCAAAGCAAAACGTTATCAAAGGGATGTGTACTAATGAGCACAAAACAAGAATCCAATAGCCAACAAGTATTAGGCGAAGTGCTAGGTCCATTATCGGATAACGAGCGCCTAAAGAGAGAAAGCAATTTTCTTCGCGGTACGATCGAGCAAGATCTACAAGATCGAATTACTGGTGGCTTCAGTGCCGACAACTTCCAGCTTATTCGTTTTCATGGCATGTATCAGCAAGATGATCGTGATATTCGCAATGAGCGCGCAAAGCAAAAGTTAGAGCCTCTACAAAATGTAATGCTTCGAGCTCGTATGCCTGGAGGTATCATCACACCGCAGCAATGGTTAGCGATAGACAAATTTGCAACTGAGCATAGTTCGTATGGCAGTATCCGTTTGACGACTCGCCAAACTTTTCAGTTCCATGGCGTATTAAAGCCGAACATTAAGCTTATGCACCAAACGTTAAATAGTATTGGTATTGATTCGATAGCTACTGCAGGAGATGTAAACCGCAACGTTCTCTGCACATCAAACCCAGTGGAATCAGAACTTCATCAACAAGCGTATGAGTGGGCAAAGAAGATTAGCGAACATCTTCTACCTAAGACTCGAGCCTACGCAGAAATATGGCTTGATGGTGAAAAAGTAGAAACAACAGATGAAGAGCCAATTCTAGGTAGTAACTATTTACCACGTAAATTCAAAACAACGGTTGTAGTTCCGCCACAAAATGATGTCGATGTACATGCCAACGACTTAAACTTTGTGGCTATTGCCGATAATGGAAAGTTAGTGGGCTTTAATGTACTTGTCGGTGGCGGTTTGGCGATGACGCATGGCGATACGTCTACTTATCCACGCCGTGCTGACGATTTTGGTTTTATTCCTTTAGATAAAACCTTAGATATTGCTGCGGCAGTGGTGACTACTCAGCGTGATTGGGGTAACCGCTCAAATCGTAAAAATGCTAAAACTAAATACACACTCGATCGTGTCGGTGTCGATGTATTTAAAGCTGAAGTGGAAAAGCGCGCAGGCATTAAATTTGCGCCAAGCCGACCTTATGAGTTTACTGAGCGTGGCGATCGCATTGGTTGGGTGGAAGGTATTGATGGCAAACATCACCTAACGCTTTTTATTGAAAATGGACGCTTGCTTGATTTCCCTGGTAAGCCGCTCAAAACCGGTGTTGCTGAAATTGCTAAAATTCACCAAGGTGATTTTAGAATGACAGCAAACCAAAATCTGATTGTTGCAGGGGTGCCAACGCAGCAAAAATCTGCGATAGAGGTTATCGCACGTCAGCATGGTTTGATGGACGATGCAGTGAGTGAGCAGCGCAAAAATTCTATGGCTTGTGTGGCATTTCCAACCTGCCCACTAGCAATGGCTGAAGCGGAACGTTTTCTACCTCAATTTGTAACAGATGTAGAAGCTATTTTACAAAAGCACCAACTCCCGGCAGACGAAAATATTATTTTACGTGTGACTGGCTGTCCAAACGGTTGTGGGCGAGCGATGTTAGCTGAAATCGGCTTGGTTGGTAAAGCACCTGGTCGTTATAACTTACACCTTGGTGGTAATCGTGCTGGTACTCGTGTACCTAAAATGTATAAAGAAAACATCACCGACAAACAGATCCTCGAAGAAATAGATCAACTAGTGAGTCGCTGGGCAACTGAACGCCAAGCTAACGAAAGCTTTGGTGATTTTACGATTCGCGCTGGGGTTATAGAAGAAGTGATTGTATCCAAGAGGGACTTCTATGCTTGAAGCCAAGATTGCGAAACCCAACTTAGCGCAGTTGCTGTCTATGACCAAAGCGCAACAAACACTACACCTTGCTGAGCTGAACGGGTATTTAGAAACGTTAACAGCCCAACAAAGAGTGGAATGGGCATTGGAGAACTTGGAAGGAACGCATGCCGTTTCATCCAGCTTTGGTATTCAAGCTGCGGTTATGTTGCACCTAGTGTCACAAGTGAAAAGTGATGTGGCCGTAGTATTAACTGACACTGGTTACCTTTTTCCGGAGACATACCAATTTATTGATTATTTAACAGAGCGTTTGAATCTCAATCTCAATATTTTCCGAGCTGAAACGAGCCCAGCTTGGCAAGAAGCACGTTATGGGAAACTATGGGAGCAAGGTGTTGAAGGTATCGAGCAATACAATCGTATTAATAAAGTTGAGCCGATGCGAAGGGCGCTAGATGAACTTGCGATTACTACCTGGTTTTCGGGATTACGGCGTGAGCAATCGCAGTCACGGGCTAACTTACCGATTTTAGCCATTCAAAACGGTGTGTTTAAGTTTTTACCTGTTATTGATTGGACAAATAAAGATGTGCACTACTATCTTAATGAACATCATCTTCCCTACCATCCATTATGGGATCAAGGCTACCTTTCTGTTGGTGATACGCATACCACTCGTAAATGGGAGCCGGGTATGAGCGAAGAAGAAACTCGCTTCTTTGGTTTAAAGAGAGAGTGTGGTCTTCATGAAGATGATGGTGAAGTGAATGGCTCCGGTATCTAATCGAGTCTATCTATATAGAAAGAGCTGCATTGACAGCTCTTTTTTCGTAAGAGCTATTGCGTCTTCGAGATTGGTTTGTGTATAAGTCTGTGGGTAAGGTGTTTGCTATATCTTAGTAAAGTTGAATAAATGAGGCTTTGAACGCAAATTAGCCTATTAAGCTTTATTTTTGCAATTTTATGAAAATAACACTTGCCAATGTGATGATGATCTCTATAATGCGACCTCACTGACACGGCACAGCCAGTAAGGGTTTAAGCCCCACTAGCCAGTCAATCAGTAGGTCAAATCGGTAAGACGAAATAATTTAAAAAAGTGTTTGACACAAAAAATTATCTCGCTAGAATGGCCGCCTCTTCCAAGGAAGCCACGGCAACCAAACGAAGAACGCTCTTTAACAATATAAACCTATCAATCTGTGTGGGCACTCGTTGATGATAATCGAAAAAGATTTATCAATGAACTGAGTGACCTGAACTAGCAATAGTTCGAATGCTTTTTGATTTCACTTTTTATTAAAAAGTGAAATCCAATAAGCGGCACAGTCAATTCATTGTTGTTCTGTTGGAGCAACAATAGCTTTAAAATTACTTTTTACTTTCGAGTAAAAACAGTTTTGAAGTCAGTATTCATTGAGCCGGTCTTAGGACCAACAAAACTTTAATTGAAGAGTTTGATCATGGCTCAGATTGAACGCTGGCGGCAGGCCTAACACATGCAAGTCGAGCGGTAACATTTCAAAAGCTTGCTTTTGAAGATGACGAGCGGCGGACGGGTGAGTAATGCCTAGGAAATTGCCCTGATGTGGGGGATAACCATTGGAAACGATGGCTAATACCGCATGATGCCTACGGGCCAAAGAGGGGGACCTTCGGGCCTCTCGCGTCAGGATATGCCTAGGTGGGATTAGCTAGTTGGTGAGGTAATGGCTCACCAAGGCGACGATCCCTAGCTGGTCTGAGAGGATGATCAGCCACACTGGAACTGAGACACGGTCCAGACTCCTACGGGAGGCAGCAGTGGGGAATATTGCACAATGGGCGCAAGCCTGATGCAGCCATGCCGCGTGTATGAAGAAGGCCTTCGGGTTGTAAAGTACTTTCAGTCGTGAGGAAGGGGGTATCGTTAATAGCGGTATTCTTTGACGTTAGCGACAGAAGAAGCACCGGCTAACTCCGTGCCAGCAGCCGCGGTAATACGGAGGGTGCGAGCGTTAATCGGAATTACTGGGCGTAAAGCGCATGCAGGTGGTTCGTTAAGTCAGATGTGAAAGCCCGGGGCTCAACCTCGGAACTGCATTTGAAACTGGCGGACTAGAGTACTGTAGAGGGGGGTAGAATTTCAGGTGTAGCGGTGAAATGCGTAGAGATCTGAAGGAATACCGGTGGCGAAGGCGGCCCCCTGGACAGATACTGACACTCAGATGCGAAAGCGTGGGGAGCAAACAGGATTAGATACCCTGGTAGTCCACGCCGTAAACGATGTCTACTTGGAGGTTGTGGCCTTGAGCCGTGGCTTTCGGAGCTAACGCGTTAAGTAGACCGCCTGGGGAGTACGGTCGCAAGATTAAAACTCAAATGAATTGACGGGGGCCCGCACAAGCGGTGGAGCATGTGGTTTAATTCGATGCAACGCGAAGAACCTTACCTACTCTTGACATCCAGAGAATCCAGCGGAGACGCAGGAGTGCCTTCGGGAGCTCTGAGACAGGTGCTGCATGGCTGTCGTCAGCTCGTGTTGTGAAATGTTGGGTTAAGTCCCGCAACGAGCGCAACCCTTATCCTTGTTTGCCAGCGAGTAATGTCGGGAACTCCAGGGAGACTGCCGGTGATAAACCGGAGGAAGGTGGGGACGACGTCAAGTCATCATGGCCCTTACGAGTAGGGCTACACACGTGCTACAATGGCGCATACAGAGGGCAGCCAACTTGCGAAAGTGAGCGAATCCCAAAAAGTGCGTCGTAGTCCGGATTGGAGTCTGCAACTCGACTCCATGAAGTCGGAATCGCTAGTAATCGTGGATCAGAATGCCACGGTGAATACGTTCCCGGGCCTTGTACACACCGCCCGTCACACCATGGGAGTGGGCTGCAAAAGAAGTGGGTAGTTTAACCTTTCGGGGAGGACGCTCACCACTTTGTGGTTCATGACTGGGGTGAAGTCGTAACAAGGTAGCGCTAGGGGAACCTGGCGCTGGATCACCTCCTTATACGATGATTACACTGATGAGTGTCCACACAGATTGATGGTTTATACAGTTTTAGAGACGATGCTGGGTCTGTAGCTCAGGTGGTTAGAGCGTTCGCCTGATAAGCGAGAGGTCGGTGGTTCAAGTCCACTCAGACCCACCAATTCTTCTTAATCGAAGATTGGCACACAGTATCACACACCTGATGGGGCTATAGCTCAGCTGGGAGAGCGCCTGCCTTGCACGCAGGAGGTCTGCGGTTCGATCCCGCATAGCTCCACCATCTTTAAGCACATTTGCTTAAGTGTTCTTAAAAATGGTTTTCATCAGAAAATCTTGCTCTTTAACAATTTGGAAAGCTGACTGATAACAACGTGATTTGTTGTTATCAAATAAAAGTTCTCAATATCAATACGTTTACGTGTTGATACCAAACACATTCAAGTGTTCTTGGGAAAGCTTACTGCGGTAAGTTTTCAAAATTGAGTCCGGCAAAATCGAAATGTCTCTCGCTCATTCAATAAAGAGAGACACTAAACCTTGGTGACTTGTCATCAACACGAAACTTCTTCGGGTTGTATGGTTAAGTGACTAAGCGTACACGGTGGATGCCTTGGCAGTCAGAGGCGATGAAGGACGTATTAACTTGCGATAAGCGTAGATTAGGCAGTAAAAGCCACTTGAGTCTACGATTTCCGAATGGGGAAACCCACTAGCATAAGCTAGTATCGCTGCGTGAATACATAGCGCAGCGAGGCGAACTCGGGGAACTGAAACATCTAAGTACCCGAAGGAAAAGAAATCAACTGAGATTCCGAAAGTAGCGGCGAGCGAAATTGGACTAGCCCTTAAGCTTTAAATGATGCAGGTGAACACGCTGGAAAGCGTGGCAATAAAGGGTGATAGCCCCGTAACCGACACGTCATTCTAAGTGAAAACGAGTAAGGCGGGACACGTGATATCCTGTTTGAATATGGGGGGACCATCCTCCAAGGCTAAATACTACTGACTGACCGATAGTGAACCAGTACCGTGAGGGAAAGGCGAAAAGAACCCCTGTGAGGGGAGTGAAATAGAACCTGAAACCGTGTACGTACAAGCAGTAGGAGCAGGCTTTGTCCTGTGACTGCGTACCTTTTGTATAATGGGTCAGCGACTTATATTCAGTGGCAAGGTTAACCGTATAGGGGAGCCGTAGGGAAACCGAGTCTTAACTGGGCGCTTTAGTCTCTGGATATAGACCCGAAACCGAGTGATCTAGCCATGGGCAGGTTGAAGATTGAGTAACATCAATTGGAGGACCGAACCGACTAATGTTGAAAAATTAGCGGATGACTTGTGGCTAGGGGTGAAAGGCCAATCAAACTCGGAGATAGCTGGTTCTCCCCGAAAGCTATTTAGGTAGCGCCTCGGACGAATACTACTGGGGGTAGAGCACTGTTAAGGCTAGGGGGTCATCCCGACTTACCAACCCTTTGCAAACTCCGAATACCAGTAAGTACTATCCGGGAGACACACGGCGGGTGCTAACGTCCGTCGTGGAGAGGGAAACAACCCAGACCGCCAGCTAAGGTCCCAAATTACTACTAAGTGGGAAACGATGTGGGAAGGCTCAGACAGCCAGGATGTTGGCTTAGAAGCAGCCATCATTTAAAGAAAGCGTAATAGCTCACTGGTCGAGTCGGCCTGCGCGGAAGATGTAACGGGGCTAAGTAGTAAACCGAAGCTGCGGCTGCAATCGTAAGATTGTGGGGTAGGGGAGCGTTCTGTAAGCCGTTGAAGGTGTGTTGTAAAGCATGCTGGAGGTATCAGAAGTGCGAATGCTGACATGAGTAACGATAATGGGGGTGAAAAACCCCCACGCCGGAAGACCAAGGGTTCCTGTCCAACGTTAATCGGGGCAGGGTAAGTCGACCCCTAAGGCGAGGCTGAAAAGCGTAGTCGATGGGAAACGGGTTAATATTCCCGTACTGCTTATAATTGCGATGGGGGGACGGAGAAGGCTAGGTGGGCCTGGCGACGGTTGTCCAGGTTCAAGTGCGTAGGCTAAGAGACTAGGTAAATCCGGTTTCTTGTTAGGCTGAGACACGACGTCGAGCACCTACGGGTGTGAAGTCATTGATGCCATGCTTCCAGGAAAAGCCTCTAAGCTTCAGATTATAAGCAATCGTACCCCAAACCGACACAGGTGGTCGGGTAGAGAATACCAAGGCGCTTGAGAGAACTCGGGTGAAGGAACTAGGCAAAATGGTACCGTAACTTCGGGAGAAGGTACGCTCTTGGCGGTGAAGTCCCTAGCGGATGGAGCTACTGAGAGTCGCAGATACCAGGTGGCTGCAACTGTTTATTAAAAACACAGCACTGTGCAAAATCGTAAGATGACGTATACGGTGTGACGCCTGCCCGGTGCCGGAAGGTTAATTGATGGGGTTAGACTTAGGTCGAAGCTCTTGATCGAAGCCCCGGTAAACGGCGGCCGTAACTATAACGGTCCTAAGGTAGCGAAATTCCTTGTCGGGTAAGTTCCGACCTGCACGAATGGCGTAATGATGGCCACGCTGTCTCCACCCGAGACTCAGTGAAATTGAAATCGCTGTGAAGATGCAGTGTACCCGCGGCTAGACGGAAAGACCCCGTGAACCTTTACTACAGCTTGGCACTGAACATTGAACCTACATGTGTAGGATAGGTGGGAGACTTAGAAGCGCAGTCGCTAGATTGCGTGGAGTCGTCCTTGAAATACCACCCTTGTAGTTTTGATGTTCTAACGTTGGCCCCTAATCGGGGTTGCGGACAGTGCCTGGTGGGTAGTTTGACTGGGGCGGTCTCCTCCCAAAGAGTAACGGAGGAGCACGAAGGTGGGCTAAACACGGTTGGACATCGTGTGGTTAGTGCAATGGCATAAGCCCGCTTAACTGCGAGAATGACAATTCGAGCAGGTACGAAAGTAGGTCATAGTGATCCGGTGGTTCTGAATGGAAGGGCCATCGCTCAACGGATAAAAGGTACTCCGGGGATAACAGGCTGATACCGCCCAAGAGTTCATATCGACGGCGGTGTTTGGCACCTCGATGTCGGCTCATCACATCCTGGGGCTGAAGTCGGTCCCAAGGGTATGGCTGTTCGCCATTTAAAGTGGTACGCGAGCTGGGTTTAGAACGTCGTGAGACAGTTCGGTCCCTATCTGCCGTGGGCGTTGGAAGATTGAAGGGGGCTGCTCCTAGTACGAGAGGACCGGAGTGGACGAACCTCTGGTGTTCGGGTTGTTACGCCAGTAGCATTGCCCGGTAGCTAAGTTCGGAATCGATAACCGCTGAAAGCATCTAAGCGGGAAGCGAGCCCTGAGATGAGTCTTCCCTGGCACTTTAAGTGTCCTAAAGGGTTGTTCGAGACTAGAACGTTGATAGGTTGGGTGTGTAAGCGCTGCGAGGCGTTGAGCTAACCAATACTAATTGCCCGTGAGGCTTAACCATACAACACCGAAGGGGTTTTGTGGGCTCAATAGAAGAACATTGAATGTGAAGAACGAAGACAGCTTTCCGAATTAAAGAATTTGCTTGGCGACCATAGCGTTGCGGACCCACCTGACTCCATGCCGAACTCAGAAGTGAAACGCAATAGCGCCGATGGTAGTGTGGGGCTTCCCCATGTGAGAGTAGGACATCGCCAGGCTTTAATTTCCGACTGGTCTCATTGAGACGAGTCACCATAATATTCTCATGAAAATGTGAGAGTTTTATGTTGACTTTCAAAGTGGAAAGCGTATTATACGCGTCCTGCTTAGGTGTTAAGGCACTGAAAGGCAAGCTCTTTAACAATATAAACCTATCAATCTGTGTGGGCACTCGTTGATGATAATCGAAAAAGATTTATCAATGAACTGAGTGACCAATCAGAATCAAGTTTACTTGATTTTGGCACAGTCAATTCATTGTTGTTCTGTTGGAACAACAATAGCTTTAAAATTATTTTTTACTTTCGAGTAAAAGCAGTTTTGAAGTCAGTATTCATTGAGCCGGTCTTAGGACCAACAAAACTTTAATTGAAGAGTTTGATCATGGCTCAGATTGAACGCTGGCGGCAGGCCTAACACATGCAAGTCGAGCGGTAACATTTCAAAAGCTTGCTTTTGAAGATGACGAGCGGCGGACGGGTGAGTAATGCCTAGGAAATTGCCCTGATGTGGGGGATAACCATTGGAAACGATGGCTAATACCGCATGATGCCTACGGGCCAAAGAGGGGGACCTTCGGGCCTCTCGCGTCAGGATATGCCTAGGTGGGATTAGCTAGTTGGTGAGGTAATGGCTCACCAAGGCGACGATCCCTAGCTGGTCTGAGAGGATGATCAGCCACACTGGAACTGAGACACGGTCCAGACTCCTACGGGAGGCAGCAGTGGGGAATATTGCACAATGGGCGCAAGCCTGATGCAGCCATGCCGCGTGTATGAAGAAGGCCTTCGGGTTGTAAAGTACTTTCAGTCGTGAGGAAGGTGGTGTTGTTAATAGCAGCATCATTTGACGTTAGCGACAGAAGAAGCACCGGCTAACTCCGTGCCAGCAGCCGCGGTAATACGGAGGGTGCGAGCGTTAATCGGAATTACTGGGCGTAAAGCGCATGCAGGTGGTTCGTTAAGTCAGATGTGAAAGCCCGGGGCTCAACCTCGGAACTGCATTTGAAACTGGCGGACTAGAGTACTGTAGAGGGGGGTAGAATTTCAGGTGTAGCGGTGAAATGCGTAGAGATCTGAAGGAATACCGGTGGCGAAGGCGGCCCCCTGGACAGATACTGACACTCAGATGCGAAAGCGTGGGGAGCAAACAGGATTAGATACCCTGGTAGTCCACGCCGTAAACGATGTCTACTTGGAGGTTGTGGCCTTGAGCCGTGGCTTTCGGAGCTAACGCGTTAAGTAGACCGCCTGGGGAGTACGGTCGCAAGATTAAAACTCAAATGAATTGACGGGGGCCCGCACAAGCGGTGGAGCATGTGGTTTAATTCGATGCAACGCGAAGAACCTTACCTACTCTTGACATCCAGAGAATCCAGCGGAGACGCAGGAGTGCCTTCGGGAGCTCTGAGACAGGTGCTGCATGGCTGTCGTCAGCTCGTGTTGTGAAATGTTGGGTTAAGTCCCGCAACGAGCGCAACCCTTATCCTTGTTTGCCAGCGAGTAATGTCGGGAACTCCAGGGAGACTGCCGGTGATAAACCGGAGGAAGGTGGGGACGACGTCAAGTCATCATGGCCCTTACGAGTAGGGCTACACACGTGCTACAATGGCGCATACAGAGGGCAGCCAACTTGCGAAAGTGAGCGAATCCCAAAAAGTGCGTCGTAGTCCGGATTGGAGTCTGCAACTCGACTCCATGAAGTCGGAATCGCTAGTAATCGTGGATCAGAATGCCACGGTGAATACGTTCCCGGGCCTTGTACACACCGCCCGTCACACCATGGGAGTGGGCTGCAAAAGAAGTGGGTAGTTTAACCTTTCGGGGAGGACGCTCACCACTTTGTGGTTCATGACTGGGGTGAAGTCGTAACAAGGTAGCGCTAGGGGAACCTGGCGCTGGATCACCTCCTTATACGATGATTACACTGATGAGTGTCCACACAGATTGATGGTTTATACAGTTTTAGAGAAAGAATGTTCCCAAACATTCGCCACTTAGTGTCCCGTTCGTCTAGAGGCCTAGGACACCGCCCTTTCACGGCGGTAACAGGGGTTCGACTCCCCTACGGGATACCATGGGTCGTTAGCTCAGTTGGTAGAGCAGTTGACTTTTAATCAATTGGTCGCAGGTTCGAATCCTGCACGACCCACCATTTCCTCCCGCGGAAATGCTTACTTTAGGTAAGAAAATAAATTCGGGGCTATAGCTCAGCTGGGAGAGCGCCTGCCTTGCACGCAGGAGGTCTGCGGTTCGATCCCGCATAGCTCCACCATTTCCTCCCACGGAAATGCTTACTTTAGGTAAGAAAACAATGTGGGCGATTAGCTCAGTTGGGAGAGCACCTGCCTTACAAGCAGGGGGTCACTGGTTCGAGCCCGGTATCGCCCACCACTCTCTAAGGATTTTTGGATGCACACTTCCAAACCAGATTAAGTAATTGAACTGGTTGGTTTGTTTGACGCTGAAAGTCATTAGAAAGTGATTCATTCCTTTGGGAATAACACTCGCTCTTTAACAATTTGGAAAGCTGACTGATAACAACGTGATTTTTTGTTGTTATCAAATAAAAGTTCTCAATATCAACACGTTTATGTGTTGATACCAAACACATTCAAGTGTTCTTGGGAAAGCTTACTGCGGTAAGTTTTCAAAATTGAGTCCGGCAAAATCGAAATGTCTCTCGCTCATTCAATAAAGAGAGACACTAAACCTTGGTGACTTGTCATCAACACGAAACTTCTTCGGGTTGTATGGTTAAGTGACTAAGCGTACACGGTGGATGCCTTGGCAGTCAGAGGCGATGAAGGACGTATTAACTTGCGATAAGCGTAGATTAGGCAGTAAAAGCCACTTGAGTCTACGATTTCCGAATGGGGAAACCCACTAGCATAAGCTAGTATCGCTGCGTGAATACATAGCGCAGCGAGGCGAACTCGGGGAACTGAAACATCTAAGTACCCGAAGGAAAAGAAATCAACTGAGATTCCGAAAGTAGCGGCGAGCGAAATTGGACTAGCCCTTAAGCTTTAAATGATGCAGGTGAACACGCTGGAAAGCGTGGCAATAAAGGGTGATAGCCCCGTAACCGACACGTCATTCTAAGTGAAAACGAGTAAGGCGGGACACGTGATATCCTGTTTGAATATGGGGGGACCATCCTCCAAGGCTAAATACTACTGACTGACCGATAGTGAACCAGTACCGTGAGGGAAAGGCGAAAAGAACCCCTGTGAGGGGAGTGAAATAGAACCTGAAACCGTGTACGTACAAGCAGTAGGAGCAGGCTTTGTCCTGTGACTGCGTACCTTTTGTATAATGGGTCAGCGACTTATATTCAGTGGCAAGGTTAACCGTATAGGGGAGCCGTAGGGAAACCGAGTCTTAACTGGGCGCTTTAGTCTCTGGATATAGACCCGAAACCGAGTGATCTAGCCATGGGCAGGTTGAAGATTGAGTAACATCAATTGGAGGACCGAACCGACTAATGTTGAAAAATTAGCGGATGACTTGTGGCTAGGGGTGAAAGGCCAATCAAACTCGGAGATAGCTGGTTCTCCCCGAAAGCTATTTAGGTAGCGCCTCGGACGAATACTACTGGGGGTAGAGCACTGTTAAGGCTAGGGGGTCATCCCGACTTACCAACCCTTTGCAAACTCCGAATACCAGTAAGTACTATCCGGGAGACACACGGCGGGTGCTAACGTCCGTCGTGGAGAGGGAAACAACCCAGACCGCCAGCTAAGGTCCCAAATTACTACTAAGTGGGAAACGATGTGGGAAGGCTCAGACAGCCAGGATGTTGGCTTAGAAGCAGCCATCATTTAAAGAAAGCGTAATAGCTCACTGGTCGAGTCGGCCTGCGCGGAAGATGTAACGGGGCTAAGTAGTAAACCGAAGCTGCGGCTGCAATCGTAAGATTGTGGGGTAGGGGAGCGTTCTGTAAGCCGTTGAAGGTGTGTTGTAAAGCATGCTGGAGGTATCAGAAGTGCGAATGCTGACATGAGTAACGATAATGGGGGTGAAAAACCCCCACGCCGGAAGACCAAGGGTTCCTGTCCAACGTTAATCGGGGCAGGGTAAGTCGACCCCTAAGGCGAGGCTGAAAAGCGTAGTCGATGGGAAACGGGTTAATATTCCCGTACTGCTTATAATTGCGATGGGGGGACGGAGAAGGCTAGGTGGGCCTGGCGACGGTTGTCCAGGTTCAAGTGCGTAGGCTAAGAGACTAGGTAAATCCGGTTTCTTGTTAGGCTGAGACACGACGTCGAGCACCTACGGGTGTGAAGTCATTGATGCCATGCTTCCAGGAAAAGCCTCTAAGCTTCAGATTATAAGCAATCGTACCCCAAACCGACACAGGTGGTCGGGTAGAGAATACCAAGGCGCTTGAGAGAACTCGGGTGAAGGAACTAGGCAAAATGGTACCGTAACTTCGGGAGAAGGTACGCTCTTGGCGGTGAAGTCCCTAGCGGATGGAGCTACTGAGAGTCGCAGATACCAGGTGGCTGCAACTGTTTATTAAAAACACAGCACTGTGCAAAATCGTAAGATGACGTATACGGTGTGACGCCTGCCCGGTGCCGGAAGGTTAATTGATGGGGTTAGACTTAGGTCGAAGCTCTTGATCGAAGCCCCGGTAAACGGCGGCCGTAACTATAACGGTCCTAAGGTAGCGAAATTCCTTGTCGGGTAAGTTCCGACCTGCACGAATGGCGTAATGATGGCCACGCTGTCTCCACCCGAGACTCAGTGAAATTGAAATCGCTGTGAAGATGCAGTGTACCCGCGGCTAGACGGAAAGACCCCGTGAACCTTTACTACAGCTTGGCACTGAACATTGAACCTACATGTGTAGGATAGGTGGGAGACTTAGAAGCGCAGTCGCTAGATTGCGTGGAGTCGTCCTTGAAATACCACCCTTGTAGTTTTGATGTTCTAACGTTGGCCCCTAATCGGGGTTGCGGACAGTGCCTGGTGGGTAGTTTGACTGGGGCGGTCTCCTCCCAAAGAGTAACGGAGGAGCACGAAGGTGGGCTAAACACGGTTGGACATCGTGTGGTTAGTGCAATGGCATAAGCCCGCTTAACTGCGAGAATGACAATTCGAGCAGGTACGAAAGTAGGTCATAGTGATCCGGTGGTTCTGAATGGAAGGGCCATCGCTCAACGGATAAAAGGTACTCCGGGGATAACAGGCTGATACCGCCCAAGAGTTCATATCGACGGCGGTGTTTGGCACCTCGATGTCGGCTCATCACATCCTGGGGCTGAAGTCGGTCCCAAGGGTATGGCTGTTCGCCATTTAAAGTGGTACGCGAGCTGGGTTTAGAACGTCGTGAGACAGTTCGGTCCCTATCTGCCGTGGGCGTTGGAAGATTGAAGGGGGCTGCTCCTAGTACGAGAGGACCGGAGTGGACGAACCTCTGGTGTTCGGGTTGTTACGCCAGTAGCATTGCCCGGTAGCTAAGTTCGGAATCGATAACCGCTGAAAGCATCTAAGCGGGAAGCGAGCCCTGAGATGAGTCTTCCCTGGCACTTTAAGTGTCCTAAAGGGTTGTTCAAGACTAGAACGTTGATAGGTTGGGTGTGTAAGCGCTGCGAGGCGTTGAGCTAACCAATACTAATTGCCCGTGAGGCTTAACCATACAACACCGAAGGGGTTTTGTGGACTCAATAGAAGAACATTGAATGTGAAGAACGAAGACAGCTTTCCGAATTAAAGAATTTGCTTGGCGACCATAGCGTTGCGGACCCACCTGACTCCATGCCGAACTCAGAAGTGAAACGCAATAGCGCCGATGGTAGTGTGGGGCTTCCCCATGTGAGAGTAGGACATCGCCAGGCTT